>NZ_CP025997.1:2421002-4319112 GCF_003086815.1 Stenotrophomonas sp. YAU14D1_LEIMI4_1 | reverse complement strand
CGGCAATAATCGTCCGGTGGCCGGTGGATAGGCGCGACAACACGCCCAGACACAGGCCGGAAAGGGGGAAATGGATGGCTCAGACTACCACCGCGCGCGCGCCTTCGGAATGGTTGTCCCCCACTTATTCACAAAAACATCCACAGCTATTGCACAGGCCGGTGAATTCGCGTAGTCAACAGGGGTTGACGGGAGGGGGGCGACCTCTCTAGAATTTCCGGTTCTTTCCCGTCCCATTCATACGAGAGGCCCACATGGCCACCAAGCGCACCTACCAGCCCAGCAACCTCAAGCGTAAGCGCGACCACGGCTTCCGTGCCCGTATGAAGACCGCTGACGGCCGCAAGATCCTGTCGCGTCGCCGCGCCAAGGGCCGCAAAGTCCTGAGCGCCTGATTGCCATGCCGCTCACCGCGGCAGACGCAATCCCTTCGACAGTGAATACTGCAGACCCGCGCAAGCGATTCCCTCGCTCTGCGCGGGTTCGCACGCGTGCCGAATATTCAACGGTCTTCAACGGCGCCCGCCGTGTGTCCGATCCGCTGATGACCCTGCACTGGCTGCCGGCTGACCGGCCGGCCAGGCTGGGTCTGGCGGTTTCCCGCAAGGTCGATCCGAACGCCGTTGGGCGTAACCGGATCAAGCGCGTCCTGCGCGACATCCTGCGTCAGACACGTACCGACATCCAGCCAGGCGACTTCGTCGTCGTGGCCCGTAGTGCTGCGCGTTCCGCCAGCAACGACGACATCCGCCAGGCCTTCCTGCGCCTGCTGCGGCGACTGCGCGCATTGCCCGCGCCGGGCGTGGACGGCACAATGCCGCCGCCTGATGGCATCGCAACTCCCTCTTTGACCGAGCCGGCATCGCGTTCCGGCCCCGCTGAGCCTGCCCGCTGATGAACCAGACCCGCGTATTCCTCATTTTTGCCTGGCTGATGGTGGCCGTGCTGCTGTGGATGGAGTGGAGCCGTGAAACGGCCGCCCCGACCCCGGCCCCGACCAGCAGCTCGGCCCCGGCCGCTGCACAGAGCGTTCCGGGCGCGACCCCGGGCAGCATCCCCAGTGCACAGGTTCCCGGCGCGCCGGGCCAGGCCGCCGCGACCCAGGCCCAGGCCAGCGCGACCCCGGCCGCCCAGCGCGTGACCGTCACCACCGACGTGCTGCGCCTGGTGCTGGACGGCGGCCGCGTGCTGGACGCCGAGCTGCTGCAGTTCCCGCAGAGCAAGGATGAAGGCAGCCCGCCGGTTCGCCTGCTGACCGAAGACCCCGCGCACCCCTACAGCGCGATCAGCGGCTGGGCCAGCGAAGACAAGAGCGCCCCGGTGCCCGGCGCCGATGGCTTCAAGCTGGTCGGTAATACCCGCGACTTCGTGCTGGCCGACGGCCAGAACGAACTGCAGATCCCGTTCGAATGGACCGCCAACGGCGTTACCATCAAGCGCACCCTGACCGTCTCGCGCAACGAGTACGCCGTGCGCTTCAAGGACGAAGTGATCAATGCCGGCGCCGCGCCGTGGAACGGCTACGTCTACCGCACCCTGGACCGCACCCCGACCATCCTGTCGCGGAGCATGACCAACCCGGATTCGTTCAGCTTCAATGGCGCGACCTGGTACGACAACGACAAGAAGTACCAGCGCCGTGCGTTCAAGGACTACCTGGAAGATGGCGCGCTGAACCAGAACATCACCGGCGGCTGGCTGGCGATGCTGCAGCACCACTTCTTCACCGCGTGGATTCCGCAGAAGGACCAGACCGCTCACTACGTGCTGTCGCAGGTGGCCGGTCGTGACCTGATCGAAGCGCGTGGCCCGGCCTTCACCGTGGCCCCGGGCCAGTCCACCAGCACCGAGGCCCGCCTGTGGGTGGGCCCGAAGCTGGTGAACCAGATCGCCAAGGAAGACGTGCCGGGCCTGGACCGCGTGGTCGACTACAGCCGCTTCTCGATGATGGCGGTGATCGGCCAGGGCCTGTTCTGGGTGCTGAACCAGGTGCACAAGCTGGTCGGCAACTGGGGCTGGGCGATCGTCGGCCTGGTGGTGCTGCTGAAGCTGGTGCTGTACCCGCTGTCGGCCACCCAGTACAAGAGCGGTGCCAAGATGCGTCGCTTCCAGCCGCGCATCGCGCAGCTGAAGGAACGCTATGGCGATGACCGCCAGAAGTTCCAGACCGCGATGATGGAGCTGTACAAGAAGGAAAAGATCAATCCGATGGGCGGCTGCCTGCCGATCCTCATCCAGATGCCGATCTTCTTCGCCCTGTACTGGGTGCTGGTGGAATCGGTCGAACTGCGCCAGGCGCCCTGGTTCGGCTGGATCCAGGACCTGACCGCACGCGACCCGTACTTCATCCTGCCGGTCATCAACGTGGCGGTGATGTGGTTCACCCAGAAGCTGACCCCGGCACCGGGCATGGACCCGATGCAGCAGAAGATGATGCAGTTCATGCCCCTGGTGTTCGGCGTCATGATGGCCTTCATGCCGTCCGGTCTGGTGCTGTACTGGGTGGTGAACGGCGGCCTGGGCCTGCTGCAGCAGTGGTGGATGACCAAGCGCCACGGCAGCGAGCCGGTGGCAGCCAGCACCGCCCCGGCCCCGGTCAAGAAGAAGTAACCCGACCGGCCCAAACGACGCAAAAGCCCGCCGCAAGGCGGGCTTTTCGCATGCGGGGGTAGAATCGCCCGCACACCGCTTCTCCCACCTTCGAGTCCGCCATGCCGCGAGTGCCGTCGTTTCGCCTGTTCCTGCCCTCGCTGCTGTTGACCCTGGTCGTTGCCGGCTGTGGCGACAAGGACGCGAAGGCGCCGGCGAGCGCGGTGACCCAGCCCAGCGCACAGGCCGCCGCCGCCGCTGATCCAGCCGCGGCGCCGCTGCTGGCCGCGCTGCAGAAGCAGCTCGATGGCTACCGCCGCATCGTGGTGCTGCTGGCCGACGAAGAGCAGCAGAGCGCCGCCGACCGTGGCACCTCCACGCGGATCGGCCAGCAGTTGTTCCACGACGGCCTGGAGCAGCGCAGCGCCATCGCGGCGCAGTTCGACAGCCTGCTGCGCAGTGGCAGTCCGCAGCGCTTCGCCACCCTGGGCACGGTGCTGGACTACATCGAATCGGCGCCGGAACTGTTCGACGCCGACCGCCTGGCGTTCCGCGAAGTGCTGCGTGACCTGCACGACCGTGTCGGTGCCGACTCCTCGCTGCCGGCGGTGAAACTGCACCAGCGCATCGGCGAAGACCTGGACGCGCTGGACGAGATCGAACGCAACTACAACCAGGAACTGACCCGCATCTTCAGCCGCTTCGAGCGCACCCGCGCCATCGACCTGAAGCGCGAGAAGTGGGACGACTACATCGCCCACCTGCACAAGGACTACAGCCGCGAGGCGATCCTGCGCGACTACGGGGTGATCGAGCCGTACCCGATGTCGATGAAGGACAGCGACCGCGAGATCTTCGGCCGCGACCTGCCGCCGAAGACCGTGGTGCTGACCTTCGACGATGGCCCGCACAAGGCCTACACCGATGAAGTGGTGGCCATCCTCAAGCGCTACGACGTGCCGGGCGTGTTCTTCGAAGTGGGTCGCAACCTGGGCAAGGTCGAGAGCGATGGCAAGGTCACCCTGGGGCCGATGGCCAAGATCAGCCGCAGCCTGATGGAAGAAGGTTACGCGGTGGGCAACCACAGCCTGACCCACGCCCAGCTCTCGCGCACCACCGGCGATGCGCTGCGACAGCAGGTGCTGGACACCGACACCCTGTTGAAGGACGTGGACAGCAAGCGCGCGCCGCTGTTCCGCTTCCCGTATGGGGCACGCAACGCCGAAGGCCTGCAGTTGCTGAACGAAGCAGGGCTGAAGTCGATCATGTGGAACATCGATTCCATGGACTGGGCCGACCCGGTGCCGGAATCGATCGTGCAGCGCGTGCTGGGCCAGGTGAACAAGGAACAGCGCGGCATCATCCTGTTCCACGATATCCACGACCGCGCGGTGAAGGCGCTGCCGCAGATCCTTGATCGCCTGATTGCCGATGGTTACCAGTTCGCCGGCTGGAACGGCCGCGAGTTCACCGTCGCGCGCCCGCGCAAGGGCGCCAGCAACGATGCCACCGTCACCACGGGCTACGAGAAATCGTGGGCGATCGTGGTCGGCATCGACAACTACGCCAAGTGGCCGAAGCTGGAATACGCCAGCCACGATGCACAGGCGGTGGCCGATACGCTCACCGGGCAGTTCGGCTTCCCGTCCTCGCAGGTGATCGTGCTGAAGAACGAACAGGCCACCCGCAATAACATCCTGGCCGCCTTCCACGACCGCCTGGCCGACGACCGCACGGGGAAGAATGATCGCGTGTTCGTGTTCTTCGCCGGCCACGGCGCGACCCGCCAGCTCGCCTCGGGACGCGACCTTGGCTACATCATTCCGGTGGATTCGGACCCGAAGGAATTCGCCACCGACGCCATCGCGATGACCGATATCCAGAACATCGCCGAGAGCATGCAGGCCAAGCACGTGATGTTCGTGATGGATGCCTGCTACAGCGGCCTGGGTCTGACCCGCGGCGGCCCTTCGTCGTCGTCGTTCCTGCGCGAGAATGCACGCCGCAGCGCGCGGCAGATGCTGACCGCCGGCGGCGCCGACCAGCAGGTGGCCGATGCCGGCCCGAACGGCCATTCGGTGTTCACCTGGGTGCTGCTGCAGGCATTGGCCGGCAAGGGCGATCTGAATGGCGATGGCCTGATCACCGGTACCGAGCTGGCCGCCTACGTGGCGCCGGCGGTGTCGGCCGTTTCGCAGCAGACCCCGGCCTTCGGCAGCCTGCCCGGTTCGCAGGGCGGCGAGTTCGTGTTCCAGGTGCCGGACAGCCAGGAATACCTCAACGCCGATACCCGCCAGCTGACCGCCGATGCGATCGCGCTGAACAACAAGGTGGACGCCGCGCAGGACGCCAAGAACACCCAGGCGCCGGTGACCGTGGCCGACCTGCAGGGCGGCAAAGCCAGGCTGGTGGTGCCCACGGCCGGCCCGGCCTCGGACCGCCAGCGCGCGCAGCAGGCCAACGACCGCGGCCTGCAGCTGTACCGCGAGAAGCAGTACGACGAAGCCGCCGCGCAGTTCGCCGAAGCACTGAAGCTGCGTCCGGACTTCGCCCAGGCCGCCAACAACCTTGGCTTCGTCTACTACCGCCAGCAGCGCTACGCCGAAGCGGCGCGCTGGCTGGAAAACACCTTGAAGATCGACCCGTCGCGCGCGGTGGCCCACCTCAACCTGGGCGATGCCTACTTCAATGCCGGCGACAAGGCCAAGGCGAAGCAGGCCTACACCACCTACCTGGCGCTGCAGCCGCAGGGCAGTGGTGCCGCACAGGCGCGCGCACAGCTGGAGAAGCTCTGAGCCATGAACGATGTGACCCGCACCGACACCATCGTCGCCATCGCCAGCGCGCCCGGCGCGGGCGGTGTCGGCCTGCTGCGCCTTTCGGGCCCGCGTGCCGCCGCCATCGCCACCGCGCTCGGCGCGCCCACGCTGCGCCCGCGCCACGCCCACTACGCGCGCCTGCGTGATGCCGACGGCGAGGTGATCGACGATGGCATCGTGCTGTGGTTCCCGGCGCCCAACAGCTTCACCGGCGAAGAGGTGGTGGAACTGCAGGGCCACGGCAGCCCGGTGCTGCTGCAGCAACTGGTGGCGCGCTGCATCGCCCTGGGCGCGCGCCAGGCGCGGCCGGGTGAGTTCAGCGAACGCGCCTTCCTCAACGGCAAGCTCGATCTGGCCCAGGCCGAAGCCATCGCCGACCTGATTGCCGCCGGTGACAACCGTGCCGCGCGTGCCGCACGGCGTTCACTGGACGGCGTGTTCTCGCGCCGCATCGACGCGGTGGTGGAACAACTGGTGCTGCTGCGCATCCACGTGGAAGCGGCCATCGACTTCGCCGACGAACCGCTGGATACCCTGGGCGGCGCGCAGGTGCGGCGTGGGCTGGAACAGGCGCGCGGCGACCTGGCCCTGCTGCGCCGCGATGCAGAGCGCGGCCGCCGCCTGCGCGATGGCCTGCATGCGGTACTGATCGGCCCGCCGAATGCCGGCAAGAGCTCGCTGCTGAATGCACTGGCCGGCAGCGAACGCGCCATCGTCACCGACATCGCCGGCACCACGCGCGACACGTTGCGCGAGACCATCCGCTTGGACGGGCTGGAGCTGACCCTGGTCGACACCGCCGGCCTGCGCGATGGCGGCGATGCCATCGAACGCGAAGGCATGCGCCGCGCCCATGTGGAGATCGAGCGCACCGACCTGGCCCTGATCGTGCTGGACGCGCGCGACCCGGCTGCCGGCGAGGCCGCGCTGGGGCAGGCCGTGGCCGCCGTGCCGCACAAGGTCTACATCCACAACAAGTCCGACCTGCTGGACGCGCTGCCCGCACTGGACGACCCGGACCGCGTACTCGTTTCGGCCGCCACGGGCGCAGGGTTGGACGACCTGCACGCGCGCCTGCGCAGCATCGCCTCGGCCGGGGCAGGGGAGCAGGTGGACGGTGAGTTCTCCGCGCGTACCCGCCACGTGGATGCGATCGAACGTGCGCAGGAACACGCACAGCGCGCCGATGGCGAGCTGGCCCACGAACATCTGGAACTGGCCGCCGAAGAACTGCGGCTGGCGCACGACGCGCTGGGCGAGATCACCGGCCAGATGAGCGCCGATGACCTGCTGGGCAGGATCTTCTCCAGCTTCTGCATCGGCAAATAGCGCAAGGGTCAGATCCCCGCAGGGGCTCTGACCCCGCACCGCCAACCCATGGGGTCGGAGCCCCTGCGGGGATCCGACCCCCTGCTTCCCCCGGCTGTCACATTCCCGCCGCATACTGACGGCCATCACAGACCGTTTGGGGACGTCGCAGTGAAGTCGTGGGGTTGTGCGTTGCTGTTGTCGCTGGCCGTGGCACCATCGGTGGCCATGAGTGCTGAATCGTCCACCCCGACCGCGCCCAAGGCGCTGGTCTACGGCCATCGCGGCGCCAGTGCGCTGCTGCCCGAACACACCCTGGCCGCGTATGCCCAGGCGATTGCCGATGGCGCCGATTACATCGAACCGGACCTGGTGATGACCAAGGACGGGGTGATGGTGGCCCGCCACGAGAACGAGATCGGTGGCACCACCGACGTGGCCGAGCACGAGGAATTCGCCAAGCGGAAGACCACCAAGGTGATCGACGGCCAGCGCGTGACCGGCTGGTTCACCGAAGACTTCACCCTGGCCGAGCTGAAGACCCTGTACACCCGCGAGCGCCTGCCGGAACTGCGCAGCACCGCCTTCGATGGCCAGTTCCGCATCGCCACCCTGGACGAGATCCTGGCCTTCCTGGTGCAGCAGGCCGGGCGTGCCAACCGCGGCATCGGCCTGGTGCCGGAGATCAAGCACCCGACCTATTTCCAGTCCATCGGCCTGCCGATGGAAGACGCACTGCTGGCCGCGCTGCGTGGCAATGCTTATACCAACGTCGGCCCGGTCACCATCCAGTCGTTCGAGACCGCCAACCTGCGCTACCTGCGCGGCAAGTTGGGGCGTGGCAGCAACATCCGCCTGCTGCAGTTGATGTGGAAGGGCGAGGTGAAGCCGGCGGACATCGCCAAGGCCGGTGGCAGCCTGACCTACGCACAGATGATGACCCCGGCCGGTCTTGAGCAGATCGCCACCTATGCCGATGGCATCGGCCCGGAGCTGCGCTCGATCATTCCGCTGCAGGCCGATGGTGCGCTGGGCACGCCCACGACCCTCGTACGCGATGCGCATGCGGCCGGGCTGCTGGTGATTCCCTACACCTTCCGCCCGGAAAACCACTTCCAGGCCAGCAACCTGCGCAAGGGCGCGGACAACGCGCGCAACCCGGAAGGTTCGATTGCGGAAATGCGCGCCTACCTGGCGACGGGCATCGATGCGTTCTTCACCGACGACCCGGCACTGGGCCGGCAGGCGGTGGATGGCACGGGCGCGGCGGGGAATGCGGCGGATTGATGCACCCGTGGTAGGTGCCAACCTTGGTTGGCACACAACAACCGCGCCGACCAAGGTCGGCCACTACCGGGCCGTGAAGACCCCGAATGGGGTCAGAGCCCCTTCGGGGATCTGACCCCGCCACCGGTCAACCGCGCGGGTCTTCCGGGCGGCGGAACGGAATCACCACGTAATCCGGCCCTTCGCGCGGCTGCCACAGCACTGGCACGCGCTGCGGCGACGGCGGCTCCAGCTCGTCGTCGGCCAGCGGCTGCACCTCGTCTTCTTCGTCTTCCCAGCTGTAGTGCGGGCGCGGCGGCAGCGGGTCGGCGTTGCGGAACAGCAGGGCGGCGATGATGCCGGCAAAGGCACCGCCCATGTGCGACTGCCAGGACACGCCGTCAGCATGCGGCAGGATGGTCATCAACATGCCGCCGTAGAACAGCATGCCGATCAGGCCGGTAGCGATGGCTGCGCGGTCGCGGCGCAGCAGGCCCAGGCTGGCCAACAGGAACATCAGCCCGTGGGTGACGCCACTGGCGCCCAGGTGCACGCTGCCCGGGTTGCCCAGCATCCACGCGCCAACGCCCGAGCCCAGCCACAGCAGGGGCAGGGCACGCAGGGTCGCCTTCGGATAGACACTGCCGGCCAGGGTGCCCAGGATCAGGATCGCGATGCTGTTGGCGGCGATGTGCTCCACCGAAGCATGCAGCATCGGCCCAGCGATCAGGCCCAGCAGGCCCTTGGCTTCCAGCGGGGCCACCGCCCACGGTCGCCAGTCGAAACTGCCCTGCAGGGCGAACACGACCACCAGCACCAGCACGGCGGCCAGGCTGGTGTTGAACGCCCGCACGATGCGCTGGCGGTCATTGCGGGGGGCCGGCACGTCGCCGGCGGGCAGGGGCGCGTTGTTGTCCATGCTTCAGCAATGGCGGTGGCTGGCGCGAAACCAAGGCCACCGCTGCGGGAGAGTGGGCGCGGCCGGCGGGACAATCCCGCCGGCCGTGTTGCAGGCCCGGCCAGGATCAGGCCGCGCCGGTGCCTTCCTTCGGCGGGTACTTCAGGCTGAGCACCACGGTCGCGGCGATGATCACCGCCACCACGCCCAGCGACACCGGGGTGGGAATCTTGAACAGGTCGATGATCATCATCTTGATGCCGATGAAGCCCAGCACCAGCGCCAGACCGTACGGCAGCAGGTGGAAGCGGTCAGCCATGCCGGCCAGCAGGAAGAACATGGCGCGCAGGCCCAGCACGGCGAACACGTTGGAGGTGAGCACGATGAAGGGGTCGGTGGTGATGGCGAAGATGGCCGGGATGCTGTCCACGGCGAAAATCACGTCGGTCACCGCGATCAGGATCAACACCGCGAACAGCGGGGTGAACCAGCGCACGCCATCGCGCTTCACACTCAGCGCGTTGCCTTCATAGCCCGGCAGCAGGCGCAGATGCTTGCGCATCCAGCGCAGCGCCGGGTTGGTTTCCAGATCCGGTTCCTGGCCGGCGGCGAACCACATCTTCCAGCCGGTGAACAACAGGAAGGCGCCGAACACGTAGAGCAGCCAATGGAACTGGCTGATCAGCACGCTGCCAGCGAAGATCATGATCGTACGCAGCACGATCGCACCCAGGATGCCGATGATCAGCACCTTCTGGCGCTGTTCCTCCGGCACCGCGAAGTAGCTCATGATCATCAGGAAGACGAAGATGTTGTCCACCGCCAGGGCTTTCTCGACCAGGTAGCCGGTCAGGAACTCCAGGCCCACCTTGTTGGCCACGACCTGGCCGGCGGTTTCACTGAGGTAGAACCACAGGCCCGCGTTGAACAGCAGGGCCAGGGCGACCCAGCCGATGGACCACCACAGGGCTTCCTTGAAGGTGACCTTGTGCGGGCCACCGTGACGCATCAACACCAGGTCGACCAGCAGGGCGATGATCACCACCGCCACGAAGCCGCCCCACATCCACACATTACCGATCGTCTGCATTGGGAATATCCGTTGGAAAGATGAATGCCAGGCCGTACGGCGAGGATCTGCAACGGAGGATCGGGAGGGGGATCCAGGGACAGAGCTTCGCCAGTACGGCGAAGGTCTCGCTCGCAACCCCACGCGGGTGGGATTGCCGTTGCACCGGAGCCTGCGGGCTCGAATTGACGGCGACAACGTCTGGGAGCTACTCCCCTTCTGGCGCCGATTCTGCGGCCTGGCCGGCCCGCCGTCAAATGGCCGGCCAGCCGGGGTCAGATCCCCGCAGGGGCTCTGACCCCGTTCCGCCTTGGTAGGTGCCAACCTTGGTTGGCACGCTGGTCGGGGTCAGAGTCCCGTTGGGGATCCGACCCCGGCTGCCGGTTTACAATAGGCGGATGAATACCCCCCTGCCCGTTGTCCGCCTGAAGAATGCGTGGCGTTCCAGCCACCCGTGGATCTTCCAGAAGCTGGTCGAAAAGCCGACCGTCCGCCCCAAGCCCGGTTCCATCGTCGACGTGGTCGGCATTGATGGCGAATTCATCGGCCGCGGGTTCTACAACGGGCACTCGCGCATTGCCGTGCGCATCCTTGAAATCGATCAGAACGTGCCGGTGGATGCCGGCTGGTTCTCGCGCAAGATCGCCCAGGCGGTGTCGCTGCGCCGTGAGGTGCTGAAGCTCGACACGGTGTCCGACGCCTGGCGCGTGGTGCACAGCGAAGGCGACGGCCTGTCCGGCCTGGTGGTCGACCGCTACGGCGACCTGGTGGTGGTCGAATTCTTCGCCGCCGGCATGTTCCGCCACCGCGAGTGGATCTACGACGCGCTGCGCGAGCAGTTCCCGGGCTGCCGTTTCCACAGCTTCGCCGACGAACACGTGCAGAAGCAGGAAAGCTTCGACTTCCACGGCAACACCACCACCGAAGCATCGGTAATCACCGAGTACGGCATCAAGTTCCGTGCCGACCCGGCCGGTGCGCACAAGACCGGCTTCTTCGCCGACCAGCGCGAGAACCGCGAGTGGCTGAGCCAGCAGGTGGAAGGCAAGCGCGTGCTGGACCTGTGCTGCAACACCGGTGGCTTCGCCGTGTACGCGGCCGCGCGTGGTGCGTCGGAAGTCGTCGGCATCGACATCGATGAAGACGTGATCCAGATTGCCAAGGGCAATTCGCGCCTGAACAACGTGCGCCCGAAGTTCGTCCAGTCCGACATCTTCCCGTGGCTGCGCGATGCCGCCAACCGCGGCGAGCAGTACGACGTAGTGATCCTGGACCCGGCGAAGATGACCCGCGACCGCGACCAGGTGATCACCGCGCTGAAGAAGTACCTGGACATGAACAAGCTGGCGCTGGGCGTGGTGAAGCCGGGCGGTCTGTTCGCCACGTTCTCCTGCACCGGCCTGGTGGCAGAGGACCAGTTCCTGGACATGCTGCGCCGCGCGGCGTACTTCTCCGGCCGCACGATCCAGATCCTGAAGGTGGCCGGCGCCGGTCCGGACCATCCGTTCATGGCGCACGTGCAGGAATCGCGCTACCTGAAGGCCGTGTTCTGCCGCGTGGTCGACTGATTCCGACCTGTCGCGTCGAGCCGCGTTCGACGCGACAGGTGTTGATCAGTTCAGTCGAGCATGGCTCGGCGCTGCATCTGCCCCACCCGGTGCCGATGGCCCCTGCAACTGCTGCAGCAGGCCATTGATCACCCGCGCCCGCCCGCGCACGTGGTACCCCAGCGTGGTCAGGCCGATGCCGGCGACGATCAGCAGCAGCAGTGACCAGGCGATCGCCAGGCCAACGACATGCTGCACGCCGCTGCGCAGCCAGTGGTCGCGTTGCCACGCCTGGCTGCCTGCCGAATAGGGAAGCTTGGCCTTGGCTTCGAAGCGCGCACGGATCACCGCGGGCACGGCGATGCCGATGTCCTCGCCGCGGGCGATGGCCAGGCCGGTGTCGTTCAGGGGCGCGGAGGCGCGTGCCAGTGAGCGCTGCGCCTGTAGATAGCCCTGCCATTGCGGGCTGAGCGCGGCAAATCCCGGGCTGTCGATGAGCGCGGGCAGCTGAGAGCTGTCGAGCTTGCTGCCATCGCCGGCCTCAGACCGGCTGAAGTCGGGACTGACGAAGCCGTTGCCAACCAGCAGGGCCACCAGCACCGAGCCACCGATCACGAACGAGAAGGTGAAGTGGCGCACGCCGCGGTTGAGCAGCACCCTGCGCAGGCCGAATCCCATCCAGACCAGCAGGCCGCCCACGATGCTCAGGTTGGCCAATGCCAGCAGGGCCAGCGTCGAAGGCACATTGCCGTAGCCGGCGGGAACGTGCGCCGACGGCGGACTGCCGGTCAGGCCCTGCAGCAGCATGATGGACAGCAGCGCCGTGGCCGGCAGCACCGCGAAACACGCCAGACCCAGAGTGCGTGCGAACGAACCCCGGCGGTACAGCGCGCGCAGGCCGGGAACGGCTTCGACCCGCGGCTGCAACGCTGCCGGCACCTGCAGTGGATCGGTCCTGGAAGACGTCATGCCGGTGCTCCGGAGGTGCGCAGCAGCTGCTGCAGGGCCTGTTTCAGCTGGTCCTGTGCTTGTGCCGCACGCGCCACCATCTGCGGGCTGGCGTTGTCGCTGTTCTGCAGGGCCTGGATGGTCTGCCGCCAGATCGGCAGCAGGATCTGCACGGTTTCGCAGTAGCGGTCGAGCAGTTCAATGGCGTGGTTGCGCGCCAGCTGCACCTGGATGCGGCTCATCGAATGGCTGGCCAGCAGCGCGGTCAGGTTCGCCACCCGCCGCTGCAGGCGTTCCACGGGGCGGTCCAGCACCAGCGGATCGTCGCTGGCGCCGCTGTCGGCCGGCAGCTCCTGCAGGAACTGCACGCCTGCATCGATGTAGATCTGCAGGCGCGCCCCCTGTTCGTCGTGTGCATCCAACTGTGCATTCAAACGGTCCACGCTGCTGCGCACCGCAGCGGCCTGGTGCTCGACTTCGGACAGCACGTCACCGTTGCCGCCCATCGCGATGCGCCGGCGCAGCCGCCGTTCGATATCGGCACCGGTGAACCGGTCCCACCAGCTGGCGCGTTCCAGCAGTGCATTGGGGTCGTGTTCGGAAAGGCGGCTGACCAGATCGGCCAGTGCCCGGGCCAGCGCGTGGGCACTGCCTTCCTGCCACGCCGGCTCCGCACTGGCACTGGCCAGGTCGGCCGGTCCGTAGCGGCCGATGTCGATGCGCCCCAGGAACAAGGCCGGCAGCACATCGCGCTTGAGTTGCTCGACGCTGAGCGGCGCGCTGTCAGGCGCAGGGTGTACGGTGGGAAGCGGTGGCGGCACGGGATGGGACATTGGAATTCCGTTTCAGCGGGGGCGCAGCGTGTGGGCTGCCGCTGTCGATAGCGGCTGCCGCTGAGTGTAATGGAGTGCGCGCGGCCGCTTGGCACTACCGGTGGTGGCCGCCGCGGCGCTATGGTCGTGCTCTTCCCATTGCCGGTGGATGCCCATGCCGTCGTTGCGTCGCCTGTCCCTGCTGCTCGCCCTGGCGCTGAGTGCGCCGCTGTCCGCCCATGCCGTTGAATTCAGCGCGCAGGAACTGGCCCGAGCCAAGGCCCTGCAACAGCGCCTGCTGACCCTGGACAGCCACCTGGATACGCCAGCCAACTTCGGCCGCAGCGGCTTTGACATCGACCAGCGCCACGACCACAACGCGCTCTCGCAGGTCGACTACCCGCGCATGGTGGACGGCGCACTGGATGGCGGCTTCTGGGCCATCTACACCGACCAGGGCGACCGCAGCGCCGCCGCCCACCTGGCCGAGCGCGACCATGGCCTGCAGCGCCTGCTGGAGATCCGGCAGATGCTGGCCGCCAACCCCGAGCGCTTCGCGCTGGCGCTGACCGCCGATGATGCTGCGCGGATCAAGGCCGAAGGCAAGCGCGTGGTCTACATCAGCATGGAAAACGCCAGCCCGCTGGTGGCCGACCCCACGCTGCTGAGCTTCTACCACCGTGCCGGCCTGCGCCTGCTCAGCACCGTGCATTTCGCCAATAACGAATTCGCCGATTCGGCCACCGATCCCAAGGGGCCGGAGTGGAAAGGCCTGAGCCCGGCCGGCAAGGACCTGGTGCGCGCGGCGGTGAAGCTGGGCATCGTCATCGACCAGTCGCACGCGTCAGATGCCGTGTTCGACGATCTGCTGGCGATGATGCCGGTGCCGTTCGTGCTGTCGCACAGTTCGGCCAAGGCGGTCTACAACCACCCGCGCAATCTGGATGATGCGCGCCTGCGCAAGCTGGCCAAGGCTGGCGGGGTGATCCAGGTGAACGCCTATGGCGGCTATCTGATCGACACCGGCAAGACGCCCGAACGCAAGCAGGCCGAAGAAGCGCTGAGCAGGAAGATGGGGGGCTGGGAAGGCATGACCATCGCCCAAGGCGTCGCACTGCAGCAGGCCGAGCAGGCACTGGACCACGAACATCCGGTACGCCACGCCAGCCTGGACGACTTCTTCGCCCACTTCGAGCACATCCTGAAGGTGGTCGGCCCGGAGCACGTGGGCATCGGCCTGGACTGGGATGGCGGTGGCGGCCTGAGCGATCTGCCCGATGTCAGCCAGCTGCCGAAGATCACCGCCTGGCTGCTGCGCAAGGGCTACACCGAGCAGCAGATTGCCGACATCTGGGGCGGCAACCTGCTGCGGGTAATGCGCCAGGCGCAGGCCTACGCCGAGACTTGATCGGGACCGCGTGATCGCCGGGCATGGCCCGGCGCTACCTCATTGTTCCGGTAGCGCCGGGCCATGCCCGGCGACGCGGATCAGCGCGCGATCACCGCATTGCGGCGGCTGTACACGAAGTACAGCACCAGGCCGACCACGTTCCACAGCAGGAAATACAGCTGGGTGGTGTGCGGCAGGCTGATGAACAGGTAGATGCAGCCCAGTGCGGCCAGCGGCCCCACCACGAACGCCAGCGGCGTGCGGAAACTGCGCTCGCGGTTGGGTTCGCGCAGGCGCAGCACCACCAGGCAGATGCCCACGGCGGTGAACGCGGCGAGGGTACCGGCATTGGCCAGCGCCGCGATCTCGTCCAGGCGCGCCACACCGGCCAGCGCCGACACCACCACGGCAGTGAACAGCGTGGTCGCCACTGGCGTACCGGTGCGCGCGCTGACCTTGGACAGGCGGCGCGGCAGCAGGCCATCACGGCTCATCACGAAGAAGATGCGGCTCTGGCCATACAGGAAGGCCAGCAGCACGGTCGGCAGGGCGATAATGGCGACCACGCCGATGAACATGGCGGCCTTGGGGCTGCCGAGTTCGCGCATGATCAATGCCAGCGGCTCGGCACTCTGGCCGAACACCGCATAGCTCATCGCACCCACGGCGGCCAGCGCCACCAGCACGTAGACGATGGTGCAGCCGACCATCGAACCGATGATGCCGATCGACAGGTCGCGCGCTGGGTTCTTGGTTTCTTCGGCTGCGGTGGAAATGGCATCGAACCCATAGAACGCGAAGAAGATGATGGCCGCTGCCGCCATCACGCCGCGCTCCACCCCGTCCGGGCCCATGGATTTGGCGAAGCCGTGCGGCATGAACGGTTGCAGGTTGCTGCTGTCGAAGGCGGGCAGGGCCACGGCCACGAACACCGCCAGCGCGATCAGCTTGAACACCACCAGGATCGCGTTGAGGGTGGCGCTTTCCTTGGTGCCGGCCATCAGCATCAGTGCCACCAGCCAGGTGATGACGATGGCCGGCAGGTTGATGAAGCCGCCGGCGACATGCGGCCCGGCGGCCAGCGCCGCGGGCAGGGTGATGTCGATGCCGAACTGGGTGTGCACCCACTGCAGGAAGCCGACGAAGTAGCCCGACCAGCCCACCGCCACGGTACTCACCACCAGCGAGTACTCCAGGATCAGGCTCCAGCCCACCACCCAGGCGAACACTTCGCCCAGCGCGCTGTAGCTGTAGGTATAGGCGCTGCCGGCGGCCGGCATCATGGTCGACAGTTCGGCGTAGGACAGCGCGGCGCAGGCGCACACCGCGCCGGCGATGGCGAAGGAGATCAGCACCGCCGGGCCGGCCAGGTTGGCGCCCACGCCGATCAGCGTGTAGATGCCGGTGCCGACGATGGCGCCGATGCCCAGGGCGATCAGGTGCGGCCAGCTGAGGGTCGGGACCAGCCGCCGGCCGGCTTCATGGTCGGTGACGGAATCTAGGGACTTGCGCCGGAGCAGGGACATGCAGGCCTCGGAAGGGGATGACTTGGAACGACAAGTTCCCGAGTGTGACCCAACGCAGCGCAGCATTACCACTGACGGGGGTCATGCCCGCCCTGTCGCGCGCTGCGCCCCGACCAGGGTGACGGAATCGGCATAAACGGTCACCCGGTCACGTCGGGCATGCCCGACGGCTTCGGGTGGGGAGAGTCGAGCTTGCTCGACTGCCGGAGATCAACGGCGGCCAACCAAGGGTGGCCACCACCAGGGCAGCGGCGTTTACCGCTCAGGCATTGCCGCACGCAGGTGGTCGATGAACACCCGCAGCTTGGGCGCCATCTGTTCGCGCGCCGGGTAGTACAGGTGGAAGCCGGGGAATGGCGGCTGCCAGTCCTGCAGCACGCTGCGCAGGCGGCCGGCGGCAATGTCGTCGGCCACCAGCGAGGCGAAGCCCTGGGCCATGCCCAGACCATCCAGCACGGCGCGATGGGCGACGCCGGCATCGTTGAACACCAGCCTGCCGGCCACCTCCACCTCCAGGTCGTGGCCCTCGCGGCTGAATTCCCAGGGCATCAACCGGCCATTGGCAAGCCGGTGCACGATGCAGGCATGGTCCTGCAGGTCGTGCGGGGTCTGCGGCACACCGTGGCGTTCGAAGTAGGCCGGCGTGGCCACCACCACCTGTCGTTCGGGCGGTCCAACCGGCACGGCAATCATCCCCTGCGCCAGCGATTCGCCCAGGCGGATGCCGGCGTCGAAGCCCTCGGCGACCAGATCGGTCAGCGCCGGGTCCACGCACAGTTCCACCTGCACCTGCGGGTAGCGCGCGAGGAAATCGGGCAGCCGCGGCAGCACCATGCGATCAGCGACGATGCGCGGCAAGGTCACCCGCAGCCGCCCGGCCGGCACCGAGCGCGCGCTGTCCAGCTCGGCGAAGGCCTGGTCGATCTGCTCCAGGCCGCCGCGCACGCGCTGCAGGAAGCGTGCGCCGTGTTCGGTCAGGCCCACCCGCCGCGTGGTCCGCTGCAGCAGGCGCACGCCCATCTGTGCTTCCAGCGCGCGCACGCTCTGCGACAGCGCCGAGGTCGACACCCCCAGGGCGTCGGCGGCGCGGGTGAAACTGGCATGGTCGGCCACGTGGACGAAGGCGACCACGGCGGTAAGCGGCGCAGAGGCGTCAATTGTGAAGCCTTCCTTCAAGGTGAGTCCGGTTGTACGCAGTTTATCCACATGATCGACAGGAGGAAGCTGGCTTCCCCGGCGGATGTACCGCCTGCGTGATGGAGACCTGCAATGTCGCTCGACCACTACCGCCTGCTGGGCCGCTCCGGCCTGCGGGTCAGCCCGATGGCCCTGGGCACGATGACCTTCGGCACCGACTGGGGCTGGGGCGCGGATGAAGCCGAGGCCCGTCGCATCTTCGACGCCTACGTCGAACGTGGCGGCAATTTCGTCGATACGGCCAACAACTACACCAATGGCAGCGCCGAAACCCTGCTCGGCCGTTTCGCCCAGGGCCGGCGCGACCGCCTGGTGATTGCCAGCAAGTACACCCTGGCCACCGTGCCGGGCGACCCCAACAACGCCGGCAACCACCGCAAGAGCATGCTGCGCTCGGTGGAGGACAGCCTGCGCCGGCTCGGTACCGACTACCTGGACGTGCTGTACCTGCACGCCTGGGACGACACCACCGGCGTGGACGAGGTGATGCGCGGCTTCGACGATCTGGTCCGCAATGGCAAGGTGCTCTACGCCGGCATTTCCGATACACCGGCCTGGCAGATCGCACGCATGCAGACCCTGGCCGACCTGCGCGGCTGGGCGCCGCTGGTGGCGTTGCAGATCGAATACAGCCTGATCCAGCGCAGCGTGGAACACGAACTGCTGCCGATGGCGCAGGCGCTGGGCCTGGGCGTGGTGGCCTGGTCGCCGCTGGGCAGCGGCGTGCTGACCGGCAAGTACAGCGCCGCCGATCTGGCCCCGTCCGAGGCGCTGGACGCCACGCCGGGGGGCTCACGCCGCAACGTCGCCCTGATCAACGGCGCGTTGGCCCCACGTTCGCTGCAGATCGCCGATGAAGTCCGGCAGATCGCCCAGGATCTGTCGCACTCCCCGGCCCAGGTCGCGCTGGCCTGGCTGCTGCAGCGCCCCGCTGCCGGTGCCCTGCCCATCGTTGGCGCCCGCACCCTGGCCCAGCTCGAGCACAACCTGGACGCGCTGGACCTGCAGCTGCCTGCCGACGTCATCGCCCGACTGGACGCGATCAGCGCCGTCGCCCCGTCCTTCCCGCACGACTTCCTGCAAATGCCGCTGCCACGCATGTTGATGAGCGGCGGCACCCGCCTGCAGCCGCGCGCCTGACCACTTCCACCCGGAGACTTCCTGATGAACCCCACACCGATGACCACCCGCACCCTCGGCCCCGCAGGCCCCACCGTGTCCGCCTTGGGCCTGGGCTGCATGGGCATGAGCGCCTTCTACGGCGGGCGCGGCAGCGAAGACGCGGCCATCACCCTGATCCAGCAGGCCCTGGACCGTGGCGTCACCCTGCTCGACACCGCCGATGTGTACGGCCCGCACAGCAATGAACGCCTGCTCGGCCGCGCCATCACCGGGCGCCGCAACGAGGTGTTCCTGGCCAGCAAGTTCGGCCTGAAGCTTGATCCGGGCAACCCGCAGGCACGGGGCATCGACGGCCGCCCGGAATACGTGCAGGCCGCCTGCGAGGACAGCCTGCGCCGGCTGGGCGTGGACCACATCGACCTGTACTACCAGCACCGCGTCGACCCGGCGGTGCCGATCGAAGACACCGTCGGTGCGATGGCGCGGCTGGTGGAACAGGGCAAGGTGCGCTGGCTGGGCCTGTCCGAGGCCTCGGCGGCCACGATCCGCCGCGCCCACGCGGTGCACCCGATCACCGCAGTGCAGAGCGAGTACTCGCTGTGGTCGCGCGAACCGGAACAGAATGGGGTGCTGGCCACCACCGCCGAACTGGGCATCGGCTTCGTGCCGTATTCGCCGCTGGGCCGGGGCTTCCTGACCGGTGCCATCCGCAGCCCGGATGATTTCGAGGCCGACGACTACCGCCGCAGTTCGCCGCGCTTCCAGGGCGACAACTTCGCCCGCAACCTGGCGCTGGTGTCGCAGGTGCAGGCGCTGGCCGCCGAGCTGCAGATCACCCCGGCACAGCTGGCCCTGGCCTGGGTGCTGGCGCAGGGTCCGCACCTGGTGCCGATCCCGGGCACCACGCGTCTGCCACGGCTGCAGGAAAACCTGGGCGCGCTGCAGGTGCAGCTGGGCGCGGACGTGCTGGCTCGACTGGATGCGGTGTTCCCGCTGCATGCGGCGGCCGGGGCACGCTACCCGCAGGCCGTGCTGGCCACGGTGGACCGCTGAAACGACGGGCGGGGCCGCGCTATCCTGCCGCCTCGCCCGCAACCGCCAAGGACGCACGATGGCCCCCATGGACGACGACACCCTACTCGAACGCAGCTGGGAAATCCGCGAAGAGACCCTGTACAAGCAGCACTTCGGCGACACCGGCCCGGGCATCTACCCGCTGGACATGGACCTGCTGCACGGGGTGTTCCAGCAGGAGGACATCGATCCGCGCTGGCTGCACGTGGGCGTATTCGCCTGCCCCCCACATGGCGAGCGCCGGCACTGGGTGTATGTCAGCTCGGGCCTGTCCAACGCCTGGGAAGGTGCGCACGAGGACGGCGATTCGGGCTTTGGTGTCGAACTGCTGCTGGAAACGCGCGACGAAGCGCCGTGGGCACTGACCACCCTGCGCTGGTTCACCGCCTACCAGCTGCTGCTGTGCCATTCGCGCATGCCGGGCGGGCCGCTGGCGCCGTGGCATCGTTTGAAGCTGGGCATGCCGGTGGACCGTGCCGAAAGCGAACTGCAGGCAATGGTGTTCATTCCCTCGCCGCACTTCCCCGGCCCACAGCAGCTGCCCTCCGGCCGCTTCGATTTCCTGCAGCTGCTGCCGCTGACCCTGGAAGAACATGCCTTCGGTCGCGAACACGACTTTGAAACGGTGCTGGCGCAGTTGACCGCGGCTGGCGCCGCGCCGGTGGTCGACCCGAAGCGAGGCGGAATCGACCTGGCACCGTAGCGTCGAGCCTGCTCGACTGAAGGAGTCGTAGAGTCGAGCTTGCTCGACTGGCACGGAAAATCAGTCGAGCAAGCTCGACTCTACGAAGAGCGCGAAGCAGTCGAGCAAGCTCGACTCTACCGGGCTGTCTTACCCGTTCAACCCCAGGCGTATACCGAAGCCGACCAGGAACAGGCCGGCCACCCGGCGCAGCGCCGAACTCACCCGCGGGTGCTGGATCAACCGCCGCCGCGCCAGGTTGCCCGCACCGATCAGCAGCGAGCAGTAGGCCACGCTGACCACGAAGATGATGCCGGCCAGCGCCGCGAACGTGGCGATGCCGTGGTGCGCGGTGGGGTCGATGAACAGCGGCAGGAACGCCATGTAGAACAGGATCGCCTTCGGGTTGAGCAGACTGACCAGAATCGCCTGCTGGAAGTAGCGGCCGGGCTGCATGCGGATCGGGCCGCCATCGCTGCCGTCAGGCTTCGGCGTGCGCAGCAGGCTGATGCCCACCCACACCAGATAGGCCGCGCCCAGGTACTGCACGGCGTGGAACACCAGCGGGTTGGCTTTCAGCAGCGCGGCCACGCCGGCCAGGGCCAGCCACATCAGGATCTGGTCGCCCACCAGCAGGCCGGCCAGGGCGGTGTAGCCACCGCGCACGCCACCACGGCCGGTGGCCGTGAGCAGGGTGAAGGTGCCGGGCCCGGGCAGGGCAAGGAACACCAGTACGGCGAGCAGGAACGTCCACAGGTCCTGGATGCCCATCCACGGCATGGCTTGGCTCATTGTTGTTGCGGGGGGGCGCCATTGTCGGCCACCGCGCTGGCCGCGGACAGGGGGCCGCCGTCGCCAGCGGGCAGGCCGGACAGCAGCGGTTGCAGGTGCTGGTGCAGCTGCGCGTGCAGTTGCCGCACCGCCGGCGAGAATTGCTTGCGGTGCGGGCAGACCAGCTGCAGCGGAATATGGCTGCCCACGCCACCCAGCAGCACCTGCAGGCGGCCTTCCTGCACGTCCTGGCGCAGGTCCAGCCAGGATTTGTAGGTGATGCCTTCACCGGCCACCGCCCAACGCCGCACCACGTCGGCGTCGTCGCAGACCAGTGGACCGCGCACCGGCACCACCACCCGGCGCCCGTCCACCTCGAAGGCCCAGCGGTCGTAGGTGCGTCCCCCGAGCTGGTAGGCCAGGCAGTCGTGCTCGCGCAGATCCTCCAGCCGCGCCGGCACACCGCGCCGCTGCAGATAGGCCGGTGATGCGGCCAGCACGCGGCGATTGCCCTCCAGCAGGGGCAGGGCCACGTAGTTGGCATCGTCGAACTGGCCCAGGCGGATCGCCACGTCCACCGGGTCGCGGAATACATCGGCAACTTCGTCGGACAGCCGCAGGTGCAGGCGCAGCTTCGGATGTGCGGCGCGGAAGGTCGCCAGCCACGGCAGCAGCAGGTTGCGGCCGAAATCCGACGGCGCCGACAACTGCAGGGTGCCGTGTAGTTCGGCCGCGTCGCCCTGCACCCGTGCCTGGCCCTCGCGCAGGGTGGCCAGCACTTCCTGCGCATAGGGCAGGTACAGCGCACCTTCGCCGGTCAGGCGCAGGCTGCGGGTGGTGCGCACGAACAGGCGCAGGTCCAGCTCGCGTTCCAGCCGCGCCACCGCAGCGGCCACCTGGCCAGGCAGCAGGTCGGCCTCGCGCGCGGCCTGCGAGAAGCTGCCCAGGGCGGCGGTGCGGACGAACAGCTGCAGGTCGTCGAAGCGGATCATTTTCATCGCCAGAGTGAAAGTGCTGACTGATTCTGCGCCTTTCCCGGCAGGCGTGCGCGGCGCACGCTGTGCCTTCCTGTCCCCCATTGGATCGCCCCATGCGCGCCATTGCCTACACCCACGCCGGCCTGCCCATCGATGACCCCCAGGCCCTGGTCGATATCGACCTGGACCTGCCCCAGCCCGGCCCGCGCGACCTGCGCGTGGCCGTGCGCGCGGTGGCCGTGAACCCCGTCGACACCAAGGTTCGCCGCAGCGCCGCCACAGAAAGCCCGCGCGTGCTGGGTTGGGATGCGGTGGGCGTGGTCGACGCCGTGGGCAGCGAGGTGACCCTGTTCCAGCCGGGCGACGCGGTGTACTACGCCGGCGTGATCGACCGCCCCGGCAGCAATGCCGAATACCAGTTGGTGGACGAGCGCAGTGTTGGCCGCAAGCCTTCCACGCTGGACGATGCCGCAGCGGCGGCGCTGCCGTTGACCGCGATCACCGCCTGGGAACTGCTGTTTGACCGCCTGCGCATTGCCGAGGGCGGTGGTGAAGGGCAGACCCTGCTGGTGATCGGCGCCGCTGGCGGCGTCGGCTCGATCCTGGTGCAGTTGGCACGCCAGCTGACCCGGCTGACGATGGTCGGTACCGCTTCGCGCCCCGATACCCAGGACTGGGTGTACGCCATGGGCGCCCACCACGTGATCGACCACAGCCTGCCGCTGGCCGAAGGCCTGGCCCGGCTGGGCATCGCCCAGGTGGAACACGTGGCCAGCCTGACCCACACCGACCAGCACTACGCGCAGATCGTGGAGGTTCTGGCGCCGCAGGGCCAGCTGGGGCTGATTGATGACCCGGGCCAACTGGACGTGATGGCGCTCAAGCGCAAGGCGCTGTCGCTGCACTGGGAACTGATGTTCACCCGCCCGCTGTTCAAGACGGCGGACATGCAGAAGCAGCACGATCTGTTGAACCGGGTGGCCGAACTGATCGATGCCGGTGTGCTGCAGACCACGCTGGGCGAGCACTTCGGGCGCATCAACGCGGCCAACCTGCGCCGCGCGCACGCACTGCTGGAAAGCCACCGCGCCAAGGGCAAGATCGTGCTGGAAGGCTGGTGAGGGTTCCGGCCAACGGCTGAGCCCCTGGTGGCTGGGGGTTGGTCGCGGAAAGCGGGTCATGCGCTTGGTCGGGCGGGTGGGTTGCGCGGGGGACGCCGTGAATCCCCCTCCGGGGCCCGGCCCAGCCGCCAGCGGCTGGGCGTTCGGGCGCTTGCGAAGCAGTGCTTCGCAAGCCAAAGCGCCCTCACCCATGGAGGCTTGTCGGCCGCATCCATGCGGCCGACACCCCCGCGCAACCCACCCGCCCGACCTCTGACAGTTCCCGTGTGCGGTCAGCCACGGAAAAGCAAAGAAAGAGCAAAAAGCCGGTCGCTTCGCTCGTGTGTCGACCAAGGTCGACACCTACCAGAGCCGGTCCCGTGCCAACCAAAGCAGAACGCAGTTCCGACAGATCGCGGAAGTCTGTCGATGGCGGGGTGGGTCCGGTTGCGGGGGTATCCGCGCCATGGATGGCGCGGCTAAGCCCGCATGGATGGGTTTACGGCGTCCCCCGCAACCGGACCCGCCCCGCCATCGCACGGATACCCAGCCCTTGACGTTGCTTCAGTCGAGCATGGCTCGACTCTACGGCAGGTGCAGGGCTGCAAGCCCTGCAAAAAACACCCGCCCCTCAGGCAACTCCGTTGTCGACGTGCTCGGCAAACCCTGGCTGTTGCCGCAGGCGCTCGAACCAGGCGGCCACGTTGGCCAGCGCCGGCTTGTTCCCCGGTGTGCAGCGCCAGCGCTGGGTCGACAGCCCCAGCACGATATCGGCCAGGGTGAAGGCATCACCGGCCACGTGGGCATGCTGCGCCAGGTGCGCATCCAGCATCGCCATCAGCCCGTTCCACTGCACCAGGCTGGCCTCCGCCCGCGCATCGTCCGGGTAGTCGGCATGACCACGCACGCGGGCCATGAACACCGCGCGCCACGCCGTGTTCAGATCGGTGGCCTGCCAATCCATCCATTGCTCTACCCGCGCCCGCGCCTGCGGTTGCATCGGCAGCAGATCATCGCGCCCGGCACGCGCGGCCAGGTAGCGGCAGATGCTGTTGGATTCCCACAGCACGAAGTCGCCCTCGCGCAGCACCGGCACCTGCACGTTGGGGTTCAGCCCGCGCAGCAGCTCGGCCGCCGGGGCCACGTGGTGCCGCAGTGGCTGGCCCAGCATGGCCGCCAGCCACAGCACCTTGCGCACGTTGATCGACGTCGGCTTTCCGTACAGTTCCAGCATGGTCAGGCGCAGCGTTTGAGACGGGGCCAGCCTACACTGGCGGCATGCAAACTGAATTCCTCATCGTTGGCGGCCTCCTGCTGGCCATTCTTGTCCTGCAGCTGGTCGCCCTGCTGCGCCGGCCCCCCCATGACCGCCTGGAACAGGCCGTGCGCGACGAGGCCCGCAGTGGCCGCAGCGAACTGCGTGAACAGCTCGATGGCTTCGCCCGCGCGCTGACCGATCTCTCGACCCGCACCGACCAGCGCCTGGACCTGCTGCGCGAAGCGCTGGGCGAAGACGCCCGCAAGGCGCGCGCCGAAGCGGCCGACAGCCAGCAGCGCAGCGGTGCGTTGCTGGGCCAGCGCCTGCAGGAGCTGCGTGCGCAGCTGGAAGTCTTCGGCCAGCAACAGGAAGCGCGCATCCATGCCTTCGGCCAGCAGCTGCAGGAACTGACCACGCGCACCGATACCCAGCTGGGCGCGCTGCGCCAGACCCTGGTGGATGATGCGCGTAAGGGCCGCGAAGAAGGCGCGCAGTCGCAGCAGCGGCTGACCGAAAGCCTGGGCCTGCGCCTGCAGGAACTGACCCAGCGCAACGAGCGGCGCATTGCCGAAATGCGCGCCACCCTGGAAGAGCAGCTGCGCGCGCTGCAGACCGACAACGCGCAGAAGCTGGAACAGATGCGGGTGACGGTGGACGAGAAGCTGCAGTCCACCCTGGAAACCCGCCTGGGGCAGTCGTTCAAGCTGGTGTCCGAGCGTCTGGAACAGGTGCAGCGCGGCCTGGGCGAGATGCAGCAGCTGGCCACCGGCGTGGGCGACCTGAAGCGTGTGCTGACCAACGTGAAGACGCGCGGCAGCTGGGGCGAAGTGCAGCTGGAGAACATCCTGGAACAGACCCTGATCCAGGAACAGTACGCACGCGCGGTGAAGGTGCGCCCGGACAGTGGCGAGATGGTCGATATCGCGGTGCGCCTGCCTGGCCGCGCCGCCGACGATGCACCGGTGTGGCTGCCGATCGATTCCAAGTTCCCGCGCGAAGATTACGAACGCCTGCTGGATGCACAGGAGCAGGGCGACGCCGAACTGGTGCGCGTGCAGGGCGCGCAGCTGGAGCGGGCGGTGAAGATCCAGGCCAAGTCCATCTGCGAGAAATACATCGTGCCGCCGCACACCACCGATTTCGCGGTGATGTTCCTGCCCACCGAAGGCCTGTACGCCGAAGTGATCCGCCGCCCCGGGCTGGTGGACCTGCTGCAGCGCGACCATCGCGTGGTGGTGGCGGGGCCGACCACGGTCACCGCGCTGCTCAACAGCCTGCAGATGGGCTTCCGCACCCTGGCCATCGAAAAGCGCTCCAGCGAGGTGTGGAGCCTGCTGGGCGCGGTGAAGACCGAGTTCGGCAAGTTCGGCGATGTGCTGGACAACGTGAAGGCCAAGCTGGACCAGGCCAGCAAGCAGATCGACCAGACCGGCGTGCGCACGCGGGCGATCGCGCGCAAGCTGCGCGAGGTGGAATCGCTGCCGGCCGAACAGAGCCGGCAGCTGTTGCCCGATGGCCTGGCCGCAGACGAAGCACCCGAAGCCGACGACGCCGGGCAGGGCTGACACACCGTTTGCACCGCGTGGTGCGTATGCTGGCGGCCTCGATTACCGCCAGCAGGTCCAACCATGCGCCTTCGTTTCCTTGCCAGCCTTGTCCTGGGCGTGCTGCTGGCCGCCTGCAGCAGCACCCCGCCGGCGACCGATGCGGCGGCACAGCCAGCCGCCGCCGATACCGCTGAAGCCAGCCAGGCCTACCAGGAAGCCCGCGATGTCGATTGCCGCGCCGCCGGCGGCACCCTGCAGCCGCTGGGCCGCCTGCAGCGCGTGCAGTGCGTGATTCCCTATGCCGATGCGGGCAAGACCTGCAGCGGCAAGCAGGACTGCAGTGGCCAGTGCCTGGCCACCGGCGAAACCGAGGCAGGCGTGGTCGCCACGGGTACCTGCCAGCGCGATGTCAGCCAGAACTTCGGTTGCCGCCAGCGCATCGAAGCGGGCAAGGCACAGGGCACGATCTGCGTGGATTGAGCGCGCGCAGCACGCGCGCGGCGCTATGCTGGCAGACCTTTCCCGCCATTGCCGGAGCACCCGCGTGAGCACCCCGATCCAGGACATTTCCCTCACCACCATCGACGGCCAGCCGTCGTCCCTGGCCGACTACAACGGCAAGGTACTGCTGCTGGTGAACGTGGCCTCCAAGTGCGGCCTGACCAAGCAGTACGAAGGCCTGCAGGCGCTGTACGCCGACAAGCAGGCGCAGGGCCTGGAAGTGCTGGGTTTCCCGGCCAACAACTTCCTCGGCCAGGAGCCGGGCAGTGAAGCCGAGATCCAGCAGTTCTGCCAGCTGACCTACAACGTCAGCTTCCCCATGTTCGCCAAGATCAGCGTGGCCGGTGAGGACATCCACCCGCTGTACCAGCAGCTGACCGCCGCCCAGCCGCAGGCCATCGGCGAAGGTCCGCTGCGCGAGCTGCTGACCGGCAAGGACATTCCCACCCTGCCGGCGCCGGCGGTGCTGTGGAACTTCGAGAAGTTCCTGATCGGCCGCGATGGCCAGGTCATCGCCCGCTTCGCACCGGACGTGGCCGCCGATGATGCGCGCCTGCGCGAAGCGGTCGAGGCCGCCCTGGCCGCCTGACCCCAGGGCAGCAGCCAGAAAAAAACCCCGCCAAGGCGGGGTTTTTTCATGCGCCGGTCGCAGCGATCAGTTGCTCCACTGCGGCATCGGCATGGCATCGACCGGAATGGGCGAATTGGCATCGTCGCTGCCACGCTCGCGCTTGCCACGCAGATCGTTCTCGATCTGGTAGTTGCGGCGCTGCAGCCAGGCATCGCGGGTCAGCGCGTACTCGTCCACTGCGCTGTCGCGGATATCGTCCAGCGCCATCAGCTGTGCGCGGGTGTCCACCAGCTGCAGGCCCTGCAGGCCGATACGCACCTTGTCTTCTTCGATGGTGCGGATGGGCGACAGCGGAATGTCACCGGCCAGGCCGAACACATCGCGCACGGTACGCGGGCCGAAGAACGGCAGTTCCACGTAGCGCGAACGGCGCCAGCCCCAGGCGCCCAGGGTCTGCCCGAAGTCTTCATTGCGACGCGGGACCATGGCCTTGCTGGCCGGATCGAACAGGCCACCGATACCCAGCGTGCTGTTCATCAGGAAGCGACCCAGGGTGTCCCAGGCATCGCCCGGTCGGCCCTGCAGCAGCTGGTTGGTGATGGTCAGCGGCGAACGCAGGTTGCTGAAGAAGTTGCTGACGCCGGTACGGGCAAAGCGCGGCACCACGTGGGTGTAGGCGGTGGCCAGCGGGCGCGCGACGCCACGATCAACCGCGTTGTTGAACGCATGCACCTTGCGGTTCAGCGGCTCCCACGGGTCGTAGGCCGAGGCATCGGCGGTGGTGGCATTGCTGCCATACAGCGCATCGAAGTCGTCATCATCGCCGGCCGCGGCGGTGCTGTTGCCAGCGCTGCCCGCCTGGCCGGCAGGCGGCGGGGCTGCGGTCGCGGCGGTGGCCGGTGCGGCGGTCGTACTGTCAGTGGTCGGTGCCACGTCGGTCGCCGGTACGGCATCGCTGGCCACCGGTTCGCTGGCGGCGGCCGGCACCACGGTGTCGGCCACGGGCGCGTCGCTGCGCGCGGGCTTGCCGGCGCACGCGCTCAGCGCGGCGGCAACAAGAAGAAGGGAGATGGCGCGTACGACGTTCATGTCAGCTCGCAGCAGAAGGTGCGGTGAAATCCAGGGTGGGCGACAGCCGGTAGGCCGCGCTCAGTTCGTTGTAGCCGGCCGGGGCGCCGGCGATGGCCAGGGTATGGCCCTGTGTGCGTGCACGTGCGGCCAGTTCGGCCAGCAGCGCCAGACCGGCGCTGTCCACGCGTTCCACATCGCCCAGTTCCAGCCGTGCCAGCTTGGCGGGCAGGGCCTGCAACTGCGGCCAGAGGGCAATGACCGCGGCGCGGTCCAACACCCCGCGCAGGCGCAGGGTGTCGCCTTCCAGCAGCGCCAGCGGCTTACTTGCCATTGCCCGCGGGCCCGGCCTGCATGCTGCCGCTGCGCAGTTCGCTGGCCACCTGCTTGATGCCCTTCTGGCGCAGCGGCGCGTCGAACTGGTTACGGAAGGTCTGCACGTAGGAGATGCCTTCGATGTTCACGTCGAAGATCTTCCACTGGCCGCCCACATTGCGCATCCAGTACTCCACCGGGGTGCCCTCGGCACCGGCGCGCACCAGTTCGGTGGCCACGCGCACGCCGCGGTTGCCCGGCAGCGGGCTTTCGCCCTTCAGGCGGAAGCTGGGCTTGCCCTGGATGTTCAGCAGGGTCGAGCCGTAGCGCTGCATCAGGCTGTCGGCCATGGCATCGGCGAACAGCTTGATGTCGGCGTCCGAGGCGCCGCGGGCGTGCGTGCCCAGCACCAGGCGCGCGGCGTAGTCGCGGTCGAAGGTGCGGTTGAGCTCGCTGTCGATGTAGCTGCGCAGGCTGGCCGGGTTGCTGCTGAACTCGCTGCGGCGCTGCTGCAGGGTGTTCAGGATGCGGGTGCTGGCATCAATGACCACCTTGCCGGCCTGGCCCTGCGGGGCGGCCACGGCCGGTGCGGTGGACTGCTGTGCCTGGGCCAGCAGCGGGCTGGCCAGCAGCAGCGAGGAAGCGAGCAGGGCCGGGATCAGTTTCGTCTTCATGGTTGCGGTTCCGTTGCAGGCGCGGGGGCGCTCTCGTTGGATTTCGGGTCGGCGCCGCCACCGGCGCCGCCACTGAACATGTACTTGCCCACCAGCTGGATCAGATCGACCGCCGGCTGGGTGAAGACAATCTCGTCACCGGCCTTGAGCACGTCCGGATCGCCGCCCGGCTGCAGGCCGATGTAGCTTTCGCCCAGCAGGCCGCTGGTGAAGATTCCGGCCGAGGTATCCGCCGGCAGGTCCTTGATCTTGCTGTCCATGCGCAGGGTCACGATCGACTCGAACTTCACCGGGTCAAGATCGATGGCGGCCACCTGGCCGACCGTCACACCGCCGATCTTCACCGGTGCCTGCTTGCGCAGCTGGCCCACCTGCGAAAAGCGCGCCTTCAGCTCGTAGCCCTGGCTGCCCCAGCTCCAACGCTGGTTGGTGGAGGCAACGGCCAGCACCATGAGCGAAGCCAGGGCCAGCAGCAGGAATGCGCCGACGGAGAATTCAAGTCTGGGACCGCGGATGGCCATGTGGAATACCTGATCGTCTCTGGGTGGCAGCGCGCCCTGCGCACCGCCGGTGGAAAGGGTTACGTGAACAGCATTGCCGACAGCACGAAGTTGAACATCAGCACCAGCAGCGAGGCGTTCACCACCGCACGGGTGGTCGCCACCGAGGTGCCTTCGATGGTCGGTTCGGCGTGGAAGCCCACATACGAGGCCACCAGCGCGGCGGTACCACCGAAGATGGCCGACTTCAGCATTGCCACGCCGAAGTCGTCCCAGAAGTCCACGCTGTTGCGCAGCGCCGACCAGAACACGCCGTTGTCCAGGCCCAGCACATGCACGGCCTCGAAGTAGCTGGCGCTGATGGCCAGCGAACAGAACACGCCGGTCAGCAACGGCACGGTCAGTACCGCCGCCCAGAAGCGCGGGGCCACGGCCTTGGCCACTGGATCGATGGCCATCAGTTCCAGCGCCTTGATCTGGTCGGTGGCGCGCATCAGGCCCAGCTCGGCGGCGATGGAACTGCCGGCGCGGCCGATGAACAGCAGCGCGGTCAGCACCGGCGCCAGCTCGCGGTACAGCGACAGGCCCAGCAGGGTGGACAGCGCGTCGGCTGCACCGAAGGTGGTCAGCGTGCGGTAGCCCTGCAGGGTCAGCACCAGGCCGACGAAGGCACCGCCGACGGCGATGATCGGCAGCGAGCGCGCGCCGATCTTGTAGATCTCGCGGGTCAGCTCGGCCAGGAAATCACGGGTGGGCAGCGAACCGCGCAGCACGGTCAGCGAGAACAGACCGGCGCGGCCCAGCGAACGGGTGGCTTGCACGAACGGCATCAGGCGACCCTCGCCCGCGGCGCAGCGTCAAAGGGAATGGGGCCGTCGGGCTGGCCGTGCAGGAACTGCCGCAGCAGTGGGTCCTGGCTGGTCTGCAGCGCTTCGGGGCTGCCCTGGAACACCACCCCGCCATTGGCGATGGCGATGACCTGGTCGCAGATCGGCAGGGTCTCGTGCACGTGGTGGCTGACGATGATGCTGGTCAGGCCCAGGCTGTGGTTCAGGCGCTGGATCAGGCTCATGATCACCCCCGAGGCGATCGGGTCCAGCCCGGTCAGCGGCTCGTCGTAGATCATCAGCGGCGGGTCCAGGGCCAGCGCGCGGGCCAGGGCCACGCGGCGCGCCATGCCGCCGGACAGCTCGCGCGGCCAGGCATCGGCCGCGGCCAGCAGGCCGACCGCGTGCAGCTTCATCTGCACCAGCCGGCGCAGCACCGGTGCCGGCAGGCGGGTGTGGGCGCGCAGGGGCAGGGCGACGTTCTCGGCAACGGTCAGGTCGGTCAGCAGGCCATTGCCCTGCAGCAGCACGCCCACGCTGCGGCGCATCTCCAGCAGTTCGGCGCTGCCGTGCGGAATGGGCTTGCCGAACAGGGTGACCTGCCCGGACACCGGGCGCAGTTCACCGGTGAGGGCGGCCAGCAGGGTGGACTTGCCGCTGCCGGACGGGCCGAGCACGGCGGTGATGCTGCCCTGCGGAACCTGCAGCGATACATCGCGCAGGATCGTGCGCCCGCTCCGGTCGATGCGGACGTTGGACAACTGCACCAAGCTGGAGGCGGAAGCCGACATGGGCACCATTAACGTTTTTTCGACAGGGCAGAATCGGGCCAGCCGGCTGAACATAAGCGGACTGGACGGTGCAGTATTGTCGCACGCCGTGCCACCTGCGCGGCCGGGACAATACCCGGGTACCCCGGAACAATCCGTACCGGTGCTGCCGGTACACCATTGAATAGCGGCGGTCGTGCGGCACACTGTGCACGATGAGTGACCCCGGCAACGATTTCCGTCTCTACCATTCCAACTCCCTGGATGTGCTGGCCGCGCTGCTGGCGCGCAACGTGCGTGCGCCGGTTCCCGGCCAGCCGCTGCTGGCCCCGGAGGTGGTGCTGATTCCCCAGGTGGCCATGCGCCGCTGGCTGCAGGCCACCCTGGCGGCCGAGTATGGCGTAGCGGCGAACCTGGAGTTCCTCACCCCGGGCGAGTTTGTTGCCCGCGCCCTCAACGCGAACGTGCCCGGCGAAGCCGACGACCTGGACGCGGCCGGGCTGCACTGGAAACTGTACAGCGCCCTGCGCGATCCGTCGCTGTTGGCCCTGCCGGCGATGCGTGCGCTGCAATCCTATCTGGCCGGGGGCGACACGTTGAAGCCGTGGGCGCTGGCTGGCGAACTGGCCGCGGTATTCGAGAAGTACCAGGCCTGGCGCCGCGACTGGCTGCTGCGCTGGGATGCCGGCGCCGACCCGGACGATCCGCAGGCGATCCTGTGGCGGACCATCGCCCATGGCCAGGGGTACCGCGCGCGGCGCATCCAGGACTACCTGGACCGCTACGAAGGCGCGGGCAAGCCGCTGCCGCAGGGCCTGCCGCCACGCCTGTCGGCTTTCGCCACGTTGAACATCTCGCCGGACGTGCTGCGGGTCATGGCCACCCAGTCGCGGGTGGGCGAGCTGCACTTCTATATGCCAACCCCGGTGCAATCGTACTGGGGCGACCTGCAGACGCTGGCCGAGCGCCTGCGCAGCGGTGCGCCGGACCCCTTCGGCGAAGCCGCCGGCGAAAACCGCCTGCTGGAAGCGTGGGGCGCGGCCGGCCGCGACTTCATGGCGGTGCTGGGCAGCTACGAGGTGGTGCATCCGGCCGGCGAGATCGCCGCCTATTCCGACCCGGAAGAAGACACCCGGCCCACGTTGGCCGAAGGCGGCCTGGCCGACAGCCTGCTGCACCGCCTGCAGCGCGACCTGTTCCACCGCCGCGCGTTGCCGTCGGGGGAACTGCGCGATGGCCTGCACAGCGATGACCCGAGTCTGCAGGTGCACGCCTGCCACACCCGGCTGCGCGAACTGCAGGTGCTGCACGACCAGCTGCGCGCGCTGCTGCAGGACCCGCGCTACGATCCCCCGCTGCAGCCGCGCGACATCGCCGTGCTGGCGCCGGACATCGACCCCTACGTGCCGTACCTGGAAGCGGTGTTCGGCGGCCGCAGCGGCGAAGAAGACCACATTCCCTATGCATTGGCCGACAGCAGCCCGCTGGCCGGTGAGCCGCTGGCCGATGTGTTCGTGCACCTGCTGGGCCTGCCGGTCTCGCGTTTCGGCCTGAACGAGATCCTGGATCTGCTGGCCAGCGCGCCGCTGGCCGAGGCCGCCGGCCTGGAAGCGGTGGATTTCGACCGCCTGCACGGCTGGCTGCAGCAGGCCGGCGCGCGCTGGGGCATCGATGCCAACCACCGCGGGCAGATGCAGGCGCCGCGCGATGACGCCTATACCTGGCAGTTCGCGCTGGACCGGCTGCTGCTGGGCCACGCCACCGGCAGCGACGTCGATCTGGCCGGTGTGGCGCCGTGGACCGAACTGGAAGGCGGCGCGCTGGACGCGCTGGACCGGCTGCTGCGCCTGTTGCGTGTGCTGGCGGTGTACCAGCGGCGGCTGGGTGACACGCTCACCCCGGCACAGTGGCGCCAGCGTCTGCTGGCCCTGCTCGATGCGCTGCTGCCCGAAGCGCCCACCTCACCCAACAGCCAGCGCGCACTGGAGCGACTGCGCAAGCTGCTGAACCAGTTCGCCGACGATGCCACCCGCGCCGGCTTCGAAGAGGGTGTGCCACCGGAGGTGGTGCGTGCGCACTTCGCCGGTGCGCTGTCCGAAGCCGATACCCGCGCGCCGCTGCTGACCGGTGGCATCAGCTTTGGCCGCATGGTGCCGATGCGCCTGCTGCCGTTCCGGGTGATCTGCGTGCTGGGCCTGAACGATGGCGACTTCCCGCGCCGCGACCCGGCTGCGGGCCTGAACCAGCTCACCGCCGAACTGGATACGCCGCGCCGCCGCCCGGGCGATCGTTCCACCCGCGAGGATGACCGCTTCCTGTTCCTGCAGCTGTTCGCCGCCGCCCAGGACGTGTTCTATCTGAGCTACCTGGGGGCGGACCCGCGCGATGGCAGCGTGCGTGAACCTTCGGTGCTGGTCAGTGAACTGATCGACGCCGCGGCCGCCTACCACCAGGACCCCGCCACGGCCACACGTGACTTCACCGTGCGCCACGCGCTGCAGCCGTTCTCGCCGGCCGCGTTCGGCGAAGGCGATGGGCGCCGCTTCAGTTACCGCCGGCAGTGGCACCCCGCGGCCGGGCGCCTGTCCGGCCAGCGCAGTGGACTGCCCGCGTGGTTCGACGCGCCGCTGCCACCGCCGCTGGACGATGCGGTGGAAGCGGAGGTGGCACTGGATGCGCTGCGCCGCTTCCTGTGCGACCCGGCCGGACAGTTCCTGGCCCAGGCCCTGGGCCTGCGCCTGGCCGACGAGGTCGACGAGGTGGATGACCTGGAACCGCTGGTGCTGTCCTCGCGCGGGCCGGACAAGCGCAGCGTGCAGGCCGCCGTCGTGCGCGCCACCCTCAGTGGCGATGCCGAGCCGCTGTACCCGCGCCTGCGCGCGCGTGGTTTGCTGCCGTCCGGTGCGCTGGGCGAACGCCAGTTCGAAGCCGAACAGCTCAAGACCCGCCCCTATGCCAGCGCGATGCTGGGCTGGATGCGGGGGCAGCCGTTGGAAAGCCGTCGCTACGACGTGGACATCGATGGCGTGCGCCTGCACGGCCGGGTGGCCGACCGCCACCCGGAGGGCCTGGTGCGCCTGCGTGCCGGCACGCTCAACGGCAACGCGGTCATCCGCCAGGGGCTGGATTGGCTGCTGGCCAATGCCGCCGGCGATGCGCTGCCGCTGGTGCAGTTCCACGATGGCGGCGACGCCGGCCCCGGCCCGCACCTGCTGCCCGCGCTCAGCGTGTCCTCGGCGCGCGCTGCCCTGCGTGCGCTGCTGCAGCTGCGCCAGCGCGGCCTGCGCGAGCCGCTGCGCTTCGCCCCGTACACCGGCTGGGTGCTGTTCACCGCGCCCGTGGAAAAACAGCGCAGCGAAGGCTGGAAGCAATGGCACGGCAGCGACCGCAGTTGGGGCGAAGCGAACAGCGATGCCTGGCAACTGCTGTTGCGGGGTGCCGATCCCTTTGCCGATGACGACAGCTATGCCGATCTGCTGCGCAACAGCCAGATCGTGTTCGGTGCGGTACGTGACGGGCGCGGTCCCGCTGGCACCAGCAAGGAGGCCGACGCATGAATGCCCCCGTTGATCCCTACCTGCTGCTGCCGCTGCACGGTATCGGCCTGATCGAGGCCAGCGCCGGCACCGGCAAGACCTTCACCCTGGCCACCCTGTTCACCCGCCTGGTGGTGGAACAGCGCCTGCGCATCGGCCAGATCCTGGCGGTGACCTTCACCGATGCGGCCACCCAGGAACTGCGCAAGCGCATCCGCGAGCGCCTGGCGTTGGCCGCGCGGCTGGTGGACCTGCCGCCGGCCGCCGACGAGGCCCACGACGCGCTGCTGACCCGGCAGGTGCTGCAGCGGCACCTTGATGGCGGCAGCGAAAGTGCGGCCGCCCTGCAGCGCCGCCTGCAGGTCGCCGCCGACGAGATCGACCTGGCTTCGATCTTCACCATCCATGGCTTCTGCACGCGCGTACTGCGCGAATACGCACTGGAAAGCGGGCATACCTTCGATCCGCCGGAACTGCTGGCCAGCGACCGCGAACTGCTGGAGGAACTGGCCGCGGACCTGTGGCGCGTGCATGCCAACGACCCGGCCACGCTGGAGCCGTTGACCTGGCTGTGGTCGCACCCCGATGCGCTGGCGTCGGACCTGCGTGCGCTGCTGGCCTCGCCACCGCTGCACCCGCGCCCGCAGGTGGTGGCGGTGGACGACCCGCGCCCGGCCCTGCAGAGCGCGGCGGCAGAACTGTCGCTTGCCGTGCGCGAGCATGGCGAACAGTTCTTCCTGGATCTGTGCGAAGCGGTCGACAACAAATGGATCAATGGCGTGTCCTACAAGCTGGGCTGGCTGCACCCGCTGGGCCGGCAGCTGCTGGCCTGGGGCGAGCGCGGGGATGCCACCGAACTGCTGTCCAGCGAGCGTCTGCCGGCCCTGCTGCCCGATGCGCTGGCGGCCAAGACCAACAAGAAGTGCGTCGATCGCACGCCGTCTTCGCCGCTGCAGGCACCGCTGCAGCGCTACGTGGCGCTGCTGGACCAGCGTGAGCAGTGGCTGCGCGGCACCGCGCTGAACTTCCTGCATGCGCTGCGCGAGGAGGCCGCCCAGCGTCTGGCCGCACTCAAGCGCACGCGCCGGGTACAGACCTACGACGACCTGATCGACGGCGTGGCCCAGGCGCTGGAGGGGCCGCAGCGGCTGGACCTGGTGCGCAAGCTGCGCCAGCAGTACCGCATCGCCCTGGTCGATGAGTTCCAGGACACCGACGATCGCCAGTGGGGCATCTTCCACACCGTGTTCGGTGATTCGGCCGAGGTGCAGACCCTGGGCCTGGCACCGGCGCTGTTCCTGATCGGTGACCCGAAGCAGGCCATCTACGGTTTCCGCGGCGGTGACATCCACACCTACCTGAAGGCCAAGCAGGCCGCGCAGCCGGCGCCGCCGCTGGACCAGAACTTCCGCTCGCGGCCCGCGGTGCTGCGCGCACTGCAGGCGCTGTATGACAACGGCGGCGACGAGGCCTTCCTGGAAGCGGGCATCGGCTTCGAGCCGGTGCGCCCCGGTGGCGTGCGCAGCGATGACGATTACCTGCGTGAGGGTGCAGCGGCACCGGCACTGACCCTGCGCGTGCTGCGCAGTGACGGCGACAAGGCGCTGGGCGCCGACGCCTCGCGCGCGGCAGCGACCCAGGCCTGCGTGGCCGCCATCCACCAGACCCTGGTCGACGCCCGCGCCGGCGCGGCGGTGCTGCGTGGCCGGCCGGTGCAGCCCGGTGATATCGCCGTGCTGGTGCGTTCGCACCGCGAGGCAACGCTGGTGCAGCGCGCGCTGGCCGCGGTGGGTATTCCCGCCGTGGCCGCCGGCAAGCAGAGCCTGTTCGCCACCCGCGAGGCCCGCGATCTGCGCGCGTTGCTGCTGGCCTTGCTGCAGCCGGCCGACGAAGGGCGGCTGCGCGCCGCGCTGGCGACCGTGCTGCTGGGCCAGCCCGCCAGCGCGATCGCCAGCATGGAGCGCGAAGGTGACCTGCAGCGTGGCTTCCAGACCCAGCTGCTGCATTGGCGCGAGCGTTGGCAACGCGGCGGCCCCTTCGCCGTGGTGGCCGATGTCTGTGCCGCGCAGGGCGAACGCCTGCTGGCCCTGATCGATGGCGAGCGCCGGCTGACCAACTACCTGCAGCTGGGCGAACTGCTGCAGGAGGCCTCGGCGCAGGCACTGGGCATGCATGGCCTGCTGGACTGGCTGCAGGGGCAGATGGTCCATGCCGACCAGAACGACGAACAGCAGCTGCTGCGCCTGGAGTCGGATGCGCGGCGGGTGCAGATCATCACCCTGCACAAGAGCAAGGGCCTGGAATACCCGCTGGTGTACCTGCCGTTCGTTGGCATCGACGGCGGCGCGTCCAACAACGCGGCGCACTGCACCGTGCACGTGGACGGCCAGCGCCAGCTGCACTGGAAGCTGGACAAGGACGAGGCCTGGGAGGCCGCCAGCGGCCAGCGCGAACGTGAGCAGCGTGCCGAGGACGCCCGCCTGCTGTACGTGGGCCTGACCCGCGCCGAGCACGCGCTGTGGATCGCCATCGGCGACCTTGCCGGGTTGGGCAAGACCCGCCTGGCACCGCTGCTGGGCGATCTGCAGACCCTGCGCACGCATGCCGACGTCTGCATCGACGACAGCGCGCCGGTGCTGCGGCTGCCGCAGTTGCCGGCGGAACAGGAAGGTGACCTGCCGGCCGTGCGCAGCCTGACCCGGCGCGTACCACACGACTGGTGGGTCTACAGCTTCACCCAGCTCGCGCACGCCGATGCCGGCAACGATGTCGAAGCGGCCGCCACTGAACTGCCGGCACCGGCCGCCGACGAACCTGCCGGCGCCGAGCTGCCACTGGAACCGGCCTTGCCCGAAGCGGCCGCCGCCGATGCCGATAGCGTGCCGCCGGACCCGCGCTTCATGGGCAGTCGTTTTGGCAACGTGCTGCATGAGGCGCTGGAAAACGTCGATTTCGCCGTGTGGGGTGGCTGGACACCGGACCAGCCCGCGCCCGAAGGGCAGGCCGCGCTGCTGCGCAAGGCGTTGCACGATGAAGGCTATGCCGATCAGGATCTGGACGATGGCGTGGCCGTGCTGGTGCCGCTGGTGGGCCACACGCTCACCGTTGGCCTTCCCGAGGGTGGTGCCCTGCACAGCCTGGGCGAGGGCGAACGCCGCGCCGAGATCGAGTTCCACTTCGCCATCGAGCCGACCAGTGTGCCGGCGCTGCTGCAGCTGCTGCACGCCCATGGCATTGCCAGCGCACGCCGTGGCTTTGGCCTGCGCCGCCGGCTGGAAGGGCTGATGACCGGCAAGATCGACCTGACCTATGTACGCGATGGGCGCTGGTACGTGCTCGACTACAAATCCAACCGCTTGCCGGGCTACAGCCCGGACTTGCTGCAGATCGCCATGCGCCACAGCGAATATGACCTGCAGGCGCTGATCTACACCGTGGCCCTGCACCGCTGGCTGCGCTTCCGCCTGGGCCGCGCCTACGACTACGCGCGTGACATGGGCGGTATCCGCTACCTGTTCTGCCGCGGCCTGGACGGCAATGGCAACGGGGTCCATGTCGACCGCTTCGCACCCGAGCTGGTGGATGGGTTGGACGCCCTGTTTGCCGGTGGCGACGCTGCCCATGCCGAACTGGCCGCGCGTGCCATCGGAGCCAGCGCATGAGCACCAGTCTGCTGAAACAGCTGTACGTGGGCCGCCACCTGCGCACGCTCGACCATGCCCTGGCCACCAGCCTGCTGCGGTTGCGCGACGATACGCCCGATGCCGTGGCGGTGGCTGCGGCGCTGGCCTCGCTGGCGGTATCGCAGGGCCATGCCGGTTTCGACCCGGCGCAGCCCGGTCGCCTGATCGAGGGCGTGGCCGCGTGGCCGCCGCCGCCGCAGTGGCTGGCCCAGCTGCAGGCCTCGCCCTGGGTGGCACAGCCCGATGACCCGGATGCCGCTGCCGCCGAGGCACCGCTGGTGCTGGAAAACGGCCTGCTGTACCTGCGCCGCTACCGCGAATACGAGCGGCAGCTGGCCGCCGGGCTGCAGCGCATCGGCCGGCACCCGCTGCCGGCGCCGGACATGGCCGCGCTGGCGCCCCTGTTCGCACGTCTGTTCCCCGCCGCCGCCACGCAGGAAGACCACCAGGCACGTGCGGCCGGGGTGACCCTGCGCCACCCGCTGGCGCTGGTCACCGGCGGCCCCGGTACCGGCAAGACCACCACCATCGCCCGTCTGTTGCTGCTGCTGGCCGCGCAGGCCCTGCAGGCGGGGCAACCGGCGCCGCAGGTGGCCCTGGCCGCACCCACCGGGCGTGCCGCCGAGCGCATGGCCGAAAGCCTGCGCCTGGCCGTGCAGCGGCTGCAGGAAGCAGGGCTGGACCCGGCGCTGTGTGCGGCATTGCCGAGCACCGGCACGACCTTGCATCGCCTGCTCGGCGTCATTCCCGATTCGCCGCGCTTCCGCCACCACGCCGACAATCCACTGCCGGTGGATGTGGTGGTGGTGGACGAAGCCTCGATGATCGATCTGCCGCTGATGGCCAAGCTGGTCGATGCCATTGCCAGCGGTACACGGTTGATCCTGCTGGGCGATCCGGACCAGTTGCCCTCGGTGGAAGCTGGCGATGTGCTCAGCGCGATCCTGCGCGCCAGTGGTGATGGCACAGGCACCCGTGTCGACGACGCGCAGGCCCTGCACGGCCTGCTGGCCGCGCCCACCCTGCAGCCGCAGGCACCGCCACGCGCCTTCGCTGGCCGCCGCGTGCAGTTGCAGCGCGGCTATCGGCAGAGTGATGCGCTGCAGCTGGCACCGCTGGCCCAGGCCGTGCGCGACGGTGACAGCGGCGCCGCCCTGGCCCTGCTGCGCGACGGCAGTCTGTCCGGGGTCAGCTTCCACGAACACGATGCCGATCCGCTGCGCGGCCAGCGCGAGCACCTGCTCTCGCATTGGCGAGCGCTGGCCGAGGCCGACGACCCCGGCCGCGCGCTGCAGCAGGCCGGTCGCCTGCGCGTGCTCACCGCACTGCGCGAAGGCCCGCAGGGCGCGCGCGGTCTCAACAGCCGCATTGAACAGCTGCTGGCCGGCAACACGCCCGGCTACTTCCAGGGCCGTCTGCTGCTGATCACCGAAAACAGCTATCGGCACCGGCTGTTCAACGGTGATATCGGCATCTGCCTGCGCGACCCGCAGGGTGCGATGGCCGCCTGGTTCCCCGGCGACACGCTCGACCAGCCCCGCGCCTTCCATCCGGCCGCGCTGCCCGCGCACGAAAGCGCCTTCGCGATGACGGTGCACAAGGCTCAGGGTTCGGAATTCGATGAGGTCTGGCTGCAGTTGCCGCGGCAGGACAGCCGCGTGCTGTCGCGTGAACTGGTCTACACCGGCCTGACCCGCGCCCGCCAGCGCCTGCACCTGGCCGGCAGCGAAGAGGTGCTGGTGGCGGCGCTGAAGCGCCACGCCAGCCGCCTGGGCGGCCTGGCCTGGCGGCTGGGTGCAGAAGCGGGGTCGGATCCCGTTCCCGACGGGAACGGGCTCTGACCCCATCGCGCCGAAGACGTTGACGTTGATGTTGATTCGGCAGGTGCAGGGCGCAGCCCTGCCGCCCCCCGTCATTCCGCGATCAGCACCAGGCCATCGGGGAAGACGATCGCGGCTTCATCGGCGCTGAGATCGAAGAAGCCCACGCCGTGCTGCTCGGCCAGGTCCTGCACGCGGCCATGCGCGCGCTCGGCCACCGAGTAGGCGAAGGCACCGTAGATCACCTGCCGGCCGATGCTGTAATCAGTCACTTCGGCGCGGTCGTCATCATCGTTGCTCAGCGGGCCGTTCATCGGTGGGAATTCCCGCGCCATGTCCGCAAACCAGGCCTGCAGCGCCGGGCTGCTGACCGCCGGGTCGTCGTACTCGTGGTTCTCGCCCCACTGCACCTGCTTCTCGAACCAGGCGATGAAGGCCGCCGCATCGCGTGGCGCCGCGCTGGCCTCGAAGACCATCATGTCGTAACTCATTGAACCGTCCTGTTGCAGCGCCGGGGTCGGATCCCTCTCCGCAGGAGAGGGCTCTGACCCCATCGCAGGGTCTGTGGCTGCACAGGGTATCGCGCTACGGCTGTCCGGCCGCACTCATCGCCACGCCCGGTGCCAGCGCCTTGGCTTCGGGGAACAATGCGAAGCGCACGCCGATCAGGCCCATCAGCGCTTCATCGCGCGCCTTGCAGGCGGCCACGCTGCCCACGCGGCCCAGCGAGGCATCCAACCGTTCGCGCAGCGCTTCGCTGGCGGCGATGGGTCGACGTGCCGCCACCTGGCGCCGGTAGTGTGCGGCCAGTTCTTCCAAGATGTGTTCCACCGCTTCGCGGCTGCGTTCCGGCAGTTCCAGCCGGGCACGGCGCAACTGCAGGATGTTCAGACCGATGCGCGCCTCGTTGAGCATGTCCACCGAGGCGATGTCGCTGCCTTCCGGCGTTGCCGCCAGGCGCGGCGCCAGCAGACCCAACAGATCCAGCATGCGCGCGGCGAAGCGCTGGCGATCCTGCTGGCCGCGCCCTTCGGCGGCCTCGGCCAGCGTGGTCCAGCCTTGCCGCACCAGCCGGCGCGCGGTCCATTCGGCACCCACCGAACGGAACAGGCGGGTCATCACCACGGCAAAGCCAATACCGATGAACATCGCGATGGACGAGTTCAGGAAGCTCTGGATGTTGGCGCTGTAGGTGTTCTGCAGGCTCAGCAGCGCGGCCAGGTTCACCGTCAGCGGCAGCGCGAACAGCGCACTCTTGGGGTGGTGCAACAGCAGGCCCAGCGGCAGGAACGCCACCGCCAGCACCAGCGCCAGCAGGCCGAAGTCGTGCACGGCCGGGAATACGCCGAACAGATACACGCCGGCCACCAGCGAAGCGACGATGGCCCAGACCAGGAACGAGACCATGCTCGGCGCCGGATCATCCTGTGCGGCGAAGAAGGCCGCCGTGACCGCCGCCATCATCGCGCCGTTGCCACCGCCCTCCCAGCCCAGGCCAATCCACAGCACGCAGTAGCTCATCAGGGCCACGCCGGCGCTGAGCGCGGAGAACAGCGCCATGCCGTAGTCCACGTGCTTGTCGGTGGCCACGCGCTCGGTGCGGATGCGGTAGTGCGCGCGGTCCAGCGGTGCGGTGCCGTGGTCGATGGCGTGCTGCAGGGTGCGGCAGTCCTGCCACAGGTCCACCAGCTCCTCCAGGCGCAGCAGCAGGCTGGCCAGCTGCAGGTGCTGCAGGTCGCGGTCCACCTGCGGCTTCAGGGCGCTGATGCGGGCGTGCAGGCGCGCGTAGTCGCTGGCGCTGGCAGGGGTGTCGATCCACGCGCGGATATCGTCCACCAGTTCCGGCAGGCCCTGCGGCAGTACCTGGCCGTGGCTGCGCAACGCGCTCAAGCGGTCGGCAATGGACGACAGCACCGGCAGCAACAGCAGCATGCGCTCACGCAGCCGTTCCATCGAAACGGCGGAGCCGGCATGGCGTGGATCGTCGCGGCGCAGGAACTCGATCAGGGCCTCGAACTGCACCAGATCGGCGGCCAGCCGGTTGCGCGGTGCATGCGCGCGGCCGCGCTCCAGGATCTGCCGGCACCACTGCGCGGCGTCTTCCATCCAGTTGTTGATGCGCCCGCGCAGCATCGGCCGCACCGAGGCGGGGAACAGCAGCGAAGCGAACAACACCGCCACCACCGTGCCCAGGATGATCTCCTCACTGCGCGCCACCACCGTGTCGAAGATGGTTTCCGGTGAGGTGACGGCCGGGAAGCCGATGAAGGCGGTGGTGTAGCCGGCCAGCAGGAACGCATAGCCGCGTGGGCCGCGGTTGAGCAGGGCCAGGAACAGGCAGGCGGCCAGCCAGAGCGACATCGCCGCGCTCAGCACCATCGGCGTTTCCACCAGCGCCGGCAGTACCAGAAGGGTGGCCAGGCCGGCCACCAACGTACCGACAATGCGGTACACGCCCTTGGCCCGGGTCGGGCCCAGCAGCGGCTGGCTGACGATGTACACCGTGCCCATCGCCCAGTACGGGCGGGACAGGTTGCCGGCCATGGCGATATACAGCGCGGCGATCGCGGCCAGGTAGGTCTTGATCGAAAACAGCCAGGCCTGGCGGTCGGTCAGTCCGTCCATCGTTTATTTCGCCGGGGCCTGTGCGGTGGCGGGGGCAACCGTGGTCTGCCAGCCGCCGCCCAGCACCAGGAACAGATGGATCTGGTCGCGCGACACCTGCGCTTCGGCGGCCGCCAGGGTGGCATCGCTGGTGGCCAGGCTGCGGTCGGCATCCAGGCTGGACAGGTACGGCGTGCGCCCGCCCTGGTACAGCCGGCGGTTCTGCTCGGCAGCGAGCGCGGCCTGTTGCTGCGCCTCGCGCAGCGACTGCAGGCGGCGCAGGTCCTGTGCATAGCGGTCCAGCGCGGTCTGGGTCTCGCGCAGGGCCTGCAGCACGGCGTGGTCGAACTCGGCCAGCGCGGCATCGGCACCGGCTTCGGCGGCGTGGATGCGCGCATGCGTACCCGAAGACGGCAGCGTCCAGGAGATCAGCGGGCCAATCGACCACTGCTGGGTCATCGGCGTACCGAAGTCTTCCAGCAGGCCGGCCGCGCCCAGCGAGGCGCCCAGGCGGATGTCCGGGTACAGCTCGGCCGTGGCCACGCCGATACGCGCGGTGGCCGAGGCCAGCTTGCGTTCGGCCTGGCGGATATCGGGGCGGCGCTGCAGCAGGGCGCGGCCATCACCCACCGGCAGCGGCTGCGCCAGGCGCGGCGCATCGGCGCAGTCGATCACCCCGGCAGGCAGCTGGCCAGGGGTCTGGCCCAGCAGGGCGGCCAGCGAATAGGCCGCGGCCGATCGCTGTGCGCGCAACGGCGGCAGCGCGGCCTCCAGCAGGGCGACCTGGGCGTTGGCGCGGGCCAGCTCCGGCGGCGTGCCACGGCCGGCATTGATCAGCCGCTGGGTGACCGAACGGCTGCGCTGCTGCAGCTGCAGCGAATGCTCGGCCACGTGCAGTTCGTGGTTGGCGTGGCAGATCTCCAGGTAGCTGTCGGCCACCTCGGCCACCACGCTCACCTGGGCCAGGTCGCGCGCGGCGGCCACCGATTGTTCGTCGGCGTGTGCCGCCTCGGCACCGCGCTTGAGCTTGCCGAACAGATCGAACTGGTAGCTGACGGCGAACTTGCCGTCGGCCAGGTTGATCACCGGCAGTTCGTGTTCCTGCAGGAAGGCCTCGGCTGACAGCTGCGCGCGGCTGATGCCGGCCTCGGCTTCGTACTCGAAGCCACCGGCATCCATCGCCTGCTCGTACACGGCGGCGGCACGGCGCAGGTGCGCATCGGCCGCCTTCAGCTCGACGTTGTCACGCAACGCTTGGGTGATCAGCCCGTCCAGCACCGGGTCGTTGTACAGCGACCACCAGCGGTCGGGCAGCGCCTGGTTGGCGGCCACGTCCGGGTTCTGGGTGTCGATGAAGGCCGCATTGGCCTGCGGGCGCTTGAACGCCGAGCCTTCCGGCAGGGCGTAATCCGGACCCACGGTCTTGCAGGCCGCCAGGCTGGCCAGGGCGACGATCAGGCCGAGACGGGGCAGGGCGGCGTTCACAGGCCCGCCTGTGTCGGCGTGGCGCCGGCCTTGTCTACGTGCTTGCTGTGGGTGTCGACGGTCACCGTTGCGGTACGGCCGGAGATCAGCTGCACGCCCTCGGGGACCTCATCGATGGCGATACGCACCGGGATGCGCTGCGCCAGCCGCACCCAGTCGAAGGCCGGGGTCACGTTCGGCAGCAAGCTGCTGCCGTTGCTGCGGTAACGGTCTTCGATGCCGGCGGCGATGCTTTCCACGTGACCGGTCAGCGCGACGTCCTCGCCCATCAGGCGGATGTCCACGCGCTGGCCCGGGGCCACGCCACGCAGGCGGGTTTCCTCGAAGTAGCCATCGATGCGGAACGAGCCGGTATCCAGCAGCGCCAGCACCGGCTTGCCGGCCACCACGTAGTCGCCCACGCGCATGGTGCGGTCGTTTACCCGGCCATCGGCCGGGGCGCGCACTTCGGTGCGGGCCAGGTTCAACCCGGCCAGATCCACTGCGGCCTGGGCGGTGGCCAATGCGGCCTGCGCGGCCTGCAGCTTGGCCCGGCGCACTTCGGCGTCCTCGGCGGCCACCAGGTCCTGCAGGCTGCGGTCGCGGCCGATCTCGCGACGCAGCTGGGCCACCGAGGCCTGGCGTTCGGCCAGGCTGGCGCGAGCCTGTTCCAGGGCGATGCGGTAGCGCGCGCGGTCGACCACGAACAGCAGGTCGCCCTTCTTCACGGCCTGGTTGTCAGCCACGTCTACCGCCTCCACCAGCCCTGACACATCCGGCGCCACCTGCACCACGTCGGCACCGACGTGGGCATCGCGGGTCCACGGCTCATCCATGTAATAGACCCAGAGCTGGCGCAGTACCAGCAGGGCAACGATCACGGCGGCACCGGTGAGCAGCACCGGCAGGGTCTTTTTCACGATCTTGTTCACGATTGCATCCAACGCAGAAGGTGGAACAGCGCACCCAGCACGATGCCGTACAGGGCCAGGTTGAACAGTGGCGGGTGCCAGACATGCCGATAGGCGCCGGCACGCTGCAGCAGCGCGTGCAGGCCGCTGTTGACCAGGTAGGCCAGCAGCATCAGCCCGAGCAGGGTCGGGACGAACACTCCGTGGAGACTGAATTCACCGGGCATCGGTAGGGGGCGGTAGTAGGGAAGGGGGGAGGAGCAACAACAACAACGCGACAACGCCGCTGGCGCGTCCACGGCAGCGGCGCACGCAGGGGCAGTGCGGGCTTACGTGATGCGGTCGGCGGCCTCGCCCAGCAGGCGCCATGCCTTCAGCACGGCGTGCAGTTCATCCATGGTCAGTTCGCCGAACACGTCCTGGCGCAGGCCGATCAACTGTTCTTCCAGCTCGCGCACCAGGGTCTGGCCCTCGTCGGTCAGCCACAGCAGGTTGGCGCGGCGGTCGCTGGCATCGCTTTCGCGGCGGACCAGATCGCTGGCGCACAGCTTGTCCAGCAGGCGCACCAGCGAGGGACCTTCCATGCCCAGTTGCTGGGCCAGCGCCACCTGGCGGATGCCACCGCCGGAGCGGCCGATCATCAGCAGGGGCATGGTGCAGGCGGTGGAGATGCCGTAGCTGCCCAACCGGCTGTCGGCCAGGCGCTGCCACTGCCGCCCTGCGTACAGCAGGCCGGAGCTGAGCTGCATCTGCAGCCGGGTGCGCTCGTCGAGGGGTCGGTCCATAAGAGATAGATAGGATACTACTAATTTCATTCCTATCAATAGTTTTTGCTGAATGGGTGGGTGTGTTGAGGAAAGCGTTGCGCCTGCCGTGCGTCGGGTGGGGCAGCGGGGGCCGGACGGTGCAGGACACGCCGCAAGTACGTCCCTGTAGGCTCGGCCGCGGCATCCATGCCGCGGACGGTCCTGCCCCGCCCGGCCCCCGCTGCCCTCCCATCACCCCGCGAGCGCGGTGGGTTGGCTCTTCAAAGGCAAGGGCAGGAGCAATGCGGACCAACGGTCCGCACCCACCACAGCAGCGGCGCGAGGTGCTTCCGAAGCCATGAACCCCAGCTTTTGCCCCCGCTTTCGGGCGGTCCGGCCGCGCGCGCATGGAACCGTCAGGGATGGGGAAGGGTGGCAGGGCAGGACCGCAGGCGCCATGGATGGCGCCTACGAGCCCCCATGGATTGGTTTACGGCGTTTCCTGCCCTGCCACCCTTCCCCATCCAGACCGGTAGCAGGTAGGCGCCTCGACGACCCCCGATGAACCGTCCCCACAGGACGACCCACCCCCCGGTCGGGTACGATGCTCGCCCCCCGTTCGGGACGCTGTACGCAATGAGCAAGAACAACGAAAAGGCCGCCCCGCAGGGCGATGTGACCCAGGACCAGGCCGAGGATGCGGTGCGCACCCTGCTGCGCTGGGCCGGCGAGGACCCGTCCCGTGAAGGCCTGCTGGATACCCCCCGCCGCGTGGCCGAAGCCTATGGCGACTGGTTCAGCGGCTACCGCGACGACCCGCGCGCCTACATGGAACGCACCTTCGAGGAAGTGGCCGGCTACGACGAACTGATCGTGCTGCGCGACATCGAGTACGAAAGCCACTGCGAACACCACATGGCGCCGATCATCGGCCGCGTGCACGTCGGCTACCTGCCGGCCGGCAAGGTGGTGGGCATCAGCAAGCTGGCCCGCGTGGTCGAAGCCTACGCCCGTCGCTTCCAGGTGCAGGAAAAGATGACCGCGCAGATCGCCCAGTGCATCCAGGACGTGCTGCAGCCGATCGGCGTGGGCGTGGTCGTGGAAGGCGCCCATGAATGCATGACCACCCGTGGCATCCACAAGCGCGGCGTCAGCATGGTCACCTCCAAGATGCTGGGCAGCTTCCGCGACGACGCGCGTACCCGCGCCGAGTTCCTGCGCTTCATCGAAGTGGGCAACAAGCGCTGAGCCGCTTGCCTGCGCCCCGCCGGCCCGCCGTGGCCGGCCGCGCCCGCGCGGCCGCATTGCCTGCGGCCGCCTGCGGCAGCCTTCCGCACCCCGCCAACCTGATCACTGTCGCTGCATGAAGCACCGCGAACGCATCTCCCGTTACCGCACCCTGCGCGAACAGCCGCAGTGGAAGCTGCTGGCTGCCGACCATGCTCCGGAAATCATCGGCCTGTTGCAGGGCCTGCTGATGGACGGCGAGCGCACGCTGCCCTCGGCGGTGCTGCACGAACGCCTGCAGCGCGCCCTTGACCAGCTCAACAGCGATGAACTGTCGCGCGACCTGCCGCGCACCGCGCAGGCCTATATCGCGCACTGGCTCGCCCAGGGCTGGCTGGAGCGCCGCCTGCCCGACGGCGCCGACCAGGAACAGTACGAACTGTCCACCCCCGCGCTGCAGGCCATCCGTTTCGCCGACAGCCTGGAACAGGCCCGCGTAGCCGCCACCGAAAGCCGTCTGGCGCTGGTGATCGAACAGCTCTCGCAGTTGGCTGCGCAGACCGAATCGGACCCGGACGCACGCCTGTCCGCGCTGCGCGACGAGCGCGACCGCATCGATGCGGAAATCGCCCGCGTCAGCGCTGGCCGGGTGATTGCACTGGACGGCAAACGCGCGCTGGAACGCACCCGTCAGATCATCGGCCTGGCCGACGAACTGACCGAAGACTTCCGCCGAGTGCGAGATGACTTCGAGCAGCTCAACCGCGATTTCCGCGAGCGCATCATCGACGACGAAGGCGAGCGCGGCGACGTGCTGTCGCAGCTGTTCGAAGGCGTGGACGTGATCGGCGAGAGCGATGCCGGCCGCAGCTTCCAGGCCTTCTGGCGGCTGCTCAACGATGCCGAACAGAGCGCCCAGCTCGATGCCGCGCTGGAAGCGGTGCTGGCGCGTGGCTTTGCCCGCCGCCTGGACCGCAACGAACGCAACTTCCTGCGCAGCTTCACCAGCACCATGCTCGAGCGTGGCGGCCAGGTGCACGACGTGCTGCAGAACTTCGCGCGCAGCCTGCGCGGTTTCGTGCAGAGCCGTGGCTACCTGGAACAGCGCCGCTTGAACCAGCTGCTGAAGCAGGCCCAGTCCGAAGCGCTGGCACTGCGCGACGAATTCCCGGCCCAGCGCGGCATCGGTCGCGACCTGCAGCTGACTACCAGCCGCCTGCGCTCGTGGTCGCAGTGGAAGCTGCACGATCCGCGCAGCGCGCAGGTCGATGGCAACGTTGAGTACAACGATGCGGCCAGCATCAGCCTGGAAAGCGTGGGCGACCTGGTGGCCTCGTCGGAAATCGACTTCCGCACCCTGCGCCGCGACCTGCACGATCTGCTGGACGCACAGCCGCGCCTGAGCATTGCCCAGGCACTTTCGCAGCGCGAAGCACCCCAGGGCCTGGGCAGTGTCATCGGCTACCTGTCGCTGGGCACGCGTTTTGGCAACGTGGTGGCTGGCGAGCAGGAGCTTGCGCAATGGCGCGGCGGCGACGGCCAGGTACGCCGCGCACGTATTCCGCTGGTTTGGTTCACCCAGGAGAGACGCCATGAGCTGGCATGAAGACCCCATCGAAGCAGCGGCGGACGAGCTGGTCGAAGACGCCTACGAAGCCGAACCGGCACCGGTGGCCTCGCCGCCGCGCCGCGGCAACGATGTCTATTACATGGGCGACACCGGTCGCCTGCCGCTGGATGCGCGCCGCGCGCTGTGCCAGCTGCTGATCGGCCCCAGCATCGACCAGCTGCGCCACGCCAAGCTGTGGCCGGCGCTGATCCGCAGCGAAGCCGGCATCCGCTCGGCGCTGGCCGATCTGTTCCTGGAACTGGTGCTGGACCGCGACAGCGGCGTGGCATTCACCCGCCAGGCCGACACCGAAGACGTGGATGCGCCGGTGCTGCTGCGTACCTCGCCGCTGACCTTCATCGATTCGGTGCTGCTGTTGTTCCTGCGCCAGCAGTTGGCCGAGGCCGACGCGCGCGGCAACCGCGCCGTGGTCGCCGATGCCGAGATGGCCGAAGCACTGGCCATCTATGAAAAGAACCTGTCCACCGACCGCGCCGGCTTCAACCGCCGCGTGGCGTCGGCCGTGCAGAAGATGAAGGACAACCACATCCTGACCCGCCTGAGCGGCCAGGAAGACCGCCACGAAGTCTCGCCGGCGCTGAAGCTGCTGTTCTCCGCCGAAGACGTGTCCCAGCTTTCGGCGGTCTACCGCCAGCTGCGCGAAACCCCGGCCGCCGAGGCCTGAGAGACCCGACCACCGCATGGCCATTTCCAAGCACACTCCCGCCCTGTTCAACGACGGCCTGCCCGACCCGCGCCTGCAGCAGTTCCGCATGCGCCGCCTGCAGGTGCACAACTGGGGCACCTTCAACGGCCTGACCGAAGTGCCGATCGCCGAGCGTGGCTTCCTGTTCGTCGGCCGTTCGGGCTCGGGCAAGTCCACCCTGCTCGATGCGATGTCCGCGCTGCTCACCCCGCCGGCCATCGTCGACTTCAACGCCGCCGCCCGCGAAGCCGAGCGCAGTGGCCGCGACCGCAACCTGGTGTCGTATGTGCGCGGCGCCTGGGCCGACCAGCAGGACAGCGGCACCGGCGAAATCGCCACCCAGTACCTGCGCAAGGGCGCCACCTGGACCGCCCTGGTGCTGGAATACCGCGCCGGTGATGGCCGCGTGGTCAGCCTGGTGCGCCTGCTGTGGATCTCCGGCAACGGCACCTCGGCCGGCGATGTACGCAAGCACTACATGATCGCCGAGCGCCCCTTCGACATCGCCAAGGACCTGGGCGGTTTCGACCTGGACCTGCGCAAGCTGAAGCAGAAGCTGGCCGACATCCACCATTTCGACACGTTCTCCGGCTATGCAGAGCGCTTCCGCGACCTGCTGGGCATCGACAACGAGATGGCGCTGCGCCTGCTGCACAAGACCCAGTCGGCCAAGAACCTGGGCGACCTGAACGTCTTCCTGCGCGACTTCATGCTCGATACGCCGCGCACCTTCGATGCGGCCGAGCGCCTGGTCAGCGATTTCGCCGAACTCGATGGCGCGCACCAGGCCGTGGTGACCGCGCGTCGCCAGGTGGAAACTCTGCTGCCGGCGCGCGCCCACTACAACGACCTGAAGGAGATGTCGCGCCAGCGTGGCGACGACGAAGCCCTCAAGCTGGGCATCGACAGTTTCCGCGAAAGCCGCCGCCAGCTGCTGATCGAAGCGCGCCTGCGCGAGATGGACGTGCGCGACCGCGGCCTGCTGGGCGAGGAATCGCAACGCCGTGCCGCGCTGGACAACCACACCGAGCGCCTGGCCGAACTGGAACTGCAGCGCCGCCAGCAGGGCGGCGAACGCATCGAGGAACTGGAACGCGAGCAAGGCCGTGCCGAAGCCGAGCGCGACCGTCGCCTGGCCAAGTACAACCAGGCCCGCGAGGCCGCGCAGAAGCTGCAGGCCGAACTGCCCGAGGATGCACACGGCTTTGCCGAGCTGGTCGCGCAGGCGCAGACCGAACTGCAGGACCGCCAGCGTGCCTCCAGCGCGCTGGACGATGCGATCAGCGACCGCCTGGGCGGCAAGCGCGATGACGAGCGCCGCTTCAGCGAAGTGCGTGGCGAACTGGAGGCGATGCAGCGCACGCCGTCCAACATTCCCGCGCCCATGCAGAAGCTGCGCGCGCGCCTGGCCGAAGAGACCGGCATTTCCGAAGCCGCACTGCCGTTCGTGGGCGAACTGATCCAGGTACGTTCGGACGAACAGGCCTGGCAGGGTGCCATCGAGCGTGTGCTGGGTGGCTTCGCCCTGTCGCTGCTGGTCGACGACAAGCACTACAACGACGTGGCCGAATGGGTGAACCGCACCCACCTGGGAATGCGCTTCACCTACTACCGCGTGCGCCGCAACGACGAGGCCTTCGCCCGCGAGCCGTCGGGCCGTTCGCTGCTGCACAAGCTGGAACTGCGCGACCACGTGTTCGAAGGCTGGCTGCGCCGCGAGCTGGGCAAGCGCTTCGACTACGAATGCGTGGATGCCAAGCAGCTGCGCAACGTCGATCGCGGCATCACCCGCGAAGGCCAGGTCAAGCACCCGGGCGACCGCTTCGAGAAGGATGACCGCAGCGCGGTGGGTGACCGCCGCCGCTGGATCCTGGGCTTCAACAACCACGACAAGGTCGGCGCGTTCGAGAAGGAAGCGCAGGAGCTGGCCAAGCGTATCGCTGGCTGCGAGACCGAAATCGCGCGCCTGCGTGGCCAGCGTGACCGCGACAACGAACGCCGCCTGGCCTGCCATGAACTGGTGGGCATCAGCTGGAACGAGATCGACATCGCCGCCCCGCAGCAGCGCGTGGCCGATATCGAAGCCAGCCTGCGCGACCTGCGCGAAGGCAATGCCGACCTGGCCCGCCTGGCGCAGCAGATCGATGCGGTACGCGCCGATATCGAACAGGCCCGCCGCACCTACGAAGACACCCGCGTGGAGCGTGGCCAGCTGGTGCGCGAGCGCGACCGCCTGGACCGTGCGCGGCAGCAGAGCCGTGCGCTGGTGCTGCCGGCGCTGGCCCAGGAGCAGGAAGCCGGATTGGCCGAGCGCCTGCAGGAACAGGGCCCGCTCAGCCTGGAAACCCTGGAAGCGCACATGCGCCAGGTCAGCAACGCGCTGAACGAGCAGTTGTCGTCCTCGCAGCAGGACGTCAACCGCGTCGAAAACCTGCTGCTGGGCTGCTTCCGCCGCTTCATCCAGCAGTGGCCGGAAGAATCGGGTGACTTCACCGTCTCGGTGGCGTCGGCCGATGATTTCCTGGCACGTCTGGAACGCCTGGAGCGCGACGGCCTGCCCCAGCACGAAGAGCGCTTCTTCGACCTGCTGCAGAACCAGAGCAAGAACAACCTGCTGGCCCTGCAGCGGCACAGCGCCGAGGCCCGCAAATCGATCGGCCAGCGCCTGGACGAAGTGAACGCCAGCCTGGAACAGGTGCCGTTCAACCGCGGCACCCTGCTGACCATCGAACTGAGCGATCGCCGTCTGCCGGAAGTGGGCGAGTTCCACCAGCAGCTGCGTGAAGTCCTGTCGCAGCAGCAGACCGAACAGCGCGAAGTGGCCGAATCGCAGTTCACCGTGCTGCGCCAGCTGGTGAACCGCCTGGGTTCGCAGGAAGGCGAGGACAAGCGCTGGCGCGAACTGGTGCTGGACGTGCGCATGCACGTGGAATTCATCGGCGTGGAACTGGATGCCGAGACCCGCCAGCAGGTGGAAATCTACCGCAGCGGCGCCGGCAAATCCGGCGGCCAGCGGCAGAAGCTGGCCACCACCTGCCTGGCCGCAGCGCTGCGCTACCAGTTGGGCGGCGCCGACAGCCAGCTGCCCAGCTATGCCGCCGTGGTGCTCGACGAAGCCTTCGACAAGGCCGACAACGAGTTCACCGCGCTGGCCATGAACATCTTCGACAACTTCGGTTTCCAGATGGTGGTGGCCACCCCGCTGAAATCGGTGATGACGCTGGAACCGTTCATTGGCGGTGCCTGCTTCGTCGAGATCAGCGGCCGCCACGATTCAGGCGTGCTGCTGATCGAGTACGACGAAGACGGCAAGCGGCTGAAGCTGCCCGAGCGCAGCCGCCAGCAGGCCAGCGAACCGGAAGAAGCCGACGCCTGATGGATAGCGCCGGGCCACGCCCGGCGGCTCTCAACCGCGGAAACAGCGTGCCAACCAAGGTTGGCACCTACCGGGTCATGGCTTCGCGCTCACGCGCCGCGGAACGTGTCCCACGCCATCCGCGCGATCAACACCACCACCAGGCCCACGAACAGCTTGCGGATGAAGGGCGTGCCGCCCTTCAGTGCCAGCCGCGTGCCCACCACCGAACCGATGATGTTCGCCGCCGCCATCGGCAGCGCGAACAGCCACAGGATGTTGCCGGTGGGAACGAAGAACGAGATGGCGGCCACGTTGGTGGCCAGGTTCACCACCTTCGATGCGGCCGAAGCGCGCAGGAAGTCCAGGCCGAAGAAGCGCACGAACAGGAAGATCAGGAAGCTGCCCGTGCCCGGCCCGAAGAAGCCGTCGTAGAAGCCGATGGCCGCGCCGATGGCCAACGCGATCGCCAGCTCGCGGCGGCCGATCTCCTGCGGCCGGTGCAGGGCGCCGAAGTCCTTCTTCCACAGCGTGTAGCCCAGCATCGCCACCAGCAGCACCAGCACCAGCGGGCGCACTGCGTCCTTGGGCAACAGGCTGACCGCGGTGGCACCGGCAAAGGAAAACACGAAGGCCGTGGCGGCCGCGAACAGCACCGGCTTCCACGGAAAACGCACGTTGCGCGCATAGCGCCACGCGGCCGCACCGGTGCCGAACATCGAGCTGAACTTGTTGGTGCCAAACAGCATGGCCGGGGTCTGCTGCGGCAGCACCGTGAACAGGCCGGGCAGCTGCACCAGGCCGCCGCCGCCCACGGCCGCATCGACCAGGCCGGCAATGAAGGCGATCAGCACCAGCCACCACAGTTCGGGGGGAATCAGCTCCAGCACGGCCATCAACCACAGCAGCAGGGCGCGACAGCATACGCCCATTGCCGATGGAAGCCTGCGGCGGCCCGCGCGACAATACCGGCATGAAACCCAGCCCTGCCGAAACCTGCCCCTGCGGTCTGGCCGCGCCCTACGCCGCGTGCTGCGGCCGCTACCATGCCGGTGAAGCGGCGCCCGATGCCGAGCGCCTGATGCGGTCGCGCTACAGCGCCTACGTACGCCAGCTGGCCGACTACCTGCGCCAGACCTGGCACCCCGATACCCGTCCGGCCGAGCTGTCGCTGGACGACGCGCCCGGCCAGCGCACCCATTGGCTGGGCCTGACCGTGCACGAACACACCGTCACCGGCGCCGATACCGCCGAGGTCCGCTTCACCGCCCGCTACCGCATCGGCGGCGGCAGCGCGGTGAAAATGACCGAGCACAGCCGTTTCCAGCGCATCGACGGCCGCTGGTACTACCTCGACGCGGTCTGAGGCTCAGCCGGCGCGGACGGCCAGCACGCGCTGGCCGCCATGCGCGCAGACCCGGTTGCGGCCTTCTTCCTTGGCCGCATACAGGGCCTGGTCGGCCGCCTTCACCACGCCGGCCGGGCGCGGGTCCACCCGGCTGTCGGCCAGGCCGATGCTCACCGTCACCTGCACCACGGCACCGGCGCCCCCCCGGCCGCGCTGCTGCTGCCCGGTGGTGTCGTCACGGCTGCGGGTGCGGCGGTCGCGCAACTGCATGCGGCTGTCCTGGATGCTCTGCCGCAGTGTCTCCACCGCTTCGACACAGGCCTGGGCAGGCCGGTCCAGGAACACCACCGCGAATTCCTCGCCACCGTAGCGGAAGGCCCGGCCGCCATCGGTTACCCGGGCCAGACGCGAAGCCACCAGCTTCAGCACGTCATCGCCGGTGTCGTGGCCATGGGTATCGTTGAACTTCTTGAAGTGGTCCACATCGACCATGGCGATGCTGTAGGTGCCGGCCGCGCGTCGCAGCGTTTCGTTGAAGGCGCGGCGCCCGGGCAGCCCGGTCAGCTCATCGCGGAACGCCATGTGGAAGGATTCCTGCAGGGTTGCGCCCAGCAACAGCAGCAGGGCTGCCACGCTCAGCGCCGGCAGCAGTGCCGGTTGCAGGTAGATGCGCGGCAGCATCCACCACAGGCACAGCAGCGCCAGCAGCATGGCCGTGTGCAGCGGCCGCGGCCGCCGCCATGCCTGCCAGCCCAGCGCCAGCGTGGCCAGCAGGAACAGCAGCGCCGGCAGCTGCGCCAGCGCGTTCCAGTCGCGCGGTACCCATTCGAAGTGGCGGTTGGACAGCAGGTCGTGCATGCCCTGCGGCTGCTGCGCGGCCAGCAGGATGAAGATGGCCAGCACGGTGCCGCTGGCGATCGCGCGCAGCAGCAGGTCCTGGCGGCGTCGCCCACGCTCGGGCCACAACGCGTGGGTAGCGAACAGCAGCGGCAGCCAGGCAGAAATGGCGTGGAAGCGTAGTGGTGTCAGCGCACTCACCCGACCCTGCCGCAGGTAGTGGGCCACGTCCGGGTGCAACACGCTGAATACCGCCGCCGCCACCAGCAACAGGCACAGGGTGCGCACCTGGTTGTACATCAGCGCCAGTCCGGCGCCCAGGCAGGCCAGCAACCATGGCAGCACGCGCTGCCCGGCACGGGCCACGTCCTCGTTGCCCAAAGTGGCCCACAGCACCAGCGCAACCAGCAGGGCGGGCAGCACGAACAGGTAATGCGCAGGCTGGCGGAGCGGATGATCGGACAAGCGTGGTTCCCGCGCGGTCACGAAGCGGCCGCGGCAAAGCCGTTAGCGGCGTTGCCACGCGCTTCTTGAATACGCAGCCTGTGAAAGCGGTGCTGGCACGCCATGACATCGCGCTCACCCACGACGGTCGAAGCTGGCCCCATGCACAGCGCATCTGCCGCCGTCGCTGCCGCGCAGCGTGATCTTGCCCGCCAGTTCGCCCGTGTCCGCGGGAGAAGCCTGCAGCTGGCCGCGCCGCTCAGCGCCGAAGACGCAATGCTGCAGAGCATGGACGATGCAAGCCCCAGCAAATGGCACCTGGCCCACACCACCTGGTTCTTCGAACGTTTCGTGCTGGCCAGCCTGCCGGGCCATGCGTGCTGGGATCCCGCCTGGGATTTCCTGTTCAATAGTTACTACAAGTCCCTGGGGCCCGCCCATGCGCGCCCCCGGCGCGGCCTGTTGTCACGGCCCTCGCTGCAGCAGGTCCGGGACTATCGCCAGCACGTGGACGAACAGGTGCTGGCACGCCTGCTCGATGGCGATCTCGGCGAGCACGCCCTGCAGCACCTGCAGCTGGGCCTGCAGCACGAACAGCAGCACCAGGAACTGCTGCTGACCGACATCAAGCACGCGTTCTGGTGCAATCCACTGCAGCCGCCCTACGATGCGTCGCTGGCGGCCGTGGCCAGCGTGCAGACGGCGCAGGCCTGGATCGAACGCGAGGAAAGCATCGTGGGCATCGGCGCAGCGCCCTGGCCACGGCAGGCCGCGTTTGCCTACGACAACGAATCGCCGCCGCATCGGGTGCTGCTGGCCGCCCATGCGCTGGCCGACCGTCCCGTCAGCAACGCCGAATACCGCGCCTTCATCGAGGCCGGCGGCTATCGCGAGCCGCAACTGTGGCTGAGCGAAGGCTGGGCGCTGTGCGAAAGCGAGGGCTGGCAGCACCCGCTGTACTGGCACGACGATCTGCAGCAGGAGTACACGCTTGGCGGCTGGCGCGCGCTCGACCCGCATGCACCGGTCTGCCATCTCAGCTATTACGAAGCCGATGCCTGTGCCCGCTGGCATGGCGCACGCCTGCCCACCGAATTCGAATGGGAAGCTGCGGCGGCGTCGCAGCCAGCGGTCGGCCACTTCGCCGACGATGACCGCCTGCATCCGTACGCGGGGCAGGGCAGTGGCCTGCGCCAGCTGTTCGGCGATGTGTGGGAATGGACCAGCAGCGCCTACGGCGCCTATCCCGGCTTCCGTCCCTTCGCCGGCAATCTGGGCGAATACAACGGCAAGTTCATGTGTGGGCAGTGGGTACTGCGCGGCGGCAGCTGCGCCACCCCGCGCGGCCATGTGCGTGCCAGTTACCGCAACTTCTTCATGCCACCGGCGCGTTGGCAGTTTTCCGGCCTGCGCCTGGCCAAGGATCTTCCATGAGTACCGTACAGGACGCGCTGCAGGCGCTGACCGATCTCACCCCCGGCCGCCAGCAGCTGCTGGCCGATGCCGTGGCCGGCCTCTCGCGGGCGCAGCGACAGCTGCCGTCCAAGTACTTCTACGATGCGCACGGCTCGCGTCTGTTCGAACGCATCACCCACACCCCCGAGTACTACCCCACGCGCACCGAACTGGCGCTGCTGGAGCAGGTGCTGCCGGACATCGCGCGGCGGGTGGGCCCGCACGCGCACGTGATCGAACTGGGCAGTGGCAGTGGCCGCAAGACCGCACGCCTGCTGGATGCACTGCACCAGCCGGTGGCCTACACCCCCATCGAAATCTCGCGCGCGGCCCTGCTGTCCAGCATCGAGCTGCTCGCTCCTGCCTTGCCGCACGTGGAAATGCTGCCGGTCTGCGCCGATTTCACCCGCCCGGTGCAGGTGCCGCTACCGACCCGCCCGGCGGCGCGGCGGCTGGTGTTCTTTCCCGGCTCGACGTTGGGCAACTTTGCCGGCGATGATGCGATCGCCCTGCTGCGCGCCATGCGCCAGACCATGGGCGCGGACGGCCTGGCACTGATCGGCATCGATCTGCACAAGGACCCGGCGTTGATCGAAGCCGCCTACAACGACGCCGACGGCATCACCGCCGCCTTCACCCTGAACCTGCTGACCCGCCTGAACCGCGAAGTCGGCAGTGACTTCGATCTGCAGGGTTTCCGCCACCAGGCGCGCTACAGCACCGCCCGCCTGCGCATCGAGACCGATCTGGTCAGCCAGTGCGAGCAGGACGTGCATCTGGATGGCCGCACGTTCCACTTCCAGGCCGGTGAACCCATCCGGGTCGAGTACAGCCACAAGTACACCGATGCCAGTTTCGACCACCTGCTGCAGCAGGCCGGTCTGGAAGTCGTTGCCCACTGGAATGCATCCGACCCGGCGTACGGCCTGCGCCTGCTGCGCGCCAGCGCCCAGTGACGGCAGCGCCGGGCGCTGTCCGCCGGCGGCGCGTTACCATGGCCAGGTAACGGCAACACGGAGGACGCCATGCCCTTGATGACCACGCTTGGCCTGGCCGCCGCCCTGGCCACGCCTGCGCCGCTGCCCGCTGCGCCCGCCACCGATCCGGCGTTTGCCGCCTGCATGCAGCAGCTGCAGGTCAGCGCGGGTCGCCAGGGCATCGCCGCCGACCGCTTCAGCGCGCTCACCGCGGGCCTGCAGCCCGACCCCAGCGTGCTGCCGCTGCTGGACGCGCAACCGGAGTTCACCACGCCCATCTGGGATTACCTGGCCGCCCTGGTCGATCGCCAGCGGGTGGACGACGGGCGCGCGCGCCTGCAGCAGCACGGTGATCTGCTGCAGAAGATTTCGGCGCAGTATGGCGTGGATGCCGCCACGATCGTCGCGGTGTGGGGCGTGGAAAGTGACTACGGCCGCGTGTTCGGCAAGCGGCCGCTGCTGCAGTCGCTGGCCACGCTGTCCTGTGCGGGCCGCCGCCAGCCGTTCTTCCGCGGCGAACTGCTGGCGCTGCTCAAGCTGATCGACCAGGGCGATCTGCAGGCCCAGGGCCTGACCGGTTCGTGGGCCGGGGCCTTCGGCCACACTCAGTTCATGCCCAGTACCTATGCGCGCATTGCCGTGGATGGCGATGGCGACGGTCGCCGCGATCTGGTCGGCAGCATTCCCGATGCGCTGGCGTCCACCGCGAACTATCTGCAGCGGGCAGGCTGGCGCACCGGCGAACCGTGGGGCATCGAGGTCCGCGTCCCTGAGGGCTTCAAGGCCACGCAGGCCGGTCGCACCCAGCGCCGGCCGCTGGCGGACTGGCGCGCGGCAGGCGTCACCGCGCTGGATGGCAGCGCACTGGCCCCGGCAGGCCTGCCCGCCGATGCGCGTGCGGCCCTGCTGCTGCCAGCCGGGGTGAAAGGGCCGGCGCTGCTGGTGTTCCGCAACTACGATGCGATCTACAGCTACAACGCGGCCGAGAGCTACGCGCTGGCCATCGCCACCCTGGCCGATCGCCTGCGTGGCGGGACCGGCCTGGTCACCGCCTGGCCCACCGATAATCCCGGCCTGGGCCGCGATGAACGCCGCCAGCTGCAGACCCTGTTGTTGGCACGCGGGCACGACATCGGCAGCGCCGATGGCATGATCGGTACCGCCAGCCGCCGCGCCATCCAGAGCGAACAGCGCCGGCTGGGCTGGGCCACCGCCGATGGCCGCGCCGGGCAACGTATCCTGCGTGCCCTGCAGGCCGAGCCGCGCACCCCCACGGTGCCCAGCCGCTTCAGTCTTCCCGCCAACTACAGCGCCGCGCAGTCGCCGGCCCTACGGAGTCGTTCCAGCGTGCAACAGATCCAGGGTGTCAGCAGTGGCCAGTTCCAGGGACTCGATGCCTGGCTGGTGGAAACCCCCTTCGCGACGGCGGCCATCAGTGTGTTCGGTGGTCAGCTGCTGTCGTTCATCCCGAAGGACCAGACCGACGTGATGTGGCTGTCGCCGCAGCGTGCGGCGCTGCCCACGCCCATCCGTGGCGGCAGCCCGGTCTGCTGGCCGTACTTCGGGCGGCAAGGGCAGGGCAACGACGTGCCCGCGCATGGTTTCGTGCGCACCCTGCCATGGGAACTGCAGCAGGCGCGGCGGCTGGACGATGGCAGCATCGAACTGACCCTGGTGCCGCCGGCGCTGCAGGACCTGGGCCTGCGGCTGTCCATGACCGTGCGCGTGGGGCGCGAGCTGCGCCAACAACTGGTCACCGAAAATACCGGCAGCACGCCGGTCAGCTTCACCCAGGCACTGCACAACTACTTCCGCGTGGGCGATGCCACCCGCGTGGAGGTCGATGGCGTGGACGGCGCGGATTACCAGGACAAGTTCGAGAACTACGCCCAGACCCGCCGCCAGCAAGGGCCCTGGTCGCTGCGTGACCCGCGCGATCCCGGCCGTAGCGATCGCATCTACAGCCCGGCCGGCGGGCGTTACGTGCTGCGCGACCCGGTACTGAAGCGTCGCATCCAGCTGCAGACCGAGGGCAGTCGCTCGCTGGTGGCGTGGAATCCCGGTGCCGAAGCGGCCGCGAAGATGGCCGACGTGGGAGAGGGCTGGCGCGAGTATGTGTGCCTGGAAGCGGCCAACGCCGGCCCTGACGTGGTGACCGTGGGGCCCAAGGGCCGCCATGTGCTGGTGCAGACGCTGTCGGTGTCGCCGCTGTAAGCGTCAGCCCCCGTGGTCCGTTGCCGGGCGGTCCGGCAACGGCCGATCCAGTTCAAGGGGTGCGGCGCGGCCGCAGCACCAGCAGACACAGCGCACCGGCCACCAGCCCCCAGAACGCCGAACCAATGCCGGCCAGGGTGACGCCCGAGGCGGTGACCAGGAAGGTGACCAGCGCGGCTTCGCGGTCGCGCTCCACCGCCAGCGCACTGGCCAGGCTGTTGCCGATGGTGCCGAACAGGGCGATGCCGGCCACGCAGGCCACCAGCTCGCGGGGGAAGGCGGCAAACAGGGCCGCGACCGTCGCGCCGAACAGCCCGATGACGATGTAGAACGCACCGGCGGCCATGGCCGCGGTATAGCGCCGGGCCGGGTTCTCGTGCGCATCGCGGCCCATGCAGATGGCCGCGGTGATGGCAGCCAGGTTCAGGGCATAGGCACCGAAGGGGGCCAACACGGTGTTGACCACACCGATCCAGCCGATCAACGGGGACACCGGTGCCTGGTAGCCCGAGGCACGCATCACCGCCACCCCGGGAATGTTCTGCGATGCCATGGTGACCATGAACAAGGGCAGGGCGATGCCGGCCACCGCCGACCAGGACAGCGAAGGGGTGACCCACTGTGGAGTGGCCAACTGCAGGTGTAGCGATTGCGCATGCAGCAGGCCACGACTGGCAGCCAGCGCGATGCCCACCAGCAACGTGGCGATCACCGCATAGCGCGGGAACAGCCGGCGCCCGGCCAGCCAGGTGCCGAACATGGCCAGGGCCAGCACTACCTGGGTGTTCATCGCCACGAACACATCCAACCCGAAGCGCAGCAGCACGCCGGCCAGCATGCCGGCGGCCAGCGCCATCGGCACCCGCTGCATCAAGCGGGCGAACACCCCGGAGAAGCCCGCCACCATGCCCAGCACGGCGGCCAGGAGGAAGGCGCCGGTGGCTTCAGAGAGCGAAGCCCCGCCTGCACCCACCACCAGCATCGCTGCACCGGGGGTCGACCATGCGGTCACCACCGGTACCCGGTAGCGCAGTGACAGGCCGATGCAGGTCACGCCCATGCCCAGACCCAGTGCCCACATCCACGAGGCGATCTGCGCCTGGTCGGCACCGACCGCCTGCGCGGCCTGAAACACGATCACCGCCGAGCTGGCAAATCCCACCAGCACTGTAATGAAGCCTGCCACCACGGCAGGGAAGGAGAGATCGCGCCACCAGGGCGAGTGCGGCGATGCAGCCGGTGCGGTGTGTTCGGTATCCATCCCTGCATACATAGCGTCAGTGGCGCGGTGTGCGCAACGCGAGCGCACTGCTGTCATCAGGATGAAAGAAAAGAGTTGACGAATCCTGCAGGATCTCTAGAATTCGCTCCCTTGCTGCAGCGCGCCACTTCCTCGGAAACGGCACGCGACCAGCAACGCCACCACCGCCGGACGAGATGATCGAACGAAGGTGTTGACGGACTGAAAAAGTCCGGCATAATAGGCGGCTCGCAACGACGAAAGGCCCTCGGGTCCAACGACGAAGCAGCATCGGCAACAACGTCCACTCCGGTGAGGCGGCCTTGAAAAAGGTGTTGACGAGGCGGAAAAGCCGGCTATAATGGGCGGCTCGCTACGAAGGAAACTTCGCAGCATACGGGAACGGCGCTGAGGCCACTTCCCCTGATCTTTGAAAGTATGCGCAGGTATCTTGTGAAGGCGCCTGCAGGAAGGATGATTGTCCATCTTGCAGACGTTTGATCAAGCAACTATTAATTGAGCCTTATCTGACGGAAATCTGGCAGCGTAGGTGCCGAGAGCCGGCGTGGGCCGCCGTATGAGCCTGGATCTCGACGATCGCCATGGAGCTTGGCGCCCACGCCGGATTCTCCCTTGATCCGCCCGAACAGTTGCTGGAGCTGGACACTCGAAGCGATAAGACTGGGCAAGCGGGGGAGCTCTCGACCCTTCCAGACTATACGGAGTCGGGCAATGAACGGGATCGGGATTGATGTGAGCAAGCGCCGATTGGATATCGGTACGACAGACGGCGAGACCCTGCAGGTCAGCAATAGCCCTTCTGGCTAAGCTGAATTGGATGCTTGGTTGAGGACGCGGCCGGCCATTCAGATCGTTCTGGAAGCTACCGGCGGCTATGAGCAGGCTGTCTTGGACTTCCTTCACAAGGCCGGCCATCCGGTGATCCGCGCCAACGCCCTGCGCGCACGCAGACTGGCTCAGGGGCTGGGTAAAGCGGCCAAGACGGACCGCTTGGACGCTCTTGTATTGGCGCAGATGGCCGCGCTGGTGGAACTGCCGTCCTATCAGCCGTTGGAGCCCTGGCAACGGAAAATGCGTGAGTTTGTGCGGGCGCGTCGACAGACAATGCAGGCACTGACCGTGGCCCGCCGGCAGCAGGAAATGGTGACTGACCGCGAGCTGCGCCGGCTGATGCAAGGCAACATCATCCGCCTGCAATCAATGGTCGAGCGGCTGGGGAAGCAGATCGCCGAACAGGTCGCGCAGCAGCCTCAACTGGCAGTGCTGAAGTCGATGAAAGGGGTTGGCCCGGCATTGCAGGCGGTGCTGGCCAGCTACCTGCCTGAGTTGGGGCAGATCAGCGGAAAAGCCATTGCCAGCCTGGTCGGCGTGGCGCCGATCTCCCACGACAGTGGAACCATGCGAGGGAGACGAAGCATCCACGGCGGCAGGGCCGAGATCCGCCAGGTGCTCTACATGGCGGCCACGTCGGCCATGCGGCACGAGCCGCGACTGCGGGACTTCTACCGGTCGCTGCGGGCCCGCGGCAAGGAAGGGAAAGTGGCCATCGTGGCCGTGATGCGCAAGATGCTGGTCATTCTCAACGCCCGCGTGCGCGACGCAGAAAGCGGACCGATCCCCGCTTGAGGCAAGCCCAAGCGCACCGCAGCGGCTGCCGGCCGGCGGCCGGCTTTGCCGTGACTGTCTGCCAGACGGCCAAAAAACCATCCGACAACACAGTTGCTCCATGGACGCTGTGGAACCACCCGATCCCATCCCGAACTCGGAAGTGAAACGCAGCTGCGCCGATGGTAGTGTGGCTCAAGCCATGCGAGAGTAGGTCATCGCCAGGGTTTACACCCGAAAACCCCGCTGCTCACGCAGCGGGGTTTTTCTTTGCGCGAAACCAAGCGCCCGATAGATCCACGCCACGCGTGGATGGAAAGACCTGCCAACCAAGGTTGGCGCCTACCGTTGGTGGGTGGGTAGCGCCGGGCCATGCCCGGCGGAAAGAAGTGCCAACCAAGGTTGCCACCTACTCGAGCTTGCTCGACTGATCGTGGGTGGGTAGCGCCGGGCCATGCCCGGCGGAAAGCAGTGCCAACCAAGGTTGGCACCTACCAGGGGCGCGCGGGGCGCGCCCCCGGCCCTGCCTCAGTCAATCAACGCCGGTTCGCGATCGCGGTGGAACACCGCCACGGCGGCGGTCAACGCGCCGGCCTGGGCCTGCAGTTCGCGGGCCGCGGCCGTGGCTTCTTCCACCAGCGCGGCGTTCTGCTGCGTGGCCTGGTCCATCTGCACCACTGTCTGGTTGATCTGCTCGATGCCGCTGGACTGCTCCTGCGATGCACCGGAGATCTCCTGCATCAACTGGCTGACATCCTGCACGCCACTGACAATGCCCTGCATGCGCCGCCCGGCGTCGGCAACCAGTTGCGCACCTTCGCCCACCTCGCGGCCGGCTTCATCGATCAACCCCTTGATCTCGTGGGCGGCCGAGGCCGAGCGCTGTGCCAGCACGCGCACCTCGCTGGCGACAACGGCGAAGCCACGCCCTTGTTCGCCTGCGCGTGCGGCTTCCACGGCCGCGTTCAAGGCCAGGATGTTGGTCTGGAAGGCAATGCCGTCGATCACCCCGGTAATGTCGCCGATCCGCCGCGAAGCCGCTTCGATCGACTGCATGGTGTCCACCACGCGCTGCATGGCGCGGTCCCCTTCGCTGGCCACGCCCTGGGTGGACGACGCCAGTTCGCTGGCCTGCCGCGCGTGGCTGGCGTTCTGCCGCACCGTGGCGGTGAGTTCTTCCATGGACGCTGCCGTTTCCTGCAGATGCGCCGCCTGCCGTTCGCTGCGCTCGGACAGCGCGCCGTTACTGGCGGCAATCTCGCTGGCCGCGGTGCTGATGGCCGCGGCGCACTGCTGGATGTGGCCGACCATGGAGGAAAGCTGCTGCGCGGTGGCGTTGGCGTCGCGGGCGATGGCGGCGAACGCGCCCTGGTAGTCACCGTGCATGCGCCGGTCCAGATCACCCTGGGCCAGCGCCGCCAGCATCTGCCGCACCTCTTCGACCGTGCTGCCGACGGTTTCCAACAACTGGTTGATGCCTCCGGTCAGCCCGTCCAGGAAGCTGGCGCCCTCCGCAGGGCGCAGGCGCTGGTCGAGATCGCCGGCGGCCGCGGCGCTGACGATGTCGGCCACTGCGTTCTCCAGCAGCAGCTCGTGGGTGCGGTCGTGCCATTCCACCGCGAAACCCAGGCGCGTGCCCTGCGCATCGAAGACGGGGGTGACGACCTGGGCGAAATGCACGGGCCCGATGCGGACCTTGCCGTTGTGCGCCACCTGCAGACCATTGAGGATGGCGCGAATGCGATCAGGATTGGCGTGGAAGCGGTGGATGCTGGTGCCTACCAATCGTTCGGCGTCGAAATCCGGGAAGGCTTCGCGCAGCGTGGCCTGCTGGTTGCGCAGCAGGGCCACCACCGAGCGGTTCACGTAGCGGATCACGTGATCGTTGTCGGCAATCATCATTGACGTGCGCGAGGCGTCCAGCGCCTGGCGGATCTGCGCGTTCTCGGCGTGCAGGGCCGTGTCGCGGCTGCGCTGCGCCTGCACGTGGCGCGCGGTATCGGCCAGCGCATGGGCCAGGGTGCCGGGCAGGTAGTCCTGCGTATTGGCATGCGCGGCAAGGTCGGCGCCGGTGGCGATATCACGCGCCAGCGCCGCCAGGCGGCGTGGGCCGTGCCCCAGTGCCTCGCTCTGCTGGCGCAGGCGCTGTGCGGCCTGGCCCATCAGTGCGGCTGCTGCGGCGACCAGCGCGGCCTGAGGCAGTGCCGGCATCCATGCACCTGCCTGCAGAGCAGGCACCATCGCGCAAAGCGTGCCCGCCACGCCGGCCGACCACAGCGGGCCACGGTCGCGGTAGGCCAACAGGCACGCCAGCAGCACGCACTGCGGCAACGCCGGGGCCACACCGATGGACGCACACACGGCAGCCAGCTGCATGGACAGCAGCACTGCCAGCCCGTTGCGCGCGACCGGCTGGCCTGCAAAGCGAGTGGCCAGCAGCAGCGACGGCAGCCACGCCGCCGCGATGATCGCCGCCAGCAGCGGTGAACCGCGCCACGCCAGGGCCGCGCCGGTCACGGCCAGGGCGGCACTTGTCAGCAGCAGGCGATGGTCGGCGCGGCGCGCCAGCGCCTGCAGATACGGGGGGCGGGCGGTGTTGTGACCGCGCTGGGGTGGGGGTACGGCAGACATCGGCAACTCCTGGTTCAACGAACAGCAACGACCCGGCCGCGCGGCACGCATGGATGCGTGGTCACGGCAGGGCAGGAAAGGGGGAGGTGGCGCCACGGATGGCGCGGAACAGGAACACCGTGGCCACATCCTGTGGATGACGGTGCAGCAGTGCAGACATGCGTGCTTCCTTGCAGAACCCGGACAGGCCGCCGGCCCGGCTGGGCAGGCGGAGTGCGGGCGAGAAGGCCCGCAACTGTTCTATCGGCCGCCGCTACGCGCAGTGAAGCGCAGCGGCATGCACCGGGTCAGCCGGCGTTGGGCTCGCCAAGGAAGGCGTTGATGACCGCGGCGATCTGCGCGGGGTGTTCCATGTGCAGGTGATGGTTGCCGGCGAATACAACCAGGCGCCCGTCGCGCAGGTGCTGCAGGCGCTCGCTGCGCATCGGTTCGGGGTAGTACGACTGCGCCGGCGTGGCGTAGATCACCTGGGTGGGGCAGGCAATGGCCTGCAGCAGGTTGTCGATCTGCCCTTCGCTGAGGCGGATGGCGGTGGGCAGCATCAGGCGCGGATCGCTGCACCAGCGGTAACCGCCTTCCACCGCTTCCACGCCACGTTCCACCAGCAGGCGCGCGCAGCCCTCGCTGAGCTGGTTGGCCATCATGCGTGCGCGCACCGGTGCGGCCAGGTCGGCGAACACCCGCAACTGCTTGCGCGCCAGCGCACGGCTGGCCCGCACATGGTCGCGCAGGCGTTCGGCGGTTTCTTCTTCCGGTCCGCGCAGTCCGCCCAAGGCCTCGATGGCCACCAGGCGCTGCACGCGTTCGCTGACGGCTGCGGTCAGGCTGGCGATGCCGGCACCCATGGAGTGGCCGATCAGGGTGAACCGATCCCAGCCCAGCGCATCGGCCACGTCCAGCACGTGGGTGATTGCGGCTGGGGTGGTGTAGGGCGCGCCGGGCGGCAGGTGCGCACTGTGGCCGTGACCTGGCAGATCGATGGCCACCAGATCCAGCTGCGGCAGGTGTGCGGCCAGCGGGACGAAGCTGGCCGCATTGTCCAGCCAGCCATGCAGGGCCAGCACGCGGGGGCCCGGGCCTGCCTGGCGCAGGCCGGCCACGCGCGCGCCGGCCACGTGCAGTTCGAACGGTTGCAGGCTCATGCCAGCGCAGCCGTGGCCAGCCGGGCCAGGACGCGGGCGTGGTCGACGCTGGCGTTCAGGCAGGGGATGTAGCGCATCTGCGCGCCGCGCTCGGCCAGGGTTTCGGTGAAGCCCATGGCCACCTCTTCCAGGGTTTCCAGGCAATCGGTGGCGAACCCCGGGCAGACCACATCGATCTTCTTCACCCCGGCCTCGGCCAGCTCCCACAGGCGCGGTTCGGCATAGGGCTGCAGCCAGCGTTCGCGACCGAAGCGCGACTGGTAGCCCAGCTGCCAGTCGTCCGCGCCCAGATCCAAGGCGGCGGCAATGGCGGCGGCGCTGGCTTCGCAGCGCTGCGGATACGGGTCGCCGGCGTCGGCCAGGCGCTGCGGAATGCCGTGGAAGGAAAACATCAGCGTCTGTCCGCGGCCATGCGTGTCCCAGTAGGCGCGGATGGACGCGGCTACGGCAGCTACCCACTGCGGGTCGATGGCGTAGTCCTGCACCAGGCTGATATGCACGCCGGGGTTGCGGCGCTGCCAGTCGGCCACCCGGTCTTCCACCGAGGCAGTGGTGGTGGTCGAGTACTGCGGGTACAGCGGCAGCACCGCGATGCGGCGCACACCCTCGCTGACCAGGCGGTCCAGTTCGCGGGCCAGCGCCGGCTCGCCGTAGCGCATGGCGTGGCGCACGCGCAGCTGCGGCAGCTCGGCCTGCATGGCCTGCGCCAGCTGGCGGGTGTAGACCATCAGCGGGGAGCCCTCGGGCAGCCACACTTGGGCGTACTTGGCGGCCGAGCGGCTGCTGCGCAGCGGCAGGATGAGCCCGCGCAGCAGCGGCTGCCACAGCAGCGCCGGAATCGAGACCACGCGGGGGTCGGACAGGAATTCAGCCAGGTAACGGCGTACGGCGGGGGCCGTCGGCGTCTCGGGCGTGCCTAGGTTGACCGCCAGCACGGCGGTATCGGGTGCGTCGAGCATGGGCACCATTGTCGCCGATCCGATGTGCTGCCGGCATTGCTTCTGCGCATCGTGCCGATCGCGACTTCCGATCGCGGCGCGCGCTCATTGGCGATTCATCGCAACACTACTAATTTCAGTCACTTGCTATATCTTCCTATGGACTGACTTCTGGAGCCTGCCATGCGTCGCCCGATCCAAGCCCTGCTGATCGCCGCCAGCCTGCTTTCCAGCCAGGCCATGGCCGGACCGCAGGAAGACCAGCGCGCCCGCAACGCGGTGCGCGTGCTGGCTGAAATCCAGGAAATCCCCGAGCAGGGGATTCCGGACAAACTGCTGGACGAAGGCCGCGCGGTCATCGTCATTCCCGACACCATCAAGGCCGGTCTGGTCATCGGTGGCCGCCGCGGCCACGGCCTGATGTCGGTGCGCATGCCCAACGGCGCCTGGTCGAACCCGGTATTCATCAAGCTGACCGGCGGCAGCATCGGCTTCCAGGCCGGTGTGCAGTCGTCCGACGTGGTGCTGGTGTTCCGCAATGACCGCAGCCTGGACAATCTGGTCAACGGCAAGTTCACCTTGGGCGCCGATGCCGGCGTGGCTGCGGGCCCGGTGGGGCGCAACGCTGCCGCCGCCACCGACGGCCAGCTGAAGGCGGAAATCTGGTCGTGGTCGCGCGCGCGTGGCCTGTTCGCCGGCGTGGCCCTGGATGGTGCGGTGCTGCAGATCGACGATGCGGCCAACCTGGATGCCTACGGCAGCAACACCACCCCGCGCATGATCTTCGAAGGGCGTGCGGTGGGCACGCCGTCGATGGACGTGGTGGCCTTCCGCGACCGTCTGGAAGAGGCGACCTACGCCGCGCGCAACAACCGCAACGGCAATGGCGCCACTGCCAGCGCACCGCCGCCGCCGCAGACCAGCCAGCCTGCGCCTGTTCAGGCGCCGCCGGCCGAAGCGACCACCGCGCCGCTGCAGAACGTGCCGCAGAACCCGCCGCCGCAGCAGCAGGGCTTCCAGCCGGTGGGCGACGGTGAAATCCGCACCGAGACGCTGGGCGGCAACTGACTTTCGTCACGCGCGCCGGCTTACGGCCGGTGCGCTATGCTCGACAGCCTGATCACTAACGTAACGAGCGACTTATGGGCAGTTTCAGCATCTGGCATTGGTTGGTCGTGCTGGCCATCGTACTGCTGGTGTTCGGCACCAAGCGCCTGACCAGCGGCGCCAAGGATCTCGGCTCGGCGGTGAAGGAATTCAAGAAGGGCATGCGTGACGAGGACAAGCCCGCCGCGCAGCTGGGCGACGAATCGCGCAGCCAGGACGCCTCGCGCACCGCGCAGGACGAGCACGACCGCACCCCGCGTTGATCCGGAGCGGTCACGGTGTTTGATATTGGCTTCAGCGAACTGCTGGTGATTGCCGTGGTCGCCTTGGTGGTGCTCGGTCCCGAGCGCCTGCCCAAGGCGGCCCGCTTCGCCGGCCTGTGGGTGCGCCGTGCGCGCAATCAGTGGGATTCGGTGAAGCAGGAGCTGGAACGCGAACTGCACGCCGAGGAGATCAAGCGGCAGATGCAGGACGTGCGGCAGAGCATGCAGGACACCGAAAGCCAGTTGCGCGCCAGTGGTGAAGCGGTGCGCCGCGAAGCCACGCAGGCGCAGCAGCACGGCGATGCGCTGGCCGACGAAGTGCGGGCGCCGACACCGGCCGCAGCGCAGACCCCGCCGCATCTGCTGGATACGTCGGCAACCCCGGCCGATGCCACGCCCGCGACAGACGCCGCCGCGACGCCGGCCACACCGCCGGAGCGCCAGCCATGAGCGAACAGGACTTCGGCGAAAGCTCGCTGGTCGAGCATCTGGTTGAACTGCGCGCGCGCCTGGTGCGTGCGCTGCTGGGCCTGGGCGTGGTGCTGCTGGGCTTGTTGCCGTTCACCCAGAAGCTGTACACCGCGCTGGCGCATCCGCTGGTATCGCAGCTGCCGAACGGGCAGACGATGATCGCCACCAATCCGGCCGGTGCGTTCTTCGCGCCGTTGAAGCTGACCTTCTTCGTGGCCCTGTTCGTGGCCGTGCCCTGGCTGCTGTACCAGCTGTGGGCGTTCGTGGCGCCGGGCCTGTATGCCCGCGAAAAGCGCCTGGCGGTGCCGCTGCTGGTGTCGTCGGTGCTGCTGTTCTACACCGGCTGCGCGTTCGCCTACTTCCTGGTGCTGCCGGCGGTGTTCCACTTCCTGACCACCTTCAGCCCGGAAGTGATCGCGCTCACCCCCGATGCGAATGCCTACCTGGATTTCGTGCTGGCGATCTTCTTCGCCTTCGGCGGCAGCTTCGAACTGCCGGTGGCGATGGTGATCCTGGTGCTGCTGGGCTGGGTAACGCCGCAGCAGTTCAAGGAAGGCCGCGGCTACGCGATCGTCGGCATCTTCGTGGTCGCCGCCGTGCTGACCCCGCCGGACGTGGTGTCACAGCTGATGCTGGCCATTCCCATGTGCCTGCTGTACGAGCTGGGCATCCACGCCGCACGCTGGCTGGTGCCGTCGTCGGTGGCGAAGAAACCGGCCGCCTGATGCGGGAACGCCGGGCATTGCCCGGCGTTCTTCATTGATCCGTTTCATCCACGCATGGCGTGGATCTACTGCGGTGCAGGTCAGGCGTGGAAGACGTCGTTGGCCGGCGGCGTGGCCGGGATCGGCGGCACCGCGCGGCTGCCACGGTGCACGAACATCTGCTTCCAGGCCGCGTACACCGCGCCTACGTACAGCGGCATCAGCACGGTGGTCAGCACCAGCTGGGCGATGAACGCTGCAGCAAGCGGGCCGCCGATCAGCATGGCCAGCTGGATGACGATGACGAAGGCGATGTAGCCGCAGAACAGCGCGATCACGCCCAGCAGCGCGAACACCACCATCGCCCCCAGGTTTTCCACGCAGCCCTGCAGGCTCAGGCGCAGCGCGTGCATGCCGCTCTGCTTGTCGAACACCACCAGCGCCGGCTGGGTGAACATGGCCAGGGTCAGGCCGATGGCGGTGATGAACACCAGCAGCAGCCACAGCGCGATGCGCTTGGCCGGCAGGTTGGCCACCAGGGCGGCGGCATCGTCGGGGCTGATCTGCTGCCCGCTCTGGCCGATCTCTTCCATCCGCTTCATGACCTCGCTGAAGGCGGCAAAGCCCTCGCGGCCGATCATCAGGTACAGCAGCACGCCCAGCAGCAGCACCGCCAGCACCTGGATGGCCAGCGGCACCAGCAGGTGGCTGACACGGTGGTCGCGGATCGGCTGCAGCAGGTGCGTGGCCAGGCCCGGGCGGCCTTCGTCGATCTCGCCCACGGCGTACAGCATGCCGCCGAACATGATGGGCGAGATGGCCAGGGTCATCAGCTGCACCGCCAGCCCCGCCGCGCCAGGAATGAGCGTGGACAGCAGGGTGACCACCCAGCTGACCAGCATCCAGGTCAGGCCGATCCGGGCCAGCTGCAGCGGCGCACGCCGGTACAGGGAGAACGTATCCAGCAACCACTGGGCGCCCGCCGAAGCCGGCAGCTTGCGAATCTCTTTCATGGACATCCGGGAAGGACAGTAAGGGGGCCGGGCCGGGGCCCGTGCCGCCGATTATCCCTGTTTTGCCACCGGCTGGGCTGAAGACAGCCGGGCCTGGCGCACGAAACGGCGCAGCAGCTGGCGTGCCAGCGGTGCCGCGCTGACCGCCCGTTCCACGCTGCGTGCGCAGCCGCCGTGGCGGCCGATGCAGTCGGCGCGAGCGCGCACGTAGCCGCGCATGTGGTGGGTGGCGAATTCGGGATGGAACTGCACGCCCCAGGCCTGCCGACCCCAGCGGAAGGCATGGCAGCCGTCCAGCGGCGAGCGGGCCAGCACGGCGGCACCTTCCGGCGCACGCAGCACGGTCTGCAGGTGGGTGGCGTGGGCGGCGAAATGGCGCGGCAGCCCACTGAACAACGGGTCCTCGGCGGCGGCCGGGTCCAGTTCCAGTTCGATCGTGCCCGATTCGCGCCCGGCCGGGTTGTAGGCCACTTCCCCGCCCAGTGCATGGGCCAGCAGCTGGTGGCCGTAGCAGATGCCGAACACCGGCACGCCATCATGGGCGGCCGCACGCAGCCAGGCCGCGCTGCGCTCGCTCCATTCGGCGCGGTCGGTCACGTAGGCGGCCGAACCGCTGACCAGCACACCGGCGAAGCCACGGGCATCGGGCAGGGCGGCACCGTGTTCGACATCGACCACCACGGTCTGCCGTTCGTCCAAGCCGGCGGCCACGCGGATCCAGTGCGGAAAGCGCCCGTAACGGCGCAGGGTCGGCACCGGGCGGCCGGTTTCAAGGATCAGGAAGGGCGCTGGATTCATCCGGGGGCGGCAGGACTGACAGGACTTCCTCGATTGTAGTCAGCCCCTGCGCCACCTTTTCAAGCCCAGCCTGGCGCAGGGTTCGCAATCCTTCAGCACGCGCGGCCCGGCTGAAACCGGCCAGATCCATGTCCGCGCGGATCAGCCCGCGCAGCCGCGAACCTAATGGCAGCAACTCATACAGCCCGATGCGGCCGAGGAAACCGGTGCGCCGGCACTCCAGGCAACCGACCGGCCGACAGGGCGTGGCGGCATCTGGATATGCTGCATGGCTATCAGCCAGCACCGCCCAATCGGCCGGTCCCAGCGTGTGCGGCTGCTTGCAGTGCGGGCACAGCGTGCGCACCAGGCGCTGGGCCAGGATGCCGTTCACGGTGGAGGCCAGCAGGTAGTGCGGCACGCCGATGTCGAGCAGCCGGGTGATGGCCGAGGGCGCATCGTTGGTGTGCAGGGTGGACAGCACCAGATGGCCGGTGAGCGAGGCCTGCACCGCCATCTGCGCGGTTTCCAGGTCGCGGATCTCGCCGATCATGATGATGTCCGGGTCCTGCCGCAGCAGGGTGCGCACGCCCGCGGCGAAATCCAGGTCGATGTTGGTCTGCACCTGCATCTGGTTGAACTCGGCGGCGATCATCTCGATCGGGTCTTCCACCGTGCAGACGTTCACGTCGGGCGTGGCCAGCCGCTTCAGGGTGGAATACAGGGTGGTGGTCTTGCCCGAACCGGTCGGCCCGGTGACCAGCACGATGCCGTGCGGGCGCTCCACCAGCGCGTTCCAGCCGGCCGCTTCCTGCGGGCTGAAGCCGAGCTGGTCGATGCTCTTGAAGGCCGCATCGGGGTCGAAGATGCGCATCACGCACTTCTCGCCGAAGGCGGTGGGCATGGTCGACAGGCGCATTTCGACTTCGCGCCCGCCTGGCGAGCGGGTCTTGATGCGGCCATCCTGCGGGCGCCGGCGCTCGGCCAGGTCCATGCGCCCCAGCACCTTGATGCGGCTGACCACGGCGGTCATCACCGCCGGTGGCACCTCGAACACCTTGTGCAGCACGCCGTCGATGCGGAAGCGCATGCGCCCCATCTCGCGGCGCGGTTCCAGGTGGATGTCCGAAGCACGTTGTTCGTAGGCGTACTGCAGCAGCCAATCGACAATGTGCACGATGTGCTGGTCGTCGGCGTTGACGTCGCCGGTGCGGCCCAGCTCCACCAGCTGCTCGAAGCTGGGCAGGGTGGCGTTGGCTTCGCCGCGCACGTCGCCGCGGGCCCCGCGCACCGAGCGGGTCACGCCGAAGAACTCCATGGTGTAGCGGTGCAGGTCCAGCGGGTTGACCACCGCCAGTTCGATCTGGCGCCGGGTCAGGTGCTGCAGGTCGCGGCGCCATTCCTGCGCCAGCGGTTCGCTGGTGGCCACCAGCACCCGCTCGCTGTCCACCGCCAGTGGCAGGAAGCGATGGCGGCGCGCATAGGCGTGCGAGGCCACGGCGGTCACGCTGGCCACGTCCACCCGGGTCGGGTCGATGCGCAGGTAGCGGCAGCCGGTACGCTGGGCCAGCCATTCGGTCAGCCGTTCCAGGCTCAGTTCGCCGCCGCTGCTGGCCGCCAGTTTCAGGTTCGACAGCAGCACCAGCGGATGCACTTCGCTGGCATTGCGCGCGCCCTGTGCGGAAAAGCGCACGCGCTCGCGGTCCTGTGGCGCGACCAGGCCATCGGCCAGCACGGCGGCGGCCACCTGCTCGAACTGCAGCCGCCCTGGCGGCAGCGGTACCGCAGCCGAATCACCCGAACTCCCCACCGGCAGCCGGTGATCCATCTGCCTGCTCCTCCCGGGTACGGAATGCCCCGCAGGTCGGCCGTTATACTAGCGCACCCCTCAGCCGGCCAAGAATCGTCCGCATGTCCGCGACCCCGACCGTACCGATCACCTTCCAGGGCCTGATCCAGACCCTGAACCAGTTCTGGGCCCAGCAGGGCTGCGTGCTCATCCAGCCGCTCGACCTGGAGGTGGGCGCCGGTACGTTCCACCCGGCCACCTTCCTGCGTGCGATCGGCCCGGAAGGCTGGAACGCGGCTTACGTGCAGCCCTCGCGGCGCCCCACCGATGGCCGCTACGGCGAGAACCCGAACCGCCTGCAGCGCTACTACCAGTACCAGGTGGCGATGAAGCCGGCGCCGGACAACATCCAGCAGCTGTACCTGGATTCGCTGAAGGCGCTGGGCATCGACCCGCTGGTGCATGACCTGCGTTTCGTGGAAGACAACTGGGAATCGCCGACCCTGGGCGCCTGGGGCCTGGGCTGGGAAGTCTGGCTCAACGGCATGGAAGTGACCCAGTTCACCTACTTCCAGCAGGCCGGTGGCCTGGAATGCCGCCCGGTGCTGGGTGAGATCACCTATGGTCTCGAGCGCCTGTGCATGTACCTGCAGAACTGCGACAACGTCTACGACCTGGTCTGGACCTATGGCCCGGACGGCCAGCCGGTGACCTATGGCGATGTCTACCACCAGAACGAGGTGGAGCAGAGCACCTACAACTTCGAACACGCCGACGTGGAAGAACTGTTCCACCGCTTCGATGCGTGCGAGCGCGAGGCGCAGAAGCTGGTGGAAGTGAACCTGCCGCTGCCGGCCTACGAGCAGGTGATGAAGGCCAGCCACACCTTCAACCTGCTGGATGCGCGCCGCGCGATCAGCGTGACCGAACGCCAGCGCTACATCCTGCGCGTGCGCGCGCTGGCCCAGGCGGTGGCCAAGGCCTACTACGAGCAGCGCGAGAAGCTGGGCTTCCCGGGCGCGAAGAAGGCCTGAGGGCCGCGCTTTCCACCACTTCCGGGCGCCGGACGCGTTGCGCGCTGCGCCCCCACCACAGGATTGAAACGATGAGCCAACTGTCCCCCCTGCTGATCGAACTGGGCACCGAAGAGCTGCCCGTGAAGGCGCTGCCGGGCCTGGCCCAGGCCTTCTTCGATGGCGTTGTCGATGGCCTGCGCAAGCGCGGTGTCGAACTGGAACTGGGCGATGCACGCCCGCTGTCCACCCCGCGCCGCCTGGCCGTGCTGCTGCCCGGCGTGGGCCTGGAACAGCCGGAACAGCGCAGTGAAGTGCTGGGCCCGTACCTGAACATCGCGCTGGATGCCGAAGGCCAGCCGACCAAGGCCCTGCAGGGCTTCGCGGCCAAGGCCGGTATCGACTGGACCGCGCTGGAAAAGACCACCGACAACAAGGGCGAACGCTTCGTGCACCGCGCCGTAAGCCCGGGCGCACGCACTGCCGCGCTGCTGCCGGAGGTGCTGCGCGAGGCGATTGCGGCCATGCCCATTCCCAAGCCGATGCGCTGGGGTGACCACGAGTGGGGCTTCGCCCGCCCGGCACACTGGCTGGTGCTGCTGCACGGTACCGATGTGGTCGAGGCCGAACTGTTCGGCCTGAAGGCCGACCGCATGAGCCGCGGCCATCGCTTCCACCACGACAAGACCGTGTGGCTGAGCCAGCCGCAGGACTACGTGGAATCGCTGCGCGCAGCCAAGGTGCTGGTCGACCCGAGCGAGCGCCGCGAGCGCATCGTGGCCGAAGTCGAGACCGCTGCGGGTACTGCCGGCGGCAGTGCGCGCATCACCGAAGACAATCTGGAGCAGGTGGTGAACCTGGTCGAGTGGCCGTCGGCTGTGCTGTGCAGCTTCGAGCGCGCCTTCCTGGCGGTGCCGCAGGAAGCGCTGATCGAGACCATGGAGATCAACCAGAAGTTCTTCCCGGTGCTGGATGACAGCGGCAAGCTGACCGAGAAGTTCATCGGCATCGCCAACATCGAATCGAAGGACGTGGCCGAAGTGGCCAAGGGCTACGAGCGTGTGATCCGCCCGCGTTTCGCCGATGCCAAGTTCTTCTTCGACGAAGACCTGAAGCAGGGCCTGGAAGCGATGGGCGAGGGCCTGAAGACGGTGACCTACCAGGCCAAGCTGGGCAGCGTGGCCGACAAGGTGGCACGCGTGGTGGCCCTGGCCGAGGCCATTGCGCCGCAGGTGGGCGCCGAGGCGCTGCTGGCCAAGCGCGCCGCGCAGCTGGCCAAGAACGACCTGCAGTCGCGCATGGTCAATGAATTCCCGGAACTGCAGGGGATTGCCGGCCGCCACTACGCCGTGGCCGGTGGCGAATCGCCGGAGGTAGCGCTGGCCATCGACGAGGCCTACCAGCCGCGCTTCGGTGGCGATGACATCGCGCTGTCGCCGCTGGGCAAGGTGCTGGCCATTGCCGAGCGCGTGGATACGCTGGCCGGTGGTTTCGCCGCGGGCCTGAAGCCGACCGGCAACAAGGACCCGTTCGCCCTGCGCCGCAACGCGCTGGGCCTGGCCCGCACCATCATAGAAAGCGGCTTCGAGCTGGACCTGCGCGCGCTGCTGGCCAGCGCCAACGCCGGCCTGGCCGCGCGCAACGTGCAGGCCGACGTGGGTGAGCTGTACGACTTCATCCTGGACCGCCTGAAAGGCTATTACAGCGACAAGGGCGTACCGGCCACCCACTTCAACGCCGTGGCCGAACTGAAGCCGGCCTCGCTGTATGACTTCGACCGTCGCCTTGACGCAATCGGCACGTTTGCCGCGCTGCCGGAAGCCGAGGCGCTGGCAGCAGCCAACAAGCGCATCCGCAACATCCTCCGCAAGGCCGAAGGCGACATCCCGGGCCAGATCGATGCCTCGCTGCTGCAGGAAGACGCCGAGCGCGCGTTGGCCGAGGCCGTGACCGCGGCCATCGACGACACCGGCGCCAGCCTGCACCACAAGGATTACGTGGCCGTGCTGGCGCGCCTGGCCCGCCTGCGCCCGCAGGTGGATGCCTTCTTCGATGGCGTGATGGTCAATGCCGAAGACCCGGCCCTGCGTGGCAACCGCCTGGCGCTGCTGACCCTGCTGGGCGAGCGCCTGGGCAAGGTGGCGGCGATCGAGCATCTGTCGAGCTGACGGGGCCGCCCCCCCCATCCACGCATGGCGTGGATCTACTGGAACAGGTAGCGCCGGGCCGCGCCCGGCGTTGTCGTTTTCGTGCCGATGATGCGCACAAAGGCGCGCATTTTGACTGCCACTTAACAACCGATCCCGATTCGCGCGCTGCATTTCGCATCGTCACGCGCGGTCGGTATGCTGTGCCGCATGCAGCCAAAGAACTACGCCCTGCCCCTGGTGCTCCTGTCCTTCGCCGTGGCCTCGTCCGCCCACGCGCGCGGCACCATCGACAAGGTGGAAATCAAGGGATTGGACAAGGGCGACGACGCCGAGATGATCGAGAACATCGAGGTCTCGCTGTCGCTCTATGAAACCATCGGCAAGGAACAGGGCGAATCGCGCCTGGAATACCTGCTGTCGCAGGCCGAGCGGCAGACCCGCCAGGCACTGGAACCCTTTGGTTACTACAATCCGGTGATCACCGTGGATGCGCCACGCCAGGACGAACACCTGCGGGTGGTGATCCACGTGGAAAAGGGCCCACCGGTAACCGTGCGCCGCGAGCACATCGACATCACCGGCCCGGCCACCTACGACCAGTACCTGCAGGATGACCTGGCCGCGTTCAAGCCGCGCAAGGGCCAGCGCTTCGAACACACCCAGTACGAAGCCAGCAAGATCACCGTGACCCGGCGCCTGGCCGAGCGCGGCTATTTCGATGCCGACTACACCCAGCGCCAGGTGCAGATCACGCGCGCCGAGAACGCCGCCGACATCGACCTGACCTGGGACAGCGGCCGCCGCTACAACATGGGCCCGGTGCGCTTCGAGCAGGATTACTTCGTCGACAAGCTGTTCGACCCGCTGGTGTACTGGGAGCAGGGCAGTTACTTCCACGAAGGCAAGCTGGACCGCCTGCGCGAATCGCTGACCAAGCTGGACTACTTCAGCGTGATCGACATCCAGCCGCGGCCGGACCAGGCCGACGACAACGGCGAAGTGCCGATCGACGTGAAGCTGACCCGTGCCAAGCGCACCATCTACACGGCCGGTCTGAGCTACGGCAGTGAAAGTGGCGCCGGTGTGCGCGGCGGCGTGGAGCGGCGGTTCCTGAACAGCCGCGGCCACAAGATGAACACCCAGCTGGACTATGCGCAGAAGCGCAAGAGCCTGGTCAGCACCTACCGCGTACCGGCGTTCAAGTGGCTGGATGGCTGGTATGGGCTGACTGCCAGCGCGTATGACGAGCAGACCGACTACATCGATCTGCGCAACTTCAAGCTGATCGCCAGCCGCAGTGGCGAGATCAACGAGCACTGGACGGCCATCGCCTCGATCAATGCGCTGCGCGAGCGCTGGCGCTACGCCTCGGGCACCGAGTTCACCGATGCGGTGTACAACACCTCCACGCTGGTCTACCCGCAGCTGGTGGCCGACTACGTGAACGTGGACGATGAACTGTTCCCGCGCAGCGGCGTGAGTGGCAGCGCCACCCTGCGCGGCGGCGTGGAGGGGGCCGGCTCGGACACCAGCTTCGTGCAGGCCAACCTGCTGCTGCGCTGGTACATCCCCATTGGTGAAAGCAACCGCCTGATCCTGCGCGGCGAAGGCGGCACCACCTGGACCAGCGACCTGGTGGCCATGCCGCCCAGCCTGCGCTTCTTCGCCGGTGGCGACCGCAGCATCCGCGGCTATGCCTTCCGCGAAGTCGGGCCCCGCACGCCGGCGCCGGACAAGTACGCGCTGGGTGCGAAGAACCTGGTGATCGGCTCGGCCGAGTACGAGCACTATTTCAACGGCGGCCCATGGGGCGCGGCGGTATTTGTCGATACCGGCAGTGCGTTCGACAACACCATTGACCTGCACACCGGCGTCGGCTTCGGCGTGCGCTGGAAATCGCCGGTGGGCCCGGTGCGCGTGGATATCGCGCACGGCCTGAACAATCCGGATTCGCAGTTCCAGCTGTACCTGAACATCGGAGCGGACCTGTGAGCGCGCCCACGCCGAATCCACCTGCGGGCAGCCCGCCACCGCGCGTGCGTTTCTACCGTCGCCGCCGTTTCTGGGCGTGGTCGGGGGTGGGCGTGCTGGGCCTGGTGCTACTGGCCCTGCTGGCGGTCTACTGGCTGCTGCAGACCGTGGCCGGCCGCGACGTGCTGTTGGCACAGGTGGTGGCGCGGCTGCCGGTCGGCGCCAGCTTCACCTGGGACAAGGTGGAGGGCCCGGTCGCCGGCCCACTGACCCTGTACAACGTCGATTTCCGCTACGACGACATCCATTTCCACGCCGAGCGTGCGCACCTGGAACCGGACCTGCGCCCGCTGCTGGGCCGCAAGCTGCTGCTGGACCGGCTGGAGCTGACCAACGCGACCTTGAACCTGGCCAAAAGCGATGAGCCGTTCGAGATGCCGTCGTGGCCCGATTCGCTGCCGCAGATCGAGATGCCGCTGGCCATCCAGGCCGATGTGATCGCCATCGATGGCTTCCGCATCACCCAGGCCAACGAGCCGCTGATCGACATCGCCCGCGTGCGTGGCGGCATCGAGATCGCCAATGGCGAATTCCAGGCCCGGCAACTGGTGGTGGACAGCGACATGGGCGATTTCACTGCCCAGGGGCGCTACATTCCGGCCAAGGATTACGATACCGACGTGACCGTGACCGCCGTGCTGCCGGCCCCGCGCGGTCGCACTGCCGCCACCCTGGGCCTGGTTGCACGCGGCAACCTGGCGCACATGGAAGTGGGCGTGGCCGGGCGCGCGCCCAAGCCGTTGCGGGCCATGCTGGTGTTCGATGGCCGCACCGATCCGACGTGGAGCGCCAGCGTGCGCAGCGATGAGCTGGATCTGGCGCTGCTGTCGCCGGCGCTGGCCGCATCGGCCATCGCACCGCTGTCGCTGGATTTCACCGCCGCCGGCAAGGGCGGCCAGGCCAACCTGCACGGGAAACTGAAGCAGGGGGCACAGGAAGTGGAGCTGGCGCCTTCGGTGGTATCGCTGGAAAACCAGGTGCTGAAGGTGTCGCCGCTGGTGCTGAAAGGCCTGGGCGGTGAAGCGCGCCTGCAGGGCACCGCCGATTTCAGCAACCCGGACCAGCAGACCCTGAATTTCTCGGTGATTGCGCGGAACCTGACCTGGGTGCCCGAGCCCGACCCGAACACCGCCGGCAGTGCGCCGGTGCCGGTCACCCTGCAGGAAGCGCGCTTCGGCCTGGCCGGCACGCTGAAGGCATGGGCGGCCATTGGCCGTGCGCAGATCGAGCGCGAGCAGAAACGTGCCGACCTGCGCTTCGACGTACGCGGCAACGACCAGTCCGCTTCGATCCGCGAACTGGTGGCGCAGACCCCCGGTGGCCAGTTGCAGGTGGAAGGCCAGGTGGCCTGGGCACCGCAGCTGGACTGGGATGCCAAGGCCAGCCTGAAGGACTTCGATCCGGGCTACTTCCTGCCGGGTTGGGACGGTCGCCTGTCGGGCAACCTTGCCTCGAAGGGCCGCCAGGTACCGCCGCCGGCCAGTGCTGCCGCGGGTACGGCGCCCACCCTGGAAGCCACCGTCGATCTGCCTGCACTGAAGGGCACCCTGCGCCAGCGCAACGTGGATGCCAAGGGCAAGTTCGCGCTGCAGGGCGCGCAGGGCCAGGGCGAACTGGCGCTGGCGATCGGCAGCAGCCGGGTCACCGCCAAGGGCAAGGTGGGCGACCGCCTGGATATCGATGCACGCTTCGAGCCGCTGCAGTTGAGCGATCTGCTGCCCGGCGCCGATGGCGGCCTGCGCGGCCAGGTGCAGGTGACCGGCCCGCGCGACGCGCCGGACATCCGTGCCGACCTGGTGGGCAACAACATCAACTGGGACGGCTACGGCGCGCAGAGCCTGAGCATCCAGGGCAACCTGCCGTGGCGCGGCGACGCCGGGCGCCTGTCGATCCAGGGCCAGCAGGTCAATGCCGGCATGCTGCTGGAACGCCTGGCCATCGACGCGCAGGGCAGCGTGTCCAACCTGCGCCTGAGCGCGCAGACCCACAACGAACTGGGCGCGATCGACCTGCAGGGCAGCGTGCGCCAGCAGGGCGCGCAATGGCGCGGTGAACTGTCCACCCTTCGCATCGCGCCGGTGAAGGGCGATGCCTGGGCGTTGCGTGCACCGGCCGCCTTCGCGGTGAACGGCGGCACCTACACGCTGGCCGACACCTGCCTGGCCGCGGCCACCGGCGGCGCCCTGTGCGCCCAGGCCAACTGGCCGCGCGAAGGGCTGATGGTGCGCGGTGATGCCTTGCCGCTGTCGCTGGTGCAGCCGTGGCTGCCGCCGCAGTCGGGCCGCCGCATCTACCTGCGTGGCGAACTGACCCTGGATGCGCAGATCCGCCCGCGCGGCAACGCCTGGGAGGGCCACATGGAAGTGCGTTCGCCGGAAGGCGGCGTGCGCCTGGGCGAGAACCGCAACACGGGAACCGGCGCCAATGCCAACCGCGGTGAGCTGGCGCGCTACGACCAGTTCTCGGTGAAGCTGGACATGACCCCGGCCAGCATCAAGGGCTACCTGGGCCTGGGCTTCCAGGGCAACGGCTTCGTCGATGCGAAGTTCCAGACCGGCTGGGAGGCCAGCGCGCCATTGAACGGCGAGCTGTACCTGAACATGTCGCGGCTGTACTGGCTGGAGCTGTTCTCGCCGGACATCGTGCGCCCCACAGGCCTGATCGAAGGCCACGTGAGCCTGCGCGGCACGCGTGGCCAGCCGTCGCTGGGCGGCGACGCGCAGCTGAGCAACTTCAAGGGTGAATTCCCGGCGCTGGGCCTGACCCTCGACCAGGGCAAGGGCAGCTTCGTCGCCCAGCCCGATGGCTCGGCCAAGATCACCGCGCAGGCCAATTCGGGGCAGGGCACGCTGTACGTGGACGGCGGTCTGTCCTGGTTCGGCGATGCGCAGCCGCTGCAGCTGAAGATCCATGGCGAAAACGTGCTGGTGTCCAACACCAGCGAACTGCGCATCATTGCCAACCCGAACCTCGATTTCACCCTGGCCAAGGCCGCGATGGAACTGCGCGGTACGGTGCACGTGCCCGAGGCCGACATCGACCTGGAACGCCTGGACCGCGGCACGTCGGTGTCCGAAGACGTGGTGGTGCTGGACCCGGCCGACCCGGAGGAATCGCGCACCTCGCCGCTGGACATGGACCTGACGGTCAGCCTGGGCGACAAGGTGAAGATGACCGGGTTCGGCCTGAAGGGCGCGCTGACCGGCAAGATGCAGGTGTGGGCGCGGCCGGGCCGCGAGATGACCGCCAATGGCGGCCTGGAAGTCAGTGGCCGCTACAAGGCCTATGGCCAGGACCTGACCATCACCCGCGGCAACCTCAACTGGAACTACAACGCGGTGTCCGACCCGCGCATCAACATCCGCGCCGAGCGCCGCATTGGCGATGTCACCGCAGGCATCGATGTGACCGGGCGCGCCCAGCAACCCCGTGCCGATGTCTGGTCCGACCCGGCCATGTCGCAGTCCGAAGCGCTGGCCTACCTGGTGCTGGGCCGCAGCCTGACCAATGCCAGCAGCGACCAGACCCAGCAGGTCACGGCCGCCTCGGCCGCGCTGTCGGCCGGCAGCGGCCTGCTGGCCTCGCAGCTGGGCGCCAAGCTGGGCCTGGATGATGCCGGGGTCAGCCAGTCGCGCGCGCTGGGCGGTTCGGTGATTGGTTTTGGCAAGTACATTTCGCCCAAGCTGTACGTGGGCTACGGCGTATCGATGGTCGGCAGCGGTTCGGTGCTGACCCTGAAGTACCTGCTCAGCCGCGGCTTCGACGTGGAAGTGGAATCGAGCACGGTGGAAAACCGCGGCTCGCTGAACTGGCGCCGCGAGAAGTAGAGCCACGCCATGCCGGGGTCAGATCCCTTTCAACGAAAGGGCTCTGACCCCGGGTGCAACGCCGCCACCCAACCATCGGCCGTTGCCCCGGCCTGCCCCAGCGGCTATGGTCCCCGGCTGTTCTGTATTGCCGGAGTGCCGATGTCTGCCCGCAAAACCCTTCCTGCCGCCCTGGCCCTGGGCCTGACCCTGGCCGCCGGTGCCCACGCCGATGAAGGCATGTGGATGCCGACCCAGCTGCCCGACCTGGCCAAGCCGCTGCAGGCGGCCGGTTTCAAGGGCGATCCGGCCGACCTGGCCAACGTGACCGCGCCGCCGCTGAGCGCCGTGGTGCGTGCCGGCGGTGGCACCGGTTCGTTCGTGTCGGCCGATGGCCTGCTGCTGACCAACCACCACGTAGCGATGGGCGTGATCCAGTACAACAGCTCGCCCGAGCACAACCTGATCGACAACGGCTTCATCGCCCAGGGCCGCGCCGATGAGCGCCCGGCCAACCCGGATTTCCGCGTGCTGGTGACCGTCGGCTTCGACAAGGTGACCGACCAGGTGCTGGCCCAGGCCCGTGGCAAGACCGGCCGCGCGTACTTCGACGCGGTGGACGCGGCCAGCAAGCAGATCGTGGCCGAGTGCGAGAAGACCGGCAACGTGCGCTGCTCGGTGGCCAACATGTACTACGGCACCGATTTCTACCGCATTGCCCAGCTGGAGCTGAGCGACGTGCGCCTGGTGTACGCACCGCCGCGCGCGATCGGCAACTACGGCGATGAGATCGACAACTTCATGTGGCCGCGCCACACCGGCGATTTCACCCTGCTGCGTGCCTACGTGGGCAAGGACGGAAAGCCGGCCCCGTACAGCAAGGACAACGTGCCCTACCAGGCGCCGGCACACCTGCAGATGTCGCTGGAAGGCCCGAAGGAAGGCGACTACGCGATGCTGGCCGGCTACCCGGGCATCACCTACCGCCACCGCACGGCGGCCGAATTCGCCGGCCAGATCGACACCGTGCTGCCGCGCCGGGTGTCGGTGTTCCAGCAGATGATCGACACGATCGAAGCGGCCACGGCCAAGGATGCGCAGGCGCGTACCCGCTACGCCTCGCAGCTGCAGTCGCTGAAGAACAACCGCAAGCGCGCCGCCGGCGAGCTGGAAGGCCTGCTGCGCAGCGATGCCAAGGCCCAGCGCGCCGCCGACGAGTCGGCCATGCTGGCCGCCACCGACCGCCGCTACCAGGGCGATATCAAGGCTCTGCTGCGCAACCTGTCGCAGGGTGCAGCGGTGGGCGAGCGTGACCTGCTGCTGGACCAGATGGCCCTGCAGACCCAGCTGCTGCGTTCGGCACTGCTGCTGGAGCGCCTGCGCATCGAATCGGCCAAGCCCGATGCGCAGCGCGAGACCGGCTTCCAGCAGCGCGACCAGGCGATGATCGAAGGCGTGCTCAAGCAGGTGCAGCGCCGCTACGCACCCGAGGTCGAGAAGGCCCTGCTGGGCAGCCTGTTGACCCGCTACCAGCAGCTGCCGGACGCGCAGCGCGTGGCCGAGTTCGATACCGCCTTCGGGCGTACCCCCGAACAGCTGGCCAAGGCCCTGGATACCCTGTACGCCAGCACCCAGCTGGGTGACGAGGCACAGCGCCTGAGCCGTTTCGCCGCCGCCCGCGAAGGCAAGGCCCTTGCCGCCGATCCGCTGATTGCCGTGGCCGGCCCGCTGGTGGCCGCGCAGCTGCGCATCGAGAACGAAAGCAAGACCCGCGAGGGCGAACAGCTGCGCCTGCGCCCGGCCTACATGCAGGCGCTGTTCGCCTGGCGGGCCAAGCAGGGCCGCGCCGTCTACCCCGACGCCAACCGCACCCTGCGCATCAGCTACGGCAAGGTCGAGGCACTGCACCCGCGTGATGGCGTGATCTATTCGCCGGTGACCACCGTGGCCGGCATCGTCGAAAAGAACACCAACGCCTATCCGTTCGACGCGCCCAAGCCGCTGCTGGCGGCCATCGCCAAGGGCGATTTCGGCAGCACCGCCGACCCGGCGCTGAAGACCCAGACGGTCAACTTCCTGACCAACCTGGACACCACCGGTGGCAATTCCGGCTCGCCAGTGCTCAACGCCAAGGGTGAACTGATCGGCCTGAACTTCGACAGCAACTGGGAATCGGTCAGCGCCAGCTGGTGGTTCGACCCGCGCTACAAGCGTGCGGTGCACGTGGACATGCGCTACCTGCGCTGGCTGCTGGCCAAGGTCTACCCGGCGCCGGAGCTGCTGAAGGAAATGGGCGTGCCGGCCCAATAACTTCGGTACCTGGCAGGTGCCCACCCCTGCTGGTGGGCACCTGCCGCCATGACCTACCCTCACGACCAACGGTCGTGATCTACTGGCCCCTGTCCTGACGGAAACGCACGCGTGGTCTCCAGCTGGATCCTGCTGCTGGTCTCGGTTGCCTATGCCGCGCTGCTGTTCGGCGTGGCGTGGTGGGGTGACCGACGGCCCATGTACCCCGACCGCCCGTGGCTGCGGCCGGTGGTCTACAGCCTGGCGCTGGCCGTCTACTGTTCGTCGTGGACCTTCTACGGTGCCGTGGGCACGGCCGTGCGCAACGGCGTGGGCTACCTGCCGATCTACATTGGCCCGTTGCTGCTGCTGCTGTTCGGCTGGCGCATCATCGAGCGGCTGGCGCTGATCGCACGCAGCCAGAACGTGGTGTCCATCGCCGATTTCATCTCCTCGCGCTTCGGCCGCTCGCGGCGGCTGGCGGCGCTGGTGGCGATCATCGCCCTGATCGGCATCGTTCCGTACCTGGCCCTGCAGTACAAGGCCGTGGCCATGAGCCTGCAGGTGCTGACCGGCAACAGCGGGCCCACCGGCTTCTTCACCGACCCGGCGCTGTACGTGGCCCTGCTGATGGCTCTGTTCGCCACCCTGTTCGGCACCCGCCAGGTCGATGCCACCGAGCACCACCACGGCATGATGCTGGCCATCGCCTTTGAATCGGTCATCAAGCTGTGCGCGATGCTGGCGGTGGGCGTGTTCGCCTACCTGTGGCTGAGCGACCGCAGCGAAGCGGTGGTCGCCTCGGTGCATACATTGTTCACCGGCCTGCCGCCGGTGGGCTTCATTTCGCAGACCCTGCTCAGCTTCTTGGCCATCATCTGCCTGCCGCGCCAGTTCCATGTGGCGGTGGTGGAGTGCGGCGACGTGCGCGACGTGCGCCGCGCGCGCTGGATGTTCGGTGGCTACCTGGTGCTGATCTCGGCCATGGTGCTGCCGATCGCCACCGCCGGCGTCAGCCTGTTCGGCACCGGCGGCAGCGTGGCCGACGATGCCATGGTGCTGGCCCTGCCGCTGGCCGAGGGGCGCAACGCGCTGGCCCTGATCGCCTACGTCGGCGGTTTCTCGGCGGCCACCGGCATGGTCATCGTCTCGTCCATCGCCTTGGCCACCATGGTCAGCAACGACCTGGTGATGCCGGTCCTGCTGCGCCGCAGTGGCGACCACCAGGAAGCGGCCGACGTGGCCTCGCGCGTGCTGTGGATCCGCCGTTTGGCGATCCTGCTGCTGGCGTTGATGGCGTACAGCTACTACCGCAGCAGCAGCAACGACAGCACCCTGGCGTCCTACGGCCTGATGGCATTCGCGGCGGTGGCGCAGTTCGCGCCGGGCCTGATCGGCGGCCTGTACTGGCGTGGCGCCAGCCGCCGCGGCGTGGAAGCCGGCATGCTGCTGGGCTTCGCCACCTGGCTGTACACCCTGCTGCTGCCGGCGATGACACTGGCTGGCTGGGTGGATGCGGCGTGGGTGCAGCACGGCCCGTTCGGTATCGACTGGCTGCGCCCGCAGCAGTTGTTCGGCATGACCGGCTGGGACCCGCTCACCCACGGCACGTTCTGGTCGCTGCTGGTGAACGCGGCGACGATGATGCTGGTGTCCGCGCGCTGGCGCCCCGGCGTGGACGAGCGCCTGCGTGCGGCCCCCTTCCTGGACCCCTACGCGGAACGGCCGTCGGTCGCCGGTGGCTGGCCCGGCCACGTGCACGTGGGCGACCTGCTGGCGCTGGCCGCGCGGGTGGTGGGCGAGCGCCATGCGCAGCGCTCGTTCTTCGAACAGGCGCAGTCGCTGGGTCGCGAACTGCAGTCCTCGGCACCGGCCGACCGGCCGTGGGTGCAGTTCACCGAGCGTCTGCTGGCCGCCTCCATCGGTGCGGCCTCCGCACGCCTGCTGCTGACCAGTCTGCTGCGCGGTTCGGGCATGGACCTGGGCGAAGTGGTGGCGGTGCTGGATGAAGCCGGGCAGGAGCTGCGCTTCAACCGCGAGATCCTGTCCACCACGCTGGAAAACATCAGTGCCGGTGTCAGCGTGGTCGACCCGGACATGCGCCTGACCGCCTGGAACCGCCGTTACCAGGACATGTTCGGCTATCCCGACGGCATGCTCTACGTCGGCCGCCCGGTCGCTGACCTGATCCGCTACAACGCCGAGCGCGGCGAGTTGGGCGAGGGCGATATCGAAGTGCAGATCAACCGCCGCATCGGCTACATGCGCGCCGGTTCGCCGCACGTGTTCGAGCGCACCCGCAGCGATGGCAAGGTGATCGAGATGCGTGGCCAGGCGCTGCCCGGCGGCGGTTACGTGACCAGCTACAACGACATCACCGATTACAAGCACGCGGAAAAGGCGCTGCTGGAAGCCAACGAGACGCTGGAACAACGCGTGGCCGAGCGCTCGCATGAAGCCGAGGTGGCGCAGCAGTCGAAGACGCGCTTCCTGGCAGCGATCAGCCACGACGTGCTGCAGCCGCTGAACGCGGCGCGCCTGTTCGCTTCGGCGCTGCGTGACAGCGACCACGTGAGCGATGAGCAGAAGCATCTGGCCGAACGCGTGGATGCGTCGCTGCGCGCGGCCGAAGAACTGCTGGATGGCCTGCTGGACGTGTCGCGGCTGGATGCCGGTGGCCTGCACCCGGTCATCGGCGAGTTCGACGTGAGCGCGCTGATGCGCGAGCTGGCCGCGCAGTACACCCCGGTAGCGGCGGGCCGTGGCCTGCGCCTGGACCTGTTCGCGCGCACCACCTGGGTGCGCAGCGACCGTCGCCTGCTGCGGCGCGTGCTGCAGAACTTCCTGGCCAATGCCCTGCGCTACACCCGCCAGGGCCGCATCGTGCTGGCCGTGCGCCAGCGCGGTGACGAAGTGGAACTGCAGGTGTGGGATACCGGGCCAGGCATTCCCGAGCACCACATGCGGCAGATCTTCGACGAATTCCACCGTTACCAGCAGCCGTTCGACTGGGGTGAGCAGGGGCTGGGCCTGGGCCTGTCGATCTGCCAGCGCATCTCGCGCCTGCTCGACCACCGTTTGAACGCCCGCAGCCGGGTCGGCAGTGGCTCGATGTTCTCGATCATCCTGCCGCGGGTGGCACCGTTGCCGGGCTACACCGAGCCGGCGGCTGTGGTCACCGCAGCCGCACCGGCGGTGCGCAGCGATTCGCTGGCCGGCCTGCGCGTGCTGTGCGTGGACAACGACGAGGAGATCCTGGACGGCATGCGCGCGTTGCTGGGTCGCTGGCAGGTGCAGGTGATCACCGCGTCCACCGTGGACCAGGCACTGGAACGGATTGCCGAGCGACCGCAGGTGATGCTGGTGGATTACCACCTGCATGACCGCATGGATGGCCTGGATGCCCTGGTGGCGCTGCGCGAGGCCGCCGGCTACCCGCTGCCGGGCGCATTGCTGACCGCCGATGGTCGTGACGAATTGAAGCGGATGGCGCGCGAACGCGGCTACCGCGTGCTGACCAAGCCGATCAAGCCGGCTTCGCTGCGCGCCTTCCTGGGCGCGCTGCGCGATGCAGGAACGTCACCGTAGATCCACGCCATGCGTGGATCCGGTGGGTGCCAACCTTGGTTGGCACGATGCGGGACTGCACGCCCGGCGGCAACGATAGCCAACGCGTTATGCCACGCCGTGCAGGTGCTCGTACAGGATCGTCGAACCGATGACGATCAGGATCACGCCGCCGATGATCTCGGCGCGCTTGCCGACCATGCTGCCCAGCGCACGGCCGAGCATGATGCCGGCGGTGACCATCGTCAGCGTGCACAGGCCGATCACGGCCGCCATCACGCCGATATGCACGTCCATGAAGGCCAGGCCAATGCCCACCGCCATGGCGTCGATGCTGGTGGCGAAACCGGTCAGCGCCAGCTTCCAGAAGCCGTGGTGCTGCGAGGAGTCTTCCTCTTCGTCATCGCCGTCCGGGCGCACACCGTTGATGATCATGTGCACGCCCAGTGCCAGCAGCAGGCCGAACGCGATCCAGTGGTCGAAGGCTTCCACGTACTGCAGGGCAGCGCGGCCGAGCAGCCAGCCGATGATGGGCGTGATCGCCTCGATGACACCGAAGATGATGCCGGCGCGCAGTGCATCGCGGAACACCGGCCTGCGCATGGCCGCACCCTTGCCGATCGCAGCAGCGAAGGCATCGGTGGACATGGCAAAGCCGATCAGGAGGATCGAAACAGGAGACATGGGCGGCAGCTGAAGGTCGGGCAAGGACGGACGCACGGCGCGCGTTCGCGCCCAACCTGAGATTGCGCACGCGGGCCGCTGGTCTCGCCAACCATCATGGTTGTCCACGCCACGGCGCACTGGCCGAGTATGTTGACGTGGACGATTCCTGCGAAGGAATCCGGCTACTCCCCAAGGGGACGCGAAGCTTAGCACCGCGATCCGCGCGTGGCGCATTTCCAGGCAAACGCGCAGGCAGGGCTGGTTTGTATAGCGAAGGCTATATCGAGGCGAAGCAGAAGCGTGCCAAGCAAGCTTGGCACGCACCAGTGTGGTCAAGGTAGCGCCGGGCCATGCCCGGCGGGGGTCAGTCTTCTTCCGGCGGCAGCACGATGGCGTCGTCGTCGATGGCCAGCTTGCCGGCCATCAGCACCGCCTGGGTGCGGTTGGTCACCCCCAGCTTGCGCAGGATCGCGGTCACGTGCGCCTTGATGGTCGCTTCGGAAACATTGAGGTCGTAGGCGATCTGCTTGTTCAAGCGACCGGCGCCGAGCATCTGCAGCACGCGGAACTGCTGCGGGGTCAGCTCGCGCAGGCGCTGGCCGACTTCGCGTTCTTCGCTGCCAGTGGGCGGCACGTTGTGCGCTTCCGGCGGCGCCCAGGTTTCGCCATCCAGGATGGTGCCCAGCGCATGGCCGATGGTGTCCGAGTCGGCCGACTTGGGAATGAAGCCCAGCGCGCCGTGGTCCAGCGCACGGCGCATCACCGTGGCTTCTTCGCGCGCAGAGACCACCACCACCGGCAGGTGCGGGTGCAGCGACCGCATGTGCACCAGCGCGTTGAAGCCCTGCGCACCGGGCATGTTCAGGTCCATCAGGACCAGGTCGGCATCGTTGTGCTGGTCGGCCAGCGCGTACAGCGCTTCCACGCTGTCGGCCTCGAACAACTGCACGCCGGGGATGACCCGCTGCACCGCCCCGCGCAGGGCTTCGCGGAACAGGGGGTGGTCATCGGCAATCAGAAGGGTGGTCATGGTCGGGGGGAACCGTGGGGGAAACTGTTCGGGGTCAGATCCCGTTCCGTCAGGGACGGGCTCTGACCCCGTGGCGGCCGGAATCTGCTGGGGTCAGAGCCCTTTCCTTGCGGAAAGGGATCCGACCCCGGGCTCTGACCCCGGGCGATGCATCAGCGCACCTTGCGCTCGTCCACCAGCGAGGCCACGACCGACGGATCGGCCAGGGTCGAGGTGTCGCCAAGCTGGTCAGGTGCATTCTCGGCGATCTTGCGCAGGATGCGGCGCATGATCTTGCCCGAGCGTGTCTTCGGCAGGCCCGGCGCCCACTGCAGGTGGTCGGGCGTGGCGATGGGGCCGATTTCCTTGCGCACCCACGCCACCAGTTCCTTGTGCAGTTCGTCGCTGGGGGCTTCGTCGGCCACCAGGGTCACGTAGGCATAGATGCCCTGGCCCTTCACGTCGTGCGGGAAGCCGACCACGGCCGCCTCGGCCACCTTCGGGTGCGAGACCAGCGCGCTTTCCACTTCGGCGGTACCGATGCGATGGCCGGACACGTTGATCACATCGTCCACGCGGCCGGTGATCCAGTAGTAGCCATCCTCGTCGCGGCGGCAGCCGTCGCCGGTGAAATAGCTGCCCGGGTAGGTGCGGAAATACGTATCGATGAAGCGCTGGTGGTCGCCATACACCGTGCGCATCTGGCCCGGCCAGGAATCACGGATGATCAGGTTGCCCTCGGTCGGGCCGTCCTGGATCTCACCATCGGCGTTGACCAGCGCCGGCTGCACGCCGAAGAAGGGCAGGGTGGCCGAACCCGGCTTCAGATCCATCGCGCCGGCCAGCGGCGAAATCAGGATGCCGCCGGTTTCGGTCTGCCACCAGGTATCGACGATCGGGCAACGGCTGTCACCCACCACCTCGTAGTACCAGCGCCAGGCTTCCGGGTTGATCGGTTCGCCAACACTGCCAAGCAGGCGCAGCGAGGCACGCGAGGTCTTCTTCACCGGCTCCTCGCCCTCGCGCATCAGCGCACGGATGGCGGTGGGGGCGGTGTAGAAGATCGACACCTTGTGCTTGTCGATCACGTTCCAGAAGCGCGAGGTGTCCGGGTAGTTGGGCACGCCTTCGAACATCAGCGAGGTTGCGCCGTTGGCCAGCGGGCCGTACACGATGTAGCTGTGGCCGGTGACCCAGCCGACGTCGGCGGTGCACCAGTAGATGTCGTCCTCGCGCAGGTCGAACACCGCTTCATGGGTGTAGGCCGCGTACAGCAGGTAGCCGCCGGTGGTGTGCAGCACGCCCTTGGGCTTGCCGGTGGAACCGGAGGTGTAAAGGATGAACAGCGGATCTTCCGCGTTCATACGCTCCGGTTCGCAGGTGGACGGCTGGCTGTCCACCACGTCGTGGAACCAGCGGTCGCGCGGGGCCTGCATGTCCACCGCACCGCCGGTGTGGCGCACCACCAGCACGGTTTCCACCGTGTTGGTGCCCGGCAGCTTCAACGCGGCATCCACGTTGGCCTTCAGCGGCACCTTGCGGCCGCCGCGCAGACCCTCGTCGGCGGTGATGATCAGCTTGCTCTGGCAATCGCTCACCCGGTCGGCAATCGAATTCGGGGCGAAGCCACCGAACACCACCGAGTGGATCGCACCGATGCGCGCGCAGGCCAGCATGGCCACCGCGGCATCGACGATCATCGGCAGGTAGATGGTGACCCGGTCACCCTTCTTGACGCCCAGGTTGCGCAGCGCATTGCCCAGGCGGCAGGTGCGCTCGTACAGCTCGCGATAGGTCACGTGCTGGGCCGGTGCATCCGGGCTGTCCGGTTCGAACAGCAACGCGGTCTTGTCGCCGCGCGTTTCGAGCTGGCGATCCAGGCAGTTCACGCTGGCGTTGAGCTCGCCATCTTCGAACCACTTGATGTGGAAATCAGCCAGGTCGTAGCTGACGTTGCGGATCTTGGTCGGCGCACGCATCCAGTCCAGCCGCTGCGCGGCCTTGCCCCAGAAGGCATCCGGATCGGACACCGACGCCTGGTACTGCTGTTCGTAGGACTTCTTGTCGATGCGTGCCTTGGCGGCGAACTGCGGATCGACGGGGTAGATATCAGCCATGGCACCCTCACTTGCACGTTGACTTTTCATGTGCGGTCGCAGCATCGCAACGACCCTCCGCCACCAGTTTGCCCCATCCACGTGGGGTCGCGTCACCACTGCGCTTAGACCATGGTCGAAAGACCGGCCCGTAGCAGCCCGGCTTCGACCAATGGCGAATACCGCTATACATAAACCCCCCGCAGTCTCGGCTCGACCGTGCCCCACGCGCGGCATCACCTTGCCACTTGGGAGAGAGGGCAACATGAGCCACCGTACGTTGAAAGCCGTGCGCAAACCTTTGGCGGCCTGCTTGCTGGTCGCCCTGGTCGCACCGGGCATGGCGTTTGCAGAAACCGCCAAAGAGAAAGCACTGGAAGCGCGCGTTGCCGAGCTGGAACGCCAGGTCCAGGCGCTGCTGTCATCGCAGCAGCAGCAACAGACCCAGATCGTGCAGACCCAGCAGGCGGTCACCGAAGTCCGCACCGTGCAGGCCGAGCAGAAGCCGGCCGTGCCTGCGGGCAAGCAGCCGATCCAGGTCACCACCATCACCCCCGGCGCGGCGCCGGGCACCACGGTCAAGATCGGCGGCTTCATCAAGGCCGACTTCCTGGCCACCCAGACCGGCGATGGCCAGTTGGCTGACGATGCCACCGGCCGCGCGCTGTACCTGCCGGGCCAGACCCCGGTGGCCGGCGCCGGCGGCAGCGGCAAGCGCTCGGACGTGGATTACAACGCCCACGCCAAGTTCTCGCGCTTCAACATCGGCATCGACAACGTCAGCGAATCGGGCAACAAGTCCGGCGCGCTGTTCGAGATGGATTTCTTCGGCAATTCGCTGGGCAACCAGACCGCCACCAACACCTATGGCGTGACCCTGCGCCATGCGTACATGTACTGGAACAACTGGCTGGCCGGCCAGACCTGGTCCAACTTCATGGACGCCGCAGCGCTGCCTGAAGCGGTCGATTTCGTCGGTCCCACCGACGGTGTGATCTTCGTGCGCCAGGCGCAGGTGCGTTACACCAACGGCGGCTTCAGCGTAGCGCTGGAGAACCCGGAAACCACGACCCTGACCGGCACCCGCAACCCGGTGACCGGGGCTTGGACCAACGCCAGCGCCAACTCCGACCGCGGCAGCCTGCCCGATCTGACCCTGCGTTACGGCTGGAAGGGCGACTGGGGCACCTTCGGCGTGGGTGGCATCGTGCGCCAGCTGAAGGTCGACAACCAGGCCACCGGGGCCAAGGCAGACAAGGTGGGCGGCGGCCTGACCGTGGGCGGCAAGTGGGTGATGGGCGGCAACGATTCGCTGCATTACCAGCTGACCGGTGGTGAAGGCATTGCCCGTTACATCGGTCTGGGTGTGACCGCCGATACCGCTTACGACGTGGCACGTGACGAACTGAACCCGACCGGCGTGCTTGCCGGCTACGTGGGCTGGCGGCATGCGTTCACCCCGAAGCTGCGCACCAACCTGATCTACGCGCGCAGCGACTACGACAACGATGGCAGCCTGGGCCCGCTGGTGACCAAGAGCGTGCAGAGCATCCGCGGCAACATCTTCTACACGCCGATGCCCAAGGTCGATATCGGTGCCGAGTACATGTACGGCGTGCGTGAGATCGAAGACGGGCGCAAGGGCGATATCAACCGCGTGCAGTTCACCACCAAATATAGTTTTTGAATGAGTGCCGACCCTTGGTCGGCACCTACAAAGGGGAAAACGTCTCATGTCCAGTACACCCAGCACCGCGCATAACGCCGCGGGCAGCCTGACCAAAGGCCACAAGAAGGTCATCTTCGCATCGAGCCTCGGCACGGTCTTCGAGTGGTATGACTTCTTCCTGTACGGCTCCCTCGCCGCGATCATCGCCAAGCAGTTCTTCAGTGGTGTGAATGAAACCACCGGCATGATCTTCGCCCTGCTGGCCTTTGCCGCAGGCTTCTTCGTGCGACCGTTCGGCGCGGCATTCTTCGGCAGCCTCGGCGACCGCATCGGCCGCAAGTACACCTTCCTGGTCACCATCCTGATCATGGGCATCTCGACCTTCCTGGTCGGCGTGCTGCCCAACTACGCCTCGATCGGCTTCGCCGCACCGGTGATCCTGATCATCCTGCGCCTGGCCCAGGGCCTGGCCATGGGCGGTGAATACGGCGGTGCCGCCACCTACGTGGCCGAGCACGCGCCGGACGACAAGCGCGGCCTGTACACCAGCTTCATCCAGTGCACCGCCACGCTGGGTCTGTTCATGTCGCTGCTGATCATCCTGGCCTGCCGCTACTTCCTGGGCAACGAAGCCTTCGAAGCCTGGGGCTGGCGCATTCCGTTCCTGGTGTCGATCCTGCTGCTGGGCGTTTCGGTGTGGATCCGCCTGCAGCTGAGCGAATCGCCGTTGTTCCAGCAGATGAAGTCCGAAGGCAAGGGTTCCAAGACCCCGTTCCGTGACAGCCTGAAGGGCGGCAACCTGAAGCTGATGCTGCTGGTGCTGCTGGGTGCCGCGGCCGGCCAGGCCGTGGTCTGGTACGGCGGCCAGTTCTACGCGCTGTTCTTCCTGAGCAGCATGCTGAAGGTCGATGCCACCACCTCTTACCTGCTGATTGCCGCCGCGCTGGCGCTGGGCGTGCCGTTCTTCATCTTCTTCGGCTGGCTGTCCGACCGTATCGGCCGCAAGAAGATCATCCTGGCCGGCTGCCTGCTGGCTGCCGTCACCTACATCCCGATCTTCAAGGGCCTGACCCACTTCGCCAACCCGGCCATCGAAGAAGCCCGCAGCAGCTCGCCGGCCCTGGTGGTTGCCGATCCCAGCACCTGCTCGTTCCAGTTCGATCCGGTCGGCCTGCGCAAGTTCACCAGCTCCTGCGACGTGGCCACCGCCGCGCTGACCAAGGCGGGCGTGCCGTATGACGTGCAGCCGGCCGCGGCCGGTTCGCTGGCCATGGTGAACGTGGGCACGGCCAGTGTGACCTCGTATGAGGCCGCCGGCCTGACCAAGGAAGAAGGCAAGGCCAAGGCCGATGCCTTCGGTGCAGAGCTGAAGGGCGCGCTGACCACCGCCGGCTACCCGGCCAAGGCCGATGGTTCGCGCATCAACTACGCCGGCACGATCTTCATGCTGTGGCTGCTGGTGCTGTACGTGACCATGGTCTACGGCCCGATCGCCGCCTACCTGGTGGAACTGTTCCCGACCCGCATCCGCTACACCTCGATGTCGCTGCCGTACCACATCGGCAACGGCTGGTTCGGTGGCTTCCTGCCGGCCATTTCGTTCGCACTGGTGGCCGGTACCGGCAACCTGTACTACGGCCTGTGGTACCCCATCATCATCGCGCTGATGTCGGTGGTGATCGGCGGCCTGTTCCTGCGTGAGACCAAGGACGTGGATATCACCAAGTAGGAATGATGATAATCGGATAGAGGAGAGGCCGTGGTGCAGACCACGGCCTTTTCGTTTCCCGGTAGCGCCGAGCCATGCTCGGCGACCGCGCAACGCGCGGCACTAAATCCGCAGACGCGAAAAGACAGCGTTCGGCACGCCCGGGGTCAGATCCCTTTCGCTCGCGAAAGGGATCTGACCCCAGTGAATAGCGCGGCAGCCCGTATAGTCGGCCCATGACCACCACCGCCCCGGCCGACCTTCCCGCCCTCCTGCACACCCTGCGCAGCGCCTGGCAGGTCCAGCGCCCTTCGCTGGACCAGCGTGAGGCCGATCTACGCCGCCTGCGCGAAGCACTGAAGGCGCGTCTGGATGAAATGGCTGCGGCCATCGCCGAGGACTTCGGTCACCGCGCCCACGTCGAATCGAAGCTGGCCGATGGCATGAGCGTGCTGTCGGCCATCGACCACCTGCGCCGCCACCTGCGGCGCTGGTCGAAGCCGCGGCGGGTGGGCGCCGGCTGGCGGCTGTGGCCGGCGCGCGCGCAGCTGCGGCCGACGCCGCTGGGGGTGGTCGGGGTGATTTCGCCCTGGAACTACCCGGTCACCCTGGCGCTGGTGCCGCTGGCCACGGCCATCGCGGCGGGCAACCACGTGCTGCTCAAACCGTCCGAACACACGCCGCGCACCAGCGCGTTCCTGGCCGATCTGCTGGCCAGCGTGTTTCCGCCCGATCGCGTGGCGGTGGTGCAGGGCGGTGCGGATGTGGCTGCAGCCGTGTCCTCGCTGGCGCTGGACCATCTGGTGTTCACCGGCTCTACGGCCGTCGGCCGCAAGGTGATGGCGGCGGCGGCCGAGCATCTGGTGCCGCTCACGCTGGAACTGGGTGGCAAATCACCGGCCATCGTCTGCCGCGATTTCCCACTGGACAAAGCCGCCGCGCGGCTGGCCACCGGCAAGTGGTTCAACGCCGGCCAGACCTGCATTGCGCCAGACTATGTGCTGATCGACACCGTGCGCCAGCGCGAGTTCGTGCAGGCGCTGCAGCAGCAAGTGCGTGCGCGCTACGGGGATTTCGCCGATGCCGATGACTACACGCGCATCATCAACGAGGGCCAGTACCAGCGCCTGCAGGGCTATCTGGCGCAGGCCCGCGAGCGCGGCGTGCCGGTCATTCCGTTGGCCCAGGTGGATGCCACGCGCGCCGACCGCGAGCGCCTGCTGGTGCCCACCGTGGTGCTGGACCCGCCGGATGACCTGGACCTGATGCGCGAGGAGATCTTCGGCCCGATCCTGCCGGTGCGGGCCTACCCGGACCTGGATGCGGCGCTGGCCGACGTGCTGTCCCGCGACCGGCCGCTGGCGCTGTACCCCTTCAGCGAGGACCGCGCGACGGTGGAACGCATCCTCGACCAGGTGGTGGCCGGCGGGGTGACGGTGAATGACACGCTGCTGCATTTCGCCGCCGATGGCCTGCCGTTTGGCGGGGTGGGGGCCAGCGGCATGGGCGCGTACCACGGCCGGGCCGGGTTCGATGCCATGAGCAAGCGGCTGCCGGTGCTGTGGCAGTCACGCTGGGCGGCCAGCGACCGGCTGCGGCCGCCGTATTCGAAGATTGCGGGGTTGTTGCGGTTCCTGCTGCGGTGAAGCCACGCATGGCGTGGCTCTACTGGTAGGTGCCAACCTTGGTTGGCACGCGGGGTTGTCGGCAAGCGGCCAGCGCTACCGGGCCGGCATGCGCGGCATCCCGTGGGCGGGATCAGCGCGGAGCCCGGCCTTCCTGAAACCACGCGTAGGCGGCGGCTTCGAGGTCGCCTTCCTTCGCGATTACAGAGCCATCCTCATCCAGCAAGGTATAGCTGCGCTGGTCGCTACCCAATGAGGCACTGCCATCCAAGCCGAGCAACAGCGTGTACATCACGTCTCTGGTGAAGGTCCCGAGCAGATCCTGCAGTTGCACAGTCTGCTCTGAGGTAAGGCCCATTGCCGTGATCCTTGCCTCGCACTCAGTGCCCGGCATCCAGGCATCTGACAGAAGCTTTTCCTTTTCCGCGTGCCAATTGGCCACGAATGCGTCTGCGTCCAAGGTGATTCCATGCGATCCAAAGGGCGTCCCGGATTGTACGGGAGGGGGGGGCAGCCGTCAGCGAGCTGACGGCCCGTTGCCGGCCAGCGGACGGCACGCCCGGGCCGATCCACCCGGGTAGAATGCCCCCATGAAAATCGCCTCGTGGAACGTCAATTCGCTCAATGTCCGCCTGCCGCACCTGGAGCAGTGGCTCAAGGACTTCGGCCCGGACATCGTCGGTATCCAGGAAACCAAGCTGGAGGACCACAAGTTTCCCGATGCGGCGCTGATCGCCGCCGGCTACCGCAGCGTGTTCGCCGGCCAGAAGACTTACAACGGCGTGGCCCTGCTGTCGCGTGAGCCGGCGCAGGACGTGCAGATCGGCATCCCCGGCTTCGAGGACGAGCAGAAGCGTGTCATCGCCGGCACCTTCGGCGATCTGCGGGTGATCAACCTGTACGTGGTCAACGGCCAGGACATCGGCACCGACAAGTACGACTACAAGCTGCGCTGGCTGGAGGCGGTGCATGCCTGGATCGCGCAGGAACTGCAGCGCCACCCGAAGCTGATCGTGATGGGCGATTTCAACATCGCCCCGGACGCACGCGACGTGCACGACCCGGAGGTGTGGAACGAAAACCACATCCTGACCTCCACCGCCGAGCGCGGCGCGCTGAACAAGCTGCTGCAGCTGGGCCTGCACGATGGCTTCCGCCTGCACAACGACGAGGCCGGTGTGTTCAGCTGGTGGGATTATCGTGCGGCCGGTTTCCGCCGCAACCTGGGCCTGCGCATCGACCTGACCCTGGTGTCCGATGCGCTGAAGGGCAGTGCGGTGGCCGCGGGCATCGACCGCGAGCCGCGTACCTGGGAACGCCCCAGCGACCATGCCCCGGCATGGGTGGAATTGGGTTGAAGCGGTAGCGCCGGGCCATGCCCGGCGAGCGAAGCGGCGGCAGGGAGACGCCGGGCATGGCCCGGCGCTACCCCTCGGATCACCGTATGCTCTTGCGGGTGAACAGGTTGACGATGGCCAGCAGGATCACCGCGCCGATCAGCGAGAACAGGAACGTGCGGATCGTAATCGCTTCGTTGATGCCGCCGCCGAACAACCAGCCGGCAATCAGCGCGCCGACGATGCCGACCACGATGTTGAGGATGATGCCCTGCTGGGCGTCGCGTCGCATGATGATGCTGGCCAGCCAGCCCACCACGCCGCCCACGATCAGCCAGATGATGATGCCCATGTACGTGACCTCCGGAAGGGAACGCGCCCAGTTGACGCGCAGCGCCGTGAACCCGTCGTGCAATCCCGTGACGGGGGCGTGCGGATGAGCCTGCCGGCCACCCTGGACGGCCCCTGGCGGTTCGGCCCGGTCACCGTCTGGCGGCGCCCGCATGTGCCCGGCCAGCGGGGCGAGCCGCAGGCGCGGCAGGTGCTGGCGCAGGCGCTGGGGGGCGAACCGGAGGCGTTGCCGCTGGTGCGTGATGACAAGGGCCGGCCCGAGCTGGCCGGTGCGCTGGCCCACTACGGCACCGGCTGGAGCCACAGCGGCGAGGTGCTGCTGGTGGCGCTGGGCGAGGGCGTGCGCCTGGGGGTGGACCTGGAACTGCTGCGCCCACGCCCGCGGCTGCTGGAAATCGTGCAGCGCTTCTTCCACCCCGACGAGGTGGCCTGGCTGGAAGGGTTGTCCGTGGCCGAGCGCGAGCACTGGTTCTTCCGCGTCTGGTGCGCCAAGGAGGCGATCCTGAAGGCGCACGGGCAGGGCATTTCCTTCGGCCTGCACCGCCTGCGCCTGGCCCCCGGCCGCGATGGCGCGCTGCACCTGCTGGCCTGCGACGCCGAACTGGGCCAGGCCGAGCGCTGGCACCTGCACGAATGGCAGGCCAGCGGCCAGTTCCGCGCCGCGTTGGCCTGGCATGCCGATTGATGCCGCGCACCGAAGCGGCGAACCGGCGGGCAAAACCGGCGATAATGGCGGCATGAGCGAACATGATCTTCCCGCCGGCGTGGTTGCCACGCTGGAACAGGGCCTGGCCAGCATGGGCCTGGCGGCCGACCTGGCGCCGCCGCTGCTGCGCTACCTGGCCCTGCTACACCGCTGGAACGGCACCTACAACCTGACCGCCATCCGCGACCCGCAGGAGATGGTCACCCGCCACCTGCTCGATTCGCTGGCCATGCAGCCGTTCGTGGCCGATGGCAGCCTGGCCGACCTGGGCACCGGCCCCGGCCTGCCCGGCATCCCGCTGGCCATCGCCTGCCCGGGCCTGCAGGTCACCCTGGTGGAAAGCAACGGCAAGAAGGCGCGCTTCATGCGAGAAGCCGTGCGCCAGCTGGGCCTGGCCAATGCCCGCGTGGCCGAGTCGCGCGCCGAGGCACTGGACGAGGCCGGCGCCTACGACCAGCTGACCGCGCGCGCCATGGACACCCTGGCCGGCATCGTCCGCGTGGGCGGCCACCTGCTGCGCCCCGGCGGCGTGCTGCTGGCCATGAAGGGGGTCTACCCGCATGACGAGATCGCCGCACTGCCGGCCGGCTGGCAGGTGCGCGAGGTGACCCCGCTGAGCGTGCCCGGCCTGGCCGGCGAACGCCATCTGGTCACCGTTACCGGCCCTTGAACCCGCTCGTCGACCCCTTGTGCAACAACGGGTTGGCGATCCACGGTTTCCGCCCGGGGCCGGTTGTACGCATAATGACCTGTCCCAACCATCCGTCGACGAGGCACACCTGCATGGCCCGCATCATCGCCATCGCCAACCAGAAGGGTGGCGTCGGCAAGACCACGACCGCCGTCAACCTGGCCGCTTCCCTGGCCAACGCACCCAAGCGGGTGCTGCTGGTCGACCTCGATTCGCAGGGCAATGCGACCATGGGCAGCGGCGTGGACAAGCGCGAACTGGTCGCCTCCACCTACGATCTGCTGCTGGGTGAAGCCAACGCCGCCGATGTGCGCGTGGCCACCGCCGAAGGCTACGACCTGCTGCCGGGCAACATCGACCTGACCGCAGCCGAGATCCAGCTGATGGCACAGGAAGCGCGCGAGCAGCGCCTGAAGCGCGCACTGGCGCCGATCCGCGATGAGTACGACTACATCCTGATCGACTGCCCGCCGGCGCTGTCGCTGCTCACGCTGAACGCACTGGCCGCCGCCGATTCGGTGATCGTGCCGATGCAGTGTGAGTACTACGCACTGGAAGGCCTGAGTGCGCTGGTGGAAACCATCGAAGCGCTGCGTGCCAACCTGAACCCTGCGCTGGAGATCGAAGGCGTGCTGCGCACCATGTTCGACGTGCGCAACAACCTGGCCAACGCGGTGTCGGCCGAACTGACCGAACACTTCGGTGATCGTGTGTTCCGCACCATCGTGCCGCGCAACGTGCGCCTGGCCGAAGCCCCCAGCCATGGCCAGAGCATCGTCGGCTACGACCGTGCCTCGCGCGGTGGCGTGGCCTACCTGGGCCTGGCCGGCGAGATCATCCGTCGCAACAACGAACGCAACAAGGCCGCCAAGGCCGTGGAGACCGCCTGATGACCAGCAAGCCTGCAGCCAAGAAGCGAGGCCTCGGCCGCGGCCTGGACGCCCTGCTGGGTCCGAAGGGCGCGGTCAGCCAGGTGCAGGCCACCACTGCTGTCATCGAGCCGCTGCCGGGTGAAGTGCTGCGCAAGCTGGCCGTGGGCCAGCTGCAGCCGGGCAAGTACCAGCCGCGCCGCGAGATGGACGAAGGCAAGCTCTCCGAGCTGGCCGATTCGATCAAGTCCCAGGGCGTGATCCAGCCGATCCTGGTGCGCCAGCTGCCGGCCGGCAACTACGAAATCGTGGCCGGCGAACGCCGCTGGCGCGCTTCGCAGCTGGCCGGGCTGGACGAAGTGCCGGTGGTGGTGCGCGAGCTGGAAGACCGCACCGTCATCGCGATGGCGCTGATCGAGAACATCCAGCGCGAAGACCTGAACCCGCTGGAAGAAGCCGAAGCGCTGCAGCGCCTCATCAGCGAGTTCACCCTGACCCACGCCGAGGCCGCCGAAGCGGTGGGCCGCTCGCGCGCGGCGGTGTCCAACCTGCTGCGCCTGCTGGAACTGCCGGTGGCGATCCGCCTGCTGCTGGAAACCCGCCGTCTGGAAATGGGCCACGCCCGCGCGCTGCTGACCCTGGCCCCGGAACTGGCCGGCAAGCTGGCCCAGGAAGCGGCCGACGAAGGTTGGTCGGTGCGCGAGGTCGAGCGCCGCGCGCAGGCCTTCGCCGCCGGCAAGGTGCCCAGCAACCGCCCGGTGGCCACGCCGAAGGTGCAGCAGGCCGACATCGCGTCGCTGGAAACCGAACTGTCCGAATCGCTGGGCACCAAGGTGGCCATCAATCACGGCCGCGGCGGCAAGGGCAAGCTGATCATCCACTACACCGACCTGGATACCCTGGACGGCGTGCTGGAAAAGCTGCGTACGCGCCAGGGCTGAGCCCGGCCGGGTTTCTGCCCCGCGCACGGCGCGCCTGCGCCGTGCCCCGGGGCCTGACAGGGAACCGTGCATGAGCAACGACTTCGACGATGTCAGCCCCGGTGGCAGCCGCATGCACCTGCACCGCCGCGACACCGTGCATTCGCCTGCACAGGGCCAACCGCACACGGCGCAGATCCGTGCCTACATCGAGCGCCACCTGGGGCCGGTAGCGGGCGCGTTCGACGATGCGCTGCCCGATACGGTGCGCGTGCTGGTGCATGTGGTACCGCCCACCGCCGACCGTGCCTGGCTGCAGCTGGTCACCTCGGGCATGAGCGATCTGCCGATGAACCTGCCGCCGGGCGTGGACGTTCCGCATTTCGCCGAACTGATGCTGACCCTGCCGGCCCACTGGCCGCTGGATGCGCAATCGCTGCAGGACGAGTGCTTCTACTGGCCGGTGCGCCTGCTGCAGACGCTGGCACGCCTGCCGCATCTGTATGACACCTGGCTGGCACCCGGGCACACCGTGCCGCATGGCAATCCGGCCGAACCCTACGCGGCCGACGTGCGGTTCGACGGGGCCATGGTGGTGTATCCGGCTTCGGTGCCGCCGGCCTTTGGCGAACTGCTGGACGATGATGGCCGCACGATCGCCTTCCGCGCGGTGCTGCCGCTGTACCCCGAAGAGATGGCGTTGAAGCTGCAGGAGGGGGCCGATGAACTGCTCGAACGCCTGCAGGCCAAGGGCATCGATGACCGCATCGACACCGGCCGCTTCAACGTGGCGCGGCCACGGCTGGGCCTGTCCTGAGCCAGGCGGGTAACATCTGTGCTGCATTCCTGCGCGTAGAGCCCCCGCCATGACCCTCCTGCTCACCGGCGCTGCCGGCTTCATCGGTGCCTACACCGCCCGCGCCCTGCTGGAGCAGGGCCAGGCCGTGGTTGGCCTGGACAACTTCAACGATTACTACGACCCGCAGATCAAGCGCGACCGCGTGGCCGCGCTGTGCCCCACGCTGGACCTGCGCACGCTGGACCTGACCGACCGCGAAGGCCTGGCCGCGCTGTTCGACGAAGTGCAGCCCAGCGCGGTGATCCACCTGGCCGCGCAGGCCGGCGTGCGCTATTCGCTGGAAAACCCGCATGCCTACGTCGACAGCAACCTGACCGGTTTCGTCAACATGCTGGAACTGTGCCGCCACCGCGGCGTGCAGCACCTGGTGTACGCCTCCAGCAGCTCGGTGTACGGCGATTCGGCCACGCCGCCGTTCTCCGAAGACCAGCGCGTGGACCAGCCGCGCTCGCTGTACGCGGCCACCAAGGCCGCCAACGAGCTGATGGCCTACACCTACGCGCAGCTGTATGGCCTGCATGCCACCGGCCTGCGCTTCTTCACCGTGTATGGCCCGTGGGGCCGCCCGGACATGGCGCCGCTGCTGTTCTCGCGCGCGGTCCTGGCCGGTCGTCCCATCGACGTGTTCAACGAAGGGCGCATGCAGCGTGACTTCACACATGTTTCCGACATCGTGGCCGGTATCCTCGGCGCCCTCGCGCACCCGTCCACCGAGCCGGTGCCGCACCGCGTGTTCAACCTGGGCAACCACACCCCGGTCGAGCTGGAACGCTTCATCGGCGTGATCGAACAGGCGGCCGGGCGCCCGGCGCAGAAGGTCTACAAGCCCATGCAGCCCGGCGACATGGTGCGGACCATGGCCGATACCCGGCGTGCTCATGACGCATTCGGCTTCGACGCGGCCACCCCGATCGAACAGGGGCTGCCGCCGGTGGTGCAGTGGTGCCGCGAGTACTTTGGCGATCGCGCCTGAGGACGGTTCCTCACGCAGCCGGGTTCATCTTCGGATAACCTCGGCTGCGGACAATGCGCGGTCTTTGTTTCCCTCTTGGCCGAGTGCCCCATGAGCCAACCTGAGCTTTCCGTTGTCGTTCCGGTGTTCAACGAGCGCGACAATGTCGCCCCGCTGGTGGCCGAGATCACCGCCGCCCTGCGCGGCCATCTGCCGTTCGAGATCGTCTACATCGACGACCATTCGCGCGACGACACCCTGGCCGTGCTGCAGGGTCTGAAGGCCACCACCCCGGAACTGCGGGTGCTGCACCATGTCAGCCAGAGCGGGCAGAGCACCGCCGTGCGCACCGGGGTCAAGCACGCGCGCGCGCCGTGGATCGCCACCCTCGATGGTGATGGCCAGAACGATCCGGCCGATATTCCCAAGCTGCTGGCCGCCCGCGCCGCCGCCGATGCGCAGGTAAAGCTGTTCGCCGGCTGGCGGGTGAACCGCCAGGACAGCGGCAGCAAGCGCTGGGCCAGCCGCTGGGCCAATGCGATCCGTGCGCGCATGCTGCGCGACGACACCCCCGATACCGGCTGCGGCATCAAGCTGTTCGAACGCGCCGCCTTCCTCGACCTGCCGTACTTCGACCACATGCACCGCTACCTGCCGGCGCTGATGCAGCGGGCCGGCTGGAAGACCACCAGCGTGCCGGTGAACCATCGCCATCGCACCGCCGGGGTTTCCAAGTACAACAACCTGGGCCGCGCGCTGGTCGGCATCCGCGACCTGCGCGGCGTGGCGTGGCTGATCACCCGCAGCAAGCGCACTGCGGTGGAGGAGCGTTGATGGAGCTGCACTGGCTGGACCAACCGCTGACCTGGCTGTACTGGACCGGCCTGCACGTGACCGGCTGGAAGCTGATCGGCTACACCGGCGCGCTGATGTTCGGTGGCCGCTGGCTGGTGCAGTTCGTGGCCTCCAAGCGGGCGGGCAAGCCGGTCATCCCGCGCCTGTTCTGGTACATGAGCGTGGTCGGCAGCCTGATGACGCTCAGCTACTTCCTGTTCTCGGCCAAGCAGGATTCGGTGGGCGTGCTGCAGAACCTGTTCCCGGCGTTCACCGCGCTGTACAGCCTGCACCTGGACATCAAGCACCGCGGCTGGAAGCGCGACAAAGCCAGCCATTGAGGGCCGGGGTCGGATCCCTTTCCGCAGGAACGGGCTCTGACCCCCGTCCGGATCCCCGGCGCATCCACGCATGGCGTGGATCTACTCATGAGGCAGGACCTTCGTCCCATGCCTGCGCGGGGCTGGCGGTGCGATCATCGGGGTCTGCCTTCCCGGGAACCTGTGCTTGTGAAAACCCGTCTTGCCGTTGCCCTGCTGATCGCCCTGGCCTCGCCGGCCGTTGCCCTGGCCGCGCCGCCCGCTGCCGCCGCACCGGCCAGCATGGCCGCCGAATCGCCCGCCGACGCGGCGTTCCGCGCGATCTACGAGAAAGAATGGAAGTGGCGCCAGGACGGCGGTGGTGAAGCCAGCGAAGACGGCGATGCACCGGCCAATGCCACCCGCCTGCCCGATGTCAGCGCCGCCGCCCAGCAGGGCCGGCTGAAGGTCTGGGACCAGACCCTGGCCGAACTGAAGAAGATCGACCCGGCCACGCTCAGTGCGGCCAACCAGGTGAACTACGCGATCTATCGCGACCAGGTGTTCAACCTGGCCGAGGAAACCCGCCTGCGCGGCTACGAAATGCCGTTCAATTCCGATTCCTCGTTCTGGTCCAACCTGTCCTTCATGGCCCGGCGCGAGATGAAGACCGCGCAGGACTACCGCAATTACATTGCCCGCCTGAACGATGTGCCGCGCTACTTCGGCCAGCAGACCGACAACATGCGCGCCGGCCTGAAGCGCGGCTTCAGCGTGCCGCGCGCGGTGCTTGATGGCCGCGAAGTGTCCATCGCCACCGTGGCCGAACTGAAGGACCCGACCCAGTCGCCGCTGTACGCACCGTTCAAGAAGCTGCCCAACAGCATTCCGGCCGCCGAACAGGCCGCGCTGCGCGAGCAGGCAGTGGCGGCGATCGGCGGCAAGGTGGTGCCGGCGTTCCAGCAGCTGCGCACCTTCTTCGTGAACGAATACGTGCCGCAGGCCCGCACCACCCTGGCCGCCGAAGCGATGCCGGGCGGCAAGGCGTACTACAAGCAGCAGATCCACGAGTACACCACGCTGGATCTGTCGCCCGACCAGATCCACCGGATCGGCCTGGAAGAAGTGGCCCGTATCCAGCAGGAAATGAACGCCATCATCAAGCAGGTGCAGTTCAAGGGCAGCTTCGCCGACTTCCTCACTTTCCTGCGCACCGACCCGCAGTTCTATGCCAAGACGCCGGAAGAGCTGCTGTCGCGCGCTGCGTGGATTTCCAAGCGTGCCGACGGCCAGATCGGCAAGTTCATGACCCTGCCGCGCGCCCGCTTCACCATCGTGCCGGTGCCGCCGGATATCGCCCCGTTCTGGACCGCGGGTCGCGGTGGCATGGGCACCTACTGGGTGAACACCTACGATCTGCCGTCGCGCCCGCTGTACAACCTGCCCGCGCTCACCCTGCACGAATCCGACCCGGGCCACGCCCTGCAGGGCGCGCTGGCGGCCGAGCAGGGCGAACAGCCCGAGTTCCGCCGCAATGCCTACATCTCGGCCTACGGCGAAGGCTGGGCGCTGTACTGCGAGAAGCTGGGCGTAGAAATGGGCATCTACGAGACCCCCTACGAGGATTTCGGGCGCCTGACCTACGAAATGTGGCGCGCCGCGCGCCTGGTGATCGACACCGGCGTGCACAGCAAGGGCTGGACGCGCGACCAGGCGCTGGCCTACCTGCGCGACCACACCGCGCTGAGCGAGCACGAAGTGACCACCGAAGTGGATCGCTACATTTCCTGGCCGGGCCAGGCACTGAGCTACAAGCTGGGTGAAATCGCCATCGTGCGCCTGCGTGCCCAGGCCGAGAAGGAACTGGGCGACAAGTTCGACATCAAGGGCTTCCATGATGCCGTGCTGAAACAGGGTTCGGTGCCGCTGCCGGTGCTGGAACAGCAGATCCAGGCGTATATCGCCGAACGCCGGAAGGCCTGACCGGGCACGCCGCCGGGCCATGCCCGGCGAGCGGCTGCGATTGTGTAACGGCTGCAACGCCCGCTACCCTCCTGGCATGATCCGCTTCGTGCGCCGCCGCCCGTCGTTCCTGCTCCGCCTGCTGATGCTGGTGGTGGTGGCGATCGGCAGCGCGGGCGGCGCCACGGCGTCGGCACTGGGCGAGCTGCACGAGATGTCGCATCTGGACCATCCGGCGGCGCCGCACGATGCCGCCGGGCTCGATGCCGGGCACGATCCGGACGACACCAGCGCTCGCCTGCTGCACGCGCTGGTGCATTGCGGGCACTGCCACGGCCAGGGCGGCGTCTTGCCGTTCGCATTGGCCAGCTGGGAACTGCCGCTGCCGCCGTCTGCCGCCGCGCCGACCACGATCGACACCGACGGCCGTCCCGCGCCGCTGGAATCGCTGCTGCGTCCTCCGATCCAGGCCTGATCCATCGCCCGCCGTGCGCGGGCTTCCGATCCTGCCCTGAGGTTTCCGGAGTATTCCCATGTGGATCCGCCTGGCCGCTGTCGCGGCCCTGGCGATCGCGCCGTGCGTGCATGCGCAGGCGCCGTCGTCGCTTGACCCCCTGACCCTGGACGCGGCCGTCGACCGTGTCGCCCGTACCCATCCCGACCTGCGCCTGCCCACCCTGCAGCGCCAGGCCGCCGAAGCCCGTCTGGACGGTGCCGCCCTCACCCCGGCGCTGGTGCTCGGCGTGGAAGTGGAGAACGTGCTGGGCACCGGCAGCACCCGCGGCTTCGATGCCGCCGAAGCCACCGTCACCCTGGCCGGCGTGCTGGAACGCGGCGGCAAGCTGGACGCGCGTCGTGCCGTGGCCCAGGCCAACCTGGACGCGCTGGCCCCGCAGCGCGAGATCACCCGCCTGGATCTGCTGGCCGAAACCGCGCGCCGCTACCTGGCCATCAGCGCGGCCGAACAGCAGCGCCGCATCGCCGTGGACGATATCGAGCAGCGCCGCCGCGCGGTGGCCGCCGCACGTTTGCGCCTTCAGGCCGGTGCCTCGCCGGCGTCCACGCTGCTGACCGCGCAGGCGGCACTGGCCCAGGCCGAACTGGACCGCGACCGCAGCCTGCAGGCCGCACGCGCCGCGCGTATGGCGCTGGCGGCGCTGTGGAACGCGCGCGAAGTGGATTTCGATGCCATTACCGGCGACCCCTTGCAGCTGCCCGCGCTGCAGGACTTCCAGCAGCTGGCGCAGCTGCTGCAGCGCACGCCGGAACTGGCGGCGATCGCCACCGAAGCACGCGTGCGCGAAGCGCAGCTGCAGTTGGCGCGCAGCCAGCAGCGCAGTGACCTGTCCTGGCAGCTGGGCGTGCGCCACATGCGTGACAGCGGCGACAGCGCCCTGCTGGCCGGCTTCAGCATGGCGCTGGGCAGTGCGCGCCGTGCGGCGCCGGAGATCCGCGCCGCAGAAGCCGAACTGGCCCTGAGCGCAGTCGAGCGCGAGGCCCGCGCGTTGCAGCTGTACGCCACCCTGGCCGAGGCACACGGCCGCTACGAAACCGCCCGGCTGGAGGTGCAGCGCATGCAGCGCGACGTGCTGCCGCAACTGCAGAAGGCCGAAAAGGCCGCCGAAACCGCATGGCGCGCCGGTGCCATCAGCTACCTGGAATGGGCCCAGCTGCAGGGCATGCGCATTGAAGCGCGGCAGCGCCAGTTGGATGCCGCGCTGTCGGCACAGTCCGCCCTGATCGAAATCCAGCGCCTGAGCGGACAACCGCTGCTGGCCGCCTCTGCTGAAGGAACCCTGCCATGAAGGCTGTCACCTCCCTGATCCGACTGGCCACCGTGGCCGCGCTGCTGGCAGCGCTGAGCGCGTGTGGCAACGGCGGCCCGCAGGCCGCGTCGCCTGCGGACGATGACCACGATCACGCCGAAGGCGAAGCCGCGCATGCCGACGACGCGCCCGAGCGCACCACCATCACCGCCGCGCAGGCGGCCGAGGCGGGCATCGTCAGCGCCGCAGCGGGCGCCGGCACCATCGCCGACGAACACGACGTGCAGGGCCTGCTGGCCCCGGTTGATGGGCGTAGTGCACAGGTCACCGCTCGCTTCCCGGGCCCGGTGCGCGCGCTGCGCGCGAACGTGGGCGACCGCGTGCGCGCCGGCCAACCGCTGGCCAGCATCGACAGCAACCTCAGCCTGACTACCTACAGCGTGGCCGCGCCGATCAGCGGCGTGGTGCTGTCACGGCAGGTGCAGGTGGGCGCCGTGGCGGGCGAGGGCCAGGTGCTGTTCGAGATAGGCGATCTGTCGCAGCTGTGGGTGGATCTGCATATCTTCGGTGCCGATACCCAGCACATCACCGCCGGCGTACCGGTTACCGTCACTCGCATGACCGACGGCGTCAGCCAGGTCACCACGCTGGAACGCGTGCTGCCCGGCACCGCCACCGCCAGCCAGAGCACCGTGGCGCGCGCCAGCGTGGACAATGCCGATGGCCTGTGGCGGCCAGGTGCGGCGGTGCGCGCGCGCATCGTGGTGGCCAGCACGCCGGCCGGTATCGTGGTGCCGCTCAGCGCGTTGCAGACCCTGGGCGGCAAGGACGTGGTGTTCGTGCGCGAGGGCGACACCTATACCGCGCGACCGGTCACCCTGGGCGCACGCGATGCGCAGCAGGTGGCGGTCAGCGCCGGGCTGCGTGCCGGCGAGCAGGTGGTGGTGCAGCAGAGCTACACGGTGAAGGCCGACATCGGCAAGGCGGGTGCCAGCCATGAGCACTGACCCCAACGCCCGCCACGGGCTGCTGGAACGCATCATCGCCGCGGCCATCCAGCGCCGCTGGCTGATGCTGGGCCTGACTCTGGTGCTGGTGGCGTTCGGTATCTGGAGTTTCACCCGGCTGCCGATCGACGCCACCCCGGACATCACCAACGTGCAGGTGCAGGTGAACACCGCCGCGCCCGGCTATTCGCCGCTGGAAAGCGAACAGCGCATCACCTACGCGGTGGAAACGGCGATGGCCGGCCTGCCGAAGCTGGACCACGTGCGTTCGCTGTCGCGCTACGGCCTTTCGCAGGTCACCGTGGTGTTCAAGGACGGCACCGACCTGTACTTCGCCCGCCAGCAGGTGGCCGAACGCCTGCAGCAGGTGCGCTCGCAGATTCCGGCCGGGCTGGACCCGCAGCTGGGGCCGATTGCCACCGGCCTGGGCGAGATCTTCATGTACACCATCGACGCCGATCCCAAGGCGCGCAAGCCCGACGGCACGGCCTATACCGCCACCGATCTGCGCACGCTGCAGGACTGGGTGATCCGCCCGCAGCTGCGCAACGTGCCGGGCGTGACCGAGGTCAACACCATCGGTGGTTTCCAGCGCCAGGTGCACATCACCCCGGATCCGGCGCGACTGCGCTCGCTGGGCTTCAGCCTGGACGACGTGGCCGAAGCCGTGCAGGCCAACAACCAGAACGTCGGTGCCGGCTACATCGAACGCAATGGCCAGCAGTTCCTGGTGCGCATTCCCGGCCAGGTGGCCGATCTGCAGGAGATCGGCAACATCGTGCTGGACCGCCGCGAAGGCGTGCCGATCCACGTGCACGACGTGGCCAGCGTGGCCGATGGCCCGGAACTGCGCAGCGGCGCGGCCACCCAGAATGGCCACGAAGTGGTGATGGGTACCGTGGTGATGCTGGTCGGTGCCAACAGTCGCGAGGTCGCGCAGGCCGCGGCCGCTCGCCTGCAGCAGGCGCAGGCCAGCCTGCCCGCGGGAGTGACCGTTACCGCCAGCTACGACCGCACTGCGCTGGTCGACCGCACCATCCAGACCGTGGCGCGCAACCTGCTGGAAGGCGCGCTGCTGGTGATCGTGGTGCTGTTCCTGCTGCTGGGCAACGTGCGTGCCGCGTTGATCACCGCGGCGGTCATTCCGCTGGCCATGCTGTTCACCCTCACCGGCATGGCCCGTGGCGGCGTCTCGGCCAACCTGATGAGCCTGGGCGCACTCGACTTCGGCCTGATCGTCGATGGCGCAGTCATCATCATCGAGAACTGCCTGCGCCGCTTCGGCGAACGCCAGCACGCGCTGGGCCGCGACATGACCGTGGCCGAACGCTTTGCCGAAACCGCCAGCGCCACCGCCGAAGTGATCCGCCCCAGCCTGTTCGGCCTGGGCATCATCACCGCCGTGTACCTGCCGATCTTCGCGCTTACCGGCGTGGAAGGAAAAATGTTCCACCCGATGGCGATCACCGTGGTGCTGGCACTGACCGGCGCCATGCTGCTGTGCCTGACCTTCGTGCCGGCCGCCATCGCGCTGTTCCTGGGTGGCCGCGTGCAGGAACAGGAAAACCGCCTGATGGCCTGGCTGCGGCGGCGCTACCAGCCGCTGTTGGCGTTCACCCTGCGCCGCGGCCGCTGGGTCGCCGTGGGCGCCCTGGTGCTGGTGCTGGGCTGCGGCGCCCTGGCCACGCGGCTGGGCAGCGAATTCGTGCCCAGCCTGGACGAAGGCGATGTGGCCATGCATGCCATGCGCATTCCCGGCACCAGCCTGGCGCAGTCAGTGCAGATGCAGGTGCAGATTGAACGCCGCCTGCTGCAGGTGCCGGAAGTGGCCAAGGTGTTTTCCAAGATCGGCACGCCGGAAGTGGCGTCCGACCCGATGCCGCCCTCGGTGGCCGACACCTTCATCATGATGAAGCCCCGCAGCCAGTGGCCCGACCCGCGCAAGCCGCGTACCACGCTGCTGGCCGAGCTGGAACGCACGGTGGAATCGCTGCCCGGCAACAACTACGAGTTCACCCAGCCGATCCAGATGCGCATGAACGAGCTGATCTCCGGCGTGCGTGCCGATGTGGCGGTGATGCTGTACGGCGATGACCTGGACACCCTGCGCAACGTCGGCCAGCGCCTGCAGCGCGTGGTCGCAGCGGTACCGGGTGCGGCCGATGTGCGGCTGGAAGAGACCACCGGCCTGCCGCTGCTGACCGTGCTACCGGATAGGCAGCGGCTGGCCGGCTATGGCTTGAACCCGGGCCAGGTGCAGTCCACCGTGGCCACCGCCGTGGGTGGGCAGGTGGCCGGGCAGCTGTTCGAAGGTGACCGCCGCTTCGACATCGTGGTGCGCCTGCCCGAAGCACTGCGCCAGGACCCGGCCGCCTTGGCCGACCTGCCGATTTCGCTGGAGCCGGCGCTGGCCAGTGACAACGGCGACGAGTTGAGCCGGGGCGTGGCCGCGGGCAGCGGTGCGCCGCGCACCGTGCCGCTGCGCGAACTGGCCCGCATCGAAACCAGCGAAGGGCCGAACCAGATCAACCGCGACAACGGCAAGCGCCGCATCGTGGTCACCGCCAACGTGCGCGATCGTGACCTGGGCAGTTTCGTGGCGGACCTGCAGCAGGCGGTGCAGGGCAGGGTGGAACTGCCGGCCGGCTACTGGATCGACTACGGCGGCAGCTTCCAGCAGCTGATCTCGGCCAGCCAGCGCCTGGCGGTGGTGGTGCCGGTCACGCTGCTGCTGATCTTCGTGCTGCTGTTCTGGGCGTTCGGATCGGTGCGTGATGCGGCCATCGTGTTCAGCGGCGTGCCGCTGGCCCTGACCGGCGGCGTCCTGGCGCTGGCGTTGCGCGACCTGCCGTTGTCGATCTCGGCAGGCGTGGGCTTCATCGCCTTGTCGGGCGTGGCGGTGCTCAACGGCCTGGTGATGATCAGCTTCGTGCGCCACCTGCGCGAACAGGGCCTGCCCCTGCTGGATGCGGTGCGCGAAGGCGCGCTGGGGCGCCTGCGCCCGGTGCTGGTGACCGCCCTCGTCGCCTCGCTGGGCTTCGTGCCGATGGCCTTCAATGTCGGTGCGGGTTCGGAGGTGCAGCGACCCCTGGCCACCGTGGTGATCGGCGGCATCGTTTCGTCCACGCTGCTGACCCTGCTGGTGCTGCCCGTGCTGTACCGCTGGCTGCACCGCCGCGAGCCCTGACCGGAGGGGTCAGATCCCTTCCGCAGGAAGGGCTCTGCCCCCGTCCACTTACGGCAGCTTCGCAACCACCTTGATCTCGAACTGGAACCCATACAGCCAGGTCACGCCGATGCCGGTCAGGGTCGGGTGCGGCGCCTGGCCCCAGTATTCGGGCACGATGGCCCAGGCCTTCTCGAAATTCTTTTCCGGATCGACCAGGAACACCGTCACGTCGATCACATCGTCGAACGTGCAGCCGGCGGCTGCCAGCACCGCATTGAGGTTGTCGAAGGCGCGGCGCACCTGGGTTTCGAAGTCCGGCTCGGGCGAGCCGTCTTCGCGGCTGCCGACCTGGCCGGAGACGAACAGGAAGCCGTTGGAGCGGATGGCCGGCGAGTAGCGGTTGCGCTCGTAGAGGGCCTGGCGACCGGCGGGGAACACGACATCACGCTGTGACATGGGGACTATCCCGTGGAAGAGAGGGCTATCCTGCTCGCCAATGCTGTCTGGATAAGCCGCGATAATCGGCCTAGATTGATTGTCGATCCCAAACAATCGTGGGCCGCCCATGGACCGATTCGAGGCAATGCGGGCCTTCGCCCGGGTGGTGGAAACCGGCAGCTTCACCCGCGCCGCGCACACCCTGCAGATCAGCCGCACCACGGTCACCCAGCTGGTGCAGCAGCTGGAAGCGCACCTGCGCCTGCGCCTGCTCAACCGCACCACCCGGCGCGTCAGCACCACCGCCGACGGCGCGGCGTACTACCCGCGTATCGCCCGCCTGCTGGCCGAACTGGAGGCGGTGGAAGGCGGCCTGGGCGAGGCCGCCAGCCAGCCGCGCGGGCGCCTGCGCATCGATGTGCCCGGCCCCTATGCACGGCTGAGGCTGGTGCCGGCGCTGGCGGATTTCCATGCACGCTACCCGGAGATCCAGCTGGACATCGGGGTGAGCGATCGCGAAGTGGATGTCATCGCCGACAACGTGGACTGTGTGATCCGCGGCGGCACGCCGGCCGACCCGGCGCTGGTTGCACGGCCGCTGGCCAGCCTGCCGCTCGGCTTCTACGCCAGCGCTGCCTACCTGCAACGCTTCGGCACGCCCGACCACCCGCGCGCGCTGGAAGGGCCGGACCACCACGTGGTCGGCTTCCTCAGCCCGCGCAGCGGTCGCGCGCGGGTGTTCAGCGCCCGCCGTGGTGATGAGCGCATGGAGGTGCAGGGCCATTACACGGTTGCCTTCGACGATGGCAACGCCTACCTGGCCGCCGGCGTGGCGGGCCTGGGCGTGGTCGCGCTGCCCAGCTACATGGCCGCGCCGCACGTGGCCCGCGGCGAACTGCGGCCGGTGCTGCAGAACTGGCAGCTGCCGCCGATGCCGATGCACGTGATGTTTCCGCCGAACCGGCATATGAGCCAGCGCCTGCGGGTGTTCATTGAATGGGCGGTGGAGGTGTTGGGGTGACACGCGCCGGGCATGCGAAAATCATCATTGCACGCACCAGGAAACCGCCACACGCATGAGCCGCATCGTCGCACTGGATACCGAAACCACCGGCATTTCCCACCGCATGGGCCATCGGGTTATCGAAATCGGTGCGGTGGAACTGATCGATGGCCAGCTCACCGGCCGCCAGTTCCACACCTACCTGCAGCCGCAGCGTTCGGTGGACTGGGGCGCGCAGCGCGTGCACGGCATCAGCAATGCGATGCTGGTCGGCAAGCCGCTGTTCTCGAGCAAGGCCGCCGAGCTGCTGGAATTCCTGCGTGGCAGCGAGATGGTCGCGCACAACGCCACCTTCGATGTCGGCTTCCTCGACAACGAGCTGCGCCTGGCCGGCATTCCTGGCAGCCTGGCGCAATACTGCCGCATCACCTGCAGCCTGAAGCTGGCACGTGGGCGCTGGCCGGGCCAAGGCAACAAGCTCGATGATGTGCTGCAGCGCCTGCGCATTCCCGGCAATCGCGGCCTGCATGGCGCGCTGAAGGATGCGCACCTGCTGGCGCAGGTGATTCCGCACCTGCGTTGAGGTGGCCTGCAGCAGGGGTCAGAGCCCGCGTCTGTCGACGCGGGATCCGACCCCATCGGGAAACCCCGCCAACCGTTCGATCATCGCCACACCGGTGCCCGCGCCGTCTTCGCTGGCCATCGCTGTACCCAGTGCAGCAGCACGTGCGCGCGTCTCCGGGTCTTCAGCGAATGCGATGGCCGTCGCCAGCGTGGCCGCATGCAACCGCTTCGGCGACAGTGGTGCTGGCGCAACACCCAGCGCCTGCAGGCGCCGCGCCCAGAAGAACTGATCGGCAGCGAAGGGCATCACCAGCGAGGGAATACCCGCGCGGCAGGCCGAATGCGTGGTGCCACTGCCACCGTGATGGATGGCCAGCGCGCAGCGCGGGAACAACGCTTCATGCGGTGTCGGGCCAACGACGAACACGTTCGCCGGCAGGTCGCCTGCAGGCAGGCCCGCCCAGCCGGGAAACAGCAGCACGCGGCGCGGTGCCAGGGCCTGCAGCAACGCCGGCAGCACGCGCTCGCGATCAAAGCCGGTCATGCTGCCGAAGCCCAGGTAGACCGGTGGCGGACCGGCATCGAGGAAGGCCTGCAGGTCTGGCGGCGGCAACCACGGTTGCTCCGGCATCCGCCATTGCCCGCACACCACATGGTCGGCCGGCCAGTCCGGCGGCGGCGGCAGCAGCTGCGGGGAAATGCCGTACAGCATCGGCAGGCCGGTCCACAGCGCGCGGCGCGGGGCTTGCCCCAGTGCGGCGCGCGCCAAGTTGATCGGCTTGCGGAACGTGCGCCAAACCGCCTGGTTGACCAGCCCGTAGCTGGCCCGGCGCAGGAACCCGGGCAGCGGCAGCGGCGGCAGGAAGGGGGATGCAAAGGCCCGCGTCGGGGTGAGCGGAATCATGCCGGTGCCGATCGCTGGCAGGTCGTGCCGTTCGGCCACGCTCAAGCCCACCAGGGCGGCCAGACCGCCCGTCACTATGGCGTCGCAGCCCGTGGCGGCCGCATCGGCCTGCGCCATCCAGGCCGGCACGTGGCGGCCTGCCATCCGCGCCAGCCCGCGCGAGGCCGCAGCCAGGTTGTTGCCGCGTGCCACCAGGGCCACCACTTCGTCGTGGATGTCGCCTTCCAGTGCCGCGTGCGGTACGCCCAGGGCGCGCGCAGTGCCCAGCGTGCCCTGTTCGGCCAGCAGCATCACCTCGTGGCCGGCCTGGCGAAGGCCGTGGCACAGCATCACCAACGGGCGGGTGTCGCCTTCGGTGCCATAGGTCAGGGCCAGCAGTCGCATGGAAGGGCTCGCGCGAGGGGCCGCCAGTATGGGCAGACCCGGCATGAACACGGCGTGCCACGTTCAGCCTTTGCCCTGTGGACAACTTGCGCAAGTGATTGAAAGCCTGCATAATGCGCGGCTCGCTGTGTCCGGTTTCGTGCCGGGCGGCGCCACCGGGAGCACGTCCCCGGCCGCCCAACGCCAGCGTAACCCTTTGATTCTCTTGACGTGTGGTGGGCAACCGCCGAGGCCGCCGTCTCCCGGGCTACGGGCTGACACAATTAACTATCGAGGTGCGCAATGTCCCGCGTATGCCAGGTTTCCGGCAAGCGAGTGCAGACGGGTAACAACGTCTCGCACGCCAACAACAAGACCCGTCGTCGTTTCCTGCCCAACCTGCACGAGCGCCGCTTCTGGGTTGCCAGCGAGAACCGCTGGGTGAAGCTTCGTGTTTCCGCGCATGCACTGCGCACCATCGACAAGAACGGCATCGATTCCGTTCTGGCTGAGCTGCGTGCGCGCGGCGAAAAGGTCTGAGGAGTAGACGATCATGGCAGGCAAGCGCGATAAGGTCCGTATGATTTCGACCGCCGGTACCGGTCACTTCTACACGACCGACAAGAACAAGAAGAACACCCCGGGGAAGATGGAATTCTCCAAGTACGATCCGGTCGTGCGCAAGCACGTCCCGTACAAGGAAGGCAAGATCAAGTAATCCGCAAGGGTTGCTGATCGCCTCCGGAAAAACCCGCCCTTGTGGCGGGTTTTTTCATGCCCGGCGCCCGGTAGGTGCCAACCTTGGTTGGCACACGGCTTTCAAGCAGTCGAGCATGGCTCGACTCTACAAATCTTGCTGGGCAGAATGGCCGCACACCTCCCGACGGGCGACGCGATGCTGTTCGAGTGGCTGCTGGGCTCCTATCTGCTGTTGATCGACTGGCTCATCCGCCTGGTCGCGCTGTGCTGGATTCCCACCCGCACCACGCCGGGGGCCGCACGCAGCTGGCTGCTGCTGGTCGGCTTCGTGCCCCTGCTGGGCCTGCCGTTGTACCTGCTGTTCGGCCACCCCTGGCTGTCGCGCGAACGCATTCGCCGCCAGGCCGAGGCTTCGTTGGTCATCCGCGAAGAGCAGGCGCTGCAGCGGCGCCTGCGCTGGGTGCCGCAGCCCGACACCGCCACTGCCGAGATCGTGCCGCTGGTGCAGCGCCAGGGCGACTTCATGCCGGTGCACGGCAACGCCGTCGACCTGCTGACCGACTACGACGAATCGCTGCACAGCCTGATTGCCGATATCGACCAGGCCGAAGACCGCGTGCACCTGCTGTACTACCTGATGTTCGATGACGCCGTGGGCGAGGCCATCGTCGAAGCCCTGCAGCGAGCCGCCGCGCGTGGCGTGCAGTGCCGCGTGCTGCTCGACGCCGTCGGTGCCAAGCGCGGCCTGCGCGCCTACCGCAAGCGGCTGCAGGCACGCGATGTGGAAGTGCGCGCGATGCTGCCGGGCGGCCTGCGCTGGCGCCGCAGCGGCCGCATGGACCTGCGCAACCACCGCAAGATCGCAGTGATCGACAACGAAGTGGCCTACGTGGGTTCGCAGAACCTGGCCGGCCCGCAGTTCGTGCCCGGCCATCCCAACCGTGAACTGGTGGCGCGCGTGCGCGGTCCGGCGGTGGCCCATCTGGAAGCGGTGTTCGCCAGCGACTGGTACATGGAAACCGGGCAGCGCCTGGAGGTGATTGCCAACGTGCCGGTGTGCAGCGACGACATCGCCACCCAGCTGCTGCCCAGCGGCCCGGCCTACCCGTACAGCAATGCGCGCGATGCCGTGGCCGCGCTCATCCACCTGGCACGGCGGCGCCTGGTGATGGTGACCCCGTACTTCGTGCCCGACGAGGCCACCCTGAGCGCGCTGCGCATCGCCGCGCTGTCGGGCGTGCAGGTGCAGTTGATCCTGTCGGCCAGCAACAACCAGCGGCTGACGTCCTGGGCGCAGGAGGCGTACTACGACGAACTGCTGCGCTGTGGCGTGCAGATCGCGCTGTACGAGCCACAATTCCTGCATGCCAAGCACATGAGCGTGGACGAAGACATCGCGGTGCTGGGCTCGATCAACATGGATATCCGTTCGTTCGCGCTGAATGCCGAGATCGGCCTGATCTGCTACGACCGCCCGCTGGTGAAGCAGTTGTGCGCGATCGAAGACGACTACCTGCGCCAGTCGACGCTGCTGGACCTGGAGCAGTGGCGGCAGCGGCCGGCGTGGCGGCGCAGCCGTGAAGGCATCGCACGGCTGGCCGATGCGCTGATGTAAACGGGCGCGTTGGCGCGGGGCATGGCGACCATGGCCTACAATCCACGCATGACTGATTCCGCGCGAACCGCTGAAGCGGACCTGGCGATCATCGGTGGCGGCGCCGCCGGCGTACTGGTGGCCCTCCACGTGCTGCAGCAGGCCCGGCAGCCCTTGCGCATCGCCCTGTTCGAGCCGGCCTCGCAGCCGGCGCAGGGCATTGCCTACTCCACACCGTGGCCCGAGCACCTGCTGAACGTGCCGGCGGCGAAGATGAGCGCGTTCCCCGATCAGCCCGGCGACTTCCTCGACTACCTGGAAGCAGCCAACGCCTACCCGGGTGAAGCACGCGATGTGCTGGGCGAGCGCTATGTCTGCCGCCACTACTTCGCCAGCTACCTGCAGCAGCGCCTGCAACAGGCCGCAGCGGCCAGCCCGGCGAACGTGCAGGTCATCGCCCAACCGGTGCTGGCCCTGCAGGTGGATGCACACGGCTGCCAGTTGCAGCTGGGCGATGGGCAGACGCTGCGCGCCGCGCAGGCGGTGCTGGCTACCGGCAACAGCATGCGCCCGCTGCCGGTGCCCGGCGCCGGCGCATTGCCGGCCGATGCGGTGGTCGAAGCCTGGGATTACGACGGCGTGCGCACTCTGGCCGGTACGCACGCACTGGCCATCGTCGGCTCGGGCCTGAGCATGGCCGATACCGTGCTGGCCCTGGTGGCTGCCGGCCATAGCGGCCCGCTGCACGTCATTTCCCGTCATGGCCTGCTGCCGCTGCCGCACGACCATGGCGCGCTGCCGAGCTTCGATCCCGCCAGCCTGCTGCCGCTTACCCTGCGCCAGCGGCTGCGCGCACTGCGCCAGCACGCCGGTGAACTGCAGGCCGCCGGGCAGCCGTGGCAGGGCGTGATGGACCGCATCCGCGCCCACGGGCAGGCCCTGTGGTGCAGTCTGGATGCAGCCGACCAGCGTCGCTTCCTGCGCCATGTGGTGCGCTACTGGGACGTGCATCGTCATCGCATTGCCGAAGGCATCGATGCGCAGCTGCAGGCGCTGCAGGCCAATGGCCAGCTGCAGATCCACCGCGCACGGTTGCAGCAGGTGCGCCAGCAGGACGACGCCCTGCTGCTGAGCGGGCGCAGTGCTGACGGTGGTGACCAGGCCTGGGCCGTGGCCGGCATCATCAATGCCACCGGCGTGGAAACCCGTGCCACCGCGCTGCGCAACCCGTTGCTGCAGCAGCTGCTGGCCGATGGCATGGCGCGGCCGGGACCGCACGGGCTGGGCCTGGACAGCAGCGTGCCCGGCGATCGCCTGCACGACGCGCAAGGCCGGCCGCAGCCGCGGCTGGGGGTGCTGGGCAGCCTGCGCATCGGCAGCCTGTGGGAAAGCCTGGCCGTGCCTGAACTGCGTCAGCAGGCGCAGGCGTTGGCCGCGCAGGTGGTCGCAGGGCACGCGACCGCGATGCCGTAAAATGAGGGCATGGATGTCTCCCACCTGCTTGATGGCCTGAACCCGGCCCAGCGCGACGCCGTCTCTGCTCCCCCCGGCCACCACCTGGTGCTGGCCGGCGCCGGCTCGGGCAAGACCCGCGTGCTCACCCACCGCATCGCCTGGCTGCATGAAGTCTTCGGCGTGCCCACCCACGGCATTTTCGCGGTCACCTTCACCAACAAGGCGGCCGGTGAAATGCGCCACCGCATCGACGCGCAGCTGCCCAACGGCAGCCGCGGCATGTGGATCGGCACCTTCCACGGCCTGGCCAACCGCCTGCTGCGCCTGCACTGGCAGGACGCCAAGCTGCCCGAAGGCTTCCAGGTGATGGATTCGGACGACCAGCTGCGGCTGGTCAAGCGCGTGGTGCAGGCGCTGGAAATCGACGACAGCAAGCACCCGCCCAAGCAGATTGCGTGGTGGATCAACGAGCAGAAGGACGAGGGGCGCCGCCCGCAGCACATCCAGCCCGAGCCGCACGATGCGTGGCTGGAAACCATGCGCCAGGCCTACATCGAATACCAGGCGCGCTGCGACCGCGCCGGCCTGGTCGACTTCGCCGAACTGCTGCTGCGCGCGCACGAACTGCTGCGCGACAACCCGGCCCTGCTGGCGCACTACCGCGCCCGCTTCCGCGAAATCCTGGTGGACGAATTCCAGGATACCAATGCCATCCAGTACGCCTTCGTGCGCGTGCTGGCCGGCCACGAAGGCCACGTGTTCGTGGTCGGTGACGATGACCAGGCCATCTACGGCTGGCGCGGCGCCAAGGTCGAGAACGTGCAGGGCTTCCTGCGCGATTTCCCCGGTGCGCAGACCATCCGCCTGGAACAGAACTACCGTTCCACCGCCAACATCCTGGGCGCCGCCAACGCGGTGATCGCGCACAACCCGGACCGCATCGGCAAGGAACTGTGGACCGACAGCGGCGATGGCGAGCCGATCGACCTGTACGCCGCGTACAACGAAATGGACGAGGCGCGCTACATCGTCGAACGTGCCCGCCAGTGGGTGCGCGACGGCGGCAGCTACACCGAGGTGGCCGTGCTCTACCGCAGCAACGCGCAGTCGCGCGCGCTGGAAGAAGCGCTGCTGAGCGAACAGGTGCCGTACCGCGTGTATGGCGGCATGCGCTTCTTCGAGCGTGCGGAAATCAAGGACGCGCTGGCCTACCTGCGCCTGCTGTCCAACCGCAACGACGATGCCGCCTTCGAGCGCGCGGTGAACACGCCCACCCGTGGCATTGGCGAACGCACGCTGGACGAAGTACGCCGCGAAGCACGTGCGCAGGGCCTGTCGCTGTGGGAAGCCACCATGCTGGTCACCCAGGGCAGTGCGCTGGCCGCACGCGCACGCAACGCGCTGGCCGGCTTCCTGGTGCTGGTGAACGAGCTGCAGGCACAGACCCTGCACATGACCCTGGCCGAGCGCGTGGACCACATCCTGTCGCGCTCGCAGCTGCGCGAGCACTGGAGCAAGGAAAGCCGCAATTCGCTGGATTCGGAATCGCGCACCGACAACCTGGACGAACTGGTGTCGGTGGCCTCGCGCTTCGTGCGCCGTGCCGATGACATCGAGGAAGTGGGCGAGGAGATGGACGAGCTGGTCGCCTTCCTGGCCTACGCCGCGCTGGAGGCCGGTGAGGGCCAGGCGCAGGCGGGCGAGGAGGGCGTGCAGCTGATGACCCTGCACTCCGCCAAGGGCCTGGAATTCCCGCTGGTGTTCCTGGCCGGCATGGAAGACGGCCTGTTCCCGAGTGCGCGCTCACTGGAAGAAAGCGGGCGGCTGGAAGAAGAGCGCCGCCTGGCTTACGTGGGCATCACCCGTGCACGGCAGAAGCTGGTGCTGTGCTACGCCGAATCGCGGCGCATCCACGGCCAGGACAACTACAGCCTGCCCTCGCGCTTCCTGCGCGAGATTCCGCGCGAACTGCTGCACGAGGTGCGCCCGAAGGTGCAGGTCTCACGCCCGGCCTCGCTGGGCAGCAGCCGGGTGATGGGCCACGCCTCGATCGAGGCGCCGCCGCTGAAGCTGGGTGCCCTGGTCACCCATCCCAAGTTCGGCGAAGGCATGGTGACCGACTACGAAGGCAGCGGCGCGCACGCCCGCGTGCAGGTCGAATTCGCCGATGCCGGCAGCAAGTGGCTGGTGATGGCCTACGCCAACCTGACGGTGATCTGACCCCCGTCGGGGTCAGATCCCTCCCGCGGGAGGGCTCTGACCCGGTCTTCGAGCTCCTGTAGAGTCGAGCTTGCTCGACTGCTCTGCGCGCTCAGTCGAGCAAGCTCGACTCTACAAAAAGCAGTCGAGCAAGCTCGACGCTACAACGGCAGAATCCCATGACCCGCAACGTGCTCTTCCTCTGCAGCCAGAACCGCCTGCGCAGCCCCACGGCCGAGCAGGTGTTCGCCGATTGGCCCGGCATCGAAACCGCCTCGGCGGGCTTGCTGGCCGACGCCGAGGAAGTGCTCAGCCCCGAGCTGCTGCAGTGGGCCGACCTGGTGTTCGTGATGGAAAAGGCGCACCGCAACCGGCTGTCCAGCCGCTACAAGGCATGGCTGAAGGGCAAGCGGGTGATCTGCCTGGATATCCCCGACGACTACGACTACATGGACCCGGTGCTGGTGGAACTGCTGAAGCGCAAGGTGCCGCCGTTCCTGCGCTGACAGGTCGCCACGGCACCCTGTCGCGCGCGGTAACCGTCCGTAGAGTCGAGCTTGCTCGACTGGCCCTTCCCGGAAACAGCCGTCCAGCCCGCCCGGCGCTACGGATGGGCTACTCCTGCGCCGCCATCTTCTGCTTGAAGTCCGCGGTGAAATCAGTGACTGCGCGCTCCAGCGCTTTCTCCCAGTTTTCCGGCGAAACCACTTGGAACACATTCGTGCCATGGCCCTTGGCAACGAACGATCGGCTCTGCTCAGCCTCGCCCGTTGTCACTTCCACCGATATATCCGCCACCATCTGTTGCGCCCAGCCTGCGGCGCGCCAGAAATTGAAAGGCGCTCTGACCGCGAACTGATTCATCGACGCCTGCAGGTGCAGGCAGCGTGCCTCGCAGCTCTCGATCGTGCGATAGCCCATGTTCCGCAGTGCCTGAATGATGATCTCGCGGGTCTTCTCGGCCGTGGTGGTCGACTCCAGAACTAGGTTGAAGCCATTGCCCTGGCGGACTTCTCCGCCCACGTTCCGGGCCCGGTCCGCTGCGGGCACCAGCGCCAGGAAGTCGGTGGGGCGATGGTCGGTGACCGGTGCCACGACCACCGACGTGCCCTGTTCCGGATTGACCCGGATATCAGGCACGTTCACTCGCACGACTTCGGTGCGGATGCCGCAGCCAGTGAGCAACAGCAGCAGTGTGGCTGCAATGATCGACTTCATGTATTCCCCCTGTTGGAATGATGTTTCTGTACCGCGCATTATCGCGTGGCCGACGGGTCCGGGGGGCTGAAGAAGCAGTCGAGCAAGCTCGACTCTACAATGGGGGGTGACAACTTCCAGGAACGCCGCCATGACCGAAACCACGCTGCACGTCACCGTGACCTTGAACGCCAAGTTGCAGCCCGAACACCGCCACGAGCTGTTCGAGGACCCGCTGGATGCGCTGCTGCAGGCGGCCGGGATCGGTGAGATCACCGGCGGCGGCACCGCGATCTCCGACGAGGGTGAAGTCGAGTACGGCGATATCGAAATCGCGCTGAACGACGCGGCCGGCGTGCCCAAGCTGGTTGACCTGCTGGAACAGCTGGGCGCACCGAAGGGTTCCAAGGTGCAGGGCGCAGGCGAGGCTGATCGCAGTTTCGGTGTCACCGAGGGCCTGGGCATCTACCTGGACGGTCTGAACCTGCCGGACGAGGTGTACGAGCAGTGCGATTCGAACCATGTGTTCGAGCAGCTGTCCGAGCGCATCGATGGCCTGGGCGAAATCTGCAGCTGGTGGCAGGGCCCGACCGAAACCGCGCTGTACATGTACGGCCAGTCGTTTGCCGCGATGCAGGCGGCCATTGCCGAGTTCGTCGCCAGTTATCCGCTGTGCCAGAACGCACGCATCGTGCAGATCGCCTGAGCGTAGACGTTTACCGGCAGGTGCCAACCTTGGTTGGCACGATGCTTCCGATCACAGAAAGCAGTCGAGCAAGCTCGACGCTACTGGCCCGCCGCCTGCTTTGCATTGTCGCGCAGGGCCAGTTCCTTGCCGACCTGATAGCCGCCGTAAAGCACCGCGAAAACGCCGATGACAACCCATAGGACTGTGCGCGGGACGGCGGCGGGTGTTGGTTTGCGTTCGTGCATGGCGATCTCCTTGAAAGCGATGGATGCTGCGCGGCCAGCATGTACCGGCGGCCTTCGTCGAGCAAGCTCGACGCTACGCAGAACCGGGGCTGCGCACCTGCTCCCAGTCCAGGCCGAACTTCGCCAGGTACTTGCGCAGGCGGTCGGCGTCGTTGGTACTGGCGCGCTGGGTGCGCGATACCGCGAACAGCTCGCGGCCGGCGGCGGATAGCGACTTTGAGCGTGCGCAGACCCGCACCACTTCTTCCAGCTGCACGCGGTCGAAGCGGTCCAGCTGGTCGGCTGCCTCGCCCAGCAGGGCCTGCAGCGGTGAGGGCGCTTCGCCGCCGCGCCACTGCCGGCGCAGGCGGGTAATCTCGTCGTCCACGCCCTCGGTCTGGATACGCCCGGCCGTCGCCAGGGTGGCCAGGCGCATGATCGACGCGCCCAGGTCGCGGAAGTTGCCGCGCCAGGCCGCCTCGGCGCTGGTGGCGAAGGCCAGGTAGCGCGCGCGTGCTTCCACGTTGAAGCGCACCCGCGCGTGCTGCTGCTGTGACCAGCGCTCCAGCTCGAACTCGATGTTCGGCTCGATGTCCTCGCTGCGCTGGGCCAGGCCCGGCAGGTGGTAGGTCCACAGGTTCAGGCGTGCCAGCAGGTCTTCGCGGAAGCGGCCTTCCAACACCGATTGCTGCAGGTCGCGGTTGGTGCCGGCAATCAGCTGGAACTCGCTTTCCACTTCGCGATCGCTGCCCACCGGCAGGAAGCGTTTCTCCTCCAGCGCACGCAGCAGCATGGCCTGTTCGTCCAGGCCCAGTTCGCCGATTTCATCCAGGAACAGCAGCCCTTGGTGCGCCGAACGCAGCAGGCCGGCGCGGTCCGACGATGCGCCGGTGTAGGCGCCCTTGGTATGGCCGAACAGCGTGCTCATCGCACCGTCGCCGCGCAGCGTGGCGCAGTTCACTTCAACGAAGCGGCCGGGCAACTGGTGCTTGAGCTTCTTCAGTTCGAACACGCGCTTGGCCAGCTGGCTCTTGCCGGCACCGGTGGGGCCCATCAGCAGCATGGGTGCGCGCGAACGCGTGGCCACCGCTTCAATCTGCTCGATCATCGCGTTGAAGGCGGCGTTGCGGGTCGCGATGCCGCTCTTCAGCAGGTCGCGGTCCTGCAGTTGCTGCTGGGCGAAGCGCTGGGCGATGTGGTCGTAGCGCGACAGGTCCAGGTCGATGACGGCGTAGCTGCCGGCCGCGCCATCCTGCTTGCGCGGCGGTGAGGTCTGCAGCAGGCGGCCGGGGAAATGTCGGCTCTCGGTGAGCAGGAACCAACAGATCTGCGCCACGTGCGTGCCGGTGGTGATGTGGACGTAGTAGTCCTCCTCCTCCGGCTGGAACGGGTAGCCGGCCAGGAAGTCGTGCAGGGTGGCGTAGACCCCTTCGAATTCCCAGGGATCGGCCAGGTAGGTGTCGTGCCGGCGCACCTGCAGGCCCGGCGCGGCCTGTGCCAGGTCGTCGCACACCACCCGCGCCAGCTTGGCGTAGCGGCGCTCGTCCAGCAGCAGTTCAACCCGGTCGGGCAGGAAATCCTCGTGCATGCCCAGCGATACCGTCGGCCGCCATTTCTGCCAACGCCCCGGGCCTTCGCCCGCGTCGAGCTGGGTGCCGAGCATGCCGAAGACGACCTGTCGCCGAGACATATCCATTCCTATAAAAGACGCGCTGCAACTATATGCATTCTTCGCGTGCCGCGTCGGCGATTCTTGCTTGAAGCGATTAAAAACTCAGTAAAAACAACATCTTGATCAAGTCAATCAAAAGTTGGCACGGCCATTGCTCTATTCCAGGCAAGACACGACGCGGGCAGTTCCCGCCAAGCACACCACAATGGCCAACCTGATGCTCTTCTCCAACACGCGTGCCCCGGCGCTGCCGCCGGCCACCACCGTCAATGAAGCCGGTGGCCTGGCCTACTGCCGCGACGCGCGTGCTGCGTTGGCCCTGTATGCGGCCACCGGCTGCCTCAACAACACCTTCTACAGCAACGCCGACGCGCAGCTGCAGCAGGTGCTGGCGCTGACCGCGCAGGTCGAGCCGGCCTTCGTGGCGCGCACCGCGGTGTACGCCCGCCAGGTGGCGCACATGAAGGACATGCCGGCGCTGCTGCTGGCGGTGCTCAGCCTGGGCGACCCCGAGGTGTTCGCCCAGGTGTTCCCGCGGGTGATCGACAACGGTCGCCAGCTGCGCACCTTCGTGCAGATCATGCGCAGCGGCCAGGTCGGGCGCCGTTCGCTGGGCTCGCTGCCCAAGCGTCTGGTGCGTGAGTGGATCAAGCAGGCCCCGGTGGAAACGCTGGTGCGTGCAGCCATCGGCCAGCAGCCGTCGCTGGCGGATCTGATCCGCATGGTGCACCCGAAGCCGGCCGATGCCGAGCGCAAGGCGCTGTATGCGTGGATCGTCGGTCGTCCGTATGACGCGGCGCAGCTGCCGGCGCTGGTACAGGCCTACGAGGCGTTCAAGCGTGACCCGCAGGGGCTGCCGCCGGCGCTGCCGTTCCAGTACTTCAGCACGCTGCCGCTGGATGCGGCGCAATGGTCGGCGCTGGCGCGCAGCGCGTCGTGGCAGTCGATGCGGATGAACCTCAACACGTTCGCCCGCAACGGCGTGTTCGACGATGCGGCGATGGTGGACCTGATTGCCGCGCGGCTGCGTGACCCGCAGCAGGTACGTCGTTCGCGGGTGCTGCCGTACCAGTTGCTGATGGCGTTCCACGCCGGCAAGGGCCTGCCGTTGCCGATCCTGGATGCACTGCAGGATGCGATGGAGATCGCCACGGCATCGGTACCGGTGCTGCCAGGGCGGGTAGTGGTTGCGGTGGACGTGTCCGCGTCCATGCAGTGGCCGCTGACCGGCTACCGCAAGGGCGCCAGTACGTCGGTGCGCTGTGTGGACGTGGCGGCCTTGATCGCGGCTTGTGTGCTGCGCGGTCAGCCGCAGGCCACGGTGCTGCCGTTCGACACCCAGGTGCGGCCGGTGCGGTTGAACCCGCGCGACAGCGTGATGACCCTGGCCGCGCAGTTGGCGATTAACGGCGGCGGCACCTCGGTCAGCGCACCGCTGGAAGACCTCAACCGTCGCCGCGCGCAGGTCGACCTGGTGGTGCTGGTGTCGGACAACGAGAGCTGGCGCGATACCCGCCAGGGCGGTGCGACGGCCACGATGCGGGCGTGGGAGGTGCTGAAGCAGCGTTGCCCGCAGGCGCGCCTGGTCTGCATCGACCTGCAGCCGGTGGCCAGCAGCCAGACGGTGCAGCGCGAAGACGTGCTGCACATCGGCGGCTTCAGCGATGCCGTGTTCGATCTGCTGGGCCAGTACGCGCAGGCACCGGCCGATGGCAGTGGCTGGGTGCAGCGCATCCAGGACATGACGTTGTAAGGCGGCAAGGATGTCGCCAGGGACCGCCCGGCGGGCAATGGGGCCCGCCGGGCAGGGACCCGGAATTCGAGTTTTCGCGGTGAATGCTGGTGGAACTACATTGGTTGTCCCTTCGGGGTCGGGTTCAAGTCCCGCCTTTCCTGCCGGGTGTGGGGAAAGAGACGTTCCACTCCTTTTGTCACCGCACCTGTTTCAACGCCGGCACTGCGAATGCCGGAGGAACTACAGCCTTCTAAGCTCCGGGTCGCGGGTTCGAGCCCCGCCCGCTGTGGCAACACAGCGGTAGCTCAGTGGTAGAGCAGGATGTTCCTCCACCCCTCGTCGCAGTACCGGCACCTTCGCTTTCGTTGCGCGGGGAATGCCGGCCGAACTACATCGGAAACCCTTCGGGGTCGGGTTCAAGTCCCGGCCACCTGCCACGGCAACGCGGCAGGTGGTGCGTTCGGCCACCTTTGTCACCACATCTTCTTTGTTTTTGTATTGGATGAAAGGAAACATCACCATGACCACTTTGAACCATGACGTGATCCAGCAGCCCGGCGCTGCACCCATCAAGCTGTGGACGCGCGGCGTGCCGCTGGAAGACCAGGCACGCGAACAGCTGCAGAACATCGCGCGCCTGCCGTTCATCCACAAGTGGATTGCGGTGATGCCCGACGTGCACCTGGGCAAGGGGGCAACCGTGGGTTCGGTGGTGCCGACCGTGGGGGCTATCATTCCCGCCGCGGTGGGCGTGGATGTCGGCTGCGGCATGATGGCCGTGCGCACCACGCTCGATGCCAGCGACCTGCCGGACAATCTGTCTGCAGTGCGCAGCGCGATCGAACGGGCGGTGCCGCATGGCCGCAGCGTGACCCGCGGTGGCCGTGACAAGGGCAGCTGGGATACGCCGCCGGAGCTGGCCATCGAAGGCTGGAAGCAGCTGGTGGATGACTTCGCGCTGATCTGCGAGCGCCACCCGCGCCTGAAGAACACCAACAACCTCAAGCACCTGGGTACCCTGGGTACCGGCAACCACTTCGTGGAAGTGTGCCTGGACCAGGACCAGCGCGTGTGGTTCATGCTGCACTCCGGCTCGCGTGGCGTGGGCAATGCCATCGGCACCTACTTCATCGAACTGGCCAAGCAGGAAATGCGCCGCTGGATGATCAACCTGCCCGACCAGGACCTGGCGTACCTGCCCGAGGGCAGCCAGCACTACGGCGACTACGTGTTCGCCGTGGAGTGGGCGCAGCGTTTCGCACGCATGAACCGCGAGGTGATGATGCGCAACGTGGTGGCCGCCGTGCGCACGGTCATCAGCAAGCCGTTCGAAGCCCAGGCCGAGGCGGTGAACTGCCACCACAACTACGTGAACCGCGAGACCCACTTCGGCAAGGACGTGATGCTGACCCGCAAGGGTGCGGTCAGTGCGCGCAAGGGCGAGCTGGGCATCATTCCGGGCAGCATGGGCGCCAAGAGCTTCATCGTGCGCGGGCTGGGCAACGAGGACAGCTTCCACAGCTGCAGCCATGGCGCCGGCCGCGTGATGAGCCGTACCCAGGCGCGCAAGCTGATTACCGTGGATGAACACGCCAAGGCCACCGCGCACGTGGAATGCCGCAAGGATGCGGAGGTGGTGGATGAATCGCCGGCGGCCTACAAGCCGATCGAGGCGGTGATGGAGGCCCAGCGCGATCTGGTCGAGATCGTGCACACGCTGCGCCAGGTGGTGTGCGTGAAGGGATGAAGCGGGCCGCGCGCGGCGTACACTGCGCCGCGCGCGGCAGGATGGAGGAACCCATACATGGACATGATTGAACTCGATGGCGGGCAGGGCGGCGGGCAGCTGCTGCGCTCGGCCCTGACCCTGAGCCTGTGCACAGGCATTGGCTTCACCCTGCAGAACATCCGTGCGATCCGGCGCAAGCCGGGGCTGATGCGCCAGCACCTGACCGCGGTGAATGCCGCTGCACGGGTGGGCAACGCCTGCACGCATGGTGCTGCGCTGGGTGCTACCTCGCTGCGCTTCGAGCCCGGCGTGGTGAGCGCTGGCGACTACCACTTCGCCACCGGCAGTGCCGGTTCGGCCACGCTGGTGCTGCAGACCGTGCTGCCGGCGTTGTGGCGCGCGCAGCAACCCTCGCGCCTGCGGCTGGAAGGTGGCACCCACAACCCGCTGGCGCCCAGCGCCGATTTCATCGCCGACAGCTACCTGCCGTCACTGGCGCGCATGGGCGTGCAGGCCGAAATGCAGTTGCTGCAGCATGGCTTCCACCCGGCCGGCGGTGGCGTGATTGAAGTGCAGGTGCAGCCGTGCGCCGCGTTGCAGGCACCGCAGCTGGAGCAGCGGCCGGCCCTGGAGTCGATGCAGGCGCAGGTGCTGATGTCCGGCTTGTCCAGCAGCATCGGCCTGCGCGAGCTGCAGGTGCTGGCCGACACCCTGGGCGTCGATCCGCACCCGCGTCACGTGCAGTCGATCCGCCCGGCCTTGGGCCCGGGCAATGTCGCCCTGGTGCGCGTGCAGCATGGCAGCCACGTGGAAGTGTTCGATGGCCACGGCGAGCGCGGGGTGAGTGCCGAACAGGTAGGCGCTCGCCTGTCCGCACGCGTGCAGCAGTACCTGCAGGGCAACGCCTACGTGGGTGAATACCTGTCCGACCAGCTGCTGCTGCCGATGGCCCTGGCCGGCGGCGGCGCCTTCACCACCCACGTCATCAGCGATCACCTGGCCAGCAACGCCCGGCTGATCGAGAAGTTCCTGCCGGTGGAATTCGACTGGCAGCCACAGGATGGCGCCTGGCGGGTGACCGTCGAGGCGTAGCTGCCCAGCGCCCCGCCGTGCGATGCCCGGCGGGCGTCAACCCCGCGCATTGATCCTGCTCAAGGCGCGGCGTGCACATCGGCTGTGTAATGGTGGTGTTCCCATTCGGCAGATCGCCACGGAGCCCCATCATGTACACGCGTATCCTGATCGCCACCGACGGTTCCGAGCTGGCCGACAAGGGCCTGGCCAAGGGCCTGGAGCTGGCCAAGGACCTCAATGCCGAGGTCGATATCGTGACCGTGTCCGAGCCGTGGGCCGTCGGCATGTACGACGCCATGGGCTGGAGCGTGGGCTACATGAACAGCCCCGAGTACAAGGCCGACCGCGAGGAAGGGGCCCAGAAGGTGCTGCAGCCGGCGCTGGCCAAGGCTGCCGAACAGGGCATCAAGGCCAACCCGGTGCATGTGCTGGACCGCTACGCGGCCGACGGCATCATCGAAACCGCCGCTGATCGCAACAGCGATCTGATCGTGATGACCTCGCACGGCCGCCGTGGGGTGACCCGCGTGCTGCTGGGCAGCCAGACCGCCGAAGTGCTGGCGCGCAGCTCGCTGCCGGTGCTGGTCATCCGCTGAATTCACGCGTTCCCGGGGAGAGGACCGACGCCGGTGCGCAGGATGCGTACCGGCTTCATCTTTTGTGGCGTTCGGGCGTGCTGGGGTCAGAGCCCTTTCCTGCGGAAAGGGATCGGACCCCGCGCTGCATCACCAGCTGTACAGCTTCCAATACACCGGCGACACGCCATCCTTGTCGTTGTCCATGCGGCCGTCGCCGTTCCGGTCATACATGTAGAACGGTGCGCCCCGCGACGGGGTGACCTTGACCATGCGCAGCTGGCCGGACACGCGGTACTCCTCGATGGTATCGCCGTTGTCCATGGTGCGGCTGGACACTTCGGCCCCCTTCACGTCCACCGGGGGAGCGCCGGCACCGCCCATGCTGGCGCAGCCAGCAAGCAGGAGCACGGACGCCAGCATCAGGGTCTTCATCGGCAGGGCCTTTGCCTGGAACGGGTCTTGATTATGCCCCATCACCGTGTCGCCGCCGTGCAGGCGCGGGCGCGTAGAATCGCCGCATGAGCAGATTAGTCCTGATCGACGGGTCCAGTTACCTGTACCGCGCGTTCCACGCGCTGCCGCCCCTGTCCAATGCACAGGGTGAACCCACCGGCGCGCTGTTCGGCGTGGTCAACATGCTGCGGTCCACACTGAAGGAGCGCCCGGCCTACGTCGCCTTCGTGGTGGATGCGCCAGGCAAGACCTTCCGCGATGACCTGTACGACCAGTACAAGGCCAACCGCCCGCCCATGCCCGACGACCTGCGCAGCCAGGTGGAACCGATGTGCCGCATCGTCGAAGCGCTGGGCATCAGCATCCTGCGCATTCCCGGCGTGGAGGCCGACGATGTGATCGGCACGCTGGCCCTGCAGGGCGTGGCGCAGGACCTGAAGGTGACCATTTCCACCGGCGACAAGGATTTCGCCCAGCTGGTGCGCCCGGGCATCGAACTGGTGAACACCATGACCGGCAGCCGCATGGATTCGGACGCGGCCGTCATGGACAAGTTCGGCGTGCGTGCCGACCAGATCATCGACCTGCTGGCGCTGATGGGCGACACCGTGGACAACGTGCCGGGTGTGGAGAAGTGCGGCCCGAAGACCGCGGCCAAGTGGCTGGCCGAATACCAGACGCTGGACGGGGTGATGGCCGCCGCGCCGACCATGAAGGGCAAGATCGGTGAAAACCTGCGCGCGGCGCTGGATCGCCTGCCGCTGAACCGCGATCTGGTGACCATCCGTACCGACGTGGAGCTGGAAGCGAGCCCGTCCACGCTGGCGCTGCGCGAGCAGGACGTACCGGTGCTGACGGAGCTCTACGCGCGCTACGGCTTCACCCAGGCGCTGAAGGAGCTGGGTGCGCCGCTGCCGGCCCCGGCCGCCGCCAGCGAAGCCACCCCCAGCCTGCGCGGTACCGCCGCTGGTTTCGCCCGCGGCAGCGCCGAAGCGCCGGCGGCAGGTGAACTGGACCCGGCGCTGGCCGCACCGGGCGAGTACGAAACCGTGGTGACCGACGAGCAGTTGCAGGCCTGGGTGCAGCGCCTGCAGCAGGCCGAGCTGATCAGCTTCGACACCGAAACCGATGCGCTGGACGCAATGCGTGCGCGCCTGGTCGGCATCAGCCTGGCGGTGGAGCCGGGCAAGGCCGCCTACATTCCGGTCGGCCACGATTATCCCGGCGCGCCGGCACAGCTGCCGCTGCAGCAGGTGCTGGACGCGCTGCGCCCGCTGCTGCAGGACCCGGCGAAGAAGAAGCTGGGCCAGCATGGCAAGTACGACCTGCACGTGCTGCGCCGCCACGGCGTGGAGGTGCAGGGTTACCACGACGACACCATGCTTGAGAGCTTCGTGCTCAATTCCACGGCCACCCGCCACGACATGGATTCGCTGGCCCTGCGCTACCTGGGCTACAACACCATCAAGTTCGAGGATGTGGCCGGCAAGGGCGCCAAGCAGATTCCGTTCTCGCAGGTGGGTATCGACGAAGCCAGCCGCTACGCGGCCGAGGACGCCGACATCACCCTGCGCCTGCACCACGCGCTGCGCCCGCAGCTGCTGGCCGAACCGAGCCTGGACAGCGTGTACCGCAGCATCGAGATGCCGCTGGTGCCGGTGCTGACCACCATCGAAGCCAACGGCGTGCACATCGACACCGCCGAACTGCGCCGGCAGAGCCAGGACCTGTCCTCGCGCATGCTGGCCGCGCAGCAGAAGGCCACCGAACTGGCCGGCCGCAGCTTCAACCTGGATTCGCCCAAGCAGCTGCAGGCCGTGCTGTTCGACGAGCTGAAGCTGCCGGCGGTGGTGAAGACCCCCAAGGGCCAGCCCAGCACGAACGAGGAAGCACTGGAGGCCATTGCCGACCAGCACGAGCTGCCGCGTGTGATCCTGGAATACCGTGGCCTGGCCAAGCTGCGCAGCACCTACACCGACAAGCTGCCGGAAATGGTGAACCCGGACACCGGTCGCGTGCACACCAGCTACCACCAGTCCGGCGCCGCCACCGGCCGCCTGTCCTCGTCGGACCCGAACCTGCAGAACATTCCGATCCGCACCGACGATGGCCGTCGTATCCGCCGCGCCTTCGTCGCCCCGGAAGGCTGCCAGCTGCTGGCGGCCGACTATTCGCAGATCGAGCTGCGCATCATGGCCCACCTGTCCGAAGACCCGGGCCTGGTGCGCGCCTTCGAGCAGGGCGCGGATGTGCACCGTGCCACCGCCGCCGAAGTGTTCGGCCGCACCCTGGACGAGGTGACGCCCAACGAGCGCCGCGCCGCCAAGGCCATCAACTTCGGCCTGATGTACGGCATGAGCGCCTTCGGCCTGGCCCGCAACTTGGGCATCGACCGCGGCCAGGCGCAGGACTATGTGGCGCTGTACTTCAGCCGCTACCCGGGCGTGCGTGACTTCATGGAACGCATGCGCCAGCAGGCGCGCGAGCAGGGCTATGTGGAAACCCTGTTCGGCCGCCGCCTGTACCTGAACGACATCAACGCCCGCAACCAGGGCCTGCGCGCCGGCGCCGAACGGGCGGCCATCAACGCCCCCATGCAGGGCACGGCGGCGGACATCATCAAGCGGGCGATGGTGTCCGTGGACCAGTGGCTGCGCGACAGCGGGGCACCGGCGCGGATGATCCTGCAGGTGCACGATGAACTGGTCTTCGAAAGCGCGGCCGGTTTCACAGAGGAATTGCGTAAGCACGTGGTCGAACACATGTCGCAAGCGGCACAGTTGCGGGTGCCGCTGGTGGTCGATACCGGCATTGGCAGCAACTGGGACGAAGCGCACTGAGTCGCATTTCGGGCCATTAACGACGTGAATTCATTCATCTCAGGGGATTTTCTGACTCGAAGATGAATGTTTATGGATAGGCGCACGATTAAATGGGCGCCCTTCACGAACCGTTAGTGTTCGGAGTGCTTCTATAACTCTCGACAGGCGCAACGCCTGTTGTGGATCTCTCCCATCCCCTGGAGCAGATCTCGGAACGGGGGCTCCTCCCCAAGCGCCCGTTCCCCGGCCCCGTTGACCTCCCCCTGGTCAGCGGGGCTTTTTATTTGTGCCCTGCTGCGCCACGCTGGGCCATCGCTCCGTAGGGGAACCGGCAATGCACGACCTGTTCGCACTGGCCATGCCGTGGTGGGAATTCATCCTGCGCGCGGTGGTGGTCTACACCGTGGTGCTGGGCATGGTGCGGCTGGGCGGCAAGCGCGCGCTGGGGCAGATCACCCCGTTCGACGTGCTGCTGATCGTGCTGCTGGGCAACGCTGTACAGAACGCCTTGCTGGGCAGTGATACGTCACTGGGCGGTGGCCTGCTGCTGGCGGCCACGCTGATCCTGCTGAACTACGCCGTGGGCTGGCTGACCACGCGCAGCCGGCGCATGGAGCGGGTGATCGAAGGCGAGCCGGTGGTGATCGGGCGTGATGGGCGCTGGTTCGACAGCGTGCTGCGCCGTGAACAGGTGACCCGCGCCGACGTGGAAGCCGCGCTGCGCCAGCAGGGCTGCCTGGGCGTGGAAGAAGTAGCTTTGGCGCTGCTGGAGAACAACGGCCATATCACCATCATTCCACGGCAGAAGACGGCCGCGTGATACCGCGCGATGCAGCGCGTGCCCGACCGTGCGCCCCGCCCTCGCAACATCGCGCGTGCTCGACGCTACGCCCCGCGCCCGCAATGTCGAACGCACTCGACCGTGCGTCCCGCTCCGGTAGAGTCGAGCTTGCACGACTGCGGTTGGCGCCATGCGAAAAGCAGTCGAGCAAGCTCGACGCTACGGGCATTGCGGCGTTGCGTTACACCCAGTCGCGCGGTCCCGACCGCAAGCCCCGCTCCGGTAGAGTCGAGCTTGCTCGACTGCGGTTGGCGCCATGCGAAAAGCAGTCGAGCAAGCTCGACGCTACGGGCATTGCGGCGTGGCGTTACACCCAGCCGCGCGGTCCCGACCGCAAGCCCCGCTCCGGTAGAGTCGAGCTTGCTCGACTGCGGTTGGCGCCGTGCGAAAAGCAGTCGAGCAAGCTCGACGCTACGGGCATTGCGGCGTTGCGTTACACCCAGTCGCGCGGTACCAGGTAATCGGCCAGGCGCGCCTCGGCGCTGCCGGCTTCGGGGCTGAACCCGTATTCCCAGCGCACGCGCGGCGGCAGGCTCATCAGGATGCTTTCGCTGCGGCCGCCGCTCTGCAACCCGAACAGGGTGCCGCGGTCGTAGACCAGGTTGAACTCCACGTAGCGGCCGCGACGGTACAGCTGGAACTCGCGCTCGCGTTCACCGTAGGCGGCATCCTTGCGTCGCTGCACGATCGGCAGGTAGGCCTGCAGGAAGCCATCGCCCACCGCGCGCAGATAGTCGAAATCGCGTTCGAAATCGCCGTGCAGGTCGTCGAAGAACAGCCCGCCCACGCCGCGCGTTTCGTTGCGGTGGCGCAGGAAGAAGTACTCGTCGCACCAGCGCTTGTGGGCGGCGTAGCGTTCTTCACCGAACGGGGCGCACAGGTCGCGGGCCACCCCATGCCAGTGCTGCACGTCCTCGTCCTGCGGATAGAACGGGGTCAGGTCGAAGCCGCCGCCGAACCAGCTGGCCACCACTTCGCCGTCGCGCTGTGCCTGGAAGAAGCGCACGTTGGCGTGGGTGGTGGGCACGTGCGGGTTCAGCGGATGGAACACCAGCGACACGCCCGTGGCGCGCCACGATGCGCCCGCCAGCTCCGGCCGGTTGGCCGACGCCGACGGCGGCAGGCGGCTGCCGCAGACATCGGAAAAGCCGATGCCGGCCTGTTCGAACACCGCACCGTCGCGCAGCACGCGGGTACGCCCGCCACCGCCCTCGGCGCGCTGCCACAGGTCTTCCTGGAAGCGCGCGCTGCCATCGGCGGCTTCAATGGCCGCACAGATGCGGTCCTGCAGGTCGGTCAGGTAGGCGCGCACGCGCTCGAATTCGTTCATACCGCGTACTTTACCGCAGCGACCGCGCCGTTCAGTGGAACCGCGCGCGGATGTCCGGGCGCAGCAGGCGCCAGCCCAGCCAGCCCTGCAGGCCGGCGAACAGCACCGAGGTGCCCAGCAGCGTGAGCGTCATCAGCAGGCGCTGCACCTGCAGCTGCTGCTGCAGCTCGGCATCGTTGGCGGCCAGCCCGATGAACTGCAGCATCACCCCATCCAGCCACCAGGTGATGACGAAGTTGGCCAGTGCGCTCAGGGCCAGCGCCCATACGAAGGCCCACAGGCCCCAGCGGCGCTCGCGCCACAGGCCCCAGCTGGCCAGGGTGGAGCCCAGGCACAGCAGCGCAGCGATCAGGGACGTCGCCACCGGGTGCGCGAGCATCCACAGCAGGCTGCCATCCAGCTGGTTTTCCCAGGCCAGCTTCACCAGCGCCTGCCAGAGCGCGGTCGGCGCCAGCACGGCCGCCACCACGGCCTGGCCCAGGAAGTAGACCACCATCAGCAGGCACAGCCAGAACGAGCCCTGTGCCAGCGGTTTCACCCAGCTGTTGCGCGGGGCCGCGGCCGGCGAGGGAAGATCGGGAATGGAGGAAGACATCCGGTGTCCTTGCGCTGCGATGGCGCCCGCCAGGTCAGCGGGCCGTCGCCAGGGCGGCGACCGCCGGCAGGATATGGTGTTCACTCAAGGGTGCCAAGGGCAGGCCGTGCGGCGGCTGCAGCGGCACCCAGGCCAGTTCGGCAATTTCGGCCTGCGCGCGGGGCGTGCCCGCCACCTGTACCCACCAGGCATCTGCCTGCACCCGGTGGCCGGGTTCGTTCACCGCCCAGTCCTGGAAGCGGCCCAGCGCGAGAGCCGAATCAGGCTGCAGCTGCACGCCCAGTTCCTCGTGCAGCTCGCGCGCCAGCGCGGTCAGCGCCGCTTCGCCGGGCTCGGGCTTGCCACCGGGCTGGATGAAGCGCTGGGCGCCGTGCTTGCGCACCACCAGCGCCCGGCCGCGGTCATCCAGGATGACCGCGGCCACGATCTGGATCGTGGCCGCGGCGTCGCTCACTTCAGGTTCTGCTCGAACAGCTTGAGGATGCGCTTGTACTGGTCCAGCCAGGAATCGGCACGGGTATAGCCGTGGCGCTCCAGCGGGTACGGCGCGATGGACCAGTTGTCCTTGTGCAGCTCGATCAGGCGCTGGGTCAGGTGCACCGAATCCTGGAAGAACACGTTGTCATCCATCATGCCGTGGGCGATCAGCAGGTTGTCCTGCAGGTTCTGCGCGTACTCGATGGGCGAGGACGTGCGGTACGCCTCCGGGTCGATGTCCGGGGTGTTCAGGATGTTGCTGGTGTAGGCGTGGTTATAGTTGTTCCAGTCCACCACCGGGCGCAGTGCGGCGCCAGCCTTGAACGTGCCCGGCGAACGGAACAGCGCCATGAAGGTCATGAAACCGCCGTAGGAGCCGCCGTAAATGCCGGCATGGTCGCGGTCACCCTGCTGGGTGTCCACCAGCCAGTCCAGGCCGTCCTTGTAGTCTTCCAGTTCCGGGTGGCCCATGTTGCGGTAGATGGCCGTGCGCCAGTCGCGGCCGTAGCCCTCGCTGCCGCGGTAGTCCATGTCAAGCACGATGTAGCCCTTTTCCACCAGCAGGTTGTGGAACATCTGCTCACGGAAATAGGCCGGGTAGCGTTGGTGCACGTTCTGCAGGTAGCCGGCGCCGTGCACGAACATCACGATCGGGTACTTCTTGCCCGGTTCCTTGTGCTCGGGTTCGTAGTACTTGGCCCAGACCACGCCGGCGCCGTGCTTGGACGGCACCGCCACCAGCTTCGGCTGCACCCACTCACGCGCCTTGTATTCGGCGGTGCGGGTGTCGGTCAGCACGCGGGCCTGGCCAGCACCGGTACTCGGCACCACCGCCAGCTGCGGCGGCAGGTAGGCGCCGGAATAGCGCACCAGCAGCTGCTGGCCGTCCGGCGACAGCGAGAAGTCTTCCACGCCGTTCAGGCTGGTCAGTTCGCGCACCTGGCGGCTGCCGGTGTCGACTGCGCAGACTTCGTAGTCGTGCGGGGCCTGCTGGTTGCACAGGAAGTAGAAGCCCTTGCCGTCGGCCGACAGCACCGGCGCGGAGGTTTCCCACTTGCCGCCGGTCAGCGCCTGCGGCTTGGCCGTGCCGGCCTGGGTGTACAGGTGCGAGTAGCCCGATTCCTCCGAAAGCAGCCACAGCGTGCGGCCGTCGGCCATCCAGCCGAAATCGTTGAAGCCCCAGTTGATCCAGGCGTTGTCGGTCAGCCGGTGGCGGTTCTGCACGCGGCCATCGTTGCCCACACTGACGATCCAACGGTCCTTGTTGTCGTTGGCGCGCAGCATCACCGCGGCCTGCTGGCCATCGGCGCTCCAGCGCATGCCGCCGCCCATGAAGTCGCTCATCACCTGCACGCTACGGTCGCCCTTCAGCGCGTCCTTGCCGGCCTTGCGGCGCAGCTCGGCCAGCGGGTCGGTGCCGATGCCCGGCAGGCCCGACAGCGACAGCTTCTGCGCCTTGCCGGTACGCACGTCCACGAACCACAGGGTGTGCGGCTCAAAGCCATTGCGGCCGACGCGGGTGCGGGTGTCTTCGGTTTCCTCGTAGCCCGATTCGGTCACGTACAGCGGCATCTTGCTGGTGCGGCCGTCATCGAAATCCTTGGCCTTGGTGGCCACGATCAGGTGGCCCAGGTCCGGCGACAGCAGGCTGTCGACGATCTCCACGTCGGCGCCCAGGTAGATCGGTGCGGCCGCGCGGGTCGGGTCGGCCTGGCGCCAGCGCTGATCCTGGTCCTTCAGCGCTTCGCGCTGGTCACGGTCGCGGCGCAGGGTTTCCAGGGTGCGCAGCTGTTGGTCGCGCAGCAGGTCATCCTTGGGCTTGCTGGCCGGGTCCTTGTCGGCCTTCAGGCTGGCCACCTGCTGCACGCCGCTGGCGGCGGTCCAGTGGAACCAGTTCTGGCCCACGCGCCAGATCACGCCGTTGTCGGCGGCGAAGTTCACCCCGGTGGCACGCTCGTTGCTGCGGGTCAGCTGGGTCAGCGCGCCACTGCGCAGGTCGCGCACGAACACATCGCCATTGCGCACGAAGGCGCTGCGGCTGCGGGTGCGGTCGTAGACCGGATCGGCGACGTCCAGGCTGCCGCGCTGGTCATCGGCCACCTGCGCGGCGGCGCCACCGGCCAGCGGCTGGCGGAAGGTGTCGCGCACCGGGCTGCCATTGCGCTTGAGCTGGTACTCCACCTGCTGGCTGTTCCACGACCACCAGGCCTTTTCCACCGGCGGACCGATCCAGTCCGGGTCGGCCATGGCCTGTTCGATGGTGATCGGCGTGGGCGCGGCATGCGCGGCCGGTGCGGCCAGGATGGCCGACAGCAGAAGGGACAGGGGCAGCACTCGGGACATGGGCGGACGGCACCAGAAGAGGAAACCGGGCAAGGGTAGCAGCCGCCCGCGCCGGGGGAGGGGGCCACAGGTCATGGCAGCGGGATCGGCAAAGCCATGCAACCGGTCGCCGGTCCTGCGCATCCAATCTCCTGAACCCGCATCATCCACCGTACAGGAGCCCGACCATGCAGGAACTCATTCCGATCACCCTCTTCATCTGCATCGCCTATGCGATCCATGCCCTGGCCGATGCCCGCGCCCGCAGCAAGCTGGTCGCTCCGCACGTGCCGGAGGAGGTGATCCGTTCGCTGGCGGTGCTGGAAGAAGAGCGCCGCCGCCAGGGCGCACTGCGCTGGGGCATCAGCCTGGTCAGCCTGGCCGTGGCCATGGGCCTGCTGGAGGCGATGGGCGCGCGCGAGCTGACCTTTGGCGCGGCCGCCGCGCTGGCCGGCAGTGCCGGGCTGGGCCAGCTGCTGGCCTGGCATTTCACTCGTCCTGCGCTGCGCAAGGGCTGAGGCGGGCATGCCACGGGCACAGGGGGCGCCCCGCGCATGAGCCTGCTGGGCGGAGCACTGGCCGCATTGCGGGGGCGTCGCTGCGACGTCACCGTAGCGCCTCTGCCGGACGCTGACGACGACCGCGCGCTGGTGCGGGCGATCATCGATGGCTCGCAGCCGGCGTTTGCGCTGCTGGTGCAGGCCCATCAGCGCACCTGCGCGCACGTGATCGGGCGCATGGTCGGCGACCGCGACCAGGTGGCCGATCTGCTGCAGGAAACCTTCCTGGCGGTGTTCCGCCAGCTGCACCGCTTCCGCTTTGAATCATCGCTACGTACCTGGGTTTCGCGGGTGGCCTACACCACGGCGCTGCAGTACCTGCGCCGGCGGCGTCTGGAGGCGCAGTGGATGGTGGCGGTGGACGTGCCGGAGGAGCTGGGCGTGGGTGACGAAGGCCGCGGCCCGGCGGAACTGAGCGAGGCGCTGCAGGCTGGACGCCAGCTCGGCGCGGCGCTGGAACGGCTGACCCCGCCGCAGCGCCTGATCGTGGGCCTGCACTACCTGGAGGATTTCGACCTGGTCGAGATCGAGCAGGTGACCGGCTTGCCACGCGGTACCATCAAGAGCCACCTGTACCGCGCGCGGCAGATCCTGAAGCAGGACCTGACCCGACACGCCACCGCCGGAGAGCTGCTGTGAGCGAAGCCAACGACCCCCGCGATGCCGATGCGCGCGCGCTGTCGCGCGCGCTGCGCGAGCAGGAGGACGCCGTGCCCGATGTGAGCGAGGCGCTGCGGCAGCGGTTGCAGACGGAAACCCGCGACAGCGGCGTGGGCTACGTGGTGGTGCAGGTGCTGCTGGTGTGTGCGCTGCTGGCCGCCGGCGCCTGGTATTTCTGGCGGTGAAGCCCCCGTCGGGCATGGCCCGGTGCTTCCTCGGCCGATTGCAGGGTAGCGCCGGGCCATGCCCGGCGAATCGGCACCGGGCCCAGGGGCAGGGTCCCCGCGCATGGCGATGCGTTCGTCGGATCGGCGCCCGCCGGTCATGGGGCGCGGCCATGCCCGGCGGTGTCTGACCGCCCCTGCGACATAGTGAAGCAGCGCGTCACCCGGTCGCATCCCACCTTAACCAAATCCTCCTAAAGTGGTCCGGTATCCCACCCGTACCCGGCAGGAGGCGTCCCTTGGACGCGTTGTTGTTGTCGCGGATCCAGTTCGGATTCGTCATCAGTTTCCATGTGCTGTTCCCCGCCTTCACCATCGGCACCGCCAGCTGGCTGGCCTTCGTTGAATGGCGCTGGTTGCGCACGAAGTTGCCCGTCTGGCGCGATCTCTACTTCTTCTGGCAGAAGATCTTCGCCGTGTCCTTCGGCATGGGCGTGGTCAGCGGCATCGTCATGGCCTTCCAGTTCGGCACCAACTGGCCGCGATTGAGCGAAGTGGCCGGCACCGTGATCGGCCCGCTGCTGACCTATGAAGTGCTGACCGCGTTCTTCCTGGAAGCCAGCTTCCTGGGCGTGATGATGTTCGGCTGGGGCCGGGTCTCGCCGCGCCTGCACTTCCTGTCCACCTGCATGGTGGCGCTGGGCACGCTGTTCTCCACCTTCTGGATCCTGTCATCCAACAGCTGGCTGCATACGCCGGCCGGCTACGAAATGATCAACGGCATCGTGCACCCGGTGGACTGGTGGCAGGTGGTGTTCAACCCGTCCTTCCCGTACCGCTTGGCGCACATGGCGCTGGGCTCGTTCATCACCACCTGTTTCGTGATCGGTGGCGTGGGCGCGTGGTACCTGCGCAAGGGCACGCACGTCGAAGCTGGGCGACGCATGCTGATCGCCGCCGTGGCCTTCGCCGCGCTGACTGTGCCGGTGCAGATCTTCGTCGGCGACATGCATGGCCTGAACACGCTGAAGCACCAGCCGATGAAGATCGCCGCGGTGGAGGCGCACTGGCACGAAAGCAAGGAAGGCGAAGGCGTGCCGCTGGTGGTGTTCGCCCTGCCCAACGAGAAAGAGCAGCGCAACGATTTCGAAGTGGCCATCCCCAAGCTGGGCAGCGTGATCCTGACCCATTCACTGGACGGCACCTTCGATCCGCTGACGTCGGTACCGGCCAGCGAGCGGCCGCCGGTGACGCCGGTGTTCTTCGCCTTCCGCATCATGGTCGGGCTGGGCACGCTGATGCTGCTGCTGGCCTGGGTCTCAGCCGTGCAGCTGTGGCGGAAGAAGCTGCTGGATTCGCCGTGGCTGCTGCGCGGCTGGAACTGGATGCTGCCCAGCGGCTTCATCGCCTTGGTGTCCGGTTGGTTCGTGACCGAGATGGGCCGCCAGCCCTGGGTGGTGTACGGCGTGCTGCGCACCGCCGATGCAGTGGGTCCGCAGAGCGCGTGGATGACCGCGTTGTCGCTGGCGGTCTACGTGGTCGGCTACGCCTTCGTGTTCGGCTGGGGCATCTGGTACCTGGTGAAGATCCTGCGCCATGGCCCCCAGCCCCATGACCACGGGCCGTCGCTGGACCATGGCAGCCACACCCCGGCGCGCCCGCTGTCGGCGGCCGATGAACCGCTGGAGGAGCGCTGAGATGGACCTGATGACCTGGCTGCCGGTGGCATGGTTCGCGGTGATCGGCTTCGGCGTGCTGATGTATGTGGTGCTGGATGGCTTCGTGCTGGGCATCGGCATCCTGGCCCCGTTCGCCGAAGACGAGGAACAGCTGGACCTGATGATGAACACTGCCGCGCCCATCTGGGACGGCAACGAAACCTGGCTGGTGCTGGGCGGTGCCGGCCTGCTGGCCGCGTTCCCCAAGGCCTATGCGGTGCTGCTGTCAGCGCTGTACCTGCCGGTGCTGCTGCTGGTGGTGGCGCTGGTGTTCCGCGGCGTGGCCTTTGAATTCCGCTTCAAGGCGCACCGTTCGCGGCGGCTGTGGAGCGTGGCCTTCGGCCTGGGCTCGCTGCTGGCGACCTTCGCCCAGGGCGTGATCCTGGGCACCCTGGTGCAGGGCATTCCGCTGCTGGAGGGTCGCTTCAGCGGTGGGGCGTTCGTCTGGTTCAGCCCGTTCGCGATGCTGACCGGTGCCGCGCTGGTGGCCGGTTACGCGCTGCTGGGCAGCACCTGGCTGATCCTGAAGACCGAAGGGCGCGTGCAGGCACTGGCGCGGCAGCTGACCCGGCCGCTGGTGGCCGCGGTGATCGTGGCGATGGGCCTGGTCAGCAGCTGGCTGCCGTTCCTGCACTCGCGGCTGATGGACCGCTGGTTCAGTGATGGCAACTTCTGGTGGCTGTCGCCCGTTCCGCTGCTGACCCTGGCGGTGGCGGCCGCGCTTTGGCGCAGTGCCACCCACCCGCGCCGCGACCTGCCGCCGTTCCTGCTCAGCCTGGGCCTGTTCGTGCTCGGCTTCGCCGGTCTGGTGCTGGGCATGTGGCCCTACCTGCTGCCGCCGTCGATGACCCTGTGGCAGGCCGCGGCCCCGGCCTCGTCGCTGGGCTTCAGCCTGGTCGGGCTGGTGATGCTGCTGCCGGTCATCTTGGGCTATACCGCATGGTCGTACCGGGTGTTCCGCGGCAAGGTGCACGCCGGCGCCGGTTACCACTGAGGCGTGACCCACGGCAGCGGACGGTGACCGCTGCCCGTTGGGGTTTGTGAAACATGTATTCCCTGCGCCGGACGTGCTAGCGTGCGCTCCTTTCCGGCCGCCAGGGGGGCTGCCGGCGACGTCCTGGACGGACGCACGGCTGCAGGAATGGGGGGCTGCCGCGCGTCGCCGTAAATGGCTCGTGCCTATTGTTTGCCCATCCAAACATCACCGGTAATGATTGAATTTTCCGTAGTCGACTGGGCTGCCTGGGCACCCGGGCTGACCGAACGCAGCCAATGGATGGACTGGGCCCGCACGCCGTTCCTGCCGCAGGGTGAGGGCACGCCTGCGCTGGCCGAAATTCCCGCCATGCAGCGGCGCCGCATCGAGCGCCTGGGCCGCATGGCCATCCAGACCGCCTGCTGGTGCGAAGACGGGCAGGGCGCCGACAGCCAGGTGCCGCTGGTGTTCGCCAGCCGCCATGGGGACGTTGCCCGTTCAATGGAACTGCTGGGCTCGCTGGCGGCCAACGAGCCGCTGTCGCCCACCGGCTTCGGGCTGTCGGTGCACAACGCCATCGCCGCGCTGTATTCCATCGCCCGCGGCCACCGCGGCAACTACCTGGCGCTGGCCGCCGGCCAGGCCACCGTGGAAGCGGCCTGCCTGGAAGCGGTGGGGCTGCTGGCCGATGGTGCGCCGGAAGTGCGCATCGTGGTCTACGAATCGCCGTTGCCCGACGTTTACGCGGAATTCGCCGACGAACCCGACCCGTTCTTCGCCTGGTGCTGGCGACTGGCACCGGTCGCCGCCGCCGGTACCGGCCTGCGCCTGGCCTGGCAGGCGGCCGAGGGCGAGCCGCAGACCGCCCCGGGCCTGCTGCCGCACGCGCTGGACCTGCACCGCTTCCTGCTTGGCCAGGACGCCAGCCTGGAGCACGTCAGCCAGGGCCAGCGCTGGTGCTGGAGCCGCCGTGTCTGAGGCGCTGCGCCGCCTCGATCACGCCTGGCGGGTGTTCGGCACCGGCCTGAGCTTTGCTGCCTTCGGTGTGGGCGGGTTGCTGCTGGGCGTGTTCGTAATGCCCCTGCTGCTGCTGATGCGCGACCCGGTGGCGCGGCGACGGCGTGCGCGACGGGTGGTGCAGGGCGCGTTTGCCAGCCACGTCTGGCTGATGTGCCGGCTGGGGGTGATGACCCTGCACGTGGAAGGACGCGAGCGCCTGCAGCGCGACGGCCTGCTGGTGCTGGCCAACCACCCCACACTGATCGACGTGGTCTGCCTGATCGCCCTGTTGCCCAACGCCGACTGCGTGGTGAAGCGGGCGGTGGCCTGCAACCCGTTCATGCGCGGCCCGGTGCGCGCCGCTGGCTACATCGCCAACGACGATGGCGCCGGGCTGGTGGATGACTGCGTGGCAGCCGTGCACGCCGGCGGCACCCTGGTCATCTTCCCGGAAGGCACCCGCACCGTGCCGGGCCAGCCGCTGCGCCTGCAGCGCGGCGCGGCCAACATTGCCGTGCGCGGCCGGCTGGACATCACCCCGGTGCGCATTACCTGCACCCCGCCCACGCTGACCAAGGGCCAGAAGTGGTATCGTGTGCCCTCACGTCGTTTTCACGTTCAGCTGCAGATCGGCGAAGATATCGCGATCGCGCCGTTCCTGGCCGAAGATGACTCGCCGAGGGGGGATGCCTTGGCGGCCCGTCGCGTCACCGACCACCTCACTCGTTATTTCGACCTGTCTGGAGATCCGACCCGTGCAAGCACTTGAGCACGAGATCAAGGAATTGATCATTTCCTCGCTGTCACTGGAGGACATCACGCCGGAGGACATCGATCCGACCGCGCCGCTGTTCGTTGAAGGCCTGGGCCTCGACTCGATCGATGCGCTGGAACTGGGCCTGGCGCTGCAGAAGAAGTACGGTGTCAGCCTCTCGGCCGACTCTGAAGAAACCCGTCGCCATTTCTCCAGCGTGCGCGCGCTCGGCGAGTTCGTCGCCGCCCGCCAGTCGTAAGGCGCAGGAACAGCCATGACCAAGAATGAACTTTTCGAGCGCATCGTCCGCATCCTGACCGACAGCTTCGAGATCGAGCCGGCCCGGATCACCCCGGAGGCGCGCCTGTATGACGACCTGGACATCGACAGCATCGATGCGGTCGACCTGATCGTGCAGCTGAAGCCGCTGCTGGGCCGCAACCTGCAGCCGGAAGCCTTCAAGGCCGTGCGCACCGTGCAGGACATCGTCGATGTCGTGCATGGCCTGCTGCCTGGTCAGGCTGCCGCCTGACTGCAGCGCAGACGGCACGGCCATGGCTCGGGCACGCGTGGTCGTGGTGGCAGCGCTTTCGCTGGCCTACCCCGTGCTGGTGTACGCCGCGATGGGCCGCTTCGAGCCACGCTGGCTGTCGCTGCTGCTGTTCGGCCTGGCCCTGCTGCGCGCGCTGACCACCCGGCAACCGCTGTGGTGGGCCGCCGCCGCCGGTGCCGGCCTGCTGGCCGGGCTGGCCACCGTCCTCAACCAGGCATTGCCGCTGAAGCTGTACCCCGCGCTGGTGAACGTGGTGATGCTGTGCGTGTTCGCCACCAGCCTGCGCTTCGGCCCGCCGCTGGTGGAGCGCCTGGCGCGCCTGCAGGAACCGGATCTGCCACCGTTCGCGGTGGTCTATACCCGTCGCGTCACCCAGGTGTGGTGCGGCTTTTTTGTTTTCAACGGAGGCCTGGCCCTGCTCACCGCGCTGTACGCGTCGGATCGGGTCTGGATGCTCTACAACGGACTGTTGGCGTACGTGATGATGGGCGTGTTGTTTGCAGGTGAATGGCTGGTGCGGCGGCGGGTGAAGGCGGCACATGCGCATGGCTGAGTGGATCGCCCTGGACCGCCTGATGGTCACCGCGCAGCCGGGTCGCCCGGTCGGTCTGTGTGGCGAGGTGGCGCTGGACCACAGCGTGCTGCGCCAGCGTGTGGTGGCCTGGCGTGACGCGTTCGCCGCAGCCGATGGCCGCGACTGGGCGCTGTATTTCGACGATGCCATCGCCTTCGCCGCGGCGCTGTTCGGCGCGTGGCATGCCGGCAAGCGCGTGTTCCTGGCCGCCGACAACCTGCCGGCCACCCTGCAGGCGCTGCAGCCGCAGGTCGCAGGCTTTGCCGGCGACGTCTCGGCCGATTACCGGCCGCTGGTTCCCGCTGCTCCGATCGATGGCGCGCTGCACGCGCTGGATGAGCGCGCCTGCGAACTGTGCGTGTTCACCTCCGGCAGCACCGGCCAGCCCAGCGCGATCAGCAAGCGCATGGACCAGTTGGCGCGCGAGGTCGATGCGCTGCAGGCGGCCTTCGGTGCGCAGGTGGAGGGCGCGCAGGTGCACGGCACCGTGTCCCACCAGCATATCTACGGCCTGCTGTTCCGCGTGCTGTGGCCGCTGGCGGCGGGGCGGCCGGTGCAGCCGCGGCGGTTCTTCCATGAAGACCTGGTCGCGACCCTGGCCGCCGCCGACAGCGTGCTGGTGGCGACCCCGGCGCACCTCAAGCGCCTGCCCGAACAACTGGACTGGGCGAGCCTGCATGGGCGCCTGCGCGCAGTGTTTTCTTCCGGCGGCCCGCTGCCCGAAGACGCCGCACGACAGGTGCGCGGCTGGCTGGGCGTGGCACCCACCGAGGTGTATGGCAGCAGCGAGACCGGCGGCATCGCCTGGCGCCGCTGGGACACCGACATGCCGCCGTGGCAGCCGCTGCCGGGCGTGCAGTGGCGCATTGAAGAAGGTTGCCTGGCCGTGGCCTCGGCGCATCTGGAGAGCGCCGACTGGTGGCGGACCCAGGACCGGGTGGAAGCCCTGGCCGATGGCCGCTTCCGCCTGCTGGGGCGTGCCGACCGCATCGTCAAGATCGAAGAGCGCCGGGTTTCGCTGGACGCGCTGGAACGCGCCCTGCGCGAAGACCCCGAAGTGGAGGACGCGCGCGTGCTGGTGCTGCAGGGGCACCGTGAACAACTGGCCGCCGTGGTGGTGCCCGCCGATCCGGCGCTGGCCGAGGCCGGTGATGCCGCGCGTCGCGCACTGGGCCAGCGGCTGGGCGCCCGCCTGGCGCAGGGCCATGATGCGGTGACCCGCCCGCGCCGTTGGCGGCTGGTGCAGGCACTGCCGATCAATGCCCAGGGCAAGGTGACCCAGGCGGCGCTGGCGGCATTGTTCCAGCCGTTGCTGCCGGTGCCGCAGTGGGACCAGCGCGGCGACGCCAGCGCGACCCTGCGCATGACCCTGGCCCCGGCGCTGCGTGCGTTCCAGGGCCACTTCCCGCAGGCGGCGATCCTGCCCGGCGTGGCCCAGCTGGACTGGGCGGTGCGCTTCGGCCGCCAGGCCTTCGATCTGCCGGCCGGCTTCGTGCGCATGGACGTGGTGAAGTTCCAGAAGGTGGCGCGGCCCGGCGACGAACTGACCCTGCAGCTGGACTGGGATGCGCCGCGCGGCGTGCTGACCTTCCGCTACACCTCCCTGCACGGCGTGCATGCCAGCGGCAAGGTGATCCTGACCGATGCGCACTGAGCCGGCGCCAACCGGGGGCGCCTTCGCGCCGCTGGTGGTCATTCCCGTGTACGACCACGAACACGCCATCGGCGCCGTGGTGCAGGGCGTGCAGGCCGCGGGCCTGCCGTGCCTGCTGGTGGACGATGGATCATCGCCTGCGTGCGCGGCCGTGCTGCACGCGTTGTCCACGCAGCCCGGCGTCGATCTGCTGCGGCTGGACCAGAACCAGGGCAAGGGCGGCGCCATGCTGGCCGGCTTTGCCGAAGCGGCCCGGCTCGGCTACAGCCATGTGCTGCAGATCGATGCCGACGGCCAGCATGACACTGGCGATCTGCCGCGCTTCATCGCCGCTGCCCGGGCCCGCCCGCAGGCGGTGATCTGCGGCATTCCCGCCTACGATGCCAGCGTGCCCAAGGCGCGCCTGTACGGTCGCTACGCCACCCATATCTGGGTCTGGATCAACACGCTGTCGCTGCACCTGCGCGACACCATGTGTGGCTTCCGGGTGTATCCGCTGCCGCCGGTGCTGGCCCTGGTCGGCCAGGAAACCATCGGCCGGCGCATGGATTTCGATACCGAAATCATGGTCCGCCTGTACTGGCGGCAGGTGCCGGTGGAGCACCTGGCCACGCGCGTGACCTATCCGGCCGATGGTGTGTCGCACTTCGATGTGTGGCGCGACAACGTGCGCATCAGCCGCATGCACACCCGCCTGTTCTTCGGCATGCTGCCGCGCGCGCCGCGCATGCTGTGGCGCCGCCTGCGGGGCCAGGGCTGACATGGCGCGCACGCAGGACGCACCGCATTGGGCCGACATCGGTGAATCCACCTCGGTGGCCGGTGTGCTGTTCCTGTGCTGGGTGCACCGCTGGTTCGGGCGCTGGCCGTTCCACCTGTGCGTGTGGCCGGTGGTGGCCTGCCACTGGCTGGGCAACCGTGTCGGCCGCCAGGCGTCGATGCAGTACCTGCAGCGGCTGCAGGCGCACAGCGGTGCGCTGGGCCATGCGCCCACCTGGCGCGACAGCCTGCGCCACTTCTTCAGCTTCGCCGATACCCTGCTGGACAAGCTGCTGGGCCTGGGTGGGCGCTACCCGCCCGAACGCATCCACCTGCAGCGCGACCTGGTGTTGGGCAAGATCGCGCGCCGCGAAGGCGGCCTGATCCTGACCGCGCATATCGGCTGCCTGGAACTGTGCCAGGTGCTGGCCGAACAGGTGCCCGGCTTCCGCATTACCGTGCTGGTGCACACCGCCCATGCGCAGCGCTTCAATCGCCTGCTGCAGCGGCTGGACCCGCTGGCCGCGGTGGAGCTGGTGCAGGTGACGGAAATGGGCCCGGCCACGGCGATGCTGCTGGCCGACAAGGTCGCCGCCGGCGGCTTCGTGGCCATCGTCGGCGACCGTGTGCCGGTGCAGGGCGGTCGCAGCGTGATGGCCGATTTCCTGGGCCACCGCGCGCCGTTCCCGATTGGTGCCTATGTGCTGGCCTCTGCGCTGGCCTGCCCGGTCTACACCATGTCCTGCCTGCACGATGGCGATGGCTATCGCGTGGCATTTGAACAGTTCGCCGAACGCGTGGTGCTGCCGCGCGGCTCGCGTGATGCCGCCCTGGCCGAACAGGCGCAGCGCTTCGCGCGCTGGCTGGAACTCCAGGTCATCCAGTCCCCGTTGGACTGGTTCAATTTCTTCCCCTTCTGGGATCAGGCCCCCCATGACGACTGACGCCGTACCCGTATGCCGTTTCGGTGATGCACCGCTGACCATTGAAGACGTGGTGGCGCTGGCCCAGCGCCAGTGCGAGGCCGCCCTGAGCGAAGCGCCCGCGTTCCGCGCGCACATCCAGCGCGGCGCCGATTTCCTCGACCGCCTGCTGCGCGAGGACGGGGTGATCTATGGCGTGACCACCGGCTACGGCGATTCGTGCACGGTGAACATTCCGCCGGCGCTGGTGGCTGAATTGCCGCACCACCTGTACACCTACCACGGCTGCGGCCTGGGCCGTTACTTGGACCCGGCGGAAACGCGCGCCGTGCTGGCCGCGCGCCTGGCCTCGCTGGTGCGCGGCATGTCCGGCGTCAGCGTGCCGCTGCTGGAAGGCCTGGCCACCCTGCTGCAGCACGACGTGCTGCCGCTGATCCCGGCCGAAGGCTCGGTCGGCGCCAGTGGTGACCTGACCCCGCTGTCCTACGTGGCCGCCGTGCTGTGTGGCGAGCGCGAGGTGCTGTTCGAAGGCCAGGTACAGGCGGCCGGTCCGGTGCTGGCGAAGATCGGCATGACCCCGCTGAAGCTGCGCCCGAAGGAAGGCCTGGCGATCATGAACGGCACCGCGGTGATGACCGGCCTGGCCTGCCTGGCCTGGCAGCGCGCCGACTACCTGGCCCGCATGGCCACGCGCCTGACCGCCTTCAACGTGTTGTCCAGCGACGGCAACGCGCACCACTTCGATGAAACCCTGTTCGCCGCCAAGCCGCACCCCGGCCAGGGCCGCATTGCCGCGCGCCTGCGCAGCGACCTGCACAGCGAGCGCCCGCCGCGCAACGAACAGCGCCTGCAGGACCGCTATTCGCTGCGCTGTGCGCCGCACGTGATCGGTGTGCTGGAAGACAGCCTGCCGTTCCTGCGCCAGCTGATCGAAACCGAACTGAACAGCGCCAACGACAACCCGCTGATCGATGCCGACGGCGAGCGCATCCTGCATGGCGGTCATTTCTACGGTGGCCACATCGCGCTGGCGATGGATACGCTGAAGAACACCGTGGCCAACGTGGCCGACCTGCTGGACCGGCAGCTGGCGCTGGTGGTCGACGCCCGCTATAACCACGGCCTGCCGGCCAACCTGTCGGCGGCCACCGGCCCGCGCGCGGCCATCAACCATGGCCTGAAGGCGCTGCAGATCAGCGTGTCGGCGTGGACCGCCGAAGCCCTGAAGCAGACCATGCCGGCCAGCGTGTTCTCGCGTTCCACCGAATGCCACAACCAGGACAAGGTCAGCATGGGCACCATCGCCGCGCGCGACTGCCTGCGCGTGATCGAACTGACCGAGCAGGTGGTGGCGGCCATGCTGATCGCCGCCCGCCAGGGCCTGGCCCTGCGCGAACGGGTTGGCCTGAACGCGCAGCTGCATGGCAGTCTGGCCGACATGTACGCCGACCTGGGGCAGCGCATCGCCCTGGTCGAAGAAGACCGCGCGCTGGATCGCGAACTGCGGGAACTGCTGGTGGAGATCCGCGCGCAACGCTGGGAACTGTATGCCGGTGAATGAACACACGGAACTGGTCGGGGAAATCACCCTGACCCCCGCCTTCCATGACTGCGATCCGATGAACGTGGTCTGGCACGGCAACTACTTCAAGTATTTCGAGATCGCGCGCTGCGCGCTGCTCGGCCGCTACGACTACGACTACCCGCAGATGCTCGAATCGGGCTACCTGTGGCCGGTGGTCGATGCACGGGTGAAGTACGTGCGCCCGCTGCTGTTCAACCAGCCGCTGCGCATCGTGGCGCGCATCGTGGAATGGGAAAACCGGCTGAAGATCGAGTACGAAATCTTCGATGCGGGCAGCGGCCAGCGCTTGACCCGTGCAATGACCATCCAGGTCGCGGTGGACGCGGCCAGCAAGGAAATGCTGTACCAGTGCCCGCCGGTGCTGTGGCAGCGCCTGGGAGTGCCTGCACCATGAAGACCCTGTTCACTGTTCCGCGCGCGCTGCTGTGCGCGTTGCTGCTGGCCGCCGCGCCGCTGGCCCAGGCCGCCGACCCGGCGGTGGATGCGATCACCCAGGCGGTGGCGCGGCCGGACGTGCTGCGTGGCCAGTTCACCCAGGAAAAGCAGGTCAGCGGCTTCAAGAACCCGCTGCGTTCGCAGGGCCAGTTCGTGGTCGCGCGCCAGCACGGCGTCATCTGGACCACGCTCAAGCCCTTCCCCTCGGAAGTGGTGGTCACCGCCGACCGCATCCTCAGCCGCCAGCGCGACGGCAGCACCCGGGTCGAACTGGATGCGCGGCAGCAGCCGGCCATGCGCTCGGTGAACGCGATCATGTTCGCGCTGATGAGCGGTGACGTGCAGGCGCTGTCCAGCCAGTTCAATGTGCAGGCCAGCCGCGAAGGGCAGGGCTGGACGCTGAAGCTGACCCCGAAGTCGGCGATGCTGGCCAAGGCTTTCGAATCGCTGACCCTGCAGGGCGACCGCTACGTGCGCCAGGTGCAGATCGTGGAGGCCAACAAGGACCGCACGCAGATCCAGTTCAGCGCGCTGAGCGAAGCACCGGCCACGTTGAATGCCGACGAGGCGCGCCGCTTTGACTGATCTGGGTAGCGCGAACGGAGCGGACCGCCTGCGCCGCTGGTGGCACTGGCTGGGCATTGCCTGGCTGCTGGTGCTGCTGGTGCTGGGCGTGCAGCAGTGGCGGCTGTGGAGCGAACAGTCGCGGATCGACACCGACATCCTGGCGCTGTTACCGCAGGATGCACATGATCGCCTGTTGAGCGATGTCACCCGGCGCATTGCCGATGGCAGTTCGCGCCAGGTGGTGGTGCTGCTGGGCAGTACCGATGGCGCCGCCGCCAAGCGCGCGCAGGCGGCCTTCGCCACGGCGATGGCCGGCGATGCCGACAGCGGGCTGCTGGTCCCCAGTGGCTCGATCGAAGGCTGGTTCGATGAAGCGCGCGCGTTCTACGCGCCGTACCGCGACCGCCTGCTGACCCCAGGCCAGCGCGAACAGTTGCAGCAGGCCGAACCGGGTGCGCTGGCCGAACAGGCCTTGGGCGCGCTGTACGGGCCGATGGGCGCACCGCGGCTGACCGATTGGCGGCAGGACCCGCTGTCGCTGTGGCCGCAGTGGTGGCAGCAGCAGGCACAGGGTTCGGGCCTGCGCCTGGGCGATGACGGCCTGCTGGAAGCCGAAGGCAAGCACTGGGCCGCGCTGCAGTTCGATACGCCGGGCTCGGCGTTCCAGCTCGATGGCGAACGCCATATCGACGGCCTGCTGGAACGTGCCGGCCAGGCCGCCAAGGCCGCCGCGCCGGATCTGGAGATCCTGCATGCCGGCGTGCCGCTGCATGCCGAAGCGGCGGCCGTGCAGGCCAACCAGGAAATCAACACCATCGGCTGGGGCTCGCTGGCCGCCGTGCTGCTGCTGGTCTGGCTGGCGTTCCGTTCGCTGCGCCCCATCCTGCTGGTGGCCGCCTCGTTGCTGATCGGCTGTGGCGTGGCGCTGGCGGTCACCGTGCTGGTGTTCGGCAAGGTCCACGTGCTGACCCTGGTCTTCGGTGCATCGCTGGTGGGCGTGGCCGAGGACTACGGCATCCACTGGTTTGCCTCGCGCCAGGCCGAACCGGCGGACCGCCGCTGGAAGCTGCTGCGGCACCTGCTGCCCGGCCTGTGGCTGGCCCTGCTGACCAGCGCGCTGGCCTACCTGGCACTGGGCCTGGCCCCGTTCCCCGGCCTGCGGCAGATGGCGCTGTTCTCGGTGGTGGGCCTGGCGGCTGCGTTCCTGACGGTGATCTTCTGGTTCCCGTGGCTGGACGGTGGTGACATCCGCCAGACCCGTTTCTCGCAGTGGCTGGGCAACACCCTGGAGCGCTTCCCGCGCCTGCACGGTACGCGCCCGGTCACGGTATTCATCGTCGCTGCACTGGCGCTGTCGGCCATCGGCATCGCGCGCCTGCAGAGCAACGACGATCTGCGCAGCCTGCAGTCATCGCCGCCGGCGCTGATGGCCGAACAGATCCGCCTGAGCCAGTTGCTGGGCATGCCCAGCCCGGCGCAGTTCTACCTGGTGCAGGGCGAAGATGACGCACAGCTGCTGCAGCGCGAAGAAGCGCTGACCGGGCGCCTGCGCGTGCTGGCCCACGACAAACGCATCGGTGGCTACCGTGCGATCAGCGATTGGCTGCCGTCGCCGGCGCGCCAACAGGCCGATGCGGCGTTGACCGCGAAGGTCGAACCGGGCGTGTTGTCGGCGGTGGGCGAAGCGGTGGGCGAACCGCTGCCGCGCCCGGATTTCGCTGCCGGTCCGCTGACCGCGCAGGCGTTCCTGGCCTCGCCAGCGTCCAAGCCGTTCCGCCACCTGTGGGTGGGCAGCGTGGGCGGGCAGAAGGTCAGCGTGGTGATGGTGGACGACCTGTCGCGTGCCGATGCGCTGGCCACCCTGCAGGGCGCGGCCGAAGGCCTGCCCGGCGTGCGCTGGGTCGATCGCACTGCCGATTTCTCCAAGCTGCTGGGCCACTACCGCAAGCTGATGGGCGGCCTGCTGCTGGTCGGCATCGCGCTGGTGTTCGGCGCGCTGTGGCTGCGCTATCGCCGCCAGGCGTGGCGGGTGTTCGCACCCACGCTGATAGCCGGTGCGCTCACCCTGGGCCTGCTGGGCCTGTTCGGGCAGCCGCTGCAGCTGTTCAACGTGCTGGCGCTGATGCTGCTGCTGGGCATGGGCATCGACTACGGCATCTTCCTGATCGAGCACCGCGGCGATGCCAGTGCCTGGCTGGCGGTGTGCGTGGGCGCGGCCAGCACCTGGCTGTCGTTCGGCCTGCTCGGCCTGTCGCAGACCCCGGCGCTGCGCGCGTTTGGTCTCACCCTGCTGTTCGGCATCGGCCTGGTCTGGCTGATCTCGCCGCTGTTCCGGCCACCGCCGCACGACCTGCCGCCGGCATGACAACGGCACCGCCGTATTCCCTTTTTTCCACCTGATCGAGCAACAAGGACGCCCCGATGAACACTGCTGTGGATGCTGTCGAACGTACTGAAATCCTGATCATCGGTGCAGGTCCTGCCGGTTCGGTGGCCGCCGCGATGCTGCGCCAGCAGGGGCGCCAGGTGCTGATGCTGGAGCGCCAGCAGTTCCCGCGCTTCTCGATCGGCGAAAGCCTGCTGCCGCAGAGCATGGAATACATCGAAGCGGCCGGCCTGCTGCAGGACGTGGTGGAAGCGGGCTTCCAGTACAAGAACGGCGCGGCCTTCGTACATGGCGAAGCGCGCACGGCCTTCGATTTCCGCCAGAAGTTCTCGCCGGGCTGGGGCACCACCTACCAGGTGCAGCGCGCCGACTTCGACAACGTGCTGGCGCGTGGCGCCGAGCGCATGGGCACCACGCTGCGCTTCGGCGATGAAGTGCTGGCGGTCGAGCCGGGCGAACAGCCGGTGGTCAGCGTGCGCCGTCCCGACGGCAGCGAGTACCGCATCCAGGCCGACTTCATCCTCGATGCCTCCGGCTTCGCACGCCTGCTGCCGCGCCTGCTGGACCTGGAATCGCCGTCGAACTTCCCGGTGCGCGGGGCGATCTTCTGCCACGTGCGCGACAACATTCCGGCCGAAGCCGATTTCGACCGCAACAAGATCCTCATCACCACCCACCCCGAGCACATCGACGTCTGGTACTGGACCATTCCGTTCTCCAACGGCTGCTGCTCGCTGGGCGTGGTGGCCGAACCGTCGTTCTTCGAACGCTACGAGGGCGACGATCTGCAGAAGCTGCAGGCCATCGTGGGCGAAGACCCGAACCTGACCCGCCTGCTGGCCAACGCCGAATGGGCGGTGCTGCCGGTGCGCCGCATCACCGGCTATTCGGCCAACGTCAGTTCGCTGTGGGGCCCGGGTTACGCGCTGCTGGGCAATGCCGGCGAGTTCCTCGATCCGGTGTTCTCCTCCGGCGTCACCATCGCCTTCAAGTCGGCGCAGCTGGCCAGCGAATGCCTGAAGCGCCGCTACGCCGGTGAAACCGTCGATTGGGAAGCGGAGTTCTCCATTCCGCTGCGCGCCGGCGTGAAGACCTTCCGCCGCTTCGTCGAAGCCTGGTACCAGGGCGGTTTCCAGAAAATCATCTACCACCCCGAGCAGCAGCCTGCCGTGCGCGACATGATCAGCTCCATCCTGGCCGGCTATGCGTGGGATACCAAGAACCCGTACGTGGCCGATGACAGCGGCCGCCGCATGCGTGTGCTGGAGGAATTGTGCAGCGCCTGATCGTCCGTTTCACGGCCGTGCTGCTGTGCGTGCTGCTGGCCGCCTGTGCCAGCCGCATGCCGCGGCCCCTGGTCGAACTGCCGCCGCTGCGCCTGCCGCCGGCCAGTCTGCCGGCGCCGCTGGCGCTGCAGCAGCAATTGCATTTCCGCTTCGGCAGCCACGAACGCGACCTGGACGCGCTGCTGGAAGCCGATGCCCAGCAGGTGCAGTTGGCGGTGCAGGCCATGGGCCAGACCGGCGTGCGCCTGCAGTGGGATGGCCAGCAGCTGACCCAGCAGCGCGCGCCGTGGCTTCCGCCGCAGGTGCGTGCCGAGCGCGTGCTGGACGATCTGCAGTTCGCGCTGTGGCCGACCGCCGCGATTGCCGCGGCATTGCCGCCGGGTTGGCAGGTGGCCGACGACGGCCAGCAGCGCACGCTCTCACGCGACGGCACGGTGTGGCTGCTGCTGCAGCGCCGCGCCGATGGCAGCGTGGAACTGGACAACCGCGCCGAGGGTTACGCCCTGCGCATTGAATCGATCGACATGGCCGGGCAGCACGAATGACCGCACCGATTTTCCTGAACGACCTGGGTGTGGTCTGCGCGCTGGGCGCGGGCCGTGCCGAGGTGGCCGCCGCGCTGTTCGCCGATGCCCCGGGTGGGCTCAGCGACAACCACACGCTGCTGCCGGGGCAGACCCTGGCACTGGGTGAAGTGCGCACGCCGTTGCCGGCGCTGGACGATCTGCCGGCGGCCCTGCGCGGCCGCAACAATGCTTTGCTGGACGTGGCGTTGGCACAGATCGCGCCGTCGGTTGCCGCGGCCATTGCCCGCTATGGTGCGTCCCGCGTGGCGGTGGTGCTGGGCACCAGCACCTCGGGCATCGGTGAATCCGAACAGGCGCTGCGCACCCGCGCCGAGCAGAGCCACTGGCCCGAAGGGTTCGATTACGCACAACAGGAAATGGGCACTGCCGCCCAGTTCGTGCGCCAGCGCAGTGGCGCGCAGGGCCCGGCATGGACGCTGTCCACCGCCTGTTCGTCCAGCGCCAAGGCACTGATGTCGGCCGCACGCATGCTGCGCACCGGTGTTGTCGACGCCGTCATCGCCGGTGGCGCCGATTCGCTGTGCCGTTTCACCGTGGCCGGTTTCAGCGCACTGGAATCGGTATCGCCGCAGCGCTGCAATCCGTTCTCGCAGCACCGCAGTGGCATCAACATCGGCGAAGGCGCCGCGCTGTTCCTGCTGACCCGCGAGCCGGGCGGCGTGCGGCTAGCCGGCTGGGGTGAATCGGCCGATGCGCACCACATGTCCGCACCCGATCCGCAGGGCCTGGGTGCCATCGACGCGCTGCAGCAGGCCCTGCAGCGTGCCGGCTGGGCCGCGCAGGAGGTGGATTACGTGAACCTGCACGGCACCGCCACTGGCCACAACGACGCCATGGAAAGCCAGGCGGTTGCGCAGGTGCTGGGCACCACCGTGCCGGCCAGTTCCACCAAGCCGCTGACCGGGCACACGCTGGGCGCGTCCGGCGCGATCGAAGCCGCGCTGTGCTGGATCGTGCTGGCCGACAACCCGCAGCAGCAGCTGCCGCCGCACTGGTGGGACGGCGTGGCCGACCCGGCGCTGCCGGTGCTGCCGCTGGTGGCACCCGGTACGCGCACGGCGCAGGCACCGCAGCGCGCCCTCAGCAACTCATTCGCCTTCGGTGGCAGCAACGCCGTGCTGGCGCTGGAGCGCCTGTGAGCCGGCCGTTGTACGCCATTGAAGAGGTGGTGCCGCACCGCCAGGACATGTGCCTGCTGGAGCGCATCGTGCACTGGGACGATGAAGGCATCGAGGCCGAGCTGGTCGTGCCCGAGGCGGGGTTGTTCGTCGAAGACGGCGGCATTCCGGCCTGGGTGGGCATCGAATACATGGCCCAGGCCATTGCCGCATGGGCGGGGTGCCGCGCACGCACCGCCGGGCGCCCGCCGCAGCTGGGCTTCCTGCTCGGCAGCCGCCGCTACAGCAGCCAACGCAGCAGCTTCCCCAGCGGCACCTGCCTGCGCGTACAGGCGCGCTGCGAGCTGTTGGGCGACAATGGGCTGGGAATGTTCGCCTGCCGCATCCTGGCGGGCGACGAAGAATGGGCAGTTGCCAACGTGTCGGTGTTCGAACCGGCCGACTCGATGGCCTATCTGGAGAGTGGACAGGCATGACAGGGAATCGGAGTGTGCTGGTGACCGGCGCCAGCCGGGGTATCGGCCGGGCCATCGCGCTGCGTATCGCGCGCGATGGCTTCGACGTGGTGGTGCATTGCCGCAGCCGCGTTGAAGAAGCGCAGGCCGTGGCCGCGGACATCCAGGCGCTTGGCCAACAGGCCCGCGTGCTGGCCTTCGATGTGGCCGACCGGGCTGCCGCGCGTGCGGCGCTGGAAGCCGACGTGGAAGCCCACGGCGCCTACTACGGGGTGGTCTGCAATGCCGGCATCGCCCGTGACGGCGCCTTCCCGGCGCTGTCCGAAGACGATTGGGACCAGGTCATCCACACCAACCTGGACGGCTTCTACAACGTGCTGCACCCGCTGATCATGCCGATGGTGCGCCGTCGCAAGCCGGGCCGCATCGTCACCCTGTCGTCGGTGTCCGGCGTGGCCGGCAACCGCGGCCAGGTCAACTACAGCGCGGCCAAGGCCGGCATCATCGGTGCCACCAAGGCGCTGGCGCTGGAACTGGCCAGCCGCCAGATCACCGTGAACTGCGTGGCCCCGGGCCTGATCGAGACCGACATGCTGAATGAAGAAGTGGTCGAGCACGCATTGAAGCTGATTCCCGCCGGCCGCGTTGGCCGCCCGGACGAAGTGGCCGCCACCGTGGCCTTCCTGCTGTCCGAGCCGGCCGGGTACATCACCCGCCAGGTCATTTCGGTGAACGGGGGCATGATCTGATGGCCGCCGATCGTCGCGTCGTGGTGACCGGTGCCGCCGCCATCAGCCCGCTTGGCCACGACTGGCCGACCATCCAGGCGCATCTGCGCAGCTGCCGCAATGCGGTGCGCAGCATGCCCGAATGGGATGTCTATGCCGGCCTGAACACCAAGCTGGCCGCGCCCGCGCAGGATTACGACCTGCCGCCGAACTACAACCGCAAGACCACCCGTTCGATGGGCAAGGTCGCCATCATGTCGGTGCGCGCCACCGAAGTGGCGCTGCGCGAAGCCGGCCTGTACGAGCACCCGGTGCTGCGCAGCGGCCGTGCCGGCGTGGCCTACGGGTCCTCGTCGGGCAGCCATGAAGCCACTGGTGAATTCGGCCGCATGCTGCATGAATTCACCACCGATGGCATCAGCGCCACCACCTACCTGAAGATGATGAGCCACACCGCGCCGGTGAACATCGGCGTGTTCTTCGGCCTGTCCGGCCGCGTCTACACCACCTCCAGCGCCTGCACGTCGGGCAGCCAGGGCGTGGGCGCCGGTTACGAGGCGATCCGCAGCGGCAAGCAGACCGTGATGGTGGCCGGCGGTGCCGAACAGCTGGACGCCACCGCCGCCGCGGTGTTCGACACCCTGTTCGCCACCAGCACCCGCAACGATGCCCCGCAGACCACCCCGCGCCCGTTCGATGCCGGCCGCGATGGCCTGGTGCTGGGCGAGGGCGCCTGCACGCTCATCCTGGAAGACCTGGAACACGCGCAGGCGCGCGGCGCCACCATCCTGGCCGAGATCGTGGGTTACGGCACCAACAGCGACGGCCAGCACGTCACCCAGCCCAGCGCCGACACCATGGCCCAGGCCATGCGCCTTGCCCTGGAAGACGCCGGTCTGGAGCCGTCGCAGATCGATTACGTGAACGCCCACGGCACCGCCACCGACCACGGTGACATCGCCGAAACCCAGGCTACCGCGCAGGTGTTTGGCAACGCCGTGCCGATCAGTTCGCTGAAGAGCTACGTTGGCCACATGCTGGGCGCCTGCGGCGCGTTCGAGGCCTGGATGAGCATCGAGATGATGCGCGCAGGCTGGTTCGCGCCCACCCTGAACCTGGGTGAGGTCGATCCGCGCTGCGGCCAGCTCGATTTCATCACCGGCCAGGGTCGCGAACTGCAGGCCGAATACGTAATGAGCAACAATTTCGCCTTCGGCGGCATCAACACCTCGCTGGTGTTCCGCCGCTGGAGCGAGTGACCCGCTGTACCCGCACCCCAACAAGGAGATGTTCCGATGCGCCGCACCCTGCTGATCGCCGCCGCCACCGCGCTGCTGGCCCTGTCCTCCACCGCCTCGGCCCGCGACACCCGCGTCGAGCAGTCCCTGCGTGACCTGGTCAATTCGCAGGCCGCCAAAGATGCCGGCATCGATGGCAGCGTCCGCTTCTACCTGGCCGGCCAGCCGGTCAGCGTGCAGCAGCGCCTGGGCGAGGACGTGACCAACAAGAAGACCAACGCCGCCAACAAGAGCGACGAAGAAGCCTGCCGCTGGGTGGCCCTGTCGGCGCTGCGCGCGCTGCAGGATGGCGCCAAGTCGCGCGGCGCCAACGCCGTGGTCGACATCGTCAGCTACTACAAGAAGAACGAGTTCAAGAGCGCCACCAACTACGAATGCTATGCCGGCGCGATCCTGGCGGGCGTGGCGCTGAAGGGCACCTACGCGAAGGTCAAGTAAGGCCCGCGCAGCGCCCGGTGCTGGCTGAACGCCGCCGCCACATTGCTGAACCCCGGTGGGGAAACGCCTTCGATCGCGCCGCTATCGTCGCGTGACGGCTTTCCCCGCCCCCGGCTTTCCGACACAATCATGGCTCTTCCCGGGTTATCGTCCCGCGGACATGCACGCCTACGTCTATAAAAGCCAAAAAAAGCCGGACACCTACGTCTATCTCGCCCGTCGTGATGACTTCAGTGCGCTGCCTGCGCCGCTGGCAGCGTCGCTGGGCGCGCTCACCTTCGTGCTGGATATCGCGCTGGATGCTTCGCGTCGCCTGGCCCAGGCCGATCCGGCCAAGGTCCGCAGCGAACTGACCGAACGTGGTTTCTACCTGCAGGTGCCGCCGTCGGTGGCCAGCCTGATGCCGCGCCACTATGACTGAGCTGTCCCGTTCGCGCGCCCTGACTGCAGCCTTCGGGCTGGGCGCCGTGCTGGCGCTGGGTTCGGCCCTGGGTGGCCTGCCGGGCGCGCTGCTGGCCGCCTTGGCGCAGCCGGCGTTCGCGCTGGGTGTGTCGTGGTGGCGGCGCAGCCGTGCGCTGCTGTCGCTGCAGCAGACCCTGCGCCAGGACGTGCCGGCGCTGCTGGCGCTGTGGTTTGCCGCGCCGCTGCTGCTGGCTCTGCTGTTGGCCTGGCCGCTGGCGGCGCTGCGCGACAGCGGCAGCCTGGCCGCCGTGCTTGGCCTGAGCGTGCTGGTCAGCGCCGCGTTGCTGGCGGCCTGGCGCACCTGGCCGCTGTGGAACGATGTCGAACGTCTGGATGGTGGCCTGGGCCCGCATTGGCAGGCACTGGCCGGGCGCGATCTGAGCGCCTGGCGTGGCCTGGGCGTGGCCGCGAACGTGGTGGCGCTGGCCGCGCTGGTGGTGTTGCCGGCCTGGCCCGAGCTGTTGCCCGAAGGCGCACGCTGGCCGGCCGCGCTGGCCGTGCTGCTGCTGTCGCCGCCACTGCACCTGCTGCTGCAGAAGGTGCAGCCGGCACCGCTGGTGGCACTGCGCAGCCGTGTGCTGGACACCGCCAGCGACGACGCGGCACCCCGGTTCACTGCCGTGGCCGACAGCACCCCGCTGGAAGCCATGGCGCCGCAGGAACTCACCCCGTCGCTGTTCGAAGCGGCCCGCCACGGCCGTGTCGACCGCGCGCTGCAGTTGCTGCAGGCCGGTGCCGACGCGCACGCGCTGCCCGATTCGAGCTGGCGCGACCAGCGCAGCCTGGCCGTGCTGGCGGCGGTGCTGCCGGACCTGCGCCTGCTGCGTGAACTGATCGGCCGCGGCGTCGACGTGAACGCCCCGCACCGTGGCATGACCCCGTTGCTGGCCGCCACCCGTGACAGTTGGCATGGCCGCCCCGAAGCGGTGATGACCCTGCTGGCCAACGGTGCCGATTCGCGCGCCACCGACAGCGACGGCAACACCCCGCTGCACCATGCCGCACGCAGTTCCGACCCCGGCGTGGCCGCACTGCTGCGCGATGCCGCCGCCGAAGTGGACGCGCTGAACCATGAAGGCTGGTCGCCGCTGGCGGTGGCCTGCCAGGTCGGCAACTGGCGCCTTGCACGCTTCCTGCTTGAGCGCGGCGCGCGTACCGAACCGGCCGAGGGCACCCCGGTGCTGCTGGCCGCGGCGGCCACCGAAGATGATGACCCGGCCGGCGTGCAGCTGCTGCTGAAGCACAAGGCCCGTGCCGATGCGCGTGATCGCCAGCGCCGCAGTGCGCTGCACGACGCCGCGCTGGCCGGCCACGTGGACATCATCGGCGTGCTGCTGGGCGCCGGTGCCAACCTGGAAGCCCGCGACGCGCTGGGCCGCACCCCGTGGCTGGAAGCAGCCCGTGCCGGCCGCGCAGCGGTGATCGAACACCTGCTGCCGCACAAGCCCGACCTGACCGCCGTCGATGGCGAAGGCCGCAACGCGGTGCTGCTGGCCGCCATGGCCGACGATGTGTCGCCGCTGCTGGTCAAGCGCCTGGTGGACCTGGGCATCGCCGCCGATGCCAGCGATCCCTTGGGCCGGCGCGCCGTCGATTACGCTGCCGAAGCCGGGCGCTGGGCGATCGTGGCCCTGCTCGATCCCAGCTATCCGCTGCCAGCGGCCGTCAGCGATGGCCTGGCCGAACGTGGCGATGCCGCCACCGCCAGCGGTCTGCTGCCGGACCGCCCGCCGCTGACCCTGCTGCGCGAAGCGCTGGGCTTCGGCAATACCGACGGCATGGCCGCCCTGGCCAGGCTGTGCCAGCCTGAAGAACTGGGCAGCCTGCTGCTGGACCCGGAACTGGCCCTGGAACCGCGCGCAGTGGACTGGCTGCTGGGTCATGGCGCCGACCCGTACGTGCGCGATGCCTGCGCCGACACCCCGATGTTCGCCCTGCTGGCGCGTGGCATCGATGCCGTGCCGGCGCTGCAGGTGATGCTGCAGCGTGGCCTGTCACCGGCGGGCCGGGGTGGCCTGGCGCGCTTCCTGGCCGCCTGCGCACAGCACGACCAGGCCGCCCGTGGCCTGGAACAACTGTCGCTGGAACTGCTGGAACGCGGTGCCGATCCGTTCGCGCCTTCGCCGGCAGGTGATCCGCCGTTGTCGTTGGCCGTGCGCCTGGGCTGGCTGCGCCTGCAGCAGGCCCTGCTGAACACCGGCGTGGACCGCGAAGCGCGCGACAGCCACGGCATGACCGCCCTGCACCTGGCTACCGCCCTGGCCCGCGAAGGCGCATTGAAGCTGCTGGTGCAGCACGGTGCATCGCCCGAAGCGCGCGCCGCCGACGGCCAGACCCCCTTGGGCGTGGCGCTGTCGATCGGCCGTCGCGACCTGGCCGATTGGCTGGACTGGCGCGTGTGGCCGCTGCCGCGCCGCACGCTGCGCGAGAGCGATCTGCCGGCCGCCGCCATGGCCGGTGACGTCGACGCCGTGCGTCGCCTGAACGATCTCGGTTTTGCCATCGATGCGGTGGATGCGCAGGGCTGCACGGCCCTGCTGCGCGCGGCCGGTGGCGGCCACCTGGCGGTGGTCGATCTGCTGCTGGCCCGTGGCGCCGATCCGCAGCACGGCGCAGCCAGTGGTGCCACGCCGTTGTCGGCGGCCGTCAGCATGCGCCAGGTCGATATCGTGTCGGCCCTGCTTGATGCCGGCGCGCAGCTGGAACACCGCCTGCCCGGCGGCGTAACCGTACTGATGCTGGCCTCGGCGCTGGGTCTGCCGGACATCGTGGCGCGCCTGCTGACCGCCGGCGCCGACGTGCATGCCGGCGACGCCCAGCAGTTGGGGCCGCTGCACTGCGCAGCGCTGTACGGTTTCAGTGCGCGCGACCGTTCGCGCCTGCTGGCGCTGCTGGACACCCTGCTGCTGGCCGGTGCCGAACCGGACCAGGCCGCTGCCGGTTCGGTCACGCCGTTGCTGCTGCTGCTGGGCGCGCGCGCCGAGCCGGGTACGGCCTGCGACGAACAGGTGGTGATGGCTGCCGTGGAGCGCCTGCTGGATGAAGAGGTGAGCCTGGACGTGCGCGATCCGCGTGGCTTCGGCCCGCTGCATCTGGCCGCCCTGCACGGCCTGCCGCTGCTGGTGCAGCGCCTGCTGCGCGCCGGCGCCGACCCGGAAGCACGCGACAGCTTGAACCGCAGCCCGCGCGAGATCGCGGTCATGCGCGGCTTCATCGACGTGGCCGGCGAATTCGAACCGCGCGTCCCCGGCGTGTCCTCCATGGCCCGCTTCCTGCGCGACAATGGCTGAAGCGCGGGGTCGGATCCCTTTCCGCAGGAAAGGGCTCTGACCCCTGCATGGCGTCATGCACGCTCATCCACGCATGGCGTGGATCTACTTGTCGCGCTCGGCGTCGGCTTCGAACAGGTGCATCAGGTCGTTGCGGGCATCGCGCGAGGTCTGGATCACCGCGGCTTCGTCGTCGTACACCAGGTACTGGTCACGCAGCAGCTGTTCGTCGTGCTCGCGGAAGCGCTGCACATGGCGCTCGGCCACATCCGGAGCCACACCCAGCGCGGTCAGCACGCGGCCGCTCATCTCCAGGCTGGTGCCGAACACTTCGCGGAACGGCTCGGCCGACATGTCCATCAAGCGCCACGCATGCTGGCGGTTGCGCGCCCGCGCCAGCACCTTCGCTTCCGGGTACAGGCGGCGCACCATGCGCACCGCGCGCAGGTTGGTTTCCGGATCGTCCACGGTGATCACGAACACATCGATGCGCTCGCCACCGGCCGCGCGCAGCATTTCCGGCCGGGTCGGGTCACCGTAGTACAGCTGGTTGCCGAAGCGGCGCAGGTCGGCCACGGTGTCCGGGTTCGCTTCCAGCGCCACGAACGGCACCTTCTGCGCGGTCAGCAGGCGCGCGATCACCTGGCCGAAGCGGCCCATGCCGGCAATCAGCACCTTGGGCTGGTTGTCCGGCGCCACCTTGTCGGCCGGCGCGGCATCACGCGGCGCCACGCGCTCGCGTCCCAGCAGTTTCAACAGCGCGATCATCAACAGCGGGGTGATGGCCATCGACAGACCGACCACCGCCACCAGCCGGTCGTGGTTGGCATTGCCAAGCAGGTGCGCGCGCTGCGCTTCGTTGAATACCACGAAGGCGAACTCGCCGCCCAGCCACAGCACACTGCCCAGCAGCAGCGACTGCCGCGACGTCAGCCGGGCGACCCGGCCGATCGCATACAGCACGCTGAACTTCACCAGCAGCAGCGCGCCCACGCCGGTGGCGATCAGCCAGGGCTCGGCGGCAATGCGGTCCAGGTCGATGCCCATGCCCACGGCAATGAAGAACAACCCCAGCAGCAGGCCCTTGAACGGCTCGATCTGCGCTTCCAGTTCATGGCGGAATTCCGAATCGGACAGCAGTACGCCGGCCAGGAACGCGCCCAGGCTGGGGCTCAGCCCGGCTTCCTGCATGAACCAGGCGGTGCCCAGCACCACCAGCAGGGCGGTGGCGGTGAACACTTCGGGGCTGCGCGTGCGCGCGATGACGCCAAACACCCGCCGCAGCACCGGGCGCCCGCACAGGATCACCACCGCCAGCGCACCCAGCGCCACTGCCACATCTTCCCAGCGCAGGGTCTGGTTACGCGCCCCGCCCAGCAGCGGAATGGCGGCCAGCAGCGGAATGGCGATCAGGTCCTGGAACAGCAGGATGGCGAATCCCAGCCGCCCATGGTCGCTGTTCAGCGCCTTGTGTTCCGACAGCAGCTGCAGGCCCACCGCCGTGGACGACAGGGCCAGCGCGATGCCCACCACCAGCGCGCTCTTCCACTGGAAATGGTCCAGCAGCAAAAGCCCGCCCAGCAGCAGGCCGGACACCGCCACCTGTGCCGCACCGGCACCGAACACCGAACGCCGCATCACCTTCAGGCGTGAGGGTGACAATTCCAGCCCGATCACGAACAGCAGCATCACCACGCCGATCTCGGCCGCGCCCAGGATCCGGTCGGCATCCTGCACGAAGCCCAGCCCGTCCGGGCCCAGCACCACGCCGGCGGCCAGGTAGCCCAGCACCGCGCCGAAGCCGAACTTCTTGAATACCGGCACGGCGATCACCGCGGCCAGCAGCAGCACCAGTGCCAGTTCCAGACCACCGCTATGCATGGGAATACCTGGTCATCGCAGTGGCCGGGGCGCGTCCGTTCGGTTGGGGGGAAGGGCGGTGGAGTGCCCTGCGCGCATTATGCGCGCCTGCCCGTGCACGAACGACAACGGCACCGCAACCGGCAACCGGCCAGCGCCGGAACCGGGGTTGACCGCGGCAGAGGGCAGGTCCAGACTGCCCGCCGCTGCCGGTGTCTTGCGGCAGTACACCCATCCGGAGTCCCCAACCCATGTCCAGCGACAGTAGAAGTCGACCTCGTTCGACGCCAGCGATGGCAACCGCCTGACATCGGGACGGTCTGCCTGCGTTGGCGTTGCGCGAGGTCGCACCCACGAAAGGCAGATCCATGAACCAGAAGCAATTGCTGCGTCCGGTGGCCGATGCCGCCGCACTGGCCGCCCCCCTGGCCGACTACAACACCGCCGACGCGGTGGAATTCCTCAACACCCTGGAACTCGAACGCGCCGCTGACACGCTGGCGGCACTGCCGCTGCCGCGCGCGGTGAAGATGCTGGAAGCACCGGAACTGCACCGCAGCGGTGAACTGGTGGCCGCACTGCCGCCGGCGCGTGCAGCCGCGCTGCTGGGCCTGATGGCCGACGACCGTGCCACCGACATCGTGCACGAGCTGGACGAAGACGAGCGCGCCCGGCTGATTCCGCTGCTGGGCAGTGAAGCCCGCCAGGCCATCCAGACCCTGCTCAGCTACCCGCCCAACACGGCCGGCGCGCTGATGACCACCGAATTCGTGGCGGTGCCGGCCAGCTGGACCGTGGCCCAGACCCTGCAGCACATCCGCCAGGTCGAGCGCACCCGCGAAACCGTGTACGCCATCTACGTGCTGGACCCGGCCAGCCAGCAGCTGCAGCAGGTGGTGACCATGCGCCGGCTGATCACCGGCCTGCCGGAGGAATCGATCCTGGACGTGGCCCAGGTCAACCCGCCGGTCACCGTCGATGCCCTGCTGGACCAGGAAGAAGTGGCGCGGCTGATCCGCCGCCACGACCTGCTGGCCATTCCGGTGGTCGATGCGCAGCTGCACCTGCTGGGCATCGTCACCGTCGATGACGTGCTGGATGCCCTGATTGAAGAGTCGACCGAGGACGCGCACAAGTTCGGCGGCATGGAAGCGCTGGACAAGCCCTACATGCAGATCGGCTTCTTCGAGATGCTGCGCAAGCGCGCCGGCTGGCTCAGCGTGCTGTTCCTGGGCGAAATGCTGACCGCCAGCGCCATGCAGCATTACGAGGATGAACTGGCACGTGCCGTGGTGCTGACCCTGTTCATTCCGCTCATCATGAGTTCCGGCGGCAATTCCGGTTCCCAGGCCACCTCGCTGCTGATCCGCAGCCTGGCCCTGCGCGAATTGCGCCTGCGCGACTGGTGGAAGGTGGCCCTGCGCGAAGTGCCCACCGGCATGGTGCTGGGCGCGATCCTGGGCTGCCTGGCCATCGTGCGCATCGTCATCTGGCAGCTGGGCGGCCTGCACGACTACGGCGAGCACTGGGTGCTGCTGGCCATCACCATCGGTGCGGCGCTGGTGGGCATCGTCACCTTCGGTTCGCTGTCCGGTTCCATGCTGCCCTTCATCCTCAAGCGCCTGGGCTTCGACCCGGCCAGCGCCTCGGCTCCGTTCGTGGCCACCCTGGTGGATGTGACCGGCCTGGTCATCTACTTCAGCATCGCCGCGATGATCCTGCACGGCACCCTGCTGTAACCGGGCCGTCATCCACGCATGGCGTGGATCTACCCGTAGTAGATCCACGCCATGCGTGGATGCGGTGTGCCGGGGGGCCTGCGCACGATCATGCCGCTGCAGCGCCAGTCCGTGTACCGTAGGCGCATGAGTACCTACCATCTGCAGTCCGTGTTCCGCCCGCAGTCGGTTGCGGTGATCGGCGGCAGCCCGCGCGAACGCTCGGCCGGCCGCGCGGTGATGCGCAACCTGCGGGGCACCGGCTTCCCCGGCAAGGTGGCGTGGATCAACCCGCGCCATGCCGAGATCGATGGCATCCGCACGGTGAAGCGGCTGAAGGACCTGGACTGGGTGCCGGACCTGGTGGTGATCACCGCGCCGGCGGCCATCGTGCCGCAGGTGGTGCGCATCGCCGCCGAACGCGGCGTGCAGGCGGCCATCATCCTCACCGCGCACCTGGGCGAGGGCCCGGGCTCGCTGTCCGAACAGGTGGAAACGGTGGCGCGCAAGCATGGCCTGCGCATCCTCGGCCCGCACTGCCTGGGCGTGATCGCGCCGCACGCGCGGCTCAATGCCAGCATCGCCGCGCATTTCCCGCAGGCCGGCGACCTCGCGTTGATTTCCGAATCCTCGGCGATTGCCGCGGCGCTGGTGGAGTGGGGCGTCGCACGTTCGGTCGGCTTCTCCGCCGTGGTATCGCTGGGCGACACTCTGGACGTCGACTTCGGTGACCTGCTCGATTACTTCGCCACCGACTACCGCACCCGCGCCATCCTGCTGTACGTCGAACACATCAAGGACGCACGCAAGTTCATGTCGGCCGCGCGTGCCGCTGCGCGTGCCAAGCCGGTGGTGGTGGTAAAGTCCGGCCGCGCCGAGCGCGTGCAGCCCGGCAGCGCCGATACCCACGTGCAGGCGCTCGCCCGCGCCGATGATGTCTACGGCGCCGCCTTCAACCGCGCCGGGCTGCTGCGCGTCAGTGCGCTGGACGAGCTGTTCACCGCCGCCGAAACCCTGGGCCGCCTGGGTACGTTCCCGGGCCGTCGTTTGGCCGTGCTCAGCAACGGTGGCGGCGTCGGCCGCTTGGCCGTGGACCAGCTGGTCGCCTTGCGCGGCACCCTGGCACAGCTGTCCGACGGCACGGTCGAAACACTGGACAAGGTGCTGCCGCAGGGCTGGTCGCGCAGCAATCCGGTGGACATCGTGGTCGACGCCGATGGTGACCGCTACGCCGCCGCCATCGAGGCGCTGCTGGCCGACAGCGAAAACGATGCGGTGATGGTGGTCAACGTGCCCACCGCGTTCACCTCGTCGGCCGATGCGGCGCAGGCGCTGACCCGCACCCTGGGCCTGCGCCCGCGCCACCACCGCGACAAGCCGGTGTTCGCCGTGTGGCTGGGCAACGATGACCAGGCCACCGCCACGCTCAACGCCGCGCGCGTGCCGACCTACCCGACCGAAGCCGAAGCCGTGCGCGGTTTCCAGCATCTGGTGCGCTACCGCGAGGCGCAGAACGCGCTGATGGAAACGCCACCCAGCCTGCCGCAGGATTTCAGCGTGGACACGGCACGGGCGCGCGCCCTGGTCGAATCTGCACTGGGCAACGGCCAGCAGTGGCTCGATCCGCTGGCCACCCATGAACTGCTGAAGGCCTACGGCATTCCGTCGGCGCCGGTACTGCATGCGCGCGATGCGCACGAGGCGATGGACCTGGCACAGCCGCTGCTGGAGCGCGGCGCCACGGTGGCCCTGAAGATTCTGTCGCCGGATATCCCCCACAAATCGGAAGTGGATGGGGTGCGCCTGAACCTGGCCACGCTGCCGGCGGTGCAGAGCGCGGCCAATGCGATTCTTGCCCGCGCGCGCCAGCTGCGCCCCGATGCGCGCATCGACGGTCTGCTGGTGCAGCCCACCATCGTGCGGCCGAAGGCGCGCGAGATCATCGTCGGCATTGCCGATGATGCAACCTTCGGGCCGGTGATCGTGGTCGGGCGCGGCGGCACGGCGGTGGAAGTGATCAACGACAAGGCGCTGGCGCTGCCGCCGCTGGATCTGCGCCTGGCGCACGAACTGATCGGCCAGACCCGCGCCTCGCGCATTCTGAAGGCGTATGGCGATGTGCCCGCTGCCGACGAACGCGCGCTGGCGCTGGCGCTGGTGAAGCTGGCACAGCTGGCCGCCGATATTCCTGAAGTGCGCACGCTGGACATCAATCCCTTGCTGGTGGACAGCAAGGGCATCCTGGCCCTCGATGCGCGCGTGGCCATCGCACCCTCGCGCATCCTGCACAAGGGCCGTGGCCATCCGCGCTTCTCGGTGTTCCCGTACCCGAAGGAGTGGGAACGCACCATCGAACTATCCGATGGCGGGCGCGCCTTCGTGCGCCCGGTACGGCCGGAAGACGATGCGCTGTTCCGCGCGTTCTTCGCCCGGGTCAGCGATGAAGACCTGCGCCTGCGTTTCTTCCAGTCGGTGAAGCACTTCAGCCACGAATTCATCGCGCGGCTGACCCAGCTCGACTACGCGCGCTCGATCGCGCTGGTGGCCATCGACCCACGCAGCGGCGACATGCTGGGCGCGGTGCGCCTGCATGCCGATGCCGATTACCACCGCGGCGAGTACGGCATCCTGATCCGCTCGGATCTGAAGGGCCACGGCATTGGCTGGCGCCTGATGGCGATCATGATCGAGTACGCCAAGTGGCTGGGCCTGGACGTAGTGGAAGGCCAGGTGCTGCGCGAGAACAGCACCATGCTGGCGATGTGCCAGAGCCTGGGCTTCAAGGCAAAGCTGGACCCGGACGACCCTACCGTGATGGTGGTGACCCTGCCGGTGCAGCAGGTCGAGGTGCCCGCGGCACCGGCATGACCGGCGCCTTGATAGCGCAATCCCGCGTTCCTTACTGGAAGCGCAACTCTTCAGTCACCCTGCTGCAGGACTGATCCAGCTCCACATGGAACGATCTGCGTTCGGCCATGGACAGCGGATCGGCAAGGTCCTCCTCATGCAATACGTCAAAGGCACGACCATCTGCCACGGAGGACGACAGGGTTACAAAGTAGGTCGTGGCTTTCCAAGCCCGGGTGCGCGAGACGTAGGCGTCCACAACACGCACGCAGTCCGGTTGCTCCCTGGCGGCCAGAATATTGGCGCGTGTCTTTTCAGGCAGTGTCTGCAGCGAAACCTTCCCGGAGGCTCCACACGCAAGGGGCAGGCATCCCATAACAAGGCACAGCGTGATCGTCGACAATCTGGACATCACTCATCTCCCCGGACAAAGAGCAGCGTCGAGCTTGCTCGACTGCTTTGGATCTTCGTAGAGTCGAGCTTGCTCGACTGCTTTGCGCACAGCAGTCGAGCAAGCTCGACTCTACGCCAGGATCATCGCAACGGCTCCACCACCACCGCCGTGCCATAGCACAGCACCTCGGTCAGCCCGGTCATCACGTCGGTGGCGTCGTAACGCATGCCGATGATCGCGTTGGCCCCCAGCTGCCGCGCATGCTTCACCATGTCCCGGTAGGTCTCCTCGCGGGCCTGTTCGCACAGCTCGGTGTAGATGGTGATGTTGCCGCCAAAGATCGTCTGGATTCCACCAAGGAAATTGCCGACGATCGAGCGCGAGCGCACGGTGATGCCGCGCACCACACCCAGGTTGCGGGCCACCCTGTAGCCGGGCAGCTCGAAGGCGGTGGTGACCAGCGAATCCTCGAAGCGCAGGGCTGGAGGGGAAGGGATGCCGCTGTTGTAGGGGTCTGCCATGATCGCGTCCGTGTCGGTGCCTTCGGTAGAGTCGAGCTTGCTCGACTGCTCTGGGCTTTTCGTAGAGTCGAGCTTGCTCGACTGCTTTGCGCACAGCAGTCGAGCAAGCTCGACTCTACGGAGCAGGGCAGTCGAGCAAGCTCGACTCTACCGTGCAATCGCCCGTTCCGGCATGGCCACGTCGGCCCGCCGGCGCGACAATACCCACATGACCGAACGCATTCCCCTGCTGCTGTTGCCCGGCCTGCTCAATGATGCCGAGCTGTGGCGCGCGCAGCTGGCCGACCTGGCCGACATCGCCGACTGCACCGTGGGCGACCAGACCCGTGGTGAAACCCTGCAGGCGGTGGCCGAGGACGTGCTGGCGCAGGCGCCCGAGCGCTTCGCGCTGGCCGGCTTCTCCCTGGGCGGCTTCGTCGCCCAGCAGATCCTGCGCATCGCGCCCGAGCGCGTGCTGCGGCTGGCGCTGGTCGATACCTCGATCCATGCCGATTCGCCGGAGCGCGCCGAGCAGCGCCGCAGCCAGCGCGCCAGCGTGCGCCTGCCGGGCAAGTTCCATGGGTTTGGCGATGCGCTGATGCGCAGCTACATCGATGCCTCGCGGCTGGACGACTACGTGCTGGTGCAGCGCGTACGTGACATGACCGCACGCCTGGGCGCCGAGGTGTTCCTGCGCCAGAGCGGGCTGGAACGCCGCGACGGCCATGACGTGCTGGCCGCCTACCGCGATCCGCTGCTGATCGTCTGCGGGGCCAACGACCGCATCACGCCGTTGGCGGTGAGCGAGGAAATGCACGCGCTGGTGCCACAGTCGCAGCTGGTGGTGGTGCCCGATTGCGGGCACCTTGCACCGATGGAAAAGCCGGACGAAGTGAGTGCGGCAATGCGCGGCTGGTTGCTGCAGAGCAGGGGCTGAACCCCGCTTCTGGTAGGTGCCGACCTTGGTCGGCACGCTGGTTCATCGACCGACCAACGGCCAGTGCCGACCAAGGTCGGCACCTACCGGTTCCGGTCTCCAACCGCAGCCGGGATCAATCCCAGGCCGGGGCAATGCCGTCCGGGTTGGCCAAGCGATGGCCGCGGTCCAGCTTGGCGATCTGCGCCATGTCATCGTCGGTCAGGCGGATCGCGGCGGCTTCCAGGTTGCCGGCCAGGTTCTCGCGCTTGGTGGACGAGGGGATGACCGCAAAGCCCTGCTGCAGCGCCCAGGCCAGCGCCACCTGGGCCGGGGTGGCCTGGTGGCGGCCGGCAATGGCCTGGATCACCGGGTCCTTCAACACTTCGCCATAGGCCAGGCTCATGTAGGCGGTAATGCGGATGCCGTTGTCCTGCAGGAACTTCACCAGCAGGCGGTTCTGCAGGTACGGGTGGATCTCGATCTGGTTGGTGGCGATGGCATCGGCGCCCAGGATCTCGATCGCCTTGCGGGTCTGGGCGATGGTGAAGTTGGAAATGCCGATCTCGCGGGTCAGGCCCTGCGCCTTGGCCTCGGCCAGTGCCGGCAGGTATTCCTCCATCGGCACATCCACCTTGTCGTTCGGCGAAGGCCAGTGGATCAGTGCCAGATCCACATGGTCGGTGCGCAGCTTCTGCAGGCTGGTGCGCAGGCTGGCCAGCAGCGCATCGTGCTTGAACTCGCTGATCCACACCTTGGTGGTCAGGTAGATTTCCTCGCGCGGCACGCCGGATTCGGCGATCGCCTGGCCGACTTCGGCCTCGTTGTCATAGATCTGCGCGGTATCCACGGCGCGGTAGCCGACGTCCAGTGCGTTGCGCACCGAATCGATCACGGTCTGGTCTTTCAGGCGGAAGGTGCCAAGGCCAAAGGCGGGGACAGTCATGGGAAGCTCCAACGGGGGGAAAGGAGTGAACAGGAAGGGTAGGGCAGCGGCCGTATGCATGCCGGCAACGGTGCATTGCATGGCCGGTCAATGTGCGGCGGCGGCAATGCCCTCGGCGCGGTGGTCCACGCCATCGCGGCGGTCCAGGCGGCCGCTGAGTGCGGTCAGTGCATAAGCGGCCAGGACCACCAGCGCACCCAGCCACGACGTGTGCATCAGGCCGATGTGCTCCACCACCAGGCCACCCAGCGAGGCGCCCAAGGCGATGCCGATGTTGAACGCGGCGATGTTCAGGCCCGAGGCCACGTCGGTCGCCTGCGGTGCATAGCGCTGCGCCTGCTTGACCACATACACCTGCAGGCCCGGCACGTTGCCGAAGGCGACCGCACCCAGTGCCAGCACGGTCAGCAGCATCAACCAGGTGTTGTGGGCGGTGAAAGTGAGCACGAACAGCACCAGGGCCAGCAGGGCGAAGATGCGCTTCAGCGCCGGCACCGGGCCCAGCCGGTCGGCCAGGCGGCCGCCCCACAGGTTGCCGATCGCCACCGACACGCCGTACACCAGCAGCACCAGGCTGACCGCATTGGCCGAAAAGCCGGTCACGTCCTGCAGGATCGGCGCCAGGTAGGTGAAGGCCAGGAAGGTGCCGCCGTAGCCCAGCGCGGTCATCGCATAGACCAGCAGCAGGCGCGGCTGCGCCAGCACGCCCAGTTGCTGGCGGAAACTGGCCGGCGCGCTCTGCGGCACCGTGCGCGGCACGAACAGCAGCGCGCCCAGCAGGGCGACCACGCCCAGTGCGGCCACGGCCAGGAAGGTGGCACGCCAGCCCAGGTGCTGGCCGATGAAGGTGCCCAGCGGCACACCCGTCACCAGCGCCACGGTCAGGCCGGTGAACATGACGGCGATGGCACTGGCGGCCTTTTCCTTCGGCACCACCGCGGTGGCGATGATCGAGCCGATGGAGAAGAACACGCCATGGGCCAGGCCGGTGAGGATGCGCGCGGCGATCAGCGAGGTGTAGCCCGGTGCCATCCAGGCAATCACGTTGCCCAGGGTGAACAGCACCATCAGCGCCACCAGCAGCTGCTTGCGCGGTACGCGCCCGGTCAGCGCGGTCAGCACCGGCGCGCCGATGGCCACGCCCAGCGCATACAGGGAAACCAGCAGGCCGGCCGAGGGCAGGCTGACGTGCAGGTCGGCGGCGATGGTCGGGATGAGGCCGACGATGACGAATTCGGTGGTGCCGATGGCGAACGCGCCGAGCGTCAGCGCCAGCAGGGCCAGGGGAATGCCACGGGTCATGACAGGGTCCAGAGGAGGAGAAGGCGGGCAGTGTGCGCGGCCCACCTTTGCCGAAAAACCGGTCTTCACGCCAATCACTCTTGCCTGCTGGTCAATAATGGCGGCATGAAGACCACCCTCGACGAAATGCAGGCCTTCCTGGCGGTGATCGACAGCGGTTCGATCAGCGCCGCCGCCGAGCAGCTGGGGCAGACCCCTTCGGGGGTCAGCCGCGCGCTGGGCCGCTTGGAAGAAAAGCTGGGGACCACCCTGCTGACCCGCACCACGCGCCGGCTGCACCTGACCGCCGAAGGCGAGGCCTACCTGCGCCACGCCCGGGCGATCATCGATGCGGTGGAATCGGCCGAGGAGCAGATGGCCGCACGCCGCGAGCGTCCGGTCGGTCGGCTGCGGGTGGACGCGGCGATGCCGTTCGTGCTGCATGTGATTGCACCGCTGGTGGCCGGCTATCGTGCGCGCTATCCCGAGGTGCAGCTGGAGCTCAACAGTTCCGAGCGCTATATCGACCTGCTGGAGCGGCGCACCGACCTGGCCATCCGCATCGGCCCGCTGGCCGATTCAACCCTGCATGCGCGGCCGTTGGGCCGCTATCGCTTGCAGCTGGTGGCCAGCCCGGCCTACCTGGCCGCCCACGGCGAGCCGAGCAGCGTGGCGGCGCTGGGGCAGCACACACTGCTGAGCTTCAACGAGCCGGAATCGCTGAATCGCTGGCCGCTGCCGGGCGATGCCGACGGGCAGTTGCTGGTGCGCCCGGACGTGGCCGTTTCCAGCGGTGAAACGCTGCGTCGGCTGGCGGTGGAAGGCGTGGGCATCACCTGCCTGTCCGACTTCGTGACCGCACGCGACCGCGCCGCCGGCACGCTGGTGCCGGTGCTGTCCGCGCAGACGCTGGATGTGTACCAGCCGATCCACGCGGTGTACTACCGCAACACCGCCGTATCGGCGCGCATCAGTTCGTTCCTGGATTACCTGGGCGAGGCGATGGCGCAGGGCCAGGACCCGCGCTGGTAGCGCCGGGCCATGCCCGGCGGAACCCTCACGCCGCGCGTGCCAACGCTTCCTTCGTCGCGGCGTCGCTCGACAGATCGAACACATCCACCGCGTCGATCAATCGGTCGGCCTGCTGTTCCAGGCTGCGTGCGGCGGCACTGGCTTCTTCCACCAGCGCGGCGTTCTGCTGGGTGGTGCCATCCATCTGGATCACCGTCTGGCTGACCTGTTCGATGCCCGCGCTCTGCTCCTGCGACGCGGCGGAAATCTCGGCCATGATGTCTGTCACTCGCTGCACCGACGCCACGATCTCTGCCATCGTGTTGCCGGCCTGGCGCACATGCTGCGTGCCCTGGCCGACCTGTTCCACCGATGCTTCGATCAGCGCCTTGATCTCCTTGGCGGCGCCGGCCGAGCGCTGTGCCAGCGTGCGCACTTCACTGGCCACCACCGCAAAACCACGGCCCTGGTCGCCCGCGCGCGCCGCTTCCACCGCTGCGTTCAGCGCCAGGATATTGGTCTGGAACGCAATGCCGTCGATCACGCTGATGATCTCGGCGATCTGCCGCGACGACGCTTCGATTGCATCCATGGTCGCCACCACCTGGCCGACCACCGCGCCGCCCTGCGAGGCCACGCCGTGTGCGCCGATCGCCAGTTGATTGGCCTGGCGTGCGTGCTCGGCGTTCTGGCGCACGGTCGAGGTCAGTTCTTCCATCGAGGCAGCGGTCTCTTCCAGGTTCGCGGCCTGCTGCTCGGTGCGCCGTGACAGATCGTTGTTGCCCGCGGCAATTTCCGCCGCCGCACTGTGGATGCTGCCCGAGGTGTGCTTGATGTCGGTGACGATGGTAGCCAGCTGGGCGGCAGTGGTATTGGCATCGCCGGCAATGCGGGCGAACACGCCCTGGAAGTCGCCGTGCATGCGCGCGCCCAGGCGACCATCGGCGATGGCGCGCAGCATGCTGGAGACCTCGCCCAGGTTGTGCTCGGTGGTCTGCATCAGGCGGTTCAGGCCTTCCACCATGCTGCGGAAGTCGTGCTGGAAACGGCTGCTGTCGCCGCGCTGGCTGAAATCACCTGCCGCCGCGGCTTCGGCCAGACCGCGGATCTGCCCGTTGATCGCGCCCAGGTTCGCCTTCACTGCATCCAGGGCCTGGGTGATCACCGCCTTTTCGCCCGGCAGGCGTTCCATGTCCTGGCTCAGATCGCCAATGGCATAGCGCCCCATGATCGCGATCGCGCGCATCTTTACCTGAATGTGCGCGTCCACCAATGCGTTGGTGTCGGCCACCATGCGCCCGTAGGCGCCGGGGAAAGCGCTGGCATCCATGCGGTGGCTGATGGTGCCGGCCTCGTGCTGCTCGGCCATGCCGGCCTGCGCGGCCAGTACGCCACGCAGGGTGTTCTGCACGGCCTGCATGGCCTGCGCCAGGCGACCGATTTCGTCGCGGCTGCGGACCTGCACCGCGTGGTCCAGATCGCCGGCGGCGACCGCGCGTGCGGCGGCTTCCACCGCCAGCACCGGTTGCACCACCGCGCGCCGCAGCCACCAGCCCAGGGCCAGCAGCAGGGCGATGGCCGCGCCTATCGTCAGGCCGCCGCTGACCACCAGCAGGTGCCGCGCCGCCTGCGAACGTGCGGCGACGGCGGTCTCGGCCACCTTGGCCGTGTGGTCACCCAGCGCATCCAGCGCGGCGGCGACCGGGCGGTCCTTGCCGCGCACCAGGGTGTCACCGGCGGCCGGGTCGTACTGGGCCTCGGCAAAAGCCTGCAGCGCACCGTGGTAGGCCTGCTGCAGCTGCGTGTGCTGCGCGCTGAAGGCCTGTGCCAGCTCGCGCGTGCGTGCATCGGGGCTGGCCGCCACGCGCTGCGCGAGCTCGGCCACCACGCGACCCTCGCTGTCGAAGGCATCCAGATGGCGCTGCCGCAGCGCGTCGTCGTGGCCGCGCAGCAGCACGTTCTTCCACTCCTGCACCTGGCTGCGGAATTCGCGTTGCAGGCGCTCGGCATCGCGGCTGAGCGCGACCTCCGGCGGCACTTCGGTGGACAACTTCAGCCAGGCCGTGGCCAGACCGGCCAGGGCACACAGCAGTACGACAGCCAGACCAACAGAGACGGCACCGAGCAACTTGGACTGCAGTCGCGGCGCAGCGGACGACACGTTCATGGAAGGGGCTCACGGATGAATGGCGATGCGGTATCGACCGTTCTTGAGCCTCCTGAAGTGAGATTCAGATCACATTACCGTTCCGTTTAGAGAGGTGAAGGTTGTGTTTCATAGGACAGATGTGTCCAGACGAGACGAAAGCGGACAGTAGACGGGCGGTTTAAATGTAACTATTGTTGTTACATGAAATCCGCCAATCCCCTGTCCGACGCACTGCATGTCATGGCCCATCTGGTCGGCCAGCCGGGCCCGCGTACCTCCGAACAACTGGCCGCGTGCCTGCCCACCCACCCAGTGGTGATCCGCCGCCTGCTGGCGCAGCTGCACAAGGCGGGGCTGGTGCACAGCAGCCGCGGCCACGGCGGCGGCAGCCAACTGGCCCGCGATGCGGCCGCGATCACCCTGCACGACGTCTACGTGGCGGTGGGCTCACCGCCGCTGGTGCAGGTCGGTACGCGTGACAGCGGCGGCGGCTGCCCGATCCAGCAGCTGGTCAACCAAGCGCTGCTGGACGGCGCGCGCGAGGCCCAGCGCCTGCTGGAAGCGCGCCTGCAGGCCAGCACGCTGGACCAGCTGGGCGCCGACTTCGCCCGCCACCTTGCCCATCACCGTTCCCTGGAAGGCTCCCATGAATCCTGATGTCATCATCGTCGGCGGCAGCTACGCCGGCATCGCCGCCGGCCTGATCCTGGCGCGCGCACGGCGCCCGGTCACCGTCATCGACAGCGGCCTGCCGCGCAACCGCTTCGCCAGCCACTCGCATGGCGTGCCGGGGCAGGACGGCATCAGCGGTGCTGAGCTGCTGAAGAACGCGCGCCAGCAGCTGCTGGATTACCCCACCGTGCGCTGGCTGCAGGGTGAAGCAGTGGATGCGCAGGCCGGCGCCGGTGGCGTGCAGGTGCGCACCGCTGATGGACAGGTAGTGGCGGCGCGCAAGCTGCTGCTGGCCACCGGCATCGCCGACCAGGTGCCGGATCTGCCGGGCCTGGCCGAGCGCTGGGGCAGCACCGTGCTGCACTGCCCGTACTGCCATGGCTACGAGGTAGGCGGCGGCGCCATCGGCGTGCTGGGCGGCCATCCGCTGTCGGCCGGCAAGGCGCCGCTGTTTGCCGAATGGGGCAACGTGACCTTCTACAGCCAGGGCCTGCCGATCAGCGACGACGAGCGCGCGGCCATGCAGCAGCGCAACGTGCAGGTGGAAGACACGCCGGTGTTGGGCGTGCGCGGCGATCAGGACACGTGGCTGGAAGTGGAGCTGGCCGATGGCCGCCGCATTGCCCAGCGTGCGCTGTTCGTGGCCGCACCGCAGGCGATGGCGACCCCGCTGGTACAGCAGCTGGGCTGCGCGCTGGTGGAACACCCGATGGGCGTGCTGGTGCAGGTGGATGCGATGAAGCAGACCAGCGTGGCGAACGTATATGCCGCCGGCGATGCGACCACGGTGGGCAACATCACCCTGGCGATGGCCGAAGGCGTGCGCGCCGGCATCGGCGTCCACCACGCCCTGGTGGGCGAAGACAGCAGCGGGGTCGGATCCCTTTCGCAGAAAGGGCTCTGACCCCGCGATGTGCCGACCAAGGTCGGCACCTACCAGGGCGGTGGTTCCAGAACAGCAGGAACCCTCAGCCCTTCACGCACAGCACCTGGCGCAGCGTGTGCACCACTTCCACCAGGTCCCGCTGCGCGGCCATCACATCATCGATCGACTTGTACGCCGCCGGTGATTCATCCAGCACGCCGCTGTCCTTGCGGCACTCCACGTGCGCGGTGGCTTCGCGGTGCTGGGCCAGGGTGATCTGCTGGCGCGCCGCACCCCGGCTCATCACCCGGCCGGCACCGTGGCTGCAGCTGTGGAAGCTGTCCGCGTTGCCCTTGCCGCGCACGATGTAGCTGCGCGTGCCCATGCTGCCTGGAATGATGCCCAGTTCGCCGGCACGGGCGCTGACGGCACCCTTGCGCGTCACCAGCAGTTCCTGCCCGGCGTGCGATTCCTTCTGCACGTAGTTGTGGTGGCAGTTCACCGCCATCGCCGCCAGCTTGAACTTCGGCAGGCGCTGGCGCATCTCGGCCAGCACGCGCGCCATCATCGCCTCGCGGTTCTGCCGTGCGTAGTCCTGCGCCCACGACACCGCCTGCACGTAATCGTCGAACAGCGGTTCGCCTTCCATGAAGAACGCCAGGTCCTTGTCGGGCAGATGGAAGCCGAGCACGCGGCGCTCAAGTTCACGCCGCGCCTGTTCGATGAAGTAGGTGCCGATCAGGTTGCCGGTGCCGCGCGAGCCGCTGTGCAGCATCACCCACACTGCATCGGTTTCATCCAGGCAGAGTTCGATGAAATGGTTGCCGCCGCCCAGCGTGCCCAGCTGGCAGTCCAGCTTGTCGGTACGGATCTTCCGGTGCTTTTCCTTGATGCGCTCCAGCCCCGCGACCAGCCCCGACTGCACCAGCCGGGTGCCGATGCTGTCGGGCAGCCGCTGGTGTTCGCCGCCACGGCCGTTGCCGACCGGCACACTGCGCTCGATGCCGCTGCGCAGTTGGCGCAGGTCATCGGGCAGGTCGTTGGCGCGCAGCGTGGTGCGTACCGCCGCCATGCCACAGCCGATGTCCACGCCCACCGCGGCCGGAATGATCGCGCCCCGGGTGGGGATGACCGAGCCGACGGTTGCGCCCTTGCCCAGGTGTACGTCGGGCATGACCGCCACCCACGGCCCGACGAACGGGATCGCGGCGATGTTGCGCAGCTGCGCGTGGGCCTCGGCTTCCAGCGGAACGCCGTCCACCCAGCCCTTGATCGGCGTGCTGCCTTCGGCATGCAGCCATTGATAATTGTGTTGAATGTCCATGTCGTGATGAATGTCCTGCACAGGCCCGCACCACGGCGCGGCCGTGGGCATTTCCCTGTGGTTGCAGTGCGGGCACGCAGGCGTGCGCGGCGCAATGCCGATACGTGTGACGACGCAAACGAAAACGCCCCCGGAACTGCATTCCGAGGGCGTCGCCAAACCTCGGAGATCGGGGCGACCGATCTCCGCAGCGCGGGTATCAGGCCGTTGTCAGCGGGAATTCCTTCACCGACGCACGAATCGCCACATCCATGCGCAGGCATGGCAGCAGGTTGGCGATGGCGACGGCGGGTGTGTTCAAGGAAGGAATCCGGTAGCTGTTGAAACGTGGCGCGCACCATAAACCACGAACCGGTGGTGCGCAACCACGCAATGCAGGGCCATTGATCCGTTGCCTCAGCCTTCCGCGCTGGCCGCATCCAGCTGCGCGATGTCCTGCACGCTCAGGCCAAGGTTGGCCGCGGCCAGCAGATCGTGCAGCTGTTCAACGCTGGTGGCGCTGACAATCGGCGCGGTGATCGAAGGCCGTGCGATCTGCCAGGCCAGCGCAATCTGTGCGGCACTGGCGTTGTGCTTGCTGGCCACATCGTCCAGCGCCTGCAGGATGCGCAGGCCGCGCGGGTTCAGATAGCGCTTGACCACCATCTCGCCACGCGCCGGGCTCTTGGCCGCATCGGCGGCAGTGCGGTACTTGCCGCTCAGGAAGCCGCTGGCCAGCGCGTAGTAGCCGATCACGCCAATCTGTTCGCGCTGCACCAGCGGCTCCAGTTCGGTTTCATAGCCGGCGCGGTCGTACAGGTTGTACTCCGGCTGCAGGGTTTCGTAGCGCGGCAGCTTGTAATCGCTGGATACCTTCAGCGCATCGGCCAGGCGCGGGGCGCTGTAGTTGGACGCGCCGATGGCGCGCACCTTGCCGGCCTCGATCAGCCGGCCGAACGCGGCCAGGGTAGCTTCCAGCGGAGTGGATTCATCATCTTCGTGGGCCTGGTACAGATCGATCACATCGGTCTGCAGGCGGCGCAGCGAATCTTCCACCGCCGCGTTGATGTTGTCCGGGGTCAGGCCCGGGCGCTCGGCCCACTTGGCCACCTTGGTCGCCAGGATGACCTTGTCACGCTTGCCGCTGCGGGCGAACCACTTGCCGATCAGCGTTTCCGATTCACCGCCCTGGTTGCCCGGTACCCACGCCGAATACACATCGGCGGTATCGACCAGGTTGAAGCCGGCATCGACGAAGGCATCGAGCAGGGCGAAGCTGGCCTTTTCATCGGCGCTCCAACCGAACACATTGCCGCCGAAGGCGAGCGGACGTACATGCAGGCCGGAACGGCCGAGTTCGCGGGTTGCCGTCATGGACACGGACTCCTTGGGGGAAGTCCTCCAGCATAGAGCGCCACCTGTGACCGTGCTGCGGCGGTGACCACAAAACTGTGTTCCGCAACGCGCACGTCGCTAACGTTTTGTGAACACCTGTGGCGCGGCGACTGCTAGTCTCGCCGCATCTTCCGCTGGAGTCGTCCCGATGAATGCTGTTTCGTCCCTGCGTGGTTGCCGCCTGCTGCTTGCTTCGGCGCTGCTGGTCGCGGTTCCCGCCATCGCCGCACCCGCTGCCGTCGTGGCGCCGGCGAAGATCCAGGTATCGCCGGCACTGGAAGCTGCGATCAAGGCGCCTACCCGCGATGCCAACAACGTAAAGCGTGACGGATACCGTCATCCTGCGCAGACGCTGGCGTTCTTCACCGTGGCACCGGAAAAGACCGTCATCGAGATCACCCCCGGCAACGGCTGGTACTCGGAAATCCTGGCGCCGCTGCTGCGCGACAAGGGCCATTACATTGCCGCGGTGGTCGATCCGCAGGCGGTGGCTGAAGGGCGTGGCCGCGATTACCAGCAGCGCAGCCGTGACGGCCTGGAAAAGAAGTTCGCCGGCGCCCCGGCGCAGTTCGACAAGACCGCCGTGGTGGCCTACGACCCGGCCAAGCCGGTGTTCGGCCCGGCCGCTTCGGCCGATGTGGTGCTGACCTTCCGCAACGTGCACAACTGGCGCAAGGCCGGCCAGGCGCAGGGCATGTTCCAGGGCTTCTTCAACGTGCTCAAGCCGGGCGGCGTGCTGGGCGTGGTCGAGCACCGTGCCAAGGCCGACGTGGCCGACGACGATGACACCGGCTATGTGGGCCAGCAGCAGGTGATCGCCATGGCCGAGGCCGCCGGCTTCAAGCTGGACGCGCGTACCGAAGTGAATGCGAACCCGCGCGATACCAAGGACCACCCCAATGGCGTGTGGACCCTGCCGCCGACCAACCAGCATGACAAGGCGGACGACGCCAAGTACCAGGCCATCGGTGAAAGCGACCGCATGACCCTGCGCTTCGTGAAGCCGTAAGAGGGTAGCGCCGGGCCACGCCCGGCGAGCGCGCAGCGCGGCGTGGGACAATAGCCCATCGCCGCCTGCCGCCCCCTGCAATGCTGATCGCCTTCAACAAGCCCTTCAACGTGCTCTGCCAGTTCACCGACCGCAGCGTGCCGCCGCGGCCGACCCTGGCCGGGTTCGGCCTGCCGCCGCGCGTGTATGCCGCCGGTCGCCTGGACCATGACAGCGAGGGCCTGCTGCTGCTGACCGACAACGGCACGCTGGCACACAAGCTCACCGACCCGCGGCACAAGGCCGACAAGACCTACTGGGTGCAGGTGGAAGGCACGCCCAGCGACGAGCAGCTGCAGCAGCTGCGTGACGGCGTGGTACTGAACGATGGGCCGACCCTGCCGGCGAAGATCGAGCGCCTCGATCCGGCGCCGGCGCTGTGGCTGCGCGATCCGCCGGTGCGGTTCCGCAAGACCGTGCCCGACAGCTGGCTGGCCATCACCATCCGCGAGGGCCGCAACCGCCAGGTGCGGCGCATGACGGCCGCGGTGAACCTGCCGACCCTGCGTCTGGTGCGCGTGGCGATGGGCCCGTACCGGCTGGACGATCTGCAGCCGGGGCAGTGGCGGCAGATCGGCTGAAACGAAAAGGGTCGGAGCCCTTCCTTGCGGAAGGGATCCGACCCTGGGTCGGGGGCTCTGACCCCTGATGGGGCTCAGGTATCGCTGCCGATGTCGCTGTGCTCGTCCACCACGGTGTCATTGCGGCGGTCACGCGCGTGGATGCGCTGCGCCTGGCCATTCACCACATGGCCATTGGCCGCCTTCTTCTTCTGCTGCTTGCGGTACAGCGCGTAGCCCAGCAGGCCCACGCCCACCGCTGCGGCGGCAATGGTCACCGCCGGGTTGCGGCGGGCGAACTTGGTGGCCACCTTGCCCCCGGTCTTCACCGCACCCAGCGCAGCGCCGGTCTTGATCCAGTCGCTGGCCTGCGGGCCCAGGTGGCGCAGGCTGCCGCCGGCACTCTTCAGGCCATCGCCAGCGCTGTGGGCCAGGTCCAGGGCGCGCTCCAGGGCGCGGTCGGTGATTACGGTCAGCTTGCTCATGCGGGGGTCCTTTGCCTCGGGTCGAAGTCCAGTGTGTCGTGCTGCCTGTAAACGGTATGTCAGGCAGGGCTGTCGATGCGTTGACGCTACCCCGTCCATTCAGCATCCGGCAGGCCGGGGGTCGGATCCCTTTCCCTCGGGAAAGGGCTCTGACCCCACCAGCCGCGTCCGGGGTCAGAGCCCTCTGCTTTGCAAAGGGATCCGACCCTATCACTCAGGTGCCGCGCGGTTTGGCGCGGTGGGTCGCAGTGGCCGTCCACGGGTCGTCCGGCCACGGGTGGCGCGGGTAGCGCCCCTTCATCTCCTTCTTTACCTCGGCATAGGTGTTTTCCCAGAAGTTGCGCAGGTCCTGGGTGACCTGCAGCGGCCGGCCGCCGGGCGACAGCAGGTGCAGGGTCAGCGGCACCCGGCCATCGGCAATGCGCGGGGTGTCGGCCAGACCGAACAGCTCCTGCAGCTTCACCGCCAGCACCGGTGGCTGCGGTTCGCCGGTTTCACTGTCCAGGCCATAGGTGATCGCTCGTTCCAGCCCCGAAGGCACGCTGATGCGGGTGGGCGCATGGCGTTCCACCAGTTGCCGTTGCGCCCACTCCAGCGGCGATTTCAGCGCTTCACCGAAGCTGCTCTCGTCCAGCGCATCCAGCCGCGTCTTGCCGGCAAAGGCCGGTTGCAGCCACTGCGCGCGGCTGGCCAGCAGGGCCGCATCACTGCAGTCGGGCAGGCCCAGGTCGGGCATCCAGCGGCGCAGCGACTCCACCCGTGCCTGCCATTGGCGCAGGCCCTCGGTCCACGGCAATGCCTGCAGGCCCAGTTCGGCCACGGCATCGGTCAGCGCCTGCGCGGCGTGCTGCGGGTCCACCCGCCCGGCCGAACGGCTGTCCAGCACGATGCGGTCGAAGCGGGTCTCGCGCAGCGCCACCAGGGCACGCCGATCGCCATCCCAGCGCACGGTGTCCTCGGTCATGAAGCGCTGCGACCAGGTGGCACGCAGATAGCCTTCGTCCACCGGCGCGGCGCGCAGCAGCAGCGCATCGCGTGCCTCGAAGCGCAGTTCGCTGGCCACCAGCCACGGTTCACCGCGCAGGTCGCTCAGCTCGTGCAGACGCGCGCTGCGGCCGTTGGCCAGCAGGTAGCGCAGCGGGTCGGACGGATGCTGGAAGGCGATGCGGTCGGGGAAGGCATGGGCCAGCAGATCGCCCAGTTCGTGCGCTTCGATGCTGGCCGGTGGCAGCGCATCGCATCGCAGGCGTCGGCGCCACTGCTTGGCGGCCGCATCGATCGCGGCCAGGCCGCTGCGGTTGGCATCGGCCGGTGCACGGCCATTGCGGAACGCGGCCAGTGCCCGCCAGCGCGCCGCCAGTGCATCGCCGCCCTGGCGCAGCGGATCGCGTGCTTCCAGCAGGGCGGCCAGATCGGCGGCCAGCGCCTGCGCGCGTGCATCCGCGGCGGCCAGCAGCATCGCCGCCAGCCGTGGGTGGGTGCCCAGCGCCAGCACGCGTCGGCCCAGCGCGGTGATCGCCCCGCTGCTGCTGAGTGCGCCCAGCCGCTGCAGCAGCTCGCGCGCGGCGGCCATCGGCCCGCTGGGCGGGGTATCGACGAAGCGCAGATCGCTGCTGCCCCAGGCGGCCAGCTCCAGCGCCAACCCGGCCAGTTCCACCTGTTCGATTTCCGCACGCCGCTGCGGCTCCAGCCGTTGCGACTGCGGCCACAGCCGCCAGGCCACGCCTTCGGCCACGCGGCCGGCGCGGCCGGCACGCTGGTCGGCCGAGGCCTGCGCGATCGCCACCACGTCCAGCCGGGTGAAGCCGCTGTTGGGGTCGTAGCGTGGTTCGCGGGCCTGGCCACTGTCGATCACCACGCGCACGCCGGGCAGGGTCACCGACGATTCGGCCACGTTGGTGGCCAGCACCACGCGGCGGCGGCCATCGCTGGCCGCCTGCAGCACGCGCGCCTGCTGTTCCACCGGCAGTTCACCATGCAGGGCCAGCACCTCCACGCTGCTGTCCAGCGCGTCCTGCAGGCCGGCTTGTACGCGCGCGATCTCGCGCTGGCCGGGCAGGAACACCAGCAGATCGCCGGGGTGCTCGGCCAGGGCCTGCTGCACCGCGCGGCGCACCTGCAGTTCCAGTGTCTCGTCGCGCCGGGCCGGAAAGTGGCTGATCGCCACCGGGTAGCTGCGGCCTTCGCTGCTCAGTCGTGGCGCATCCAGGAAGCGCGCCAGGCGCTCGCCGTCCAGGGTGGCCGACATCACCACCAGGCGCAGGTCGTCGCGCAGCTGTGCCTGCACGTCCAGCGCCAGCGCCAGCCCCAGGTCGCCGCTCAGATGGCGTTCGTGGAATTCATCGAACAGGATCGCGCCCACCGTTTCCAGCATCGGGTCGTCCTGCAGCATGCGGGTCAGGATGCCCTCGGTGACCACCTCGATGCGGGTGCGCGCCGAAACCTTGTTCTCGAAGCGGATGCGGTAGCCCACCGTGCCACCCACGTCCTCGCCCAGTTGCCGGGCCATGAACAGCGCCGCGCTGCGTGCGGCCACCCGGCGTGGTTCCAGCAGGATGATCTTGCGGCCCTGCAGCCACGGTGCATCCAGCAGGGCCAGCGGCACCTGGGTGGTCTTGCCGGCGCCGGGCGGGGCTTCCAGCACCAGGCGCGGGTGGTCGGCCAGGTGCTGCTGGATCTGCGGCAGCAGCGGCGAAATCGGGAAGAGCGGGGCATTCATGTGCAAAGGATAAGGGGCGCAGCGCGGCGCAGGTACAATGCGCGGGTTTTCCTGTCTCTGCTGCCCCCATGCACCTGATCGATATCGGCGCCAACCTCACCCACGATTCCTTCGACCGCGACCGCGACGCCGTACTGGACCGCGCGCGCCAGGCCGGGGTGGTGCAGATGGTGATTACCGGCGCCAGCCGCGAGCATTCGCCGCTGGCCCTGCAGCTGGCGCAGCAGCACCCGGGCTTCCTGTACGCCACCGCCGGCGTTCACCCGCACCACGCGGTGGAATACACCGACGAATGCGATGCGGAAATGCGCGCGCTGCATGCGCATGCCGAAGTGGTGGCCGTGGGCGAATGCGGGCTGGATTACTTCCGTGATTTCTCGCCGCGCCCGGCGCAGCACCGTGCGTTCGAGCGCCAGCTGCAGCTGGCGGCCGACAATGGCAAGCCGTTGTTCCTGCACCAGCGCGACGCGCACGCCGATTTCATGGCGCAGATGAAGAACTTCGACGGCCGCCTGGGCGCGGCGGTGGTGCATTGCTTCACCGGCGAACGTGACGAGCTGTTCGATTACCTGGACCAGGATTGGTACATCGGCATCACCGGTTGGCTGTGCGACGAACGCCGCGGCGCGCACCTGCGCGAACTGGTGAAGAACATTCCGGCCAACCGCCTGATGATCGAGACCGACGCGCCGTACCTGCTGCCGCGCACCCTGAAGCCGATGCCGAAGGACCGCCGCAACGAACCGATGTTCCTGTCGCACATCGTGGAAGAGCTGGCCCGCGATCGTGGCGAAGACGTGGCGGTGACCGCAGCCAACGCCACCGCAGCCACGCGCACGTTCTTCCGGTTGCCCGACGCGGGTTGACCGGGTAGGCGGCGTGGCGAAACGCCACGCGTCGTGATGTCGAACCAATCGACCTTGCACCGTGATGTCGAACGAACCGACATTGCACCGCGATGTCGAACGATCCGCCATTGCGCCGCGATGTCGAACGAGCCGACCTTGCGCCGTAGAGTCGAGCTTGCTCGACTGCTGTTGGCAGAAGCAGTCGAGCAAGCTCGACTCTACGATGCCGGCCATCCGTCATCCGTCATCCGTCATCCGTCATCGCCCGGCGGTGCGGGCAATCCACGAGCGCCCGGATCAATCAACGCCGGCAGCAGGTAGCGCCGGGCCATGCCCGGCGAGCGCAGCGGCCAGATCTTCCAGCCCCTCGCTATACGTCGCAAACCGCGGCGCCCACCCCAGCGCTTCGCGCGTGCCACGGCTGTCGATGCGCTTGTTGCTGGCATAGAAGCGGCGCAGCGTCGGGCTCACCGCCGGGTCGTCCCAGGCCACTGCCGGGGGCAGGGTGAAGCCCCCCAGCTGCGCGGCATACGCCAGCACGTCCTGCGGTGGCGCCGGTTCGTCATCGGCGGGCAGGTACAACCCCCCCGGCGTGGGCCGTCGCATCGCCGCGATGACCACCGCGGCCAGATCCTCCACGTGCAGCCGGTTGAACACCAGCCCGGGCCGCAGCACGTGGCGGGCGCGGCCCTGCGCCAACTGCAGCAGCGCATTGCGGCCAGGGCCATACAGGCCCGGCAGGCGGAACACCGCCGAATCGATGCCGCGCTCCCTCGCCAGCGCCTGCCATTGCGCTTCCGCACGCAGACGCTGCACACCCGCCGCCTCGGTGCTGTCGGCCACGCTGTGTGCATCCACCCAGCCACCGTCGCGGTCGGCATACACCGAGGTGGACGACAGATAGCCTACCCAGCGCAGCGCCGGGCTGGCCAGCAACGCCGGCTGCAGCACGCGCAGCGCCGGATCTCCGTCGGCATCGGGCGGCACGCTGCACAGCACGGCCTGCGCCTGCGAAACGGCCTCCAGCAGGGCCGCTGGCGGCGCCGCATCGGCATGCAGTGCGAACCGCTGCAGTCCGTCAGCGGGCGCGGCGGTGGGGTCACGCACCGTGCCTGCCACTGGCACCCCCAACGCCTGCAGGCGGGCGGCAAGCACGCGGCCGCTCCAGCCCAGGCCCAGGATCAGCACCGGTGCGGGCAGCGCCGTGTTCACGCCGCGCGCTGTGCCTGGTAGGCCTGCAGGCTGCTGTAGGCCACCTGCAGCAGCAAGGCTTCCTGGCCGGCGGTGCGTGCACGGGCCAGCATGTCGCCCACGATCTGCGCGGCCTCGACCTGCTGGCCGGCCTCCAGATCGCGCAGCATCGAGGCCTTCAGCGCCGAACCGGCCTGGGTCAGGGTGCTGCGGGCAACGTCCTGTGCATCGTCGGGAATCGGTTCGCCGGCGGCCTCGGCCACGGCCAGGCATTCGTCGTACAGGCCGCGCACGATGGCCTGGCCATCGTCGGTGGCCACGATGGTGCCGATGTCCGCGCGCAGCAGGCAGGTTGCGGCGGCCAGCGCGGTCAGGAAGGTGTACTTGATCCACTGCTCCTGGCCAATCTGGCCGCTGGCCAGGTGGTCCACGCCGGCCTGTACGCAGGCGGCAGCGAAGGCCTGCACGCGCGGCGACAGGGCGCCGCCATCACGCTCGCCGAAGGTCAGCTTGGCCGGCCGGCCCAGGTGCAGCACCGCGCCGTCGGCGGCCTTGGTGGCGCTGATGAAGCACAGCCCACCCAGTACCGCCTCGCGGCCGAAGCGTGCATCCAGCGCGGCGTAGTGGTGCAGTCCATTGAGGATCGGCAGCACGGTGGTCGCCGGGCCCACGGCCGGGGCGATCGCGTCAATCGAACTGTCCAGGTCGTAGGCCTTGCAGCTCAGCATCACCAGGTCGAACGGCTGCGCGGCGGCCAGCGCGGGCAGGGCATCGGCGGTGACATGCTGCACCGGGAAGCGCGCATCGCCCAGCGGGCTCTGGATCACCAGCCCGTCGCGGTCGAGCTGGGCGGCGCGCGCGGGGCGCACCAGGAAGGTCACATCCACCCCGGACTGGGCCAGGCGGCCGCCGAAGTAACCGCCGGTGCCGCCGGCACCAAGAATCAGGATACGCATCACACCTTCACCGCAGTTGTGGGGTCACCTGCAGATTGTGCCGGAGATCGCAGTCCGTGGCGGTGCAGCTGGTGGCGGATCAGAACAAGGGGCGGGAAGACGTTCGCGCTGACGGTGTTGACCACTGCCACGCGCGGCGCAGCAGCAGAAAGAAAAGCCGGGCATGCGCCCGGCTCTTCAGCAGACGGTATCCACGCAGGGCATGGATGACCCGCCACGGTTCAATTGATCGCGGTGATGAAGGCCGGATCCTTGATGGTCTGTTCGATGTTGAGCTTGATGGTCTCGTTCAACGAACCAAAGATGTTCACGAACTTGGACGTGTTGCGCTGCACGTTCTTCACCTGGTCGTAGACCACCTGGCCCTGCGGGTCGGTCACCACGTAGCGCACGCGCAGGGTCCAGTCCACGCTGTAGCCCAGATCGTCGATCAGGAACTCTTCCACCTTGCCGCTCAGGACGTTGCCTTCCTTGTCCATCTTGATGCCGACCAGGCGCAGCTCGGAAAACACCGCATCGCGCATGATCGCATCCACGTTCTTCTCGAACAGGATGTTGCCCATGGCGGTGTTGCGCACCTGGTTGGGCTTGATCTCCCCGCCCTTGGCCGGCAGGTACTCGAACGCGGTCACATCCACCCGGCCTTCGGCGCTCAGCACCGAACTGGGGGCGTAGTTCAACGGAATGGGCCGGGAAGCGCAGCCGGCCAGAACGAGCAGGAACAGCGATGCAGCGACGAGCCGGGCAGGGCCGGCAGTACGACGGGTGAACATCTGGTTGGGTCCCCTGGTGCGTCCATGACATATGAAAAACCAGCTGGCCCGGGGGCCCGCTGGTCGGTCTGGTGAAGCGCACCGATTAGACGACCGAACCGGGCGCCAGGCAAGTGCCCTGGCGCCACCGGAACCGGTCCCCCACGCAGGGGGGGGTACCTCAGCTGCGCATGCCCACGCCGCGGCGCAGCAGCCACAGCGCAAGCGCGGTCAGCACCACCACGAACCCGATCATCAGGGCATAGGCCACCCACACCGGCACATCGCTGCTGCCCAGCAGGCCGTAGCGGAACGCGTTGACCATGTAGAAGATCGGGTTGGCATGGGTGGCCGCTTCGGCCCAGGTCGGCAGCAGCTTCACCGAATAGAACACGCCACCCAGGTAGGTCAGCGGGGTCAGGATGAAGGTCGGCACGATCGCCACGTCATCGAACTTCTTGGCGTACACCGCGTTGATGAAGCCGGCCAGCGAGAAGATCGTCGCGCCCAGGATCACCGTGCTCAGCGTCACCAGCGGGTGCGGAATGCGCACCGGGGTGAAGAACATGGCGATGATCAGCACGATCACGCCAACCATCAGGCCGCGCAGCACCGCACCGGCCACGTAGCCCCACAGGATCACCCAGTTCGGCATCGGGCTGACCAGCAGCTCTTCCACGTGGCGGCCGAACTTGGCGCCGAAGAACGAGGAACTGATGTTGCCGTAGCTGTTCTGGATCACGCTCATCATCACCAGGCCCGGCACGATGAACTCCATGTAGCTGTATTCGCCCATGTCGCCCACCCGCGAGCCGATCAGGCGGCCGAAGATGAGGAAGTACAGGGTCATGGTGATCGCCGGCGGTACCAGGGTCTGGCCCCAGATGCGCAGGATGCGCGCGACTTCCCGGCGCACGATGGTCATCAGCGCAATGCGGTTGCGCTGGCCGTCGGTCAGCTCGGTGGTGCTCATGCAGACGTCTCCTGGTTGCCGGTGAGGCGCACGAACAGCTCCTCCAGGCGGTTGCTCTTGGTGCGCATCGAACGTACGCGGATGCCGGCCTCGTTCAGCGTGGCGAACACGCGGTTGAGGTCCATGGCGCGCGGCATGTCGATGTCCAGCGTGTGCGCATCGGGTGCGGTCAGGGTCGCGCCCTCGATCACCGGCAGCTGCGCCGGCAGGTCACCGTCGATGTCCAGCAGGAAGCCTTCCACATCAAGCTTGGCCAGCAGGGTCCGCATCGGCCCCTGCTCCACGATCTGGCCGTGGTTGATGATGGCCAGGTTGCGGCACAGATACTCGGCCTCTTCCAGGTAATGGGTGGTGAGGATGATCGTGGTGCCGGCGGCATTGATCTCCTTCAGCACCCGCCACATGTCGCGGCGGATCTCGATGTCCACGCCGGCGGTGGGTTCGTCCAGGATCAGCAGGCGCGGCCGGGTCATCATCGCGCGGGCGATCATCAGCCGGCGCTTCATGCCGCCGGACAGGGTGCGGCTCATCACCTGCGCCTTTTCCCACAGGTGGGCACGCTTCAGCTCTTCTTCGGCGCGCTGCTCGGCTTCCTCGCGGGCCACGCCGTAGAAACCGGCGTAGTTCACCAGGATGTCGAAGGGCTTCTCGAACAGGTTGAAGTTGATTTCCTGCGGCACCAGCCCGATCAGGCGCATGGTGGCGCTGCGGTGCTGCACCAGGTCGCTGCCGAACACTTCCACCTTGCCCTGGCTCAGGTTGACCAGGGAGCTGATGATGCCGATCAGGGTCGATTTGCCGGCGCCGTTGGGGCCCAGCAGGGCGAAGAAGTCGCCCGGGGCGACCTCCAGCGAGACCCCCTTCAGGGCCTGGGTGCCGTTGTCGTAGGTCTTGCGCAGGTCGCGCACGCGCAGGGCGGGCGCCGTTTCGTTCAGGGAAGCCAAGCTTGCAGCCTTCGCGCCCATGGGCTGGCGCAGGAGAGGGGCGGGGAGGGTCTATTATAGAAGACCCCGAGGGCTTGCCCCGGCTACACACTGTCCCGAAAAGTCGTGCCTGTCCAATTCCCCATCAAGCTGGTCGGCCGCCGCATGCTGGCGCCGACCATCGGCCACTACCAGTTCGTGCGTGATGACGGCCAGCCGCTGGATTTCCAGCCCGGCCAGTTCATCCAGGTCCATTTCGCCTACGCCGACGGCACCGAAACCAAGCGCAGCTACTCGCTGGCAACCATCCATGACCACGCCCTGGGCCCCGGCGAAGCGGTCGACATCGCCGTCAGCTTCGTGCCCGGCGGCGCCGCCACGGCGCTGTTCGAGGCCCTGGACATCGGCGGCCAGGTCAGCGCGTCCGGCCCCTACGGCCGCTTCTGCCTGCAGCCCGGCGACCACAATGCCCGCTACCTGCTGATCGCCACCGGCACCGGCGTCACCCCGTACCGGTCGATGCTGCCACTGCTGGCTACGGCCATGGCCGAGCGCGGCGTGCAGGTGGTGCTGCTGCAGGGCGCACGCAGCCCCGGCGAACTGCTGTACAGCGATGATTTCTACAGCTTCGCCGAAAAGCACCCGAACTTCCGCTATGTGCCGTGCCTGTCGCGCGAACTGCCGGCCGAGCCGCACCCGGACGTGCACCACGGCTACGTGCAGCAGGCCCTGGCCGGCATCCAGCCGGACCCGGTCACCGACATCGCCTACCTGTGCGGCAACCCGGACATGGTCGATGCCTGCGCCGAGGCGCTGAAGGCGGCCGGCCTGGGCAACCCGCAGGTGCGGCGCGAGAAGTACGTCAGCAGCAAGTAAGGCTGCTGGAGGGCGCCCGGTTTTTCGACCGGCGCCCATCGCCGCCAGCAGCGTGCCCGTGTAAGTTGTCCCCTGCAGTTGGTCACATCCGCCGCGACCGCGCGTCGTGGTCGACAGGAACGTCCTCCAGGGGAAACACGCACGATGCAAAAGCACCCACTTGTACTGGCCGGGGTACTGGCCAGCCTGCTTGCCGCCGGCTGCAGCGCGCCGCCTTCCGCCGGCACCGCCGATGGTGGCGACAGTCCCAGCCGTCGCTACGGCCAGATCGATTTCCGTCCCTGCACGCTGTCCACCGTGGGCGCCAGCGCCAACGTGGAAGCGCAGTGCGCCACCTTCAAGGTGCCCGAGGACCGCGCCAACCCGGCCGGCCGCAGCATCGACCTGCGCATTGCCCTGCTGGAAGCGGGCAACAGCGGTGCCGGTGCGCCGGACCCGGTGTTCTTCCTGGCCGGTGGGCCGGGCCAGGCCGCCAGCGAAGTGGCCGTCATTGTCGATACCGCCCTGCGCCAGGTGCGCAAGCAGCGCGACATCTTCCTGATCGACCAGCGCGGCACCGGCGGCTCCAACCCGCTCAGCTGCCTGGGTGCCGATGGCAAGGAACTGCAGCTGGACGAAGACGCTGCGCCCACCGAAGCGGTGATGCGCGACTTTGCCACGCAGTGCCTGGCCTCGCTGAAGGGCCGTGCCGACCCGCGCTTCTACACCACCACCGAAGCCATTGCCGATCTGGACGCCGTGCGCCAGGCGCTGGGCGCGGAAAAGCTGAACCTGGTGGGCGGCTCGTATGGCACGCGCGTGGCCCAGCGCTATGCCATGGCCTACCCGCAGCACACCCGCAGCATCGTCATTGACGGCGTGGTACCCAACGACCTGGTGGTCGGCGGCGAGTTCGCCAAGACCTTCGACAACGCCATCACCCTGCAGTCGGCGCAGTGCCGCAAGGATGCCGCCTGCAGCAAGCGCTTCCCGGTGGATACCCGCGAACAGCTGCGCAGCGTGGCCGACACCCTGCGCCGTGCGCCGGTCACCGTCGATTACCGCGACCCCGGCACCAATGCGCCGCGCCAGGACGTGTTGTCGCCGGACAGCGTGGTCGGCCTGGCGTTCGCTTTCTCCTACGTGCCGGAATATTCATCGCTGCTGCCGCTGGTGCTGGATGAAGCGGCGCAGGGCCGTTACGCGCCGCTGGCCTCGCTGGTACGCGGTGCCACCCGCAGCATGGATTTCCAGATCAACCGTGGCATGCAGTGGTCGGTCATCTGCAGCGAAGACGCGCCGCGCTTCCAGGCGCCGCCGGAAAGCGATGAAGCCCTGTTCGGTGCCGAGGCGGCACGCGCGTTCTTCGCCGCCTGCCCGGTGTGGCCGCACCAGCCGGCACCGGCAGCGACCACCGCCGCGCTGAAGGGCGACCTTCCGGTGCTGCTGCTGTCCGGCGAGCTGGACCCGGTCACCCCACCGCGTTACGCCGACCAGGTGGTCAAGGGCCTGCCCAACGGGCGCGCCCTGGTCGCCCGCGGCCAGGGCCACGGCACGCTCAGCGCCGGCTGCATGCCGCGCCTGCTCGGCCAGTTCATCGACACCACCGACGCCAAGGCACTGGATGCCAGCTGCCTGGACACGCTGAGCTACGTGCCGGCATTCACCTCGTTCAACGGATGGGCCCCATGATCGTCGCCGAGAACCTGCACAAGGGTTTCGACACCCGCACCGGCCGCATCCAGGCCGTGGCCAACGTCGGCTTCACTGCTGCTGATGGCCGCATCACCGGCCTGCTGGGCCCCAACGGCGCCGGCAAGACCACCACCATGCGCATGCTGTACACGCTGATGACCCCCGACCAGGGCAGCATCACCGTCGATGGCATCGACGCGGCGCGCGATCCGGTGGAAGTGCGCCGCCACCTGGGCGTACTGCCCGACGCCCGTGGCGTCTACAAGCGGCTGACCGCGCGCGAGAACATCGCCTACTTCGGCGAACTGCACGGCCTGTCGGCGCAGCAGATCCGCGAACGCACCGAGGTGCTGTCGCATGCGCTGGACATGGGCGACATCCTGGACCGGCAGACCGATGGCTTCTCGCAGGGCCAGCGCACCAAGACCGCCATCGCGCGCGCGCTGGTGCACGACCCGCGCAACGTCATCCTGGACGAACCCACCAACGGGCTGGACGTGATGACCACCCGCGCACTGCGCCGGTTCCTGCTGGGCCTGCGCGAAGAAGGGCGCTGCGTGATCCTGTCCAGCCACATCATGCAGGAAGTGGGCGCGCTGTGTGACCACATCGTCATCATCGCCAAGGGCACCGTGATGGCTGCCGGCAGCAGCGATGAACTGCGTGCACAGGCGGGCGAAACCAATCTGGAAGATGCGTTCGTGAAACTGATCGGCAGCGAAGAGGGCCTGCACGCATGAGCATGATGTCGACCCTGATGACGGTGATGCGCAAGGAACTGCGCGATCTGTCGCGTGACCGCCGCACGCTGGCGCTGACCCTGCTGTTCGGGCCGCTGCTGTACCCGCTGCTGATCCTGGGCATGGGCAAGCTGTCGGAAAGCCGGGTGCGCACGCAGATTGAACAACCGCTGCAGATTCCCACCATCGGCGCCGAACACGCGCCCAACCTGGTGCGCTTCCTGGCCGCACAAGGCCTGAATGCCACCACCGCACCGGCCGATCTGGCCGAGGCCATCCGTTCGCAGGAAATTGATGTCGCCCTGCGCATCAGTGCCGATTTCGGCAAGGACTGGGCCGACGGCAAGCCGGCGCTGGTGGAAGTGATCCGTGACAGCACCCGGCGTGCCGCCGAAGTGCCCAGTGCGCGGTTGCAGGCGGCGCTGGCCACCTACAACGGCCAGGTGGGGGCACTGCGGTTGATGGCGCGTGGCGTGGATGCCCAGGTGGCACGCCCGCTGGATGTCGCCCAGCAGGACATGGCCAGCGCCGAAGCCAAGCGCGGCATGATGCTGTCCATGCTGCTGCCGGTGCTGCTCACGCTCACCTCGTTCATTGGTGGCGCCTACCTGGTGATGGATTCCACCGCCGGCGAGCGTGAGCGGCAGTCGCTGGAGCCGCTGCTGGCCACGCCCGGTTCGCGCAGTGCGATTGTCAGCGGCAAGATCGCCGCGGCCTGCGTGGTCGGCTTCGCCTCGCTGCTGCTCACGCTGGTGGCCTTCAAACTGAGCGCGCAGATCGCCCCCGGCAACGTCGGCCGGCAGTTGAACATGAACATCGTGTCCATGCTGCAGATGCTGCTGGTCATGCTGCCCATGCTGCTGATCGGTACTTCGCTGCTGACCTACCTGTCGGCGGCCGCCAAGAGCATGAAGGAAGCGCAGAGCCACATGACCTGGCTGGTGCTGCTGCCCATGCTGCCGGGCTATGCGCTGATGGCTTACCCGGTGAAGAGCGAGCTGTGGCAGTACGCGGTGCCGTTCCTGTCGCAGAACCAGATGCTGTTGAAGGTGATCCGCCACGAGGCGATCTCGCCAACGGTGTGGGGCATCTATCTGGGCGCCAGCCTGGGCCTGGCCGCGGTGCTGTGGTTCGCTGCCGTGCGCCGTTACCACAACGAGCGCCTGGCTATTTCCGGCTGAGCCGGGGCGCGCGCAGGGTGACCGCCGCCCCGAGGGCAGGCGGTCGCCGTGCCAGGGCCTCGATCGCGATGGCATCGGCATGCGCGGTGCCATCGCTCAGGAAGGCGGCGTAGCGCAGGGCACGCTCCTGCGCATCTGCGCCCAGCGCCAGGTACCGCGGGTGCGCTGTCAGCAGCGCATCTTCGCGCAGCCCCAGGTTGCCGTGGATGCTGGACCAGGCGTGCTGTTCGGGGTGTTCCACTGCACGCGCATGCACCGGTCCCCGTTCCACATGGCGGTGCGCACCCAGCAGGTACGCCGGGTCCTGCACGGGCAGGCACTGCAGCCCGGTCTGCCACTGCGGCGCGGGGCGCCCATGCCGTTGGCTGAAGGCCCGGCTGTAGGCGGCGCAGCACGCGCGCAGCGCACGCACCACCCCATCGCCTGTGCGCGGTGTAGCCAGCAGATGCAGATGGTCATCCATCACCACGTAGGCATGCAGCAGCAGCCCGTGCTTCAGCAGCGCGCTGTGCAGCAGGGCCAGCAGTTGGCGCCGGTCGTCATCGTCGACGAACAGGGTGGCCGGGTGGCGCGCGCGCTGCCGCACCAGGCAGGGCGGGTAGGGGGACAGTGGCGGATGGCGCATCGCGCGTGCCTGGCGCAGGGAATCCCCCAGCCTGCACGGCCCGCAACGGCGGCGCGAGCGGGCAACACGCCAGCAAGGCCCGCAGCGTGCCGGCGGCAGCCGCCTCGCAGCCAGACGCGACAGGTTCCCCGCACAGGGCCCAATACCCACAACGCAACAGGGCCCGGATCGCTCCGGGCCCTGCAGGCAGTTCGCAGTCGTGGCGGGTGGATCAACCGCCCGGCGCGAACACCAGCGTGCGGCGGGTGGTGACCGGTGCCCCCACCGGCTCGAAGCGCCAGCGCTTCACCGCGTTCAGTGCCTCGCGGTCGAACACGCGCGACGGTGTGGCGCGCAGCACGCGTGCATTGGTCACCGAACCGTCGGTGCCCACGGTGATCTCCACCAGCACTTCGCCGGACGTACCCGAGCGCAGGGCTTCAGACGGATAGCGCGGCGCCGGGGTGCTGACCGGGCGCAGGCTCGGTGCCGCGGTGGCGGCGGCCTGGCGCGCGGCCGTCGCGGCCTGGGCGGCCGCCTGCTGCTGCTTCTGCTCGGCCTCGCGGCGTGCGGCGGCCTGGCGTTCGGCATCCTGGCGCTCGCTGTCGCGGCGGGCCGCGTCCTGCTGGGCGGCAATCTGCTTGGCGGCCTCGGCTTCCTTCACCCGCTGGTCGGCCAGGCGCTGCTGTTCCACCAGCTGCTTGGCGCGGTCTTCGGCGTCCTTCTTGACCTTGGCGGTCTCGTCTTCGGTGCGCTTGGCAGCCACCTGCACGCCCTTGGTCATGCCTTCCTTCAGGCGCGGCAGGGCCGGGGCGGACGGGTCCACCTTCTCGATCAGCGCGACCAGGCGCTGGGCTTCGCTGAAGTCCTCGCGGCCCAGGTGCTGTTCGGCGGCAATAAGCGTGTACGGCAGCAGGTCGGTCAGCGCGCTCTTCACCGAGGCGTCGTCCGGGGTCTTGTCACGCAGGGCCAGGTAGTACTCGATGGCGTTGTCGCCGGCCGGCGCGTACATGCGGTTCTCGCGCAGGGCCTGGCTGGCGGCCTCGCGCAGTTGTTCGGTGCCCATCGACTGCACCTTGGCGGCGACCGCCGGTGCGGCGGCATCGGCCGGGGCCGTTGCGGCGGGCGCGGCGGCCCCGGGTGCGGCAGCGGCGGGTGTTTCTTCCTTGCCCGAGCAGGCCGCCAGGGCCAGCACCAGGGCAACCGGCATCCACCGGCGCGCGGCAGCGATCGTAGAGACGTGCGACATCCTGCTCCCCTTTAGAAGACGACGTTACGTAGTGCGTGTGGCTGCAGCGCCGGGATCGGGATCCGGGCGTGGCCGCCGGCGTTTCCCGACGCCGGCGCCGACTGCGGCGAGGGTGCAATCTAGCATCCCCGCCGCCATTGCGTACAAGGGCAGTGGCCGTGGCCGGCAGCAGCACGGGGCGGCTGCCGGCCCGCAGGGCTCAGTGCGCGCCGCCCTTGCCGTGGCCCTCGGCCTTCTCATGGCCGTTGGACATCAGCTTGTCGGTCCAGGCAATGCCGATGGCCGACAGGATGAACACGCAGTGGATGATGGTCTGCCACAGCACGCCATCGGCGGTCAGCATGGCGCAGCGGGCCGCACCGATGTTGGCGGCGGCCACGGCCATCTGTTCCGGGGTGCACAGCGGAATGCCGCCCAGCGCGCCGGTGGCGATGAAGGTCTTCAGCAGGTGGATGGAGGAGATGCCGATGATCGCCATCGCCAGCTTCACCTTCAGCACGCTGGCGTTCACGTGGCTCAGCCATTCCGGCTGGTCCGGGTGGCCTTCCAGGCGCAGGCGCGACACGAAGGTTTCATAGCCACCCACGATCACCATCACCAGCAGGTTGGAAATCATCACCACGTCGATCAGGCCCAGCACGATCAGCATGATCTGCTGCTCGCCCATCGAGGCCGAGTGGGAAATCAGGTGCCACAGCTCCTTGCCGAACAGGAACACGTAGACGCACTGCGCCACGATCAGGCCCAGGTACAGCGGCAGCTGCAGCCAGCGCGAGGCGAAGATCAGCGAGGACAGCGGGGACAGGGGGCGTTGGGGGCTCATGCAGGACAGTGCGTTGCGGGGAAGCGGCGAGGTTACCGGCCCACCATGACGGTGCCAAGCCAACCAAGGCACTAGACTGGCACTTTCCTGAACGACGCCGAGCCGACGCCATGATCGACCTGTATTACTGGCCCACCCCGAACGGCCACAAAGTGACCCTGCTGCTGGAAGAAACCGGACTGGATTACCGCGTGCACCCGGTCAACATCGGCGCCGGCGACCAGTTCAAGCCGGATTTCCTGGCCATTTCGCCCAACAACAAGATGCCGGCCATCGTCGACCATGCCCCGGCCGACGGCGGCGCCGCGCAGAGCGTGTTCGAATCCGGCGCGATCCTGCTGTACCTGGCCGAAAAGACCGGCCAGTTCCTGCCCACCAACCCGCGTGGGCGCATCGCCACCCTGGAATGGCTGTTCTGGCAGATGGCCGGGCTGGGCCCGATGAGCGGGCAGATGGGCCATTTCAACGTGTATGCGCCGGAAAAGATCGGCTATGCCATCGAGCGCTACGACAACGAAGTGCGCCGCCTGCACGGGGTGATGGACAAGCGCCTGGCCGAGCACGCCTACCTGGGCGGTGCCGAGTACAGCATTGCCGACATGGCCAGCTACCCGTGGATCGGCGCCTACGACAAGATTCCGGTCGACTTTGCCGCGTTCCCGAACCTGAAGCGCTGGCACGAAGCCATCGCCGCACGCCCGGCCACCCAGCGCGCCTACGCCCTGCGCGACAAGGTGAACCCCAACGCCGGCAAGCCGCTGAGCGACGAAGAGCGCAAGCAGCTGTTCGGCCAGCGCTGACGCTTGGCGAAACCGGGGTCAGATCCCTTTGCGCCGCAAAGGGCTCTGCCCCCCGCTGGCCATGGGCAGAAGGTCATGCTGCCTTCGCGCACCGGCTTGGTTAGGATGGACACTGACGTTGCCCGGGATGTCCCATGCGCCACCTGTTCGCCTCGCTTGCCCTCATGATCGCCACCAGCACTGTTGCCCACGCCGAAAAACTCACCCTGGAAGCCATCACCGGCCCGCTGCCGCTGTCCGGCCCCACGCTGATGAAGCCCAAGGTGGCCCCGGACGGCTCGCGCGTCACCTTCCTGCGTGGCAAGGACACCGACCGCAACCAGCTGGACCTGTGGAGCTACGACATCGGCAGCGGCCAGACCCGCCTGCTGGTGGATTCGAAGGTGGTGCTGCCCGGCACCGAAACCCTGAGCGATGAAGAAAAGGCGCGCCGCGAGCGCCAGCGCATCGCCGCCATGACCGGCATCGTCGATTACCAGTGGGCACCGGACGCGCAGCGCCTGCTGTTCCCGCTGGGCGGCGAACTGTATCTGTACGACCTGAAGCAGCAGGGTGCCGCGGCCGTGCGCCAGCTCACCCACGGCGAAGGCTTCGCCACCGACGCCAAGCTGTCGCCCAAGGGCGGTTTCGTCAGCTTCATCCGCGGCCGCAACCTGTGGGTGATCGAGCTGGCCAGCGGCAAGGCCGTGCAGCTCACCCACGATGGCAGCGCGACCATCGGCAATGGCGTGGCCGAATTCGTGGCCGACGAGGAAATGGACCGCCATACCGGCTACTGGTGGGCGCCGGATGATTCGGCCATCGCCTTCGCCCGCATCGATGAAAGCCCGGTGCCGGTGCAGAAGCGCTACGAGGTCTACGCCGACCGCACCGATGTGATCGAGCAGCGCTACCCGGCCGCCGGCGATGCCAACGTGACCGTGAAACTGGGTGTGATCGCGCCGGCCGCCGCTGCCGCGCCGCGCTGGATCGACCTGGGCAAGGAACAGGACATCTACCTGGCGCGCGTGGATTGGCGCGATGGCCAGCGCCTGACCTACCAGCGCCAGTCGCGCGACCAGAAGCAGCTGGACCTGGTGGAAGTGGACCTGGCCGGCAAGGGCACGCGCACGCTGGCCCATGAAACCAGCCCGACCTGGGTGCCGCTGCACAACAGCTTGCGCTTCCTGCAGGACGGCAGCCTGCTGTGGTCGTCCGAACGCAGCGGTTTCCAGCACCTGTACCGCATTGGCAACGACGGCAAGACCACCGCACTCACCCAGGGCAACTGGCCGGTGGACGAACTGCTGGCCGTGGACGAAGCGGCGGGCAAGGTCTATTTCCGCGCCGGCATCGACTCGGCACGCGAAAGCCAGATCTACGCCGTATCGCTGCAGGGTAGCGCGCCGCAGCGTCTGTCGCAGGCCCCGGGCATGCACAGCGCCAGCTTCGCCCGCAACGCCAGCGTGTACGTGGACACCTGGTCCAACAGCAACACCCCGCCGCAGATCGAGCTGTACCGCGCCAATGGCGAGAAGATCGCCACCCTGCTGCAGAACGATCTGGCCGACCCCAAGCATCCCTACGCGCGCTACCGCGACGCGCAGCGGCCGATCGAGTTCGGCACGCTTACCGCCGCCGATGGCAAGACCGCGCTGAACTACAGCATCATCAAGCCGACCGGCTTCGACCCGTCCAAGCGCTACCCGGTGGCCGTGTACGTGTATGGCGGCCCGGCCAGCCAGACCGTCACCGACAGCTGGCCCGGCCGTGGCGACCATCTGTTCAACCAGTACTTGGCCCAGCAGGGTTACGTGGTGTTTTCGCTGGACAACCGCGGTACCCCGCGTCGCGGCCGTGATTTCGGCGGCGCGCTGTACGGCAAGCAGGGCACGGTGGAAGTGGCCGACCAGCTGCGCGGCGTGGCCTGGCTGAAGCAGCAGCCCTGGGTGGACCCGGCGCGCATTGGCGTGCAGGGCTGGTCCAACGGCGGCTACATGACCCTGATGCTGCTGGCCAAGGCGTCGGACAGCTATGCCTGCGGCGTGGCCGGCGCACCGGTCACCGACTGGGGCCTGTACGACAGCCACTACACCGAACGCTACATGGACTTGCCCAAGCGCAACGACGCCGGCTACCGCGAAGCGCGCGTGCTCACCCATATCGACGGCCTGCGCTCGCCGCTGCTGCTGATCCACGGCATGGCCGACGACAACGTGCTGTTCACCAATTCCACCAGCCTGATGAGCGCGCTGCAGAAGCGTGGCCAGCCGTTCGAACTGATGACCTACCCGGGCGCCAAGCACGGCCTGTCCGGCGCCGACGCGCTGCACCGCTACCGCGTGGCCGAAGCCTTCCTGGAGCGCTGCCTGAAGCCCTGATCGCGACTGGGAAGGAGCCCGCCGATGCCGCTGCCACCGCCCGTTCCCGCACATGCCGCCCCCGCCACCGGCTGGTGGCGGCGCCACTGGCGCTGGGCCATGCCGCTGGCCGTGGTGCTGCTGCTGGCCACCCTGGGCGGCGCTACCGGGTGGAGCCTGCTGCGCTGGAGCGATGCCGCGCGCGACAGCGCACCCATGCGCGAGGCCATGCGCCGCGCTGGGTGCAGCATTGAACTGGTGCAGGCCTTCGGCGAACCGCTGCAGGCCGACGCGATGCCGGTGGGCAGCATGCAGACCGCAATCGACGGCCAGCGCAACGTTGGCCTGATCGTCGGCCTGCAGGGACCAGATGCACGCGGGCGCCTGTTCGTGCAGGGCAGCCGTCGTGATGACGTCTGGGATTACCCGGTGATGTACGTGCTGGGCGAAGACGAACAGACCTTCGACCTGAGCGCGCTGGACGATTCGGAAGCCGCAGAGGAGTGTGCGCTGCGGGAGTGCCGTGCGCGGGGCGGCTGTGGGGTGGGGTTGGCGTTGTGACCGCAGCGCGATAGGCCCGCAGGCTTCGCCTCTGGCCGGTGATCGGGTGGCTCGTGTCGTTTAGGAATAATCCGAAATTCGACCGACAGCACAGTTCATGCCTTGAACGTGCCGGTTATTTCGGAGATAACTTCGCCCATGCGGCCCAGCCGCGTTACCGGAACAGGGACGGTCCGACGTACAGCGCGCCATGGCGATGCTGGCGTGTGGGTGTTCCTCCGCCGGTGCGACCCCCGCCCAAGAGTGGAGAACAGGGATGTTCAAGCGAATCAAAGCCGAATGGCTGCTGGCACTGTCGTTGGCCCTTCCGGGTCTTGCGATAGGTGCCAGCGCATACGCACAGGAAGTTGGCAAGGAATGGACGGCTTTCCCGTATCTGCCAGGCCAGAAATTCCTCTTTGAAAGCGCCGCGCGCCAATCCATCGAGACGATGTTCGCCGGCGACCAGGTGGATGTCCCCTTCCAGTGGTATGTGCACAGCCAAGCGGTCAGCCCTCGTGAGACAACCACCGACTATCGCTTTCAGCCCCTGGCGCTGATCAAGGCGGATTGGACCTACACGTACGCCTCGCAGCCCTACGCAAGCGAAGAGCTGTTCATGCAGGCGATCCGCACGCAGAACGCGTCCGATCCGCAGTGCCCGGCCCTGCAGCTGGACCCCATCCAGTGGGTGGAAGGCTCTGACAAGGGACCCGATGGCAGCAGCCGACGCGACACGGCAATGCTGTCGGGAACACGCTACCTTGATTTCGGTGGGGGCTCGTGCCTGGGCGCCTTCGTGCGCGGTGTGCTGGAGCGCAAACGCCGCGTGGACTGCCCCAACAAGTCCAGCACCCAATGGAACGCGGCCAGCGGCATGTGCGAGATGCGCACTGCCGGCATGATGACCTACAAGGGCCCGCCGCAACCCAAGCAGTGCCCGATGCGCGGCAACCCCTGCAATCCCGCCACCGGTGACAAGAGCCAGCCAGAGCCTGACTTCGACCTGGGCTGGGTCAGTGTCCAGCGGCACTATCACTCCCTGACTAGCACTGCTGGCGAGTCGATGGGGATCGGCTGGACCCATTCCCACAACATACGCCTTGCCACCGGCAACGACCCTACCGTGTTCCCGCCGGCATTGTCGGTCGGCCTGATCGATCCTGATGGAAACCAGATCGCCTTTGTCAAAGTCGGCACCCAGTACGAGGCCAACGACGGCAGCGGCGACCGCGCGGTCCAGCAGACATCGGGATGGCAGGTGTCGCGTGCAACGGAGCGCCTGTACTTCAATAACGAAGGCCGCATGCAGCACCGCGACTTCGAAGACGGAACATGGCTGGCCTATGCCTACGACGCGCGCGGGCGCTTGCTGTCGGTCACCCATTCCAGCGGGCGCCAGTTGACGCTTCACTACGCAGTGCCGGGCAATGCGTTGCGGATCTCATCCATTTCATTGGCCGGGCAGGCGTTGGTTTCGTACGCTTATTCCAGCAGCGAGAATCTGCTCAGCGCCACGTACGCAGATGGAAGCGTGCGCAGCTACCACTATGAGGATGCGCGTTACCCGAATTACCTCACCGGTGTTACCGCCGAGGACAACCGCCGTTTCAGCTGGTTCGGGTATGACGACAAGGGGCGCGTGATCTACAGCCGTCACTCCCCTGGTCCAGGCACGGCGGGTGCAGGAATCGATGGGATTGACCTCGCGTACCTGCCGGCCGGTGACACCGTCGTGACCGACGCCTTGGGAAAGACGTCCACCTACCAACTGACCGCAGGTGGCCCAGGCACGCTCCCGCGCATGGTCACGGGTTCAACTGATGCCGCGGGTACCACCACAACTGTGCTGCTGCCCGAGAGTACGGATTTCCGCAGGCGTGTTGCATCCAGCACGGATCGACGCGGCACGGTAACCCAATATGCCTACGCCGAGGGGACCGACCCGCTGGCAGGCGCCGTGCGGGTCACGACTACGACGGAAGCTGCGGGAACCCCGCAGGAGCGGGTGAGTGAAACGCGCGTTGCGATAGACAGCAACCGGGTTGTCCTGCAGACCGTGGGTACGCAGGAAACCCGCATTGCCCGCAATGCACGCCTGCAGCCCACGGTCATCACCGTGCGTGATACGGCCACGGATGAGACCCGTGTCACCACACTGACCTACTGCGAGGCCGAAGGTCCTGACTGTGCCCAAGTGGGTGCCCTGCGGTCGACCGATGGCCCCCGTACTGACGTGAGCGATATTACGACCCGTGCGTGGTACACCGCGGACGATGCGGGCTGTGCAAGCGGTGGCACCTGCAGTTTCCGCAAGGGCGACCTGCGCAGCATCAGCAATGCGCTGGGCCACACCACGGAGACGCTTTCTTACGATACCTTCGGGCGCCCGTTGTCCGTGCGTGATGGCAATGGCGTGGTAACCGATTATGGCTACCACCCGCGCGGTTGGCCGACATCGATCACGGTGCGCGGCGCGACCCCGGCTGACGACCGCTCTACCCAGATCAGCTACTGGCCCACTGGCCAGGTGCAACAGGTCACCGAGCCTGACGGCAGCAGCGTCACCTACGTGTACGACGCGGCCCAGCGCCTGACCGATATCGCAGACAGTGCCGGGAACACCATCCACTACACGCTGGACGATGCCGGCAACCGCCTCAACGAGGACACCGTTGATGCGGGTGGCACCCTGCGGCGCACACTGGCGCGGACCTACAACATCCTTGGCCAGTTGACCGCGCTGAAAGATGCGGGCAACCATGCCACCGGCTTCACTTACGACGCCAACGGCAACCCGCAGACGGTGACCGATGCGCTTCAGCGTGTGACCAGCCAGCAGCATGATCCGCTGAACCGCCTGGCCCAGACCCTGCAGGATGTGGGCGGCGTGGCGGCAGAGATCCGCAGCCAGTACAACGCGCTGGATCAGGTCACCCAGGTGACCGACCCCAAGGGATTGCATACCACCTACGCCTACAATGGATTCGGCGACCTGACCGGCCAGGTCAGCCCCGACAGCGGCACCAGCAGCTTCACCGTCGATGCGGCGGGCAATCGCAAGACCCGCACCGATGCACGCGGCGTTACGGCCACCTACAGCTATGACGCGCTCAACCGCGTGATCGGTGTTGCGTACCCCAATCCGAATCTGGATATCGGCTACAGCTACGATGTGGCGCCGGCCGCCTGTGCCGCCGATGAGCGCTTCGCCAAGGGGCGCCTGGGGCAGGTGCTGCACGCCAATGGCAGCACCCAGTACTGCCACGACCGCTTCGGCCAGATCACCCGCAAAGTGCAGACGATCAACGGTGTGGCCAGCACCTTGCGCTATGCCTACAGCAAGGCGGGCCGCTTGACCGCGCTGACCTATCCCGATGGCAGTGTGGCCGACTATGTACGCGACCCCTTGGGGCGCATCAGCCAGGTTGGCCTGACCCGCCCAGGACAAGCGCGGCAGGTGGTGGTCGACAACGTGACCTATGCCGCCTTCGGCCCCGCGACGGGATGGAGCTATGGCAATGGCCGCCAACTGCAGCGTCCGCTGGATCTGGATTACCGCCCGCAGGCGGTACACGACCCGGCCGCCGGCGGCCTGTCGCTGAGCTACGGGTACGATCCGGTGGGCTCCATCACCGAATTGAAGAATGGTGCGGGCTCAACCGTATTGGCCACGTATGCCTACGACACGCTGGGTCGCCTGACCCAGACTCAGGACGGTACGACGGGCACGCCGATTGAGACGTATGCGTACGATGCCACCGGCAACCGCACTGCATTGACCAGCGCGGCCGGTGTGGCCAGCTACACCTATCCCGCCAGCAGCCATCGCTTGACTGCGGTGGATGGCGAAGCCCGCGGCCATGATGCGGCGGGCAATACCACCAGCATTGGCAGCAAGGCGTTCACCTACAACGACGCCAACCGCATGAATGCGGTGAAGCAGGGCAACGCGGTGCTGGAAAGCTATGCCTACAACCATCGTGGTGAACGCGTGCTGCGTACCCCGGCGGGCGGCGCTGCGCAGATCACCTTGTATGACGAGGCAGGGCAATGGCTGGGCGACTACAGCGACAGTGGTGACGCGCAGCAGCAGGCCATCTGGCTGGACAATTATCCAGTGGCGCTGATCAACGTGCCCGCTGCGGGCGTGCCAGAGCTGGCTTACGTGCAGCCGGATCACCTGGGTACGCCGCGCGTGGTGATCGACCCAGTGCGGGATGTGGCGATCTGGGAGTGGAGCAACAAGAGCGAAGTGTTTGGGAACCAGATCCCGAGTGCCGACCCGGACGGTGATGGTGTGGCGTTCGAACTGGCGCTGCGCTTCCCGGGCCAGCAGGCGACGGATGCGAGTGGGATGTTCTACAACTACCAGCGGGAGTATGACCCGGCGGTGGGGCGGTACTCGCAGAGTGACCCGATTGGGTTGATGGGGGGGGTAAATACATTCAGCTATGCGCTAAATGATCCGACGTCGGAGGTTGACCCTCACGGTCTTCAGGTCATGCGCGGCGGCCTACAAGCCGGTTCTCGCGCTTCCATAGACCCGAGTCACGCATCTGTAGGGGGAAGTCAATCAAACTTCGTTTCGCCTGTTTCTGGGGAAGTGGTGTCCTCTGGGCTTGCAACAACGTCAAGTATACTTAGCGCTCTAAGTCTAAGTCAGTCGAATAGTGTTGCGAATCCGCAAAGTGCCGCATCACTTCTGGTTCGAAGCATTCTGTCTCAGGCGTGCGAGCAGGATGGCGATGACTGCAATCGACTTGTTCTAAAAATAGACTCGTTGGTGATTGAGCTAAGAAAGAGATACTGGGATCTTAAGCAGGACAAGCATGGGCTTCCAGCCACAGGGCGCATGTCGATAGATGGGCACGTACAGCAATTTCGGAACAAACAGGCCCAGTTGAGACGCTTGCTCTCTGAAGCGGCGGCAAAGCGATGCGCAGGATACAGTAATGAGGCATGGTCCTGGGCGACCCTGCCTCAACCTATGTGAGACGTCGAATGATTTCTGATAGAGACCGGATTAGAAAGATCGCTGAAGAATGGGTTCACTTCACCGGGCTTGCCGTGGACTCCCAAGAGCGCGATTCCCTTGTAAGGGTACTAGATGAAGTTGACGACATCATTCGTCTGAGCCCTAGCGGGGGATGGATGTTCATTGAGGCTGTCAGACGAATGAATGTGGATGCGTCACTGCTTTCCAATCTTGCCGCAGGGCCGTTGGAGGATTACTTGATTGTTCATGGAGATGCCGAAATCTTGCGCCTTGAAAATCTTGCAAAGCAGGACCGATCTCTTAGAGAATTGCTTGGCCAAACTTGGAAAAATTCGATGTCCGACGAAGTGTGGCGGCGGGTTCAGCTTGCTGCCAAGTCAGGCTAGGGCTATTCATGGAGCGAGGGAGAGTGCGACTCGCGCGATTGGAGAAGGTGGGCGGAAATCATCTTGCTTCCCGACGCACGTGGCGTTACGACCACCTACAGCTATGACGCGCTCAATCGCTTGATCGGTGTTGCGTATCCAGATCCGAATCTGGATATCGGCTACAGCTACGATGTGGCGCCGGCCGCCTGTGCCGCCGACGAGCGTTTCGCCAAGGGGCGCCTGGGCCAGGTGCTGCACGCCAATCGCAGCACCCAGGACTGCCACGACCGCTTCGGCCAGATCACCCTCAAGGTGCAGACGATCAACGGTGTGGCCAGCACCTTGCGCTATGCCTACAGCAAGGCGGGCCGCTTGACCGCGCTGACCTATCCCGATGGCAGTGTGGCCGACTATGTACGCGACCCCTTGGGACGCATCAGCCAGGTTGGCCTGACCCGCCCGGGGCAAGCGCGGCGCGTGCTGCGCACCCCGGCGGGCGGCACAGCGCAGATCACCTTGTACGACGAAGCAGGGCAATGGCTGGGCAACTACAGCGCCAGTGGTGACGCGCAGCAGCAGGCCATCTGGCTGGACAATTACCCGGTCGCGCTGATCAATGTGCCCGCTGCGGGCGTGCCGGAGCTGGCCTACATCCAGCCCGATCACCTGGGTACCCCGCGCGTGGTGATCGACCCAGTGCGGGATGTGGCGATCTGGGAGTGGAGCAACAAGAGCGAAGTGTTTGGGAACCAGATCCCGAGTGCCGACCCGGACGGTGATGGTGTGGCGTTCGAACTGGCGCTGCGCTTCCCGGGCCAGCAGGCGACGGATGCGAGTGGGATGTTCTACAACTACCAGCGGGAGTATGACCCGGCGGTGGGGAGGTACTCGCAGAGTGACCCGATTGGGTTGATGGGGGGGATCTCCAGTTACGCCTATGCAAACTCTGGTCCAGTCGGAATCAGTGATCCATCGGGGATGATAGCGAAATGCAATTGCAACGATGGAGGCGCTTCGATTGATATCCCAATTCGGTTTCGAGGTGAGATGGCGACGCCTGAAAAGATCAGTGAAATAATCAGATCAATTGAGTCAACTTGGTCAAGTCCAGGCTTCACAGTCACGGTAAGTCAGCCGGCGAAAGGTCGTGCTAACGATATTGAGATTGTTCCAGGTGTTGGTGTTTCATTTGTGCGCGGAAGTAGTGAGGGGCGGTGGTATTCAGATATGAATCCTTGGACGGCTGCACATGAGGCCGGCCATTTGATGAAGTTTAAGTATGATGGGCGGGTTGATATGTATGATGTGACTAATTTGAATCCGCGCACAACGTCTCCAGTTCCTGGTTGGGAAGGGAATATCATGGCTGAACATTTGGGTCTCCCTGACGACAGAGTTAGAGACGCAATCAAGAGGGCGCTCCGATGCAAGTGAGACTTACCATGTTTGGACTTGTTCTGCTTATTCTTGGATGCAGTTCTGTGTCAAGAAGTGCGGCCTGGCCTTCGCATTGGATGGACGCCAGTGTCGGCCGGGTTACCCCCGGGAATGCTGATGAACTGAGCGCTGATAGAATCGATATTCTTGATTCTGAGGATGAAGAAAAGGCAAGGCTGTGGCTCTCATCCTCTGGCAGAAGAGTTGCCCTTCTTTCTGAGATGCCCGGATTCTCAGAGTTGAATTTTGTCAGAAATAATGCTCGGACTCCTGCTGGTGATCTATACCTGGTGAGAGGGGTTTCGGATGGTGGGAATGGGGTTTTCTCTGTTTATGTAAATGGCAATGGAGTTATGGTTCTATACAGTGTGATGGGCAATTGTGCGCCTAGTGAGATGCGTGTTCTATTAATACGCCTTAATGCCGTCCCCAAGGAGGTGTACGGTGGATGCGGTGGTACTATGTGAGCTGGGGGGCGGTCTCAGCTTGCAAGCGCAACACGTGAGTTAGGTTGATCGATCTCTAATCTCCCATCCCAGCTTCATTCGATGCATGCAAGCCAACGCGCTGGCGCGGCAGTGCGTTTAGGTGAGCCGTGGCACAACTACCCTGTTGCGCTGATCCATGTGCCTACCGCTGGAGTGCCGGAGCTGGCCTACATCCAGCCGGAACACCTAGGCGCGCCGCGCGTGGTCATCGACCCGGTGCGCGATGTGATTATCTGGGAGTGGAGCAGCAAGAACGAAATCTTTGGCGATCAGGTGCCGGATAATGATCCCAACGCGGATGGTTTGGTGTTTGATCTCGCGTTGCGCTGCTGGTTTCCGAGTACGGAAGTCGATCCAGCGAGCAGCCAATGGTCGACGATTCGGCCCTATTCAAGCGTCTTGGAGTACGGCGGGACCAGTCTTAGGACGCACGGCTACCGTAACGACTGTTTCGGATAAGTTCTGGGATATCGGCTCCATGGTCTACTGTGGCTGTCGCGCAGCCGGTGAATAAGGGGTCTGAAGTGATGAGCAACCTGGAAGATAGAGACGAGCTATCTGCTCCTGATTTCTATGCGCAGTTCTATCTAGGCGCAGGTTTGGAACAGAAGACCGTGATCGAGTTGCTCAGGCATGTTGCAGACGAGCTTCGACTCCCTGCAGGGAAACTTCGGCCAACAGATCGTTTCTCGAAGGAGCTATCGCCCGGAGAACTGCATGCGTGGGACGCGGGGTACGGAGTACTGATTGTCGAAGTCCAATCCTTGGCAAGAAGGCGTGGCGTCGTGATCGATAAGAGGGTCGACTCTCTGGACGACTACATCCGTATTATGGCTAACATCTACTGACGAGCAGAGATGGCGATGTTCCGAGAGGACTGTTAGGCGCTCTGCTGGGCTATGAAAAGAAGGTCGCCATGCTGGGACATAGGCCATGAAGGCGTTCCTATCTACGGTCATGGCCCTCTGGCGCGCCACGGAGTCGAGCTTGTTCAACTGAACCCCGATACCTCATCACCACTACCGATCCCGCTCCACCAACGCCCACTACACCGAACGGACGGACACGGTACCAGTCCATCAGCCACCCGCCAGATGGCAACGCACACCGCTCATTCTTGGGCACCGCAGGCCCAGCCCGCCACCACGGTCGGGCCCGACCATCGGGAATGCTGACACCCTCAAGCTGGTTGAGCGCCATCAACTGCTGCAGATCCAGATACAGCGCCTCAGATTCCGGCGCACGCTGCAGGGCGTCCGCCGGAAGTCGAAGCACGACCATCGCTTTTGTGCGCTCCACCCTCAGCACGGGAAAGCCCTTGCAGCGGACCTGGAAAGAGGGCGCAACGGCATCCGCCGGGTAGATCGTGAAGCCCGTTGCTCGGCGCGTGGAAACAAATGCGTGCGCACTGCCATAGAGCTTCTCGAATTCCGCGAATCCTGTCTTCGGGTAGACCCACGTCTCTTCGGCTGCGCTTTGCGGCCATGGCAACAGGGCAATAGCGGCCAGCGCACCGAGGACCATCAGGCCAGACGCCAGGAACGACCTCACTCACGATCCCGCGCCGAGCGGCCGTACGCGTTCCTGGATGAAGACGTTGAGGGCGAGACAGGCCATGGCCAGGCCTTCCATCACGCGGTCGCCCACGTCCTGGTCAGGGTCTCCATTCTGGCGGGCGCGCTCGGCGGCCAGCAGCAGTTCCTGCACCACGCGCTGGCCAGCCAGTGCGCAATCGGCATCGGCCAGTGCAATCTGTCGGCTGCGTAGCGGGTGGCGCTCCGGCCAGGGCTGGCCGTCGGCGGCGGCACCGGCGCCGATACTGCGCAGCAGGTGGGTGAGCGAGTTGGGGTCCGGCGCGGGATCGGCTGCTGGCGGTTCCTGGATGGATTGCGGGGCAGGGGAATAGGGTGCGGTCATGGCGGGCTCCTTGCGTGCAGGCAGAAGCCGCCACCGATAAAGGTGGCGGACGATGCGTGGTTCGAAACCCGGCGTTCGCGAAACCGGCAGGCACAAGGCCTCCACGCACCGCCCGCCATAGCCGGCCGACGGATTGCCAGCCGGCACCACACAGGGTGATGCCGGCTGGCAAGCGTTTACTTCTACGAACTAGCGGGGTTTCGAATCCCGGCCACCGATGCACGGTGGCATCGAAAGGAATACGCCCGGTCGTACGCGATGCCAAGGCAGTAGGGCCGATGCCGTCACTGCATTCAACATTTTCAGAATCGTTGCAAATTTCGCCGTGTGGCTAAGGCCTTGGTATGCAAGGCTATCGGCAGTATTGGTGGCTCAAGCGTATTTGCAGTTGCAGAGATGCCTGGGGCGCCAGGGGCAGGGCAGATGCGACATCCCCATGCCCCGCCAGCAGACGTCAGTGTCCCTTCATCGCGACCTTGGTCTGTTCAAGCCAGACGGAAGTTTGGTTGGGCGCGTGGCGCGACCAGTGCTTGCCATCGTCCCGGATGCTGGCGAGCAAGCGGCAGACCTGTTCGCAGTCGGCGGGCTGTGCCATCAGCCTTCCGGCATCGATGCGTTAGGCCTGCAATCTGCAACGGCCCGCCAAGTAGAATTCAAGCCATCCGTCTTGAGTGGGTGTGTGCTGCAAATGATCTATTCTGAAAGAATCATGAGCTTGGCCGTTGCCGAAAATGGAGGAGGTTGATGGCAAGGAAATCCAGGAGAAAAACCCTGGCTTTGCGAGTCGATGCCAAGTCGGACCTCGCCCGCAAGAGGCGTGCTATCCGGGAGAAGTATTCTGCGAGCGTCGCATTGAGCAGGCGCCAAAAGATGGCCCAAGTGCTGAAGGCCGTCTTCTACATTCTGGGTGGGCCTCTGGTATGGATTCTGAAGTCAGGAAAAAACAGGTGATCTTGAAGAAGGTCGTTGTTCGCTCCCAAGAGGTGAAGTCATGAGGGGGCTGTCAGCTACGTCTTGTCTTCTGTTACGTCCACGGTTCTCATGTGTTTGGCTGTCCCGGAATTCATATGGGACATGTATCAGCTCGATACTGGCGATGTCTTTCCGTGGCTGTACTTGGCGTGGCTCATTTGCCTAGGGCTGCTGTTGAGGCCTCATCACGGAAAGACCGTATGGGGTTGTACGAAGAAGGGGCTTTTGGTTGGCGCCGTGGCCGGGATTCTGGCCCAATTGGCGGTGTTGCTCGTTGAGCATGAAAGGTTTGCCACTCTCAATGCATCTTTGATATGGCAGACGCTGCTTTCGATGTGTCTTATGAGCATCCTTTTTGCCACTCCCGTGTGGGGGGGCATCGCAAGTGGACTGTCGTTCTGGATTGTGAGCCGGAGATCGAGTGCAAATTCAGCTTGACCGTTCATGGTGTGGGCCCGGTACCAGGAAATCTGGCGGGATAGCTGGTCGATAGCGTTGATGAATTTGCCAAGATCCGGTCTTCCAGCGCGCGGTGATCGACCGAGCTCGGAGCATGGAAAGCGCCAAGAACCAAGGCTCGGCGACGTCCCCGGCAAACGATGCCAATCAAGGAAAGGATCCATCCTGATGCACCTGGTGACCTTCACCTGCCCACTCTGTGGCGCGCACCGGCAACGCTTCCCCATGCGTACGGCCTGGAAGAGTCGGGCGCAGGTCTCCTGCCGGGACTGTGGCATCGTCGTGTGTTCGAACCCTCCACGGGGCACGCACCTGCTGTACGTGCTGTACGCCGAGGTCATCACCCTGCTGGCGTCATTGGCGCTGGTCGTGGCGTATGTCCTCAACGCATGGGCATGGCTGGGCGCAATCTGGCTGGTGGCAATGGTGCTGTGTTGGTTTCCCGGAGCGATCAGGCACGCACGAAGCCCGATCGTCCGTGTCGTGCGGGATCCCAACTACAGCTACGCGCGCAGGCCGAACGCGTGAGTGGCCGGCACACTGCCATGTATCCGGGATCTTCATGAGACGCAGACTTTTCATGATGTTTGGCACAGCGTCAGCCCTGGCGGCCTGCAACGGTGGTGATCGACTGGGCGAGCTGCAAACCAAGCCCATTTCCGCACTCATGAGCAGGGCTTATTACGGGGGAATGTGCGAGGGCTCGGCCACCGCCGACGAGCAGATCGCAGATATTCGCGTCATGAAAATCCATACCAGTGCCGGTGATTGCCGGGTGCTCTATCTGGATGGCGTGGACCGGGCCGGCGAGCTTCTGATCTACGCGGAAAAGCCTAGTGACCGTCTGGCGTGCGACGGGTTGCTGCAACGGCTGAAGGCAGAGGATGCCAGCGCGGCGGTCATTGCCAAGGCCGGCGAGCGCTGCACCTGATCGAAAGCGCTTGCCTTGGTAGAGGCCAGCCTTGGTTGGCCCCTTGGAGCCGCCCACCAAGGTGGGCGTCTACCAGAGCCGGCCGTGACCTCCAGCCGATTGTCGCCATCGCCCCAACCGCGTAAGTTGCGGGCAACCCTTTGCTGGAGTGTCCCATGAAGCCCATCGCGCTGGCCGTTGCCCTGGCCCTGAGTGCCGCCCCGTTGCTGTCCGCACCGTCGGCCCTGGCCGCACCCGCCGCCAAGGCGGCTACCCCGGCCAGCCCGGCCTGGGTGGCGCGCAGCAACGCGCTGGCGCAGATCCTGCTGGACGCGCAGGGGCCGTTCCAGCCCGAGGAAACCGGCTTCTTCGGCGTGCCCGGCTATGACGACAAGGTGGCCGACCTGGGCCCGGACAATGGCCAGCGCTACCGCGCCGCCATGGCGAAGGCCCGCGACGAACTGAAGGCCAAGCTGGCCAGCGAGAAGGACCCCAACGTCCGCCAGGACCTGGAGATCATGATCGCCGCGGCCAACCAGAACATCGAAGGCAGCGAACTGAACGACAAGTACCTGCTGCCCTGGCGCGATGCGCCGCAGACGGTGTTCAGTGGCCTGAACCTGCTGCTGTCCGACCAGGTGCCGGCCGAGCGCCGCGGCAAGGCGCTGGATCGCCTGAAGGCCTATGCCGGCCTGCAGCCGGGCAGCACCGCCTTCACCACCCTGGCCCGCCAGCGCTACGAAGAGCGGCTGAAGGACAGCAGCCTGCTGCAGCCAACCACGATTGAAGTGCAGCAGTCGCTGGACAACGTGCAGACCTACATCACCGGCATCGAGTCGCTGCTGAAGAAGTACCAGATTGCCGGTGCCGATGAAGCCATGCAGGCGCTGGCCGGGCAGATGAAGGACTACGCCGAATGGACCCGCAAGGAAGTGCTGCCCAAGGCCCGCACCGACGCGCGCCTGCCGGCGCCGCTGTATGCCTACCAGCTCAAGCAGGTGGGCATTGATATCGACCCGAAGCTGCTGATGCAGCGCGCCCAGTTGGAATTCATGGAAACCCGCTCGGCGATGCAGCAGCTCGCGCCGCTGGTGGCCAAGGAAAAGGGCCTGAAGGTGGCCGACCCGAGCGACCCGGTGGCGGTCATCCGCGCACTGAAGGCCAACAAGATTGCCAATGACCAGTTGGAAGGCCACTACCGCAAGGTGATCGACGCCATCGATCCGCTCATCCGCGAGCACGCCATTGTCGATGTGCCCAAGCGCGCCATGCAGATGCGCCTGGGCTCGGCGGCGGAAAGCGCGGCCAGCCCGGCCCCGCACTTCCTGCCGGCGCCGCTGGTGAACAACACCGGGCAGCAGGGCACCTTCGTGCTGCCGCTGGGCAACCCGGCCGCGGGTGAAGGCGCGCAGTACGATGATTTCAACTTCGGCTCGGCCGCATGGACCCTGAGCGCGCATGAAGGCCGCCCCGGCCACGAGCTGCAGTTCACCGCAATGGTCGAGCGCGGCGTGTCGCTGGCACGCACCATGTTCGCGTTCAATTCGGTGAACGTGGAAGGCTGGGCGCTGTATGCCGAGGCCGAGATGGTGCCGTACGAGCCGCTGGACGGGCAGATGATCGCCCTGCAGTTCCGCCTGCTGCGCGCGGCGCGCGCGATGCTCGACCCGATGCTCAACCTGGGCCTGACCGACCGTGCCACCGGTGAGCGCGTGCTGATCGATCAGGTGGGCCTGTCCAAGGCCATGGCCACGCAGGAGCTGGACCGTTACATGGTGCGCATGCCCGGCCAGGCCGGCAGCTACTTCTACGGTTACACCCGCATCCTGGAACTGCGCATGCAGACCGAACTGGCACTGGGCGCGAAGTTCGACCGCCTGGCGTTCAACAACTTCTTGCTCGACCAAGGCCTGCTGCCGCCGGACCAGCTGGCCGAAGCCGTGCAGCAGCAGTTCGTGCCGAAGTACAAGCGCTGAACCTCGGGGTCGGATCCCTTTCCGCAAGGAAAGGGCTCTGACCCCAGGGGTTACCGTTCCCTCAGCGCTGCGGTTCCGGCGTAATGGTCTGCGTCGGCAGGCGTGCCGGCGGTTCGGGGTTGGGCACCCAGATCGCCACGCCGGCCGCGCGCTTCTGCGTGGTGGGAATGCCGATGCCCACGCCGCCGCCCACGTGCGAGCCGTAGCTGCCGGCGCCCACCGACATGCCCACCGGCGAACCGCTGCTGCCCACGCCCATCAGGATCACGCCGTTGGCGCCCAGCGCGGCGGCTTCGCGCTTCAGCCGCGCCACTGCCGCATCGGTCTGGCCTTGGGTCCCGAAGCCCACCGCCGAAGACGATTCCAGCTGGGCGATTTCCAGCGAACCGGCCGGCGGGGTGGAATAGATCTGCACCAAAGCCGGGTCGATCGGCGCCCGCGCCCGGCCCAGCATGACTTTGGAGGTGCTGGCGCACCCGGCAGCGGCCAGCAGCATGGCCGCCAATGCGACCCAACGGATGTTCATGGCGTATACCCCTGTGGATTGCCTCGGATCATCGGACCGGCACTCTGAATAAGCGCCAACACCGGCATGCTGGCCCTGGTCGCATGCTGGCACGGCGGCGGTGATGCTGTCGCCAACACCGGTAGGCGGCCGCCCCGGGAACGGCTATGGTGGCGGCAACCAAGCACGGAGCGTGGCATGGGCGTTATCAGTCTGTTGTGGGGTGTGGTGGCGCTGCTGTGGATGATCCTGGCGCTGATCCCCCTTCTGGGGTGGGGCAACTGGTTCCTCATTCCCTTTGCGGCCGTCGGCGCGATCATCGCCGCCATCGGCATCCTGTTCACCCACCCCAGCAAGCGCGGCCGCGCCTGGGCCGGCCTGGTGCTGAACGGCATCGTGGTGGTGGTGGGCATCTTCCGCCTGGGCCTGGGCGGCGGGGTGATCTGAACACCCCCGGCGGGTGCGACCGGGCGTCGCAGGTGCGCGGTCGCGGCGCGGGCAGGGGCGTAGAATGGGCGGCTGCGCGAGCCCCCCGCGTGCCTGCAGGACCGCGTCCGCCGCGGTAGCCCCGATGATCATTCGCCCCCGGCCGCACGGCTGGCAATTGTTGTACATCCTGCGCGGTTCCATCGTTCCGGCGGTGGCGCCGAAGGTGCTGGCCATCCTGGTGCTGGCCATCGCCGTTGCCGCGGTGGTGGAGCTGGCGCAGCCGCCCGGCATCGAGCGTGTCTCGGCCGCACCGTTCACCCTGCTGGGCCTGGTGCTGTCGATCTTCCTCAGCTTCCGCAACAGCGCCTGCTACGACCGCTGGTGGGAAGGCCGCAAGCTGTGGGGCCAACTGGTCTACGAATCGCGCTCGCTGGCGCGCCAGCTGCACCTGCTGCTGGCCGACGATGCGCCGCGCCGGCAGCGCGTCAGCTACCTCACCATTGCCTTCGCCGCCGCCCTGGCCGCGCGCCTGCGCCGCCGTGAGGTGGCCCTGGCGGCCGTGCCGTGGCTGGACGATGACCAGCGCGCGCAGCTGGCCCAGCGCGAGAACGTGCCCGATGCACTGCTGGCGATGATCGCCGCCGAACTGGCCCAGGCCCTGCGCGCCGGCACCCTCGATTCGATCCTGTACACGCAGCTGGAAGAACGCCTGCACGCCATGTCGTCCATCCAGGCCGGCTGCGAGCGCATTCTCACCACGCCGCTGCCGTTCGCCTACACCCTGCTGCTGCACCGCTGCGCCTGGATGTTCTGCGTGCTGCTGCCGTTCGGCCTGGCCAGCTCGCTGGGCTGGGCCACCCCGGTGCTGTCGGCGGTGCTGGCCTATGCGTTCTTCGGCCTGGACCAGTTGGGCGAAGAGATGGAAGACCCGTTCGGCCTGGAGCCGAACGATCTGCCGCTGGACGCCCTGGTGCGCACCATCGAAATCGACCAGCTGGATGCGCTGGGCGAGCGCCCCCTGCCCGAACCCCTGCTGCCGCAGGGCTACCTGTTGCAATAGCCACTCCTCGGAGCCTGCCATGCCTCACCCCCATTACCGCCCGCGGCGCATGCGCCATGACGAATTCTCGCGCCGCCTGATGCGCGAGAACACGCTGACCACCGACGACCTGATCTACCCAGTGTTCGTGCACGAACCGGCCGGTCGCGTGGCCGTGCCGTCGATGCCGGGCGTGGAGCGGCTGTCGATCGAAGAGCTGCTGAAGGTGGCCGAAGAAGCGCTGGAGCTGGGCATTCCGGTCATCGACCTGTTCCCGGTCATCGATGCCTCGCAGAAGACGCTGGACGCTTCGGCGGCGTGGGCCGAGGACGGCCTGGCACAGCGGGCGATCCGCGCGCTGAAGACCCGCTTCCCGGAACTGGGGGTGATGACCGACGTGGCGCTGGACCCGTACACCACCCACGGCCAGGACGGGATCATCGACGACAAGGGCTACGTGCTGAACGACATCACCGTGGAAGCGCTGGTGAAGCAGTCGCTGTCGCACGCCGAGGCCGGCGCCGACATCATCTCGCCGTCGGACATGATGGACGGCCGCATCGGCGCCATCCGCCGTGCGCTGGATGCCGACCACCACGTCAACGTGCGCATCATGGCCTACTCGGCCAAGTACGCTTCGGCCTTCTACGGCCCGTTCCGTGATGCGGTGGGCAGCGCCGGCAACCTTGGCAAGGCCGACAAGAAGACCTACCAGATGGACCCGGCCAACGGTGACGAGGCGCTGCGCGAGATCGCGCTGGATCTGGAAGAAGGCGCCGACATGGTGATGGTCAAGCCGGGCATGCCCTACCTGGACCTGGTGCGCCGGGTGAAGGAGAAGTTCGGCGTGCCGACCTTTGCTTATCAGGTCAGCGGCGAGTACGCGATGATGAAGGCCGCCTTCGCCAATGGCTGGCTGGACGAACGTGCCTGCGTGCTGGAATCGCTGCTGGGCTTCAAGCGTGCCGGCGCCGATGGCGTGCTGACCTATTTCGCCCCGCAGGTAGCGCGCTGGCTGCGCGAGCGCTGACAATAGCGCCCACGAACGCGTTCACGAACTAGGGAGACACAGGCGATGGCACCGGAACTGGGATGGATGCAGTGGTTGATCTGGATCGTGGGCACCACGATCTTCGGCGCCATCATCGTGTTCGTGTTCCTGGCCGCCCGCCGTGCCGCCCGGCGCGCGCCGGAACAGCCGTCCGCCGCGCGCCATGTGGCCCGCAGCCAGGCCCTGCCGGATGCGGTGGAAGCCGAACTGGCCGCGTTGAACCAGCGCAAGGACAGCGGCCAGATCAGCGAAGCCGAGTACGAACAGCAGCGGGCCAAGGTGTTGGCGCGCTGAGCGGCATGACCCGGGGTCGGATCCCTTTCCGCAGGAAAGGGCTCTGACCCCTTCGCGGGCGCCTCATCCACGCATGGCGTGGATCTACTGCACGGTTCATCCACGCATGGCGTGGATCTACTTTTCGCACCCGGCCACGGCCGCGATCTTCGGCACCGCCAACCGGTACACATCCACGCCACCGGCACGCGGCGCGCGTGCGGCGCTGCTGGCCACCAGCATTTCGCCGGGCTTGGCGTTGTCGATCACCGGTGCCGCGGTCCAGCCGCCGCTCTGGTTGAACGACAGCCCCAAGGGCTGCAGCGCCGCCCCGGTCCACGCGCAGCCGCTGGTCATCACCTGCGCCGCCGTGGCGCCCACCCGGCTGAACACCACCGCGCCGTCCTGGCCCAGCCAGTCACCGTCGGTCTCGTCGCCCGCGCTGTTCAGCGCATCCAGAGCCACCGCCGCGCCACGCGCGCCCTGTGCATCCAGCGGTGCCACGAATAGATCCCAGCCCGTCCCCCGGCCCTGGTGGCGCGCGAACAGCAGCCGGCGGCCATCGGCGCTCAGCGCCGGGCCACGCTCGGCGCGGGTCTTTTCGGTGCCGGCCAGCGCCTGCGCAGGGCCCAGGCTGCCATCGGCCGCCAGCGGCGCGCGGTACAGCGCCAGCGCGTCCTCGCGGCCGGCGGCAAACAGCAGCCAGCGCCCATCGCGGCTGAAGTACGGATCGACCACCTCGCCGGGCACCGCCACCGGCAGGGCCTGCGCCTGCTGCCAGCGCCCGTCCACCACCCGTGCCTGCCACAGCCCCCAGCCCGCTTCGCCGCGGCGGGCGAAGACGATGCGCTGGCCATCGGCACTGATCGTCGCGCGCCCTTCATCGGCCCGGGTCGATACCACCCCCATGCCTTCAATGCCGTACTCGTTCAACGCCATCGCCACGGGGGCAGAGAGTAGACTGGCGGCGAGCACCAGCAGGGTCGGGGTGATGCGCATCATCCAGGTCCGTGCACGAAAGAGCATCAGTCTAGCCAGCTTGAGGATTCCATGACCGACCGTTACGCCGTCTTCGGACACCCCGTCGCCCACTCGAAGTCGCCGCAGATCCACGCGACGTTCGGTCGCCAGGAAGGCATCAGCGTGGACTACCGCGCCATCGACCTGGCCCCGGATGCTTTCCTGGCCGGGCTGGAAGCCTTCGCTGCCGAAGGCGGCGTGGGTGCCAATGTCACCTCGCCGCACAAGGAAGCCGCGTTTTCCGTGTGCACCACCCTGACCGCACGTGCGCGCCGCGCCGGCTCGGTCAACACGCTGCTGCGCAAGGGCGACCGCTGGCACGGCGACACCACCGATGGCATCGGCCTGGTGCGTGACCTGACCGACCGCCACAGCCTGGACCTGCGCGGCCGCCGCGTGCTGCTGATCGGCGCCGGTGGTTCGGCGCGCAGCGTGGCACCGGCACTGCTGGATGCCGGTATCACCGAACTGGTGGTGGTGAACCGCACGCCGGAACGTGCCGACGAACTGATCGATGCGATGGGTGAACCCGGCCGCGCCATCAGCCGCTACTGGGAAGACCTGCGCGAGCTGGGCGATTTCGAACTGATCCTCAACGCCACCTCGGCCGGCCGCGACCGCGATGTCGAGTTCAAGCTGCCGCTGTCGCTGGTCAACTCGATGACCACCGCGGTGGACCTGAACTACGGCGAGGCCGCCATCGCCTTCCTGGCCTGGGCGCGTTCGGCCAACTGCCGCAACACCGTCGATGGCCTGGGCATGCTGGTTGAGCAGGCGGCCGAAAGCTTCCTGCAGTGGCATGGCGTGCGCCCGCAGACCGACGAGGTCTACCAGCAGCTGCGCGCCGGTGCCGGCACTTTCGCCGGGCAGGACTGAACCATGGATGCATCGGCCATGCTGTTGAGCGTGCTCAGCCTGCTGGGCGTGCGCCTGCCGGTGCTGATCGCACTGTGCGTGGGCCTGGTGTGGGTGCTGGGCGCGCCGCGTGATGCGGCCCGCAGCGGCGCGCTGGCCGGCCTGCTGCTGTTGCTGGCCGCCAACCTGGGCAGCCTGGGTGCCAGTGTGGTGCCGCTGTGGCTGGTCAGCAGCGGCGATTTCAGCGCCGTTTCGGCGATGAGCGCAGTGCTGGGCGGGGTCCACTTCGTGCTGGCCCTGCTGGATGCCTTCGGCATCGTGCTGCTGGTCTGGGCCCTGGTGCGGTTGCTGCGCGCCCGCCCGGCGGCGTCAGCGCCGTAACGCGGGGCCACGCCTGCTGTTGGTAGTGGCCGACCTTGGTCGGCGCTGTTGGGGTGTGCCAACCAAGGTTGGCACCTACCAGAGCTGTGCCAACCAAGGTTGGCACCTACCAGGCGGTGGGCGGGTGGCGCCATCTGCCTTGGCCGCGGCGCTGCGCCCGGCCCATGGCCGCCAACGGCCGACGCCGCTGACCCTGTTCAGCGCCGCCGCGCCGGTCCCGTCGGCCGGCCATGCGACAATGACCGGCCTGATCCAGCCACGGTAACTTCCGGCGTGACCGAAACTGTCGCCGCGCCCCGCAAGCTCGATGACGCCTTGAAGGATGCGATCCGCAAGGCCTATACGACGCTGCAGGCCAACACCCCCGGCTTCTCCACCCGCCGCTCGCAGAGCCAGATGATCGGCGTGGTGTCGCGCGCGCTGTCCACCAGTGGCGGCGTGGGCGTGGTCGAAGCGCCTACCGGCGTCGGCAAGAGTCTGGGCTACCTGACCGCAGGCGTGCCGATCGCGCTGGCCAGCAAGAAAAAGCTGGTCATCAGCACCGGTACCGTGGCCCTGCAGTCGCAGCTGGTCGAGCGCGACATTCCCAATTTCCTCAAGGCCACCGGCCTGGAAGCGACCGTGGCGCTGGCCAAGGGCCGCACCCGCTACCTGTGCACGCGCAACGCCGCCGAAGCGCAGGGCGAGGGCGCCCAGGGCGGCATGTTCGAAGACGAGGCGCCGCTGTACGACCGGCCGCTGGCGCCCATCGAAATGGATATCGCCAAGCGCCTGTCCGATGCCTTCACCAGTGGCAGCTGGGACGGCGACATCGACAACGCGCCGGAAACCATCAGCCCTGGCCTGCGTAGCCGCATCACCACCCCGGCCTCGGCCTGTGCCGGTCGTCGCTGCGCGTATTCGGCGCAGTGCGCCGTGCTGCGCTCACGCAACACCGTGCGCGATGCGCAGATCGTGGTGACCAACCACGCGCTGCTGCTGTCGGCCCTGTCCATTGGTGACAGCGACAACGGCCAGCCGATGATCGCCGCGCCGTCGGACATGCTGCTGGTGCTGGACGAAGGCCACCACATCGGCAACGTGGCCATCGACCAGGGCGCGGCCAGCCTGGCCCTGGACGACATGGCCAAGCGCGTCGGTCGCCTGCAGATCCTGATTGCCGGTGCGTACCGCGCGGTCGACAAGGACCGTCTGGGCAACCTGCTGCCGAACGAGGCCATCGACGTGGCCAGCAATGTGGCCAAGCAGCTGCGCGCCTTCCGTGACCACGTGGAAGCGGTGTGGATGCCGGCGCCGGCCGACGAAGAGCCGATGTGGCGCGCGGCCAACGGGCGCCTGCCCGAGGCCTGGCGCGAACCCATCGAAGCGCTGGCCGACGACACCCGCAGCCTCTACAACTGGGCCCACGCCGCCACCGCACAGGTGGCCAAGGGCAAGCCGGACGACGCTGCACGCGAGCGCCTGCAGCGCAACCTGGGCATGGCCCTGGAAATGATCGAGCAGCAGTACAACCTGTGGCAGGCCTGGCGCCGCGAGGACAAGGACGGCGCGCCGCCCACCGCGCGCTGGGTCACCGCCACCCGCGATGGCGACCTGGTGCTGCACGGCTCACCGGTGTCGGCCGCGCACGTGCTGCGCAAGCTGCTGTGGGATGAAGTGGATTCGGTGGTGATGACCTCGGCCACCCTGACCGGCGGCGGTGATTTCCAGTCGCTGGCCATCGACAACGGCATTCCGCCGGAAGCGGAAATGGTGTCGCTGGCCTCGCCGTTCGACCTGCCCAACCAGGCCGAACTGATCGTGCCGAAGTTCCCGGTCACCCCCGACGACCGCGACGGCCATCCGCGCGAAGTGGCGCGCTACCTCGACCAGGAACTGGACTGGGCCAAGGGCTCGATGGTGCTGTTCACTTCGCGCTGGAAGATGGAAAAGGTGGCCGGCCTGATGTCGGCCGCGCGCCGCAAGCAGGTGCTGGTGCAGGGCGAAATGTCCAAGACCCGGCTGATTGACGAACACCTGCGCCGCGTGGCCGCCGGCGAAGGCTCGGTGTTGTTCGGTCTGAACTCGTTCGGCGAAGGCCTGGACCTGCCCGGCGAAGCCTGCACCACGGTGGTCATCACTCAGGTGCCGTTCGCCGTGCCCACCGACCCGCAGACCGCCACCCTGAGCGAATGGGTGGAAGCGCGCGGTATGAACGCCTTCAACCTGATCGCCATCCCGCACGCGCTGCGCACGCTCACCCAGTTTGCCGGCCGCCTGATCCGCACCTCCACCGACACCGGCCGGGTGATCATTCTCGACTCGCGCCTGCTGACCCGCCGCTACGGCAAGCGCATCATCGACGCACTGCCGCCGTTCAAGCGCGTGATCGGCTGAGGCACGTCGGCGGGCGATCTGGGGACAGAGCCCTTTCTGCGAAAGGGATCCGACCCCTGCCGCGATCCGGGGTCAGATCCCTTCCGCAGGAAGGGCTCTGACCCCAGCAAGCACGCCCCGCTCAACCGCCTTCCGGGTTCCGGCACACGGTTCCATACGCTTCCAGATAGGGCTTGCCGAAGCAGCGCCGCAAGCCGTCAAGCACATCGAGGTTCGGCGGCCAGGCGACATCGACCTTCTGTCCACCGGCGGTGGTGAAATGGAAACGACCGTCCTTGATGTTCTGCGCCATTTCCGGCGGCGACGGCAGTGCGACCAACCGCGCACGCGCGTCTTCCAGGCCGCGACGGTCCTGGCGCAGGAAAGCGACCATCCCATCCACGTAGGCATTCCAGTAGCCGGGGTCACCCTGGCCAGCAGGCTTGCGGCTGCGCTCCATCAGCGCAATCGCCTGTTCGGTCTGCCCCAGCTCCGCACGCATCTGACCTTCGTGCCAGGTAATGATGGTTCTGCCTGCGGCCTTGGGCTGCGCCGCATACGCCGCCAGCAGGTCGGCGGCCTCGCGCTGGCAGCCGCGGTCGGCCAGCGGGCGCCAGCCACCTTCCAGATCCTGGTCGAACGCATCCGGCTCCATCGCCAGCATGGCATCGCGGTCGTAGTTGCAATCCGCCGCCTTCGGCGGTTCCGGTGCCGCGCCCAGCGCAGCGGCAAGGGCAATGGAAAGCAACGTCATCACAACCTCCGTGTTGGTGTTGCGTCCTACCTTACCGGGGTCAGAGCCCTTTCTGCGAAAGGGATCCGACCCCCTGCCGCGATCCGGGGTCAGATCCCTTCCGCAGGAAGGGCTCTGACCCCAGGGCCTCTCAATCGCCCAGCAGGGCGGTGTTGCGCACGGCGCCCTTGTCGGCGCTGGTGGCCAGCAGGGCGTAGGCCTTCAAGGCGCTGGTGACCTTGCGCGGGCGTGCTTCGCGCGGCTTCCAGCCACGCGCATCGGCGTCGCTGCGGCGCTGGGCCAGGGTGGCCTCGTCCAGGAGCAGGTCGATGCGGCGGGCCGGAATGTCGATGCGGATGCGGTCGCCATCTTCCACCAGACCAATCGTGCCGCCGCTGGCTGCTTCCGGTGAAACGTGGCCAATCGACAGACCCGAGGTGCCGCCGGAGAAACGGCCATCGGTCAGCAGCGCGCACTGTTTGCCCAGCCCCTTCGATTTCAGGTAGCTGGTCGGGTACAGCATTTCCTGCATGCCGGGGCCGCCCTTCGGGCCTTCGTAGCGGATCACCACCACGTCGCCCGGCTTCACTTCATCGGCCAGGATGCCAGCCACGGCCGCGTCCTGGCTCTCGAACACGCGCGCCGTACCTTCGAACACGTGGATCGACTCATCCACGCCGGCGGTCTTCACCACGCAGCCATCAACAGCCAGATTGCCGCGCAGCACGGCCAGGCCGCCTTCGGCCGAGTAGGCGTGCTCGACGCTGCGGATGCAGCCTTCGGCGCGGTCCACATCCAGCGTGGGCCAGCGCGTGGCCTGGCTGAAAGCCACCTGGGTGGGAATGCCGGCCGGGCCGGCGCGGAAGAAGTCGTGCACGCTCGATTCGCCGCTGACCGCCACGTCCCAGCGCGCGATGGCGTCGGCCAGGGTGCGGCTGTGCACGGTCGGCACGGTGGTATCGAGCAGGCCGCCACGCGCCAGTTCGCCCAGGATGCCGTACACGCCGCCGGCGCGGTGTACGTCTTCCATGTGGTACTTGGGCGTGTTCGGCGCCACCTTGCACAGCTGCGGCACGCGCCGCGACAGCGCATCGATGTGGGTCAGGTCGAAGTCCACTTCGGCTTCCTGCGCGGCCGCCAGCAGGTGCAGGATGGTGTTGGTGGAACCGCCCATGGCGATATCGAGGGTCATTGCATTGGCGAATGCGGCCTGGGTGGCGATGCCGCGCGGCAGCGCGCTTGCTTCCTCGCCGCCGTACCAGCGGTGGCACAGTTCGACGATCAGGCGGCCGGCGCGCAGAAACAGCTGCTCGCGGTCGGCGTGGGTGGCCAGGGTGGAGCCGTTGCCGGGCAGCGACAGGCCCAGCGCTTCGGTCAGGCAGTTCATCGAATTGGCGGTGAACATGCCCGAACAGGAACCGCAGGTGGGGCAGGCGCTGCGCTCGAACTCGGCGACCTTTTCATCGCTGGCGCTTTCGTCGGCGGCAATCACCATCGCATCGACCAGGTCCAGCTTGTGCTCGGACAGCCTGGTCTTGCCGGCTTCCATCGGCCCGCCGGACACGAACACCACCGGGATGTTGAGGCGCAACGCGGCCATCAGCATGCCGGGGGTGATCTTGTCGCAGTTGGAAATGCACACCAGCGCATCGGCGCAGTGCGCGTTGACCATGTATTCGACCGAGTCGGCGATGATCTCGCGGCTGGGCAGCGAATACAGCATGCCGTCGTGGCCCATGGCGATGCCGTCGTCGACCGCGATCGTGTTGAATTCCTTGGCGACGCCGCCGACCTTTTCGATCTCGCGCGCGACCAGCTGGCCGAGGTCCTTCAGGTGCACGTGGCCGGGCACGAACTGGGTGAAGGAGTTGGCGATGGCGATGATCGGCTTGTGGAAGTCGCCGTCCTTCATGCCGGTGGCGCGCCACAGGGCGCGGGCGCCGGCCATGTTGCGACCGGCGGTGGAGGTGCGGGAGCGGTATTCAGGCATGGCTGGCGGAACGGGCGGGCCGTACAACGTGGGGGGTGCCCGATCATGGCGGAGTTTTTCGGTTGCTGCTGCAACCACCTTCGCCGCCTGCAGCGGCTTGGTGGTCCGCGCATTTCTCCTTATCCCCGCGCCTTCGGCGCGCCCCCTTGAACAACAAGGGGGCTCCTCGCCTGAGACGTGGGAGCGCTCGCCGGGCAGGGTCGGGCGCTGCGGCATGTGTGCCAACCAAGGTTGGCACCTACTGGAAAGGTGTGCCGGCCCGGCGAAAATGAAAACCCGTTCATCTTTCCTACTTTGCCGATTCCGGTTGTTGGTGTGAATTTGGCATCATTGGGGCATTGATCCGATTCCGAGGCATGACGCCATGAAGCGTTCCCGCACCACCGCGCTGCTGTTGATGAGCGCTGCACCCCTGCTGTTCACCGCCTGCCAGAAGGATGAACAGGTGCAGGTGCAGGAAGGCCTGTACACCTCGGTGGAGGCCTGCACCGAGGCCACCGGCGACCCGTCGTCGTGCCGCAACGCCTTTGCCGAAGCGCAGCAGAAGGCGGCCGATGCGGCGCCCAAGTACGCCAGCAAGGAAGCCTGCGAGCAGGACTACAAGCCGGAACAGTGCGTGCAGCAGCACACCTCGGCCGGTACGTCGTTCATCGGCCCGATGATGATGGGCTTCTTCATGTCGCAGATGCTGAGCAACCGCGGCGGCCTGGCCCCGCAGGCGCCGGCGTCGGCACCGGCCTACCAGGACAAGAACGCCGGCTGGGCGCGCCCGGCACCGGGCGGCACCGGTGGCATGAACACCGCCAGCGGCATCGGCGCCGGCAAGGCCGGCCTGGCCCCGGTGACCAGCGAACCGAACCGCGCCGTGACCGCCAGCCGCAGTGGCTTTGGCAGCACCAGCGCGCGCCGCAGCGGTAGCAGCTTCGGCGGCTGATCGATCCATGCAGCGTATCCAGATTGCCGAGCGCGCCCATTGGCGGGCGCGCGCGGAGGAAGCCGGTTTCCGCTTCCACACCATCGACGGCCAGCCGTACTGGGACGAGCGCGCGTACTACGCCTTCACCCTGCGCCAGATCGAACAGGACATCGAAGACCCCAGCGCCGAGCTGCACCAGATGGCGCTGGACCTCGTGGGCGATGTGATCGCCAGCGAGCGCCTGATGGACCAGTTGGCCATTCCGGCGCACTACCGCGACTGGATTGCCGAGAGCTGGCGCCAGCGCCAGCCGCACCTGTACGGGCGCCTGGACCTGGCCTACGACGGCACCGGCCCGGCCAAGCTGTACGAACTGAACTACGACACGCCCACCTCGCTGTTCGAGGCCAGCTTCTTCCAGTGGCAGTGGCTGGAAGACCAGCGCAATGCCGGCCGCCTGCCGCAGCACGCCGACCAGTTCAATGGCATGCACGAGGCACTGGTCGAGCGTTTCGGCGCACTGGCCGGGCAGTTGCCGCCGCCGTTGTTCTTCAGCGCGGTGGGCAGTTCCGAAGAAGACCGCGGCACGGTCGATTACCTGCGCGATTGCGCGTCGCAGGCCGGCCTGCATGGCCAGGCCATCGCCATTGAAGATATCGGCCTGTCCGAGGACGGTCGCTTCACCGCGCTGGATGACACGGTGATCGGCACGCTGTTCAAGCTGTACCCGCTGGAAGACCTGATGGCCGAGGAATTCGGCCGCGCGCTGCCCGGTTCGGGCATCCAGCTGCTGGAACCGGCGTGGAAGGCGGTGCTGAGCAACAAGGGCATCCTGCCGCTGCTGTGGCAGCGCAACGTGGGCCACCCGAACCTGCTGGAGGCGCATTTCGACGATGGCAGTGCGCTGGCCTCGGGCTGGGTGCGCAAGCCGCTGTTCTCGCGCGAAGGTGCCAACATCGAGATGCACCTGGCCGATGGCAGCACCCAGCGCAGCGACGGACCGTACGAAGGGCCGGCGATCATCCAGCGTGCGCACCCGCTTACCCGTTTCGACGGCGGTTACCCGCTGATCGGCAGCTGGGTGATCGGTGACCACGCCTGCGGCATCGGCATCCGCGAGGATGACAGCGCCATTACCCGCGACAGTGCGCGCTTCGTGCCGCATGCGATCGTGGACGAGGCGCCGACGCGGATCTACGTCTGATGGCGGCGCGGCGCAACCGCGATCTGCGGCCGGCGCCGCTGCCCGGTCGCCACCTGGACGATGGCCACGGTCTGTGGCGGTATGCAGACCGCGTGGCCGTGCGCTGCCATCGTTGCGATACCCCGGGCTGGGTGGTGGGGCGGTCTGCAGCAGCGCGTTTCCGCTGCCTGGGCTGCAGCCTGGCGCTGGACGGTGGCAGCGGCAATGCCGGTGCCTGCACCTGTGGTCGCTGCAGCGCGGGCGATTGGGTTGGGCCGGTGCGCTACAGCGGGCATCGCGCCTGCGGCCACTGTGGGCACAAGTGGGTGAGCGCCGCGTTGTATCGCGCGCGCGCTGCAGCGCCGGTGCGCACCTTGATGGGGGAGTGCGGCCAGTGTGGGCGCAGCAGTGAAGTGACGGTGAGCGTGTCGCGGGTGCGTGCGCACGAGGCCATCGACCCGCATCTGGGGCTGCCGCTGCGGTTGGTGGAAAAGACGGCCGCCGGGGTGCTGTGGGCGTACAACGAAGCCCACCTGCAGGCCTTGCATGCATTTGCTGTGGCACCGCTGCGCGAGCGCGCGGGCGTGGCCAATGCCTCGATGTTTTCACGCCTTCCGCAGTGGATGAAGCTGGCCCGTAACCGCGTGCTGCTGCAGCGCGCGGTGGAGCGGTTGCAACGGCGATTGCTGCTGGGGTGATGCCAAGCTTGGTCGGCGCTGTGGGTTGTGTGCCAACTAAGGTTGGCACCTACCAGAGCGGTGTGGCGGTCACAGCAAGCCTTCGCGCTTCACCGACAGGTAGCGTTCCACCAGGGCGGCGGGCAAGGCATCGGCGGTGACGTCCAGCACCATTACTTTTTCGGCGCGCAGGGCGTCGTGGGCCTGCGCGCGCTGCTGCAGGTACAGCGCGGTGGCCCCGGCCTGGGCGGCGTCTTCCAGCGTGTTCACTTCGCCGTCCAGCACCGCTTCCAGCTCGCGTTCGCGCAGGCTGGCCACGCACACCAGGTGGCGGCGCTGCAGCAGGCGCACGGCGGCCAGCAGGTCTTCGATATCTTCATCGCGCACGTTGCTGACCAGCATCACCAGTGCGCGCCGCTGCTGGCGCAGCGATACCTCGGTGGCGGCGGCCAGGTAGTCGGTGGCCACCGGCTGCGGCTGCAGGTCGAAGCTGGCGCGCAGCAGGTGCTGCACCGTGCCCATGCCACGCTGCGGTGCCACCCAGCGGCGCTCGCCGCCAGCGGCGAACAGGCCCACCGCATCGCCCTGGCGCAGGGCCAGGTAGGCCACCACCAGCGATGCATTCAAGGCATGGTCGAAGTGCGAAAGCCCGCCCTCGCTGGCCAGCATGCGCCGGCCACTGTCCAGCATCAGCAGCAGCTGCTGGTTCTTCTCGTCCTGGTACTCGCGCGAGATCAGCTTGCGCGCGCGTGCGGTGGCCTTCCAGTCCAGCTGGCGCAGGCTGTCGCCGGTGCGGTACTCGCGCATCTGGTGGAAGTCGGTGCCTTCGCCACGGCGGCGCTTCACGTGTGCGCCCACCAGCCGCGAGGCCTGGTCGGCACTGAACAGGGCGAAGCGGGTGAGCGGCACGAAGTTCGGGTAGACCCGCACCTCCAGCGCCGGCGGCAGCGTGCGCTGCTGCCACCACAGCCGCCACGGTGAACGCAGGCGCAGGTGCACGCCATCGAAGCGGTAGCGCCCGCGCTGCGGCGGCTGCACGTGGTAGTGCAGGGTGCTGGCATGCCCAGCGCGAAGCTGCAGCCGCTGCGGCAGGTCTTCCACGGGCCAGCCGCCGGGCGCCAGGTCGAACACCTGCACGTACTGCGCGCGCGCGGCCTGCAGGCGCAGGCCCACCTGGCGGCGCACGCCCAGGGCCAGCGCTTCGGGCACCTGCCGTTGCACCTGCGGCGACGGCTGCCGGGCCACCCGCCAGGCATCCAGCAGGGCCAGCAGCAAAGCCGCCAGCCCCATCGCGGCCCAGCTCCAGCGCGGCAGCAGGCCGCCCAGCACCGTGCCGCCCAGCGCAGCCCAGGCCAGCAGCACAGCCAGCAGCAGCGGCGCAGGCCTCATCGGCGCGGCGCTTCCACCTTGGCCAGCAGGGCGCCCAGTACGTCGTCCGGGCCCTGGCCTTCAATCTGCAGTTCCGGTGCCAGCGCAATGCGATGGCGCAGGGCAGGGCGTGCGATGTCGCGCACATCGTCGGGGGTGACGAAATCGCGCCCGGCCAGTACCGCCTGCGCGCGTGCGGCACGCACCAGGGCAATGCTGCCGCGCGGGCCGGCGCCGACCGCGATACCCGGCCAGGACCGGCTGGCGGCGACGATGCGCACGGCGTAATCAATCACTTCATCGTCCACGGTGATCGCCGCCGTGGCCTGCTGCAGCGCCAGCAGTTCGCCGGCGCCGAGGACGCGCGGCACCTGGCTCAGGTCGAAATCGCTGGCGGCACGGCCGTGGGTGATCGCCGCCACCATGCGCTTCTCATCGTCCAGCTGCGGGTAGTCGATCAGCACCTTCAGCAGGAAACGGTCCAGCTGTGCTTCCGGCAGCGGGTAGGTGCCTTCCTGTTCCAGCGGGTTCTGCGTGGCCAGCGCCATGAACGGCGGCGCCAGGGTGAACGCCTTGCCTTCGATGGTGACCTGGCCTTCCTGCATCACTTCCAGCAGGGCCGACTGGGTCTTGGCCGGCGCACGATTGATTTCGTCGGCCAGCAGCAGGTTGGTGAACACCGGGCCGCGACGGATCCGGAAGCTTTCGCTCTTCGGGTCGTACACCGCGTGGCCGCTTACATCGCTGGGCATCAGGTCCGGGGTGAACTGCACGCGCCCGTAATCCAGTTCCAGCGCCTGTGCCAGGGCGCGCACCAGCAGGGTCTTGCCCAGCCCGGGTACGCCTTCGATCAGCACATGGCCGCCGGCCAGCAGGGCCACCAGGATCTGGTCCAGTACATCGCTCTGGCCGATGAAGGCGCGGCCTACCGCTTCGCGGATGGCATCGACGCGTTCAATCAGGCGGGCGGCAGCGGCGGACGGAAGCTCAGGGGCATCGGTCATAGCAGGGATCTCATCTGGAGCAGCAAGCGGATGCGCTCGCGCAGGGCGGAGGAATCGTTGGCGGCAGGCACGGTCATCGCGCTGGTCACGAGTGTTACAGGCCAGTGCAGCAGTTCGGCAATGGCATGGTCGCGCGCGCTGCCGTCCAGGGCGGCGGCCACCGGCGCGCGCAGGCGCAGCCGGTGCAGGAACAGCGCCTGCACCGCGCGGTACAGGTGTGGCCCCTGGCCGAAGCGCAGCAGCAGTTCGCCGCTGGCGCGCACGTGTTCCAGCAGCGAGCGGCGTTCCACCACCGGCGAAGGTTGCGCACTGCCCAGGCGCTGCGAGCGCGCCCACAGCCAGCCCAGGATCGCCAGCAGCAGCGGCAGCCACACCGGCCAGCCCTGCAGCACGATGCGTGCGAACAGCGTGGGCGGGCGCTTGCCGTAGACCAGCCAGACCGTGCCGCGGCCATAGTTCGGGTCCAGCAGGTAGCGGGTCAGGTCGCGGTGGGACAGGTCATGCAGGCCATCGCGCAGGCGCTCGCCGGCATTCAGCACGCGCCGTTCCGTGTTGGTGCCGGCGCCGGTGCCGCGCATGAATTCCATGTCGGCCAGCACATCGATGCGGCCCTTGCCGTGGCGCAGGCGCGCGAACACCAGGTCGCCGTCGTTGCCCCAGCGCCGTTCGGCAGTGGCGGCGGCGCGGAAGCCCAGCGAGAAGCGGCGACCCTTGCAGAACTCCACGTGGTCGGGATCATCGGCCACGTGGAAGCGCTGGCATCGGCTGTCGTGGAACAGGCTGTCCACGCCGATGCGGTCCAGCAGCGGACCTTGTGTGGTGCTGGTGGTGTCCTTGCGCCGGGCGGTGGCCGGTGGTGGCGTGCGCAGCAGCAGATGACCACCTTCGCCCACCCAGTCCAGCAGGGCCTGCGCGGTATGCGGCGCCAGATCGCGCGTGTCCTGCAGCAGCACCAGGGTATCGCCCGGGGCCAGCGCCATGTCGCGCAACTGCAGCTGCTGTCGGGTCTGTACCTGCAGGCCGTCGGCACGCAGCGCCTGGCCCAGCACGTACAGCGGGTTGAAGCTGGCCTCGCCCTGCGGAGGCAGCACCAGGGTCTGGCTGACCTTTTCGTGGGTGCGCAGGAACAGGATCGTCAGCGGCACGCCGAGTACGATCAGCGCACCGAGCAGCAGCGACCAGAACAGGCGCGGCTTCATGCCTGCCACCGGAACTGCTGCTGCAGCGCAGCCGACAGTGCGTCGAAATCACTGCGGGCGGGAAGGCGACCGCCGTAGGCGGCGAACTGCCACATGCGCACGATGCGCGCGAACAGCTCACGGTCGCTGGCTTCGGGCATGCGCCGCGAGGCGCGCAGGCACTGCGCTTCGGTGGCGCCAGGCGGCAGCACCACGCCGCTGCGGTCCACCACGGTGCCCACGCTGGCGCGATACAGCAGGGCCAGCGCCTGGCGCGGGCGGCCTTCGTCCCACAGCCGTGCAGCCTGGGTGGCCACGTCCGGCGGCAGGATGTCAGGCAGCAGGATGCTGTCTTCGCGGACGGCCGGCGCCGTTCCACCCTTGCGCCGACCGCTGCCGCGCAGCCACGGCAGCCACAGCCGCGCGGTCAGCAGCAGCACAAGCACCAGCAATCCCAGCCCACCCCACAGGCCCCACTCGGCCACGCGTGCCACCCAGCGGCGCGCATCCTGGCGGGCCTTGCGCGCGCGCTCAGCGTCGGTGTCCGGCTGCAGTTCCTTCTTTTCCTTCTTTTCCGCGTCGTCGCGGTCGATCGGCTGCCATTGGCTGACCTCGCGCAGCGGCCGCTGCAGCGGATCTTCGTAGGCGCGGTTCACCGCCTGGCGGAAGCCGGCGGTGTCCACCGGCGCATCGCCGAAGATCACCGCCGGGGTGTTGGCCGGATCCTGCGCGGCGCTGGGGCGCTTGCGGGTGGGCTTGTCGCTCTGCTCCGTCGCGGCCGTGGCCGGGCGGGCATCGCTGTCCTGCGCGTGGGCCGGTGCCAGCGGCAACGCCAGGCACAGCAGCAGGACCAGCGACGACGCGGCCGGCAGCAGGCGCTCCCGCAGCCGGCGCAGGGCCATTTCCACGTCCCAGGCTTCCATTTCCGTGCGCCGGTTCAGATACAGCCCGAAGCCGGCGCCGACGTACAGCGGGCCGATCAGCGCCGACGCCAGCCAGCACAGCAGGTTGAACACCAGCAGCGCCCACGGCGGTGGCGCCACGCGCAGCATCTCCCACGCCGCACGCCACGAGTCGGGCAGCAGATCCAGCGGAATGAACAGGAACGCCGAGGCGATCGCACCCAGCACCAGCACCAGTTCGAAGCCCAGGCACAGGCAGCACAGGATCAGGGCCGCGCCGCCCGCGCCGGACACCACTGCGCGCCGCCGTGGCCCGCGCTGTTCCGGTGCATTGCCCTCCAGCAGGTTCACCGGCAGGCACAGGCTGCGCAGCCCACTGAAGCGGCGCCAGCCCAGGTAACCCCAGAAGCCGCTGTTGCCCCAGTGCCGCTGCGCACGCAGCGCCGCACGTGGCGCCACCTGTTCGCCGAAGATGCCGCGCGAGAGCACGTACAACGGCGCGCGCTCGAACAGCGGTTTGCACCACCACATCAGCAGCCAGGCCCAGCCGAACGCATCCAGCCACCAGGCCAGCGCATTGAACAGTACGAACAGCGGTGCGCTGGCCAGCAGCCAGCTGCCCCACACGCTGCGTGCGTGGCGGCGGGCCAGGGCCATCCCCAGTTCCATCGCCTCCCAGCTGCTGCGGGCGCGCAGCGCGACGTTCAGATGTTCAATCCGCACGACTGCCCCCACGCCCACCGCGCCACAGCCACAGCAGCACGCCGGCCCATAGCAGGCCGGCCACGCTGAACTTCAGCCAGGCCGGAATATCGGCGATGGACGACCAGAAGGCCTCCACGAAGGCGGCCAGCAGCAGCATGAAGGCCACGCCCAGGCACAGGCGTGCGCCGATGCGACCGCCTTCCACCAGCGCGTCCACGCGGCGCTGCCGGCCCGGTGCGAGCAGGCGCATGCCCAACTGCAGGCCCGCACCGCCCGCAATCACGATGGCGGTCAGTTCGAAGGCGGCATGCCCGACCACGAAGCGCCAGAACGGATCGCCGTGGCCGATCTGCTGCAGGTGGCCGGCCACCGCACCGATGGTGACCCCGTTGAACAGCAGCACCAGCAGCGTACCCAGCCCGGCCAGCAGGCCGCTGGCGAAGGTGCGCAAGGCAATGCCGATGTTGTTCAGGATGTAGTAGCCGAACATCATCCAGTCGGTACCGCTGTCGCGGCCCAGGCGGTCGGCCGAGGGGTCGTACATGCGTTCCATGCTGGCAATCTGCGCGTTGTCCATCAGCAGGTACACGCTGTCCGGGTGCCACTGCACCAGCACGAAGCAGGCGATGGCCGGCACCGCGAACATGGCCAGCGCCGCCCACATGCTGCGCGCCTGGCTGCGCACCAGCAGCGGGAAATCGGCCACCAGGAATTCCAGCGCACGCCGCCAGCGCGTGGGCGGCGTGCGGTACAGCACGTCGTGGCCCTGCTGCATCAGGCCTTGCAGGCGCTGCACCAGCTGCGGGCTGTAGCCGCGCTCGCGGGCCAGGGCCAGTTGCTGGCACAGCCGCCGGTAGCGCTGGGCGAAGGCGGTATCGCCGGGGTCTGCACTGCCCACGGCAGCGCGGCGCCGGCGCAGCAGACCTGCGCGCTGCTGCAGCCACTGTTCCAGTGCATGCCATTCCTGCTGGTGGCGGGCGACGAACTGTTCCTGTTTCATCGACGGCCCAGCAGCCAGTTGGCCATGGCGTACAGGCGCAGCACACCCACCTGGCCGTTGGCGCCGGTAAGCGGCTGGGCCAAGCCGGCCAGTTCCTGCTGGCGTGCCGGCGACAGCCGTGGCGCGCGCTCGGCGAAGGCCATCACGGCGGTCTGTTCTTCCGGCCGCAGCGGCTGCGCCGGGGCCAGCACGCTGTCGATGGTGACCGGCGGCGGCAGGTAGAACGGCGGCGCGTGCACCACCACGGTGCCGGCCACCAGATCGCCCAGGCGCCGCCCATGCGGATCGAACAGGCAGCTGACCAGGCCCAGCGCGTAGGCGAAGGGCAGCATGTCCACGGTGCGCAGCAGGTTGCGGGTGACCGCGCCGGCCCAGCCCAGCGGCGCGCCATCGCGCATCACCACGCGCAGGCCCAGCGCACGCTTGCCGGGGGTGCGGCCCCACAGCGCTTCGCAGACGATGGGGTAGGCCCACATCAGCAGGAACATGATGGCCAGATAGATGCCGCGGCCGAACTCTTCCAGCAGCGCCAGCGGAATGGCCAGCACGAAGCCGGTGCCCACGCGGATGCCCAGGTCGATCAGCCAGGCCAGCGCACGCGGCATCGGCCCGGCGGCCGGCAACTGCAGCAGCACGCCTTCGGGCGTGACCACCTCGCGGTAGGTATCGAGCATGGGCGCGGCCATCAGGGCGACGGTCGCAGGTGTGGGCGCTGGAGTCCTCTCCGGCGTGCTGCCACGGGCATGGGCGGGGTCTCGACGGTTCCTGGTCGGGCCCCGACTTTAGCAGAGCGTGGTGGCCGGCGAGAGGCTCAACCCAGGTATTCGTCCTTCAACCGCACGTAGTGGTCGGCCGAGTAGTGCAGCGATTCGATTTCCTTGTCGCTGAGCGTGCGTGCCGGCCGCGCCGGGTTGCCCACCCACAGTTCGCCTTCGCCCACCACCTTGCCCGGGCCGACCACCGCGCCGGCGCCGACGAAGGCGTGGCGGGCGATCTGCGCGCCGTCCAGGATGCAGGCGCCCATGCCGATCAGGCTGTAGTCGCCAATGCTGCAGGCATGGATGATGCAGCCGTGGCCGACGGTCACGCCTTCGCCGATCAGGGTGGGGTAGCCGGCCTTGTTGTAGGGGCTGTGGTGGCTGACGTGGATGATGGTGCCGTCCTGCACGTTGGTGCGCGCGCCAATGCGCACGTAATTCACGTCACCACGGATCACCGTGCCCGGCCAGATCGACACGTCGTCGGCCAGTTCCACATCACCGATGAGGGTGCATGCCGGATCGATGTACACGCGTTCGCCGAGTACGGGCATCTTGTCGCGGAAAGGGCGCAGCGGGTTCATCGGTGTCTCCAGCATTCGGGGGCATTCGCGACGATGATACGCGCGCCGCTGCATCGGTAGCGCCGGGCCATGCCCGGCGGATGTTCGCGCGCCGCTGCGCTCGCCGGGCATGGCCCGGCGCTACCGCCTATGCCGGCGCGTGCGCGGCCAACATCTGCCGGAACATATCGTCCAGCCACGCCGCATCCCCATGCCCTGCGGGCAGTCGTGGGCCTTCGGCGCGCGCAGCCAGTTCCGTATCGATGTAATCACTGATGGCGGCGATGCGCGGCCCGGCGGCGACTTCGGCGCTGGCGCGCTTGACCACCAGCAGCGCATCGATGGCCTCACGCACCGGGCCGTGCGGCAGCAGCCGGTCCAGCAGGTCCTCGAAGGCCATCGGCGGCGGCGTCTGCTCGTGTTCGATCCATTGGCAGGCCAGCAGCGGGCGCAGTACGTACAGGTACTTCTTGGTGCGCACCGTGTCGCCACGCAGGTAGCCGCGATGGTTGGAACGGGCCATGTTGAAGTAGTGCCACCAGGTGCCCAGCGGCGAGTAGAAGCGTTCGGCGGCCTGCCACAGCTGGGCCACGGCAGCGGCATCCTGCTGGTAGATGATCGGCGAGCGCAGCCATTCGATCAGGGTCGGGTTGGACTTGGACACCAGCCGCAATGCCTTGCGCAGGTCCCAGCCGCTCACGTCCAGCTCGTCGTCGATGGGCAGCTCGATCACATCGCGATGCGCCTCATCGGGGCCGGTGGCTTCATTGACGCTCAGGTACCACGGCTGGCGGTGCACGTAGATGAAGCGCGCATCGTAGTCGCTGTCCGGCGACGAGAAGCCCCAGCCACGGCTGCCCGATTCGCAGGCCAGCAGCACGCGCACGCCATGCGTGCGCTCGATGTCGGCCAGGGTGGAAAGGATGGCGGCGCGCTTGTCCGGCGCGATGGGGTGGATGTCGTCCATGCAGAGCAGATTCGTAGAGTCGAGCTTGCTCGACTGTAACGCACGCGTGGCGCATGCATGCGTGTCGACCAAGGTCGACACCTACCAACCTGTTCCGGTAGGTGTCGACCTTGGTCGACACGCAGGCAGGGGGGATTACGCCACGCGGCCGCGGCGGGCGCGTTCCAGATGCACCAGCAGCAGCGAGATCGCTGCCGGGGTCATGCCCGGAATGCGCTGGGCCTGGCCGATGGTCTGCGGACGCACGCGTTCGAGCTTCTGCAGCGCTTCGGCCGACAGGCCGCGCACGATCGCATAGTCGAAATCCTGGGCGATCGGCGTGGCTTCATGCCGCTGCTGGCGCTCGATCTCCTCGCGCTGCCGGTCCAGGTAGCCGGCGTACTTCACGCCGATCTCCACCTGTTCGGCCACCTTGCCATCGGCCACGGCCGGGCCCAGCGACGGCACCTGCATCAACTGCGCGTAGTCCAGCTCCGGGCGCTTGATCAGGTCCAGTACGTTGGTTTCGCGGCTGACGGCCACGCCCAGCGTTTCCTGCACCTCGCGGCCCAGCGCGTTGGCCGGGGTGGCCCACAGCGCGCCCAGTCGCGCGCGCTCGGCAGTGACGGCGGCCTGCTTGGTTTCAAACGCACTCCAGCGGCGGTCGTCGACCAGACCCATCTCGCGGCCGACCGGGGTAAGCCGCTGGTCGGCGTTGTCTTCGCGCAGCTGCAGGCGGTATTCGGCGCGGCTGGTGAACATGCGGTACGGCTCGTTGGTGCCGTGGGTGATCAGGTCATCCACCAGCACGCCCAGGTAGGCCTCGTCGCGGCGCGGGCACCAGCCGCCCAGCCCGCGCACCTGGCGCGCGGCGTTCAGACCGGCCAGCAGACCCTGCGCGGCAGCTTCTTCATACCCGGTGGTGCCGTTGATCTGGCCGGCGAAGAACAGGCCGTTCACCAGCTTGGTTTCCAGCGAGGCCTTCAAGCCGCGCGGGTCGAAGAAGTCGTATTCGATGGCATAACCGGGGCGGGTGATGTGCGCGTTCTGGAAGCCGACGATGCTGCGCACCATCTCCAGCTGCACGTCGAACGGCAGCGAGGTGGAAATGCCGTTGGGGTAGATCTCGACGATGCCCAGCCCTTCGGGTTCCACGAAGATCTGGTGGCTGGCCTTTTCGGCAAAGCGCACCACCTTGTCTTCGATGGACGGGCAGTAGCGCGGGCCGATGCCTTCGATCTGGCCGCTGTACAGCGGCGAGCGGTGCAGCGCGTCGCGGATGATCTGGTGGGTCTGTTCGGTGGTGTGGGTGATCCAGCAGCTGACCTGCTGCGGGTGCTCATCCACCGAACCAAGGAAGGACATGACCGGCCGCGGCGTGTCGCCGGGCTGTTCGTCCATCACGCTGTAATCCAGTGAACGGCCATCGATGCGCGGCGGCGTGCCGGTCTTCAGGCGGTCCACCTGGAACGGGCGTTCGCGCAGGCGCGCGGCCAGGGTGGTGGCCGGCGGGTCGCCCATGCGACCGGCGGCGTACTGGGTGGGGCCCACGTGGATCTTGCCAGCCAGGAAGGTGCCGGCGGTCAGCACCACGGCTTCGGCGTCGAAGCGCAGGCCGGTCTGGGTGATCACCCCGCGCACGGCATCGCCTTCGATGACCAGGTCATCCACGGCGGCCTGGAACACGGTCAGGTTGGCCTGGCCTTCCACAATGGCGCGGATCGCCATGCGGTACAGGTTGCGGTCGGCCTGGCAGCGGGTGGCGCGCACGGCCGGGCCCTTGGAGGCGTTCAGCGTGCGCCACTGGATGCCGGCGCGGTCGGCCGCGTGGGCCATGGCCCCGCCCAGCGCATCGATCTCCTTCACCAGGTGGCCTTTGCCGATGCCGCCGATGGCCGGGTTGCAGCTCATCGCGCCCACCGTTTCGATGTTGTGGGTCAGCAGCAGGGTGCGCACGCCGGTACGGGCCGCGGCCAGCGCGGCCTCGGTGCCGGCGTGGCCGCCGCCAATGACGATGACATCGTAACGATGGAAGGACGGGTTCATAGGGGGCAGGTCAGCAAAGGGAGCGGGCGCGCCGGGGGCGGCCAGGGTGGCGATTTTAGCGCCAATCGGCCGGGGGCGACGGGGGCGCCAGCAGGCTGGAGTGAAATCAACCCTAAAGTTGGCAGGAAAGTTGCAGATAACCCGATAGCACCCATCGTGGCTGGCGCTCATGGCGTTGGTGACCGGATTGGAACAGGGGCCGGTACAGGCGCACGATGGGGAAGCAGGGGGCCGGTGGTCGGGGGACTGCCGGCCCCGTTTTTTTCCCGGCCGCAGATGGCGCTATCCACGCATGGCGTGGATCTACTGGCAGCATCAAAACGAACGGCCCCGCAGTGCGGGGCCGTTTGTCTTGCAGAGGTGCCGACATCCGACAGGGCCGGAACAGGGGGGATCCAGATGTTCCTGTCGGATATCGACGTAGAGCGTTTGGTCACGGCCCTAACGTTTTTGTCACATTGTGACGCGGGCCGTCACCACCTGCGTAGAGTGAGGCTTGAACCGGGGGAAATGCAAGATGGTTCAGGGCTCAACTGTGCGCTGCGTCCCACGATCGAGATTGCGCCATGGGGAACCGTTCATCCTGGGCGCGGCGGGACGCGGCGGCGGACCGGCCGGACGCGCCGGGCGGGCTGCTGGTGCCGGACGCTGGACCGCCTGCGGCGGGCGCTGCATCGAATCCAGGTTGCGCCAGGGCGAGCCGCCGTTGTTCTCGCGGGGCGGCCGCGGCGGACGGTTCTCACCGCCATTGCCCGGGCGCGGCGGCGGGCGATGGTTGTGCGGCGGCGGGCGGTAGATCGGCCGCGAATAGTACGGATTGCCATAGCCGTAATAGCCATAGCCGCCGTAGTACGGGTAGCCCGAATCGTAGGGATAGCCGTAGGGGTAGCGGTACTCCGTCGAGGGCGCACCGTGGTAGTAGCCGCCACCGCGGCCACCGCCAACGTAATCGTAGGTAGCGCAGCCGGTCAGGGCCAACATCAGGCCACCGGCAAGCAACAGGCGCAGTTTCATGTGGAGTCCCCCCAAGGACGGGTGTAGTGCCAGCTTCGGGCGCGCGCGTTGAATCGGCCCTTAATCCCGCCGGCCAGAATGAATGGCGGTGAAGGGCTGCATGCTGGCACGGCAGCCGGCATCGCCGCCAGCGCGGGGGCTTACGTTAACCTTGCGTCATGAGCGATTCACTGTTGCCTACCCCCGCCGATGTGCTGGCCGCCGCAGCGCGCATTGCGCCGCATGCCCATGTGACCCCGGTGCTGCGTTCGCACGCGCTGGATGCGCTGGCCGGGGCGTCGTTGGCGTTCAAGGCCGAGCACCTGCAGCGCGGCGGCGCGTTCAAGTTCCGTGGGGCATGCAACGCGGTGTGGTCGCTGCCGGAAGATCGGGCGGCGGCGGGCGTGGTGACCCATTCGTCGGGCAACCACGGTGCCGCGCTGGCGCTGGCGGCGCGCACCCGCGGCATTCCCTGCCACGTGGTGGTGCCCGAGGGCGCGGTGGCGGCCAAGCTGGCCAACATCGCCCGCCATGGCGCCACGCTGTGGCGCTGCCCGCCCACCATTGCCGACCGCGAGGCCACCTGCGCGCAGGTGCAGGCCGATACCGGCGCGACCCTGGTGCACCCGTATGCCGACCCAGCCGTGATGGCCGGGCAGGGCACCGCGGCGCTGGAACTGCTGCACAGCGATGGCCCCTTCGATGTGCTGGTGGTGCCGGTGGGCGGCGGTGGCCTGGCCTGCGGCACCGCGCTGGCCCTGCAGCACGCCAGCCCGCACACCCGCCTGGTGCTGGCCGAACCGGCCGGGGCCGACGACACCGCGCGCTCGCTGGCCGCCGGCACCCGGCAGGGGCCGTTCACCCCGGACACGTTCTGCGACGGCCTGCGCACCCTGGTCGGGGTGCCCAACTTCGCCCTGCTGCAGGCCGCCGGCGCCGAGGTGATCGTGGTGGATGATGCCGCCACGCTGTCCGCCATGCGCCTGCTGTGGGAGGTGCTGAAGCAGGTGGTCGAACCGTCCTCGGCTACGGTGCTGGCCGCGGTGCTGGCGCAGCCGCAGCGGTTTGCCGGCCTGCGCGTGGGCCTGGTGCTGTCCGGTGGCAACGTGGACCTGCCGGCACTGCGCTGGGAGGCGGCGTGAGCCGCGGCCGGCACCGTGCCCGCACCGGCCTGCTGGGCTGGCTGTGGCGGCTGTTCGTGCTGGTGGTGGTGTGGTTGCTGGGCGTGACCGCGTGGATTGTCTGGGTGGGCGAGCGCGACCAGGCGGCCAAGGCGGACGCGATCATCGTGCTGGGCGCGGCCGCCTACGACGCCAAGCCGTCGCCGGTGTTCGAAGAGCGCATCCGCCATGGCCTGGATCTGTACCAGGCCGGCTATGCGCCCTTGCTGATCTTCACCGGTGGCTATGGTGGCAGCGGCGCGCGCTTTTCCGAATCACAGGTGGCGCGCCGTTATGCACTGAAGCATGGCGTGCCCGATGACGCGATCCTGATTGAAACCGCCTCGCGCAATACCGTGCAGAACCTGGTGGAAGCCAAGCGGCTGATGGAGCAGCGGCACCTGCAGCGGGTCATCATTGTCAGCGACCCGCTGCACATGGCCCGCGCGCTGCGCCTGAGCCAGGCGATGGGGATTGAAGCGCTGGCCTCGTCCACGCCCAGTACGCGCTTCCGCAGCTTCCATACCAGCTGGCGTTTCCTGTTGCAGGAAATCTACTTCTTCCACCGCGACCTGGTGCGCCCGCCGTTGAGTTCGCCGGGTAATACCTGAGCTGTTGCCGCTTCGCTCGCCGGACATGGCCCGGCGCTACCCAGACTGCGCGCCCGGTAGCGCCGGGCCATGCCCGGCGGCGCCTTTGGATCAGGGCTGCTTGCGGCGGATCGGGATGGCCGACACGGGTACCGATGCAATGTCGTGGCCGCCCTCGCGGATCGGTGCGCCGGGGTCCGGTGCCCAGGCGTGGGCGTAGATCACTTCCCAGCTGCTGGGCAGCTTGCCATCGGCGCGGCGCAGGGGTTCGTAGGCCGCGGCGGCGGCGGCGAAGCGGCCGCGTCCGGTCAGGGTATGGCGACGGTCCACGCGGGCGTTGGTCGCGCCCATTGCGCGCAGCTCGCGCATCAGCGCGGGCAGGTCGTCGTAGGTCAGGGTGAACAGATCGCGGTCCAGCACCGGGTCGCGGAAGCCGGCCATCATCAGTGCATCGCCGAACTGGGCGATCTGCGCGAAGCGGCTGACATGCGGGCGGTCATCGGCGGCGGCGAACGCTTCGTTGAGCTCGATCAGCGTTTCCGGGCCAAAGGTGGAACACAGCAGCAGGCCACCCGGCTTGAGCACGCGGCGGAAACCGGCAAACACCGCCGGCAGGTCGTCCAGCCACTGCAGGCACAGGTTGCTGAAGATCACATCGACGCTGTTGTCGGCCAGCGGCAGCGCGGCGGCATCACCGCACAGGCGCTGGAACGGCTTCCACCAGCCGGCCTGGCGCTTGGCCTGGCCCAGCATCGGCAAGGCCACGTCCAACGCGATCACCTGCGCCTTCGGCCAGCGCTTCTTCATCAGCGCGCTGGCGTGGCCGGTGCCCGAACCAATGTCCAGCACCACCGCCGGCGTGCGTGCTTCCAGGTAATCCAGCGATTCGATCAGCCGCGACTGCACTTCGCGCTGCAGGGCAGCGGCGGCGTCGTAACTGCTGGCGGCGCGGCCGAAGGCGCGGCGGACGTGGCGGGCATCGAAGTGGGACGGCATTGCAGAAGTCTCTTAGAACGTACCGGGGTAGGCGCCGCCGTCGATCAGCAGGTTCTGCCCGGTGAGGTAACCGGCCTGTGCGCTGCACAGGAAGGCGCAGGCGGCGCCGAATTCGTCCGGCGTGCCGAAGCGGCCGGCGGGGATCTGCTGGCGGCGGCGCTCGGCCACGGCCTGCGCGTCGCCGTCCTGGCCCGCTGCATGGGCGAAGTTGGCGCGCAGGCGGTCGGTGTCGAACTGGCCGGGCAGCAGGTTGTTGAGGGTGACGTTGTGGCCGACCGTGCGCCGGGCCAGGCCAGCGACGAAGCCGGTCAGGCCACTGCGCGCGCCGTTGGACAACGCCAGGGTGTCGATCGGCGCCTTCACCGATGAAGAGGTGATGTTGACGATGCGGCCGAAGCCGCGCGCGATCATCGCGTCCACCGTGGCGCGGATCAGCGCGATCGGCGCCAGCATGTTGGCGTCCAGCGCGGCGATCCAGTCGTCGCGTTCAAACGTGCGGAAATCGCCGGGCGGCGGGCCACCGGCGTTGGTCACCAGGATGTCCACCTGCGGGCAGGCGGCCAGCGCCTGGGCACGGCCGGCGTCGGTGGTCACATCGGCAGCCACCGCGCGCACTTCGCCGGCACCGGGCAGGGCGCGCAGTTCGTGGGCGGCGGTCTGCAGGGCGGTTTCGCCACGGGCCACGATCACCACGTTCACGCCCTCGGCCACCAGCGCACGCGCGCAGCCCAGGCCCAGCCCCTTGCTTGCGCCACATACCAGTGCCCAGCGGCCGGAAATACCCAGATCCATGCGTCAGTCCTGCATCGTTCGGAAGGCGCTCATTGTCTGCCATCGGCCGGTGACAGGCCGGCAACGAAGTGTTGCAGGGCAGCGGCCACCTGATCGGCGTGGCCCAGGAACGGCGCATGGCCGCCGTGGGCGATGGTCAGTGCCTGCGCACCCGGCGCGAGTGCCGCGGCGGCCTGCATGGCGGCCGGTGACACCAGGCGGTCGCGCTGGCCGGCGATCCACAGGCTGGGTCTGCCCAGCGCCGGCAGGGCGCCGCGCAGGTCGGTGCTTTCCAGCAGGCGCAGGCCTTCCAGCAGGGCGCGCTCGGTCGGCGCGCCACGTTCCACCAGGCGCTGGCGCAGGGTGCGCAGTTCCTCGCGGGCGTGCGCCGAGCCCATCACGTCCAGGGCCAGGAAGCGCTCAAGGGTGCCGGCGAAATCGGTCGCCAGGTCGCGCCCGAACTGCTCGAACACCGCCGGTTCCACGGCATGTGGCCAGTCGTCGCCGCGTACGAAGCGCGGGGTGGCCGCGATCATCGCCAGCCCGCGCACCTTGGGCAGCGTCGCTGCGGCGTGCAGTGCGAACAGCCCGCCCAGCGACCAGCCGCACCACACCGCCGGCGGGGTGGCCGCGGCAATCGCGTTCACCACGTAGGGCAGGCGCAGCGGTGTGGCGTCGTCGCGGCTGTGGCCGTGGCCGGGCAGGTCCACCACGTGCAGGGTGAAGTGCTGGGCCAGGCGTTCCACCAGCGGCGCGAACACGCCGCCCTGCAGGGCCCAGCCATGGATCAGCACCAGGCCCGGCCCGCGGCCGGTGACATCGATATGCATGCGGGGCCCTGCGTGTTTCAGGCGATGGCGCGGTCGAACGGCAGCGACGGCGGCAGCGGATCGGGGGCGAGGGCGGCGCGGCCGACCTGGTCGCGCGCGCTGGCAATGGCGTCCACCAGGCCGCGCACCTGTTCGGGCGTATGCAGCGCCGACAAGGTGACGCGCAGCCGCGCCTTGCCTTCGGGCACGGTGGGCGGGCGGATGGCACCGACCAGCCAGCCGGCCTGTTCCAGCGCCTGCGACATCGCCACGGCGGTGTGGTCGTCGCCGCACAGCAGCGGCTGGATCGGCGTTTCCGAGGCCATTACATCCAGCCCGTGGCGACGTGCTTCGCCGCGGAACAGGGCAATCAGATCGGTCAGGCGCTCACGCCGCCAGTGGTCGCGACGGGCCAGGCGCACCGCTTCCAGCGCGGCGGCGGCCAGGGCCGGCGGCAGCGCCGTGGTGTAGATGTAGGGGCGCGCGGTTTCGGCCAGGTGTTCAATCAGGTCGTCGCGGCCCAGCACCAGCGCGCCGGCACCGCCCAGCGCTTTGCCCAGGGTAACCAACTGCAACGGCACATCGTCCACGCCCAGCCCGGCGCTGGCCACGGCACCACGGCCGTCGCCCAGCACGCCCACGCCGTGCGCATCGTCCACGTAGAACAGCGCCTGCTGCAGGCGCGCCACCAGGGACAGCGCACGCAGCGGCGCGATATCGCCATCCATGCTGAAGACACCATCGGTGGCCAGCATGGCCGCGCCATCGGGCGCGTGCTTGAGCTGGCGCATGGCGCCTTCCGGGTCCAGATGCGGGTAGCGGCGCAGGCGTGCGCCGGCCAGCCGGGTGGCATCGAGCAGGCTGGCGTGGTTCAACTTGTCCTGCACGCAGACATCGTTCTCTTCGCTCAGCAGCGCCTGCTGCACGGCCAGGTTGGCGGCGAAGCCACTGCCGAACAGCAGGGCGCGCGGGTAACCCAGCCAGTCGGCCACTTCGCGTTCCAGTGCGTCGTGCAGCGCGTGGTGGCCGCAGACCAGGTGCGAGGCACCGGCACCGGCGCCTTCGCGTGCGGCGGCGTCCTGCAGGGCGTTGACCACGCTGAACTGCTGGGCCAGGCCCAGGTAATCGTTGCTGCAGAAGCCGGTCAGCCAGCGCCCGTCAACTTCCAGGCGCACGCCATCGCGGCGCGACACCGTGCGCCGGGGGCGGCGACGGCCTTGGGCATCGCGCAACGCGCGCTGGGCTTGAAGGCGGGCGGACAGGTCGGGGCGGGCCATGGTGGCTACGGGCGACGACGGGGCGGCTAGGGTAGCGCGTTGCCGCGGCGGCCGCTTGTGCCCCGCATCACGCGGCGCCGGCAGGGGCACAGGCGGCGATATCGGCGTGCACGGTGCCGCCGTGGTCGTGGCCCGCGGCGTCCACCTGCACCGGCATCGGCTGCAGGCCCAGGCGCGCGAACAGGGCCAGGTCGCGTTCGCTTTCCGGGTTGCCGGTGGTCAGCAGTTTTTCCCCGTAGAAGATCGAGTTGGCGCCAGCCAGGAAGCACAGCGCCTGCAGTTCATCGCTCATGGCTTCGCGGCCGGCCGACAGCCGCACCATCGAACGCGGCATGACGATGCGGGCCACGGCAATCATGCGCACGAACTCGAACGGGTCCAGTTCGGCGCTGCCATGCAGCGGTGTACCGGGCACCTGCACCAACTGGTTGATCGGTACCGAATCGGGGTGGGCCGGCAAGGTGGCGAGCGCCAGCAGCAGGCCGATGCGCTGCGCGCGCGTCTCGCCCATGCCGACGATGCCGCCACAGCAGGTTTTCAGTCCCGCATCGCGCACGTGGCCCAGGGTATCCAGGCGGTCCTGGTACTGGCGGGTGTGGATGATCGAATCGTAATAATCCGGTGCGGTGTCCAGATTGTGGTTGTAGTAGTCCAGGCCGGCATCCTTCAGGGCACGTGCCTGTTCGCCGCTGAGCATGCCCAGGGTGGCGCAGGTTTCCAGGCCGAGCGCCTTCACCCCGGCAATCATCGCGGCCACCTTCGGAATATCGCGGTCCTTCGGCGAACGCCATGCGGCGCCCATGCAGAAGCGCGATGCACCGGCGGCCCTGGCCTGGCGCGCCTTGGCCAGCACCGCCTCGGTGTCCATCAGCTTCTGCGCGTTCACCCCGGTGTTGTAGCGCTGCGCCTGCGGGCAGTACGCGCAGTCTTCCGGGCAGCCGCCGGTCTTCACCGACAGCAGGGTAGACACCTGCACCTGCGCCGGATCGAAATGCGCGCGATGCACGCTGGCCGCGCGGAACAGCAGTTCCGGCAGGGGCAGGTCGAACAGCGCCTGCAGTTCGTCGTGCTGCCAGTCGTGGCGGATGGCGTAGGCCATGGCGGGACCTTGGAAGGGGGGGGGCGAGGGCGGCAGTGTGGGTGGGTCGGTGAAGGCTGTCAACGTCAGGTTTTATTTCTAGGTTTACAGACGGAAGTGCAGCAAGCCGCCGCCGCGGTGTAAGTTCATGGCTGCATAGGGAGTCGCGAGCATCTGCCATGGACAGTTCCCAGACCTACCCGATCCGCCGCGATGCGGTGCTCTGCAGCCTGGCCGAGCTGCCGGACGGCGGCCTGCGCGTGGTGCTGGATGATCTGCGCCAGACCGATCCGCCTGGGCACTGGAAGCACCACGTGCTGGTGACCTTCAAGGACTACCCGGCGGGGCAGCTCGATCCGTCGGCGCTGTCGAACGAGGAACTGCAGGCATTCGGCCATTACGTGCTGGTTCGCCTGCTGGCCATCAACGGTTGCCTGCCTGCCGAGGAAGGTGCTGCCGAACGCGATGCGCCGCTTGCCGGCACGTAGCGGCCGCAGGCACGACCGCGCCGCTACACTGGCCCGCCCAGCAACGGACCTGCCATGGACCTGCCGCACTTCGCCTACCACCCCGACCCGCTGGCCACCGGCAGCGTGATCGCCGCCGATACCGCGTGCGTCTGCTGCGGGCAGGTGCGTGGCTACGTCTATGCCGGGCCGGTCTACGCCGAAGACGAATACGAACAGGCGATCTGTCCCTGGTGCATCGCCGATGGTTCGGCGCATGCGCAGCTTGGCGCCACCTTCACCGATGAAGAAGGCGTAGGCGGTGGCGGTGAATGGGACGCGGTGGACGAAGCGATCATCGATGAAGTGGCGCAGCGCACGCCGGGCTTCAATGGCTGGCAGCAGGAGCAGTGGTGGACACACTGCGGCGATGCCGCCCAGTTCATCGGCCGCGCCGGTCGCGCCGAACTGGAAGCGCAGGGCCCGGCCGCGCTGGCCGCGATCCAGGACAGCACCGGACTGGACGATGGCCCGCAGTGGCAGCACTTCCTGGTGGCGCTGGACAAGGACGGATCACCCACGGCCTACCTGTTCCGCTGCCGGCATTGCGGCGAACTGGGCGGTTACCAGGACTGCGACTGACAGGAGCCACGCCTACATGCAGGCACGCCGATACGCTCGTGTTTCCAGATGTGCCATTGCGGTGGCAAGCGCGCTGGCCTGCCTGCTTCCGCTGCAGGGCGGGGCGCAGCAAGCGGCGACCACCGACATTCCCTACGCCACGCCCGACGCGGCCTTGACTGCCCTGCGTGCGCTGCCGCAGGTGCGCGAGCGCCAGGACAACGACTGGGTGGTGCTGCACCACCTGCAGGGCCAGGTGTTCTGGTCGGTCACCCTGCCGGGCAATGGCTGGCACCCGTCCATCGTCCGCCGGCAACTGCGCGAGCAGCAGGGCGAAGTCCGTGTCGACATGCAGGTGCGCTGCGGCGCTGACAAGGATGACTGCGACCGCTTGGTGCAGGTGTTCCAGGCCAGCAACGAGAACCTGCGTGCGGCTGCCAGGACGATGGCCGAATCGCCGGACAAGGACTGAGCCTGACATGTACGAATGGCAGCCCATCACCTTCTCTGAGCTGGAAGCGTTGGTGGCCGCACAGCTGGGCCGCTGCACGCCCGCCCAGCAGGCGGCCTTCGCCAGACTGCGCGTGCCCTTCCATCACGTGCCCGTGCATCGCCTGGGTGCCGTGGAGCAGGTGTGGGTGGTGGCCCACACACCTGCGGGCTGGCTGTACTACGAAGACGTGGAAGAGGGCTTTGAGACCGGACGGCCCGATGCACACGGCGTGCTGGCCGAGCGCGGCTGCGATCAGCTTGAGCTGACCCACCTGCTGCACCGCCTGGGGCTGTAAGCCACTACAGCCCCGGCGTGCAGCGCAGTGGCGTCAGGCTGCCTTTGCCTGCTGGCGGGCGCGCGCGCGGCGCTCAATGCTGGCGGCGAACAGCGGGGTTTCGCGGCCATTGTGATTGCCGCCGTCGCGCTGGCGTGCTTCGGCCGCTTCTTCGAACGGGGTGCCATGTTCGGCGATGAAATCCAGGAATTCCTGGGTGGGGTGGGCGACCACGGTGTTGGTGTACTCGCAAGTGTTTTCGTCGATCTTCTTCACGCTCAGCGTCCAGATCACCTGCACGCGGCTGCGCCCGTTCGGGGTGAAGGCATCGGACGTGGACACCATGCGGCACAGGCTGGGCGTGGCCACCTCGGCCACGTAGTGCTGCACCATCAGCGTCTTGCCGATCATTTCCACGTTGATGGACATGCGCGTGCCATCGTCGGTGGTGGTGCTGCCAGCGGAAATATGGTCCGGCGGGCAGCAGCGCTGGTACTCGGCTTCGGGCAGGTTGAACAGCCACTCGGCGATGTCCACCTGTTCGATCGGCAGGTTGATGATGGCGCTGTAGGCCGAGGAAGACAGCTGCTTGTCGCTGATGATGATGTCGGACATGTGCGGGCTCCGCAGTGGTGGGGTGTGTGACCACTATCGGTAGTCGCTGCGCGCAGGGCAGCCACCTGTTGGCATGGTGGCGTGCATCCATGCGGGCAGCGGCGCCATACCTAGGTAGGGCGCGTGCAGCAGATTGCCCGCTTACACCTGGGCCATGCCACCATCCACGAACAACTCGACACCGTTGATGAAGCTGGCCGCATCCGAAGACAGGAAGGCCACGGCGTTGGCCACCTCCTGCGGTTCGCCCAGCCGCGCCAGCGGCACCTGCGCGGCCAGGTGGTCGAACAGACCCTGGCGGGCTTCATCGGGCACCAGGTCGCCCAGGCCAGGGGTGCGGATCGGGCCCGGGCTGACCACGTTCACGCGGATCCTGCGGTCCTTCAGGTCCAGCGACCACGAGCGGGCGAAGTTGCGCACTGCCGCCTTGCTGGCGCTGTACACGCTGAAGCTGGCGGTGCCCTGGATCGACACGGTCGAACCGGTCAGCACGATCGAGGCGCCATCGACCAGCAGCGGCAGCGCCTTCTGCACGGTGAACAGCACGCCGCGCACGTTGGTGGCGAAGATGCGGTCGAAGTGTTCTTCGGTGATTGCCCCCAGCGGCAGCATGTCACCGCCGCCGGCATTGGCGAACAGGATGTCCAGGCGACCGGCCTGGCGGGCAATCTGCGCGTAGACCGCGTCCAGGTCGCTCGGCTGCGAGGCGTCGGCACGGATGCCGGTGGCCTGCGCACCGATGCTGGCCACGGCCGCATCCAGTTCCGGCTGGCGGCGGCCGGTGATGTAGACCGTTGCGCCCAGGCGGGCCAGGTGCTGGGCGGTGGCCAGGCCGATGCCGGTGGTGCCGCCGGTGACCAGGGCGATCTTGCCGTTGAAATCAGTGTTCATGGTGTTCTCCTGTAAGGGCTGCCGGGGAGGGAGGTGGCAGCGGGTGGGAGAATGATGGGCGGCCAAGGTTGTGCGATAAATAATGCGCAATGACAATGACTGTGCATATGTGTGCATAATCGGGCGCATGAACCAGCTCAACGCCATCCATGCCTTCGCCCGCGTGGTCGAGACCGGCAGCTTCACCCGCGCCGCCGATTCGCTGGATATGCCCACCACCTCGCTGAGCAAACTGGTGCGCGAACTGGAGGCGCACCTGGGCGTGCGGCTGCTGCAGCGGACCACGCGCCGGGTGGCGGTGACCGCCGAAGGCCAGACGTACTACGAGAAGGCCGGCCGCCTGCTGCGCGACCTGCAGGATGTCGATGCCTCGTTCAGTGCGGCGCGCGGAACGCCACGCGGCATGCTGCGCGTGGACATTGGCGGTTCCACCGCGCGTGACGTGCTGATTCCGCTGCTGCCGGCGTTCATGGCGCGCTACCCGGACATCCGCATCGAGCTTGGCGTGTCCGACCGCACGGTGAACCTGATCGGCGAAAACGTGGATTGTGTGATCCGCGGTGGCGCGCTGGATGACTCATCGCTGGTCGCACGCCATCTGGGCGACGCGCGCCTGATCACCTGCGCCAGCCCGGCCTATCTGAAGGCGCATGGGGTGCCGGCGTATCCGGAAGAACTGCGCAATGGCCACCGCTTGATCAGCTATCTGCTGCCGTCGAACGGGCGCGCCGTGCCGTTCCGGTTCCGTGGCCCCGACGGTGCCTTCGAGATCAAGGCCGAGCACCGCCTGGGCATCAACGAAAGCAATGGCCATCTGGCCGCCGCGGTGGCAGGCCTGGGCCTGGTGCAGACCTTCGGTTATGCCGCAGCCGCCGCGTTGCAAAGCAAGGCGCTGGTGGAGGTGCTGCAGCCGTGGAGGCCGGCGTCGTACCCGTTCCATGTGGTGTACCCCGATAACCGCCATGTCAGCCCGCGGCTGCGGGTGTTCATCGATTGGCTGGTGGAGGTGATGCCGCCGTTGCTGGGGGTCTAGCGACCCGCCATACCGGCAGCGCAGCGTCAGCTGCGTCGCGGCCGCACGGACACGTGGGGGTGGTCGGGAACATGCCAGCGCCACGGGAAGTCCACGGCGCGGCTGATGCCGATGCGCGGTCCCACCACGGGCGATGCCGGCGGTGGCGTGCCGTCGGAGGCGATGACGATGCCGCGGTCGGCACCGACCAGGTCCGCACCATCCAGATCGCGGGTAATGCCGAAGGCCTGGGAAAGCTTGCCGGGCCCGCTGGCAAGATCGCGCTCGCGCCTGGCAGCAGGCCGCGCCACCTGCATGGCCGCCACACCGGCCACGGGTTCGGCCGCCCTCAGCAGTACGCCGACGCCTTCGCCGACTTCCCCACACACCACGTTGCTGCCCCAGTGCATGCCATAGGTGAAGTAGACATAGAGATGACCGGCCTCGCCGAACATCGTGGCGTTGCGCGCGGTCTGCCCGCGATACGAGTGTGCGGCCGGATCTTCGCTGCCGGCATAGGCTTCGACTTCCACGATGCGCGCGGCGCGCCCGTCGTCACGCACGATCAGCTTGTTCAACAACTGCGGCGCAACCACGGTGGGATGGCGGCGGTAGAAATCGCGTGGTAGCACGCTCCATTGGGCGGGAAGCCAATGGAGGGTTGTGCCCGGCTTTTGTACTGGTGCTGGCATTGGACTGCGATTGCTGCGCATGGCCATCAGGCTAGTCCGCCACATGTGCAGTGCACGTGTCGACTAGCGGGCGGCGCAGCGGTTAATTCTTACCGCACGGTGCCGCAGCGACTGATAGCACCCTGGCCGCGCTGCGCGCATGTTCAAGCGCATGCACCTACGACGATTCCACAACGTCCTTACCCGCGTTACAAGACAGACACTGCAGCTGCTGCTTCCGCTGCGCTGTCTGGTCTGCGGCGAGCCCGGCCATGATGGCCTGGATCTGTGCGGCGCCTGTCTGGCCGATATCCCCTGGTCGGGCCGCGCGTGCCACCGCTGCGCGCTGCCGCTGCCCGATACCGCGCTGCCGGTGTGCGGTACCTGCCGCGACGAACCGCCGCCGCAGACGGCCACGCACGCCAGCCTGCTGTACCTGCCGCCGGTGGACCAGTTGCTGCTGCGCTTCAAGTTCCACCACGACCTGGCGGCCGGGCGACTGCTGGCCCAGCTGATGCTGCGCCATCCACCAGCGTGGACCTGTCCGCCGCTGGCACCGGTGCCGCTGCATCGCCGCCGCCTGCGCCAGCGCGGCTACAACCAGGCCGGGGAGCTGTGCCGTCTGCTGCAGCAGCCGGTATGGCGCGGGCTGTACCGCCGTCGTCATACCGCGCCGCAGTCAGAGCGCAGTGCCGAACAGCGCAGGGACAACCTGTTCGATGCCTTCGACGTGCGCGGGCCGGTGCCGGGGCGGCTGACGCTGGTGGATGACGTGATGACCACCGGCAGCACGGTGCTTGAGATCGCCGAGACGCTGAAGCTGGTGGGCGTAGGCGAAGTGCGCGCCTGGGTCTGCGCACGGGTGCCGTGAGCGTGCCCACAGTGATGGATGCCGGTAGAGTCGACTGTCAGTCGACTATCGCGCGCAGCGCGGGTTTCTCGCGATCTGAAGGAAGGGCAGTCGACTGACAGTCGACTCTACCGGGTCGATTCATCCCGAGGATTCATCAGGTCTGTACACGGGTGCCATGACGGCGTCATCATCGCCGCTGGCGCTACGATGCAGGTTGGATCCTGATCGAAGGAGTGGTCATGCTGTCTCCGGACTCGTCCCGCCCGTCGCTGGTGTCGGCCATTGGCCGCAGCTGGCCGATCCTGTTGCTGTACGGCGTGGTTGCGCTGGGGTTCGGCATCACTGCGGTGGGCTGGCCGCTGTCGGCGGCCACCGCCCTGGCCTGGGTGCTGGGCGTGATGGCCATTGCCGAAGGGGTTATCAGTCTACTGGCGCTGATCACTGGCGGCAGTGGCGCACCGCGCGGCTGGCTGCTGCTGTACGCGCTGGCGTCGCTTGGTTTTGGCGTACTGGCAATCATCAATCCGCTGGCCACGGCCAGCGTGCTGGTGCTGCTGCTGGCCGTGTGGCTGCTGGTGGCCGGGCTGTACCGCATCGTGTTCGCCATTCGCGTGCGCAAGCAGATCCAGGGCGAGTGGCTGCTGATACTCAGTGGCGTGCTGGCGGTGGTGCTGGGCGTGCTGCTGGCCGCCAACCCGGTGACAGGCCTGGCGGTCACCACACTGTGGATCGGCATTGGCAGCCTGGTGTATGGGGTGTTGCAGATCGTGGTGGCATTGAAGCTGCGCAAGCTGACGTAGCGTCGAGCTTGCTCGACGGCTGTTGGAGGGTCGACCAAGGTCGACCGCTACCAGGCAAAGCGGGGCCCGGGTAGAGTCGAGCTTGCTCGACTGCAGTTCGCAGCAAGCCCGCGCGGCGCGCGATGGTCGACCAAGGCCGACCGCTACCAGGCAAAGCGTCCAACCACTACCGGAAGTGCGCTTCGATCTCTTCCAGCGATTTGCCCTTGGTTTCTGGCAGCCACAGCGCGGCCACCAGGAAGAACACGAACGTGCAGCCGGCCCAGAACAGGAACATGCTGGCGTAGCCGTAGTGGCCCACCGTGGGCAGGAACAATGCCGCAATCGTGGTCGACACGAACTGGTTGATCAGCAGGGCGATGCTCATGCCGTTGGAGCGGATGCGGTTGGGCATCAGCTCCGACAGCGCCAACCACACGCACACACCGGGGCCAACCGCGAAGAAGGCGACGAACACCAGGATGCAGGCGGCCACGGCCCAGCCATGGGCCGGCGGCGGTACCGTGCCGATGCGTGCCTGTTCGATGCGCAGCGGCGCCTGCGCGGCGCTGGCCGGGTCGGCGAAGGGATTCAGGTGCAGGCGGCGGAAGAACGTACCGATCACGCTGTCCGGCTGCACGGTGCCGGCACGCTCGATGCGCAGTTCGCGGTCACCCGGGTTGTCGCTGCGCAACGCGCGCACATTGGTGAAATCGCCGTAGGCGTAGGACACGGTCAGTTGCAGCGGCCGCCCTTCGCGGTCGATGCCCGCGCCCAATTGCTGCCACTGCGCGTCATCCAGTACCAGGCGCAGGTCATCGCCTTGCACCGCTGCGTGCAACTGCGGCTGCACATCGGCACGGCCGCGCTCGGCCTGGAAGAACAGCGTGGCGGCCGCCAGCAGGGCCACGCAGATGCCACCACTGCCCAGCATCAGCAGAAACTTGCGGCCCTTGCGATCGACCAGCAGCAGCGCAGCCACGGTCATCAGCGCATTGAGCAGCTTGATGGCCACGTCGGCACCGTTGGCCACCGAACCCGGCAGACCGGCCTGGTTAAGAATGTTCACTGCATAGGCCAGCACCGAATTGATGCCGGTGGCCTGGGTGCAGGCCAGTACCACGCAGGCCAGCAGGAAGGGCTTCACGTAGCGGCGGCTGAGCAACGGCTCGCGCGTGCCATCGGCACTGCGGGTATCCGGTGCCTGGATCTGCGCCAGCGTGGCCTCCACCTGGTCGGGCGCCAGCACGCGCTGCAGGCTGCGCCGCGCGTCGTCCACGCGCCCACGCCTTACCAGCCAGCGCGGCGATTCAGACAGCCAGAACAGACCCACGCAGAACACGATGCCCGGGGTCAGGCAGCTCCAGAAAATGGTGCGCCAGGCATGGTCTTTGGCCGCGAACAGTGCCTGCGCCTGCTGTGCGTCGGGCAGGCGCCGCGCCGCTTCGGTGGCCGCATCCACCGCATGGGCCTGGTACAGACCGATCAACGCGGCCAGCACCAGGCCAATGGTCAGCAGCAACTGGAACATCGCCGCACCACGGCCGCGCCGCTCCGGGCTGAGTACTTCGGCCAGGTACAGCGGCACCACCACGCCGATCAGGCCGCCGCTGATGCCTTGCAGCAGGCGCCCCAGCAGCAGCGGCGTGTAGCCCGAAGCGAGTGCCATGATCGGAATCGAGGCGGTGAACAGCACGCCGGCCAGCAGCATGGCGCCACGGCGGCCGATCAGGTCGGCCACCAGCCCGGCGAACAGCGAGGACAGCACGCTGCCCAGCAGCACCGCCGCCACCACGAAGCCGAGCTGCTGGCTGCTCAGGTGCCAGGCCTGGCTGGCGGTGGCTTCCAGGTAGGGCAGGGCGCCGGCAATGATGCCGATGTCGATGCCGTACAGCAGGCCCCCCAGGCCACCAATGAACAGCAGATAGCGAACGGGCCAGCGCGGAGCGGTACGTGCAGTCATCGACAGGTTTCCTGTGCGGCAATTCGGTGCGGATTGCTTCTGTAGAGTCGAGCCATGCTCGACTGCGCTTCGTTCCTGTATCGCGCACGATCAGTCGAGCATGGCTCGACTCTACAAAGGCGTGGTGCGTCAGGCTGGTGCGCCGTTCAGTTCGATCACGTGCCCACCCACCACCACCTGCTGCAGGTGCAGGCTGGCGTCGAGCACCACCAGGTCGGCCAGGGTGTCTGGCGCAATGCGGCCGCGATCGTGCAGGCCCAGGTAATCGGCCGGGAAGGTGGACACGCGCTGCGCGGCGTCGGCCAGGTCCAGGCCCACCTGCACCAGGTTGCGCAGTGCCTGGTCCATGGTCAGCGCGCTGCCGGCCAGCGAACCGCTGGCCAGGCGCACGCAGCCGCCGCACTTGTGTACGCGCTGTTCGCCCAGCGCGTACTCGCCATCGGGCATGCCGGTGGCAGCGGTCGCATCGGTCACCGCGTACAGGCGCGGAATCGCGCGCGCGGCCAGGCGGATCACGCCGGGGTGGATGTGCTGTAGGTCGGGAATGATTTCCGCGTACTGCGCATGCGCCAGCGCGGCGGCGGCTATGCCGGGGCGGTAGTGGTCCACGCCTGTCATGCCATTGAACAGATGGGTGAACCCCGAGGCGCCGGCCTGCAGTGCGGCCACGCCTTGTTCGTAGCTGCCGGCACTGTGGCCCAGCTGCACGCGGATGCCCATGGCGGCCAGCGCGGGAATCAGTGCGGTGTGCTCGCCGATTTCCGGTGCCAGCGTCATCACCCGGATCGGGGCGAGCGCATGCAGCTGCTGCACCAGCGCCAGCGTGGCCTCGATAGTGCGGTTGGGCTGTGCGCCCAATCGCTGCGGACTGATGAAGGGCCCTTCCAGGTGCACGCCGGCAATGCGCGCGGCATCGGCCTGCGGCGCGGCCTGGGCCGCGGCGACGCCACGCAGGGCGTGTTCGATCTCCACCAGCCCGGCGGTCATGGTGGTGGCCAGCAGGGTGGTGGTGCCGAACCGGGTATGGGTGCGGGCGATGGTGCGCGCCACGTCGCCGCCCTGCATCAGATCCACGCCCGCCGCACCGTGTACGTGCAGGTCGACGAAGCCGGGCAGGATCACCGGCAGCTGCAGATCATCCGCACCGCTGTGGTCATCCACCTGCAGCTGGCGCACGTGTGAATCGAAGTGGACATGGCCGCGCCGCCAGCCCAGCGGGGTCAGGATGCGGCCGTACAGGGTGCGTGTCGGGTTCATGGCGGTGTCTCGGCGATGATCACTTCGATGCCCAGCCGCTGCAGCCCCTCGCGGGTGGCTTCGTCGATGCCGGGGTCGGTGATGACGGCATGGATCTGGTCCAGGCGGGCGATGCGGTGCAGGCTGACGCGGCCGAACTTGGACGCATCGGTGAGCACCACGATGCGCCGCGCGCGTTCCACCATGCGGTGGTTGAGGCGCGCTTCGGCCTCGTCGTGGGTGGTCAGGCCGAACTGCAGGTCCAGGCCATCCACGCCCAGGAACAGGGTGTCGAAGCTGTAGGAGTTGAGGCTGGCCTCGGCCTGGCTGCCCTGCAGCGACAGCGACTGCTGGCGCAGCAGGCCGCCGGTCAGCAGCACGTTGATGCCCGGCGCGTTGGCCAGTTCCCAGGCGATGTTCAGGCCGTTGGTCATCACCGTTACATCGCGGTGGCCGCGCAGGTGGCGGGCCAGGGTCATGGTGGTGGAACCGGAGTCGATGATGATGTTGTCACCGCCCTGCACCAGCCGCGCGGCGCGCGCGCCGATCGATTCCTTCAGCGGCAGGTTCAGCGCATCCTTTTCATGGATGTCCTGTTCCTGCGGCGGCGTGCGCACCAGGGTGGCGCCACCGTGGGTGCGGTTGGCCAGGCCCTGCGCCTCGAAGTGGGTCAGGTCGGCACGGATGGTAACCGCCGATACGCCATAGCGCTCCACCAGATCAGCCACCTGCACGGTGCCGTGTTCGATCAGGCGCTGCAGGATCTGTTGGCGACGGGAGCGGGTGTTGCGCATGGCCATCTCTCGGTTTCGTGTGAAAGGTAGAGATTAGCCGTTCGCAAGAACGCTGGCAGCAGAACTTGCGTTCTGCTTGCGGGCCCCGGCCTGGTTGCCGCTGCACGCACGCGCATATTCGCCCAAGCACTGGCCGACCCGATGCTGCGCCAGCGCGGCCGGCGTATTGGCCAGCGTGCCGTCGCGCACCGCACCGTACTGCTCGGGCAGGTACTGGCTGAGCAGCACCGGCGGCGGCGCGTGCTGTTCCAGGTTGGCAAACAGGGTCTGCACGGCCTGCACCAGCGCCGGTTCGCCCCAGTAGTAGCGGCAGCGGTCGCTGAAGGAGAACGCGCGCAGAAGGCGCAGCGCGGCGTCGTCACCCTGGTAGTAGGACTGCCAGTACTTCGGCTGCGCCACCATCACCGCGTCCAGCACCTGCGGCAGGCGCGAGCACTGTTCGGCCGGCAGCAGCTCGGCCTCGATCGCGGCCAGTGCGAACAGTGCTTCGCGATAGGCGAAGGTCGCCGCAGGGCCCACCTTGAGAATGGCGAAGTGATCGCGCACCAGCGCGTGCAGGCCGCTTTCGCGCTGGTAATCGGTGGAATGTGCTTCGAAGACGATGCGCGGCTGCTGTTCCAGGAAGTCGGCCAGTGCGCTGGCGGCCGCGGCGTCGTATTCGTGCACGCTGCTGTGGTCGAAGTCCACGCCCGGCTGCACCACCATTGCGATCACCCGCTGCCAGGCATCGCGCAGCTGCGGCGTATCGAAGGCGTGCTGGTGGATGGCCAGGGTCTGCGCGGCGGCGGCCGGCGTGGTCACCTGCAGGCCTTCGGCCAGCGAGGCTTCGCCGCCGGGAATTGGCACTTCGGTACCGATCACGTAGACCGGTGGCGGCAGGCCGTGTTCGGCGGCGGTGCGTTCGGCAATCTCGGCCAGCTCTGCCGAGCGCGCGGCGACGATGGCATCGGGCAGCGGCACCGGGTCGTCCGCGCAGGACATGCTGCAGTCCAGGTGGATCTTGTGGAAACCGGCGGCCACGTAGGCTTCGATCAGCACGCGTGCATGGGTCATCGCTTCGGCGGCCGGGCGCTTCTGCCAGGCATTGGGCCCCAGGTGGTCACCGCCCAGTATCAAGCGCTCGCGCGGGAAGCCCTCTTCGTCGGCCAGTGCGCCCACGTAGTCGCGGTACTGCGGCGGCGTCATGCCGGTGTAGCCGCCGAACTGGTCCACCTGGTTGGAGGTGGCTTCGATCAGCAGCACCGTGCCATGCGCCAGGGCCACGTGCATGGCCGCACGCAGCACCTGTTCGTTGCTGCAGCAGACGCTGTACAGGCCAACGTTGGCACCGGCACGGTGGGAAGCAAGCAGGGTCTGCAGCGGGGACATGGTCAGGCTCCGGTCGATCAGGAAAGCGAGGGGTGGCAGGCCAGCAGGGCGGCGCCGCGTGCGCCACCGGCATCGCCGAAGCGTGGCGGCACGATGGGCGGCACCTGCACGCCGTTGAACAGATGCGCGGCGACGGCGGCGGGCAGCTGCTGGTACAGCGGCGCGTACTGCGACAGGCCCCCGCCGAGCACGATCACGTGCGGGTCCAGCGCCAGCACCAGCGCGGCCAGGCTGTGGCCCAGCAGGTCGCGGTGGATATCCAGCGCCTGCCGTGCACGCGCATCGCCTGCTTCGGCGTTGGCGATCATGGCGCTGGCATCGGCGGCACTGCCGCCCAGGTGGCGCTCGATCATGGCCAGGCCGCTGCCGGACACGTAGCGCTCCACGCAGCCCTGCAGGCCACAGGCGCACGCGATCAGCGGCAGGCCGTGGCGCTGCAGCAGGTGCCCCGGCACGCTCCAGTGGCCCCATTCGCCCGCCAGGCCGTTGAAGCCGGACAGCAGGCGACCGTGCAGGCAGAAGCCGCCGCCGGCGCCGGTGCCGAGAATCGCGCCGAACATGCTGGGGTAGCCTTCGGCGGCGCCGCCGTGTGCTTCCGAAAGTGCGAAACACTGCAGGTCGTTGCCGAAATGCAGCGGGCGCTGCAGGCGCGCCTGCAGATCGGCAGCCACGGTCTGCCCGGTCAGTGCCGGCACGTTCGCACTCAGTTGCCGGCCACTGCGCCGGTCACGCACGCCGGGCAGGGCAATGCCGATGGCCGCGGCGGGGCTGCCGAGCGCGGCATCGGCCTCGGCCACCAGGGCCGCCACCGCCTGCAGGAAACCGGCGTAGTCGCCCTGCGGGGTGGCCACGCGGCGGCGCCAGCTGACCTGCAACGTCGTATCGCAGGCCACCAGTTCAATCTTGGTGCCGCCAATATCGATGCCGTAGCAGGCGTGGGCGATCAGCTCAGCCATGGTGGATGGTGACGCCCTGCACGACGCGGTTGACGGTGCCGTCGGGGAACGGGTTGTCCGGGGTCAGGCCCAGCGCGGCCGAACGCTGCAGCGCATAGAGCTGGGCAAAACCCAGCCACACCGGCGCCAGCCACGGATCATCCAGGGCAGGCACGCTGAGGGTGTAGTCATCATCGGCACCGATATCGGCATGCGGGCCGATGGCCAGCACCTGCCCGGCCACGCCGTCGCGGCGCAGCTCTTCCAGCAGATCCTGTTCGTAGCGGCGGGCCAGCGCCTGGCCGCTGCGCAGCACCACCACCAGGGTCTGTGCGTCGAGCGTCGACTTCGGGCCATGGCGGAAACCCAGCGGCGTGTTGGCCAGCGCCAGCACGCGGCCGGCGGTCAGCTCCAGCACCTTCAGCGCGCTTTCGCGGGCCAGTGCTTCCAACGGGCCACTGGCCAGGTAGATCACCCGGTTGAAGGGGCGCTGCGCCAGTGCCGCCACCGCTGCATCCCAGGCGGCCAGGCCTTCGCGGCCCAGCGCGGCAATCTGCTTCAGGCGCGCGACGCGGGCATCCCACGGCGCGCGATCAAACACGGTCAGCGCGGCCAGCAGCATGCAGGTCAGGCTGCTGGTCATCGCAAACGCGCGGTCGCAGCTGGCCGAGGGCATCAGCAGGGTGCAGGTATCGGCACGACCGGCGCCACGCCGGGCCAGTTCGCCATCGGCATTGCAGGTGATGTCCAGGAAGCGCGCCTGCGTCACGTCGCTGCGCACGCGGTCCACCGCGGCCACGCTTTCCGGGCTGGAACCACTGCGCCCGAACGACACCAGCAGGGTGGGGCGGTCGCGCTGCAGGTACAGCGCCGGGTGGGTCAGCAGGCTGGTGGTGTGCACCACGCGCACCTCGGCCGGCCACTGCGCATTGATCGCATCGGCCACCATTTCGGCAATGAAGCCGGAGCTGCCGGCGCCGGTGAACAGCACGCGCTGGTTCGGATCGTTGAGGCTGTCGCCAAGGAAGGCCTGCAGGCGGTCGCGGGCACGCGACAGGTCCTGCGCCAGGGTTTCCCACAGCGCCGGCTGCTGGGCGATCTCGGCAGCGGTGTCGGCTCCGCCAAGGCGCTGCCAGGCGGACACATCGGAAAGCAGGGTGACGTCCATTCAGAGGTTCCAGTTGGGCCAGCGCACCATCTGCGTTTTCTTTCGAAATGTCAAATATCGAAAGCAAAAGAAAAGAAAATGGCGAGACGGGTTTGCCCTGCCAGTACGTGGCAGGCAGGCGAAAGAAACGGCGAAATGCCGTATCGCACAACGCTTAATAGGCGCCTGCAAGCGCTTACACAAAGTATTGCGTCGCATCATCTTTCGTTTCGTGGAAATAAATCTTCCTTTTTGCTTTCAATTTATTGACATCTTTCGAATCGCTGTCCTAGAGTCGGCCCAACCGCTTTCGAAACGCCCGGTGAACGGGTTGGGAGTCTGTGTGGAGAACTGCGTTCGTCGCTCGCCGCTGCTGCTGGCGCTGCTGCCGGCCTTGATGCTGGCAGCGACATCGGCCCGCGCCGAACCCGTGGGCAACCTGCGTTCGATCGCCGCCAGCGACGGCCGCGAGGGCCTGCGCGCGTGGGACCTGCAGACCGACAACGGCACCCGCCTGCGCATCGAATTGCCGGCCGCCGACATCATCCGCGTGCAGGCCGGCCGCAAGGGCACGCTCACCGGCGCCGGCGACAAGGCCGCGCCGATCGTGCTGCCGCAGCCCAAGGCGAACGTGCAGGCGCAGCTGGAAGAAGACGCGCAGGAAATCCGCGTGCGTACCGATGCGCTGGTACTGCATGTGCAGCGCCAGCCATTGCGCCTGCGTCTGGAACGGCTGGACAACGGCCAGCCCACCGCGTTGTGGCAGGAACTGCAGCCGCTTGACCTGGATGCCACGCAGAGCGTGCAGGTGCTGTCATCGCAGGCCGATGAAGGCTATTACGGGGGCGGCCAGCAGAACGGCCGCTACCAGTTCAAGGGCCGCGAACTGGAAGTGTCCTATTCCGGTGGCTGGGAAGAGGGCGACCGCCCCAGCCCGGCGCCGATGCTGCTCAGCAGCCGCGGATGGGGCATGCTGCGCAACACCTGGAGCGATGGCAGCTACGACCTGCGCCAGGCCGACCAGGCCACCCTGCTGCATCGCGAAGACCGTTTCGATGCCTACTACTTCGTCGGCGCCGATCTGCCCAGGCTGATCGAACGCTACACCCAGCTGACCGGCCGCCCGAACCTGGTGGCGCGCTGGGCGCTGTCCTACGGCGATGCCGATTGCTACAACGATGGCGACAACAGCAAGAAGCCCGGCACGGTGCCCGAAGGCTGGAGCGACGGCCCCACCGGCACCACGCCGGATGTGATCGACAGCGTAGCGAAGCAGTACCGCGACCATGACATGCCCGGCGGCTGGATCCTGCCCAACGATGGTTATGGCTGCGGCTACCAGAAGCTGCCGGAGACCGTGCAGGGGCTGGCGAAATATGGCTTCCGCACCGGTCTGTGGACCGAGAACGGCGTGGACAAGATCGCGTGGGAAGTGGGCAAGGCCGGCAGCCGCGTGCAGAAGCTGGACGTGGCCTGGACCGGCAAGGGCTACCAGTTCGCGATGGACGCCAACCGCCAGGCCTTCAACGGCATCCTCGACAATTCCGATTCGCGCCCGTTCCTGTGGACGGTGATGGGTTGGGCCGGCATCCAGCGCTACGCGGTGGCCTGGACCGGCGACCAGAGCAGCAGTTGGGACTACATCCGCTGGCACGTGCCGACCCTCGTCGGCTCGGGCCTGTCCGGCATGGCCTACGCCAGCGGCGACGTCGATGCGATCTTCGGTGGCAGCGCCGAAACCTTCACCCGCGACCTGCAGTGGAAAGCGTTCACCCCGGTGCTGATGGGCATGAGCGGCTGGTCGTCGAACGCGCGCAAGCATCCGTGGTGGTATGACGAACCGTACCGCAGCATCAACCGCGATTATCTGAAGCTGAAAATGCGCCTGACCCCGTACATGTACGGGCTGGTGCACGAGGCTGCACAGACCGGCGCACCGCCGGTACGTGGCCTGATGTGGGACCACCCGCGCGATCCGCACGCGCAGGATGAAACCTACAAGTACCAGTTCCTGCTCGGCCGCGACCTGCTGGTGGCGCCGGTGTACCGCAGCCAGGCCGCCAGCCGTGGCTGGCGCCGCGACATCCACCTGCCGGCCGGCGGCTGGATCGACTACTGGGATGGCCGCCGCGTGCAGGCCGGTGCCGAGGGTCGCCAGCTCGACCGCCAGGTGGACCTGGCCACGCTGCCGGTGTTCGTGCGAGCCGGTGCGATCCTGCCGATGTACCCGTCCATGCTGTTCGACGGCGAAAAGCCGCTCGATGAAGTGACCTTCGACCTGTATCCGCAGGGCGATGCGCAGTACACGCTGTACGAAGACGATGGCACCACCCGCCGCTACCAGCAGGGTGAATCGAGCACGCAGGTGGTGCGCGTGCAGGCGCCGGCGCAGGGCAGTGGCACGGTGCAGGTGCAGATCGATGCGGTGCAGGGCCAGTACAATGGCCAGCTGGCACAGCGCCGCTACGGCCTGCGCGTGCTCAGCCGACAGGCGCCGCGCACGGTGCAGGCCGCTGGCCGCACGCTGCCCGCGCTGGCCGATGCGGCTGCGTTCAAGGGTGCAGCCGAGGGTTGGTACTTCGATGCCAGCGAGCGCCGTGGCACCCTGCACGTGCGCACCGCCGCGCAGGACATCCGCCAGCCGCTGCAGCTGCAGCTGGACTTCGCCGTAGCGGCGGCGCCCGCCGACGACGCCTTCCCGGCGGCACCGGTGCTGGGCCGCGAGCTGCCGGCCGACAGCCTGCTGGTGGTCAACCGTCCGGCCGAAGAACCCGGCCATGCACTGGAAAATGCCTTCGATGATGATCCGGGCACCTGGTTCCGCAGCGTGCGCAACCAGGCCGTGCGCACCGGTGCCCACGAGTGGGTGATCGGCTTCGGCGAGCGGAAGATGATCGATGGCATCGATATCGCGCCGCGCAACGACAAGAACTGGAAGCACGGCCAGGTGCGCGACTACGAGGTCTACCTGGGCGACAGCAACGGCGAGTGGGGTGAGCCGATTGCCCGTGGCCGCCTGCAGTTGAAGGAAGGCGTGCAGCGCATCGACTTCCCCGCCCATGCCGGCCGCCTGCTGCGCTTCCGCGTGCTGAGCGTGCAGAACCCGGAAGGCGACGGCGCCAGCAGCACCGATCCGATGGTCACCGCCGCACTGGGCAGCGCCCGCGCCTTCGATGCCCTGCAGCCGCGCGATGTGGGCCCGATCGCCCTGTCCACCTTCCATATCCTTGAACACCCGACACCAGAACGGCCGGCCCAGCAGCGCTTTCTCTCGGAACTGCCGGTGCCGGCCGCCCTGGCCCAACAGGTACGCGCGGACCACGCCTTCCGTGGCGACGCGGGCATGCGCATGAACGGCCTGCAGTTCCGCCGTGGCCTGGGCGTGGCCGCCAACAGCCGTATCGACCTGCGCCTGCAGGGGGGCTGGCAGCTGCTGCGCGCCGACCTGGGTATCGACGATGCCTGCCGCAGCGCCGGTGGCCTGCAGTTCCAGGTCTGGGGTGACAACCACCTGCTGTATGACAGCGGCCTGGTGAAGGCGCCCGGCGTGGTCAAGCCGGAACTGGACATCCGTGGTCTTTCCTCCCTGAGCCTGCGCACGCTGGGTGCGCAGGGCAGCCAACCCACCCAGGTCTGTGCGAACTGGGCCAATGCCGTGCTGATCGGCCAGGAGGGCGACTCGGCCAGCATCGTCGCCCCATGACCCCCACGTAACACCGCTCCTCCCCCGCCCATTCCGACTACGGCTTCCGAGCCGTGGCCCGGGAGCGTTTTGCCCGCCAATCGCTTTCGCGCCGCCCACCCGCCGCGCACCCCTGCCAGGAGAGAACCCCGATGTTGCCCGCCCGCCATGCTCGTCCGCCCTGTCGTTCGCTCGCCCCGTTGTCGCTGGCCATTGCCGGCGTGCTGCTGTCCATCGCCCTGCCTGCTGCCGCCCAGGACAGCAAAGACGCCGCCACGGACCTGGCCCGCATCGAAGTCACCGGCTCCAACATCCGCCGCACCGACGTGGAAACCGCCTCGCCGGTGCAGGTGATCAGCAAGCAGGACATCCAGAACATGGGCGCGCGCACCCTGCTGCAGGTGCTGGACAATCTGCCCGCCGCACGCCCGGCGCAGCAGGATTCGCGCTCGCTGTTCACCGGTTCCGATGGCGCATCGCAGGCCAACCTGCGTGGCTTGGGCGCGCAGGGCACGCTGGTGCTGCTGAACGGCCGCCGCCTGTCGTACTACGGCGCGCCGGCGGGCTTCCAGACCCAGTTCGTGAACATCGACGCCATTCCCGCCGCCGCTATCGAACGCATGGAAGTGCTGACCGACGGCGCCTCGGCGGTGTACGGCACCGACGCGGTGGCCGGCGTCATCAACGTGATCACCAAGCGCAACTTCCAGGGCGCGGAGATCACCTTCAGCAACGACACGTCCTCGCGCATCGATTCCTATGGCGAACGCCAGGCCAGCATCACCGCCGGCTTCGGTGACCTGACCGAGAACCGCTTCAACGTGTACGGCGCGGTGAACATGTACCGCCGCGACGCCATTCCGCTGGCCGATTTCTATGACAAGCGGCCGGACCAGTTCTACGTCAACAACCCCAACTACCTGACCAACCTGCGCCTGGGCGTGGGCAGCAAGCCGGGCCAGTTCAACCCGGGTACCTATTTCGCCTTCGATCCGGTGACCGGCCGCCGTGTGCAGGAAGCTGCACCGGGCTGCCAGAACGTGCTGCAGGGCCAGGCGGCGGGCCCCAGCTGCGTCTGGGAAACCTGGATGAACAACGAGATCGACGCCGGCGCCAAATCCGAGCGCAACACCGCCTACCTCAACGGCACCTTCCTGGTCGGCGACAACACCGAAATCTTCGCCGAAGCCACGTACACCGATATCGACCTGCGCGCCAACGGTGGCACCCCGCGCACCTACGGCACCACCACCGGCAACCCCAGCAGCTGGTTCTCGCGCGATACCGGCACCACGGTGAACCAGTTCCTGTACCCGTACCTGGGCCCGAACAACGAGTACAACCACGCCAGCCCGGAACTGAAGGCGCTGATGGGCGGCGTGGTGGGTCTGAACTACCTGCTGCAGGACGCCGGCCCGAACTACTTCGGCCAGCGCAACACCGACCAGAGCTACCGCGTGCTGACCGGCGCGCGTGGCAACGTGGGTGACTGGAACTGGGAAACCGCGTTCGCCACCGCCGGTACGCACTCGGTCACCTACCAGACCATCAACGTGAACCTGAAGGGCTTCGAGAAAGCCTTCGGCCCGTACTCGGTGGACCCGGGCACTGGCCGGGTGATCATTTCCGATCACCCTGCCTACAAATTCGGTGAGATCAGCGAGGCCAACGCGGCGCTCATCCGCGAAGCGTTCCCGACCTTCGACATCCAGTCGTGGACGCGCCTGCATACCCTGGACGGCAAGATCGAAGGCCCGCTGGCGCAGCTGCCGGCCGGTGAAATGCGCGCGGCGTTCGGCTTCAACGCCAGCCGCGAAACCTTCTACACCCCCGGCAACCCGGATGCCGCTGCCGGCCTGATCACCCAGCAGGGCGGCTCGTGGTTCGATGGCGCGCGCAATACCTATGCGCTGTTTGCCGAAACGGTGGCGCCGATCACCGACAAGCTGGAACTGGACGCCGCGCTGCGCGTGGACAAGTACCCGAACTTCAAGGCCAACGTGGCGCCGAAGATCGGCTTCAAGTACCAGGCGTTCGACCAGCTGATGCTGCGCGGTACCTATTCCACCGGCTTCCGCGCCCCCAGCCTGGCCGAATCGGGCAGCGGCGGCGTGTTCGCCCAGCTGGGCGGCTACCGTGACGACGTGCGTTGCGACGAAACCAACGCAATCGCCAACCTGCTGCTGAAATCGCAGCGCCCCGGCGATGTCGACCTGGGCAAGGGCCTGCTGAACGTGGATTGCAGCCGCACCGTGGCCCGCATGACCCAGCCCAACCAGGATCTGAAGCCGGAAAAGGCGAAGATCGCCACCCTGGGCTTCGTCTACGAGCCGGCCAGCTGGCTGTCGGTGTCGGCCGACTACTGGTTCATCTACCGCGACAACGAAATCGTCGCGCCGGATTTCACCAAGGACACCGACATCATCGCTTCCACCCGCTCGCCGATCACCGACGCCGACCGCGCCAACGTGGCCCAGCTGGCCGCGATGTGTGCCGACCCGGCCAGCGGCGTGGCCTGCCCCGGCGTGCTGCCCGGCTACAGCGTGGGCAACGTGGCCAGCGTGGTGGGCCAGTACAAGAACCGCGGCAAGACCCTGGTCGACGGCTTCGACGTGGATGCGCGCAGCCGCTTCTCGCTGGGTGAATGGGGCGGGCTGAACATTGGCCTGGCCGCCACCATCGCCAACCGCAACCGCTACTACATGGATGAAGAGAGCGGCTGGTACTACGGCGATGTGGTGGGCTACTACAACAACCCGCGCCTGCGTGCCACGCTCAATGCCGACTGGACCTACAAGCAGGTGACCACCAGCATGTTCGTGAACTACGTGGGCGGCACCAAGTGGGCACGCGACCGGGTGGACGAAGTGGACAACAATGCGCAGACCTGCACCGCCGGCTTCCTGGCCCTGGAAAAGAGCAAGTGTGACGGCGCACCGTCGTGGTGGACCGCCAACCTGAGCGTGACCTGGCGCCCGGACGATGCCTGGAACCTCAGCTTCACCGTCAAGAACCTGTTCGACCGCCTGCCGTTCTACGACCCGAACAGCTTCCTGGGCGATTCCAGCGATTACGCCACCATCTTCGGCCGCGGCTACAGTGTCACCGTGGGCTACAAGTTCCAGTAAACCCATCGTGTGACCCGGCGCGCCGGCTGCGGCTGGCGCGCCTTCAAGAGGAGAGTAAGAGCCATGCAACGTAGGGAATTCATTGCGGCCGGTGCCGCCATCGCCGCCAGCAGCCTGCTGCCGCAGACCCCCGCCTGGGCACGCGGGCGCAAGGTGCGCCTGGCCCTGATCGGCACCGGCATGCGTGGCCTGGTGCTGCTGAAAGAGCTGGTGCGCCGCGATGACGTGGAGGTCGTCGCCCTGTGCGACATCGAACCGATCATGCTGGGCCGCGCCATGGACATGGTGGCCAAGGCCGGCAAGCCCGCGCCGAAGACCTACGGCCAGGACCGCGACAGTAACGCGTGGAAGCGCCTGCTGGAACAGAAGGGCATCGACGGCGTGATCATCGCCACGCCCTGGGAATACCACGCGCCGATGGCGATTGCCGCCATGCAGGCCGGCGTGGCCGTGGGCTGCGAAGTGGTGGCCGGCATCACCCTGCAGGACCACTGGGATGTGCTGAAGACCCAGCTGAGCACCGGCACCCCGTACATGTTGCTGGAAAACGTCTGCTACCGCCGCGACGTGATGGCCGCGCTGCAGATGGTGCGGCAAGGCCTGTTCGGCGAACTGGTGCACCTGCAGGCCGGCTACCAGCACGACCTGCGCGGGGTGAAGTTCAACTCCGGCGATCCCAACCAGCCCTACGACAGCGGCGTGGAGTTCGGCCCCAAGGGCTGGAGCGAAGCACGCTGGCGCACCGAACATTCGGTGCAGCGCAATGGCGAGTTGTACCCCAGCCACGGCATCGGCCCGTGCGCCATGTACACCGGCATCAACCGCGGCAACCGCTTCACCCACATCAACGCCTTCGCAACCAAGGCACGTGGCCTGCACGACTACACAGTGGCCAAGAGTGGTGGAACCACCCATCCCAGCACGAAGGTGAAATTCAAGCTGGGTGACATCGTGACCACCACGCTGGCCTGCGAGAACGGCGAAACCATCCTGCTGCAGCACGACACCTCGCTGCCGCGCCCGTATTCGATGGGCTTCCGCGTGCAGGGCACCAAGGGCCTGTGGATGGATGTGAACCATTCGATCCACATCGAAGGCCGCAGCCCGCCGCACCAGTGGGAAGAGTTCAAGAAGTACCAGGACCAGTACGAACACCCGCTGTGGAAGCAGAATGCCGACACCGCCGCCAGCGCCGGCCACGGTGGCATGGACTGGTTCGTCATCCATGCCTTCGTGGAAGCGCTGAAGGCCAAGGCGCCGATGCCGATCGACATCTACGACGCGGTGACCTGGAGCGCGATCACCCCGCTGAGCGAACAGTCCATCGCCAACGGCTTCCAGACCCTGGAATTCCCCGACTTCACCGCCGGCACCTGGAAGCAGCGCAAGCCGATCTTCGCCTTCGACGGCAACTACTGACCGGCTCTTGTAGAGTCGAGCTTGCTCGACTGCTTTCAACGCAACGCCGGGCCATGCCCGGCGTTGCTGCTGGCGTCTGCGCTACTCTGCACGCAGAAACCCAGGACCCCTCACCCCCATGGCATGGCAGAAGATCAGCGACCTTCCTGACCAACGATTCGTAGGCCCCTACGGCATCGAATACTGGCGAATCCACGAAGGCCAGGTCTTCCACCAGGGCCGCTTGCTGCGCAAGGCCGATGCGGCCACCTTCGAGTTCATTCCCGCTCACTACTTCATCGCGCGTGACGCGCACGCCGTCTACCACGCCTGGACCCGGCTGCCCGCCATCGACCGCGACAGTTTCCGCCAGTGCGGCGATTACTGGCTGGACAACCGCCATGTGTACTTCGAGTACGAAACATCGCTGAAAGCGCTGGCAGAAGCCGATTGCACCACCTTCCGCAGTCTGGGCGGTGCCTATGGCGCCGATGACCATGGCGGCTGGTACGGCGGCCGGCGCATGAAGCAGTGCCTGCGGGGTGACCGGCTGCAGCTTTCACCGCTTGACCCGCTGTTCGCGCTGGACGACACCCATGTCTACTGCGACGGGAAGCCGCTGCCCGGCGTGGATCGCGCACGCTGGCGGCTGCTGAACGATGGATTCTCCCGCGACGACAGCCGTATCTACTACCTGGAACGGAAACTGCCGCGCGTAGATGCGGCATCGTGGCGGCCGTTGCAGGGCAGCTGGTCGCGGGACCACAAGCACCTGTTCCATATGTTCATGATCGAGACCGACCCGGCGTTGCGTGCGCAGCATGGTTTCAGCTATGACGCGGGGTGACGCTGCAGTCGGTTACCGCGATACCTTGATCTGGGTCAGGCGTCCCCCCGAGGCCCTGGCGTGCGGTACGCGGAACATGGCGCCGGGTTGCACGAGTTCGGCCTGCTGCATCATCTTCGGCCACCACTCCGGAAGCCGCGCTGCGCGCTCGTAGTGGTTGAACGTGCTCCATCCCTTGGCCAGCACGAACACGGTCAGACCGAGGCGTGCGATGGCCTCGCGTTCTGCAGGCTTGCGATGGTGATGATCCTGGGTGACGTGTACGCGGATGCCACGCTGGGTGGCCGCGTCGAAGAGCTCCAGGTCGGTCGTGCCAGGTTTCACGAACTGCCTTACGTGGAAGACTTCATGTTCGTCCGCACCTGCAATGGCGTCGATGGCCCGGGCCAGCGCGGGCGGAAGATTCTCATCGATCTGCGCCTTCAAGGCGCGGCTCGATTCTCGAACTGCAGTGCTTTCTTCACTGCAGCCAGAGGCAGGTCATACAGTCGTGCCACGCGACGCTCGTCGCCACCTTCGGCCTGCATTGCCTCGACAATGGCGATGGTGGGAACGCCCGATTCGGAGAGGATGGGCTGACCAAAACTGCGCTGGGGATCAAACACCACCGCGCGGGAGCCCTTCAGTGGGAACCATCGTTCGGCACGATCATCGATGCCCAGCTCAATGCCGTCACGCAGTGACGGTGCGATGACTTTGCGCATCACGTCCTGGCGCTTCACCACATCCACCAGTGCGGCATCGCCGCTGTCGCCCACCAGTTCCATGAAAATGCGGCGCCCGTCGGTCTTGAAGCTGGTGCTGGTGAAGGGATACTCCTTACCGAGCCGTTCGTTCAGTTCGACAATGGTTCGCCGCACCAGGTTGAGTGGCACGCCACAGGCGACGAACGTGCGGACGAAGCGCAGCTCGATCAGATCGCGGAAGCCAATGCCGTCGATCTCTGAATCGGCCCATTGCGACTTCCACAGGGGAGGGTGGACCTCAGGATTACCGTGCTTCCGGCCCTGGTAGCCCTTCAGCCACCGGCGCAGCTCCGACGAGCTGCCGCCAATGAAGCGCGCGGCATCGGCGTAGGAATAGAGGCCGACGCCAAGGTTGTCCTGTGCTGGCAAGGCGATACCCATGGCAGCGAGTCTACTCAATGCGAAGGGAGCAGGAGTGCAGAGCCACATTCTGCGCCCTGCGGGACGCATGAACTGAGACGGGAGACATGCGGGCGCGAATCTGCCCGCTGCTTGGCAGGCCGTAGCCGACACGAAGATGGCGCGCCCGGAGGGATTCGAACCCCCGACCAATGGCTTCGGAAGCCACTACTCTATCCGGCTGAGCTACGGGCGCGTTGTAGAACCGCCACACCGTCGGCCAGTGCCGGGGTGGGCATCGCAGCGCCATGAAGGCGGTGCGGGAGGGGCATTCTATCCAGTTTCGCCGCACAAATCTCCCCCCGGCTGCAAAGTCGGCCGCAGGGCACAGGAGTATCCTAGTGCGATGGCTGATACTCCCCTTTCCGCGCCGCATTCGGCGCCGACGCCGCGCTGGCGTCATTACTGGTCCCTGATGCGCGCTGATCGCCCGATTGGCACGCTGCTGCTGCTGTGGCCCACCTGGTGGGCGTTGTGGCTGGCCGCTGGCGGCCTGCCGCCGCTGTGGACCCTGTTCGTGTTCACCGCCGGCGTGTGGCTGACCCGCTCGGCCGGGTGTGTCATCAACGACTACGCCGACCGCTGGCTCGACCCGCACGTGGAACGCACCAAGGCCCGTCCGCTGGCCACCGGGGCGATCAGCGGCCGCGCGGCGCTGGTGCTGTTCGCGGTGCTGATGCTGGTGGCGTTCGCGCTGGTGCTGACCCTGAACGGCCTGACCATCGGCCTGAGCTTCATCGGCGTGTTCCTGGCCGCCAGCTACCCCTACCTGAAGCGCTACACCCATCTGCCGCAGGTGTACCTGGGCATGTCCTTCGGCTGGGGCATCCCCATGGCGTTTGCCGCCGTGCAGGGCGAAGTGCCCACGCTGGCGTGGCTGCTGTACGCGGGCAACATCCTGTGGTCCACCGCCTACGACACCTGGTACGCCATGGTCGACCGCGAGGACGACCTGAAAATGGGCTCGCATTCCACCGCGATCCTGTTCGGTGAACTGGACCTGGTCATCCAGGGCGTGCTGTATGCACTGTTCCTGGCCACGATGGCGCTGGTGGGTGTGCGCGGCGGCCTGGGCGGGTACTACCTGGCGGGCGTGGCGGTGGCCGCGGTGCTGGTGGCGTATGAATTCTGGATCTGCCGCAACCGCGAACGCGGGCCGTGTTTCAAGGCCTTCCTGCACAACAACTGGGTGGGCGCGGCCTTGTTTGCGGGTATCGCCGCGGATCTGGCGCTGCGCTGATGGCGCCCGCCGGGCATGGCCCGGCGCTACCGGTGTGGGTTTGCGCGGATGGCGCCCGGCGCCGGCTTTCGTAGAGTCGAGCTTGCTCGACTGCTCTTCGCGGCCAATCCAGGGCAGTCGAGCAAGCTCGACTCTACGACCAATAGGTGGCTGACAGCCCGCACCCCACCGCCCAGAATCGGGCCATCGAACCTGGGAGGGTAGGCGATGGCCTCGACGGCAGCAGCACAGGACGGCTGGATGGCGCGCGCAGCGCTGCGTTCGGCCGCCTGGGCGGAAAAGTGGTTCCCCGATGCGTACGTGTTCGCGGTGCTGGGCGTGGTCATCGTCGCGCTGGCGGCACTGGGCTTCGGCTCGACCCCGCAGGCCACCGCCAGCGCCTTCGGCGATGGCTTCTGGAGCCTGATCCCCTTCACCATGCAGATGGCCTTCGTGGTCATCGGTGGCTATGCAGTGGCCACCGCGCCGATCGTCGCCCGCTTCATCGATTTCCTGGCCCGGGTGCCGCGCACCGGCCGTGGCGCGGTGGTGTACGTGGGCCTGGTCAGCATGCTGGCCTCGCTGCTCAGCTGGGGCTTCTCGCTGGTGTTCGGCGGCCTGCTGGTGCGTGCGCTGGCCCGCCGCAGCGAACTGCGCATGGATTACCGCGCCGCAGGTGCGTCGGCCTACCTGGGCCTGGGCGCGGTGTGGGCGATGGGCCTCAGCTCGTCGGCGGCGCAGCTGCAGGCCAACCCGGCCAGCATGCCGCCGGGGCTGGTGGAAATCACCGGCGTGCTGCCGTTCACCGAAACCATCTTCCTGTGGCAGTCGATCGCGCTGACCGTGGTGCTCATCCTGGTTTCGCTGCTGATCGCCTGGCTGACCGCACCGGCCGCCGGCAGTGCACGCACCGCCGAAGATTTCCCCGGCGCCGCGCAGGCCGAGCCGGAACCGCTGCAGCAGCGCACCCGTCCCGGCGAATGGCTGGAATACAGCCCGCTGCTGACCGTGCTGCTCTCGCTGCTGGCCTTCGGCTGGCTGTTCAACGAATTCGCCAGCAAGCCGGTGGTCACCGCCATCGCCAACCTCAACACCTACAACTTCCTGTTCATTTCGCTGGGTCTGCTGCTGCACTGGCGGCCGCGCAGCTTCCTCAACGCGGTGGCCAAGGCGGTGCCCAGCACCACCGGCGTGCTGATCCAGTTCCCGCTGTACGGCGGCATCGCGATGATCCTCACCCATGCCGCCGGCGGTGATGGGCAGACGCTGGCGCATCGCCTGTCCAGCCTGTTCGTGCACGTGGCCAGCACCGATACCTTCGCCCTGGTGATGGGCGTGTACTCGGCGGTGCTGGGCTTCTTCGTGCCCTCCGGTGGCGGCAAGTGGATCATCGAGGCGCCGTATGTCATGCAGGCCGCCAATGAGTTGAAGGCGCACCTGGGCTGGGCGGTGCAGGTCTACAACGCGGCCGAAGCGCTGCCGAACCTGATCAACCCGTTCTGGATGCTGCCGCTGCTGGGCGTGCTGGGTCTGAAGGCACGCGATATCGTGGGCTTCACCTTCATCCAGCTGCTGGTGCACATCCCACTGGTGTTGGGCCTGCTGTGGGTGCTGGGCATGACCCTGACCTACGTGCCGCCAGTGATGCCGTAGCGCGCCTGGGGTCAGATCCCTGCCGCAGGCGGGGCTCTGACCCCAACAACCCTCCGTAGAGTCGAGCTTGCTCGACTGCTTTGCGATCCTGCCCTTGTAGAGTCGAGCTTGCTCGACTGCTTTACGCGAGCAAGCCAGAGCAGTCGAGCAAGCTCGACTCTACGACGGCGTGACCACACGCGGCTGCGCGACGGCAGTCGAGCAAGCTCGACTCTACGACGCGGCCGCTTGCTTCTCGATCTCTACCTTGCGCAGCAGAAATCGCTGCACCTTCCCGCTGGGTGTCTTCGGTACCTGCGCCACGAATTCCACCAGGCGCGGATACGCATGCGCAGACAGGCGCGAACGCACGTGCTGCTGCAGTTCCGTGGCCAGCCCCTCATTGCCACTGTGGCCATCGCGCAGGATCACGAAGGCTTTCACAATCTCGGTGCGCTCCGGATCGGGCACGCCGATCACCGCGGCCTCGGCCACGGCGGCGTGTTCCATCAGCACGCTTTCCACGTCGAACGGCCCGATGCGGTAGCCCGACGAGGTGATCAGATCATCAGAGCGGCCGATGAAACTGATCGAGCCATCCTCTTCCCACTCCACCGAATCGCCCGTGCGATACCAGCCATCGCGCAGCGCGGGCGTCTCGGCGCCGTAGTAGCCGGTGAACCAGAGAATGGGCGACTGCTGCACATCCACCGCCAGGATGCCCGGCGTGCGCGGCGGCAGGACGTTGTCGTGCTCATCCAGCACCGCCACCCGGTAACCGGGCATGGCGAAGCCGGACGAACCGGGCCGCACCGCGTGGGCCAGCGCGTGGTGGTTGTTCACCACCATGCCGGTTTCGGTCTGCCCATAGTGGTCCAGCACCGTGGTGCCCAGGTGTTCGCGGAACCAGCGGGCGATTTCCGGATTCAGCGGCTCGCCCGCACTGCTGACCACCCGCAGTTGCCCCTTGATGCCGGCGCTGGCCGCAGGGCCGGCACCGATGATCTGCCGGTAGGCGGTGGGCGAGCCCGCCAGGTTGGTTACCCCCAGCTGCTGGATGATCTGGTTCAGCCCGGCCACGCTGAAGCCGGCTTCGCTGAAGGTGGTGGCATGACCCAGCAGCAGCGGGCCGGTAACCCCGTAGTACAGGCCGTAGGCCCAACCGGGATCGGCAATGTTCCAGAACACATCGTCGGCGCGCAGATCCACCGCCAGTTCCATGTAACTGGCAAAGGCCAGCAGGGCGCGCAGCGGCACCGGCACGCCCTTGGGGCTGCCGGTGGTGCCCGACGTGGACAGCAGGGCCATCAGGTCGTCACCGCGCAGCATCACCGGGGCCCGCTCGGCCGGTGCCTGGTACGTGCGCGCCCGCCAGTCGATATCGCCGTCGGCCACGCGCAGCCCGGTGCCGGCGATGGTGGCTACGGTCGGGCAGCCGCTCACCCCGTCCAGCTTGCTGCGGTTGGCCAGGTCGGTCACCACCAGCCCAGTGCGCCCGGTGGCCAGCCGCGTTTCAATGGCCTTGGGCCCGAACGCGGTGAACAGCGGTTGGTAGACCGCACCCAGCCGCCAGGTGCCCAGAATCACCGCCAGCAGGTCGGGCGTGCGCGGCAGCAGGCCGGCCACCACATCGCCACGGGCGATGCCAGCCTCGGCGAGTACGTTCGCGGCCCGCGCAGCGGCCTCGCGCAGGTGTTCGAAGGTGTAGGTGTGCAGGTGCCCCTGCGCATCCACCCAGCGCAGCGCGGTGGCATTGCGCCCGCAGTGGCGGTCGCAGCACTCCACGCAGGCATTCACACCGGTCCGCAGATCGCCCTGCAGGCGCGCTTCCCACTGCGCCAGATCGAAGTCGGCCAGGGCCTGGTCGTAGGAAGGCCGTGCTGTGCTGTCGTGAGCCATGCGTGTCTCCACCAAGGGTCTGCCCGACGATAGGCGCGGCCGGGGGCGGCTGCAAATCGGACCAAAGGCGTAGGCGGTCAGCTGGCTTCGTCTTCGCCGAAGCGCACGCCGTTGAAGGTATGCGTGCAGCAGGTGCACGAGGGCACCATGTCCTTCGCCTTCAGCGCCGGCGCCACCCGCTGCAGCAGACCGGCCTCATCCACGTACAGCCCGCTGAAGTACGAGGCCTCGCCCACGCGCACCTGGTCACGGCGCGGGGCATTGCCGGTGGCCACGATCCAGCTGATGGGGTCCTGCGTATCCAGCCGCGCGCAGGCTTCCGAATGCACCTGCACCCAGGGCTGGCCCACCTTGGACAACAGGAAGCGGAACAGCGGCGTGTAATCGCGGCCGTGGCGGTGGCCAGCGTGCATCGAACCACGCGTGGCCTCGCTGGCCAGCGTGCCCTTGCGATGGCGCTCGTGGCGGTAGTCACCGCCGTGCTCGCCGTGGCGGCTGTTGCGTGCCCGTGCATTCACCCGGCGGAACAGAGGGGCGGAACGGTCCATCGTTCACTCGGCGCAGGGAAGAGCCGTCGATTGTCGGGCGGCCCCGCGCAGCCAGCAAGCGCCTGGCCGCCTTAATGGGCGCGGCAGCAGGGCCCATTAAGCACATGCGCAACCCGCATGAACCCTTCATGTGCTTGTGGCACAAGGGACTGCGCGTGTTCATTCACCGCCGTGCACGCGCCCGTAGCCGCGCTGCAACGCGTGGTTAACCTTCGGCTGCAGACCATGCGCACGTCCACCGCATTCCGCGCGTGGCATTTGGAGATCGGACATGGCACAGCAGAACCAGAACCCGAACCAGAAGCAGCAGGGCCAGCAGAACCAGCAGGATCAGCAGCAGGGACGTGGCCGCGACCAGCAGCAGCAACAGCAGCAGGAACAGCAGCAGCGCAACCAGCGCAACCAGCAGCAGGGCGGCCATGACGAAGAAGAATGACCCGCGTGCAGCCCACGCGTGAACGGTGAAGCCCCGCCTGGTGCGGGGCTTCGCTTGTTGCAGCAGGCGTGTTTACAGCGGGCCTACCCGCTGCAGCGCGGGGGTGGCCGCCATGTCGTTGGGGTTGGTGCCGGGAAGATCCTGCGGCACCGCCATGCCCATGCCGGCATACAGATCCACCCAGTGCTGGGAAATCTGCCCGGTCTTTGGATTGCGGAAGTTCATCGGCTGCAGCGCGAACACATGGTGGGTGCGGAACGCGCGTTCAATGAAATCCGAACAGTAGTAGCTGTCCTCGTTCAACACATAGGCCGTGTTGTACGGCTTGCCCAGCATGGTGCGCGCCGTGGCGATGGCATCGGCCAGCACCTGCGGCGGCGCCGCGCGCAGGCGGTACACCACGATCTGCCGCTGCTTGTCCCGCGCATCCTGGCGGAACTCCGCCAGCGTCTGCTGCCGCGAGCCCTTTTCATCGGCGTGCAGCACCTGCAGTTCACCCGGTCCATCGGCCACCAGGGCAACGTGGTCGAAGCGGGTGCCGCCTTCGCGCGCGGTGGCATCGTCGATGGCCGCGCTCAGGCCAGTCTGGCCGGCGCTGACGAACAGCAGATCGCCCGGCCGCGCTTCCACGGCCAGCGCAACGGCCGGCCACAGCGCGGGCAGCAACAGGCCAATCAACAGGAACAGGGCGCGCATGGCAGGGCCGGGCTCGGGAAAACGCGATTGTACGGCGCAGGGTAGGATGGTGCGACCGAACCGGAATCAGGATGATCCCATGCGCTGCCGCCGTTCCCTTGTGCTGCTGGCCCCTGTCTTCAGCCTTGCCCTGGCCGCCTGCACCCAGGCCCCGCAGGCTTCGCAGCCGCAGCCGGCAGAAGCGGCGGCCCCTGCTGCACAGGCCGCCGCAGCCGCAGCCGCTACGCCCGCCGCACCGGCCTGCCCGCACGAGCAGTTCGATACCTTCCTGAAGCACTTCGGCAAGGAGATTGCGCTGCAGGAAACGGCCACTGCCGATCCGCTGCGCGACAGCTACGTCGATGCCGGTGCCGAACCCGAGCCGAAGACCGTGGAAAAGCAGCTGCCGCTGGCCGAGGTGGAATGGCCGGTGATGCCGGATCCGGCCACGCTGGCCGGCCGTGGCCGCGAAATGACCATCACCGCGCAGGCCGACGGCCAGATGCAGGTGCTGATGCGCACCCCCGATACCAGCGACCAGCAGGTCTACACCTTCGCCCGCACCCCGTGCTGGACGCTGGTGAGCCGGGCCGATGAATCGATCTGAACAAAACCGGCCTCGCCGCCCCGGTAGAGTCGAGCTTGCTCGACTGCTGTTGGCGTAATGCGAAAAGCAGTCGAGCAAGCTCGACGCTACAAGGACATGCCATGAGCACCCACAGGATGCGAACCGTCGCCCACGTCGCCGCGCTGTTGCTTGCCACCGGCACCGCCAGCGCGCAGGCCCTTCACGCCGATGATCGCGCGTATTTCGCCAGCGCTGGCGCCGAGCAGACCGCGCGCTCGGTTCTGGCCGAGAAGACGGCGGCGCTGCAGGCGGCGACCGGGGGCGATCCCGCCGTGCGCTTCCGGCAGGCCGAGCAGCTGCAGGCGCAATGCCTGCGCCACTATGCCTACCTGCACCTGCAGGCCGGCCGCGATGCCCGCGATCGTCGCCCGGCGCAGGCGTTGGACCAGGTAATGGGCTTGTGCGGCAGCATTGCCCGCGCCGGCAGGGCGGCCCTGCATGCGGCGCCGGCCGATGCCGGCTGGGCCAACGCCTACCCGTTCCTGCGCGAGCGTGCGCAGCAGGAGGCCGCGCTGCCCAGTAACGCCGCGCTGGATGACGCGGTGGATGCGTTGGCCGGCCCGGCCATGGACAGCTTCGCGCGGCTGCGCCGACAGATCATGCGCACGGCCGTCTATCCGCAACTGCAGCACGACGGGCGCCAATGGGACACCGGCGCCGATCGGCTGGCGCTGGCCCTGCAGCCCGACCGCGCGCTGCGCGAGGCAGGTTGGAAGGGATACTGGCAGGGCCTGCAGTCGCGGCGCGATCCGATGGCGTCGGTGCTGCTGGGGCTGGTGCAGGTGAACGACAGCGCCTCGCAGCTTCAGGACCACGCCTCGGCTACCGAGCGTGGCTATCGCCACATGGGGCTGGACGCTGCCACCGTGCAGACCACGCTGGCAGCGGTGGAACGCCATGCCCCGCAGCGTGATGCCTACCAGCAGCAGCTGCTGCGGCATGCAGAAAACAACGGCGTGTCGAACCCGCAGCCCTGGGATACCACGGTGCCCGATGCCGGCTACGTGCCGCCCGTGCTGACCCTGCAACAGCTGCGCGATACCGCCGCCGATGCCATGCAGCACTTGGGTCCGGCCTACGTGGAAGAGCTGCGCGCGCTGCTGGACCCTGCCAGCCAGCGCATGGATCTGGACACCGCGCGCGGCCAGCGCAGCCAGGATGCATTCCCGGTGTTTGCACCCGATGCACCCGCGCTGTTGTTCGTGGGCCAGCGTAGTGGTGATCTGGAAAGTGACGTGGAGATCGTCCACGAAGCCGGGCACAGCCTGCACGGGCAGTGGATGCAGCGGAACCATGCATCGCCGCTGCAGCTCAATGGCAGCGCGTGGCTGACCGAAGCGTTTGCGATCTACAACGAACTGCGCTTCCGCGAACGCCTGTACCAGCAGGCGCAGGACCCGCGTGCCAAGGCGTACTACCTCAAGTCGCTGCTGGACGACATGGTGCTGCAGGTGTTCACGTCGGCAGAAGAGGCGCAGCTGGAGCGATCGATCTACCAGGGCGTGGCCAACAATACCCTGGGCACCGCCGATGATCTGGACCAGCTTACCGGGCAGGTGCTGGCGCGCTATGGCCAACAGCCGCAGCGCTACCCGGAACTGCGCAACGCCTGGATCGGCAAGCGCTTGATGTATGAAGACCCGAACTACCTGGTCAACTACCTCTACGCCGGGCTGCTGGCCGTGCAGTTGTACGCGCTGGACCAGCAGGACCCGGAAGGCTTCCGCGTGCGTTACCTGCAGGTGCTGGGCGAAGGCTTTGATCGCGCACCCCAGCAGCAGGTGGCGCAGCTGTTGGGGCATGCGCCCGACTGGCCCGCGCTGGTCGATGCGGACATGCAGGTGTTCGAAGACAACGTCGCCCAGCTGCGCGCGCTGCATGCGCAGATCGATAGCGAGCGGCATCGGTGAAGTGGGACCTGGGCCGCCTTGCGCCGTGGCCGCCGCTGGATGGTCCGGTGGTCGACGCCTGGAGCGGTGGTGGTGGGTGGCGGTGGCGCCTCAGGTAGCTGGTAGATCAGACGGTGTGCACGCGCCATCCGCGCCCGTGGTCGTGCAGTTCGCCGCTGCCGGCCACCCCACCGATCTGCAACACCAGGCCCTGTGCATTGGGCAGGTCTTTCTGTTCGGGGAACCAGCGGCGGTCGGCGGCCACCACGATCAGCAGACCCTCGTCATCACCCATCGGCGCGAACTGCGCCGACGGCGGACTGAGCGGCTGCAGGCCGAAACGCGCACTGACGTCGGCGCGTACCGCATCCACATCATCGCTGGGCAGGCCCACCTCGCTCAGGCACTGCAGTTCACTGCCGTGGAAGGCACCGGTATGCGTGCCGGCCGGCAGGCGCTTACGCCCGATCAATTCCAGGATCAGGCCGTCGGGTCCGGTGAAATACACCGACTGCGACTGCCAGCTGCTTTCCAACGCGAAGTAATCGACGCCCTCTGGATTGCGTTGCAGTGGCGTGCGTTCGCGCAGCCACCCCATCGCCTCGGGGAAGCGATTGTCTGGCACGTTGAAGGCCAGGTGCACGCCGCCGGTGGCGCGGGTACCCGCCGGTTGCAGGTCGATCGTGCTCCAGCCGATGTGCACATGGTGGCCGATCACGCGCTGCTGCAGTACATCGCGGAAATAGTCGGCAACGGTTTCGACGTTCGACACCGGCAGAGTGAGATGCAGCAGGCGCATGCGTGATCCTCCATGAGGCACTGGGGCGAGTGTAGCGCCGCGCACCTTTCGCCAGCGTCATCGCCCGCGCAACGAATCGTTACGGCATGCTCTGGTAGGTGCCAACCTTGGTTGGCACAAGCCGTCCGCAGCCGTAACAATGCACCCTTCAAGGACGTCTACAGGGGGAAGGGCATGCACGGACTGATGGCAGAACACCGCGCCGCGGGTGAAACCGGATGGCCATGATCCTTGCGCTGGTGCTGCTGGCACCGCTGCTGCCACTGGCGCTGCTGGTGCTGATGTGGCGGCGTGCGCCGCGCTGGCAGGGCAACCCGTGGCTGTACCGCGCGGCCTTCGCCTTCCTGGCCGCGCTGCTGGCGCCCACCCTGCTGATGGCCGGCCACGGTGGCCTGCCGTGCCCCACCTTCGGTGGCCTGATACTGGTGTTCATGCGGCTGGAATGGATTGGCGACCTGCAGTTGAACCTGATCGCGTTTGGCAGCAAGGACGCCGCGATCCTGTCCGCACCGTTTCTGGTGGTGTTCGCCGCCGCGCTGTTCATCCCGCTTCGCACCGCCCGCCGTGTTCCATTAACCTGGTAGGTGCCAACCTTGGTTGGAACGAACCGTCCACGCCATACTTGCGGTCTGCCTCTGAAGGATTACAGATGGTCAGCAAAGAACCAACCAGCGAAGGCCCTGTGGACGCGGCGTTCCGCCCCGTCCTGACCTGGATGGCCAACGAAATCGCAGCCGGCCGCCCGCCGCAGACGGCAAACGTGTACCTGCGCACCGCCGATACGTGGGAGGCCATCACCGGCATCCTCCAGGACTACGGCGAAACGCTGGTGCCGCTGCCGGAGACGACCTGGGAATCCTCCGTGTGCCAGTGGTATGGGCATCACTGGCAGGTCCTGGTCGATCTTTATACGCAAGGAGAAGGGCGAAGCGATCTGGTGATGCATGTCGACATCATCGAAGCCGAAGGCGGCTTCGACTACACCCTGCACCTGGTCTATGTGCCCTGATCACGCGGGATCGTAGAGTCGAGCAAGCTCGACTGCTCCGGCCCTTCGTAGAGTCGAGCTTGCTCGACTGCCCTGGTTCTTCGTAGAGTCGAGCTTGCTCGACTGCCCTGGTTCTTCGTAGAGTCGAGCTTGCTCGACTGCCGTAGCAAAGAGCAGTCGAGCAAGCTCGACTCTACCAATGCAACGCAGTCCCGAATCGCCCGGCATTCCAATCCAAACAGTCGTGCATCGCCCGGCATTCCAAGCCAAGCAGTCCCGCATCGCCCGGCATTCCAAGCCAAGCAGTCCCGAATCGCCCGGCATTCCAAGCCAAGCAGTCCCGAATCGCCCGGCATTCCAAGGCCAAGCAGCCACGCGTCGGCCGGCATTCCACGGTCAAGCAGCCACGCACCACCCGGCTCGGCCCATCCACGCATGGCGTGGATCTACCGGTGTGCGCCGGGTGTGTCCCGGCACATCCATCCAAGCCCGGCCGTGGCCCCACGCACCATCATCGCGTTGCCTCCCGGCCGATTGTGCTACTACGGCCCGTGCAGTCCTTCCCCCTTCGGAGCACGACCATGGTCAACCCCGTCGCCCAGGCCCATCGCGGCCCGGGCACCACGCTTTTCAGCCTGCTGAACCCCATACCGTTCGGCTTCTTCGTCGCCGCGCTGGTCTTCGACATCCTCTACCTCAACACCGCCGAGGTGATGTGGGGCAAGTCCGCCGCCTGGCTGATCACCTTCGGCCTGCTGATCGCCATCATTCCGCGCCTGATCAACCTGTTCGCGGTGTGGCGCCGCAACGGCACAGCCACCGGCGTGGACCGTGTGGATTTCCTGCTGAACCTGGTGGCCATCGTGCTGGCCATCTGGAACGCCTTCCTGCACAGCCGCGACGCCTATGCGGTGGCCGTGCCGGGCACCGTGCTGTCCGCGCTGACCGTGGCCCTGATCGCGATCGGCTACATCCTGTTGTCACTGCAGGCCCCGGTGCTGCAGGGAGGTCGTCATGGCTGAGCGCATCCTGCCCACGCTGGGCATCCTTTCCCTGGCCGTCATGCTCGCCGCCTGCGCCGGCAAGGCCGAATACCACCCGGCCGACCAGTCCGGTCCGCAGCCGCCGCTGCCCAAGCCGGCCAACTTCCTCATGCCGCCCATGCAGGTGCCCAAGGGCGTGGGCTGGGCCGAAGGCCAGGCGCCGGCCGTGGCCGAAGGCCTGAAGATCGAGCGCATTGCCGCCAACCTGCAGCACCCGCGCCGCCTGCTGACCCTGCCCAATGGCGATGTGCTGGTGGTGGAAGGCAATGGTCCCGGCGAAGAACCGGTCACCACGCCCAAGCAGTGGATTGCCGGCAAGGTGAAGGCGCGCTCGGGCAAGGCCGGCAAGGGCGGCAACCGGGTCACCCTGCTGCGGCGCACGCCGGGCACCGATACCTGGACCCAGCACGTCTACATCGAAGGCCTGCACTCGCCGTTCGGCATCCAGTTGATCGGCAACACGCTGTACGTGGCCAACACCGGCAACATCATGCAGTACCAGTACGTGCCGGGCGCCACCCGCATGGCCGACAAGGGCCGCGAGTTCACCGATCTGCCCAGCACCATCAACCACCACTGGACCAAGGAACTGCTGGCCAGCCGCGATGGCAGCAAGCTGTACGTGGGCGTGGGGTCCAACAGCAACATCACCGAAAATGGCCTGGCCGTGGAATATCGCCGCGCCGTGGTGCTGGAAGTGGACGTGGCCACCCGTGGCAGCCGCATCTACGCATCGGGCATCCGCAATCCCACCGGCCTGGACTGGGAGCCGAGCACCGGCGCGCTGTGGGCGGTGGCCAACGAGCGCGATGAGATCGGTGCCGACCTGGTGCCCGATTACCTCACCTCGGTGAAGGAAGATGGCTTCTACGGCTGGCCCTACAGCTACTACGGCCAGCACGTGGACGAACGCGTGCAACCGCAGCGGCCCGATCTGGTGGCCAAGGCGATCAAGCCCGACTACGCCATCGGCTCGCACGTGGCGCCGCTGGGCCTGCTGTTCTACACCGGCCAGTCGCTGCCTGCGAAGTACCACGGCGGCGCCTTCATCGGCGAACACGGCAGCTGGGACCGTTCACCGCTGAGCGGCTACGAAGTGGTGTACGTACCGTTCAAGGACGGCAAGCCGACCGGCCGCCCGCAACCGGTGGTGACCGGGTTTGCGTCGAAGGATGAAAAGACCCTGATGGGCGCCCCGGTGGGCATGGCGATGGATGCCGACGGCGCGCTGCTGGTGGCTGACGACGTAGGCGACGTCGTCTGGCGGGTGTCGGCGAAGTAGCGGAATTGTAGAGTCGAGCCATGCTCGACTGCTTTGGCTTTGGCTTTGGCTTTGGCTTTGGCTCTGGCTTTGGCTCTGGCTGCGGCCGTGGCTCTGGCTGCGGCCATGGCCGTGGCTGTGGCCTTTGTAGAGTCGAGCTTGCTCGACTGCTTCGGCCAACAGCAGTCGAGCAAGCTCGACTCTACGAAAAGCGAAAAGCAGCCAAGCATGGCTTGGCTCTACAGTTCCGCGGTGCTTCCGCGCAGTCCGCTGAACACCGATTCGGCGGCAAACCCCACGCCGCCCAGCAGTACGCCGAAGTACACCATCGTGGCCACCACGAAGGCATAGCCGGCCGCCACCGCGGCGCCATCGCGCTGGATGAAGCCGATGGCAAACGACATCAGCGCCAGCGCGGGCAGCGTATTGCTGAAGGGAATCGGCCCGGCCGGGGCCATCAGCAGCAGCGTGGCTACCACCAGCGCCAGGTTGTTCACGCGCATCATCTTCTTCGAACGCACCATCACCGCCAGCCGCATCGGCTGCGACAGGCGCTCCATGCGGTGCACCCACTTCAGGGCCCGGCCCAGGTTGGCGCGCAGCTTGTCGGTGGCCACCTCGCGCTCGGCCAGGCGCTGCGGCACCCACAGCGGCCGGTCGCGCACGCGGCTCAGGCCAATCAGCAGAATGGACGCACCAAACACCGTGCTCAGGCCGGGAATGGACACCGGAATCAGGAAAATGGCCGACAGCAGGATCACGATCAGCATCAGCCCTTCATCACCCAGCGCTTGCAGCAGGGTGCCCACGCGGATGTGCTGGCCCGGCAGACCGTCGATCAGGTCTTCAATCTGCTGTGCCAGCGGGGCGGTGTCGGTGGCCTCGGGGGCGCGGTAGGTCATGCGTCTGGATCTCCAGGGTAGGGCGGTCATGGGGCCGTCCTGCGGTGGGGCGCACAGGCTTGCCGAGTATGGCCGCCAACGGCGGCGCGCGGCTGAACCGCACATGAGAACGGCAGCCGCGGCCGGGCTGGCCTAAAATGGAGGGCCCCGCGCTGGAAATGAAACTGATGGACATGGGCCGCAGGCAATCGACCATCCAACTGGTCGCCATCGATATGGATGGCACCCTGCTGGACCCGGCGCACAAGCTCACCGCACGCGCCAAGCAGGCCATTGCGCAGGCCCGCGCGCTGGGCGTGCATATCGTGCTGACCAGCGGCCGCCCGGTGTCCGGGCTGGCGCCGTTCCTGCAGGAACTGGGCATCACCGGCAATGACGATTACTGCATTGCCTGCAACGGCGGCCTGGTGCAGCGCATCGGAACCCGCGAAACAGTGGTGGAATTCCCGCTCAGCTTCGACGACTTCCTGTACTGCGAACAGGTTTCGCGGCAGTTGGGTGTGCACTTCCAGGCGCTGGACGGCCACCGCCTGTACACCACCAACCAGGACATCAGCCGCTACACCGTCATCGACTCGCACCTGTCCCACGTGCCGCTGTCGTACCGCCGCGTGCAGGACATGGACCCCTCGATGTCCTTCATCAAGCTGATGATGATCGACGAACCCGACGTGCTGGATGCAGCCATTACCCGCCTGCCGGCCGAACTGACCGAACGCTTCGCCGTGTTGAAGAGCGCGCCGTTCTTCCTGGAAGTGTTCGACCACCGCGCTGGCAAGGGGCCCAGCCTGCAGCGCCTGGCCGAACATCTGGGTATCGACCGCGCCAACGTGATGGCCATTGGCGATCAGGAAAACGATCTGACCATGCTGCAGTTCGCCGGCACCAGCGTGGCCATGGGCAACGCCATCGACGCAGTGAAGGCGGTGGCGCGTTTTGAAACCACACCGAACACCGACGAAGGCGTGGCCCGCGCAATCGAGCGCTTCGTGCTGCAGTAACCGCGCGCCCCGGCTCCGGTAGGTGCCAACCTTGGTTGGCACACAGCCCGGGGTCAGATCCCTTCCGCAGGAAGGGCTCTGACCCCACGCGCAATGTTCCCGGCACCGAAAGAGCATGCCAACCAAGGTTGGCATCTACCAATTCGGGTGGGCGGCAAACACGCAAGGTTCCCACAATGTTGCCGGCGCATGCTGTCCGCATGGCCCAGCCCGACCCCGTGTTCCTGCCCACCCGCCCGCGCGCCCACGGACGCGCGAGCCCGGTGCCCTATGCGGCCCCGCAGGTCGATCTGAACACCGAATACCAGTTCTGGCAGGCCTACGAACGCCTGGTGCGGCCCTTGCCCGGCGGCGGCCTGCGCCTGGCCTGGCTGGTGTTCCAGCAGGTCTACCGCGCCCGCCAGCGCCACCCCCACGACAGCCATGCCAGCGCCCTGGGCCGCGTGCTGTTCGGCAGCAACATGACCGCAGAGCGCGCCGCCGAACTGCAGGACTTATACGGTTTGGTCAGCCGCCGCCTGGCCGCCCTCGCCAGCCGGGGTCAGAGCCCTTTTCGCAGAAAAGGGCTCTGACCCCGAAGCCCCGACATCCACCCCAAAGACACACCGCGCATCATCCGGCACCCCTCGCTGCATGCGCAGAATCCGCGCCTGCACCCACGACGGCTCGCCAGCGCCCACCACATCACCCGGCGCGATCCCCAGCCATCGTTGGAAACGCCGATGCAGCTGCGCGATATCCGGCGCGCGCCACAGCGCATCGGCGGGCATGCGGATCAGCACCAGCGGCGGGGCATTCTGCACATCCATCACCACCACGCCCTTGCAGCGCACCTGGAAAGCCGCAGCGCCATCATCCTCGGTGTGGAAATCGAACCCCTGCCGGCCCTTTGCCGTGGCCAGGCCGCGTGCATCGCCTTCCAGCAGCGAGTAGTCGAAGTCCTGCAAGGTGGTGTAGGCGTGCACCTGGTCCTCGGGTGGGGCGGGCCACTGCCACCACACCGTGGCCGCCACCACGCCGCACGCGGCCACCGCAGCGAGCAGGCGCGCCCTCATTGCGGCCGCACCCGCTCCTGGATGAAGCTGTTCAACGCCAGCGCTGCCATCGCCAGACCTTCCATCACGCGGTCGCCCACGTATTGGTCAGGATCTCCGTTCTGGCGGGCGCGCTCGGCGGCCAACAGCAGTTGCTGCACCACGCGCTGGCCTGCCAGGGCGCAGTCGGCGTCGCACAGGGCGATCTGCCGGCTGCGCAGCGGGTGGCGTTCCGGCCACGGCTGGCCGTCAGCGGCAACGCCGCCGTCCACGCTGCGCAGGATGGCCAGCAGGCTGGTGGGGTCCGGGGCGGGTTCGGCCGCTTCCTGGATGGGGTGCGGGGGAGGGCAGTGCGGTGTGGTCATGGCAGGCTCCGTGCAAGCAAGCAGAAGCCGCCACCGATAAAGGTGGCGGACGATGCGTGGCTCGAAAACCGGGTGTTAGACAATGCCGGCGGGTACAAGACCCCCACGCACCGCCCGCCATAGCCGGCAGACGGATTGCCAGCCGGCACCACGCAGGGTGGTACCGGCTGGCAAGCGTAAACAACGTCTAACACATCGGGTTTTCGACGCCCGGCCACCCGTTGTCGGTGGCGCTACCAGAGTTGCCTGATGATGTTGGGAATGCCAAGGGCTGCGGGCCAAACCCGCCAATGCCAGAGACGTTTTCAGAATTGTTGCATAGTGCGATTGCGTGGTGAGAAGTTTGGGGCGCAAGGCTTTCAGCGATTTGGCAGGAAGCTGCAGCGATTCACGATTTGATGGTTCCTATCGTGGCATTCGCGACAGGCTCTCGGTCGACCGCTGGTTCTGCGCACGTCCCTCGCGGCCCGCAAAGGGCGTGCTAGATTCATGCAAGAGGGAGTCGCACGGGGTGTACTTTCATGGATGCATCGGCTGAGAAGTGCAGGGCTTCATCAGAAGGACGATCTCTGGTCAACTTGCGGGCCGCATCATGTCCCCGGCTATCGCTGATCGCTCCGGCGTTGCTGCTGGCAGCGTGTTCGAGCGCCCCGGCATCGGCACCATCAGCTCCCTTCCATCATCGAGCGTCCTTTGAAGCGCGGAGTGGATCAACCACGGACGCATTCAAGCGAGACATCGAGCGCTTGGCGAGCACCCGCTTCGGCGATGTCGATGCACTCGAGACACAGCTTCAAACACGCCTGGGGCCGATAACGCGGCAGGGGCGGCGGTATGAGCGGACTGCGGATGGCGGAACGTTGGGCGGGCTTGCGCTGCGCAACATCTCTTTGCGAAGCGCTGCGGACGATCCCAGGCATGCGAACCTGAGCTTTGAGTTCGCAGCACCGGGCATCGTGCTTCGGCAGGTCGCCTGGGATGGAGCGGTCATGCATCCCCCTCACCCTGATGCGCCGGGTTCGCGCGCCCACTGGAACGCGCAGCTGGGCGACGCCACCGTGGTTCTTGGGCTCGATACTGATGACGCGACGCTGGTTTACGTTTCAATCAGTCAACACTGAAAATCCGGCCGCCATGGCGAATCTGGAGACATGGCGGCTTCCGATACCCATAACGGGAAGGGCGCCACAAACGGGGGCCAGACAATGAAGCGCGAACCAGGCTGTGTCGGCGTAGACGGGGCGAAGTCAGGTTGGATTGCTGTCTGGTGGGAAGACAACGAACTGAACCACTGCGTGTACAGCAGTGCGCAGTCTCTCGTGCATGCGCAGCCGCAGGCCCGAGTCATTGCCGTGGACATTCCCATGGGCCTGTCGGATCGCGAAGGGCGAATGGCAGACATAGAAGCCCGAAAGTTTGTGGGCGGCCGACGGGCGTGCAGCATATTCTCCTCGCCGGTCAGGGGTATTCTCGATGCCACATCACAGCCTGAGGCATCGCGCAGACACCGGGCGATAGACAATCGCGGCTTTGGCGCGCAGTCCTTTGCGATCCTGCCCAAGATCCGCGAGTGGGATGAGGTGCTGCAGGCAGACCCGCACGCACGTGCAACGGTACGGGAGATTCATCCCGAAGTTTCCTTCGCCGCGCTGAACGGCGGTCGTGGCAAAGGGCTGGCAATGAGGAAGAAGTCGCAGGAGGGCGCGGCCTTGCGAAGCGAGTTGCTTTCGCCCGTGTTTGGTTCCGAACGCATCGCGCGACTTGTGCAATCCGTGTCGCGTCGGCAGGCGGCGACGGACGATGTGCTCGATGCCCTGGTTGCGCTATGGAGTGCGGAGCGCATCGCTGCGGGCGCCGCCGTTTCTCTACCGACGCCTGCCATTCTCGATGCCACCGGTTTGTCTACAGCAATCTGGTACTGATGCAGAGCCAATGACTGAAATCACATTCCGCATGCTGGTCCTGCTGACCCTGATTGCCACCGTGGGCGGCATCGTGTTTGATGAAATTGGTGCCAGAACGCTACCGAAGCTGTTGCAGGAAGAACGGCTCAGAATCAAGAATCGAGTGGTTGCGTACAGCAAAGCGCATCCCATGTGTGGGCTCCTGCGTATCCTGCTGGTTATTGGCTACCTGGCCTCTCTCATCGCGATTGCATTCTACGTGCCGTTCGCCCCGTGGTTGTTTCTGGTATTCACGGTGGGATGGAGCGCACTCACGGTGATTGATGCGCCCCATGTCATCTCGCGCCCGGCATCGCTGTTCTACGAGGCATCGTTGCTTCTCAATGGCGTCATTCTGGCACTTTGCTTCTTCTCGTCCCCAATCAACTAGATTCAAACCGGCGCTTCTCGGGGGGGGGGAGGCAAGATATGAAATTGGTGATGGTCGTTCCGTTGGCAAATGTGTGATGGGCTGCCGATTATGCGTCTTGCGCTCGAGAGCGGTTTGCTAGATAAAACGCTCATGCGGTCCTGCCGCATTCCGGAACAGGGACGATCCGAAGTAAGGCGCGATGAAGCGGGAATCCGCTTTTGCGCCTTCGTCCCTCCCGGTGCGGTATTCGCCCAGGAAGGAGAACACGGATGTTCGGACGGAAATTGAAGCGGGTTTGCGTGGCGCTGATGATCGTCGCGGTGGGTTGCGTTGCCCCCATTGCTTCGCAGGCGCAGGAGAGCAAGACGACTTGGCGCATCTCCCAGCCCAGCGGAAATTCGACCCAATACAAGACTCAGCAAGCGGCGGTGCAAGCGATCAAAAGCCTGCCAGCGCCGAGTCCGTTCCCGCCTGAGTTTCAGTTCGGCTGGCAATCTGTCAACTCAATCAAATCGAAGGTCGTGGACTTGGAGGGTAATACCTCAATCACGTACTGGATGGGCAAGTCTCAACCGTCCGACCCTGATTGGACGTATCTAAGCACCGCGCAGTTCCCGACTGAGGAGGCCATGGTTGCCTCCTATCTTGCTGATATCCAGGCATTCAATCCCATTTGCCAAGGTGCAGCCGTCACGCCTACAAGCGAGTGGTACGCGCTTAGCCCTGATATGGAAGGAACCATCGAGACGCGCGATTTTGAAGTGATCTACATGACTGGCAGCAACACGGCCGAGTCGCCATGTATGCCCTATCCAAGCGAAGCCGTCATGACGCGGACCCGTCGCCTGAACTGCCCACTTCCCTTTACACAGTGGTCCAACAAGCATGAAGCCTGCGTAAGCGAAGAGTTCGTTGCGACAATTACGTCGAAGTCCAAGCAGTGCGACAAGGACGGCGGCAACGGCAGCTGCCCTGCCTCAGGCAGCGCTGCCATGAGCGGTTTGAGTCCGATCGCTTCAAACACATCACCATCGCAAGAGCCTCCGTGCGACGGCACCGTAGGCAATCCCTGCGATGTGAAAACCGGCGAGAAGTACGAGATTGCGCAGGATTTCGATCTCGGCTGGATTGCACTCACGCGCTATTACCACTCGGGAATATCCACCTCGTCGGGAGGCTTTGGCTATGGTTGGACACATTCGCTTGGTGCGCAGTTAGCACTGGATGGGGCGGGTGGCGCAGGCATTGTTGAAGCCACGGGCTTCCAGCGCGCCTTCAAGAAGGTCGGCCAGGTGTACGAGGCCGCAGACAGCAGTGGCGACCGCCTGGTCCTGAGTGGAAACTGGACGCTGTATACGTCCGACACTATTTCGACGTTCGACGAAGCGGGGCGGCTCACCTCGAAGCGCTTCGTGGATGGCACTTCGCTCACCTTCGTCTACGATGCCAGCCAGCGCCTCGCTGCCGTCGTGCATAGCAGCGGCCGCACGCTTGAGTTCCTCTATCAATCCAACGACTACGAAGCATTCATCAGCTCCGTTCTGGTCGCGGGTGTGCCCCAGGCCAGCTATACGTACACTGCATATGGCCAGGTCGCTACGGTCACCTACGCCGGCGGCGGGGTGCGCACCTATCATTACGAGAACGTGGCGTTCCCTCAGCACTTGACCGGCATTACCGCTGAGGACGGGCGTCGCTACAGCACCTTTACCTACGACACCGACGGTCGCGTCATTTCAAGCCAGCATGCAGGCGGTGCCGATGGCGTAACTCTGGTCTACAGTCCCAACGGCGGCGCGGTTGTCACCGACGCATTGGGCCATCAGACCGATTACACGCTCACGCCCGGTGGCGACAGCGCGCCTCCCCGCAAGGTGTCGGGTACGATCGATGCTCAGGGTTCGGTCAGCCGCACCTATTATGACGGCGCGGTCGATTTCCGCCGACGTTTGGATACCTATACGGACCGGCGTGGAATCCAGACCAAGCACACCTACAGCGAAGGCACTGATGCGGTGACGGGCCGACCGGTCAACACCCATACCATCACCGATGCGGTGGGCCTGCCTGAGCAGCGTGTAGTGCACACCGTGCGTGACAACGAGACCAATGCGGTGCTGGCTACGACCATCGGTCAGCGTGAGACGCGTACCGCCTACAACGCGCGCCGGCAACCAGTAAGCGTGACCCAGAAGGATCTGGCGTCTGGGCAGACACGTACGACCACGTATGCCTATTGTGAGGCCGCGGATGTGGCCGCAGCAGGTAGTTGCCCGGTGGAAGGACTGCTGAAGACTGTGGATGGCGCGCGCACCGACGTGCCTGACGTCAGCACCTATGCCTACTACGCCGGAGACGACGCCGGATGCGCGACCAATGGTGCCTGCACCTATCGCAAGGGCGACCTGCGCAGCGTCACCAATGCACTCGGTCAGACGGTGGAGACGCTGGCCTACGACACCTACGGGCGGCCGCTGTCAGTGAAGGATGCCAATGGCGTGGTCACCGACTACGCCTACCATGCTCGCGGCTGGCCCACCTCGGTGACCGTACGCGGGGCCACCACCGCAGAGGATCGCTCCACCCAGATCAGCTACTGGCCCACAGGCCAGGTGCAGCAGATCACCGAGTCGGATGGCGGCAGCGTGACCTACGTGTATGACGCCGCACTGCGACTGACCGATATCGAGGACAACGTGGGCAATACCGTTCACTACACGCTGGATAATGCTGGCAATCGACTGAAGGAAGACACCCTGGATGCTGGCGGCACCCTGCGCCGCACCTTGGCGCGTACCTTCAACACGATTGGCCAACTTACGGCGCTGAAGGACGCCGGCAACCATGCTACCGGCTTCACCTACGATGCCAACGGCAACCCGCAGACGGTAACCGACGCCCTGCAGCGCGTGACCAGTCAGCAGTACGACCCGTTGAACCGCCTGGCCCAGACCCTGCAGGATGTGGGCGGGGTGGAAGCGGAGATCCGCAGCCAGTACAACGCGCTGGACCAGGTCACCCAGGTGACCGACCCGAAGGGACTGCACACCACCTATGCCTATAACGGTTTCGGTGATCTGACTGGACAGGTCAGTCCGGATAGTGGCGCCAGCAGCTTCACTTTCGATTCTGCCGGCAACCGCAAGACCGCGACCGACGCGCGAGGTGTCACTGCCACCTACCACTACGATGCGCTCAACCGCCTGACCGGAATCGCCTATCCGGACCCCAATTTGGACGTGGGCTACAGCTATGACGTGGCACCAGCGATCTGCACTGCCGACGAGCGCTTTGCCAAGGGGCGCCTGGGGCAGGTGCGGCATGCCAATGGCAGCACCCAGTACTGCCATGACCGGTTTGGTCAGATCACCCGCAAAGTGCAGACCATCAACGGTGTGGCCAGCACGCTGCGTTACGCCTACAGCAAGTCCGGGCGCCTGACCGCTTTGACCTACCCCGACGGCAGCGTGGCCGACTACGTACGCGATACCCGGGGCCGCATCAGCCAGATTGGGCTGACGCGTACCGGCCAACCGCGCCAGATCGTTGTGAACAACGTGACCTATGCAGCCTTCGGCCCGGCTACCGGTTGGACCTACGGCAATGGCCGCCAGTTGCAGCGCCCGTTGGACCTGGATTACCGTCCGCAGGCCGTGCATGACCCGGCCGCAGGCGGCCTGTCCCTGAGCTATGGCTATGATCCGGTGGGTTCGATCACCGAGCTGAAGAACGGCGCAGGCTCTGAGGTGTTGGCCACGTACGCTTATGACGCGCTCGGCCGCCTGATCCAGACCCAAGACGGCGCGACCGGCACGCCGATCGAAACCTACGGCTACGACGCTACCGGTAACCGGACGTCGCTGACCACATCAGCAGGAACCGCCAACTACACCTATCCGGCTACCAGCCACCGACTGACCGCCGTGGATGGCGAAGCACGCAGTCATGACACGGCGGGCAATACCACCAGCATCGGCAGCAAAGCATTCACCTACAGCGATGCCAACCGCATGAACGCGGTGAAGCAGGGCAACTCGGTGCTGGAAAGCTATGCCTACAATCACCACGGTGAGCGCGTGCTGCGCACACCTGCTGGCGGTGCAGCCCAGATCACGCTGTATGACGAGGCTGGGCAGTGGGTGGGCTACTATTCCGCTACGGGCCAGTTGCAGCAGCAGGCTATCTGGCTGGATAACTATCCGGTTGCGTTAATCAGCGTGCCAAGCACAGGCGTGCCGGAACTGGCATACATTCAGCCGGACCATCTGGGTACCCCCCGAGTTGCTATCGACCCGGTGCGGAATGTGGCGATCTGGGAGTGGAGCAACCAGAGCGAAGTGTTTGGCGACCAATCTCCAAGCCTGGACCCGGATGGCGATGGTGCTGCATTTGACGTGGCGCTGCGCTTCCCGGGGCAGCAGGCTACCGATGCGAGTGGGTTGTTCTATAACTTCCAGCGGGAATATGACGCTGCAACAGGACGCTACACGCAGGCGGATCCCATCGGCCTGTCTGGCGGCATTTCTGCGTATGGATACTCCAACGCCTCTCCGCTTCGCGTGGTTGACCCGCTTGGACTTGAGCCGGTGTTCGACACAAATACATGCGGTGGACAAATGGGAATGGTGACTTGTGATGGCAATGGGGGATTCCTGGTCAGTGTCTGCAATTCAGGCTGCGACAAAATATGCACCGTTGTGCATGAGCGAAACCATAAGGCCCTGCTGGAAAAGAGGGTTCCCAATGCCTGCGTGGGTAGGCCCAAAGGTGCAAGTCCATTTCCAAAGGACTGGGAATATGGTGGGATGGCACATCGGCAGCTAGCGAATGAACTTGAGTGCCGTGCATATCAAGAGCAGATGATCTGTGCGACACGGCTTCGCGATGGCGGACTCGGAGGCCCTGCGGTAGACAAGGCGTTCAGCAGGGCAATTAAAGAAAGGAGCGACCGGCAATGCGATGCATTCGGATACTAATCCTCCTCTCGCTCGCCCTGGGCCTGCTGGGGTGCAGGGACGAGGTGGAGAGTTCCACGTACACTATGGGTCAGACGGGAAAGACCTGCACTGCCTTTAAGGGCTTTGATCGCCACCCCCCGCAAGTGGTTGTTGCCGAGCTTGCGCGACGGGGGTTGGATAGTCGCAGGTTGATTCATAAAACGGTTTGCGGCTCGATCACCAGTTGGGAGATCCTACCTGCGGGGGCGTCGATCAATCGGATACCTCCGCCAGATGTGTATGTAAACGTCCGGCTGAGGGAAGACGGCTCCGTTTCCGTCAGCTCGGACCAACCATGATGTCGGCACTGCCCCTGATGGCCGAGCGTCGGGCCAGCGTCACTGGGCGGTAGGATTGCTATGTGAGGTGCTGGGTTCAATCAGTACCCGGAGAGGGTAGCCCCTGGCCGGAATCAAATCTGATCGATGACAGCATCGCAGTTCGTTTAATGCGATGGGCGCTCTGCGGGCTGCAATCGGGAATAGCTGGTGAAATGGCCAGAGGAAGTCCGGCACACGGCGGCCCACGGCTCCCAACAAGCAGCGCTGCTCCTCAGGCACCGACGCATTGATTCGCTCAAACAGCGCTTCGATCCACGATGTTCTTGCACTCTCCACCAGCAACTGCCCCTGGCTCTGGTGGAGAGCCAACCAGCGCTCGAAACCGATGCGAAGGCGTACGATATCCGGCGCCCGCCAACGGGCATCGGCAGGCACCCGGATCAGCACGCGTGACGGGGCGTTCTCCACGTCCATCACCAGAACGCCCTTGCATCGGATCTCGAAGGACGTCGCCCCGGCATAGCGCGTGTGCAGTTCAAAGCCCTCATCTGCTTTGGCGGTCACGAAGCCGAGAGCATCACTGTGCAGCAGCCGGTAGTCGACTGGCTGCAGCTTCTGGTAGGCCCACACCGGATCGCGCGCTGGCTCGGGCCACTCCTCCCATACCGCGCCGATCAACGCGATGCACTTCTCGGCAGCGGCAAGGCCGCGTTTCTTCATTCATCACCTCGCACACAAACGGAACGGCACGCCCACAAGCGGGCCTTCAGCCCTGCGGCCGCCCCCGTTGGTGAGCGCAAGCGCTGCCATCTCCAGCCCTTGCATCACGCGGTCGCCCACGTACTGATCCGGGTCGCCGTTCTGACGCGCGCGTTCGGCGGCCAGCAGGATCTCCTGCACGATGCGTTGGCCCACCAACGCGCAGTCGGCGTCGGCCAGGGCCATCTGCCGGCTGCGCCGATAGTGGCGCTCGGGCGATGGCTGGCCATCGGCCGCAGCGCCGGTACCGAGGCCGTGCAGGATGGCGATGAGGCTGTTGGGGTCTGGCGCAGGGGCGGGAGAAGGCGCTTCCTGGATGGGGCGCGGGGGAGGGGAATGCGGCTTGGTCATGGCTGGCTCCGTGCATGCAGGCAGAAGCCGCCACCGGTAAAGGTGGCGGACGATGCGTGGCTCGAAAACCGGATCACTAGACAATGCCGGCGGGTACAAGACCCCCACGCACCGCCCGCCATAGCCGGCAGACGGATTACCAGCCGGCACCACGCGTGGTGGTGCCGGCTGGCAAGCGTAAACAACATCTAGTGAATCGGGTTTTCGACGCCCGGCCACCCGTTGTCGTTGGCGCTACCAGAGTTGCCTGATGTTGTTGGAAATGCCAAGAGGTTGGGAGCAATGCCGCCAAAACCCGGAACGTTTTTGGCATTGTGGCATGCAGTGGGGTGCAGGCAGCGCTTGCGGTGACGGGCGCGACGGCACTTCTGGGATGGAGTCGTCAGATTGTTCAGCCGAAGATGCAGGGTGCGGCAATGCGACATCACTGATCCAACGCCCAGCCATGAGCATCCGCGCGGTTGGACCATGTGATGCTGAAAGCAGGCTTGGGAATGGGATGAATGCCGATGGCGCAATGTCCGCGTCTGGCCGAAAGCAGACATGCTGGCGCCAGGCAGCGCGACCAGGAATCCCGAGCACGCTCTCGACTCATAACGATCACTCGTGCCACCGCCGATCCTGCCGCTGGCCCCGGCTACGCGCTGGCTTGTTAGCTGGACTCAGGCGCCCTAGGATCGAACCGTACTCGCGCGAAAGTTCGCCAAACGTTGCTTTGACGGCAAGTCGTATAGCCGGACCCACGGGTCCGGCTATCAGGTAGTTGGATGGTCTTGATAACTTCAGGGGGGCGTGACTAATGCTAGAGCAATTCCACTATGCCGTTCTCAGAGCGCTGATAGCGACACCGGGTATTCTCGTGCGGCGCCGCATCGAGTAGCAGCCATGGAAGATTCCAATAGTCATCAAGTATGGGTTGACCTCGTATGCGGCGATCATCACTGCTGCTTCTGTGGCGCATGGATAGAGCAGGACCTGCAACCAATCCTGCTTCCGCTCGCTGGAGACGCGATTCAAGCCCTCAGTGCTCACGGCTCCTGCTTGAAGCGTCACCTTGATACCGATGTTCCGTATCTGGCTCCCGACGAGGCGTGCGAGTGATGATGCCCAAGAGAGCAATAAAGCCGACGCCGCTACGTGGCGCGGTCCAATTGCAGAGTTGGCCATCCCAGTCTTGCCCAACGCGGACGGCTCGCCGTGGCGGCTTCGTTTCGCTCGTACCCATGCCCGCATAGAAGCCACGGCAATCCCATTCCGGATTTTGCAATTCTGGTTTGCAGTTCCATCCTGGAGTCACCATGGGTCGTGAAGCTGTGAGGGTTCCCCCCCCCCCCCCCCCTCCTACCATCTCCGGTGGTGCTTGTGGTTTTCTTCTTTCTGGTTGTGTTTGCTGGATTGTCATGTAGGTAAAAATTTTTTTTTTTGATAGCTACGTGGCACCCCACAGTTTTACTCTCTTCCTCTACCAACCTCTTTCCATCTATTTTTGCATTTTGGGTTTGCAGTGCCCCCCTGGGGCACCACGGGTTGGTGAAGGTGGTGGGGTTCCCCCCCCCCCCCCGGGTTCGAGCATTCGCTGTTGGCTTTGGCCTTGAGGCTATGCGTTACTTGCAGCGGAAGAAGAAGGGTGAAAAATGATGATTGATCGGCAAAATGCTTGGAATACATCAAGAGCTGTAAACGTCGGCTTACTCATCGCTGGTCTTGCCATCGGTCCAATGGTGACGGTGGATGACACGGGATCGTTCACAGATGCCTTGATTCTGACGCTTGTCTTTGCCGTGGTCATTGTCTTTGTTACCGGATTCTTCTCAGCATTGCTGAAGCAGCCCATGCGCAGGCCGACGATCGATGCACCCCTGTATGAATTCGGCGAGTTCATCCAACAGTCGTTCATGTCTGGCTTGATTCTCTGTGCAATGGCATTGGGAGCCGGGAGCTACACCCTGATTACGGGCGCAGGGCAGGGATGGCGCTTGTTCGCGGCCATTGGCATCGGATGTGTACTTGGAAGCATGGTTTCTTCCTGGTTGTTCGCTTCCCGAGGAGTTACGGAGAGGTAGCGTTGTCACCCCAGCAGACGTTCTGGTTCGTAACCGGCAATCAGGTGGTAGCGACCGCCCGGCGCTCTGCTTTGCGCGGTTCGGTGCAGGCGATAGGCATCGCAAGAGTAGGTAGCCGTGCCCGCAGTGGCGGACGACGAGGTGCCGGGGCCGTAGACCATGCGTACTCGCGGGACCAACTATTCTGGAGAGGGGAACCATTTTGGCGCCAGGTGGGTGTCCGCTTTGGGTCGAAAGCAGCGGTCCGCCACTTGCCGAGCCCACGGAGCTGATATGCATGACCACGCACCCATCCTGAGTGAATTCCAAGCACAACTCTTCTGCACCCAACTCTGGCTCGAACTCACGATCGCAGGCAGAAGCATCTGGTCCGATCCAAACCTCCCACCCGCAACCCAACTCAATTGCCTGAAGTGGTTGAACGAAATCCAGCACCGCGCCTGGACCGCCCACTCCCAGCCTTCAGCCCAACGCCTGGCCGTCCTCCTCGATCAGATCACCGCCGCCTGCAAACAAGCCAGAACTAGCCCCATCGGTCAACGTCGCCCTGCAACAAGCAACAAAAGCAACTCAAACCCAACACACCACTCCATAACCCCCATCACCCCACCGAAGCCGACGGCGCACACCCCATCACCCGCCGGTACGCCGCCGAAAACTTGCTCGCATTCGCATACCCCACCGACTGCGCCACCCGCATCACGCTCACCCCACGCTCCAGCTCACCCCGCGCCCAATGCATGCGCCGGTGCACCAGGAACTGGTACGGCGACATCCCCGCCGCCGCCTGCAGCCCACGGCTCAACCGCGTGTCATCCACTCCCAACGCATCGGCCATCATCGGCACGGTCAGGCGCACGTCGCGCGCCGCATCGATGTACTCGGTCAACCGTTTCATCTGCGCCGCAGACAACACACGCGCCCCCGCAGAAAGCGCGGCGGGCCGCTGCGCCATCTGCACCAGCCGATCCACCACCGCGTTTCCGCAGGCGTGCAGCAGTTCATCCGACAGCACGCCCGAACGCGATACCGCCCATAGCGCATGCAGCAGCGCGCTCACTGTGGCGTCGCGGTGCAGCGCGCCGGTCAGCGGCGTCAGGGTCGGCAGGTTGACCGCCGTTGCGCCCAGCGCGGGCCAATCGATTGCCAGCCCCAGCACTTCCACCTCCGGGCTGCTGTAGGTACCGGTCTGCCCGGGCAGCACCACGTTGAACTGGCCGATGTGCCAATGCGCATCCAGCGCTGCCCGCCGTGGGCAGATCTGCTGCAGCCGGCCGCCGCCCTTGATCACCAGCGCCAGGCGCAGTTGCGTGGGGTGGCCCATCGCGCCGGCACTGGCGGGAAAGTGGTGGTGAATGAAGGCCAGGTTGCCTGCACCGTTCGACCCGAGCACCGGCGTGGTGGCCGCCAGTTGCTGGGCCACCGTCACCTTGCTGCCGGAAATGGAGCGGTGCGCAGGCATACGGAGTAGCGCCGTTATGGAATTGTTACATCATAACATTGATGGCCCCTGCGGCCGCTGTCTCCGTTCAAGAGGTTCCCGTGCGTTCCCCCACTCCTTTGGCCGCTGCGATCGCGGCCCTTCTGCTTGCCCCATCGTTGCCCGCGCTCGCTCAGGATGCCGTCAGCCCCACCACGCTGGATGGCGTGCGGGTAACCGGCTCCAAGCGCGATACCCCGTACCTGAAGAGCGATCTGTCGGTCACCGTGCTCAACCGCGAGGCACTGAAAGAGGCCGGCGTGGTCGAATTCCGCGATCTGGACAAGCTGGCCCCCAACGTGAAGTTCAACGCGATGGGGCAGCTCAGTGACATGTACATCTCCATCCGCGGCATCGAATCCAACCCGTTCCTGGTCAACCGCGCGTCGGTCTACATCGATGGCATTCCGTTCAAGGAACTGAGCAACGCGGTGCTGAACCAGGTGGAATCGGTGGAGGTGCTGCGTGGCCCGCAGGGCACGCTGTACGGTGCCAACAGCGAATCGGGCCTGGTGCTGGTCAAAACCAAGGGCCCGACCGATGCCATGGAAGGCGAGGTGAACCTGCGCAGCACGTGGTTCAGCAACGGCAATGGCAACAGCCTGGATGGCTTCGTGTCCGGGCCGCTGGGCAAGCGCGGCAACCTCTCCGGTTCGGTCGCCTTCATGGCGTCGGACGAGGACAGCTTCCTGCGCAATCTCACGCCGTTCAATGGCACCGAAGGCAAGGTGCGCGAGCAGTACCTGCAGGGCAAGCTGCGCTGGCAGCCCAGCGATTTCGTCACCGTGAATGCCCTGGCCCACCACCTGCGCACGCGCGCGCCGGGCATGTTCGAGTACGAATACCTGCCGCTGGATGTGGGCCTGTACAACCGCACCTACGGCACGCGCCTCAATGGCGGGCGCCAGGCCAGTGACTTCACCTACATCAACGATGCGCCCAAGCGCACCGAGAAAGATGAGACGGTGGCGGGCCTGAGTGCGCAGTGGCAGTTGGAAGCCGGTACGTTCGACGTGGCCGCGTCCTACCGCACCCACGAGGACGTTTCGGCGGGCTACGACTTCGACATGACCGAGAGCGCGGCGCTGGCCGGGCGTACCTACGACAAGCAGGACGCCTGGAACGCGGAGGCGCGCTTCAGCTCGCCGGATGACCAGGCACTGACCTGGATGGCCGGTGTTTCCACCTACCGCACCGACAAGGATTCGATCCTGGGCACCTTCGTCGGGCCGATTACCCGTGGCTTGAACAGCTACAACCTGGCACCCCGGCAGACCGCCAAGGGCCAGGACTACAGTGTGTTTGCCACGGCCAGCTATACCTTCCCCGCCGTGCCGAAGTTGACCGCCAGCCTGGGCCTGCGCCACGAGCAGGCGCGCCGTTCCACCGAACAGCGTGCCGGTTCGCTGGACCTGGCCGAAGGTGGGCTGGTGCTGTACCGCGACGCCGCGCTGGAACACACCTTCCATGCCACCCTGCCGCGCGTGTCACTGCGCTACGACGCCACCGACAACCTCTCGTTCTATGCGGCCTCGGCCAAGGGCTACATCCCCGGCGGCTTCAATCTGGCCGCCGCGCAGAGCGACGTAGTGAATGACAAGGTGCTGCGCTACGAATCGGAAATGATGTGGAGCCACGAGCTGGGCTTCAAGATGAACGTTGGCGGCGGCCGCGGCCATATCGGCGGCGCGCTGTTCCACATCACCTCGGACAACTGGCAGGAAATCCAGGTGGCCACCGATGCCAACGGGCGCCCGATCTCGTCGGACTACGTGGGCTCGGATGCATCGATCCGCTCGCGCGGTGCCGAACTGGAAGGTGCCTACGAGCTGGCGCCGGGCTTCACCCTGACCGCCAACGTGGGCTATGTGGATGCGAAGTACACCAAGCTATGGGCCACGGTGGACGAAAACCTGGCCGGCAACCGGGTGAAGCTGACGCCGCATTACACGGGCTATCTGGCGGCACGCTACAAGCACCCGTCTGGCGCCTTCGGGCGGGTGGAATCGGCGTTCACCGGTTCCAGCGCGCTGGATGAGCGCAACCGTGCCTACCAGCCGGCCGTGGCCATCATCGGCCTGCAGGTGGGCTACGAACATGGCCCCTGGACCGGCCGCCTGTTCGTGCAGAACCTGACCAACAAGCGGCGCGTGAACGGGTTGATCTTCGACAACCTGGCCTTCGGGCGCGACGGCAATTACTACGGGCCGATTGACAGCCCGCGCATTGTGGGTGCCGAAGTGAGCATGCGCTTCTAGGCCTCACGCGCAAACGGCGGTGCAGCAAGAAAGCTGCACCGCCGCTGGCGATCAAAGGATGCGGGAAGCCCTCAACGAATTCCCGCAAGCTCCTCGCGCACGATCTGCGCGCCCGCACTCAGCGCCCGCAGCTTGCCGCGCGCCACGTCACGCGGCAGCGGCGCCATGCCGCAGTTGGTGCAGGGGTACAGCTTGTCGGCATCCACGAACTGCAGCGCCTTGCGCAGGGTGTTGGCCACTTCTTCCGGCGTTTCCACCGTGCTGGACGCCACGTCGATCGCGCCCACCATTACCTTCTTGCCGCGCACCAGTTCAATCAGGTCGATCGGCACATGCGAGTTGTGGCATTCCAGCGAGATCAGATCGATGCTGGATTTCTGCAGTTTGGGGAACGACTCTTCGTACTGCCGCCATTCCGAACCCAGCGTCTGCTTCCAATCGGTATTGGCCTTGATGCCGTAGCCGTAGCAGATGTGCACGGCGGTCTGGCACTTCAGCCCTTCAATGGCACGCTCCAGGGTGGCCACGCCCCAGTCGTTCACCTCGTCGAAGAACACGTTGAAGGCCGGTTCGTCGAACTGGATGATGTCCACGCCGGCCGCTTCCAGTTCCTTCGCTTCCTCGTTGAGGATCTTCGCGAATTCCCAGGCCAGCTTTTCGCGGCTCTTGTAGTGCGCGTCGTACAGCGTGTCGATCATGGTCATCGGGCCGGGCAGGGCCCACTTGATCGGCTGTGCGGTCTGCCGGCGCAGGAACTTGGCATCTTCCACGAACACCGCCTTCGGCCGGCTGACCGCGCCCACCACGGTGGGCACGCTGGCGTCGTAGCGGTTGCGGATGCGCACGGTTTCGCGCTTGTCGAAATCCACGCCGTCCAGGTGTTCGATGAAGGTGGTGACGAAGTGCTGCCGGGTCTGTTCGCCGTCGCTCACGATATCGATGCCGGCGTGCTGCTGTTCCTGCAGGGACAGGCGCAGCGCGTCCTGCTTGCCCTCGGTCAGCGCGTCATCCTGCAGTTTCCAGGGCGACCAGAGCTTTTCAGGCTCGGCAAGCCACGACGGCTTGGGCAGGCTTCCGGCGGTAGAGGTCGGCAGTAGTTTCTTCATCGGTATCGGGGTCTTGTGTCCTGGGGAGGGGAATGAAGTGAACAGCGATCAGCGCGCAGCCCACTGCTCAAGCACGCTGCGGTAGGGCTTGATGAAGTGTTCTTCGGTGAAGCGGCCCTGCTTCACGGCCAGTTGGCTGCGCTCTTCGCGGTCGTAGACGATGCGGGTGGACGAATAGTCCTGGTGCTTCAGGCTGGGCTGGTAGACCTTGCCGGCCACCGAGTTGGCGTTGTAGATCTCCGGGCGGTAGATCTTCTGGAAGGCCTCCATCACGCTGATGGTGCCGATCAGTTCCAGGTTCGAGTAGTCGCCCAGCAGGTCGCCCTGGAAATAGAACGCCAGCGGCGCAACGCTGCCCGGCGGCATGAAGTAGCGCACCTGCAGGCCCATCTTGTCGAAGTACTGGTCGGTGGGCGAGAACTCGCCCTGGCGGTATTCCACGCCCAGGATGGGGTGGTGGTTCTCGGTGCGGTGGTAGGTCTTGCTGCTGGACACGCTGATGCAGATGACCGGCGCCTTGCTGAATTGCGCGCGGTAGGCGTCGGACTGCAGGAAGTGCTTGAACAGCTTGCCGTGCAGATCGCCGAAGTCGTCGGGAATGGCGAAGCTGTCCTTGCCCTCATTGCTGGCCGGCAGCACCACGCTGAAATCGTAGTCACGCACGTACGAGGAGAAATTGTTGCCGACGATGCCCTCGGTGCGCGCGCCCGTGTGCGTATCCACCAGGGTGGGGCGCAGCACTTCGATCAGCGGGAACGGGTCGCTGCCATCGCTGCCGTCGATGTGCATTTCCACCGAAATGATGTCCAGCTCCACCACGTAGCGATCGGCGTTGGGGTTGTCCCAGTGCGCCAGGTCGTTGCAGCGGTTGTTGATCATGGCCAGCGTGTTGCGCAGGTTCTGCTGCCGCGCCGCGCCGCGTGCCAGGTTGGCGAAGTTGGTGGTGATGCGGGTGCCGTCGGCCGGCTGGTAATCCTCGTTGAACGGGATGCGCGTGATGCTGAAGGTAAAGGTGTCTGTGCTCATGGGCGGCATTCCGGTTCAGAGGGTTTCAAGGGTGGCGGCGGGCTGCGGCGCGGGGCGGTGGGACAGCGACAGCAGCGGCAGGGCGCGCTGCACGGCCAGTTCTGCACGCTGCAGCAGGGCCGGGTCGTGTACGCGGCCGTCGGCGAAGTCCTTGTCGGTGGCGTACACCCCCAGCGGCAGGGTGCGGGCCTGGAAGAAGCTGAAAAGCGGCCGCAACTGGTGGTCGATCATCAGCGCGTGGCGCTCGCTGCCGCCGGTGGCGGCCAGCAGGATGGGGGTGTCGACCAGCGCGTCCTGCTGGATGAAATCGAAGAAGTGCTTGAACAGGCCGGTGTACGAGCCGCGGTAGACCGGCGTGGCGACCACCAGCACATCGGCCTGCTCAACCGCAGCCAGCGCCTGTTCGGCGCTGTCGGGCAACTGAGAACGCCACAGCGCCCCGGCCAGTTGCGGGGCCAGTTCGCCCAGCTCAATCAGCTGCGGCTGGCTGGGCAGGTGGTCGCCCAGCAGGTGCAGCAGGTGTTCGCACAGGGTGGCCGCCCGCGAGGGGCGCTGCAGGCCGCCGGACACGGCGACGATTCGGAGGGGGCGGTGGGGAGAAAGCATGACCCGATGCTAGTCAGGGCATTCCATGACGTAAAATGGTTTTACTTCACACATCCATGAGCGGGGCTCATAGACATGCTGGAACGTATCCACCTCAGCATCGTCCAGCAGGTTGAACTGCAGGGCTCGCTCACCGCCGCCGCCGGCGTGCTGAACCTGACCCAGTCGGCCCTGAGCCACAGCATGAAGAAGCTGGAACAGCAGCTGGGCACCGATGTCTGGCTGCGCGAGGGCCGCAACCTGCGCCTGACCCAGGCCGGCCAGTACCTGCTGGCCGTGGCCAACCGCGTGTTGCCCCAGCTGGACCTGGCCGAAGAGCGGCTGGGCCAGTTCGCCCAGGGCGAGCGCGGCTCGCTGCGCATCGGCATGGAATGCCACCCCTGCTACCAGTGGCTGCTGAAGATCGTGTCGCCCTACCTGGCCGCCTGGCCCGACGTGGACGTAGACGTGAAGCAGAAGTTCCAGTTCGGCGGCATCGGCGCCCTGTTCGGCTACGAGATCGATCTGCTGGTCACCCCCGACCCGCTGCTGAAGCCGGGCCTGACTTTCGTACCGGTGTTCGATTACGAGCAGGTGCTGGTGGTGGCCAGCAACCATCCGTTGGCCAAGGTGGACCATGTAAAGCCGCGCCAGCTGACCCAGGAAGTGCTGATCAGCTACCCGGTGCCATTCGAGCGGCTGGATATCTACAACCAGTTCCTGCTGCCGGCGGGGGTGACCCCGCGCCGCCACAAGGCGATTGAAACCACCGACATCATGATGCAGATGGTGGCCAGCGGCCGTGGCGTGGCGGCCATGCCGCGCTGGCTGGTGGAAGAGTACGCCGCGCGCATGGACGTGGTGCCGGTGCGCCTGGGCGCGAAGGGCATTCCCAAGCAGATCTACCTGGGTGCGCGCGAATCGGATACCGCCATCGACTATCTGCGGGCCTTCGTGGATCTGGCGCGCAGCAGTTCGGCGGTCGCGCGCGCGCACGGGGTTGGCTGATGTCCATGGAAAGCGGGGCGAGGGCGCGCGCCTTCCTGGATGCGTGTTCGTGGGAAGTGAGCGCCAAGGCCGTGCAGGCCCTGCGCGCCGAGGCCGCACGCATCGCGCCGGGCAGCACCATCTCCATTCCCTATCTGGCCAGCGAAGACGACGAGGCGCGGCTGGCGGCGGCACGGGCCATTCGCGAGCTGGGCTTCCAGCCGATGCCGCACCTGTCGGCACGCCGCATTGGCACGCAGACCGCGCTGCAACGTTTCATCCAGCGGGCAGTGGGCGAGGCCGGCGTGGAGCGCTGCCTGGTGATTGCCGGCGATCTGGCGGAGCCCGCCGGTCCGTTCGCCGACAGCACGGCGATCATCGAAACCGGTCTGCTGGAACGCGCCGGCATCAAGGTGGTGGCCGTGGGCGGGCACCCGGAAACCCACCCGGTCATGACCGCCGCGCAGCGCTGGCAGGTGCTGGAAAACAAGTGCCAGCGCATTGAAGCGCGCGGCATGGCGCCGTGGATCATCACCCAGTTCGCCTTCGATGCCGAAATAGTGCTGGACTGGTTGAAGGCCCTGCGCGCACGCGGCATTGCGCACCCGGTGCTGGTGGGCATTCCCGGGCCGGCCAGCGTGACGCGGCTGGTGCGCTATGCGGCCATGTGCGGGGTCGGCGCGAGCACGGCCATGCTGGCCCGCTACGGCATTTCCCTGGGCCGCCTGCTGGGCTCGGCAGGGCCGGACCGGTTTGTGGACAAACTGCTGGCCGGACTGGGCGATGAGCTTGGCCCGGTCAGCCCGCATCTGTTTCCCTTCGGCGGTATCGCGCCGTCGCTGGACTGGGTGCAGCAGTACCGGCGCAACGCCCGGTCAGGGTAAGCGGCTGACACCTGTCACTTGTGGCGGTTTCGTGCAGGACCATAATCGAGGCGTCAGATAACCGCAGCACGCCCTCAACCTGCCGACAAGGAATTCCCCGCAATGATCATGCAGATCCTCTCGCACACCCCGCTCTGGGTCTGGGCCCTGCTGGCCTTCCTGGTGTACCGCGGCATCGCCGCCATGAAGCCGGGTGAAAGTTCGCTGGTGCGGCTGGCGATCGTGCCGGCCCTGTTCCTTGTCTGGGGCGCATGGTCGATCAGCCATCGCTACGGTGGCTCGCTGCAGGCCTGGGGTGAATGGCTGGTCGGCATCGCTGCCGGCGCGGCCCTTGGCTGGCTGCTGCTGCGCCGCGCGACGCTGGCGCTGAACCCGGCTACCGGCAAGCTGCGCCGCAGCCCGGACTACAGCCTGCTGCCGCTGCTGCTGGTCACCTTCCTGGTGAAGTACGGGTTTGAAGTGGCCTTCGCGGTGTCGCCCGCGCTGGCGGGCCATGCCGGGTTCACTGCGGCTTACCTGCTGACCTCGGGTGGGTTTGCCGGCATTTTCCTGGGCAAGTTCTGCCGGTACGTGGTGGCGGTGCGGCGCGGTGCGGATGGTGGCGCGCTGGGTGTGGCCGGTTGATTCGAATACCGGACAACCCTTGCACAAGGATGTGAGACGCACGATGTCCAAACCGACCTGCAACGTGACCCAGTACTGGAATGGCCTGTTCGACGCGGGAATTCCCGTTCCGACGGGGGATGCATTCCGGCTGGCCATCAACCCGCAGCTTGCCGAGCAGCGGCGGGCCATGATCCTGGTGACCACCGACGGCGCTACGCGCGCTGCCGTATCCGAGCGCGTTGCCTCTGCGCTGCGGTTTGCACCCGGTGGGCCGGCGGTATCGTTGCAAGGGCTGCGCAAGGCGCTGCAGAGCGCTGGCATCGAGATGCATGCGCCGGATGTCATCTACCACGTTGGCGAACAGGGAATGCCGGGTGTGCGCAACAGCAGCCTGATCGAGGTGCGCCAGCTCGTACCTGACGATGCCGCGCTTTTTGAAGGATTCATGGCACAGACCCCGGTGGCTGACCAGGATGATGCGTCCGTCGAGCTGGGGCACTGGGCGACCTTCGGGGCGTTCATGGAAGCAGAGCTTCTGGCGGTCTCCAGTCTTTACCCCTGGGGTGGGGAGGAGATCGCTGACATGGGGGTGCTGACCATGCCCCGTGCACGCGGCAAGGGGCTGGCAGCCGCCCTGGTGCAGACCATGATCGAGTACGCCGGCACGCGTGGTTACGATGCGCAGTACCGCTGCCAGCATGACAACGTCGCCTCCAACCGGCTTGCGCAGTCGCTTGGCCTGAAAGCTTACGGGCAGTGGGAAGTGGCGTGCACGCCATAAGAGTCCACGCCCGCCACTGCACCTCTTACCAATCCATGGGTCCGGCAGGAACCTCGCCGAAAGCGGGGAACAGCGGAAGCACCTCCTCGGCAATCTCCTGAAGCACCTCCGCAGCCGGCCGACGCGAATGCTGGATCCCCAGTGCGGCGTGGTTGACGCCTGCGGCGCGCCACGCTTCCAGCAATGCGATCAGGCCCTTGCGACCGGTGCGCAGCACGTGTCCGCCCTGCAGGGGCACACGGGGGTGGTCGGCATCATCCACCAGATCCAGCCATTCATTGGTGATGTGCGGCCGGAAGCCTCCATCGGGAATCAAGGCACGCCACGCCCGGATCTTCGCCGCCAGCCGCGCGGGCCCCTGCGCATCATGCGTGGCGTCGGGGTAGGTCAGCCATCCATCTGCGTGTTCGGCAATCCATGGCAGGGGCTGTCGGGCACCGCCGGTCACGATCACCGGAATGCGCGCCGCAGGCGCCGGCAGCAGTTTCAGGCCGTGTTCTGCCCACGCGTGCTGCGCCTTGCCGCCGTTGGCGGGTTGCCACCATTGGCGCATGGCAGGCAGGGTCTCAGCGAAGCGTTCGCCCCGCGTGCTGTGCTCGATGCCGTAAGCGGGAAACTCCACCGCGCGGTCGCCCGATGCGGCGCCCAACACCAGGCGTCCGCCCGACAGTACGTCCAGGGAAGCCGCCGCCTTGGCCAGATCCACCGGGTTGCGCAGCGGCAGCACCACACTGCCGGTGGCCAGCGCCACGCGTTGCGTACGTGCGGCCAACCAGGCCAGGTAGGTGAACGGATCGAAGACCTGGCCGGCATCGCCGAACAGGGGGTCGAACAGCGGCACATCCCGCACCCATACCGCAGCGAAGCCGTAATGATCGATGGCTTCAACCAGGCGGCTCTGACCCTGCAGGGCCCGCATGTTGCCTTGGTAGAACCGCAGCGGCAGGAACACGCCCAGCGTCAGCGCGTCGGCGCGAAACATGCGCTGGTAGCCGGCATGGCCGGCGAAGGCCGGCGCCGATGCGCCCGTGAAAGAAGACGTCGAGATCATCGCGGGTTCCTCAAGGGCCGGTGGCCGGTTCGGGAATGCGTACGCCGCGCTGCACCGCCGGGCGAGCGCCCACCTGCTGGTACCACCGCCAGAGACTGGGATAACGGCGGAAATCCATGTCGATGATGTCTGCGATATGCAGCCACGCGAAGTGGGCGATATCGGCAATCGAATACTCCGTTCCAGCCAGATACTGGTGCTTGGCAAGGCGTGCATCCAGCACCGCGAACGCGTCGTCGGAAAGGCGCTGGTAGCGCTGCACGGCAGGCAGGTAGCGCTCATCCGCGAAGTGTTCGAAGTGCACGCGTTGGCCCAGGATGGGCCCCACGCTGGCGGCATGGAACATCAGCCAGGTGAGGGCATCCCAGCGTGCGGACGCATCGCGCGGAAGCAGGGCCTGTGCATGTTCGGCCAGGTACAGCAGGATCGCCGCCGATTCGAACACGACGCGGCCCTGTGCGCGATCCACCAGCACCGGGATGCGGCCATGCGGGTTGAGCGCGAGGAAATCGGCACTGCGGTGCTGGCCCTGGTCGATGCGGACGTGGTGCAGTTGATAGGGCAAGCCCAGCTCTTCAAGCGCGATGGTGGCCTTGAAGCCATTGGGCGAGCTGTCGGTATATAGATGAAGCGAGGGATCGTGCACGTGGATTCCCGGTATTGGCGGCAGGCGAAGAACAGCGGCGAAGCACAGCGATGTGCGACGCAATAGGGCGGTGCTGCAGCAACCGGATGCGCAGTCTATGAGGCGTGCGCGTGCGGTGGAAACGAGTTGTGTTGCCGCGGAAGTTGAGCTGAACTCAAGTCTTGCGGTGCGGCACCACAAGGCGGGCTGTGCCCGCTATGCTGCCGACGCACGGCCGGTGTTTGGCTTGATGAAGGAGAATTCTGTGGGCGCAGTACTGCCCTTGTTGGCCCTGCGGGCATTCGTGGAAACGGGCAGGCATGGCAGCCTGACAGCGGCGGCGCAGGCGATGGGCGTGACCCCCGGCGCGGTCAGTCTGCAGTTGAAGCAGCTGCAGGACCGGCTGGGGGTGAGCTTGTTCGATCGCACGCGCCACGGCGTGGTGTTGAGCGCTGCCGGCGCGCGCGTTCACCCCCAGTTGCTGCAGGCGTTCGACCAGATCAGCAGCAGCCTGCAGGTGCTGGAAAGCAGCCGTGCACGCGCGACCGTGCGCATCAGCGCCGCGCCCAGCTTCGCCGTACAGTGGCTGGCGCCGCGCCTTGCCGATTTCAGTGCCGCCCATCCCGCCATCGATGTGCTGCTGGACGCCAGTCCACAACTGAAGGACCTGCGCGGGGAAAACGTGGATGTGGCAATCCGCCATGGCCTGGGTGTCTATCCCGGGCTGCGCAGCGAGCATCTGTTGGCGCCGGTTCTGCTGCCTGTGGCCAGTCCCGCGTTGCTGGCAGCTACGCCGCCCATCGGTTCGCCAGAAGACTGCCTGCGCCTGCCGCTGCTGCAGGACAGCGAGCGCAGTGACTGGCGGCTCTGGTTCCAGGCCTTGGGCCTGCCTGCCGACGAGCGACTGGAACGCGGGCCTGCGTTTGATGACGATCTGCTGCTGGTGCGTGCGGCAGTGGCAGGGCAGGGCATCGCCCTGGTGCGGGATATCCATGCCGCTGATGAGCTGGCTGCCGGGCGCCTTCAGGTTGCGCTGCAGGCGCCGTGGCCCCAGCGCTTTGCGTACTACGCGGTGCTGCGTGAGGATGTACCTGCAGAACGGATGGAGGTCATCGCCACGTTCATGCAGTGGCTGCGGGATCAGCTTGGCGTGGTTCGAACTGACGCATGACGGAGCGTGCGGCGTAATCCCGTAGCCGCTCGCCCACATCAACCACGCGCATCGGCACCATCCCCCATCACCCGCGCAACGGCACGGCTCAACAGTGCATGCAGGGCGGCCGGCTGCAGATCCGGATCGCGCACGGCGCGCATCGCCAGGCCTTCCACCAGCAGACGCAACAGCAGCGTGCGCTGCTCGATCGCTTCTTCCTCAACCGCCACGCCGCGGGCGCGATCATGCTCGCGCAGCCAGGCATGGATGGCTGCGGTGGTCTGCTTGTCGTGCCGGCGCAGCACCTCGGCCACTACCGGGTCGCGGTGCGCTTCGGCGTTGATTTCCGCATACAGCGCAACGCTGGCGATGGCATTGGCGTGGGTGTCCAGCACCTTGCCGCGCGCCCAGTGCTGGTAGCAGGCCAGCAGGCCGTCGGCCAGGTCGGCCGAGGCGGGCATGTGCCGGATCGACACCTGGTCGTGGGCCAGTTGTCGCTCGATCAGGGCCAGGATCAGCGCACGCTTGTTGTCGAAATAGCGGTACATCAGCCCTTGGCTGATCTCCGCCGCGGCAGCGATTTCGCTGATCGAACCGGCGTGGAAACCGCGGGTGATGAAGCAGCGTTGCGCCGCATCCAGGATCTTCCGGCGCTGGGCGTCGGCATGGGCGGTGGCGGTGTCGTCAGCGCTGGCAAGCGGGGTGTCGGTCGGCGTCATTGCGTGATCTGAAGGCGTCCAATGGCTCGATCTTACGTTATCGAATGTGTGAATGAACGGTCATTCACCTGTCATTTCACGCACCCAGACTGCGGCCGCCTCCTCCCTTCCGCGACCGACATCGATGCGCTACCCCACGTTGCCCCGTCAGCTGTTGACCCTCGCTATTGCCGCCACACTCGCCGGCGTGGCCCAGGCCGAAGACCTTCCCACCACCGAAGCCAACGCGGCGGCCAGCGCCGGCGGCAACCACGATGTGGTGGCCCTGGACCAGGTGGTGGTGACCGCACAGAAGCGCGCTACCAACCTGCAGGAAACGCCCATCTCGGTTTCCGTGGTGGACGCCGAGGCGCTGAAGGATCGCAGCGCGATCTCGCTGGGCAGCCTGTCCGATGGCTCCATTCCCTCGCTGCGGGTCACCCCGTTTGCCACGCGCAGTTCGGCGCTGAACATCGGCATTCGTGGCATCGGCGCCTCGGGTGATGCGAACCAGCCGGCGCGCGATGCCGGCGTGGGTATCTACGTGGATGGCGTGTTCATGGGCCGCGCGCAGGGCCTGGGCAGCATGCTGTACGACGTGGAGCGCATCGAAGTACTGAAGGGCCCCCAGGGCACGCTGTTTGGCCGCAATACCGAAGGCGGTGCGGTCAGTATCGTGACCAAGGCGCCCACCGGCGAGTTCGGCGGCAGCGTCAGTGCGGGCGTGTCCAACTTCAGCGGCTATAACAGCGCGCTGCACTTGGACCTGCCCAAGGTGGGCGACGTCAGCTTCAAGATCGATGCGGTGCAGGCCCGCCGTGGTGGCACCACCGATAACCCGATGCGCGGTGAGCGCGATTTCAACAGCTACGACAAGCGCGGTGCGCGCCTGAGCGCGCTGTGGCAGCCCAGCGATGATTTCTCCGCGCTGTATGCCTTCGACCGTTCCTACGACGCCACCACGCCGTACCACACCCAGGTGCTGGTGCCGGGCGCGTACCTCAGCCCGCTGCAGATTGCCGGTGCCAGCCAGGACCGGCGTGACAGCGCGATCCTGGGCGGACCACAGGAAGACAACGTGGGCCGTACCAGCGGCCATCTGCTCAACCTGTCGTGGACGCTGAGCGATGCGCTGGAACTGAAGTCGATCAGTTCATACCGCGAACTGACCCAGGGCCAGTTCGACATGGGTCTGGTTGATGCGATTTCCGCATACGGCGGTGCCGGCACGGCCTTCGGTCGCTACAGCCTGGCGCAGGTCTACCAGCACCAGTACAGCCAGGAATTCCAGCTGATCGGCAACACCTCGCAGGTGCAGTTCCTGGGCGGCGCGTTCTATTACCACGAGACCGCCGGTGACAACGCGCAGACCCCGAACATGCTGGTCTGGGGCCCGGGTGGCAACAGCTACGCAGTGAACCCGGCCACCAATCCGCTGGACCTCTCCAAGGTGCGCATCGACCGCGCCAGCAAAGCGTGGACCGACAGCCTGGGTGTGTTCGGCCAGGCCACCTGGACGCCCGCTGCGCTGGAGCGCCTGCACCTGACCGCCGGTGGCCGCTACACGCGCGACGACAAGAAGGGCAGCCTCTACATCGTCAATGGCGCCGCCACCCAGCTGGCATTCGATGATTCCTGGAGTCGCTTCGACCCGATGGTCAACATCGCCTATGACATCGGCGAGCAGGCCATGGTCTATGCCAAGTACAGCACCGGCTTCAAGGCAGGCGGCGCGAACTCGCGGTCCACCACCTACACCGCCTTCGCGCCGGAAGAAGTGACTGCCTACGAACTGGGTTTCAAATCGCAGTTCTGGGATAACCGCGCACGCCTGAACCTGGCGCTGTTCGATTCGAAGATCGCCCACAAGCAGATGGATTTCTCGCTGCCGTTCGACCCCAACAGCGGCGAAACCCGCACCACCATGGTGACCACCAACGCGCTGAGCGATGGCAAGTCACGCGGCGCCGAGCTGGAATTCAGCGTAATGCCGATCGAGAACCTGACCGTCGGCTTGAACTACGCCTACACGAAGATCGATGCGCAGACGGCGGTCGACCCGTTCGGCGCCGGCGTGGCAGTGACCGTGCAGCCGCTGCTGGCGCCGGAGAATGCCGGCAGCCTGTCGCTGGATTATCTGGTGCCGTTCGCCAACTTCGCCGCACTGAAGTTCCATCTGGACGGCAACTGGTCCGACGGTTTCTACACCAGCGAATACGACCAGATGCTGACCGACAGTTCGTTCGTGGTGAACGCGCGCGTGGCACTGGTCGATGTGCCGCTGAACGACACCGGCATGACCATGTCGTTCTCGCTGTGGGCGCGCAACCTGCTGGATGAAGAGCACCTGTTCTACAAGCTCAACAGCCCCGCGCTGGGCCAGACCGGCATCTTCAACGATCCGCGCACCTTCGGCCTGGACGTGGCCGTCAACTTCTGAATTCACTGGAGACCGACATGAACCGCAGCACCGAACTGACCCTTGCCCTGATGCTGGCCCTGCCGCTGGCCGCGCCTGCCTTCGCCGCCGATGCCTCGCGCCCCGTGACCGCCAGCGCCGCGGCAGCCACCGCCAATGTGGCGCCCACCGCCGACGACGCGCAGCGCGTCATTCCGCTGCAGGGCGCATGGAACGTACGCAGCTTTGCCGGTCTGCAGGGCCGCAACGGCCCGATTCCGGCCACGGCCTTCGTGCGCACCGCCGATCTGGGCCGCCTGACGGCCGCTGACCGCGACGCACTGGCCGCCGCCGGGGTGACGCTGGACATCGACCTGCGTACCGCCGACGAGCAGAGCCAGTCGCCGGACCTGCTGGCCGATGACGCGCGCTTCGCCTACCAGCGCATTTCGCTGATGGGCACCGAGAAGATGGATCTGCAGAAGATGATGGCCACCTTCCCCGATTCGCTGGGCGAAGCCTATGTGCAGTGGCTGGGCCACAGCCAGCCGCAGTTCAAGCAGGTGTTCCAGCGCATTGCCGCCCAGCAGGACGGCACCGTGCTGTTCCACTGCACGGCGGGCAAGGATCGTACCGGCATCATCGCCGGCCTGCTGCTGGACCTGGCCGGTGTGCCGAAGGCGCAGATCGTGCACAACTACGCCATTTCCGCGCACTACCTGGAAGGGCAGCCGAAGGACAGCGCGATGAACGCGCAGATCAAGGCGATGTTGGAGCAGCACCCGGAGATCGCACGCAAGATGGCTGGCATGTCCGGCACCGCGCCGCAGAACATGGAACAGTTCCTGGCCGCGCTGCACAGCCAGTACGGCGGCGCCGAGGGCTACCTGAAGTCCATTGGCGTGAGCGCGCAGGAAATCCAGCAGTTGAAGGTGCGCTTGGGGCAGGCGGGCTGAATGAGGTGCGCGCGGTTGGCCTGAGCCGGTGCCGGTCACACTGGCAATGGGCGCCAGATCGTCGCTGATGTGGCGCCCAGTTCCGATGCTGCGGTGGACTTCACGGATGGCCCGTCCCGCGAGGAGGGGGCCTTCCGATCCATGGGCAATGCGCTCCCGGTAGTAGAAGTAGACCTGTGCCGTCCCGCGCGCTGTACCAAAGCAAGCGCAGTCCGTTAGGCGCAATACCTCGTGTCGGTGGCATCGTTGAACCAATGGCCCGCAGTCAGAACGCCCTTGACGCCTGAGATGCCGTCCTTCACTGCAAAGCCTGCCGTGCAGAACTGTCCGGCTCCGCCAGATAGCTGCCTCCCACCACCAACGTTTGGCAGCGCCTGCTTTGCCTGCTCAGCCGGAAGGGCAGGTCTTGCATTCGCTGGCGGAGTGCCTAGATCGGTGGGACGGGGCGAGAGCCGGAACTCTACCGGGAATCCAATTGCCTTTTCGATGGCTCTACGCTCCGCATCGAAAGATCGCGTTGACGCTTCAGGAGCGGCAACATCCAGCACGATCGTGCCAGTGGTTTCATCAACCCATGCACCGCTGAGCTCAGGAATGGCCTTACGAAGTTTGGGGCCGGCGGCTTGCAGGCTGGCCTCCAGCGCGGCTGCGGTAAATGCTGCGCCTGTGACAAACGTGACCGGCACAACGCCAGCATCCGTTTGAATGTTCCGGTCCGCGACCTGGCGATTGCCAGTGAGTCGAACAACAATACGCTGGGTGGGCGAACGCGCCCAGAAAAGCCCGGCGAGTCGATCTGCAAACTCGGTCCTCAACTCACTGATCCGAGACGCGGCCAGTTCCTCCCTCGCCAATGCCAGGCGAGCCTCTTCAAGCCCGATCCCTGCTTCGCGTGCATAGGTCTTCACTAGTGCTGAATCGATCGCATTCTCCGATTCAAGATATTCAGATCTGCGCTCCTGACTGGATGCTGCCGCAGTTGCCAATGAAAGTGAAACGCATAGCAGTAGGCACGAACCGAATCTCATTACTCATCCTTGTAGCCTTGGACTTTCCGTTCAATCGACGGCCGGTCAGTCGCCGAAATTCCAATGGCGTGCGCCTTTCAGCGCAGCACGACTCCGCACGTGTCGATGCCATCATGATCATGTAGTTCAAACTGATGAAGGTCGAGTGCCGCCAAGGTGATGGAAGTCACTATTTTGGGGATTCTGATTCGTGCCGTGATCCCGGGTAAGTCGACGTGCAGCCTCGATCCAACTGCCGATACCCAATCGCTTCCGCAAGATGGGCCGTTCCAATCTCCACGCGCCCGTCCAGATCCGCAATCGTCCTGGCGACGCGCAGAATGCGGTGCATCGCCCGCGCTGATAGCTGCAGCCGTTCGATGGCTTGTTCCAGCAGATCCTGGTCAGCTTCGCTGAGCCGCGTGCAGGTGCGCAGCGTGACGGGCGGTAGATGGGCATTCAGCCCGCCGCGTTCCCGCTGCTTGGCGTGTGCTGATTCAACCCGTGCGCGTACCGTGGCGCTGGGTTCGCCCAGTGGCGTGCTCTCGCGCAGCTCCACCGCATCCAGTCGTGACACGCTGATGTGCAGGTCGATGCGATCCAGCAGCGGGCCCGACACGCGCGCGCGGTAGCGGGTGATGCGCTCATCGCTGCACAGACAGCGATTGCTGCGGTCCCCGGCCCAGCCACACGGGCACGGGTTCATCGCGGCCACCAGCTGGAATCGCGCGGGGTACTGCACGCTGCGCGCCGCACGGGCGATGCGGATATGACCCGATTCCAGCGGTTCGCGCAGGGTTTCCAGTGCGCTGCGGTTCCACTCGGGCAGTTCGTCCAGGAACAGCACGCCGTGATGGGCCAGGGAAATCTCGCCGGGGCAGGGGGGATTGCCGCCACCCACCAGTGCGGCGGCGCTGGCGCTGTGGTGCGGGGAACGAAACGGCCGCTGCCGCCAACGCCGGGGGTCCAGGCCTTCGCCACTGACCGAAGCAATGGCAGCCAACTGCAGCGCCTCGGCCTCGTCGGTATTGGGTAACAGGCTGGGCAGGCGCGAGGCCAGCAGGGTCTTGCCGCAGCCGGGGCTGCCGATCAGCAGCAGATGGTGGCCACCGGCCGCCGCCACTTCCAACGCGCGCCGCGCATGCGCCTGCCCACGCACATCGGCCAGATCGGGCAGCGGCAGCGGCGTGGTGTCCACGCGCTGCACCGGTGGCAGCAGGCGCGGGTTGCTCAGGCCCGCACAGCATTCCAGCAGGGTGCGGGCCACGCGCACATCGGCGTGCTCGGCCAGCGCCGCCTCGGCGGCGTTGCCGGGCGGCACCACCAGGATGCGCCCCGCGTCGGCGGCGGCAATCGCGGCAGGCAGCGCGCCGCTGACCGGACGCAGCTCACCGGTCAGGCCAAGCTCGCCAAGGAATTCGTACTGCAGCAGCGATTGCGGATCGACCTGACCGCTGGCGGCCAGGATGCCCAGCGCGATGGCCAGATCGTAGCGGCCGCCTTCCTTGGGCAGATCGGCCGGGGCCAGGTTCAAGGTGATGCGCCGCTGCGGAAAGTCGAACCGCGCGCAGAGCAGGGCCGCACGCACGCGCTCGCGCGACTCGCGCACGCTGGCTTCGGCCAGACCGACAATCTGGGTGACCGGCAAGCCGCCGGATAGATGCACTTCTACCCGCACCAGTGGCGCATCGACCCCGGCGCGGGCGCGGCTGTGGACCAGTGCCAGGCTCATGTGTGGTTTCCTGCGGAGGAGCGCTTGATGGTGGGGGAAGCGCTGGGTGGGAAACCATCGGGGATTGCGGGTGCAGGGGATAGGGGGATTCTGGGTGTCGACGGTACGGGTACCGATCGCTCTGTCTCATTGCACCATGCCAGTGGGGTGGCTAGTCCCCTTTTCCTACAGAGCCTTGAGACAGATCGCATGCCTCGCCCAAACCGAACGGAGGCCTACACACCTGTGCCGATGTGATAGTGAAGTCGGGAGCCGCTGGTCTGACTGCAGCGGAAACTTGCAACTACTACAAGCATCTGCCACGAGGGACTATTCTTTGCCGAATTCTGGAAAGGTGAGTGCCCTGGCATGAAATCCATAGCACTTTGGAGAATGAAGCGCCAAGCGAAGAGCAGTGGTCTGCGCGTCGTTGGCAACTTCTTGATCGCATTTCATACGCCGGATGTCATCTCAGGCTTCGCGCTGGATCCTGCTCCATCCTCCACCTACATATGGACCTTTGTAGTTCCGACCTATGATGATTTGTCCTTCCTGCACATGTCTTTAGGTCAGCGAATCGCAAGCGCGGAAGTGGACAAAGATTTCTTCTGCGGGATGCATAAGGCGCACGCCAATAAGCTTGAGCCGGTGAGGACGGCGGCAGATCTATTGGTCTATGTCGACGGCCTTGACTTCACCAGCGACTACTCGGAGTGGATAAAATACATATCCGCCATCCGGCTTGGCGATTTCGCTGCGGCAGATGCCACGCTGAAGAGACTTTTGAATTCGCCAATCTCCGATCTGGTTCAGCGTAAATTGGATGCAGTTCTTTGTTCTTTGAGGGATGGTGGCGAGTCCGGCGCACAGCATCTCCTGGGAAGTTGGTCTCGTCAGACGGCGCGCTTGATGGGCTTTGGCGACCGTTAGGATCAAATGGCAATGAATGGATTCGTTGCGATTGGTTTGCTGGGGTGTCTCCGAGGCGGCAAATGCTGCGGGCAAGGCGCCGGCTTCCTTTGCCTGAGCCGGGCTGCGCTCCTGGAATGATAGCCGTGGGGCTTTCATGGGAAGGCAAGTCATGTAGACGGCTCCGGGGAAGCACCTTCTCTTGGACAGTCTTTGCGTGGACGGCGGGATCCAGTTGACCGTCAGTAGTCTCATAAACGGAACTTCCCTCGTGCCCGGAAGTATTCTGAAAGCTCTCTGTCTGCCACCCACACAGTCTTTGATGCAGCAAGAAACATCAATGATTCTCGCGCCGCGGCCTGTTCAACAGCCAGAGGATCGCCGCTGGCTTCGGCCACTTTGGTTTCCTTGCCTGCGTCCAGAGCAAACCTCTCGAGCGCATCCTCCAGCGCCCAGATTGCCTGCTCGATTACGGGTATGCCCGTAGACGGCTTTTCGGCTACGTGGTTCAACGCAGACTGCAATTTTTGAATATGCTCCGGGTAGTCCTTGAGCATCTCGCGCAGTCGCTGGGGAACGGGAGGTGGTGTGGCGTGCCGCATGGCAGCTCCCTTGTGTCTTCAGGCGTTTACGTTCAGCGAAACGAACTGCTTGGGCTGAGTATATGCACGAGTGCTGAACTCCAGCCGCGACGCTGGTCACGTCGTGTGACAAGCTCACTCCGGCAGTGACGCCTACGGAGTCGGCCCCGCTACCGCGTGGGTAGGTTGTGGGTGAGGCCTGTCCCCTACGGGCTTGGTGCCGAGCTGCTTCCGGAATATTGGCTGATTGCGACAGCATGGCGGGCGATGCGATTGTTCCCATCACTGCCGCCAAGCCTCTGCGCCGCTGGTTCGCAAGATGCTCAAGATGGCGCGCTTTGTGTTGGCCGAGACGGCTGGCCGGCATGATGCGATTGGTCTCCGGCATTGACGGGCACGCGCCTAACCAGCCTCCAAATGCCTCCCAACCAGACAACGCTCACTCTCAGCCATCGCCTCACCCGGCTCCATCCGCTTCTCGATCCATGACGGCCCCGCCCGCTCCGTCAGCAACCAGCTGTCGTTCTGATAGATCGTCATCCAACGCACGAAACTGGCGCGTAGGTTCTCGATATCCGGCGCGCGCATCTGCGCATCACCCGGCATTCGGATCACCACGCGCGCGGCCGTGTTCTCCACGTCCAACACCTGCACGCCTCTGCACAGGATCTCGAATGACACCGGGCCAGCGCCGCCATCACGCGCACGCAACTCAAACCCCTGTCGCCTCTTCACCTTAACGAAGGCGAGCGCATTGCTGTGCAATTGGCGGTAATCCACCGGCTGCAGCTTCTGGTACGACCACACCTGTTCGCTGGCCGGCGCGGGCCAGGCGACCCACACGGTGCCGAACAGCGCGATGCAGGCGGCAACAGCGGTAAACGCGTTCCTCTTCATGCGCTTACTCCTGTGGCCGCAGGCGTTCGTGGATGAATGCCGTCAGCGCGACATCTGCCATTACCAGGCCCTCCATCACGCGGTCGCCCACGTACTGATCGGGCTCGCCGTTCTGCCGTGTGCGCTCGGCGGCCAGCAGCAGTTCTTGCACGATGCGCTGGCCGGTCAGGGCGCAGTCGGCGTCGGCCAGGGCGATCTGCCGGCTGCGCAACGGGTGGCGTTCGGGCCAGGGCTGGCCGTCGGCGGCAGCACCGGCGCCGATGCTGTGCAGCACGGCAATCAGGCTGTTGGGATCACGCGCTGGGGTGGGCGAGGGCGCTTCCTGGATAGGGCGCGGTGGCGGGGAGTGTGGCGTGGTCATGGCTGGCTCCGTGCATGCAGGCAGAAGCCGCCACCGATAAAGGTGGCGGACGATGCGTGGCTCGAAAACCGGTTGCTGTTGAGGCCGGCGGGTACAAGACCCCCACGCACCGCCCGCCATAGCCGGCAGACGGATTGCCAGCCGGCACCACGCGCGGTGGTGCCGGCTGACAAGCGTAAACAACAACAGCAAACCGGGTTTTCGACGCCCGACCACCCGTTTTCGGTGGCCCTACCAGAGTTGCCAGATGTTGTTGGAGATGCCAAGGGGATGGGGTCAAAGACGCCAAGGCCCTGGTCGCTTTCGGCATTGTGGCACAGCGTGGAATGGCGGCGAGAGCCTTGCAGGGCAGCGCTTCTGCAAGGATTGGACGTTATGTGCCGGGTTTTCCACTATGGGGTCGCTGGCTGTGGCAAATGCGACATCGACCGCGCTGCTGCCGGCGGTAACCATGGCCCAAAGTAACGGCGGCATTGCACCGCCGCCTCGTTTACTCCGCGCTGCCGCGCCCTTCCAGTTCGCGCACCGTGGCTTCCAGCGCATCCAGCTTCTCGCGGGTCTTCAACAGCACCGCACGCTGCACTTCAAACTCCTCGCGGGTCACCAGGTCCAGCTTGGCCAGGCCGGCCTGCAGCGCGCTCTTGAAGGTGGCCTGCAGTTCCTCGCGCGATTCGCGCAGGCCCGGCGGCACCAGGTCGCTCAGGCGGCGGGCAAGGTCATCCAGCTGGTTCAGGTCGATCATGGGGGTACTCCGGGGTGCGGGCGGGCCGTGCAGGCCACAAGGATACTGCCGGGCCGGTCGCCCGCACAGGCGTGGGCGGTTTCGCACCGGGCGCGTTCAGGCGCTATCCTCCACGCCGGAATACAGGAGATTGGCGATGAAGATGGTCATGGCGGTAATCAAGCCGTTCAAGCTCGACGACGTGCGCGAAGCGCTGGCCGAGCGCGGGGTGACCGGCATTACGGTAACCGAGGTGAAGGGCTTTGGTCGGCAGAAGGGCCATACCGAGCTGTACCGCGGCGCCGAATACGTGGTGGATTTCCTGCCGAAGGTGAAGCTGGAAGTGGCCGTGACCGACGACCAGGTGGAGGCCGTGGTGGAATCCATCGTGAAGGCCGCAGGCACCGGCAAGATCGGCGACGGCAAGGTGTTTGTGTACGACCTGGGCAGCGTGGTGCGTATTCGTACGGGTGAACTGGACGCTGACGCGCTGTAAGTGGGCTGTGGCCTGTGGGCGGCGGAATGTCGAAACGCGACGGGGTAGAGTCGACTGTCAGTCGACTGCTCTTCCCGTCCGTGACCGAAATGCCCGCGCTGCGCGCGATAGTCGACTAACAGTCGACTCTACGGGGCGGTGCGCATCACGCGGTCGATCCAGTCGGCATAGCGCGAAATGCGCACGTTGTGCACCACCTGCCCGTAGTAGCCGGCTTCAAGCGCATGCTCGGGCACTGCGGTGATCCACGAACCCAGGCCGATCAGCTGCCAGCCCTGAGCGTCGCGGATCATCAAGGGGCCGCCGCTGTCACCGCTGCCAAGCACGCCTTCCAGCGGCAGGCCGTCGCCGGGGCCGTCGAATCGATACCAGAGATAACGATCATTGCCGCCGGTCACCGCGTTTTCCGCGCGGCGCAGTACGCCGCGGTGCGATCCACCCGGCGCCAGCCCGGTCATGCCGGTGCCCGTGGCGCCCTTGCCGACCAGGGTAGCGATCTTTCCCGCTTCGGCCTGACCACGATAGAGGCGAACCGGCGCAACGTCGCTGACCGGTGCGGCCAGCTGGATCAGGGCGATGTCATCGGAGGCGGCGAGGAAGGCGTGGATGGGGCCTGGGTTGCCTGACGCCAGCGCCGCCTGGCCAAGCGCGTCGGGCATGCGCCGGTACCCGGGATGCACGAACACGCGCTCGACACGGTACGGGTGACCGTTGATCTGCACTTCGGCGTCCATGCCTTCCATGGGCGCGGCGTGTGCGGCGGTCACTACCCAGCGCGGCGCGATCAGGACGCCGTGGCCCTCGCCGGGCAGGTCGGCCAGGGCCGGGAATTCGGAGGCCGGTACGCGGTAGGCGCTGTCATCCACATCGCTGCGGATGACGATGGCGCCGGCGGTGAAGGGCAGGGTAGCCAGGGCGAGTAGGAGCCAGCGGCGCATGGTTCGGTGCAGTCCTGTGCGTGGAAGGCGATGACCCTAGCCGGGATTGGCTGGCGCGAACACCCGTGTGCGACGAACTGCCCTCCCGGTGCGATCAACCCGGCGGAATGAGGGGTGACGACTGCCACTCCGGCAGACGGAGTGCGCGGCGGGTGCGCGTCACGATGGCGGCGATCTCTGCCTCGAAGCCGCCACCAGGTTGCAACAGCGGCACGAGTTCGGCACCGCATTGCTTCAGCGCATCGACCCAGGGCGCTTGATCGGTTTCTGCGGCGGCCAGTGCGAAGTGCCTGCGACCCTCGTCGTAAGCGCCCGCCAGCCCGGCGGTGATGCCGGCATGCATGTGTTCGCGGATGCGTGGATTGGGGTGACGGCGCATCAGTGCACGCACATGCCCCGGGGTGGGGAAGCGGTCACGCAGGGCCAGTACCTCGGCGGCGGCCTGCTCGGCCAGTGCCTGTGCGACCGCGGTAAATTCGGCGGTATCGGTGAAGGGCTGGAACGGGGCGACGCGGTAGCCGGCATCGAAGGACAGGAAATCCTTCTCTTCCCAGAGCCAGCACGCGCCGACATTGAGATAGCTGCCCCTGCTCCATGCCGAGGGCTGGAACTCGATCACCCCGACCCACCAGCCGTGGTCGTCAAGCCAGGTGCGCGAACGGCCTTTCTGCATGCAGCCCAATGGGCGCAGGATGGATCGGGCGGCTGCAGTCAGCAGGCGGGTGTGTTCCGGTGTCGGCATACCCAGCGTCCTTGCGAGTGGCGTGCCGAGGAGTATCGCAGACGCGACGCGACGGGATGCCGGAATGCGACGGGGTAGAGTCGACTGTTAGTCGACTACCGCGCGCAGCGCGGGCATTTCGGTCACGGACGGGAAGAGCAGTCGACTAACAGTCGACTCTACCCCGTCAGGCGTTCCATCCCGTCAGGCGTTCCATCCCGTCAGGCGTTCCATCCCGTCAGGCGTTCCATCCCGTCAGGCGTTCCAACCCGTCAGGCGTTCCATCCCGTCAGGCGTTCCAACCCGTCAGGCGTTCCAACCCGTCAGGCATTCCATCCCGTCAAACATTCAACGCCGCCAGGCCATGCACCCACGCGGCCGCGAAACAGCGCTTAACGCTGCTTTGCCCACTTGTAGAACCGCTTCCAGCTCTGGCGCACGGCGGACACCCAGCCCGGGTCGGCCACCAGGGCAGCCTGCGCGGCGCTCGGGGCCTGGCCGGTCACGCGCTGGCGCATCTTCAGCAGGTTCTTCATGTCGCTGCGGCTCAGCTGGCGGCTGAGCGGGTTGCGGCGCAGCCAGCGCGGTACGCGCCAGGCCGAGGTGAAGTCCAGCAGCACCGGTACGCCGGCGCTCACCACCACATTGGTGCCGTGCAGGTCGTTGTGGGTGATGCCGGCGGCGTGCAGGCGGCTGAGGGCGTGCTGCAGCTGTTCGAACACGTCGTTGCCCACCGCCTGGGCCGTGCTCAGGGTCTGGCCGGGAATGAATTCCATGCCCAGCGCCAAGCCGCCCAAGGTGCCCAGCAGGGCCGGGGCGTGCTTCCAGCCGCCCAGGCGCTGCAGCATGCGTGCTTCGCGGCGCACCATCAGGCGCGCGATCAGCGAAACCGGCGTGCCGCGGTAGCGGGAATAGTCCTTCACCACGGCCGGGCGGCCGTCCATGCAGGTGCGGTAGACGTCCGGGGCCAGGAAACGATCGCCGCGCTTAAGCAGCAGCGGGGCCACGGCGTCATCGCCGCAGGACGGGGAGGGGGAGGCAGAGAGAGTCATGTGCGGGGTCTCGGACGACCCGGTGGGCGGCGCTGAGCGTCAAGCGAACCGGTACGACTGGGGGGATTAGCTAAACTTTCGTTAAGTACAATTTTAGTACCGCCGAGTTCGCTATTCCACGGTTTGTCGTAGAAATGTCGGGGTCGTGGCTGGAACAGTTCGTCGCGCAGGCTCGGACAATTCCGTCTCAGTTATCCAATATGTCTTTACCTATCAATACGTTGTAGGAACGGCAGCAGTGCATCGCGTAGCTGGTCCAGCCCCGGCTGTTCCACCGGGAAGTGGCCGCTGCCGTCCAGCAGCACGCGCTGCTTGGGCGCGGCCAGGCGCTGGTAGAAGCGGTCGCTGACGGCCACCGGGGTCCAGTCGTCGCAGGCCGGGTGCAGCATCAGTACGGGGCAGCGCTGGAACTGTTCGGGTTCCAGTGCCGGGGCGGTGCCGAACAGCGAGGCCAGCAGGCCGACCGGCACCCGGTTGCCGCCGCCCAACGGATCGGCGCCAGACCAGGGCCGTCAGGGCGGGATCGCGCGACATGCGCTGCATGTGGGTGAACCAGCGCACCGGCACCCGCAGCCCACGGGTCAGCTGGCTGAGCGGCCGCAGGGTCGGCAGCAGGGCGCGCTTCCAGGCCGCGTAGTCCACCTGTGCCCAGTGCGCCGGGCTCAAGCCGTAGCCGGGCAGATCCGGCGCCAACACTTCATGGCCGGCGTCGGCCAGTGCGGCGGCCAGCGGCGCGAACATGCGGCCATAGCCGCCGGCGCCATGTACCAGCACCACCGTCAGCGGCGCCTGGCGCGGGCCGTGACGGTCCAGGCGCAGCGTGCCACCGGCCCAGCGGAAGGCTTCACTGCGCGCTGTGGCAGTCGGCTGGCCGGGAAAGAAATCCGCGTAGCGGGCACTCAGGGCGGGGTAATCGGCGGTCGCACGGGCAGGCATGCGGGAAGTGTAGGCCAGCCGTTCAGCCACGTGATGCTGAACCGGACGCACGGGCAACTTGACCACGGCCCACCGGCTGCCGACCATAAGCTGTTAATCCGCGACATCGGCGGCCGCTCCCACCCGGCACGTCACCGTCCCCTGCCGCGTCCCCAACCTGGTGCAGGCCGCGCGGCCGCATCGTTCGTTTCCCTGTCCGGCACCCGCTGGAGGAAAGTGTTTTGATCATCAAGATTGTCCTGGCAGCGCTGTTCGTGGCCTGCGTGCTGTACATCCATTTCCGCGGCAAGGTCCGCGCGCGCTGGTCGCGCCAGTTGCTGGACCATTCCAGCTTCATGGCCCCGATCAACGTGATCATGTACCTGTTCTCGAAGGTGCCGACCACGCCGTTCCTGGACCCGGGCAAGGAGCTGCCACAGCTGGAACCGCTGCGCCAGAACTGGCAGGTGATCCGCGATGAGGCGCTGGCGCTGCGCGATGCGCAGAAGATCGCCGCCTCCAGCAGCTACAACGATGCTGGCTTCAATTCGTTCTTCCGCCGCGGCTGGAAGCGCTTCTACCTGAAGTGGTACGGCCCGTCGCACCCGTCGGCCAAGGCCATGTGCCCGAAGACCGTGGCGCTGATCGAATCGATTCCCGATGTGCGTGCGGCGATGTTCGCGCAGCTGCCGCCGGGCAGCGAACTGCGCCCGCACCGCGACCCGTTCGCCGGTTCGCTGCGCCTGCACCTGGGCCTGAGCACGCCCAACGACGATGGCTGCTACATCGTGGTGGACGGGGTGAAGAAGAGCTGGCGCGATGGCGAGTGGATGATGTTCGACGAGACCTATATCCACCATGCGCACAACGAGACCGACCAGGACCGCGTGATTCTGTTCTGCGATATCGCCCGCCCGCTGCGCTTCGGCCTGCCGGGCCTGTTCAACCGCGCGGTGGCGGCCACGTTGCTGGCCGGCGGTGCATCGCCGAACCTGCCCGGTGACCCGACCGGTGGCGTGAACAAGGCCTTCGGTGGCCTGTACAAGGTGCGCCTGAAGGCCAAGGCCCTGCGCGAACGCAGCGTGGTGGCCTACCAGGTGATCAAGTGGGGCCTGGTGGTAGCGGTGATTGCCGGTATCTGGGCGATCTGACCGAACGGCCGCCGGAAACCATACGCGCCGGATCGTAGAGTCGAGCTTGCTCGACTGCTCTACGGCTGGGTGCAAAAGCAGTCGAGCAAGCTCGACTCTACAGAAACAAGAAGCCCGCGCTGTCGCCAGCGCGGGTTTTTGTTTGGATCAACCCTTCAGTGCCGCCTGCACGAACGGCGGGGTCACCAGCACGCCGGTGTGCAGCGCGGCGGTGTAGTACAGGGTGTTGAAGGTCTTGGCGGCCGAATCGGCCTGGCGGAAGTCGAAACCGCTCTCGCCCTTGCGGGCCATGGTCACGCTCCACCAGCCGGTGGGGTAGCACGGCTGCGGGAACGGCAGGGTCTTGAACGAGCCGAAGCCGGCCTTGCCCATTTCCGTGCGCATTTCGTTGATCAGCTCCAGCTGCATCAGCGGCGACTCGGACTGCTGCACCAGGATGCCGTCGTCCTTCAGGGCCTTGAAGCAGCTTTCGTAGAAGGCTTTGTTGAACAGACCTTCGCCCGGGCCCACCGGGTCGGTGGAATCGACGATCACCACGTCCACGCTGCCGGCCGGGCAGTTGGCCATGTAGGCCACGCCGTCGTCGAACAGCAGTTCGGCACGGGCGTCATCGTTGGAATCGCACAGTTCCGGGAAGTGCTTGCGCGCCATCACGGTGACCTGCTCGTCGATATCGCACTGGGTCACGCTCTCCACGCCGCTGTGCTTAAGCACTTCGCGCAGGGTGCCGCAGTCGCCGCCACCGATGATGACCACGCGCTTGGGCGCGGCGTGGGTGAACAGCACCGGGTGGCTGATCATCTCGTGGTAGAAGAAATTGTCCTTGCTGGTCAGCATGATGGCCCCGTCGATGGTCATCAGGTTGCCCCAGTCGGTGGTCTGGAAGATTTCGATCTTCTGGAACGGCGACTGCACTTCGTCCAGCTTGCCGGTGATGCGGTAGCCGATGGCCGAGCCAGTGCGTTCGAAGTGTTCGATGTACCAGTTGCTGCTGTCAGTCATGGAGATACGGTCCTGTTCGGAGGGGATGGAGCCGGGCTGACGGCGGGGTGCCTCGCTTCCGGACGGATCGGCCCGTTCAGGTTCAGACCTGCCACGGGCGCGGGCGCGCATGATAACGAACCTGTGGGCATATAGGCGTTATCATGCCCCCCCTTTTATTGCCAACAAGGCCGACTGCAATGACCGATTGGTCCCTCGACCAAGCCCGCAAGACCTACTCGATCCCGCATTGGGCGGATGGTTACTTCGATGTGGATCAGGCCGGGCACATGGTGGTGAGACCGACCGGGGCGGACGGCCCGGTGGTATCGCTGCCCAAGGTGGTGGACGCCGCGCGTGAAGGCGGCGCCAAGCTGCCGCTGCTGGTGCGCTTCCCGGACATCCTGGGCCAGCGCCTGGGCAAGCTGCAGGCGGCCTTCGCCCAGGCCCAGCAGGACTGGGACTACACCGGCGGCTACACCGCCGTGTACCCGATCAAGGTGAACCAGCACCGCGGCGTGGCCGGCACCCTGGCCAGCCACCACGGTGAAGGCTTCGGCCTGGAAGCGGGCAGCAAGCCCGAACTGATGGCCGTGCTGGCGCTGTCGCGCCCGGGTGGCCTGATCGTCTGCAACGGCTACAAGGACCGCGAGTACATCCGCCTGGCCCTGATCGGCCGCAAGCTGGGCCTGCAGACCTTCATCGTGATCGAGAAGCCGTCCGAGCTGAAGCTGGTGCTGGAGGAATCCAAGGCACTGGACGTGAAGCCGGGCCTGGGCGTGCGCATGCGCCTGGCCTCGCTGGGCGCCGGCAAGTGGCAGAACAGCGGTGGCGACAAGGCCAAGTTCGGCCTGTCCCCGCGCCAGCTGCTGGACCTGTGGAAGTCGCTGCGCGATACCGAATACGCCGACTGCCTGAGCCTGCTGCATTTCCATATGGGCTCGCAGATTTCCAACGTGCGCGACATCGCCAACGGCATGCGCGAGGCCACCCGCTACTTCGTCGAGCTGTCGCAGCTGGGCGCGAAGATCACCCACGTGGACGTGGGTGGCGGTCTGGGCGTGGATTACGAAGGCACCCGTTCGCGCAGCTTCTGCTCGATCAACTACGGCCTGCATTCCTACGCCAGCAACATCGTGCAGCCGCTGGCCAATGCCTGCGAAGAACACGGCCTGACCCCGCCGCGCATCGTGACCGAATGCGGCCGCGCGATGACCGCGCACCACGCGGTGCTGATCGCCAACGTTTCTGAAGTGGAGCAGGCGCAGGAAGGCCGCGTGCCCGACGCACACGACGACGAGCCGGCCTCGATCCGCCACCTGCGCGAGATCCACGAGGAACTGGACGTGCGCCCGGCGGTGGAACTGTTCCAGGAAGCGCAGCATTTCCATGCCGAAGGCCTGGCCAGCTACGCGCTGGGCCAGATCGACCTGCCGCAGCGTGCGCGCATCGACGATCTGTTCTACGCCATCGCCCACGGCGTGCGCGCGCGCCTGAGCTACGACGAAAAGAGCCACCGCCCGGCGCTGGATGAACTGAACGAGCGCCTGGTGGACAAGTACTTCGTCAACTTCAGCGTGTTCGAATCGATTCCCGATGCCTGGGCGATCGACCAGGTGTTCCCGATCGTGCCGATTGAGCGCCTGAACGAGACCCCGGACCGCCGCGGCATCATCGCTGACATGACCTGCGATTCGGACGGCATGGTGAAGACCTATGTCGAGAACGAAAGCCTGGACACCTCGCTGCCGCTGCACGCGATCAAGCACGGTGAAAGCTACCGCATCGGTTTCTTCATGGTGGGTGCCTACCAGGAAATCCTGGGCGACATCCACAACCTGTTCGGCGATACCGACGCGGTGGAAGTGGTGGCCGATGCCGATGGCTACGCGATCACCCAGCAGCGCCGCGGTGATACCACCGACGTGATGCTGGACTACGTGGGCTACAAGCTGGACGACCTGCGTGCGGCCTACGCCCAGCGCGTGGCGGCGGCCGATCTGTCGCCGGAGCGTGCGCAGGAACTGTCCGAAGCGCTGGAAGCGGGCCTGACCGGCTACACCTACCTGTCCGACGAACCGCTGGTCTGATGTTCACGGGAACGCCGGGCCTGGCCCGGCGCTACCGGTCTTGGTGAGCCTCGCCCGATGAGCGCCCGTGCGATCTTCCATCTGTTCCTGCATGCCGCCGTGCCAGCCCTGCTGGCATGGCTGTTCTGGCGCAAGCGCTTCGCCTCAGCGTGGCTGCTGATGCTGCTGGGCTGGATCATTGATCTGGACCATCTGCTGGCCGACCCGATCTACGCGCCGAACCGCTGCAGCATCGGTTTCCACCCGCTGCACACCGCACCGGCGATTGCGGTGTATGCCGGCCTGTGCGTGCCGAAGAAAACCCGGCTCGTGGGTATCGGGCTGGTGATCCACATCGTGCTGGACGCCATCGACTGCTGGTGGATGCACCACCGCTGACGGCCAACGCGGTTCCATGCGTTGGCAGGGCCGTTGCGCTGCTTTGGTAGATGCCGACCTTGGTCGGCATGGTGTGTCGACCAAGGTCGACACCTACCGGTCGTGGCGGGGCGAGCGCAGCGACGTGTCACCCCACCGGCAACCACAACGTGGCCCGCAGCCCCGGCTGTGCGTTCTGCAACGCCAATCGCCCGCCATAACTGGCGGCAATATCGCCCACGATGGCCAGCCCCAGGCCGCTGCTGCCGGCGCGCTCATCCAGGCGCACGCCGCGCTCGGTCACCCGCGCCAGCGCCGCGGCGGCCAAGCCGGGGCCGTCGTCGCGTACGTCGATGCGCAGCTGCCCGTCTTCGGCCACCGCGGTAACGCGCACCTGCTGCGTGGCCCACTTGCCCGCGTTGTCCAGCAGGTTGCCCAGCATTTCCTCCAGGTCTTCGCCCGCACCTGCGAAGCGCAGTGCCGGTGCCATCACCTCGGCAACGAAGGTCACGCCACGTTCGCCGTGTACGCGCGCCATCAGGCCGCACAGCGCCTGTGCCACCGGTTCCACCTCGGTGCGTTGGCGGTGGTCGGCACTGATGCCCGCAGCCAGATAGCGGTCCACGCTGGCCTGCATGCGTGCGCCCTGTTCGCGCAGGGTACGGCGCCAGTCGTGGCCGTCGCCGTCCGCTTCCGCTGCCAGCACGCTCAGCGGCGTCTTCAGTGCGTGCGCCAGATCCTGCGCGCTGGTGCGTGCGCGCGCCACCATGCGCTGCTGGTGGTCCAGCAGGGTGTTCAGTTCTTCGCCCAGCGGCGCGATCTCCGCACCCAGGCCGGTGCTATCGATCTGCTGCGCCTCGCCGCGGCGCACGCGTTCCAGTTGCGCGCCCAGCCGCTGCAGCGGGCGCAGGCCGAAATGCACCTGGCTGGCCAGCACCGCCAGCCACGCAGCCACCAGGATGGCCAGTGCGATGGCGGTGCGCTGGCGGAAGGTCGCCACGTCGGCGTCCAGCGCACTGCGATCGGTGGCCACCACGGCCAGGTACGGGCCACTGGCGCGCGGCAGGCGCACCTGCTGCACGCGTGCGCGCAGCGACTGCTGCAACGGCCCGGGCAGGTCGCGTGTTGCCGGGCCGTTGCCGGTAACCGGCAGCGTTTCGTCCCACAGCGAGCGCGACTGCAGCAGCACCGTGCCGGCTTCATCGGCCACCTGCCAGTAGGCGCCGGAAAACACCCGCTGGAAGCGCGCATCGTTGGGTTCCTGGCGCAGGTGCAGTTGGCCATCGGCGCCGATTTCTGCCTGCGCCAGCAGGGTCAGCATGTCCTGCTGCAGTTCCTGGTCCAGCCGATCGCGCGCGCTGCGCTGGTACAGCTCGCCCAGCAGCGCGCTGGCCAGCACCGACACCAGCAGCAGGCCCACGCCGCCGGCCAGCAGCAGGCGGCGCCGCAGCGAGGGCTGCCCGCTCACGGCGGGGCCAGCCGCCAGCCCTGGCCGCGCACGGTCTGGATCAGATCCACCCCCAGCTTGCGCCGCACCCGGCCCAGCAGCACGTCCAGCGCGTTGGAATCGGGGTCCAGCCCGCCATCGAACACGTGTTCGCCCAGGCGGTCGCGGCCGATCACCTGGCCGCTGTGGTGGATGAAGCAGCTCAGCAGGCGGAATTCCTGCGGGCTCAGCGCCAGCGCCTCACCGTCCAGCTCGAAGCGCCCGGCATTCACGTCCAGCTGCAGCGGGCCGCATTGCAGGCGCGGGCTGGCGTGGCCGTGACTGCGGCGGATCAGCGCCCGCAGGCGCAGGATCAGTTCGTCGGCCTGGAAGGGTTTGGTCAGGTAGTCGTCGGCACCGGCGTCAAAACCGGCCAGTTTGTCGTGCCAGCGCCCGCGCGCGGTCAGCACCAGCACCGGGAACGTGCGGCCGTTGCTGCGCCAGCGTTCGATCACGCTCAGACCGTCCAGGCCGGGCAGGCCCAGATCGACGATGGCGGCCTGGATGTCGTCCACCTGCCCGATCTCTTCGGCCTGGCGGCCATCGGCCACCACCTGCACCACGTAGCCGGCCTGTTCCAGCAGCGGCTGCAGGCGCAGTGCCAGGGCCTCATCGTCCTCGGCCAGCAGGATGCGCATCAGTCGTCCAGCTCCGTCTTCAGCAGCTTGCCGGTGCGCGCATCATAGTCCAGCTCTACCACCACGCCGTCGGCGCGCAGGATCTCGACCTCGTACACGCCATCGTCCAGTTCCACTTCCAGCAGTTGCCCGGCATGGCGCTTCAGTGCGTCGCGCACCACGCTCTCCAGCGGCACATAGCGGCCCTGCTGCACCGCGCGGCGCGCCACCTGCTGTTCCGGGTCCTGGCTGGGCCCGGCGGCAACGGGGGCGCTGGCCAGGGCCAACAGCAGGGACAGGGCAGGGAAAACGTTCAAGGCCAAATGCGACATGCGGAGGGAGATGGCGCGAGTGTGCCAGCGTTGGCTAACCATCGACTAACAGGCGCGGCTAAGGGCCTGTTAGGCAGCGTGGGCAAGCTGGTGTTGCCGGGATGGTCCGGCCCCAACAGGAGAACCCCCATGCTGAAGTCCCTCGCCCTGGCCACCGTGGCCGCACTCGCCCTGGCCCCCGCCGCCCAGGCGGCCCCGCTGGGCATCGCCCAGGTGGAACAGACCCTGCGCAAGGCCGGCTACACCCAGATTCACGAGATCGAGCGCGATGATGGCCTGTGGGAGGCCGACGTCAGCCGCGCCGATGGCCGTTTCAGCGAGGTCTACGTGGACCCCAAGACCGGTGAAATCTTCGATGAGCACAACGGCCGCGCGCTGCTGGGCACCGAACAGGTGCTGGCCAAGGCGCAGGCGCAGGGTCTGCGCGAAATCCATTCGCTGGAACGTGATGGCGCGACCTGGTCGCTGGAAGCGCGCAATGCCCGCAACCAGAAGGTGGAAGTGCGCTTGAGCGGTTACGACGGCCGCATCCTGCACAGCGAGCGCGACGGCTGGCTGGATTGACCGAACGCTGGTAGCTGCCGACCTTGGTCGGCAGAGCGTGTCGACCAAGGTCGACACCTACCGGGTCATTGGCTTACCAGCCGTACGGCGGCGGGTAATCCCAATACCCCGGGCCACCACCGTAGTAACCGCCGCCATAGGGCCCGAAGTACCCCGGGCCCTTGCCTTCGCTCACATGGATGTTGACGTTGACCCCGCGGGTCTTGCCTTCATCGGTGGTGTAGTTCTTGCTCAGGTTCAGGGTGGCCGCGTTGTAGTGGCTGTTGCCGGTGTTCTTCGAATAGCCGATGCCGGTGGTGAAGCTGCCGGAGACCTTCAGCTTGTCGTCCTGCACGTCGGCGATCTTTGCATCGTCATGCACGCGCGGGCCGCTCTTGTCACCGTAGTAGGTGCCGGGCGGGTCCTGCGGCAGGGACGGGTCGTTCAGGTAGCGCATCGGCGCCTGCGGCACCGACAGGTCCAGGCCCGAGGCCTGCGGCGCGGTGGCACCGGCGGCGGACTGGGCAAGCGCGGCGCCCGGTAGGGCGGCCAGGCACAGCAGCAGGGACAGGGGGCGGATCATCACGACGCTCCAACGCAAGGGGCCGCGCAACACGCGGCGGTACAGGCCGACGCTAGCAGGCGTTGCTTGAATGATGCCTGTAGCCGGCCCGTAGAGTCGAGCTTGCTCGACTGCCGCTCTGCCGCCCTTGTAGAGTCGAGCCATGCTCGACTGCTGTTGGCAGAAGCAGTCGAGCAAGCTCGACTCTACGAAAGGCGGGCGTCACGCCCGCCGTTCAAACCCGAACAGGCCCTGCAGCGGGTGCCGCCGCCGCTCCAGCCCGGAGCGCAGCATCCCGGCGCCGATCATCGAATACGTAATGCCGTTACCACCGTAGGCCATGGCGAAGTGCACCCGTGGCCCCCACTGCGCGTGCGGGCCGAAGAACGGCAGGCCGTCGGCGGTCTCGGCGAACGTGCCCGCCCACGAGAACGCCGGGGTCGGCTGCAACTGCGGGAACCAGTGCAGCAACTGCTTCATCAGCTGCCTGGCCTTGCCCTGCACGCGACGGTCGCGGCGCGCAGGCACGTCGATGGCATCGTCCAGCCCGCCCACCAGCAGGCGCCCTTCGCCGGTGGCACGCAGGTACAGGTACGGCCGCGCGCTTTCCCACACCATGGTCTGCTGCAGGGGACCCAGCACCTGCGCATCGATGGGGTCGGTGATGAAGGCGTAGCTGCTGCGGTTGCGGGCCACACGTGGCTTCAGCCAATGCTGGGTGGCGTAGCCCATGGCCAGCACCACATGGCGCGCCTTGATGACCGCGCCGGCGGCGGTGCGTGCGATCACGCCGCGTGGGCCGGGCTGCAGGGCCTCCAGCACGGTGCGGTCGTACACACCGCAGCCGCGCCGCTGCAGGCGCTGCAGCAGCCCATAGGTCAGCGCGTAGGGGTCCACGCGCGCGGCCTGCCGGGTCAGCAGGGCGCCGCCGGCATCCACGCCGAAGTGTTCGCGCAGGCGCTGTGGGGTCTGCCAGCGGGCATCCAGGCCGGCGCGGCGGCGTGCGTCGCCCTCGGCCATCAGGCGCGGTACGTCGCGGCTGCGGCTGGCCAGGTACAGGCTGTCCATGCGCTGGAAATCCACGCCACGCAGGCCGCGGGCGGCGTCGCGCAGGGCAGGCAGCGCTTCGGCACAGGCCCGGTAGGCCAGGGTGGCCGCGTCCGGACCGTACTGCTCGGCCAGTTCCAGCAGATGGGTATCGATCTCGTACTGCAGCAGCGCGGTGCTGGCCGAGGTGCTGCCCCAGCCGATGTCGCGCTGCTCGATCACGGCCACATCGTGGCCATGCCCGCACAGTTCATCGGCGATCAGCGCACCGGTTACGCCGCCGCCCACCACCAGCACATCGCATTGCAGGTCCTGCTGCAGCGGCGGGAACGCATGCAGCAGGCCGTTGCGCACCGCCCACCACGGGTAGCCACTTTTCAGGTCCATGGAGGCCGGGGCTCAGGCAGTGGGGTGGCCGGTGTGCGGGGTGTGGATCAGTTCGGACAGATCGAAGCCCTGCTGCTGCGCGGTGGCCAGATAATGGTCGCGCACGGTGGCATCGAGCTGCGGCTGCCGGGACAGCAGCCACAGGTAGTTGCGGTCAGGGCTGCCGACCAGGGCCACGCTGTAGTCCGGGGCGACCTGGATGACCCAGTAGTCGCCCTTGGCGAACGGCAGCCAGCGCAGGCCCTTGGGCAGGAAGCTGACTTCCAGGCGCGCGCTGTCGTTGTCCACGGCGCTGGCTTCACCGGTGGCTTCCTCCACTTCGCCGTCCATGCGGCAGCGGTTGGTCACGCCCACGTTGCCGTTGTCCAGCAGCCGGTAGTGCGCCGAGACATCGGTGCAGCCCTCTGGTTCGTGGCGCATGGGCAGGCGGGCGATCTCGTACCAGGTGCCCAGGTAGCGGGGCAGCTTGAGGTCGGTGACGGTCTTCAGCGGCGGCAGGTCGGTCATGGTTGTGCGCGGTTGCGGGCGGTTCCCCACCTTGCCCACGCGGCTGCCATGGCCGGGTGAAGCCGGGGCGAGGGTGGTGTCCAGAACATTGCGTCGCCGTGGCGGTGCAGGTGCGGTGCCGGTTGCGGCGGTATGCTGCGGCCAGCGCCGGGTTTTTCCGATTCCAAGGCAGTGGAGGTGCCGATGTACCAGGTGATTCTGTTGAAGAGTGAAACCGCGTTCGCGCGCGAGCAGTGGCCGCAGGTCGATGACCTGGTGGACTACCAGGGCGTGAGCTACAGCCTGCGCGCGGGCCCACGACAGCCGCTGCCCACCGACCACCCGTGGCACCCGATCGCGGTGTACGCGCCGGATGAGATTACCGAGGAAGAATTCCAGGACTGGTATGCCGCGCAGCAGCCGCAGGTGGAAGAACTGCGGTTGAAGTACTGAACGCGCGGGCGCCCGGCGCGGGCGGCCGACGCCGAGGGGCGGTAGAGTCGAGCTTGCTCGACTGCTTTCCGCGCGGTGCCGAACATCCCGCCAGTCGAGCAAGCTCGACTCTACGACAGAGGGGGCGGCAGGCTACTGTAGAGTCGAGCTTGCTCGACTGCTTCTCTCGACTCTACGCGGGCGTTACCCCCTGTGCCGTATAGTCGCGCGCAGGCGCGGTGGTCCGCGCGAACCGGTGTGGCTGGCTTGCTTTCCTTCTTCCGAACGATCCTGAAACGTGGCCCGTCGCTGGCGCTGCTGTTGTGTGGTGCGCTGCTGCTGGCTGCGCCGGTGCTGGCCCAGGATGACGACCCCACGCCGAAGCAGCAGCTGGCCAGCATCGAGGCCAGCCTGAAGGATGTGGAGCGCAAGCGCGACGCCGCCGACGCCATCGAAACGCTGGCGATGCTGTCCGAAACCGCTTCGCAGGCGCGCCGCGATGCCGAGGCGCTGGACAAAAGCCTGCAGCCGCAATTGGATCAATTGAACGAGCAGCTGAGCCAGCTTGGCCCGGCGCCCGACGGCACCACCGAACTGCCCGAACTGGCGGCACAGCGCCGCAACCTGACCCGCCAGCGCGATGCGCTTGCCGCGTCCATCGCCCAGGCCAAGGCCAGCGCCGTGCGCGCCGGCCAGTTAGCCACCGATATCGACAAGCAGCGCACCGCCCAGCGCACCGAAGAGCTGGGCCAGAAGGTGGATTCGCCGTTGTCGCCCTCGCTGTGGCGCAAGGTGGCCGACCAGTTGCCGGTGGATGTTTCGCGGGTGACCCCGTTGGCCGCACAGGGCCGCGATGCCCTGGCCGCTGCCCTGCGCAAGGAAGGTTGGAGCACGCCGCTGCTGGGCCTGCTGGCCGCGCTGGTGATGATGTTCCCGCTGCGCCTGTGGCTGCGTTCGCTCGGTCGCCGTTTCGCCGCTTCCGAACGCGCCCCGGACGGGCGCCTGCGCCGTTCCGGCCTGGCCATGTGGTTGCTGCTGGTGGGCACCCTGTTGCCGGGCTACGCGGTGGTGGTGTTCATCGCTTCGTTGAACGCCATCGGCGCCATCGCCCCGCGCCTGCAGACCGTGGCCGAAGGCGTGCAGCAGGCCACCTTCGCCGCCGCCTTCATTGCCGCGCTCAGTGCCTGCCTGCTGGTGCCGACGCGCCCGTCGTGGCGCCTGTTGAACCTGGATGACACCGCGGCGTTGAAACTGCGCAAGTACGCCTGGGGCGCCGCAGCGCTGGCCTGGCTGAGCACGGTGCTGGTGGCCATCGACCGCGCCACGCGCACCAGTGATGTCACCACCGTGGCGCTGGATGGTGTGATCGCGCTGACCTACCTGGGCCTGATCATGGCCATGCTGGTGACGCTGGCGCGGCTGCACCGCCGGCAAACCGCCGAAGCCGAAGCCAAGCTGGAAGCGCAGGCCGACGGCCAGACCGTGGCGACCCCAGTGCGGCGTGGCAGCTGGCTGGTGCTGGCCCGCGTGGCCGGCAACGCAGCCGTGGTGGCGGCGATCATCGCCACCCTGCTGGGCTACGTGAACTTCGCCAAGTTCGTGAACCAGCAACTGATCGGCGGCACCATCGTGGTGATGGCCGCCATGCTGCTGTTCAAGTTCGTCGACGACTTCTGCACCTGGCTGCTGAACGCCGACAGCAAGGTGGGCCAGACCATCCTGCTCAGCACCGGCTTGAGCGTGTCGCGGCTGGAGCAGGCCGGTGTGCTGCTGTCGGCGATGCTGCGCACCCTGGTGGTGCTGATCGCGCTGCTGGCGCTGGCGGCGCCGTTCGGCAATATCGGCACGATCGTCGAGCGCATCGGCTCGCTGGCCAACGGCATCGTGATCAACAAGGACCTGACGCTGCAGCCCGGCCGCATCGTCACCGGTGTGTTGGTGCTGCTGGTGGGCATCGGCCTGACCCAGCTGATGCAGCGCTGGCTGACCGACACCTACCTGCCCAAGACCGAGCTGGACCTGGGCGCGCGCAATTCGATCAGCACGATTGCCGGCTACGTGGGCATCATCCTGGTGGGCCTGTGGGCACTGACCGCGATGGGCCTGAACCTGAAGAACCTGGCGCTGCTGGTCAGCGCGCTGTCGGTGGGTATCGGTTTCGGCCTGCAGGCGATCATCCAGAACTTCGTTTCCGGTCTGATCCTGCTGGCCGAGCGGCCGGTGAAGATTGGCGACTGGGTGAAGCTGGGTGACCAGGAAGGCGATATCCGCCGCATCAACGTGCGTTCGACCGAGATCCAGGTGGGTGACAAGTCCACGCTGATCGTGCCGAATTCGGAGTTGATCACCAAGACGATCCGCAACATGACGATGGGCAACAACCAGGGCCGGATCCAGATCCAGTTCGCGGTGCCCACCAGTACCGATGTGGCGGGGCTGCGGCAGGCGCTGCTGGATGCCTATGGTGCGCACACGTCGGTGCTGCAGCAGCCGGCGCCGTCGGTGTATATCGACAGCATTGCCGGTGGCCAGATCACGTTCAACAGCTTCGCCTACGTGGCCAGCCCGCGGCAGGTGTACGGCACGCGCAGCGATCTGTATTTCAGTCTGCTGCAGATCCTGGCCGAGCGGGATATTCCGCTGTCCACCCCGACCGACATCCACCTGGTACGCGACACCCCGGCGGAGTAAGGGAGTTTTTGTCTGCAGGGCTTGTAGCCCTGCACCTGCTGTAGAGTCGAGCCATGCTCGACTGAAGCAACGTCAAAGGCGGGTGGGCTGAGGGTTGGCGGGGTGGGGCCGGTTGAGGGGGACGCCGCAACCGGACCCACCCCGCCTTCGACAGTTGGCCGCGATCTGTGGGGAGTGCGCTGGGGGTCAGATCCGTTCTCCGTAGGAAAACGGATCTGACCCCAGAAGCAATTCGATATCTGACAGATGTGTCGACCAAGGTCGACACCTACCCACAGCCGCGGGGCACCGCCCCACCATCCCTCGTAATGCACGCTTCTGCCGTTGCCGTTGCCGTTGCATTTAGCAGGTGCAGGGCGCAGCCCTGCCGCACCCCCCCTCACCCCCGCGGTCTGCCGCGCGAGGGCACCAGGGCGAAGGTATCCACGGCCAGCTTCTCGGCATGGTTCAACCACGCGCGGATCTCCAGATCGTCCACTTCGTGGTCCAGACCGAACGAGACGTTGATCTTGCCGTCGGCATCGGGCTGCACCCACTGCTGCGCCAGCACCACCTTGCGCTGCGACGACACCGCTTCGATCCAGAAGCCACGGTCCGGGCGCGTGCTGGCCACCAGCTGCAGCATGTACTGGCCGGCGCGGGTGCGGCGGCCCTTCTGGGTGATCATGTGCGCCTGGCGCACGCTGGGGCGCGGCCCCTGGAAGGCTTCCAGCGGCGCGTCGACGGCAATGCCACCGCGCAGATCGTCGTCGCGGTACAGCTTGATGCCGTTGTCGCGGTTCACCAGCAGCGCGCACCAGTCGCCGTCGGCCGAACCGTCCTCGAACGCCGTGCAGCGGTCCACGTAGGCCAGCGTGTTGTCCGGGTCAGCATCGTCGAACTGGCGCGAGGTGTTTTCCAGATACACCGATTTCAGCGCCCAGTCCTTGTCGTACTCCAGCAGCACCGGCGGCTGCACCTGCTGCAGACCCACCACCACCTGGTCATCGCCATCGATCTTCAGTTCGCGGGTTGGCTCGCCCAGCCACAGCGAACGGGCGAAGGCCAGGTACTGCGGGTAGTCGCGGCCGCCATCGCGGCGGGTGGCCACGCTGGCGCTGGGCGCGCGCTCGATGTCGATCAGCGAACGGCCAAAGCCCATGGTCTTCAGGTTCGGGTCCAGCAGGCTGAGCAGGGTGGCGCCCGAATCCAACGTGGTGCCGGTATCGGTGGCCAGCTGGCGCGGGGCAATGCCATCGCCCAGAAACAGCAGCAGGTTCTCGCGCTTCTGCCGGGTCAGGATGTGGCTCAGGTCGTTGGGCATGGCCAGGTGATCGGAGGCGATCACGATCAGCGTGTCCTTGCCGTACGGGCTGGCCTGGATGCGCTGCACCAGCTGCGAGATCAACCGGTCGCTGCACTTGAGCGCATTGAGCATGTTGATGTTGCCGTACTGGCTCTGGTAACGCTGGCCCTTGCAGGCCACCGGCAGGTGCCCGGCTGGGTGGTGGGTGTCCATGGTCAGCGTGGTCAGCATGAACGGCTCGCCCTTGCGCGAGAGCTGTTCGAAACGCTGGTAGGCGGTATCCAGCAGCACGTCGTCATGCACGCCCCACGGCGAGTAATGCACGCGGCCGATCTTCTTCTGCTGCTTGAACCAGTCCAGATCGTGTACTTCGTCGAAGCCGTGGCTGGCCAGGAACTGGCCCTTGCCGGCGAAGCGGCCGTTGGCACCGCCCAGATAGTGGTTGGTGTAGCCCTGCTGCTTCAGGTAATCGCCCAGGCACACGGCCTTGGGCAGGAAGCTGCCCATGCGATCCATGCTGTTCTCATCACCGGGCGAGGTGGTCAGTGGCACGCCGCACATCGACGACACCAGGCCGGCAATGGTCCAGCCGCTGCCTTCGGCCGATGCAAGGCCGCGCACATCCAGCGACTGGCTGGCAAGGCGATTGATGTTGGGCATCAGCCCCGGGAACACGTTCTCATCCAGATAGGTGCGTTCCAGGCTCTCGCCGTAGATCCACACCACGTTGCGCGGGCGCTGCAGCGGCTGCGTGGGCACCTGGTATTCGGGGGCGATGCGCGCGAAATCGACCGGGCGCAGCTGCTGGTACAGACGCTGGCCATCGCGTGCCAGTGGGCTGATGAAGATCGTTGCCATCCACACCACGGCGAAGCCTGCGAACCAGGCTGCGCCACGACCGGGGCGGCGCCAACGCTTCACCCGGGTGGCGAACAGCGGCAGCAGCGACACCAATGCCAGCACCACGAAGCCAGCGATATAGCCCTTGAAGTCGGCTACGCCGGCGCCTTCCATGTCGGCACCCAGGTGGTACAGGGTGGCCGCATTCAGGCCATCGCCGGAGAGCTTGTCGATCAGCCACCAGGCACTGAGCGACAGCAGCAGCAGCGAGAACAAGGCAGCCTTCCACCACACCCACTTATCGGACGCGAGGAACAACCAGGCCAGCAGCAACAGCGACAGCAGCAGAATCCAGAGCATAGGCAGCTTCGGCAGTGACGGGGTGGTGGTGATGGACGTCGTACCGACGCGTGTCCATCCAACCGACGCTGCCGCAAGCACACACACATGACAGGTCGATGACCCGATCATGCCTGCGCGAACCTGACTGAAATGTTTGTTCGTTACATGATGTGAAATCGCGCCGCATTGGTAAAACCAGCGTGAAAACAGCTACGCGATTTCATTAAGACGGCGCACGCATTGCCCGCTTCAGCGATGCCCGCGTTCTTCGCGTGCGCGCGCACGGCGATCGAACAGCAGTGCACTGGTGACGATGCCCAGGCCCAGCACCACGCCGATCAGCATCAACAGCAGGGCGATGGCGGGGTAGCCGAACACGTGCCAGCCGGTCTCCAGCTTCATCATCAGCGACGCGGCCATGATCAGTGCCGCACTGATGATGCCCGCGGCCACGCGGTTGGCGATCTTCTGCAGGTTTTCCATCAGACGCGATTCTTCCAGCCCGGTCACCTTCATCTGCAGGCGGTTCTCGGCCAGAAGCGCCATGATGTCTGACAGCTTGCGCGGCCCGTCGCGCAGCAGTTGCTGCAGCTCCATCGCTTCGCTGGCCAGATTGGCAGCCGAAAGCGACTTCTTCAGGCGCGCACGCATCACGTGCTGAAGCTGGCGTTCGACGATGCGCCGGGTATCCAGGTCCGGTGCCAGCAGGCGGCACACCGTTTCCAGGTTCAGCAGGGCCTTGCCCAGCAGGCTCAGTTCCGGCGGCGTGCGCAGGCCGCATGAGGTGGCGATGCGCACCATGTCCAGCACCACGCGGCCTTCGGAAAAATTGCCGTTCGCTGCGTAGCGTGCGATCAACTGGCCGGTTTCGCGCAGGTAGCGCTCCTCGTCGAAGGCTTCCAGCCGCGTGCTGATGCTGATCAGATCGTCGGCCACTTCTTCGCCGCGGCCATCGACGGCGGCGAACAGGATTTTCAGCAGGCGCTCGCGCAGCCGCGGTGGCATGTGCGCCACCATGCCCAGGTCGAAGATGGCCAAGCGCCCATCCGGGGTGACGCGCAGATTGCCCGGGTGCGGATCGGCGTGGATTTCGCCATGCACGAAGATCTGGTCCAGGTAGCCGCGGATCAGCGCGGCGGCCAGCGGGTCCATCGCCTGTTCGGTGCGGCGCACACCGGGAATCGCGTCCACACGCACGCCAGTGGCCAGTTCCATGGTCAGCACGCGCTGGCTGCTGAAATCCCACAGCGGCTGCGGCACCCACAGGCGCCGGAACGGCTTCAGGTGACGACCGAAGCGCGCCAGGTTCTCGGCCTCGGCGTGGTAATCCAGTTCCTGCATCAGGGTCTTGGCGAACTCGTTCAGCCAGTCGCGCAGGCGCACGCGGCGGCCCACCTGGGTCAGGTGATCGGCGGCCAGGGCGAAGCTGCGCAGTGCTTCCAGGTCCGAGCGCAGTTGCGCGGCCACTTCCGGCTTCTGCACCTTCACGGCCACCTGGCGTCCATCGCGCAGCACGGCGCGATGCACCTGCGCAATGGACGCGCAGCCCAGCGGCTCCGGGTCGAACGAGGCGAACAGTTTGTTCACCGGCGCGCCCAGTTCCTGTTCCACGATGGCGTGGATGCGCTGCACTGGAATGGCGGCCACCTTTTCCTGCATGCGCTCCAGCGCGGTGGCGAACTCCACCGGCACCATGTCCGGGCGGGTGGACAGCATCTGCCCCAGCTTCACGAACGTGGGGCCCAGCGCTTCCAGGTCGCTGACGAACTGTTCGGGATTGCCGTCGGGCGGCACGTCGGTATGGCTGCCCGCCGCGTCCAGGTTCATGCCGGAAAACACGCCGGAATGGCGATAGCGCATCAGCAGGCGCAGGATCTGGCTGCGCCGGTTCATGCCTGTGACCAGCGGTGGATTGCCCGGGGCGGTGGACGGATTGCTCAAACGACACTCCTTGAAAGCGACGGCACCCTGTTGGTAGTGCCGGGCCACGCCCGGCGGAAGGGCAACACCCCCAGTGTCCCCGCAGTGCGGTAGGCGCGCGGTGAACCCGCTACCGCCGTTGCCCCTGATCGGTCAGAATCCGTCCATTCCCTCTCTGGAAGTGCCATGGCCGGTGCCAGTCTGTTTGCCCTGCTCGACGATATTGCCACCTTGCTGGACGACGTCTCGATCCTCACCAAGGTTGCCGCAAAGAAGACCGCCGGCGTGCTGGGCGACGATCTGGCGCTGAACGCGCAGCAGGTCACCGGCGTGAACGCCAACCGTGAGCTGCCGGTGGTGTGGGCCGTGGCCAAGGGCTCGCTGGTGAACAAGGTGATCCTGGTGCCGGCGGCGCTGGCGATCAGCGCGCTGGAAGCCTGGCTGCACAGCCGTGGCTGGAACGTGCCGCTGATCGTGCCGCTGATGATGATCGGCGGTGCCTTCCTGTGCTTTGAAGGCGTGGAAAAGCTGGCGCACCGCTTCCTGCATTCCGCCGACGAGGACGCCGAGCACCAGGCCGAACGCCGCAAGGCGCTGGCTGATGAACAGGTGGACATGGTGGCGTGGGAAAAGGACAAGGTGAAGGGCGCGGTCCGCACCGACTTCATCCTGTCGGCCGAGATCATCGTGCTGACCCTGGGCGTGGTGGCGGTGGCCTCGTTCACCCAGCAGGTGCTGACCCTGACCGTGGTGGCGCTGGCGATGACGGTGTTCGTCTATGGCCTGGTGGCTGGCATCGTGAAGCTGGACGACGTGGGCCTGTACCTGTCGCGCAAGGGCGGGGCGGTGGCCGCGTTCGGGCGGGGCCTGGTGCGCTCGGCGCCGTGGCTGATGAAGTTCCTGTCGGTGGCCGGCACCATCGCCATGTTCCTGGTGGGCGGCGGCATCCTGGTGCACAACATCCCGGCGCTGCACCACGCGGTGCAGGCGATGGGTGGGGAAGGGCAGTGGGGCTGGCTGATCAGCGCGGCGGCGAACATGGTGGTGGGTATCGTGGCCGGCGCCATTGTGCTGGCCGCGGTAACCGGCTTGCAGAAGCTGCGCGGGCGCTGACTATGGCCGCCGGTCATGGCACGGCGCTACCACCACCCGCACGGTAGCGCCGGGCCATGCCCGGCGGATCGCATCATCCCGCCTGTACGCGATTCTTGCCGTGGCGCTTGGCCTCGTACAGCGCATCATCGGCCCGCCGCAGCAGGCTCTGCGCATCGTCGCCGGGCTGCCACTGCGCCAAGCCAGCGCTGAAATGCACCGGCACGCGCTGGTCGCGCACGGTCAGCACACGGTGCGCCAGTGAACGCTGCAGACGCTGGACCGTGGCCATGCTGTCCGCGCCCTGCGCATCGGGCAGCACCAGCACGAATTCATCGCCGCCCAGGCGGGCCACGCCATCGGTGGCCCGCAGCAGCAGCCGGCACACCGATACAAGGTGCTGCAGCAGTGCATCGCCACCGGCGTGCCCGTGGGCCTCGTTGGTCTGGTGGAAGTCGTCCAGATCGATCACCGCCAGCCCCAGCGGCGTGTTGTTGCGCGCGGCACGGGCCAGCTCGCGCTGCAGCAGTTCGTCCAGGCCGCGGCGGTTCAGGGCCTGGGTCAGCGGATCGATGCGGGCCAGGTCTCCGGCCTCGCGCAGTTCCTGTTCCAGTTCGGTGATGCGCTGTTCGGCGCGTTCCACCTCGGCGCGCGCGCTGGCCAGATGGTCGCGTGCCTGCGCCGCCTGCTGCTGCACCTTGCCGGTGTCATGCATCACTTCCTGCAGCAGCTGGTTCAGATCGGCGATGCTGCGTGCTTCGCGCAGCTGCAGCGCATAGCTGCCGATACGGTCGTGGTATTCGCCGGTGCTGGTGGCCATGCCATCCATGCGTTCGATGAACTCGCCCATCAGCCCGCGCATGGCGGCCTTGGATTCATCGATGCCCTGGCGCAGCAGCCCCTGCTTGTAGATCACTTCGCGCAGTTCGGCGCGGGTGCGTTCCACCGCTTCGGTGTCCAGCGGGCCGGTCAGGAGCTGCTGCACGGCGGTGATCTGGCCCTGCAGCCAGCTGCGGTCGTCCAGCAGCTCGCTCACGTTTTCCAGCAAAAGGGCGAACAGTTCCAGCAGCAGGGCCTGCTGTTCCTGCCAGCTTTCTGCGCGCACGCCCACCTGGTGGCCGAGTTCACGCACGCCCTGTTCAATGGGTTCCAGCGCCACGCCGGGCTGCCACTGGCGCAGGCGGGTTGCCAGCGCCTGGGCCTGCTCGCGCAGGTCGGGGTCGTGCTGCAGCAGGGCCACCACCGCACCGCCCAGCAGCAGCCGCAACTGTTCGGACAGGCGCAGGCTTTCGGGCTGGCCATCGGGGGAGTGCTGTTCGATGGTGCGGATGTACTTGTCGATCAGCTGGCGCATGGCCCGGCCGTAGCGCGGCCAATCGGCGCTGGCCTGGGCCGACTGCAGGCGGTCGCCCATGTCGCCCAGCTCGCCGGGCAGGGTGGCCATGCCGTTGGCGAAGGCGGCCAGCAGCGGCTCGGGCGCATCGGCGCCGGCGAACAGCTGCTGCAGGGCCACGCCGCCGCCGCCCTGCAGTACCACCCGGTCGGCCCGGCCATCGTCCACCACCGCGCGGACGCGCGCCGGCGGCCCAAGGGCGGTGCCGGGGGCAGGGCGGTGGTCTGGCTGGTCCGTCATGGAGCGAATCCCGGGGGTGGCAGGGGCTGGTTCCAGCATATCGGCGCGGCCGCGCACGGCTTGAACGGATAGCATGGGGCCACAGAATGCAGCAGTGGGGGTGGGTATGCGTGTGATGTTGCTGGGGGCGACCGGGCTGGTGGGCGGGCTGGCGCTGCCGATGCTGCTGGACGACCCGCGCTGCCGCGCCGTGGTGGCACCCACGCGGCGGCCGTTGGACCTGCGTGATGCCAAGCTGCACGCGCCGGTGCTGTCCTTCGACGCAGTGCCCGAGGCGCCGGACTGGGCGCAGGTGGACGCGGTCATCTGCGCCCTGGGCAGCACCATGGCCCAGGCCGGCAGCCGCCAGGCGTTCTACCGGATCGACCACGACTACCCGCTGGCCTTCGCCCATGCGGCCCGCACCCAGGGCGCACGCGCCTTCGTGCTGAATTCCGCGGCCGGGGCCAACCCGCGTTCGGCAGTGTTCTACAGCCGGGTGAAAGGCGAGCTGGAGCGCGACCTGCGGGCGCTGGAGTTCGCCTCGCTCACCCTGGTGCGGCCAGGCTTGATTGGCGGCCATCGCCAGCAGGTGCGCCGTGGCGAAGCGTTCGCACTGAAGGTGCTGGGCGCGCTGGACCCGGTGCTACCCCGGGCCTGGCGGATCAACCCGGCCGAGCGTATTGCCCGGGCGCTGGTGGATGCCGCGCTGGCCCCGGCGCCGGGCGAGCACGTCGTGCCGTCGCAGGATCTGGTGGGCTGAGCGGTAGAGTCGAGCTTGCTCGACTGCCTTGGCTCTTCGCTCTCCGCTTTTCGTAGAGTCGAGCTTGCTCGACTGCCTTGGCTCTTCGCTCTCCGCTTTTCGTAGAGTCGAGCTTGCTCGACTGCTCTTCGCGAACAGCAGTCGAGCAAGCTCGACTCTACCAAGGCAAATGCCAAGGCAAATGCCAAGGCAAATGCCAAGGCAAATGCCAAGGCAAATGCCAAGGCAGTTCATCGCCACGTTTCGCCCACAAAAAAACGCCGTGCAGTGCCCGGCGTTTTTCAGTCAACACCCACCCATCAATGGGTCGATCAGCTGGCCAGCGCGAGGTCGTCCATCATCGCGCGCAGGAAGCGGGCTGCTTCGCCGCCGGTGGCCGCGCGGTGGTCGAAGGTGACCGACAGCGGGATGACCTTGTGCGCTTCCACGCCGCCCATCACCGGGGTCATCTGGTGGCGGGCACGGCCGGCACCGACGATGGCTACGCACGGCGGCACGACCACCGGGGTGGCGTAGCGGCCGGCGAACATGCCGAAGTTGGACAGCGAGATGGTGTAGCCACTCAGTTCCGAGGCGGCGATGGAACGCGATTCCACCTGCTCGCGCAGACGGTTCACGCCTTCGCGGATGCCGCGCGCGTCGAGCATGTCGGCATTGCGCAGGGCCGGCACGAACAGGCCGTCGTCGGTGTCCACGGCAATCCCGATGTCCACCTGCGCGTGCAGGGTGCGGGTCAGTGCGTCACCGTCGAACCAGGCATTCATGGCCGGCACCTTCTGCGCGGCCACCACGATCGAACGCACCAGGCGCGCGGTCACGTCGTTGCCCGGCAGCCAGGCGTGGATGTCAGCGTCGTCGTTCAGCGTGGTCGGCACGACCTTGCTGTGCGCGTCGGCCATCACCCGCGCCATGTTGCGGCGCACGCCCTTCAGCGGTTCCGGCTGGCCCTTGGCGACCACGCCCGGCGGCTGGGTGCGCATGGGCTTGCCGGCAGCCGACAGCGGGGTGCGGGCTTCGCTCTGCACCGGTGCCGACACCTGCGCCGGGGCCGGCGCTGCATAAGCAGCGGCAGAAGCCGGTGCCGGGGCGGCGCCCAGCTTGGCGGTGCCGTTGGCGGCGGCCTGCTTGACGTCGGCCATGGTCACCGCGCCATCGGCGCCGGTGGCACGCACGCGCGACAGGTCCACGCCCAGCTTGCGCGCGGTGGCACGCACGGCCGGCACGGCCTTGACGCCACCGACGGCCAGCGCCTGTTCGGTATGTACGGCGTTGGAGCTCTGCATGGCGCCGACCACGGTGCCGGCGTCATCGCGCTCGGCCTTGGCTTCTTCGGCCACGGCCGCGGCCGGGGCTGCAGTCGGAATGGGCGGCGGGGTCGGTGCGGCGGCAGCCGGTGCCGGGGCATGGCCGTGGCTGTGGCCGGTGTCCTGGCCATCGGCGCGCTGCGGCAGGTTCGGGTCGATCTCGAAGCTGGCCAGCACCGAACCGGTGGGAATGATGTCGCCGGCCGCGCCGGACAGCTTCAGCACCTTGCCGGACACCGGCGAGGGCACTTCCACCACGGCCTTGGCCGTTTCCATCGACACCAGCGGTTCGTCCAGCTTGATGACATCACCTTCCTTCACGAACCATTCCACGATGGTTGCGTCCGGCAGGCCTTCGCCCAGGTCGGGCAGGTTGAAGTTCTTGGTCTGGCTCATGTGCAGTTCTCTTCCAGCAGTTCCAGTTCGCGGGCAGGCAGCCAGCCCGTCGCGCCGTTGGCGCGCTCGGACCACCACCACCCACCATGTTCGTGATGCAGCTTCACCATCTCGCCGCTTTCCACATCCAGCTCGCGGGCGTCGTAGTCGCGCAGAGCTTCGGCGCGACCTTCGTCCAGCGGCTGCAGCCAGGCGACGGGCGCCCAGCCGGCGCGCCCATCGTTGCTGCGTACCCAGGCAAACGCCGGCCATTCTTCGTCACGTACACCCACTTCGACGATCTGGCCGGTGCGGAACCGGAGCGGATTGGAATATTGGCTGCGGTAAGCCCCCAGCAGGCGGGCCCGCATGTCAGCCCGCCGCCACCGCGCGCTTGGCCGCGGTCACGATCCGATCCACGCTGGGCAGGTACTTCATTTCCAGGCGGAACAGCGGAATGTGGGTGTCGTAGCCAGTAACGCGCTCGACCGGGGCCAGCAGGTCATACAGCGATTCTTCGGCCAGGCGGGCGGCAATCTCGGCACCGAAACCAGCGGTCTTCGGCGCTTCCTGCACGACCACGCAGCGGCCGGTCTTGGCCACCGATTCGGCAATGGTGGCAAAGTCCAGCGGGCGCAGGGTGGCCACGTCGATCACCTCGGCGCTGATGCCTTCGCCGGCCAGCTTGTCGGCCGCTTCCAGCGCTTCCTTCACCTGTGCGCCCCAGGCAACCAGGGTCACGTCGGTGCCGTCGCGCAGCACGAAGCAGACATCCAGCGGCAGCGCTTCGCCGTCGTTGACGACCACTTCCTTGTACTGGCGGTAGATGCGCTTGGGTTCCATGTAGATCACCGGATCGGGATCGCGCATGGCGGCCAGCAGCAGGCCATAGGCACGCTGCGGGCTGGACGGCAGCACCACGCGCAGGCCCGGCACGTTGGTGAAGATCGATTCGTTGGCTTCGCTGTGGTGTTCCGGCGCGCGGATGCCACCGCCCCACGGCACGCGCAGCACCATCGGGCAGTGCAGGCGGCCACGGGTACGAGTACGCAGGCGCGCGGCGTGGCAGATGATGTGGTCCACCATCGGGTAGACGAAGCCGTCGAACTGGGCTTCGGCCACCGGCTTCATGCCCTGTGCGGCCAGGCCGACGGTCAGGCCGGCAATGGTGGTTTCATCCAGCGGGGTGTCGAGGATGCGCTGCGAACCGAAGCGCTGCTGCAGGCCGGCGGTGGCGCGGAACACGCCGCCGTTCACGCCCACGTCCTCGCCCAGCACCAGCACCGACGGGTCGTGTTCCAGCTCCCAGGCAAGGGCCTGGGTGATGGCTTCGATCAGGGTGATGGGGGTAGCGGTCATTGCGATGTCTCCACCGGCGACAGCGGCGCTGTCGGCGGCATTGGCCTGGGAAGCGGAAGCGCCGTGCTTGATCTCATCCATGGCGCTGCTCCAGGGCAATGGCAGCCGCGCGCTGGGCCAGCAGGTCCGCCGGCGGGTCGGCATACAGGTAGTCGAACATGGCCTCGACCGGCTGCACCGGGGTGTTGAGGTACTGGTTCACTTCCTCGTCCACCTTGGCCGCGCACTGCTCGACCCAGGTCTTTTCTTCTGCTTCGCTCCACACGCCCTGGGCGACCAGGTACTTGCGCAGGCGCAGCATCGGCTCGCGGGTCCAGGCGTCCTTCACTTCGGCGTCGTCGCGGTAGCGGCGGGCGTCGTCGGCGGTGGTGTGGTCGGACAGGCGGTAGGTCATCAGTTCCAGCACCGTGCCGCCTTCGCCGGCCAGGCCGCGTTCGCGCGCCTGTTCCATCGCGGCCAGCACCGCAATCAGGTCGTTGCCGTCCACCTGCAGGCAGTGCAGGCCACCGGCCAGACCCTTCTGGGCCAGGGTTTCAGCGCCGGTCTGGGCCGAACGCGGCACCGAGATGGCCCAGCCGTTGTTGACGATGCACAGGATCAGCGGCAGCTTGTAGGCACCGGCCGAATTGAGCGCGGCGTAGAAGTCGGTCTTGGAGCTGCCGCCATCGCCGCACACCGCCACCGCGATCTGCGCTTCGTTGTTCAACTTGAACTTCAGCGCAGCGCCGGCGGCATGCAGGCACTGGGTGGAAATCGGCACGCAGAACGGGAAGTCCTTGACCGCGTTGCCGGTGTAGTCGTTGCCGCGCTCGTCGCCGCCCCAGTACATCAGCACGTCGTACGGGCGCACGCCACGCATGAACATGGCGCCGTACTCGCGGTAGCTGGGGGCGAACACGTCACCCTGCTTCATCGCGGCGCCAATACCCACGTGCGCGGCCTCGTGGCCCAGGCAGGCGGCATAGGTGCCCAGCTTGCCGGTGCGCTGCAGCGCGATGGATTTGCTGTCGAACGTGCGCACGTACAGCATCTGCTTGAACAGCGGCACCAGGACAGCCGGATCCTTCAGGGATTCGGGCAGGTCGTTGCGGACGAGCTTGCCGTCCGCGTCCAGGTACTGCAGGTATTCGATCTTGAACTCGGCGGCTACCGTCATTGCGTACTGCACCTTCGACAGAGAAGTTACAAATGATATGAATCGCCATGTTAAGGAAGGCGTACGAAATAGCCTTCCTGCGGCGCAACACGGCAATTCCCCGTTGTACCCCTGCCGACGGGTGGGGGGCCAATAACAACAACGTATTCAGTCGTTGCTGCAAAGCATCAGAATACGCCTTTGGCTGACTGCTGGCGCAACGGCGCAAACGGTTCCACGCGCAGCCGGGGGATCGCGGCTGGCTCCTCGGGCCACCGCACGCCCCGGTACGGTGGGCGCCGCTGCCAGCGCGGCGGCAACGCGCTACCCTTGCCGCCCCTGATCTGGTCCCGCCCATGTCCGTCGACAACAACCAACGCGATCTCGAAGCTGGCATCCACACCGATCTGCAGGGGCGCCTGACCTATGGCGGCTACCTGCGGCTGGACCAGCTGCTGAGCGCGCAGCAGCCGCTGTCCAACCCGCCGCACCACGACGAGATGCTGTTCATCATCCAGCACCAGACCTCGGAGCTGTGGCTGAAGCTGCTGGGCCACGAGCTGCGTGCGGCGATCGGCTTCCTGCAGCGCGATGAGGTCTGGCAGTGCCGCAAGGTGCTGGCCCGCAGCAAGCAGGTGCTGCGCCAGCTGACCGAACAGTGGTCGGTGCTGGAAACCTTGACCCCGTCCGAGTACATGGGCTTCCGCGACGTGCTGGGCCCGTCCTCGGGCTTCCAGTCGCTGCAGTACCGCTACATCGAGTTCCTGCTGGGCAACAAGAACGCGCAGATGCTGCAGGTGTTCGAGCACGACCCGGCCGGCCAGGCGCAGCTGCGCACCGTGCTGGAAGCGCCCAGCCTGTACGAGGAATTCCTGAAGTACCTGGCCCGCTTCGGCCATGCCGTGCCGGCGCTGTACGACAGCCACGACTGGACCCAGCCGCACGTGGCCGACGACGCCCTGCAGCCGGTGTTCGAACGCATCTACCAGGACACTGACCGCTACTGGCGCGAGTATTCGTTGTGCGAAGACCTGGTTGACCTGGAAACCGCGTTCCAGCTCTGGCGCTTCCGCCACATGCGCACCGTGATGCGGGTGATCGGCTTCAAGCGCGGCACCGGTGGCTCGTCCGGCGTGGGCTTCCTGCGGCAGGCGCTGGAGCTGACCTTCTTCCCCGAACTGTTCCAGGTGCGCAGCACCCTGCAGGCCGGGCCCCCGGCAGATCAGGCCTGATCCCCATTCAGCTTGACCTGCCGCGACCGGCTGGATCGTTTCAGATGCAAGTTCAGCGAGCAGGTCGTGACCTGCCTCAAACGGCGTGTATTTGACGTGAACGCCACAAGTCGGTGATCCTCGCGCGTTGCTCCAGCGCACAGCGGATGTGCCGTCCATCCACCGAACCAGGAAACCCGCATGAGCCTAGACGCCACTGCGAACACCCCAGAACCGGCGCTGCCGGACTTCAAGACCACGCTGGGCCACCCGCGCCCGCTGTGGATGCTGTTCATGACCGAATTCTGGGAACGCTTTGCGTTCTACGGCATCCGCTGGGCCTTGGTGCTGTACATCGTCTCGCAGTTCTACAGCGGCAATGCCGCCGGTGAAGGCGATGCCAGCCGCATCTATGGCGCCTACCTGGCGCTGGTCTACGCCGCGGCCATCTTCGGTGGCTACGTGGCCGACCGGGTGCTGGGCTACCAGCGCTCGATCCTGACCGGCGCGGTCATCATGGCCGCCGGCCTGTTCATGATCTCGCTGCCGCAGGAGCACATCTTCAAGCTCGGCCTGGCCACGATCATTGTCGGCAACGGGCTGTTCAAGCCGAACATCTCCACCATGGTGGGCAAGCTGTACGGCCTGAAGGACGAACGCCGCGATTCCGGCTTCACCATCTTCTACATGGGCATCAACATCGGCGCGATGATCGCCCCGGTGCTGACCGAATGGCTGGCGCGCAAGGTGTTCGGCACCTCGGAAATGCCGTCGTACAAGGTCGTGTTCATCGCCTCGGGCGTGGGCATGCTGATCTCGCTGGTGTGGTTCTACATCGGTCGTGCCGGCCTGAAGGGCATTGGCGCACCGCCGGCCGGTGCCGAAGGCTTCGGTCGCATCGTGATGGTGCTGGCCGGTGCCGTGGTCGCCATTCCGGTGGCCTACTTCCTGCTGGCCACCGGTGCTACCGCGCTGGCCTGGATCCTGGGCGCCATGTTCACCGCCCTGGCCATCCTGCTGCTGGTGGAAGGCATCCGCGAGGGCAAGGTGCAGCGCGACCGCGTGATCGCCATGCTGATCATCTTCGCCTTCAACGTGATGTTCTGGATGTTCTTCGAACAGGCCGGCAGCTCGTTCACCTTCCTGGCCGAAAACATCGTCAACCGCCAGTTCGGTGACTGGACCTTCCCGACCGCGTGGTTCCAGTCGGTGAACTCGGTGGCCATCATCACCCTGGCCCCGATCATTGCCTGGATCTGGGTGGCCATGGGCCGCGCCAATCCGTCCATCCCGCGCAAGTTCGGCCTGGGCCTGCTGTTCAACGGCGCCGCCTTCGCCCTGCTGATGTTCGCCCTGTCGCAGATGGTCGTGGACGGCAAGATCCCGTTCTGGACCCTGTTCATGGTCTACGTCATCCAGTCGGTGGGTGAGCTGTGCCTGTCGCCCATCGGCCTGTCGATGGTGACCAAGCTGGCCCCGGTGCGCCTGGTCGGCTTCGGCATGGGCGGCTGGTTCCTGTCCACCGGCATCGGCAACAACCTGTCGGGCATCTTCGCCGGTGCGGTCAGCGGTGAAGGCGGCATGACGATCGAATCGGCACTGAAGGGGTATACCTTCGGGTTCTGGGCGTTGATCGGTTCGGGCGTGGTCCTGTTCCTGATCGCGCCGCTGATCAACAAGCTGATGCACGGCGTCAAGTAATCGCGAGGGCAGTGGGCATGCGTACAACGTTCGGCAGGGCCGTGGTGGCCGTGATGTGTGCAGCGCTGATCAGCGCCTGTTCCCAGCAACCGCCGCCGGCACCGGCCGAACCCACCCAGCCCCTGGATACCCGCCCCACCGAGCCACCGGCCGCTGACCCCAGCGTGCCGGTGGCCTCGGGCAACACCCCGGCGGCGGCCGATATCGCCGCCATTGCCGGCCTCAACGCCAGCTTCGACCCGGCCCGCGACCCGCAGGCCGATCTGGAAACGGCCAAGGTGGAAGCGCAGCGCGGCAACAAGCGCATCATCCTGGACGTGGGCGGCGAGTGGTGTTCGTGGTGCCACCTCATGGACAAGTTCATCGAAGGCGATGCCGAAGTGCGCCGCCTGCGCGATGCGAACTTCGTCTGGATGAAGGTGAACTACAGCGAAGACAACGAGAACACCGCCTTCCTGTCGCAGTACCCGCAGGTGAAGGGCTACCCGCACCTGTTCGTGCTGGACGCCGACGGCACCCTGCTGCAGTCGCAGTTCACCGGCGAACTGGAAAAGCCCAAGGGCGAAGGCAAGGGCTACCAGCGTGCCCGCTTCATGGCCTTCCTGGAAAAGTGGGCGCCCCCGCGCTGACCCCGCCCCCCCTGTAGAGTCGAGCCATGCTCGACGGCGCTGCTTGCTCGACTGCCGTGCACGACGGTTACAGAAATCCCCTCCATGGCCGCTAACGGCAAGGACCTCAGTCGAATCGACTGCCGCCCCCACCCGCAGGAGCGCCCATGCACAGCGACCACGCCGACCGATCGCCCGACCCCGCCAGCACACCGGCCGACGGCGCGGCCCCCGAAGGCGTAGGCCTGCCCGCGCAGGAAACCCTGCTGGACGATGCCGGTACCGGCGAAGACACGCTGGAACTTGCGCCGCCGCGCTACCGGCTGCCGCAGATCGCGCTGCCCGACAACGTGGTGCTGAAGGGCGCCGTGCAGAAACTGGTCGAGCAGAAGGCCCGCCTGGACCGGCTGGCCGCCGAAGGCCAGTTGACCGGCCTGCTGCCCGCCGAATGGCAGGGCAGTGGCCTGCGTACCATCGATCTGTCCAGCTTCATCCAGGGCGTGCTGCCGTTTCTGCAGACCGGCGAACGCGGTGAGACCGCACCGGCCCGGCTGCCGGTGCGCCACGTGCTGGGCGATGACAGCCGCTGGGGCGTGCAGGACGTGGCCGAACCGAAATCGCTGGCCTGGTACCTGGCCAGCGATGAGCGCGCCAGCGCCGGCAGCAAGGATGTGGCCGAAGCCTGGCTGGTCGGCGCGCTGGGCCTGGCCTGGATGCAGGAAGGGCGCAGCCGCCCCGGCTTCCTGCGTGCCATGGACCAGGACAGCCTGGCCGCACGGGTGACCATGCTGGGCTATCCGCCGCCGGGCGAACTGGCGCTGTACAGCGTGACCGCCCATGGCCAGCCGCAGATCTGGTGTGTGTACGGCCGGCGCAAGCTGCGGCCGCTGCTGGCCCCGTGGCTGAGCGTGCCGCTGTTGACCGCCTACGGCGTGACGGCGCCGGCGGCGTGGCCGGCCAGTTTCCCGCCGGTGGACGCAGTGGCCGACGCCATTGCCGCGGCTCGCCCGGGCAAGCTGGTGCCGGAAGTGGACCTGGCCAAGGTGGTGGCGAAGATTGCCGAGGACACCGCCGGCGACGCCTGGCAGCCGGTCAGCCTGCTGCAGCTCAACACCTGGTCGCCGCGCTGGACCTTCTTCCTGGGCACCTTCGTCGGCCTGCCTTCGCTGTTGCTGGTCACCGCTGCGCTGGCCCTGCCGGGCGCGGTGGAAGCGGCCACCGTGGCCGCCTCGCTGGGGTTCGCTGGCGGCGCCATTGCCGCCCTGGCCGTGCCGTGGATCCATGCCCGGCGCAAGCACCTGAGCTGACCCCGCTCGGGGTCGGATCCCTTTCCGCAGGAAAGGGCTCTGACCCCACCAAACCAACCGAAGCCTTGGGGTCGGATCCCTTTCCGCAGGAAAGGGCTCTGACCCCGGAACAACGCCAGGCTAGGTGGGGTTAAACCCCTTCGCCCATCCGCTCCAGGCCATCGCCGGCCAGCCGCAGGATCAGCTTTTCCAGCAGCTGCTCCTCTTCCTCGCTCAGCACCGACATCAGCTTGCGGGTGATCTCGATCACCAGCGGCGCAATGGTTTCGTACACCTCGAAGCCGGCCGCCGACAGCGCCAGCACCGAGCGGCGGCGGTCATCGCCATGGGTTTCGCGCTTGATGAAGCCGCGCTCCAGCAGCCGCGCCACGGCCCGGCTGACGGCCACCTTGTCCATGGCCGTGCGGTCGGACACCTCACTGGCCGACGAGCCCGGGTACAGCGCCAAAATGGTGATCACCCGCCACTCGGGAATGGCCAGGCCATAGCGGTCGCCGTACAGCTTGGCGATGTTGCCGCTGACCCGGTTGGACAGCACGCTCAGCCGGTAAGGCAGGAACTGTTCCAGGTCGAGCAGGACGTGCGAGGCGCGCACGCGGGTAGAGGCGGGATCGGCTGGGTTCATGCTGCGGTGCACCTTGCTGGTGGTTTCAGTTGTAACTATAAAGGTTGGGTCCGTACCCTGCATTCTCGCCGGGTCCAACCCCGCCCGCACCTGGTTTGTGCCGATGCGGCACCGATTCGGAGCCACGCCATGAATACCGCCGTCCCGACCGCCTCGCACCCGAACCCCGGCATGCAGGTCACCACCTTCGAAAACCCGATGGGCATCGATGGTTTCGAGTTCGTCGAATTCGCCGCCCCGGCCGGCCGTGGCCAGGAACTGCACGATTACTTCCGCAGGATGGGCTTCAGCGCGGTGCTCAAGCACAAGCAGCGCCCGATTACCGTCTATCGCCAGGGCGACGTCAACTTCCTGGTCAACGAAGACCCCGACTCGTTCGCCGCCGACTTCGCCGAAAAGCACGGCCCCTGTGCCTGCGGCTTCGCCATCCGCTTCCAGAAGCCGGGCGCTGAGGTCTACCAGACCGCGCTGGGCAACGGCGCCGAAGCGGTGGCCTTCAAGCCGGACAGCAAGGCCGTCAACGCACCAGTCATCAAGGGCATCGGCGATTGCATGCTGTACCTGGTGGACCGCTACGGCGCTGCCGGCAGCATCTTCGATGGCGACTACGAGGCCGTGCCCGGTGCCGACCTGCACCCGTTCGGCTTCGGCCTGACCTTCATCGACCACCTGACCCACAACCTGTACTTCGGCAACATGCAGCAGTGGTCGGATTACTACGAGCGCCTGTTCAACTTCCGCGAGATCCGCTACTTCGACATCAAGGGCCTGAAGACCGGCCTGGTGTCCAAGGCGATGACCGCACCGGACGGCATCGTGCGCATTCCGCTGAACGAATCGTCCGACCCGAAGAGCCAGATCAACGAATACCTGGACGCCTACAAGGGTGAGGGCATCCAGCACATCGCCTGTTTCACCGACAACATCTATGAAACCGTCGAAGCCATGCGCGCGCAGGGCGTGGATTTCCTGGATACGCCGGAAACCTATTTCGATGTGATCGACCAGCGCGTGCCCAACCACGGTGAAGACGTGGCGCGCCTGGCCAGGAACAAGATCCTGATCGACGCCGACCCGGAAACCCACCAGCGCAAGCTGCTGCAGATCTTCACCCAGAACTGCATCGGCCCGATCTTCTTCGAGATCATCCAGCGCAAGGGCAACGAAGGCTTCGGCGAAGGCAACTTCACCGCGCTGTTCGAAAGCATCGAGCGCGACCAGATCCGCCGCGGCGTGCTGTAAGGTCACCGCACGCACCACCCTCGGTAGCGCCGGGCCATGCCCGGCGGCTTTCCGTTCCGGCATCGCTGTTCTCTGGAGCTCCCCATGTCCACCGCCCTCACCGCCCGCGGCTACCAGTCCGGCTTCGGCAACGAATTCGCCACCGAGGCCGTGCCCGGCGCACTGCCGGTCGGGCAGAACTCGCCGCAGAAGGTGGCCCATGGCCTCTACGCCGAACAGCTGTCGGGTACCGCGTTCACCGCGCCGCGCGGCAGCAACCGCCGCAGCTGGCTGTACCGCATCCGCCCGGCGGTGACCCACGGCGAGTTCACCCCGTTCGCGCAATCGCGGCTGCAATGCGATTACAACGCGCAGCCGGCGTCGCCGAACCAGCTGCGCTGGAGCCCGCTGCCGCTGCCGGAACTGCCGACCGATTTCGTCGAAGGCCTGTACACGATGGGCGGCAACGGTTCGCCCGATGCACACGCCGGCGTCGGCATCCACCTGTATGCCGCCAACCGAGACATGGTCGGCCGCTACTTCTACAGCGCCGACGGCGAACTGCTGATCGTGCCGCAGCTGGGCGCGCTGCGCCTGCTGACCGAGCTGGGCGTGATCGAGATCGAGCCGCAGCAGATCGCGGTGATTCCGCGCGGCGTGCGCTTCCGCGTCGAGCTGCCCGACGGCCCCAGCCGCGGCTATGTGTGCGAAAACCATGGCGCATTGCTGAAGCTGCCCGACCTGGGCCCGATCGGTGCCAATGGCCTGGCCAACCCGCGCGACTTCGAAACCCCGCATGCCGCCTTCGAAGACATCGACGGCGACTTCGAGCTGATCGCCAAGTTCGACGGCCGCCTGTGGCGCGCGCCCATCGACCATTCACCGTTGGACGTGGTGGCCTGGCACGGCAACTACGCGCCGTACCGCTACGACCTGCGCCGCTTCAACGCCATCGGCTCGATCAGCTACGACCACCCGGACCCGTCCATCTTCCTGGTGCTGCATTCGCCCAGCGACACGCCCGGCACCAGCAACATGGATTTCGCCATTTTCCCGCCGCGCTGGCTGGTGGCGCAGAACACGTTCCGCCCGCCGTGGTTCCACCGCAACATCGCCAGCGAGTTCATGGGCCTGGTGCACGGCGCCTACGACGCCAAGGCAGAAGGTTTCGTGCCCGGCGGTGCGTCGCTGCACAACTGCATGAGCGGGCATGGCCCCGATGCGCCGACCTTCGACAAGGCGTCCAGCGCCGACCTGTCCAAGGCCGATGTCATCAAGGACACCATGGCCTTCATGTTCGAGACCCGCGCGGTGATTCGTCCCAGCGCACAGGCGCTGGCTGCAGCGCATCGCCAAGGCGATTACCAGCAGTGCTGGAACGGCTTGCGCAACAATTTCCGTTCGGCGTAGGGGCCGGCAGGACAGGCGGGTAGAGTCGACCGTTGGTCGACCAACGCGCGCAGCGCGGGATTTGCAGGCAAGAGCAGTCGACCAACGGTCGACTCTACCCGGTCGCTGCTACGCCGTGGCCGCGAAGGCGTCGCAATGCTCCAACGGCAACGCCTCCAACAACCGCTGCCGCACCCGCTGGCAATAGCCTTCGGAGGTCATGCCGGGCAGCACGCCCAGCGCGGCGCGCAGCACCGCCAGCACCTGGTCTTCCGCGCGCGCCTGCTGCAGGTCGCGGAACAACGCCGCGGCCTGTGCATTGCGCTGCATTTCCAGAATGCCCAGCAGGTAAATGCGTGCGGCCGCCAACGAGCGGCGGCGCTCGACCCCGGCCGGGACCGGCGCAGGGTCCCGCGCGACCGGTACCGCTGGAGGCGCAGCGACTGTCGCTTCCGGCCCGGTCTGCAGATAGCCCCCCTGGATCAGCTGGATCACCATCGCCGGTGCCTCTTGGCCGATCAGGCCGGTCAGATCGGCAATGCTGCGCTGGCCATCGCACAGGATCAGCAGCCGGCGCTGGCGCATGTCCAGCGGCGCGCGATAGGCCTGCAGCGCGGTTCGGGCGAGGTCGGTCTTGCGCGGTTGCATGGAAGGACAGCCAAGTCGGTGCACGCCGAGCCTGAACGCGCGGCATGAAACCGCGATGACAATGCAGCGCCTGCACGCACGCTGCGCTAGCGTGCCTGCACACCGTGCCCAGGAAACCGCCCATGAAACACCTGCCCCTGGCTGGCCTGCTGCTGTTGTCGCTGGCCGCCTGCAACCGCACCCCGGAACCGAGCGCACCGGCCGAGCCTGCCGCCACTGCCCCGGCCAAGGATGCCTCGGTGCCCGCCGATGCCGACCTGGCCACGGCCTCGCCGGTGGACCCGCGCAGTGACAGCCCGGCGCGGCTGGACGGCTTTGGCGGCGTGATGCTGGGTGCCGGCATTGCCGAGGTGCGCAGCGGCTATGGTAGCCCCCTGCAGGGGCTGGGCACCGATGCCGCCGGCAAGCCGCTGCCGGCCGATGACAGCAATGACGGCTGCTACTTCCTGCGCCCGCAGGATGCCGAAGACCCGCGTCTGATGATCGAAGGCCGCAAGCTGGTGCGCTATGACGTGCGCAGCAGCGCCATCGTCGCCCCCGGCGGTGGCCGGGTGGGCATGACCCTGGGCGAGCTGCAGACCCTGTACCCGGATCGCGGCGACGTGGTTCCTGACAAGTACGACGACAAGGCCCAGCACCTGCGGGTTCGCCCGGCACAGGAGGGCGGGGCGGTGGTCGACTTCGCGCTGGGCGCCGACGGCAAGGTGGGCGGCTGGCGGGTGGGCAAGACCCCGCAGGTGGATTACGCCGAGGGCTGCGGCTGAACCTTGATCTGCGGCGCCCCGGCAGCGGGGCGCCGCGCGTAGAATCGCGCCACGACCGCTGGGGAGTGCTCGATGATCGTCATAGCCATTGCCTGGTTGCTGCTCGGCCTGCTGTTGCTGGCCCTGGGCGGGGACTCCATCGTCAAGGCCGTAGCCGGCCTGGCCCAGCGCTTCGGCGCCAGTGCCTTCACCGCCGGCCTGTTGCTGCTGGGCGTGGCCACCTCGCTGCCGGAGCTGGCGGTCAACGCGCGCGCGCTGCTGGTCGGCCAGCCCGAACTGGCGCTGGGCAACGCGATGGGCAGCAGCATCGCCAACCTGGGCCTGACCCTGGCCGTGGCCGCCATTGCCGCGCCGTTGCTGCTGCGCGCGCGCCTGCAGACCGTGCTGTGGTGGTCATTGCTGGCGGCGGCGCTGCTGCTGATGGTGTTCGGCCTGGATGGCCGCCTGCTGCGCTGGGAGGCCGCCGTGCTGGTGGTCGGCTTCGTCATCGTGCAGGTCGTGCTGCTGCGCCGCGGGCGCCTGGAAGGCCCTGAGGTGCAGGCGGTCATCGCCGAATCCGCGCTCAGCCGCACCAGCCTGCCGTTGAACGTGCTGCGGGTGCTGATCGCCGCGCTGACACTGTACTGGGGCGCGCGCCTGGTGGTCGGTGCGGCGGCGGACTTCGGCACCGCGCTGGGCTGGTCGCCTTTGCTGGTGGGCCTGCTGCCGGTGGCGATCGGCACGGCACTGCCGGAGGTGGCCGCGGCCATCGCCGCCGCGCGTCGTGGCCACGGCGACATGGTGCTGGGCCACGTGCTGGGGTCCAGCGTGGTGAACCTGCTGCTGGTGATCGGCGCGATGGGGCTGCTGCAGCCGCTGGCACTGCCGGCCTCGTTCGTGCGCCTGGAACTGCCGGCGCTGCTGGCCTTCGCGCTGGTGCTGTACCCGATGCTGCGCGGCGATCTGAAGATCAGCCGCGTGGAAGGTGCGATCCTGCTGGGCGCGTTCGTGGCGTGGGTGGGCCTGGAAATCGCCTTGACCAGTGCCTGATTGAATGCCGGCACGGACGCACAGCGCCGCGGTTTCGTAGAGTCGAGCTTGCTCGACTGATCTTCGCGCTTCAGTCGAGCAAGCTCGACTCTACCCACGTGCCGACCAACGGTCGGCACCTACCGCACCCACCCTCAACGCGCGCTGGTTTCCTCTTCCCGCTCCGGTTCCGGCGGCGGCAACTGCTCTTCGGCGGCGCGTTCGTTGCCGGGCAGGCTGGGCCGGGTTTCCATCAGCAGCGACAGCGCGGCCTTGGCCATCAGGTGCGCGCTGATCGGCGCGGTGATGAACAGGAACACGGTAATCAACAGCTCGCGCGGCTGCGGGTCCTGGCCCAGGAAGATGTGGTAGCACACCGAACACACCAGCACGCAGCCCACGCCCAGCGTGCTGGCCTTGGTCGGCGCATGCAGGCGCTTGAAGAAGGTGGACAGCTTCACCAGCCCCAGCGCGCCCACCAGGATGAAGAAGCAGCCGAACAGCAGCAGCACCGACAGCGCGATCTGGATGAAGGTGATCATTCGACGATGTCCCGCCGCAGCACGAACTTGCTCAGCACCACCGTGCTGCCGAAGCCGAGCATGGCGATCACCAGCGCCGCTTCGAAGTAGATGGCCGAGTTCAGGTACATGCCGAACAGCATCAGCTCGGCGATGGCAGTCACCGACAGGGTGTCCAGCGCCAGGATGCGGTCAGGCACGGTGGGCCCGCGCAGCAGGCGCCAGGTAGCCAGCAGCATGGCCAGGCCGACCACGTGCATGCACACCACCAGGGTGGTCTGGATGATCTGGAATCCAGTCATGGGAAGATCTCCATCAACGGGGCTTCGTAACGGCGCTTGATCGTGTCGATCAGCTCCTGCGGGTCGTCCAGGTGCAGCACGTGCACCAGCAGGAAACGGCGGTCGTCGCTCAACGCAGCCGACACCGTGCCGGGGGTCAGGGTGATCATGCTGGTCAGCGCGGCGATGCCGTGGATGTTGGCGATGTCCAGCGGCAACCAGATGAAACCGGGGTGGATGTTCTTTTCCGGCCCCAGCACCTGGATCGCTACCCGGATGTTGGACACCAGAATGTCCCACAGGGTGACGAACAGCAGCTTGGGCACCGGCCGCAGCGTGCCGATGCGGGCGAATTCCCGGTCCAGGCGCGCGGCGAACAGCGGTACCACCACGCCCAGCACCAGGCCCAGCACAATCTGGCCCAGGGTGAAGCTGTCGGACATCAGCACCCAGAACGCCACCACCATGATGCTCAGGGCGGGCGAGGGGATGATGCGGCGGAACAACGAGCGCTGTGCGTTCATGGCTGGCGGATCTCCGGCGTGGTCGCACGCAGTTGCTGCACGTACTCGCCCGGCTGCAGCAGCTGCGCGGCGATGGCATCGGTGTGGCGCATCAGCGGGGCAGCGCCCAGGGTCATGCCGATGCCATAGGCCAGCAGCAGGCAGGCGGCATACAGCTCGACGCGGCGCAGCGGCGCCTTGCGCGGCGGCGGCAGCGCCGGGTCCGGTGCCGGCACGCGCCAGAACAGGCGGATGCCACCGCGGGTCAGGCCCATGATGACCAGCAGGCTGCTGACCAGCACCGCCGTCCACACCACGCCGGTGTACTGCGCCGGCATGCCGGCCAGCAGTGCGGCCTTGGCCAGGAAGCCGGACAGCGGCGGCAGGCCGGCCACCGACACCGCGCCGATCAGGAACAGCACCGCCGGCGTTTCCTTGCCCGGCATCGGCGCCACCACTTCCTTGCGATCGCTGGCACCGCCGCGGCGGCGCCGGATCAGATCGGCCACCAGGAACAGTGCTGCGGCCACGAAGCTGCTGTGCGGCAGGTAGTACAGGCCGGCGGACAGCACCCGCGGCGTGCCCACCGCGAAGGCAATGAACAGCGTGGCCGCCGAGACGATCACCAGGTAGGAAATCAGCACGCGCAGGCGGGTGGCGGCCAATGCGCCCAGACCACCCAGCACCAGGGTGGCCACGCCGGCCCACAGCAGCCACTCGCGGCCGTAGCCGGCCATCGCCCCGGCATCCTCACCGAACCACAGCATCTGGATGCGCAGCACCGCGTACAGGCCGACCTTGGTCATGATCGCAAATAGTGCGGCCACCGCTGCCGGCGCGCGCGAATAGGCCTCGGGCAGCCACAGGTACAGCGGCATCAGCGCGGCCTTGGCGCAGAACACCAGCAGCAACAGGCCCATGGTGGCCTTCACCAGGGTCAGCTGCGCCGGCGGCACCTGCGCGATGCGCTGCGACAGCTCGGCCATGTTCAGCGAGCCCAGCGAGGCGTACAGCAGGCCCAGGGCAATCAGGAACAGGGTGGAGGCGGTGACGTTGAACACCACGTAATGCAGGCCGATGCGCATGCGCAGGCCGCGGCCGCCGCTCAGCAGCAGGCCGTAGGAGGCGATCAGCATCACCTCGAAGAACACGAACAGATTGAAGATGTCGCCGGTCAGAAACGCACCGTTCAGGCCCACCAGCTGGAACTGGAACAGCGCATGGAAGTGCGGTGCGCGCCGGTCCCAGCCCGAGCACGCGTGCAGCAGGCAGGGAATGGCCAGCAGCAGGGTGGTCAGCAGCATCCACGCCGACAGGCGGTCGGCCACCAGGGCAATGCCCAGCCGCGCCGGCCAGTCGCCCAGCAGATAGACCTGGATGTCACCGCCGGCGGTGGCGGCAAACAGCAGGCCCACCACCAGCGCCAGCGCGCCCAGTGCGGTCCAGGCCACCGCGCGCTGCACCTTCGGGCCGTAGCGGCGGTGTTCGACGAACAGCGAAAGCGCAGCGCCCAGCAGCGGAACCAGGATCGGCAGGATCACCAGATGGTTCATGCGTGGTCCTCGCCCCGGCGCGGCGGTGCGTCGTCGTCCGGTTCGTGGGCGTCCACGTGGTCACTGTGGTTGTCGCTGCGGCTGCGCATGGCCAGCACGATGCTGACCGCGGTCATCGCAAAGGCGATCACGATGGCGGTCAGCACCAGCGCCTGCGGCAGCGGGTCGGTGTAGTTGCCCAGGTGGCTGTCCATGCCTTCCTGCAGCACCGGCGCCTTGCCCTGCACCACGCGACCACCGGCGAAGATCAGCAGGTTGGTGGCGTAGGACAGGAAGGTCATGCCCAGGATCACATCGAAGCTGCGCGCACGCAGCAGCAGGTAGATACCGATGGCGGTCAGTACGCCGATCGCAGTGGCCAGGGCCAGTTCCATCAGTGCATCTCCCCGGTCAGGGCCGAACGGCGTTGCAGATCGATCTCGCCCTTGCGCGCGGTGCGGGTGCGCGAGGGTTTGATCGTGCCCATCATCGACAGCATCAGCATGGCGCCGCCGAACACCACCAGGTACACGCCGATATCGAAACCAATCGCGCTGGCCAGCGGCACCTCGCCAATCAGCGGCAGGTGCAGGTCGATATGGCCGCTGGTCAGGAACGGCACGCCGAACAGCATCGAGGCGCAGCCGCTGAGCAGGGCGATCAGCAGGCCGGCACCGATGCAGCGGATGTAGTCGAAGCCGAAGCGCGATTCCACCGACGCCGAGCCCTGGATCACGTACTGGATCAGCAGCGGCACCGCCAGCACCAGGCCGGCAATGAAGCCGCCGCCGGGCGCGTTGTGGCCGCGCAGGAACAGGAAGATCGACACCGTCAGGGTGAGCGGGAACATGATCTGGGCCAGGTCGGCCGGCACCGGCAGCTTGATCGGCGGGCCGGGCATGATCTGTTCCGGCGCCATGCGGGTACGCCGCAGCAGGGCGTGCACCACCAGCGCGGCGATGCCGAACACGGTGATCTCGCCGAAGGTATCGAAACCGCGGAAGTCCACCAGGATCACGTTCACCACATTCTGGCCGTAGGCCTCGGGCAGCGAGCGCGCCAGCATTTCACCGGCCATGGTGTTCGGCGGCAGGGTCATGGCGGTGTAGGCCAGCGCACCCAGGCCGGCACCGGCGATGATGGCGATCACCGCATCGCGGCGCTTGCGCCAGCGCGGCCGCTCGGGGCCGGATTGTGCAGGCAGGTAGTTCATGCCCAGCAGCATCAGCACCAGAGTCACCATCTCCACCAGCAGCTGGGTCAGGGCCAGGTCCGGTGCGGACAGGAACACGAAGGTCAGGGCGACCATCAGGCCTACGCCGCCCACCAGCAGCACTGCCAACAGGCGCTGCTTGTAGATGCGCAGGGTGGCCACCGCGCAGCCCATCATCACCAGCCACAGCGCCCAGCCCAGCAGCGGAATGGGCTGCGGCTTGGTCCAGTTGGGCGAGCCCGGGTTGGCCACGAATGGCGCCGCGCCCACCACCACCGCCACCAGCACCAGGCCCAGCAGCATGCGCTGCAGGCTGCCGTTGGCAATGCCGTTGGTCAGGCGCATGGCCAGCGCGGAAAGCGCATCCAGCTGCGCATGGAACACGTTGCGGCCGGTGGCGGTGTTCTGCACGCCGTGCAGGTTGATCAGCCTGCGCAGGCCGAAATACAGCGCCACGCCGCCCACCACGCCTACCGCGCTCATCGCCAGCGGCAGGTTGAACCCATGCCAGACCGACAGGCTGTACTCGGGCATGGCCGGGCCCAGGATGGCCGCCGCACCGGCGTGCAGCACCGGGGCGATGGTCAGCGCCGGGGCAATGCCCACTGCTACGCAGATCACCACCAGGATCTCCACCGGCACCTTCATCCAGCGCGGTGGCTCATGCGGCACGTGGTCCAGGTCGTGCGGGCCATCGCCGAAGAAGGTGTCGTGCACGAAGCGCAGGCTGTAGGCCACGCCGAACACGCCGGCCAGCAGCGCGGCGATCGACACCGCCATGCGCATGGTGCCCGGGCCGCCAGCGGTGAGCGCCTCGGCAAACAGCATTTCCTTGGACAGGAAGCCATTGAGCAGCGGAATGCCGGCCATCGCCAGCGAGGCAATGATGGCCAGCGCACTGGTGAACGGCATCAACCTGCGCAGGCCGCCCAGGCGGCGCATGTCGCGGCTGCCGGTCTCGTGGTCGATGATGCCGGCGGCCATGAACAACGACGCTTTGAACGTGGCGTGGTTGAGGATATGGAACACGCCGGCCACCACTGCCATCGGCGTGGACAGGCCGAACAGCAGGGTGATCAGGCCCAGGTGGGAAATGGTCGAATAGGCCAGCAGGCCCTTCAGGTCGTGCTGGAAGATCGCGTTCCAGGCGCCGATCAGCAGGGTGAGCGCACCAATGCCACTGACCGTGTAGAAGAACAGATCGCTGCCGGCCAGCGCCGGGTGCAGGCGTGCCAGCAGGAACACGCCGGCCTTCACCATGGTGGCCGAATGCAGGTACGCCGACACCGGGGTGGGGGCGGCCATCGCGTGCGGCAGCCAGAAATGGAAGGGGAACTGCGCGCTCTTGGTGAAGATGCCGGCCAGCACCAGGAACAGCGCATACGGGTACAGCGCACTGGCGCGGATCTGCTCGCCGGCGGCCAGCACCACGTCCAGGTCGAAGCTGCCGACGATGCGGCCGATCAGCAGCACGCCACCAAGCAGGGCCAGGCCACCGCCACCGGTGATCACCAGCGCCATGCGCGCGCCCTCGCGGGCGTCCTGCCGGTGTGACCAGAAGCCGATCAGCAGGAACGAGCTGATGCTGGTCATTTCCCAGAAGATCATCAGCAACAGCAGGTTGCCGGAAATCACCATGCCCAGCATGGCGCCCATGAACAGCAGCAGGTAGCAGTAGAAGCGGTGGGCGTTGTCCTGGCTGCTCAGGTAGTAGCGCGCATACAGCACCACCAGCGCGCCGATGCCCAGCACCATGCCGGCGAACATCCAGGCCAGGCCATCCAGGCGCAGGGCGAAATCCAGCCCGATCTGCGGCAGCCAGGGCACCACGCTGCGCACCACCTCGCCGTCCATCACCGCTGGGGTCAGCCAGCCAAGAATGGCCAGCCCGCCCAACGGCGCCAGCGCCGCCAGCCAGGCAGCAGTGGTGCGCGAACTACGGGGGAAGGCGGCAACGGCCGCTGCCATCAGGAACGGCAGGGCCAGCAGCAGGGGCAGGCTGGGGAGCATGCAGGGAATCCATGATTCACGAGCAGGTCAGTGAGTCTAACAGTCAGTCAAATGTCGCCGAAACCCATGTAACGGCGACAAACAGCATGTAACGTGCGGTATTCATGTTTTTTGCGGTGCAATAGGGGGCGTTTGCGGCCTTGCCGGGTACGTGTGGCGGCTTTGCCGAATCGGCCCCTACGCCCGCGCACGGAAGGGCGCAGGCCCTGCACCACAGGGGCTGCGGGTTCACGTGGTTCGGCAACGGATGGGTTCAGCCACGGCCTGGCCGGCAGCGTGGCAGGCACGGCGTACAGCCACAGTGAGCGCGCGGCCCCGTTCAGGAAAGCCGCCCGGCGATCAGTAGCGCCAATCCAGCTTGCGGTACAGCTTGGCCATCACCCAGGCCGGGCCGATCAGCAGGTAGGTCAGATCGGTCAGGAAGCTGGGCTTGCGGCCCTCGAACTTGTGGCCGATGAACTGGGCGATCCAGGCTACCACGAACACGCCTACCGCCAGCCAGCGCAACGCATGCAGGCCGATTTCGGCTTCCAGCAGGCGGCACAGGCAGCCGAACACGAAGAACTGGATGAGCATGCCGATGCCCAGCGGGCGCGACAGCTTGTTGTAGAAGCACCAGGCGCTGAACATCGCAAACGCCGCCCAGATGCCGTACTGGAACCAGGTGATCAGCGGCGGCACGCACCACAGCAGGGCCACCACCGACCACAGGATGGCCGGCACCGCCACCACGTGGATGGCCTGGTTGATCGGGTTCTGGTGGTCGTCGGAATAGCTGGCGAAGTAGCGATCGACGGGGCGTGCAAGCTGGGTGGTGGTCTGCATGCGGCCAGCATACTCCCGCAGCGCCGCGCGGTGATGGGGGGCGTCGAATGGTGGGGGCGACCGGGTGGGGCCGACTGTGTGGAACCGACCGGGGGGACCGACCGGGTGGGACCGACTGTGTGGAAACGACGGGGTAGAGTCGACCGTTGGTCGACTACCGCGCGCAGCGCGGCGATTTCCGCGGTTTGAACGGAGAGCAGTCGACCAACGGTCGACTCTACCGGAACGCCCCCAGCCGCGCAGGCCGGGGGCGCAGGGGGCATCAGTCGACGCTGATGCCGGCCAGGCGCTGCAGCGCCTCGGCGTACTTGGCGCGGGTGCGCTCGATGATCTCGGCCGGGATGGTCGGGCCCGGGGCGGTCTTGCCCCAGTCCAGCGTCTCCAGGTAATCGCGCACGAACTGCTTGTCGTAGCTCGGCGGGCTGGTGCCCACTTCGTACTCGTCGGCCGGCCAGTAACGCGAGGAATCCGGGGTCAGCATCTCGTCCATGATGTACAGACGGCCATCGGCATCGGTACCGAACTCGAACTTGGTATCGGCCAGGATGATGCCGCGCTCGCGGGCGTAATCGGCGGCGAACTTGTAGATGCGCAGGGTGGCATCGCGCACGCGCTCGGCCAGGTCCGCACCCACCTGCTTGACCATCGCATCGAAATCGATGTTCTCGTCATGGTCGCCCACGGCGGCCTTGGTCGAAGGGGTGAAGATCGGCTCGGGCAGCTGCTCGGCCTGGCGCAGGCCGTCGGGCAGGTCGATGCCGCTCACCTTGCCGGTGCGCTGGTAGTCCTTCCAGCCACTGCCGATCAGGTAGCCGCGGGCGATCGCTTCCACCGGCACCGGCTTCAGCTTGCGGGTCACCACCGCGCGCTTGGCATACAGGGCCGGGTCCACGCCCTCGGGCAGCACGCTGGCCACATCGATGCCGGTCAGGTGGTTGGGCATCAGGTGGGCGGTCTTGGCGAACCAGAAATTGGACACCTGGCAGAGCATCTCGCCCTTGCCCGGAATCGGGTCGGGCAGCACCACGTCGAACGCCGACAGGCGATCGGTGGCCGCCATCAGCAGGTAATCGCCCGGCGGGGTCCCTGCCGGCAGCCGCTCGCGCGGAATATCGAACACATCACGCACCTTGCCGCGATGGCGCAAGGGCAGGCCGGGGAGATCGGATTGCAACAGCGTGGTCGGCACGGGCACTCCTGGGGCTTTGTCGATACGGCTGCCCAACGGACCCGGCGGGCCCGCTGACCAGCGGGCGGCCTAGTGTAAAGCGGTCCGGGCCCGCTGTGACGTAAAATGATCGTCCATTTCGTCGGTCACCCCCGGAACGCCATGCGCTGGTACGGAAAACTGCTCGGATTCATCGCCGGGGCCCTGCTGTTCCGGCCCAATCCGCTGTTCGGGGCGGTGGTGGGCCTGCTGCTGGGCCACGCCTTCGACAGCGACTGGTTCCGCCTGAACAAGGAAAACCCGTACCGGGAGCTGGGGCTGACCTCCGAGGCCACCGACGCCGAGATCGAGCGCGCCTACCGCAAGCTGATTTCCCAGTACCACCCCGACAAGCTGGGTGGCGCCGCCCCCGAGCTGCAGCAGCAGGCCGAACAGAAGTCGCGGCGCATCAATGCCGCCTACGACCGCATCAAGACCCTGCGCAAGCGCTGAACCCCTTTCCCCTCGTGCCCAAGGCCCCGGCCATGTCCAACTGCCTCATCGCCCCGTCCATCCTGTCCGCCGATTTCGCCCGCCTGGGCGAGGAAGTGGACAACGTCCTGGCCGCCGGTGCGGACTGGGTCCATTTCGATGTGATGGACAACCACTACGTGCCGAACCTGACCATCGGCCCGATGGTCTGCCAGGCGCTGCGCAAGCACGGCGTCACCGCGCCGATCGACGTGCACCTGATGGTCGAGCCGGTGGACCGCATCATTCCCGATTTCGCCGAGGCCGGTGCCACCTACATCAGCTTCCACCCGGAAGCGAGCCGCCACGTGCACCGCACCATCCAGCTGATCCGCTCGCTGGGCTGCAAGCCGGGCATCGTGCTGAACCCCGCTACCCCGGTGGACATCCTGGACTGGGTGCTGGACGACCTGGACCTGGTGCTGCTGATGTCGGTCAACCCGGGCTTCGGCGGCCAGGCCTTCATTCCCTCGGCGCTGGACAAGCTGCGCGTGGTGCGCCAGAAGATCGATGCCAGCGGCAAGGACATCCGCCTGGAGATCGACGGTGGCGTGAAGGCCGACAACATCGGTGCCATCGCCGCCGCAGGCGCTGACACCTTCGTTGCCGGTTCGGCCATCTTCAACGCCAAGACCCGCTACCAGGACGTGATCGCGCAGATGCGCGCGAATGTCGCTGCGGCGCGGGGCTGAGCCATGGGCACGGCGGCCGTGTTGAACATCCGCGCGGCCACCGTGGCCGACGCCGGCCTGATCCTGCGCTTCATCCGCGAACTGGCCATCTACGAGAAGGCCGAGCACGCGGTGCAGACCGATGAGATCGGCATTGCCGAGAGCCTGTTCGGTGCCGATGCCAGCGCCCGCGCGCTGATATGCGAAGCCGACGGCGAAGCCATCGGCTACGCGGTGTACTTCTACAACTATTCCACCTGGCTGGGCCGCAATGGCATCTACCTGGAAGACCTGTACATCAGCCCGGAAAAGCGCGGCGTCGGTGCCGGCAAGGCACTGCTGAAGTACATCGCGCGCCAGGCCGTGGCCGAAGGCTGCGGTCGTTTCGAATGGTCGGTGCTGGACTGGAACACCCCGGCCATCGAGTTCTACACCGCCGCCGGCGCAAAGCCGCAGGACGAGTGGACCGTGTACCGGCTGCAGGGCCAGGCGTTGCACGATTTCGCCAACGGTTGAGGCTTCTGGTAGGTGCAAACCGCCATCTGGTAGGTGCGAACCTTGGTTCGCACGAAATCCAACCCGGTGGGTGCGAACCGCAAACCGGTAGGTGCGAACCTTGGTTCGCACTGCCCTTGCAAAAAAAAGCCGCGCCAATCCCCGGCGCGGCTTCGCTGCATGCGTGGGAGGCTGATCCTGCCTCCATCCATCATCCCTGCTATGGCCTTCCATTCTCCGGGCCATCCATGACACCTGAATGACACGGCATTCGGTAGCGCCACGCCATGCGTGGATGCCGTTCGCGTGGCCTTTCACCGGTCACAAACGCGGCGTTGCTAGCCTGTGCCACCCCCTCCCGGAAGCACTGCATGACCACCCCGCGCTGGCGCCTGATCCTCAACGGAAAATCCGCAGGCGACGACGACCTGCGCAGTGCCGTCGGCCATTGGCGGCAGCAGGGCGTACAGCTGGAAGTGCGGGTGACCTGGGAAGAGGGCGACGCCGAGCGCTACGTGGCCGAAGCCATCGACCATGGCGTGGACGTGATCGTGGCCGCCGGCGGTGATGGCACGCTCAGCGCCGTGGCCGAAACCCTCGCCCATCGCGATGAACCGGCCGAGGCGCTGCCCTCGCTGGCGCTGGTGCCGATGGGCACGGCCAATGATTTCGCCACTTCCGCCGGCATTCCCACCGAACCCCAGCAGGCCTTTGCATTGATCGGGCAGGCCGCCGCGCGCGCTGTGGACCTGCTGCGCGTGGACGCCGACGGGCGGACCTGGTGGTGCGCCAACCTGGCCAGCGGTGGCTTCGGCACGCAGGTGACCGTGGAAACCGATGCCGGCCTGAAAAAGATGCTGGGCGGGCTGGCCTACGTCATCACCGGCATCGCCAAGCTGGGCCGCATCGAGCCGATCACCGCGCGCCTGTCCGGCCCGGATTTCGCATGGGAAGGCGGCTTCATCGCCCTGGGCATCGGCAACGGCCGCCAGGCCGGTGGCGGCCAGCAGCTGTGCCCGCAGGCACTGATCGATGATGGTCTGCTGGACGTGACCGTGGTGCCCGAACTGGAAGGCGAGGTGGCCGCCACGATCGGCCAGATGCTGACTGCTGGCAAGGAAGCCGCGCTGGAGCGCGTGGCAACGCGCGCGCAGTTGCCGTGGCTGCAGATCGATGCCGCGCAGGCGCTGACCTTGAACCTGGACGGCGAACCAGTGCAGGCCCGCCGCTTCCGTATTGACTGCGTACCGGGCCGGGTGCGCATGCACCTGCCAGCCGACTGCGAGCTGCTTTCCGGGGCTTGAGCTACGGGCTACAGCAGCGGGATGTCTTCTTCCCGGCTGGGGAACTTGAAGGCCTCCCGCTTCCTGCGGATGTGCTCGGGCATCGCCGGGCGTGGGATGTTGCGCTCAGCCAACCATTGCTGGCACTTCTTCTGCCACGGCAGGTTGTCGGGCGTGGTGATTTCCCAGTAGATGTCTTCGACCATCAGCTGACGGGCAGTCTTGCCCGATCCTTCCTGTACAGGTTGGGAGATGGTGGAATCTGCACCGTGCTCCAGCAGCCAGTAGGCATAGTCGAATCCACCTCTTCCTGTGTACCAGCTCAGGACGGTGTCGTCGCCCAAGCTGCGGCGATTGGATTCATTTACATCTGCGCCGTTTTTCACCAGCGTCTGGACATTCTTCCATTGATTTCCGCTGATGAACGCCTGGTAGAGAAGCGTCTCATTGTTGACGTTGCGCGTATCGGGATTTCCGCCATGCTTAAGCAGAAGATCCAGATAGCGCGCGTCGTCCATCTTCGCAGCGTAGACCATCGCGTCGTCGAAGTTGATCAACTGCCCGTTCATCTGCTTGGACTCGCGGGCGTTGGGGTCTGCACCGACATCGAGCAGGGCTTTCAGTCCCTCGATGCTGTGGGCTCGCAGCGGCCACGCGATCAGGGGAATTCCGTCGCGCGATGAAAACGTTCTGTCCGGGTCGACGCCCTCGTCTTTGACAAGGTGACGTATGGCATCGGAGTCGCCGCCTTCGGCGGCAATCGCCAGCTGTAAAGCCTTGCCATCAAAGTAGCCCTCAGCGCCATGCATCGACTGGGGCGAGCACCCCGGGAGCATCGCGAGTGCTGCGGCCAAGATCAGGAGTGAAACGGTGAGGCGGAGCGGGTGACAGTCCATGTCCGATCTCCCTACAGGAGCGGAATATCTTCTTCCCTGCTCGGGAACTTGAAGGCCTCGCGCTTCCTGCGGATGTGCTCTGGCATCGGAGGGCGCGGGATGTTGAGGTCAGCCAACCACTGTTGGCACTTCTTCTGCCAAGGCAGGTTGTCGGGCGTGGTGATTTCCCAGTAGATGTCCTCGACCATCACCTGTCGGGGCGATTGGGTGGTTCCTTCGATGGGGGGCAGGGAAATTGTCGGGTCCGCTCCATGTTCCAGCAACCAGTAGGCGTAATCAAACCCGCCTCTGCCTGTGTAGAGGCTAAGAACGGTGTCGTTCTTGCCTAGGTTTGGTTCGTTGACGCGAGCCCCGTTTTCAACCAGAAGCTGGATATTCTTCCATTGATTGCCGCTGATGAATGCTTGATACATCAGCGTTTCATGGTTGGAGTTGCGCGTATTCGGATCTCCTCCGTGCTTGAGCAAAGCCTCGAGGAAGCGGGGGTCGTCCATCTTTGCCGCATACACCAGAGCGTTGTTGAAATGGATCTCTTGCCCATTCATCTTTATGACGGCGCGTGCGTTTGGATCTGCACCATTCTCCAGGAGCAACTGAAGACCCTGCAGATTCTTTGCGCGGAGCGGCCATGCAATCAGGGGAATCCCGTCGCGTGACGAAAACGTGTGGTCCGGATCGACCCCTTCGTCCTTGATGAGGCGCCGTATCGTCTCTGCATCGCCCTGCTCGGACGCGATCGCCAACTGCAGTGGCTGTCCTTCAAAGAACTCATCGGCACCGTGTGTGGATGAAACGGCGCATCCGGTGATGAGTAAAAGTGTGACAAGAGTCGCGCTTGTTTTAGCCATCATATTGTGAAGTCGGACGCGCATCGTCGCTCTGAAATATTTGGCCGTGATGGCATGACACTATCAGATGCGCCCATGCTGGATAAGCAACGTTGGCTCTGCGTTGAGCCCCCGAATGCGCAATGGAGTTTGCCATGAGTGATTCCGACATCGAGTCGCGTGCTCGCCAAGTTCAACAGAAGAATATGCTGGTCAAGCAGTTGCGCGACAGTGGTCACGAAGAAGAGGCAGATCGCCTCGAGGAGACTTACCACTCCCGAGAAATGGCCGGCTTGGCAGCCGATGTCTATCGGGCAGCCAAGCACGACGGTGAGCCGCCGGCAGGGTGGACGCGCGCGAGCACAGACCCTGCTGCACTTCGGGCTGCGGGAATCAACATGACGGACGACGAGTTGCAGCGTCATCTCCAACCCACACAGTCAGGCTTTCGCGCAGAGATCTATCTGCCAGACAAGAGGGTGCTTGGGCAGGATGCAAAGCCTGTACTTGTCTACAAGGGATCAACCGGCGAGATCATCGATCCCTCGGTGCCAGCGGGTCACAGGGAGTCTCTAGGCGAGGACTTCCTGAACAATGGAATGCAGGGCATCGGAATGCGCAGCGATTACTACGATCGCGCGATGACGCTTGCATCGTTGGTCAATAGTCGAAGCTCCGGCGGCTTCGAAATAGCCGGCCACTCTCTCGGCGGCGGCATGGCCTCCGCCGCTTCCGCCGTGACCGGCGCGCGCGCCACGACCTTCAACGCCGCCGGCCTGCATCCGGCAACCGCATCGCGTTACGCCAAGGACAACGGCCTGCCGACGTTCGACACCGGGCAGACCGTGCACACCTACCAGACCACGGGTGAGGTGCTGAACGATGTGCAGAACGGCATGCACCGCCTGAGCGAGCATCAGCGCCGCGGCTTTGGTGTGCTCGCCAACGAGCTGGGCATGGTGCTGAAGGACCCGGTCATGCAGAAGGTTGTCGGTGAGCAGCTGCGCGAGAGTCTGCCGCCGGGCGCGCAGACCGCCGCTGCACAGTTCATCGAACAGCTGGCGACCCAGCCGGGTCAGCAGGCGCTGCGTGATATTCCGCTTGCGGCGGGGCGTCTTGAACTGCTGCTGGAGCCAAAAACGCGCGATGCGCAGGGCGCGCTGATTGATCGACCGCAGGTGGCCGCGCCCAGCCAGGTGGCGGAACTGGCGGGCCCGCTGTCCACCGTGCTGCACGCCACGGCACATGGTATGCGCAACGGTCGCTTGATCGGCGAGCAGGTGGAAAGGGCCGGCGCTGCCACTGCCCATGTGCTGGACAGAACCGGTGATGGCGTCGAGCGCGTGCTGAAGACCGAAGGCATGGCCATCGGCCAGGTGGTGAACATGGGCTCGGCCAGCCTGCAGGTGGGGACGCGCGCGGCAAGCACGGTGATTGCTTCCGGGCGTGAACTGACCGGCAGCATCGAAGCCACGGTGCATCGCGTGCAGTCGCAGGCCGGCGCCCGTGGGCTGTCCGCGTTGTCGTGGGTAGCGGGCAGCGTGGGCATGGACAACGTGGCCGACAAACTGGCCCGGCAGGGCGACGCCATTCGTGATCTCGGCGAGCAACGTGCGCAGCACGCGACCACGCAGGCCCATGCCGACGCTGCGGGCGCTCGCGCGACGGGCGAGCGCGTGGCCACCGCCATCAATCACGATGGGCAATGGGTGGCGGGCAAGCTGCAGAACGGCTTTGCCACGGCCGGTGCCCATGTCGAACGTGGCTACGATCTTGTGGCATCCCACATGAAGGGCATTACCGCGACCGCACCGGTCGCCCTCGCCACGGTAGGCGGGGCAAAAGCTGGCCTTGAGGCGGCCGCCGCCACGCATCTGCCCAGCGGAAACCTGCCAATGGCCGCGGTGAAGCTGCACAACCTGGACCAGTCCGCTCGCGTGGTCCGTGGCATCGGGGCAGCCTTCGGCGAGGCGACCGCCCGCCATGGCATGGACCCGACCGTGATCCCCAGCCTGGATTCCGCGCTGAGCACGCAGGAGGCCGCCGCGCGCAAGCTGATCGAGCAACAGCCCGGCATCGTGCCTGCCGCAGGTGGCCGGGCCACGGGACCCAGCACGCAGGCGATCGGCATCGATCATCCCTCCCATGTGGCCAATCCGCTGTTCCTCGGCGCCCAGTCCGGCGTCCACGCCCTGGACCGGGCCCACAACCGCGTGCCCGACCTGCACAGCGACCAGCTGGCCGGCGCGCTGGCGGCCCAGGCCAAGCGCGAAGGGCTCGAGACCATTTCCCATGTGGTCCTCAGCGACGACCGCGCCCGAGCCTTCGCCGTCGATACCGCCGACCTCAATGCCCCGCACCGACGCCATGCCCATGTGGAGGTAGCCCAGGGCATGGCCCAGCCCCTCAGCCTCAGCACGGCCCAGGTGGATGCCGTCACGGCCAGCCGGTCCGCGTCTGTGGAGGCCGGTCTGGCCCAGCAGCAGGTGCAGGAGTCGCAGGAGCATGCGCGACGCATGGGCTAGGGCCGCAGGGTTTCCCTGCCGCCGAACCTGCGTTACAGTCATCGGGTGTCCAGCCTGACGACCCCGCATACCCTTTCTTCCGCACGCCGTTGGTGGCGATGGTGGCCCGTTGCCGTCGTCCGCCCCCATAACGCTGTGTCCCGGAAGGAAAGTCGTCTTGAACTCGCACGCTCAGTTTCAGCAGCAGGCCGCTGAAGGCCACACCCATATCCCCGTTGTCCGCGAAGTGCTGTCCGACTTGGACACGCCGCTTTCGGTCTATCTGAAGCTCGCCGACGGCCCCAATACCTACCTGTTTGAATCCGTCGAAGGCGGCGAGCGCTTTGGTCGTTACTCGATCATCGGCCTGCCGGCGCGCCGCGTGTACGCCTTCCACGGCCACACCCTGACCGTGCGCGAGGACGGCCAGGTGGTGGATACCCGCGAGGTGGCCGACCCCTTCGCCGAGGTCGAGGCGCTGCGCAGCGCCCACTCGGTGCCCAAGCTGGACGGCCTGCCGGGCTTCACCGGTGGTCTGGTCGGCTGGTTCGGCTTTGAATGCATCGGCTACATCGAACCGCGCCTGGCCTTGCCGGCCGGCCGTGATGAACTGGGCACGCCGGACATCCTGCTGCTGGATTCCAACGAACTGGCAGTGTTCGACAACCTGAAGGGCCGTCTGTACCTGATCGTGCATGCCGACCCGCGGGTCGACGGCGCGTTCGACCAGGCGCAGGCGCGCCTGGATGCACTGACCGCCAAGCTGCGCGCACCGGGCGCGGGCTACCCGGCACCGCTGAACAGCGATGTGCTGGACGAGTCCGATTTCGTCTCCGGTTTCACCCGCGAAGGCTTCGTCGATGCGGTCCAGCGCAGCAAGGAATACATCCGCGCCGGTGACATCTTCCAGGTGGTGCTGAGCCAGCGCCTGAGCGTGCCGTTCAAGGCGCGCCCGGTGGATGTGTACCGCGCGCTGCGTGCGCTGAACCCGTCGCCGTACATGTATTTCCTGGATGTGGGCGACCTGCAGGTGGTCGGTTCGTCGCCGGAAATCCTGGTGCGGCTGCAGGATGGAGAAGTGACCGTGCGCCCGATCGCCGGCACCCGCCCGCGCGGCGCCACCGTCGAACAGGACCTGGCGCTGGAAGCCGAGCTGCTGGCCGATCCGAAGGAACGCGCCGAGCACCTGATGCTGATCGACCTGGGCCGCAACGATGCTGGCCGTGTTTCGAAGGCCGGCACCGTGGAAGTAGGCGAGCAGTTCGTGATCGAGCGCTACAGCCACGTCATGCACATCGTCAGCGAAGTGACCGGCCAGCTGCAGCCGGGCCTGAGCTATGCCGACGTGCTGCGCGCCACCTTCCCGGCCGGTACGGTCAGCGGCGCGCCGAAGATCCGCGCGCTGGAAGTGATCCGCGAGCTGGAACCGATCAAGCGCAATGTCTACGCCGGCAGCATCGGCTACATCGGCTGGCACGGCGATGCCGATACCGCGATCGCAATCCGCACTGCGGTCATCAAGGATGGCCGCCTGTACGTGCAGGCCGGCGCCGGCATCGTCTACGACTCGGACCCGGACAAGGAATGGGACGAGACGATGAACAAGGGCCGTGCGCTGTTCCGCGCCGTCGCCCAGGCCGCCAAGGGCCTGTGAGTTTCCCCGTGCCGTGGCCTGCGCCGCGGCACCTTCCGCTGTTCCCACCGAAGACAAGGAGTACCGCATGAAGCCGCTGAGCGCATTGCTGTGGTCGTCGCTGCTGGCCTCGATGGCCCCGTCCGCGTGGGCGCAGGCCAATACCATTCCCTCGCAGCCGCATCTGCTGGTGAAGGGGCAGGGCACCCGCACGGTGATGCCCGACCGCTTCGGCCTGCAGTTGCACATCGAAGAGACCGACATGGATGCCGATGCGGCGCGCCGCCGCGTGCAGGACAACGTGGCGCGCGCGCTAGCGCTGTTCAAGCAGCACAAGGCGGTGGACGGCAGCGTGCGCGCGGACAACCTGCGCATCGGCCCCGCCACGCGCTATGAGGACAGCCGGCAGGTGTTCATTGGTACCCGCGTTTCGCGCCAGCTGCGTGCCAGCTTTGCCAGCGTGAAGCAGATGCAGGACGTGCTGGCCGCGCTGAAAGCGAATGAGCATGTGCAGGTCAGCAGCGTCGCCCCGACCTACTCCGGTGAGGTCGCACTGCGCCGCGAGCTGAAGACTGAAGCAGCGGCCCAGACCCGTGAATCGGCGCAGGGCCTGGCCAAGGCCTATGGAACGTCGCTGCGCGGCCTGTACAGCATTTCCGATGTGGCACCGGATTTCGCCTACGGCATCCAGGCCGGGCAGTGGCCCCAGCTGGACGAGGATGGCCAGAACCTGGACCGGATCTCGGTGACCGGCAGTCATGGCTACGCCGCAGCGCCTGAGCCTGGTACGCGCGAATCCATCGAAGCCGGCCCCATCACCTACACCGAAAACGTGTACGCCATTTTCCTGATAAGCGACGGAACCTGACCATGTTGTGGATGATCGACAACTACGACAGCTTCACCTACAACCTCGTGCAGTACCTGCAGACGCTGGGCGCCGAAGTGAAGGTGGTGCGCAACGATGCGATGAGCGTGGACGAGATCGCCGCGCAGAAACCCGAGCGCATCGTCATTTCGCCCGGCCCGTGCACGCCCAATGAAGCAGGCGTGTCGCTGGAGCTGATCCAGCGGCTGGGCCCGACCACGCCGATCCTCGGTGTGTGCCTGGGCCACCAGAGCATCGGCCAGGTCTACGGCGGCACGGTCATCCGCGCCGGCAACATCATGCACGGCAAGACCTCGCCCATCCGCCATGAAGGCAAGGGCGTGTTCGCCGGCCTGCCGGACCGCTACCAGGCCACCCGCTACCACTCGCTGGTGGTGGACAAGACCAGCCTGCCCGACGCGCTGGAAGTAACCGCCTGGACCGAGAACGAGGACGGCTCGATCGAAGAGATCATGGGCCTGCGCCATCGCCAGTTGCCGGTGGAAGGCGTGCAGTTCCACCCCGAATCCATCCTCACCGAACACGGCCACGCCCTGCTGCGCAATTTCCTGCAGCGCCCGGCGGCCTGATCCAAGGAGCATTCCCATGAGCTTCTCCCCCCAGGAAGCCCTGCAACGCACCATCGAGCACCGCGAAATCTTCTTCGACGAAATGGTCGACCTGATGCGGCAGATCATGCGCGGCGATGTCTCGCCGATGATGACCGCCGCCATCCTCACCGGCCTGCGGGTGAAGAAGGAAACCATCGACGAGATCGCTGCGGCCGCCACGGTCATGCGCGAATTCGCGCTGGCGGTGCCGGTGGCCGATACCACCCACCTGGTCGACATCGTCGGCACCGGTGGCGACGGCTCGCACACCTTCAACATTTCCACCTGCGCGATGTTCGTGGCGGCCGCCGCCGGCGCGCGCGTGGCCAAGCACGGCAACCGCAGCGTGTCGTCCAAATCCGGCAGTGCCGATGCGGTGGAAGCGCTGGGCGCGGCCATTGAACTGCAGCCGGCGCAGGTGGCCGCGGCGATCGAGCAGACCGGCATCGGCTTCATGTTCGCGCCCATCCATCACCCGTCGATGAAGGTGGTCGCGCCGGTCCGCCGCGAGATGGGCGTGCGCACCATCTTCAACATCCTCGGCCCGCTGACCAACCCGGCCAGCGCACCGTCGGTGCTGATGGGCGTGTTCCACCCCGATCTGGTGGGTATCCAGGCGCGCGTGCTGCGCGAGCTGGGCACCGAACGTGCCATGGTGGTCTGGGGCCGCGACAACATGGACGAGATCTCGCTGGGCGCCGGCACCCTGGTGGGCGAGCTGCGCGACGGCAAGGTGCGCGAATACGAGATCCACCCCGAAGACTTCGGCATTGCCATGTCGGCCAGCCGCAACCTGCGCGTGGACAGCCCGGAGCAGTCGATCCAGATGCTGCGCGCGGTGCTGGACAACCAGGCCGGCCCGGCGCTGGACATCGTGGCGCTCAATGCCGGCGCAGCCCTGTACGTGGCCGGCGTGGCCAGCGACATCGGCGACGGCCTGGCCCGTGCCCGTGCCGCCATCGCCGACGGCAGTGCCCGCCAGCGCCTGCAGCAGTACGTTGATACCACCCGCGCGCTGGTTGCCTGAGCGCACGGTTCAGCCTGACCCACCCGATGGCCGATAATGGCCGTCCTCACCGCCCCAGTACCGAAGCGACGACGATGAGCGACATCCTGCAGACGATCCTGGCCCGCAAGGCCGAAGAAGTGGCCCAGCGCCGCGCCCAGCGCCCGCTGGAGGCGCTGCAGGCGGCCGTGGCCAGTGCCCCCCCGGTGCGCGGCTTCGTGCGCGCGCTGCAGGCGGCGGTGGCCAACGGCGACCCGGCGGTGATTGCCGAGGTGAAGAAGGCCAGCCCGTCCAAGGGCGTGATCCGCCCCGACTTCCGCCCGGCCGATATCGCCGTCAGCTACGAGTTCGGCGGCGCCAGCTGCCTGTCGGTGCTGACCGACGTGGACTTCTTCCAGGGCGCCGATGCCTACCTGCAGCAGGCCCGTGAGGCCTGCACGCTGCCGGTGCTGCGCAAGGACTTCGTGATCGACGCCTACCAGGTGTACGAGGCCCGCGTGCTGGGCGCCGACTGCATTCTGCTGATCGTGGCCGCGCTGGACGACACCCAGCTGGCCACCCTGTCCGAACTGGCGCTGTCGTTGGGCATGGACGTGCTGGTGGAAGTGCACGACATCGATGAACTGGAGCGTGCGCTGCAGGTGCCGGCGCCGATGATCGGCATCAACAACCGCAACCTGCGCACCTTCGAGGTCTCGCTGCAGACTACTCTGGACATGCAGAAGGCGGTGCCGCGCGACCGCCTGCTGGTGACCGAGAGCGGCATCCTGGGCCCGCAGGACGTGGCCCTGATGCGCGACGCCGGCATCCATGCGTTCCTGGTGGGCGAGGCCTTCATGCGCGTGGAAGAGCCGGGTGAGGGCCTGCGTCAGCTATTCTTCGGGGCATGACAACGCACTATCCAACGCCGCGCGAGGATGCGCCGCTGGTCGTTTTCGACTTCGACCACACTCTCTACGACGGTGATTCGGGCACCCACCTGTTCGCCTCGCTGATCAAGCGCAATCCACTGCGCATGCTGGCCGCGCTGCTGGTCACGCCGATCGCCGGGCCGCTGGTGGCAATGCTGCCGACCCGCCGTACCGGCATTTCGGTCTACGTGTGGATCGGCAGTTTCGGCCTGCACCGGGCGCGCGAGTTCAACCGGGTGATCGACGCCTACGTGATCCGCAACGAGCAGCAGATGCGCGCCAAGCTGCTGCCGCAGGCGCTGGACGTATTCGCCGCGCACCGTGCCAAGGGCGACCGGGTGGTGGTGGCGACCGGTGCGCCGCCGGAGCTGGCCCGCGCCATCCTGGCGTTCGTGGCCCACCAGGATGTGCCGGTGATCGGCACCGAAGTGGGCCCGCGCCTGGGCGGGGTCGGCCCGACCCGGCACTGCCACAACGAGGAAAAGATGCGCATGCTGCGCGAGCGCGGCTATGGCGACATCGACATCGCTTATTCGGATAGCACCGCCGACCTGCCGCTGCTGCTGGCCGCCAAGGCGCCGGTGGTGGTGAACCCGAAGCGCTCCAAGGTCGACTTCTTCCGCAGCGTGCTGCCGGCCGGTACCCGCATCCTCAACTGGGGCTGCGTCGACCGCGGCGGCGACAAGGCCTGACCGGCGTCTGTTGTAGAGTCGAGCCATGCTCGACTGCTTTTCGCGAAGAGCCGCCGGGCATGGCCCGGCGCTACCGGAACAGGCGCGGGTAGCGCCGGGCCATGCCCGGCGGGCCGTCAGCGCCCCAGGTAACCGCCCAGCGCATGGCCGATCTGGAACAGGCTGATGCCCAGCACCAGCACGCCCACCGCCACCAGCACCCAGCGTTCCTTCACCCGCTTGACCAGGATCGCCGCCACCGGCGCGGCCATCATGCCGCCGATCAACAGGCCGGCGACGATCTGCAGGTGCTGCAGGCCCATCGACAGCAGGAAGGTGGCCGAAATGGTCACCGTGACCACGAACTCGGCGGCGTTGACCGTGCCGATGGTGGTACGCGCCTGGCCGCCGCGGGCCAGCAGGGTGGAGGTGGCCACCGGGCCCCAGCCACCGCCGCCGCTGGCGTCCAGCAGGCCGGCGAAGAAGCCCAGCACCGGAACCCGGCGGATCTCGCCCCTGGGCATCCAGCGCCCGGCTGCACGCGCCAGGATGAGGATGGCCAGCACCAGCAGGTACAGGTAGATGAGCGGGCGGATGATGTCGCCCGGCAGCTGGGTCAGCATATAGGCGCCCACCGCGCCGCCCAGGGCACCGGGCAGGGCCAGGCGGAAGAACAGGCGTTTATCGACATTGCCGGCGACCAGATGCGACACGCCGGACGCGCCGGTGGTGAACACTTCGGCGGTGTGGATAGCGGCGCTGGCCTGCGCCGGCGGGATGCCCATGGCCAGCAGCACCGACGATGACACCAGGCCAAAGGCCATGCCCAGCGCACCATCGACCAGCTGTGCGCCCAGGCCGATGAGGATGAACCACCAGAATTCGCTGCTCAGTTCCATGCACCGAGCCTAGCGGATGCGCATGTGCGGGGCGTGCGATGGTGTGCGGACCAAGGTCCGCACCCACCGGGCGTGCTCAACGGGTGCCGTACAGCACCACGGTCTTGCCGCGGGCATGCAGCAACCCGTCGGTCTGCAGCTTCTTCAGTACGCGGCCGGCCATTTCACGCGAGCAGCCGACCAGGCGGGCCAGTTCCTGGCGCGAAACGCGCAGCTGGCTGCCCTGCGGGTGGCTCATTGCTTCCGGTTCCTGGGCCAGATCGTGCAGGGTGCGCACGATGCGGTCGGTCACGTCCAGGAACGCCAGGCGGCTGGCCTTGCGGCTGGTGTCGAGCAGGCGCTTGGAGATCTGCTGGCCCAGCGCGTACAGCAGGCGCGGGGCGTCGGCCGACAGCGGGCCCAGGAACAGCTGGTGCAGCCGCTCGTAGCTGATCTCGGCCAGTTCACAGGCCGTGCGGGTGCGCAGGATCACCTCGCGGCGGTCCGATTCCACGAACAGGCCCATTTCGCCCACGAACTCGCCGGCACCGAAGTAGCCCAGCACCAGTTCGCGGTCGTCGTCCTCCTCGGCCATGATCGAGACAGAGCCGCTGATGACGTAATACAGCGTTCCCGCCGGGTCCCCGGGGCGAAAAACGTCGGTACGGGTGGGGTAACGCCGCCGATGGCTGTGCGCCAAGAAGCGATCGATGGTGGCGATATCCAAGGCCAATGGGCTGCTAGCTAGGCGCACGGTTGACACGATAGGGGCGCTCCCTCTGCGCATGAACGGATTCACGGGTTCGATGGCGGAGCTTAACCAGCGCACCTGTTAAGGGCAAATAGTGTGCCAGATGCGTGAGCCCTTCACGTTCCCCCGGCGGGCAGTTTGCCCCATAATTCCCCCTTTCCCATCTCACACAGGAATCGACCGCCGTGGTCAAGCCGTTGCCTCGCCTGAGGTTGCAGGGTTTCAACAACCTCACCAAGGCGCTGAGCTTCAACATCTATGACGTGTGTTACGCGCGCACCGAAGAGGAGCGTCAGCGTTACATTGAATACATCGATGAAGAGTACAACGCCGACAGGCTGACTCAAATCTTGACCGATGTCGCCGAGATCATCGGCGCGAACATCCTGAACGTGGCCCGCCAGGACTACGATCCGCAGGGTGCCTCGGTGACCATCCTGATCTCCGAAGAACCGGTGATCGACAAGAAGCAGGCCGGCAAGGAGCTGATCTCCGATGCCGTGGTCGCGCACATGGACAAGTCGCACATCACCGTGCACACCTATCCGGAAACGCACCCGCAGGAAGGCATCGCCACCTTCCGCGCCGACATCGACGTGGCTACCTGTGGCGTCATTTCGCCGCTGAAGGCATTGAACTACCTGATCGAGAGCCTGGAATCGGACATCGTGATCATGGACTACCGCGTCCGTGGCTTCACCCGCGATGTGAAGGGCAAGAAGCACTACATCGATCACAAGATCAACTCGATCCAGAACTTCCTGGCCAAGAACATCAAGTCGCGTTACGAGATGTTCGACGTCAACGTCTACCAGGAAAACATCTTCCACACGAAGATGCACCTGAAGGACTTCGACCTGGACCAGTACCTGTTCGAGGAAAAGGCCAAGAACCTGTCGTTCAAGGAACGCATGAAGATCGAAGCGCTGCTCAAGCGCGAGATCGAAGAGCTGTTCCACGGCCGCAATCTGTCCGAGTAACACCCGTGCGCGATGCCCCTTGGCATCGCCCACCCAGGCGGGACGACCCGCCCCGTGGAACCGAATGCTGCGCAATCATTGGTTCCACGGCGATGTACCGACCTACGGCCCGGTGTGAAAACACCGGGCCGTTTCGTTTTTGTTCAACAAGGTAAGGACCCCACCCATGCCCTGGATCTATCTGCTGCTGGCCGGCCTGTTCGAAATCGGCTTCGCCATTGGAATGAAGTACTCCGAAGGCTTCAGCAAGCCCCTGCCCACCGCCGCCACCGTCGTCTCGGCGCTGATCAGCCTGTACCTGATGAGCCAGGCGATGAAGAGCATCCCGGTCGGCACGGCCTACGCCATCTGGACCGGTATCGGCGCGCTGGGCGTGGCGGTGCTGGGCATCTTCCTGTTCAACGACAGCGCCTCGCCGGCGCGGCTGGGCTGCGTGGCCCTGATCGTGGCCGGCGTGATCGGCCTGAAGCTGGTGTCGCCCAATTGATTGACGGGGTCGGATCCCTTTTCCACGGGAAAAAGGCTCTGACCCCATCATGGATCACGGACCGTAAGGGGTCAGAGCCCTTTCCCCTTGGGAAAGGGATCCGACCCCAAGGGTTCCCTACAGCCGGTAGGCGATGGTCTTCATCACCTTCGATGCCAGCGCCATCGCGCCTGGAATCGGGAACGGCAGGCGGCGTGCGCCGGCCTGTTCGGCGTGCTCGGCGTGCCGGGCTTCGTCTTCCTTCATCACCTGGATGACCGCGCGGCTGCGCAGATCGCCCGGCGGCAGGTCCACCAGGTGCTCGTCCAGGTGGGCTTCCACCTGGCGCTCGGTTTCCACCACGAAGCCCAGGTTCCAGCCATCACCGCGCAGCCCGGCCAGGGTGCCGATGGTGTAGCTGCCGGCGTACCACAGCGGGTTGAACAGGCTGGGCCGGCTGTCCAGCTCGCCCAGGCGGGTGGCGCACCAGGCCAGGTGGTCGGTTTCTTCCTGCGCAGCTTCCAGCAGGTGTTCGCGGGTGGCCGGATCGCGGGCCACGGCAGCCTGGCCGAAGTACAGGCCCTGGGCGCAGACCTCGCCCACGTGGTTGATGCGCATCAGGCCGGCGGCGTGGCGCCGCTGCGCGCGGTCCATGCCCGGTTCGTCAGTGCCCGCGGCTGGGTAGGGGCGGGCGGCCGGCGGGTTGCCGAACACCGTGTCCAGGGCGCGCTGCGCCTCGGTCAGCAGGTGGTCCAGCGGGGTGGTCTGGCGGAGCGCGGTCATGGCAGCACGGGTGGGGCGGGGAGACCTGCGATTCTCGCCCGGCGCCCGGGCCCTGCCAACCCAGGACAGGGGGGCGCTTGCACCGGGCAGGCCGGGTGCGTACAATCCCACCTCTTACGCTTCACCTTTTCACAACGCGTGGCAGAGTTCCGGCGAGCCTTTCGCCGCAATGAGCCCGACCTAACCTAGAGTTCTTCATGAGCACTTTCACTGCCAAGAACGAGACCGTCCAGCGCGACTGGTACCTCGTCGACGCCGAGGGCAAGACCCTGGGCCGTCTCGCCACCGAGCTGGCCCGCCGTCTGCGCGGCAAGCACAAGCCGGTCTACACCCCCCACGTTGATACCGGCGACTACCTGGTCGTCATCAATGCAGAAAAGATTGCCGTCACCGGCAAGAAGCTGCAGGACAAGATGTATCACCGTTTCACCGGCTACATCGGCAACCTGAAGACCGAATCCCTGGCACAGGCGCTGGAGCGCCACCCGGAGCGCGTGATCGAGATCGCCGTGAAGGGCATGCTGCCGAAGGGCCCGCTGGGTCGCCAGATGTACCGCAAGCTCAAGGTCTACGCCGGCACTGAGCATCCGCACGCCGCACAGCAGCCGCAGGTTCTGGATATCTAATCATGGCTATCACTCAAAACTACGGCACTGGCCGCCGCAAGTCCTCCACCGCTCGCGTGTTCCTGCGCAAGGGTTCGGGCAACATCACCGTCAATGGCCGTCCGCTGGACGAGTTCTTCGGTCGTGAGACCGCGCGCATGATCGTGCGCCAGCCGCTCGAGCTGACCAAGAACACCGAAAGCTTCGACATCCTGGTCACCGCCGCTGGCGGCGGCACCACCGGCCAGGCCGGTGCGATCCGTCTGGGCATCGCCCGTGCACTGGTCGAGTACGACGAAACCCTGAAGTCCGAGCTGCGCAAGGCTGGCTTCATGACCCGTGACGCCCGTGAAGTCGAGCGTAAGAAGGTCGGTCTGCACAAGGCCCGTCGCGCCACCCAGTTCTCCAAGCGCTGATCCACTGCGCCTGGTTGGGCTCCTTCGGGAGCCCGCTGGTTGGAAACGCAAAAGCCCGGCTTCGGCCGGGCTTTTGTCGTTTCAGGGGATTGGGGGTCGGATTCTTTTCCGAAGGAAAAGGCGCTGACCCCCAGTGATGCGCGCGCAAAGAAGAAAGGCCAGATCTTTCGATCTGGCCTTTCTTGAATGTGGCTGCCCCGGATGGATTCGAACCACCGAATGCCTGAGTCAGAGTCAGGTGCCTTACCGCTTGGCGACGGGGCAATGTCGCGAACAACTATTCTCACATTTTTCACATTGAAAAACAACTTCAATGTGGTGGCTATGGGTGGACTCGAACCACCGACCCCAGCATTATGAGTGCTGTGCTCTAACCGGCTGAGCTACATAGCCTTGGTGAGCCCGCTATTCTGCGCATGTGTACTGGGCCTGTCAACACCTTTGTAACGTGCTTGTGGCCTGACAGGCGTCATGGGATAGTCCCAGCCAGTAGATTTTCTTAGGAGTCCGCATCGTGATCGATCCGGACGGCTATCGACCGAACGTCGGCATTGTGCTGATGCGGCAGGACGGGCAGGTATTCTGGGCACGACGCGTGCGCCGGGATGGCTGGCAGTTCCCGCAGGGCGGAATGAACACCGACGAGACCCCCGTCGAAGCCATGTATCGTGAACTGCAGGAAGAAACCGGACTGCTGCCCGAGCACGTCGAAGTGCTGGGCGCGACACCGGGCTGGCTGCGCTACAAACTGCCGGCGCGGGCCATCCGCCGCAATGAACGGCAGGTCTGCATCGGCCAGAAGCAGGTCTGGTTCCTGCTGCGCCTGACTGGCGATGAGTCGCACGTGCGGCTGGACCATACCGACTCGCCGGAGTTCGACCACTGGCGCTGGGTCGATTTCTGGTACCCGGTGGAACACGTGGTCATGTTCAAGCGTGGCGTCTACGCCCGTGCCCTGCGCCATCTGGCGCCGCTGGCACGCGGGGTGGCGGGGCAGGGGGTCACCTCCATGCCCAAGAGCGCGGCCGAGGCCTGGATGCCCGGCCAGGCGGCCGGCCATGACCGCCCACGCAAGCGCCCGCGCAGCCGCGGGTACTGGCCGAAGAAGGCCCAGGGCGACGGTCCGGCCACCTAGTGGCCTGAACGGTAGCGAGAATGGTTCAGGTCATTGATTGACAACCATTCTCGTTTGCATTGGAATAGCGACCAGGCCGCTTCCGGCCTGTCAGCCTGGTTCCTGCCCGTGTACGTCTGCATCTGCAATGGTGTTACCGACCACCAGATCCGTGAAGCCGCCTCGCAGGGCGTCACGTCGGTGGGCGAGCTGACCATGCGTACCGGTTGCGGCGCCACCTGCGGTTCCTGCCTGGACATGGCCGGCGACCTGCTGGCCAAGGCGCTGGCCACGCACGACCTGCCGCTGCCCGTGCTGGGCCTGCAGGCGGCCTGATCCGCCTTCGCGCGGCGTTGACGCCGCGCCCCCTTCCGCCTTGCTGCTGGCTGCACTGGCCAATGCGCACGATTCGCGTTCCTTCACGCTCGCGCGCAAGGGGTTACAGTGCCCGCGTTTTCAGCGTGCAGGAGCATCCCCATGAAGGGCGACACCAAGGTCATCGAATTCCTCAACAAGGTCCTCTACAACGAGCTGACCGCGATCAACCAGTACTTCCTGCACGCCAAGATGCTCAAGAACTGGGGCATCAAGGAACTGGCCGAGCATGAGTACAAGGAATCGATCGACGAGATGAAGCATGCCGACATGCTTGCCGACCGCATCCTGTTCCTGGAAGGTCTGCCGAACTTCCAGGCGCTGGGCAAGCTGCGCATCGGCGAAAACCCGACCGAGATCCTGCAGTGCGACCTGTCGCTGGAACGCGACGGCGTGGTCACCCTGCGCGACGCCGTGGCCTATGCCGATTCGGTCGGTGACTACGTCAGCCGCCAGCTGTTCGTGAAGATCCTGGATTCGGAAGAAGAGCACATCGACTGGCTGGAAACCCAGCTGGACCTGATCGAGCGCATTGGCGAGCCGAAGTACCTGCTGAGCAAGCTGGAAGAGTGATGGAACCCGCAGCGTAGAGTCGAGCTTGCTCGACTGCTCTACCCGCGGTTTGTAGAGTCGAGCTTGCTCGACTGTTTTTGCCTGAAGCAGTCGAGCAAGCTCGACTCTACCAAGGGGCCAAGGCAGTCGAGCAAGCTCGACTCTACCAAGGGGCCAAGGCAGTCGAGCAAGCTCGACTCTACCGGTTACCGGTGCTGCCCCAGGTAGCCGGTCAGCGCCACGCGCGCACGGGCGAATTCGGCCACCAGCAGCGCCACCGCCACGGCGGGGCGCTGCAGCGTGCCGCCGCGGGCTTCGCGCTCGATGCGCGTGGCCACGGCCGACAGAGACAGCGCACCCACATTCGCGCTGGATGATTTGAGGCTGTGCGACAGTGCCTGCAGGCGCTCGATGTCTTCGCCCTGTGCGGCCTGCTGCAACTGCTGCACCAGCAGCGGTGCATCTTCCAGGAACACGGCCACGATCTGCAGTGCGGCCGGACCGATCACGCTCTGCAGTTCCTCCAGCACGCTGCGGTCGAGCACCGGCTGCGGCTGAGTGTCTTTGTCGGGCGCTGGTAGAGTCGAGCTTGCTCGACTATCGCCATGTTGATCGTCATGTTGATCGCAGTCGAGCAAGCTCGACTCTACGATTGCGGGTGCGCCGCCCCAGCGCTGCAGCAGCGTGTGCAGGGCTTCGCGGTCGATCGGCTTGGACAGGTAATCATCCATGCCGGCCTGCAGGCAGCGCTCGCGATCGCCGGCCATGGCGTTGGCGGTCATCGCGATGATCGGCAGGCGGGCCTGGCCGGTCTGCGCTTCTTCATGCCGCCAGTGGCGGGTGGCGCTGTAGCCGTCCAGCACCGGCATCTGGCAATCCATCAGCACCACGTCGATGCCACCGGCGCGCATGGCCGCCAGCGCCTGTTCGCCGTCGGCCGCATTGCGTACCTGGCACTGGAAGACCTTCAGCAGCTGCTCGGCCACCATGCGGTTCACCGCGTTGTCTTCCACCAGCAGTACCTGCAGCCCCAGCGCAGGCAGCGTGGGCAGCGGCACGCCGGCGTCGGCCGCCAGCAGCGGGGAGGGCCGCGCACTGGCCATGGGCGCGCCCAGCAGGGTGTGCAGGGCGGCGTCGGTGAAGGCGGCGGGCAACTGCTGTTGGCGCGGCCGCGCGGGCGCGGCATCATCCTGCAGCCACAGCACCTGCAGCGCGTCGTCGTCGCCGCGCTCGGCCAGGGCGCGTTGCAGCGTGGCCTCGCCCTGGCGGCGCTGGCGTGCATCCACCAGCAGCCATGCCGGCGCCGGCTGGCCGGGCCGCGGCGCACTGCGCAGGCGCTGCACCAGTGCCTCCAGATCGGACAGCGCCTGCGCCTGCAGGCCGTGGTGCACGGCAATGCGTTCCACCCGCGCCTGCAGCAGCGGGTCGGCGCTGTACAGCAGCAGCGCGGCCGGGCCGCGGGCCGATGCCGGCAGGTCGCCGGGCACCTTCAACAGCGGAATCTCGAACCAGAACGTGGCGCCATGGCCGGGCGTGGACTGCACGCCGATCTGGCCGTGCATCAGGTCGATGATGCGCTTGCAGATGGCCAGGCCCAGGCCGGTGCCGCCATACAGGCGGGTGGTCGATGCATCGGCCTGGCTGAAGGACTGGAACAGACGCGCCTGCAGCGCCTGGTCGATGCCGATGCCGGTATCGATCACTTCAAACCGCAGCTGGTGCTGCGCCGGGCCTTCGCCCAGCCGCTGCACGCGCAGCTGCACGTGGCCGCGCGCGGTGAACTTGATGGCATTGGCCAGCAGGTTGCTGAGTACCTGGCGCAGCCGCACCGGATCGCCACGCACCGACAGGCGCACCGCCGGGTCCAGCTGCAGGCTTACGGAAAGCCCCTTCGACTCGGCGGCGCGCTGCATCAGCTGCACCACGCCATCGAGCAGTTCGCGCAGGTTGAACGTGGTGATTTCCAGTTCCAGCGCCTGCGCTTCCAGCCGCGAGTAATCCAGGATGTCATCGACGATGCGCAGCAGCTGCTGCGAACTGGCCGATGCGGTGGCCAGCATCTGCCGCTGGTCGTCGCCCAGCGGGCCGCGCGCGATCAGTTCCAGCATCGGCAGGATGCCGTTGAGCGGGGTGCGGATTTCGTGGCTCATGGTGGCCAAGAATTCGCCCTTGGCCAGCACGGCGGCTTCGGCGGCCTGCTTGGCCTGCAGCAGCTGGTGTTCCAGCTGCCCCTGGCGTTCGGTGGTGCGCCGCAGCTGGTCGCGTTCGCTGGCCAGCACGGTGCGTTCGCGCTGGCTGGCGGCCAGTTGCCGGCCGCGCGCCCGCAGGCGTAGGCCCAGCACTGCCAGAGCCACGGCGGCCAGGCACAGCGCCGCCAGCAGCGCGACCGTCAGCGGCACTCAGAGCACCGCGTTCTGGAAGTCGAAGTTCAGGTCGCTGCCGGCCGACTGCACCATGTTGCCCTGGATGTAATCGACACCGCCCACCCACATGGCCGCCGCGGCCTGCGGGTCTTCGATCTGCTGGCCGATGATCTGCAGGCCAGCGGCGTGCGCCTGTTCGATCGCACGGCGCAGTTCCTCGCGCGTGCCCGGGTTGGAATGGCTGCTGGAAAAACGCGCGGCCATGCGCACGAAGGCCAGCGGCAGCTGGGTCAGCAGGGCATCGGCTTCGCTGCCGGGTTCGAACTGGCTCAGGCAGAAGCGCACGCCGGCGCTGGCCATGCGCTGGCAGAACTGCTGCAGCGGCACGGTGTGGATGAGCGCATCGGGCAGGCGCACGTCGATCACCAGCGCACTGCCCGGCAGGTCGCGCTGCTGCAGCGATTCCAGCAGCCAATCGGCGAAGGCATCGCGCTGCAGGGTACGCAGCGACTGCGAGACGAACAGGTTCAGCGGGTGGGTGGCGTGGCGGTACAGATCCAGCAGGCCCATGGCATGTTCCAGCACCTGCTGGTCCAGGTCGGCAATGCGCCCGGCCGCTTCGGCAGCGGGAATCACCTGGCCGGCGGTCAGCACGGTGCCATCTTCCTGGCGCAGGCGCAGCAGCAGCTGGTACTGCGCGCTGCCGCCACCGGCCACCGCCACGATCGGCTGGTAGGCCAGTTCCAGCTGGCCTTCCAGCAGGGCCAGGTGCTCTTCCTCGTTCACCGTGGGGCGGTGCACGTGGCCGGCCACGCCGGAGCTGAGCAGTCGTGCCTGCAGGGTGGTGCGTTCGACCGCCTCCAGTGCGCTGGTGGCATCGTCGAAGCCGGGCGACAGCGGCGCATAGCCGACCACGCCGCGCAGATGCACCGATTCGTCGTCGCGGATCACGAAGGCGCGGGCGGACAGCTGTTCGCGCAGGTTGGCGGCCAGGGTTTCCAGATGGTCTTCGTGGGCATCGCGGGCCAGCAGCAGGAAGCTGTTGTCGTTCAGGCGCGCCAGCAGATGCGGATGGCCGGCTTCGGCCAGGCGTTGCCCGGCCTGCACCATCAGCCGTTCGAATGCGGCGTAGCCGTAGCGTTCGCGCAGGCCCAGCGCGCTGGAAATCTCGATGAAGAACACACCGCCATGGCCGTGGTGGGCCAGGCTGGCGCTCAACTGCTGCAGCACGTGATGGCGGGTGGGCAGGCCGGTTTCCGGGTTGCTGGTGGCCGGTGCACCGTTGGCGCCGGGCAGGGTGGCGGCCTGCGCACGGGCGCGGCGGATGCGGTTGGCCACGGCGGCAATCAGGTGGCGCGGCCGGATCGGCTTGCTCAGGTAATCGTCGGCGCCGCAGTCCAGCACTTCGAACTGGCGCTCCGGGTCCGGATCGCCGCTGAGGAACACGATCGGCAGCAGCTGCATGCCCGGCTGCTGGCGGATCATCGCGGTCAGCCGCATGCCATCCACGCCCGGCAGGTGCAGGTCCATCAGGATCAGGTCGGGGCGCTGTTCGCGGATCGCCTGCGGTACGGCATCCGGGTCGCCCAGCACCACCGCCTGCATGCCGGCGCCGTGCAGCACGCTCTGTGCGAACAGGGCCTGCGCGCGGTCGTCTTCGACGATCAGTACGCGGTACGGCGAATCGGCCGGGGGCGGTGCGGCGTCGCTGTTGCCGGCTTCGCCCTGCAGCGGCGGGAACGGCAGCGGCGGCGGTGCCGGCAGCTCGCTGCCAGCGGCGTGTTCGGTAGTGGCCTGCACCAGGCTCAGGGGCGCCGGAGCGGCCACCGCCACGGCGGGCGCGGCGTCGGGCGTGGCCCAGCGCTGCCAGTGGTCGGCAGGTGGGGTTTCAGCGCGTCCTTGGCGGGCGCCCGCGGGAAATTCATTTGCGGCCATGGGGGCTCCTGATGTTCACGGCCATTATGCGGCAAGGCCAGCCGTCATCCTGCGCGGGCGGGCCCGCTGCCGGCGCTGCCGCCAGCACGGGCAAGCCAGCGCACGCCCTTCCACAGCGTGCGCCACACCAGCCACACCAGCAGGGCACCGGCCAGGCTGCAGGCCAGCACCACGATCAACGCGATCCACGGGTGGGCCAGGGCAAGGGCGAGGCCGCCGATCACCACGGTGTCTTCGGCGGCCGAGGCAATCCAGTTGCTGGCCGGTTCCGGCGAGGTGTTCAACAGGGCGCGGGTGCCGGCCTTCAGGCCATGGCTGGCCAGGGCGACGCCGGCGCCGGCCACCAGCGCACCGGTGCCCAGATCGCCGTCGGGCGACAGCGTGGCGGCGGCCAGGAAGGCGCCCGCGGGCACACGGGCCAGGGTCTGCAGCAGGTCCCAGATCGAATCGACGCCGGGGATCTTGTCGGCGACGAATTCGGCCGCGGCCAGCGCCGCCGAGGTGCCCAGCACCCACCACGATTCGGTGGCCTGCAGGGCCGGGGGCAGGTCCACCCAACCCAGCAGGCCGGCCAGGCCGACGCCAAACACGGTGAGGTAGACGCGGATGCCGGCCAGCCAGGCCAGCAGGATGCCGATCACGAACAGGTGGGCTTCGGTCATGGCGGACTCCGGCGGCGGAACTGTGCGGGGTGCCACACTATCGGCGATGGCGTGCCTGAACACCACTGGCCGCTGGCGGCCGCCCCCGGGGAATCCCGCCGTTCCTGACTTACACTAGCCCGTCGTTTGCCACAGGGGCCGTGACGGTGTTGCCAATGCGATGCCCCGGAGACTACCCATGAACAACCGCCCTCCCATGCGTGTGCAGGTTCGCCTGCCGGGCGCACCACAACCGCCGCTCGATCGCCGTCGCCTGCTGATACTGGCCGGTATCTGGCTGCTGAGCCTAGTGCTGGCCGTGCTGGGTGGCTGCTGGCTGGGCGCGCCGCGCGATGCCCAGGGCCAGCGCCTGCAGGCCGCCGAAAAGCGCGCCGATACCCTGCAGACCCAGTTGACCGAGCTGCGCCAGAAGCAGGCCACCCTGGAAGCGTCGGACCGGATCAGCCGCGCGGCCAATACCGAAGTGCAGTCCTCGCTGGCCGAGCGCGACGAAGAGATCGCCGGACTGCGCGCCGATGTGGCGTTTTACGAGCGCCTGGTGGGTTCCACCAGCCAGCGCAAGGGCCTGAACACCCATTCCATCGAGTTCAGCCCGGAATCGGCCGGCACCTGGCAGTACACCGCCGTGCTGACCCAGAACCTCAACCGGGGCGCGATCAGCCAGGGGCAGATGCGCTTTACGGTGGAAGGTGTGAAGAACGGCAAGCTGGCCACGATCAGCTGGGACGAGCTGCACCAGCGCAACAAGGTACCGGGGCAGGATTACTCGTTCCGGTACTTCCAGCAGCTCAGCGGCAGCATCATGCTGCCGACAGACTTCACTCCGCAACGCGTGCGGGTGACATTGGGTGGGGGTGCGGGGGGCACGACCCAGGTATTTGACTGGAAACAGGCCGGTGCACCGGCCAGCAATGGGGAGTAGGCAGATGTTCGGGAACAGCAAGTCGAGCCGTGATGGCCAGCTGGTGGTGGATGCCCTGATCGGCAACCAGGTGGTGATTCGTGGCGATGTGGAATTCAGTGGGGGCCTGTACGTGGAAGGCCGCATCCACGGCAAGGTCATCGCCCAGGAAGGCGCCAGCGGTGCCACCCTGACGGTGGCCGAGCATGGCGTGATCGAAGGGGAAATCCGCGCCCAGGTGGTGGTCATCAGCGGCCGCATGGATGGCGACGTGCATGCCACCGAGAAGGTGGAACTGACCCCCAGCGCCCGGGTGAACGGCAACGTGCATTACCAGGTGGTGGAAATGAATGCCGGCGCGCAGCTGAACGGCCGCCTGATCCACGCCAGCAGCCCGGTTGCCGCGCTGCCCGCCCCGGAAGGCGAGGAGACCGCTGGCAAGGGCAAGGGCGGCGATGCCGCGCGTCGCAAGCTTGCCGAGGCCATGGCTTGAAAGCCACGCCCGGCGCCCCCATGCTGGGGCCATGAGCACGCTAGTTTCCCTGCCCGGCGCCACGCCGGCCGCCGCTCCCGACTACCAGTCGCTGGAGCGGCCGCTGAACTTCACCGAATCCGCTGCGGCCAAGGTGAAGGAACTGATCCAGGACGAGGGCAACCCCGACCTGGCCCTGCGCGTGTACATCGAAGGCGGTGGCTGTTCCGGCTTCCAGTACGGCTTCGAGTTCGACGAGAACCGCGCCGAGGATGATCTGGCGGTTCAGACCAGCGGGGTGACCCTGCTGGTCGATCCGCTCAGCCTGCAGTACCTGATGGGCGCCGAAGTGGATTACACCGAGAGCCTGACCGGTGCGCAGTTCGTGATCCGCAACCCGAACGCGAAGACCACCTGCGGCTGCGGCAGCAGCTTCAGCATGTAACCACCGGCACGCGCGGCGGGCAACGCCGACCTTGCCACCTGCTGCGAATGGCGGCAGGCTTGTGGAATGCTTACGACTCCTTCGCCGCTTTCCGGTTTCGCCTTTGTGGACGAACCGCTGGAGCGCGCCGATGCCCTGCGCGCCGATGCCGATGCACTGGCGCGCCTGTGGCCGGATGCGCGCATTCTTGTGCTGGACCAGGACGGCACGGCCTTCACCGATGAAGATGACCAGCCGCTGGCGTTGACCGGTGCCGCACTGGGTGGTGGCCCGGGCACTGCGATCTTCCTGGGGTTACGCGATGGTCAGGCATGGTTTGGCGTGGATGCCGCGCAGGTCAGCGTGACCGCGCCGCGACGGCTGGACCTGCGGCAGGCGGCGTTGTTGTGGACGGTGGCCGATGCCACGGCCTTCAGCTATGCGCGCGGCATGTCGTACTGGCAGTCGCGCACGCGCTTCTGCGGTGTCTGCGGCAGTGCGGTGGCCTTCGCCCGCGGCGGCTTCGTCGGCCGCTGCCCGCAGTGCGCCACCGAACACTATCCGCGGGTCGACCCGGCGGTGATCGTAGCCGTGGAAAACCAAGGCCGGCTGCTGCTGGGGCGGCAGGCCAACTGGGCGCCGCGCCGCTATTCGGTGCTGGCCGGGTTCGTCGAGCCGGGCGAAACCTTTGAACAGACCGTGACCCGTGAAGTGCACGAGGAGAGCAAGGTGCGGGTGATCGCCGCGCAGTACCTGGGCTCGCAGCCGTGGCCGTTCCCCGGCGCGCTGATGGTTGGCTTCCGCGCACAGGCGCACGACGATGTGCCCACCGTGGATGGCGAGCTGGAAGATGCGCGCTGGTTCACCGTCGATGAAGTGGGCGCGGCACTGGCGCGCGACGTGGAAGACGACGGCCAGGGCATCCGTCTTTCACCGCCGATCTCGATCTCGCGCGGCCTGATCGAACACTGGTACCGGCAGCAGCGCGGCTGAGCATTGCCGCCACCTGAACACGCGGCAGGTTACAGTGGAATCCGTCGCTGAAGGCGCGGCTGCGGCAGGTAAGGTAGCGGCGCCGAACGCTTGTTCATCGGGAGACCCGCCATGTTCACCACCCTGGTTGCCGTGCTGGTGGCGCTGGCCCTGGGCCATGTTGCCCCGGCCGCTGCCGCTTCACTGCGCCGTTTCGAGGGTTTCCGGCGCTGGCTGGGCTGGTTGGACGCGCATGGCGGGCGGGCCTGGCAGGGGCCGGTCGGGGTGCTGGTGGCACTGCTGCCGCCGCTGCTGCTGATGGGGCTGCTGGTGTGGCTGCTGAGCGGGGTGCTGTTCGGGCTGCCCGCGCTGTTGCTGGGCGTGGCGGTGCTCGCCTGGTGCTGGGGCCCGCGCGATCTGGACCGCGATGTTGAAGCGGTGATCGACGCCGACGAGGCCAGTGCCCGCCAGGCGGCGGTGCGGCACCTGCAGGCCGCCGGTGGCAGCCTGCGCGAGGATGTTCCGTCGCTGGTGGAAGCGACCGTGTTGAATGCACTGCGGCGCTGGTTCGCGGTGCTGTTCTGGTTCCTGTTGCTGGGCCCGGTCGGGGCGCTGGCCTACCGTCTGTTGGCGCTGATGGCCGAGAGCCCGATGCGGGCGCGGGTGCCGGTGGAACCGCTGGCCTTGGCGCAGCGCGTGCTGTCGTGGATTGAATGGCCGGTGGCCCAGCTGATGGCGTTTTCGATGGCGCTGGTGGGCAACTTCGATACCGCGTGGAGGGCCTGGCGGCAGGCCCATGGCGAACGGCTGGCCGGCGGCATCGGTTTCCTGGGCGCGGTGGCGCGTGCCAGCGTCAACGCGGAGCTGCGCGAGGACGCGCACGATTACACCGAAGCGGGGCTGTTGCCGGTGTGGCAGCGGCTGCCGGACCTGCGCGATGCGATGAGCCTGGTGTGGCGCATGCTGCTGCTGTGGCTGGCGGTGCTGGCCCTGCTGGTGATTGCCGGCTGGGTAACGTAGGTGTTCGGGCAGGGCTTGCAGCCCTGCACCCCTGTAGAGTCGAGCCATGCTCGACTGAAGCAACGTCAACGTCAAAAGCTGGGTATCCGTGGGATGGCGGGGCGGTGTGGGTGGGCAGGACACGCCGTAAACCCGTCCATGGGGGCTCGTAGGCGCCTTGCTCGCGCGCGCAATCCTGCGCGCCCGGCAAGACCGGGGTTGGGCGTCCTGCCCAACCCGCCCGAGGCATGCCTCGGGCCCATGGCGCCTGCGGTCCTGCTCACCCACACCGCCCCACCTCTGACAGTTCCCCGCAGCTGTCGGTAGGTGTCGACCTTGGTCGACACAGTAGATCCACGCCATGCGTGGATACCGAGCGCAGCGACCCGCTGTGGCTTTTGATCTTCTCTTCTTTTCCGTGGTGGACGCGCACGGAAACTGTCCGTGGCCGGTCGCGGTGGGCTGCGCAGGGGCGTGAGCCGCATGGATGCGGCGACCGAGCTTACATGGACGTACTTGCAGCGTCCCCTGCGCAGCCCATCGCGACCGGCCAATCCCATGATCGAGAAGCAACGCCCCACCACGAGGGGCTGCGCCGTTGGCTGGAACCCTAGACCGGGGCCAGGGCGGTGAAGGGGGCCCAGGGCAGGTTGCGCAGCAGCGCGTAGCCTGGCAGCAGCCACAGCCAGAACATCGGGTTGGCCAGCACCCACATCAGCGGATCCAGCACGCGCGGGCGGATGCCGGCGCTGTTGAGCAGCATCAGCAACAGGAACGGCAGGCTGATGACCAGCAGGGGATTCATCGCCATCGCGCCGGGCAGGTCGAAGTGGACCAGCGAATAAAGGCAGCGCGTGCTGCCGCAGCCGGGGCAGTACAGCCCGGTCAGTGCGTACAGCGGGCAGCCGGGCAGCGGATTGCCCGAGACATAGGGATTGACGTGGCGCAGCACCACGGCGGCACCCGCGGCCAGGCCGGAAGCGGCCAGCAGAGGGGCCCAGCGGGCCAGTCGGGAGCGTGCGGGAAGGACGGACATGCGACAACGGGATCCGGCGCGGCGCCGGATCCCGCAGGGTGCATCAGTAGCTGCTGCCGCCGCCCATCACGCCGACCACGGCGATCAGGATGCCGTACAGGATGCCGACCACGACGGCGGCGATGGCCGACCAGATGGCCCACTTCTTGGCCTTTTCCGACGACTCACGGGCACCGGCGATGTCGCCAGCGGCCAGCTTGCCGTTGACCTGGGCGGCGTAGACGATCGACACGATGCCGGCCGGCAGGCAGCAGAACAGGGTCGACAGGATGGCCCAGACCAGATTGTTGGGGACCTGCGGGGTGGTGGTGTTCATGGTTCAAGCTCCTCGATGGGTGGTGGTGTGAATCAAAGGTCGGAAAGAGCGCCCAGCGCGGCCAAGCCGCCGAACAGCCCGAACCACAACAGCAACAGGACCGGCAGTGCGACGGCCGAAGCCACCGCCCACCAGCCCGCCTTGCGCGACGCACTGAAGGCCCCCGGCAGATCACCGGCCGCGCGGCGGCCGTCCACCTGGGACGCATAGACAATCGACACCACCCCCAGCGGCAGGCAGCAGAACAGCGTGGTCACGATCGCCCAGACCAGATGGTTGGGGATGTACACCGGACGCTCGATAGGTGGCGGTTGATTCAAAGCAAGACTCCATTCCTTGGCGGTCGGTCTGTCGCGGACAGGCCGAACCTCCCCCCTGTGGGTGCGTAATCTACCGCAACGCGCGCCTCATGTATGCGTTTACATGCCCGCCGAGGGGGGCTCGGCGGGTGTCCAGGCGGGGTAGCGGGGCGCGCTGCGCCCCGTGTCAGATGTGTCAGGCGTTGTCGCCGCGCAGGCTTCGCACCTGCGTTTCCAGCGCGGCCGCATCGGTACGCTGGCCGTCCACGGCCGGTGCGGCCACCACTTCCACGGTGGCGCGGAAGCGGCGCGGAACGCGCATGCGGCCCAGGCGGGTATCGCGCCGGCTCCACATGCTCGACCACATGCCGCGCAGGGCCATGGGCACCACCGGCACCGGCCTGCGCTCCAGGATCTTCTCCACGCCCGATTTGAACGGCGCCATCTCGCCATCGCGGGTCAGTGCGCCTTCGGGGAAGATGCAGACCAGTTCGCCCTCGGCCAACGCGGCATCCACTTCGTCGAACGCGCGCTGCATCAAGGCTGGGTCTTCGCGTGCGCCGGCAATCGGAATCGCCTTGGCGGTGCGGAAGATCCAACGCATCACCGGGATGTTGAAGATGCGGTAGTACATGACGAAGCGCACCGGGCGCGGAATCGTCGCCGACAGGATCAATGCATCCATGTAGCTGACATGGTTGCAGACCAGCAGCGCGGCACCTTCGTCGGGCACGTTGGCTTCAATGCCGTGCGGGCGCAGTCGGTACAGCGTGCGCACCATCACCCAGCTCAGGAAGCGCATCAGGAATTCGGGGACGATGGTGAAGATGTAGATCGCCACCACGGCATTGGCGATGGCCAGTGCCAGGAACAGCTGCGGGATGGTCCAGTGCAGCCACTCGCGCGCGGCCAGCGAAATGAGGGCGGCGCCGACGATGAAACCGGAATTCTGGATGTTCAGCGCGGCGAACACGCGCGACATCTGTGCCTTCGGGGTGCGGCTCTGGATGAGCGCGAACAGGGGCACCACGAACACGCCGGTGAACAGGCCAATACCGACAAGATCGACGACGATGCGCGCGCTGCCGGCCTGCTGCAGGAAGGTCAGGATGCCCATGCCGTGCACCGTGGCCTCGCCCGGGCGGGCGAAGTAAAGATCGAGCAGGAAGGCGGTCATGCCGAAGGCGCCCAGCGGCACCAGGCCGATTTCAACGGTGCGCGCGGACAGCTTTTCGCACAGCAGCGAGCCGACGCCGGTGCCGACCGAGAACAGGGCCAGCGCGAACAGGTACAGCTTCGGTTCGCCGCCCAGGTTGGCCAGTGCGTAGTTGGGCAGCTGCGAGGTCAGCACGGTGCCGACGAACCAGAACCAGGACACGCCCAGGATCGCGTTGCGCACCGCCTTCTGCTGCCGCGCCATGCGCAGCACGACCAGCGATTCCGGCAACGGGTTCCAGTTGATCTTCAGGTCCGGGTCGCCGGCATCGACCTTGGGGATCATGCGTGCGGCGATGTTGCCGCACACCGCCAGCGTGATGACCGCCGTGGCCGCCACGATCGGGCCATGGCTGCCGGCCAGCAGGAACACCGCGCCGCCCAGGATCATGCCCGACAGGATCGAGATGGAGGTGCCCATCTCCACCAGGCCGTTGCCGCCGGTCAGCTCTTCGGGCTTCAGCACCGCTGGCAGCACCGAGTACTTCACCGGGCCGAACAGGGTGGACTGCATGCCGGTGCAGAACAGCGCCACCAGCAGGAACGGCAGGCTTTCGGTCAGGAAGCCGACGGCCGCCATCGACATGATCACGATCTCCATGGTGGTGGTGATCACGATCAGGCGCGATTTTTCCAGTTTGTCGGCGATCTGGCCGGCAAGGGCTGAAAACAGGAAGTAGGGCAGGATGAAGATGGCCGGCGCCAGCGTGGTGTAGAGCGAACGCTGCTCTTCCGATACGCCCAGGAAGAACAGCAGGCCGATGATCGCTTGCCGGTAGACGTTGTCGTTGAAGGCACCGAGCGCCTGCACGATGAAGAACGGCAGGAAGCGGCGCTGGCGCAGCAGGGCGAACTGGTTGTGGCCGGACATGGAACCTCCTTGGACCGCCGCAGCCTAGCATTCCTGCCTGCACGGCGGGTGCGGGGCGGCGGGACACGCATTGGTGGCGCTCCATCCGAACGATGCCTGGCACCGCCATGGCGCCGGGCCGGAAGATGCCTCGGTGCTGCCGCGATGGCGGACCGAACGATGCTGTGATGCTGCGCGCTGCCGGGTCGAATGATGCCTCGATGCTGCGCGCTGCCGGGCCGAATGATGCCGCGATGCTGTCCGTCGTAGAGTCGAGCTTGCTCGACTGCTGTTGGCAGAGCAGTCGAGCAAGCTCGACTCTACCGTCGCCGTCGCCGTCGCCGTCGCCGTCGCCGTCGCCGCCACCGCCACCGTCATCGTCATCGGCACCGTCACCGGCACCGTCATCGGCACCGGCACCGGCACCGGCAACGGCAACGGCAACGGCAACGGCAACGGCAACGGAACCAGCCCCGTCACCGTCACCACCTCCCCCCATGCAGGCGGAATCAGGTCAGGCCGCGCGCCGCTTCGTTGGCCGCCGCGCGCATCTTCGGCAGCATGCGCAGCACCAGTGCCATCTGCGTGCGGATCAGCTGCAGCTTCGGCGCCATGCTGTCGTCGGTCTGTTCCAGTTCGGCGGCCACGGCGCGGTCGGCGTCGTTGTCGTCTTCGCTGACCGGCTGCCGCGCGCCCAGCGCACTGCCCAGCTGTTCCAGCGCCTTGCGCACGCGTTCGCCGGCGGCCAGGGCCAGCGGGTCGGCGGCGAAGCTGTCCACCTGGTCGCGGTGCGCGCCCAGTGCGGAAAGGTGGCCCAGCAGGGTGTTGGACAGTGCCAGGAAGCGGAAGCCGGCATCCAGGTTGCGGCGCACGTGGCCCGGTTCGCGCAGCATGTTCGACAAGGCCGTGGACAGCGCCGCATCGGCGTTGTGCATGTCGCGGCGGGCAATGCGGTAGGCCAGGTCATCGCGCATGCCGCTGCGGTACTGGCCCAGCACCGATTCCAGATAGCGCGCGGCGGTGTCCAGCACCCGCGCCAGTACCTTGTGCAGCTGCCGGCCCTGCCAGTCGGGCAGGATCAGGAAGGCCGCTGCGGCGGCAATCGCGCAGCCCAGCAGGGTATCGACCATGCGCGGCACGATCAGCACGAAGCCATCGCCGATCAGGTTGAAGCAGGTCAGCGCCATCACCGTGATCGCCGCCGAGGCCACCAGGTAGCGGTCGGTGCGGGTGAAGAAGAACAGCAGGGCCGACAGCAGGGCGATCAGCAACTGCACGTGCAGCTGCGGGAACAGCTGCAGCAGCGCCCAGGTCAGCACCAGGCCGGCCAGGGTGCCGACGATGCGCTGGGCCAGGCGCTGGCGGGTGGCGCCGAAGTTCGGTCGGCAGACGAAGACGATGGTCAGCAGCACCCACGAGCCGTTCTGTGCATTGAACAGGCGGATGGCCAGGAAGCCGGCGATCAGCGCCAGCGCCATGCGCAGGCCGTGGCGGAACAGCACCGAGCCGGGGGTGAGCTGCTGGCGGATGCGCACGCCCATTTCGCGCAGGGTATGTGGGTTGCTGTCGCGCAGGCGGGTATCGACGTTGTCCAGGCTGGCTTCGGAGCGTTCGGCGTCCAGCAGGCGGCGTTCGATGCTGCGCAGGTTGTGCACCAGCAGGTCCAGCGAACCCAGCAGGCGCTGCCACTGCGGGCGCTGCTGGTCGCGCAGGTAGGCCAGGGCATCAGCCAGGTCACGCCCGGCCTGCTGGTTGCTTTCGCCATACACGAACGGCCGGCGCAGGCGGATCGCCTCGCCCAGCCGTGCGCAGGCCTGGCCCTGCAGGTCCAGCAGGCGCTGGCAGCGGTACAGCACGTCGCTGTGGAAGAACGCATCGACCAGGGCGCCGTAGGGGTAGTGCGAGGAGCTGGCACGCTCATGGAAATCCTGGGCCATGTAGTACAGGCGCAGGTACAGGCCGGAATTCACCCCGGGGCGGCCGGAGCGACCGAAGCGCGCCATGATCGCGGCCTTGGCTTCATTGAGTGCGCCCACCACCCTGCGGTTCTGCTCGGCCAGGTCCAGCTGGCGACGGTGCAGGTCCGCTTCGCGCACCGGCTCGAACAGCGCGGCCTTCAACTGCAGGTAGCGGCCCAGTTCCTGGTACAGGCGGGCTACGCGTTCGCGTACCGGGCGGTTGGCGAACAGCGCGGTCCAGACAATGGACAGCAGGCCATACCAGATCGCACCGGCCAACAGGTGGCTGACCGCATGCAGGGCGCGTGGCAGATCGCCGGCGCCGCCGTGCTGCTCCAGCCCGATCATGGTGTAGATGGCCAGGGTGACCGTGGCCTGGGCGATGGAGGCGTAGCGTTCGCCCAGCGCGCCCAGCAGGGTCAGGCCGAAGGTGGACAGCGCCAGCGCGGCGATGAACAGCCACGGCCACGGGAACAGCCAGATGACCGACGCGGCGGCAATGCAGAAGCACAGCAGCGACAGGAGCACCGCCTTGGTGCGGCCCCACCAGTTGTCATCGGTCTCGGCGATGGCGCTGGCGATGATGCCCAGGAACACACCGGGCAGGGCCGGCAGTGCGTCCATGTGCCAGCACACGCCCAGCGCGGTGGTCAGGGCAATGAAGACGCGCAGGCCGTAGCTGGCTTTTTCATGGGCCCACAGGCGGCTGAGGCGGGAATGGGGCGCGGACATGCAGGCTCGGGGGGCGGAGTGCCCCCATTATGGCGGTGCGCGCGTGTGTAGGGTGTTGGAAGTGCGGACCAACGGTCCGCACCCACCGAAACCGCATCACATCTCCCAGCGCACGCTCACGGCGAAGGTGCGCGGCAGGCCGATGCCGGCGTTCGACCAGTACTTTCGGTTGCCCAGGTTTTCCACGCTGGCGCGCAGGGTGACCGGGTGCCCGCTGGCCATCAGGCGGTAGCCCACGCCGGCATTGACCAGGGTGTAATCGGGCAGCTTCAGGGTGTTGTCGGCGTCGTACCAGACATCGCCGTAGTAACGCACGGCGGCGTAGGTTTCCAGGCCATCCACCCACGGCAGCTGGTAGCTGGCATGCAGCACGCCGCTCCAGCGGGCGGCACCGACGGTGCGGTTGCCTTCCTGCGCGGCGCTGTCCGGCGACAGCTTGTCGTAGGTCGGGTCCAGCCAGGTCACGCCGCCACCCACGGTCAGCGCGTCGGTCAGGTGCAGGTCGGCGCTGGCTTCCACTCCTTCGTACAGGGTGATGCCATCCTGCACCAGGCGCAGGCCGGTGTCGGTCTGCTGGTCGATGTTGGCGCCACGTTCCAGCCGGAACGCGGCCACGTTCGCATTCCAGCGCGAGGCTTCCACCTTGGCGCCGATTTCATACTGCTTGCTGATGGTCGGGTCCAGCACATCGCCGGCGTTGATGTAGGTGTTGCCCACGCGGCTGCCGGCTTCCAGCGATTCGATGTAGCTGGCGTACAGGGTCACTGCCTCGCTGGGCTTGAACATGACTGCATAGGTCGGAGTGACCGGGTAGGTGTGGTAACGGCCCTTGGTCTCGAAGTCGTTGTAGCGCCAGCCAGCCAGCACCGACCAGCCGCCGCCGAAGTCGACGGTATCGCTGGCGAACACCGCCTGCTGCACGGTTTCATCGCCACGGGTCAGCACCCGCGAACCCACCGCGTCGTGGCGGATGGCAGAACGCTGGTACAGGTTGGCGCGACCGATGGTGTTCCACTCGTAAGGGCGGTCCCAGCCCAGCCCGGTCTGGTGGCTGACGCCGGCCACCAGCTGGTGCTGCAGCGGACCGGTGCGGAAGCTGCCCTGCACCAGCGCCTGCGCGAGCTTCCATTCGCTCTTGCCGCCCAGCTCGTACACGTTCACGTTGTAGTCGCCGTTCGGATCGTCGATGTAGGCGAAGATCTTGTTGACGTCGTTCCACGAGGTGGTGACGCCGTAGCTCACGCTGGCTTTCCAGTCGCTGTTGATCTGCCAGTTCAACGCGGTCGACAGCAGGCTGGAACGGGTGTCGTAGTAGGTGCCCGGCACGCTGTTGTCGACGTCGCCGGCAATCGGCCGCGGCAGCGAGGTCAGGCCGATGAAGTAGTACTGCGGCGATTCTTCGCTCAGGTCGCGCGACTGGAACACGCCGTCGAAGGTCCAGGTGAGCGCATCGCTCAGGCGCGCGTCCAGCGACAGTGCGCCGACCTTGCGGTCGACATGGCCGCCGTTGAAGGTTTCGCCCTTCTCCTGGTACGCGTTGAAGCGGTAGCCGAACATCTCTTCGTTGCCGAAGCGTCCGCCGGCATCGACACCGCCGCTGACGATGCCCTGTTCGCGCCAGCCCAGCTGCGCGGAGAACGTCGGGGTGTCGGTCGGCTTCTTGGTGATGTAGTTGACGATGCCGCCGGGTGCGCCGAAGCCGTACAGGAAGCCACCGGGGCCCTTCAGCAGGTCGACCTGTTCCATCACTTCCAGCGGCCATTCGGTGCCCCACGAGGACACCTGCAGGCCGTTCACGCGGTAGCTGTCGTAGTTCAGATCGAGGCCGCGGTTGCGGATGGGCGAGCTCCAGCCACTGGCGTAGGCGCTGACCTGGGTGGTGACCGAGGGGTCGAACAGGAAGGCTTCGCCCAGCGAGACGACCTGGCGCTGCTCCAGCTGTTCGCGGCCAACGGCGGTGATGGCGAACGGGGTGTCACGCAGGGCACGGTCGCCCAGCGCACCGGCTTCGGTGTGGGTGCGTTCGCCGACCACCTTGATGGCGTCCAGGTCGGTGGCGCTGCGGGTGTCGGCCGGGGCTTCTGCATGGGCCACGCAGGCAGCGGTCAGGGCGGCGGCCAGCAGGGCCACGCGCGGGTTGCGGAACGAAGGCATCGATCAGGTTCCTCGGCGGACGGCCACGGGCCATCCACCCATGGTTGGGGGAAGGGGCAGTGGCTGGGATCACGCAGGCTGACCGGGAACCGGGAGCGGGGCGCCGCAGGGGCGCAGGACCATGGCTTGATGCGAATTGTTCTCTTTTCGTTACAGCGCGTCAAACCGTGACCGCCGCACGGGGTCAGAGCCCTCGCAGAGCGAGGGATCTGACCCCGGGGCTATGCGCGGGCCGCGCGCTTGAGCAGCTTCGCTTCGCGCTTGCGTGCGCGGCGTGCCCGCCAGCGATCGGCCAGGCACGAGAAGATCACGTACAGCGCCGGCGTGCTCAGCAGGGTCAGGCTCTGCGAGAACAGCAGGCCGCCGATCATCGCGATGCCCAGCGGCCGACGCAGTTCGGAGCCTTCGCCCAGGCCGATCGCCAGCGGTACCGCCGCCAGGATCGCCACCATCGTGGTCATCATGATCGGGCGGAAGCGCACGATGCTGGCCTCGCGTGCCGCTTCGCGCGGGGCCAGGCCGTGTTCGCGCTGTGCCACCAGGGCGAAGTCGATCATCATGATCGCGTTCTTCTTCACGATGCCGATCAGCAGCACCAGCGCGATCATCGAGATCACCGACAGTTCGGTGTTGGTGCCGAACAGCGCCAGCAGCGCGCCCACGCCCGCCGCCGGCAGGGTGGACAGGATCGTGACCGGGTGGATCAGGCTCTCGTACAGCATGCCCAGCACCAGGTACACGGTCAGGATGGCCGCGAACACCAGGATCAGCATGTCGCTGGGGTCGGAGTTGAAACCGAAGCCGGCGTCGTCGGCCAGGCGGATGTCGCCGGGCATGCGCATGCCGGCCACGGTGGCATCGATGATCGCCTTCGCCTCGCCCATGCTCACCCCGGGAGCCAGGTTGTAGCTCAGGTCCATCGTGGTGTACTGGTTTTCATGGGTGATCTGCGAAGGCGCCAGGCCGGGCACCTGGCTGGCTACCGCGGTGATCGGCACCATCTGCCCATTGCTGGCCTTCACGTATACCTCGTCCAGCGCCGCCGGGGTGGCGGTCTGCGAGGGCAGGGCGTTCACCACCACGCTGTACTGGTTGATGTCCGAATAGATGGTGGAAATCTGCCGCTGGCCGAATGCACCGTACAGCGCACCGTCGATGGCACCGACCGAGACACCCAGGCGCGCGGCCTTGGCGCGATCGATTTCGATGTTCTGGCGCAGGCCTGCGTTGTCCACGTCGGTGCCCACGTCACGCAGCTTGGGGTTCTTCTTCAGCTCGGCCTGCAGCTTGGGCAGCCATTCCTGCAGTGCGGCCAAGTCGTTGCCCTGCAGGGAAATGCGGTACTGCGCACCTTGGCTGTTGCCGCCGCCATCATTGCTGGGCAGATCCTGGATCGCGCGCAGGCGCAGCTGCAGGTCGGGGTAGCGGTCGGCCTTGGCACTCAGGCGGGCCAGCGCGTGGGCGGTGGTCTCGCGACGCCCTTCCTTGCGCGATTTCAGTTCCACGTTGAACTGCGCGCTGGAGCCCTGGCGGCCACTGCCCAGGCGCACGCCCACGGTCTTCACCGCCGGGTCGGCCATCAGCATGTCGGTGATGCGGCGCTGGCGGCTGACCATGTCTTCGAAGGACACGGTGGCGCTGGAATTGGCGCGGCCCCAGATCAGACCGGTGTCCTGCGGCGGGAACGCACCCTTCTTCACTGCACCGAACAGGAAGATGGTGACGCCGATCAGGATAAGCGGGGTGAGCGAGAGCAGCAGCGCGTGGCGCAGCGAGAAATCCAGGAACACGGTGTAGATGCGCAGCATGCGCTCGTGCCCGGCATCGAGCCAACGGCCGAAGCGCGACGGCGCCGCGTTGTGGTCGTGCGCGCTCAGGAAGCGGCTGCACAGTGCCGGGGTGAGCGTCAGCGAGACGATCATCGACACCACGATGGCCGCCACCAGGGTCACGGTGAACTCGCGGAAGAAGGCGCCCATCATGCCGCTGGCGAACAGCAGCGGAATGAACACTGCTACCAGCGAGGCGGTGATCGAGACGATGGTGAAGCCGATCTCGCGCGCACCGGTGAAGGCCGCCTGCAGGCGCGGCATGCCTTCGTCCAGGTGGCGCATGATGTTCTCGATCACCACGATCGCATCGTCCACCACGAAACCGATCGCGATCACCAGCGCCAGCAGGCTCAGGTTGTTCAGGGTGAAGCCCAGCGCGTACATCACCAGCGCCGCACCGGCCAGCGACAGCGGCACGGTGACCGCGGCGATCAGGGTGGGGGCCAGGCGGCGCAGGAACAGCGCCATGGTCAGCACCACCATGGCCAGGCTGATCAGCAACGTGATCTGTACTTCATGCAGCGACGAGCGGATGGTCGGCGTACGGTCGAAGTACGGGGTCATGGTGGTGCCGGGCTGCAGGTAGTCGCGCAGCGCGGGAATCTGCGCCTTCACCCGGTCCACGGTTTCCACGATGTTGGCGCCGGCGCGGGTGAACACGTACATCACCACGGCCGGTTTGTGGTCGAACCACGCGGCCTGGTAGGCATCCTGCTGGCCGTCGTAGACGTTGGCGATGTCCTTCAGGCGGATCACCCGGCCATCGCCCTGGGTCTTCACCACCAGATTGGCGAAGTCGGCCGCGCGCGCGACCGAATCGTTGGCGATGATCGCAGTGGTGGTGTTGCCGTCGCTGAGGAAACCGGTGGGCGAGGTGACGTTGGCCGCGCGCACGGCGTTGCGCAGGTCGTCGGCGGTCAGGCCCAGGGCGTTCATCAGGCGCAGGTTCACGTCCACGCGCACGGCTGGCGTGGAGGCGCCGGCGATATCCACCGAGGCCACGCCGCCAATCTGGCGGATGCGCTGGGCCAGCAGCGAATCGGCCACGTTGTACAGCTCGTCGGCCGACTGCGTCTGCGAGGTCAGCGCGATGGCGATCACAGGGTCGTCGTTCGGGTTCGCCTTCTGGTACATCGGCGAGCCCATGCCCGAAGGCAGGTCGGCCTGCGCCGAGTTGATCGCGGTCTGCACGTCCAGCGCCGCCGAATCGATATCGCGGTCGGTCTGGAAGATCATGAACACCAGCGAGCTGCCTTCCGAACTGGAAGAGCGCATGCGGTCGATGCCGGGCAGCTGGCCCAGATGGCGTTCCAGCGGCGCGGTGACCGTGGAGGCCATGGTGGCCGCATCGGCGCCGGACTGGCTGGCGTGCACGAAGATGACCGGAATCTGGATGTTCGGCAGGGCCGACACGCCCAGCTTCAGGTAGCAGATCACGCCGATGATGAACAGGCCGATGGCCAGCAGCGCGGTGCCGATCGGGCGGCGGATGAAGGGGCCGGACAGGTTCATCGCGTGGCCCCCCGCAGGTGCGGGGCCTGGATCATGCCTGCGGCTCCTGCAGCGAACCGTCGCGCAACGCGCGCTGCTCGCGGCGGCGCGCCAGCCATTCCGAGAACCGTTCCATGTACAGGTAGATCACCGGCGTGGTGTACAGCGTTACCAGCTGCGACAGCAGCAGGCCGCCGACGATGGCGATGCCCAGCGGACGGCGCAGTTCCGAGCCGATGCCGGTGCCCAGCGCCAGCGGCAATGCGCCCAGCATCGCCGCGGCGGTGGTCATCATGATCGGGCGGAAGCGCAGCAGGCAGGCGCGGCGGATCGCTTCGTGGGCGTTGGCGCCGGCGCGGCGGGCTTCGATGGCGAAGTCGACCATCATGATGCCGTTCTTCTTCACGATGCCGATCAGCAGCACGATGCCGACGATGCCGTCCACCGACAGGCTCAGGCCACACACCATCAGCGCCAGCAGCGCGCCCACGCCGGCCGGCGGCAGGGTGGAAATGATGGTGATGGGGTGGATGTAGCTTTCGTACAGCACGCCCAGCACGATGTAGATCACCACCAGCGAGGCCAGCAGCAGCCACACCACGTCGGTCTGGCTGCCGGTGAACTCGGCGGCCTTGCCGATGAACTCGGCATGCAGGTGGGCCGGCATGTCCAGGCTGGCCTTGGTCTCTTCGATGGCCTTGACCGCATCGGACAGCGAGTAGCCCGGCGCCACGTTGAAGGAGACGGTCACCGCCGGCAGCTGCTGCTGGTGGCTGACCACCAGCGGCGCGCTGGTCACCTTGCCTTCGGCCAGCGCCGACAACGGAATGATGTTGCCCGCGCCCACGGTGATGCCCGTGTTCTGCGCACCGATGCCGGTGGCGGTGGACGAGTTGGACGAGGTGACCTGGCCGAAACTGGTGGCATTGGTGCCGGTCAGCGCGCCGGCGCCGTTGGAGGCCACGGCCAGCTGTTCCATCAGCGCGGTGCTGGTGCGGAACTCCGGCGCCACTTCCAGCACCACGCGGTACTGGTTGAGCTCGGTGAAGATGGTGGAGATCTGGCGCTGGCCGAACGCATCGTAGAGCGTGTCATCGATGGTCTGCATCGGCACGCCCAGCACGCTGGCCTTGTCGCGGTCGATGTTCAGTTCCAGCGCACGGCCCTGGTTGGACAGGTTGTTGTCCACGTCCGCCAGCTCCGGGCGCTGGCGCAGCGCCTCGGTCAGGCGCGTGGCCTGGGTGGCCACGGTGGCCGAATCGACGTCGGACAGCGAGTACTGGTACTCGGTGGCGGCCACGCGCGTATCCAGGGTCACGTCCTGCACCGGCTTCAGGTACAGCGCCACGCCGGGAATGCCGGCTACGGCCTTCTGCAGGCGCGGCAGGATTTCATCCAGGCCATCGCGCTGGCCGCGTTCCTTCAGCACGATCGACAGCTGGCCCTGGTTGAGCGTGGGGTTCATGCTGCCGGCACCGATGAAGGCCGACACGCCGGTCACGTCCGGGTCCTGGCGCAGGGCTTCGGCCACCTGCTTGGTGCGCTGCTCCATCTGCGGGAAGGCGATGTTCTGGTCGGCCTGCACCACGCCGGTGATCAGGCCGGTGTCCTGTTCGGGCAGCAGGCCCTTGGGAATCAGCACGTACAGCAGCACGGTCAGCACCAGCGCGGCGGCGGCCACGACCAGGGTGGCGCGCTGGTGGTCCAGCACCCAGTCCAGGCTGCGTTCGTACAGGCCCACGGTGCGCGTCCACAGATTCTGCTTGCCGGCGGCCGCTGCGCGCTCATGCGCGTCTTCGCCCTCGGGCAGCGCGTCGGGCTTGAGCAGGTAGGCGCACATCATCGGGGTGAGCGTCAGCGAGATCAGCATCGACAGCACTACGGCAATGCTGAGCACCCAGGCGAATTCGTGGAACAGGCGGCCGGTGACGCCCGGCATCAGCAGCAGCGGCAGGAACACGGCCACCAGCGAGACGGTGAGCGACAGCACGGTGAAGCCGATCTGGCGTGCGCCGATCTCGGCCGCTTCGCGGCCACTCTTGCCCTGTTCGATGTAGCGCACGATGTTCTCGATCATCACGATCGCATCGTCCACCACGAAGCCGGTGGCCACCACCAGCGCCATCAGCGAAAGGTTGTCCAGCGACATGCCGGTGAAGGCCATCACCGCGAATGTGCCGGCCAGCGACAGCGGCACCGCCACCGAGGGAATGATGGTGGCCCACAGCCGGCGCAGGAACACGAAGATGACCGCCACCACCAGGCCGATGGTGAGGATCAGGGTGAACTGCACTTCATGCACCGACGCACGGATGGTTTCGGTGCGGTCGTTGAAGACTTCCAGGTGCACGTCGGCCGGCAGCACGCCCTGCAGCTGCGGCAGGATGGCGCGGATGCGTTCGACGGTCTGCACGATGTTGGCGCCCGGCTGGCGGCGCACTTCCAGCAGCACCGCCGGCTTGCCGTCGGCCCAGGCGGCCAGCTGGTCGTTTTCCACGCCGTCCACCACCTGGGCCACGTCGGACAGCCGCACCGGGCGGCCGTTCTTGTAGCTGATGATGGTGTCGCGGTACTCGGCGGCACTGGCCAGCTGGTCGTTGGTACCGATGCTGTAGGACTGGGTCTTGCCGTTCAACGAGCCCTTGGGCGCGTTGACGTTGGCCTGGGTGAGCGCGCTGCGCAGCTCTTCCATGGTCAGGCCCATGTTCGACAGCTGCGCCGGATTGACCTGGATGCGCACGGCCGGGCGCACGTTGCCGGCGATCGACACCAGGCCCACGCCCTGCACCTGCGACAGGCGCTGGGCGAGGATCGAATCGGCGTAGTTGTTGACCTCGCGCAGCGGCCGCGTGTCAGAGGTCAGCTTCAGGGTGACGATGGCCGCGTCGGCCGGGTTCACCCGGTTGTAGACCGGCTGGTAGGGCAGCGACGAGGGCAGGGTGGCTTGGCGGATCGCCGCCTGCACGTCCTGCGCGGCGATATCGATGTCGCGGTCCATCGAGAACTGCAGGATGATCGTGGACAACCCGGCCGACGAATCGGAGGTCATCAGTTCCAGCCCGGAAATCTGCCCGAACTGGCGTTCCAGCGGGGTGGTAACCAGCGACGCCATGGTGGTGGCGTTGGCACCCGGGTACTGGGTGGTGACCACCAGGCTGGGGGCATCGATTTCCGGCAGTGCCGACACCGGCAGCTTGCGGTAACCCAGGATGCCCAGCAGCAACAAACCCGCCATCAACAGCGAGGTAGCAATGGGACGGCGGATGAAGATCGTCGAAAAGCCCACGGACGGATCCTTGCTGGTGCTTCAATGGTTGCGCCGGCATCGAGGCCGGCGCGGAAGGAAAGGGTGGCCTGCGCTCAGCGCGGGCCACCACCGGGACGGCCGCGGCCGCCACTCTTCTGTTCGGCGGCCTTCAGTTCGGCCTCGGTGGGCGCCGCGGGGGTTTCGCCCGGCTTCAGCGCGGTCACCTTGCTGCCCGGCTTCAGGCGGAACTGGCCTTCGCTGACCACCCGCTCGCCACCCTTCAGGCCTTCGGTGATCTGCACGTGGCTGTCGCCCACTTCCACGCCACTGCGCACGGTCTGCATCTTCACCGTGTTGTCGCCCTGCACCAGATAGACGTACTCGCCATCGGGCCCGCGCAGCACGGCCTGGGTGGGAATGACCACGCCCCCGGCAATGGTGCGCAGTTGCATGCGCACGTTGACGAACTGGCCCGGCCACAGGCCGTTGTCGGTGTTTTCGAAGATCGCGCGGGCCTTGAAGGTGCCGCTGTCGGCGCTGATCAGGTTGTCCACCACGTCCAGCGAACCGTCACCGGACAGCACGTGCGAATCGGCGCGGTCCAGCGCCGCCACCGGCACCTTGCCGGCCGCCTGCGCCTGGCGTACGTCGCCCAGCTGGCGCTCGGGCAGGTTGAACAGCACGTGGATGGGGTGGATCTGGGTGAGGGTGACCAGCGCGGTACCGGCATTGACCACGTTGCCAGCGTCGACCGCACGGATGCCGGCAATGCCGGAGATCGGCGCGGTGATGCGGGTGTACTGCAGCTGCACCTGCGCGGCGCGCGCGCTGGCCTCGTTGGCGGCCACTGCGCTTTCGTACTGTGACACCTGGTTTCGTTGTGTATCCAGATCGGTCTTGGCGACGAACTGGCGGTATTCCGGCGCGTTGGAGCGCTGGAAGTTGGAACGGGCGGTGGCCAGCAGCGCCTCGTTCTGGCGCTTGGCGGCCACGGCCTGGTCATAGCTGGCCTGCGCGCTGCGGGGGTCGATCTGCGCCAACAGGTCGCCCTGCTTCACTTCCTGGCCTTCGCGGAAGTTGAGGCTCATCAGCTGGCCGCCCACCTGCGGGCTGACCGTGACGGTGTTCATGGCCGTGACCGTACCCAGGGCGCTGGCATACACCGGCACATCCTGGCGGATGGCATCGACCACGGTGACCGGCACCGGGCCGGCATCGGGATCTTCGCCACCCTGGCGCGCGGCGGCGCCCGGGCCTGCCGCCTTGTCCTTGCCGCCGCCCAGTACCCGCACGCCGACAAACGCCAGCACCAGCACTACCACGACCAGCAGCACGATCTTCCAAACACGTGACATTCAAGGACTCCAAGAAGGCTGGATGGGGCAGCGCCCCGATTGGCAATGCACAAAGCATACCTGTGACCCATGCCTTTTCCTGCATGACGGATGGGACGGGCGCTCAGACCCGGCGCGGCGAAGGAGGTTCCCGTAGCGGCGGCCTTGCCCTACATTCAGGTGCAGACCCCTTCCCTGGAGCCCGTGATGCGCCGTTCCCTGCTGCTGTCCGCCCTGTTGCTGGCTGTGCCGGCCCTTGCCCATGCCGACGTGGCCGAGCGCCCGGAGGTGACCGCTGCCGCGCAGCGCCTGCAGGCGCAGGTGGTGGAATGGCGTCGTGACTTCCATCAGCACCCGGAGCTGTCCAACCGCGAAGCACGCACCTCGGCCGAAGTGGCCAAGCGCCTGCGCGCAATGGGCCTGAAGCCGAAGACCGGCATTGCCCACCACGGCGTGGTGGCGATCATCGAAGGCGGCAAGCCGGGCCCGAAGATCGCCCTGCGCGCGGACATGGACGCGTTGCCGGTAACCGAACAGACCGGCCTGCCGTTCGCCTCCAAGGCTACGGCGCAGTACCGAGGGCAGACGGTGGGGGTGATGCACGCCTGTGGCCATGATGCGCACACCGCCACCCTGCTGGGTGTGGCCGAGGCACTGGTGGCGATGAAGAAGGACCTGCCGGGCCAGGTGATGCTGATCTTCCAGCCGTCCGAAGAAGGTGCGCCGCCGCCGGAAGAGGGCGGTGCCGCGCTGATGCTGAAGGAAGGCCTGTTCGCCGACTTCAAGCCCGAGGCCGTGTTTGGTCTGCACGTGTTCTCCAGCGTGCAGGCCGGGCAGATCGCGGTGCGTGGTGGCCCGCTGATGGCGGCGTCCGATCGCTTCGGGATCAAGGTAATCGGTCGACAGACGCATGGTTCGGCGCCGTGGAACGGCGTGGACCCGATCGTGGCCACCGCCGATCTGGTCGGCACTGCGCAGACTATCGTCAGCCGCCGCACCAATCTGTCCAAGCAGCCGGCGGTGCTGACCTTCGGTGCGATCAACGGCGGTATCCGCTACAACATCATTCCCGACGAAGTGGAGATGGTCGGCACCATCCGCACCTTCGATGAGGGCATGCGCCAGCAGATCTTCGCCGATCTGCGCAACGTGGCCGAGCACACGGCCGCGGCGCACGGGGCCAAGGCGGTGACCGAGATCTACGAGGCCGAGGGCAACCCGGCCACGGTGAACGACCCGGCGCTGACCGCGAAGATGCTGCCGAGCCTGCAGGCAGTGGTGGGCAAGGACAATGTCTACGAGCCGCCCCTGCAGATGGGCGCGGAGGATTTCTCGCTGTACGCCAAGGAAGTGCCGGGCATGTTCTTCTTCGTCGGTTCCACCAGCGTGGGCATCGACCCGGCGACGGCGCCGGCGAACCATTCGCCGAAGTTCCTGTTGGATGAGAAGGCGCTGGATGTGGGCCTGCGCGCGTTGCTGCAGGTCAGCCTGGATTACCTGCACGGCGCCGGCACCCCGGCGGGGTGAGGGTTACCGGCAGGGCTTGCAGCCCTGCACCCGCTGCAATCAAAGGCAACATCAACGTCAACGTCAAAAGCTGGGCTGGTTTTCTGTGGGTTGGGCGGAGCGGTGTGGGCTTGCAGGACACGCCGTAAACCCGTCCATGGGGGCTCGTAGGCGCCTTGCTCGTGTGCGCAATCCTGCGCACACGGCAAGACCGGGGTTGGGGCGTCCTGCCCAACCCGCCCGAGGCATGCCTCGGGCCCATGGCGCCTGCGGTCCTGCAAGCCCACACCACCCCGCCCCCGACAGTTTCCTGCGATCCGTCGGAACGGCACGGGGTCGGATCCCGTTGTTTCGCAACGGGCTCCGACCCCGGAATCGTTTCGATATCTGATGGATCCATCCACGCCATGCGTGGATGGCGGACGTCATGAACGTCTGAACGGCCGGCTTCTGCTTTTGAATTTGATTTTCCTGATCTTTCCCGGGGTGGCGCGGGAAACTGTCCGTGGCCGGGAGGGTGGGTTGGCTGGGGGCGTGAGCCGCATGGATGCGGCGACCGAGCTTACATGGAAGTAATTGCAGCGTCCCCCAGCCAACACACCCTCCCGGCCAACCCCGAGATCCTGCTCTTAACCACCACGGAGGGGCTCCGCCGTTGGCCGACCCGGCCGAAGGCCCGCCCTGCGCGCGATACAATGACGCCCATGAACACCCCCCAGGACTCCAGCCTCGGTCGCGAGGTCAGTTACCCGTCGCAGTACGATCCCGGCCTGCTGTTTCCCATCCCGCGCATCGGCGCCCGTTCGGAAATCGGCCTGGATGATGCCGCGCTGCCGTTCGTCGGCCATGACCGCTGGCATGCCTTCGAACTGAGCTGGCTCGACCCGCGTGGCAAGCCGCAGGTGGCCGTGGCCACCGTGCAGGTGCCGTGCACCTCGCCGCGGCTGATCGAATCGAAGTCGTTCAAGCTGTACCTGAACTCTCTCAACAGCACCCGTATCGACAGTGCCGAAGCACTGCGCGAGCGCCTGGTTGCCGATCTGTCGGACTGCGCCGGTGCGCCGGTGCAGGTGGAATTCGGCCTGCCGGCGCTGCGCGAAGCACCGCTGGGTGAGTCCATCGACGGGCTGGAGGTGGAGATCGACTGCTACGGCCCGCCGCAGGCCGACTATCTTGCTGCCGACGCGGGCGACGTGGTGGAAGAGACCCTGGTGTCGGCCTTGCTGAAATCCAACTGCCCGGTGACCGGCCAGCCGGACTGGGCCACGGTCAGCCTGCGCTACCGCGGCCCGAAGATCGATCGTGCCGGCCTGCTGCGCTATCTGGTCAGCTACCGCGAGCACGCCGAGTTCCACGAGCAGTGTGTCGAGCGCATCTTCAGTGAGGTGTCCGCGCGTTGCCAGCCACAGTGGCTGGAAGTGGAAGCGCGCTATACCCGCCGTGGTGGACTGGACATCAATCCCTGGCGCGCCAGCCCCGGCATCGCAGCCCCCGCTGCGACCTACCGCGAACTGCGCCAATAACCGCCGCCGGGCCACGCGCGGCCAGCGCAGCGACCATCGGCCCCCCCCGATTGTTCAGCCGCCCCGGGGGGCGGCTTCACATCTGCACCATCCCCATTTAACAACCGCCATGGCACCGTGCATACCACGTAGTCATGCAGACGGGAGTGTGTGGATGAGTACCGAGAAGAAGGCCGATTTCTCCGGCGTAAGCGCCAGCGTCGACAGTACCGCGCAACAGGTTCCCAAGGCGGACTTTTCCGGCGTGAGCGCATCGGTGGACAGCACCGCTGATGTTGTCAGTGGCGGCACTTACACCGTGCAGAAGGGAGATTCGCTGTCGAAGATCGCCAAGCAGCACCTGGGCGATGCCAATGCCTGGAAGAAGATCTTCGAGGCCAACCGCGATGTGCTTGACGACCCGGACAAGATCTTCCCGGGCCAGACCCTGAAGCTGCCGCCGAAGTAAGCCGGACCCGCAACCGGCCCACGATCGCTATCCGAACATGCCTGGGAGAAACCACGAATGATCAAGACCACGCCGCTTCAGAACGCCCTGCTGGCCGCCCTGCTGGGCAGTGTTGCCCTGGTGGGCTGCAAGAAGAAGGAAGAATCCACCGATACCAATGCCGCCCCGGCCGCCACTGCCCCGGCCGAGCCGGCACCGGCGCCGATGACCGGCGCGCCGCCGCCGATGGCCGCCGCAAGCGCCGTGGCCGTGTCCTCGGTCACCGTGGGCAAGAGCGCGGCTGCGGACAAGTCCGTTGCCACGGCCGCGCTGTTCGCGCCGAAGGACGATGTGGTCGTCTCGGTGAAGACCGATGGCGCCGCCAGCAACGTCAACGTGGGCGCCAAGCTGACCTTCCAGGACGGCCAGGTGGCCGGTGAACAGAGCGCCACGCTGAACACCAGCGGCGCCGAGACCACCAACATCACGTTCAAGAATGCCAATGGCTGGCCGGCCGGCAAGTACCGCGCCGAAGTCATGGTTGATGGTAAGGCGGCCGGAACGCCGCAGGAGTTCGAGGTCAAGTAAGTCCCGCCGACTCTCTCCCGGTTGGACTCACGATGGACGCAGCCGCGAGGCTGCGTCTTTTTTGCTGGGCGGTTGCACGCTGGGCCGCATCCACGCATGGCGTGGATCTACCCGAACGGCCGCCGCGCAGGGTGTAGGCCACGCCACGCGTGGGCGCGCGGCGATGGTTGCAACCGATACCACGGCAATGGATCACTGCGTTGCCGCAGCGCAGTACCTTGGCGTATGGCATGGCTTTGCCCCGCGCGGCTGAAAACGCGACAATGCAGGGGTTTCCCCGCCGCGCGCCCACCCTGACGGCGACGAGGGAAAGTGACACGGTTGCACGTGGCCCGGCGCTGGCGCCGGCCTTCCCCTGAGAACTGCTACAGAGTCCAAGTCCCCCATGTCCAAGATCCTCTATACGCTGACCGACGAAGCACCGTTCCTGGCGACCCAGTCGCTGCTGCCGATCATCGACGCCTATACCGCCACCGCTGGCATCGTGGTGGAAACCCGTGACATCTCGCTGTCCGGCCGCATCCTGTCGCAGTTCCCGGAACTGCTGAGCGATGCGCAGAAGGTCAGCGACGACTTGGCCGAGCTGGGCCAGCTGGCGACCACCCCGGACGCCAACATCATCAAGCTGCCGAACATCTCCGCCTCGGTGCCGCAGCTGAAGGCGGCCATCAAGGAACTGCAGGACCAGGGCTATCCGCTGCCGGATTACCCGGAAACCCCGGCCGACGACCAGCAGCGCGACTACAAGGCGCGCTACGACAAGGTCAAGGGCAGCGCGGTGAACCCGGTGCTGCGCGAAGGCAACTCCGACCGCCGCGCGCCGCTGTCGGTGAAGAACTACGCCCGCAAGCACCCGCACCGCATGGGCGCCTGGGCGTCGGATTCGAAGTCGCACGTTTCGCACATGGCCGCCGGTGATTTCTACGGCAGCGAAAAGTCGGCCACGCTGGCCAACGCCGGTGCGCTGAAGATCACCTTCCACGGCAAGGACGGCAGCGCCGTCGTGCTGAAGGAAAAGACCGCGGTCAAGGCCGGCGAGATCGTCGATGCCGCGGTGATGAGCCGCAAGGCGCTGGCCAGCTTCATCGCCGCGCAGATCGAAGATGCCAAGGCGCAGGGCGTGCTGTTCTCGCTGCACCTGAAGGCCACCATGATGAAGGTCTCCGACCCGATCATGTTCGGCGTGGTGGTCAACGAGTTCTACAAGGACGTGCTGGCCAAGCACGCCGACGTGCTGAAGCAGGCCGGTTTCGATGCCAACAACGGTATTGGTGACCTGGCTGCGCGCCTGCCGTCGCTGCCGGAAAGCACCCGCGCCGCGATCGAAGCCGACCTGGCTGCCGAATACGCACAGCGCCCGGGCGTGGCCATGGTCAACTCGGACAAGGGCATCACCAACCTGCACGTGCCGAGCGACGTGATCGTCGACGCCTCGATGCCGGCGATGATCCGCGACTCGGGCAAGATGTGGAATGCCGAAGGCAAGCTGCAGGACACCAAGGCCATCATCCCCGATCGCTGCTACGCCGGCGTGTACCAGGCGGTCATCGACGACTGCAAGGCCCACGGTGCGTTCAACCCGGCCACCATGGGTTCGGTGCCGAACGTCGGCCTGATGGCGCAGAAGGCCGAAGAATACGGCTCGCACGACAAGACCTTCCAGATCGCCGCCGACGGCGTGGTCAAGGTCACCGACGATGCCGGCAACGTGGTCTTCGAACACGCCGTGGAAGCCGGTGACATCTGGCGCATGTGCCAGACCAAGGACGCGCCGATCCAGGACTGGGTCAAGCTGGCCGTCGAACGCGCCCGCCTGAGCAGCACCCCGGCCGTGTTCTGGCTCGATGCCGCCCGCGCCCACGACGCGCAGGTCATCGCCAAGGTCGAGCAGTACCTGAAGGACCACGACACCCACGGCCTGGACATCCGCATCCTGCCGCCGGTGGAAGCGACCGCGTTCTCGCTGGATCGCATCCGCAAGGGCGAGGACACCATTTCGGTGACCGGCAACGTGCTGCGCGATTACCTGACCGACCTGTTCCCGATCATGGAACTGGGCACCAGCGCCAAGATGCTGTCGATCGTGCCGCTGATGGCCGGTGGTGGTCTGTTCGAGACCGGCGCCGGTGGTTCGGCCCCCAAGCACGTGCAGCAGTTCGTGGAAGAGGATTACCTGCGCTGGGATTCGCTGGGTGAATTCCTGGCCCTGGCCGCGTCGCTGGAACACCTGGGCAACCGCTACGACAACGCCGCCGCCCGTGTGCTGGCCAAGGCGCTGGACGAAGCCAACGGCCAGTTCCTGGACAACGACAAGTCGCCGTCGCGCAAGCTGGGTGGCATCGACAACCGTGGCAGCCACTTCTACATCGCCCTGTACTGGGCGCAGGCGCTGGCTGCGCAGGACGACGATGCCGCACTGAAGGCGCGCTTCGCACCGCTGGCCAAGGCGCTGAGCGACAACGAACAGAAGATCGTTGACGAGCTGATCGCGGTGCAGGGCAAGGCCGTGGATATCGGTGGCTACTACCGTCCGGACGTGGCCAAGGCCAGCCAGGCCATGCGCCCCAGCGCGACCCTGAACGCCGCCCTGGAACAGCTGCGCGGCTGATCCACCGCCGCCTCGTTGTGAAGAAGAAACCCGCGCTTCGGCGCGGGTTTCTTTTTGCTGGAGCCAGGAGTTGGTGCCCGGGGTCGGATCCCGCTGCGAAGCAGAGGGCTCCGACCCCATGCCCCAATGCCGTCAAAACGGCATGAAACTTGCCCCCGATGGCCGTCGCAGAACCGCTGTGTGCCCTTTCACCACCCGCTGCAATCTGAGCAATGGGTCACGGCCCGCCGTGTCTCACTTGTCCTAGCCTTGGCCTGCGAAACCGCCGGGGAGGCGGTTGCCCGGGGAACTCGGATGGCACGCGTGCTGGTGGTGGGAACCGATATCCAGGGCGAGCAGGCACTGCTGCAGCGCCTGCGTGTGGCCTCGGCATTGCCCGACGGGCAGATCCGCCGCAGCCAGGATCTGGATGACTGCGATCTGCTGGTGATCCGCGATACGCCGGCGCTGCGCAATGCGGCACTGCGCATGCGCCAGCAGCGGCCCCGCCTGCAGTGCTGGATAGAAGACATCGGTGGGCAGCTGCGCCGCGGCGATGGCGGCCACGATGTGCTGGACGACGGCGCCATCGGCCATGCATTGCGCGGCATGCAGGCCGCACCGCCGTCCACACCGGTACGCCTGGCCGACGGCGCCCATGCCATCACCCGCCTGCTGCGCGAGCGCCTGCCATTGCGCCAGGGCCAGTTGCTGCTGGCCCTGGAGGGCCAGCCGCTGCTGCTGATGGATATCGAACAGGACCAGGCGGTGCTGCTGCAGGAGCCTGCCGCGCTGCTGGTGGAACGCCTGGCCGACGGATTCGAACACCTGCAACTGGACGCGCTCACGCCCGTGCAGCTGCAGGCGCTGGCCGGTACGCGGCCGCGCCAGCCGCTGCGCCCGCTGCTGTGGCAATGGGCGCAGCGCAGCCGCCACTGGCAGGCACTGGACGAGCGCCTGCGCGGGGCCACGGTGAAGCTGCTGCGCTGGCCGGATTTCCGCGTGCTGGGCCACGATCACGACGCCTTCCGCCTGTGCTCGCTGCTGCTCAAGCGCGCCAGCACGGTGGATGAGTGCGCGATGCTGCTGGAGCTTCCCGCTGCGGCCGTGCGTGACTTCGTGCATGCGGCCTACCTGTGCGGTTACGCCCAGTTGCAGGGTTCGGCCACGTCGGCGGCCACGCCGCTGCGCAGCGGCACGCCCGACCATGGCCTGCTGGCCCGTCTGTGGCGCAGCCTGCGCGGGAACGAACGCCATGCGTGAACACAAGGTGGTGGTGCTGGGCGGCATGGGCAGCGGCAAATCGACGCTGGTGCGCAGCATCGCGGCCGGGGCGGTGATCGACACCGATGTGGCCAACAGTGATCGCGCCGGTGCCGACAAAGCCTCGACCACGGTGGCCCTGGACTACGCCGACATCGACCTGCCCAACGGCGAGCGCCTGCGCCTGTACGGCACGCCGGGCCAGCAGCGCTTCGACTTCCTGTGGCCGATCCTGCTGCAGGGCGCGCGTGGCGCGGTGCTGCTGCTGGACGCGCGCCGTAGTGGCCTGGCCACCGAACTGGACACCTACCTGCAGGCCCTGCAGCCCTTCGCCGGTTCGCTGGCGCTGGTGGTGGCGGTCACCCACCTGGACCTGGCACCTGCAGCGGTACTGGACGACTGGGCGGCACGCGCCGTGCTGGACGGACAACCGCTGCCGCTGCTGCCACTGGATGCCCGCGATCGTGAGCAGGGACTGCTGCTGATGGATGTACTGATGAGCGAAATGGAAGCGCACGCCCTGGTGGCCGCGCATGGCTGACGGACAGCCGGCCCTGTTGCCGGACGAACGACAACGCGCCCGCCTGCAGCCGTTGCTGCACGACCTGCGCCAGCGCGTGGAAGGCGTGCGTGCGGTGGTGCTGGCCAGTGTGGATGGCTTTGCAGTGGTCAGTGCCGGTGCCGAAGGGCGCGGTGAACGGCTGGCGGCCATGACCAGCGCCATGCTGGCGCTGGCCGGCGCGGTGGGCCGCGAACTGGTGCTGGGAGAACTGCAGACGCTGATGCTGGAGGCCGCCGGCGGCAAAGTGCTGATGCTGGCCATTACCGCCGAAGGGCGTGCACCGCTGCTGCTGATGGCCGCGTGCGACCAGCGCAGCGTGATCGGCCAGGTGCTGTGGCAGAGCAGGGAATGTGGCCGGGAGATCCTGGCCGAACTCGGCGGAACGTGAGCCCGGCCGCAGGGGAACCAGGGGCTCGAACCAACAAGATGAAGGGGAGCGCACGTGGCTGGACTGACTGAATCGCTGAATGCACTGATGGGTATCGACGGCGCGCAGGCCGTGGCCCTGGTCGATTACGAGAGCGGCATGCTGCTGGGCGAGGCCGGCGCGGGCATGGACATGGAGGTGGCGGCCGCCGGCAACACCGAAGTGATCCGCGCCAAGATGAAGACCGCCGCCTCGCTGAACCTCAACGACAGCATTGAAGACATCCTGATTTCGCTGGGCAAGGCGTACCACATCATGCGCCCGGTGGCGCGCAAGAAGGGCCTGTTCTTCTACATCGTGCTGGACCGGACCAAGAGCAACCTGGCCCTGGCCCGGCGCAAGGTGCAGGACGTGGAAGCCGAACTGGCGATCTGACCGCCGGCCTGACCGCCTTTCGTAGAGTCGAGCTTGCTCGACTGCTTCTACCCAAAGCAGTCGAGCAAGCTCGACTCTACGGAAAGGCAGTCGAGCAAGCTCGACTCTACGGAAAAGCAGCCGCCGCGCTCGACTCTACACAAGCCACCCCACGGCGGCGTATGGTTGGCCCATGGCCGCCCTCGACTTTCCGCCGGAACTGCCCCTGCGCCTTGCCCAGGCCATCGCGGCCGGCTTCGAGGATTATCACGCGCGCTTCGCCGCGATCACGGCGCGCGCGCGCGGCCGCTTCGAGCAGCGCGATTGGGCCGGCGCGCGCCAGGACGCGGTCGAGCGTATCGCCCTGTACGACCGGTGCATTGCCGAACGCATGGATGCCCTGCGGCGGTTGGCCGGCGAGGCCGTCGGCGAGCGCGCGCTGTGGCTGCAGGTGCATGCGCACTTCACCACCCTGCTGCAGGGGCTGATCGACGCCGAGCTGTACAAGACCTTCTACAACACGCTGTCACGGCGTTTGTTCGGCACCCGCGGCGTCGATCCGGCGGTGGAATTCATCGCCTTCGACATCGAGCCCTCCGATGCGATCACCCACCCGGTGGCCCGCCACACCTACTCGGTCTCGGCCACCCGGCCGGTGGAGGCCCTGCAGCGGGTGCTGGCCGACTATCGCTTCGATGTGCCGTATGCCCACCAGTTGCGCTGCGCTGCGGCCATCGCGGTGCGCCTGCAGGACGATCTTGCCCACTGGGGCGATATCCCGGTACGCAGCATCGAACTGCTGGATACGGTGTTCTACCGCGAGCGCCGCGCGTACCTGGTGGGGCGTGTATTTGGCGAACACCGTTTCTCGCCCTGCGTGATTGCCCTGGTGAACTATGCCGGCGGCCTGCGTGCCGACGCCGTGCTGACCCGCCGGCGCGATGTCGCCCACCTGTTCGGTGTATCGCGCAGCTACTTCCAGGCCGACCTGGCCACGGTGGGCGATGCGGTGGTGTTCCTGCGCAGCCTGCTGCCGGGCAAACCCATCGATGAGCTGTACACCGTGCTGGGCCGCGCCAAGCAGGGTAAGACCGAGCGTTATCGCACGTTCTTCCGCCATTTCGGCGACCATCCCAACGAGCAACTGGTGCATGCCGAAGGCACGCCGGGCATGGTCATGGCGGTGTTCACCCTGCCCAGCTACCCGCTGGTGTTCAAGCTGATACGCGACCGTTTCGCCTGGCCCAAGGCCATGTCGCGGCAGCAGGTGGAAGAGAAATACGCGCTGGTGTTCAACCTGGACCGGGTGGGGCGCCTGCTGGACGCGCAGCCGTACCGGCACCTGCGCTTCCCGCGCGCGCGGTTTGCTCCGGCGCTGCTGGACGAGCTGCTGCAGCAGTGCGCGCAGAGCGTGCGCGTGGATGGCGATGAGATCGAGATCGCGCTGTGCTACGTGCAGCGCCGTTTCCGGCCGTTGAATCTGTACCTGCGCGAACAGAGCGGCGACGCCGTGCGTGCAGCGGTGCTGGACTACGCGCAGGCGATCACCGACATGGCACGCAACAACATCTTCCCGGGCGACATGTTGCCGAAGAACTTCGGTGTATCGCGGCATGGGCGCGCGGTGTTCTACGACTATGACGAACTGTGCCTGGTCAGCGAGTGCGTGTTCCGCGCCTGGCCGCAGCCGCCCTCACCGGAAGAGGCCATGGCAGACGAACCCTGGTTCCATGTGGGGCCGCGTGACGTTTTCCCCGAGCGCTTCGGCCCGTTCATGGGGCTGCCCGCGCAGGAGCTGGCGGCGGTGCGCGAGCACTATCGCCATCTGTTCGATCCGCTGTGGTGGCAGGGGCTGCAGGCCCGTTTCGCGGCCGGCGATTACCCCGATACCCCCCCTTATTCGGGGGCGCACCGGCTGGCCTGAGCCTTGGATGCCCTGGCCGGGATGGGGTAGCCTGTGGTCTTCATGCACAAGGAGTGGCTGTGATGCGTACATCTCTTTTCCTGGCCGTGGCCCTGGCAGTGGGTGCCGGCGCAGTGACCTTCGACAGCGCGCAGGCGCAGACCGCGCGGGAAGTGCGCAAGCAGGCCGAGGCCAGCCTGACCCTCACGGGCGTCATCGATATCGGCCGCGAAGGACAGGTGGAAGGCTTCCGTCTGGACAAGCGCGACAAGGTGGGCGAAGGCGTTGCCGCACTGGTGGAAAGCACCGTGGGCCAGTGGCGTTTTGAACCGGTGAAGGTGGACGGCACTGCCGTGCCGGCACGCACGGCGGTGCGGCTGCGCCTGCTGGCTGACAACATGTCCGAGGAAAGCATGCAGGTGCGGGTGGCCGACGCCAACTTCGGCCCGGCCAATGCCAGCAAGGGGGCCAGTACCGATGAGGTGAAGGGCCTGCGCCTGACACGACCGGAATACCCGCAGCGTGCGTGGGCCATGCGCGGGCAGGGCATGGTGCTGCTGCTGGTGAAGGTCGCCCGGGACGGCACCGTGGCCGATGTCGTGGCCGAGCAGACCAACCTGACGTCGGTGGGCCCGGCGCGCACCATGGATCTGCTGCGCAAGACCCTGGCCGATGCCAGCGTCAGGACCGCCAAGGGCTGGACCTTCACCCCGCCCACCACCGGCAAGTACAAGGACAGCGAGTTCTGGACCGTGCGCGTGCCCGTGCATTACGACATCGACAACCGCGAGGAACGCTACGGCCGCTGGTCCGCCTATATTCCGGGCCCGCGCCAGAAGGCGCCGTGGATTACCGGTGAGGATGCGCAGGCCACCGGCACCGATCTGCTGCCCGCAGGGGGCGTGTACATGGTCGGCACGCAGGACGGCCCGCGCCTGTTGACCCCACTGGGCTGAGGCGGCGCCGCCATGCCCGCACGCTCAATCGGCGTGCGGGTACACTACCACCTGGTTGCGGCCCTGTTCCTTGGCCAGGTACAGGGCCTTGTCGGCCAGCCGCAGCGCCTGCTCCACATCGGCATGGAAGCTGGGGAAATGGGCCACGCCCAGCGACACGGTGATCGTGCCGACCGGGGCGAAGGCTTCGTCGGCGATGTGCCGGCGCAGCCGTTCGGCGGCCTGGCGTGCGGCATCGGTGCCGACGCCAGGCAACAGCAGCAGGAATTCCTCGCCGCCGGCGCGGCACAGCACATCGGTTTCGCGCGAATGCCGGCGCATCTGCTCGGCAATATGCACGATGGCCGCATCGCCCACATCGTGGCCGTGCGTGTCGTTGATCGACTTGAAGCGGTCGATGTCCAGCGCCACGATGGCGAACGGAGCGCCCTGCGCCTGCAGCAGCTCCAGTGCGTGCTGCAGGCCACGGCGGTTCAGCAGCCCGGTCAGCGGGTCGGTGCGGCTGGCCCGGTTCAGCGAGCCGATGCGGTCCTGCAGGGCGTTGAAGCTGTACAGCACCGCCTGCTTCAACTGCGCCACTTCGAAATACCAGGCGCGGATGCCGGTCACGTGGTTGATCGCGTTGCCGGTGTCTTCGCCTTCCTGCACGTTGCGCGCCAGCTGCCACAGCGGCAGCGAGATGCGCCGTGCGAACCACCAGGTGATCAGCAGCGACAGCACGCCCAGCGGAATGGCATTCCAGATGACCGAGCTCATCAGGCGCGACAGCGGCTGCAGGGTCGCCTCGGTGGGGCGCTGGGCGATGATGCCCCAGCCGGTGGCCGGTACCGGCGCGTAGCCGGACAGCTGGGCCACGCCATGGTTGTTGACCAGCTGCTGGCTACCCGAACGACCGCGCATCACCGCCTTCACCGCCGGGTTGTCCAGCGCGTAGGTGCCCACTTCCTTCGCATCGTTGTGGTAGATGATGCGGCCGTTGTGGTCCACCACGTACAGGTAGGAGCCATCGCGGTAATAGTGTTTGCCCAGCAGGGTGTGCAGGGCGCTGCGCTGGCGCAGGTACAGGGTGCCGCTGACGTAGCCCAGGTAGCGGCCCTGGCGGTCGAAGATGGGGTGCGACAGCGAGATCAGCAGCTTGCCGGTGGCCGACTGGTACGGATCGCTGATCAACGGCTGGCGCCGTGCCAGGGCCATCTGGCTGCCCACGCTCTTCAGTACTTCGCCCTGCAGCTGCAGGGTCTGCGGCGAGGTCGCGATGACCAGGCCATCCACGTTCACCACCAGCGAAGAGTTGAAACTGCTGGACTGCAGCTGCAAGCGGCTGGCCTCGCGCTGCGCCTGCTCCGGCTCCAGGCCGGTTTCACCCAGCCGGGTTGCGGCGTAGGCCAGCTGCTGCTGCGCCGACAACAGGAAGTTCTGCGTGGTCTCGGCCAGTTTGCTGGCGTAGACGCGGTTGGCTTCCAGGGTGTTGCCCACCAGCTGGTCGCGCTGCACGCGGTAGCTGGCCAGCAGGGTATTGGCCAACGCAATGAGCGTACTCAGCAGGGCCAGCGCAAGAATCAGCTTGCCCAGGTTCAGGCGGTTGGAGATCGGTGGCATGCGGCAGCGGAGCGCGGCACGAACAATCGCAGCCAGCGCAGACGGTGGGGGAACCGCCATTATGGGCACATCCGCATGCCTTGGGGTTAAGCACGGTGCCCCGGTGTCATCGTTGCAGGCGGCGCCGCAACGTATCGCGCACGCGTTCGGCACCGGCCGCCTCCAGCGGAGCGAGCACGCCACGCGCGTCCTGCGGCACATGCGCGGCGGTATGTTCGCCTGCCTCGAACACATAGTGGTCGAGCATCGTGCGCCAGTGTGCGCGTTGTTCTGTCGGCAGGTCGCGCAGTGCAAGGATGGCCAGCATCAGCGCGTTCATCGGTGAATCCATCCACGCCGGCACCGGTCGCCACCAGCTGTTCACCAGCACGTTGAACGCTTCCAGCCCTTCCATGTGGTGCCACCACAGCGACGGAATGAACACCGCATCGCCGGGCGCCAGCTCGGCCACCTGGGCCTGCGCCCACGCCTGGGCGAAGCGCGGGAAGCGCTGCAGGTCCGGCGCATGGAAATCGACCAGGCTGATCGCCTGCCCGGCCGGGGTGAAATCCAGCGGCCCCACGTACAGGTTCTCGATCTGCTCCGGTGCGAACAGGGTGACGCGGCGGCGGCCGGCCGCCACGCAGGCCAGGTTGTCCGGCACGTCCTGGTGGGCAGCGATGCGCGAGCGGTTGCCGATCCAGATGCTGGCCAGCGGGTCGGCCACGCCGAGGTGCAATGGATTGGCCTGGCTGAAACCGGGCAGGAAGCTGTCCAGCGTGGTCGACGCCACGTAGATGGATGGCGGCGCGGGATCGCTGGCGTACTTCAGCAACGTGGCCAGCACCACCTTCAGCGGAATCTGTTCGCGGCGGAAATTGAAGCCGCTCATGTCTTCGTTGTAGAACAGCCGGCCGCGGGTCTCGGGCGCGGCGGTGGTCGCCGTTACCGGCATCTGCCCATGGTCGAAGCCGACCAGGTGGGCCACCGCTTCGGCCGCGGACCGGCGCGCTGCGGCCACCAGGGGCCAGTGCGCCACCAGCCCACGGATCACCTTCGGCGTCGTCCAGGTGGGCAGCTGCACGTGCAGCTGTGCCGGGTCCAGGCCGTGGATCTCTTCGATGGGGCGGGGTTGGGGCAGCATGCGCGGGTATCCGGGGCAGTGTGGAGCCGGGCCTGGGCTCGGCTCCACACTACTGCAGCCGGTCAGAACTTGTAACGCACGCCGAACATGTAGCGCGGGCCGGTCTGGGTGGCGTAGCGCAGCATGTTGGTGTGGCGCGAGTAGGTGCGCATGGTCTCGTCGGTCAGGTTGATCGCTTCCAGGCTCAGGGTCAGCTGCTCGCTCACCGCGTAGCTGATGTTCAGATCCAACTGGCCGTACGCGGCGGTGTAATTCGGGTTCGGGCCCTGGCCGCCGATGCCGTTGAGGAACTTGTCGCGCCAGTTGTAAGCCGCACGGATCTGCCAGGCGTTCTTGTCGTAGAACGCAACCACGTTGGCCGAGTCGCTCAGGCCGATCATCGGGTACTGGTCACCCAGGCTGAGGTTGTTGAAAGTCAGCCCGGACTTCACCTTGGTGTAGTTGGCGGCCACGCCGAAACCGGACTGGCCGAACAGGTGCTGCACCGCCACTTCCCAGCCATCGAGGTGGTCCGAATGCTGGTTGGCCGGCACGGTGATGTCGAAGCCGGCGATCGGATCGGTCGGCAGGCCTTCGATGGTGCCGGTCAGCTGGCCGGCCGAATTCACGCCGGTGAAGTTCACGCCCGGGTCGCCGGCGTGGTTGGTGAAGATGTAATCGCGGATGCACGGCATGTCGGTGCCACCGCACGAGGCCAGCGCTTCGTTCCAGTACGCACCACCGACCGGCGTGTGCAGGCTGCCGGCGTTCTCGCGCACCACGGTGTCGCTGATGAAGTTCTTGATGTTCTTGCGGAAGAAGCCGGCCGAGGCGTAGCTGCCTTCGCCGTAGTACCACTCCAGCGACAGATCGAAGTTGTCCGAGATCAGCGGCTCCAGCCCCGGGTTGCCGCGGCTGCCGCTGCCGCCCTGGGTGCGCACGATGTCGGCCAGTGACTGGCCGCTCTGGATCTGCGTCCAGCTGGGCCGGCCCAGCGTTCGGCTGTAGCTGCCGCGCAGTGCCAGCGTCTCGCTCAGATCCAGCTTCAGGTCGACATTGGGCAGCACGTAGTCGTACTTGCCGCGGCCGCCAACAAAGCTGCTTTCCGGTGCGTACACGATGTTCAGTTCATTGGCCGAGCCCCAGCTGATGCCCGTGGGCACGCGCACCATCGCGCTGGATTCCACTTCGGTCTGTTCGTAGCGCACGCCGGCCGCCACGTGCAGCGGCATCGACCAGTCGAAGGTGGTGCGGTACTGCAGGAAGGCGCTGCGGGTCTTTTCGGTGGTGCGGATGTCTTCGGAGTACTCGGTGGGCGCGTAGTAGCAGGTTGGGCAGGCCGGATCGGCGTCGGTGCCGACCTGCGCGGCGCGGTCGATCAGGCGGTCGAAGTCGAACACCAGGAACTGGCCGGTCAGGCGCGGATCGCTGTGCCCGGAGAAGGCCTTGAAGTACTTGGCCATGTTGTCCGCATACCAGATGTCATCGGCATAGTCGGACGGCGAACCCAGGCCGCCCCAGGTATTGCGCTGCATGATGGCCGAGGCCGAGCGGTTCTCCACCTGGGTGTGGCCGATGCCGAAATCCAGTGCCGAGTAGTCGGCGAAGCGGAACGTGCCGCGGCCCTGGTACTGCTGCACCTTGGATTTGTTGTAGCTGTTCTGGAACACCGAGCCGGTGACCAGCGCATCGGACGCCTGCACACCCCCCGGCGGCAGGGCGATGTTGATGATCGGCAGGTCACCGCTGTAGTCGACGGTGGTCTTGCCGCGCACGAACGCGGCCACGCCGAGCACGCCGGCCGAGCCGTAGGGGCTGTCTGGCTGCGATTCGGCCTGGGAATTGTGTGCGTCGAACGACAGCTCCAGCGCGTCGTTCACTTCCCAGTCCACGTTGAAGCCGAGCGAGTGCATGTCGGTCTTGGTCGCCAGGCGCGCACCACCCATCGACACGTCCGAGTTGGTCATGTCCTCGCTGTAGATGATCGGCGCCGCCACCGGGCCATTGGTCCAGGTGCTGTCGCCCGGGCCGTAGTTGAACCACACCGACAGCTCGCTGCGCTGCTGCTGCACCTTGTTCTCGACATAGGTGTAGTCCAGCGTGGTAGTGACATTGTCGGCCGGCTTCCACTGGAAGGTCGCCTGCGCGTTGGTGCGCTGGCGCTGCACGCCGTTGACGTTGTACGCGGTGTTCTGCGGCCGCCCATACACATCGTTCGGGCCCGGCCGGTTGGTGATGCGGTCCGAGTAGCCCTGTCCCGGCTGCGGCAGGGCGCGGCCGTCAGTGATGTTGTTGCCGTAGAACGTGGCCCAACCCTCGGCCACGGTGGCCTGGTTGAAGCCCGAATCACGCTCCTGGTGGCTGGCACTGAGCGACACGCCGAAGCGGTCGTCGGCATAGCGCTGGCTGAAGATGCCCGACAGTTCGCCAGTCACGTTGGAACCCTGCAGCGTGCGCGGCAGGTTGTCGTTGGACGAATCGTTGACCGCCTTCAGGCCGAGGCTGATCACCGGTTCCGATTCGAGCGGGCGCAGTGTCTTGATGTTGATGGTGGCACCGATGCCGCCGGCCGGATTGTCGGCGCGACTGGTCTTGTAGACCTCCACCGCCGAAATCGACTCCGAGGCGAGATTGGCGAAGTCGAACGAGCGCGATCCGTTCAGGCCACCACCGCCGTTGCCGAGATTGGACGCCGGCATCTGCCGGCCGTTCAACAGCACCAGGTTGTAGTCGGGGCCGATGCCGCGCACGGTCACCTTCGAGCCTTCGCCACTGGACGTGCGGTCGATCGAAACACCGCTGATGCGCTGCAGTGATTCGGCCAGGTTGGTATCGGGGAACTTGCCGATGTCCTCGGCAACGATGCCATCGACCACGCCCTGGCTGTCGCGCTTGAGGTTCATGGAAGACTGCAGGCTGCCGCGGATACCGGTGACCTGCACCGTATCGAGCGTGGCCGGGTCGGGAGCTTCGCCGGCGGGTGCGTCCTGCGCCCAGGCCGGTGCAGCGAGCGCTGCCAGCAGCGCGGAAGTGAGCATCGTCTTGCGAGGTACTGCCTTGTACGTCTTCATGGAAGCTCCCTCCCCAGGGAATTCGGTGGTGTCGTTGCGGCGTCTTCTCGATGGCGGGTTACTGCACGTGGCCGGATTGGAGCGACGGCTGACAGCGTTGTCAACAAACTGCCATCAAGCGCGCCTCGGCAACGTGCGCGCAGACCGCGATGTAACCGTTGCCATGAACGCGCTCATGCTGATGAATTGCCTTTGGTTGCAGCATTTGCAGCGGTTTTCAAGCCATGACAGCGCTGCCAACCGATCGCTGCAATGGTGTTGTGCGGTGCAGAACGGAACTGCGCGGAGGCAGGCGCAGCGTGCTGGAGGCGAGGGTGCTGTTTTGATTGACAGCGCTGGACAAACGGAATGCCCAGGGATGTCGTACATGTCCTCTGGATGGCGTGAATCAATGACCTATAGGACAGGTTCTGGACACGACAACGACGACGGACGGACAACGCATGCAGCTCAATGTGCGCGTGCAGGCCTGTCATCGCGCACGGAAAAGCCGCCGCCGCTCGCGTGCATGCACATGCGTGGGAACCGGCAACGGACGCGCAGGTCCGCTGCGGCAGGGAGCGTCAGCGTCGGCGCGGTGCGGCGGTCGATTCGCGGTCCAGCACCGCGTGTTCGACCGTGATCATGCGTCCGGCCGTCTCGGTACGGATGTGCTCGATCAGCTGCTCGGTGGCCAGCCGGCCCATATGCGCGGTCGGCTGGCGCACGGTGGTCAACGCCGGGTAGATGTGGCCCGCGATGGGCGTGTCGTCGAAGCCGCACACCGACAGGTCGCGCGGCACGCGCAGGCCACGCTCGCCCGCCACGCGGTACACCGCGGCGGCCATGTCGTCGTTGGCGGCGAAGATCGCCGTCGGCGGATCATCCAGGTCAAGCAGGAGGTTGGCCGCGTCCACGCCGGACTCGAAAGAGAACTGGCCGCTGACCACCAGTGCCGGGTCGTAGGCGATGCCTGCCTCGCGCAGCGCTCGGCGGTAACCGGCGTGGCGCCACTGGCAGGCACCGTGCGCGCGCGGGCCCTTGATGTGGCCGATGCGGCGATGGCCCTGCGCGACCAGGTGGCCGATCAGTTCAACCACGGCAGTGGTTTCATCCATGCGCACGCCGATGCGGCCTTCCGGGTGGCGTGGCGCGATGCAGGCGAAGGGGATGTCCTGCTCTTCCAGGTAGGACAGCACCACCTCATCGTCGGTCAGTGGCGGGATCAGCACCACGCCATCCGGGCGCGAGTTCTCGAACAGCGCGGTCAGGTCGGGCAGGGTGCGGCGGCCGATGCCGACCGGGCCCAGGATCAGGTTGTAGTGCTGGGCATGACACGCTTCCAGCATGCCGCTCTGGATTTCCATCAGGTAGTTGCGCGACGGATTGTTGTAGACCAGCGCCAGTGCATACGAGCGCTGGCCGGCCAGGCTGCGTGCCGACAGGTTCGGCTTGTAGCCCAGCCGCGCCACCGCCGCCAGCACGCGTTCACGGGTCTGCTCGCGCACGTTCGGCTCATGGTTGAGCACGCGGGACACGGTCTTGATCGACACTCCGGCAACGGCGGCGACATCCTCGATTCGACTGCGCATGGTGCGATGGTTCCTCCTGGAAGGCGGCGGGCACGCGGCGATGGTAGTGCGTGCCGGCCCGGTCGATGTTGCCGAAGCAGGCGGATGTTGCCACGACACGAGGGGCACTGGCACCTCCCGATTTCGTGTCGCGTTGCAGCACCCACGCCGGCCGGCAGCACGCAGTGGGCGCGCCGGAGCCTGCTGTTGCGGGACACGCGCCCGGTTGCACACGAACAACGATTGACAGCGGCGGGGACGCCTTATATGACAGCGCTGTCAGGAGCGGTGCGCAGGCGCCCATGCCGACGTGTCGCCGCAGCCGCACACGCCAGGAACTTCATCCACGGAGGTAGAGCCCAGTGAATCGCCGCACCCAGACCCTTCTTGCCAGCTGCCTGCTGGCTGCCCTTGCCGCGCCTGTCGGTGCCGCACCGGCCAGCGGCGAACGCCTGCAGGACTGGCCGCGCGTGCGCAGCGCGGTCGCCACCGATGCGCAGATCGAAAGCCGCGTGCAGCAGATCCTTTCGCAGATGACGCTGGCGCAGAAGATCGGGCAGATGACCCAGGCCGAGATAAAGACGATCACGCCCGAGCAGGTGCGCCGCTACTACATCGGTTCGGTGCTCAACGGCGGCGGCTCGTGGCCGGGCATGGACAAGCACGCCAGCGTGCAGGACTGGCTGAAACTGGCTGACGCCTACCACGCTGCCTCGCTGGCCACCGATGCGAAGACGCCGGTGCCGGTGATCTGGGGCACCGATGCGGTGCATGGCCACAACAACGTACTGGGCGCCACCCTGTTCCCGCACAACATCGGCCTGGGCGCGGCCGGCGATCCGGAACTGATCGAGCGTATCGGTGAGGCAACCGCGCGGTCGGTGCGCGCCACCGGCATCGGCTGGGTGTTCGCGCCCACCCTGGCGGTGGCCCACGACCCGCGCTGGGGCCGCACCTACGAAAGCTATTCGTCCGACCCGGCGCTGATCCGCAGTTTCGCCCATGCCTACGTCAAGGGCGCGCAGGGCGCGTTCAAGGATGACGGCAACGTGGTCACCACCGCCAAGCACTACCTTGGCGATGGCGCCACCGACAGCGGCCGCGACCAGGGCGAGGCGCTGGTCGACAAGGCGACGATGATCAACGTGCATGCGCAGGGCTACTACGGCGCGCTGGCCGAAGGCGCGCAGACGGTGATGGCCTCGTTCAACAGCTGGAATGATCGTGCCGCCGGCGTCGACTACGGCAAGATGCACGGCAGCAAGGCGCTGCTGACCGACGCGCTGAAGGACAAGATGGGCTTCGACGGCTTCGTCGTCTCCGATTGGAACGGCATCGCCCAGGTGCCGGGCTGCCGCAACGACAGCTGCGCGCAGGCGATCAACGCCGGCATCGACATGGTGATGGTGCCCGACGACTGGAAGGCCTTCATCGACAACACCACCGCGCAGGTGCAGAAGGGCGAGATCCCGATGGCGCGCATCGACGATGCGGTGACGCGCATCCTGCGGGTGAAGCTGCGCGCCGGCCTGTTCGAGCACAAGCCGTCCGACAGCCGCTATGCCGGTGATGCCACCGCCGTGCAGCACCGCGAACTGGCGCGCCGTGCGGTGCGCGAATCGCTGGTGCTGCTGAAGAACGAAGGCAAGGTGCTGCCGTTGCGGCGCGACGCGCGCGTGCTGGTGGTCGGCAAGGGCGCCGACAACATCGGTGACCAGTCCGGTGGCTGGTCGCTGACCTGGCAGGGTACCGAGAACACGAACGCCGATTTCCCCAACGCCGATTCGGTGCTAGGCGCGCTGCGCGCCGAACTGGGCGCGGACAAGGTCAGCTTCAGTGCCGATGGCCAGGGCGTCGACCCGAAGGCCTTCGACGTGGTGCTGGCGGTGATCGGCGAGACCCCGTATGCGGAAACCAACGGCGACATCCTTGCCTCGGACACCGTGAGCCACAGCCGTGCCTACCCGCAGGACCTGGCCGCACTGAAGGCGGCAGCTGCGACCGGCAAGCCGGTGGTGACGGTCTACCTGTCCGGTCGCCCGATGTACACCAACGATCTGCTCAACTTGTCCAGCGCCTTCGTCGCAGCCTGGCTGCCGGGCACAGAAGGCAAGGGCGTGACCGACGTGCTGGTGGCCGGCAAGGGCGGCAAGCCCGCGCACGACTTCCGCGGTCGCCTCAGCTTCCCGTGGCCGGGCGTGCCATGTCCGGCACCGATCGACCAGCCCGATGCGAAGAAGCCGTCGCTGTTCGCGCTCGGCTATGGCCTCAGCTACGCCAAGGGCGGCAGGGTTGCCCGGCTCGACGAGGCCGACCCGGACAGCTGCGGCGAAGTGACGGTGCTGCCGATCTTCAACCGCGCCGACACGCCGCCGTTCGCGCTGCACGTGGCGGCCGCGGGCGCCACCCAGCCGCTGGGCAATGATCTCAATGCCACGCTGCGCTGGCCGACCGCCACGCCGGTGGTGCAGGTGCGCACCGTGCAGGTGAACACCCAGCAGGATGCCAAGGAAGTGACCTGGCTGGCCCCCGCGCAGCTGATCGCACGCAGCACCTCGCGGCGCAACCTGGGCGCCCTGGCGCGCAGCAACGGCGCGTTGCAGTTCGACGTGCAGCTGGTGAAGCGACCTGCCGCGCCGGTGAAGGTGACCATGCAGTGCGGCACCGGTTGCGAAGGTGGGGTGGATATCGCCCCGCTGCTGGGCAAGCTCTCGCCGGGCCAGAAGCAGACGGTGACCGTGCCGCTGGCGTGCTTCGCCAAGCAGGGTGTGGCATTAGGTGCGGTGGAAGCGCCGTTCGTGGTGACCGCGGACAAGCCGTTTGCGGCGGCATTCACCCAGGTCAAGCTGACCGCCAACACGGCCGGTGCAGAGGGCGCGGTGGCCTGCCCGTAAGGCTTACGGTTGCGCCGGGCCATGCCCGGCGTTTCCGTGATCGCGCCCGGGGATGTATTTCGCCGGGCATGGCCCGGCGCTACCGGTAGATCCACGCCATGGGTGGATGGGGCCGTCCCGAAAGCAAAAAAAAGCCCCGCACTGCGGGGCTTTCTTCTTATCGCTTCATGGAACCGAAGAACTCGTCGTTGGACTTGGTGTTCTTCATCTTGTCCAGCAGGAATTCCATCGCGGCCATTTCATCCATCGGATGCAGCAGCTTGCGCAGGATCCAGATCTTCTGCAGCAGTTCCGGTTCGATCAGCAGGTCTTCGCGGCGGGTGCCCGAACGGTTGATGTCGATGGCCGGGAACACACGCTTTTCAGCGATGCGACGGCTCAGGTGCACTTCGCTGTTGCCGGTGCCCTTGAACTCTTCGTAGATCACCTCGTCCATCTTCGAGCCGGTGTCGACCAGCGCGGTGGCGATGATGGTCAGGCTGCCGCCTTCTTCCACGTTGCGCGCAGCACCGAAGAAGCGCTTCGGGCGGTGCAGGGCGTTGGCGTCCACACCACCGGTCAGCACCTTGCCCGAGCTCGGCACCACGTTGTTGTAGGCGCGTGCCAGGCGGGTGATCGAATCCAGCAGGATCACCACGTCCTTCTTGTGTTCGACCAGGCGCTTGGCGCGCTCGATCACCATTTCGGCCACCTGCACGTGGCGTGCGGCCGGTTCGTCGAAGGTCGAGCTGATGACTTCGCCGCGCACGGTGCGCTGCATTTCGGTCACTTCTTCCGGGCGCTCGTCGATCAGCAGCACGATCAGGTGCACGTCCGGGTGGTTGGTGGTGATGGCCGTGGCCACCTGCTGCATCATCATCGTCTTACCGGCCTTCGGCTGGGAAACGATGAGCGAACGCTGGCCCTTGCCCTGCGGCGCCATCAGGTCGAGGATGCGGCCGGTGATGTCTTCCGACGAACCGTTGCCGCGCTCCAGGGTGAAGCGGCGACGCGGGAACAGCGGGGTCAGGTTCTCGAACAGCACCTTGTTCTTCGACGCTTCGATCGGCTCACCATTGATGGTGTCGACGATGTTCAGTGCGAAGTAGCGCTCGCCGTCCTTCGGGAAGCGGATGCGGCCGGAGATGTGGTCGCCGGTGCGCAGATTGAAGCGGCGGATCTGGCTGGGCGAGATGTAGGTATCGTCCGGGCCGGCCAGGTAGCTGGCTTCGGCCGCGCGCAGGAAGCCGAAGCCGTCCGGCAGGATTTCCAGCACGCCGTCGGCGGCGACGCCGTCACCGTGGCGGGTCAGCACCTTCAGCAGGGCGAAGATCACGTCCTGCTTGCGGGCGCGGGCGACGCCTTCGGAGATCTGCAGCTGCTCGGCGATTTCCAGCAGCTTCTGCGCCGGCATGCGCTTGAGGTCGCTCAGCGAATAGACCGGGAAACCTTCCGGCACGTTGGCGTGTGGGCGCGGCACGAAGGGCTGCTGCTCGCCGCCGTCCTGCGGCATGCCGTCATCGCGGCCACCGCGGTTGCGGTCACGGTCGCGACGGTTGCGGAAGCGGTCGCGGCGGTTGCCCTGGCCCTGCTGGCCGTTCTGGTTGTACGGGTTGTTGTTCTGGCCCTGGTTCTGGCCGCCACCCTGACCCCCCTGGTGGTTCTGCTGGCGCGGCTGGCCGGATTCGCGGCCTTCGCCGGCATCACCGCCGCCGGAGGCGGGGGCTTCAGCGGCGGGCGCGCTCGGCGCGGGGGCGGCTGCGGCCGGTGCCGGCGCTTCGGGCGCGGCTGCCAGCGGCAGGGTCGGCTGCGCGGGGGCAGCGCTGGTTTCGGCGGCTGCCGGAGCGGCGGCCTTGCTCACGCGGGGCTTGCGCACGCGCTTTTCGGCGGGCGCATCGGCGCTGCCGGTTTCGGAAGTGTGATCGGACAAGAGCGTTATTCCTCGCTTGAAGGTGCGAGCGCCCGGCTGGGGCGGCGAACGTTGGGAATGGGTCTGGAAGAAACTGCGTCCAGAGGGTGCGGCACGCGAACGCGGCCGGATATGCCGACACTATCATCGGCCCGCGGCGCCTTGCAAGGGTCACCGGGAATGGCATTCATGCGGGCGCGGGGCGCCCAGCGGCAGCCGCGGTCAGCGGCTGCCGTGGAACAGCAGGATCAGGCCAGGGCCTTGTCCAGCAGGCCGGCCAGCTGGGCCTTGCCCACCGCACCGATCTGCTCGCCCACCTTTTCGCCGTCCTTGAAGACGACCAGGTAGGGAATGGAACGCACGTGGTACTTGGCGGCCAGCGCACGGTTGTTGTCGACATTGACCTTAGCGATCTTGGCGCGGCCCTGGTAGGCGTCGGCCAGTTCGTCCAGCGCCGGGGCGATCATCTTGCACGGGCCACACCACTCGGCCCAGAAATCGACCAGCACCGGTTCCTTGGAATTCAGCACTGCGCTATCGAAGTCGGCATCGCCGACGTGTACAACCTTGTCGCTCATCTTGGTTTCTCGTCTTGGATTGCACCCGGCCAGGCCGGAGGTGGGTGAACTGGGCCATGCCCGGTGGCGCGACCCTCGTCGTTGCCTCGTGGCGGTATGCCACGGTGCGTTCGGCGGGATGCCTGGACGCTCACGGCCGGCAGTGTACCCCTATCGCAGCGCGGGGACAGAGGCTGGCTGGAACCCAGCGTATCGTGACCGTGTCCGACGACGGTATGTGTCGGATTTCACTGTCTTCCCGGAATATGGGGGCATCTGGCGGCCGGCCCAGCCCCTGTCGGCAGGGGACGTTCAAGTGCGGTGTGGCTGGGTGAAGAGCGGGGTGCAGGGTTCGTCTCTAGGCGGGTTGAGACGGTCGCGCGGGATTGCCGGCCCGGTTGCGGTAAACTGAGGCATTGTGCGGCGTGCGGACCGGGTGGTCCCAGCCTGCCAACCCGCCGCAGGGGCCGCAGTTTGCGACGGTGCCCCTAGACGATGAAGTGCCAGCCGCCCTACGGGCCGGCGGCCATACCAAGACGGACTCATGAGCGACAAACCGCTGACCGATTTGACCTTCTCTTCCTTCGAGCTGCATCCGGCCCTGCAGGCGGGCCTTGAAGGAGCCGGATTCACCCGTTGCACCCCCATCCAGGCGCTGACCCTGCCGGTCGCGCTGCCCGGTGGCGATGTTGCCGGCCAGGCCCAGACCGGCACCGGCAAGACGCTGGCCTTCCTGGTCGCTGTCGTAAATCGCCTGCTGACGCGTCCGGCGCTGGCCGACCGCAAGCCGGAAGATCCGCGCGCACTGATCCTGGCGCCGACCCGCGAACTGGCCATCCAGATCCACAAGGATGCGGTGAAGTTCGGTTCCGACCTGGGCCTGCGTTTCGCCCTGGTCTACGGCGGCGTGGATTACGACAAGCAGCGCGAGCTGCTGCAGCAGGGCGTGGACGTGATCATCGCCACCCCGGGCCGCCTGATCGACTACGTGAAGCAGCACAAGGTGGTTTCGCTGCACGCCTGCGAAATCTGCGTGCTGGACGAAGCCGACCGCATGTTCGACCTGGGCTTCATCAAGGACATCCGCTTCCTGCTGCGCCGCATGCCCGAGCGCACCACCCGGCAGACCCTGCTGTTCAGCGCCACCCTCAGCCACCGCGTGCTGGAGCTGGCCTACGAACACATGAACGAGCCGCAGAAGCTGGTGGTCGAAGCCGAGACCATTACCGCTGCGCGCGTGCGCCAGCGCATCTACTTCCCGGCCGACGACGAGAAGATCCCGCTGCTGCTGGGCCTGCTGTCGCGCAGCGAAGGCGCGCGCACCATGGTCTTCGTCAACACCAAGGTGTTCGTCGAGCGCGTGGCGCGTTCGCTGGAAAAGGCCGGCTACCGCGTGGGCGTGCTGTCCGGCGACGTGCCGCAGAAGAAGCGTGAGAGCCTGCTCAACCGCTTCCAGAAGGGCCAGCTGGAAATCCTGGTGGCCACCGACGTGGCCGCCCGCGGCCTGCACATCGACGGCATCAAGTACGTCTACAACTACGATCTGCCGTTCGATGCCGAAGACTACGTGCACCGCATCGGCCGTACCGCGCGTCTGGGCGAAGAGGGTGATGCGATCAGCTTCGCCTGCGAGCGCTACGCGATGGGCCTGCCGGACATCGAGGCTTACATCGAGCAGAAGATTCCGTCCGAGCCGGTCACCAAGGAACTGCTGACCCCGCTGCCGCGCCCGGAACGTCCGGCCCCGGCTGCGGGCGAAGAAGGCGAGGAGAACGAGAGCGTCGGCCAGATCTTCCGTGAAGCGCGCGAAGCCCGCGCTGCCGAGGAAGAGCGCCGTGGCGGTGGCCGCAGTGGTGGCCGCTCCGGCGGTGGCCGTGGCGAGCGCCGCGACGGTGAGCGCAGTGGCGAGCGTCGCCCGCGTGGCCCGCGCAAGCCGCGCGTGGAAGGCGAGCAGACGGCCGCCGCGCCGGTCGAGGGTGCCGAGGCCGCCGTGGCCCAGGCCCCGCGTCCGCCGCGCCCGCCGCGTGCCGAGGGTGCAGTGGAAGGCGCCGCCGAGGGCGAGCGCAAGCCGCGCAAGCGCCGTCGTCGTCGCCACGGCCGTCCGGTGGAAGGCGCCGAGGGCGTGCAGACCGCGTCGGGCAACGGCGCCAACCCGGTCACCCCGGTGCAGGTGGTGGCCAAGCCGGTGCGCACCGCCGCCGATACCGGTGATTCGTTCCTGACCCGCATCGGCCGCAAGATCCGCCGGATGCTGTCGGGCAGCTGATCGGCACTGCCGATCAGCGGGTAGCGCCGGGCCATGCCCGGCGAGCGCAGCGGCAGATTGAAAAATCCGCCGGGCATGGCCCGGCGCTACCGATCCGTCGCGTCGCTCCTGCATAATCGGGGCATGAGTGTCCTGCGCTTTGACAATGTCAGCAAACAGTACGCCGGTGGCCACGAGGCGCTGATCGATGTCAGCTTCGAAGTGGCCCCCGGCGAAATGCTGTTCGTCACCGGCCATTCCGGGGCGGGCAAGAGCACCCTGCTGCGGCTAATCCATCTGGACGAACGCCCCAGCCGCGGCGCGGTTGTGTTCGACGATCGCAACCTGCTGAAGGTGCGCGGCGGCGATGTGCCGCGCCACCGTCGCGCGGTCGGCGCGGTCTACCAGGACCATCGCCTGCTGATGGACCGGTCCATCGCCGAGAACGTAGCCCTGCCGCTGATCCTGCGCGGCACGCGCCGGGCGGATATCGGCAAGCGCGTGCGTTCGGTGCTGGAACGCATGGGCCTGGGCCACCGCGAAAAGGCACTGCCGTCGCAGTTGTCCGCCGGTGAGCAGCAGCGCGTGGGCATTGCCCGCGCCATCGTGGGCGAACCCAAGCTGCTGGTGGCCGACGAGCCGACCGGCAACCTCGACCCGACCCTGGCCGCCGAGATCATGGCCCTGTTCGCCGAACTGCCTTCGCGCGGCACCAGCGTGCTGGTGGTCAGCCACGACCTGCCGCTGCTGCGCCGCATGCGCAAGCGCGTATTGATCCTGGACCACGGCCGGCTGGTGGATGACATCTCGCCGCAGGATCTGGCGGAGTAACCGATGGCCAAGAACGAAAACGCCGAAGCCGCCGCACCCTCGCGCTTGGGCGTGTGGATCCAGCACCACGTACACAGCGTGGTGTTCAGCCTGGGCCGCGCCTGCCGCAAGCCGTGGGCCACGCTGCTGACCGTGATGGTCATGGCGCTGGCCCTGGCGCTGCCGCTGGGGCTGTCCATCGCGCTGGACAATCTGAAGCAGTTCGCCGGCAGCGTGCAGCAGTCGCGCGACATCAACGTGTTCCTGAAGGCCGATGTGGACGGTCCCGGCGCGCTGCGCCTGGCCGGCGAACTGCGCGACCGCCAGGACGTGGCCAACGTGGCCGTGCGCACGCCCGAACAGGGCCTGGAGGAACTGCGCCAGGCCGGTCTGGGCGAGGCGATCGATGCCCTCAACGACAACCCGCTGCCGTCGCTGCTGGTGGTGACCCCGGCGCAGGGCCAGGATGACGCGCGTCTGGCGCGCGCGCTGGAAAGCCTGCCCGGTGCCGACCTGGTGCAGCACGATGCCTTGTGGCGCAAGCGCCTGGACGCCTGGCTAGCGTTCGGCGCGCGGCTGGTGCAGGTGCTGTCGGCGCTGCTGGGCGTGGGCGCGGCGCTGGTGGTGGGCAACACCGTGCGCCTGGATATCCAGGCCCGCCGCGAGGAAATCGGCGTGCTGCAGCTGCTGGGCGCCAGCGATGGGTTCATCCGCCGCCCGTTCCTGTACCTGGGCGCGTGGTACGGCCTGGGCGCCGGTGCCGTGGCGCTCGCGCTGATCGGCGTGGCCGGCGCCGCATTGCGCGCACCGCTGGCCGTCCTTTCGCGCAGCTACGGCAGCCCGTTCGTACTGCATGGGCTGGACCTGCTGCACGGCAGCCTGGTGCTGCTGGGCACCCTGCTGCTGGGCTGGCTGGGGGCGTGGCTGGTCACCGGCCACTTCCTGCGCCAGACCCGCCCCACCGACACCTGAGATCTGCATGCAACCGCAAGCGCTGAAGCATATTGAAGGGCCCGCGACGCGGGTGATGGTGGTCGACGGTTCCAAGCTGGTCCGCAAGCTGATTGCCGACGTGCTGCAGCGCGACCTGCCCGGCGTGGAGGTGATCGGCTGCGACAGCATTGAAGAGGCGCAGCAGGTGCTGGCGCAGGGCGCGGTGGACCTGGTCACCACCTCGCTCACCCTGCGCGATGGAGACGGCCTGGACCTGGCCCGCAAGGTGCGCGAGGCCGCCGGCCAGGCCTATGTGCCGGTGATCGTGGTGTCTGGCGATGCGCAGCAGCACCTGGAACAGCGCCGCTTTACCGAATTCGTCACCGATTATTTCGACAAGTCGCTGGGCCACGAAGCCCTGGCGACGTTCATCCGTGGCTACGTGCAGCCGCAGACCATTCCTGGCGCCACCATTCTGTACGTGGAAGACAGCCGGGTCGTGGCCGAGGCCACCAAGCGCATGCTGGAACGGCAGCAGTTGAACGTGCTGCACGTGGTCAGCGCCGAAGAAGCTTTCACCCTGCTCACCGCCGAATCGCTGGGCCGCAGCCGCCACCGCATCGACCTGGTGCTGACCGACGTGACCCTGAAGGGGGAACTGAGCGGGCGTGACGTGGTGCAGCGCGTGCGCGTGGATTTCGGTTACGGCAAGCGCCGCCTGCCGGTGCTGGTGATGACCGGCGACGGCAATCCGCACAACCAGACCGGCCTGCTGCAGGCCGGTGCCAACGATCTGGTGCTCAAGCCGATCGAAGAACGCCTGCTGGTGACCAAGGTGCTGTTCCAGCTGCGCCTGGCCCGCTTGAACGATGGACCTGTATTGAAATGATCGACGAAGTCGTGGGAATCCCGGCTATCCAGCTGGATCCGAGCTGGAAGCAGCGCGTGGGCGATTATCTGCTGCAACCGCAGATGCGCGAGCTGTCCGCGTTCCTGCGCCAGCGCAAGGCCAGCGGCGCGGCGGTGTTCCCGCCGGGGCCGCAGATCTTCGCCGCGTTCGACGCCACGCCGTTCGAGCAGGTGAAGGTGGTCGTGCTGGGCCAGGACCCCTACCACGGCCAGGGCCAGGCCCATGGGCTGAGCTTCTCGGTGCAGCCCGGCGTGCCGGTGCCGCCCTCGCTGCTGAACATCTACAAAGAGATCGAAGGCGACCTGGGCATTGCCCGGCCGGACCACGGCTGCCTGCTGCCGTGGGCGCAGCGCGGCGTGCTGCTGTTGAACGCGGTGCTGACGGTGGAGGAGGGCAGTGCCGGCGCCCACCAGGGCCGCGGCTGGGAAGGCTTCACCGACCACGTGGTGGACGTGCTGAACCGCGAACGCGACGGCCTGGTGTTCATGCTCTGGGGCGCGTACGCGCAGAAGAAGGGCAAGGTGATCGACACCGGCCGCCACCGCGTGCTGAAGGCGCCGCATCCCTCTCCGCTGTCGGCACATCGCGGTTTCCTGGGCTGCCGCCATTTCTCGATGGCCAACGACTACCTGCAGCGCCAGGGCCAGGCGCCGATCGACTGGTCGCTGCCGCCGCGCGCCCGCCTGTAGCCCGGCGGGCCCGCCGCAGCGTCACACGCCCAGCATCTCGATGATGTCGTGCGCCACCTTGCGCTTGCGCGGCGGCAGCCGCCGTACCAGCGACAGGATGTTGCCCTCCAGGTCGTTGCGCGCGTAATCGGCGCTGGGCGGCGCCGCCCCCAGTTCCTCATCGTCCGGCTTGCCGCAGCCGCGGCCAGTGGCCAGCCATTCAAAGCGGACCTCGGTCACCACTGCGATCCGGGCCAGATGCGACACGCTGGGATGGGTGCCGCCGCGCCGCTCCCATTGCGCGACCGCACTGCGCTTCACCCCGGTTTCCTGCGCCAGCTGTGTCTGTGAAAGTCCAGCCGCCGTGCGTGCACCGCGGATTCGATCAGCCATCGACAACATCGGTATTCCCCCTTTCCCTGTCCCTAGTTGATGGGTGGTTATCGATACTTACCGGGCAGCGATTCTTTTACGTGCCTGTACAGGATGACTGTCTGCCCTTGCCGCACCTGGGTTTCCCATCGTCTGCTCCCTGGCGACAGTGCTGCTTACTACCGTCTTCACGCCGTCTTGTTTGACCCCTGCGCGCGCAAACGTAATTAATCGCTCAACCGGCCACGCAGCGCCGGAAAACATCAGGAACATCGAAGCCAAAGTGCGTCACATGCCTCATCACCGGCAATAACCGGGCGGTGCTGGGCAAGTGCAGCCGCGGCGCAGGGGATGGGGCGATGGATAAGGCTTCAGTCGTGAAGCGGGTGTCAGTGTTACTCACCAAAGTAAATGTCCTGCTATTTAGTGTGATCCTGTGCACATTAATAATGGTCGTGCCTACGGCCCACGCGCAGGATGCCTGTACCGCCAATGGCGCCTGTGTCTCGGCCGGTCCGCGCTTGGTATCGGTCGATTCCACCCAGAGCCCGGTGTTGAATCTGTTGTTCAGCACGCTGCTACCCGGCACCAGCGTCCAGCTCACCGCGTTGGACTGGAACAACCTGGCCGGCGCGGACATCAATCTCAATGCGCTGCTCACCCAGCTCAACGGCGGCGTGGTGGTCAGCGATCCCAGCCAGGTGTTGAACGCCAACATCACCCTGGCCCAGCTGCAGGCGGCGATGGTGTCGGTGCTGCAGGCCGACGGCAAGACGGCCGCGGCCAGCGCCCTGGGTCTGCTCAGTCCGTCCATCGGCGGACTGACCGGCAACATCCGCTTGGCCGATCTGCTGCAGGTCAGCCTGCCGCCGGGTTCGCTGGCCACGGTGAACCTGGACGTACTGGACCTGATCACCGGCGGGGTGCAGCTGTACAACTTCCGCAACGTAGTCACCACGCCCACGCCGATTACCCTGACCACTGCCCAGTTGGCGCCGTTGGGTCTGGGCGGGCTGGCCAACGTGCGCGTGTGGGCGCAGGTGGTCGAACCGCCGGTGTTCAACTGCGGCCCGGTGGGTACCAGCTTCCACAGCGCGGCGATCCGCCTCAAGCTGGATTTCGACATCGTGCAGGGCCTGAACGTGGCGCCGCTGATTTCGGCGGTGAACGGACTGAACGTGGGTGGCCTGGTATCGCTGTCGGGCACCAGCATCAATGCCTCGCTGGTACATCTGTCGGTCTACGCCGATGTGGCGCGCGCCGAAGGCACCATCAGCGCGGTCAGCCTGGCCAGCAACGCGGTCACCCTGCAGGCGCGGCCGGGCCTGGTGAACCTGTATGTCGGCACCATCAGCGACGCGGTGTTCTTCAACCGCAGCGCCGTGCTTACGCCGGCCAGCGTGACCCCGATCAACGCCACCACATTGAACGTCACCGTTGCGGTCAGCCTGTTGTCCACCACCGTGAAAGTGGCCGACGTGGATGTGCCGCTGACCGTGTCGGTGCGCGCCGTCGCCACGGGTACGCCCGGCCTGCAGTCGGTGGTGGTACCCGGTGCATTTCCACAGACACGCACACTTACCGCGGGCACCGTCAGTGCCAGCTCCATGGTGACCTCGTTGATCAATTCGTTGGATGTGACCATCACCAGTGGCGCCCCGGTGGTGCGTCTGGTCAATGCGCTGGTCAATCTGCCGCTGCCGGTGAACACCATCGTCAACGCGCTGGTATCCACCCTGCTGCCACCGCTGCGCACCGTGGTGAATGCACTGGTGGGACCGGTGCTGACGACGGTGCTGGGCGGGGTGGTCGACAACCTGCTGGCCTTGCTGGGCATCCGCATCGGCCAGGCCGTGTTCACCGTCGAAAGCATTTCGCAGAGCTGCGCGGCCACGGTGCAGCTGGTGAAGACGCTGGCGCCGACCACCGATACCGGTGTGTTCAACCTGAGCGTGGCACAGGGGGCCACGGTGCTGGCCAGCGTGGCCAACGTGGGTAACAACGGTGCCACCACGGCAGTGGTTACTACACCGGGCACGGTCTACACGCTGGCCGAAACCGCAGGCACCGCCACGGTCCTGGCGCGCTACGCCAGCAGTTGGGAGTGCAAGGACCAGGGCGGCACCACGCTCAGCAGCGGCACCGGCCAGAGCTTCAACTTCACCGCGCCGGCGCTGGCGGCGCAGCCGCTCACCGTGGTCTGCCGCATCACCAACCGCACGCGCCAGGCCGATCTGTCGATCAGCAAGAGCGATGGCAGTGCCACTTACACACCCGGTGGCAGCGCCAGCTATGTGCTGACGGTCAGCAACGCCGGCCCCGATGCGGTGACCGCCGCGCAGGTCAGCGACACGCTGCCGGCGGGCGCCACCTTGAGCGCGCCGTGGACCTGCAGTGCCTCGGCCGGCAGCACCTGCAGCGCCGCCAGTGGCGGTGCCGCCGGCGGCACCAGCGTCAGCCTGGGGGTGAACCTGATCAATGGGGGGCAGGCCACGATCACCGTGCCTGTCAGCTTCAGCGCCGATCCGGGCGCGTACTAGCCGTATCCACCCGGGCCGCTGCGCTGTGCGCGGCCTGGCAGCAACGACGCTTCATGTGACGCGCAGGTGGGGAACGCCAGAGCCTGCGCGGTGCTTTCGAGGATGACAGCATGCACACCGCCCGCGCCCGTCGCTTGAACTGCCTGCCCGGCCACGCCTGCCTGCGCGCGCGCGCGCTGCAACTGGGCACCGCGCTGCTGGCCACGCTGGCGATGGCGGGCGCGCAGGCGCAGGCGTACCGCAACCCGCTGGTGAATACCGCCACGGTGACCGCGCCGGCCGACGTGTCCGATCCCACCCCGGGCAACAACAGCAGCAGCGACAGCAATGCACTGGCCGCCAGCGCGCAGTTGAGCATCGTCAAGACCATCACCACGCCGGTGCCGGTCGCGGCCGGTGGGGCGGTGCAGTACCGCATTGAAGTGCGCAACACCGGCCCGTCGCAGGCGGTGGGCGCTACCCTTACCGATTCGGTGCCTTCGCAGCTGAGCGGGGTCACCTGGACCTGCGCGACGGTGTCGGCGGCCACGTCCTGTTCGGCGGCTTCGGGCACCGGCAGCCTGAACGTCGGCGTCAACGTGGGCGTGGGCGATGTGCTGGTGGTGCTGGTGAACGGCACCGCGCCCACCGTCACCCCGGCGACCATTTCCGCCAACGCGGCCACCATCACGCCGCCGCCGGGTACCACCGATCCGACCCCGGGCGACAACACCGCCACCACGCCCACCATCGCCGTGCAGGCGGCCGCCATCGTCGCCAACAACGATGACTACAGTGCCGCGCCATTCCCGCCCGGCGGCGGTGGCAGCACGCCGCGCGTGTTCGGCAACGACACCCTGGCCGGCGCGGCGTTCGCCGATGCCGCCGTGGTCGCCACGCTGACCAACGCGCCGTCCGGCTATGCCATCGCGGCCAACGGCATCATCAGCGTGCCGGCCACCGCCGCAGCCGGGCCGGTGAGCCTGACCTATCAGATCTGCGAAGCGGCTTCGCCCAGCAACTGCGCCAGCGCCACGGTCAGCCTGCTGGTCAGCCCCGATGCGCTGGATGACAGCGTGGCCGTGCAGGCCGGGCAGGCGGTGAACGGCAACGTTGCCAGCAACGACAATGTCTTTACCGGTTCCACCTTCGTGCAGACCGGTGCGGCACCCAGCCAGGGCAGCGTGGTGCTGCAGGCCAGCGGCGCGTTCACCTACACCGCCAACGCGGGCGCCACCGGCACCGATACCTTCGGCTACCAGGTGTGCCTGCCGGCACCCAACGCGGCCGTGTGTGACACCGCAACGGTCACCGTGAACCTGACCGCCAACACCATCGATGCGGTGAACGATGATTTCAGCGCCGTGCCGATCGCCGCGGCCAGCGGCGGCACCACCGCCAGCGTGCTGGGCAACGACACCTTCAATGGCGCCGCGGTGGTGCCGGCCAACCTGACCACCACGCTGATCACCGCACCGGCGGGGTATCTGATCAACGCCGCGGGTGCCGTCACGGTGCCGGCCAACGCCGTGGCCGGTCCGGTCACCCTGGGCTACCGCATCTGCCTGACCGCCGCGCCAACGCTGTGCGATACGGCCAGCGTGCAGCTGGTCATCGCCCCCGACGCGGTGGACGATGCGATCGCCACGCCAGGTGCGGGGCAGCCGGTGTCCGCCAACGTCGGCAGCAACGACAACACCCCGGCCGGCTCCACCTTCAGCCTCGGCACCGCGGCCAGCAAGGGCGTGGTGACCGTGAACAGCGACGGCAGTTATACCTACACGCCCAATGCCGGCGTCACCGGCAGCGACACGTTCGGTTACCAGGTCTGCCTGCCGGCGCCGAACGCTGCGGTGTGCGATACCGCGACCGTCACCGTCACCCTGGGCGCCAATGCGCTGGTGGCCAACGATGATCTGTTTGCCACCCCGGTGCCCGGGCTTGCCGGCGGCACCACGCCCAGCGTGCTGGGCAACGACACCCTCAATGGCGTGGTGGTCACCGCCGGGGCGGTTACCGCCACGCTGCAGGCGCCGGTGGCGGGCTTCAGCCTGGATGCCAACAGCGGCGTGATCACCGTGGCCGCAGGCACCACGCCGGGTGCCACGACGCTGACCTACCAGCTGTGCGAAGTGGCAGCCCCGGCCAACTGCGATGCCGCCAGCGTGCAGGTGCTGGTCGCGCCGACGGCCGTGGCCGACAGCCTGCCGGTGCAGTCGGGCCAGGCCGTGACCGGCTCGGTGGCCAGCAATGACAGCACCGGTACCGGTGCTGAATTCAGCGTGCTGGTCGCCCCCACCCAGGGCACGCTGGTGCTGGCCGCCGATGGCGGCTTCACCTACACCTCGGCCGCCGGCAGCAGTGGCACGGACAGCGCCAGCTACCAGGTCTGCCTGCCCGCACCGAACAGTGCGGTGTGCTCGACGGCGACGGCCACCTTTGTCATCACCGCCAACACGGTCGATGCGGTGGACGATGCCTTCGGCACGCCGGCCATCTCGCCGGTGACCGGCGGCAGCACGCCCAGCGTGCTGGGCAACGATCTGTTCAACGGCGCGGCGGTGACCGCCGCGCAGGTGAGCGTGAGCCTGGTGAACGCACCGCCGCCGGGCTACACCTTCACCAGCGCCGGGGTGATCAACGTGCCGGCCGGCGCCGCCGCCGGCGCGCAGACCCTGACCTATGAACTGTGCGAGGCCGGTACCGCCAACTGCGACACCGCCCAGGTCGCGCTGGTGGTGGCGCCTGCTGCCACCGACGACAGCTACAGCACCTCGGCCGGGCAGCCCCTGGTGGGCGATGTCAGCCTGAACGACAACGCGCCCGCAACGGCGACCTACAGCCTGGTCACGCCGCCGGCCGCGGGCACCTTCACCCTGCAGGGCAACGGCAGCTTCAGCTATGCACCGGCCGCGGCCGGGCCGCAGACCGCGCAGTACCAGGTCTGCCTGCCGGCGCCCGATACGGCCGTCTGTGCCACCGGCACGGTTACGATCACGGTGGTGGCCAATACCGTTGACGCGGTGGATGACAACTTCCGCAGCCCCGTGTTCGCGCCCGGTGCCGGCGGCACCACGCCCACGGTGTTTGCCAACGACAGCTTCAACGGCGCGCCGGTGAATCCGCTGCAGGTCACGGCCAATCTGGTGGCCGCGCCCACCGGTTTCAGCATCGATGCCAACGGCATCATCACCGTGGCCAGCTACGCGCCGGCCGGTGCCACCACGCTCACCTATTCGCTGTGCGAGCAGGGCGGCAGCACCTGCGATACCGCCGCCGTGCAGGTGCTGATTGCGCCCGATGCCGTCGATGACAGCGGCAGCGTGACCGGCACCCAGCCGGGTACCTTCAATCTTGCCGCCAACGACAACGTGCCTGCCGGTGCCACCTATACCGTGGTTACCCCGCCCACCCTGGGCAGCGCGGTGCTGTCGACCAGCGGCAGCCTGCAGTACACCGCCAACGCGGGCGCCAGCGGTACCGACACCCTGACCTACCAGGTGTGCCTGCCGGCACCGGACGGCGCCGTCTGCGATACCGCCCAGGTGGCGCTGACCCTGGCCGCCGCTGCACTGGTGGCGGTGAACGATGATTTCAGCGCCAGCGCGGTCCCGCCCAGCGGTGGCAGTACCGCCAGCGTGCTGCTCAACGACACCTTCAATGGTGCGGCCATCGTGCCGGGGACCACGCCTGTCACCGCCACCCTGACCACCCTGGTGTCCGGCTACAGCATGGCCGCCGATGGTGTCATCAGCGTCGCGGCCGGCACCCTGCCGGGCTCGGTCGCGCTGGGCTACCAGGTCTGCGAGACCGCCGCGCCGACCAACTGCGCCACGGCCACCGCGGTGGTGGTGATGAGCCCGGATGCGGTGAACGATGCACTGCCAGCCGCGGCCGGTGCGACCACTGTATTGAATGTCCTGGCCAACGACGTGGCACCGGCCACGCCGGTGGTGACCATCAGCGTGGCGCCGGTGAACGGCAGCGCCGTGGTCAATGCCGATGGCAGCATCAGCTACACCCCCACCGGCAGTTTCAGCGGGCCGGATTCCTTCACTTACCAGCTGTGCCTGCCGGCACCGCATGGCAGCGTGTGTGACAGCGCCACGGTGGCGGTGACGGTCAGCACCACCTCGCTGGTCGCGGTGAATGACAGCTTCCTGGCCACGCCCATCGATCCAGCGGCCGGCGGCAGCACCACCAGCGTGCTGCTCAACGACACCTTCAGCGGCAGTGCGATCGTGCCGGGCACCACGCCGGTCACCGCATCGCTGGTCACGCCGGTGACCGGCTACAGCCTGTCGGCCGACGGTGTGGTGAGCGTGGCCGCGGGCACGCGCCCGGCCGCGACCACGCTCAGCTACCAGGTGTGCGAGAACGCGGTGCCGACCAACTGCGCCGCCGCCACCGCGCTGGTGGCGGTCAGCCCCGAAGCGGTGGCTGACAGCCTGCCGGCCACCGCTGGCACCACCACGGTGTTGAACGTGCTGGCCAACGATGCCGCGCCGCTGAACCCGGTGGTCACCGTCAGTGCTGGCCCGAGCCAGGGCACGGCCGTGGCCAATGGCGATGGCACCATCATCTACACGCCGACCGCCGGCTTCACCGGCACCGATACCTTCACCTACCAGCTGTGCCTGCCCGCGCCGGGCGGCGCGGTCTGCGATTCGGCCACGGTGACGGTGACGGTCAGTGCCACCTCGCTGGTGGCCAGCAACGATGACTTCAGCGGCACGCCCATCGCACCCGCCACCGGTGGCAGCACCAGCAGCGTGCTGTTGAACGACACCTTCAGCGGCGCGCCCATCGTGCCGGGCACCACGCCAGTTACCGCCACGCTGATTGCCGCGCCGGCCGGTTACACGATCTCGGCCAGCGGCGTGATCACCGTTGCTGCGGGAACCACGCCGGCCGCGGCGACCCTGAACTACCAGGTCTGCGAAAACGCGGTGCCGGGCAACTGTGCCGCGGCCACCGCGCTGGTGGCGGTCAGCCCGGACGCCGTGGCCGATGCACTGCCGGCGGCCGCCGGTGCCACCACCGTGCTGAACGTGCTGGCCAACGATGCCGCGCCGCTGAACCCGCTGGTGACCGTATCGGTGGCGGCGGGCAACGGCACCACCCTCGTCAATGGCGATGGCACGATCAGCTACACGCCCACCGCCGGTTTCACCGGCACCGATACCTTCAGCTACCAGGTCTGCCTGCCGGCACCCGCGGCGGCGGTCTGCGATACCGCGGCGGTCACCGTCACCGTGGCGGCCACGACGCTGACCGCGGCCAACGATGATTTCAGCAGCAGCCCGATCGCTCCTGCGGCAGGCGGCAGCACCACCAGCGTGTTGTTGAACGACACGTTCAATGGGGTGGCCATCGTGCCGGGCACCACGGCGGTAACCGCTTCTCTGCTGACCACGGTGCCGGGCTACAGCATGGCAGCCGACGGCGTGATCACCGTGGCCGCAGGAACGCTGCCGGCGGCAACGACGCTGAACTACCAGGTCTGCGAAAACGCGGTGCCGGGCAACTGCGCGTCGGCCTCGGCCGTGGTCGCGGTCAGCCCGGTGGCGGTGGCCGACACCCTGCCGGCCACCGCCGGTACCACGACCGTGCTGAACGTGCTGGCCAACGACACCGCACCGCAGAACCCGGTGGTGACCGTGTCGGTGGCGCCGACCAACGGCACCACCACGGTGAATGCCGACGGCAGCATCAGCTACACGCCGACGGCCGGCTACACCGGTGCCGACAGCTTCACCTACCAGCTGTGCCTGCCCGCGCCGGCGGCAACGGTCTGCGCCACTGCAACCGTATCGCTTACGGTCAGCAACACGTCGCTGGTGGCGGCCAACGATGACTTCACCGCGGCGCCGATCGCGCCGGCCACCGGCGGCAGCACCACCAGCGTGCTGCTCAACGATACGTTCAATGGCGTGCCCATCGTGCCGGGCACCACCGCTGTGACGGCGTCGCTGCTGGCGCCGCCCAACGGCTACAGCATGTCGGCCAACGGGGTGATCAGCGTTGCGGCGGGCACCACGCCGGCGGCAACCACGCTGAACTACCAGGTCTGCGAGAACGCGGCGCCGACCAACTGTGCGGCAGCCACCGTCGTGGTCGCGGTCAGCCCGGAGGCGGTGTCCGACGCGCTGCCCGCTGCCGCTGGCGCCACCACCGTACTGAACGTGCTGGCCAACGATCGCGCACCGGCCAACCCGACGGTGACGGTGTCGGTCGCACCGACCAATGGCAGCACCACGGTGAATGCCGACGGCAGCATCAGCTACACCCCGACGGCGGGCTTCACCGGCACCGACAGCTTCACCTACCAGGTCTGCCTGCCGGCCCCCGGCGCCACGGTCTGCGATTCGGCGACGGTGACGGTCACCGTCAGCAACACCACGCTCAGCGCCTTGGGCGATGACTTCACTGCGGCGCCGATCGCCCCGGCGGCCGGTGGCAGCACCGCCAGCGTGCTGCTGAACGACACCTTCAATGGCGCGGCCATCGTGCCGGGCACCACGCCGGTCAGCGCATCGCTGGTGACGCCGGTGAACGGCTACAGCATGAACCCGGCCGGCGTGATCACGGTGGCGCCGGGTACCACGCCTGCCGCGGTGACGTTGAACTACCAGGTCTGCGAAAACGCGGTGCCGACCAACTGTGCCGGTGCCTCGGCCATCGTGGCGGTCAGCCCGGAGGCGGTGGCGGACACCCTGACCGCAACGGCGGGGACCACCACCTTGCTCAACGTGCTGGCCAACGACATCGCACCGCTGAACCCGGTGGTGACCGTGTCGGCGGCACCGGCCAACGGGACTGCCACGGTCAATCCAGATGGCAGCATCAACTACACCCCAACACCCGGCTTCACCGGCGCGGACAGCTTCACCTACCAGTTGTGCTTGCCGGCGCCGGGCAGTGCGGTCTGCGACAGCGCCACGGTCAGCCTGACCGTGGGTGCCAATGGCATCAGCGCGCTCGCCGACGACTTCAGCGGCACGCCCATCGCACCCGCCACCGGCGGCAGCACCGCCAGCGTGCTGTTGAACGACACGTTCAATGGTGCGGCCATCGTGCCTGGGACCACACCCGTCAGCGCCTCGCTGGTGACGCCGGTGGCCGGCTACAGCATGAGCGCAACGGGCGTCGTCACCGTTGCGGCGGGCACCACGCCCGCGGCGGTCACGCTGAACTACCAGGTCTGCGAAACCGCCGTGCCCACCAACTGCGCGCAGGCAACGGCGCTGGTGGCGGTCAGCCCGGACGCGGTGGCCGACACCCTGCTGGCCGCCGCCGGTACCAGCACCATCCTGAACGTGTTGGCCAACGACACGGCGCCATTGAACCCGGTGCTGACGGTGACGGCTGCGCCTGCCAACGGTCTTGCCACCGTGCTGGCGGACGGCACGATTCGCTACTCGCCCTCGGAAGGCTTTACCGGCAGCGACAGCTTCACCTACCGGCTGTGCCTGCCGGCGCCTGCAGCGGGCGTCTGCGATTCCGCTACGGTCAGCGTCACCGTTGCTGCTACCACCTTGGTCGCCAACGCCGATGACTTCACCGCTGCGCCGATCGCACCGGCCAGCGGCGGTACCACGGCCAGCGTGCTGCTCAACGACACCTTCAACGGCGCTGCGATCGTGCCGGGCACCACGCCGGTCACCGCAACCCTGGTCAGTCCGCCCGCGGGCTACAGCATGGCTGCCAACGGGCAGATCACGGTGGCACCGGGCACGCCGCCGGCTGCGGCAACGCTGACCTACCAGGTCTGCGAGAACGCGGTGCCAACCAACTGCGCGCAGTCCACCGCCGTGGTCGCGGTCAGTCCTGCTGCGGCCAACGACACCCTGACGGCAACGGCCGGCACCACCACGGTGCTCAATGTCACCGCCAACGACACCCTGCCATCGAACCCGACGCTGACCGTGCTGGTGGCGCCGGGCAATGGTGCCGCGGTCGTCAACGCCGACAACACCATCAGCTACACGCCCACGGGGGGCTTCACCGGCAGCGACAGCTTCACCTACCGGGTCTGCCTGCCGGCGCCTGCGGCGGGGGTGTGCTCAACGGCCACCGTCACCGTGAACGTGGGCACGACCAGTGTGAGCGCGCTGAGCGATGACTTCAGCGCGACGCCCATCGTGCCGGCCGCCGGCGGCACCACCACCAGCGTGCTGTTGAACGACAGCTTCAATGGTGCGCCCATCGTACCGGGCACCACGCCGGTAACCGCCACGCTGATCACGTCGCCCACCGGCTACAGCATGAGCCCGAGCGGCGTCATCACCGTCGCTGCGGGGCTGACCCCGGTCGCCACCACGCTGAACTACCAGGTCTGCGAGAACACAGTGCCGACCAACTGCGCGCAGGCCACCGCACTGGTGGCGGTGCGCCCGAACGCGGCCGATGACACGCTGTCGGCCGGCACCGGCACCACCATGCTGAACGTTGCTGCCAACGACACGCTGCCGTTGAACCCGGTGTTCACGGTGAGTGTCGCGCCGTTGAACGGCACCGCCGTGGTGAACGGTGACAACACCATCAGCTACACCCCGAACCCGGGCTTTACCGGCACCGATACCTTCACCTACCAGGTCTGCCTGCCGGCACCGAACCTCAATGTCTGCGACACCGGGTCGGTCAGCGTGACCGTGAGCGCCACGACTCTGCAGGCAGTGAGCGACAACTTCAGCGGCACGCCCACCCTGCCTGGCGCGGGTGGGTCCACACCGTCGGTGTTGGGCAATGACCTGATCAATGGTGTGCCGGTGCAGCCGGTGCAGGTCACGGTGTCCCTGATCGCACCGCCCGCCGGCATCAGCATCGACGCCAACGGCATCATCAGCATTGCCGGCAGTGCCGCGGCCGGTGAGCTCAGCCTGACCTACCAGATCTGTGAGGCAACCAACACGGGCAACTGCGCGCAGGCCACGGCACTGGTGCTGGTGCGGCCGGATGCGGTGAACGATGTGGCCACCACACCGGCCGGGCAGGCGCTGAGCGGCAGCGTGGCTGGCAATGACAACGCCGGCGGCGGTTCGGTGTTCTCGCTGGTGACCGCACCGGCGCAGGGCACCGTGGTGCTCAACGCGAATGGCAGCTACACCTACACTCCCAACACGGGCTTCAGCGGCAGCGATTCGTTCATCTACCAGCTGTGCCTGCCCGCGCCATATGCCGGCGTGTGCGATTCCGCCTCGCTGTCGATCACCGTTACCGCGGCGGGCGGAGCCTTGGTCGCGGTCGATGATGCGATTGCCGATGTACCGGCCACCGGCGCCACCGCGGTACTGAACGTGCTGGTGAACGACACGTTCAACGGCGCCGCGCTGGACCCGACCACGGTGCAGCTGACCCCCACCAACACCACCGCCATCACCATCCAGGCCAATGGCAGCGTGGACGTGGCCGCCGGTGTGGCCGGTGCCACCTACACCACCACCTACCAGATCTGCCTGGTCAGCCAGCCCAGCGTCTGCGACATCGGTACGGTGACGGTGACCCTGGCCAACCCGCCGGCGGGCAGCCCCGTGCAGCCGGCCGACGATACCGCCACGACGCCGCAGGACAGCCCGGTGGTGGTGGCGGTGCTGGCCAACGACCTGGTCGCCGGCAGCCCGGTGGTGCCGGCGTCGGTGGCGGTGACCATCAGCACCGCGCCCACCTCGGGCACGGCCGAAGTACTGGCCGACGGCAGCGTGCGCTACACGCCGGCGGCCACGTTCAGCGGCAGCGACACCTTCGCCTACACCGTCTGCACGCAGGCCGCGCCGGTGCAGTGCGGCACCGCCAGCGTGACCGTGCAGGTACAGGCCAACGCGGTTGAAGTGGTGGATGAGACCGTGACCACGCCCGATGGTGAACCGGTCACGATCTCGCTGCTGGACAACATCAGCACCAGCGGCGCGCCGATCAACCCGCGTTCGCTGCGCGTGCTGGCCGCGCCGCGCTACGGCCGCCTGGGCTGCACCGACGGCGTCTGCATCTACACCGCCTTCGTCGGCTACAGCGGCCAGGATGCCTTCACCTACAACATCTGCGACGTCTCCATTCCCACCCCGGTCTGCGCCGATGGCCGGGTGAACATCACTGTGACCGCCAGCGGTGCTGTGCTGCGCCTGACCAAGCAGGCAGCGCAGCGCACGGTGAAGGTGGGCGAGCTGGTGCGCTACGTGGTGACCGTGGAAAACCTGGGCGAAGTGGATGCGCTGGGGGTGAACGTGGTCGATACGCTGCCGGCCGGTTTCACCTTCGTGCAGGAGGGCTTCGAGGCCCGCGACCTGGACAATGCCGCGTTCGTGAGCGCGCGTTCACCGCTGCGGGTGGAACGGGTGGATATCGCCGCCGGCGGCCGCGCCACCCTGGTGTACTACCTGCGCGTGGGCGCCGGCGTGGGCCAGGGCATCCACACCAACCGGGTGACCGCGGTGGATGCGGTCAACGCCAGCATCGGCAACGTGGCATCTGCCGATGTAGAGGTGGTGGGCGATCCGTTGCTGGACGAGAGCCTGATCCTGGGCAGCGTGTTCGAAGACCGCAACGGCAACGGCATCCAGGATGACGGTGAGCGCGGCATTCCCGGCGTGCGCGTGGCATCGGTGGAAGGCCTGGTGATGGAAACCGATGCGTTCGGCCGCTACCACCTGGTCGGCATCAACGGCGGCCAGGCACGCGGGCGCAACTTCATCCTGAAGGTGGACCCGACCACGCTGCCGGCCGACGCGCGCTTCACCACGCGCAATCCGCTGCTGCGGCGGATCACCCCGGGGCTGCCGGTGCGCTTCGACTTCGGCATGCAGCTGCCCGATGCGCGGTTCGACAGCGGTCGTCCGGCCCTGCGGCTGGAGTTCGGTCCCGCACTGTTCGTACCGGGCCGCGCCGAACTGGCACCTGGCAACGAGGCGGTACTGGTACAGGCGGCCAGCGCGTTGCAGGCGCGCCAGGGCGGGGTACTGCAGGTGCGCGCCGAGGCGGGCCAGGAAGCGTTGGCGGCAGACCGCGGCCGCGTGCTGCAGCAGGCCGTGCTGGCGCGGTTGCCAGACGGGTGGGCCGACCGGGTGCAGGTGCAGGTACTGCCTGCACCGGCCACCGTTGACCGCGCGGACCGCTAAGGAGAGCGCCATGATCAAGACAACCGCACTCATCACCCTGGCCACCGCGCTGCTGCTGCCTTCGGCCTGGGCGCAGACCGCAGCGCCCGCGCCGGCACCGGAAGTGCCGCAGACCCTGTGCGGTGCCGAAGGCTGCCGCCGCGGCAACGACCTGCTGTTGCAGGTGCATGGCGATCCGACCCCGCAGACCGTGCCGACGCCCGCCGACGCGCGCGCGGCCGCACCGGGTGGGCAGTTCGTGACCGAGCTGCCTGACGGCGCGGTGGTGTGGGCGACCGAAGATCCGTCGCTGTCGGCCCCGGTGCTGAACGTGCAGACCGGTTCCATGGCGCCGTTCGAGAACGGGCGCCTGACCAAGCCGCTGCGCTTCCATGGCTACAACAACTACGCCTCGTTCATCGAACGCATCGAGATCACCCTGTATCGCGGTTCCGATACCGATCTGGTCACGCCGCTGGCGCGCATTCCCATGCCGGTGGACTACGTGGGCAACACCGAATGGGATGGGCAGCTGCCGGGTGGGCTGAACCTGCGCGAAGGCGACGAACTGCAGTACATCGCCCGCGCCTACGGCCACGATGGCGCGTTCGACGAAACCAGCGCGCAGCGCTTCCAGCTGGTGCTGCCCACCGACTACGAACGCGGCACCCAGCAGGTGCGCGACAACGTGCAGAAGACCCTGGGCAAGGTGCTGAACGGCGAGGAGGCGCGCGACCAGCAGCTGACCAATGACATCTACGGACAGAACGCGCTGCGCCAGCAGAACATCGCCATCTACGGCTCGCGCGTGCGCATCTACGGCCGCGGCCTGGCACCCAACGCGCGCGTGCTGATCAACGGGCAGAGCTTCCCGGTGGATCTGGAGCAGAAGTTCGCCGCCGAATTCCTGGAGCCGATCGGCCAGCACCGCTACCAGGTGGAAGTGGAAGCGCAGGACGCGCCGCCCCTGCAGCGCACGCTGGACGTGGAGGTGACCGGCAGCTACCGCTTCCTGGTGGCGCTGGCCGATGTGACCCTGTCGAAGAACACCGCCAGTGGCAACCTGGATCCGCTGGTGGCCGACCAGGACCGCGACGACAGCTTCCTCAGCGAAGGCCGCCTGGCGTTCTACCTGAAGAGCAAGCTGCGCGGGAAGTACCTGGTGACCGCGCAGGCCGACACCTACGACCGCGAGTTGAAGCGTCTGTTCAGCGGCTTCCTGGATGCCGATGCGCGCGATGTGTTCCGTCGCCTGGACCCGGACCAGTACTACCCGGTGTACGGCGATGATTCGACCACGTACCGGGACGTTGATACCCAGGGCAAGCTGTACGTGCGCGTGGACTGGGACCAGAACCAGGCGCTGTGGGGCAACTTCGCCACCGGATTCACCGGCACCGAATACGGCCAGTACGTGCGCTCGCTGTATGGCGCGGCGCTGAGCTGGCGATCACGCGCGACCACCCCGCTGGGCGATCCGCGTTCCTACCTGAAAGCATTCGGCTCGGAGGCACAGTCGGCGCTGGGCCACAGCGAGTTCCTGGGCACCGGCGGCAGCCTGTACTACCTGCGCCACACCGATCTGCTGCCGGGCTCGGAACAGGTGGTGCTGGAAGTGCGCGACCGCACCACCGGCCGTACCGAAGTGCGCAGCACCCTGCAGCGCGGCGTGGATTACGAAGTGAACGAGATCCAGGGCCGCATCCTGCTGACCCGCGCGCTTTCGCAGATCACCCGCGAAAACGTGCGCACGCTCACCCGCGACACGCCGTTGGACGGCTACGACCAGGTGCTGCTGGTCGATTACGAGTACGTGCCGGTGGGCTTCAGCACCGACGATGTCAGCGCCGGCTTGCGTGGCAAGCAATGGTTCGGTGACCACGTGGCGGTGGGCGGCACCTACGTGGACGAAAACCGCAGCGGCGACGACTACAGCCTGATGGGCGCCGACCTGACCCTGCAGGCCGGGCGCGGTACCTACCTGAAGCTGGAACAGACCCGCAGCGAAGCCACCGCCGCGCCGATCTTCTATTCGGACAACGGCGGCCTGAGCTTCATCCAGCGCAACCCGGTGAACGCGGCGCGCAAGGGCGATGCACGGGCCGTGGAAGCACGGGCCAACCTGCGCGAGCTGGGCTGGACCACGCAGGACTGGAGCTTCGGCGCCTGGTGGCGCGACGTCGATGCCGGCTTCTCCGTATCGCGCATGGATACCGGGGTGGCACTGGAAGAGTACGGCGCCGAATTCCTCGGCTACTTCACCGACAACCTGAGCCTGTATGGCCGCCAGAGCCGCGCCGAACGCGGCGACGTGGCGCTGGAACAGTCGCAGCTGACGTTGGACTGGCGGCTGGGCAACAACGGCCAGCTGGGGGCGGAGCTGCGCCGGGTGCGCGAAGAGAATGCAGGCGTGGACGTGGATGGCACCCTGGCCGCATTGAGCTACCGGCAGCGCTTCGGCGCAAAATGGGAGCTGTACGGCACCGGCCAGCTGACCGTGGATGATGACGGCGGCGCTTACGAAGACAACAACCTGTTGACCCTGGGCACGCGCTATCTGTTCGGTGATCGTTCCAGTGTGGGCGCCGAAGTGAGCAGCGGCAGCCGCGGCGACGGTGCCAAGCTGGAAGCCGAGTACTGGATGACGCCCGAGCACAGCTTCTACGGCAACTACAGCTACAGCACCGACCGCACCACCACCGACCCGCTGTACGACACCGGTCTGCAGTCGGGCTGGACGCTGGGCCAGCGTTGGCGCCTGAGCAACCAGGTGAATGTGTTCAACGAAAGCCAGTACCTGAAGGACCGGCGCGAGGACACCGCGGGCCTGGTCAACACCTTCGGCATGGATTTCTACCCGGCGCAGGGCTGGAACCTGGGCTTCAGCGTGATGGATGGCAAGCTGGACGCCACCACCGGCCGCGTCGATCGCCGCGCCTACAGCGTCAGCGGTGGCCGCACCGACGCCAACACGCAGTGGACCAGCAAGCTGGAGTACCGCCGCGACCAGGGCGCCGAACAGCGCGAGCAGTGGGTGACCACCAACCGCCTGCTGTACAAGATCAACGAGGACTGGCGCATCGCGCTGCGCGCCAACTACGCCGATACGCAGGACAGGATCAATGCACTGGCCGATGCCAAGCTGGTGGAATCCAACCTGGGCTTCGCCTGGCGCCCGCATGACAACACGCGCTGGGCCGCGTTCGGCAAGTACACCTATCTGTACGACGTGGCGTCGCTGGGCCAGGAAGGCGGCAACGTGTACGACCAGAAGTCGCAGATCATCTCGCTGGAGGGCGTGCGGCAGATCCGCGAGCGCTGGGAAGTGGCGGCAAAGCTGGCCGCGCGCTGGGGCGACTACCGCACCGGCCGCGGCGAAGGCCCCTGGCTGGACAGCCGGGTGAACTTCTCTGCGCTGCAGTTGCGCTACCGGCTGTGGTCGCAGTGGGAAGGCCTGGCCGAGTACCGCTGGCTGGATGTGCGCGACGGCGGTGACAAGAAGGGCTGGCTGCTGGGCGTGGACCGGCAGGTCGGGCAGAACTTCAAGATCGGTGCCGGCTATAACTTCACCGAGTTCAGCGACGACCTGACCGAGCTGCGCTACGAGAGCAAGGGCTTCTTCCTGAACCTGTCCGGCTATTACTGAGCGCTCTGGCCGCGGCCTGGGTTGCCGGGCTTGGCCCGGCACTATCGGGCTGGGGCCGCCTGGGGCTGAATGACCGACAACATTGCCGGACTGAATGGGGCGGGTTGGTGGGATTTTGCGGCCCAAAAGCACAATTCATCCACCGGTTTGTGCGTAAGTTATTGTTTTGGAATGGTTTGATGCGTTCTGGGGCGTGCTCGCCATTGTCATCAATTCGCGATAGGGTAGGGATGTTGAACGGCCCATTGTTTCGCCTGCGGAACACTGGAACTTCCTACCGCTTTAGCAGTCCAAAACCCGGACTGCTAAGATGAGCCCTATGAGCCAGAACACCTCTACTGCCCTTGTGGCAAACAATCTCCCGATTCCCAGTGCGCTCGGTTCGCTGGACGCCTACATCGGTGCCGTGCACCAGATTCCGGTGCTGTCGGTCGATGACGAACAGGACCTGGCCCGTCGTTTCCGCGACGGTGACGATCTGGACGCTGCGCGCGAGCTGGTGCACTCGCACCTGCGCTTCGTGGTGCACGTGGCCCGCGGTTACAACGGCTACGGCCTTGCGCTGGGCGACCTGATCCAGGAAGGCAACATCGGCCTGATGAAGGCGGTCAAGCGCTTCGACCCGGATATGGGCGTGCGCCTGGTGTCCTTCGCCGTGCATTGGATCCGTGCCGAAATGCACGAGTTCATCCTGAAGAACTGGCGCATCGTGAAGGTCGCCACCACCAAGGCGCAGCGCAAGCTGTTCTTCAACCTGCGCAAGTCGAAGACGCGCCTGGGCTGGATGAACGCGGCCGAAGTGAGCGCGGTGGCCAAGGACCTGAACGTGTCCGAGCGCGAAGTAATGGAAATGGAATCGCGCCTGTCCGGTCGCGATATCGGTTTCGATGCGCCCAGCGATGAGGACAACGAACACGCCCCGCCGTCGCCGGCCGCGTTCCTGGTTGCCAACGACGAAGACCCGTCGATGGCCTACGAGCGTGCCGACAGCGAAGACAACCAGCTGCAGCTGCTGCGCGAAGGCCTGGCCGAGCTGGATGCCCGCTCGCGCGACATCATCCGCCGCCGCTGGCTGGACGCCGACAGCAAGGTGACGCTGCAGGAACTGGCCGATGAGTACGGCGTTTCCGCCGAGCGCATCCGCCAGGTCGAAGCGAACGCGCTGAAGAAGATGAAGGCGCTGTTCAACGCGTAACGCGGAGCAGCGTTGCAAACAGGAAAGGCCCGGCATTGCCGGGCCTTTTTTGTTTGGTGGGGCTCATCCACGCATGGCGTGGATCTACTCGGGATCCGCGCCATGTGCGATCAACCCCCGGTAGAGCCACGCCACGCGTGGCTGCTTTGAAACCATGACCAGACGCTTTCAGCTATCGAACTGACGAGCCGCTTCTGCTGAGATATGCGAAACAGCTTGGGAGGCATGTAGTGATCGTAGGGGCGCAGGAGATGCGTGCGAAAAGCCCACTGCTGCAGGCGGTGTACGGCGCAGTGGTCAGTCTGCATGGTCATGGTTTCATAGACACGCCTCGTCTCAGCCTCTACGAAGCGCTGTGTCTTGAGCCTGTTGCCAATTGCCGCAGCGCGCAGGCCACGATGCGGCAGGGCCCCATGGCGCGCTCTGATTGATCTCAACCGGCGTGGCAATGATCCTTCGAATGAGCAAAGGCCCGGCGTTGCCGGGTCTTTGCGTGTCTGCAGGGATCATCCACGCATGGCGTGGATCTACTGTAGAGCCACGCCACGCGTGGCTGCACCCGGCATCACCCCTCGCGTGCGATCGCGCGCCAGCCGATGTCGGTGCGGTGGAACTCGTTGGCCCAGCTCACCTTGGCCACGCCGGCATAGGCATTGGCCTGCGCGTCGCGCACGCTGTCGCCCAGCGCGGCCACGCACAGCACGCGGCCACCGGCGCTCAGCACCTGGCCCTGCGCGTCCAGCGCGGTGCCGGCATGGAACACCTTGGCGCTGGCCGGCACATCGGCCAGGCCGGAAATCACATCACCGGTGATCGGCGATTCCGGGTACGGCCTGGCGGCCAGCACCACGCCCAGCGACGGGCGCGGGTCCCACTGTGCCTCCACCTGGTCCAGGCGACCGTCAATGGCCGCTTCCAGCAGGTCCACCAGGTCCGACTGCAGGCGCAGCATCACCGGCTGGGTTTCCGGGTCGCCGAAGCGCACGTTGAACTCGATCACCTTCGGTGCGCCGCTGGCATCGATCATCAGCCCGGCATACAGGAAGCCGGTGAACGGAATGCCGTCGGCAATCATGCCCTGCACGGTCGGGTTCACCACCTCGCGCATCACCCGCGCATGCACTTCGGCGGTGACCACCGGTGCCGGCGAATAGGCGCCCATGCCGCCGGTGTTCGGGCCGGTATCGCCGTCGCCCACGCGCTTGTGGTCCTGCGAGGTGGCCATCGGCAGCGCATGCACGCCATCGACCATGGAAATGAAGCTGGCTTCCTCGCCATCAAGGAATTCTTCGATCACCACGCGCGCACCGGCGTCGCCGAAGGCATTGCCCGACAGCATGTCGCGCACGGCGTCTTCGGCCTCGGCCAGGGTCATCGCCACGATCACGCCCTTGCCGGCGGCCAGGCCGTCGGCCTTGACCACGATCGGGGCGCCCTTGTCGCGGATGTAGGCCAGCGCCGCGTCAACTTCGGTGTGCACGGCGTAGAACGCGGTGGGGATGTTGTGGCGGGCCAGGAAGTCCTTGGCGTAGGCCTTGCTGCCTTCCAGCTGCGCGGCGGCAGCGGTCGGCCCGAAGATGCGCAGGCCGGCGGCGCGGAAGCGGTCGACGACGCCGGCCACCAGCGGTACTTCCGGGCCCACCACGGTCAGCGCCACGCCTTCGCTCTGGGCCAGCGCCAGCAGGCCGTCGATGTCGGTCACCTTCACCGCCACGTTGCGGCACTTGTCCTCGGTAGCGGTGCCGGCATTGCCGGGCGCCACGAGCACTTCACTGACCTGGGGAGATTGGGCCAGCTTCCATGCCAGGGCGTGTTCGCGGCCGCCAGAGCCGATGACGAGGATTTTCATTGAGGGGAGATCCTGGGGGCAGAAGTGAAAGGGAACGGGGGAATCAATCAGCTGGTTTTCTTGGTGGAAGCCAGGCGTCTTGCCTCAGCCGTCAGGTCCGCAAGATCAAGCTCGGCTTCGCGCTCGGACGCGATCATTGCGGAAGCGCGTCGTGCAGCGTCAAATTCGGCGTATGTCGATGCAGGTAGTTCTTGGAAACGACGACATCCGACTTGCGAGGCTTGTCGCCTGTCCAGTTGGTCAGGCCCATGTGAGGGGCGTTGGCGTCGGCACGTTCCACGATCAATTGGGCGGCAGTGCGGCCGGTGACAGCGTAGACCAGCTTGTTCTGGATGGTGGCAAAGAACGTTTTGGCGGTGGCTGCGCTACCGTCGTAGTCGCTGCTGCTGGCTTTGAACAGATCGCGCAGGGTCTGGTAGAAGCGCTTTTCCGAACTGCGGATATCGCGGATGCGACTCAGCAGTTCCTTGAAGTAATCCGCGCGCTCGGCATCCTTCAGCCGGGCATCGTTGAGCAGGAAGCCCTTGGTCAGGTACTCGGCGAGTGACGCGCCGGCCCAACGCCGGAACTGGCGGCCGCGCGGGGAGCGAACCCGAAATCCGACCGCCAGAATCAACTCGAGGCGATAGGCCTTGACCGTGCGCCGGACCTCGCGAGCACCCTCCTGGCGAACCTGTAAGTAATCCTTACAGGTTGCGTCCTCCTCAATCTCACCATCGTCATAGATGGCGCGCACATGCTGGGTGATGTTCTGGGGCGTCGTGTCGAACAGCTCGGCCATCTCGCCCTGGGTCATCCACACCGTCCCTTCCGCAGCGCGCAGATGCACCTCCGTCCGGCCATCGTCGGTACGGTAGAGGATCAGTTCGCCGAGGGGGCTGGTCATGGCCGGTCGCTGTGCCTCACTCGCAGCCCTCGCGCAGCAGCGCGGCGGGGAAGGAATAGGTCCACGTCTTCGGGTCCAAGGTGAAGCGGTGCTGCTGGCGCACGGCAGTGCCACCGCAGGTGCTGCCGGTTTCTTCCACCAGCAGCGGCCAGACGCGCGCGCTGCGGTCGCTGTCGTCGAAGCGCTGGCTGAAGTCGATGTTGAACACCTTGCTGCGGCAGTCTTCGGCCGCGTCGGCGTCGTCGCAATCGTAGGCGGCGCCATTGTCGATATGGCTGCGCATGCTGCCGGTGTCGACCAGGCCCTTCGGGCCAGGCAGCACCAGCGATTGCGAGATCAGCGAATAGCCCTGGCCGAACCAGCCGTCTTGCACGCGGAAGCCGTAGAAATCGCTGCCGGCGCGCACGATCTGCACCGTGCCGGGCTGGCCGCTGCTGCCGTAGGTGCCACCGGTCAGCTCGGCGGCCACGTCGAAGCCGCTGGCGGTGGGCCGCAGCACGTAGAAGTCGATGGTGCCCGGTTCCGGGTGGCCGGCTTCGACCAGCGCGCCGCAGACGGCCAGCAGCTGCTGCCAGCTGTCGCCGCTCACCACCGGCTGCTCGGCGCAGACCTGCCAGCTGACCGGGCGCGTTTCGCCGTCCTGGGTCCAGCTGCCGCGCCAGTCACCCGACAGTGCGGCGCCCTGGCCGTGACGCTGGGCCAGGAAGGCCTGCAGACGGGCAGTGCGGCTGAGCGGGGAAGCCGGTTCGGCGGCCGCCGTCGTGGCGGCCGGCGCTGCAGGGGCCGTGGCCGGCGCAGGATCGGCGGCCGGCGTGCAGCCGGCCAGCAGGACCGTGCCGGCCAAAGCGAGCACGGTGAGCGGTTTCAAAGAGACTGCAGACATCCGTGTCGCTCCCTGTATCAGTGGCGGAAGTGGCGAACGCCGGTGAACACCATGGCCAGGCCATGTTCGTCGGCGGCGGCGATCACTTCCGCATCGCGCATCGAACCACCCGGCTGGATCACCGCCTTGATGCCGGCAGCGGCCGCAGCATCGATACCGTCGCGGAACGGGAAGAACGCGTCGGATGCCATCACCGAACCTTCGACCACCAGGTTGGCGTCGGCGGCCTTGATGCCGGCGATGCGTGCCGAGTACACGCGGCTCATCTGCCCGGCGCCCACGCCAATGGTGCGGTTGTCCTTGGCGTAGACGATCGCGTTGGACTTCACGAACTTGGCCACCTTCCAGGCGAACAGCAGATCGGTGAACTGCTTGTCGGTCGGCGCCAGCTTGCTGACCACCTTCAGTTCGTCGCGGGTCATGCCGCGGTTGTCCGACGACTGCAGCAGCAGGCCCGAGCCCACGCGCTTGCTGTCGAAGTTGTTCAGGCCATCACCGTGCGGAATGCGCAGCACGCGCACGTTGGCTTTCTTCTGCGCGTATTCCAGCGCGGCCGGCTCGTAGTCGGGGGCGATCAGCACTTCCACGAACTGGCGGTCCAGGATCACCTTGGCGGTGGCGGCGTCCAGCGGCTTGTTGAAGGCGATGATGCCGCCGAAGGCGCTGGTCGGGTCGGTGGCGTAGGCCAGTTCATAGGCATCGCCGTTGCCGGCACCCACGGCCACGCCGCACGGGTTGGCGTGCTTGACGATCACGCAGGCCGGCGCGTCGAACTGGCGCACGCATTCCCACGCCGCATCGGCATCGGCCAGGTTGTTGTAACTCAGTTCCTTGCCCTGCAGCTGCTGGAAGGTGGCCAGGGTGCCCGGCACCGGGTACAGGTCGCGGTAGAACGCGCCGCTCTGGTGCGGGTTTTCGCCGTAGCGCAGGTCCATCACCTTCACGAAGGTGGAATTCATCTGCGCCGGGTATTCGGCACGCACCGGCACGGCGGCGTCGGTGGCGGTGACCGCCGACAGGTAGTTGCTGATGGCCGCATCGTACTGGGCCACGCGGTTGAACGCGGCCACCGAAAACGCGAAGCGGGTGGCGGCGCTCAGCTGGCCGTCGTTGGCTTCAAGCGAGGCCAGCAGTTCGGCGTACTGCGACGGGTCGGTGGCCACCGCCACGCGGGCGAAGTTCTTGGCCGCCGAGCGCAGCATGGCCGGGCCGCCGATATCGATGTTTTCCACCGCGTCGGCCAGGCTGCAGTCGGCCTTGGCGGTGACCGCTTCGAACGGGTACAGGTTCAGCACCAGCAGGTCGATGGCGCCGATGCCGTGCTCGGCCATCACCGCATCGTCCAGGCCCGAACGGCCCAGCAGGCCGCCATGCACCATCGGGTGCAGGGTCTTGACCCGGCCGTCCATCATTTCCGGGAAGCCGGTGACATCGGCCACGTCCTTCACGGCCAGGCCGGCATCGCGGATGGCCTTGGCGGTACCGCCGGTGGACAGCAGCTCCACGCCGCGTGCGGCCAGTGCAGTGGCCAGCTCGACCAGGCCGGTCTTGTCGGAAACGGAAAGGAGGGCCCGGCGGACGGGCAACAGATCAGCAGTCATGGGGACAGGGCAATCGGCAGCGGAGCGGGGCCGATATTGTAGTTCGTGGGGGCCGGTGGCGGGCGCTGCGCGGGGCGGTTTCCTGCCCCCGGTGCCTACAAACGCCCGTATCGGCATGCTGGGCCGGGCACGCCATGGGGTAGGCTATGCCGGAACTGCCAGGGATCAGCGGGTTCAGATCGTGTCGATCTATGCATTGAAAGGACGTTTCCAGGACCTGTTGCGTCCGGCCGTGCGCGGTCTGCACCGCCTCGGCATCACCGCCAACACGGTGACCGTGGCCGCCGCCGTGGTCTCGCTGCTGGTGGCCGCCGCCGTGTGGTGCTGCGCCCCGGTGCAACCGCTGCTGTACCTGCTGCTGCCGCTGTGGATGCTGCTGCGCATGGCGCTCAACGCCGTGGACGGCATGCTGGCCCGCGAGTTCGGCCAGCAGTCGCGGCTGGGTGCCTATCTGAACGAATTGTGCGATGTGATTGCCGACGCCGCGCTGTACCTGAGCCTGCTCAGCGTGCCGGGCGTGAACCCGGTGGCGCTGTGGCTGCTGGCCTGGGCGGCGGCACTGAGCGAATACGCCGGCGTACTGGGCCTGATGGTCGGCGCCAGCCGGCGCTACGATGGGCCCATGGGCAAGAGCGACCGGGCCTTCGTGATCGGTGTGCTGGGCCTGCTGCTGGCCTTCGGCTGGGTGGGGGCCGCCACGGTGACGTGGGTGGCAGGCGTGGCCGCGCTGCTGTGCGCGGTGACGCTGTTCAACCGGGTGCGCCGGGGCCTGCAGGAATCGGCGGTTTCACCGCAGTAAACACCACGACAATACGGAGATTGCATGCGTCAGGCGCAGGAACGGGAATTCCACAGCTTCGACCAGGTACCGCTGTTCTACCGGTACTGGGCGAGCACCACGGCCAGCAAGGCCGTCGTGCTGCTGCATCGCGGCCACGAACATTCCGGCCGGGTCACCCACCTGGTCGATGAGCTGGACCTGCCCGATACCGCCTTCTTCGCGTGGGATGCGCGTGGCAATGGCCGTTCGCCTGGTGCGCGCGGCGATGCCCCCGGTTTCCCGGCACTGGTCCGCGACCTGGACAGCTTCATTGCCCATATCGGCGCCGAGCACGGCATTGCGGTGGAAGACATCGTGGTGATCGCGCAGAGCGTGGGCGCGGTGGTGGCCGCCACCTGGGTGCACGACTACGCGCCGCGCCTGCGGGCGCTGGTGATGGCCTCGCCGGCGTTCAAGGTGAAGCTGTACGTGCCGTTCGCGCGGGCGGGGCTGGCGCTGATGCAGAAGCTGCGCGGCAACTTCTTCGTCAACAGCTACGTGAAGCCGCAGTGGCTGACCCACGACCCGGCGCGGGTGGAAAGCTACCGCACCGATCCGCTGATCACCCGGCCGATTTCGGTGCGCGTGCTGCTGGGCCTGTACGAGGCGGCCGACCGCATCGTGGCCGACGCGCAGGCGATCAGCGTGCCGGTGCAGCTGCTGGTCTCCGGTTCGGATTTCGTCGTGCACCGGGGCCCGCAGGACCGCTTCTACGAACGCCTGTCCAGCCCGATCAAGGAGCGCGTGCACCTGCCGGGCTTCTTCCACGACACCCTGGGCGAGCGTGACCGCGCGCCGGCGCTGGCACGCATCCGCAGCTTCATCCAGGCACGTTTCGCCGAACCACTGCGCGAACTGTCGCGCCGCGATGCACACCGCCACGGTCCGACCTTCGAAGAATCCGAGATTCTGTCGTGGCCGCCCGAACGCAACAGCCTGGCCGACCTGCGCTGGCGCTTCGTGCGTGGTGGCCTGCGTTTCGGCGGCACGCTGTCCGAGGGCATTGCCCTGGGCCTGCAGACCGGCTTCGATTCGGGCAGCACGCTCGATTACATCTACCGCGACCAGGCGCGTGGCAAGGGCCCGCTGGGGCGCATGGTCGACCGCAACTATCTGGATGGGATCGGCTGGCGCGGCATCCGCGTGCGCGGCCAGCACCTGCAGGAACTGCTGCGCGACGCCGCCCAGCGCCTGCGCGGGCAGGGCACGCCGGTACGCGTGCTGGACGTGGCCGCAGGCCACGGGCGCTACGTGCTGGAAGCGCTGGGGCAGGGCGAACAGCGCGCCGAGCGCATCGTGCTGCGCGATTTCAGCGAACTGAACGTGACCCAGGGCCAGGCGTTGATCGAACGCCTGGGGGCGGCCGATATCGCCCGCTTCGAACAGGGCGATGCGTTCGACCCGGCGCAGCTGGCGAAGGTGGACCCGGCGCCGACGCTGGCGGTGGTATCGGGCCTGTACGAGCTGTTCCCCGACAACGATGCGGTGCTGCGCTCGCTGCAGGGCATTGCCGCGACCGTACCGGTGGGCGGTTACCTGGCCTATACCGGCCAGCCGTGGCATCCGCAGCTGGAGTTCATCGCGCGTGCGCTCACCAGCCACCGCGGCGGCGCGGCGTGGGTGATGCGCCGCCGTACCCAGCAGGAGATGGACGAGCTGGTGCGCCTGGCCGGGTTCCAGAAGGTGGCCCAGCGCATCGATGCGTTCGGCATCTTCACCGTGTCGCTGGCGCGCCGGGTCGGCTGATGTCCGCCGTCGCCGCCACCCCGGTGGCCCCCACGACGCGCCCCTGGCGGCGCGCCCTGTTGTGGCTGGTGCTGCTGGGGCCGTTCTTCTTCGCCAGTTATGGTTTTGCCAACTGGATGGCCGGTCGCCAGACCGACGTGCCGGTGCTCGCCTTCGCCTGGGAAACCCACGTTCCATTCGTGGCCTGGACCATCGTGCCGTACTGGTCCATCGATCTGTTCTATGCCATTTCGCTGTTCCTGTGCCGGCAGCGGCTGGAACTGGACCGGCACGCGCTGCGCTTGTTCAGTGCGCAGCTGATCGCGGTGAGCTGCTTCCTGCTGTGGCCATTACGCTTCAGTTTCCAGCGGCCGGCGATCGACGGCGTCTTCGGCTGGCTGTTCGATGTGCTGCTGGGTTTCGACAAGCCGTTCAACCAGGCGCCATCCCTGCACATCGTGCTGCTGATCGTGCTGTGGGTGAAGTTCGCCCAGTACCTGCACGGCGCGTGGCGCTGGGTGCTGCATGGGTGGGCGCTGCTGATCGGCATTTCGGTGCTGACCACCTTCCAGCACCACTTCATCGACGTGCCCACCGGGCTGTTGGTGGGCTGGCTGTGCGTGTGGCTGTGGCCCGACCAGGGTGTACCACCGCTGCGCGCATGGCGCACCGCGCGCGACCCGAAGCGCTGGCGCTTGGCGCTGCTGTACCTGCTGGGGGCGGCAGTGGTGTTGCTGCCGGTGCTGCAGTGGCGCGGCACGGCGCTGTGGCTGCTGTGGCCGGTGCTGTCGCTGCTGCTGGTGGCGCTGGCGTATGCGGGGTTGGGCACGGCGGTGTTCCAGAAGCGCGCCGATGGCCGGCTGACCATGGCCGCACGCTGGCTGCTGGCGCCGTACCTGGCCGCTGCATGGATCAATTCGCGGCTGTGGACACGGCGTGCGCCGCGGCCGGTGCAGGTGGTCGACGGTGTATGGCTGGGGCGCCTGCCCAGCGGCCGCTTGCCGGCGCCGCTGCAGGGCGTGGTCGATACCTGTGCCGAGCTGTCCTGCCGCGCCCCGGGCGCGGTCTATGCCGGGGTGCCGATGCTGGACCTGGTGGTGCCCAGCGCTGCGCAGTTGCGCGCCGCCGCCGCCGCGATCGAGCGCCTGCATGCGCAGGGGCCGTTGCTGGTGTGTTGCGCGCTGGGCTATTCGCGCAGTGCCGCCAGCGTGGCGACCTGGCTGCTGTGCAGTGGCCGCGCTGGCGATGCCGCGCAGGCGGTGGCGCAGGTGCGCCAGGCACGGCCGTCCATCGTGCTGCACGACGTTCACCTGCTGGCGATCGCGGCCGCTGCCGCTCAGGAGACCACCGTATGAGCCAGGCACCGGACCTGCCGATGATGCACCTGCTGCTGCGCCAGGGCCGCTGGCCCGCCGTGCTGTCGCTGGGACTGTTGCTGGTGGGGCTGTTGCTGCTCGGCATCGAGCCGGGGCTGGCGATGATCGCCGCCGGTCTGGTGCTGCTGAGCGTGGCGCTGGGCCTGATGCAGGCGTACTTCGCGGTGCGCGTGCAGTTGGATGCCAGCCTGCTGCAGTTGCTGCTGCAGGACGGTCTGCAGGGCGAGGCGGCAGCAGACCGGGTCGACCAGGCCCTGCACGTGGCCGGGCTGCGCCGGCTGCCGGCCGATGCGCCGCTGCGTGGCTGGGACGCGCGCTGGGCCGGCATGCGCAGCCTGCTCCTGCGCCAGTATCTGTTCACCGCGCTGCAGTTCGTGGCGGTGCTGCTTGCCGTGTTGTGGCCGCAGACCTGAGGGGAAGGTGATGTTCGCAAGCGTGATTGCCCGCGCCTGCAGTGGCGCCATCCATGTGCTGACCGGTGCGCGCGCGCTGTGGATCGGCTGCGCGCCCTCCAGCGACCACCGCGTGTACTACGGCAACCATGCCAGCCACGGTGACTTCGTGCTGATCTGGTCGTCGATGCCGCCCGCATTGCGCCGCCAGGTGCGGCCGGTGGCTGCGGCCGAGTACTGGCAGCGCGATGGCCTGCGCCGCTACCTGATCGATGCGGTATTCAACGGCGTGCTGGTGGAACGCGAAGCGGCGCGCCGCCAGCAGGATCCCCTGCAGGTGCTGCGCGATGCGGTGGATGAAGGCTGCTCGCTGATCCTGTTCCCGGAAGGCACGCGCAATACCGGCGAGGAGCCGCTGCTGCCGTTCAAGAGTGGCATCTACCATCTGGCGCGGCAGCGCCCGGAACTGGAGTTCGTGCCGGTGTGGATCGACAACCTGAAGCGGGTGATGCCCAAGGGCCGCTTCCTGCCGCTGCCGTTGCTGTGCACGGCGACCTTCGGCGCACCGCTGCGCCTGCAGGCCGAGGAGGACAAGGCGGCGTTCCTGGCGCGCAGTCGGCAGGCGCTGCTTGATCTGGCACCGAACGGGGGCCGCGCATGAGCTTCTTGATCGATGTGTCTGGCGATCTGGCCACGCAGAGCGTGGGCCAGCAGACCGGGCTGCTGTTCGGCGGCATCGGCGCGGTGCTGGTGCTGGCCACGGTGGTGGCCGAGACCCTGCGCTGGCGCCAGCGCGGCCGACCCAGCGCGGTCATTGCCAATCTGGTCTCGCGCATCCGCGCGTGGTGGGTGATGGCGATCGTGGTGGGCGGCGCGCTGTTGTTCGGCCGCGCCGGGGTGATCGTGCTGTTCGCGATCATTTCGCTGTTCGCGCTGCGCGAGTTCATCACCCTGGCGCCTACCCGGTCGGGCGATTACTACGCATTGCTGGCGGCGTTCTACATCGTGCTGCCGTGGCAGTACTACCTGGTGTGGATCGACTGGTACGGCATGTACACCCTGCTGATTCCGGTCTACGCGTTCCTGTTCCTGCCCATCCTGTCGACCATCGGCGGCGATACCACCCACTACCTCGAGCGCACGGCCAAGGTGCAGTGGGGGCTGATGATCTGCGTGTTCTGCATTTCGCACGTGCCGCTGCTGTTGAACCTGCAGGTGCCCGGCCATGACCCGGCGCGCAACGTGCTGTTGTTTGCCTTCCTGGTGATCGTGGTGCAGTCGTCCGATGTGCTGCAGTACATCTGGGGCAAGCTGCTGGGCCGGCACCTGATTGCCCCGAAGCTGTCGCCGTCGAAGACGGTGGAAGGGTTCGTGGGCGGGGTGCTGAGCGCCAGCGCGCTGGGTGCGGCGCTGTGGTGGATCACCCCGTTCACGCCGCTGCAGGCGTTCGGGCTGTCCCTGCTGATCAACCTGATGGGGTTCTGGGGCGGCCTGGTGATGTCGGCCATCAAGCGCGACCGCGGCATCAAGGACTGGGGGCACATGATCGAAGGCCATGGCGGCATGCTCGATCGGCTGGATTCAGTGTGCTTCGCCGCGCCGGTGTTCTTCCATGTGGTGCGGTATTACTGGAAGGCCGGCGGGGGCTGAGGGCTTCATCCACGCATGGCGTGGATCTACTGGGTAGTCGAGCCATGCTCGACTGCTCTTCGCGGATTGCCTCGCACAGGAGCAGTCGAGCATGGCTCGACTCTACACACCGGTGCGCTTACGCGCTGATGCCGTATTCCTTCAGCTTCTTGCGCAGGGTGGCGCGGTGGATGCCCAGCATGGCCGCGGCGCGGCTCTGGTTGCCTTCGCAGTGGTTGAGCACTTCCACGAACAGTGGAATCTCCATCTCGCGCAGCACGATCTCGTACACATCGTCCGCATCGCAGCCATCAAGGTCGCGCAGGTAGCGGCGCACGGACTGGGCTACGTGTTCGCGCAGCGGTGGCCGGGCAGCGCCACGACTGGTGTCAGGACGAGTGAGGACAGCGTTCAAGGGGGTTCCCGATCTGAAGGCCGGTGCGCGCGGTGCGCGCAGGCGGACGTGTGATTGGCCGTCAGTCTAGCGCGAGCGTGCCCGAGCTGCCACGGCCTGACGCCTCGACCTTGGTCAGAGGAACTCGAAGGTGAATGCGACGGTGGAGGCCGCCGGCTCCTGCACGCGGAACGCGACCCGCGCGCTCTGCCCGGGCTCCAGCGTGGCCGCCGGGGCCTCGCCCAGGTACTGCGCCGGGGTGAACACCCCGCTGCCGATCAGGCGGCCATCGGCATCGGACAACGACAGGCGCAGGTCCGGCCAGGCCTGTGCCCAGCGTGCGTCGTTGCGGATGCTGGCCTGCACCTGCAGCACGCCTGCCTGCCCCGGCAGGGGGCGGATCTCGCGGCTGGTCATGGTGAACGCCGTGGGTTCGCGCCAGGCCGGCAGGCTGCAGCGAAGCACGCCGCACAGTGCGCTGATCCAGGGTCGATGGCCGGCATCGGCGGCCAGGCGCGCGCGGTCGGCCAGCACACTCTGCAGCACCAGCAGCAGGGCCAGGCCTGCAACCAGCGCCCAGTGCCAGCGCGGTGACGGTCGCGCGCGCGGACGCATGCCCAGGAAGCTGGGCGCCTCGCTGGCAACGGCCGCATCCATCGTGTCGCTTTCGGCCCGGTCGGCGTCGACATCGGCGCGTGCGACGGGTTCCTCGTGCTGCGCGAGCGGGGCCGCGGTGTCCTGATCGTCGTCTGCTGCCTCGCCTTCCTGCAGCAGCTGCGGGGCGGCGTGACCGATGGCGTCGGCAGGTGCGGCGTCGGCTCCCGGCGCAGTGCGCAGGAAGGTAGCCAGCGGGCGACGCGGCGGGTTCGGCTCGGACATCGTCAGGGCACCGGCTCGGATCCAGCGCTCATTCAACCACGATCAGGCGCGGCGTACGCCGGTGATGCGCATCCAATCGCCATCCTGGGTGGCCTGCAGTTCGTCGAACCAGGCCGCATAGCGCTGCAGCAGTTCGCCTTCCTGGCCATGCAGGATGCCCGACAGGGCGATGCGTCCACCGGCGGCCACGCGTGCGGCCAGCAGTTCGGCCAGTGCGTCCAGCGCCGAGGCCAGGATGTTGGCGACCACGATGGGGTAGGTCGCCACCGGTTCGTCCTGCGGCAGATAGACGTGCATGCGCGCCTGCTCGCCGTTGCGCTCGGCGTTGTCGGCAGTGGCCACCAGCGCCTGCGGGTCGTTGTCCACGCCGATCGCTTCGGCTGCGCCCAGCTTCAGCGCCGCCAGGGCCAGGATGCCCGAGCCACAGCCGAAGTCGAGCACACGCTGGCCCTGCAGCTGTCCGTCCACGGCCAGCTGGTCCAGCCAGCGCAGGCACAGCGCGGTGGTCGGGTGGGTGCCCGAGCCGAAGGCCAGGCCCGGGTCCAGGCGCACGACGGCGGCATCGGCGGCCTGCGCGGCCTCCGGCAGTTCATGGTTCCACGGCACGATCCAGGTGCGGCTGCCGAAATCCATCGGCTGGAACTGGTCCAGCCAGGCGCGTTCCCAGTCTTCGTCTTCCACGGCGCGGAAGCTGCCGCCGCTCCAGTCCAGGTCCGGGTCGAACGCTTCCAGCGCCGCCAGCAGCAACAGCGCATTGCTGTCGGCCGGGAACAGCGCGCTCAGTACCAGGGTGTCCCACAGCGGGGTTTCGCCCACGCCCGGTTCGAGGATGGCCTGCTCGTTGCTGGTGTCGGCTTCGGCATCAAGCAGGGTGACGGCCAGCGCGCCCACGTCCTCCAGCGCGTTTTCATAGCGGGGCTGGGTGGCTTCGGTGCAGCGCAGGGTCAGTTCCAGGAACGGCATGGCGGTGGGGGCAATCGCGGGAAAGGGGGCCATGCTAGACCATCCGGCCGTCTCCGTATGCCCTGAGATGAACCGCAGTGGTTCAGACAGCGCTTCGGGGGCTTGCTAAAATGCCGGCTTTGCTGTGTCCCGCGTCCACTTCTGTCGCTCATGGCCTTCGCTCCCACCCTGAAAACCTGGTTGCTCGTGCTGCCCGCCGTGGCGGTGCTTGGCGTGGCCGGTTACCGGGCCAGCGGCCATGGCCACGCGCTGCAGGATGGCGTGGCGGTGCCGATGGACGTGTCCGCGTCGTCGGTGGGCGATGCGTTGGCGCCGGTGGTGCCCGAAGCGTTGGCCCGGCGTCTGTCGGGCATCGAGCGCAGCACCGCGCTGCCGTCCGGTCTGCCGCTGGATATCCGCGCGGATATCGAAGGCGAGACCGATCTGTTCGCCTATGCGCAGCGCCTGCGCGTGCAGGCCGACAACGGCAACCACGAAGCGCGCTGGATGCTGAGCCGGGTCTACGACTACTGCGCGCAGTACGCGGTGGACCCGGGCGGCTACCGCCTGGACAACAACGTGCTGGCCGGGTTGGGGCTGAGTGCGGCGCCGGCCATGGTGCAGGCGCGCGAACGCGTGGCCCAGCGCTGCGGTGGCTTCGTGCCGGGCGACAAGCTGGGGCCGGCGCTGGTGATCGGCGAGCGCCGGCGCGCGGCGCAGGAAGGCAACCTGGCGGCGGAAGCATCGCTGCTGGCCGAAGGTGAGCCGCTGCAGGACAGCGAGCAGTACCGCCGCGAGCTGGTGCAGCGCGTGCAGGCATCGCGCGATCCAGAGGCCTACATGGCGCTGGCGCCGGCCATGGGCCTGCGCGCGGCCGGCGACAAGGCGATGACCGGCATGGTTGCCGGCGAACAGTTGAGCGAGCTGGCCTGGCGTGTTGCCGCCTGCGAGCTGGGGCTGCCGTGCGGCGCCGACAGCGTGCTGGTGAACAGTTATTGCGCGAACGGAGGGATCTGTTCGCAGGGTGGAACGCAGGATTTCCGGGATTTCGTGTATGACGCCGCGGTTTCGCGGCAAGGTGCGGGGAAGATGAAAGAGTGGATCAAGCGATTGATTGGTACGGGAGCAGGGCGATGAACTACCGTCGTTTACTACATGGCGCCAAGTTCTGGTTCTGGGTGGTGTTGTTCGTGGCTTACTCGGCCGGTGCGGTCGGCCTGTTGATGATCGACACCTACGAAGATCGCTACCGGCACCTGTCGAAGGTGGAATTGACCACGGTGAAGGCGCAGGAAGCCGTGCGCCGCGCCGGTGCCAGCCAGGTCGCTGCGGTGTACCGCGCGCAGAGTGGGGTGCCGTTCGCTTCGTTGCCGGCCGGCAGCACCTTCCAGGTGGTCTGGCCCGATGGTTCCACCGAAACCATGGTGATCGTCGATCCGACCTCGCCCAATGGCGTGCGCCCGCTGGCCAATTCGCAGATTCCCGCCGAAGTGGCCGACAAGCGCTGAGCCGCGCCCGGTAGCGCCGGGCTCTGCCCGGCGGCGTTGCGCATCGTCGCCGCGCGCAACGGAAAAGGGCGGGGAAATCCCCGCCCTTTTCGTGTCCAGCGTTGGCTGCGCGATCAGGTCAATGCGATCGGCTTGTTCTTGCGTTCGGCCAGGCGCTTTTCCAGGTAGTGGATGTTCTGCCCACCGGCCTGGAAGCCCTTGTCACGCATGATGCGCTGCTGCAGCGCCACGTTGGTCTTGATGCCGTCCACGACCATTTCGCTCAGCGCCACCCGCATGCGGGCGATGGCGGTTTCGCGGTCCGGGCCGTGCACGATCAGCTTGCCGATCATCGAGTCGTAGTTCGACGGCACGCGGTAGCCACTGTAGATGTGGGTGTCCACGCGCACGCCGGGGCCGCCCGGCGGATGGAAGCCGGTGATGGTGCCCGGGCTCGGCACGAAGGTTTCAGCATCTTCGGCGTTGATGCGGCATTCGATGGCGTGGCCGGTCAGCACCACGTCGCTCTGCTTGATCGACAGCTTCTGGCCCGCGGCGATCTTCAGCTGCTCGGCCACCAGGTCGATGCCGGTCACCATTTCGGTCACCGGATGTTCCACCTGGATGCGGGTGTTCATTTCGATGAAGTAGAAGCGGCCGTCCTCGTACAGGAACTCGAACGTGCCGGCGCCGCGGTAGCCGATGCGGATGCAGGCTTCCACGCACACCTTGCCGATCTGCTCGCGCTGCTCGGCGGTGATGCCCGGTGCCGGGGCTTCTTCCACCACCTTCTGGTGGCGGCGCTGCATCGAGCAGTCGCGCTCACCCAGGTGGATGGCGTTGCCCTGGCCGTCGGCCAGTACCTGGATTTCCACGTGGCGCGGGTTCTCCAGGAACTTCTCCATGTAGACCTCGCCATTGCCGAACGCGGCCTTGGCCTCGCTCTTGGTGGTTTCGATCGAGGTCTTCAGCGAGGCTTCGGCGTGCACCACGCGCATGCCGCGGCCACCGCCGCCACCGGCCGCCTTGATGATGACCGGGTAGCCGATCTCGCGGGCGATCTTGGTGTTGGCCACGATGTCTTCGCCCAGCGGGCCGCCCGAGCCGGGCACGCACGGCACGCCGGCGGACTTCATCGCGCGGATCGCTTCGACCTTGTCACCCATCATGCGGATGGTGTCGGCCTTGGGGCCGATGAAGATGAAGCCGGACTCTTCCACGCGCTCGGCGAAATCAGCGTTTTCCGACAGGAAGCCGTAGCCCGGGTGGATGGCCTGGGCGTCGGTGACTTCAGCGGCGGCGATCAGAGCCGGAATGTTGAGGTAGCTCTGCGGCGACGGCGCCGGGCCGATGCAGACCGACTCGTCGGCCATGGCCACGTGCTTGAGGTTGCGGTCGACCGTGGAATGCACGGCCACCGTGCGGATGCCCAGGGTGTGGCACGCGCGCAGGATGCGCAGCGCGATCTCCCCTCGGTTGGCAATGACGACTTTGTCGAGCATGGCGTGCCCCTCAGCCGATCACGAACAGCGGCTGGTCGAATTCCACCGGCTGGCCGTTCTCGCCCAGGATGGCGACGATGGTGCCGGACTTGTCGGCTTCGATCGGGTTGAACATCTTCATCGCTTCGATGATGGCCAGCGTTTCGCCTTCCTTGACCTGCTGGCCAACGGTGACGAAGGCCGGCTTGTCCGGAGCGGCCGAAGCGTAGAAGGTGCCGACCATCGGCGAGCGCAGCACGTGGCCTTCCGGCAGGGCCGGGCCCGGCTTGGCGGTGCCGCCGGTGGAGGCTTCGGTGGGCGACTGCATCGGCATGGCCGGGGCCGCCGGGGCGGCCGGCGCGGCGTACACCGGGGCCGCGACCGGCGCGGCGTAGCCGGCCACCGGGGCGCGCGACAGGCGCACGGATTCTTCGCCTTCCTTGATTTCGATTTCAGCCAGGTTCGACTCTTCCAGCAGGTCGATCAGCTTCTTGATTTTGCGCAGATCCATGAGGGCCTCTTTGGTTTCTATCTAGGTGAGGAGGGCGCCATGGGCGCCCGGTTCGACAATCAGGTGGCCGACAGCCGCAGCAGGGCCGCGTCCATCGCGTAGCGGTAGCTGTCGGCGCCGAAGCCGCACACCACGCCCACCGCCTTGTCGCTGAAATAGCTGTGCTGGCGGAACGGTTCGCGGGTATGCGGGTTGGACAGGTGGATTTCGATGAACGGCACCGCCACCGCCGCCAGCGCATCGCGCAGGGCGACCGAGGTGTGGGTGAAGGCCGCCGGGTTGATCAGGATGAAAGCGGTTCCGTCGGCGCGTGCGGCCTGTACGCGGTCCACCAGCACGTGCTCGGCGTTGGATTGCAGGCTGTCCACGGCGTGGCCGGCGGCGCCCGCCTGGGCAGCCAGGGCCTGGTCGATGTCGGCCAGCGTGGTGTGCCCGTAGACCTCCGGCTCGCGCGTGCCGAGCAGGTTGAGGTTGGGGCCGTGCAGGACCAGCAGCTTCGCCATGGAATCCGATCAACGGGAAAGGGCGGCAGTCTGGCGGAACCTGAGGATGGTGTCCAGTTCGGCGAAGTTTGCGGCGTTTCAATCGTCTGTTTGAAATTCGCCGAGGCCCTTGTGGCCGTATGCGGCAAGGCGGATCAAGGCTGGCTGAACGTTGTCATCGGCGGCGATGGCAGCACGTACGCCGACAATGGCCCCGGCGGGGTAGATCCGCGCCATGCGGGGATGAATGTACCGCGCTCAGGTCTCCAGCGGCACCGTGGGCACCACGTTGGGAAAGACTTCTTCCAGCGCTTCGGTTCCACCCGGTGGTGGCGCGGGCCAGTTGTAGGCGTTCACCGGCTGCGCCCGGTTCACCCACAGCGCGTAGTGCAGATGGTCGGCACGGCCATCGCCGGTGTTGGGGTGGATGAGGATGGTCAGGCCCAGGCTGTTCAGCTGCAGCCACGGCACCAGCACCGGCAGCAGGTCGTTGCGGAAGCCGAAATAGAACGACGGCGTGACGTGCGGGCCCCGCGGCTGCGGGTTCCAGTTGCCCAGTTCCACCGGAAAGCGCTCGGCCACCCAACGCCGCAGCAGTGCCGCCTTCTGGTAGCTGTCTTCGTCGAAATAGATATGCGCGTGGTAGCTCTTGATATCGGTATAGGCGCGTGGCCGGTCGGGCAGTGGTGTTTCGCCCGGGCGGACGCTGGCCGGGCGCGGTGTGGCTTCGCTCACCGTGTCCTGGCCCCAGGGGCTGTGCCCCTGCGCGTGCGGCGGCACGATCGGGCGGAAGCCGGGGCGGCCCGGCTCGGTGGTGTTGGGCGCGGCGCCGGCAGCGCTGCCGGCACTGGCACTGGCCAGTCCGCCCACCGCCACCCCGGCCGAGGCCAGCAGGCGCCGGCGCACCGGTGAGCCCAGGTCAGCCCGCTGCGCATCGTGGTCATCGCCAATGGGCAGCAGCGTGCCAGCATCGATGGGCATGTCCGGACTCCTGAAGGGGGGCTGCCACGGTTGCGCAGCGCCTGGCGCCGGTCCAATAAGCAGGCAGCATCACCTCATGAAAGCCACGCCATGTGGCGTTGAGTTGCGTGTGCCAGCGGGCTAGGGTGGCGCTGTCGCCACTCCGCCTGTCTGCCATGACCGCTACAGACGCCCAGACCCAGCGCAAGCGTGCCGCCTTCCGCCAGCTGCATGCGCACGGTTGCTTCGTGCTGCCCAACCCGTGGGACGTGGGCAGTGCGCGCTATCTGCAGCGGCAGGGGTTCCAGGCCCTGGCCAGCACCAGCGCCGGCTGTGCGTGGAGCGAAGGCCGGCCCGACGGTGCGGTCTCGCTGCAGGCCACACTGGACCATCTGCGGTTGATGGCTGCGGCCACTGATCTGCCCTTGAACGCCGACTTCGGCGATGGTTTCGGCGCAAACCCCGATGACGTGGGCCACGCGGTGACCGCGGCGCTGGACACCGGCATTGCCGCACTGTCGATCGAGGACGCCAGCGGTCTGGCCGATGCACCGTTGCGCCCGCTGGATGAGGCCGTGCAACGCCTGCGTGCCGCGCGTGCGGCCATTGATCGCGCCGTCGCCGATGTGCTGCTGGTGGGGCGCGCAGAGAACTTCTTCGTGGGCGTGCCGGATCTGGACGATACGCTGCAGCGCCTGCGTGCCTACGCGGCCGCCGGTGCCGACGTGCTGTACGCCCCGGGCATCACCACGGTGGCACAGATCCAGGCAGTGGTGGCCGCCGCTGAGGGCACGCCGGTGAACCTGCTGGTGGGAGGGCCGACGCCACTGACGCTGCAGGACATCGCGGCGCTGGGCGTGCGCCGGGTCAGCCTGGGTGGTGCCCTGGCCCGCGCGGCGTGGGGAGGATTGATGCAGGCCACCGACTCACTCGTGCGCGAGGGCCGCTTCGATGGGCTGCAGCAGGCCGCTGCCGGCGCCGCCCTGAACGACTTGTTCCGGTCGTAGCGGTCGCGGGCGCGGTAGATCCACGCCATGCGTGGATGGGGCTCAGGCTGGGGTCAGAGCCCTTCGCTGCGCGAATGGATCCGACCCCGGGGTCAGATCCCGTTGCCTGGCAACGGGCTCTGACCCCACGGTTTGATCAGAACCGCGCGGTGGCGCCGACGAAGAAGGTACGTGCGCCGCCGTCGTAGTTGTTGCCTTCGTCGATGGTGGACACATCACCCACGTTCAGCACGCCGGCACGCAGGGTCAGGTTTTCGTTCACGTCGAAGCCGGTGACCAGGTCCCACGTGGTGTAGGCCTTGGCGAAGGTTGCGCTGGTGGCCGACACCAGCTGCTTGCCGATGTGCTGCGCACTGGCATTGAGCGACCAGGCATCGGTCACCTGCCATTCCAGCGAGGTGTTGGCGGTCAGTTCCGGCACCACCAGCAGGGTGGCGCCGGTGGTGCGGTTCTTCGATTCCAGCATGCGCGTGGCATTGGTGGTCCAGCTCAGGCGCTCATGCAACGGCACGGTCACGCTGGCTTCCACGCCGCGGGTGCGCGCCTTCTGGATGTTCTGCGCCACCGTCCACCAGTAGCCGTTGACGAAGCTGGTGGTCTGGCCGGGAATCTGGCTCAGCGGCACCTGCTCGATCTTGTCGTCGAAGTTGGTCAGGAAGTAGGTGGCCGACGCCGACCAGCCGCCCTGGTCGTAGCCCAGGCCCAGCTCGTAGTTGGTGCTGGTTTCCGGTTCCAGGTTCGGGTTGCCGGCCATGTAGCAGCCGCGCGTGCCATCGGCATTCACCGAGGTGCTGCTCCAGCCTTCCACGGTCAACGCGCGGCAGCCATTGCCACCGGACTGGGTGGCCGCGCCGGCGGTGCCCTGCTTCAGGTTGGGCGCGCGGAAGCCCTTGGAAATGCCACCACGCACGGTCCACGCATCGGCCGGGTGCCACACGCCGTAGATGCGCGGGCTCAGGTTGTCGTCGTAGTTTTCAGTGTTGTCCCAGCGCAGGCCCAGGGTCAGTACGAAGCGCTCGTGCAGGGTGATGTGGTCTTCGGCGAACAGCGCCCACGAATCGGCCTCGCTGGTGGGGCTGATGCGGCCGCTGCCGGTCCAGGTCACCGGCACGGTGCCGATCGTGTCGCTGTTTTCCAGCTCCTCGCGCTTCCACTGCCCGCCCAGGTTCAGGCTGTGCTCGAAGCCCCAGTGGAAGCCGGTGGTGAAGGCAGTATCGAAGACGGTTTCCTTCGAGTGGTTGCCCACCGTGCTGCCCTTGTCTTCGTAGTCGTTCTGCACCAGCGTGGTCTTGGACGTGCTGGCATCGCCGTACTTGCCGTCATGGCTGAGCACGTAGCCGGTCTGCACCAGCTTGGACAGGCCCCAGCTGCTGACCGCCCCGGCGCCGCTGTTGCGCTGGGTGCCGCGCGAGGCTTCCACGCCCACGCTGTGATTGTCGTTCACCCGCCAATGGAACTGCACGTTGGCATTTTCCGCCTTGTTGCCGGGGGTCTGCCGCGCGCCGCGGTCCGATTCGCGGTCGGTCACGTTGGCGCCCACGCGCACGCCCAGGTTCTGGGTGAGCGGGCCACTGAACAGCGCGCCCATCTGCGTGGTGTTGCCGCGCGTATCCGAATCGGGCTTGCTGTAGTTGAAGGTGGCCGAGCCGCCCCAGTGGTCTGCGATCTTGCGGGTGATGATGTTGATCACACCGCCCATCGCGTCCGAACCGTACAGCGAGGACATCGGGCCGCGCACCACTTCAATGCGTTCGATCATGTCCGGCGACAGCCAGTTCAGATCCTGCGGGCCCAGGTCATCGCGGTAGTTCACGCCGGCCGAGCTGCCCTGGCGGCGGCCGTCGATCAGGATCAGCGTGTACTGCTCGGGCAGGCCGCGCAGGCGGATCTTCGACTGCGCACCGGACAGCGCGTAGCCGCCGGTCACGCCGGGCACGGTGCTCAGCAGCTGTCCGATGCTGCTGACCGGCTTGCGCTCGATTTCTTCGCGGGTGATCACGCTGATGCTGGCCGGGGCATCCTTGATCCACTGCTGGGCACCGGTGGCGGTGACCACCACGGTGTCCAGCTGGCGCGCCGAGGAGGCATCGGCGCTGGCATCAGCATGGGCATGGGCGGCCAGCGCCAGACCGATCGCGGCGGTCAGGGTGGTAATGGAACGGCGGCGGTTCGGTGAGGCGTGCGACATCGCGCAGGTGCTCCTGTAAGAGGGTCCACTGGCGATGGCTGGGACGTCCGTGTGTGGGGGTTTCAGTATCCTTTAACAATCGTATCACGAATCATTCGCATTTGATGCTGGGAGATACACAGCGCCACAGCGTGTCGGGTGGGTAATCAATCCAGCTGAAATCAGCGTCCTGCAATGCCCACTGGTGAAAACCTCTCTTTTAACTACCATTGGTAACTTATTCCGCTGCGAGTCTCGTTCATGCACAGTCTTATTGTTGTCGCCCATCCCGAGCCCCGCTCGCTTACCCACGCGGTGGCCGCACGCATCGGCGACGCCATTGCCAGCGCAGACGTGCGAAACCGTGTCACCGTGGCTGATCTCGCCGCCGAGGGGTTTGATCCCACTTTCAACGCCGATGACATGGCCCTGTTCCGGCAGAGTGGGGCAGTGCCCGCTGACGTCGCTGCCGAGCACGCACGACTGGATGCTGCCGATACGCTGGTGCTGGTCTACCCGCTGTACTGGTGGTCGTTCCCGGCCCTGCTGAAGGGTTGGATCGACCGTGTGTTCACCCAGGGCTGGGCGTATGCCGACGGTGCCGATGGCAAGGTGGAAAAGAAACTGCAGCGCCTGCAGGTGCATCTGGTCGGCCTGGGCGGCGCCGGCGCGGAGATGATCGAACGCCGCGGCTATGGGGCGGCCATGAAGACGCAGATCGACATGGGCATCTTCGACTACTGCGGTGCCACCGTGCGTTCTTCCAACCTGCTGCTCGATGCCGACAGTGGCCAGGCGCAGGCACATCTGCAGACCGCTGCGGCCATCGGCCGTACCATAGGCACACCCACGCCGTGATGTAGAGCCGCTGCATGTCTACCGCCGCCACACCCACCCGCCGCCGGATGTCGCGTGAACAGCGCGGCCGCCAGTTGCTGGATGTGGCCTGGGCATTGGTGGGCAGCGAGGGCACCGATGCACTCAGCCTTGGCCGGCTGGCCGAAGCGGCGGGCGTGACCAAACCGGTGGCGTACGACCATTTCATCACCCGCAATGGCCTGCTGGCTGCACTGTATGCCGACTACGATCAGCGACAGACGGCGGTGTTCGAGGCGCGCATCGGCGCGGCGCCCGCGCGGCTGGCCGAGCGGGCGCAGGCCATTGCATCGGGCTACATCGATTGCGTGCTCTCGCAGGGCAGCGATATCCAGGCGATTCTTGCCGCGTTGGCTGGCTCGCCCGAACTGCGCGACGTTCGCCATCGTTACCAGCAGGACTTCGTCGACCAGTGCGCGCAGTGGTTGGATCCGTTTGTAGTCGATGACAAGGTGCCCGTGGCTGGGCGCTGGGCGATCCTGGGCGCCGCCGAGGCGCTGTCCGAGGCCGTGGCTGGCGCCGCACTGCCGCAAGCGGACGCAGAATCCGAACTGCAACGGCTGATCGTGGACATCGTCACGCGCGCATCGTAGCGCCGCGCCTGCGCCTCGCTCTTCGTAGAGTCGAGCTTGCTCGACTGCTCTTCGCTGTTCGTAGAGTCGAGCTTGCTCGACTGCTCTTGTTCACACGCAGTCGAGCAAGCTCGACTCTACCTCGCCTGTAGTCGAGCAAGCTCGACTCTACCCAATCTGCAACATTGCACGGGTATAACCACCTGCTGTTGGCGGCATCGCCGCCGCACTGCAGGAACCCTCATGACCCAATCTTCCTCGCGACGTTGGCTGTGCCCGTCGCTGCTGGCCATGGTGGCCGCTCTGGCCGCATGCCAGCCCGTCGCGCGCGGTGACGCGCCGCTGGCCGGAACCACCCGGCCGCACAACGTGATCGTGATGATCAACGACGGTGCCGGCTGGGGCACCTGGGATGCTGCCGCGTACTGGCAGTACGGCAGTCGCGAGGGCGCGCCCTACGCGCAGTTCCCGCAGCGCCTGGGCGTGACCACGTTCCCGTTGAACGCCAGCAGCCAGCCCACCCGCGATGCCGCGCAGACCATCGGCTACGACGCATCGCGTGCGTGGAGTGCCAGCGCCGTACCTGCCGCCGACCTGCCGTTCGAGGGATACCAGTACCTGGCCGCCGTGGCCACCGACAGCGCAGCGGCCGGCACCGCGCTGTCTTCCGGGGTGAAGACCTACAACAACGCGATCAACTTCAGCAACGACGGCGTGCCGGTGGACTTCAACACACTGCGCGCCAAGCGCCTGGGCATGGCCACCGGCGTGGTTACTTCGGTGCCGTTTGCACATGCCACGCCCGCGGCGTTCGCGGCGCAGAACGAATCGCGCAACAGCTACCACGCCATTGCCCACCAGATGCTGGCGCAGGGCCACATGGATCTGGTGATGGGCACCGGCGGCCCCGGCTACAGCGTGGACGGCAGGCCCTGCGTGGACGGCCTGGATGCGGTCGCCGCCGAGGGCTGCCAGAACCCCTGGGAATGGGTGTCGCAGCAGGATTGGCAGCAGCTGCAAGCGGGTACGCCGATTGCCGGCAATCCGGCGGGTGCGTGGCGACTGATCCGCAGCAAGGATGAATTCACCGCCTTGGCCGCAGGCCGTCTGCCCAGTGATCGCCCGCTGATCGGCGTGCCGCAGGTCGCCAACACGCTGCAGCAGGCGCGGCAGCTGGCCGTGGTCGGGCGCGATGCGGCGACACCTTCCGGGGTGAAGAAGATCGACAGCGTGCCCGACCTGGCCACCATGACCCGCGGTGCGTTGCAGTTCCTGCAGCAGCGGTCGCAGAAAGGCCTGTTCCTGATGGTGGAAGGTGGGGCCACCGACTGGGCTGCGCACACCAGCGCGTGTGGTACCGAGTGGCACTACGGCGCCTGCACCGACCAGCCGCAGTTCGGCCGTCTGATCGAGGAAACGGTGGAGTTCAACGATGCGGTCGCCGCGGTGGTCGACTGGATCGAACGCAATGGCGGTTGGGAACGCAACCTGCTGATCATCACCACCGACCACGACAACAGCATGCCGATGGGCCCGGATGCGCAGCAGGTGGCGTTCCAGCCAGTACGCAACAACGGCCGCGGGCAGCTGCCGGGCATGAGTTTCCGCCCCACCGGCAACCATTCCAATGGGCTGGTGCCGCTGTGGGCCAAGGGCAACGGCGCCGAAGGCCTGGCCCGGCGCGTGCGCGGCGTCGATGCCGGCTACCGCCAGCACGTGGGCTGGAATGACGGCAGCTACATCGACAACACCGACGTAGCGCTGGCCGTGCAGGAAGCCCTGAGCCGCTGACTTCGCCCTTCGTAGAGTCGAGCAAGCTCGACTGCTCGTCGCGCTTTGTAGAGTCGAGCTTGCTCGACTGCTCGTCGCGCTTTGTAGAGTCGAGCTTGCTCGACTGGACTGCCAAAAGCAGTCGAGCATGGCTCGACTCTACAAAGCACGGCAGTCGAGCAAGCTCGACTCTACAGAAGTCCTGCGCCCAGCAGGTGCGACGCTACCGGATCAGCGCCAGATACGCGGTCACGCTAAGCAGCGACATCACAGTCGTCCCCAGCACCGTCGCCGCGGTCGTCGCGGCCTCGCGCCGATGGAATTCGGCCAGCATGAACGGCCCGGTGCCGGTGGGAAGCGCTGCCAGCAACACCGCCGCATGCACCAGCGCTGTGGGCAGCGCAAACACCCGGGTGGCCAGCACCCACACCAGCAGCGGCTGCAGCAGCAGCTTTGCCGCGCCCAGGCCCAATGCGCTGCGTGCGGCGCCGGGTGCAACATTGCGGCGCTCACCCAGGAACAGGCCCAGCGCGATCAATGCGCAGGGCGCAGCGGCGCTGCCCAGCAGCTTCAGGAAGGCATCCACCGGCCCGGGCACGGCCAGACCGGTTGCCATCGGTACGATGCCCAGCGCCGGTGCCAGCAGCAGCGGGTTGCGCGCCAGCGATCGACTGACCTTCCACAACAGATGGTGCAGGCGCTGTTCCCGCTGCGGGCCCGCTTCGATCAGGATGATGGCCACGGCGAACAGCACGCAGACCGTCAGCAGGGTGGCGACCAGGGTCGGTGCCAGTGCGGTCGGGCCCAGTACCGCTGCCGCCAGCGGAAAGCCCATGAAGCCGGTGTTTGCGTAGGCGGCATTCAGGCCGTCGATGCTGGCATCGGCCAAGGCATGGCCACCGCGTCGGCGCAGCAGCACCGTGGCCGCGAACACCAGCGCCGTGCCGATGCCGAAGCTGAGTAGGAAGCCGGGGTGCCAGAGGTCGCGCCACTGCGCGTGGGCCACCACGTCGAACAGCAGCGCAGGAAGGGCAAGGTAGACAACGAACCGGTTCAGTTCACTGGTGGAGTGCGGGCCCAGGGCGCCGCTGCGGCGTGCCACCCAACCCGCGAACACCAGGGCAAAGATGGGCAGCACGATCGCCAGTACAGACCACATGGCGGCTTGAAGAAGGGGAGGGGCTACAAGGCTACGCAGCGCCATCCATACCTTCCAATGCTTTCTTCGGCATTCAGCGATACCCTTTGTGCATGATCGACATCCGCCCGTTGCGCTACTTCCTGGCCGTGGCCGAGACCCTGCACTTTGGCCGTGCGGCCGAGCGCCTGCACGTCACACAGCCCCCGCTCAGCCGGCAGATCGCGGCGCTGGAACGCTCGCTGGGCGTGGCACTGTTCGAGCGCGATTCGCGCCATGTGCGGCTGACCCCGGCCGGCCAGCGCTTTCGCGAAGATGCGCGTGCCGTGCTGGCCTCACTGCAGCAGGCCTGCCACACGGCGCGGCAGATCGACGCCGGTGAACAGGGCGAACTGCAGGTCGGTTTCATGATGCACGCCGCCCACAGCTCGGTGCCGCCGTTGGCGCGCCGGTTCATGGCAGCCTGCCCGCAGGTTCAGCTACGCCTGCGCGAGGCACTGCCGTTTCCACTGCTGGACGGGGTGCTCAGTGGCGAGCTGGATGCCGGCATCGGCTTCGCGCCCGCAGCAATGCGCGGTCTGCAGATGCAGCCATTGCTGCAGGAGCCGTTGTGCGTGGTGGTACCGCAGGACCACCGCCTGGCGCGGCGGCGTCAGGTGGCTGTGGCTGCGCTGGCCGATGAAGGCTTGATCACCGCGCCCGCCGAGGTGGTGCCGACGCTGCGCGAAGCGATCGACGCGTGCTTCCGCGCCGCAGGGCTGGAACCGCGGATACGTCTGGAAGTGCAGCTGCAGCAGAGCATCGTCAGCCTGGTGGCGGAAGGGTTGGGCATCGCGCTGGTGCCGGCGTCGCTGCGCCGGCTGGGGGTGCCTGGCGTTGCATTCGTGGGGCTGAAGGATGCCCCGCAGGTGCAGCAGGTCCTGTTCTGGCGTGATGGCAACCGCAATCCTGCATTGGCGCGTCTGCTGGCGTGCATCACCGCCACGTAGCGTCGAGCTTCGCTGTCTGTAGAGTCGAGCCATGCTCGACTGGACCGCCAGAAGCAGTCGAGCAAGCTCGACTCTACGGAACGCGGCAGTCGAGCAAGCTCGACTCTACGGAACGCGGCAGTCGAGCAAGCTCGACTCTACTGGTCCCTACCGCAGTAGGGCCACCTGCTGCCCGGCGCGGTCGAATGCTTCGGCCAGCAGCGATGTCTGCCGGATCGCATCCACTTCGGCAAACAACGCCTGCAGCGCCGCCACCGGACGCGCGGCCGGCGCCGCCACGGCCTGCGCTATCGCGGTGAACCGGTCAGCCAGCACGCGATGGCCGGGGTGCTGCGCCGCCCACGCCTGCAGCGGCTGGCGCACGCCCGCGGCCGCGTCCAGGCGCTGCTGGTCGAACAGGGCGATGGCGGCGGCGGAGGTGTCGGCGCGCTCGATGCGCGCGTGCTGCAACGCACGGCTGAGAAACAGATCGTAGGCAGCGCCGCGGCCCACCGCGATGCACATGCCATGGCGATCAAGATCGGTCACCTGCTGCGCGGGGCTGTCATCACGCACCAGATAGGTGCCTTCAATTTCCAGATACGGTGCGCTGAAGGCGATGCGATCGGCGCGCGCTGGATCAATGGCCAGAAAAGCGAGATCCCAATCATCATCGGCGGCGGCCGCCACGACCGATGCAGCGGCGTCATGGCAGGTGAAATGCGGTGCGACCCCCAGCCGCCGTGCCAGCGCCGTGGCCAGGTCCACCGAGGGGCCACGCGGCGCCGACGCGTCGCCTTGGGCCAGCACCGGGTTGCCCAGATTGATGGCGACCCGCAGATGGCCACGCGGTGCCAACGCTTCACGGTAGTCGATCAGGGGCATGGGCAGTTCCGCTGTGAATCGGAGTGCCAGCATGACAGCACCGCCGTGCGTCCGGTGTGCTCAACCGCGCGCAGCAAAGGTTCCGTGGAAGCCCAACGGCACCGCGTACGGCAGCCAGGCCTGCGCCAGTGGCCCATCGCCAACGTGGCGCGCATCCAGTACGGCAATGCCGCTGCGCTGCTGCACCGGGTCCAGCAGGGTGCCGACCAGCCAGCCATCGTCGGTGCTGCGACTGCCCGGGCGCGGCACGAACACGTGTTCTTCGGCCAGGATATCGGTGCCGTAGCGCCACAGTTGGCGCCGGCCACGGTCCACGTCGAACGCGGCCACCGCATTGAAGTACGGCGCGGTGGCTTCACCGGCAATGGTGGGTGCATACAGGCGCGCGCCACGTGTGCTGGGCGTACGCGCATCGAACAGCGGGAACTCCACCGTGCCGATGCCGGTGTCCTGCCAGCGCGCCTGCGTGCGGCGCAGGTCCAGGTGCAGCTCGACCAGGGTGGTATGGCCATTCACTGCGTGCGCGCCATCGCCGGCCATGGCTTCCTTCATGGGCGACCGTGCCTCGTTGATGTCGTCGCGGCGCACGGCGCGCACCACGATGCCCCCGTCGCGGGCGTAGGCATCACCGAAGTGGTAGATGGCTGCGAACGGCGCCTCGAACCACTGCGCCTTGTCAGGGCTGTTCTTGTCCACCACGGCAATGCGCGCTGCACGCTGCGGAGCGAAGGCCATGCGCTCGAAGAAGCTGCCGCCGCTCTGCTTGAAGTCGAACGGGGCAAGCACGAACACCAGGTGCTGGTCGGTCATGGTGAACGCGTGCAGGTAGCCGTATTCGGGCGTCTGGATCACGTTGGCGCTGCGCAGCTGGCCGTCCTTGCCCAGGTGCCACACCAGCAGTGCAGAACCGCCTACTAGACTGATCGAGCCGAAGTTCCACAGACTGCCGTCGCGGTCGGGCAGGGGGTGGGCCGAAAATGGCATCGCTGCCAGATCGGGGCGCCAGGTGACCGGTCCGATCGTGTCCAGGGTGTCCGGGTGTACTTCGAAGGCCGAACCGGCCTCGCACAGCGCGAACAGCCGCCCGTTCAATGTCACCACCGAGGTGTTGGCGGTGTTGGCGTCATCGTTGTTGCGTACCGGCTGGGTGTCCGGAACACTGGTGCCTGCGGCCGGGTACAGGAAGCGACCGGCCTTCTGTTCACGGGTGAACTTGGGCGTGGCCACCATCCGCGCGTGATGAGTCAGGCTGCCATCACCATTGAAGCGCCAACCGTGCACCATGCCGTCGCCGTCGAACCAATGGTCGTAGCGCAGGCCATTGCGCTCGGTCCATGCCGGACCATTGCGGTACAGCGTGCCTGCCAGGCCTGCCGGCAGGCGGCCCTGCAGGTCGACCGTGGCCGGGCCCAGGGTTTCGCTGCTGACCCCCCGCCATCCAAGCAGCCAGGGGTGGTCATGCAGTCCCTGCGCGAACTGCGCCGGGTCGTTGGCGAAGGCCGGTGCGCTGCGCAGGGCGGTGGCACCCACGGCCAGGCCGGCAGCACTGCTGAGCAGGGTGCGGAGGAAGCGACGACGGTCCATGGCGGTTCTCGGGCGGGGGTCAGCGCAGGGTGATGTCGATCGCAGTGCCGGTGGCCGGCACCGTGAAGCGGGCCTCGTCGAAGGTCGGCTTGCGCATCACGTCGGGGTTGTTGCTGAAGCCGTAGCCTTCCACCGGCATGCCGACCAGGTTGGTGTCCAGCTTGCCGTTGTCGTTCTCGTCGTGGGTCAGCAGCACGGCGTAGCTGCCCGCCGGCAGGTCCTTGAAGGTGAACTGCAGGTGGTCGCCGCTCGGCCTGGCCTGCGCCGCTTTCAGCGGGGCCGCCTTGCCGTCCCAACCGTCTGCACTGTTCACCAGGGCTGCCCGCACGGTGCCGGTCTGGGCGCGGATGCCCTGCACGTTCAAGGTCAGGTCGGCGGCCGATGCGCTGGCGGCCAGGGTCAGGCAAGCGAGGGTGGTGCTGAGCAGGGCGGTGCGGATCATGGCGGTAGGCTCCAGGGGCGGTAGGTCTGCAGTCTGGGCGCGGGCCGGGCCAGGGTTCAGGGCCAGTTGTCATCGATTCGACGTGCCAGAAGTCACTTTCTGCGCCTACCCCATTGCCGGCACACCCTGCCGACCGGCAGCATGCGGCCATGCCTGCATTCTTCCGCCACCTGTTGCGTCCCCTCAGCCTGGCGGGTCTGCTGACCATCGTCGTGGTCGGTCTGACCCTGGACATCCACGGTGCCGGTGCCGGCGTGCGCTGGTGCGCGCTGGGCCTGTTCCTGCTGCTGTTCGCGCTGCATTCGCAGCTGCCCACCCGGCATGGCGTGCGCCTGCTGTCGGCGGTGCTGCAGACCGGGCTGGCCGTGGCCATGGTGGCGCTGGAGCCGCGTACCGGCACCGCGCCCATTCTGCTGGTGGCGCTGGTGGCGCAACTGGGCGAACACTGGCCGCCGCGCGTGGTGCTTGCCCTGGCCCTGCCGGCCAACCTGGCCATGTATCTGGTGTTGAAGCACGCCGGGTTCTCGCAGCCGTTCATGGTGGTGCTGCTGTACAGCGGCTTCCAGGCCTTCGCCGCACTTACCGCCCACTACGCGCGCAGCAGTGCGCTGGCGCGCGACGCGCTGGCCCGGGTCAACGCAGACCTGTTGGCCACGCGCGCGCTGTTGGCCGACAGTGCGCGCGATGCCGAACGGCTGCGCCTGGCCCGCGAACTGCACGACGTGGCGGGGCACAAGCTGACGGCCATGCGCCTGAACCTGCGCGCGCTTGCCGCCGACGAACGGGTGGCGGGGCTGGAGGGGCTGCGCATGGCCGAGCAGTTGTCCGGCGAGCTGCTGGCTGACATCCGCCAGGTGGTGCAGTCCATGCGTGATGATCGCGGGCTGGATCTGGCGACGGCGTTGCATGCGCTGGCCGCACCGTTCCCGCGTCCGCGCCTGCAGGTGCAGATCGCCGAAGGCCTGCGCCTGACCGATCCGCAGGTGGCCGAAGCGGTGCTGCGGCTGGTGCAGGAAGCACTGACCAATGCCGCGCGCCATGGCGACGCAGCCACTGTCTGGTTACAGGTGAGTGAGGAGGATGCGCAGTTGCAGATCGATATCCGTGATGATGGCCAGCGTGCCGAACGCATCCGCGAAGGCAACGGCATTGCCGGCATGCGCGAGCGCCTGGCCGAAGTGGGTGGGCGCCTGCAGCTGGCTCGTACCGAGAGCGGCGGCATGCACCTGCTCGCGCGGTTGCCGGCATGACGGCTCTGGCGGTGCGGGTGGCGCTGGCCGACGATCAGGCGCTGGTACGTGCAGGTCTGCGGGCGCTGCTGCAGGGCTTGGGGGTGCAGGTGGTGCTGGAAGCAGAAGACGGCCAGGCGCTGCTGGATGCCTTGGCCGTGCAGCCGGTCGATGTGGTGCTGAGCGATATCCGCATGCCGGGCCTGGACGGGATTGAAGCCTTGCGGCAACTGCGCGCGCGTGGCGACGCAACACCCTGCCTGCTGCTGACCACCTTCGATGAAAGCGATCTGCTGCTGCGTGCCAGCGAGGCGGGTGCGCAGGGCTTTCTGTTGAAGGATGCCGCTCCGGCCGATCTGCGCGATGCCATCGAGCGCGTCGCCGCAGGTGAGACCCTGCTGCTGCCGGTCAGTACCGAGCCGGTGCGGGCGCGCTACCGGTTCCATGACCAGGCACCGCCCAACGATACGTTCGGCGAGCGCGAGGTCGCGATCCTGCGCCTGCTGGCCGGTGGCTACAGCAACAAGGAAATCGCGCGCAGCCTGTTCTTGGCCGAAGGCACGGTGAAGAATTACGTGTCCACCATCCTGGACAAGCTGGGGACCCGCGACCGTACCCGCGCGGTGCTGAAGGCGATTACCCTGCGCATCATCTGAAGCGAAGTGGCGCAGCGATGAACCCTGTCATGCATGTCGAGATTCCGGTGGCCGACCTGGCCCGTGCCATTGCGTTCTACCAGCGATGGCTGCAGGTGGTGATCGATGCCCCGGTGCCGGTGCATGACTGCATGATGGCCTACCTGCCGTTCGACGATGACGCCGGCGGCGCCAGTCTGGCCCTGGTACAGGGAGCGGACTATCGGCCCTCGGAGCAGGGTGCGCGCATCTACATCGGTGTTGATGACCTGGACGCCAGCCTGGCCCGTGCGCTGCAGGCCGGCGCCGCGCTGCGGTTCGGCCCCGCCCAGGCCGGTGAGTGGCACGTGGCGGAGATCGCCGACAGCGAAGGCAACCGCATTGCCGTGCAGGCCCGGGCAGCCTGACGCCCGGTTACGCGGCAGCGGGCTGCCATCGCTGCAACCACCCTGCAATGGCAGGGTCCAGCCGCGCATCGTCGGGAAGCCGCACGCCGAAGCGATCCTGCAGCACCTGCCGCACATCGGCCACATCGCGCAGCGCCCGCTTCTGCGGCGTCTGGCCGTGGCGGTACTCGGTGTAGTTGCCGCTGCCGATGGTGCGGCGCCAGTCCGGGCCGGTCAGCGAAGCACGCAGCTCGCCCGGGAAACTGGAGTGCGGGTGCGTGCACACATACCAGTTGCCTACTTCGTTGTCGGCCGGCGCCGGTGAGGCCAGGTCGAAGCGATACAGCGAACGCCAGTCATCGCCGCTGGCCGCCGTCAGCAGGAAATCACCATCGTCCAGCCGCTGCAGCCGATAGCGCTCGTGCGGCGTGTCCTGCACGGCGGCCTCGCGCAGGCGCAGCGGTACGGTCGGGGTCAGGCTGCCAAAACCGGTGTCCACCAGCCAATCCCCGTCATCCAGGCGTACCCGGATCAACAAATGGGTACGCGGGGTCAGTTCACCGTCGCTGGCCGACAGCAGCACGCGCGCGCTCAGCGGGTGGGCATCGAAACCCAGCGCCTGCAGCAGCGCCAGGAAGGCGCCGTTGAGCTCGAAGCAGTAGCCGCCGCGCTGGGCGTGCAGCAGCTTGCGCTGCACGCTGTCCAGATCGATCGGCACGGCATCGCGCAGCAGGCAGGTCAGCGTCTCGAAGGGCAGGTGGGCGTTGTGGCGCTGCTGCAGCTCGGCCAGGCCGGCCAGGGTGGCCGGCGGCGCGGCCTGCAGCTGCAGGCGTTGCAGGTAGCGGGGGACATCGAGCGTGGTCATCACGGCACCAGGCGGGGCAGAGATCCCTACTGTGCAACCGCAACCGGGGTTGAGGTCAAGCGCTGCGTCGTGCCGCACTGTCCATGGTGACCAGCTCAGCGGTGGCACGCGGTCCTTTGATGGACTCGGGAATCGCGATCCGCAGTACTTCCGTCCGATACTCTCCGTGGATGGCTCCGGCAACGACGTTGTAGCTCTGTAACGGGAACAGAGATGCGCGGGTTGTAACCGCGGCAACAATTGCCAAGGGGGCCCCGACGATGATCCCTGCCCACGAGCCATGCACTGCCTGTACCAGGCCACCCAACCACAGGAAGCTGCCTGTCAGATAGAGGGCGATGCCTGCAATGGCCGTACCGTAACGAAAACGGCGCTGCCAGACAGGCATGTGAAGCTCAATATGGTTGCCATCCGCGCTGCGCCGCGCGAGCGAACTGATGCCCCTGATATGCCGCCATTTGATGCTGGGAGAGTAGCGACGGACGAGGTTCGAATAGGTCCTGCGCTCCTCGGCGCCCGCCTGAATACCATGGCGCTGAAGGAATGCACTCTGCAGCTCATCTTCATTGATCCGCGCTGCTTCCAGAGCGTCATCAGATTGATTGGCAACTTTTAGAAGAAATTCGCGATCGCGCAGCTTTGATTCCCGCCAGCGATGGAAATTGTCCATTGGCGACCGGAAGAACCAACCCACTGCCATACACAGCAAGGTAGCGAGGATGGCAGGCCACAGCGGGATGCCCAGCATCTGGAGATGGGTCGGGATGAGACTGACGGACATTGACGTGGCTACTCCGAACTGAGCGTGTGTCCTGGATTTTTACCAGCTGGAGTTCTCATCAGATGAGACCGGACGCTGCGTTTGTCATCGGCTCGTCTCGGGCTGCCCGTAAAAAACACAGTTGATGTGCCGCTTTGAGAATTTCCACTCAAGCTATGTAAATTTCGGCCGATACAGGTGCGTCCTTCTGCCTGGAGTCTGTCATGTTGATCGCGGTGCCCCGCCTCCGGTCCCTGCGCACCCGCCTGGATGGTCTGCGCTCGGCGTTTCCTGGCGTGCTGCGCTGGCTGCAGCCGCATCGGCTCAGCGTCGCCAACAAGCTGAAAGCCACCCTGTGGGTCTGCGGCCTGGGCCTGGTGGCCATCGCAGGGGTGTATGCCTGGACCGGCCACGCCAGCGCACAGGCCGCACGCACGCAGGCCAGCTACCAGCGTGGCAGCGATCTGGCCGCAGCGCTGGCCACCCGTGTGGCCGAGGCGCGTCGCCTGCAGACACAGTATGCACGCAGTTTCGACGATGCCGACCGCAGCCAATTGCTGGTCACGCAGCAGTCGCTGCAACGCGACCTGCAGGCGCTGCGTGCGCAACCCATGGACGCTGGCCGGCGCAAGGCACTGCAGTCTCTGGCCGCGGCCGTGGACGGCTTCTCCGACGGCATCACAGCGCTGTTCGCGCGTGTTGACGAGATGGGACGGGGCGAGGCGGGCTTGGCCGCGCAGCTGCAGCAGGCTGCCGATACGCTGCAGGCGGCGGTGGCGGCGCAGCAGCGTCCCGCGCTGGAGCTGCATGTCCAGAAGATGCGCCGGCAGGAAGCGCTGCTGCTGCTCGATGGCGACTCCACCCATGCAGACCGCGCAAGCGAAGAGAAACTACCGTTCGACCTCGCCCTGGTCGGGTTGCCGGCCGATGCTCAGGAACGTCTGCGCAGCGCCATGGATGCCTATCAGGCCGCGTTGCTGGGCTATACCGCCGCGCGGGTCGGCCTGGACGTGGAAGCGCAGTCCCTGCTGGATACCGCCGCCGCCGTGGCGCCGGCAGTGGCCACGTTCCAGGAAGCACAGCGGGCCGCACTGGCGCAGGTACAGTCCCGCCAGCAACGGGGCGCACGCACCATGGGCGCGTTGTTCGCGTTCACCCTCGTGCTGGTTGCGGGCGTGCTGATCACCAGCCTGGTGCTGGTCCTGCGCGCCGTACGCCGCCCGATCCAGGACACGCTGCGCTTCGCCAGCGACATCGCCGACGACCGCCTGGATACCACGCTGCGCGTGCACAACGACAGCGATGAGATCGGCCAGCTGGCACAGCGGCTGATCCACATGCAGCAGCGGCTGCGCGCACGGATCGAAGACGAGCGTTCGGTCGCGCGTGGCAATACCCGGGTGCGCCAGGCGCTGGACAGTGCACAGACCGGTTTGATGGTGATCGACGCCGAGGGCCGCGTGGCCTACGCCAACCCGGCGCTGCTGCAGCTGCTGGCGCTGCAGATCGACACCCTGGTGGGCAGTGATGCCGCGCGCCTGCATCCGGCGATGGTCGGCCTGGCCGGCGCACGCCGCCGCGAGGAGCACGAGATCGCGCATGCGGGCGTGCGCTATCAGCTGATCGCCAACGCCATTGTCGACGACGGGCACTTCCTTGGGGTGGCGGTGGAATGGCGCAGCCGTGCGCTGGAAACTCTGCTGGAAACCGAGGTGGCGGCACTGGTCGATGCCGCTGCGCACGGCGACCTGCACGGCCGCATTGCACTGGAAGGCAAGCAGGGTTTCGTACGGACCCTGTCCACCAGCATCAACCATCTTCTGGCCACCTTTGAGACCAACCTTGCCGACCTGCAGGCGCTGCTGGCGGCATTGGCGCGCGGCGACCTGAGCGTGCGCATGGAAGGCGAACTGCAAGGCGTTTTCGCACGGATGCGCGACGATGCCAATGCCACCGTTGGCCAGCTTGGGCGCATCGTCACCCGCATCCAGCAGGCCACCGCACAGCTGGATCTGGGCGTTGGCGAAATCGTCTCCGGCCACCACGATCTATCGCAACGGACTGAACAGCAGGCGGCCAACCTGGAAGAGACCGCCGCCTCCCTGCATGAGCTGACAGACACCGTTGGCCGCAACGCCGATGCCGCCGGCCGCGCCGACGCGCTGGTGCAAGGCGCGGCAGCCGTGGCGGCGCGCGGCGGCCAGGCAGTCGGTGAGGTGGTGGCAACCATGCACGGCATCAGCGCAGCCTCGCGCCGTATCGGCGACATCACCCAGTTGATCGACGGCATCGCCTTCCAGACCAACATCCTGGCACTCAACGCCGCAGTTGAAGCCGCGCGTGCTGGCGAGCAGGGCCGCAGCTTCGCAGTGGTGGCCTCGGAGGTGCGCCTGCTGGCCCAGCGCAGTGCCGAGGCGGCCAAGCAGATCAAAGCGCTGATCGAAGATTCGGTCACCCGCGTTGGCCGGGGCAATGCGTTGGCTGAGCAGGCCGGCACCACGATGGGCGATATCGTCGGCAGCGTGCAGCAGCTGGCTGAACTGCTCGCCGCCATCCGCAGCGCATCGCAGGAACAGCACGCCGGCATCGCGCAGGTGAACCAGACCATCGTGCAGATGGAATCGAGTACGCAGCGTAATGCCACTCTGGTGGAAGAGGCGGGCGCCTCCACGGCGCAGATGCAGGCACAGGTACAGGCCTTGGCCGAAGCGGTATCGGCGTTCCGCCTGCAGCCGCAGCGGCGCCCACGCGCGGCCGCTTGATCGCCTTCGCCGGGCAAGGCCCGGCGTTACCGGGAAGCGCCGGGCCATGCCCGGCCGATCGACTCAGTACACGTCGCGGCGGTAGCGCCCATTCTCCAGCAGCGTTTCCACGGCATCGTCGCCCAACGCTGCGCGCAGCACCTGGTCCACGCCTTCGGCCATGCCCTGCAGCGAACCGCAGACGTGGATCACCGCACCGCGTGCCAGCCACGCCTGCAGTTCGCCGGTTGCCGCCTGCAGCCGGTGCTGCACGTAGCCGCCACCGTCGGCATCACGCGAGAACGCCAGGTCTACCCGTGCAAGATGGCCGTCGGCCTGCCAGTGCGCAAGCTCGTCGGCGAACAGCAGGTCGTGCGCGCGCTGGCGCTCGCCGAACAGCAGCCAGTGCCCGTGCTCGCCGTCGGCAGCGGCTTCGCGCAGCAGGCTGCGCAGGCCGGCGATGCCGGTGCCGTTGCCGATCAGCACCATCGGGGTTCCGGCCACGCGCTGGAAACCGGGATTGTGGTGTACGCGCGCGGCAATGCTTTCGCCGGGCGCCGCATGCACGGCCAGCCAGCCGGAGCCCAGACCGGGACGGCCGGCGCTACCGTGGGTCAGGCGTACCACCAGTTCCACCGCGCCATCGGCGGCACAGGAGGCGATCGAGTACTCACGACCAGGCAGCAGCGGCAGCCCGGACAGCCACAGGCAGCCGTCCTGCACCGGCACGGCCGGCCGGCCATCGGGCAGCACGCGTTCGCTGGCCAGTTGCAGCAGGGTGCGGGTCTGTCCATCCACGCGGGTCGGCTGCAGCGGGTCCAGCCCGTGCGCCTGCAGCACGGCGCGCGCGTGCGCGGCGGCGTTGCGCGGTGCGATGTGCAGGATGTCGCCGGCCTTCCAGTGCTGGTTCGCCGGCGGGGCCAGGCGGACGGCCCAGATCTGCCCGCCCATGCTGCCGGGATTCAACAGCGTACGCTCCAGCAGCTGCCAGTCATGCAGCACGGTGGTCGGCGGCAGCACGCTGTCATCCGTGTGGATGCCGGTCAACGCACCCAGCTGCAGCTGCCATTGGCGCAGCGACGCCACCGCGGCCGCATCCACGTCGATGCGGTCGAACAACGGCTGCGCGCCGTTGCGTGCCAACCAGTCATCCACCTGCACGCCGAAGGCGCAGTAGTGCGGGTACTGGCGATCGCCCAGTGCCAGCAGGCCATAGCGCAGACCGGAAAGATCGGCCGACTGCGCGAGCAGCTGGCGGGCCGCGCGGCGCGTGTTGTCCGGGGGCTCGCCATCGCCGAAGGTGCTGAGCACGAACAGCACCTGTGGCGTGTCCTGCAGCTGTTGCAGGCTGAGCCGCGCAAGCGGCAGCACCTGCACCGGGTGCCCGGCCGCCTGCAGTTGGGCCGCTGCGCGCCAGGCCAGCTGTTCGGCCAGGCCGCTCTGGCTGGCGTGTACCACCCGCCACGGCGTGCCTTCCTGGGCGACGCTGGTGCCGCTGTCCGGCAGCGACTGGCGCAACGCGCGCGCGGCGCGTTGGCTGCGGCGACGGTCCAGGTACAGCATCCAACCGGTGATGAAGAACAGGGTCATGCACAGGCTGGACAGCATGACGATCGCGCGACCGGGCAGGCCGAAGAAGCTGCCCGAGTGCAGCGCGAACATGCTGGTCATGACCTTGCCGCCCGCATCCAGCTGGCCGTAAGGGCGGTGTTCCAGCACGGCGCCGGTGCCCGGGTCGATCTGCAGGCTGTCCTGGGCACGGTCATGGCCGCCACCGCGCAGGGCGGGATCGCCGGCCATCACCCGGGCGGTGATCGGCTGGCCCGGTTTGCCGGGCAGGCGCAGGTCGATGTAGCCGCTGCGCACGCCGGGCAGGGCGTACAGGCTTTCCTGCACCCGCGTCAGGTCCAGCGGGCCGGGCTGCACGTGGGTACGGGGGGCACTGCGGCCGTCGCCCAGCAGGCGGGTCACACCATCGCGGTACCAGTCGAACGACCACCACAGGCCAGTCAGCACGCTGACCAGGTAGACCAGCAGCACCCAGGTGCCGACCACCGAGTGCAGGCTCCACAGGAAGCTGCGGCCACTGCGTTTCCATTCCACGGCCAGCCAGGTGCGGGGGCGCCACCATTGTCGTGGCCAGCGCAGGTAGAGACCGGAAAGCACGAAGAACAACAGGATGATCGCGCAGCTGCCGGTCAGCAGCTTGCCGCGCTCGCCTGCGGCCAGGTGCCGGTGCAGGTCTTCGACGAAGTCGAAGAAAGCCTGGCCGCGCAGCGTGCTGAAGCGCTCACCGCTGTACGGGTCGAAGTAGACCCAGTGTTCCTTGCCGCCTTCAAAGCGCGCCACCGAAGGACGCTGGCCGGTGGCATCCACGCGCAGGCGTTGCAGGGGCCGGTCGCTGCCGGCCTGCAGCATCGGCACCAGTTCGTCCAGGCTCAGCGGCGGCTGGCCGTCGGCGTGATGTTCGGCAATCCCGGCCAGGCCGGGGTTGGCGGCGCGCAGCAGCTCGTCCTCGAACGACAGCGCCGCGCCACTCAGGCCCATGATGGCCAGGATGGTGCCGGCGGTGATGCCGAGGAACCAGTGCAGCTGGAACAGGACGTTCTTGAACATCGGGAAGGGGGCCGTAGGTCTGCCGCGGCATCCCTGCGCAACAGTAAATGAGAATTAATCTCGGAATTCTCCCGGTCACAACCGGCCCTGGTCAAGGAGGGTGTTCCGGCAGGGCTGCGCCCTGCACCCGCCGAAGCAACGTCAACGTCCACGTCAAAAGCCAAAGCGGGCATTCCGTGGGATGGCGGGGTGGGTCCGGTCGAGGGGGACGCTGCAAGTACGTCCATGTAAGCTCGGTCGCCGCATCCATGCGGCTCACGCCCCCTCGACCGGACCCACCCCGCCTTCGACAGTTTTCCGCGAGCTGTTGGAACGGCACGGGGTCGGATCCCGTTGCTGCGCAACGGGATCCGACCCCAGATAGTTCTAGATATCTGACAGATGTGTCGACCAAGGTCGACACCTACCAACAGCCGCGGCCAACTGTCAGAGGCGGGGCGGTGTCGGATTGCGGGGTGTCCGCGGCATGGATGCCGCGGCCAAGCCCCCATGGATGGGTTAACGGCGTCCTCGCAATCCGACACCGCCCCGCCATCCCACGGAAAGCCCGCTTTTGCTCTTGCTGCTGCCTTTGCTCCAAGCAGGTGCAGGGCGCAGCCCTGCAAAACCCCTACTTCACCCAGTCGGCAATCTCGCCGTGCGCGAATGGGCCCAGCTTGGCCTTGACCATGCGCCCGTCCGCATCGAACAGCACGCTGTAGGGCAGCAGGCCCTGTGCGTTGCCCAGCTGCACGCTGGCATCGCGTGGGCCCGGCGTGTCCAGCACGATGGGGTAGTGCACCGGCACCCGCTGCAGGAAATCGGCCACGCCCTCGGGGGTATCCAACGCCAGCCCCAGCACCTGCACACCGGCGCTGCCCTGTGCCTGAGCGAAACGCTGCAGCTCGGGCATTTCTTCCACGCAGGGGCCGCACCAGCTGGCCCAGACATTCACCAGCAGCGGCCGACCGGCGAAGCGCTGGCGGATGTCCAGGGGCTGGCCCGATGGGTCGGGCAGTACCAGCGTGGGCAGGGCATCACCGGGACGCAACGTGGGCGCGCTTGCCAAAGCAGCATCGGAAGGCGCGCGCGGCGCCGTCGGTGCCGGTGTCAGCCGGTGCCCGGCCCACAGGCCCAGGCCGGCGGCCAGCACCGCTGTCCACAGCAGTGCGGGCCGCTGCCACTTCACCGCGCGGTGCGCAGCAGGGCTTCTTCCACCACTGCCTGGGTCAGCAGGGTGGGCAGCACGGTGGGCGGGGCGCCGGGGCCGTACACCACGTACAGCGGCACGCCCACGGCCTTGTGCTCTTCCAGGAAATCGGTGATCTGCGGATCGACGTTGGTGTAGTCACCGCGCATGTACACCGCATTGGTGCGGCGGAGCAGGTCCTTGAACTCCGGACGCGACAGCACCGCGCGTTCGTTGGCCTTGCAGCTCACGCACCAGTCGGCGGTCATGTTCACGAACACCACGCGGTTGTCGGCGCGCAGGCGGTCCAGCAACTGCGGCGAATATTCCACCACGTTGTCGGTGCTGGCCTGGGCGGCACGCGCCGGCAGTGCCAGCTGGGTCACGCCCCAGACCGGCACCAGCGCGGTCAGCACCAGCAGCACGCCCAGCAGGATGCCACCGCGCTTGCTGCGCCAACGGCTGGTTTCGAACAGCCACAGGCCGCCGGTCAGCAGCAGCAGCCCGCCCAGCGCCAGCGCCATGCCATCCACGCCGCGCTGCTTGCCCAGCACCCACAGCAGCCACAACGCGGCGGCATACATCGGGAAGGCCAGCACGTGCTTCAGGGTTTCCATCCACGGGCCGGGCTTGGGCAGGCGCCGTGCCAGCGCCGGCACGAAGCCGATCAGCAGGAACGGCAGGGCCAGGCCCAGGCCCAGGAACAGGAACACCAGCATGGCCGCCACCGGCGGTGCCACGAAGGCGTAGGCCACGGCTGGGCCGAAGAACGGACCCACGCAGGCGCTGCCGACCACGCAGGCCAGCACGCCGGTGAAGAAGTCGCCGGCCGGGCCGCTGCGGCTGGCCAGCGACTGGCCGAAGTTGCCCACGCCCCCGCCCATGGTGAACACCCCGGACAGGCTCAGGCCGACGGCGAACATCACGTAGGCCAGCGCGGCCACCACGGCCGGGTGCTGCAGCTGGAAGCCGATGCCCACCGCGTTGCCCAGCATGCGCAGGCCCACCATCGAGGCGCCGATCACCGCGAAGGCCACCAGCACGCCCAGCGTGTACCACATGGCATGGCTGCGGGCGCGCTCGGCGCTTTCACCGCTTTGCGCCAGGCTCAGGACCTTCAGCGACAGGATCGGCAGCACGCACGGCATCAGGTTCAGCACCAGGCCGCCGCCCAGCGCCAGCAGCAGCACCCACAACAGCGAACTGTCGGACTTCGGCACGGTGCCTGGCGGCTTGGTGCGCAGCGCGTTGTCCGGGCGCGCATCGGCGGCGAACGCGGTCGCGCCGGGCGCGGTGTCTGCTGCGCTCGGCGCCGGATCGTTCGGCACGGTCGGCAGCAGGCGGCGCAGCGCGCCGTCGCCGCCTTCGCGCGCGGCATCGGCCGCAGAGCCGGGCAGCGGCTGGATCACTTCGCTGCGTGCAGCAGTGGCCGACGCACTGGCGTTGACCTTGCCGGCAGGAATGGCCAGCTTCACCCGGCGGGTCATCGGCGGGTAGCAGATGCCGTCGGTCTGGCAGCCCTGGAAGGTGACCACCAGGGTGCCGTCCACCGCATCGGCGCGGCTGCGGCGCAGCGGCAGCGGCACTTCCACCTGGTTGAAGTACACCGAGACATCGCCGAAGTGCTCATCGCGGTGCGACTGCGCCTTCGGCCAGCGCGGGGTATCGGCCAGCACACCGCTGCTGCCTTCCAGCTTCAGCGACGTGCGGTCGCGGTACAGGTAATAGCCCGGCGCCGGGCTGAAGCGCAGCAGCAGGGTGTTGCCGTCGCTGGCGATGGCATCGAAGGCGAACGCCTGTTCCGACGGCAGCGGCAGGGCCTGGGCCGTGCCGGCGCCGGGCAGCTGCAGGCCGCGCGCGGTGCCGGCCCCGGCCAGCGGGTTGTTGAAGGCAGGCGTGGTGCCGCTGCGCGCGGCCGGCGCTGCCGCCGCATCGCCACCGGGCAGGGTGACCTGCACCACGCGCTTCTGCGGCGGATAACACACGCCGGCATCGGCGCAGCCCTGGTAGCGCACTTCCAGGCTGATCGTGCCGGCGCCATCGGTGGGCGCGCCGGGCAGGGTCGCCACCAGGCGCTGGCGGTAGGTTTCCACCTCACCGAAGAAATCGTCGTGGTGCTTGTCACCGGCCGGCATCTGCAGCGCGCCGGCATTGAAGGCAGTGTCGGCCTTCACGCTGGTGCGGTGGCGGTACAGGTAGTAGCCGGGGGCGATCTTGAACTGCAGTTGGATCTGCCCCCGTTCGGGTGCGGTGGCGGTCAGCGCGAACGCCTGGTCCACCGGCAGCAGGTCCTTCTCGTCCAGGGCGAAGGCCGGCAGGGAAAGCCACAACAGGGCGCACAGGGCGGCGCCACGCGCAAACAGAGTCTTCAAACGGTGTCCTCCCGGGTCTGCGCCCGGATCCAGTCCAGATACGCCGGCAGGCCGGCCCGGCTTTCGACCGCAATGCACTCCGGGAGTTCATACGGATGCAGGGCGACGATCCGGGCGATGGCGGCATCGACCCGGCTGGCCGTGGTCTTCACCAGCAGCTGCAGTTCGGTATCGGTGGTCACCTGGCCTTGCCAGCGGTAGGTCGAACGCGCGCCGTCCAGGCGGGTCACGCAGGCGGCCAGCTGTTCGCCCACCAGTGCGTGGGCGATGCGTTCGGCACTGTCCGCGTCGGGACATGTGGTGAACAGCAGCAGGACGGGATCGGCGATCGACATGACCGCCGAGTATAGGGCCCCTGTCCGGCCGGGTCAGGGCCGGACAGGGGATTTGCAACTTTCTTCAATGCGGATCAGTTGGCCAGCTGGCAGGTGGCCGGCTTGGCCGAGGTGAACAGGGCCGGGGTGGCCCACTCGGGGTGGTCGATGAACGGGTTGCGGTTGCCCTGGAAGCTGTAGATCACGTCATTGCGGGCGCGCTCGGCGTCGCTCGGCGGATCGGCCAGGTGCCAGTCGATAAGGGTGGACAGCAGGCCCATGTAGGCCGGCGAGCTGCTGGTCTTGACGATCTTGCTGCGGTCGTCGGTCAGCTCCAGATCTGGTTCGGACTGGCCGGTGGCTGCGTCCTTGCCGCCCTCATAGCGGATCGCCATGTACATCACCGCACGCGCCATGTCGCCCTTTCGCTGGCTCCAGACCTCGAAGGTACCGGTGTTGCCGTCCGGGGTGCGCACCCAGTTGGAATTGCCCGGGTAGCCGCCGCTGCCGCCGCCCTGGCCGTTGTTGGCCTCGGTGGCGCGTTCGCCGCAGTTGCTGTCGCACTTGCCGAAGGGCTTGTTGCCGCGGTCGGCATTCCACTGCGCGTCGGTCAGGTACAGCATGTGGGTATCGGTGTACGGGGCGTACGGCAGGCCCTTGTCGCCGGTGGTGCTGGCAAAGCCCAGCGAGTTCGGCCAGGTGTGTTCGCGGTTGTACTTCAGGCCACTGCCACTGCCGGCACGGTCGGTCACCTTGGTGTAGCTGCGGTTGCGGTAGGCATCCAGGATCTTGCCGCTGTTGTTCGGGTCTTCGTCGGCGATTTCCAGGATGGTCCAGGTGCTGGTGCCCGAGCCGCTGTACGGGTAGGCGGTGTGGCCCTTGATGGTTTCATGCAGCGAGCAGCGCAGCTGGCTGGGGCTGCTGGTGTTCACCTTGGAGTAGTAGCCCTCCGGGGTACCGGGGTTGCCGGGGTTGCCCGGGTCCGGGTTGCCGGTGGTGCTGGCCACGGTGAAGGCGATGCGGCTGTCGGCGGCCGGGTGCGCGCCCTGGCTGTCGGTGATGCGCGCGGCGCGGATGTCGAAGCGGCAGGCCTCGCCGGCCACCAGAGCGGTGTTGGTGGACAGCTTCACGGTGCGGCCGCTGGTCGGCCAGGTCAGCGGCACGCTGCCCGAACTGCCGCAGCTCAGGCTGAAGGCGCCGCTGGCCAGGGTGACCGTTTCGCTGAACACCACTTCCAGATCGGCCGCGGCCGGGAAGGTGCTGCTGCCCTGCGCCGGGGTGGTGGTGCTGACCGACGGCGGGGTGTTCGGACCCGGGGTGCCGCCACCGCCGGTGAAGGTCTGGCTGGTGTTGCAGCGGCCGAAGGTCTGGCCGGCCGATTCGGCCCAGGTGAAGTGCGTGTACTGGCTGCCGCTGCCGGTCAGCTGCAGCGAGGTGCCCGGCGCGGTGCTGTTGGTTTCGGCCACCGGAATGTTCTGGCTGGTCATGCCGGCCGCTGGGCCACCGGCCGCGGTGATCGCGCCCTCGTAACTCAGGAACTGCACGACCTTGCCGCTGGCGTCGACCAGGGCGATGCCGTCGTTCGGCCCGTTCTGCAGGCCATTGGTCGGGTAGCTGACCACCGCGATGGTGGCGCTGCCGCAGCTGGCCGCCGTGCCGGCCGGCACCGGGTTGTTGGCGTAGACCGCCGCAGCCGACGGGTTGCTGCCGTTGTACAGGTACAGCCGGTAGCCGGACAGGTCCTCACCGGCGGTGGCGACCACTTCGATGGCCTCGCCCACGTCGCCGGCAGCGGTGCTGTCGTCATAGTGCAGTTCGTTGATGAAGACCTCGGCCTGGGCCGGCGCGGCGGCCAGCGCCAGCAGGCAGGCGGCGAGCGGGGACAGCAATCGCATCGACTACTCCTTGTGATTGGGAATGCCGGGCGAGACTAAGGCCGATCACGTGACACTTTGTCGTAACTGAACGCCAGATATCTGACACTGCGACGCCCGTCACCAAAAAGCCGGGAACTTCGCCGGATCTGCGCCGCAGCGCACCTTCGAAAAATTTTGCCGCGATGGCCTTGAAAGGCCCCCGGCGGGCTCCATCTCTGTCCTGCTCCCGACCTGTCGGGCTTTTTCACGCGCAATGCTGGCAGTCACCCTGGGTGAGTGCTAACATCGCCGGACTTTTTCAGACCAATCAATAACTTAAGAGGTCTCTCATGAGCATCAAGCCGCTGCACGACCGCGTTGTGGTCAAGCCGATCGAAGCCGACGAAATCTCCGCCGGTGGCATCGTCATTCCGGATTCGGCCAAGGAAAAGTCGACCAAGGGTGAAGTCGTCGCCGTCGGCCCGGGCAAGGCCCTGGACAACGGCAGCGTGCGCGCGCCGTCGCTGAAGGTTGGCGACAAGGTCATCTACGGCCAGTACGCCGGCAGCTCGTACAAGAGCGAAGGCGTCGAGTACAAGGTCCTGCGCGAAGACGACGTGCTCGCCGTCATCGGCTGAGCCCCGCCGCGACCTGCTTCATCCCCTGATTCCAAACACCCAGCCGCCGGGCATGGCCCGGCGCTACCAATGAGGTAACTGCAATGGCTGCCAAGGATATTCGTTTCGGTGAAGACGCCCGTTCGCGCATGGTGCGCGGCGTCAACGTTCTCGCCAATGCCGTCAAGGCCACTCTGGGCCCGAAGGGCCGCAACGTCGTGCTGGAAAAGAGCTTCGGCGCCCCGACCATCACCAAGGACGGCGTCTCCGTCGCCAAGGAAATCGAACTGGCTGACAAGTTCGAGAACATGGGCGCGCAGATGGTGAAGGAAGTCGCTTCGCGCACCAACGACGACGCCGGCGACGGCACCACCACCGCCACCGTGCTGGCCCAGGCCCTGATCCGCGAAGGCGCCAAGGCTGTTGCCGCCGGCATGAACCCGATGGACCTCAAGCGTGGTATCGACAAGGCCGTCGTGGCCGCCGTTGCCGAGCTGAAGAACATCTCCAAGCCCACCGCTGACGACAAGGCCATCGCCCAGGTCGGCACGATCTCGGCCAACTCGGACGAGTCGATCGGCCAGATCATTGCTGATGCGATGAAGGAAGTCGGCAAGGAAGGCGTGATCACCGTTGAAGAAGGCTCGGGCCTGGACAACGAGCTGGACGTGGTCAAGGGCATGCAGTTCGACCGCGGCTACCTGTCCCCGTACTTCATCAACAACCAGCAGTCGCAGACCGCTGACCTGGATGACCCGTTCATCCTGCTGCACGACAAGAAGATCTCCAACGTCCGTGACCTGCTGCCGGTGCTGGAAGGCGTCGCCAAGGCTGGCAAGCCGCTGCTGATCGTGGCCGAAGAAGTCGAAGGCGAAGCGCTGGCCACCCTGGTGGTCAACACCATCCGTGGCATCGTCAAGGTCGTGGCCGTGAAGGCCCCGGGCTTCGGCGACCGTCGCAAGGCGATGCTGGAAGACATGGCCGTGCTGACCGGCGGCACCGTGATTTCCGAAGAAGTGGGCCTGTCGCTGGAAAAGGCCACCATCAAGGACCTGGGCCGCGCCAAGAAGGTGCAGGTTTCCAAGGAAAACACCACCATCATCGACGGCGTGGGCGACAAGGCCAACGTTGATGCACGCGTGGGCCAGATCAAGACCCAGATCCAGGACACCTCCTCCGATTACGATCGCGAGAAGCTGCAGGAACGCGTGGCCAAGCTGGCCGGCGGCGTTGCCGTGATCAAGGTCGGTGCGTCGACCGAAATCGAAATGAAGGAAAAGAAGGATCGCGTCGACGACGCCCTGCACGCTACCCGTGCAGCCGTTGAAGAAGGCGTGGTTCCGGGCGGCGGCGTGGCCCTGGTCCGTGCGGTCACCGCGCTGGCTGGCCTGAAGGGTGCCAACGAAGACCAGAACCACGGCATCCAGATCGCCCTGCGCGCGATGGAGGCCCCGCTGCGCGAAATCGTCTCCAACGCCGGTGAAGAGCCGTCGGTCATCATCAACAAGGTGAAGGAAGGCAGCGGCAGCTTCGGCTACAACGCCGCCACCGGTGAGTTCGGCGACATGCTGCAGTTCGGCATCCTGGACCCGACCAAGGTGACCCGTTCGGCGCTGCAGAACGCTGCTTCGATCGCTGGCCTGATGATCACCACCGAAGCCATGGTTGCCGAAGCTCCGAAGAAGGACGAGCCGGCCATGGGCGGCGCCGGTGGCATGGGCGGCATGGGTGGCATGGGCGGCATGGACTTCTAAGTCCACGCCTTCCCGATGCAATGAAAAACCCCGCCGCAAGGCGGGGTTTTTTTGTGGGTCCACGCCCTGCGTGGATGCGCGCACGCAAGCAGGTTCGCGCCGGCCGGTTTCATGCTGCACGCTGCCTTGCCGCCGCAATCTGCCGGCACTAGCCTCCGCGCATGCCTACTTCGTTCCTCGTCGTCGACGACTTTCTTTCCCCGGCCGATGCGCAGGGCCTGCGCCGTGCCGGCCTGGGCCTGGATTACCCCGAGCAGGATGGCGCATTCCCGGGCCGCAATTCGCTGCAGCGCCTGGAAATGCAGGGGCTGGCCGGTGCCGCCTCGCGCCTGTTGAACGAGCCGCTGCGGCCGGTGCAGCCGCTGCAGTCGCATGGGAAATTCCGCCTGACCGTGGCCAACGACGTGGGTCGGGCGCGGGTGCATACCGACCATTCGCACTGGTCGGGCATCCTCTACCTGAGCGCGCCCGAACATTGCCAGGGGGCACTGAATTCTTCCGCCACCGCCGCACCAACACCGACCGCCTGGCACTGAACCCGGCCGAGCTGGCCGCACTGGGCTACGCCGATGGCGCGGCCATGCACCGCGACATCATCGAACGCGACAGCAACGACGAAAGCGCCTGGGAACCGACCATGACCATTCCCATGCGTTTCAACCGTCTGGTGCTGCTGCGCCCGTGGTTCTGGCACACGGCTGGGCCTGCCTTCGGCGACTGCGCGGAGAACGGGCGTCTGGTCTACCTGATGTTCTTCGAACAGGCCGGTTGAGGCAGCGGGCGCCGATCTACTTCACGAACGCCTTCGACGCACCGTACTCCCACTGCCAGGGCACGCCGGTGTCGCCCAGTACGAATGCCACCAATGCAGGGAAGGTGGCTTGGGCACGTACATCGTTGCCCAGGATCACCACGCAGCGCTGGCGCTGTTCGAGGCAGACCAGCGTATTGCCGACGGCATCATCGTGGCCGCCCTTGTAGAAGCCCGGCCCCTGCGGGCCCCGGAAGGTCACCACGCCCAGGCCGGCCGCCAGATCGCTGCGCTGCTGCGCTGCGGGCAGCTCCGGCTGCAGCGTGGGGAACTGGCTGGCGGTGGTGATCGGCAGCTGCGGGCGCACCAGCTCCCTGCGCATCGCCGTCGACAGACCCTCGCCGCGCACGTAGCCGGCTGCGAAATGGGCCATGTCGTTGATGGTGGTGTCCATCGACCCGGCCGCACGCACGCGGCTGCGCTCATCGTGCGGTTCGGCGCTGCCCTGCTGGGTCCAGCCATCGGCCAGGTTGCCGGCAAAATCATTGCGCCACATCATGCTGGTGCGTGGCATGCCGAAGCGATCGAACACGCGCTGCTGCATCAGCGTGCCCACGTCCAGGCCCGGGCGCCCGCGCTCGAGCACGAACTGCAGCAGGATCAACCCCTCGCCGGAATAGCCATAGCGGCTGCCGGGATCGAAGTGGAACCTCAAGCGGCCGTCAGGTTCAAGGAAAGCGAAGTTGGCAAATCCGCTGGCATGGTTCAGCAGCAGGCGCGGTGTCAGCTGGCGCCAGCGCGGGTCGTCGGCCAATACGGTGTAGTCGGCGTACTTCCGTGGTTCGGCAGGGTAGTCCGGCAGCGGCTTGTCCAATGCCGTGGCAATGCTGGCATCCAGATCGATCACCTTCTGTTGCGCCAACTGGGCCACCAGATGGCCGAAGGCCATCTTGGTCAGCGATGCCGCATACATCACGGTGTCGGTGCGCAGCGGCTCTCCGGCGGCGTTGCGTTCGCCATAGGCGGCCACGTGCACCACCTTGCCGCCATCAATGACCGCCACGGCCATGCCGCGTGCATGCGCGGCCCGCATCAGGCGCTGGGCTTCGGCGTCGATGCGCTCCGGCGTTGGAACCGGCAGAGCGGGCGCGGCCAGTCCGGCCAGTGGCAGCAGCGTCAGCAACAGCAGGAAAACACGGCACATGCGCGGAACTCCTGATGGGACCGGGCGATCCTACCCCCGCCCGGCGCCGCCGTCATCGCCCATCGTCATCCCTGCGGCGGCCGCCGCAGGCAGATCCGCTCGGCACCTGCGCTGATATCCACCTGGCCGCCCTGCATCACGTCCGCGCCCAGGATCACCGCCGGGCGCTGGTCCAGGCCGATGGCCCGGAACACGGGCAGTTCGCTGATGCGCACCTCCACCGCGGGGTGCTGCCAGCCTGCACTGGCCAGCGCCGGCAGGGTGTGCAGCCACGTGGGCGTCGGCTTGCCGCCCAACCCTTCGCTGCCCTTGCTACGCGCCCGCACGCGCGCATCGCGGCCATCGGTGCGCAGGCCCAGGGCGCTGGCCGCCGCGTTGTTGAGGATGGTCTGCGCGGCACCGGTGTCGACCACGCCGATGGCCTCCACGCCATCATCGCCCAGGCGCAGGGTGACGAAGCCGAAGCCCTTCAGCACGCCACTGCGGTCGGGCAGGGCGTTGTCTTGGCAGTGCGTGCCGGAGGTCGGCAGTGTCCGCGCTGGCCACAGCATCAGGCGTTCGTTGGCGAAATCCCAGCGCGTATCGAAGCGCGCGGTGATGTCCTGGCCGATGATGCCGTGCAACGGCGCGCTGTCTGCCGACGACAGGCTGGCCAGGTCGGCCTGCAGCGCGGTCATCTGCAGCTGCAGGCTGCCCAATGCCATCGCCACGCGGCGCGTGCTGCGCAGGGCCAGGCCGCCGGCACTGGCACCCTGCGCATCATGATCGCGCGCGTTCGCGTCCTGCAGCCCGAAGCGCTGCACCACGGCGGCATCCAGCAGGGTCGCGCTGGCGGCGCTGTCCACCACCAGGTGCAGCGGCTCGTCGCGGCCGTCCAGCGTGCCCAGCACGGTGGGGTGGCTGGCCTGCATCGTCATCGGCAGGCTGTGCAGCGCAGGGGGTTCTGCCACGGCGGGCAGGGCGGTCAATAGCAGGGGCAGCAGTGCCAGGCGCATCGGTGTATTCCTCGGGAACGAGTGGCCATTTCGCCGCAGGCGCGTGTTGCCGGTATGTCGCTGCTGATACCGGGCCGATACACAGCGCCGTCATACTGGCTGCATGAATGCTACCGCCACCCTTTTCGTCGTGGATGACGATGCCAGCATCCGCGATGCCATCGCCGACCATCTGCTGCTGCACGGCTACCGCGTGCGCGTGGCAGCCGATGCCGCGGCCATGGACGTGCTGCTGCAAGCCGAACGCCCCGACGCCATCATCCTGGATTGGATGATGCCGGGCGAAGACGGCCTGTCGGTGTGCCGTCGCCTGCAGTCGCGGGCCATTCCGATCCTGATGCTGTCGGCCATGGGCAGTGCGCCGGACCGCGTGATCGGGCTGGAAATGGGCGCCGATGATTACCTGGGCAAACCGTTCGACCCACGCGAACTGCTGGCGCGGGTGCGCGCACTGCTGCGCCGGCAGGAAAAACTGCACGCACAGACCCCCATCGAGCTGCGCTTTGCTGGCTGGCGCCTGCTGCCCGAGCAGCGCCGCCTGCTGGCACCAGACGGCGCCGAAGTCGTGCTCAGCCGCGGCGAATTTTCCTTGCTGCAGGCGCTGGCCGAGCGGCCCGGCCGGGTGCTGGACCGCGAGCAACTGATGCAGCTGACCCGTGGTGATGACAGCGACAGCGTTGACCGCGCCGTCGATCTGGCCATCAGCCGCCTGCGCCGCAAACTGGCCCAGGCCGCCGGCGATGCCGAAGGATTGGTGCAGACCCTGCGCGGCGAGGGCTATCGCTTCGGTGCGACGGTGCAACGGCTGTGAGGCCGCGATGGAGCACCGCGCGCTGGATCGCCCTGCTGGCGCTCAGCAGCCTGCTGCTGGCCACTGCAGTCAGCATGGCGGTGGTCGGCTGGTTGCCGCGCCCGGCGGCGCCACAGATGCGGCTGGACCAGGCCATGCAGGTGCTGCGCGGCGAGCGTGCGGCCGACAGCGTAGGCCTGCGCGTGGACGTGCGCGCGCAGGCCCCATCCGGTACCGGCCATGCGCGCCTGCAGGCGCTGGCAATGGACGGCCTGCAGCAGCCCGCGCAGCAGGTGCGCTTGGTCTGGGCGGGCAACAACCGGCCGCCGGATGTCCATGTGGTGGCCGCCGGCGGCGAGCAGGGGCGCGATGGCGACGCCGCCGTGCTGCGGGCCGCGCAGCAGGTGCTGGCCAGTCTGCCCTGGCCGCCGTTTGAACTGGCCGTGCAGCAGGCCGATGGGCGCTGGCGCGTGGTCAGCAGCGCCTACAGCGATCTGGCTGCGTGGCGCAGGCAGGTACTGCTGGCCCTGCTTGGCGGCACCGTGCTGCTGGCGCCGCTGGCCGCCTGGGCGGCGGTGCGGCTGGGCCGTCCGCTGCGCCGGCTGGCCGAGGCCAGTGCCACGCTGGACTTGCACGCGCAGGCGCCGCTGCCCGACGATGGGCCGCGCGAGGTGCAGATGCTGGCCATCGCGCTGGATGCAGGGCGCACCCGCCTGCGTGAGCAGGCGCAGCAGATGACCCGCATGCTGGCCGCCGTGGCACACGACCTGCGCACGCCGCTGACCGGCCTGCGCCTGCGCGCGGACTTCGCACCGCCCGCACAGGCCGAACGCATGGTGGCCGACATCGAGCGCATGAACGCCATGATCGAGCAGGTACTGGACTACGCCCGCGGCGAGTTGCAGCCATCGCAGCTGCAGCTGATGGACATCGCGCCGCTGCTGGACGACTGCGTGCAGGCGGCGCGGCTGCGCGGTGTCGACCTGACGGCAGTGCTGCCCGCGACCCTGCTGTGCCGTGCCGACGCCCTGCTGCTGCGGCGCGCGCTGGACAACCTGATCGACAATGCCAGCCGCTACGCGGGCGCGGTGGAACTGCGTGCCGTGCAGTGCGACCAAACGCTGCAGCTGGATGTGATGGATCGCGGCCCCGGCATTCCCACCGCAGATCGTCAGCGCCTGCTGCAGCCCTTCCAGCGCAGCGAAACCTCGCGCAGCCGCGCCACCGGCGGCACCGGCCTGGGTCTGGCCGTTGCGGCCAATGCCGCCCGCCACCACGGCGGTTCCCTGCAGCTGCTGGACCGCGAAGGCGGCGGCCTGATCGCCCGCCTGCACCTGCCCCGGTAGCGTCGACTGCTTTTGCTCCCGCCGTTCGTAGAGTCGAGCTTGCTCGACTGCTGTTTGCTTCAGTCGAGCAAGCTCGACTCTACCGCCAGGTCTTGCATCACCCGCTCTTTCATCAGTATGATTAGCCGCCTAATCACATGGGCGAGCAGAGTGCTGGAAGCCAAACACATCGCGCTGATAGAAGAAGCCACCCGCCGCGGCCACGCCAACCTGGCCCAGCTGCGCCTGTGCTTCCAGCTGCTCTCCGTATCGGCCGTGATCGACCGCGACTGCGCCACGCGACTGGCCCCGCATGGGCTCAGCGAAGGACGTTTCATCGTGCTGTTCCTGCTGCACGGCGCCGGCGGCACGTTGCCGCCCCATGAACTGGCCGAACGCGCCGGGGTCAGCCGCGCCACCATCAGTGGCCTGTTGGACGGGTTGCAGCGCGAGGGGCTGCTGCAGCGACGCAGCGACGCCGAAGACGGGCGCCGCCTGCAGATCGTGATGACCGCGCGCGGCAAGCGCCTGGCCGACGATCTGTTCAACCAGCACACGCAATGGATAGGCGGTCTGTTCGATGGCCTGGATGGCGCGGAGCAGCTGCAGCTTTCGCGGTTGCTGGCCAAGGTCTGGCAGCACACCGACAGCGGCCGTTCGTCCCAGCCATGAGCACGGTGATCAGCCCCACGCGGCAACGTGAGCTGGATACCGGCGCCGCAGCCAGTTCGCACCTGGCCGAATGCCTTGCAGTGGATTTCGCAGCACTGCTGCGTGCCGTTGCGGATGTTCCCGAATACGCGCTGCAGCGCATGCACGATGCCGCCAGCAAGGGCATCACCCAGCGCATGGCGCTGGCCGCAGTGCTGCTGCGCGAAGCCGGGCAGGGCGCAGCCGCGCAATGGCAGTCGCATCCCTCGGACACCGTGCGTGGCTGGGCCTGCTACCTGATTGGCAGTGATCACACGCTCACGTTGCCCGACAAGCTGCAGGCCATGCGCCCGCTGGCCGACGACGCGCATTTTGGGGTGCGCGAATGGGCATGGCTGGCGGTGCGTGCCGATCTGGTCGCGGCCCCGCTGCAGGCGCTGCAGCTGTTGCTGCCCTGGACCCGGGAGGCCTCGCCCTACCTGCGCCGCTACGCCTGCGAAGCACTGCGCCCACGCGGGGTGTGGGCCACGCACATCGCCGTGTTCAAGCAACAGCCAGAGCACGCGCTGCCGTTGCTGGAAGCACTGGCCAACGACCCCGAACGCTACGTGCAGGACTCGGTAGGCAACTGGCTGAACGACGCCGGCAAGACCAAGCCACACTGGCTGCGCGAACTGTGCGACCGCTGGCAGCGCGAGCACGCCAGCAGCGCCAATGGGTACATGCGCACCCGCGCCCAACGCTCGCTCACGAAGTTGTAGAGTCGAGCTTGCTCGACTGCTGTTGCACTTGCCTTGGTAGAGTCGAGCTTGCTCGACTGCTGTCTGTGTCAGTCGAGCAAGCTCGACTCTACCCAGCCCTCGACCCGCCCGGACCATCGCGGCACATGCGCATGTCATCGATTCCGGGTAAACATGGGTACTGCCCATGTCCACCCGCAGGGAAGTCGATCATGCAGAGCAAGCTCCAGGTCACGCTGTACGGAACCCTTGGCGACAGCCCAGCGTTGCAGTTGCCGGGCGTGGAGGGTCCGTCGGTGGCCATCCTGGAATCGACCCTGCGGCGGCTGGTGTCCGATCTCTACACCGCACGCTCCCTGCTCAATCCCGAACAACTGGATGAAGCCCGGCAGGAGCTGGACCGCGTGGTGGAGCGCTGGGTGGATATCCACGAAGGCCTGCTGCTGGACCTGGAAGTACACGGCAAGCGCTAGTGCCAGCGCGGCTGAACCGCAGCCCCAGTTGCGAATGAAACAGTTGGCACCCGCCAAAACCCTGTGTTATCAATACATCCCATGAACGCAGCCCACGCCAACTTTTATTGGTATTACTTTCCGAAGCCCCCGGCGGAGGAAGGACTGCGCTCACCCTGAAGAAACCTTCAGACGCATTCCCGAAAGCCGCCAGCGAACCTGGCGGCTTTTTTCTTGTCGCCACGCTGCGGACCCCCACCTTCCGTAGAGACCCCCCGCCATGCCCCCGCACACCGACGACCTGCGTATCCGCACCATCGAACCGCTCACACCGCCTGCCCAGCTGCTGGCGATGCTGCCCTGCGACGATGAAGCGTCCGACACCGTCAGCGCCTCGCGCGCGGCCCTGCACCAGATTCTGCACGGCCGCGACGACCGCCTGGCCGTGGTGGTGGGCCCGTGCTCGATCCACGATCCGCACGCAGCCATCGAGTACGCCCAGCGCCTGAAGCCCCTGCGCGATGCGCTGGCCGGCGAACTGGAAATCGTCATGCGCGTGTACTTCGAGAAGCCGCGCACCACGGTGGGCTGGAAGGGCCTGATCAACGACCCGGACCTGGATGGCAGCTTCAGGATCGACAAGGGCCTGCGCATTGCCCGCGGCCTGCTGCGCGACATCAACAAGCTGGGCCTGCCGGCCGGCGTCGAGTTCCTCGATGTGATCTCGCCGCAGTACATCGCCGATCTGGTCGCCTGGGGCGCCATCGGCGCACGCACCACCGAAAGCCAGGTGCACCGCGAACTGGCCTCGGGGCTGTCGTGCCCGGTGGGCTTCAAGAACGGTACCGACGGCAACGTGAAGATTGCCGCCGATGCGGTGGGCGCGGCGTCGAATCCGCATCACTTCCTGTCGGTCACCAAGCAGGGCGGCACGGCCATCGTGTCCACCACCGGCAACCCGGATTGCCATGTGATTCTGCGTGGCGGCAAGCAGCCGAACTACGATGCGGCCAGCGTGGGCGAGGCCTGCCAGGCGCTGGCCAAGGCCAAGCTACCGACCCGTCTGATGATCGATGCCAGCCACGCCAACAGCCTGAAGAATCCGGACAACCAGCCGAAGGTGATCGAGGACATCGCCACCCAGTTGGAAGACGGCGAGCACCGCATTGTCGGCGTGATGGTGGAAAGCCACCTGGTCGGTGGCCGCCAGGAACTGGTGGAAGGCCAGCCGCTGGTCTACGGCCAGAGCATCACCGATGGCTGCATTGATTGGGACACCACCGTGCAGGTGCTGGAGCGCTTGGCCGCTGCCGTGCGCGCCCGCCGTGAAGTGAAGGTGTCCGAAGCCGCTTGAGTGCGGCACGTGTGTGGATGGCGGCCAGCGCCTGCGGGGGCGCGGCCGCGATCAGGGTCGGTCGGAGTTGGAGACCGACCCGTCCGCACCGGCGATGCGCCTGGCGCTGCGTAAGTGCGACAGCGCCAGGTACATCGCCGGGGTGGTGATATCGGTTTTTTTGTAGAGTCGAGCCATGCTCGACTGACGCAGAAAGCAGCCGAGCATGGCTCGGCTCTACAGTAGATCCACGCCATGCGTGGATGAACCGCCCGCAATCACCGCCCCGCCCGAATCCTCGCCAACGCCAGATACATCGCCGGCGTCGTGTACAGCGTCAGCCACTGGCTGACCAGCAACCCGCCCACAATCGCGATGCCCAGCGGCTGCCGCAGTTCCCAGCCCTCGCCATTGGCCAGCATCAGCGGCAGCGTGCCCAGCAGTGCCGCCAGCGAGGTCATCAGGATCGGCCGCAGGCGCAGTCGTGCCGCCTCCATCACCGCATCCTGCGCGCTCAGACCGCGCCGCTCGCCCGCAAGCGCGAAGTCCACCAGCAGGATCGTGTTCTTCATCACCACGCCCACCAGCAGGAACAGCCCGAGCAAGGCGATCAGGTTCAGTTCGTTGCCGAACAGCCACAGCGCCAGCAGCGCACCGATGCCGGCCGATGGCAGCGTGGACAGGATCACCAGCGGTTGCAGGAAACTCTCGTACAGCACGCCCAGCACCAGGTAGACCGCCAGCGTGGCGCCCAGCACCAGCCACAACTGGCGCGAACGCAGGCTGTCCAGGCCGCCGGCTTCGCCCGACAGCTTGGCCTGCACCGAACGCGGCAGCATCAGCTGTGCCATGGCGGTATTGATGGCCTGCGTGGCCTGTTCCAGGCCAACGCCCGGTGCCAGCGCGAACTCGATCCAGATCGAGGCGAACTGTTCGCTGTGGTAGATGCGGTCCGGCGCCATGCCGTAACGCCAGCTGGCGATGCTGGAAAGTGGAATGCGCTGGCCGTTGCCGTCGATCACCTGCAGGCGCGCCAGCGTGCCCGGGTCCTGGGTGTGCTTCGGGTCCAGTTCCATCACCACCCGGTACTGGTTCAGGCTGTCATACAGGGTGGCGACCTGGCGCTGGCTGAAGGAGTTGTTGAGCATGTTGGCCACGGTGCGAAGGTCCACGCCGTGGCGTGCGGCCGCTTCCCGGTCGATATCCAGTACCACCTGGCGCATGCCGGCTTCGCCCTGCGCTTCCACGTCCACCAGCTCGGGCAGGGCGCGCAGTGCTGCGGCTACCTTCGGTGCCCACTCGCGCAGCGGCGCCATGTCGGCCGACAGCAGCTGGAATTCGTACTGGCCGCTGCTGCCACCGCCTTCCAGGCGGATGTCCTGGTCTACCCACAGGTACAGGTTGCCGCCGGGAAGCTGCGGCAGGCGCGCACGCAGGCGGTCGATCACTTCCTGGCTGGACACCTTGCGCTCGGCCAGCGGCTTCATCTTGATCATGATGAAGGCGTTGTTGACCCCGTTGCTGCCACCGATATAGCCGATGATGTCCTCGATGGCCGGGTCGGACAGCAGCAGCGCGCGGTAGGCATCGATCTTCGGCTGCATGGCCTGGAACGAAAGGCCGTCATCGCCGCGCGCGAAGCCGCGCAGCTGTGCGGTGTCCTGCTTGGGCACCACGCCCTTGGGCACCTGCTGGAACAGCCACGCATTGAGCGCGATGACCGCCACGAACGCCAGCAGGGGCCAGCGCAGCTGCCGCAGGCTGGCCTGCAGGGTGCGCAGGTAGGCCGTGCGCACGCGTTCAAACAGCGCATTGCTGCCGCGCTGCCAGCGCGAGGTGTGCTGCGCATCGTCCACGAACAGGCGCGCGCACAGCATCGGCACCAGGCTCAGGGCCACCACCACCGACACGCCCATTGCCGCCACCAGGGTGAGCGAGAATTCGCGGAACAGGCGTTCCACGAAGTCATCCAGGAACAGGATGGAGACGAATACCACGGCCAGCGCCAGGTTCATCGACAGCAGGGTGGCACCCACTTCCGAGGCGCCGCGCACGGCGGCCTGCCAGCGGTCGGCGCCCAGCTCGCGGTGGCGGGCGATGTTTTCCAGCACCACGATGGCATCGTCCACCACCAGCACCGCGGCCACGATCAGCGCCATCAGCGAAAGCGTGTTGAGCGAGAACCCCATCAGCGCGATCAGCGCCAGGGTGCCGAACAGCACCACCGGAATGGCTATGCTGGGCACCAGCGCGGCACGCCAGTGGCCCAGGAAGGCCAGTACCACCAGCACCACCAGCACGATGGCCAGCACCAGGGTCAGCTCGGCTTCGTGCAGGGTGGCGCGGATCACCGGCGAGCGGTCCATCACCAGGCGCATGTCCACGTGGCTGGGCAGCAGTGCATGCAGCTGCGGCAGCTGGGCCTGGATGGCATCGACGGTGGCGATGATGTTGGCGCCGGGCTGGCGGCTGACGATCAGCAGCACGGCCGGGCGTTCATTGTGGAAACCGCTGGCGTAGCGGTCTTCCACCCCATCGGCAACCACCGCCACATCGCCCAGCCGCAGCGTGCGGTCATCGCTGACCTTCAGCGCCAGTTGCTGGTACTGCGCGGCCTGGCGCAGCTGCAGCGGCGCTTCCAGCTGCCACTGCTGGCGGTCATCGCCCACCGCGCCCAGCGGGCGCACGGCATTGGCACGGGCGATGGCCTGGGCCACGTCCTCCAGCGCCAGGCCGGCATGGTTCAGTGCGTTCGGGTCCAGCGATACGCGCACCGCGGGCAAGGCGCTGCCGCCCACCTGCACTTCGCCCACGCCCGGTACCTGGGACAGTTTCTGCGCCAGCACGGTGGAGGCCAGGTCGTAGAGCTGGCCCGGCGGCAGCGTGTCCGAGGTCAGGGCCAGCGCCAGGATCGGCGCCTGCGACGGATTCACCTTGCGGTACTGCGGCATGCCCGGCATGCCACTGGGCAACTGCCCGCGCGCCAGGTTGATTGCCGCCTGCACTTCGCGTGCGGCTTCGTCGATATCGCGGCCGAGTACGAACTTCAACTCCACCGACGTCTGCCCCTGGGTGCTGGCCGAATCGATGCGCGAGATGCCGGGCAAGCTGCCCAGCGCACGTTCCAGTGGCGTGGCCACGGTGGCGGCCATCGATTCGGGCGAGGCGCCGGGCAGGCTGGCGCTTACTTCAATGGCCGGGTAATCCACCTGCGGCAGCGGCGCCACCGGCAGCAGCCGCAGCGCCAGCAGACCGGCCAGCATCAGCGCCACGGCCAGCAGGATCGTGGCCACCGGTCGTTGCACGCAGGCCCGGGCCAGGCGCGCGATGGGGCTCATGCGCGCGCCTCGGCAGCGCCGGCGGCGGTCGCCGAGCGACCGCGTTGCAGGCGGTCGAAGGCCAGGTAGATCACCGGCGTGGTGAACAGGGTCAGCACCTGGCTGACGAGCAGGCCGCCCACCATCACCCACCCCAGCGGCTGCCGCAGTTCCGCGCCCGAACCGGTGGCCAGCATCAGCGGTACCGCACCGAACAGTGCCGCCAAGGTGGTCATCAGGATCGGACGGAAACGCAGCAGCGCGGCCTGGTGGATTGCCTCGCGTGGGGTCATGCCGCGCGTGCGCTGCGCGTCCAATGCGAAGTCGATCATCATGATCGCGTTCTTCTTCACCAGGCCGATCAGCAGCACGATGCCGATGACGGCGATCAGGTCCAGGCTGCGCCCGCTCACCCACAGCGCGGCCAACGCACCGACCGTGGCCGAGGGCAGGGTGGACAGGATGGTGATCGGGTGCACGAAGCTCTCGTAGAGCACGCCCAGCACGATGTACATCACCACCACCGCGGCCAGGATCAGCCACAGCGTGGACGACAGTGAACTGCTGAACGCTGCGGCCGCACCCTGCAGGCGCAGTTCGATGCTGGCCGGCAGCACGATAGCCGCACGCGCGGCCTGCACCGCGGCAACGCCTTCGCCCAGCGACGCGCCAGGCGCCAGGTTGAACGACAGCGTGGCCGCCGGGAACTGGCCCACGTGGTTGCGCAGCAGGGCGGCGGGCCCCAGTTCCACCCGCGCCACCGCGCCCAGCGGTACGGTCTGGCCGGCGCTGTTGCGCACGCGCAGGCCGCTGATCGCCTCGGGCCCGGGCTGCCGTGCCGGATCGGCTTCCAGCACCACGCGGTACTGACTGGCCTGGGTGAAGATGGTGGAAATCTGCCGCTGCCCGTAGGCGTCGTACAGCGCATCGGCCACCGCTTCCACGCTCACGCCCAGGCGTGCGGCGGCGTCGCGGTCGATGTTCACCCGTGCCTGTCGGCCCTGCATCTGCAGGTCGCTGGCCACATCGCGCAGCGCCGGCTGTTGGCGCAGGGCCTGCAGCAGCCGCGGCGTCCAGGTTTCCAGCGTCTGCTGTTCCGGCGTGGTCAGGGTGAACTGGTACTGGGTGCGGCTGATGCGGTCTTCGATGCCCAGCTCCTGCACCGGTTGCAGGTACAGGGTGATGCCGGGAATCTTCGCCACACGCTGCTGCAGGCGCGCCATCACCACATCGGCGGCGTCGCGGTCGCCGTGCGGCTTCAGTTCGATCAGCAGGCGGCCGGTGTTGAGCGTGGCATTGTTGCCGTCCACGCCGATGTACGAAGACAGGCTGGCCACCGCCGGATCGGCCTCGATGGCCTCGGCCAGCGCCAGTTGCCGCTCGCGCATGGCCTGGAACGAGATCGCCTGCGGCGCTTCGCTGATGCCCTGCACCAGGCCGGCGTCCTGCACCGGGAAGAAGCCCTTGGGCACGGCGAAGTACAGCGCCACGGTCAGCGCCAGCGTGGCCACGGTGGCCAGCAGCATCAGCGGCTGGCGCTGCAGCACCCAGTGCAGCTGGTGATCGTAGATGGCGATGATGCGGTCGAACACATCGCGCTTCGGCGGGAAGGGGGTCAGATCCCCCTGGGGCTCTGACCCCTTCGCATGCTGCTTCAGGAAGCGCGCACACAGCATCGGTGTCAGCGTCAGCGACACCAGCAGCGAAATGCCGATCGCCACCGCCAGCGTCACCGCGAACTCATGGAACAGCGCGCCCACCAGGTCGGCCATGAACAGCAGTGGGATCAGTACTGCGATCAGCGACACGGTCAGCGACACCAGGGTGAAGCCGATCTCGGCCGCGCCCTTCAGCGCCGCTTCCTGCGGGCTTTCACCTTCTTCCAGGTGGCGGGCGATGTTTTCCAGCATCACGATGGCATCGTCCACCACGAAGCCGGTGGCGATGGTCAGCGCCATCAGGGTCAGGTTGTTGAGCGAGTAGCCGGCCAGCAGCATCACCGCGAAGGTGCCGACCAGCGACAGTGGCACCGCTACGCTGGGAATGAGCGTGGCCGGGCCGTTGCGCAGGAACACCCAGGTGACCAGCACGACCAGGCCGATGGCCAGCACCAGTTCCTTCTGCACGCCGCGTACCGAGGCGCGGATCGATTCGGTGCGGTCGCTCAGCACCTTCATCTGCACACCGGCGGGCAAGGTGGCCTGCAACTGCGGCAGCATCGCGCGCACCTGTTCCACCACGGCGATCACATTGGCGCCGGGCTGGCGCTGCAGGTTCACCAGCACGGCGGGTTCGGTACCACTCCACGCGGCCAGCTGCCGGTTCTCGGCGCCGTCGGTGATGGTGGCCACGTCGCCCAGGCGCAGCGGTGCGCCTTCGCGCCAGGCCAGTACCAGTGCCCGGTACTCGTCCGCGTTGCGCATCTGGTCGTTGGCATCGAGCATCACCGCACGGATCGGGCCGTCGAAGCTGCCCTTGGGCAGGTTCACATTGGCGGCAGCAATGGCCGTGCGGATGTGGTCCATGCCCAGCCCATTGGCCGCCAGCGCGGCGGCATTGACCTGGATGCGTACGGCAGGCCGCTGGCCACCGGCCAGGCTGACCAGGCCCACGCCGGGCAACTGGGCCAGGCGCTGGGCGATGCGCGTATCCACCAGATCGTGCACCTGCGGCAGCGACAGGCCCTGCGAGGTCACCGCCAGGGTGATGATAGGCGTGTCGGCCGGGTTCACCTTGCGGTACACCGGCGGCACCGGCAGATCGTCCGGCAGGAAGCTGCCGGCGGCGTTGATGGCCGCCTGCACGTCCTGCTCGGCCACCCCCAGCGACACCTCCAGGCCGAACTGCAGGGTGATGACCGAGGCACCACCGGAGCTGGTCGACGACAGCTGCTTCAGCCCCGGAATCTGCCCGAGCTGGCGTTCCAGCGGGGCGGTGATGGTGCGCGTGGTCAGCTCCGGGCTGGCGCCCGGATACAGCGTGGTGATCTGGATGATCGGGTAGTCCACCTGCGGCAACGCGGCCACCGGCAGCAGCCGGTAGGCCAGCACGCCGGACAGCAGCAGCGCCACCATCAGCAGCGTGGTGGCGACCGGGCGCAGGATGAAGGGGCGCGACAGGTTCATGCGCCGGCCTTGGCCGCCTTCGCCTGCGCGGCGGGTTCGGCCACGATCTCCACCGCGGTGCCATCTTCCAGGCCGTCGATGCCTTCGATCACCACCTGGTCGCCGGCCTGCAGCCCCGAGCGCACGGCCACGCGGCCATCATCGGCCGGGCCCAGCACCACGGTGCGGCGTTGCGCCTTGTTGTTCTTGTCGACGATGTGCACGTAGTTGCCCTGGCTGCCGAACTGCACGGCGGCATCGGGAATCAGCAGCGCCGGGTGCTCGCCCAATTGCAGGCGCACGTTGACGAACTGGTTCGGGAACAGCTCCTGGTCTGCGTTGTCGAACTGCGCGCGCAGCTTCAACGTGCCGGTGGCGGTGTCGATGCGGTTGTCCACGCTGGACAGTGCGCCGTGCGCCAGCTGCGTGCGTTCTTCGCGGTCCCAGGCTTCCACGGCCAGCGCCGGCTGTGCCTGTACCGCATCCAGCAGCGCCGGCAGTTCCGGTTCGGGCACGGTGAACAGCACGCTGATCGGCGCGGTCTGGGCCAGGGTGACCAGGCCTTCGGCATCGCTGGCCTGCACCAGGTTGCCCACGTCCAGCCGGCGCAGGCCAACGCGGCCGCTTACCGGCGCGATGATGCGGGTGTACTGCAGCTGCAGGCGTGCTTCGTCCACGGCGGCCTGGTCGCTGATGCGACGGCCCTGCAGCTGGCGCACCTTGCTCTGCTGGTCGCTCAGTTCCTGTGCCGAGACGAAGTGCTGGCGCTGCAGTTCGCGGTAGCGCTGCAACTGGCGTTCGGCGTTTTCCAGCTCCGCCAGGTTCTGCTGCTGGGTGCCCTGTGCCTGCGCCAGCTTCACTTCGTATGGGCGCGGGTCGATCTGCGCCAGCAGATCGCCGGCCTTCACCTGCTGGCCTTCCTGGAAGTGCAGGCGCATCAGCTCGCCGTCCACGCGGCTGCGCACCACCACGCTGTGCAGCGGGGTGACCGTGCCCACCGCTTTCAGGCGCAGTACCAGCGGTTCGGCGCTGACCCGCGCCACGCGCACCGGTACCGTCTTGCCGGGGCTGCTGGCGGCCACACCTGCGTCGGCCTGCGGCCAAATCCACCAGGCCAGCAGGGCGGCGGCCACGAGCACGGCGGCAATCAGCCATGCGCGACGGAAACGGGGTGGGGTGCTACGGGACGGATCGACAGCGGACATGGGGCATCCTGCGCCCTGCGCGCGCGCAGGAACATGTACGCCCGCGCGCGCATCGCGCGCCGCGGGCAGCGGGGGAGGGGAGTTGTCTGGCGGGGCCGCAGCGCGGCGTGGCTGGATGCCGTCGCGCGTGCGACGGGGCGCCCATGGTAGCCAATCAGCCTGCCGATTGCCGCATGACCAAGGTCATGCCGTGGGCGTGCGGGTGTGCGCCGCATGCGGTGATGCTTGGCGAGGCCTGGATGCGTGCGGATTGCGGTGCTGCCTGGCGAGGCCTGGATGCGTGCGGATTGCGGTGGTGCCTCGCGGGGACCTGGATGCGTGCGATGTGCGGTGTGCGGTGATGCTTGGTGGGGCCTGGATGCGTAGAGTCGAGCTTGCTCGACTGCTTTTGCCGGGAGCAGTCGAGCAAGCTCGACTCTACGAAGCACAGCAGTCGAGCAAGCTCGACTCTACGCACTGCTCAATGCACTTCGTCGTGGTACACGAACTTGGGCATTTCCCAGCGGTAATGGATCGCCAGCAGGCGCAGCGCGAAGCCACCGCCCAGGCAGCACAGGATCGCGGTGGCGTCGGCCACGCCCCAGTGCAGCAACAGCAGATACACCGCGCCGGTCAGCAGCGAGATGATCGCGTACAGCTCCTTCTGGAAGATCAGCGGCACTTCGTTGCAGAGGATGTCGCGCAGCACGCCACCGAAGGCGCCGGTCAGCATGCCGGCAATCAGCACGATCGGCATCGCGTGGCCGGCCTCGCGCGCGATCGAGCAACCAATCAGGGTGAAGGCGATCAGGCCCAGGCCATCAAGCACCAGGAAGGTGCGGCGGAAGTGGTGCATCCAGCGCGCCACCCAGGTGGCGATCAGCGCCGCACACACGGTGAAGGCCAGATACTCCGGATGCTTCACCCAGCCCAGCGGGTAATGCCCCAGCAGGATGTCGCGCAGCGAACCGCCGCCGAGGGCAGTCACACAGGCAATCATGACCACGCCGAACAGATCCATGCGGCGGCGGCCTGCAGACAGGGCGCCGGTCATGGCTTCGGCGGAAATGGCGATCAGGTAGATGATGGACAGCAGCATGGGTCAGGCTCCGGGCGCGGTGGGGCCGGCCATGCGCGTATACCGCCACTGCCTGCGCAATGACGGAATGACGATGACCGGTGCCGCTCCCGCTGTCCTTTTGCCTGAGAGTTCAGCGGGATGAACCGCGTGCCCCTTCGGCGGATCGCGGCGGGCGTGCCCGGCGACCTCTCTCCAGCTCGGCGTGTCGAATGCATGGTTGGTGGGATTCCAGCCCACCGGCCTGAGCGATCATGGGAGCCTGCGCCTTCGGCGGGCGCCAGCGTGGCGCCTCTCTCCTGCATTCGGGCGCCAGTATATCCGCTGCAGTGCAGCACGGCATAATCGGGGGCATGGCCCCGTCCCCCCGCCCGTGGTTCCTGTACCTGCTTGAATGCCGCGACGGCAGTTACTACGCCGGCATCAGCACCGACGTGGCGGCCCGTTTCGCCGCCCACCAGGCCGGCAAGGGCGCACGCTATACCCGGGCGCGACCGCCGCTGCAGATCCTGGCCGTGCGCGAGTACCCCGACCGCGCGGCCGCCTCGCGCGCCGAATGGCAGCTCAAGCAGCAGCCGCGCGAACGCAAGCTGGCCTGGCTGCAGGCCGCGATCCCGTAGATCCACGCCATGCGTGGATGGGGCGTCCCAACCATGCCACCATCGCCACACGCCCAGCGCTGGAGACACCCATGTCCACCGTTGCCCTGTTGTTCGCTGTCGCTGCAGCCACCAGCCCCAGCGCCGACCCCGCCACCCTCGCCACCCTCGCGGCCCTCGCGGCCATCGAAGCGACCTGCCATGACTACGTGGACGGGCAACTGGAGGGCGACCCGCAGCGTGTCGCCCGCGCGCTGCATCCGGACCTGGCCAAGCGCGCCGTGCTGGGCGATACGCCCGACGAACGCCTGGGCCTGCGCCGCATGTCGAAGGAAGAACTGGTTGCGCTGACCCGGCAGGGCGCACTGAAGACGCCGAAGGAGCAGTGGGACCGCCGCTGCACGGTGCTCGATGTGACCGGCAATGCGGCCGCGGTGCGGTTGGAAACGCCGTGGTTCGTCGACTACTTCCACATGGGCCGTTTCGACCAACGCTGGGTCATCGTCAATGCGCTGTGGTACCCCAAGCCGAAGGCAGAGTAGATCCACGCCACGCGCGGATGGGGTCAGAGCCCTTTCCTGCGGAAAGGGATCCGACCCCGTTTTCCTGCACGTTATTTCGGGCGCCGGTCGTCCTGGTCATCACCGAAGATGATGCGCGCGCTGCGCTGGTAGCTCCAGTACGCCACGGCCCAGTTCAACAGCACCACGATGCGGTTGCGGAAGCCGATCAGGAAGAACACGTGCGCGGCCAGCCAGAACCACCAGGCCAGGATGCCCGACAGCTGCAGCTTGCCCAGGTGCACGATCGCGGCCATGCGGCCGATGGTGGCCAGGTTGCCGTAGTCGGCGTACTTGAATGCCCCGGGTTCGGTCTTGCCGTGCAGGCGCGCGCGGATGGTTTCGGCCACGTGCTTGCCCATCTGCTTGGCGGCCGGTGCCACGCCGGGCACGGGGCGGCCATCGGCCTGGCTGACCGCGGCCAGATCGCCGGCCACGAACAGCTCGGGGTGGCCGGGCAGGGTCAGGTCCGATTGCACCTGCACCCGCCCGGCGCGGTCCAGCGGCACGTCCAGGGTCCTTGCCAGTGGTGAGGCGGCCACGCCAGCGGCCCACACCACCGTGCGCGCAGGCACGAACTGGTCGCCCAGCTTGAAGCCCTGGCTGTCGATATCACTGACCGGGGTGCCGGTCAGCACTTCCACGCCCAGCTTTTCCAGCTGCCGGCGTGCCTTCAGCGAAAGCACTTCCGGGAACGAAGACAGCACGCGCGGGCCGGCTTCCACCAGCCGCACCTTGGCGCTGGCCGGGTCGATATGGCGGAACTCGTTGCGCAGGGTGTGGCGGGCGATCTCGGCCAGCGTACCGGCCAATTCCACACCGGTGGGACCACCACCCACCACGGCGAAGCTCAGCCAGGCGGCCTTCTTTTCCGGGTCTGGCTCGGCTTCGGCACGCTCGAACGCCAGCAGCAGCTTGCGGCGCAGGGCGATCGCGTCGTCCAGCGTCTTCAGGCCCGGCGCATCGGCGGCCCACTGGTCATTGCCGAAGTAGGCATGGGTGGCGCCGGTGGCCAGCAGCAGGCTGTCATAGCCCAGCGTGCTGCCATCGGCCAGGGTGATCTGGCGGCCCTGTTTTTCGATGCCCACCACTTCGCCCAGGCGCACTTCCACGTTGCGCTGGTGGCCCAGGATATGCCGCAGCGGCGCGGCGATATCGGGTGCGGACAGGCCCGCAGTGGCGACCTGGTACAGCAGGGGTTGGAACAGGTGGTGGTTGCGGCGGTCGACCAGGGTGATCCTGATCCGTTCGCGCGCCAGGGCACGGGTGGCCCAGAGGCCCGCGAAACCGCCGCCGATGATGACCAGGTGGGGGACTGGTTCGCGGCTCATCGACGTACTCCGGAGGGGGATGGATGTCGCCCGGCATCATCGCACGTCACATGCCTGCGCAACGGGATCGGCGATACTCGGTTCAGGCCGCAGCCCCTTCGCCGAGGAACCCATGTCCGAACCGGAAAAGCGCATTGCCCTGCTGATCGACGCCGACAACGCGCCGGCATCGAAGATCGATGAAGTGCTGGCCGAAGTGGCCCGCCATGGCGTGGCCAACGTGCGCCGCGCCTACGGCAACTGGAAGAGCCCGCGCTTGAAGGGCTGGGAGGCGGTGCTGCACGAGTACGCCATCCGCCCCATCCAGCAGTTCGCCTACAGCAAGGGCAAGAATGCATCGGACATGGCCATGGTGATCGATGCCATGGACCTGCTGTACGCACGCAACCTGGACGGCTTCGCCATCGTGTCCAGCGATGCCGACTTCACGCCCATGGTCATGCGTTTGCTGACCGACGGGGTGAAGGTCTATGGCTTCGGCGAAAAGAAGACGCCCGAGCCCTTCGTCAACGCCTGTTCCAAGTTCACCTATCTGGAAGCCCTGGGCCAGGCCCATGCCAGCGTGCCCGATGCCGACGCGCCCGACGTGGAGCGGGCCGCCAGCGAACAGGCCGCCAGCGATGAAGCCCGCCCGCGCAAGAGCGGCGCGGAAATGCGCAGTGATACCCGCCTGGTGAAGATGCTGCGCCGCGCGGTGTCGTCGGCCGAAGGCGAAGACGGCTGGTCGCACCTGGGGCCGGTGGGCAGCCAGATCGGCAACCAGGCTTCGTTCGACCCGCGCAACTATGGCTACGGAAAGCTCAGCGACCTGCTGGCGGCGATCGGTCTGTTCGAGCTGAAGAAAGACGGAAAATCGTCCTATGTGCGTGCGTTACCGAAGAAGAACCGGTAGCGCAGCAGGGTGCGTTTGATCGGCGTATCGTAGCGGCTCCGCGCCAGCGTGGCGCACCGCTGCAGGCAAGGAACAAACGCATGTTGAAGATCTGGGGCCGCCGCAATTCCAGCAACGTCCGCAAGGTGCTGTGGTGTGCCGAGGAAATCGGGCTGCCGTATGAATCCATCGAAGTGGGCGGCAGCCACGGCGGCACGCAGTCGGCCGAATACCTGGCAATGAACCCCAACAGCCTGGTGCCGGTGATCGAAGACCACGGCCTGCCGCTGTGGGAATCGAACACCATCGTGCGTTACCTGAGCGCGCGCTACGCGCTGGGCACGCTGTATGCCGAAGATGCGATGGAACGGGCCCAGGCCGAGAAGTGGATGGACTGGAGCACCTCGCGCATGGCGCCGCTGTACTCCGAACTGATCTGGGGCATCATGCGCACCGCCCCGGCCGACCGCGACGAAGCGCGCATCAACGCGGCCATCGTGCGTGCTGGCGAATACCTGGCCCTGGCCGATGCCACCCTGGCCAAGCAGCCGTGGCTGTCCGGCGACCGCTTCGCGATGGGCGACATCCCGTTGGGATCGCTGGTCTACGCCTGGTACGAACTGCCGATCCAGCGCCCGGACCTGCCGCACGTGGCGCAGTGGTACGCGCGGCTGCGCGAGCGCCCGGCGTACCAGCGCGGCGTGATGTCGCCGCTGACGTAAGCGCGTTGCCTGGGGTCGGATCCCACCCGACGGGTGGGCTCTGATCCCCGCTGCGTGGGGGGTAGAGTCGAGCTTGCTCGACTGCGGTGCCGCGTACAGTCGAGCAAGCTCGACTCTACCAACGGCGGTAAGCGCGCGTTGGTTGCGGGCGGCCACCACGGTAGCGCCGGGCCATGCCCGGCGGAGGCACCCCGCAACCCTCAATAAAGATCCGTCGGGTCCACATCCAGCGACCAGCGCACCTTGCGTGCTTCCGGCAGCGCGTACAGCTGCGGCACCAGCTGCGCCAGCACCCCATGCAGGGGCGGCCGCTGTGGCGCCGACAGCAGCAACTGCGTGCGCTGGTAACCGGCACGGCGCGGCATCGGCGCCGGCATCGGCCCATAGGCCTCCACCACGTTCTGTTCGCCCAGCAGGTGCCGCGCCGCCAGCAGGAAGGCGTTGGCATGCTCGACCTGCTGCGCCTCGGCACGCATCAGTGCTAGGTGCGCGAAAGGCGGGAAGCCGGCGGCCTGGCGCTGGTTCAGTTCGGCCTGCGCGAAGGGGTGGTAGCCACCGTTCACCAGGGTTTCCAGCAGCGGGTGGCCCGGGTGATGGGTCTGCAGCCAGACCTCGCCGGGATCGCGCGCGCGGCCGGCGCGCCCGGCCACCTGGATCAACTGCTGGGCCAGCTTCTCGCTGGCGCGGAAATCGGCAGAGAACAGCCCTTCGTCGATGCCCACCACCACCACCAGGGTCAGCTTGGGCAGGTCGTGGCCCTTGGCCAGGATCTGCGTGCCGACCAGGATGCCGGGCTGGTCCCCCAGTTTCGCCAGCTGTTGTTCCAGCGCATCGCGGCGTGCGGTGGTGCCGCGGTCGATGCGCACCACGGGGTAGTCGGCGAAGGCGCTGACCAGATGTTCTTCCAGCCGCTCGGTACCAATACCCTGCGGCTGCAGGGCCAGGCTGGCACAGGCCGGGCAGGCCAGCGGCGCCGGCTGGCGTGCGCCGCAGTGGTGGCACTGCAGGCGGCGCCCGCCGCCATGCACGGTCATCGGCGCATCGCAGCGTTGGCACGGTGCGGTCCAGCCGCAGTCGTGGCACAGCAGCACCGGCGCGTAGCCGCGGCGGTTCTTGAACACCAGCACCTGCTGGCCGCGCTGCAGGTGTTCGCCGATGCCGGCCAGCACTTCGTCGCTCAAGCCATCGCGCAGCGGCCGCTTGCGCACATCCAGGATGCGCACGCGCGGTGGCCGTGCATCGCCGGCACGCTGCTTCAGGCGCAGGTGCGCGTAGCGGCCGGCGTAGGTGTTGTGCAGGGTTTCCAGTGACGGTGTGGCGCTGCCCAGAAGCACGGGAATGCCCAAGGCCTTGGCCCGCACCAGGGCGAAGTCGCGCGCGTGGTAGCGGATGCCGTCCTGCTGCTTGTAGCTGCCGTCGTGTTCCTCGTCCACGATCAACAGACCGGCCTGCGGCAGCGGCGTGAACACGGCCGAACGGGTGCCGACGATCACCCGTGCTTCGCCGCGCGATGCTGCCGCCCACACGCGTGCGCGCTCGTTGTCGTTCAGCCCCGAATGCAGCGCATGCACCGGAATGCCCAGGCGCCCGCGGAAGCGCGCCAGGGTCTGCGGGGTCAGGCCGATTTCCGGCACCAGCACCAGCGCCTGTCGGCCCTGCGCCAGGCAATGGATGATGGCCTGCAGGTAGACCTCGGTCTTGCCGCTGCCGGTCACCCCATCCAGCAGGAACGGTTGGAAGCCATCGGCTGCGGTGATCGCAGCCACGGCCTCGGCCTGGTCGGGGTTCAATGTCGGGCCGGGCAACGGGTGCGCGTGGCGCGGGGCCACGGCCAGCGCCACCCGCTCGGCCAGGCCGCGCTTGGCCAGGCTGCGGGCCGCCGTGCGCCAATCGGGCATGCGGGCGCCCAGCACGTCTTCGTCCACCACGGCCTCGGCCAGGTGTTCGGCCAGCTGCCGCGGCCGGCTGCCGGCGCGAAGTTTGTCGCGCTGGGTGCGGCCGTCGTCGGTCAGCTGCCAGCCCCAGTGATGGGTGTCGGGCAGTGGCTCGCCGTGCCGCAGCGGGCCGGGCAGGGCGGTGCTGACCACTTCGCCCAAGGGCGCGTGGGTGTAGCGGGCCAGCCATTGCAGGCTGTGCCACAGCTCGCCCTGCAGCAGTGGCTGCGGGTCCACCCAGGCCAGGGCCTGGCGCAGCCCCTGCGTGTCCTCTGTCTGGCCCAGGCCAGCCACCATGCCCACCAGTTCACGGTTGCCGAAGGGCACCTTCAACCGGCAGCCCAGCGCATCGGCCGGCGCCTGGCCGTCAGGGGCCAGGTAGTCGAACAGGCGGGGCAGGGGAACGGGTAGCGCGACCTGCAGGGTCGGAATCAGTGCGGGCATGGACGCAGTTTAACGGCCCATGCGCGCCCGCATGGCAGGTTGCGGCCCGGCCGCGACGCGTCGTGGCATTCATAAATGTCACCTAAATACAGGCGGCTATTAGAGATTCAGTCTTATCCACATCTTCTGTGGATAAGTTTGTGCGTTACCCGTCGGCGATGACCCGGGAAGCCGATGGCAACGGCCTCACGGTTGCGTTGGTCAAAAAATAGCCACATAAAAAAGTTCTTGAATATCAACAACATCGATGTGAAACATTGCTGAAACACGCTGAATTCACGCCTCCATGCCGGTCGTCCCAAGTCAGGTCTTGATGCTGTGCACAACCTGCAGCACGAAGTGCCCACGGGCGCAAGCCCTGCCGGCGGCCAAGGGCCTGCCGCTATCATGCCGACAGACCTTTGGAGTAACCGATGACGGCTGTGCCCGCCCCTGTTTCCTCGACCGCGGCCGGCGCGCTGTCGGCGTTCCTGCGTGGCGTCGAGCGCCGCGCGCTGGTGGTTGCCGAGCTGCAGTGCGGCGACCCCGCCCGTGCCGAGCAGACCCTGGTGGCGGTGATGCGTGCCTTCGCCGCGGTGGCAAGCGACCTGCCCATGGCGCAGTGGCCCACCCGCTTCTGGACCCTGCTGGGCCAGCGCCAGGCCCTGCGTGAGCCGTCCGCCGGGCAGTGGCCGCCGTCGCTGGCCGCGCTGGGCGACATGGCCCCCGTGCCGCGCCTGGCCCTGCTGCTGCGGGTGGGCGGCAGCCTGGACGAAGGCATTGCCACGCGGGTGCTGGACACCGACGAGAACGGCTACCAGCAGCTGCTGGCCGCGGCCTGTCCGCGCGATGCCAGCGGCCAGCCCGATGCCGCCGCCTGGCGCGGTCTGGCCGAGCAGGTGCAGCTGCGCATCCGCGACCTGCCGGCCAAGCGCCTGCAGCAGTTGCAGCAGCCGGCCGCACCGGGCAGCAGCACGCAGCCCCCCACCCCCGGCTGGCGCGCGCCCGAACGCGACGACCGCACGCCGGCGGCCGGCAAGCGCCGCCGCCCGAATGCGCGCCCGCGCTGGCGCGGCCCGCTGATCCTGCTGGTCACCGTTGCCGTGCTGTTGGCGGCCGCGCTGGGCTGGAGGCACTGGCAGGGCCTGCGCACGGCCAGCGATGCCCCGCTGCCGGAAGGCGTGGTGGGCGAGGCGGGCCCGGTGACGGTGGAATTGCTGCCGCCGACCGACGTGCAGGCATCGGCCGCGGTCGACAGCCACGCCGCCGAAGATGCCGCGATGCTGGCCGACCGTGACTACCCGCTGGTGGCCGACGCCGATCTGTATGCCTGGAGTGCCGCCGGTGGTCCGCTGCCGGTGGATGAATCCGAACCCAAACCGACCCACCCCGAACCGGTGGGTGCCGCGCTGGAAACCTCTGCTGCCGATGAATAAGTTCCTGCTGGCCGGCCTGCTGCTGGCCCTGCCGCTGTGCGCCGCCGCCGCGCCGAATGCCCTGGACCTGCCGCCACCCACCGCGGTGCCGGCCAGCGCGGTTGATGCCGCGTCGCCGGCCGGCTTCGCCCATCTGGATGTGGCCGCCCAGCGCCAACGGCGGGCCGATTACGCGGCCTGGCGCGCGCTGCCGGAAGGCGAGCGTGAGCGCATCCGCGTGGCCGCCTCGCGCTTTGCCGCCTTGCCGGCCGCCCAGCAACAGCAGTTGCGCGAACAGTTCCAGGCGCAGGACCAGGCCTTCCGCGAGGGCTGGCGGCTGGGCCCGCAGCTCGGCCAGCAGTTCCCCAAGCTGCACGGCCTGTTCGGCTTCGTGCCGCCGGAACAGCGCGAAGCTGCATTGGCCGTGCTGCGCCAGCTCAGCCCTGCACAATTGTCACAATTGACCTTGGTGGCGCAGCGCACGCCGCCGCAGGAACGCGATGCGGTGCGCAGCGCGTTCCTGGCCCTGCCGGCGGCCGAGCGTGACAGCTGGCTGAAGCGCCAGGCCGGGCAGTAGCGTCGGGGAATTCGCCTCGGAATTGGCGGGGATCTGATGGGGAATGGGAGGGGTAGAGTCGACCGTTGGTCGACTACCGCGCGCAGCGCGGGGGTTTTTGCGCGGCCCGAATGAAGAGCGGTCGACCAAGGTCGACTCTACGGGCGCGCAGCGCGGGGGTTCCGGCGAAGCGCAGTCGACTGACAGTCGACTCTACCCCGTCGCCCGCACCCATCGCCCCCGCCAAGTCGCCCGCACCCATTCGCCCGCACCCAGCCGACGTTCGCGCCCATGCCGTGCCGTTTGGCCGTAAGATGGCGGCCCGCAACCCGGTGCCTGTGCCCTTCGCGCGCAACCGTAGTTGGCGTTCTGTACTTCCATGTCTACCGCAACCTCCACGCCGCGCTTCAGCAAGGAAGTCGGCGCGACCGGTCTGCTTGCCCTGCCGTTGGTGCTGGGCCATGTCTCCACCGGCCTGATCTCCTTCGTCGACAACGTCATTGCCGGCCACCACGCCACCGCCACGCTGGCGGCGGTCACCATCGGCACCGCGCTGCTGTGGCTGCCGATGCTGATTCCGATCGGCACCCTGATCTCGCTCACCGCCTCGGTGTCGCAGCTGCATGGCGCCGGCCGCGAGCGCGAGATCGGCCCGCTGTTCCGCCAGGCCCTGTGGCTGGCGCTGGGCCTGGGGCTGATCATGTTCGCCTTCCTGACGCTGGTGCCGCCGCTGCTGCCGGCCTTCGGCATCGCGCCGGACATCGTGCCGGGGGCCACTGCCTTCCTGCATGCGGTGCGCTGGGGCGGGCCGGCGCTCACCCTGTATTTCTGCATGCGCTATCTCAGCGAGGGCATGCACTGGACCCTGCCGACCATGCTGCTTGGCTTCGGTGGCCTGCTGGTGCTCGCACCGATGGGCTACGTGCTGGCCAACGGCAAGCTGGGCTTTCCGGAAATGGGCGCCGAAGGGCTGGGCATCGCCTCGGCGGTGATGATGTGGCTGCAGGCCATCGCCTTCGCCACCTACCTGTGGTTCACCAAGCGCTTTGCCCACCTGCAGCTGTTCTCGCACTTCGAAGGCCCGCGCCCGGCGGCGATCTGGGACCTGCTGCGCACCGGCCTGCCGATCGGCATCACCGTGCTGATGGAAGGCGGTCTGTTCATCGTCACCGCCCTGCTGATCGGTCGCCTGGGCGCCAACGAGGCGGCCGCGCACCAGATCGCGATCAACGTGGCGCAGCTGTGCTTCATGATCCCGATGGGCGTGGCCGAAGCGACCACCGTGCGTGTGGGCCATGCGGTCGGCCGTGGCGATGGCTTCGGCGTGCGCCGCGCGGCCTGGGCCGGCTACGCCATCATCATGGGCACCCAGACCCTGTCGGCGGCGGTGCTGCTGTTCGGCCACGATGCCATCGTCGGGGTCTACACCAACGATCTGGCCGTGGCGGGGCTGGCGTCCACCCTGCTGCTGTACGCGGCTACCTTCCAGTTCCCCGATGGCATCCAGGTGCTGTCGGCCGGTGCCCTGCGTGGCCTGAAGGACACCCGCGTGCCGATGTTCATCGCCATGTTCGCGTACTGGGGCCTGGGCATGCCGCTCGGCGCCGGGCTCGGCCTGGGCCTGGGCATGGGCCCGCAGGGCATGTGGATCGGCCTGATCGTCGGCCTGACCGCCGCGGCCATCCTGATGGGCTGGCGGCTGCGCCGCAGCAGCCTGCGCATTGGCCAGTCGGCGCTGGAATGATCCCCGCGCCCGTCACCGCAGACCGTGACGGGCGATCCCCTGACTTGTGTCCGATGCCGCCTCACACGGCACCGGCTATGCTGTTACCACGGCAAGAAGCCATCCGGAGCGCTCCATGAACCAAACCGTGCCCCCGCTGCCCCCGGCACGTCGCAACCCCGTCGCCAGTTTCTTCATCGGGCTGTGGGACGTGATGAATTTCACCCGCCGGCTGATCCTGAACCTGGTGTTCTTCGGCCTGTTGCTGCTGTTCGTGGTGATGTTCATCGTCGCCGCCGGCATGGGCGCCGGTGCCAGCAAATCGCTGCAGGACCGCACCACCCTGGTGATCGCGCCGGAAGGCCGGCTGGTCGAGCAGTTCAGCGCCGATCCGGTCAGCCGCGCGCTGGCCAAGGCCGTGGGCGACAACAGTGCCGAGGAAGTGCAGCTGCGCGACCTGGTCCGGGCTATTGAAGCGGCCAAGGATGACAAGAAGATCGAACGCGTGGTGCTGGAACTGGACAAGCTGCAGCCGTCCGGTTTCGCCTCGCTGCGTGAAGTGGCCGCCGCGCTGCAGGACCTGCGCGCGTCGGGCAAGCAGGTGGTGGCCTTCAGCCAGAGCATGGGGCAGTCGCAGTACCTGCTGGCCGCGCAGGCCGACGAGGTCTACCTGGACCCGATGGGCTCGGTCGTGCTGGAAGGCCTGGGCCGCTACCGCCAGTATTTCCGCACGGGCCTGCAGGACAAGCTGGGCGTGGACGTGCACCTGTTCAAGGTGGGCGAATACAAGTCGGCCGCCGAACCCTACGTGCTGGATGCCGCATCGCCGGCGTCCAAGGAAGCCGATCTGTTCTGGATGAACGATGTCTGGCAGCGCTACCTGGGCGACATCGCCAAGGCACGCCGCCTGGACCCGGCGCAGCTGGCGGCCGGCATCGATACCCTGCCGGAAGGCGTGGCCGCCGCCGGTGGCGACCTGGCCAAGTTCGCCCTGCAGCAGAAGCTGGTGACCGCGCTGAAGACCCGCGAGGAATTCGAGGATCTGATGATCGACCGCGGCGTGGCCGATGAAGATGCCGACGGTGGCTTCCGCAGCATCGACTTCGGCGGTTACCTGACCCAGCTCGATGCGCGCCGCAACCCGGTGGACAGCCGTCCGCAGGTGGCCGTGGTGGTGGCCTCGGGCGAGATCAGCGGCGGCGACCTGCCGGCCGGCCGCATCGGTGGCGAATCGACCTCGGCGCTGCTGCGCGCCGCGCGCGACGACGAACACGTGAAGGCCGTGGTGCTGCGCGTGGATTCGCCCGGCGGTGAAGTGTTCGCCTCCGAGCAGATCCGCCGCGAAGTGGTGGCCCTGCAGGCCGCCGGCAAGCCGGTGGTGGTGTCGATGGGCGACCTGGCCGCGTCGGGTGGTTACTGGATCAGCATGAATGCCGACCGCATCTATGCCGACCCGTCCACCATCACCGGGTCGATCGGCATCTTCGGCATGATTCCGAACTTCAGCCGCGCGCTGGACAAGATCGGCGTGCACACCGATGGCGTGGGCACTACCCGTTTCGCCGGCGCGTTCGATGTCACCCGCGAAATGGACCCGGCCGTGGGCCAGGTCATCCAGTCGGTCATCAACAAGGGCTATGCCGATTTCACCGGCCGTGTGGCCGAAGCGCGCAAGAAGCCGGTGGAAGCCATCGATGAAGTGGCCCGTGGCCGCGTGTGGAGCGGTGCCCAGGCCAAGGAGCGCGGTCTGGTCGATGCGTTCGGTGGCCTGAAGGATGCGGTGGCCGATGCCGCCGGCCGCGCCAAGCTTGGCAACGCCGACAAGTACCGCGTGCGCTACATCGAAAAGGCCGCCACGCCGTTCGCGCAGTTTGTCAGCGGTTTCGCTGGCAGCCGCGCCGGCGCCTGGATGCTGTCCGATTCGGGCATGGCCCGCATGATGCTGGCACGCACGATGCCGGAAGTGGACACGCAGCTGCGCTTCGTTGAAAACGCCGCCCGCGAGAAGGGCAACGGCGCCCCGGTGAAGGCGCTGGCGTACTGCTTCTGCGGTTTCTAAGCAGACCGGGGTCAGAGCCCTTTGCGCAGCAAAGGGCTCTGACCCCACCCATTACCCGCAGCAAAGGGCTCTGGCCCCACGCCATCACTGCGTCGCGTCAGCCTCGGCCTGGCGCTCGCGTTCGGCACCCTCGTCCACCGTCTGCTGCACGCCCTTGGCGCGGTCCAGCGGCTGGTTGATCGCCTTGGCCAGCGCCTGCGGCTCCGGCGGCTTTTCAGGGTTGGGTGGGGCAGGGCGCTGGCAACCGGCCAGCAGCGCAGCCGACAGGCACAGTGGAATCAGCAGACGCATCGCGGCTCTCCAGGGTAGGCGATGGCGCAGTGTCGCACCGTCGGCAGGCTCGTGCTGTGACGCGTATCCTTTGCGCATCGAAATACAGCGGCTGCGGCCCGGAGGACACATGACCCAGCAACGATGGCGCCTGGACGGGCAGACCGCGCTCATCACCGGCGCCAGCGCCGGTATCGGCCTGGCCATCGCTCATGAACTGGCCGGCTTCGGCGCTGACCTGATGATCGTGGGCCGCGACATCGACATGCTGGAAACCGCCCGCGACGAACTGCTGGATGTGCACCCGCAGATGCAGGTGCATGCGCTGGCGGCCGATGTGTCCGATGACGAAGACCGCCGGCAGATCCTGGACTGGGTGGAAGACCACAGCGATGGCCTGCACATCCTGGTGAACAACGCCGGCGGCAACATCACCAAGGCGGCCACCGAGTATTCCGAAGACGAGTGGCGCGGCATCTTCGAAACCAACCTGTTTTCCGCCTTCGAAATCTCGCGCTATGCGCACCCGCTGCTGGCGCGGCATGCGGCATCGTCCATCGTCAACGTGGGCAGTGTTTCCGGCCTGACCCATGTGCGCAGCGGTGTTGTGTATGGCATGACCAAGGCGGCCATGCACCAGATGACCCGCAACCTGGCGGTGGAATGGGCCGAAGACGGTATCCGGGTGAACGCGGTGGCGCCGTGGTACATCCGCACGCGCCGCACGTCCGGGCCGCTGTCCGACCCCGATTACTACGAAGAAGTGATCGCACGCACGCCCATGGGCCGCATCGGCGAACCGGAGGAAGTGGCCGCCGCGGTGGGCTTCCTGTGCCTGCCGGCATCGAGCTATGTCACCGGCGAATGCATCGCCGTGGACGGCGGCTTCCTGCGCTACGGGTTCTGATGGATTCGCCGGGGTCGGATCCCTTTCCAACGGAAAGGGCTCTGACCCCCGGTAGCGCCGGGCCATGCCCGGCGGATGTTCAGTCCGGCACGGCGCAATCACTGGCCGCCAGCACGGCCTGCAGCCGCTCGCGTTCGCCCCGTGCGGCATCGCGGTTGTCCGGCGTGGCGAAGCGCTCGCGACCGCGTGCGTTGCGAAAGCGCTGCTGCCAACTGCCGCAGCGCTGCGCTTCACTGACTTCGCTGCAGCGGTCGGTCACCACTTCACAGCTGGCCGCATTGGCCGGGGTGACCCCGCCCAGCCCCTGCACCTGCAGCAGTTCGCAACGGCCCGGTGCGGCCTCGTACTCGTGCAGGTAACCGCCGCCCTGGGCATCGGTGCACTGGAAGATGGGCGGCAGCGGCGGCTTGGGCGGCGCATTGCCGTCGGCCTGCGCCTGCGCGTCTGCCCGGGGCAGCTGCGCGCTGTCCAGGATCAGGTTGTCATCGGGACGCTCGACCATGCGCGCTTCGCTGATGATGCGTTCTTCGCCGGCCTGTGCCGGTTCCGCCGCGGGTGTGGCTGTTGGGGCAGGCTCGGCCGCGAGCGGTGCGCTGGGCAGCGTCGGCGAGGGTGGTGGCGCGGCTTGCGGTGTGGGCGCCGCAGGCGTGGACCCGGGAAGGCGCACGATTTCCTGCCGCAGGCCCTCCGCGCAGGGCACGCGCTGCACGGTCGGAACGTCGCTGCTGCCGGTGCAGCGATAGATCACCTGTGCCTCGGCCGCGGCTGCGGTGGGCAGCAGGCACAGGGCCAGCCAGAACAGTTTCTTCATGCGAGCAGCGTACAGCGACTGCCCACCAAGGTGGGCAGCTACCAGAGCAGGGCCCTGGTAGTGGCCAACCTTGGTTGGCCGTAGAGTACCGGCGCGGGGCCTTTCAGCCGCCGCAGTCGCGGCCCAGCCGCGCGTCAATGCCGCGCTGTTCGGTGGTGATGGCCGTGCGTTCGCTCTGCAGCGCGCTGTTGTAGCGGCGGTCCAGCTCCCAGCGCCGATCGCGCAGGCGCGAACAGACTTCCTGCGCTGGCAACGGCGTGCAGGTATCGCGCACCAGCACGTTGCCGGCCGGCAGGCTGAAGCCGACCGGTGGCGGGCGCCGGTCGGGTACGGTGCCGCCAATCGGTGGGCCGATGCTGTTGCCGGCGGCCGGGCGCGGGCCGGGGTGCGGGCTGTAGCCCGGGCCGGGCCGGCCGCGGGGATACCAGACGTTGCCCCACACCGTCACCCAGCGTGGGTTCCCCTCGTTGCTGTCGCTGGTATAGCGGCTGCCATCCTCGGCCACGCATTCGTACATCGGCTGCGGCGGCTGCACGTACACATGGCGCACTTCGCGCTCACGCAGGGCGGGGGTATCGGTGCGCTCCAGCGGCGCGGCGTCGGTGCTGACCACGCGGGCGGGCGGGTCCTTGGGGCGCTGCATGTCGCGCACTTCCTGGCGGCCGCTGCTGCACGGCTTGTCCTGCAGGGCGACAGCACCGTTACTGCCCACGCAGCGATAGATGCGCACGTCGTCGGCTGCCAGCGCGCTCAGCGGCAGCAGCAGGGCCAGGCACAGGGTGGATCGCAGCAGGTGCATGTGCGCAGCCTGCGCCAAGCCGGGCGCCGCTGCAATCATCGGCTCAGGACCGCAGCACGTTGCCACTGAGTGCGTCCCGGATCGGGGTGGGCTGGGCCAGCCCGCCAGTCTCGCCGTCCAGCACGCCGTCCAGCAGGCGCAGCAGGCGCGGGTCCAGCTCCTGGCGGGTACGCGCGGGCGGTTCGCCGGCCAGGTTGGCGCTGGTGGACACCAGCGGGCCACCCCAGGCCTGGCACAGCGCGGCCACCAGCGGGTGCGCACTGATGCGCACGGCAATGCCACTGTGTTCACCGGTGATCCACGGCTGGGCACGCGCCCCGGCCGGCAGGATCCACGTGTTGGCGCCGGGCCAGCTGGCCAGCACTGCGCGCTGCCGTGCGTCGGGCAGGGCGTCCAGCCGCACCCAGCCCTGCAGCTGGGCCAGGTCGGCGGCGACCAGGATCATGCCTTTCTCGATCGGGCGCTGCTTCAGGCGCAGCACCATATGCACCGCCGCCTCGTGCGCGGGGTCGCAGCCCAGCCCCCAGACCGCTTCGGTGGGGTAGGCAATCACGCCGCCGGCACGCAGGGTGGCGACAGCGGAGTCCAGGGTGAGTTCTTTCATGGCGGCAACCGGGCCGGCGTGGGGGTTCATTATCCCCCCGCTGCGTGCAGATGGGGTGGAACCGGCCACCCCTCTGCACATCATCCACGCATGGCGTGGATCTACTTCTTCACTGCTTTCTTGGTGGCCTTCTTGGCCGCCTTCTTGGCCGGGGCCTTCTTCGCCGGGGCCTTCTTGGCAGCGGCCTTCTTCGGTGCGGCTTCCTTCTTCACCACCGCCTTCTTGGCCGGGGCTTTTTTCGCCGCCGCCTTCTTGGCGCCGAAGCCCTTGCGCACCGGCTTGCCGGTTTCTTCCATCAGCTGCTGTACTTCGGCCAGGGTCAGCGATGCCGGCTCGCGATCCTTGGGGATCTTGCCGTTCATCTTGCCGTCGCTGATGTACGGGCCGAAGCGGCCGTTCAGCACCTGGATGTCGCTGCCCTCGAATTCCTTGATGATCCGGTTGCGCGCGATCTCTTCCTTCTCTTCCACCAGGAACACGGCGCGGGCCAGGTCGATGGTGTACGGGTCGTCTTCCTTCTTCAGCGAGGCATAGGTGCTGCCGCGCTTGGCGAACGGCCCGAAGCGGCCGATGCCGACGCTGACCGGTTCGCCCTTGTCCTCACCCAGCGCGCGCGGCATCAGGAACAGTTCCAGCGCATCTTCCAGGGAAATGGTGTGCATCGACTGGCCGGGGCGCAGCGAGGCGAACTTGGGCTTCTCCTCGGCGTCCTCGGCGGTGCTGCCGATGGCTGCGTACGGCCCGAAACGGCCCAGGCGCACGCTCACCGGCTTGCCGGTCTTGGGGTCGGTGCCGAGCTCGCGCGCGCCACTGGCCTCGGCGCGATCGACCGATTCCTTCTTGTCTTCCACCAGTTCCTTGAACGGCTCCCAGAAGCGGGCCATCAGCGGAATCCACTCTTCCTCGCCGCGCGAGACGGCGTCGAGCTCGTCCTCAAGCTTGGCGGTGAAGTCGTAGTCCACGTACTGGGTGAAGTGGCTGGACAGGAACTTGGACACCGCACGGCCGACGTCGGACGGGCGGAAGCTGCGGCCTTCCATTTCCACATACTTGCGGAACAGCAGGGTCTGGATGATCGAGGCGTAGGTGGAGGGACGGCCGATGCCGTACTCTTCCAGCGCCTTCACCAGCGCCGCTTCGGTGTAGCGCGGCGGCGGCTGGGTGAAATGCTGTTCGGCCAGGATGCGTTCCAGCGGGATGCGGTCGCCGGGCTTCATCGCCGGCAGCTTGCGGCCTTCGTCCTCGTCCTCGGCGCTCTTGTTGTCCTTGCCTTCCTCGTACACGGCCAGGAAGCCGGGCACCACCACGGTGGTGCCGCTGGCGCGGAACACGTGCTCGCTGCCGGCGGACAGGTCCACGCTGACGGTGTTGAGCGTGGCCGGAATCATCTGGCAGGCCACCGCACGCTTCCAGATCAGCTCGTAGAGCTTGCGCTCGTCGTCGGTCAGGAAGCGCGACACCTGGGCCGGCGTGCGCAGGGCCGAGGTCGGGCGCACCGCTTCGTGCGCTTCCTGGGCGTTCTTCGACTTGGTCTGGTAGGTGTTGGGCTGGTCGGGCAGCGAGGCGATGCCGTAATCACGGGCGATCACGTCGCGGATCTCGGCCAGCGCATCCTGCGACAGGTTCACCGAGTCGGTACGCATGTAGGAAATCAGGCCGACGGTGCCTTCCTCGCCGATGGCCACGCCTTCATACAGCTTCTGCGCCACCTGCATGGTCTTGCGGGTGGTGAAGCCGAGCTTGCGCGAGGCTTCCTGCTGCAGGGTGGAAGTGGTGAACGGCGGCGCCGGGCGTCGCTTGCGCTCCTTGCTGGCCACGTCGGTCACGTGCAGCGAACCCTGCGCGGCCTGCTGGATGCGCAGGCGCGCGGCCTCGGCGGTGTCGCCGTCGGTCACGGTGAACTGTTCGAACTTCTGCCCGTCCAGCTTGATCAGCTTGGCGTTGAAGTGCTGCGACGGGTGCGCGCACTCGGCGCCGATGGACCAGTACTCGCGGGCGATGAAGGCTTCGATCTCTTCCTCGCGCTCGACGATCATGCGCAGCGCCGGGCTCTGCACGCGGCCGGCGGACAGGCCACGCTGCACCTTGCGCCACAGCACCGGCGACAGGTTGAAACCGACCAGGTAATCCAGCGCACGGCGCGCCTGCTGCGCATCCACCAGGTCGCTGGCGATGGCACGCGGCTGGTTGATCGCTTCCTTGATGGCGCGCGGGGTGATCTCGGTGAACACCACGCGCTGCATCGGCTTGTCCTTGACCAGCCCGCGTTCCTTCAGGATCTCGGCAATATGCCAGCTGATCGCCTCACCTTCGCGATCCGGGTCGGTCGCCAGCAGGATGTCATCGGCGCCCTTGGCAGCCTTGGCGATGGCATCGACGTGCTTTTCGTTCTTGTCGATCACGTCGTAGTGCATGGCGAACCCGTTGTCCGGGTCGACCGCGCCTTCCTTCGGAATCAGGTCGCGCACATGCCCATACGAGGCCAGGACGGTGTAATCCTTGCCGAGGTATTTGTTGATCGTCTTGGCCTTGGCCGGCGATTCGACGATGAGCAGGTGCTTGGGCATGTCGGGATAGGTCTGTGGGCGGACCGGGGGAAGGGGCCGCTAGGGTGGAGCAAACGACCGCATTAGTGAAGCGGCCACGGGAAATTCCATAAACTGAACGCCCGGTAGTGTGCCGGGCGTTCAGGTTTCCTTATTAGAGGAATCATGTCCGGGCGGCCGGTGTCAAGCAGCACGGCGTGATGACCGCCGCCTGCAGGCCGCCCGGGCAGGGCCGGTCAGCCGGCCATCTTGGCGATCATGCCGATGGCGAAGATCATCACCGCAAAGCCGGCCAGCATCAGCAGGCCGCCGATCACCAGCACCACCACGGTCACCGTGCCCAGCTCGTGGCGCTGCAGGTGCGGCTGGTCGCTGAAGGCCCAGCGGTCCACCACCACGGTGTCGCAGATCAGGTCGTGCAGGGCCTGCTTGCGGTCGGTGAAGGCGGCCATCAGGTAGCCGATCATCAGGGTCAGGCTGCTGAGGATGGTGGCGAAGTAGCGGCCGATACTGCGGCCCAGGGTCAGGCGTTCGCCATTGCCGCGCACCACCTTGATGCCGATGGCCATCTTGCCCAGGGTGGCGCCGCCGCGCGAAGCGTGGAACCAGCCGTAGTAGGCCAGGGAAATGACCAGGCCGGCCAGGCCGCTGACCAGCTGCGCGGTCACTTCGGCCGCCGTGCCGCCGCTGCCGGCCGCGCCCATGCCGGCGCCGATGCCCACGCCCAGGATCGCGCCGACGATCCAGCTGGGGATCAGCAGCACGAAGTAGTCGATCAGGTAGGCGGCAAAGCGCTTCCAGAAGCCGGCATAGACGATTTCGCCGCCCTGTACGGGCTGGCTGTAGTCGCCACCGCCCGCGCCGGGGGCGGCATAGGGCGAGCTGCTGAGCACGCCGGTGCCGGGCAGCGGCGCGGTGCCGTTGTCGATGGCCGCGTAGTCGCTACGCAGGTCGAAACCGCCACTGGCGGTGGCCGTACTGGCGTCTGCCAGGGTCTGCAGGCCCAGCTCGTCCACCACCTGGCGCAGGGCGGCCCATTGGCCCATGCCCTCGCGCCAGACCAGGGTGTCCAGGGTCAGCTGGCCGCGCTGGAAGCGCTGGCGGATCTCGGCTACCGGCAGCGGCCCCTGCCGCTGCTGTCCTTCTGCGTAGTACCACTCGGTCATTGCATGTCCCCTGTTGGGTCGTCCTTGGTTGTGGAGGCCTGTGCCGTTCAGCCGCGGCAGGCGACGGGCAGGTACTTGTCGTCGCTTTCGCCGCTGCATTCCCAACGGCCGCTGTCGCGGTCGTATTCCTGCCACAGCAGATCGCCGTCGATGGTCTTGCCCGGCACCGACAACGTGGCTTCAATGCCGCAGTGGCCATTGTTGAAGCGGCCGATATGCACGGCCGACAGGCCCTGCGCGGCGAAATCGCCCGCGCCCGGGAAGCCGGCATCATTGGCGCCGGGGCAGCGGCCCTCGTCGTCGGCGAAGTGCTGCACCTGGTCCTTCAGCGGCTGCAGCGCCGTGATCGCACCGGCCACCTTGGACTTGAGCGTGTAGTCGTTGTAGGCCGGCAGTGCGATCGCGGCCAGGATGGCGCAGATCGGCACCAGGATCAGCAGCAGGCCGCCGCCGATGATGGCGGTGATGGCGCAGCCGGAAAGGCCCTTCTTCGGCGGCGGTGCGGCCATGGCCGGGGCGGCTGCGTAGGGCGTGGCCGGTGGCAGGGTAGGCGGCAGTGGGACTTCGGGCGGTGCCGGCGGTGCCGGCGGCGGCGGCGGTTCGACCGATGCTGGTGCATCCATCGCCGGCACGATCAGGCCCAGCTCATCGACCACGCTGCGCAACGGCTGCCACTGCGGCAAGCCGTCGCGCCACACCAGGGTGTCCAGGTTGATCTGGTTGCTGCGGAACAGCGCGATCAACTGTTCCGCAGGCAACGGGCCTTGCTGGCGATTGCCTTCTGCATGGAACCACTCACTCACGGGGGACGCTCCTGAATGCGCACGGCCCCCAAGTGTACGGTCAGTGCAGCGGTTCTGGCTCGTCCACGAACATCTGGGTTTCCATCCAGGCGTAGGCCGCCTCGGCGCCGGGCTGGTTGAACAGCACCATCAGCACCACCCATTTCAGGTCATCCAGGTCCAGTTCGTCCTGGTCCAGGGCCATGGCACGGTCCAGCACCAGCTCGCGCTGGTCGGCATCGAGGATGCCGTGCTGTTCCAGATAAAGCAGGAAACCGCGACATTCCACGTCCAGTTTGTCCAGCTCGGGGCCGTGGTAGATGCGCACGGGGCCATCGACCCGGGCCTGCGCCACGCTGGGCCGCTGGGCGGCCAACGCGTCGAGCCAGTCGAACGCCTTGTTGATCTCGGTAGGGCTGAAACCGGCCTGTATCAGGCCATTCTGCAGCGAGTCGCGATCACGGATCAGGTCAGCATCTTCGCTGAAATAGTGTTCAAACAGGTACAGCAGTACGTCCAGGATGCTCTCTTTCATTGCCCCTCGGCCTGCGTCGGGCGACGCTGTGGAGGTGAAGAAACTAGGGAGTTCGACAGTAGCGGCCGTGTACGCACACCACGATTCCCGCCAGTTCCATGGCCAGCAGCATGGAGGACACCTCCGGCGCCGTCAATCCACAGCGCGTGATCAATGAATCCATACTGATTGGGTCGTGGTCCAGCGCGCGCCACAAGGTCTGGTAGTTGCGGTCACCGGCCCAGTGCGCCGGCAAGGCTGTCGAGACTGCCTGTTCAGTGGGGGCCGCCAGCCGGCTTTGCAAGTCCGGCAGCTGCTGGCGCAGGGCCGGGGCCAGCAGCTCCAGCACCTCCTCGGGGCGCTCGACCAGGGCGGCGCCGTCGCGGATCAGCCGGTGGCAGCCGGCCGCGCGCGGGTTCAGCACCGAACCGGGCACCGCGCAGACCTCGCGCCCGGCCTCGGCCGCCAGCCGCGCGGTGATCAGCGCCCCGGAGCGTTGCGCCGCCTCGACCACCACCGTGGCCAGCGCCAGCCCGGCCACCAGCCGGTTGCGCGCCGGGAACTGCCCGGGCCGGGCCGGCATGCCGGGGGGGTATTCGCTCAGGACCACGCCTTCGGCGGCAATGCGGGCCTGCAGCCGGGCGTTGCCGGGCGGATAGGCCAGGTCCGGCCCGGTGGCGATCACCGCCACGGTGCAGCCGCCGGCATCCAGCGCCGCGGTGTGGGCGGCCGCGTCGATGCCGGCCGCCAGGCCGCTGCTGACGGCCAGCCCGGCTTCGGCGAAACAGCGGGCGAACCGCGCCGCCAGAGCGCGCCCGCCGGGCGTGGGCGAGCGGCTGCCGACCACCGCCACCGAGGGCCGCCAGGCCAGGCTGGGGTCACCGGCCACGAACAGCGCCAGCGGCGGGTGCGGCAGATCCTGCAGCAACGGCGGCAGGGCCGCGTCGGTGCAGGCCAGCAGTTGGTGGTCGGGCGCCTGCAGCCAGTGCTGGGCGGTGGCCAGCGAACGCGCATCCGGGCCCTGCAGCGCGGCGCACTGGGCGGGCGTGCAGCCGAGGGCGCGCCAGCCGGCAACGCCCAGCGCCAGCGCGGCACGGGCCGTTCCGGCGCTGCGCAGCAACGCGCGGCGCGGCGCCAGCGGCCCTTCGGCCAGCACCAGGGTCAACAACGCGAGGGTTTCATCCATCGGCCGACTATCGGCCACATACAGCGACGGCGCCCTAGGGCGCCGTCGCATGTGCGTGTCAGGGGATGCCGGGCGTGCCCGGCACGCCCTTACTTCGCGTCCGGGTGCAGTGCGCTGTAGCCGACCTTCACCGGCTTCACGCCCTGCATCACCAGCGCATAGCTGACGTTGTCGAAGGTGCGGAACACCATGGCATGGGCGGCGTACTCGTCCGGCAGGGTGACCCGGCCAGCGCCGGTGCTGCGCGAATCGTCCATGCGCGAGGAGTTCGGGTACTTCATGCGGTGGGCCACATGGCTGCCCTGGCGCCACAGCGAGAACACCGTGCCGTTGTCCACGCCCTGTGCCTTGCCGGCGGAAATGGCGACGACATCGCGCGGGCCGCCGGCATCGAACATGTCGGTGACCGCCAGTACGCGCACGTCCACGCCTTCCACGCTGGCCGCCGGCACGTGCGGGAAGAACTGCAGGTCGTACGGCTGCGCTTCCACCGGCACCAGGCGGTCGCCGGCACGCACTTCGCGGCCGTTGGCGTTGTTGTCCAGCACCAGGGTGGAGGCTTCGGTCTTCTCGCCGGCCACCTGGGTGATGGTGCCCAGGCCGACCTGAGCCAGTTCATAGCCCAGCACGCCGCGGCGGTGGTTGGGCGCATTGAAGGCCTTCCACAGGTTGCCGCTGCCCGGGGTCACGTCGCCGTTGGCGGTCAGGTCCTCGGTGGGCTTGGGCTGGGCGTAGCGCACGGTCGGGCGGACCACGGCCCAGCGCTGGCCCGGCTGGGCGTCGGCCAGGCGGACATAGGCGGTCTGGCCGCCGGTGGCGCGCAGGCGGTTGTCTTCCAGGCCAACCACGTAGGGCAGGCCCTTAATGCTGTCCACCACGCTGAGCTGCTTCAGGAACGGCTCGACCTGGGCCAGCGGTACGCCGGTCACGGGCGCTTCCTGGCGCGGGCCGGGCTTGGCCGTCACGCGGTCCAGGTAGGCCAGGCTGAGCACGTCACCCGGATAGATCAGGTGCGGGTTGGCGATCTGCGGATTGGCTTGCCAGATCTCGGGCCAGAGCCAGGGCTTCTGCAGGAATTTGCCTGCAATGTCCCACAGCGTGTCCCCTTTGCGGACCACATAGGTGTCCGGGTGCCCGCCATTCACTTCAACGGCGGTAGCATAGGCAGCCACGGTCAGCATCGCCGCGGCGACGACCGTACGAAAACGAAGCAACATAGGTGCGAAGCCCTGATTCCCCAACAGGTTGGCGCACTATAGTCCAGAAACCGGGGCGCAAGGCAAGCGTTGCAGATAGAATCTGCGACGTATGCCGGCGTTGCCCCGGCCCCCAACCCGGAAACTGCCATGGCACTGCTCCCCATTCTTGAGTTCCCCGACCCGCGCCTGCGCACCAAGGCGGCCCTGATCGAGGCCACCGAGGTCACCACGCCGGCCTTCCAGGAACTGATCGACAACATGTTCCAGACCATGTACGAAGCCCCCGGCATCGGCCTGGCCGCCAGCCAGGTGGACGTGCACAAGCGCTTCATGGTCATCGACGTGAGCGAAGAGAAGAACGAACCGCGGGTATTCATCAACCCGGAAATCGTCGCCAAGGACGGGGGCCAGGTGTACCAGGAAGGCTGCCTGTCGGTGCCGGGCATCTTCGCCGACGTCACCCGTGCCGACAGCATCACCGTGAAGTTCCTGGACCGCCAGGGCCAGCCGCAGGAGCTGACCACCGACGGCCTGCTGGCAGTCTGCGTGCAGCACGAGATGGACCACCTGGACGGCAAGCTGTTCATCGACTATCTGTCGCCGCTGAAGCGCGAGATGGTGCGCAAGAAGCTGGCCAAGCAGCGCAAGCACGTGGCGTGATCGCCACGCCGGGCCGGCCGCTGCGCCGGCCCGCGCCTGCGCACTGCGCGCGGGCCGCACGGCGCCGGATATGGGCGCCGTTCTTTTTTCTGCATGAAATCATCCTGCAAGTGGGGTCGCCATGAGGATTGTCTTTGCCGGTACGCCGGAATTCGCAGTGTCGTCGCTGCGCGCCGCTGCCCGCCACCATGAAGTCGTGGCGGTCTACACCCAGCCGGACCGCCCGGCCGGCCGCGGCCGCGGCCTGGCACCGTCGCCGGTGAAGCTGGAAGCGGTGGCCCGTGGCATTCCGGTGTACCAGCCGGAAACCCTGAAGGATGCAGCGGCCCAGCAGCAGCTGCGCGATCTGCAGCCGGACCTGATGGTGGTGGTGGCCTATGGCCTGATCCTGCCCAAGGCGGTGCTGACCATTCCGACGCACGGCTGCTGGAACGTGCATGCTTCGCTGCTGCCGCGCTGGCGCGGCGCCGCGCCGATCCAGCGCGCGATCCAGGCGGGCGACGCCAGCACCGGCGTGTGCCTGATGAAGATGGAAGCCGGCCTGGATACCGGCCCGGTGCTGCTGCACCAGGAACTGCCGATTGCCGCCACCGATACCGGCGGCCAGCTGCACGACAAGCTGGCCGAACTCGGCGCACAGGTGCTGTCCGACGGTCTGGGCCTGCTGCGTGCCGGCATCAAGCCGGTGGCACGGCCGCAGCCGGAACAGGGCGTGACCTACGCGCACAAGCTGGACAAGGCCGAGGCCAAGCTGGACTGGGCACAGCCGGCCGACGTGCTGGCGCGTACCGTGCGGGCCTTCAACCCGTGGCCGATTGCCGAGGCCACGCTGGCCGGCGAGCGCGTGCGCATCCACGGCGCGGTGGCGCTGGACCTGGCCCATGGCCAGGCCCCGGGCACCGTACTGGCGGCGGGCCGTGAAGGCATCGACATTGCCTGCGGCCAGGGCGCGCTGCGCCTGCGCGTGCTGCAGCGCGAGGGCGGCAAGGCGATCACCGCCGCCGATTACCTCAACGCGCGCCGCGATCTGCGCGCAGGGGTGTAACGGGTGGGCAAGCAGAACGATTTTTCGGTGGCCAAGGCCGCCCCGGGCGCGGCCACCCGCATGCTGGCCGCGCGCGTGCTGGCCCAGGTGTTCACCCGCGGCCGTTCGCTGAAGGCCGAGCTGGCCTGGGCGCTGCCCAAGCTGGCCGACACCCGCGACCGCGCCCTGCTGGAAGCCCTGTGCTTTGCCGTGCTGCGCCGTCGCAGCACCTACGATGCCGCGCTGCAGGGCTGGATGCAGAAGCCGCTGTCGGCACGCGATGCCGACCTGCGCACGCTGCTGATGGTGGGCTTTGCCCAGCTGGACGTGCTGGAACTGCCGGCCCATGCCGCGCTGTCAGCCACGGTGGACGCCGCGCGCGCACTGGGCCGCGAGCGCCAGGCCGGGCTGGTCAACGCCATCCTGCGCCGCGCCCAGCGCGAAGGCTTCCCGCAGCAGCCGGCCCGCGACGCGTTCCCGGACTGGCTGGCCCAGGCCATCGAGCGCGACTGGCCGGAACAGGCCGGCGCCATCTTCGATGCCAGCCTGCAGCCGGCGCCGCTGTGGCTGCGCGCCAACCGCCAGCAGGGCGGGCGTGACAAGGCACTGGCCGCGCTGGCCGAGGCCGGCATTGCCGCCGAACCCAGCGCCCTGTGCAGTGATGCCCTGCGCCTGGCCGCGCCGGTGCCGGTGAACCAGCTGCCGGGGTTTGGCGACGGTGCGCTGTCGGTGCAGGACCTGTCGGCGCAATGCGCCGCCGACGCACTGGCGCCGCCGCCGGGGGCACGGGTGCTCGACGCCTGCGCGGCGCCGGGTGGCAAGTCCGCCCACCTGCTGGAACGCGACCCCAGCCTGCGCCTGCTGGCGCTGGACATCGATGCTCGGCGCCTGGCGCGCGCGCGCGACACCTACGCCCGCACCGGGGTAGGCGAGGGCGCGCAGACCCAGGTGGCCGACGCCAGCGATACCGCCGCCTGGTGGGATGGCACGCTGTTCGACGCCATCCTGCTGGATGCCCCGTGCTCGGCCACCGGTGTGATCCGCCGCCAGCCGGACGTGATGTTCCACCGCCGGGCCGAGGACATCGAGGCGCTGGTGGGGGTGCAGGCGCGCCTGCTGGAAGCCTGCTGGTCGATGCTGCGCCCCGGCGGGGTGCTGCTGTACGCCACCTGCTCGATCCTGCGGGCCGAGAACGTGGACCAGGTGCGGGCCTTCCTGAAGTGGCATCCGGACGCGCAGGCCGCGCCGCTGGGTGACGCTTTCGGGCTGGATTGTGAGGGCATCGCCCGCCAGCGCCTGCCCGGCAGCGATGATGCTGACGGATTTTTCTACGCGCGTCTGCTAAAAACAGCCTGACCTTTTCAACCGCCGAGTTCCCATGCTGAAAACCCGCGCATCACGCGAGTCGTGGCTGTTCGTAGTGATGGCCCTGCTGGTGCTGGGCGCCGGCCTGGGCCTGCGCGACCCATGGCCCTCGGACGAACCGCGCTTTGCCCTGGTGGCCAAGCAGATGGTGGAAAGCGGCGACTGGTTGTTCCCGCACCGGGGCCTGGAGCTGTATTCGGACAAACCGCCCATGCTGATGTGGTGGCAGGCCACCCTGTACAGCGTGTTCGGCAACTGGCGGGTGGCGTTCCTGCTGCCCTCGCTGATCGCCGCGCTGGGCACGCTGTGGTGCGTGGTCGACCTGGGCCGCCGGCTGTGGACCCGGCGCGTGGGCCTGTACGCCGGCTGGGCGCTGCTGTTCGCACTGCAGTTCACCTTCCAGTCGAAGAAAGCGCAGATCGACCCGCTGGTGGTGCTGTTCATCACCCTGGCCAACTACGGCCTGCTGCGCCACCTGCTGCTGGGCCCGGCCTGGCGCTGGTGGTGGCTGGGCTGGTTCTTCGCCGGTATCGGGGTGATCACCAAGGGCGTGGGGGTGATCGCCCTGCTGATGATCGTGCCGGCGGCCATCGCCTCGGCGCTGCATTGGCCGCGGGTGCGCCTGCATGTGCGCGACGTGCGGTTCTGGCTGGCGCCGCTGGCGTTCCTGCTGGCCGTGGCGCTGTGGCTGCTGCCGATGGTGCTGACCGCGCTGGCCACGAAGTCGGGCGAGTACCAGGCGTACATGAACGACATCCTGTTCCGGCAGACGGCCAAGCGTTACGCGCAGTCCTGGGACCATCACCAGCCCTGGTGGTACTTCCTGGGCACCATGCCGTCGATGTGGATCCCGGCGTTCCTGCTGGTGCCGTGGGCGATTCCGGCATGGCGCCGGCGCCTGCAGCGGCGCGATGCGCGGTACCTGCTGCTGCTGGGCTGGTGGGCGTTGATCGTGCTGTTCTTCTCCATTCCCAACGGCAAGCGCGATGTCTACATCCTGCCGTCGCTGCCGATGTTCTGCCTGGCCCTGGCGCCGCTGCTGCCCGGCCTGCTGCGCCGGCGCGATGTGCAGTGGCTGCTGGGCGCCTTCACCCTGCTGCTGGCGGTGGTCACCCTGGGTGGTGGCCTGGCCGCGCTGAAGGGCGAGCCCAGCTTCGAAGTGCGGCTGCAACAGGCGCGCGGCATGGCGCCGGGGGTGATGAACCAATTGGCCTGGGCCGCTCTGGCCATGGGTGGCTGGGCCGTGGCCAGCCTGCTGCTGTTCGGTCGCCGCCGCTGGCACATGGCGCTGGTCTCCACGCTCACCGTGATCTGGGTGCTGTACAGCCTGGTGGGCTACCCGCTGTTGAACGATTCCAGTTCGGCGCGGGGGCTGATGCAGGCCGCCGGCCAGCGCATCGGCCCGAAGGCCGAGCTGGGCCTGGTGGCGTGGAAGGAACAGAACCTGCTGATGGCCGACCGCCCGGCGGCGACGTTCGGCTTCAAGGTGCACTGGGATGAACAGCTGGTGGCCGGCGTGCGCTGGCAGCAGTTGGCGCCGGAACGACGCTGGCTGCTGGTGCTGGAAGATGCCCTGCTGCCCTGCATCGACCGCAGCCAGGCCGAATTGGCCGGTATCGCCAACCGCCGGCGTTGGTGGTTGGTGCCGGCCACGGCAGTGCAGGGGCGATGCGTGTCCAATGCCGCCGAGCGCGAACGTGAACGGCAGATGCAGGATGATGAGTAGGCGTTCGCAGTCTGGTGTGTCCAGACTGCCCAGCAGGCTGGAAACACAGTAAAAGATACGGGCGGGGGTGGCCTGGCCACGCCTCTTGAACTTCCGCAGGAATGCAGTGATCGCTCTGAACGTGGCAGCTTCACCAGACAACCAAGACGCGCGGGCCAGCACCGTGCTGGCGGCCCCCGCCGGGGGGCGCCACGGCGTGGCCCATTGGCTGGCCCAGGTTGGCCTGTTCTGCATGCCGGCGCTGGTGCTCACCCTGCCCAGCAACCTGCTGGGCTATGGCGTGCTGCTGCTGGTCAGCACCCTGCTGGCCCCGGAACTGCTGTGGCGGGCCCGGCGCATCGAACCGACCACCCTGAAAGTGCTGACCGTGCTGATGCTGGCGGTGGTGGCGCTGGGCGTGTTTTCGATCCTGCTGTTCCAGCAGGGCCTGCGCGATGTCGACAACCGCTCGCGCTTCCTGGTCATTCCCTGGCTGGTGCTGTGGGTATGCGCACTGCGGCCGGACATGCGCTGGCTGTGGCGTGGCGCCCTGGCTGGGTTGCTGGGCACCTTCGTGCTGGCCCTGGTGCAGGTGCTGCAGGGCGCGCCCCGGGCCGAGCTTTCAACCAATGCCATCGTGCTGGCCGACATCGTGGCCATGCTGATGGTGCTGCTGGTGTTCTGCCGTCCCTCACGGCGCTGGTCGCTGGTGATCGTGGGCATGGCGGCCGGCTGCGGCACCATCGTGCTGACCGGCAGCCGCGGGGTGTTCGCCGCGCTGCTGGCGCTGCTGGTGGTGCTGGCGCTCAGTCTGCGCTGGCGCACGGGCACGGCGCGGTTGTCGGTGCTGGGGGTGATGCTGGCGCTGGGCGCCACGCTGATGCTGTCGGTACCCGAACTGCGCCATCAGCTGCGCCTGACCGAACTGCACAGTGACGTGCAGCGGCTGGAGAAGGGTGACGCCGATTCGTCGGCCGGTGCCCGGGTGGAGCGCCTGCAGGTGGCCTGGGAAACCTTCAAGGACCACCCGTTCACCGGGGTGGGCATCGGCCAGTTCGATACCGCAATGCAGCGCCTGCCGGTCTGTCGCACCGATCCGGGCGAACTGCGCTGCCACCTGGGCCATGCCCATAACGACCTGGCCGAGTGGACCGCGACCCAGGGGCTGCCAGGCCTGTTGCTGCTGCTGGCGGTGTACGGCGTGCCGCTGTGGGTGTTCGTGCGACTGCACCGGCGCAGTGGCCGCGCCACGTTCCGCGGGCCGGCGGCCGCTGGCATCATGATTGTGGTGGCCTATGTGCTGTGCGGCCTGACCCAGTCGATGTTCGCCCACCAGATGACGGCCAGCTTCTACGTGACCATCGTCGGCCTGCTGGCTGGTCTTTCCATGGTGGAAGGCGCGAGGCACCGGGCGGCCATCGGACGGTAGCGCCGGGCCACGCCCGGCGGGTCAATGGGTCGGCGGATCGGCCACGGCCTGGCCGTTGCCCAGCATCCACAGCATGATGGTCTTCTGCCGCACGTAATTGGCGCGCACGTAGGCGTACACCAGGCCATGCCAGCCATCGCGGAAGCCGCCGCGGAACACGAAGCCACGCCAGAACCGCCAGGCCGGCGCCAGCACCAGCTTGCCCAGGGTGGCCCGCTTGCCGCGCGCGAACTCGTGCTCGGCCATCATCCGCGCGTATTTTTCGGTCTTGGCCAACTGCTGCTGCAGGGACCGGTACGGGTAGTGGATCAGGTCGCCACGCAGGGTGCCGACGCTGCCGTCCACGCTGGCCGCTTCGTGGATCTCGCGCTTGCCGCGCCAGCCGCCGTGGCGGCGGTCGAACAGGCGCAGCACCCGGTCCGGGTAGGCATTGCCATGGCGCAGGAATTTCCCGAAATACTCAGACAGGCGGGCGAAGCGGTAGCCGGCGTGGCCGCTGAAGCCACCGCCGCGTGCCGTTTCGATGGCCGTGCGCAGTTCCGGGCTGATGCGCTCGTCGGCGTCCAGGCACAGCACCCAGTCGTGCTGCGCCTGCGCCACGCAGAAGGCCTTCTGGCTGCGGAAGCCGTCGAACGGCCGCTGCAGCACGCGGGCGCCGGCGGACTCGGCAATGGCCACGGTGGCATCGGTCGAATACGAGTCCACCACCACGATCTCATCGCAGAAGGCCAGCGAGGCCAGGCAGTCGCCGATGCGGCCGGCCTCGTTGAACGCGATAATGCACGCCGAGATGCGAGGCCGTTCGATGGGAGCGGTCGTGGAGGACATGATGGCCGGGTACCTGTTGTTTGCGACGGAGCGCTATGCGCTGCCTATTCTCGCCCCGTTGGCGCAGGCGTTGCACGCCTCGGGCCAACAGGTCAGTGCCTGGTTCGAGGGGGGCGCCGCTGGCAGCCAGCTTCCCGGGGTGCCCACGGTGGGCCTGAAGCAGGCCCTGGCGCTGCGCCCGCGCGCGGTGTTCAGCGCGGCCAACTGGGTGCCGACCTTCCTGTCCGGGGCCAAGGTACAGCTGTTCCATGGCTTCAACGTGGAAAAGCGCGACAGTGCGCGCGGCCACTTCCGGGTGCGCGGCATGTTCGATCTGTACTGCACCCAGGGCCCGGCCACCACCGCACCGTTCCGGCAGATTGCCGAACAGCAGGGGCATTTCGCGGTGGCCGAGACCGGCTGGCCGAAGCTGGACCCGCTGTTCCGCGACGATGGCGGTGAAAGCGCGGCGCTGCGCGCGCCGGCGGACGGACGCCCGGTGGTGTTGTTCGGTTCCACCTTCACCGAGCGCCTGAGTGCGGCCCCGCACCTGCATGCGCAGATTGCCGCCGACATCGCCGCCGGGGATCGCTACTGGCTGCTGACCCTGCACCCCAAGTGCCCGCCGGAACTGTTCGAGCAGTACCGCGCGCTGGCCGGCGCCAATGCCTGTTTCATCGAGCCCGAGCAGGTGATGGCCGCCCAGCGTGCCGCCGACGTGCTGGTGTCGGACACTTCGTCGATCGTTTCGGAGTTCATCGTGCAGCACAAGCCGGTGGTGACCTTCCGCAACCGGGTGCCGAAGCCGCACATGATCGACTTCGATGCGCCCGAACTGCTGCCGGCCATGCTGCAGCGCGCGCTGCATCCCGATGCGGCGCTGACGGCGGAAATCGTGCGCTATGCCGATGCCATCCACCCGTACCGCGATGGCCATTCCAGCGAGCGGGTGATCGCCGCCACCGAGGATTTCCTGGCCGGCGAAATGGGTGCTCTGCGGCGCAAGCCGTTCGGCACCTGGCTGCGCGATCTGCAGATCCGCAAGGACCTGGGCTACTGGGGCCCGGCGCAGCGCTGACGGGGTGCGAGCGGCGGCACCTGCCGGAACCCCGCGCCGCTGGGTTGCTAGGCGCCCGCCCGTAGATCCACGCCATGCGTGGATGGTGTGTGTCTGGGGTCAGAGCCCTTTCCTGCGGAAAGGGATCCGACGCCGCCTGGTCGACTGCTCTTCCATCAGCCGAGGAAAACCCCGCGCTGCGCGCGATAGTCGACCAACGGTCGACTCTACCGACGGGGTTGCTAGGCGCCCGCCCGTAGATCCACGCCATGCGTGGATGGTGTGTGTCTGGGGTCAGAGCCCTTTCCTGCGGAAAGGGATCCGACCCCGCCTGGTCGACTGCTCTTCCATCAGCCGAGGAAAACCCCGCGCTGCGCGCGATAGTCGACCAACGGTCGACTCTACCGACGGGGTTGCTACGCGCTCGCCAGTAGATCCACGCCATGCGTGGATGGTGTGTCTGGGGTCAGAGCCCTTTCCTGCGGAAAGGGATCCGACCCCGCTCAGCCCGCGTCACCAGCGCAGCTTGCGCCGGGCCAGGGCGTGGGCCAGTTGTTCCATCAGCTGCTGCGCTTGCGCCTGCGGCAGGTAGTTCAGGGTCAGCGCCACATCGCCGTGTGCGCCGGCCGTATCCAGTTGCAGGCTGGCGGTGCCCAGCAGCTTGTCCAGCGGCGTGCGGCGCAGGCGCAGGGCCTGCACTTTGTCCAGTTCGGCCCAGCGCCACCAGCGCTTCCACCAGCCGCCGCGCACGGCCACGAAGTGGTCGTCCAGATACCAGCCGATGCGCGCCATCTGCCGGTGCGCGGCCAACAGGGCCACCGGCAGCCAGGCCAGCACGGCCAGCCCGAACGTGCCCCAGCGCCAGTACGCCGCGGCTGCCAGCAGCGGCACCAGCAGCAGGCTGCCCAGCGCCAGCCGCCACCAGCCGCGCTGGCGCACCGGCTGCCACTGCGGCGGTGGCCACTGCAGCTGCGGCAACAGGTGCTGCACCAGGCCGTCGCAGGTTGCCGCCGGCGCCAGCGGTGCCAGTTCGCGCAGCGCGCGGTCATCGTCGCGCGAGGGCCCACCGGCAGCGCTGTCGATGCGCAGCTGGCGCAGCCCGAACCAGCGGTGCAGGGTGCTTTCGCGCAGGGTCCAGGCCTGGATGCGGCGCCGCGCCACGCTGCTGCGGGTGCGGCTGAGCAGGCCGGTGGCCACGGTCAGGCGGCGCTCGCGCTCGCTCAGGGTGAAGCCGTGGTAACGCAGCAGGGTCAGCGCCACCGACAGCACGCGCAGCGCCAGCCAGCCCAGCAGCAGCACGCTGGCGGCCAGCAGCAGCGCACCGGTGGTGCCCGGGTGCAGGTGGCTGACGAAGCCGAAGGCCTGGCGGCCACCGCGCTGGATCGCATCGTCCATCACCGGCCGTGGCACGGTCTGGAACAGCAGGCCGAAGGCGGCCACCGCCAGCGCCCAACCGCGGTTGGACAGCAGGCCCATGCGCAGCACGTCCCAGCTGGACAGGCGCAGCAGCACCTGGTCCTGCGCATCGTCCGGCGCGACCGCCTGCGGTTGATCGTCGGCCACGACCTGTGGCGCCTGGCCGCGCTGGCGCACCAGTTGTTCCAGCGCCAGCGCCTGGTCCAGCCGCAGCACGCGCATTTCCGCTTCCGGGCGTACGCCGCCGGCCGATTCCAGGCGCAGTTCGGCCACCCCGAACAGACGGTGCAACGGGTTCTGCCGCACTTCCACGTTGTGGATGCGGGCGAAGGGAATTTCGCGCCGGTTGCGCGCGAGCAGGCCGCTGCGCACGGTGATCGCATCGGCGCCGATCTGGTAGCGGTAGCTGAGGTACTGCAGCACCGACACCAGTACCAGTGCGACGATGGCACCCAGCGGAATCAGCTGCGCCCACATCGGGTCGCGGTCGCCGCGCTGGCCGAACACCAGCAGCGCCACCAACGGCAGGAAGTAATGGCGCAACTGCATCAGCAGCACGAACAGCCACGACCAGGGGTGCAGGCGCTGGTCCTGGCCGCCGGTGGGCAGCGCTGCGGGTAGGGGCGGTGGCTGGCTCACAGGGCGTCGGCGTCCTGGTCCAGCTGGTGGGCCAGGGTGTCGCGCAGCCGTTCGGCGTCGGCCTGGTCCAGGCCGTTCACGGTCACCGCGCTCATGCGGGTGCCGGCGGTGTGCACGATCAGCGTGGCCAGGCCGGCGCGGCGCTCCAGCGGCCCGCGACGCAGATCCAGGTGCTGCACGCGCGACACCGGCACCCGCGTTTCCAGCTGCCACATCAGGTCGCGGCGCAGGCCCAGGCCCTGTGCGTCCAGGCGCCAGCGCGTGCGCCGGGTGCGGCGGTGGCCGATCCACGCGCCGAACAGCACACCGGCCAGCAGGGCCGCGCCGGCACTCCACAAGCCGCCGGGGGCATCGAAGAACCAGCAGGCGGCGGCCAGCGGAGTGCCGGGAATGAACACGCCGCCAAACGCGCCTTCCAGGGCGGCCAACGCGGCCGCGCGTGCGGGCAGCGGCTGCCAGTGGTCCAGGGGCGGCGCAGGGTCGGCAATCGGCAGGTCGGTCACGCAGGCATCCGTCGGGCAGCAGGGCGGGCGGTGGCGGCCACAGCCGCACCGCGCTGACGGTAGCAAATCGGCCGCGTTACTGGGCGGCCTGGATCAACGCATCCACATCCAGCAGGTGGCCGGCGCGGTCGGCCTTGGTGCGCAGGTACTGCTCGTTCTCGGCGGTGATCTCGCCGGTGACCGGAATGCAGTCCAGCACTTCAATGCCGGCATTGCGCAGGCGCTGCGCCTTGGTCGGGTTGTTGCTGAGCAGGGCCACGCGGGTGATGCCCAGGCCGTGCAGCATGGCCACCGCGCTGCCGTAGCGGCGCTCGTCGGCACCGAAGCCCAGCTGCGCGTCGGCATCGATGGTATCCAGGCCGTCGTGCTGGTAGCCGTAGGCGCGCATCTTGGCGGCAATGCCGGTGCCGCGGCCTTCCTGGTCCAGGTACAGCAGCACGCCGCCGCCCAGTTCCTTCAGCTTGCGCAGGCCACGCCGCAGCTGGTCGCCACAGTCGCACTTGAGCGAACCGAACAGATCGCCGGTCAGGCACGAGGAATGCACGCGCACCGGCACCACGGCCGACAGGTCGGGTTCGCCGACGATGATCGCCACCTGGTCGCGCTGGGCCACGCCGCCGCGGAACACGGCGAAGGTGGTCATGCCCACATCGCGCAGCGGCACCGGCGAACGCGCCACCAGTTCGTAATCGTGGGCGGCATGGGCAGCGCCCTCGGCCAGATCGCACAGGGCCACGTCGGCGGCGCCATCGAAGGTGCGGTCGTCGGCGGCCAGGCGCACCGCCACCATGGCCGGCAGCAGCAGGCCCAGGCGGGCCAGTTCCACCGCGCCGGCGTCGAAGGCATCGCCCGCGCTCCAGCCATCGGGCATCGGGCCGGGTTCGCGCAGGTAGCCCAGCGACGGCAGCGCATCGAAGGCGATGCCGGCCAGCGGCAGGCGCGCGCCGTGCGCGGCCTCCACGCCCAGCACGCGGGCGCGGGTGGCGGTCAGGAACAGGTAATGGCGTTGTTGGGCGGCGTTGGCGAAGGCGGCGAAGCTGCTGGCGGTGGCGCTGTCCAGCGCGATTACCGCCAGGCGCTGGCCCTGGCCGTCGTGCAGCAGGACCGGGCGACCGGCACGCAGTTCGGCCACCGCGCGTTCGCAGCGGATCGCGGCAGGGTCGCCGAACAGGGAAGAAGCAGGCATGGCAGGACCGGGGGAGGCGGACATCGCAGTCTCTATGGGGGCGCCGGCGTCGTATTCAACATAGCGCGATCGCCGGCGTCCGGCCGTCAGTGCGGGTGCTTTTCGGTGGCGTAGGGATCGTCTTCACCGCTGCCCGGCGGCCGCAGCGTGTAGCGCTTGTAGGTCCACTGGTACTGCGAAGGGTCGCGCCGGGCAATGCGCTCGATGCCCGCATTGAGGGCGGCCACGGCCACCTGCGGGTCCGGGTCGGCCACGGCCGGGTCGGTGGGTTCGATGTGCAGGGCGAATTCCATGTCAGGACCGATGCGTTCGCACCAGCCGTACAGCACGGTGGCACCGGTGCGCTCGGCCAGCCGGTTGACCAGGGTCATGGTCAGCGCCTGCACGCCGAAGAACGGCACGAACACGCCGTCGCCGGCTTTGGGCTGCTGGTCGGGCAGGATGCCGGTGGCACCGCCGTCTTTCAGTACCTTGAACAGCTGGCGCACCGCCGGGCCTTCGGCGCGCACCTGCTGCACGTTCTGGCCGCCGCGCACCAGCTGCAGGAAGGCGTCGCCGGCTTCGTCTTCCGGTGGCTTGTAGACGATGGCGATCTGCCCGCGCGAGGCCAGCCACTGGTTCAACAGCTCCCAGTTGCCGAAGTGCGGAGCGGCTACGATCACGCCCTTGCCGCTGGCCAGGGCGGCGTCGTACAGGGCCTGGCCGTGGCGTTCCTTCAGGTGCAGGCGCAGGTTGTCGGCCGGGCTCTGGCTCCACAGGCGCAGGGTTTCGATGGCCTGCAGCGCGGTCGAGCGCAGCACCTGGCGATGCAGGGCGGTGCGCGTGGCCGCGTCCAGTTCCGGGTAGGCCAGTTCCAGGTTGCGGCGGGTCACCCGGCTTTCGCGGGCGTCCAGGCGGATCCACGCCCAGGCCAGGGCGTGCGCGAACCCCCGCAGCAGCGGCCAGGGCAGGCGGGCGAACAGGGTGGTGGCGCGGTAGACCAGCCGGGCTTTGCGTTGCGGATTCATCGCCCCCAGTTTAGCCAAGGGCGCTGCTATCGTGGCCGGCCGTGTTCAAAGGAAGCCCCCGCATGCTCGTCCTGATCCAGCGCGTCAGCCAGGCCGCCGTCCATGTGGAGGGCGAAGCGGTGGGGCAGATCGGCCCGGGCCTGCTGGCCCTGGTGGGCATGGAACCGGGCGACACCGAGGCGCAGCTGCAGCGCATGGCCGAACGCCTGCTTGGCTACCGTGTATTCGCAGATGAGGCTGGGCGCATGAACCGTTCGCTGCGCGATACCGGCGGCGGCCTGCTGCTGGTCAGCCAGTTCACCCTGGCCGCGGACACCCGTTCGGGCATGCGGCCCAGCTTCACCAGTGCCGCCCCGCCGGACGAGGCTGAACGCGGGTTCAATCGATTTGTCGATATCTGCCGTGAAAATCATGCCCCGGGGGTGGAAACGGGCCGATTTGGTGCCCATATGGTCGTCAGCCTGGTCAATGACGGTCCCGTGACCTTCCTCCTCAGGCCCTAGGCCGCCGGGACCACCGCCCGGCAGGCCGGGCCCCGGGCTGGTATAATGCTACGTTCCCTATTTCTCCCTAGCCGGTGGCGCGAGCACTACATGGCCAACGAACGTCCTGCCCAATCCGAAATCAAGCAACTGATCAGCAAGGGCCTGGAACAGGGCTACCTGACCTACGCCGAAGTCAATGACCATCTGCCGGACGACATGGTCGACCCGGAACAGATCGAAGACATCATCGGCATGATCAACGGCATGGGCATTGATGTCCATGAAGTTGCGCCGGATGTGGAAACCCTGCTTCTGAACGACGGCAACACGGGCAACCGTGAGGTCGACGACACCGCGGCCGAAGAAGCCGCCGCAGCGTTGAGCGCGCTGGACACCGAAGGTGGCCGCACCACCGACCCGGTGCGCATGTACATGCGCGAAATGGGCACCGTCGAGCTGCTGACCCGCGAAGGCGAAATCGCCATCGCCAAGCGCATCGAGGAAGGCCTTTCGCAGGTGCAGGCCGCGCTGGGCCAGTTCCCGGTGTCGGTCGAATCGCTGTTGAACGATTACGAAGCCCACAAGGAAGGCAAGAAGCGCCTGGCCGAAGTGATCGTCGGCTTCAACGACCTGGCCGACGAAGATCCGGCGCCGCCGGCTGCCGCCGCCGCCGATGACAGCGACGACGCTGACGCCGATGGCGACGAGGACGAGGACGATGATGTCGACGGTGGCGATGAAGAAGCCGCACCGACCGGTCCGGACCCGGAAGAAGTCGCTGCGCGCATGCAGGCGCTGAGCGATGCCTTCAACGCCTTCAAGAAGGCCGCCGGCAAGAACGACAAGAAGAACCTGCCGCGCCTGCGCGAAGAAATGTCGGCCGTGTTCGTCACCCTGAAGCTGCCGCTGCCGCTGACTGACGTGCTGACCAAGCAGCTGCGCGACACCATGGCCAGCATCAAGGGCCACGAGCGCCGCGTGCTGAACCTGGCTACCGTCACTGCACGCATGCCGCGCAAGGACTTCATCCGTTCCTGGGAAGGCAACCAGACCAACCTGGAATGGGTGGAAGACGCACTGAAGCGCAAGCAGAAGTGGTCCTCGGCCCTGCGTGAAGTGAAGGACCAGATCATTGCCGAACAGCAGGCGACGATCGACATCGAGAACCTGACCCAGCTGGACCTGGAAGAGCTGAAGGAAATCAGCCGTGCCATGGCCTACGGCGAAGCCAAGGCGCGCAAGGCCAAGAAGGAAATGGTCGAGGCCAACCTGCGCCTGGTCATCTCCATTGCCAAGAAGTACACCAACCGTGGCCTGCAGTTCCTCGACCTGATCCAGGAAGGCAACATCGGCCTGATGAAGGCCGTGGACAAGTTCGAGTACCGCCGCGGTTACAAGTTCTCGACCTACGCCACCTGGTGGATCCGCCAGGCGATCACCCGCTCGATTGCCGACCAGGCACGCACCATCCGTATTCCGGTGCACATGATCGAGACGATCAACAAGTTGAACCGCATTTCCCGCCAGATGCTCCAGCAGTACGGCCGCGAGGCTACGCCGGAGGAGCTGGCCAAGGAAATGGACATGCCGGAAGACAAGATCCGCAAGGTGATGAAGATCGCCAAGGAGCCGATCTCGATGGAAACCCCGATCGGCGACGACGAGGATTCCCATCTGGGCGACTTCATCGAGGACACCAACGTGGAGTCCCCGATCGAGAACACCACCAACATCAACTTGTCTGAAACCGTGCGCGACGTGCTGGCCGGCCTCACCCCGAGGGAAGCCAAGGTGCTGCGCATGCGCTTCGGCATCGACATGAACACCGACCACACGCTGGAAGAAGTCGGCAAGCAGTTCGACGTGACCCGCGAGCGCATCCGCCAGATCGAAGCGAAGGCCCTGCGCAAGCTGCGCCACCCGAGCCGTTCGGAACAGCTGCGCAGCTTCCTGGATATCGACTGATTTCCTGGTTGCGTTGATGTGTTGAAAAAACCCCGCTTCGGCGGGGTTTTTTTTGGGTAGCGCCGGGCCATGCCCGGCGGTCTCCGTGCAGTATTTGTAATTTTTACGTAACACTATTTCCGCTTCTGTCTGCCCTTGCTCTCATGTAATTCCTTTTAAAACAATAGATTATGAATACTGTTCTGCTTGCGGCGCCTGGCTATTTAAGCTAAATACGTAACACTATTCCGCCAGCATCCCCCGCTATGTCCCGCCCCGCGCTGCTTCAGCCCCAGGACCTGATCGCCCAGCTTCCCCCCGGCCAGCCACTGTCGGCGGCGGTCCTGGCCGAACGCCTGGGCGTGAACCGCATGACCCTGAGCCGTCTGGTAGCCGCCAGTGGTGATCAGGTGGTGCGGCTGGGCCAGACCCGCGCGACCGCCTACGCGCTGCGGCAACCCTCGCGCGTGGGCAGCGAATGGCCGCTGTACCGGCTGCGCGAAGATGCCACGCTGGAAGAGCTGGGCCGGCTGGTCGCGCTCAGTGGTGACACCTTCCACGTGGATGCCAGCCGCACGCGCACGAACCTGCTGCGTGCGCCCGAGGGCGACCTTGCCGGGTTCTTCCCGGGTCTGCCCTGGTACCTGGACGACCTGCGCCCACAGGGCTTCCTGGGCCGCAGCTTCGCCCATGGCCGCGGCCGCGGCCGCGCGCTTGGCCTGCCGACCGACCTCAACCGATGGCAGCGCGATGACGTGCTGACCGCGCTGGTGCAGGGCGGTGGCACCGAAATCGGCGATCTGCTGCTGGGCGGGGACGCCGTGGAGGCGGCTCTGGCTGCCCTGGACGCACCCCCGGACCGAGTGAACGCCACCGACCGCGCGCGCCAGTACCCCGAACGCGCGCGTGCTGCGTTGGCCGGCGAAGACGTGGGCTCATCACCGGGCGGCGAGCAGCCCAAGTTCACCGCCACCGTGGAAAGCGCGGGCGGGCGACGCGCGGTACTGGTGAAGTTTGCCCAGCCCGATGGCGGCGACGCTGCGCAGCGATGGGCCGACCTGCTGGTCTGCGAACACCTGGCCCTGCAGACCCTGCGTGGCGCCGGCATGAACGCCGCCCACAGCGAGCTGCTGCAGACGCCCACGCATACGTTCTTGGAAGTGGAGCGGTTCGACCGCACGGCCGATCTTCTGGGGCGGCGTGGCTTCGTCTCGCTGCTGGCGCTGTCGGCCGCGTTCACCGGCGAAGCCACGCTGGACTGGCCCAGTGCCGGTGCGCAACTGCAGACGATGGGCTGGTTGTCGGCGCGCACCGTGCAGGCCATGGCGCGGCTGCATGCGTTCGGTCGCCTGATCGGCAACAGCGACATGCATCAAGGCAACGTGGGTTTCCACTTCGTGGACCGCGGCACGCTGCCCTTGGCCCCGGCGTACGACATGCTGCCGATGTCGCTGGCGCCATCGCGGCTGGGCGTGCTGCGGCAGGATGCGCCGCTGGAAGCCGTGGCGCCGCGTGGCAGCGGCGAGCTGGAACACCTGCGCTGGGCGGTGCCGCTGGCGGCGGAGTTCTGGGAGCGCGTGGCGGGGGAGGCGCGCGTGGGCTCGGCCGGGCTGCGTGCGTTGGCGGCGACGAATGCCGAGCGGGTGCGGGCCATGGGCGCGCGGTTTGGGTGATCCGGTCTGGTAGCGCCGGGCCATGCCCGGCGGATTGTTCTGGTGTCGCGTTTGCGCCGGTCGCGCGCTGTGCGGCCTAGCCCAGGCCGCCGATAGCGGCGCGTAATGTCGTGTCTGCCTTGAGGATTGTTTGAAGCTGCGCTCGCGGAGCGTGACGCGAGTGGCGCCCGATTCGTCGGATCTCCAGTCCGCTCAATGCATTGGCTACTTAGGGCGCAGGTCGCGTTGCCCGAGCCTGTCGCAATCACCAGTTGAGCCGCATACGCTTCATTTTCCACAGTCCTTCGCAGGTGCTCAACACACCTTCGTAGGCGGATGGCAGGCCGAAACAGCAGGCTGTCCAAGGTCAAATCGCATCACTCGCCATCCCGGTGAGCTGGAAGGTTTCTGGCCGGGTGGCGCGCAGCCATAGAAGACCCCGCAAGGGGGAAAGCTGCGGGCGGCCCTACGACCGTGTTGAAGCGCCCGGTCGCCTCTCTCAACAGGAGGCGGAACAGGTTCGACGAATCGTAGGAGGGTGAAGATGGCCAAGAAGGAAACGCCCGTTGAAGGGGCTGGGCACGGTGCCGATCAGACGGCGTGCGATTTCCCGCCGCTGTTGGACTGGAACGATGTGATGCGGGACGAGCTTGAGGATCGCTGGGGCTTCGCCCGGCGAGCGACGTTCGCGCTGCTGACGCAGTCTGGCGCGGGTTTGGTTGAAGGATTTGCTGGCGAGAACCGGCCGGGGTTGGAAGGGGCGCGAAGCGCCGTGGCCCTGTTCCGTGAGCATCTGCTGCAGATGCAGGTGTACGCAGAGGCTGCTGAAGGTCGGTTGCAGCAGGTGGCGAGGGTGCTAGCGGTTGATGACTGAGTAGCGAGGGAAGGGCGGGCTCCACTACACTGTGGCGCTGCGCAGGGCCTATAGCTCAACGGTTAGAGCAGGGGACTCATAATCCCTTGGTTCCAGGTTCGAATCCTGGTGGGCCCACCATAAAAAACAGGCACTTAGGCTTACTGTTCCTGCAGGCATGAGTTGGCCGTTTTGGACAACTTATGATGATAAAACGACCATAAGACGCCCCTTCCCCGGGATGATCGCGGAGTTCGGACTCATTGATCCGGGATGAGGTCGTCATAAGACTCAAGCCAACTGCTGGTCGGACATGGCCGAAACAGCCTGAGAAGCCGGTGATCGGCCCAACGCAGCAAGATCAAGATGGGGCGTTTAAGGCCCCGCCGTCCCTATGGGACCGCGGATGTCGTCATTGACGCCAACTCGGCGCGGACACGAGCCAATACGGCATCGCGCAACTCCCCAACGAGCCGTCCATCAACGGCCGCTGCATAAAGATCGTCATCCCGGCATGAAATAGGCAGGCCTTCCAGGCGGAGCGAAGCTGTGGCTTCAATCAGTGCCTGCTGGCGCTGAGCTTTGCTGATCATGGGTACCTCCTGCTTGAGGTCCAATTTTACCGCAGACCATCTGATAGCCTTGCGCTGTGATCGTTGTAGGGTGGTTCCGACAGCGCCCTGGGCGGGGGCGTGATAGTAGCTGAACGGCCGAGGTACGGAGACGAGATGAGCAATGGAACGGCCGCTACTACGAACCGCAAGTGGATCTGCATGGCCTCTCACGCGTGACGCGGGCCAACCCCTACTTGCAGACCGGCCTGACGTTCAAGCGCAACATGCTGGCGCGCACGTTCGTGCCAGACAAGCTGCTCAGTCGCGAGGCGTTCGCGCAACTGGCGTTGGACTACATCACCTTCGGCATGGCCTATGTCGAGCGGCGGCGCGCAATGTCCGGGTGTCGATCACAGCCTGGCAGTGCCGCTGGCGCAGTACATGCGCCGTGGCGTAAATCCCGGCGAGTTCTTTCAGGTGCGTGCGGGCAGCGTCGAACATGAGTTCAAGTCCGGCGATGTGTTCCAGTTGCGCGAGGCGTGCCCCGATCAGGAGATCTACGGGTTGCCCGAATGGATGCCAGCGGTGCAGTCGGCGCTGTTGAACGAGTCGGCCACCCTGTTTCGGCGCAAGTATTACAACAACGGATCACACGCCGGGTTCATTCTCTACCTGACCGATAGTCAGGTCGAAACAGGAGATACGGATAAGGCGCGAGGCGCTGCGGCAGTCTCGCGGGCAGGGCAATTTCCGCAACATCTTCGGGTATTCGCCCGGTGGCAAGAAGGACGGTCTACAGCTGATCCCGGTCAGCGAAGTGGCGGCAAGGGATGAGTTCACCGGCATCAAGAGCGTCACCCGCGACGACATGCTGGCATCGCTGCCAACTCCACCGCAGCTGCTGGGCATCGTGCCGCAGAATAGTGGCGGTTTCGGTTCGATCCGCGAGGCCGCAACGGTATGGGCTGCCATGGAGCTGGCGCCGCTGCAGACCCGCATTGCTGCGATCAACGAGTGGCTCGGTAAGGGCGTGATCAGCTTCGAACCCTTCGAACTGGGGGCGACCGCATGATGATTCGATAGCACCCACGCTGCAGCGCGGGCGCTCATTTGCGGGCCAAGGCGCTGGAGTGAATGACGCCGATAGTGCAGTGACGGCCTTATCTCGAGAACGATGGGTGGTCTTGCATATGCGCCTGCTGTGCTGGCTGCTGTTCAAGGCTCGCTGCTTGTGATCGGCTCAACGCGTCAGCGCGTTGGAGCGATTCCGCCTCCGGTGCGCGAAGCGCATCCATCGTATTCATATGTCCTCGGCGATGGGCAGGATCGTCCATTGCTCCCTCGACTATGAAGACTCTCTCACCACGAGCCAGGCTCTCTGTCGGGTTGTTCAAGACAACATGGTCAACCCGTGAAAGGCCCTGCTCCTTCGCCAGTGCCAGCAGGCTTGCAGACATGCGCTGACTCGACTCGTCCCACGGCTTCCCATGCTCCGCGTCCAGGCGCTCCACACCAGCCCTGATCTGCATATAGAGAGAGCGATCAGCGTCGCCGAGTTCAGGGACTGAGGAGGATGCTCGCTGCCGCGAGGGCGAGTCGTCGGTGACCACGCCGGCGCTCTCCGCAACCGCAGTACGCTCTGGGTCAAATTCTGGATCTGGCCTACGCCGCCGTTGCGTGGGCGCTATTTCCCGGTCGTAGTAGTCGCCATAGTAGAGCTCGTATGTCGCATGAGGACCAACAGACGGAGCCTCTGTCTTGAACACCTCAGCGATCTGCTCCAGTGCTTGGTTACGGTTGATCCGTCCGGCCTGGAGTTCCGCCGCAATGGCTCCATACTGCTGTGGCCGGTTACCAGTGCCTGAAACGCCAATATCTGGGCCGCCAGCCGCAAGGATCTCACGCTGGACCTGGACATTGCTGAGAGTCGCGGCGGCTTCTCCTCGCAACTCGCTGGTCACATAGGCTTGCTTAGAAGTTCGGTTTTCGGGTTCGGTGAAGAGATGGTGCCCAACTTCGTGTGAAAGAGAACTTGCGATCCTTGAGCCTTGCCCAATCGCATTCTCGTCAATAACGATCTTGACGCCGGGAATAAGGTAAGTGCCTTCACCGGCTGCCCCCCATTGGATAACGATACCCTCGCGTCTCGCTTGGGTGAGGCCCGCTTGAAGTGTTGGGGATTTTGCCAGAAGCGGCGCCAACGAAGGGTCGTCCAATGGCGATGCAGGACGTCGTGCGGCTCCTGGGCGGCCTCCATCCTGCGGCAGTGGCAGTCCAAATTCTTCAGTACGCTCCATGCTGCGGCTCCTTCGCAATAACAGGAATCAGCGCTGACTGATCGATATGTAGGTCAGCGTCACGTTATCGGAGTCAAGCCCGAGCACGACCTTTGCATCGTTTACCTGCGCAGACCAGTATGGGCGAGAGCCAGACGCGTCAGGGCGAGGTGGATGTTTGGTGGAGTTCTCCCAGATGATTTCCTCGAGCGCAATGCTTGGTGGTGCGATCTCAAAGATCAGGTTAGCGAGCGCAGGATCGTCAGTGGCAATTCTCAGCCTGATGTTCCGGATCTCAAGGTCGCCCAACTTTCCGTGTTCTGCGATTCGCTCGTCGATCACGTCCTGCCGCGTCGGCTCTCCCAGATGCGTGTGAAGCTGTTCGTTTAGCGCGTCGACATCATAGAAGCGCACCCTAGACAGGCGTTCGATGTCGTTCTTGAATCGCTCCATACCAATTTCACTCCCTGATTTGACGGACTGTCTTTGATCAGATTGATGCGATGGGGCTGGTGAGGCGCCGCTTGAACAGGCCGACAGTACCACCGCTGCAAAGGCTACTGAGAGGCAGCGATACGCTGCTGCCCGGATGTGGCCTCGACCTCTGACCTTTGATGAAAAAGCGCATTTCTCGACCCGTGCATTCATGAAGGCACCTCTCGCGCGAGGATCACTGTCCCGAATCTAGCACAGCGACTTGTTATGTCCGGATCAGAGCTCTGGCTTGATGGCGAGTTGTTGAAATCCGGCACACTGTTAGGCTTGCCGTTTGGGAGGGTGCAAGCGATGCGGAAGCAAGCGGGAAATATTGATAAGGAGGCGAAGCAAGGTAGCCGCAAGTTGAGCGTTCGAGCGACTTGGGATCACGAGCAGTTCCGCTTCTTGTCTGAGCTGATGTCCGTGATGGACGGTGGACTTCTGGTCGTTGGAGTATCTGGTGTAGATCGTGTTGCTGGAATGCAGACGCGAGTATCCGCGGTGCTCTTCTCGAGACAAGGGCAATTATTCTGGCAGGAAGCGTGTGCACCCCAAGCTTCATGCTTGGATCATCAGGAGGTAGCAACGCTCTCCCCGTTCTGGCGTCACTTGCAGCGGATGCTTGCTTGGAGCAGCAAGGTGCGGCCAAAGTACCGTCCGGTCGTATCGGTCACCGAGGACCGGAGTTTCGCTAGGCTAGTCGAACCGCAGTTGGATGAGCGGAACGCGCTCCTCATCAGTGAGTGGCGGTCGAGTTTTGATCTCTCCAAACTCGAGCGCGATCCAGATGGCTGGCGTAAACAGCGGGATCTTGAGTGGCTTTCGCGATGCGGCCACGGTTTGGGCGTCGATGGAACTGGCACCCCTACAGTCGCGTATGGGCATGGTCAACGAGTGGCTCGGCGAGGAAGTCATTACCTTCGCCCCGTTTGACCTGGCGCCCGTAGCACCCTGACGGCTTGCCCGGTGAGCCGGTGCCGGGCCGAGCCGAGCCGAGCCGACCAAGTAGGCCGGCCAAGGGCGGCCTACTTGCGTTTCGAGGGAGTAATCCGTGGTGGGTGCGGCCGTAGTGACGTTGTGGCGGTGAGCGGCTCGTCACGTAAGCCCGTCAGCGGTGCGCTGCCTGGGCAGCAGCAGTAGGCCATGCGCTACTACGACGCTAGATGTAACCGGTGTAACCAGTCTTCCCCCATGACTGGTACGCACCCAAATCATACGCAAGTCGTTGATGTATATGAATTCGAGGCGCGCTGTAACCAGCGTACCAATGTAACCAGCAAAATCAGTGAGTCAGAACTCTCAAGCAGGAAACGGCAGGCGGCAAGGCAGCAGTGATATCGGCAAGACCGTTGGAAGACAGGAGAAGCGGCAGCGAGAGAGGGGCGACAGTGCCCGGACAGGGGCTGTAACCAAAAAAGTGTTCCACAACCCCATTTCATATCTTTCCTGAAACACTGTAAGTAGTGGTGCGTTCTTCTTGGACGCTATTGGATGCCCTCTTGCCTCCATTCTTTGGCGACTGCACGTCTGGCATCCATACGACCGCTCAACTCCTCACCAATCACCCCCATTTGGTGCAGGGATTCGCAGGTGGCGGCATGACCCCTCAGTGCCCCCAGCAGCCTTGCTGGGCCTGCTGCTGGCCCGTGCGCAGGTAGCGCAGAAAAAGCACCCTATGAAGTGCGCAGGCGTGGCGGGGAGACGGGTGCGCACGCCGGTTGCTGAAGCGAGCGGAATTCACTAGCCTGAATGGATTGGCTCGTCACGCTCAGGCTGGCGAGCGTCCGTCTGCCGGCTAGGAGTCGCCGCATGTCTGCTGAGTTAGCTCTCGTTGGATTGATTCAATCGCCGCACGCACGTGCCGTTGCTCTCATTGGAGGGTGGGGACGCGGTAAAACACACATGTGGCGTCAGCTTATTCGGACCACGCCGGACCAGGCTCGCAGCAAATACAGCTATGTTTCTCTCTTCGGTGCTAACAGCGTTGATGATCTGAAACTAGCTATTTTCCAAAAAGAGATTGATGCCGGACCTCCTCCTCAGGAGCCAAATGCATGGTCCAAGTTCAAGAAAAAGTTCAACTGGCGAGATGTGGCTAACTCTGCGTCTCAGCTCGAGAACCCCTGGGTGGGGAACCTGGGCGGCCTCTATCGGACCGTCTCCTTTCTTCGCGTCAAAGATCAGTTGATCTGCTTTGACGATTTCGAGCGAAGAGGCAGGGATCTCGATCTAGAGCAAGTTCTGGGGCTCGTTACATACCTGTGCGAGGAGCGCAACTGCTCTGTGGTGCTGATTCTTAATGACGCGACCATGGAAGGCATCGCGGACTGGAACAAGCATCGCGAGAAGGTGTTTCATGCGGAGGTTTCATATCGCCCTACGACTGAGGCATGCATCGATATCATCTTTGGCGTGAGCGGTACTGACGAATGGTTCGATAGCGCTCGCAACGTGCTATTGCAGCTGGATGTCAGCAACATGCGCATCATGAGTCGAATTAGGGATGCTATCGCTCCCCTAGCTGAGCGCTACAAGAACGCCTCAGTCGAGACGAAGTCCCGGATTAGCGCGGCACTGACTCTGTACAGCTACTGCCACAACGCATCAGGAGAGGGTGCGCCTCCAGTTCAGAGGGCCCTAAGAAACTCCTATGAACGTCTAGCGGCGATTGCGAAAGATGCTGTTCGTAGCGAAGAGGAGCAACGCTGGGAGGAAATCCTCAGTAAGGTTGACTTCTATCCTGATGCGCTTGATGTAGTAGTTGTTGCCTATGTCCAAGATGGCTACATGGACGTAGCTGCGTTCGATGGCCAAGTGCAGCGTCTGGAAGCCGCTCAACAGGCCGATAGTGCCGATCGAGCCTTTAGTGCAGCATGGCATGCCTATCACGACACCTTTGAAGATAACGCGGATCAAGTAGTCAGCATGTTTCAGCAAGCATTCCCTGCTGCGGCATCAGGGATGCACGCGATGAACGCTAATTCGACTATCTCTTTAATGAGGCGCTTGGGGCAGGAAGAGCTAGCGGATGAATTTATAATTCAGTGGATCGCACCGCGTCGTGGTACGCGACGGCATGAACTATCTCTCCAAGAGGCCCAAATCTTCGGGCCGCTAACGGACCAGAAATTCATTGATGCATTGAGTCAGGCGGAACGCGAGGCAGCTTGTGTACCTGACCTTGCCGAAGCCATGTTCACCCTGGCGAAGGGCCAGGGAGGGCTGGATCAGGCGCTGCTCGCGGTCTCTATGGCTGATAAGGACGCGATAGCGCAGTGGCTGAAAGAGAACGCGGGTAAGCTGTCTCGCAGTTTCATGCTAACAAGCATGCAGTACCGGGGCGAAGCGCATGTTGAGGTGGCTCAGGCTTTGGTCAAGGAAGCGTTGGCCGATCTGGCAAGGCAGTCACCTATTAACGCGATCCGCGTAGACGCAATTCTCAGGTCAATCAATGGGGGATGAGGAACTGGCCAGGATGTCTAAACCGGTGGCAAGCGAAAGTTCTCCTATGAGTGAAGTGACTCCTTGGGCGATCCAGTCGTCGAGCCCGCTTGCTCACACGCGATGGCGGTAACTTTGGCGGTAACATGTGGGTGGCCATATCTTGAAACGTCCGTGTGGAGGCCATTTTAAGGCGGTATGTGGGTGCTGGTGGGCCCACCAACGCCTCCATCGCGAGCAAGCTTTCAACACCACGCTCACACCCTCAGCGCCACGCTCAGGCCTCTGCAAGGAGGCTCCCCATGGCACCCACCATTCGCATCGCTTCGTCTTCCGACCTCCCGCAGGTCGCTGCGCTCTTCAACGACTACCGGCAGTTCTACGAACAGCCCGCAGACTTTGAACTTGCAACCACCTTCATGCGCGAGCGGTTGCAGGCCGGCGACTCACTGGTGCTTGTAATTGAATCCGAAGAACACGGAATCGTTGGGTTTACCCAGCTGTACCCGCTGTTCGATTCAGTGAGTGCGCAGCGCAGTTTCATTCTGTACGACCTGTATATCGCGCAATCGGCACGTCGCCAGGGCCTGGCCCGTGCGCTGATGATCGCGGCAACCGATGAGGCGCGTCGGCGGGGTGCTGGCCGGTTGGAGCTGCAGACCGGCCGCAGCAACCTGCCTGCGCAGCGGCTGTACGAAGGCCTGGGATGGGAGCGCGACGACGCCTTCTTCGTCTACGCCATTCACCCGTAACAGGTCCCGGGTAAGCATGTCTCCGCATACGCGGTATTTGAATCCCGTGGCATCATCATGTCTGCATTTACCAGTAGGTGTGGAGTTGCTGGATGAATCATCTGTTTGCAGTTCTGCTGGCAGTTTCCAGTTTCGGTCTGCATGCTGCTGAGCGCGTCGATTCCCTTCCCACCCGTTTTCTCGGCGAGTGGAGCGTGGGGACCAGAGCCTGCGGTGCCGATTGGGACGAATCCATGCTCGTCATCAAGCCCAGGCACATTACCTACTGGGGAAGCACTGGGCCCATCAAGGCCGTGGTAGTTAGCGGACCGCGCGAGATCATGCTCATCGCGGAACTCTCTGGCGAGGGCGAGACCTGGCTGAGCGCCAGCCACTTCAGGCTGAGCGCCGATGGAAATGCCCTGACTGCCGTTGATCGAACCGAGAAACCGTTCATTCGGTATCGATGCCTTGCAGGGCAAGCGGGACGAACCGTTCGCCAGCCAATGTCGAATGGCAAGTAAACCCAACTTGACACCCACCCCGCCACAGTAGACCTTTCCCCCCCATGACTATCAATATCGAATCGCTCAGCCTGCGCGAGCTGGGCGCCTTGGTGGCGGCCGCCGAACAGCGCAAGGCCCTGATCACCTCCCGTCGCCCGGCCGCCGCCGTGCGCCGCCTGCTGAAGGCCGCCGCGGCCGAAGCCGGTTACACCATCGAAGAGCTGTTCGGTGACGACGCCGACGCCGCGCCCGCGCCGGCCCGCAAAACCACTCGCCGCAAGTCCGGCAAGGTGGCGCCCAAGTACCGCGATCCCGAATACAAGCGCCTGACCTGGACCGGCCGCGGGCGCATGCCGCGCTGGCTGGCCGCCAAGGTGTCCAAGGGCCACAAGGTCACCGATTTCCTGATTCCCGGCCTGGCCAAGCCGACCGCGGGCAAGACCAGCACCATCGGCAAGCGCACCGTCATCAAGAAGGCCTGAGGCCTGCATCCCACTCCCGCATGCGGAGTGGGACCGCCTTCGCATTCCTTATCTGGATCGATCTAATATGCTCCCTCCATCCAGCACGGGAGCGCACGGCATGGCGTTGGGGAAGTGGATGATGGCCGCCTGCATGGCGGTGGCACTGGCATCGGGCGCGCAGGCCGCGTCGCCGGTCACCTCGGGTAATCCGATCCTGCAGGGCTGGTACGCCGATCCGGAAGCGGCCGTGTTCGGCAGCCGCTACTGGATCTTTCCGACCACCTCGGCCGTGTACGAAGCGCAGACCACTTTCGATGCGTTCTCGTCGCCCGATCTGCTGCACTGGACCAAGCATGCCGACGTACTGAACGCCAAGGCAGTGCCGTGGGCCAAGCGCGCGATGTGGGCGCCGTCGGTAGTGGAAAACAACGGCAAGTACTACTTCTTCTTCGCTGCCAACGACATCAAGAACGATAGCGAGCTGGGTGGCATCGGCGTGGCCGTGGCCGACCGCCCGCAAGGCCCCTACAAGGATCTGCTGGGCAAGCCGCTGGTGGGCGCCTTCCACAATGGCGCCCAGCCCATCGACCAGTTCGTGTTCAAGGATGACGATGGCGCCTGGTACATGATCTACGGCGGTTGGAAGCACGCCAACATCGTGCGCCTGAAGGACGATTTCACCGGCGTGCTGCCGCTGGCCGATGGCACGCTGTTCAAGGAAATCACCCCGGCCCCGGAATACGTGGAGGGCCCGTTGATGTTCAAGCGCGGCGGCCGCTATTACTTCATGTGGTCCGAAGGCGGTTGGGGCAGCCCGGATTACTCGGTGGCCTATGCCATTGCCGATGCACCGACGGGGCCGTTCAAGCGCGTCGGCAAGATCCTGCAGCAGGATGAAGCCATCGCCACCAGCGCTGGCCACAACTCGGTGATCCAGGTGCCGGGCACCGACCGCTGGTACATCGTCTACCACCGTCGCCCACACGGTGACAGCGCCCGCGACCACCGGGTGACCGCCATCGAGCGCATGCAATTCGATGCGCAGGGCCACATCCTGCCGGTGAAGATCACCCATGAGGGCGTGGCGGCCGATCCACTGCGCTGAGGCCGGCCGAGCGGCAGGCCATCAGGCGTTCTGGAACACTGCCAGCTGCGCGGCGAACGCGCGCTGGTAGGCCGGCCGTGCCGTCGCACGCGCCACGTAGGCGGCCAGCAACGGGAATTCATCGACGATGCCGCTGCTCTTCAGGCGCAGCAGCACCGACACCATCAACAGATCGGCGGCGCTGAAGCCGCCCTCCAGCCAGGGGCCATCGCCCAGCCGTGCGGACAGTTCGCCCAGCCGCCGCCGCACGCGCTCATCCAGCATCACCAGCCGCTGCGCATACCAGGGCTGTTCGCGTTCCAGCACCCAGGCCAGCGAGCGTTCGACAATCGGCGGCTCCACCGTGTTCAACGCGGCGAACATCCACATGATCGCGCGCATGCGTGCGTTGCCATCGGGCGGCAGCAGGCCGGCATGCTGTTCGGCCAGGTGCAGGATGATCGCGCCCGATTCGAACAGCACCAGGTCGCCGTCTTCATACGTGGGAATCTGCCCGAACGGATGAAGCGCGCGGTGCGCCGGTTCCTTCATTTCAGCGAAGCCCAGCAGGCGTACGTCGTAGGCCAGGCCCAGTTCTTCCAGTGCCCAGCGCACCCGCATGTCGCGGGCCAGGCCCTGGCCACGGTCGGGGGAGGTGGCAAAGGCGGTGATGGTCGGTTGCATGCTGCGGCTCCTGCGGGAAACGGGCTGCGTTACCTGTTCCGACGAACGACGGGGCGGGCAATCGACAGGCCGCGCGAAGGCATCAAAAGAGGTGCGGCCGCAGCACATCGATCCAATACGGTCGATCAAGTTTTACGGACCATTCGTCACCGATGCGCCCCGTTCCGGGCGCACAGTAGCGCCTGTCCAACCACCCAAGACGAGGTTCCCCCATGAAATTTGCTACCCGTACCCTGGCCGCCGCCGTGCTGGCCCTGTCCGTGCAGGCCGGCGTGTCCGCCCAGGCGGCCGAGCCGGCCAAGCCGGCCGCTGTCACCAGCATTGCCCGCACCGCCAGCTACATCACCACCGCCGATGGCGTGCAGCTGTACTACAAGGATTGGGGCCCGAAGGACGGCCCGGTCGTCACCTTCAGCCACGGCTGGCCGCTGAACTCGGACAGCTGGGAATCGCAGATGATCTTCCTGGCCAACCACGGTTACCGCGTGATCGCGCACGACCGCCGTGGCCACGGCCGTTCCAGCCAGCCCTGGGATGGCAACGACATGGATCATTACGCCGATGACCTGGCCACGGTGATCAACACCCTGGACCTGCACGACGTGACCCTGGTGGGCTTCTCCACCGGCGGCGGCGAAGTGGCGCGCTACATCGGCCGCCATGGCACCGGCCGGGTGAAGAAGGCCGTGCTGATCAGCTCGGTGCCGCCGTTCATGCTGAAGACCGCCGACAACCCCAACGGTCTGCCGATCGAAGTGTTCGACGGTATCCGCAAGGCGCAGATGGAAAACCGCGCGCAGCTGTACAAGGACATTCCGTCGGGCCCGTTCTACGGCTTCAACCGCCCGGGCGCGAAGGTTTCCCAGGGCCTGATCGACGCCTGGTGGGCGCAGGGCATGCAGGGTGGTCACAAGAACACCTACGATTCGATCGCTGCATTCTCGGCCACCGACTTCCGCGCCGACCTGAAGAAGTTCGATGTGCCGACCCTGGTCATCCACGGTGATGACGACCAGATCGTGCCGATCGACATCTCCGGTCGCCAGTCGGCCAAGCTGATCAAGGGCGCCAAGCTGATCGTGTACCCGGGTGCGCCGCACGGCCTGACCGACACCCACAAGGACAAGGTCAACCAGGACCTGCTGGCCTTCCTGCAGCAGAAGTAAGGCACCAGCGCCCCGGCAACCTGCCGGGGCGTTGTCACGTGAGGGAAGGGCTCGCGCCTGCGATACTGGGCCATGCACACCACGTCCCTCACCGTCACCCTGGAAGCTGCGTTCCTGGGACTGCGCGCGCTGCCATGGTTTGCGCTGGCGCACAACAGCCTGAACCCGCGCCTGATCCTGCACGCGGACCGTGTGGAATACCGCGTGCTGCGCCGCCATGAGCGCCCCTACAGCGCGATTGCCGAAGTGGACTACCGGAACTGGCGCAGTACGCAGAACATCGTGTTGGCGTTTGAAGGAAGCGCGTTCACCTTCATTGCCAATACCGGGGTTCTGGGCCGCACGCGGGGGGCCATTGCGCGATTGCAGGCGCAGGGCTGCGTGTTGTCACCGCGTGCGCAGGCGCTGCTGGGAAGCGTCACTCATCAGCCCATGCGTTGAGCAGACCACCTGGCGCCGATTGAGTTCCGCTTCGCAGACGGTGCTACGGTCTCGGCCTTTGTTTGATCGGGCTTGCCTGGCCGCGGCGCGGTACCCACACAGGACAGCAGGGTCATGGTCTGCGGTGAAAACGCGGACACGCTGTCCCGCGTAACAGCTCCGCCTTTCCGGGCGCAGTTGCGATCCAGTGCATCCAGCGTCGAAAGTGACTGCTGGCGCGCATCGAGCTCCAGCAGGCCATCGGCCTGTTCGGTATGGACCAGCTCTATCGTTTCACCCGTCCCAAGCCGATAAACGCGTCGCAGCTGCGATGGCGCCGCCCTGGCTGACGATGCGTAGGGTCCGGATTCTTCGATCAAGGTGAAGTCATCCATCCGCGGAGCATGTGTACTGCCGTCTGCCGCTCGTGCTGGACCGGTCGCACCGAGTAGAAGGAAGAGCAGGCATGCCGAAGTGACCAGGGTGTTCATTGTGGAACCGCCTTTTCCAGATGACTGCACGAGACTGTGCACAGGCTGAATCTAGGCGTGGGGCAACGCCCATTGAAAGAAGCAAAAGCGTCGGCAATTGCTGCAATCACGTGAAGCGGCTGCAACGCCGCGTGAAGCAGTCAGCGCCGGTTCTACAGCGTGATTCCCGCATCAATCGCTGCTCACCCGCACCGCACACGCGTTCGATCACTGTGGCTGCGCACGGCAACGGTCATGCACCGATGCCCCTTCCCGCAGATCCGAAAAGGAGCCACGCCATGAGCACCCAGTCCACCATCGAAAGCCGTCTGAACGACCTGATCGAAATCGCTCGCGACGGCAAGTCCTTCTATGAAGAAGCGGCCACCAAGGTGAAGGATGCCGAGCTGTCGGCACTGTTCACCCGCATCGCCGGCGTCAAGGCGCGCATCGTGACCTCGCTGAGCGGCGCGGTGGCGGCCACCGGCGGCAAGCCGGCCGAGCACGGCACCCTGGTCGGTTCCATGCAGCAGTTCTACGGCAAGGTACGCGCCGCCTTCGGCGATACCAACTACGGCTACGTGGCCGAGCTGGAAGAATCGGAAGACCGTCTGCTGGCCGCGTTCAAGGACGTGCTGAAGGAAAACGACCTGCCGCCGGCCGTGCGCCAGGAAGTGACCCAGTGGCTGCCGGACGTGCAGGAATGCCACGCCGTGATGCGCACCCGCAAGCACGCAATGAAGGCCGCTTGATCGCCTGAACGTTTCTGGCTGACCCCCACCAGCCAACCCGGGCCCCGCCACATGGCGGGGCCTTTCTGTGCGTGCGCGCACAACTGCAATGCGCTGCTCTCGCAGTGGTCGCACGGCCTGCCTAGAATCGCTTCATCCCGGTACGTTCCGGGCGCTGTCGAGTGAATGGATTCCATGAAGATTCTGCTGACCGGAAGCTCCGGCCGCATCGGCCGCGCGATCTTTGGTGCACTGGCGGCGCAGCACGAGGTGATCGGGCTGGACCGCAGCCCGTTCGCCACCACGCGCATCGTGGCCGACGTGACTGACCGCACGGCGCTGCAGCGCGCCCTGGATGGCGTGGATGCGGTGATCCACACCGCCGCCCTGCACGCGCCGCATGTGGGGCTGGTGGACGAAGCGGTGTTCCAGACGGTGAACGTGGACGCGACCGCGCAGCTGCTGCAGCTGGCGCGGCAGGCGGGTGTGCGGCGGTTCGTACTGACCAGCACGACGGCGCTGTATGGCCACGCGGTGGTGCCTGGCGGCTGCCGTTGGATCGACGAAGACACCCAGCCGCAGCCGCGCACCATCTACCACCGCAGCAAGCTGCAGGCCGAAGCACTGGCCGAGCAGGCCGCATCGGCAAGCTTCAGCGTGCGGGTGCTGCGCATGGGCCGTTGTTTCCCGGAGCCGCCCGAGCGGATGGCGCTGTTCCGCCTGCATCGGGGCATTGATGCACGCGATGTGGCCAGCGCGCATGCGGCGCTGCTGCTGGACGAAGGTGGCGCGTTCCAGCGCTACATCGCCTGCGGCGCCAGCCCGTTCCAGCGCGAGGATTGCCTGCAGCTGGCCGTTGATACTCGCCAGGTGCTGGCGCGCCGCGCGCCGCAGTTGCTGGCGGAATTCGAGCGCCGTGGCTGGCCGCTGCCGCCGTCGATCGACCGGGTGTACGACAGCCGCCGGCTGCAGCAGCAGCTGGGCTGGCAGCCGCGCCACGGGCCCGAAGATGTGTTGCAGCAGTACGCCGCCGGCAGCATTGAAGTGTTGCCCCGCGCGATGGCCCGACCGTAACCCGTAGCGTCGAGCTTGCTCGACGGCCATGAAGCCCAGCGCGCGCCGGGCACCTGGCCAACCCACAAGGCTGAGCGCGTTCAGCTTCCGCGCCCACCCCGGCTCAACCTGTGCGGCGCGCGGCCGTTAACCCGGTGCGCGCCTTCTTCTGGAAGGTGGCCCGCGCGAGGGATCGCGCATCTGCGCGGTGCCCCCACCGGTGCCGGTTGTCCTGAATCATCTGCGGATACTTCCATGTCGCCTTCCCGTTCTACGGCTGCCCGTCGCCCCGGCAGCATTGCCCACAAGCTGATGCTGGGCACCGCGCTGATCGCACTGCTGTGCTTCGGCCTGACCGCCTTCCTGATCTACCGCCAGGCCAGCAGCAGCCTGATCAACGCTTCGCGCCAGACCATGGCCAGCGAAGCCAATGCCGAAGCACGCAAGGTCGCCGCCGACCTGGGCACGGCCTTCGCCAGCAACGACGCCATGGCCGAGGCCGTCCTGGCCCAGCGCGCGCGGGGCGATGTGCCTGACCGCGCCAGCCTGGCCGCCATCATCGGCGAGCAGCTGCACGCGCACCCGGAATGGCTGGGCAAGAGCACCATGTGGGAAGCCGATGCCTTCGACGGCAAGGACGCCGAATTCGTGAACACCGAGGCGCACGACGCCACCGGTCGCTACATGAGCTACTGGGCCTGGCAGGACGGCAAGCCGACCCAGTCGCCCATGACCGACTACACCGACAGCGCCAGTGGCTCTGCCGACTGGTACGTGGGGCCCAGCCGCGACAAGCTGCCCAAGGTCAGCGAACCTTACGCCTACGACATCGGAGGCCAGAAAGTGCTGATGAGCACCTTGAGCACGCCGATCGTGGAGAACGGCACGTTCCTGGGTGTGTTCACCGTCGATTTCTCGCTGGCCGCTCTGCAGAAGCACCTGGCCACGCTGGCACCGATGGGCGCCGGCCGGGTCGAGCTGCTGTCGCCCAAGGGCGTGGTGCTGGCCGCGGCCAACCCGGCCGAGATCGGCAAGCCGCGCAGCGATGCCGGCACCCGCGCCATGCTGCAGCAGATTGCCGCCGACAAGACCGTGGAAGCCTTCGAGCCGGACGATGCCGGCAACGTGCGCCTGTACGTGCCGCTGAAGATCGGCAACGCGCCGCAGCGATTTGCCCTGGGCGTGGTGGTGCCGCATGCAGTGATCGTGGCCGAAGCGCGCCAGTTGCTGTGGCTGACCCTGCTGGTGGGCGTGGTGGCCGCGCTGACCCTGAGTGCCGGTGTGTACGTGCTGCTGCGCCGCCTGGCGATCCGTCCGCTGGCCGAAGCCGTGCGCATCGCTGGCGATGTGGCCGCCGGCAAGCTGGATTCGGCCATGCCCGCACGCAGCAACGATGAAGTGGGCCGGTTGCTGGAGGCGATGCAGGCCATGCGTGGCCAGCTGCAGGCGGTCATGGCCGCCCAGGCCGAGATGGCGCAGCGCCACGATGCCGGGCAGATCAGCTACCGCATGGATGCCTCGGCATTCCCGGGCGAGTATGGCCGCATGGTGGCCGACAGCAACCAGCTGGTGGCGTCCAGCAATGCGGTCACCCAGCGCCTGGTGGAGGTGATGCAGCGCTACGCCGTGGGCGACCTGAGCGTGGACATGGAAGCGCTGCCGGGCGAAAAAGCGGTGTTCACCGCGGCCATGGCCACCACCAAGAACAACCTGGGCGCGATCAACGATCAGATCCAGCAGTTGGCCGCCGCTGCCGCCGCCGGTGATTTCGCCGTGCGCGGCGATGCCCAGCGCTTCGAGCATGATTTCCGCCGCATGGTGGAAACCCTGAACACCATGATGCAGGTGAGCGACCACAACCTGGCCGCGCTGTCCACGCTGCTGCGCGCGATCGCCGCCGGCGACCTCAGCACGCGCATGCAGGGTGATTTCCACGGTGTGTTCGCGGTGATGCGCGACGATGCCAACAGCACCGTGCAGCAGTTGACCCAGATCGTCAGCCAGATCCAGCAGTCGGCCGCCAGCATCCGCCTGGCCGCCGGCGAGATTGCATCGGGCAACAACGATCTGTCGCGCCGTACCGAAACGCAGGCGGCCAACCTGGAAGAAACCGCCGCGTCGATGGAAGAGCTGACCTCCACCGTGCGTCAGAACGCCGAGCACGCCCAGCAGGCCAACAGCCTGGCGGCGTCGGCGGCCGGCGTGGCCAGCGAAGGCGGGCAGGTGGTCGGCCGGGTGGTGCAGACCATGGAAGAGATCGAAAGCTCGTCGCAGCGCATTGCCGAAATCATTTCGGTCATCGACGGCATCGCCTTCCAGACCAACATCCTGGCGTTGAACGCGGCGGTGGAAGCGGCGCGTGCCGGTGAGCAGGGCCGCGGTTTCGCCGTGGTGGCCAGCGAAGTGCGCGCGTTGGCACAGCGCTCGGCGGGCGCGGCCAAGGAGATCAAGGAGCTGATCGATGCCTCGGTGGCCCATGTCGGTGCCGGTGCGCAGCTGGTGCACGGTGCCGGCCGCACCATGCAGGACATCGTGGGCCAGGTGGGCCGGGTGAACGAGATCATGGCCGAGATCTCGGCCGCCTCGCGCGAGCAGTCCGCCGGCATCGAGCAGGTGAACCAGACCGTGGTGCAGATGGACGAAACCACCCAGCAGAACGCCGCGCTGGTGGAAGAAGCCACGGCCGCTGCGCGGGCCATGGAAGAGCAGGCCGAACAGCTGGCGGTGGCGGTGTCGCGTTTCCGCCTGCAGGCCGATGCCACGGCGGCGAAGGTGCTGCGCGCCGCCTGAGGGCTGGAAACGAAGACGCCCGGCGGGGGCCGGGCGTCGTGTGCATCCTTGCCGCGCGTCCGTGCGTAGGTCTGATTCGCTCAGAACATTCCTTCAAACGGGTTCCAGCTGGTGCTGCCCTTCACCTGTTCCAGGTAGTAGGCGTAGTTGGTGCTGGAGGCCACCAGGAAGTTGGTGGCGATGAACAGGGCGCGGGCGACGATTTCCGGCAGTACGAAGGCCAGCGCCATCAGCACGATGTTGATGCCGATCACCACGATCGCCTTGCGCCACATGCCCAGGATGAACAGGTAGATGGCGCCGAAGAAGAACGCGAAGAAGTTCAGGTTGATCTTCAGCCGGTCGCCGAAGGACAGGGCCTTCCAGGCCTGCTTGAAGCCGGGCTCCTTGGGGGCGCCGTGCCGCTGGTAGAAGGCAAAGCGGAACTGCCACTTCTGACTGAAACGGGAGAGGTCTACGGTATTCATTGAGTAGGGACATCCCTGTAAGAAAACGTTTTCATGATAAATGGCGGCGCATTCAGGTGGTACAGGTTCGCGTCAAAAATGTGACGCTCTGCTCAGGAATTCGGCGCGTCGGGCGGTCGCACCGTCACCCACCCGCCTTGTTTTTAGGATAGGGTGCGCAGTTCCGCTGGCGCCCCGGCTTCATCCAGGCGTTGGCGGAATGTCCATGGAGGTTGCATGACCACAGCTGCTACACCGGAAAACGCACCGGGACCGGTGCTTCTGCCGACACCTGAAGTGGTGCAGGCACAACAACTGCTTGCCCGCCAGCAACTGGCGGTGGCGATGGAGCGCGCGCGCGCGGCGGCCAGCGGTGCCGCAAACACACCGGCACTGGCCGACGAGTGATACCTGCCGGGGCCGGGATCGCGTTGGCCGACTGACGCGACCGGCCCACTTCTGTGCCTATTCATGAGAGTTGTTCTCATTTGTCACGATCCAGCCCGGCGCTCTCCTGCTGATTGCTGAATGGGGACATTTACCGGCGCAAACCTTCGCACTGGGCTTACATTTGCCCGCCTAGACTGGGCCGCATTTTTTCGATTCCGCCCCGTTGGAGATCGTGTGGGTTCCGGTAGTGACAGACATCGACTGCGCGGCGTGAAGCCCTTGCAGACTGGACAAGTGCGGGCGCCGGGAAGGCGCGCCGGGAACCTTGGTGCATGCAGCCCGGCCGGGATGGCAGGGCGCGGCCCTTGGGCGGAATAGGCCTGCGTGGAAGTTCAAACCCACAACCCGAGCACGGGCAACCCGGAGCTGGATGCCGGCTGGGCCCTGCTGCCTGCCGAATCGCCGCTGGCCATGCCCGAGCAGAGCCTGGGCGAGGGCGCGCTGAAGGTGCGCCGCCACCGCACCTCGCCGCGCCTGATCGGCCTGCGCCGCCTGTATATCCTGGGTGGCACCGCCGTGATGACCGCCGCCGCCACCCGCATGATGTGGCGGGTGCTGTCGGGCAATGGCATCAGCGTGCTGGAAGCCTGCCTGCTGGTGCTGTTCGTCGGCCTGTTCGCCTGGATCGCGCTGTCCTTCGCCAGTGCCGTGGCTGGCTTCCTGACTGCCGTGTTCGACCGCGGCTACCGCCTGGGCATCGACCCGGACAAGCCGCTGCCGGTGGTGCACAGCCGGACCGCGCTGCTGATGCCCACCTATAACGAAGATCCGCGCCGCCTGCTGGCCGGCCTGCGTGCCATCTATGAATCGGTGGCGGCCACCGGCCAATTGCAGCGCTTCGACTTCTTCGTGCTCAGCGACACCCGCCGCGAGGACATCGCCCGCGCCGAAGAGCTGGTGTTCAACGAACTGCGCGAGCTGGTTCCTGACGGCCAGGTGCGCCTGTTCTACCGCCGCCGCAGCGACAACAGCGGCCGCAAGGCCGGCAACATCGCCGATTGGGTGCGCCGCTTCGGCGGTGCCTACCCGCAGATGCTGATCCTGGACGCCGACAGCCTGATGACCGGCGACAGCATCGTGCGCCTGGTGGCCGGCATGGAACACAACGCCGACGTCGGCCTGATCCAGACCCTGCCGTCCGTGATCGGCGGGCGCACGCTGTTCGCCCGCATGCAGCAGTTCGGCGGGCGCGTGTACGGCCCGGTCATCGCCCGCGGCGTGGCCTGGTGGCACGGCGCCGAGAGCAACTACTGGGGCCACAACGCGATCATCCGCACCCGTGCCTTCGCCGACCACGCCGGGTTGCCGGCGCTGCCCGGGCGCAAGCCCTTCGGCGGCCACGTGCTCAGCCACGATTTCGTGGAAGCCGCGCTGATGCGCCGCGGTGGCTGGGCCGCGCATATGGTGCCGTACCTCGGCGGCAGCTATGAGGAAGGCCCGCCCACCCTGACCGATCTGCTGGTGCGCGACCGCCGCTGGTGCCAGGGCAACCTGCAGCACGGCAAGGTAGTGGGCAGCCGTGGCCTGCACTGGATCAGCCGGGTGCACATGCTGATCGGCATCGGCCATTACTTCACTGCGCCGATGTGGGGCATGCTGATGCTGATCGGCATCGCCATCCCGCTGTTCCAGGAAGGCATCGATTTCAATGCCGTGCTGCATCTGTCGCCCAGCGTCTACTGGCGTGCGCAGGATGAAGTGCAGGTGGTGCGGCTGTTCGGCGCCACCATGGCCGTGCTGCTGATGCCCAAGGTGCTGGGCTACCTGGCCATGCTGCTGGACCCGGTGGATCGCCGCGGCTGTGGTGGTGCGATCCGTGCGTTCGTGTCGATGCTGGTGGAAACCGTGCTGGCCGCCCTGATGGCGCCGGTGGTGATGTACGTGCAGTCGCGCGGCGTGGCCGAAGTGCTGTCCGGGCGCGATTCGGGCTGGGATGCGCAGCAGCGCGACGACGGCGGCATTTCCTGGTGGGCGCTGGTACGCGGCTACGGCGGGCTGGGCCTGTTCGGCGCGTTCATGGGCCTGCTGGCGTGGGCCGTGTCGCCGTCACTGGCGGCCTGGATGGCGCCGGTGGTGATCGGCATGGTGCTGGCCATTCCGGTGGTGGCGCTGACCTCCTCGCGCGCGCCCGGTGCCTTCCTGCATCGCCTGGGCCTGCTGGATATTCCCGAAGAGAATCTGCCGCCGCCGGTACTGGTGCGCGCCGCGCAGCTGCGCCGCGAGGCTGCCGAACAGCCGCCGCTGTACTGACCCCCGCGTGGCACCGGCATAATGCGGCTCGAACGTACAGGAGCCGCAACATGCTGCAAACGGTGGAACAGGAAACCGGCGCTTCGCCGCAGTGGTCGGTCATCTGGCTGCACGGCCTGGGCGCCGACGGCCATGACTTCGCACCCATCGTGCCCGAACTGGTACGCCCGCACTGGCCGGCGCTGCGCTTCGTGTTCCCGCATGCGCCGGTGCGGCCGATCACCATCAACAATGGTGTGCCGATGCGCGGTTGGTACGACATCGTCGGCATGGACTTCCGTTCGCGCGCCGACATGGCCGGCGTGCGTGAATCGATGGCGCAGCTGGACGCGCTGATCGCCCGCGAGATCGAGCGCGGCATCGCCGCCGACCACATCTTCCTGGCGGGCTTCTCGCAGGGGGGCGCGGTGATCCTGAGCGCCGCGCTGGCGCGCACCGCACCGCTGGCCGGTCTGATCGCGCTGTCCACCTACCTGCCCGACGCGCAGAGCGCCACCCGTGTGGAAGGCGCCGTGGATGTGCCGGTGTTCATGGCCCACGGCACCGGCGATCCGGTCATTCCGCTGCCGGTGGCCGAGCACAGCGCGCAGGTGCTGCGCGACTTGGGGCTGCAGCCGCAGTGGCACAGCTACCCGATGGCCCACCAGGTCTGCGCCGAGGAAATAGACGCGCTGGGCGATTGGCTGCAGCAACGGCTGGGCGTGGCCTGAGCCATGGCCGCTGCCAGCGCTGCCCCATGGATGCCGGAACTGTGCCGCCTGCCGCGGCTGGCCGCCATGCTGGGCTTGGCCGAGCTGGTCGTGGTGGTGCTGGCGCTGGCGCCCGATGGCAGCCGGCACTGGACGCTGGGCGAGCTGGCTTCGGCCAGCGGCTTCGCGCTGTGGCTGGCGCTGGCCGTCAGCATCAGCCTGTGTGCGCTGCGGCGGCCGTTGTCACGCCTGCCCGAATCGCTGGGCGCCGTGGCCGCCGTCGCCCTGGCGGCGCTGATCGCCGTGGCCTGCGCGGCCATCATCCATGCGCTGTATGCCGTCCTGGGTGACAACTTCACGCGTGGCATCAGCTTCCTGCGCTTCACCCTGGGCAGTGCCGCCACCACCGCGCTGATCACCGCCCTGGCGCTGCGCTATTTCTATGTGAGTGATCGCTGGGCCGCACAGCTGCAGGCCAATGCACGCGCACAGGCCGATGCGCTGCAGGCGCGCATCCGCCCGCACTTCCTGTTCAACAGCATGAACCTGATCGCCAGCCTGCTGCACCGTGACCCGGCCGTGGCCGAGCGCGCGGTGCTGGATCTGTCCGATCTGTTCCGTGCGGCGCTGGGCGCGGGCGAGGGCGATGCCACCCTGCGCGAAGAATGTGAACTGGCCGAGCGCTACCTGTCCATTGAGTCGCTGCGGTTGGGTGATCGCCTGCAGGTGCGCTGGCAACGCGACGAACCGCTGCCGTGGGAGCTGCCGATGCCGCGCCTGGTGCTGCAGCCGCTGGTGGAAAACGCTGTGCTGCACGGCATTTCGCGGTTGCCGGAGGGTGGCACGATTGAACTGCACCTGGCCCGGCAGGGCGATGAACTGCAGATCACCGTGCGCAATCCCGCACCTGACCCGCAGGCGCCGGGGCTGGCGCTGGCACGTGGCGCGGGCCATGCCCAGCACAGCATCGGCCATCGCCTGGCCTGGCGCTTCGGCCGCGGTGCGCGGATGACGGCAGGCTGGAGCGAAGGCTACTATGCCTGCCAGGTGACAGTGCCGATCCAATGAAGGAGCGACCGTGAGGGTGGTCATCGCCGATGACGAACCGCTGGCCCGTGAACGCCTGCGCAGCCTGCTGGCCGCGCAGGAGGGCATCGAGGTAGTGGCCGAAGCCGGCAACGGCGAGCAGGCGCTGCACGCCTGTGCGGAACTGCAACCGGACCTGGTGCTGCTGGACATCGCCATGCCGGGGCTGGATGGCCTGGAAGCGGCCCGCCACCTGGCCAGTTTCGAGCCGCGTCCGGCAGTGGTGTTCTGCACGGCCTACGATGCCCATGCGCTGTCGGCGTTCGAAGCGGCGGCCATCGACTACCTTATGAAGCCGGTACGCGCCGAGCGGCTGGCCGCGGCGATCGCCCGCGCGCGGACGTTCCTGGCCGGTCGTGATGGCCAGCCGCAGCACAACGGTGGCCAGGCCCGCAGCATGCTGTGCGCGCGCCTGCGCGGCAGCCTGCGGCTGATTCCGCTTGACGATATCCACTACCTGCAGGCCGAAGAGAAGTACGTGGTGGTGCACCACGCACGCGGCGAAGACCTGATCGAGGAATCGCTGAAGTCGCTGGAGGAAGAGTTCGCCAGCCGCTTCGTACGCATTCACCGCAACTGCCTGGTGGCGCGCCACGAGCTGGTGGAACTGCGGCGTGGCACGGGCGGGCAGGTGCAGGCGGTGCTGCGGCATGGCAAGCAGCCGCTGGAAGTGAGCCGCCGCTGCGTGGCGACGCTGAAGCAGGAAGTACGGCATCTGTAGGGGGGCCGCGCGGCCTGCGGCCGCGACCGCTTCGAGATCAACAGCAACAGCCACAGCGGGTTTGTCGGCTCGTGGTTGTTGCGTGTTGGGTGAGGCGGGATGGGCGGGCGGGACACGCCGTTAACCCATCCATGGGGGCTCGTAGGCGCCATGCTCGCGCGCGCAATCCTGCGCGCCCGGCAAGACCGGGGTTGGGCGTCCTGCCCAACCCGCCCGAGGCATGCCTCGGGCCCATGGCGCCTGCGGTCCCGCCCGCCCATCCCGCCTCACCCCTCTCGTTTTCCCTGGGTCGGACAGCAAAAGCAGAGTTGTTATCGGGTGGGGAAAGAAATGTAGAGTCGAGCCACGCTCGACTCAGAGCGAAGCGACCCGCTTTTGCTCTTTTCTTTTGATCTTCCGTGGCGGCGGCGCACGGAAACTGTCAGAGGCCGGGGCGGTGGGGGCAGGCGGGGTGTCCGCGGCATGGATGCCGCGGCCAAGCCCCCATGGATGGGTTGACGGCGTCCCCGCCTGACCCCACCGCCCCGGCCATGCGCGATACATCCAATCAGCCGACGCCACGAGGGGCTCCGCCGTTGGCCGGATCCGCGCCGGAGGCGCGATAATGCACTGATGGAAACCGTCCGCATCGCCACCCGCAAGAGCCCGCTCGCCCTCTGGCAGAGCGAACACGTCGCCGACCGCCTGCGCCAGGCCCACCCGGGCCTGCACGTGGAACTGGTACCGATGAGCACCCGCGGCGATGAGGTGCTGGACCGCTCGCTGGCCGCCATCGGTGGCAAGGGCCTGTTCCTGAAGGAACTGGAGCTGGCCATGCTGCGCGGTGAGGCCGATTGTGCGGTGCATTCGCTGAAGGATGTGCCGATGGAACTGGATGCGCCCTTCGCGCTGCCGGCCATGCTGACCCGGCACGACCCGGCCGATGGCTTCGTCTCCAACCTCTATGCCTCGCTGGATGCGCTGCCGATCGGTGCCCGCGTGGGCACGTCATCGCTGCGCCGCCAGGCCCAGTTGCGTGCGCTGCGCCCCGACCTGCAGCTGCTGGATCTGCGCGGCAACGTGAACACACGCCTGGCCAAGCTGGACAACGGCGGCTACGACGCCATCGTGCTGGCGGTGGCCGGGCTGGAGCGCCTGGGGCTGGGCAACCGCATTGTCGCCCGCCTGCAGCCGCCGCAGTGGCTGCCGGCGCCGGCGCAGGGCGCGGTGGCGGTGGAGTGCGATGGCGGCAACGCGCGCCTGATGACCTTGTTTGCCGGCCTGGATGACGCGGCCACGCGTGCCTGCGTGGAAGCCGAGCGGGCGATGAACCGCGCGCTGCATGGCAGCTGCCACGTGCCGGTGGCGGCCATCGCGCAATGGCAGGGCGATGCTCTGCACCTGCAGGGCCTGGTGGGCAGTGCCAGCGATGGCCGGGCGGTGCGCGCCGAAGCGGTCGGGCCGGGCAGCGATCCGGACACGCTGGGCCAGCAGGTGGCAACGATGCTGCTCGACGCCGGCGCCGGCGAACTGCTGAACGTCTGACCGAACCCGGATTCCGTAGAGTCGAGCTTGCTCGACTGCTTCCTCTGTAGAGTCGAGCCATGCTCGACTGCTGTTGGCCATGCAGAAGAGCAGTCGAGCATGGCTCGACTCTACAAAACCGTTTCTTATTTGAACTTGTAGACCACGTTCATCGTGGTCAGCGTATCGGTCTTGCGCTTGTCGTCGGCCACGTCGCTGTTGTAACGCGCCTGCCAGCCGGCCTTCAGTGCCAGGTGTTCGTTCATGCTCACCGACACGCCGAAGTCGTTCTGGCCGAAGGTGTTGTACGAGCCTGATTCCACCAGCAGGTTGTTGATCAGGTCGGTGTTGTCGGTCAGCGAATACTTCAGCTCGAACTGGCCCTGGCCGATCAGGCCGGTACGGGTGCGGTCGTCTTCGGTGCTGTGGGTGCGGCTGACACCGGGGCCGATCAGCGCGTCGAAGTAGAAGCGGTCGGTGTTCCACAGGCGGGTGCCGTAGCCCAGACCCAGCGAGCTGCGGCGGTCGTAGGTGGCGAAGTCATCGCGCTCGAAACGCACCTTGGCCGACAGCTGGCGGTGTTCGCCCAGCTGCAACGCGCTGCCGGCGCTGCCGGTGTAACGGTTGGCCGTGGTGTTGGTGCGGCGCGTGGTGGTGCCGTCGTCGTTGGTTTCGGTCACCTTGGAACTGGAGCGCAGGCCGAACAGATCCATGGTGTGCACCCAGTCATCGTCGGTGTAGCGCAGGCGCAGGCTGCCGTTGGCGCTTTCGGTGCTGCTGTTGCCACGCGCCGACGCGAAGCCCAGCTCGCCGCCGCTGCCACTCCATGGCGAGGTCATCGCCGCCAGCTCGGATGCGTCCTGCGCGTAGGCCAGCGGCGCGCACAGCAGCAGGGGGACCAGCAGGGACAAACGCAGGGACATCAAGGCTTCTCCGAAGCGGTTAACAACCGGTGATGATACTGGATGGTCGATGACAGGCCGACCCATCGTGGCCCACGCTTCAGCAGGCGTTGCCGCCGCTCCCCCATTCAGGGCAGATCGACGCGCAGCGCAGGGTCGTTGAAGCGCGAATAGCGCAGCCGCAGCTGGTACGGCCCATCCTGGGCGGTGCCGCTGCGCATGATCTGCCGCGGCAGGCCTTGGTCGTCCACCCAGTAATCCAGGTGTTCGCCGGGGCCGCTGCGCAGCCGGTAGTGGCGCGTGGCCACGCCGTCCAGCGACTGGCTGCCCAGGTCTTCCACCTGCAGGGCTGCCGGGTCGGCGTCGGCCGGCAGCGGGCTGCGCCACTGTTCCAGCGCGCCCGCCGGCAGCGGCACCTGGCGGATCGCTCCCTCGGCCTGCAGGAACAGCGTGTCGCCGATGATGATCTGCGCCCCGGCCGGGGTTTCCACCCGGAAGCGGTCCGGTGCCACGAAGTCCATCGCGCTGCGCACCGGGCGCGGGCCGCCGCGCACGTCCAGCTCGGCGTGGAAGCTGCGCAGGGCGGCAAAGCGCTGGCTGGCCGCCAGCACCGTCTGGGCCGCATCGGCAGCGGGCACCGGGGTGACGGCCGTGGCCGGCGCGGGCGCGCGATCGCAGCTGGCCAGCAGCAGGCAGGCCAGCAGGGGCAGGGCGGGCAACCGGCGCATCGGGCATGTCCATGGGGCAGGGGGCGCCCACGATAGCCCAAAGCCCCCACACAACGCCCGCGACTCGGACATAATCGGGGGTATGGACCGATACGAACGCATCACCGCCCTGCATCGTCTGCTCAAGTCCGCTCGCTACCCGGTGACGGTGGCGACGCTGCAGGACAAGCTTGCCTGTTCCCGCGCCACCGTCTACCGCGACCTGGCCTTCCTGCGCGATGCGCTGATGGCGCCGATCGAGGGCGATGGCGAGGCCGGCTTCCGCTACCAGGCCGATGAAAGCGATCGTTTCGAACTGCCGGGCCTGTGGCTCAGCTCGGAAGAGCTGCACGCCCTGCTGGCCTCGCAGCACCTGCTGGCGCGCACCGGCGGCGGCGTGCTGTCGTCGGTGCTGGCGCCGCTGCAGCAGCGTATCGAGGGCCTGCTGGCCGCCCAGGCCGGCGTATCCAGCTGGCCGGTGGACCGGGTGCGGGTCATTCCGCACCGCGGCCGCAAGTTCGATGAAGCCAGCTTCCGCACCGTGGCGTCGGCGGTGCTGGAGCGCAAGCAGTTGGCATTTGAATACCGCGCCCGCTCCACCGACGAGCCGACCCGGCGCACGGTGTCACCGCAGCGCCTGACCCACTACCGCGACAATTGGTACCTGGATGCCTGGGACCACGACCGCGAGGCGCTGCGCAGCTTCGCCGTGGATCGCGTGTACAAGGCGCGGGTGGTGGACGAGGGCGCCAGGGACGTGGCCGACACCGAGCTGGACGAACAGCTGGGCGCCAGCTACGGCATCTTCTCCGGCGCGCCCAAGGGCTGGGCGACCATCCTGTTCAGCGCCAAGGCGGCGCGCTGGGTGGCCGACGAGCACTGGCATTCCAAGCAGCAGGGGCGTTTCCTGCCCGATGGCCGCTACGAACTGAAAGTGCCCTACAGTGTTTCGCGCGAGCTGCTGATGGATGTGCTGCACTACGGCTCGGACGCCGAGATCGTCGAACCGGTGATGCTGCGCGAGCAGGCCAAGGCACTGCTTGACCTGGCCCTGAGCAACTACGAAAAATCCTGACCCTCCCCCCGAGAGACCCCCTGCACCCATGAAGAAGACCCTGTTGCTGCCCCTGTTCGCCGCTGCGCTGGCCCTGACCGCCTGCGGCAAGTCCGGTGAGCCCTCGCAGAAACTGGTGGTGGCCGCCACGGCGGTGCCGCACGCGGAGATCCTGGAGGTGGTCAAGCCGATCCTGAAGCAGGAAGGCGTGGAACTGGACGTGCGCGTGTTCAACGACTACGTGCAGCCCAACGACCAGCTGGTGCAGAAGCAGGTGGACGCCAATTACTTCCAGACCGAGCCGTACCTGGATGCCTACAACCGTGATCGCAAGACCGATCTGACCAAGGTGATCGGCGTGCACATCGAGCCTTTCGCTGCGTACTCGCGCAAGGTGAAGTCGCTGGCCGAGCTGCGCGAAGGCGCCGACGTGGTCATCCCCAACGATCCCAGCAACAACAGCCGCGCGCTGATCCTGCTGCACAAGGCCGGGGTGATCGAGCTGAAGGACCCGACCAACGCGCTTTCCACCCAGCGCGACATCGTGTCCAACCCGAAGAAGCTGAAGTTCCGCGAGTTGGATTCGGCCATGCTGCCGCGCGTGCTGGACCAGGTGGACCTGGCCCTGATCAACACCAACTACGCGCTGGATGCCGGCCTGAACCCGACCCAGGATGCGCTGGCGATCGAGAGCAAGGATTCGCCGTACGTGAACTTCCTGGTGGCGCGCCCGGACAACAAGGACGATGCGCGCGTGCAGAAGCTGGCCAAGGCGCTCACCAGCCCGCAGGTGAAGACCTTCATCGAAACCAAGTACAAGGGCTCGGTGCTGCCCGCGTTCTGATATTGGGGTAGCGCCGGGCCATGCCCGGCGCTACCGATCTCAATCGACGTGGAAGGCCAGGGTTGCGGCCACGGCCTGCTGCCAGCCGGCGTACAGTTTTTCCCGGCGGGCCGCCTCCATCTGCGGCTCGAAGCGCCGGTCCAGGCCCCACTGCGCGGCAATCTGCTCGCGGCTTTCCCAGAAGTCCACCGCCAGCCCGGCCAGATAGGCCGCGCCCAGCGCGGTGGTTTCGGTCAACCGCGGCCGCAGCAGCGGCACACCCAGGATGTCGGCCTGGAACCCGGCCAGGAAATCATTGGCGATCGCGCCGCCATCGGCGCGCAGCTCGCTCAGCGCAATGCCGGCATCGGACTGCATGGCATCCAGCACGTCGCGGGTCTGGTAGGCCATGGCTTCCAGCGCGGCCCGTGCGAAATGTGCCTTGCTGGTGCCGCGCGACAGGCCGAACATTGCCCCGCGCACGTCGCTGCGCCAGTAGGGCGCACCCAGGCCCACGAAGGCCGGCACCAGGTACACGCCGCCACTGTCGGGCACCTGCGCGGCCAGCGCCTGGCTCTGGCTGGCATGGTCGATCATGCGCAGGCCGTCGCGCAGCCACTGCACCACCGAACCGGCCACGAAGATCGAGCCCTCCAGTGCGTATTCGACCTTGCCGTGCAGGCCCCAGGCGATGGTGGTCAGCAGGCCGTTGCGTGAACGCACGGCCTGGTCACCGGTGTGCATCAACATGAAGCAGCCGGTGCCATAGGTGTTCTTCACCCTGCCCGGGCTGAAGCAGGCCTGGCCGAACAGCGCGGCCTGCTGGTCGCCGGCGATGCCGGCAATGGGAATGGGGTGGTCGAAGAAGAACTGCGGCCGCGTATGCGCGTACACGGCACTGGAATCGCGCACCTGCGGCAGCATGGCGCGCGGGATGTCCACCAGTGCCAGCAGGTCGTCGTCCCAGTCCAGCGTGTGGATGTTGAACAGCAGCGTGCGTGCGGCGTTGCTGTAGTCGGTCACGTGGGCCTGGCCGCCACTCAGGTTCCACACCAGCCAGCTGTCGATGGTGCCGAACAGCAGTTCGCCGCGCTCGGCGCGCTGCTGCGCACCGGGCACATGGTCCAGGATCCAGCGCACCTTGGTGGCCGAAAAATAGGCGTCGATCAGCAGCCCGGTGCGCTCGCGCACCAGTGCGTCGTGGCCTTCCGCGCGCAGGCGCTCGCAGATGGCCTGGCTTTGCCGCGACTGCCAGACAATGGCGTTGTGGATCGGCTGGCCGGTGGCGCGGTCCCAGACCACGGTGGTCTCGCGCTGGTTGGTGATGCCCAGCGCGGCGATCTGGCGCGGATCAATCTGTTCGCGGCTGAGCAGTTCGGTCAGCGTGGCATAGACGCTGGTGAGGATCTCGCGCGGGTCATGTTCGACCCAGCCGGGCTGCGGAAAGATCTGCGCGAACTCGCGCTGCGCGCTGCCGACGACATCGCCGGCGTGATCGAACAGGATGGCGCGTGAACTGGTGGTGCCCTGGTCGATGGCCAGCACGTAGCGGGGCGTCATGGAGCGTCTCCGGTGGCGATGGGGAAATCCTACGGCATCGCGATGGAAGGGGCGGTGTGCGGGATTGCCGGGGAATCGAATTGACGGCGTGGCGTGGGATTGCCGCGGAGCCGTAGAGTCGAGCTTGCTCGACTGCTTTCCACGGCAGTCGAGCAAGCTCGACTCTACCGGCCCTGCATCCGGGTCTGCAGGTGCGCTGCCTGCGCTGCATCCAGGCGCAGGCCGAGCTTGCTCCTGCGCCACAGCACATCTTCTGCAGTGCGTGCCCATTCGTGTTCGCGCAGGAACGCCACTTCGCGCGCATGCAGGCCGGCACCGAAGTCTTCGCCAAGCGCCGGCAGGTCACGCGCATCGCCCAGCAGTTCGGCGCTGCGGCTGCCGTAGGCGTGGGCCCAACGGTGCGCCAGGTCGGCGGGCAGCCATGGGGCGCGCTGCTGCAGCTGCGCGGTCGCATCTGCGGCGTCACCCCAGTCGCTGCCGGGCAGGGCGGGGCCGTGCGCGGTCCAGGCCGGACCCATCTGCGGCAGCGCGCCGCGCAGCACCTCCAGCGCCTGTTCGGCCAGCACGCGGTAGGTGGTCAGCTTGCCACCCAGCACGTGCAGCGCGGGCGCGCCGTCGTCCTGCAGCTGAAGCCGGTAATCGCGGCTCAGGCGTGCTGCGCGCGGGTCCGGGTCGGCCAGCAGGGGGCGCACGCCGGCGAACTGCCAGACCACCTGCGATGGCGTGACCGCATCGCGCAGGTAGCGGCTGGCTGCAGCGCACAGGTAGTCGATCTCTTCAGGCAGCACCGTGCAGCGTGCCGGGTCGCCGCGATAGTCGGTATCGGTGGTGCCGACCAGCAGATGGTCGCTGGCAAAGGGCAGCAGGAACACCACGCGGCCATCGGGTTGCTGCAGCAGGCAGGCGCTGTGCGCGGGCCAGGGCCGGCGCAGCACGATATGGCTGCCCTGCACCAGGCGCAGGGCAGGGGCGCCACTGTCGCCCTGCATCTGCTGCAGCAGGCTGCCCGCCCACGGGCCGGCGGCGTTCACCACCGCGCGGGCCTGCACGGCGAAGGGCGGTTCGGCGGCGGTCTGCAGCTGCGCCTGCCAGTGCGTGCCATGCGGCTGCACCTGCAGGCAGCGGGTGCCGGTCAGGATGCGTGCGCCGCGGCCAGCGGCATCAAGCGCATTGAGCAGCACCAGGCGCGCATCATCCACCTGTGCGTCGGCGTAGCTGAAACCGTGGTGCAGATGCGGTTGCAGCAGGGCGCCGATCGGGTCGGCCTGCAGGTCCACTGCGGTGGCGGCGGGAAAGGACGGGCTGCGCTGGCCCAGATGGTCGTACAGCCACAGGCCCAGCCGCAGCATCCAGCGCGGCCGCAGGTGCGGTTCCCACGGCAGCACGAAGCGCAGTGGCTGCACCAGGAAAGGGGCCTGCCGGCGGACGATCTCGCGTTCGCTCAAGGCCTTGCGCACCAGCGCGAATTCGCCCTGTTCCAGGTAGCGCAGGCCACCGTGGATCAGCTTGCTGCTGGCGCTGGAAGTGTGCGCGGCCAGATCGTGCTGTTCGCACAGCAGCACGCGCAGGCCACGGCCGCTGGCATCACGGGCGATGCCGGCCCCGTTGATGCCGCCGCCGATCACCAGCAGGTCTACCTCGTGCATGGCGCTCCCGTGTGTCCAGGTAGAGTCGAGCTTGCTCGACTGCCTCCCGCGTAGAGTCGAGCTTGCTCGACTGCTGGAGAAACAGTCGAGCAAGCTCGACTCTACCGAACAGGGCAGTCGAGCAAGCTCGACTCTACCGAATGCGGGTGACGGAAACGACGACGGGCCCCGCAGGGCCCGTCGCGTTATTGCAGTGAAGCGGGTAGGTGCTTAGAAGCGGGCACCGATACCGAAGCCCACGGTCCACGGGTCGATCTTGGCTTCACCCACCTTCACGCCATCGATCTTCACGTCCGGGCGCGAGCGCATGTAGCGCGCGTCGGCACGGGCGAACCAGGTGGAATTGATGTTCATGTCCACGCCGACGGTACCGATCACGCCCTTGGCATCCTTCAGGCGGATGTCCGAGGTGCTGCCATCGGACAGCGATTCATTGCTGAAGGCCGACTGGAAGTAGCCCACGCCCACGAACGGGCGGAACACGTTGTCGGCCTGGCCGAAGTGGTACTGGCCGCTCAGCGCGACCGGCTGCTGCTCGACGCTGCCCAGGCGGGCATTGCCCGGACCCTTCACGCGGTGGTCGAACTTGTCGGCGGCGCCCCACAGTTCAACGGCCCAGTTGTCGTTGACGTAGTAGCTGAAGCTGACGGTCGGCGCCGGACCACCATCGACCTTCTTCACGCCTTCGATCGGATCGTTCTTCGGCTGCAGCAGCGTCACCCCGCCAACCACGGCAAAATGCTTGCCTGAGGCGGTGTCGGTGCTGCTGCTGTCCTGGGCGAAAGCGGCCGGCGCAAAGGCGGCGGAAGTCAGCAGGGCGAGGCTCAGAATACGGATGGAGCGCATGGGGGAATCTCCTGATGTTTCTTGTTTTTGGGCCCCCGGTTGCGGGGCGAGCACACCGTAGTCGCCCCAACATGAATCGAATCCGACGCGCGTTAAAAAATGGTTTTCCTTGTTCAGCGAAAAGCGCGAAAGCGCTGTTTCAAAGGGGTTTTTGATGCGGCGTGATGTTCATGCTGTTGTAGATGATGTGAGTGTCGAACACCTGTGCATCGGCTTTCCTGCGCAGGTGAACGAAGACTGTCGCGTGTTGTTGCTCGGTTCGATGCCGGGCGTGGCATCGCTGCAGGAACAGCAGTACTACGCGCACCCGCGCAATCGTTTCTGGCCGCTGCTGGGCGCGCTGTGCGGTTTCGATTCGGGGCTGCCCTACACGCAGCGCCTGCACGCGCTGGCCGCTGCGCGGGTGGGGCTGTGGGATGTGATCGGCCAGTGCCAGCGGCGCGGCAGCCTGGATGCGGACATCGTGCGTGGCAGCGAAGTGCCCAATGCGCTGCCCGCGTTGATTGCCCGCCTGCCGTCGCTGGTGCTGATCGGCTGCAATGGTGCCGCCGCGGCGCAGGCCTTCCGGCGCTGGGTGCTGCCGCAGCTGGTGGCGCCGCCGCCGGTGCTGGCCTTGCCCTCCACCAGTCCGGCCAATGCCGCCTGGTCCTTGCCCCGCCTGCGCCAGGCCTGGCAGCCGGTGGCCGACGCACTGGCGACATGAAGCGGACATCGACGGGACAATACGCTACCCACTGGAAGCCCGCGCAGGCCCGTGGCAACAGCGTGTCCCGGTGGCGTGCGTACTGAAAACACCTGTAACGGTTGGCGCTGGCCCCCGCTGGCCGCACAATAGACGTTTCCCTACACCAGATTGCCGGAGTTATCCCCATGGCCGAAATCAAGGAAGCACTTGTCCCCGATATCGGTGACTACAGCGATATCCCGGTAATCGAGGTGCTTGTCGCCGTCGGCGATACGGTCAAGAAGGACCAGGGCCTGGTCACGCTGGAAAGCGACAAGGCCACGATGGAAGTCCCGTCCTCGGTCGCCGGTGTGGTCAAGGAAATCAAGGTCAAGGTCGGCGACAACCTGTCCGAGGGCAAGGTCGTGGCGCTGATCGAAGTGGCTGAAGGCGAAGCCGCCAAGCCCGCCGCTGCTGCCCCGGCTCCGGCCAAGGCCGCTGCCCCGGCCGCCGCCACCCAGAGCGCGCCGGCCCCGGCCGCTGCTGCCCCGGCCGCCCCGGCCGCCAGTGGCGGTGCGGTGGAAGCCCTGGTGCCGGACATCGGCGATTACACCGACATCCCGGTCATTGAAGTGCTGGTCGCCGTGGGCGACACGGTGAAGAAGGACCAGGGCCTGGTCACGCTGGAAAGCGACAAGGCCACCATGGAAGTGCCGTCCTCGGTGGCGGGCGTGGTCAAGGAACTGAAGGTCAAGGTCGGCGACACCCTGTCGCAGGGCGCCGTGGTCGCCATCATCGAGGCCGAAGGCGCTGCCGCTCCGGCCCCAAGCAAGGCCGCTGCCGCCGCCGCCCCGGCGGCTGCCGAGACCGCTACCAAGGTTGAGCCGGTCGCTGTTCCGGCGCAGCCGGACAAGCTGGCTGCCCGCGAGGTCGCCTCTGCCGGTACCCCGTCCAGCCCGCCGGTGCAGTTCAACGCCGATGGCGTGCTGCCGGCCAAGGTGCCCTATGCCACCCCGGCCGTGCGCGTGTTCGCCCGCGAACTGGGCGTGGACCTGCTGCAGATCAGCGGCACCGAAAAGGGCGGCCGCATCACCAAGGGTGACGTGCAGAAGTTCGTCAAGGCCGCGCTCAGCGGTGGCGTGCCGGCTGCCGGCGGTGCCGCCGTGGCCGCCGGTGGTGGCCTGAACCTGCTGCCGTGGCCGAAGGTCGACTTCAGCAAGTTCGGCGAAACCGAAGTGCAGCCGCTGTCGCGCATCAAGAAGATCTCCGGCGCGAACCTGGCCCGCAACTGGGCGATGATTCCGCACGTCACCCAGTTCGAACAGGCCGACATCACCGACCTGGAAGGCCTGCGCGTGGCGCTGAACAAGGAAAACGAGAAGGCCGGCATCAAGCTGACCATGCTCGCCTTCCTGATCAAGGCCAGCGCCGCGGCACTGAAAAAGTTCCCGGAATTCAACGCTTCGCTCGATGCCAGCGGTGAAAACCTGACCCTGAAGAAGTACTTCCACATCGGCTTCGCTGCCGATACGCCGAACGGCCTGGTCGTGCCGGTCATCCGCGACGTGGACAAGAAGGGCGTGGTGCAGATCGCGCAGGAAACCGGCGAACTGGCCAAGAAGGCGCGCGACGGCAAGCTGGGCCCGGCCGACATGAGCGGCGGCTGCTTCTCGATCAGCTCGCTGGGCGGCATCGGTGGCACCGCGTTCACCCCGATCGTCAATGCACCGGAAGTGGCCATCCTGGGCGTGTCCAAGTCCTCCATCCAGCCGGTCTGGAATGGCAAGGAATTCGCGCCGAAGCTGATGCTGCCGCTGTCGCTGAGCTACGACCACCGCGTGATCGATGGCGCCCTGGCCGCACGCTTCACCACGTACCTGTCGCAGGTACTGGCCGACATGCGCCGCGTGCTGCTGTAAGGCCGCGCTTCGCCCCCACCGTGCGGCCGCTGCCCCTGGCGCGGCCGCGTGAACAGATGCAGTGACAGCCCGCCGGCCCGCCCGGCCGGGCACGAGGAAAACCACCATGGCCACGATTGAAGTCAAGGTTCCCGACATCGGCGATTACAGCGATGTGCCGGTGATCGAAGTGTTGGTCGCCGTCGGCGACACGGTGAAGAAGGACCAGGGCCTGGTGACCCTGGAATCGGACAAGGCCACCCTGGAAGTGCCGTCGTCGGCCGCCGGTGTGGTCAAGGAAATCAAGGTCAAGCTGGGCGACACGCTGTCCGAAGGCGCCGTGGTCGTGCTGCTGGACGCTGAAGGCGCCGCCGAAGCCCCGGCCAAGGCCGCCGCGCCGGCCCCGGCGGCGGCCGCCCCGGCCAGCAAGCCGCCGGTGACCCCGTCGCACCGCGCCCCGGCCGAGCCGGCGGCACCGAAGCCGGCGCTGTCCAGCGGCAAGCCGGCCGACATCGAATGCGAAATGGTCGTGCTGGGCTCGGGCCCGGGCGGCTACACCGCCGCCTTCCGCGCCGCCGACGTCGGTCTGGACACCGTTCTGGTCGAGCGCTACGCCAGCCTCGGCGGCGTCTGCCTCAACGTGGGCTGCATTCCGTCCAAGGCGCTGCTGCACGCTGCCGCGGTCATCGACGAAGTGGCCCACGCCGGCGATTTCGGCGTCGAGTTCGGCAAGCCGACCATCACCCTGGACAAGCTGCGCCAGTACAAGGAAAAGGTCGTCAACCAGCTGACCAAGGGCCTGGCCGGCATGGCCAAGCAGCGCAAGGTCCGCAGCGTGCAGGGCGTGGGCAAGTTTGTTTCCGCCAACGAGCTGGAAATCACCGCCGCAGACGGCAGCACCCAGCTGCTGCGCTTCCAGAAGTGCATCATCGCCGCCGGTTCGCAGGCGGTGAAGCTGCCGAACTTCCCGTGGGACGACAAGCGCGTGATGGATTCCACCGACGCGCTGGAGCTGGCCGAAGTGCCGGGTTCGCTGCTGGTCGTCGGCGGCGGCATCATCGGCCTGGAAATGGCCACCGTGTATGGCGCGCTGGGCAGCAAGGTCACCGTGGTCGAGTTCATGGACCAGCTGATGCCGGGCGCTGACAAGGACCTGGTCAAGCCGCTGGCCGACCGCCTGAAGAAGCAGGGCATCGAAGTACACCTGAAGACCAAGGCGTCGGGCGTCACCGCCGATGCCAAGGGCATCACCGTCACCTTCGAAGCGGCCGAGGAAGGCCAGGCGCCGGCACTGGCGCAGGGCACCTTCGACCGCGTGCTGGTGGCCGTGGGCCGCTCGCCGAACGGCAAGAAGATCGATGCTGAAAAGGCCGGCGTGCAGGTTACCGATCGCGGCTTCATTCCGGTCGACCGGCAGATGCGCACCAACGTGCCGCACATCTTTGCCATCGGCGATATCGTCGGCAACCCGATGCTGGCCCACAAGGCCACGCACGAGGGCAAGCTGGCCGCCGAAGTGGCTGCCGGCCACAAGAAGGAATGGGTCGCCCGGGTGATCCCGTCGGTGGCTTACACCAACCCGGAAATCGCCTGGGTGGGCGTGACCGAGACCGAAGCCAAGGCCAAGGGCCTGAAGGTCGGCGTGGCCAAGTTCCCGTGGGCCGCCAGCGGCCGCGCGATCGGCATCGGCCGTACCGAAGGCTTCACCAAGCTGATCTTCGACGAAGAGACCCACCGCATCATCGGTGGTGCCATCGTCGGCGTGCATGCCGGTGACCTGCTGGCCGAAATCGGCCTGGCCATCGAAATGGGTGCCGAAGCCGAAGACATCGGCCACACCATCCACGCGCACCCGACGCTGAGCGAATCGGTGGCGATGGCCTCGGAAATCTACGACGGCACCATCACCGATCTGTACATGCCGAAGAAGAAGTAACGCGCTCGCGCGCTGTAAACAAAAACCCGGCGAAAGCCGGGTTTTTTGTTGCCTGAAGCATGCGTGGGGCTTCGGTTGCTGCTGTGGCGAGGGTCGGGGCCGCGCCGCGGGTGGCAGGCATTCCGGCAAATGTCCCCCGGCTGCCGCCTGGCGGCGCCAGCCTCCTCCTTGAATTTGCCCGAATGCCTGCCACCCGCGATGCGGCTCGGCTTGCGGCGGGCAAAGGCCGTGCTCCTATTCCCTCCTGTGGCAGAGATGATCCCTGGCACGCGGGTGTGGAGGGCGCTGCGGGCGAATCAAAGGAGGAGGGGACGGCCGCAGGCCGGCGCCGGGGGACATTCGCACGCAGCGCCCTCCACAGCCCGCGCCCGACACACCCACAGCCGAGCGTTCCACACACCGCACAGAAAAACGCGGCGCCTGGTTGCCCGGGCGCCGCGTCGGAGAGAGAGAGAGAGAGAGAGAGAGAGCGGTAACGCTTAGAAGCTGACGCTGATACCGGCCACCGGGCCCTTGAATTCCTGCTTCAGGCCGATGGTGCCGTCGCTGCCCTTCTTGTCAGCATCCAGCTTGAACCAGTCGTAGCCGGCGAAGATGCCGAAGTTGTCGGTGAAGCGGTAATCAACGATGGCGTTGGCGCGGCTCAGGTCACCCTTGTAATCATCGAAGCTGCCCCAGCGGGTGTTCAAGTACTGGCCCTGCAGGGTGATCATCCACTTTTCCGACGGGGTGAAGCTCAGGCGCGCGCCGACCACCGGGGCCACACCGTCGGTCTTCTCGTCCAGGAACTGGCCTTCATACACGGTGCCCAGATCGGCATAGCCCTTGGTGCTCACCTTGGCGTACTCGGCACCCAGCTGCAGGCCCAGATCGAACGTTTCAGTGTCCACCACCGAGTAGTCGTACACCAGGCTGGCCACCTGGTACTTCAGTTCGGCCTTGACGAAGCTGTCGGCCGGCACGTTGACGTCACCGAAGGTGATGTCCTGGCCCAGCGTCTCGCGGCGGTCCTTGTCGTACTTGAAGTAGTTGAACAGCAGGCGCTGGCGGTCGCTGATGCGGAACATGCCGTCGATGCGCGGTTCCCATTCCTTGCCGCCCAGCTTGAAGTCCTCGGAGAAGCCGATGTCCTGGCCGGCCACGTTGGTCTGGCCACGCAGCGTGTTGTCCGAATCGATGTTCATCGCACCCAGGCGCAGGGCGAAGCGATCGTCACCTTCGGCAGCGTGGGCGGACGAAGCGAAGGAGGCGCCGGCGGCGAGCAGCGAGAGGGCAAGCAGGGTGGGTACGGAGCGCATCAGAGAGTCCTTGCGGTGGTTCATTCGGGATGAAGGCCACTGTGCCGGACGCGCGCGTCCACCCTACGTGAACGTATGGTCCACGTTGCGTGGACGGTTCAGCGCGATCATGACGTTGCAAAGAAGATGGCCCCGGAGCGCGCTTCGGGGCCATCCTGGGACCTGCAGGGCGGAGCATCGACGAGGAAGTGCAGCAGGCAGGTCGAAAGGTCAGACTGCAGGCGTGCGGGAAAGTTCCCGGCCGTGCGACCAAAGTTCAATACGCTGCGCTGCAGCATGCGGCGGACGCCATTGTCCCCCTGCTGGGCCCTAAAAAACCTGCCGTTCCCGCAACTTGCGGCTTCCGGGATGAACAGGCAGCGGTTGTCTCGCAAATTGTCCCATTGCTATAATTTGGCGGCTCGATGAGGCACCCCCTGTTTCAGCAGCCTCAGCCATTCACTTGTAACCACGTGGGACGTCCTGTGCTGAACTCCGTTGAAGCGGGTCGGCGACTGATGCTGCGCGCCGCGGTCTACCCGCTGGCTGCAGTCGCTGTGCTGGCTCTGGCCTTCCTCCTGGTAGGGCCGAAGTACGCCCTTGGCGCTCTGGCGTCCGGGGTGGCGATCTCGGCCGGTGGCTGGGTCGCGGCACGGATGGCGCTCAGTGGTGGGGCGGTGGCAGCGGGTTCGGCGATGGCGCGGCTGATTGTCGCGATTGTCGCCAAGTGGGTCGTGGTTTTCGGCGTCCTGCTGGTGGGGTTCCTGGTCTTCAAGCTGCCTGCATTGGCGCTGCTGGCCGGTATCGCCGTCGGTTTGATGTTCCAGGTCCTGGCCATGGCCAGGCGTTGACAAAAATTCAATTAACGAAGGTTCCGGACACATGGCGGGCGAGGCTCTAACCCCTACCAGCTACATCCAGCATCACCTGCAGAACCTGACCGCCCCGGTCGGTAACGGCGAAGGGATGTTCTGGCACATCCACGTCGATACGTTCCTCACCGCGGTCCTGATGGGCCTGGTGATCGTGGTCGCGTTCTGGCTGGGCACCCGCAAGGCCACCGCTGGCGTGCCGGGCAAGTGGCAGGCCTTCGTGGAAATCTGCCTGGAGTTCGTCGACCGCCAGGCCAAGGACACCTACCACGGCAAGAGCAAGCTGGTCACGCCGATCGCCATCACCATCTTCTTCTGGATTCTGCTGATGAATCTGCTGAAGATGATCCCGGCCGATTTCATCGCCAAGCCGCTGGAAATGGCCGGTATCCACTACTGGAAGCCGGTGCCGACCGCTGACGTCAACGCCACCCTGGGCATGGCCTTCAGCGTGTTCTTCCTGATGCTGTTCTTCGCCCTGCGTGCGAAGGGCCTGGGCGGTTTCATCAAGGAATTCCTGACGGCGCCGTTCGGCAAGTGGATGATGCCGTTCAACCTGATCCTCAACATCGTCGAGTGGCTGAGCAAGCCGATCTCGCTGGCGATGCGACTGTTCGGCAACATGTTCGGCGGCGAAATCGTGTTCCTGCTGATCTGGGTGCTGGGTGGTGCCGGTTTCTTCGGTGCCATTGCCGGTGGTGCGTTCGGCCTTGGCTGGATGCTGTTCCACCTGCTGGTGATCCCGCTGCAGGCCTTCATCTTCATGATGCTGTCGATCGTGTACCTGAGCCTGTCGGAAGACGCTCACTAAAGTTCCAAGCTTCAACGCGTTTCAACCTTCATCCGTTTCATCACCCTTAGCAACTTAGTTCCTGGAGATAACCATGTACTTCGCCGTCCTGACCAACTTCGCGCAGATTCAGAGCTCCACCGCCCTTGCCGTCGGCATCATGATCGGCCTGGCCGCGCTGGGCGCCGGTCTGGGTCTGGCCATCATGGCTGGTAAGTTCCTGGAGTCGGCCGCCCGCCAGCCGGAACTGATCCCGGTCCTGCAGGTCCGCATGTTCATCACCGCCGGCCTGATCGACGCCGCGTTCATCATCTCGGTCGCCGTCGGCCTGCTGCTGGCCTTCGCCAACCCGCTGTCGGCCGCCTTCGCTGGCGCCGTCACCAAGGCTCTGGCCGGCTGATACAGCGGTTTGAGACGACCGGGTGCTGATGCACCCGGTTTCGGATGAAGGTCCGGGTGCGCCGCTCCGGCGGCGCATCCACCCCGAAACCAGCGATCGAGCTAACCATGAATATCAATTTCACCCTTCTTGCGCAGGCGCTCGCCTTCGCTGGTCTGATCTGGATCATCGCGACCAAGATCTGGCCGCCGCTGATGAACGCGATCGAAGAGCGCCAGCAGAAGATTGCTGAAGGCCTCGCCGCTGCCGACCGCAGCCAGAAAGATCTGGCCCAGGCGCAGGAAAAGGTCAACGAAGCACTGAAGGACGCACGCACCAAGGCCAACGAGATCATCGACCAGGCCCACGCGCGCGCCAACCAGATCGTCGACGCTGCCCGTACCGAAGCGATCACCGAAGCCACCCGTCAGAAGGAACTGGCCCAGGCTGAAATCGACGCCGCCGCCAACCGTGCCCGTGAAGATCTGCGCAAGCAGGTGTCCGCGCTGGCCGTGACCGGTGCCGAAAAGCTGCTCAAGCGCGAAATCGACGCCAACGCCCACAAGGCGCTGCTCGACGAGCTGGCCTCGGAGATCTAAGGATGAGCCAGGCCCTCACGCTTGCCCGCCCGTACGCCCGCGCCGCCTTCGCGACCGCGCGCGACGAAGGCACGTTCGCGCCGTGGTCGGACGCCCTCGCGTTTTCCGCCCACGTCGCCGCCGACCCGCGCGTGGCGGCCCTGCTCGCCAACCCGGAGCTGGGTCGTGACGACGCCGTCGCCCTGCTGGCGCCGGTGAACCACGGCGAAAGCTACTCGCGTTTCCTGGCCATCCTGGCCGAATCGCATCGTCTGCCGCTGCTGCCGGAAATCGCCGGCATGTACGACGCCCTGCGCGCCGAAGCGGAACAGGTGGTCAAGGCCACCGTGACCTCGGCCGCCGAACTGTCGGCCGGCGAGCTGGACGCGATCAAGGTCGCGCTGCGCAAGCGCTTCAACCGCGAGGTCGATGTGACCACCGCGGTGGATGCCTCGCTGATCGGCGGCGCCGTGATCGATGCCGGCGACGTGGTCATCGATGGTTCGCTGAAGGGCAAGCTGGCCCGTCTGCAGACCGCGCTCGCTAACTGAATTCATTTAACGTCCGGCCCCGCTGCCGGCACTAGGACTTGACGATGGCAACCACGCTCAACCCCTCCGAAATCAGCGAACTGATCAAGAACCGCATCGAGAAGGTCAAGCTGGCCGCGGAATCGCGCAACGAAGGCACCGTGACCAGCGTGTCCGACGGCATCGTGCGCATCTTCGGTCTGGCCGACGTGATGCAGGGCGAAATGATCGAACTGCCGAACAACACCTTCGCCCTGGCCCTGAACCTGGAGCGCGACTCGGTCGGCGCCGTGGTCCTGGGTGACTACGAGAACCTGCGCGAAGGCGACGTCGCCAAGACCACCGGTCGCATCCTGGAAGTGCCGGTCGGTCCGGAACTGCTGGGCCGCGTGGTGAACGCCCTGGGCGAACCGATCGACGGCAAGGGCCCGCTGGGCACCGACGTCACCGCCCCGGTGGAGCGCGTTGCTCCGGGCGTGATCTGGCGCAAGTCGGTCGACCAGCCGGTGCAGACCGGTTACAAGTCGGTCGACTCGATGATCCCGATCGGCCGTGGCCAGCGCGAGCTGATCATCGGCGACCGCCAGACCGGCAAGACCGCCATGGCCATCGATGCGGTGATCAACCAGAAGGGCACCGGCATCAAGTGCGTGTACGTTGCGATCGGCCAGAAGGCTTCGACCATCGCCAACATCGTGCGCAAGCTGGAAGAAAACGGCGCGCTGGCCCACACCATCGTGGTTGCCGCTACCGCTTCCGAATCGGCTGCCATGCAGTACATCAGCGCCTACTCGGGCTGCACCATGGGTGAGTACTTCATGGACCGCGGCGAAGACGCGCTGATCGTGTACGACGATCTGTCCAAGCAGGCCGTGGCCTACCGCCAGATCTCGCTGCTGCTGAAGCGCCCGCCGGGCCGCGAAGCCTACCCGGGTGACGTGTTCTACCTGCACTCGCGCCTGCTGGAACGCGCTGCCCGCGTGTCCGAGGAATACGTCGAGAAGTTCACCGAAGGCAAGGTCACCGGCAAGACCGGTTCGCTGACCGCGCTGCCGATCATCGAAACCCAGGCTGGCGACGTGTCCGCCTTCGTTCCGACCAACGTGATCTCGATCACCGACGGCCAGATCTTCCTGGAAACCGACCTGTTCAACGCCGGCATCCGCCCGGCCGTGAACGCCGGTATCTCGGTGTCGCGCGTCGGTGGCTCGGCCCAGACCAAGATCATCAAGAAGCTGTCGGGCGGCATCCGTATCTCGCTGGCCCAGTACCGTGAACTGGCTGCGTTCGCGCAGTTCGCCTCGGACCTGGACGAAGCGACCCGCAAGCAGCTGGAGCGCGGCCAGCGCGTGACCGAGCTGATGAAGCAGAAGCAGTACGCGCCGATGTCCATCGCCAACCAGGCGCTGTCGATCTACGCCGTCAACGAGGGCTACCTGGACGACGTGCCGGTCAACAAGCTGCTGGCGTTCGAAGAAGGCCTGCACGCCCACTTCGCCAACACCCAGGGCGAACTGGTCAGCAAGGTCAACGCCACCGGCGGCTGGGACAACGACATCGAAGGTGCCTTCAAGAAGGGCATCGCCGAGTTCAAGACCACCGGCAGCTGGTAATCGCGGTCCTGTAGAGCGGAGCCATGCTCCGCTGGACCAGATGACAAACGGTTGAACAACGCGGGGCAACAGCCCCGCGCCACGGGAAACAAGAGATGGCAAGCGGACGCGAAATCAAAACCAAGATCAAGAGCGTGCAGAACACCCGCAAGGTGACGCGCGCCCTGGAAATGGTCTCGGCCTCCAAGATCCGCAAGGCGCAGGATCGGATGAAGACCTCGCGTCCGTACGCGCAGGCGATGAAGCAGGTGATCGGCCACCTGGCCCAGGCCAGCACCGATTACCAGCATCCGTTCCTGGTCGAGCGTGAGCAGGTCAAGCGGGTCGGGTTCATCGTGATCTCCTCCGATCGCGGCCTGGCTGGCGGCCTGAACAACAACCTGTTCCGCAAGATGCTGGGCGAAGCCAAGGCATGGCAGGACAAGGGTGCTGAAGTGGACCTGGTGACCATCGGCCAGAAGGCATCGACCTTCTTCCGTCGCGTGAAGGTCAACATGGTCGGCAGCGTGACCCACATCGGCGACGTGCCGAAGCTGGAATCGCTGATCGGTGTGATCAAGGTCATGCTCGACGCCTTCACCGAAGGCAAGGTCGACCGCGTGTACCTGGTCTACAACCGCTTCGTGAACACCATGGTGCAGAAGGCCAGCTTCGATCAGCTGCTGCCGCTGCCGCCGGCTGAAAAGCAGGTCGCCCACCATGACTGGGACTACCTGTACGAACCCGATGCCGCGACCGTGCTCGAGCACGTGATGACGCGTTACATCGAATCGCTGGTGTACCAGGCACTGCTGGAAAACGTCGCCTCCGAACATGCCGCACGCATGGTCGCGATGAAGGCGGCGAGCGACAACGCCAACAAGCTGATCGGCACCCTGCAGCTCGTCTACAACAAGGCGCGCCAGGCAGCGATCACCCAGGAAATCTCCGAAATCGTCGGCGGCGCGGCAGCAGTCTGACCGCGTTCGTTCAAAGCACACATTTAGAGGATGCAGCAATGAGTCAGGGCAAGATCGTTCAGATCATCGGCGCGGTCGTCGACGTCGAATTCCCGCGTGAGTCGGTGCCGAAGGTGTATGACGCACTGAAGGTCGACAACACCGAAATCACCCTTGAAGTCCAGCAGCAGCTGGGCGACGGCGTGGTGCGTACCATCGCCCTCGGTTCCACCGATGGCCTGAAGCGCAACCTGGTCGCCACCAACACCGACCGCGGCATCTCCGTGCCGGTCGGCGCTGGCACCCTGGGCCGCATCATGGACGTGCTGGGCCGTCCGATCGACGAAGCCGGCCCGGTGGCCGCCAGCGACAGCTGGGAAATCCACCGCGCGGCCCCGTCATACGAAGACCAGAGCCCGGCCACCGAACTGCTGGAAACCGGCATCAAGGTCATCGACCTGATGTGCCCGTTCGCCAAGGGCGGCAAGGTCGGCCTGTTCGGCGGCGCCGGCGTCGGCAAGACCGTCAACATGATGGAACTGATCAACAACATCGCCAAGGCGCACAGCGGTCTGTCCGTGTTCGCCGGCGTGGGTGAGCGCACCCGTGAGGGCAACGACTTCTACCACGAAATGAAGGACTCCAACGTCCTGGACAAGGTGGCGATGGTGTACGGCCAGATGAACGAGCCGCCGGGCAACCGTCTGCGCGTCGCCCTGACCGGCCTGACCATGGCCGAGTACTTCCGCGACGAGAAGGACGAAAACGGCAAGGGTAAGGACGTCCTGCTGTTCGTCGACAACATCTACCGCTACACCCTGGCCGGTACCGAAGTGTCGGCACTGCTGGGTCGTATGCCGTCTGCCGTGGGTTACCAGCCGACCCTGGCCGAGGAAATGGGCGTCCTGCAGGAACGCATCACCTCGACCAAGAACGGTTCGATCACCTCGATCCAGGCCGTCTACGTTCCCGCGGACGACCTGACCGACCCGTCGCCGGCGACCACCTTCGCCCACCTGGACTCGACCGTTACCCTGTCGCGTTCGATCGCCTCGCTGGGTATCTACCCGGCCGTCGATCCGCTGGATTCCACCAGCCGCCAGATGGACCCGCTGGTCATCGGCCACGAGCACTACGACACCGCACAGCGCGTCCAGCAGACCCTGCAGAAGTACAAGGAGCTGAAGGACATCATCGCCATCCTGGGCATGGACGAACTGTCCGAAGAAGACAAGCAGGCCGTGTCGCGCGCCCGCAAGATCGAGCGCTTCTTCAGCCAGCCGTTCCACGTGGCCGAAGTGTTCACCGGTTCGCCGGGCAAGTACGTGCCGCTGAAGGACACCATCCGTGGCTTCAAGGCCATCGTCGATGGCGAGTACGACCACCTGCCGGAGCAGGCGTTCTACATGGTCGGCGGCATTGAAGAAGCGGTCGAGAAGGCCAAGAAGATGGCTGAGAAGGCCTGATCATGAGCACCATTCGTTGCGACATCGTCAGCGCTGAACAGGAAATCTTCCGTGGCGAAGCGACCCTGGTCGTGGCGACCGGTGAGCTGGGCGAGCTGGGCATTGCGCCCAAGCACGCCCCGCTGATCACCCGACTCAAGCCCGGCAAGGTCGTGGTCACCACACCGAACGGCGAGCAGCTGGATTTCGCCATTTCCGGCGGCATCCTGGAAGTGCAGCCGCAGGTAGTGACCGTGCTGGCCGACACCGCCATCCGCGCCCAGGACATCGACGAAGCCTCGGTCCGCAAGGCCAAGGAAGAAGCCGAGCGCATCCTGGCCAACCGTGGTGAAGCGATGGAAGTGGCCGAAGCCCAGCAGAAGCTGGCCGAAGCCGTGGTCCAGCTGCAGGCCCTGGAACGTCTGCGCAAGAACCTGAAGCACTGAGGTTCACCCGCAGCACCCACGAAAACGCCGGCCCAGTGCCGGCGTTTTTGTTTGTGCGGCAGGCGCTGGAATGGGCTGGGGCATCACCGATGGGGCAGAACCAACGGCGCGACACATCGACCGGGCAAGAAGCGACGGGGTAGAGTCGACCGTTGGTCGACTATCGCGCGCAGCGCCTCAGCGGTACACCACAAACCGCATCAGCAGGAACGACACGCACGCCAGCCCGCCTTCCACCAGCGGCTTGGCCAGCCACGCATACTGCAGGCCCAGCGCATGGTCGGCGGCGGCCACCAGCAGGGTGCTGGCGATCGTCATCAGCACCCACAGCGCCAGGAAGCGCGCGAACCGGCGCCAGCCCAGGCGCTGGCCGCCCTGCGCATCGGCGAAGGTGTAGCGCCCGTTGAGCCAGAACCCCAGCAGCATGCCACCCAGACGCCCGGCCACGTTGGCCGGCACCACCGGCATGCCCGCCGCCGTGCAGGCGACGAACAGCAGCCAGTCCAGCAGCAGCTGGGCCAGACCGATCACGAGGTAGGAGGTGCCTTGGCGGAACAGGCTCATGGGCAATGGAGTCTGCAGGGATGCCCATGTTAACGGCCTGCGTTCTAGAATCGTCGGCAACGACCTACGGATAGCCGCCCATGACCCAACCCCTGCACGTGATCATCCTGGCCGCCGGCGCCGGCAAGCGCATGAAATCGGTGCTGCCCAAGGTGCTGCAGCCGATCGCCGGGCAGCCGATGCTGGCGCATGTGATCGCCACCGCGCGCGAACTGCAGCCGGCGGCGATCCACGTGGTCTACGGTCATGGTGGCGATGCGGTCCGGCAGCGCTTCGCCGACCAGCCGGACCTGCTGTGGGCCGAACAAGCGCAGCAGCTGGGCACCGGCCACGCCGTGGCCCAGGCCATGCCCGAAGTGCCCGACGCCGCGCAGGTGCTGGTGCTGTACGGCGATGTGCCGCTGATCCGCGCGCAGACCCTGCGTGACCTGCTGGCGCAGCCGGGCCGCCTGGCGGTGCTGGTGGCCGAGATGGACGACCCGACCGGCTACGGCCGCATCCTGCGCGATGCCGAGGGCAAGGTCGGCGCCATCGTCGAACAGAAGGATGCCGATGACGAGCAGCGCCGCATCCGCATCATCAACACCGGCATCATCACCGCCGAATCGACCGCGCTGCGGCGCTGGCTGTCGCAGCTGTCCAACCGCAACGCGCAGGGCGAGTACTACCTGACCGATGTGTTCGCCTTTGCCGCCCATGAGTTCACCCCGGCGGAGATGGCCCTGGTGGCCGACGCCCAGGAAGCCGAAGGCGCGAACGATCCCTGGCAGCTTTCGCAGCTGGAACGTGCGTGGCAGCGCCGCGCGGTGCGTGCCCTGTGCACCCAGGGCGCGCGCGTGCTCGACCCGGCGCGCGTGGATGTACGTGGCCAGGTGACCGTGGGCAGCGACGTGCAGATCGACGTGGACGTGATCCTGGAAGGCACCGTGGTGCTGGCCGATGGCGTAAGCATCGGGCCGTTCACCCGCTTGAAGGACGTGACGCTGGGACCGGGCACCGAGGTGCGCGCGCACTGCGATCTGGAAGGCGTGGTGAGCGAAGGCGCCGCGCAGATCGGCCCGTTCGCGCGGCTGCGTCCGGGCACGGTGCTGGCCGACGGCGTGCACGTGGGCAACTTCGTGGAAACCAAGAAAGTCACCCTGGGCGTGGGCAGCAAGGCCAACCACCTGACCTACCTGGGTGATGCGGTGATCGGCAGCAAGGTGAACATCGGCGCCGGCACCATCACCTGCAACTACGACGGGGTGAACAAGTCGACCACGACCATCGGCGACAACGCCTTCATCGGCTCCAACACTGCGCTGGTGGCGCCGGTGCTGATCGGCGAGGGCGCTACCATTGCGGCGGGCTCGGTCATCACCCGCACCGCACCCGATGGCAAGCTGACCCTGGCGCGCGCACGACAGGAAACCATCGATGGCTGGAAGCGCCCGATCAAGAAGTCCTGAGCCACGTGTGCCGCACGCCGATGAGCTCGGCGTGCTGCCAGGCATCGAACAGCGCGCCGGCGAGCTGCTGAAGGGCCATGATGCCTATCAGGTGTTTGCCGGGCATGGCTTGGATCTTCCTGCGCTGTACGAAGGTCTGCGGCGCCGGCAGCTGTGGGTGGTGGATGCGGCCGACGGCGGAATCGCCGGTTACCTGCTGGCCGGTGAACTGGCAGGTGAGTTCCATGTGCTGCAGATGGATGTGGATCCCGCGCACGCGCGCCGGGGCCATGGACGTGCGCTGTTGCGCCACGCATTGGCGATGGCCAGGGCAGACGGCTATCCGGCAGCGGTACTGACCACGTTGAGCGATGTGCCGTGGAACGCGGCCTTCTACGCCAGCGAAGGATTCGTCACGGTGCCGGAAGCGGAATGGGGCGCCGGCCTGCAGGCCGTGATGGCCGAAGAGGCTGCGTTGGCGTTTCCGATGCATCTGCGGGTCGCGATGCGTCGGGTGCTGTAGCGGCCGACCTTGATCGGCCTATCCACGCATGGCGTGGATCTACTGCCGCCGGCCATGGTCCTATCCCCGGTAGATCCACGCCATGCGTGGATACGGCGCCCCGTTCACCCCACCGGCAACAGGATCGACACGCACAGCCCGCCCTCGCCGCGGTTCTGCAATGACACGCGGCCACCGTGCGCTTCCACGATTTCCCGTGTCAGCGCCAGGCCCAGCCCGGTGCCGTTGCGCTTGGTGGAATAGAACGGCATCAGTGCGTTCTGCAGCACCTGCTCGTTCATGCCCTTGCCGCGGTCCAGCACATCCAGCCGCAGCCACTGCGGCAGGCGGGTCAGCTGCACCTGCACATCGTCGTTGGGCGGGTCGGCTTCGGCGCAGGCTTCATGCGCGTTCTTCAGCAGGTTCAACAGCGCCTGGCCGAACTGGGCGATGTCGATGCGACTGCTCAGGTCTTCGCTGGGCGGGTGGTCCATGGTGAACGGAATCTGCTGGCCCAGGCTGGCCAGGAACGGCGCCCAGTGCACGGTCTGCAGCTGCGGCTGCGGCAGCTTGGCAAAGCGCGCGTAGCCGCGGATGAAGCCTTCCAGGTGGCGTGCGCGGTCTTCGATGGTGCTGAAGATCTCGGGCAGGCGGTCGAAGCGCTCGCGCTTCACCAGTTCGCCGCCGGAATGGGCCAGCGAGGCAATCGGCGCCAGCGAGTTGTTCAACTCATGGCTGATCACCCGGATCACCTTCTTCCAGGTCTGCACTTCCTGCCGCCGCAGCTCGGCAGTCAGCAGCCGCACCAGCAGCAGATCGTGCGGGCGGCCATTCAGATGGAACGCGCGCCGCGACAGGTGGTAGACCTGTTCGTCGTCCTCGTCCACTTCGGTACCCTCGTCCACGTCCGGGCGCACGGCGAACAGGCTGTCGCCGCCGCGCTCGATGGCATCGCGCAGCTCCACCGGCATCTGCTCCAGCACATCCTGCAGCCGTTGGCCCTCCAGCTTCCAGCCGCCGTGCAGCAGCTTGCGTGCGGCCAGGTTGGAAAACACCACGCGCGAAATGCCATCGCCACCAGCGGCGATCAGCAGCATGGCCACCGGCGTGTTCTGCACCATGGTGTCCAGCAGCAGCTCGCGCTGCACCAGGCCCTGGCGCTGTTCGCGCAGCACATCACCCAGTTCGCGGTGGGCCTGCACCAGATCGCCCAGCTCGTCATTGCCTGGCCAATGCACGCTGAAGTTGTATTCGCCGTCGCGGTAGCTGCTGGTGGTGCCGGCCAATGCCCGCATCAGCGATCGCACCGGTGCGGTGGCACGGCGCAGCGCCCACCACATCAGCGCCAGCAGCAGCACGGTGGAAACCAGGGTGACCGCCCAGCCGTGGTCCAGCCAATAGGCCAGCAACCACGGCAATGCCGCAGCCAACGCCAGCACCGGCAGCAGGCGCAGGAACAGGCGGAAGGTGAACGAGCGCCGCTTCATTCGCGCGGAATGCCGTGGCGATCCATGCGGCGATACAGCGCCTGCCGGCTCAGCCCGAGTTCGGCGGCTGCCTGCGCGATCACCCCGTGGTTGCGCGCCAGCACATCTTCAATACGCGCACGGTCCGGGTCGTTGCCGGCGCTCGGCGCGGGGCGTGCGGCGGCCGGCGCACGCGGCAGGTTCAGGTCGGTCACCTCGATGCGCGGGCCACTGGCCAGCAGTTCGGCGCGCTGGATCACGTTTCGCAGTTCGCGCACGTTGCCCGGCCACGGGTGGCGCTGCAGCGCTGCCGCGGCGGCGCTGGACAGCGGCTTGCCGGCGGCCAGGAAGCGCTCGGCCAGCGGCAGGATGTCACCGGGACGCTCGGCCAGCGGTGGCAGTGCCAGTTCCACGGTGTTCAAGCGGTAATACAGATCCTCGCGGAAGCTGCCGTCGCGGATCATTGCCGGCAGATCGGCATTGGTCGCGCTGACCACGCGCACCTTCACCTGCCGCTCGCGGTTGGAGCCCAGGCGCTCGAAGCGGCCGGTTTCCAGCACCCGAAGCAGTTTCATCTGCCCGCCCAGCGACAGGTTGCCGATCTCATCCAGGAACAGCGTGCCGCCGTCGGCCGCTTCGAACTTGCCCTCGCGTGCCTTGTTGGCACCGGTATAGGCACCGGCCTCGGCGCCGAACAATTCGGCTTCGATCAGTTCCGAGGGCAGCGCACCGCAGTTCACCGCCACGAACGGGCCCTTGGCGGCCAGTGAATTGGCCTGGATGATCTGCGCGATCTTTTCCTTGCCGGCGCCGTTGGGGCCGGTGATCAGCACCGGCAGTTCCGAGCGTGCCACCTGGCAGGCCAGGGCGATGATGCGCTCGCTGGCCGGATCGGCGAACACCGCATCACACAGTTCGTACTTGGTTTCCAGGGCGGTGCGCTGGCGCTGTTCGCGGGCGCGGCGCTGGTCCAGCTCGCGGCGCGCCTCGGAAAGCTCCAGCAGGTTGTTCACCGTGGTCAGCAGCTTGCGGTCATCCCACGGCTTGGCCAGGTAGTCAGCGGCGCCGGCTTTCACCAGGTCCACCGCACTGCTCAGGTGGGTCCAGGCAGTCAGCAGGATGACCGGCAGATCGGGGTGGCGCGCGCGGATCTGCGCGAACAGTGCTTCGCCTTCCTCACCGGAGGTGGTGTCCTCGGTGAAGTTCATGTCCTGAATGACCAGATCCACCGGCTGCGATTCCAGCAGGGCCAGCCCTTCGGCCGGGCTCTGCGCCTGCAGGGTGTCGATGTCATGCAGGGAAAACAGCACGTCCAACGCAGTGGCTACGCTGGCGTTGTCGTCGATGATCAGGATCGCAGGCATGGACGCATTCTGGAGAAGGGATGGGTGGCGCCAAGAGAGCCGTGACCGGCGCCACCCATCAAGCATAGCCAAACCCGTGGCTGCGCAGGGGGCCGCGAGGTCAGTGCGGCGGTGGCGGGGGCGGCGGCGCTGCCGGCGGTACCAGCACCGCCTTCCAGGTCGCCACGCTGACCGCCTGGCTGAGCGTGCGGCCGTCGCGGCGCAGCAGCAGGTACACCTGTTGTTTGCCCGCCGAATCTGCGCGGCGAAGGGCGGTGGCAAGCGCATCGATCTGGCGGACCGGCGTGTCGTCCACGCGCAGGATGCGGTCGCCCCGGCGCACGCCGAAGCGTGCCTCGGGACGCACTGCCTGCACGTCCACCTGTCCTTCGGTGGAGCGCAGCGCCAGCTGCGCGCCATCCTGCTGCCAGTTCATCGTCTGCACTGTGCTGCTGCCGGCAAGCGCCGGCAACGGCAGGGCCAATGCGAGGGCCAGAACCAGGGGGCGCATCTCACGCTCCCCGAGTGGCCACCGCCGGCGGCACCGCAGCGGCACGCCGGGCCGGGCCGAACACCGCGATCTGGCCCAGCACCCACAGCAGCAGGGCGCCCAGCGGCAGGTACAGCAGCGGCATGCGCGGCAGCTCGTACATGTTCATCAGGGCCAGGTTGATGGCGTAGGCCGCCAGCATGCCCAGCACGATGCCCAGGGTGGCCAGCAGGAAGTTCTCGGTCTGGAAGTAGCGCAGGATCTGCCCGCGGGTGGCACCCAGCGCACGGCGGATGCCGATCTGCTTGCTGCGCTGCTGCACCCAGAAGCTGGCCAGGCCGACGATGCCCAGGGCCGTGACCACCAGCAGCGCCACGCACACCGTCACCAGCAGGCCGACCATGGCGCGGTCGTTGCTGAAGTACTTCTGGCGCTGCTCTTCATAGGTCAGCTTGTCGCGCATCAGGCGGTTGGGATCGTTGCGTTCCAGTGCAGCCACCGCAGCCTTCAGCACTTCGTCGCGGCGCTCCGGTGCGGTGCGCAGCATGTAGGTGCCGCCTTCATCGAAGCCACGGCGCAGCGGCATCAGCATCGATTCGGACCAGTTGTTGGCCCAGCCGGTGGGGGTGGTGAGCGTATCGACGATGCCGATCACATGCAGCGGTTGCTTGCCCATGTAGTACGTCTTGCCCAGCGCATTGCCGTTGGGTTCCATCTTCGCGGCGGTGGCCTGGGTGAAGATCACCGGGATCGCCTTGTCCTGCGAACCGGCCTTGCTGACCACTTCATAGTCCCGGTATTCGTCGGGCTGGAAGTCACGCCCGGCGATCACGTTGATACCCATGGTGCGGATGCCGTCTTCGGACATCGTGTACATCGATGCTTCGGTGGTGGGCTGTTCCTGGTCCTGCTGGCGCTGGATGCTGCTGCTTGAAGAACCGCCGCGGAACGGCACCTGGTTGATGATGGTGGCGCTGGTGACGCCGGGAATGGCGCGCAGCGAGGCCAGGTCTTCGCGGGTGCGGGCCAGGCCGTTGGTCTGCTTGCCGATGCCGCTCACGCGCACCATTACCAGTTCGTTCTCGGCGATGCCGCTGGGCATGCTGATCTTTTCCACGCGCTGGCTGACCAGGAACAGCGCATTGCAGACGATGGCGCAGGTCAGGGCGACTTCCAGCACGATCAGGGCGGCAGCGGTCTTGTGCCGGCGCAGGGTGCTGAGGATGGGGCGGATGTCCATGGGAGTCCTCGTTCGGGTGCTTACTGCGACTTGAGCTGGATGGCCGGGGTGACCTGCATCGCGCGCCAGGCGGGCAGGAAGCCGGCAGCAAGGCTGGCAAACAGGGTCAGGCCGATGGCCAGCAGCAGCATGCTGCCGTCCAGGTGGGCCAGCTTGGCGTAGTCCACCGGCTGCTGGCGCACCGCGAACAGGCCGAGCAGGGCCACGCCGATGCCGAGCACGCCGCCGACCACGCCCACCGCACCGGCTTCCACCAGGCACTGCAGGAAGATCTGCCCGCGGCTGGCGCCCAGCGCACGGCGCACGCCGATTTCGCCGCTGCGGCGCAGGAACTTGGCCAGCAGCAGGCCCACCGTGTTGACCAGGCACACACCCAGGAAGCCCAGCGCCAGCCACAGCTGCAGGCGCACATCGCTGGGCACCGCGCCGTTGAAGTCCAGCCACTCCATCACGTTGCGCAGGCGCACATTCGGCGGGCGCTCGAAGCGGCCGGCCTCACGCTGCTGGCTGGAATAGTTTTCCAGGTAGCGGCGGTAGTCGTCGGCCTTTTCCGGCGGCACTTCGGCCCAGTACTGCAGCCAGGTGCAGGGCGCGTTCAACGAATAGCTGTTGCCGTCCGGGTTCTCGCCGAAGCAGTTCATGTTGCCGCTGCTGCCCAGCTTCATGTCGAAGGAGGTGGTGACCGGCAGCAGCAGATCCTCATCCTTGCCGTAGCTGCCGGTGGTCAGGTCGAAGAACTGCGGTTCGGGATTCCATTCCTTCATCACGCCCACGATGCGGAAGCTCTGGCCATCCATGCGGATGTCCTTGCCCACGCTGTTGCCGCCCTGGTACAGCTTGTCGTTCAGCGCCTTGGAGATGACCACCACGCGCGCGCGGCCCTCATCGTCCTGGCGGGTCCAGGGGCGGCCGTACTGCATGGGCACGTTGAACATCGGGAAGAAGTCGGCCGAGGTCCAGCGCGTATCGATCGTGAACGGCTGCAGGGTGCTGCTGTCCGGTTCGATGGTACCGCCGCCGGCGCTCATCAACGCCTGGCGTTCGGCCTTGGCTTCGCGCAGCAGGGCCTCGCCGTCGAAGCGGGTCATCTGCGAATTGGGTTCTTCGCCGGGCACGTAGCCACCTCGCGGGCCCGGGTCCAGCTGCACGTAGAACAGGCGATCGCTCTTGTCCGGAATCGGATCGCCGGAGAGCACATGGAAGACGGTCAGGGTGGTCATTGAGGCACCGATGCCCAGCGCGATGGCCACCACCATCAGTGCGGTCAGTACCTTGTTGCGGCGGAAGCTGCGCGCCGCCAGGCGGGCGTAGTAGGCGAACATGGTCAGGCCCTCACTCGTTCACGGCAACGATGCGGCGCGGCGTGGCCAGCACCGGCTCACGCACCAGGTCGGTCACCTGGCCGTCGACGATGTGCACGTTGCGCTGCGCGCGCGCGGCCAGTTCCGGGTCATGGGTGACCATGACGATGGTGGTGCCGGCGGCGTTGATCTCTTCCAGCAGCTCCATCACCCCGCGTGCCATCTGCGTGTCCAGGTTGCCGGTCGGTTCGTCGGCCAGCAGCAGGCGCGGGCTGCCGGCCAGGGCACGGGCAATGGCCGCGCGCTGCTGCTGGCCGCCGGACAGTTCGTTGGGGTAGTGCTTCATGCGCGAGCCCAGGCCGACCTGGGTCAGCGCCTTTTCAATGCGCTCGCGGCGCTCGTTGGCGCTCATCTTGCGGTAGCGCAGCGGCACGTCCACGTTGTCGAACAGGTTCAGGTCGGGAATCAGGTTGAAGCCCTGGAAGATGAAGCCGATCTTCTGGTTGCGCAGGCGGCTGCGCGCATCATCGCCCAGCGTGCTCACGTCCTGGCCATCGAGCAGGTAGGTGCCGCTGGTGAAGGTTTCCAGCAGGCCGGCAATGTTGAGGAAGGTGGTCTTGCCGGAGCCGGACGGGCCGGTCACGGCCACGAATTCGCCTTCCTTCACCTGCAGTTCCAGCGAGCGCAGTGCGTGGGTTTCCACCTGTTCGGTGCGGAAGACCTTGGCGACCGAACGCATTTCGAGCATGTACATGGGGTGTCCTCTCTCCAGGATGTGTCAGTTGACGGAGACGCGTTCGGCGTCCTTGAACAGGTCGCTGCCGGAGACCACGATGCGGTCGCCCGGCTGCACACCCGACTTGATTTCCACTTCGCCCAGGCTGCTGACGCCCAGTTCCACCGGCCGGCGCACCGCAGTGCGGCCGTCCATTACATAGGCCACGCCATTGCCCTGTTCCACGAACGGGCCACGCTCGACCTTCATCACGTTCCGGCGCGTATCCAGCAGCACGCGCACCGACATGCGCTGGCTCTGGCGCAGGCCTTCGGGCTGTGCGGCGGCAAAGCGCACGCGGGCATTCACTTCACCGTTCACCACCTCCGGCGAGACGGCGCTGATCTCGCCGGCGAACGGCTTGCCGTTGCCACCGGTCAGCTGCGCCGGCATGCCGATGGCCAGGTCGCGGGCGAAGCTTTCCGGCACCTTGATCTCCACTTCGAACTTGGACAGGTCCACCACGCCCAGCACCGGCGCATTGGCCGCCAGGTTGGTGGCCTGGGTGGCCTGCACCTGGCCCACCTGGCCGTCGAACGGGGCACGCAGGGTCAGTGCGTCCACCTGGCGCTGCACTTCGGCCACCACGGCCTTCTGGCGGTCGGCCAGCAGGCGCTTGTTGCGCGCATCCAGGTCGGCGCCCTGGCTCTGCAGGCGGGCGTCGGTGGTGGCGTTGGCCAGGGTGATGTCGGCCTTCTTCAGGCTGTCCTGGGCCTTGGCCAGGTCGATCTGCGGCACCGCGCCGCCGTCGTAGCCGCGCTGGTAGCGCTGCAGGTCGCGGTCGGCGGCCTGCCGTTCGATGCTGGCCTGGTCGGTTTCCTTGCGCGACTTGGCGCGGGCCAGGGTGGCGTCCAGCGCGGCGCGGCTGGCTTCGGCTTCCAGGCCGGCCAGGGTGGCCTGTTCCTGGGCCAGCTTGCTGCGCAGTTCCGGGCTGTCGATGATCGCCAGCTCCTGGCCCTTCTTCACCACGTCACCGGCCACCACCTTCAGGTCCACGGTGCCGGCCGAGATGGCGTACAGGGTGGGGCTGTTGGCGGCGATCACGCGGCCGTCGGCGGCGATGTCGCGCACCAGGTCGCCGCGCTGCACTTCGGCAATGCGCACCCGGCTGCTGTCGAAGGAGCGGCTGGCATTGGACCAGGCATGCACCGCCCAGCCGATGGCGGCCAGCAGGGCAAGCCCGCCCAGCACCGGCCAACGGTAACGGCGCAGGGCGGCGCCCGAGCGGGAGGTGCCGGCCGGAGCGGAGGAAACGATCTGGTCCTGGGCAGAGGTGTCGCGGATCATCGGGTGCGTGCCTGTCGGTGGTAGCCCATACCAAGCACGTCGCGTGCCAACTTTTTGGTGTTATGAATCAGTGATTTAGCGATCCGTGATCGGTGTCCGGGTGTCCGCGGACACTTCAGCGGACACATTCATTAAGCGGACAGGCGGGGGAGGGCGGACACCCACGCTAGAATGCCGACACCGTCTTCAAGGAAACGCGACATGTGTGGAATCGTAGGTGCGATCGCTGATCGCGATGTGGTGCCGGTACTGATCGAAGGACTGAAACGACTGGAATACCGCGGCTACGATTCTTCCGGTATTGCGGTGATCGACCAGGGCGAGCGCCCGGACGTGCGCCGCGTGCGCCGCACCGGCCGCGTTTCGGAAATGGCCACCGCCGCCGAGGCCGAAGGCTTCAACGCCAGCCTGGGCATCGGCCACACCCGTTGGGCCACCCATGGCGGGGTGACCGAGGCCAATGCGCACCCGCACATCAGCCACGGCGTGGCGCTGGTGCACAACGGCATCATCGAAAACCACGAAGAGCAGCGCGAGAAGCTGCGCGCGCTGGGCTACACCTTCGAGTCGCAGACCGACACCGAAGTGATCGCGCACCTGATGCACCACCACCTGAAGGGCGGCGACAGCCTGCTGGGCGCGCTGCAGCGCACGGTGAAGGAACTGACCGGCGCCTATGCCCTGGCCGTGGTCAGCCGCGCCGAGCCGGACCACTTCGTCTGCGCGCGCATGGGCTGTCCGCTGCTGGTGGGCCTGGGCGAGGGCGAGAACTTCGTCGCGTCCGATGTCTCGGCCGTGATCTCGGCCACGCGCAAGGTCATCTTCCTGGAAGAGGGCGACACCGCCGTTATCCGCCGTGATGGCGTGCAGGTGTTCGACGAACACGACCAGCCGGTGCAACGCGACACCCATCTTTCCGACGTGTCGCTGGCCTCGCTGGAACTGGGCCCGTACCGCCACTTCATGCAGAAGGAAATCCACGAGCAGCCGCGCGCGCTGGGTGACACCATCGAAGCGGCGATCGACGCCGGTGGTTTCCCGGCCGAGCTGTTCGGCAAGAATGCCGAAGCCGTGCTGGCCGGCATTGAGGGCGTGCAGATCCTGGCCTGCGGTACCAGCTACTACTCCGGCCTGACCGCGCGTTACTGGATCGAATCCATCGCCGGCCTGCCGTGCAGCGTGGAAATCGCCAGCGAGTACCGCTACCGCGCCGCGTATGCCAATCCCAAGCATCTGATCGTGACCATTTCCCAGTCCGGCGAAACGCTGGATACGATGGAAGCGCTGAAGTACGCCAAGTCGCTGGGCCACACCCACACGCTGTCGATCTGCAACGTGCCGGAAAGTGCGATTCCGCGTGCCAGCGAACTGGTCTGCTACACCCGTGCCGGCGCCGAGATCGGCGTGGCCTCCACCAAGGCCTTCACCACCCAGCTGGCCGCGCTGTTCCAGCTGACCGTGGTGCTGGGCAAGCTGCACGGCCGGGTGGATGCAGCGCAGGAAGCGGAATACCTGGAACAGCTGCGTTTCCTGCCGGGCAGCGTGCAGCACGCCCTGAACATGGAACCGCAGATCGCCGCCTGGGCCGAGCGCTTCGCCCGCAAGAGCAGCGCGCTGTTCCTGGGCCGTGGCCTGCATTACCCGATCGCACTGGAAGGCGCGCTCAAGCTGAAGGAAATCACCTATATCCACGCCGAGGCCTACCCGGCCGGTGAGCTGAAGCACGGCCCGCTGGCGCTGGTGGACGAAGACATGCCGGTGGTGGTGATCGCGCCCAACGACAGCCTGCTGGAAAAGGTGAAGTCGAACATGCAGGAAGTGCGCGCGCGTGGCGGCGAACTGTTCGTGTTCGCCGACCAGGACAGCAACTTCAACGAGTCCGAAGGCGTGCACGTGATCCGCACCCCACGCCATGCCGGCGTGCTCAGCCCGGTGGTGCACACCATTCCGGTGCAGCTGCTGGCTTACCACACCGCGTTGGCGCGTGGCACCGACGTGGACAAGCCGCGCAACCTGGCCAAGAGCGTTACGGTGGAATAAGCCGGAAGGGCCTGTGGTCGCCGGGCATGGCCCGGCGCTACCAGGGGCCGGGCAACACCGGCGCCGCGGGGCACGGCTCGGCCACCATCGGTAGCGCCGGGCCACGCCCGGCGGCGAGCCTCAGGCCGCGTGCACCTGCACATCCACATATTCGGCCAGGCCACGGCACGCCAGAAGCAGGCCTTCGCGCACATCGTTGCCGACCTGCTGCGCTTCGTCGCCATCCACGCGCACGCGCTCGCTGGCGTGCAGCAGTTCCAGCAGCAGCGTCAGCCCGGCGTTGGCGCGATTGATGCGCGCCAGCGCCATGCATTGGCCGGTACTGCGCCCCTTGCGCTGCAGCGGCTGGCCATCGGCGGCGTCTACCTGGCGGATGCGCTGCAGGCTGCCCAGCAGGGTGATGCCCACGTCGGTCTGCTGGGCGGCAAGCGTGGTTTCCAGCGGCTGGGCAAGTTCATCGGGCAGCGTGTTGGCGGCCTCGCCCAAGGTGGCGAACAGGTACGGGTATCGCGAGGTGCTCATGGCGGCTTCCTTCTGCATGCGGCAAAGAAGCCACCCCGCTTAACAGCAAGGGTGGCGGACGGTGCGTGGTTGCAATCCCGGTGGAAACGTAGTGAAACGCCGGTGGGCCGAAGCCCCCACGCCCCGCCCGCCATAGATACGCGAGCAGATTGTCTGCCGGCGCCACCCACAGGGAATGGGCGACGCCGGCAGACCAGCTTTACTACGTTTATCAAACGGGATTGCAAGCCCGTGCCACCCTTTTTCGGTGGCCACACATGTTTCGCATGGACGTCCTTGGCCGCCAATGAGGAAAGTTGGAAAGATCGAAATTGTTGCAATACACCGATGCGCTGCAGACGCACGCTGCGGCGCGCCGATTGCGACACCCATTGCCGACCGTCCGTCGAGCATGGCGCGACGCTACAAATCCGCCGGCGCGGCTCAGGTCCCCACGTGGAAGTGGTTGCTGTCTTCGGCCAGCCCCAGGTGTTCCAGCGCGATCTCCAGCCCCAACGCATAGCTCTGCGCGCCATAGCCACTGGCCACCGCCAGCCGGCGCCCCGCGCCGGCGGGAATGCAGGTCTCGCGCTGCGCGCCATCGTCGTGCACTTCCACATAGGCGTTATGCAGATGCGGCAGCAGGCGCTGCAGGCGGGCGCTGTCGGCGCACGCACCGGGGTCGAGCAGGGTGATCTCGCCGCGGCTGTGGTCGGCCACGCGCAGCGCGTCCAGCAGTTCCTGCTCGGAACCGCACGCGCGGATGGCGATGGTGGTGCCGGCATCGATCGCCCGTTCCACCAGCGCCTTCAAAACCGGACTGGGCAGCGGTGCGGCCGTGCGGATCAGGCGGCCACTGGCTTCCGGGCCACGAATGATGAAGATCGACATGGCTCAGGCCTCCATGGCCAGACGGTGGCGGATGATGCCCAGCGAGAGCGGGTAGCCGCCCTGCGCGTTGCGATGGTCGACCACCACGGCGGCCGGCGCGTGCTGCAGGCGCAGCCGCGACTGCAGGTCCAGTTCGCAGGTGGCCTGGACTTCGATGTACTGCGCCGGCAGCTGGTCCAGCGCGTGGCCCAGCGCGGCGGCCTGTTCGCACCATTGCTGCTCATCCACGGCACCCAGTTCCAGCACCACCCAGTCGCGGGGCTGGGCGTCGATCTGGCACAGACACTGGCGAATCTCTTCCACGCCACTGCAGTCTTTGCAGACCACGGGATGGTTGCCCAAGTGCGCAGGCAGGCTCGGCGGCACACTGCTGGGGGTTGCGTGGCGAATCACGATCACGGTCATGGCGGTTCTGGTTTCACACCCTGCGGTGCGGTGATGCCATGGTCGCGGTGGGCTACGTAAAATCGCCAGCCGTGTTCTGCCGCCCTTGCATAAAATCAACGTAACGGCCGGCGCGGTGCGCTGCATCGTCGCCAGCGGTGCGTGAAATTTTATGAAGATTTTACGCGGCGTATCAACGCGGGAATGGGCTTTTTACAGGCATCGATTCGACAATTTCGCATCGGCTGAACAGCCATCCTGTGAGTTGTCATTCCATGTCTCTGCACCTCTTCCCGGGCCAGCGCGTCAGCGCCCAGGTCATCGCCATCCGTAGCCTGGCCGGCCTTGTCCTGTTCGCCGGCACCGCGCTCAGCAGCCATGCGGCCACCGTGTCCGGCTCGGCCGCCATTGCCAATGATTACGTGTGGCGTGGTTCCAGCCAGACCCAGGGCGATGCGGCCGTGCAGGCCGGCTTCAAGGCCAGTGCCGAATCGGGCTGGTACGCTTCGGTCTGGGGCTCCAACGTCGAATTCGCGCCGGATACCCATGCCAGCAGCGAGCTGGATTTCATAGCCGGCTGGTCCGGTGGCCTGTCCGACGATTGGGCGCTGGACGTCAACCTGACCCACTACCGGTACCCGTCCACCACGGTGGATCTGAACTGGACCGAATTGAACAGCACCGTGACCTGGAAGCAGAACTACTGGCTGCAGGTGGCGTACTCGCCCGATGCACTGGCCACCGATGAGCGCGGCGTGTACGCGCAGCTGGGCGCGCGACTGCCGGTCAGCGACAGCGTCCGCTTCGAGGCTGCCGTGGGCCATTACTGGCTGGAAGACGCCTACAACGACAGCTACACGCACGGCCAACTGAGCGGCATCTGGGCCTTCAAGGCACCGTTCGAACTGCGCGTGACCGCGCACGCCACCGATTCGGCAGCCAAGCGCATCTTCCCCGATCTGGCGGGTTCGCGCGTCGAAGCCGCGCTGCAGGCGTCGTTCTGAACTGAGTCCGGCATCGCTGGCAGGCGCGCCCGCGCGCACGGCGATCCAACCACAACAAGGTGGGACATCCCATGTTCGAGTTCCTTTCCGTAATTGCGCTGGCCCTGTTGCTGGGCTGGCCCATTGGCCGCTATCTGGCGGCGGTGATGCGTGGCAACCCCATGTGGGGTGACCGCGTGTTTGGCCTGATCGAACGGCCGCTCTATCGCATGCTGGGCGTTGCGCCTGGCCAAGGTATGGGCTGGAAGCAGTACGTTACGGCGTTCCTGGTCAGCAACCTGGTGCTGGCCGTGCTGACCCTGGCCATCTTCATGACCCAAGCCTGGTTGCCGCTGAACCCCAACAGCGCGCCGAACATGCGCTGGGACCTGGCGCTGCACACCATGGTCTCGTTCCTGACCAACACCAACCAGCAGCACTATTCCGGCCAGGCGCAGTTGTCCTACTTCGCGCAGATGACCGGCATCGTTGGCCTGCAGGTGATCACCCCGATGATGGGCCTGGCCCTGGTGGTGGCAACCCTGCGCGGTCTGTTTGGCGGGCGCAGGCGCGATGTGCTGGCCGCTACGGGCAAGGATCGTGCGACGCCGGTCGTTGCAACCGATGGCGAACCCGACCTGGGCAACTACTGGGCCGATGTCATCCGCCCGGCCGTGCGCCTGATGCTGCCGCTGTGCCTGCTGTGGTCGCTGCTGCTGACCTGGCAGGGCGTGCCGTCCACCTTGAACGGCGGCCCGGTGGCCACGCCCATCGACGCGTCTGCGGGCATGGCCGAGCAGAAGATTCCGCTGGGGCCGGTGGCCTCGATGGTGGCGGCCAAGCAGCTGGGTACCAATGGCGGTGGCTGGTACGGCCCCAACAGTGCCGTGCCGCTGGAAAACCCGACTGCCCTTTCCAACCTGCTGGAAACCCTGGCCCTGATCCTGATTCCGGTCAGCATCGCCTTCATGGTCAGCGCCTTCACTGGGCGCCGCCGCTTCACCGCGCTGGTGGTCGGCACCATGCTGGCGATGTCGCTGGTTTCCACCGGTGTGGCCCTGTGGTCTGAATCACTGTCGTCCACCAGTACGGACATTGCGCTGATGGAGGGCAAGGAAGTGCGCTTCGGCGCCGACGCTTCCGCGCTGTGGGCGGCGTTGACCACGCAGACCTCCAACGGCTCGGTCAACGCCATGCACGATTCGCTGGCGCCGCTGACCGGCCTGGTCACGATCGGCAACATGCTGGTCAATTCCATCTGGGGTGGCATCGGCTGCGGCCTGCAGCAGTTCCTGGTCTACCTGTTGCTGAGCGTGTTCCTGGCCGGCCTGATGACCGGCCGCACCCCGGAACTGTTCGGCCGCAAGATCGAAGCGCCGGAAGTGAAACTGCTGGCCGTGCTGGTGCTGCTGCAGCCGCTGGTGCTGCTGTCCTTCACCGCTATCACCCTGGCCGTGCCCAGCCTGACCGGCAATTCCAATCCGTCCTTCCACGGCATCAGCCAGGTGTTCTATGAATTCACTTCGGCCTTTGCCAACAACGGCTCCGGCTTCGAAGGTCTGGGCGATGCCACCTACTGGTGGAACCTGACCTGTGCGGTGGTGCTGGCGCTGGGCCGCTACCCGGCACTGATCATCCCGCTGGTCATTTCGGCGATGTTGGCGCGCAAGCGTGCCGTTCCGGAAAGCCCGGGCACGCTGCACGTGGAAACGCCCACCTTCGCACTCACCCTGATCGCGGTGGTCGTCATCCTGACCCTGCTTCAGTTCATGCCGGTTCTGGTGCTGGGCCCCATCGCCGATCACCTGGCGCTCAAGGCCTTCTGAGGATTTCCCAATGACTGATACTTCCATGCACACCGGGCAGCGCCCCGGGCGCCCGGCGCTGCTGGATGCCGCCGGGTTCAAGGCCGCTGTCATTGCGTCCTTCGCCAAGCTGTCGCCTGGCCATGCCTTCCGCAACCCGGTGATGGCCGTGGTGTGGCTGGGCACCCTGCTCACGGCGGGCCTGACCATCACCGGCAAGGCCGCCACCGGCACCGGCTGGGCGGTTACCGCACTGCTGCTGGTCACCGTGCTGTTCGCCAACTTCGCCGAGGCCGTGGCCGAAGCGCGCGGTCGCGGCCAGGCCGCCTCGCTGCGCCGTGCGCGCAAGGATCTGGTGGCACGCAGAATCAGCGACGCGGCCATGCCGGCCAGCGCCGTATCAGTGCCGGCCGCCGAACTGCGCCCGGACGATCTGGTGGTGGTGTCGGCGGGCGAGATCGTGCCCGCCGACGGCGAGATCATCCGTGGTTTGGCCACCATCAACGAATCGGCGGTGACCGGCGAATCGGCGCCGGTGCTGCGTGAGGCCGGTACCGACCGCTCCGGCGTGATCGGTGGCACCAAGGTGTTGTCCGACGAGATCGTGGTGCGGGTGACCGCCGAACCAGGCAACAGCTTCCTGGACCGCATGATCTCGCTGGTGGAAGGTGCCAACCGGCAGAAGACCCCCAACGAGATCGCGCTGGGTCTGCTGCTGGTCACCATGACGCTGACCTTCCTGATCGTGGTGCTGACCCTGCCGTCCATCGCAGGCTTCGTGGGTATTTCGCTGGACCCGCTGCTGCTGATCGCGTTGCTGGTCTGCCTGATCCCGACCACCATCGGTGGCCTGCTGCCGGCCATCGGCATTGCCGGCATGAACCGCGCGCTGTCGTCCAACGTGCTGGCCAAATCGGGCAAGGCGGTGGAAGTGGCCGGTGACGTGGACGTGCTGCTGCTGGACAAGACCGGCACCATCACCCACGGCGATCGCCAGGCCACGGCGTTCCATCCGCTGGCGGGCGTGGACATGCAGCGCCTGCGCGAAGCAGCGTTGCTGTCCTCGCTGGCCGACCCGACCCCGGAAGGCAAGTCGATCGTGAAGCTTGCCCGCCAGCCGAACACGCCCATCGAGGAACCGGCCAATGCGCACTTCGTGCCCTTCAGTGCGCACACCCGCATGTCCGGTGTCGACCTGAACCTGGCCGATGGGCAGGTACGTGCGATCCGCAAGGGCGCCATCGACGCCATGGTGAAGTACGCGCAGTCGCTGGGCTCTGAGCCGTCGCCGGAACTGTCGGCGCGCGTGGAGCAGGTGGCCCGCAATGGTGCGACGCCGCTGGTGGTGGCCGATGGTCGCCACCTGCTGGGCGTGATCGAACTGTCCGACGTGGTCAAGCACGGCATCAAGGAAAAGTTCGCGCAGCTGCGTGCGATGGGCATCAAGACGGTGATGATCACCGGCGACAACCCGCTGACCGCCGCAGCCATCGCTGCCGAAGCCGGCGTGGATGACTACATCGCCGAGGCACGCCCGGAAGACAAGCTGGCCCGCATCCGCCAGGAGCAGGCCTTGGGGCGCTTGGTCGCCATGGTTGGCGACGGCACCAACGATGCGCCGGCGCTGGCGCAGGCCGACGTCGGCCTGGCGATGAACTCGGGCACGCAGGCGGCCAAGGAGGCCGGCAACATGGTCGACCTGGATTCGGATCCGGCCAAGCTGCTGCAAGTGGTGGAAGTGGGCAAGCAGCAGTTGATCACCCGCGGCGCGCTGACCACGTTCTCGCTGGCCAACGACGTGTCCAAGTACTTCGCCATCCTGCCGGCGATGTTCGCCGCCGTTCCCTCGATGGCCGCGCTGAACGTGATGCACCTGTCCAGCCCGACCAATGCGGTGGTGGCCGCGCTGATCTTCAACGCGATCATCATTCCGATCCTGATTCCGCTGGCCCTGCGCGGCGTTCGCTTCCGTGCCGCCAGCGCCACCGCGCTGCTGCGCCGCAATGTGCTGGTGTACGGCCTGGGCGGCGTGCTGCTGCCGTTCCCGGCCATCAAACTGATCGACATGGCGCTGGCCGCCGTGTTCGGTGCCTGAGGACCTGCCATGAACAACATCATTGAACACGCTTCGTCGCACGCCGCTCCCACGCGCAGTGGTGTCTGGCGCGCATCCATCGGCCTGGCGATCACCTCGCTGCTGGGCTTCGGTTTCGTCTACTCGCTGGCGGCCACCAACCTGGGGAAACTGATGTTCCCCGCGGCCGCCAGTGGCAGCCTGATCGAGCGCGACGGCAAGGTGGTCGGCTCGGCGCTGGTGGCACAGCCGTTTGCCGATGACCGCTACTTCCAGTCGCGCCCGTCGGCGGCGTCGTACGACGTGATGGCGCTGGCCGGCAGCAACCAGGCCCGCACCAACCCGGACCTGCGCAAGCGGGTGGACGAGGCCCGCGCGGCCGTGGCGGCGCGCGACGGCGTGGCGCCGGAGGCGGTGCCCAGCGACCTGGTGACCCAGTCCGGTGGCGGCATCGATCCGCATCTCTCGCCGCAGGCCGCGCAGATCCAGGTGCAGCGCGTGGCCAAAGCGCGCGGCATGCAGGCTGCCGATGTGCAGGCCTTGCTGGCCAGGCACACCGAAGGCATGCGCTTCGGCCTCTATGGTGCGCCGCACGTAAACGTGCTGGAGCTGAACCTGGCGCTGGACCAGGTGACACCGGCCCCGACCCGGAACTGAGGGCGGCACGCTCGGATCGAGCCGCCCCTGTGCACGCACAGGGGCCTGCGCAGCCCTGATGGAACCTGCCCATGAACGATGACCGCAACGCCAAGGCCGATGCGCTGGCGGGCGAACTGCGCCGGCAGAACAGCGGCCACCTGACCGTCTTCCTGGGCGCCGCGCCCGGCGTGGGCAAGACCTACGCCATGCTGTCGCGCGCACGCGAGCTGCGCCGCCAGGGCATCGACCTGGTGGTGGGGATCGTCGAAACCCACGGCCGCTCCGAAACCGCCGCGCTGGTGGACGGGCTGGAGCTGATTCCGCGCAGGCGCATTGAATACCAGGGCCGCAAGCTGCAGGAACTGGATGTCGATGCGATCCTGGCGCGCCGCCCGCAGGTGGCGCTGATCGATGAACTGGCCCATCGCAACGTTCCGGGAAGCCGCCATGAACGGCGCTGGCAGGATGTGATCGATCTGTTGGATGCGGGCATCGATGTCTACACCACGATCAACATCCAGCACCTGGAAAGCCTGAACGACGTCGTCCATCGCATCACCGGCATCCGCGTCAGCGAGACCGTGCCCGATGCGGTGTTCGACCGCCTGCGCGACATCCGCCTGGTCGACCTTCCCGCGCGCGAACTGATCGAACGCCTGAACCAGGGCAAGGTCTACCTGCCCGAGCAGGCGACCCACGCCTTGCAGGCGTTCTTCTCGCCGTCCAACCTGGCGGCGCTGCGCGAACTGGCCATGCAGACCGCGGCCGACCACGTGGAAGAAGACCTGCGCGAATCGCAGATTGCACGCGGCCTGCCCGGCATTGCCCTGCGCAACCGGGTGTTGATCGCCATCGATGGCATGGGCGCATCGGAATACATGGTGCGCGCGGGGCGCAGGATCGCCCAGCGCCGCGATGCGCCCTGGACGGTGGTGACGGTGCAGTCGGGCAAGCCGGTGGAGGCCACGCGCCAGGCCGAGCTGGACCGTGCCTTCGCGCTGGCACGCAGCCTGGGTGCGGACGCCGAGGTGGTGCACGGCACCCACGTGGCCGATGCGCTGCTGGACCACGCCGAACGCTGCGGTGCCTCCACGCTGATCGTGGGCCGCACCCGCGAGCGGCCACTGGCCCGCATGATCAACCGCACGCTGACCCAGCAACTGCTGCAGCGCGGAGCGCATTACGAACTGGTCATCATCAGCTCGCCCGAAGCACGTGCGCGTGCGCGCCGCCACCTGCGCATTCCCGACCGTTCGCTGCTGCGGCACGATCTGACCGCCGCCGTGCTGGCCACGCTGGGCGCGATCGTGGCTGCGTGGATGGCGCAGCGGTGGCTCGGAATCGACGACATGTCGATGGTCTTCATCGTGGCGGTGATCCTGGTGGCCACCCGCACCAGCATGCTGGGCGTGGTTGGCACCGCGGCGCTGTGCTTCTTCAGCTACAACTTCTTCTTCATCGAACCCACCTTCACCTTCAGCATCAGCGCCAACCGCGGCGTGGCCACGGTGGTCATCTTCCTGGTGGCCGCGCTGGTGTGTGGCAGCCTGGCCACCCGGCTGCGCGCACAGATCCTGGCGCTGCGCGCGGTCAATGCGCAGGCCACGATGATGGAGCGGCTGGGGCGCGGCCTGAGCAGCGCGGCCGACCTGGGCCAGGTGCTGCATGTGGGGCGCATTGCGATGGAACGCAGCCTGGGGGTTGCGGTGTGGATCCAGTCCGCCGATCGCACCGAGCAGTCGCCCGGTACGCTGCTGCAGGGCACCGATCGGGCGGCGGCGGACTGGTCATTGGCGCACCGCCAGCAGGCCGGGCGCTTCACCGACACGCTGGCCGCCTCGCCGTGGTGGTTCGTTCCGCTGCTGGCCAACCGCACCGTGGTGGGCGTGATGGGGCTGCGCTGGGGCGAGGACACCGCGCGCCTGGCGCCCGAGCAGCGCCGCCTTGCCGAAGCGATGATCGACGATGTGACCCAGGCCATCATGCGCACCCGGCTGGTGGCCGATCTGGAAGGCGCGCGGGTGAGCAATGAAACCGAGCGCCTGCGCTCGGCGCTTCTGTCGTCGGTGTCGCATGACCTGCGCTCGCCGCTGGCGTCGATGATTGGTTCGGCCAGCAGCCTGGTGAGCTACCCGGATGCGCTGTCGGCCGAGGACAAGGCGAACCTGCTGGACACCATCCTGGAGGAGGGCGATCGGCTGGATCGCTACATCCAGAACCTGCTGGACATGACCCGGTTGGGCCACGATGGGCTGACGTTGAACCGGGACTGGGTGGGCGTGGATGAGCTGATCGGATCGGCCGCCGGGCGTCTGCGCCGGTATCAGCCGGCGGTCACGCTGGATGTGGCCGTTGCCGGGGACGTTCCGCCCATCTGGGTGCATCCGGCGCTGGTCGAACAGGGGCTGTTCAATGTGCTGGAGAACGCCGCGAGGTTCTCACCACCGGGCGCGGCGGTGGATGTGTCCGCTCGCCTGCTCGGTGGCAACCTGCAGATCGACGTGCGTGATCGTGGCCCCGGCATTCCCGAGGACGAGCGCAAGCGCATCTTCGACATGTTCTACAGCGTCGAGCGTGGTGACCGGAACCGCAAGGGCACCGGGCTGGGCCTGACCATCGCGCAGGGCATGATCGGCGCGCATGGCGGATCGGTTGAAGCGTTTGCCGGGCCGGATGGCGTGGGCACCGTCATCCGCATCACCCTGCCGCTGCTGCGGCCCACGGCGGCGTGAGGAACCGGATGTGATGCAGGCTGCCACCGTGGAATCGGGCATCAACGTGCTGGTCATCGATGATGAGCCGCATATCCGTCGCTTCCTGCAGATCAGCCTGCGCGCACAGGGCTATACGGTGCTGCTGGCCGAGAACGGGCAGGGCGGGCTGGACGTGGCCCGCAGCTGCAGCGTGGATATCGTCGTGCTGGATGTCGGCCTGCCCGACATGGACGGGCAGGCGGTGCTGGCCCAGCTGCGGGCGTTTTCGCCAGCGCCGGTGATCATGCTCACGGCGCGCGCCGGTGAGCGCGAGAAAGTGGCCGCACTCGATGGCGGTGCACACGACTACGTCACCAAGCCGTTCGGCATCGATGAACTGATGGCGCGCATCCGGGTGCTGCTGCGCTCGGCCAGCCGCAGCGGTGATGCGCCGTTCCACTTCGATGACGGTTGCCTGTGCATCGACGACCAGACCCACGTGGTTACCTTCCAGGGCAGCCCCCTTGCGCTGTCGCGCAAGGAGTACGCCCTGCTTCTGCTGCTGGCCCGCAACGCCGGGCGGGTGGTGACCCAGCCGGTCATCCTGACCGGCATATGGGGCCCCACCCACAACCGCGATGCGCACTACATCCGCATCCTGCTGGCACGCCTGCGGCCGAAGATCGGCGACAGAGCCGCCGCACCGCGTTACATCCAGACGCTGCCCGGGGTGGGGCTGCAGTTCCACGGCAGCGGCTGACAACGGCGCCGGTGCTGCGCCGTTACTGCGCGGCGCCCTTGCCGGGGCCGCGGTAGCGCGACAGCCAGTAGGCGTAGGGCGGCGGCAGCACGCCGGCCGGGTTCTGTTCGCCCAGTGCCAGCGCCAGCTGGTACGGGTAGTGCGGGTTGGCCAGGTGTGCACGGGCGATCAGCACCAGGTCCATGCTGCCCTCGGCCACGGCCTGTTCGGCCATGTGCGGATCGTCGATGCACCAGCTTGCGGCCACCGGCATCTGCACATCGCGCTTCAGGCGTGCGGCCACCGGAACGAAGAAGCCCGGGCCCCACGGCGCGCGACTGGCGGCGGTGGAAAAGCCGATGCTGGCGTCGATCAGATCCAGCCCCCCATCGCGCATGTCACGCACCAGCTGCGCGGCTTCGTCGTAGAAGCTCTCATCGTTGCCGTCGTATTCCACGACGCCGAAGCGCGCGGTCAGCGGCAGGTGTTCGGGCCACACGCGGCGCACGGCGGCCAGGGTTTCGCGCAGGAAGCGGCCGCGGTTTTCAGCGCTGCCGCCGTAGGCATCGGTACGCTGGTTGGCCACCGGCGAGAAGAAGCTCTGTGCCAGATAGCCATGGGCGAAGTGCAGTTCCAGCCACTGGAAACCGGCGGCAAGCGCGCGTTGGGCGGCGGCTACGAAATCGGCCTGCACGCGCGCGATGTCATCGAGTGTCATTGCCTGCGGCACCTTGCCCAGCCCGCCGCCGAAGGCCAGTGCGGACGGCGCCAGCGTCGGCCAGCCGCGGCGGTCGCCCTCGGCAATGTGGTCGTCGCCTTCCCACGGCAGGTTGGCGCTGGCCTTGCGCCCGGCGTGGCCGATCTGGATGCCCGGCACGGCGCCGGCGGCCTTGATTGCCGCGGCAACCTGCGCCATGCCTTCGATCTGGCCGTCTTCCCACAGCCCGGCACAGCCGGGGGTGATGCGGCCTTCAGCGGAAACGGCGGTGGCTTCAACGATGACCAGACCGGCGCCACCCCGCGCCATGCCGGCGTAATGGGTGGTGTGCCACGGGCTGAGATAGCCCTCGTGCGCCGAGTACTGGCACATGGGCGGAATGGCGATGCGGTTGCGGAGCGTGATGCCCTTCAGGGTGAAGGGACTGAACAGAGCGGTCATGAAGATCTCGGTAGCGGGGGGCAGCGAACGGGCGGGCAGGGATGGATCAGCGCGGCGGAAGGGCGCGGGCAGCGCCGACCAGACCATCCAGCCAGTCCTGGTGGCCGTTGATCATCGGGTTGGGCTTGGCCGCCTGCAGGGCCTTGGCCGGTGCGCCGTTCTGGGTTTCCTGGGTGAGGATGCGCACGCGCCCACCGTCCAGGTCTTCCACCAGCCAGGCATGGTGGACATCCAGCCGATCGGCGGCGCCTGCTTCGCCGGCCCAGCCGTGCCACGCCACCCGGCCCGGCGCGCCGGCGGTGGGCGCAACGTATTCGGTGCAGCGGGCCTCGACCGGGAAGCCGAAGGTTTCGAAATAGAAGTGGTCACCGGCCGCCAGCACCGGGCCACGGCCATCGTGGAAGCGCAGGTTGGCCGAGTTGGCGTAGTAGGTCGGCCAATGCGCCGGGGTGGCCAGCAGCGGCCAGATGTCTGCCGCGGTCAGGCCGGCAACGATCACTTCGTTGGAGACAAAGTTGTCGGTCAGGCCCGGCAGGTAGCCGTCGGGCCAGTGGATGGCGTTCATTTTCATGGGGGCGTGGAGCAGGGCAGGGAAAGAGGGCCTTACAAGCGTAGGTGGCCCGTGCCCATAGGTGGTCTAATGGCGACTTATCCCACGGATAAAATCTGCTTATGCATAATCCGCAATGGCTGCGCTCGTTTGCGGCCGTGGTCGCCCACGGCGGCTTCACCCGGGCGGCCCAGCAGCTTGGCCTGACCCAGGCGGCGGTAAGCCAGCACGTGCGCCATCTGGAAGACGAACTGGGGCCGCTGTTGATCCGCCGGCCGCGGCAGGTCGAGCTGACCCCGGCGGGCACCGCGTTGCTGGCCTTCATCCAGGACATGGAGCGCGCGCAGGGGCGCTTGCGGGCGAGCCTGTCGCAGACGGTTTCAGACCAGGGTGAGGTCAGCCTGATCAGCCCCGGCAGCGTGGGCCTGGCGCTGTATCCCATCCTGCTGGACTACCAGCGCAACCACCCGGGGCTGATGATCCGCCACCGCTTCGCGCCCGACCCGGAAGCGCTGCAGGCCGTGGTGAACAAACAGTACGAACTGGGCCTGGTGACGATGAAGCCGGACGACCCGCGCGTGGCCGCCTCGGCCTTCACCGAGGAAGTGCTGGAACTGGTGGTGCCTGCCGGTGCGCAGGCCGAAGACTGGGCAGATCTGCAGCGGCTGGGCTTCATCGACCACCCCGATGGGCGGGCGATGGCTACCCGCCTGTTGTCGCGGCGCTTCCCGGGCAACCCCGGGGTGGGCTCGCTGCCGGTGCACGGCTTCACCAACCAGGTCGCGCTGATCCTGGAACCGGTGTCGCGCGGCCTCGGCTTCACCGTCATTCCGCGCCACGCACGCGAATCGTTCGCACAGCCGGCGTTGATCGATACGGTGGAATGTGGCGATCCGGTGCGCGATACGCTGTGGCTGATCCACCGTGCGGAGTGGCCGTTGTCGGGCGCGGCGCAGTGGCTTGTGGAGCGCCTGCGCGGGCTGCCGCGCTTCCGCCGCGACCGCGCCACGTAGCGCCTGAACAGGGTTCTATTGCGGCGCAACATCGAAGGCGTACAATCCGCTCCGGCCAGTCGGCTGCTGTAACCCGCCTCCCGCCGTTTTCCCCTGCAACGCACAGTGCCGGGGCATTCCGGGGACGTCGCTACGGACCAGCGTACTTCCCAGGACTCACCTGTCCCCCTGTTCTGCCTGTCCCGTTGTCGGGGCCGGGCGCAGGCGGGCGCGTGCCTTTCAACCGAACTGCCCTTGTTGTCGTCGCCCCCATGTACGGCTTCCGCGCGCTGCGCGCTTCTGCGTCTCCCCATCTTCCTACCCTGATCGGCGCCAGTGCCGTGCTGCTGTGGAGCCCCACGCTGGGCATGCTGCGCACGATCAGCGAGATCTTCGGTGCCACCGGTGGCGCCGCACTGATCTTCACCGCTGCCGCGTTCTTTTCAGCGTTGATGCTGGGCATGCCGCGGCCTTCGCAGCTGCCGCGACGTTACCTGCTGCTGGGCGGTGCGTTGTTCATCGGTACCGAGGCGTCGCTGTCGCTGTCCATCGGCCTGGCCCACCACCGTGGGCAGGCGCTGGAACTGGTGATGATCAATTACCTGTGGCCGTGCCTGACCGTGCTGCTGACGGTGCTGACACGCATGCAGCGCGGCAACTGGCTGCTGCTGCCGGCCACGGTGCTGTGCCTGCTGGGCGTGGTGATGGTGGTGACCGGCGAGGGCGCGTGGTCGCCAGCGGTGCTGTGGGGCAACCTGCGCAGCAACCCGCTGGCCTATGCGCTGGCGCTGGGCGCGGCCTGCATGTGGGCTACCTATTCGCTGGTGACCAAGCGCATCGGCGGCACCCGCAATGCGGTACCGCTGTTCATGGCCGCCACCGCGGTGGTGCTGTGGCTGAAGTACCTGCTGGGCGATGCGCCGCCGCTGCACCTGCACTGGGGTGGGCTGGCCCAGGTGGCGGTGTTCGGCCTGCTGACCGCCACCGCCTATGGCTGCTGGAACCACGGCCTGCAGCACGGCAACGTCACTTCAATGGCGATCTTTTCCTACTTCGCGCCGGTGCTGTCGGTGCTGTGGAGCAGCCTGTGGCTGTCGCTGCAGCCGGGCATGGGTTTCGTGCGCGGGGTAGCCTGCGTCACCGCCGGTTCCCTGCTGTGCTGGTGGGCCACCCGCCCGCCGCGCGCGCTGCCACCGCCGGCGCCGCCGGCCGCTCATACCGCTTGATATCCCCTGGCTGCGTGAGGCGCCGTGTTGCGCCGCACGATGTTTCAGCCGGATGACACTGTTACGTTGCCTGTCCTCCGGTGTCATCGATTGATGCGCACCTACGACCGCCAGTAGCAGTGATTGCAAGGGATTTTCATGACGCACAGGCTGAATCGCAAAAAGACACCGGTTACCTTCGTTGCCAGCGCGCTGGCCAGCGCCGTGCTGCTGGCCCTGTCCGGCGCGGCCGCCGCGCAGGACAGCGGCGCCAACCCCACCGACCTGGATGCGGTGACCGTGACCGGCTATCGCGCCAGCGTGGAAAAGGCGCTGGACATCAAGCGCTCTGAAAAGGGCATGGTTGATGCGATCGTGGCCGAGGACATCGCCAACTTCCCCGATCTGAACCTGGCCGAGTCGCTGCAGCGCATTCCCGGGGTGACCATCACCCGCGACGCCGGCGAAGGCCGCAATATTTCCGTGCGCGGGCTGGGCCCCGATTTCACCCGCGTGCGCATCAACGGCCTGGAAGCACTGACCACCGTGGGCGGCTCGGACCAGTCCGGCGGCACCAACCGCAGCCGCGGCTTCGACTTCAACGTGTTCGCTTCGGACCTGTTCTCGCAGTTGATCGTGCGCAAGACCGCCTCGGCCGACGTGGAAGAGGGTTCGCTGGGCGCCACGGTGGACCTGCGCACCGCACGTCCGTTCGACTACGACGGTTTCACCTTCGCTGCCAGCGGGCAGGGCAGCTTCAACGATCTGTCGAACAAGGCCAGCCCGCGCGCGGCCGCGCTGATTGCCGATACCTGGGCCGATGGCCGCTTCGGTGGCCTGCTGTCGGTGGCCTATTCCGAGCGCCAAGTGCGCGAAGAAGGCAGCAACACCGGGCGCTGGTACAGCGCCAGCAGCAATGGCGGCTTCAATCCGGCGTCGCCGTTCACCGCCGGCCTGGCCGATGGCGTGTGGCACCCGTACTTCCCGCGCTACACGCTGTTGGAACACGACCAGAAACGCCTGGGCGTGACCGCCGCGCTGCAGTGGAAGCCGACCGACAACACCGAATTCGCGTTGGATGCGCTGTATTCGAAGATCGATACCGTGCGCAGCGAGAAGTACATCGAAGCGATCTCGTTCGCCTACTCGGCGCAGAAGCAGAACATGCTGCTGCGCGATGGCTACATCGATCCGACCTCCGGCGCGCTGCTGTACGGCGTGTTCGATGGTGCCGGCGTGCGCTCGGAACAGCGCCGCGACGAATGGAGCACCGAGTTCAAGCAGGTGTCGCTCAGTGGCGAACACCGCTTCAGCGATGCGTTCAAGATCAACCTGCTGGCCGGGCATTCCAGTTCCAAGCACGCCAACCCGGTGCAGACCACGTTGATCATGGACAAGGCCAACGTGGCCGGCTACAGCTACGATTTCCGCGACAGCGTCACCCACCCGACCTTCAACTACGGCATCGACCCCACCGACGCCAGTGGCTGGACCCTGGCCGAAGTGCGCCTGCGCCCGCAGTACGCCACCAATACCTTCGACACCGCCGCGCTGGATTTCAGCTGGAACTTCGGGCCGTCGTTCACCCTGAAGGGCGGTCTGCTGGCCAAGGACTACCAGTTCGACACCAGCGAATACCGTCGGCAGAGCGAGACGGTGGTGCCGGCGTTCGCCGATGGCAGCTACACCGTGCCGGCGGCGATGGTGGACATCGCGCGCCTGGGCGGCGTGGCCGGTGCGCCCGATGCCTGGGCCGTACCGGATCTTGCCGCGCTGTCGCAGCTGCTGGGCATTTACAGCGGGCAGGGCATCTACCAGCTGTACGAACGCAACGCCACGCGGCGCAGTGTGGAAGAGCGGGACCGCGGTGCCTGGCTGATGGGTGAGTTCGGCTTCGATATCGGCAGCGTGCCGGTGTCGGGCAACGTGGGCGTGCGCCGGGTGAAGACCACCCAGTCGTCCACCGGCTATTCCACCGTGGACGGTGCGATGGTGCTGACCCATGTCTCGCGCGATTACACCGACACGCTGCCCTCGCTGAACCTGGTGGCCGAGCTGGGCCCCGACGTGATGCTGCGCTTCGGTGCGGCCAAGGTGATGGCGCGGCCGGGACTGTCATCGCTTACGCCGGGCACCACCCTCAGCCTGTCCAGCGGCCACCGCTACGTGAACGGCGGCAACCCCAACCTGGACCCGATCCGCGCACGCACGCTGGACCTGGGCGTGGAATGGTACTTCCAGGAAGGCGGCCTGTTGGGCCTGGCGCTGTTCCACAAGGACATCGAAAGCTTCGTGCAGGGCACCAGCACGGTGATGCCGTTCACCGCCAGCGGCCTGCCGACCAGTCTGCTCGATGGCACCGGCGTATCGCCCAACGAGGACTTCACCTTCACCCGCCCGCTGAACACGCCCGGCGGAGACCTGAAGGGCGCCGAGTTCAACTATGTGCAGCCCTTCAGCTTCCTGCCCGGGCGCTGGAGCAACCTGGGCCTGCAGTTGAACTACACCTGGGTGGATTCGCAGATCCAGTACCTCACTTCCACCGGTGCGGCATCGCTGAAGACCGACCTGACCGGGCTGTCGAAGAATGCGTACAACAGCACGCTGTTCTACGAAGGCGAGAAGCTGGGCGCGCGCGTGTCCTACACCCACCGCGATGGCTACTACACGCAGGTGCCGGCCAGCGTGCAGGGCTTCAGCTTCCACGGCATGGATGCGGTGGACACGGTGGATGCCTCGATCAGCTGGAAGATCGACGACCAGCTGGAAATCAGCCTGGAAGCGATCAACCTGACCAACGAAACCAGCAACGAATGGGTGGGCACGACGGCGTGGAAGCTGCCGCTGACCTACACCCAGACCGGGCGCGAGTACCTGGTCGGCCTGCGCTACAAGTTCTGACCGTTGCCACGTCCAGCTGGAGCCAACATGCGTATTCCATGCCGTCGTTTCCTTCCCCTGGCGGTACTGCTGCTGTGTGCCAGCCTGCCGGCCACTGCCCGTGACTGGGTGGTGGCCGCCGATGGCAGCGGCGACTACCGCAGCGTGCAGGCCGCCATTGATGCGGTGCCCGATGGCAACCGCACGCGCCAGGTGATCGTGCTGCGCGAAGGCCTGTATCGCGGGGTAGTGAAAGTGCCCAAGGAAAAGAGCCGGGTAACGCTGCGCGGCGCGGGTGCGGGCGCCTCGATCATCAGCTGGAACAATTACGCCGATCTGGTCGACCCGGCCACCGGCAAGGCGATGCGCACCAGTGGCTCGGCCACGGTCTATGTGTACGGCGATGAGTTCATCGCCGAAGACCTGACCATCGAGAATACGGCCGGCAATGTCGGCCAAGCCTTGGCACTCTATGCGGCGCCGCCACGCGGTGGCTTCCGCAACGTGCGCCTGCTTGGCAACCAGGACACGCTGTACACCCACGAAGGCAGCGTGCTGCATTTCAAGGACTGCTATATCGAAGGCACGGTGGACTTCATCTTCGGCGCGGCCACCGCGTTGTTCGATGACTGCACGATCGTGTCCAAGGGCCGGCTGGGCTGGGTGACTGCTGCATCCACGCCGGAAGGCCAGCGCTTCGGTTACGTGTTCCGCCGTGCGCTGCTGCGCGGCGAAGGCGCGGGCACCACCTACCTGGGCCGGCCGTGGCGGCCGTTCGCGCGCACGGTGTTCCTGCAGTCCAACCTGGGCCCGCACATCGTGCAGGCCGGCTGGCACAACTGGGACAAGCCCGATGCCGAACGTACCACTTACTACGGCGAATTCGGCAGCACCGGGCCCGGTGCCTCGCCAGAGGAACGTGTGCCGTGGTCGCACCATCTGTCGGGCGATGAAGCGGCGCAGTACAGCACCGAGGCGGTGCTGGGCAGCTGGCGCCCGTTCCCCTGACTTTGCAGGGTCGGGCGGCTGCACGTGCGTCGGCCGGCGCGGCGCCAACTTTAGCGTTGACTTGCGGCTGTATTCAGCGCCGGTTTCAGCGCGGGTGCGATTCTCGGAATCGTCGACAGGTTCCACGACGAACTGTCCCACCGGTGCCGGTAGTGGCCGCACAGAGCAGTCGTAGAATCGAATCGACCGGGGCCTTCGCTGCTGCTGCAGCGCTCGGTTTCGATCGCGTTGCAGCACGCTGCCTGCCCACTGATTCCACCGGCAGGTGGCATGCGCCAGACGTGCGCTGAAAGGTCTGTTCCCGGGGAGGGGGCGATTCGGAAGAGCACACTTTTTTGACTTCAGTGACCTGCACCAGGAAACAAGAATGAACGTCCGCGAACTCCTGCAATCGAAGAAAGAAGCTGTCATCACCATCGACGCCGAAGACACGATCGGTGCCGCCGCGCACAAGATGAGCGCGAACCGTATCGCCGCGTTGGTCGTGGTCAAGGACGGTGCCCCGGTGGGCATCATTTCCGAAAAGGACATCGTGCGCGTGCTGGCCGACGACGGCCCGCAGGCCGGCCGCCGGGTCATTTCCACGCTGCCTTCCACCGGCCTGGAAGGCATTGCGCCGGACGCCACGCTGAAGCAGGCCATGTCGCTGATGACGTACTCGCGCCGCCGCCACCTGATGGTGACCGAGGGCAATACCCTGGTCGGCATCCTCAGCCTGGGCGATATCGTGAAGAACCTGCTGGGCGAGCTGGAGCTGGAAAAGGCCGTGCTGCAGGACATCTACATGGCGGCACACTGAGTGCCGTGTGCGCGCCGGGGTCGGCCCCGGCGCGCAGCAGGTCTTCGTACAGCGGAAAAGCTGCAACAACGCAGACGTTCCGATGTTCCGGTCCGCCGGGCATGGCCCGGCGCTACCGGTACGCACGATGACAAGTGCAACGGGCGTCGAACCTGCGGCCTGCGCGTCAGGGATGCGCGTCGAACCAGGCCAGCACGCGCGCCGGTGAACTGGCGAACCATTCATGCCCGCCCAGTGGTTCGGTATACAGCGCGGTTTCCAGGCCCTGGTCCTGCAGGCGGGTGAAGTAGCGGTTGGTGGTCCACCACGGCACAACCGTGTCGACGAAGCCCTGCAGGAACAGGGTGGGCGGATGGTCGGACGGCAGCACCGCGGGCACGTCGCACAGCGGCCCGCTGCAGGTGGCGTACGAGCCGGACTGGATGGCCAGCGCACGGAATTCACCCGGGAACGAAACGGCCATGCGGCTGGTGTTGTAGCCGCCGCTGGAAATGCCGGTGGCATAGCGCCGCAGCGGGTCGAGCGGGCCGAACTGGCCGGCGGCAATCGCATCGAAGACGTTGCTGAGGAAATCGTAATCGGTGCCCAGCTCGTAGGCCGCACTCAGGCCCGGCACGTTGGTCTGCCAGAACAGATCGGCCGGCGCGGCCGGTGCCACCACCGCGTAACCGTGGTCGAGCAGGGTCTGGATCAGCTTGCCTTCGTAATAGCCGCCAAACGGCTGGTTGCTGCGGTAATCGAAATTCTGCAGCGGGAAGAACGAGCCCTGGTAGACCAGTACCACCGGCCAGCCATGTGCCGGCGGTGTGCCCAGTGGCAGCTGGTAGGTCACCCGGCGCTGGCCGACTACGCCTGAATCGATCCACGCGGTCTGGTGCGTGCAGGTCACCCGCGCGGGGGTCAGCAGACCGCGTGGTGTATTGGTGCAGCGCGATTGCGCAGCGGCGTTCTGGCCCAGCAGGGCCCACAGCAACAGGCACGACAACCACATCCTCATTGCACGCTCCTTGCAGACAGGGACGGCGGGGATCATCCCATTGAGGTAGAGCGACGCGATCCCCTTCGTCGCTGGGTTCAGAAGGTGACTTTCACCGAGTCGGCGCTGTAGCGGGCAGGGCCGTGGTAGACCACTTCGATGTTGTTGCCATCGGGGTCGAGCACGAAGGCGCCGTAGTAGCCGGGGTGGTAGGGGCGCTCGCCGGGGGCGCCGTTGTCGGTGCCGCCAGCGGCCAGGGCGGCGCGGTGGAAGGCATCGACGGTGGCCGCATCACGGGCCTGGAACGCCAGATGGTGGCGGCCGGTCAGCTGGCCGGCGGCGGCCCCGCTGCTGGCGGTGGAAATGAACAGTTCGTCGGCCCAGAAATAGTCCGGGCCTTCGCCGGCTACCGGAATGCCGATCGTGTCGAACACCGCCTGGTAGAAGCGGCGGCTGGCGGCCAGGTCGCGCACCACCAGCTGCAGGTGGTCGATCAGGCGGCCGCGGTGCAGCTCCATCGTTTCCATACGCACCTCATCACGGGGGAACGGAGGGGATCAAGACGCTTGCGGCCCGATAGTGCCAGACCGTCCCCTCCGCTTCCGTGATCGGGTTGTGGATCAGGTATTGGCGATGATCTCGACCCAGTAGCCGTCCGGGTCCTTGATGAAGGCGATGTTCTTCATGCGACCGTCGGTCAGGCGCTTCTGGAACGGCACGCCCAGGTCCTCGAAGCGCTGGCAGGCCGCTTCCAGGGCCGGCACCGACACGCACAGGTGGCCGAAGCCGCGCGGGTCGCTGTTGCCGTCGTGGTAGACCGGGCCGTCCTGGCTTTCAGTGCCGTGGTTGTGGGTCAGTTCCAGCACGCCCGGCAGGCCGGCCATCCACACCCGGCGGGTGGCATCGTCTTCCGGCACGGTCACGCCGGCCGGCACGTAGGCCAGGAAGTACAGGCTGAACTGGGCTTCGGCGAAATCGCGCTTGTCGATCAGCTGGTAGCCCAGCACGCGGGTGTAGAAGTCCAGCGAGGCGGTGATGTCCTTCACCCGCAGCATGGTGTGGTTGAACACGAAGCCGTGGGTTTCGGCCGGGGCCTGGGCAGCCACGCCGGGAACGTCGCGCAGGGCGGCAAGGGTCATGGGGGAAGTCCTTCAGACAGGGCCGGGAACGGCCGGATGGGCCATTCTAACGGGCGCCCACCGTGCTGATTGCGACATACAATGGACGGATCGCACCGTTCCGTCCTGACAACGACTCTCCGCCATGTCGCAGCGTGAATGGGTGGCCGCCGCCATCCGCAAGATCGAAGCCGATTTCAATCGCTCCGCCGATACCCATCTGATCCCGCTGGCGCTGCCCGGGTTTGCCGGGATCGATGTCTATCTGAAGGACGAGTCGAGCCACCCCACCGGCAGCCTGAAGCACCGGCTGGCGCGCTCGCTGTTCCTGTATGCGCTGGCCAACGGCTGGCTGCGCGAAGGGCGGCCGGTGATCGAGGCCTCCAGCGGCTCCACCGCGGTGTCCGAAGCGTACTTCGCGCGCCTGCTGGGGCTGCCGTTCGTGGCGGTCATTCCGGCCAGCACGTCGCCGGAAAAGATCGCGGCCATCGAATTCCATGGTGGGCGCTGCCACCTGGTGGAGCGTGCCTGCGATCTGAACTGCGAATCCGAACGCCTGGCCCGCGAAACCGGCGGCCACTTCATGGACCAGTTCACCTATGCCGAACGCGCCACCGACTGGCGCGCCAACAACAACATCGCCGAGTCCATCTTCAAGCAGATGGCCGAAGAGCCCAGCCCGGTGCCGGACTGGATCGTGTGCAGCCCGGGCACCGGTGGCACCGCCGCCACCCTGGGCCGTTATGTCAGCTACCGCCGCCACGACACGCGCATCCTCTGCGCCGACCCGGAAGTCTCGGTGTTCTACGCCGGCTACCAGGCGGCCGTGGCCGGTGAACAGGACTGGCGTGGGCTGACCTGCAGCGGCGGTTCGCGCGTGGAAGGCATTGGCCGGCCGCGGGTGGAACCCAGCTTCATTCCGACCAGCGTGGATGCGATGGTGAAGGTGCCCGACGCGCTGAGCCTGGCCGCCATGCGCCATGTCAGCCGCCAGCTGGGTCGCCGCGTGGGCGGTTCCACCGGCACCAATTTCATCGGCGTGCTGCAGGCCGCGCAGTGGATGCGCGCAGCCGGGCGCAGCGGCAGCATCGTCAGCATCCTCTGCGATGCCGGCGAGCGCTACGCGCACAGCTATTACAACCCCGAGTGGTACCTGAAGCAGGGCATCGACGTGGACGGTGCCGATGCACAGCTGGCCGCCGCCGTGGCCGGGCAGGGGCTGCCCGAGCTGGCGTGCTGCAGTCTGGAAGCGCTGTAGGCACAACGGGGTAGTGGCAACGGGGTAATGGCAGCAGGGTAGAGTCGACTGTCAGTCGACTGCTTTTCGTTCAGATCGTCAGAATCCCGCGCCAGGGGGTAGAGTCGACTGTCAGTCGACTGCTCTTCGTTCAGATCGCCAGGATCCCGCGCTTGGGGGGTAGAGTCGACTGCTTTTCGTTCAGGTCGCCAGAATCCCGCGCTGTGCGCGCAAGTCGACTGACAGTCGACTCTACCCGACAGTCTCTCAATACCCCGCCGCCATGAACGCATCCAGCACCGCGTCGCGCAGTGCATCGGGCAGCGCCTCGATATCCATCGCGCGGTCATCCAGGTGCAGGTGCGGGTCCAGGCTGCTGGCACGCCCTTGGGCCAGTGCCTGCAGCCACAGCAGCACGCAGATCACGAACTCGCGCTCATGCCCGGGATGCAGATGGCTGGCGCCGCGTTCGATCACCTCGAACGGGTACCACTCCTGGGTCTCGTTCAAGCGACCGCCCTGCTGCTGCACGGCCTGCAACTGGGCAAGATGGCGCGGCGCATCGTCGCCGGCGTCGCACAACGCGGCGATCCAGGCCAGTTCGTTTGCACTGGCCGTCAGGGCCATCGACCGGCCCGGTGCTGCGGTTGGGGCTGGAGCCAGACCTTCCATGTGGGGCCTCGTCGGTACGTACCGCTGCGGTCTCCCCCGCGCGGCCAGCTTCGGCGCGGTGCCGTAAGGCCGGTGTGAATGCCCGGCACGCCGCCCCCTTGTCTGCCGGCCCCGCCAGCGCCATATCGGGGCTGATGCCCGCGCGCCGGGCCTGTTCCCCTGGAGATCTGTCGTGACCGATGCCAACCCCCTGCTCGATTTTTCCGGCCTGCCGCGCTTCGAGGCGATCCGCCCCGAGCACGTGGCACCGGCGCTGGATGTGCTGCTGGCCCAGGCCGAGGCGGCGGTCAGCGCGGCCGAGCAGGTGCAGCCGGTTACCTGGCAGACCTTCGTAACCCCGCTGGACGATGCCACCGAGCGCCTGTGGCGCGCCTGGGGCCTGGTCAGCCATCTGCAGGGCGTGGTGAACACCCCTGAGCTGCGCGAGGCCTACAACAGCAACCTGCCGCGGGTGACCCGCTTCGCCAGTGCGCTGGGCCAGAATCTGGCACTGTTCCGCCAGTATCAGGCCCTGGCCGCCAGCGCCGAAGCGGCGCACTTCGATACGGCCCAGCGCAAGGTGCTGGACAACACGCTGCGTGACTTCCGCCTGGGCGGTGCCGAGCTGGAACCGGCCGCGCAGCAGCGCTTCGCGGCAATCAAGGAGGAGCTGTCGGCACTGTCGGCGAAGTTCTCGCAGAACGTGCTCGATGCCACCGACGCCTGGTCGCTGGTGGTGGACGACGAAACGCGCCTGGCCGGTGTGCCCGACGACGTGAAGGCCGCCGCGCGTGCGGCCGCACAGAAGGACGGCCACGATGGCTGGAAGCTGACCCTGCAGATGCCGTGCTATCTGCCGGTGCAGACCTGGGGCGAAGACCGCGACCTGCGCGAGATCCTGTACCGCGCCAGCGCGCAGCGCGCCTCGGAATTCGGCGACGACGCGCTGGACAACAGCGGCAACATCGACCGCATCCTGGCCCTGCGTGGCGAGCTGGCGGCGCTGCTGGGCTTCGCCTCCTACGGCGACTACTCGGTGGCCACCAAGATGGCGCAGGACCCGGCCGAAGTGCTGGGCTTCCTGCGTGACCTGGCCGTGCGTGCCAAGCCGTTCGCCGCACAGGATCGCGCTGAACTGGAACAGTTCGCCAGCGAACAGCTGGGCATCGCACCGCTGCAGGCCTGGGACCTGGCCTTCGCCGCCGACCGCCTGAAGCAGGCGCGCTACAGCTATTCCGAGCAGCAGGTGAAGCAGTACTTCACCGAACCGAAGGTGCTGGCCGGCCTGTTCGCGGTGATCGAGCAGCTGTACGGCCTGCGCGTGCAGCCCGACAGCGCACCGGTCTGGCATGACGACGTGCGCTTCTTCCGGCTGGTGGATGCGCAGGGCGCGCTGGTGGGCCAGTTCTACCTGGACCTGTACGCGCGCGAAGGCAAGCGCGGTGGCGCGTGGATGGACGACTGCCGTAACCGCCGCGTTCGCGCCGATGGCAGCGTGCAGACGCCGCTGGTCTATCTGGTGTGCAACTTCGGCCGCGGTGCCGACGGCAAGCCGGCCACCTTCAGCCACAACGAAGTCACCACCCTGTTCCATGAAATGGGCCATGGCCTGCACCAGCTGCTGACCCGCATCGGCGAACTGGGCGTGGCCGGCATCAACGGCGTTGAATGGGACGCGGTGGAGCTGCCCAGCCAGTTCATGGAGAACTTCTGCTGGGAATGGGACCACCTGCAGGCGATGACCGCGCACGTGGACAGTGGCGAGCCGCTGCCGCGCGCGCTGTACGAGCGCATGCTGGCCGCGCGCAACTTCCATAGCGGCATGGCGACCGTGCGCCAGCTTGAATTCGGCCTGTTCGACATGCTGCTGCACAGCCAGTTCGAACCGGCGCAGGACAGCGTGCTGGCGTTGCTGGATCGCGTGCGCGCGGAAGTGGCGGTAAACCATCCGCCGGTGTGGAACCGCTTCCCGCACCAGTTCAGCCATATCTTCGCCGGTGGCTATGCGGCGGGCTATTACAGCTACAAGTGGGCCGAAGTGCTGAGTGCCGATGCGTATGCGGCTTTCGAAGAAGCGCCGCAGGCGCTGGCCGAAACCGGTGCGCGTTTCCGCGACGAGATTCTTTCGCGCGGCGGCAGCCGTGCCGCGGCGGAGAACTTCAAGGCCTTCCGCGGCCGCGCACCGCAGATCGACGCGCTGCTGCGGCATTCGGGCATGGCGTAACGCGGCGGTGCTGCGGTGGGCGCCAACCTTGAAGCGGTGGTGCTGTGGTAGGTGCCAACCTTGGTTGGCACTTGCTGGCAATCGTGCGGACCAAGGTCCGCACCTACCGGCAGCGGTGCTCTACTCGGCGTAGATCATCTTCCGGGTCATGCCGCCGTCCACGATGAAATCCTGGCCGGTGCTGAAGCCGGACAGCGAGGACAGCAGGTACACCGCCAGCGCGCCGATGTCTTCGGGCTGGCCCACGCGGCCCACCGGGTGTTGGGCGTGGTCGCTGGCCGAATAGTCCGCCGCGTGGCGGCGCGACGGCGCCTGCCAGGCACTGGTGCCGATCCAGCCCGGGCTGATGCTGTTCACCCGCACCGCCGGCCCGGCACTGATGGCCAGTGCATGGGTGAAGGCCACCAGGCCACCCTTGGCGGCGGCGTAGGCTTCGCTGTGCGCTTCGGACTGCCAGGCACGGGTGGAAGCGATGTTGATCACCGCGCCTGCGCCACTGGCGGTCAGTGCCGGCAGCGCGTGCTTGCAGCACAGGAACGCGCCATGCAGCGACGACAGCCGCCGCTGCCATTCATCCCAGTCCATGTTTTCCAGGGTGGTGCCATGCGGTCCGGCGATGCCGGCGTTGTTCACCAGGCCATCGATGCGGCCGAAGCGCTGCTGCGCCACGGCAATGAAATCGCGCACGCTGCCTTCGTCGGCAATGTCCAGGCGCTGGAACGCGGCATCATCGCCGCGCTGCCATTCGTCCAGGCAGGCCTGGCCCGCCTCGATGTCCAGATCGCCGATCAGCACTCGGCCGCCGGCCCCCAGCACCGCCTGGGCGATGCCGCGGCCAATGCCATTGGCACCGCCGGTGACCAGCACCACCTTGCCCTGCAGGGGCGCCGCAGGCCACGTGGCGATCGGCGGTGCCGCGCTCACGACAGGTCTTCCCCGCGCAGGCGGCGGTACCAGCCGTCCACGCCAATGCGGTCCAGGGTCTGGATGTTGCGCTCCACGATCACATCCGGGTCCGGGAAGGCGTCCACCGCGCGCGCCACGCTGTCTTCGCGCAGCAGGTGCAGGGTAGGGAAGGGCGCCCGGTTGGTGTAGTTGCTGGCATCGTCAGCGGCCACGCCGTCGAACTGGTAATCCGGGTGGAAGCTGGCCACCTGCAGGATGCCCTGCAGGTCCAGTGCCTCGATCGCCGCGTCGGCGTTGTCCAGGAAATCGTTGTAGTCCAGGAAATCCACCAGCACCTGCGGATGCACGATCAGCGTGGTGTCGATCTGTTCGGCCGGGGTGTCGCGCAGCAGCACCAGCTCTTCGGCCAACTGTTCCACCAGCGCTTCCGGCGTGGTGGCATCGCTCAGCACGAAACGCACCTGGTCCTTCACGTACACGGCCTTGGCGAACGGGCACAGGTTCAGGCCGATCACGATGCGCTCCAGCCACAGGCGGGTGGCGGCGATCGGATCATCGGTGGGCAGGGCGGTATCGGTCATGGCGGGCACATCGGCTGGCGGGGCCGCCATTGTAGGCGCGCGGTCACCGCCGCGCTGTTCACTGTCCACGAACTGGACAGCGGCGATGCTGGAAAGCCGTGCCTGTTCAAGCACATGGCCGCGCACAGCCAATGGCCGATTGCCGCCCCGGCAGTGAAAGGCGTGCAATGGCCCCACGTAACTGGAGGACCCAACATGACTGCATCTTCCCCGTGGCTGCCGGCCGATCTCTGGTCCGGTGCTTTTTTCGATGGCCAGTGGCGCGCCGCCGCGCAGCAGCAGCCGGTGCTTGAACCGGCCACCGGCCAGACGCTGGGCCAGATGGGCCTGGCTGATGCCGCGCAGGTGGCACGTTCGGCCGCGGCCGCCGCGCAGGCGCAGCGCGACTGGGCCGCCGCGCCCTACGAGCAGCGCGCGCAGGTGCTGCGCCAGGCCGCGCGCCTGGCCGAAGACAACATCGACACGCTGGTGGACTGGCTGGTGCGCGAAAGCGGCTCGACCCGCCTGAAGGCCGGTTTCGAGGCCAAGGTGACCATCAAGGCGCTGCATGAAGCGGCGGCGCTGCCCTCGCGCAGCACCGGCGAAATCCTGCCCTCCGAACCGGGCCGGCTGAACCTGGCGCGGCGCCGCCCGCTGGGCGTGGTCGGGGTCATTTCGCCGTTCAACTTCCCGCTGTACCTGGCCATGCGCGCGGTGGCACCGGCCATCGCGCTGGGCAATGCGGTGGTGCTCAAGCCCGATCCGCGCACGGCGGTCTGCGGTGGCGCGGTCATCGCCCGCCTGTTCGAACAGGCCGGGCTGCCCGCTGGCGTGCTGCACATGCTGCCCGGTGATGGTGCCGCCGGTGCCGCGCTGACCAGCGACCCGCACGTGGCGATGATCCAGTTCACCGGTTCCACCGCGGCCGGCCGCAAGGTGGGCGAAGCGGCCGGCAAGCACCTGAAGAAGGTCTCGCTGGAACTGGGCGGCAAGAATTCGCTGATCATCCTGGACGATGCCGATCTGGATCTGGCCGTGGCCAACACCGCCTGGGGCGTGTACCTGCACCAGGGCCAGATCTGCATGGCCACCGGCCGTGTGCTGGTGCACCGGAAGATCCACGCTGCCTTCCTGGAAAAGCTGGTGGCCAAGGCGAAGTCGCTGAAGGTGGGCGATCCGGCGCGCGAAGACGTGGCCATTGGGCCGCTGATCAACGCCACCCAGCGTGACCATGCCGCACGCGTAGTGGCCGATGCGGTGCAGGCCGGTGCCACGCTGGAAGCCGGTGGTACCCACCAGGACCTGTTCTTCGCCCCCACCGTGCTGGGCAACGTGGCCGCCGACAACCCGGCATTCAACGAAGAAATCTTCGCGCCGGTGGCGGTGGTGGTGCCGTTCGACGATGACGACCATGCAGTGCAGCTGGCCAACGACAGCGAATACGGTCTGTCGATGGCCATCGTGTCCAGCAACGTGGGCCGCGCGCTGAAGCTGGGCGAGCGCCTTCGCACCGGCCTGCTGCACATCAACGACCAGACGGTGAATGACGAAGTGATCAATCCCTTCGGCGGCGTGGGTGCGTCCGGCAACGGCACCAGCATCGGCGGCCCGGCGAACTGGGAAGAATTCACCCAGTGGCAGTGGATGACCGTCAAGGGCGAAGCGCCCGCCTACCCGATCTGATCCAGGAGGAACATCGCGATGAGCAACACTACTGCAGGCCGTGACATCACCGCGGCCGTCGTGCGCGGCAAGGAACAACCCTTCGTGATCGAGCAGGCGCGCCTGCGCGGTCCGCAGGACGACGAAGTGCTGGTGAAGGTGGTGGCCACCGGTCTGTGCCACACCGACCTGATCGTGCGCGACCAGTACTACCCGGTGCCGTTGCCGGCGGTGCTGGGCCACGAAGGTGCGGGCATCGTCGAAGCCGTAGGCCCGAACGTGCGTGACCTGAAGGTGGGCGACCACGTGGTGCTGACCTACGGCGCCTGCGGCCATTGCAACCCGTGCCGCGGCGGCCATGGCGCCTACTGCAAGGATTTCTTCGGGCTCAACTTCGGCGGCGATGATGGCCACGGCCATACCGCCATCACCGATGCGCAGGGGCAGCCGTTGCACGATCATTTCTTCGCGCAGTCCTCCTTCGCCACCTTCGCCATCGCGCGCGAGATCAATGCGATCAAGGTGCCCGACGATGCGCCGCTGGAACTGCTGGGCCCGCTGGGCTGCGGCATCCAGACCGGTGCCGGTGCGGTGCTCAATTCGCTGCAGGTGCGTTCGGGCAGCAGCTTCGCCAGCTATGGTGCCGGTGCGGTGGGCCTGAGTGCGGTGATGGCGGCCAAGGTGGCCGGCGCGACCATCATCATCGCCATTGATGTGGTGCCGTCGCGGTTGGAACTGGCGCTGGAACTGGGCGCCACCCACGTGGTGAACAGCCGCGAGACCGACGTGATCGAGGCGGTGCGTGCGATCACCGGCGGCGGTGCGGATTACGCGCTGGAATCCACCGGTCGCCCGGAAGTGCTGTCGGCCGGCATCGAGGCGCTGGGTGGGCTGGGCATGATGGGTGTGGTGGGCGCGCCGAAGCTGGGCACCACGGCCAGTTTCGATGTGAACAACCTGCTGCTGGGCGGGCGCAGCATCCGCGGCATCGTGGAAGGTGACAGCGTGCCGCAGGTGTTCATTCCGCAGCTGGTGACGCTGTACCAGCAGGGCCGGTTCCCGTTCGACAAGCTGGTGAAGTTCTACCCGCTTGAGCAGATCAACCAGGCGGCCGAGGACAGCACCAAGGGCATTACGTTGAAGCCGATCCTGCGTATTGCAGCGTAAGGATGGGGTGGGTTGCAGGGCTGCGCCCTGCACCTGCTGTAGAGTCGAGCCATGCTCGACTGAAGCAACGTCAAAAGCTGGCTACCTGACGGTTGGCGGGGTAGGTCCGATTGCGGGGGACGAGCAAGGGGTCGGATCCGTTTTCCAGAGGAAAACGGCTCTGACCCCGCCAACGACCACATAACGCGGGCATGGCACGGGTGGGTGTACGCTGTTGCGATGATGGCCACGACAGTCGGGCAACAACAGTTGGTGGCGGCGCGCGATGCGTTCGTCGAGGGCGATATGGCGTCGCTGGCCGGGCTGCCGTTGCCCCTGCAGCAGTCCTGGCAGCGCTCGCGGGCGGCCGGGGTGCTGCCCGGGCAGGAACCGTACTACCCGCCGCTGCAGGGCGATGGCCGGCGCCTGCGCGATGCCGACGACCGTCGCCTGGCGCGCTGCGTGCAGCCGGAACTGGAACAGTTGTGGGCGGCCTTCGGCGGGCGTGGCTGGACGATGTTCTGTGCCAACCGCCACGGCATGGTGATCGCGCAGCAGGCCCACGGCCTGGAAGATGCCGCCTTGCTGCGGCCGATCCAGGTCGGGCGGCAGCTGGGTGAAGCGGAGATCGGCACCACCGCGCCGGCGGTCAGCCTGGCCGACGACATGCCCGCCCTGGTGCGCGGCAACGAGCATTACCTGCAGCGCTTCGCGCCGGTGTTCTGCCTGAGTGAGCCGCTGCACGATCTGGACGGCCAGGTCTGCGGGGCGATCGACATCACCGGGCTGGGCGAGCGTGATCCGGCGCTGCTGCAGGGCTATTTCCGGCAGGCCGCGCTGGCCAGTGAGAACCGCCTGTTCCAGACCTTGGCCGATGTGCACCTGCTCGCCGTGCAGCATGATCCGCGCTGGCTGGCCACGCCGTTGCAGGGGCTGCTGGCGGTGCAGGAGGACGGGCAACTGCGCGCAGCCAACCGCGTGGGGCGGCGCCTGCTGGGGCTGCCGCGGCGGGGGCCTTTACCGCTGCTGTCGATGGAAACCGTGTTTGCTGGCGCCAGCGCGGCGCAGCGTCGCCATCTGCTGCAGCCTGGCCCGGCGCACCGGGTGCGGCTGGGCGAGGGCAGTGCGGTCTATCTGCAGCACCTGCGGGCACCGCGCGCACCGCGTACAGGTACGGCGGCGCCTGCAGCGGTGGCTGCTGCGCCACTGCGCGAGCAGCAGCGCGAAGCGGCGCGACGTGCGGCACATGCCGCCGATGGCAACCTGAGCCTGGCCGCACGCCAGTTGGGCGTCTCGCGTACCACGCTGTACAAGCTGCTGCGCGAGTGACGCCGCCGGGCCATGCCCGGCGAAAGAATCAATCGCGGAAGTTGTTGAACTGCAGCGGCAGTTCGAACTTGCCGGCCTTCAGCACCGCAATCGCATCCTGCAGGTCGTCGCGCTTCTTGCCCTGCACGCGCAGCTTGTCGCCGTTGATCTGGCTTTCCACCTTCAGCTTGGCTTCCTTCAGCGCTGCGGCGATCTTCTTGGCGATCTTCTGCTCGATGCCCTGCTTGACGGTGATCTTCTGCCGGGCCTGGGCCAGGTTGGTTTCGATATCGCCAAACTCCAGGCTCAGCACGTCGATGCCACGCGCAGCCAGGCGCGCGCGCAGGATGTCGTTCATCTGCTTGAGCTGGAATTCGGTCGGTGCGGTCTGGTTGATCACATCGCCATCGCGCTCGAACTTCGCATCCACGCCCTTGAAGTCGAAGCGGGTGGCGAGTTCGCGGTTGGCCTGGTCGATGGCGTTGGTCAGCTCGTGGGTGTCGACTTCAGACACGACGTCGAAGGAAGGCATGGGCGTGGCTCCGCGGAATTCAGTGGCGGCCATTCTATCGCGTGGGCCCCGCGGTGTTTGTAGAGTCGAGCCATGCTCGACTGCCGCGTGAAAGCCAGTCGAGCATGGCTCGACTCTACAGACGGCGGTTGCCGGGCGATAATGGGCCATGAACCTGCAACGCTCCCCTTCGCGCGCGGTGGCCTGGATGGTCGCGGCGGTGGCCTGTTTCTCGCTGATGGACGCCGGCATGAAGCAGCTGTCGGCCAGTTATCCCTCGCTGGAAGTCACCTTCCTGCGCGGAGCGGCCTCGCTGCCCTTCGTGCTGGTCTGGGTGCTGGCCAGCGCCGGCCCGCGCTCGCTCATTCCACGTCGCTGGGGCCTGCATCTGCTGCGCGGTGGGCTGGGCATGGCAATGATCGGCTGCTTCGTGTTCGCCCTGCGTGACCTGCCGCTGTCCACCGCCTACAGCATCTATTTCGTCGCCCCGCTGCTGATTGCCGCGCTGTCGGTGCCGTTGCTGGGCGAGCGGGTGGGGCCGCGCCGCTGGGTGGCCATCGGCGTCGGCCTGCTGGGGGTGATCGTGGTGCTGCGGCCGGGCGTGGACGGCTTCATTTCCATCCCCGGCCTGATGGTGCTGGCTGCGGCCACGGCCTACGCCATCGCCGCCATCACCGTCAGCCTGCTCACCCGCACCGATACCTCGCAGTCGATGGTGGTCTGGTTCCTGGTAATCATGGCCATCGGTGCGGGCCTGCTGGCGCTGCCCGACTGGGTGCCGCTGCAGCTGGCCCACGCGCCGTTGATCGCCGGCATGGGACTGGCCGGCGCTCTGGGCCAGATTGCCCTGACCCGGGCCTTCCAGCTGGGCGAGGCGTCGATGATCGCGCCGCTGGAGTACAGCGGCCTGGTCTGGGTGATCGGCTGGGACCTGGCGTTCTGGGGCCAGCTGCCGGACGCCTACACCTGGGTGGGCGCGGCCATCATCGTGGCCTCGGGCCTGTACCTGCTGCACCGGGAACGCCTGAACCAGGTGCAGCCGCCGAAGCCGCTGGATCACCCCTGAACCTGTCCGGGATGGGGTCAGAGCCCCTGCGGGGATCCGACCCCGGGGTCAGATCCCCGCCGTCATCCCCGGTACACGCGGCTTAGAACCAAAAGGAATAACATTCTGGCCCAAGGCGCAGGCGCGGAACCGCCGGCGCTGGTAGGCTGCACGCCCCTTCTTCCGCCCCGCCGGTGAGCCACGTCCGTGATCGAGTTCCAGCGCCTGCACAAATCCTATGCCGTTGCCGGCCGCCAAGTGAGCGCGCTGCAACCGCTGGACCTGACCATCGAGGCCGGCGAAGTGTTCGGCATCATCGGCCATTCCGGCGCGGGCAAATCCACCCTGATCCGCATGATCAACCGCCTGGAAGAACCCAGCGGTGGCAAGCTGCTGATCGGTGGTGAAGACATGACGGCGCTGGATGCCGACGGCCTGCGCGCGCTGCGCCGTCGCATCGGCATGATCTTCCAGCACTTCAACCTGCTGTCTTCGCGCACGGTGGCCGGCAACGTGGCCTTCCCGCTGGAACTGGCCGGCACGCCGAAGGCCGAGATCGACGCGCGCGTGGCCGAGCTGTTGCAGACCGTCGGCCTGCAGGACCACGCCACGAAGTACCCGGCGCAGTTGTCCGGTGGGCAGAAGCAGCGCGTGGGTATTGCCCGCGCGCTGGCCACCCGCCCGCAGATCCTGCTGTGCGACGAAGCCACCAGCGCGCTGGATCCGCAGACCACCGCGTCGGTGCTGGCGCTGCTGTCGAAGATCAACCGCGAGCTGGGCCTGACCATCGTGCTGATCACCCACGAAATGGATGTGATCCGCCGCGTCTGTGATCGCGTGGCCGTGCTCGATGGCGGCCACCTGGTGGAAACCGGTCCGGTCACCCAGGTGTTCCTGCATCCGCAGCACGCCACCACGCGGCGCTTCGTCAGCGAATCCGAACACGTGGACGAAGGCGTACTGCACCGCGATTTCGACGTGGTGGGCGGGCGCATCGTGCGCCTGACCTTCCTCGGCGGTGACACCTACGAGCCGTTGCTGGGCCGCGTGGCCCGCGAAACCGGCATCGACTACAACATCCTGTCCGGCCGCATCGACCGGATCAAGGACACCCCGTATGGCCAGCTGGTGGTTGCCCTGGTGGGCGGCGACCAGTCCGCCGCGCAGGCCGCGTTCGTGGCTGCCGGCGTGCACGTTGAGGAACTGCGCCGATGATCGTCGCCACTGCTGAAGGTTTCTTCCGCCACCTGGATGCCAACAAATGGGTGGATATCGGCAAGGCCACCATCGAGACGTTGCTGATGATGGCCGGCTCGCTGCCGCTCACCCTGGCCATCGGCCTGCCGATGGGCGTGCTGCTGTATGTGTTCGGTGCGCCGCAGATGAAGCGCCGGCCGTTGGCGTACGGCGTGCTGGCGATCGTGGTGAACCTGCTGCGTTCGGTGCCCTTCATCATCCTGATGGTGGTGCTGATTCCGGTGTCGCTGTGGCTGATGGGCCAGTCGATCGGCGTGCTTGGCACGCTGCCGGCGCTGGTGATCGGCGCGGCGCCGTTCTATGCGCGCCTGGTTGAAACCGCCCTGCGCGAAGTGGACCGCGGCGTGGTCGAGGCGGCGCAGTCGATGGGCGCCACCACCTGGCAGCTGGTCACGCGGGTGCTGCTGCCTGAAGCCCGGCCGGGCCTGATCGCGGCCGCTACCGTCACCACGGTGGCCCTGGTCGGCTTCACCGCCATGGGCGGTGCGATCGGTTCAGGCGGCCTGGGCGACCTGGCGCTGCGCGAAGGCTACCAGCGCAACCGCACCGACGTGGCCCTGGTCACTGTGGTGGTGCTGCTGATCCTGGTGCAGCTGCTGCAGATGCTGGGCGACCGCCTGGTCGCGCACTACACCCGCAAGTAACCGGTCTATCCGCCGGGCGTGGCCCGGCGCTACCGCGATGATCGCGCGGCTACGGTAGCGCCGGGCCATGCCCGGCGAACGCTCTCTCAGCGCACGTTCGGCACTTCGTAACCGAGCTTGCCCACCTGTTCGGGGTGCTGCGGCACGCGCTTGAGCTTGTCGGTGTTCACGCCGTACTCGTCACGCAGGCGCTCGGCCAGTTCCTTGTACAGCGCTTTGTCCATGTCCGGCTGGCGGGCGAAGATCCAGGCCATTTCACGGCCGGGATAGCCGATCAGCGCCCACGAATAGTCCGGCGCCACTTCCAGCACGCGCGAATGGGTCGGTACCACCCGGTAGAACCAGGTGCGCCACGCGTGGTTGCCACTGTCCGCATCGACGCTGGCGCGCGCCCGCACTTCCTGCAGCGGCTGGCCGAAGCCATCGCGGTAACGGTAGGTGATGGCGACCTTGTGGTCGTCGCGCAGTTCGTACTGGTTGACGCTGGCCACGTGGCCACGTTCGATGAAGTTCGGCACGCGGCCGATCACATACCAGGTGCCCATGAAACGCTGCAGGTCGACCGGGGCATCCGGATCGATGGCCGTACGGTCAGGCAGCGCGCTGCGCGATGCCGGCGGATCTTCGGCAGCCAGCGCGGTGCCTCCCAGTGACAGGGCAAACAGCATGGCGCAGAACGGGCGGATCAGGGACATGCGGGAGCGGGCTCCAAAAGGCTTGCCCGCGCATGGTCACTGGGTGCAGCCGATCCGTCAATGGTGTCGCAGCCGGTGAGAAGCGTTGCCGCCACGCTGTGCACCATCGACCACGGGAGACCGACCATGAACGCACGCACCGCACATCGCCCCTCAGCTGAACGCCTCAGGCAGCGCCCCGATCCGCGCGTGCTGCGCCAGGTGCAGCAGCTGGCCCTGGCGGGCGTGGCGCTGGTGCTGGTGTGGCCGGCCGCGCGTGGCCACCACGCCTGGCTGGGCTGGGCGCCGCTGTGGCTGGTGGGCATGCCGCTGGTGGCGTGGTGGGCCCTGCTGGGCTGTCCGTTGCCGCTGCGGGCGGCCCTGCGGCGGCTGCGCGGGCCGCAGCAGCAGGCACGGCGGCGTCCGGCCCGCAGGCCGCGGCGCGCGCGTGGGCAGGCGGCTACGGCCTGACCTTCGACACGGGGGCGTCCCGGCCGAACCGTGCTAGCGTTCCACGGCTTATGACTGCCTGGAGCTGCAATGTCGCGATTCGCTTCCGCCTGCCTGTTGGCCGGCATGATGACCGGCGCCTCGGTGGGGACCGCCGTGGCCGCTGAAGACACCGACCGTTACGCCTGGCTGGAGGACGTGACCGGCGACAAGCCGCTGTCCTGGGTGAAGGAACAGAACGCCAAGTCCGAGGCGCGCCTGGCGCAGACGCCGGCGTTCAAGCAGATGGAAACGAGCATCCGCGAGGTGCTCGATTCGGACGCCAAGATTCCCGGCGTGCAGAAGATCGGCGAGTACTACTACAACTTCTGGAAGGACAAGCAGCACGAACGCGGCCTGTGGCGCCGCACCACGCTGGCCGAGTACCGCAAGGCCTCGCCGCAGTGGGAAACCGTGCTCGACCTGGACGCGCTGAACAAGGCCGAAGGTGAGAACTGGGTCTGGCACGGCGCCGACTGCCTGCGCCCGGACTACAGCCGCTGCCTGATCGCGCTGTCGCGCGGCGGCGCCGACGCCGATGTCACCCGCGAATTCGACCTGGCCAGCAAAACCTGGATCAAGGACGGCTTCTTCCGCCCCGAATCGAAGGGCGGGCTGAACTGGATCGACCGCGACACGGTGTTCGTCTACACCGATTTCGGTGCCGGTTCGATGACCACCTCCGGCTACCCGCGCATTGCCAAGCTGTGGAAGCGTGGCACGCCGATGGCCTCGGCCAGCGTGGTCTACGAAGGCAAGCCGGAGGACATGTACATCGCGGCCATGCACGATGACACCCCCGGCTTCGAGCGCAACCTGGTCAGCCGCACGCTGGCCTTCTACAACAACGAACTGTACCTGCGCGCCGACGACGGCACGCTGAGCAAGATCGATGCGCCCAATTCGGCAGAAAAGGGCCTGCACAAGCAGTGGCTGACCCTGGAACTGCGCGATGCCTGGACCGTGGGTGGCAAGACCTACGCCTCCGGTTCGCTGCTGGCGACCAAGCTGGACGATTTCCAGGCCGGCAAGCGCGATTTCGAAGTGCTGTTCACGCCCACCGCCACCACCTCGCTGGCCGGCACCGCCTGGACCCGCAACCACCTGGTGCTGAACGTACTGGATGACGTGAAGAATCGTCTGTCGGTGCTGACCCCGGGCGCCAAGGGCTGGCAGAAGAGTGAGTTCGTCGGTGCGCCGTCGTTCGGCACGCTGGCCGTGGGCGCAGTCGACAGCAATGACAGCGACGCGGTCTGGCTGACCGCCACCGATTACCTGACCCCGACCACCCTGGCCCTGGCCGAGATCGGCAAGGCACCGGAAACGCTGAAGACCATGCCGGCCTTCTTCGATGCCGACGGCAAGGTGATCGAACAGCACTTCGCCACCAGCAAGGACGGCACCCGCGTGCCGTACTTCGTGGTGCACGACAAGGCGATGAAGCTGGACGGTTCCAACCCGACCCTGCTTTACGGCTACGGCGGTTTCGAGATTTCGCTCACCCCGAACTATTCCGGCGGCATGGGCCGCGCGTGGCTGGAGAAGGGCGGCGTGTACGTGGTCGCCAACATCCGCGGCGGTGGCGAATACGGCCCGCGCTGGCACCAGGCGGCGCTGAAGCAGAACCGTCACAAGGCCTATGAAGACATGGCCGCCGTTGCCCAGGATCTGGTCACCCGCAAGATCACCAGCGCCAAGCACCTGGGCGTGCAGGGCGGCAGCAACGGTGGCCTGCTGACCGGCAACATGCTCACCCAGTACCCGGAACTGTTCGGTGCGGTGGTGGTGCAGGTGCCGCTGCTGGACATGAAGCGCTACAGCCACCTGCTGGCCGGTGCGTCGTGGATGGCCGAGTACGGCAACCCGGACACCAGCGACTGGGAGTTCATCAAGACCTTCTCGCCGTACCACCTGTTCGACGCGAAGAAGAACTACCCGCCGGTGCTGTTCACCACCTCCACCCGCGATGATCGCGTGCATCCTGGCCACGCCCGCAAGATGGCGGCCAAGATGATCGACGCCGGCAAGGATGTGACCTACTACGAGAACATCGAAGGCGGTCACGGCGGTGCAGCCAACAATGCGCAGGCCGCGCATATGTCCGCGCTGGCCTACAGCTTCCTGTGGGAGCGCTTGGGCGGAAAGTGATGGAGTGAAAAACGCCGCCCTCGGGCGGCGTTTTTCGTTGGGGGCCACGTATCCACGCATGGCGTGGATCTACCTGTGCGCGGTGATGCCCTCCGCGCGCGGCGTGCGTGGGGGCCACGTATCCACGCCATGCATGGATGCCTTCCGCGCGCGGCGTGGGTGGGGCCAGTAGATCCACGCCATGCGTGGATGCCGTTCGCGCAGGGCGATCAGGCGCCCCAGCTTTTCAACCCGCGCGCGATGCGCGCCACCGCCTCCTGCAGCCGCGGCACTTCCTGCGTGTACGCCAACCGCACGTGCTGGTTGGCGCGGTGGAAGCCAAAGTCCAGCCCCGGCGTAAACGCCACGTGCTCGGTTTCCAGGAAGTGCGCGCAGAACGCCTGCGCGTCGTCGGTGAACGCGCTGACATCGGCGTACAGGTAGAACGCGCCCTGCGGTTCCACCTCGATGCGGAAACCCAGTTCGCGCAGCGCGGGCAGCAGGAAGTCACGGCGCTGCTGGAACGCCTGCCGGCGCTGCTCGAAGATCGCCATCGCTTCGTCGCTGAAACAGGCCAGCGCCGCGTGCTGGGCAATGCTCGAGGCGCTGATGTACAGGTTCTGCGCCAGCTTTTCCAGCTCGGGCACCGCGGCCGGCGGCGCCACCAGCCAGCCCAGGCGCCAGCCGGTCATGCCGAAGTACTTGGAGAAGCTGTTCAGCACGAACGCGCTGTCATCCACCTGCAGCACGCTGGGCGCATCCAGGCCGTAGGTGAGGCCGTGGTAGATCTCGTCCACCACCAGGTGGCCGCCGCGCGCATGCAGCGACGTCGACAGGGCGGCCAGTTCATCGGCCGACAGCACCGTGCCGGTCGGGTTGGCCGGCGAGGCCACCAGCGCGCCGACGCTGTCGCTGTTCCAGTGCTGTTCCACCAGCGACGGAGTCAACTGGTAGGCGGTGTCCGGGCCGACCGGCACCAGCTGCGCGCCGCCTTCCACCAGGCGCAGGAAGTGGCGGTTGCACGGATAGCCCGGATCGGCCAGCAGCCAGTGCCGGCCCGGATCGACCAGCAGGCTGCTGGCCAGCAGCAGCGCGCCCGAGCCGCCGGGGGTGACCAGGATGCGCTCGGGATCGATGTCCAGCCCGTAATGGCGGGCATAGAAACCGCTGATCGCCTGGCGCAGCGCCGGCAGGCCGCGCGCAGCGGTGTAGCGGGTGTGGCCGGCGGCCAGTGCAGCCTGGCCGGCGCGCACGATGGGTTCGGCGGTGGTGAAGTCCGGCTCGCCGATCTCCAGGTGGATCACATCGTGGCCGGCCTGTTCCAGCGCCTGTGCGCGGGCCAGCAGGGACATCACGTGGAACGGGGCGATTTCATGGCTGCGCCGGCTGTAGCCCGGCGTGTGGGGCAGGGTGCTCATGCGCCCATGGTACGCCGCAGGCCGGGGGGACGCTGCGGCGGTGGTAGAGTCGAGTTTGCTCGACTGCTGTTGCGGTCAGCCGAGCAAGCCCGACCCGACCTACGCCACGGACGCCATTGCGTAACCGCACCAGGACCCTTACTTCATGAAACCCACCCTCTGCCTGTTGCTTGCCAGCCTGATGACCAGCACCGCTACCGCCGCCACCCCGCCCGTTCCGCCGGATGCCCAGAAGCGTCCGCACGAGGTCAAGGCGCCGTTCGGCGCGACCCGCAACGATGACTATTACTGGCTGCGCGACGACACGCGCGAAAACAAGGACATGCTGGCCTACCTGCAGGCCGAGAATGCCTACGCCGACCAGCTGCTGGCGCCGCTGAAGCCGCTGGAAGACACCGTCTACAAGGAAATCGTCGGCCGCATCAAGCAGGACGACGCCAGCGTGCCGGCGCGCGAGCGCGGCTACTGGTACTACAGCCGCTTCGAGACCGGCCAGGACTATCCCATCCATGCGCGCCGCAAGGGCAGCATGGAAGCGCCGGAAGAAGTGCTGCTGGACGTGAACACGATGGCCGCCGGCAAGGGCTACTTCAACGTCGGCTCGATGGACGTAAGCCAGGACAACCAGCTGCTGGCCTGGGCCGACGACGATGTGGGCCGCCGCCAGTACACCATCCGCTTCAAGGACCTGCGCACCGGCAAGGTGCTGCCCGATGTGATCACCGGCAGTTCCGGCGATCTGGTCTGGGCCGATGACAACCGCACCGTGCTGTACGTGGAAAACGACCCGGAAACCCTGCTGACCGTGCGGGTGAAGAAGCACGTGCTGGGCACCCCGGCCAGCGCCGATACCGTGGTCTACGAAGAAGAGGACGACAGCTTCTACATGGGCATCGGCCGCACCCGCGACGATCGCTTCATCACCATCGGCGTGCACAGCACGGTGTCGTCGGAAGAGCGCTACGCCCCGGCCAGCGACCCGACCACCTTCACCGTGCTGGCCCCGCGCCAGCGCGACGTGGAATACGACGCCGACCACTACGATGGCCGCTGGGTGATCCGCACCAACGATGGTGCGAAGAACTTCAAGCTGGTCACCGCGCCCACCGACGCCACCTCGCGCGCGCAGTGGAAGGACTGGATCGCCCACGACGATGCGGTGTTCATCGAAGGCTTCGAGCTGTTCGACAGCTACACCGCCATTGCCGAGCGTTCCGAAGGCCTGGAGCGCGTGCGCCTGCTGTTCAAGGACGGCCGCACCGATTACGTGAAGGCCGACGAGCCGGCGTACTCGATGGGCCTGGGCGACAACACCGAGGCCGATACGCCGTGGCTGCGCTACGTCTATACCTCGATGACCACCCCGACCACGGTGTTTGAACTGAATACCGCCACCGGTGAGCGCCGTCAGCTGAAAGTGCAGCCGGTGATCGGCTACGACTCCAGCAAGTATGAAACCGACCGTGTGTGGGTGACCGCCCGCGACGGCGTGAAGGTGCCGGTGTCGCTGGTCTACCGCAAGGGCTACCAGAAGGATGGCAAGGGCGCGCTGTTCCAGTACGCCTACGGCAGCTACGGCATGTCGATGGACCCGTACTTCAACCAGACGGCGGTCAGCCTGCTCGACCGGGGCGTGGTGTATGCCATCGCGCACATCCGCGGCGGCCAGGAAATGGGCCGCGACTGGTACGAGAACGGCAAGCTGCTGCACAAGCAGAACACCTTCAACGACTTCATCGACGTGACCCGCGCGCTGGTGGCGCAGGGCTGGGCGGCGAAGGACCGCGTGGCCGCTTCCGGTGGCAGTGCCGGTGGCCTGCTGATGGGCGCAGTGGCCAACCAGGCGCCGCAGGATTACCGGGTGATGGTGGCGCAGGTGCCGTTCGTGGACGTGGTCACCACCATGCTCGACCCGACCATCCCGCTGACCACCAACGAGTACGACGAGTGGGGCAACCCGGAACAGAAGCCGTACTACGACTACATGCTGTCCTACTCGCCCTACGACAACGTGAAGCGCCAGGCCTACCCGGCGCTGTTCGTGGGTACCGGCCTGTGGGATTCGCAGGTGCAGTACTGGGAGCCGGCCAAGTGGGTGGCCAAGCTGCGCGATGACAACACCGGGTCGTTGCCGATCCTGTTCCGCACCAACATGGAAGCCGGCCACGGCGGCAAGTCCGGGCGTTTCCAGCGCTACCGCGAACTGTCCGAGTCTTACGCGTTCGTGCTGCAGCAGCTGGGCATCGCCCAGCCGTAAGCGGGGTGGGGTGCCGGGCACTGCCTGGCACCCTGAACCGGTATTCTTGGTGCCATGACCCTGCCCGAACCGCCCCCGGCCCGCGATCCCGCTCCGCCCCCGCGCGTGGTGCGTTTCCGCTGGGCCTGGTGGCTGCTGGCCTACGTCAGCCTGGGCACCGGCATCGTCGGCATCTTCGTGCCGGGCCTGCCTACCACCGTATTCATCCTGATTTCCGCCTGGGCCGCCTCGCGCGGTTCCGAGCGCCTGCACACCTGGCTGCTGCAGCACCCGCGCTTCGGCCCGGCCATCGCCAACTGGCAGGCCCACGGCGCGGTCAGCCGCTACGGCAAGTGGATGGCCACGATCACCATGGCCGTGTGCGCCGGCATCATGCTGTGGTGCGTGCCCATTGCCTGGGTGAAGTGGTTTTCCATCGGCAGCATGACCGTGGTGGCGATCTGGCTGTGGACGCGGCCGCTGCCGCCGGACGCTTGACGGGCCGCGGGCGAAAACCCCGCGCTGCGCGCGATGGTCGACCAACGGTCGACTCTACCTACCGCTCAGCCACCAATGGCTATACTCGGGGCCATGAAGATCCCCCATCGCAATGCCATTCTGATTCCGTTGGCAGCGGCCTCGCTGCTGTTCCTGTCCGCCTGCGGCAACAAGGGCCCGCTGGTACTGCCGCAGAAGCCGGTGCCGGTGGAAGAAGTGGTTGAGCCGGCCGCCGATGCCGATGCCGACGCCACGCCGCCGGCCACCCAGCCGACCAGCGACGGCAGTCCGTCCACCACCCCCGACCCGATCAAGCCGGTGGACGACGGGAATGAGTAAGGCTGGCAACAACGCGCTGCGCTTCAGCAAGATGCACGGCGCAGGCAACGATTTCGTGGTGATCGACCTGCGCGACGGCACCCCGCCGCCGTCGCCGGAACTGGCCGCGCGCCTGGCCGACCGCCATACCGGCGTGGGCTGCGACCAGATCCTGACCATTGAGCCGCCGCGTGCGGAAGGCTCGGTGGCCTCGTACCGCATCTGGAACGCCGATGGTTCCAATTCCGAACAGTGTGGCAATGGCGCGCGCTGCATCGCTGCCTGGCTGGTGCGCGAGGGCAGTGCGCAGGGCGCGCAGTTCGTCATCGACAGCCCGCTGGCCAGCCATGCCGTGCAGGTGCTGGGCGATGGCCGGTTCTCGGTGGCCATGGGCGTGCCGGCGTTCGAACCGGCGCAGGTGCCGCTGGTGGGCTTTGCCCACCCGCGTGAGGAATACCTGCTGCCGCTGCAGGGCGAGAGCGTACGCTTCGCCGCCGTGTCGATGGGCAACCCGCATGCGGTGATCGAAGTGGGCCTGGTCGACGCCGCGCCGGTGGAACGCGTGGGCGGCCTGCTGCAGCAGCACGCCTCGTTCCCCAATTCGGTGAACGTGGGCTTTGCCCAGGTGATGGCGCCGGACCATGCGCGCCTGCGCGTGTTCGAACGCGGCGTGGGCGAGACCCTGGCCTGCGGCAGCGGTGCCTGTGCCGCGGCGGTCACCCTGATGCAGCGCGGCCGCCTGCAGCGTGATGCCCGCATCAGCCTGCCCGGTGGTGAACTGCGTATCCAGTGGCCCGGTGAAGGCCAGCCGGTGGTGATGGCCGGCCCGACCGCATTCGTCTTCGAAGGGGAGTGGAGTGCATGACTGAGACCGCCGACAAGCTCGGGGCCCACGAAGTCGCCAGTTGGCTGCGGCGGCATCCCGGCTTCCTCAAGCAGTTTCCCGACCTGGCCCTGACCCTGGTGGTGCCGCGCGACGACGGCCCCACCGCGTCGCTGGCCAGCTACCAGCTGGAAGTGCTGCGCGAGAAGAACCGCGAGCTGGCGCGGCGGTTGGCCGACCTGGGCGCCACCGCCCAGGTGAACGAGCGGCTGGCGGTGCGTACCCATCAGCTGACCCTGGCCCTGATGAAGCAGGACAACGCCGCCGATACGCTGCGCGCGATGGCCGCCTCGCTGCAGGAAGACTTCGCCGGCGATCTGGTGCGGCTGGTGGTGCATGCGCCAGTGGCCGGGCTGGAACAGGCCGACTGGCTGCAGGTGATCGCCGCCGATGACCCGCAGCTGGGCCCGTTCCGCGACTGCCTGAAGGATGGCGAGCCGATCTGCGGCCGCCTGCAGGCCGACAAGAACGCCGTGCTGTACGGGGTGCGCAGCGAGGAAGTGCAGACCACCGCCCTGCTGCCGCTGCCGGGCGTCGGCCTGATTGCCGTGGGCAGCCACGACCCGAATCGTTTCTACCCGGGCATGGGCACGCTGTTCCTGCGCATGATGGGCGATGCACTGGCCACCGGCCTGAAGCGATTCCACGACTGAACGGAGCGCTGCCTCGATGAGCGCGGTACAGCAGTTCCTGCAGCACCTGCAGGTGGAACGGCGGATGTCGGCGCACACGCTCGACGCCTACCGCCGCGACCTGGATGCGCTGTCGGTCTGGGCCGAACCGCGCGGTGTGGCGGTGGAGGCGCTGGACGTGGACGCCGTGCGCCAGTTCGTGGCCGACGAGCACCGCCGCGGGCTGTCGGCCAAGAGCCTGCAGCGCCGCCTGTCGGCCTGCCGCAGTTTCTATGCCTGGCTGCTGCGCCATGGCCGCATCGAGGCCAGCCCGGCGGCCACCCTGAAGGCACCGCGCGCGCCGCGGCGCCTGCCGCAGGTGCTGGATGCCGATGAAGCGGTGCAGCTGGTCGAGCTGGAGCCGGAAGGCGAGCTGGGCCGCCGTGACCGCGCGCTGCTGGAACTGTTCTATTCGTCGGGCCTGCGCCTGAGCGAAGTCTGCGCGCTGACCTGGCGCGACCTGGATTTCGCCAGCGGCCTGGTGAACGTGATGGGCAAGGGCAACCGCCAGCGCCGGGTGCCGTTCGGGCGGCCGGCGCGCGAGGCGCTGCTGGCCTGGCGCAGTGAAAGTGGCGGACTGCCGGCCCTGCCGGTGTTTCCCGGCCGCAACGGGCCGATCAGCCAGCGCGCGGTGCAGGTGCGCATCCGCCAGCTGGCGCAGCGCCAGGGCCTGTTCAAGCACGTGCACCCGCACATGCTGCGGCACAGCTTCGCCAGCCACATCCTGGAATCGTCGGGCGATCTGCGCGGCGTGCAAGAACTGCTGGGCCACGCCGACATCGCCACGACCCAGATCTACACCCATCTGGATTTCCAGCACCTGGCCAAGGTCTACGACGCGTCCCACCCGCGCGCCAAGCGCAAACCGACCGGGTAGCGCCGGGCCATGCCCGGCGAGCGCAGTGCCGCCGCTGAACGGCAGCCATCCACGCAGGCTTGATCACCCCCGCTGCTGTCCCCATGTCCGGTGAACAGCTATCGGAGGCCGCATGGACCCCAGTCAGAATCCCAACGTTTTCCACGCCACCACCATCGTCTGCGTCCGCCGCGGCGAGCACGTGGCCATTGCCGGTGATGGCCAGGTCACGCTGGGCCACACGGTGATGAAGGGCAATGCACGCAAGGTCCGCCGGCTCGGCCGCGACGGCCAGGTGCTGGCCGGTTTCGCCGGCGCCGCCGCCGATGCCTTCACCCTGTTCGAACTGTTCGAAGCCAAGCTGGAAAAGCATGGCCAGCTGCAGCGTGCCGCCGTCGAGCTGGCCAAGGATTGGCGCACCGAGCGCCGCCTGGGCAAGCTGGAGGCCCTGCTGGCCGTGGCCGACAAGGAAACCTCGCTGATCATCAGCGGCACCGGCGATGTGATCGAGCCGGAGGACGGCATCATCGCCATCGGTTCCGGCGGTTCCTATGCCCTGTCGGCCGCACGCGCGCTGATGGCGCACACCGAACTGGATGCACGCACGATTGCCAGCGAAGCCATCGGCATTGCCGGCGACATCTGCATCTACACCAACCGCAACGTGGTGGTCGAGGAGCTGTAAGGCTCCCCGATCCGCCGGGCAGGGCCCGGCGCTACCGGCCGGAGCCGTTCGGTTCCGGCGTCATCGACAACGCATTCGTGAGCACATCCATGTCGAAGATCGAAGTTTCCTCTGCCACCATGACCCCGCGCGAGATCGTGCAGGAACTGGACCGGCATATCGTGGGCCAGCACGACGCCAAGCGCGCGGTGGCCATCGCCCTGCGCAACCGCTGGCGCCGCATGCAGCTGCCGGCCGAGCTGCGCAATGAAGTGATGCCGAAGAACATTCTGATGATCGGCCCCACCGGCGTGGGCAAGACCGAGATCGCACGCCGCCTGGCCACCCTGGCCAACGCGCCGTTCGTGAAGGTCGAAGCGACCCGCTTCACCGAAGTGGGCTACGTCGGCAAGGACGTGGAGCAGATCATCCGTGACCTGGCCGACACCGCGGTCAAGCTCTACCGCGAGCAGGCCAAGGTGCGCGTGCGCACGCAGGCCGAAGAGCGCGCCGAAGACCGCATCCTGGATGCGCTGCTGCCGCGTCGCAGTGGCGGTATCGGTTTCGATCCGGAAGCCGCACGCAACGAACCGTCGGCGCAGGACAACGAAACCCGCATCAAGTTCCGCAAGATGCTGCGCAGCGGCGAGCTGGACGAGCGCGAGATCGAACTGGATCTGGCTGCCAACGTCAGCATGGACATCATGACCCCGCCGGGCATGGAAGAAATGGGCCAGCAGTTGAAGTCGATGTTCGCCAATCTGGGCGGTGGCGCCAAGGCACACAAGCGCACGCTGACCATCAAGGCCGCGCGCCCGCTGCTGGTGGAAGAAGAGGCCGGCAAGCTGGTCAACGAAGACGATATCCGCACCGCGGCGATCGAAGCCTGCGAACAGCACGGCATCGTCTTCATCGACGAGATCGACAAGGTCGCCAAGCGTGGAGACAACGTGGGTGGTGGCGATGTGTCGCGCGAAGGCGTACAGCGCGACCTGCTGCCGCTGGTGGAAGGTTCCAACGTGTCCACCAAGTACGGCACGATCAAGACCGACCACATCCTGTTCATCGCCTCCGGTGCGTTCCACCTGGCCAAGCCCAGTGACCTGATTCCGGAGCTGCAGGGTCGTTTCCCGATCCGCGTGGAACTGGGCGCGCTCAGCAAGAACGATTTCGTGCGCATCCTGACCGAGCCCAAGGCCGCACTGACCAAGCAGTACGAAGCGCTGCTGGCCACCGAAGGCGTCAAGATCACCTTCACCGCCGATGCCATCGACCGGCTGGCCGAGATTGCCTTCCAGGTGAACGAGCGCCAGGAGAACATCGGTGCCCGTCGCCTGCACACCGTGCTGGAACGCCTGCTGGATTCGCTCAGCTACGAAGCGCCGGACCGTGATGGTGAAACCCTGGCCATCGACAGCGCCTACGTCGATGCACACCTGGGCGAACTGGTGCAGGACCCGGACCTGAGCCGCTACATCCTGTAATGCCAGGCGGGGTCGGATCCCTCGAGCCAGCGAGGGCTCTGACCCCAACCCCCGTAACGCATGAGGCCGCCGAAAGGCGGCCTTTTTCATGGGGTCGGATCCCATGCACGTGCCCATCCACGCATGGCGTGGATCTACCCGGTGGCGCTGACCCTACGGCAGCGGCTCGGGAATCGACCCCGGCACGAACACGCCGTCCTTTACGTAGGCGGCCAGGGTCATGTCCAGCGCCAGCATGCCGTCGCGCTTGAGGTCCATCAGCTCTGGTTCCACCATCGCCCCGTGCAGCACGCCCAGCACGGTGGCGTGCAGCATGCGCGCGGCAATCTTCGGGTCGGCACCGGCGCGCAGCTGGCCAAGGTCCTGCGCCCGGCGCAGCGCACGTTCCATCCGGTCCAGCGCATCGCGGAAACCGGACTGCTGCAGTTCGGCCAGCGCCCGGCTTTCCGACGAGGCATCGCTGCGCAGCATGATTTCCATGGTCTTGCGCAGGCGCTCGTCCTCGGACAGTTCGATGAACGAGTAGATCATCACCGCGCGCAGGTCGTGGATCGGCGTCTGCCGCTCATCGCTGGACGTGCGTTCCAGCTCCTGCATGAAGGGCAGGTGCACCCGCTGGATGATCGCGGCCAGCACCTCGGTCTTGTTCTTGAAGTGCCAGTACACCGCGCCGCGGGTATAGCCGGCGCGCGCGCCGATCATCTCCAGCGTGGTGCGGGCCACCCCGTGTTCATGGAAACAGGCCTCGGCCGCATCAAGGATGCCTTCGCGGGTGGCCTGGGTGTCCTCTTTGGTCTTGCGCGCCATGGGTCGGTGAGTGGGTACGAATGCCGGTGAAACCTGGCTGAATTGTACCGCTTTACAAACAAACAAGCATGTATGTATATTTCGCATCCACGCTCCCCGCCGTGTATGTGCGCCTGCCCATGCCCCGGGGAGGGCAGCCCCCTCGCGACCACCCAGCCCGTTTCTGGTGCCCGGCAGTCGTATCAGGGCGCCCTGAGAATTCCCTCTACCCGCGAGCCCCCAGCCCCATGCACCTGACCCGAATCCGTCCTTTCCTGCTGTCGCTGGCCATCGCCGCGACCGTGGCCGCCTGCGGTGGCCAACCCGAACAGCCCCAGCAAGGCCCCGGCCAGGTGACCGTGGTGACCCTGAAGTCGGAAAGCGTGGGCCTGACCCGCGAACTGCCCGGCCGTACCAATGCCTTCCTGGTGGCCGAAGTGCGCCCGCAGGTCAGCGGCATCGTCGCCAAGCGCCTGTTCGCTGAAGGCGGCCTAGTGAAGGAAGGACAGCCGCTGTACCAGATTGAAGACGCCAGCTACCGCGCCCAGGCCAACAGCGCCCGCGCCCAGTTGGCCCGCGCCGAAGCCACCGCCAATGCCGCGCGCCTGAGCGCCAAGCGCATTACCGAACTGGCCAAGGTCGATGCAGTCAGCCAGCAGGACCTGGAAAACGCCGTGGCCGCGCAGAAGCAGGCCGAGGCCGATGTCGGTGCCGCCAAGGCCTCGCTGGATGCGGCCAACGTCACCCTGGGCTATGCCCGCATCACCGCGCCCATCAGCGGCCGCATCGGCAAGTCCAGCGTCACCCAGGGCGCGCTGGTCAGCGCCGGCCAGGCCGACGCGCTGGCCACCGTGCAGCAGCTCAGCCCGATCTACGTCGATCTGACCCAGTCCTCGGCCGAGCTGCTGCAGCTGCGCCGCGAACTGGCCGCCGGCCGCCTGCAGGACAACCAGACCCTGCCGGTCACCATCCTGCTGGAAGACGGCAGCGAGTTCCCGCACAAGGGCGCGCTGGAGTTCTCCGAAGTCAGCGTGGACCCGACCACCGGCAGCTACGCGCTGCGGGTGAAGGTGGACAACCCCGATGGCCTGCTGATGCCGGGCATGTACGTGCGCGCGGTGATCGGCGGCGGCGTGCGCGCCGATGCCGTGCTGGTGCCGATGCAGGGCATCGCCCGCGACGCCAAGGGCGATACCAGCGCCATGGTGGTGGGCAAGGACAACAAGGTGGAAGTGCGTCCGGTGAAGGTCAGCCGCGCAATCGCCGACAAGTGGCTGGTCGAGGACGGCTTGCAGCCGGGTGACAAGGTCATTGTTGAAGGCCTGCAGAAGATCGGCCCCGGCATGCCCGTGCAGGCCACCGAGAAGGGCGCTGCTCCGGCCACGCCGGACGCCGCCCCGCAGCCTGCCGCGCAGCCGGCCGGCGACGCGAAGTAAGCGGAGAATTCCATGGCACGTTTCTTTATTGATCGACCCATCTTCGCGTGGGTGATCGCCATCATCATCATGCTGGCCGGTGCGCTGGCGGTGATGAAGCTGCCGGTGTCGATGTATCCCGAAGTGGCCCCGCCGGCCGTCGAGATCAGCGCCACCTACCCGGGTGCATCGGCCAAGGTGGTCGAGGACTCGGTCACGCAGATCATCGAGCAGAACATGAAGGGCCTGGATGGCCTGATCTACTTCTCGTCCAACAGCTCGGCCAACGGCCAGGCCACCATCACCCTCACCTTCGAAGCCGGCACCAACCCGGACATCGCCCAGGTGCAGGTGCAGAACAAGCTGCAGCTGGCCATGCCGCTGCTGCCGCAGGAAGTACAGCGGCAGGGCATCAACGTGGCCAAGTCCAGCAGCGGCTTCCTGCAGGTGCTGGGCTTTGTGTCCAACGATGGCAGCATGGATGCCAACGACATCGCCGACTACGTGGGCTCCAACATCGTCGACACGCTCAGCCGCGTGCCGGGCGTGGGCAACATCCAGGTGTTCGGTGGCAAGTACGCCATGCGCATCTGGCTGGACCCGAACAAGCTGCACACCTACAAGCTGTCGGTCGATGAAGTGACCGCGGCGATCACCGCGCAGAACGCACAGGTGGCCATCGGCCAGCTGGGTGGTGCGCCGTCGGTGAAGGGCCAGCAGCTCAACGCCACCATCAACGCGCAGGACCGCCTGCAGACCCCGGAACAGTTCCGCAACATCCTGGTGCGCGGTGGCACCGATGGCAGCGAACTGCGCCTGGGCGACGTCGCCCGCGTGGAACTGGGCGCGGAAAGCTACGACTTCGTCACCCGCTACAACGGCAAGCCGTCTACCGGTATCGCCATCACCCTGGCCACCGGCGCCAACGCGCTGGATACCGCCGAAGGCGTGCGCGCGGCACTGGATGACATGAAGGCCAGCTTCCCGGCCGGCCTGGAAACGGTCATTCCGTACGACACCACCCCGTTCGTGAAGGTCTCGATCAAGGGCGTCATCAAGACCCTGATCGAAGCGATCGTGCTGGTGTTCGTGGTGATGTACCTGTTCCTGCAGAACTTCCGCGCCACCCTCATTCCCACCATCGCGGTGCCGGTGGTGCTGCTGGGTACCTTCGGCGTGCTGGCTGCGCTGGGCTTCTCGGTGAACATGCTGACCATGTTCGCCATGGTGCTGGCCATCGGCCTGCTGGTGGACGACGCCATCGTGGTGGTGGAGAACGTCGAACGCATCATGTCCGAAGAGGGCCTGTCGCCGCTGGAAGCCACCCGCAAGTCGATGAGCCAGATCACCGGCGCGCTGGTGGGTATCGGCCTGGTGCTGTCGGCGGTGTTCGTGCCGATGGCCTTCATGAGCGGCTCCACCGGCATCATCTATCGCCAGTTCTCGGCCACCATTGTTTCGGCCATGGCGCTGTCGGTGCTGGTGGCGATCGTGCTGACCCCGGCGCTGTGCGCCACCATGCTCAAGCCGCTGAAGAAGGGCGAGCACCATGTGGCCCACCGTGGCCTGGTCGGCCGGTTCTTCAACGGCTTCAACCGCGGCTTCGACCGTTCCAGCGAAACCTACCAGCGCGGCGTGAAGGGCATCATCCATCGCCCGTGGCGCTTCATGGGTATCTTCCTGGCCCTGGCCGTCGTGATGGGCGTACTGTTCGCGCGCCTGCCCAGCTCGTTCCTGCCCAATGAAGACCAGGGCATCATGATGGCGCTGGTGCAGACCCCGGTCGGCGCCACCCAGGAACGCACGCTGGAAGCGATGGCCAAGCTGGAAGACCACTTCCTGAAGAACGAAGCCGACGCCGTCGAGTCGATCTTCGCGGTGCAGGGCTTCAGCTTCGCCGGCATGGGCCAGAACGCGGGCATGGCATTCGTGAAGCTGAAGGACTGGAGCGAGCGTGATGCCGACCAGAGCGTGGGTGCGATCACCGGGCGTGCGATGGGCGCACTGGGCCAGATCAAGGACGCCTTCATCTTCGCCTTCCCGCCGCCGGCCATGCCGGAGCTGGGCATTGGTTCGGGCTATACGTTCTTCCTGAAGGACACCAGCGGCAAGGGCCACGACGCCCTGCTGGCCGCGCGCAACCAGCTGCTGGGTGCGGCAGGGCAGAGCAAGCTGCTGGCCAACGTGCGCCCCAACGGCCAGGAAGATACGCCGCAGCTGCGCATCGACGTGGACGTGGAAAAGGCCAACGCGCTGGGTCTGTCGATCAGCTCGATCAACAACACCCTGGCCGCGGCCTGGGGCAGCAGCTACATCGATGACTTCATCGACCGTGGCCGGGTCAAGCGCGTGTACGTGATGGCCGATGCACCGTTCCGCATGAACCCGGACGATTTCAACGTCTGGTCGGTGAAGAACGGGCAGGGCGAGATGGTGCCGTTCAGTGCCTTCGCCACCAAGCGCTGGGACTACGGTTCGCCGCGCCTGGAACGCTACAACGGCGTGTCGGCGATGGAAATCCAGGGTGAGCCGGCCGCCGGCGTTGCCTCCGGCGATGCCATGGCCGAGATCGAGCGCATCGCCAAGGACCTGCCGCCGGGCTTCGAGATCGAATGGACCGCGCTGTCCTACCAGGAACGCCAGGCCGGTTCGCAGACCCCGCTGCTGTACACGCTGTCGCTGCTGATCGTGTTCCTGTGCCTGGCCGCCCTGTATGAAAGCTGGAGCGTGCCGACCTCGGTGCTGCTGGTGGCGCCGCTGGGCATCCTGGGTGCCGTGCTGGCCAACACCTTCCGTGGCATGGAGCGCGACATCTACTTCCAGGTAGCGATGCTGACCACGGTGGGCCTGACCAGCAAGAACGCGATCCTGATCGTGGAATTCGCCAAGGAAAACCTGGAGAAGGGCATTGGCCTGATCGAAGCGACCATGCACGCCGTGCGTGACCGCCTGCGCCCGATCATCATGACCTCGCTGGCCTTCGGCCTGGGCGTGCTGCCGCTGGCCATCGCCTCCGGTGCGGGTTCCGGTGCGCAGCGTGCCATCGGCACCGGCGTGCTGGGCGGCATGCTGGTCGGCACCGTGCTGGGCGTGTTCTTCATTCCGTTGTTCTTCGTGGTCGTGCAGCGCGTGTTCAAGCGCAAGACCGCGGCGTAACCCTGCCGGCGGCGCCGGGCCCTGTCCGGCGCCGCCATCGTGACCCCAAGGTGTCGCCATGAAATTCCATACCCTTGTTCTTTCTGCCGCCGTGGCCCTTGTGCTGGGCGGCTGTTCCACCCTGGTGCCGAAGAACACCGCCGTTGCCCCGGGCATTCCCGCGCAGTGGCCGGCGGAAGCCACCGAAGGCGAAGTGGCCGATGCGGCCGCCGTTGGCTGGCGTGATTTCTTCACCGATGCGCGCCTGCAGGAGGTGATCGGCCAGGCCCTGGCCAACAACCGCGACCTGCGCGTGGCCGTGCTGAACGTGGAAAAGGCACGCGGACAGTATCGCGTGCAGCGCGCCGACCGCGTGCCTGCGCTGGCCGCGCAGGGGCAGATGCAGCGCAGCGGCGGTGATGTGCCGGTCAGCGAACAGTTCACTGCCAACCTGGGCGTGGCCGAGTTCGAGCTGGATCTGTTCGGCCGCGTGCGCAACCTGAGCGAAGCGGCGCTGCAGCAGTACTTCGCCGTGGCCGCCAACCGCCGCAACGCGCAGCTGAGCCTGGTGGCCGAGACCGCCACCGCATGGCTGACCTACGGCGCCGACCAGCAGCAGCTGAAGATTGCCGAAGCGACCCTGAAGACCTACGAGGATTCGCTGCGCCTGGCCGAAGCACGCCACGAGCGCGGTGGCAGTTCGGGCCTGGAGCTGAGTCAGACGCGCACGCTGGTGGAAACCGCACGCACCGACGCGGCGCGTCTGCGCGGCCAGCTGGCGCAGGACCGCAATGCACTGGCGCTGCTGGCCGGTGGCCAGGTCGATCCGGCACTGCTGCCGGACAGCATCGCACCGCAGGTACTGGCGCTGGCGCCGCCGCCGGCGGGGCTGCCCAGCGACGTGCTGCTGCAGCGCCCGGACATCATGGCCGCCGAACACCAGCTGCTGGCCGCCAATGCCAACATCGGTGCCGCGCGGGCCGCGTTCTTCCCCAGCATCAAGCTGACCGGCAGTGTTGGCAGCAGTTCCGGTGAGCTGTCCGGGCTGTTCGACAGTGGCACCCGGGTGTGGAGCTTCCTGCCCACCATCACCCTGCCGATCTTCCAGGGCGGCAAGCTGCGCGCGAACCTGGCCGTGGCCAATGCCGAGCGTGATATCGCACTGGCCGAGTATGAAAAGTCGATCCAGACCGGCTTCCGCGAAACCGCCGATGCGCTGGCGCTGAACGTCAGCCTGGACGAGCAGGTGGCCTCGCAGCAGCGCCTGGTGGAAGCGGCCGAGCTGGCCAACCGCCTGTCGCAGGCACGCTATGACGCCGGCCTGGACAGCTTCGTCACCCTGCTCGACGCGCGCCGTACCGCCTACAGCGCACAGCAGACCCAGCTGCAGGCGCAGCTGGCCCAGCAGGCCAACCGCATCACCCTGTACAAAGTGCTGGGCGGCGGCTGGCGCGAGCGCAGCTGAGCCGCGCCCCCGGCACGGCCCAGCGCAGGCCGCGCGAGGTTGCCTTGGCTCTGGTAGGTGCCAACCTTGGTTGGCACAACGTTGGCACGCGCGTTGAAAAGCATGCCAACCAAGGTTGGCATCTACCGAAGCGGGATTGCAGGCGCGCGCTTTGAAAAGCATGCCAACCAAGGTTGGCATCTACCGAAGCGGGGTTCCAGGCACGTGCGTTGAAAAGCATGCCAACCAAGGTTGGCATCTACCAAAGCGGGATTGCAGGCGCGGGCGTTAAACCGCTTCATCATCGCGCGGGGGAACGCGGCATGCGCGTACCCGCGCCAGCGCATCACCTGCCTCGCGGGCCATGCGCTCGTACTCGGCGCGGATCTCTTCCAGCCGCTCCTCGTCCATTTCCTCCAGATCCAGCAACTCGTTGTTGGCATCGGCCGTGGCGCGGATCAGCTCGTCCAGCTTGATCTGCATCGCCGCGGTATCAGAGTTCTGCGTGTGCTGGATCAGGAACACCATCAGGAAGGTGATGATGGTGGTGCCGGTATTGATGACCAGCTGCCAGGTGTCGTTGAAGCCGAACACCGGGCCGCTGATACCCCACAGCACCACGACGCTGATCGCCGTCAGGAAGGTCCACGGCGAGCCGGCCGCGGCGGAGGCCTTCTTGGCCAAGGTGTTGAACAGGTTGCGTGCGCTCATCGGGGTCGTTCCAGGGGAATGACGCGGATGATCGGCAGCGGCCCGTGCACGGGCCGTGCAGCAGCGCGGCTCAGGCGCGCAGGCGCGGCGCCTGCTGACTGCGTACCGGGCTGCTCTGGTAGACGTGCTGCCAGCAGCGTTCGACGAACTCGCGGGCCTGCGCCTCGGTCAGGCGCGGCATGATCTGCAGGGCGTACTGGGTCTGGAACATCTCATCGCGCTGCGCATCGCTGGCACGCGGCTGGGTGATCAACGAATCGCAGGCGAACTTGACCCACGGCACGTACGAACCGAACGAGTTGTGCGCAAGCGCGCCATCGGCATGCTGGCGGCGCCAGTGGTCCAGCTCGGCGTCGACATTGATGACCGGGGGAATGGTGGGGACTTCAGCGTGCATGACGATCCAATGGGCAGAAGGTGAAAGGGAGTGGGGGCTGATGCCGAGTGTCGTGGGTTGCCGGTGCATGCCGTGTCAGTGCGGCGTGCATCCGGTGTGCGCATCCAGCAGTTGCGCATGCTCCACCGCGCCCAGTGCTTCGGCCATGTCGGCCATGGCATTGCACAGCTGCACCTGGTCGCGTGGGTGCTCGCGCATCACTTCCAGCTGCAGACCTTGATAGGCAGCCCAGAACGGCGCGCCACGGCGGTGCAGCGCGAACTGCTGGCGCAGGCGTTCGCGGATGCCGGCAAGGGCCGGGTGGTCGGGCAGGGAAGGTGCGGCGTGCGCGCTCATCGGCTGGCTCCGCCGGAGCAACGGGCCCCGGTGCGTTCCACCGTAGGCCCCTTGCGTGCACGCGATGTTAGTGGCGTGTGTGCAACTGACGTGGCTGACTGTGCAGCAGTGCGCACGCAACGCCGCAGACGCAGCCGGCACAAGGCTGCGCCGGCGCTGAAGAATTCATAAAGCGTGCAGCGCCTTCACGGCGCGGCGGCTTATTCGCCGATGTCTTCGTTCCAGACGTCCGGATGCTGCGCAATGAAACCGCCCAGCAGATCCACGCATTCCTGGCTGTCCAGGTCGATCACGTTCACGCCGTTCTCGCGCAGCCAGTCGATGCCGCCCTGGAAGGTGCGCGATTCGCCCACCACCACGGTGCCGATGTTGAACTGGCGCACCAGCCCGGAGCAGTACCAGCACGGGGCCAGGGTGGTCACCATGATGGTGTCCTGGTAACGGCGCTGGCGGCCGGCCTTGCGGAAGGCATCGGTTTCGCCGTGCACCGAGGGGTCACCTTCCTGCACGCGGCGGTTGTGGCCGCAGCCCAGCAGGCGGCCATCGTTGTGGTACAGCGCCGCGCCGATCGGCACGCCGCCTTCGGCCAGGCCCTGGCGGGCTTCGGCAATGGCGGTCTGCAGCAGGGCCTGGTAGTCGGGCGTGGTGATCATGCGGGGCTCCGGTGGGTCATGGCCGGCCATGATACGGCGCCGTTGCCCCGCAGCGGCCCCAGCGGTGCGATAATCGGGGGCATGAGCGAATCCCCCTACAAATCCGGTACCACCCACTTCGGGTTCCGCGACGTCGACGCCAAGGACAAGCAGAAGCTGGTCGGGCAGGTGTTCACTTCGGTCGCGCGCAACTACGACCTGATGAACGACCTGATGAGCCTGGGCGTGCACCGGGCCTGGAAGCGCTACTACGTAGCCACCGCGCAGGTGAAGCCGGGCGACCGCGTGCTCGACCTGGCCGGCGGCACCGGCGATATCGCCGCCCTGCTGAAGGAGCGCGTGGGCGCCGAGGGCTCGGTGGTGCTGGGCGACATCAACGCCGGCATGCTGTCGGTCGGCCGTGACCGGCTGACCAACCGCGGCCTGGTGCTGGGCCTGGACTACGTGCAGTGCAACGCCGAAGCCCTGCCGTTCCCGGACAACAGCTTCGATCTGGTCACCATCGCCTTCGGTCTGCGCAACGTGACCGACAAGGATGCCGGCCTGCGCGAGATGTACCGCGTGCTGAAGGTGGGCGGCCAGGCCCGCGTGCTGGAGTTCTCCGAAGTCACCGCCGACTGGTTCAAGCCGATCTACGATTTCCACTCGTTCAGGATCCTGCCGAAGCTGGGCAAGCTGTTCGCCAACGATTCGGACAGCTACCAGTACCTGGCTGAAAGCATCCGCAAGCACCCGCCGCAGGAAGAACTGAAGGCGATGATGGGGCAGGCCGGTTTCGAGCGCTGCCACTACAAGAACCTGACCGGCGGCATCGTTTCGATCCATTCCGGCTACAAGCTGTAAGCCCTGCCCTGGTAGGTGCCGACCTTGGTCGGCACTGGGCCCACGCCGGGCGCTGACACACCGTGCCAACCAAGGTTGGCACCTACCAACGCCGCAGGGCGGGCCCCCCGGCCGGCCTTACCCCGCATCGCGCAACGCCTGCGGGGCCGGAGGGAGGTACCATTGGGGTTTGATCCCCGTAACGGTCCCGATTCATGCGTAATCCGCTGATGCTCCTTCCGCTGGCCGTGGCCCTGGCCGCCGGCTGCTCCCAGGAGGCGGCCGCGCCCGCCGCCGCCCCGACTGCCGAAAAGGCCCCCGCTGCCCCCGTGAACGCCGAAAACCGCAGCCACGACGAAAGCTCCTATGCCGAGCCGGACAAGGTCGTCATCAAGGACATCGCGCTGGATCTGAAGCTGGACTTCGACCAGAAGCAGATCGGCGGCACCGCCACCTACACCCTGGAATGGAAGCAGAAGGACGCCCAGCAGCTGGTGCTGGACACCCGTGAGCTGAGCGTTTCCAAGGTCGAGGCCATCGCCGCCGACGGCGCGCGCAGCCCGCTGAAGTTCGAACTGGCCCCGGTCGACAAGGTGTTCGGCAGCAAGCTGACCATCGAAGCGCCGGCCCAGCCGGCCAAGGTGGAAGTGAGCTACCACACCGCCCCGACCGCCTCGGGCCTGCAGTGGCTGGAGCCGTCGATGACCGAGGGCAAGAAGCTGCCCTTCATGTTCAGCCAGTCGCAGGCCATCCACGCCCGTTCCTGGGTGCCGCTGCAGGACACCCCCAGCGTGCGCTTCACCTACAGCGCGCACGTGGTCTCGCGCCCGGACGTCATGGTGCTGATGAGCGCCGACAACGATCCCAAGGCCGCGCGTGATGGTGACTACACCTTCAAGATGCCGCAGCCGATTCCGTCCTACCTGCTGGCCATCGCCGCCGGTGACCTGGTGTTCGAGCCGATTTCCGGCCGTTCCGGTGTCTGGGCCGAGCCGACCATGGTGAACAAGGCCGCCAAGGAGTTCGAAGACACCGAGAAGATGATCGGTGCCGCCGAGAAGCTGTACGGCGAATACCGCTGGGGCCGCTACGACATGCTGGTGCTGCCGCCGTCGTTCCCGTTCGGCGGCATGGAAAACCCGCGCCTGACCTTCGCCACGCCCACCGTGATCGTCGGCGACAAGTCGCTGGTTTCGCTGGTGGCCCACGAACTGGCGCACAGCTGGTCGGGCAACCTGGTGACCAATGCCAGCTGGAAGGACATCTGGTTGAACGAAGGCTTCACCACCTACGTGCAGGGGCGCATTACCGAAGCCCTGTACGGCAAGGAAATGGCCGAAATGGAAAAGCAGATCGACCAGACCGATCTGCTGGCCGAAGTGAAGGACATGAGCCCGGCCGACCAGGCCCTGGCACTGCCGCCGCTGAACGAGCGTGACCCCGACGAAGCCCTGAGCCAGGTGGCCTACGTGAAGGGTTCCTGGTTCCTGGAGTTCCTGGAACAGCGCTTCGGCCGCGAAACCTTCGATCCGTTCCTGCGTGGCTGGTTCGATGACCATGCCTTCCAGAGCGCCAACACCGACCAGTTCGTCGAGTACCTGAAGAAGAACCTGCTGCCGAAGAACCCGACGGCGGTGAGCGAAGCCGAACTGAAGGCATGGCTGGACGAGCCGGGCATCCCGGCGTTCGCCGCCAAGGCGCAGTCGCGCAACTTCAGCAGCGTCGATGCCGCGCGCATCGCCTTCTCCGGCGCCGGCAGCCTGCCGGGGAGCCAGGTCACCGCCGAATGGGGCACCCAGGAATGGGTGCGCTTCATCGACGGCCTGGGCACCACCCTGCCGCTGGACAAGCTGGCCGCGCTGGACAAGGCCTACCACTTCACCGGCACCGCGAACGGCGAAATCGCCATGCGCTGGTACCCGCTGACCATCCGCAGCGGCTACACCCAGGCCAACGAAGCGGCCGGTGCGTTCATCGAGCGCGTGGGCCGTCGCAAGCTGATCATGCCGATCTACGCCGAACTGGTGAAGACGCCCGAGGGCCTGGCGTTCGCCAAGCAGGCCTTCGAGAAGGCCAAGCCGGGTTACCACCCGATCACCACCGCCTCGGTGCAGGACATGCTGGCCAAGGCCGAAGCCAAGTAAGCAGAAGCGCCGGGCACCCCCCGGCGCTTTTCGTAGAGTCGAGCCATGCTCGACTGCCGTTGCTCTACGCTTCGGTAGAGTCGAGCTTGCTCGACTGCTCTTGAAGAGCCAGTCGAGCATGGCTCGACTCTACAGAACCGCGCACACACGAAGGACCTCCACATGAAACGTCTGTTCCTGATCGCCGCCTGCACCTTGGCGCTGGCCGCCTGCAGCAACCCCGAAGAAGAGCGCAAGGCGCAGGAAGCGGCGGCCGCGGCCGCGCAGGCGCAGAAGGAAGCCAAGGCCGACGAGGTGGCCAAACAGTACGACACCGCCGTGGCCGCACGGGACTGGGAACGCGCGCGCATCCATGGCGGCTCGCTGCTGGACCAGTACAAGGACACCGCCGCCGCCGAGCGCATTGCCGCCGGCTTCGATGAGGTGAAGGCCAAGGCCGATGCCGCGCGCAACCTGCGTCGCATGCAGGCGCTGTGGCAGTACAACGAGATTCCGGTCGGCAGCAAGGGCGTGCAGCGTTCGGCGTCGATCTACAGCAAGGAACGCGTGGACGTGGACGGCAGCGGCGCCAAGCCGGTGCAGCTGGTGTTCCGTGACCACCCCGAATGGAAGCGGCACGCCTACCTGGTGCTGCAGGCCGGCGATTTCCGTTGCCCGCAGTGCACGGTGAAGGTGACCGTGGACGGCGGCAAGCCGGTATCGATGGCTGCGTGGCGGCCGAAGACCGACGAGGCCATCGCGATGTTCATCACCGACCAGAAGGCGCTGTGGAAGCTGGCGCAGAAGGGCCAGTCGATCAGCATCGAGTTCCCGGTGAAGGCCGGCGGCACCCGCACCGCGGTGTTCGAGACCGGCGGCGTGGACAGCAGCCGCATGCCGTCGTGGTGGAAGTAACAGCCCAGGCGACGGTGGCACCGCCCCTGTCGGCCGTGCGCCACTGGGTGTTCGACATGGATGGCACGCTGACCGTGGCCATGCATGATTTCGACGGCATCAAGCGCGCGCTGGGCATCCCGCCCAGTGCGGACATCCTGGCGCACCTGGCCGGCCTGCCGGCGGCGGAGGCGGCGCAGAAGCACGCCTGGCTGCTGGACCACGAGCGGGCGCTGGCCGCAGGCGCACTGCCGGCGCCGGGGGCGGTGGCGCTGCTGCGTGCGCTGGCCGCAGCCGGCTGCCAGCTCGGCATCCTGACCCGCAACGACCATGCGCTGGCCAAGTTGACGCTGGATTCGATCGGGGTAGGGGATCTGTTCGACGATGGCGCCATCATCGGCCGCGATGAAGCGGTGCCCAAGCCCTCGCCCGATGGCGTGCAGCAGCATCTGCGGCGCTGGGGGGCCAGCGCCGGCGGGGCGGTGATGGTGGGCGACCACGCCTACGATCTGGACTGTGGCCGCGCCGCCGGTGCGCGCACCGTGCTGGTCAACCTGCCGGACAACCCGTGGCCCGGCCGCGCGGATTGGCATTTCGCCGATTGCCGCGCGTTGCACGCGGCGTGGCAGGGGTGATCATTCCGCCGTGCCGGGCCGTGCCCGGCGTGTCGACCAAGGTCGACACCTACCCAGGGCATTGCCCTTCGGTTACGCGTTCAGCGCGTAGCCGAACTGCTGTTTGAACTGCTCGTTGAACTCATCGAACGTGAAGCGCTGGTTCTGGGTGCCCGGGTGCTCGACCTTCAGCGCGCCCATCAGGTTGCCCATGCGGCCGATGGTCAGCCAGTCGTAGCCCTTCTGGATGCCGTAGATCAGGCCGGCGCGGAAGGCGTCGCCGCAGCCCGTCGGGTCGACCACGCGGCGCTCGTGCGCCGGCGGAATGTCGTAGCTCTTTTCCGGGGTGTGGATCACCGCGCCCTTCGGGCCGCGGGTGGTGATGTAGGCCTTCACCCGGCTCACGATCTCCTTCTCGTCCCAGCCGGTGCGTTCCTGCAGCAGGTTCGACTCGTAGTCGTTCACCACCACGTAGTCGGCCTGCTCGATGAACGCGCGCAGTTCCGGGCCGTTGAACAGCGGCATGGCCTGGCCCGGGTCGAAGATGAACGGGATGCCGTCTTCGTGGAATTCCTGCGCGTTCTGGATCATGCCCTCGCGGCCGTCCGGGCCGACCAGGCCCAGGGTCACGCCCGGCACGCCGCGCACGTGGTTTTCGTACGAACGCATCATCGCGCCCGGGTGGAAGGCGGTGATCTGGTTGTTGTCGTGGTCGGTGGTGATGAACGCCTGCGGGGTGAACAGCTCATCGATCACGCGCACGCGCGACAGGTCGATGCCCAGGCCTTCGAAGTATTCGCGGTAGGGGCCGAAATCCGAACCCACGGTGCCCATCGGGATCGGCTCGCCGCCCAGCAGGTGCAGGTTGTAGGCGATGTTGCCGGCGCAGCCGCCGAACTCGCGGCGCATGCGCGGGACCAGGAAGGACACGTTCAGGATGTGCACCTTGTCCGGCAGGATGTGATTCTTGAACTGGTCCGGGAACACCATGATGGTGTCGAAGGCAAGAGAACCACAGATCAGAGCGGACATCGATGTAAGCCTATGCGGTGAATTTTGGGGTGGGCCGGCCCGCTTCGGCGGGCAAGCAAACGGCGCCCATGGGCGCCCGACGGCGCAAAGGTTACCCGCTGGTGCCGCTCAGGGCCAGAACCGGGTGATGCCCGATCAGGCCGAAAGCCTGTGAAGACGCGGGTTCAGCTAGTTTTTTCCTTGCTCGGCGGCAGGCGGGTTGCTAGGCTTGTCGGCCTCGATTTCTGCCCATTTTTTCGCCATCCCGCGGCGGGCACGACACCCCTCAGGACTCCTTCCTCAGATGTTCAAGAAACTCCGTGGCATGTTCTCCAACGACCTGTCCATCGACCTGGGCACGGCCAACACCCTCATCTACGTGCGCGGGCAGGGGATCGTGCTGAACGAGCCGTCGGTCGTGGCCGTGCGCCAGGACCGTGCCATTGGTGGCACCCGCTCGGTGGCAGCCGTAGGCGCCGAAGCCAAGCAGATGTTGGGCCGTACCCCGGGCCACATCACCACCATCCGCCCGATGAAGGACGGCGTCATCGCCGATTTCACCTACACCGAAGCGATGCTCAAGCACTTCATCAAGAAGGTGCACAAGTCCCGCGTGCTGCGCCCCAGCCCGCGCGTGCTGGTCTGCGTGCCGGCCGGTTCCACCCAGGTCGAGCGCCGCGCCATCAAGGAATCGGCCGAGGAAGCCGGTGCCCGTGATGTGTTCCTGATCGAAGAGCCCATGGCCGCCGCGATCGGCGCCGGCATGCCGGTCACCGAAGCCCGCGGCTCGATGGTCATCGATATCGGCGGCGGCACCACCGAAGTGGCGGTGATCTCGCTGAACGGCATCGTCTATTCGGCCTCGGTGCGCATTGGTGGCGACCGCTTCGACGAGTCGATCACCAACTACGTGCGCCGCAACCACGGCATGCTGATCGGTGAAGCCACCGCCGAACGCATCAAGGTGGAGCTGGGCTGCGCCTACCCGCAGGCGGAAGTGATCGAGATGGAAATCTCCGGTCGCAACCTGGCCGAGGGCGTGCCGAAGATGATCAAGATCAGCTCCAACGAGGTGCTGGAAGCCCTGCACGAGCCGCTGTCGGGCATCGTCAGCGCGGTCAAGCTGGCGCTGGAACAGACCCCGCCGGAACTGTGCGCCGACGTGGCCGAGCGCGGCATCGTGCTGACCGGTGGTGGCGCCCTGCTGCGCGACCTGGACCGCCTGATTTCCGAGGAAACCGGCCTGCACGTGCAGGTGGCCGACGATCCGCTGACCTGCGTGGCCCGCGGTGGCGGTCGTGCGCTGGAGCTGGTGGACATGCACGGCAACGAGTTCTTTGCGCCGGAATAAGCCGTCCCGGCTGCTCCCGCCCGCAGCGCCCCTCCGGGGTGCGGCCTGCCCGCATGGGCCGGCCCGCACCGGCGGGGCGCCCGCATGTTTCCCTTCCGCCTTCTGCCAGTTGAATCGTTGACGTGCCGCCCTACGCCGGACCCCCCGTCGCTTCCCGTTCCGGTGATGCCGCCAGCCCGCTGCGGCTGCTGGCCTACCTGGCGCTGGCCATCACCCTGATCGTGCTGGATGACCAGGCCGGCTGGCTGGCGCGCCTGCGCGAACAGGCCAACAGTCTGGTGCAGCCGGTGTGGTCGCTGGCCGGCCTGCCCGGCAAGCTGGGCAGCCAGGTGAAGGACAGCGCGGCCAGCCATGGACAGCTGGTGGCCGAGAACCGCGAACTGCGCAACCAGCTGCTGCTGGCCAATGCGCGCCTGACCCGCCTGCAGACCGCCGCACTGGACAACGCCCAGCTGCGCGAACTGCTGAACGTGGCCGAGCGCAGCGGGCTGGACGTGCAGTTGGCGCCGATCCTGGATATCGACCTGGACCCGGTGAAGCAGCGCCTGGTGCTTGATGCCGGCAGCCGCGAAGGCGTGCACGTGGGCCAGGCGGTGATCGACGCCGGTGGCCTGATGGGGCAGGTGATCAGCACCACCGGTGGCACCTCCACCGTGCTGCTGCTGACCGACCCCGACCATGCCGTGCCGGTCACCGTGGCCCGCAACGGCGTGCGGCTGATCGTCTATGGCCGTGGCGATACCTTGGAACTGCGTGACATTCCGCTCAGCGCGGGCGTGGAAGTGGGCGATGAGATCGTCACCTCCGGCCTGGGCGGGCGTTTCCCGGCCGGCTTCCCGGTCGGCACCATCACCGGCCTGCGCCCGGACGATACCCACGCCTTCCTGGTGGGCGAACTGAAGCCGGCAGCGCAGCTGGATCGCGGTCGCGACGTGCTGCTCCTGCGCCCGGGTGCGGCGATCCGGATTCCGCAGGCGCTGCGGCAGAGCCTTCAGATGGGGGCTGCCGACGCTCCCGCCGGCAGCGAACCGCAGCCGGCAGGCAGCGCACCGGCCGAGGCCGCCCCGGGCGCCGCCGCACCGGCACCGGCACCTGCTCCCTCTTCGGCTTCGTCTGCGCCGCCGCTGACGGCTCCGCCTGCAGCAACGCCCACCGCGCCCACCACGCAGGAGCCCGCACGATGAGCCGCCTGCGCGACAACCCGTGGGTGCTGCCGGCCAGCCTGGTGGTGGCGCTGCTGCTGGGCCTGCTGCCGTTGCCGGCACTGCTGCAGCCGCTGCGCCCGTACTGGCTGGCGCTGGTGCTGGCCTACTGGGTGATCGAAGCCCCCGAGCGCGTGGGCCTGGGCATCGCCTTCGCCAGCGGCGTGGTGGCCGACCTGCTGTACGGCGGGGTGCTGGGCGAACAAGCCCTGCGTCTGGTCATGCTGGCCTTCATCCTGCAGCGCTTCCGCGCCCGCATCCGCTTCTTCCCGATGTCCCAGCAGATGCTGGCCATCGGCGGCCTGCTGTTCAACGACCGCATCGTCAGCGCGCTGGTACACATCGTGGTGGACGAACCGACCCTGCCGTGGTCGTACTGGTGGGCACCGCTGCTGGGCATGGGCCTGTGGCCGCTGGTGTTCGTGCTGCTGGATGCGGTGCGCTTCGGCAAGCGTGGGCGCTGAGCCATGATTCCGCGCCGGCAGGTGAAGAACCCGCACGCTGAAGCCGAACAGTTCCGCCGCCGCGCGGCGCTGGGCTTCCTGGGCGTGCTGGTCTGTCTGCTCGGCCTGGGCGGCTGGTACTTCAAGCTGCAGGTGCTGGACCACGACATCTACGCCACGCGTTCGGAAGCCAACCGCATCAAGCCGCGGCCGGTGGTGCCCGGGCGCGGCATGATCTACGACCGCAATGGCCGCCTGCTGGCCGAGAACGTGCCGGCCTTCCGCCTGGACGTGACCCCGGACAAGGTGAAGGACATGGACGCCACCCTGGAAGGGCTGGCGAAGATCATCAGCATCAGCCCGGAAGAGCTGGAAGCGTTCAACAAATCGCGCAAGGCGCGCCGCAAGTTCCTGCCGGTCACCCTGAAGCTGCGCATGACCGACGAGGAAATGGCCCGGTTCGCGGTGGACCGCTGGCGCTTCCCCGGCGTGGAGCTGGAACCCTACCTGACCCGCCGCTACCCCTATGGCGACCTGTTCGCGCACATCATCGGCTACGTCGGCCGGGTGGACGACAAGGATCTGGAAATACTGGGCGAGGGCAATGCGGCCCTGACCCATATCGGCAAGTCCGGCCTGGAGCGTTATTACGAGCACGAGCTGCGCGGCAAGGTCGGCTACGAGCAGGTGGAAACCAACGTGCAGGGGCGGGCCATCCGCACCATCGGCCGGGTGGCCGCGCAGTCCGGTGCCGATCTGCGCCTGTCCATCGATGCCGATCTGCAGCGCGCCATGGTCGCCGCCTTCGGCGAGCAGGAAGGCTCGGCCGTGGCGATGGACCCGCGCACCGGTGAAGTGCTGGCGATGGTCAGCCTGCCGTCGTACGACCCGAACCTGTTCGTCAACGGCATTTCCCATGCCGATTTCAAGGCGCTGAACGAGAACCCGTCGCGGCCGCAGTTCAACCGCCTGGTGCTGGGCGGCGTGGCCCCCGGTTCCACCCTGAAGCCGTTGATCGGCCTGGCCGGCCTGGATTCGGGCGTGCGCCGGCCGGAAGACAAGGTACTGTCCACCGGCATGTTCTACCTGCCGGGCACCAGCCGCGGCTGGGGCGACTCGCACCGCGGTGGCCATGGCTGGACCGACCTGCGCAAGTCGATCGCGCAGTCGGTGAACACCTACTACTACAAGCTGGCGCTGGACCTGGGCATCGAACGCTTCGACCATTACATGGAGTACTACGGCTTCGGCGCGCCGACCGGCATCGACCTGACCGGCGAAATCGGCGGCATCCTGCCGTCGCCGGCCTACAAGGCCAAGAGCCGCAAGGAGCGCTGGTACCCCGGCGATACGGTCAACATCAGCATCGGCCAGGGCGACTGGAAGGTCACCCCGCTGCAGCTGGCGCGCGGCGTCAGCGCGTTGGCCGATGGCCAGCTGCGCACCCCGCACCTGGTCATGCAGCAGCGCGCCGGCTTCGACCACGATTGGGTGACCACCGAAGCCGGGCCGAGCAAGCCGGTCAGCCCCAACCCGAACAACGTGCAGGCCGTGCGTGAAGGCATGATGGCCACCATGCAGCCCGGCGGCAGCGGCGCGCGGGTGGCCGCCGGTGCGCCGTACACCATGGCCGGCAAGACCGGCACCGCGCAGGTGATCAGCCGCAAGGGCACCGCGGCGGTGAACCCCAAGAGCCTGCCCATGCACCTGCGCCACCGCGCGCTGTTCGTGGGCTTCGCGCCGGCCGAACAGCCGGTGATCGCCCTGGCCATTGCCGTGGAAGGCGGTGGCTACGGTGGCTCGGCCGCGGCGCCGATCGCGCGCAAGATCTTCGATGCCTGGCTGCTGGGCAAGATGCCCGAAGGCATGCAGCCGCTGGACAGCGAGCGTGGCACCACCGCCATCGGCACCACCGCCTTCGACAACGAAGACGTGAACGCGCGCCCGGCCGGTGATGCCGCCGCCGCGCTGCTGGCCGAACTGCCGGTGCTGGTGGGCGTGCCTGCACCGGCGCCTGCACCCGAGCCCGCGCCGGCGCCGCCTGCACCGGCGGCGGCGGCCCCCAGCGCGCCGCGCCCCCCTGCCGCTGAGGCTTCGCGATGAGAGTGTTCCTGCGCTGGGCCGGCGACATGCTGCGCCGCTTCTTCAGCACCCTGGACTGGGTGCTGTGCCTGGCCCTGGGCGCCTTGATGGCCATTGGCCTGGCCACCTTGAAGAGCGCCGGTGGCGACACCCTGGTGATGGCGCAGGGCGCCCGCTTCATTGTCGGCCTGGCCGCGCTGTGGGCCATTTCGCGCGTGCCGATCCTGCGCATCCGCTCGGCCACGCCGATGATCTATGCGATCTCGATGATTCCGCTGCTGGCGGTGTTCGTGCTGGGCACCGGCAAGTACGGGCGGCAGTGGCTGGACCTGAAGTTCTTCTACCTGCAGCCGGCCGAACTGCTGAAGGTCAGCCTGCCGATGATGGTGGCCTGGTACCTGCACAAGATGCCGTTGCCGCCGCGCTTCAACACCGTGCTGATGGCACTGGTGATCATCGGCGTGCCCACCGGCCTGGTGATGCTGCAGCCCGACTTCGGCACCGGAGTGCTGATCGCGGCCAGTGGCGTGTTCGTGCTGCTGCTGGCCGGCCTGCCGTGGTGGTGGGTGGGGCTGGGCGTGGGCGGCGTGGCCGCGGTGGCGCCGGTGGCCTGGTTCTGGCTGCTGCGGCCGTACCAGAAGGACCGCATCATGATGTTCCTGGACCCGGAAATGGACGCCCTGGGCGCCGGCTGGAACATCATCCAATCGAAGATCGCGATTGGCTCCGGCGGCTTCGACGGCAAGGGCTGGGGCGAAGGCTCGCAGTCGCACCTGAACTTCATTCCCGAACAGACCACCGATTTCGCCTTCTCGGTGCTGAGCGAAGAATTCGGCTGGATTGGCGTGGCCACCGTGCTGGCGCTGTACCTGGTGGTGATCGGGCGCTGCCTGTGGATTGCCAGCCAGTCGCGCGATTCCTATTCGCGCCTGCTGGCCGGGGCTACTGGCCTGGCCTTCTTCGTCTATGTGCTGGTGAACGGCGGCATGATTTCCGGCCTGCTGCCGGTGGTGGGCGTACCCATGCCGCTGATCAGCTACGGCGGCACGTCCGCCGTTTCGCTGCTGGCCGGCTTCGGCCTGGTCATGGCCGTGCGCAGCCACAACCCCGTGCACGGCGGCTACGGCTGACACACCTGGGGTCGGATCCCCCTCTACGGGGAACGGGATCTGACCCCGGCGCACGACTGCGTTATGGCCCTCGTCGCGTACCGTCGACGGTGCCCGACTGCGCTTTGGCTCTTGCCGCGTGCCGACGATGGTGCCCGACGGCGCTTTGGCCTTTGTCGCGTACCGTCCGCGGTGCTCGACCGCGCTTTTGCCCTCGTCGCATACCGTCGATGGTGCTCGACTGCGCTCTCGCCTTTGTCCCATTCCGTCGATGGTGCCCGACTGCCCTTTGGCTCTTGCCGCGTACCGTCGATGGTGGCCGACTACGCTTTGGCTTTTGTAGAGTCGAGCTTGCTCGACTTCGCTTTTGCCCTTGTAGAGTCGAGCTTGCTCGACTTCGCTTTTGCCCTTGTAGAGTCGAGCTTGCTCGACTGCGTTTCGCGCAAAGCAGTCGAGCAAGCTCGACTCTACGAACAGCCAACAGCCAACAGCCAACAGCCAACAGCCAGTACGCGTTCCGCTCACGCCACGCGCAACTGCACATCCACGTATTCGGACAACCCCCGGCAGGCCAGCAGCAATCCCTCGCGGGCGTCGTCGCCCAGTTGTTGGGCCTCGTCGCCGTCCACCCGCACGCGTTCGGCGGCATGCAGCAGTTCCAGCAGGAAGGTCAGGCCACTGTTGGCGCGGTCGATGCGCGCCAGCGCCATGCGCTGCGCCGGTGTGTGCTGGGGCCCGTGCCAGGCCTGCCCGTCGGCAGCCTCCACCTGGCGGATGCGCCGCAGGGCGCCCAGCAGGGTGATGCCGTCTTCGGTATTGGCCGCCTGGTGGGCAGTCAGTGTGGTTTCCAGGGCGCGGGCGATGTCGGCCGGAAGTTGATGGGCGGCATCGCCCAGGGTGGCGAACAGGTACGGGTACGGCGATAGCGTCATGGCAGGGTCCTCGCGCGGCAGGCAGATTGGCCACCCTCAGGGCTAGGGTGGCAGGCGATGCGTGGTTGCAATACCGGGGACCAACGGCGAAGAACCGGCGGGCACAAGGCCCCCACGCACCGCCCGCCAAAAACGCACGGACGGATTGCCAGCCGGCGCCGCCCACACGGAAAAGACGACGCCGACTGGCAAGCGTAAACAACGCGTTGGTCCTACGGGATTGCAAGCCCGTGCCACCCGTTGTCGGTGGCCCCGCATGTTTCGCACGCCACGCCCGCCGCACCAATGAGGAAAGTTTGAAAGTCGAATTCGTCAGAACGCCGCCGCACGTTGCACCCGTAGTGGCGAAAGCGACACGATGCGCCGCCCGAAACCGCCGCCATTCCCCGGCGTTCACCGCCTGAATCTGCGCAAACCCGTTTCTGTAAGCGTTTGCATAACCCCAGGTGAACACCCGCTCGCTGACGAAGTTCCAATAAAAGTGGGCGACCAATCACACTTTGACGCGATGTTGATCTTGATCAATGGACTTGTCGCAATCGGCCTGCACAATGGCGGCCCGTTCGGCACGGCGCGCCATCACTGATGCAGCGCGAGGGGCGCCGGGCGGGAAAGCAGTACTGATCCAACGGGTACAGGGAGCGCGGAGCACTGCCACTGGGGAGCGGCAGCCGCGCAGGTACCGACCGGATCCGGTCGCCGGTTGCGTCTGCGGGGATGGGGACGCAACCGGCCACCTCTGTTTCTGAATGCGGCAGGTCACTCACACCGTTTTCACAAAAGCGTCTGCCTGCAGGCAAATCGTTGTGATTCATGGTGTTAGGGGTTTTAATTCATCCATGACCTGCTAACCTGCGGTGATGATTCGACGCACTCTGGCCTGCATGCTCACCCTCGGCCTGGTCGCCTGCGCGACCCAGCCGACGTCCCCCCCGTCGTCTCCGCAGGCCAGCAGTTCGCCGCGCCACCCGGCCAGCAAGCCGAAGGGTCCGGCCGAAGCCGCACCGGAAGCTGCAGCCAGCACCGCACCGCCGGTGGATCTGACCCCGGTGCCGTTCGAAACCGCGCGCGCCAACTTCATTGCCGATACCGCCAAGCGCTACGGCCTGGCACCACAGCAGATCAGCGCCGTGCTGGACCAGGCGCAGGTGCGCCAGCCCATCATTGCCGCCATGGCCCGCCCGGCCGAACGGGTGAAGCCGTGGAACGAATACCGGCCGATGTTCATCAGCAAGGCGCGCATCGATGGCGGCCGCGCGTTCCTGGCCGAACACCGTGCCGAACTGGACCGCGTGCAGCAGCGCACTGGCGTGCCGGCCGAAGTGATCGTGGCGATCATCGGCGTGGAAACCAGCTACGGCAAGAACGCCGGCAACCACCGCGTGCTGGATGCGCTGTACACCCTGGCCTTCTATTACCCGCGCAGTGGCGACCCGGCCAAGCTGGAACGCGAAGTGCGCCGCGAGCTGTTCTTCCGCGATGAACTGGCCAAGCTGTTCGAACTGGGCCGCGAAGAAAAACTGGACATCACCACGCTCAAGGGCAGCTACGCCGGGGCGATGGGCATGGGCCAGTTCATGCCGTCCAGCTATCTGGATTACGCCGTGGACGGCAACGGCGATGGCCGCCGTGATCTGTTCACCAGCTACGACGATGTGTTCTCGTCCATTGCCAATTACTTCGTGAAGAAGGGTGGCTGGGTGCGCGGTGGCCCGGTGGTCGTACCGGCCACGCTGGCGCCGGGCCGCGAGGAGTTCAATCCCACCGAGTGGATGCCGACCTGGTCGCTGGCTGACCTGGCGCAGCGCGGTTACCAGCCCAGCGCGCCGGTCCCGGCGGGCGCCACTGCAACGCCCATCACCCTGGAAGGCAGCACCGGCAAGCAGTACTGGCTGGGCTTCCAGAACTACTACGCCATTACCCGCTACAACCTTTCGAAGATGTACGCGATGGCCGTGCACCAGTTGTCGCAGGCCATTGCCGGACAGGAGCTGCCCCCGGCATGAACATCAGATGGCTGGTTCCCGCACTGGCAGTACTCGCACTGGCCGCGTGCAGCAGCGCGCCGAACAAGCCCAGCGCCGGCCACGGCGGCAAGGTGGCGGGCACGGTGGTGCAGGGCAAGGGCGGGCGCCCGGCGCACTGCCCGGACGGTTCGCCCTATGCGGCGGCCACCGAGGACCTGAGCACGCGCGGCAACTACACTGCCGGTGGCCTGTACAAGCCCGGGGTGAAAGACAGCACGCCGAGCTACGTGCCCAACGTGGCCTGCATTCCCGAGCCGGAAGTGACCGCGGTCGAACGCTCGACCATCGGCAACAAATCGCCGTATGTGGTGCTGGGCAAGTCGTACAAAGTGCTGGACGACACCCATGACTATGTCGAGCGCGGTACCGCGTCGTACTACGGCGCCAAGTTCCACGGCCGCCTGACCTCCAACCGCGAGGTCTACGACATGTACCAGTTCACCGCCGCGCACAAGACGCTGCCGCTGCCCAGCTTCGCCCGCGTGACCAACCTGGACAACGGCGAATCGGTGATCGTGCGCGTCAACGATCGTGGTCCGTTCCACGATGGCCGCGTGGTGGACCTGAGCTATGCCGCCGCCGTGCGCCTGGGCATCACCCAGCGCGGCACCGGCAATGTGGAAGTGCGCGCGCTGCAGCCGGGCGAAGGCAACCTGCTGGCGCAGAAGCCGTCGCGCCGCGAGCGCCGTGCCGCCGAAGCCGCTGCCGCTACGGCGGTGGCGTCGGCACGCCCCACAGCAGCAGCGCGCAGCACGCCGGCCAGCGATATCGACCGCCTGGTGCAGCGCCTGCCTGCCGATGCCATGCCCGCACGTGGCCAGCCGGCCACCACCCAGGCTGCCAGCAGCACCCTGCCGGACGTGGCAGTGAGCGCGCTGCCGCCCAGCGCCCCGGCGCCGCGTGCACCGGTGGCCGTGGCCGCCGCCGCACCGCGCGCAGCTGCCGCCCCAGCACGCAGCACGCCGGCCCCCGCGCCCACGCTGTCGCAGCAGGTTGTGGGTGCGGTGATGGTGCAGGTGGCCAGCTTTTCCAGCCGCGACAACGCCACCCGTGCCATGGGCCAGCTGAACGCGGCCGGCATCGTCGGCGCCACCATCAGCGACATCGCCGCCGGCGGCCGCACCCTGTTCCGTCTGCGCGTACCCGCCACCGACCATGCCAGCGCCGCGGAACTTGTCGGCCGCATCGCCGGTCTGGGCCTGGGCGCACCGCAGATCGTCAAAGACTGATTCGACCGGGGCCGGTGCTGCCGGCCTCCGCCCCGTCGGCCTTACAATGGCCGCTTCGTACCACCCTCCATCCTGGCCGTCCCTGGAGCCTGCTGTCCCATGAATTTCCGTTCCGCCGCCACTGCCCTGGCCGCCACCCTGGTGGTCGGTCTGGCTTCCGCCCAGACCCCCCTGCCTTCCCCGGCCACCCCGGCACCTGCCGCCGCCGCTGCGCCGGCCACCGTGGCCACGCCGCCGGCCCCGGTGCCGACTGTTTCCAAGGCGTGGGTCCTGATGGATTACGCCACCGGCCAGGTGCTGGCCGGCGAGAACGTGCACGAAGAACTGGCCCCGGCCAGCATCACCAAGGTCATGACCTCCTATGTCATCGCCGCCGAGGTCAAGAACGGCAAGGTGCGTGCGGATGACCAGGTGATGATGAGCGAGCGCGCCTGGCGCGAAGGCGGCGCGGGCACCGACGGCAGCTACAGCGGCTTCCCGGTGAACCAGACCGCGCGCCTGGAAGACATGGAAAAGGGCATGGCGATCCAGTCGGGCAACGACGCAGCCATCGCCCTGGCCGAACACGTGGCCGGCAGCGAAGAAGCCTTTGCTTCGCTGATGAACAGCTACGCCGCCAAGATCGGCATGAAGAACTCGCACTTCGTGAACGCCCACGGCCTGACCGCCGAAGGCCACCACAGCACCGCCTACGACCTGGCCCTGCTGGGCCGGGCGATGGTGCGCGACTACCCGGAAACCTACGCTTACAACAAGATCAAGGAATTCCAGGTCGGCAACATCAAGCAGCCCAACCGCAACCTGCTGTTGTGGCGCGATGGCAGCGTGGACGGCATCAAGACCGGCCACACCTCCGAAGCCGGCTACTGCCTGATGAGCTCGGCGCAGCGCGGCGACCAGCGCCTGATCGCGGTGGTGCTGGGTGGTTCGTCGGAAAAGCAGCGTGCCGATGACAGCCTGGCCCTGCTGAACTGGGGCTTCCGCTTCTTCGAAACCCACCGCCTGTACGAGCCGGGCAAGGCCGTGGCCGAGCACAAGGTGTGGAAGGGCACCACCGACAAGGTGCAGCTGGGCGTGGCCCAGCCGATGCTGGTGAGCGTGCCGCGTGGCCGCTACAACGACCTGAAGCCGAGCATCGACGTGCCCAAGACCCTGGAAGCACCGTTCACCGCTGGCCAGCAGATCGGCACCGTTAAGGTCACTCTGGACGGCAAAGTGGTGGCTGAAGCCCCGCTGGTGGCCGTGGCGGCTGTTGAACAGGCTGGTTTCTTCAAGCGCCTGTGGGACAGCTTCTGGATGTGGTGGGAATCGGAATGATCCACGCACCTGCGTGGTGAATGAAAAGGCCGGCGAAAGCCGGCCTTTTTCGTTTTTTGTAGAGTCGAGCCATGCTCGACTGATGGTGAACGCAGTCGAGCATGGCTCGACTCTACAACCCTGGTTACAGCGAGCGATTCAAACCGGTGTGCCGACCAACGGTCGGCACCTACCCGCTTCACCATCAGCCGCTCGCCTACAGCGAACGGCTGATGGTGAAGCTGCCGAACACCGGCGCTTCGCGCTGGCCGTCGAACTCGCGGGTGCTGTGGTAACGGGCCAGGGCGAACTTCCAGCGGCCCTTCATCACCGCCAGGCCGTAGCCGCCCAGCGCCACGAAGTTGCGCTTGTCCACGCTGTGGCTGTTGCGGAAGGTGTTGCCGTCCAGGGTGATATCGCGGATCACCCACGAAGCATCGGTGGTGGCGAACAGGTGCCACGACCAACCGGCCGGGCGGCCGCCGCGGGTCGGCGCGGTGTTTTCGCCGGCCGGGCGCAGCGGGGTGCTGCCGAAGTCGTCGGGCAGCTTCCAGCCAAAGCGCACCTCGGCGCCGGCATTGGCGTGGGTGGCCAGGTTGCCGATCGCACCGCCGTAGTGGGTGATCGCATCCCAGCCCCAGCCGCCGGCATTTTCAGTGGCATCGCCCGGCCAGCGGCGCATGCGCTCATGGGTCAGCATGAACACCGGTTCGTTGTGCAGCTGGTTGTCCCAGCCCTGGAATTTCTCGTCGCCCAGCACCTCGTGCACGGCGTTCTGCACCTGCTTGCCCTGCGCCCACGGGCCCACCACGCCCACCGCCAGCTGGGTGGTCTGCAGGCGGTCGCCGCGGCGCGCGTTGTAGCCGAAGCTGGCAATCAGCACGCCCGCATAGGGGCGGTCGTCCTCGATCAGGTCCTTCCGGGTGAAATCGGTGGGAGTGAAGATGCCCTGAGCCAGGCTGAAAATCATGTTCTGCTGCTCGAACTCACCCGGGTGCAGCCGTTCCAGGTGCCGGTTCACCCAGCGCGCCATCTTCGGCAGGCAGGGGTCGTCGGTGTAGTCCACCAGATTGGGCGAGACCAGGGTGAGCTGGGCGCCGTTGGTGTAGCCCTGGTCCTGGTCCTTGCCGCCGAACAGGTCGTTGTCCACGCGGAAGTTCACCTGCGGCGGGTGGTCGCGCATGGCATCCGGGCCGCACTGTTCGGCGGCCTGGGCGGCAAGGGGGAGGGTGGCAGCGAGCAGACCCGACAGCCCGAGGGCTGCGAGGCGGTGTTGGGAAGGGGAGCTCATCGGGTGCGGGTTCTTTTGTCGTTTTATGCCGCGACACGGTACATCCAGGCAGCGGCCGAAACGACCACATGACGCTCACATGTCTGTTCCGAAAACAACGTTGTCCCACTGGCACAGCCATACGTGGCGGGGGGCGGCGCCGGCGGCGTGCCGGCAGGGGGCGTGTGCCTCGCGTGTCGTCATCGGCATTGTCAGTCAGCTGCGGTTGTGGCGTGCGGCGCAGGCGTGCCATACCTCCTGCGTCGGCGCCTGAGGGGGGCGTCGCAACGGATCCAGGTCCTGGACCCTTTCTCAACCCATGGAATGTGCTTCGCCCACAGCGAGGTGCTGGATGACTCAAATGAAAAAATCGAATTCGCTCCCCCCTGCGCTGGCCTGCACGCTGCTGGGCGCTGCACTGGTGGCGGTCAGTGCCCCGGCGTCGGCCGGCCTGCGCGACAGCTTCGCCAACAGCCGTACCTCTGCCCAGCAGCAGAGCAAGAAGGGCCAGGCCGAGATTCCGGTCTGCACCAAGCCGCTGGGTTCCATCTCGGTAATCGAATCGGAAGATGCGGTGAACTGGTGGACCGGCCAGCAGCTGCCGGCGCCTTCGAAGCTGATCAAGGTGTTCGTCAACAAGTCCAAGTGCTTCACCCTGGTCGACCGTGGCGTCGGCATGGCCGCGGCCCAGGCCGAGCGCGCGCTAGCCAGCCAAGGCCAGCTGCGCGGGCGTTCCAACATCGGCAAGGGCCAGATTCGGGCCGCCGACTACGTTCTGGTACCGGACCTGATCTCGCAGAACAGCAACGCTGGCGGCAGTGCCATCGGTGGCCTGGTGGGCGGCCTGATCGGCGGCAAGGCCGGCTCTGTCGTAAGTGGCCTGAACTTCCGCAGGAAGACCGCCGATGTGACCCTGACCCTGACCGATGTGCGCTCCTCCGAGCAGGTTGCGGTCGTTGAAGGCAACTCCAGGAAAACCGACCTGGGCTGGGGCGCCGGTGGTGGCCTGTTCGGCGGTGGCGGCATCGGCGCGATGGGCGTGGGCGGCTACGCCAACACCGAAATCGGCCAGGTGATCACCCTGGCCTATCTGCAGGCCTACAGCACCATGGTGACCGAGCTGGGCGGCCTGCCGGCCAATGCCTCCGCTGCCAATGCCGGCCAGGCCGTGACCATGCTGAAGGCTGGCCGCCTGCTGGCCAACGCCAAGGGCACCGGTGCGGCGGTGCGCGCGCTGGAGCCGGGCATGCTGCTGTACCCCACCGGTGTGAAGGACGGCACCATGTGGGAAGTGGAAGACGAAATGGGCAACAAGGGCTGGGTCAATTCCACCCTGATGGAAACGGCCCAATAGGCCCCCGGCGTGCCGGCGTCGGCCCAGCAGGCTGGCCCAGCAGCCTAGCTCCGGCCGGCGCATGCGCCCCCTGCAACGCAGCGGCTCGCCGGTGCCGCCTTCGACTTTGATGAATACTCTTGGGTTTGTTGCCTTCCGGCCCGATAATGGGCCCATGGAAATCAAGTCCGACAACCCCGACCACGGCTTCCAGTTCCCCGGTCAGTTCGAGCTCAGTGCGATGGGCGCCGCCAACCGCGGCCTCGAGCACGAGCTTCCGCGCCTGTTGCAGGCCGCGGGCATCACCGTGGTGAACGAGCGCATCAGCTGGAAGCATTCCACCAACGGCAAGTATGTTTCGGTTCGCCTGGTGTTCCAGGCTGAGAACCGCGAACAGTACGACGTCGCCCATGAGGCGCTGCGTGGCCACCCGGAAGTGAAGTGGACGGTGTAGCCGCCAGCTGCCCGGCCGACGCCGCCCCCGAAAACCGCCCGGCGCGTCCGGCGGTGGTCCGTGACCTGGGCCGCCAGGCCTATGAACCGGTCTGGCGCGCCATGCAGCGCTTCACCGATCAGCGTACGGACGACGACGCCGACGAACTGTGGGTGGTTGAACACGATCCGGTGTTCACCCTGGGCCAGGCCGGCAAGGACGAACACGTGCTGGCCCCAGGCGATATTCCGGTGCTGCACGTGGACCGTGGTGGCCAGGTGACCTACCACGGCCCTGGCCAGATCGTGGTCTACCCGCTGCTGCGCCTGCCGCGGCTGGGCATTGGCGTGCGCGACTACGTGTGCCGTATCGAACAGGCCATCATCGACACCTTGGCCGACTGGAACATCGGCGCCGAGCGCCGTGAAGGCGCGCCCGGCGTGTACGTGGGTGCGGCCAAGATCGCCGCGCTGGGCATCCGCGTGCGCCGCGGCTGTACCTTCCATGGCTTGGCCTTCAACGTGTCCATGGATCTGGAACCCTTCCGCCGCATCAACCCCTGCGGTTACCAGGGGCTGCAGGTGACCTCGGTGGTAGACTTGGGCGGCCCGTCCGGGATGGACGCCGTCAAGCCGGTGCTGCTGGACCATCTGGCCCGCCAGTTTGGCCTGCTGCTGCAGCCCACGCCCGAACTGCCCGATCTTTCTGCGGCCGCCTGACCGCCCCCCGGAACTGCCATGACTGAGACCACCGCCCGCACCATTCCCCTGCAGATCGTGCAGGCCGACCTGCCGACTGCCGCACCGTTGCAGGTGGGCGTGAAGCAGATGGGCGGGGACAAGATCAACCGTTCGCCGGTGCAGTTCGCCGATGCCCCGGTGCTGCGCAAGCCGTCGTGGATCCGCGTGCGCATTCCTTCGGGCAATGCCGTGCAGAACCTGAAGGCAAAGCTGCGCGAAAACCGTCTGGTGACGGTGTGCGAAGAAGCCAGCTGCCCGAACATCCATGAATGCTTCGGCCACGGCACTGCCACCTTCATGATCCTGGGCGAAGTCTGCACCCGTCGCTGCTCGTTCTGCGACGTGGCCCACGGCCGCCCCAAGCCGCCCGATGCCAACGAACCGGCCAGCCTGGGCCAGACCGTGGCCGACATGGGCCTGAAGTACGTGGTGGTGACCAGCGTTGACCGCGATGACCTGCGCGACGGCGGTGCCCAGCACTTCGTCGACTGCATCACCGCCATCCGCGAGAAGTCGCCGGGCACCCGCATTGAAGTGCTGACCCCCGACTTCCGCGGCAAGGGCCGCATGGAGCGCGCGCTGGAAATCCTGGCGCAGAACCCGCCGGACGTGTTCAACCACAACATCGAAACCGTACCGGACCTGTACCGCAACGTGCGCCCCGGTGCCGATTACCAGTGGTCGCTGAACCTGCTGAAGAACTTCAAGGCGCAGCACCCGTCGGTGCCGACCAAGAGCGGCATCATGCTGGGCCTGGGCGAGGAATTCGAGCAGATCAAGGCCACCATGCGTGACCTGCGTGCCCACGACGTGGACATGATCACCATCGGCCAGTATCTGCAGCCGACCGCGCACCACCACCCGGTGCTGAAGTACTGGACCCCGGAAGACTACAAGGCGCTGGAAGACTACGGCTACGAACTGGGCTTCAGCCACGTGGCCTCCGGCCCGATGGTGCGCTCGTCGTACCACGCCGACGTGCAGGCCAAGGGCGCCGGCGTCCGGTAAGCGGTTGCGCGATGCGCGCTACCGCTTCCCACGCTGCGCTGCGCACACCGTGGGCCCCGGCTTACCACCGCCCACACCCCCGCCGCTTCGCGGCCGCCCCCTGACTCAGGGGGCTTGCAACTCCATGCCCTCTGCAACCGGACAGACGGCACTGCGGGGTGCGCCGCTCTTCGGCCATTCACAATTTGCTACACCGGCCCGGCTAGGCTGGTTTTCCACCGATCGTGGGCGGATGACAAATCCGGCAACTTTCGGCACTGTCGTGGTGTCTGAACACCGCGCAGTCTCCCCCTTGGCAAGCCGCCCTTGAGCACGTTCATGAAATTCAAAGCCCCTGCATTCCTGATGGCCCTGGCGCTGGTAGCGCCGCTGGCGCTGGCGGCCAAGACCGATTCGCCGGCCTTGCCGGCTGCGGCTACCGCCGACCAGGTGACTACCTCCAAGCTGGTCTACGGTCTGCTGTCCGACAGCCGCTACGCCTACCGGCCGCGCGCGCTGGACGAAGCCACCGCCAAGGACGTGTTCAAGCGGTACCTGGACACGCTGGACGGCGGCAAGCAGTACTTCACCCAGGCCGACGTGACCCGCTTTGCGCCGTTCGAGGCCAACATCGCCAATGCCATCCGTGGCGGCGAGATGGAACCGGCGTTCCAGGTGTTTGCCGTCTACAAGCAGCGCGTGGGCGAGCGTGTGGCCTACGCGCGCAAGCTGCTGAAGCAGGAACCGGACTTCACCACTGACGAGCGCTTCGAGTACGACCGCAAGGACGTGCCGTGGGCCGCCAGCAGCGCTGAACTGGACGAGCTGTGGCGCAAGTCGGTGAAGAATGACTGGCTGCGCCTGAAGCTGGCCGGCAAGAAATCCGACGACATCCGCAAGACGCTGGACAAGCGCTACGCCACGATGGAAAAGTCGGTGAACGAGCTGAAGGGCGAAGACGTCTTCCAGTTCTTCATGAACGCCTACACCAGCGCGGTCGATCCGCACACCGATTACTTCACCCCGCGAACGGCCGAGAACTTCAACCAGGCCATGTCGCTGTCGCTGGAAGGCATTGGCGCGCAGCTGCAGCGCCAGGATGACGTGGTGGTGATCCGCGAGATCATCGCCGGTGGCCCGGCCGCCGTGGACGGCACGCTGAAGCCGGGCGACCGCATCGTGGGCGTGGGCCAGGGCAAGTCGGGCACCATCGAAGATGTGATCGGCTGGCGCATCGACGACGTGGTGGCCAAGATCCGTGGCGCCAAGGACACCCAGGTCAAGCTGGAATTCATTCCGGCCGAAGAGGGCGCCGACGGCAAGCACCACACCCTGGTGCTGACCCGGCAGAAGGTGCGCCTGGCCGAACAGGCCGCCAAGGGCGAAACCATGACCATTCCGGGCAAGGACGGCGAGCCCGAGCGCAAGGTGGGCGTGATCAAGCTGCCGACCTTCTACCAGGACTTCGAAGGCCGCCGCCGCAACGCGACCGACTACGCTTCTGCCACCCGCGACGTGGCCAAGCTGCTGGCCGGCTTCAAGAACGACAAGCTGGACGGCGTGGTGCTGGACCTGCGCAACAACGGTGGCGGTTCGCTGGACGAAGCCGTTGAACTGACCGGTCTGTTCATCGAACAGGGCCCGGTGGTGCAGGTGCGTGAATCCGGCGGCCGGGTGACCGTGAACAACGACCGCAACCAGGGCGTGGCCTGGGACGGCCCGCTGGCCGTGCTGATCAACCGCGGTTCGGCCTCGGCCTCGGAAATCTTCGCCGGCGCCATCCAGGATTACGGCCGTGGCCTGGTCATTGGTGAAACCACCTTCGGCAAGGGCACGGTGCAGAACATCGTGGATCTGGACCGTTGGCCGAGCGGCGAGACCCAGCGCTTCGGCCAGGTGAAGCTGACCATTGCCCAGTTCTTCCGCATCAGCGGCAGCAGCACCCAGCATAAGGGCGTGGTGCCCGACCTGGCCTTCCCGGCCAGCGTGGATGCCACCGAATTCGGCGAAAGCACCTACGACAACGCCTTGCCGTGGACCCGCATCGCCGCCGTGCCGCACACCCAGTACGGCAACTTCGCGCCGCTGCTGCCGAAGCTGGAAACCCGCCACGACACCCGTATCGCCACCGACAAGGAATTCCAGTGGTGGAACGAGGACGTGCAGCAATTCCGCACCGAGGCAGAGAAGAAGTATGTGTCGCTGAACGAGGCCACCCGCCGTGCCGAGCGTGAGCGCCAGGACACCCAGCGCAAGGAGCGCCAGGTGATCCGCAAGGAACTGGGCCTGGCCCTGGACCCGCTGGCCGACGACAGCAGCGATGATGGCCTGACCGGTAACGAGCGCGACATCGTGAAGGATGCCGCCCGCGAGAAGGCCGCCGAGAAGCGTCCGGACCCGCTGCTGCGTGAATCGGCCGCGATCCTGGCCGATGCGGTGAACCTGCTGGAAACCGACCGCCCGCTGTCGGCGCAGGTGCTGCCGCAGTCCACCGGCGTGGGCCGCTGGGCCGATTGATCGCACCGCACCGTGATACCCGACGGGGCCGGCAATGCCGGCCCCGTTTCGTTTGGCGGTAGTGCCGGGCCATGCCCGGCAGACGTCGATGAACCGGCAGCAACGGGCCGGCCGTCCTCGACCCGCCGCACACGGTGCCGGGTCTACCCTTGGGGCTTCCGTTCTCGCAGGAGCACCCATGCGGGCCCCGCGCATCCGTTTTCCCCTGCTGGCCATGGCTGGCACCCTGGCTCTGGCCGGCTGTGGCGGCCGCGCCGCCGACAACGCGCTGCTGCGCGAATCGTTCGATTCGGGCGATACCTTCTCGCGCACCGTCGATGGCCGCCCGGCCGAAGCCTGCGAAGCCGCCCGCCGCACCCTGCTCAGCCAAGGCTATGCGATTGCCCGGGCCGACGATGGCCAGGTGGAGGGCAACAAGAACTTCCAGCCGCGCGAAGACGACCACGAGCAGCTGGTGCTGCGCATTTCCTGCGCCCCGCGCGGCGCCGACCAGGCGCTGGTGTTCGTCAGCGCGGTGCAGGACCGCTATGCGCTGAAGAAGAGCCCGACCTCGGCCAGCGTGGGCGTGGGCGCGCTGGGCTCAGTGTCGCTGCCGTTCGGCAGCAACGACGATTCGCTGGTGAAAGTGGCCAGCAGCACCATTACCGATGCCGATTTCTACCGGCGCTTCTTCCAGCGCCTGCAGCAGTACCTGCCGGCGGCTGCGGCCAAGCCCGCGCCCCCTGCGGCCAGCGCGCCGCAGCCGGCACCGTTGCCAAGCCCGCCGCTGCCCACCGAGCCTGTGCGCCCCGAACCCACTCCGGTCGATGTGCCGGCGCCGGCGGCGGCCCAAGGCTGAGCATGCGCGGGCGGGCGCTGTTGCTGGGCCTGCTGCTGGCCGGCCCGCTGGGCAGCCACGCGGCGCCCGCGGTGGACTGCACGCAGGGGCTGCTGCAACGGCTGGGCTGGCGCTTTGAAGCCAGCGCACTGCCGGCGCCCGACATTCACGGCGGCCCGGTGTGCCAGCGTGCCTCGCTGGCCGATGCGCAGGCCGCCGGTGATCTGCGCGTGCGCTGGCCGGCGGATCTGCCCGACACCGCGCGGCAGGCGCTGCTGCAGCAGCTGCTGGACGACCCCGCGACGGTCTGCGCGTACAGCTTCCTGCTGGGTGCGGCCACGCGCAGTGCCACCCAGGCACTGCAGGACAACCCCGGCTTCCGGTTTTCCGGCCTGCAACTGGGTTGGGTCGGCTTCGGCGCGCGCGGAGCCGCGGCGCAGGGCTGGCAACGCACGCGCAGCTTCGGTCGCGGCTACGTGCCTCAGGGCAGCAACAGTGCAGCGCTGCAGGCCTTCCAGAGCGGCCGCGTGCGCGCCGAATGCGGGGTCGGCCGGCAGGTGGCACAGCTGGCCAGCCAGCGCGCGCTGTATGGCGATGCGGCCTTCGATGCGGAGTTCAGCCCGGCCGAGCTGTCGATCGGCACCTTCCTGGGCCTGCACGCCACCGACAGCATCCTGCTGGGCGCACACGCCGGCGACTTCGTGGCCGACGGCAAGGCGGTGCGCGCGTCGGCGCAGGGGGGGCAGGCGTTCGTCGGCCTGCCCGGCTTCATTGAACACGTGGGCGACAAGGCGCTGCTGGACGATCTGAACAACCAGGCCGAGAACTTCGTGGTGGTGGATGTGGGCGCCGACGCCGCGCAGGCGCTGGCCGCGCACGCGGGGTTTGCCTGGTACGACCAGCGCAATGCGCAACTGTGGCGGTTGGCGCAGGGCATTCCGCGGGTCGGCCGGCGCTACTTCGAGCGGCTGCTGTACGAACGCGATCCGGCGCTGCGGGCGCAGCTGGCACCGCGCTACCGCGCCACCCTGGAACGCATGGACCAGTTGCTGGACGATCCGTTCTACCAGCAGTTCGTGATCTATGTGCACCCACGCGGTATACGTCCCATCGGCTACCACATCGTGCGCCTGCTCGACCGGAACCCGCGTACCGCGTTTTCCATCGACCTGGCGTTGCACAATCTGCATACCACGCTCTACCGGCGTTGGCGCCAGGCGCAACTGCGTGCCTGCGCGACGACCGGCCGGCCAGGCAGCCTGACTTCCGACAACAACTGAAGGTGAAACAATGGATATTGCAATGATCGGCCTGGGCCGCATGGGCGCCAACATGGCCCAGCGCCTGCATCGCGGCGGCCACCGCGTGGTGGGTTACGACCCCGGCGAAGGCGCGCGCCAGCGTGCGGCCGAGGCCGGCCTGCAGGTGGTCGATTCGCTGGCCGCCGCGGTGGCCGCGCTGCCGGTGCCGCGCGTGGTGTGGCTGATGGTGCCGGCTGGCGAAACCGTGGACCAGACGCTGGGCCAGCTGACCCCGCATCTGGCCGAGGGCGACATCGTGATCGACGGCGGCAATTCCAACTACCAGGACTCAATGCGCCGCGCCAAGGCGCTGGCTGAAGATGACCTGGGCTACGTGGACTGCGGCACCAGCGGTGGCGTGTGGGGCTTGCAGGAAGGCTACAGCCTGATGGTGGGCGGCGACGCGGCGGTGGTCGAGCAGATCGCGCCGCTGCTGCGTACGCTGGCGCCGGCCGAAGATCGCGGTTGGGGACGAGTGGGGCCGTCGGGCGCTGGCCACTTCACCAAGATGGTCCACAACGGCATCGAATACGGAATGATGCAGGCTTACGCCGAAGGCTTCGCGCTGATGGAGCGCAAGGACGAGCTGCAGCTGGACCTTGCCCAGGTGGCTGAAGTGTGGCGCCACGGCAGCGTGGTGCGTTCGTGGCTGCTGGACCTGAGCACCGAAGCGCTGAAGCGCAATCCGTCGCTGGATGGCATCGCCCCGTACGTGGAAGATTCCGGCGAAGGCCGTTGGACCGTGGCCGAAGCCATTGCCCTGGATGTACCGGCGCCGGTGATCACCCTGTCGCTGCTGGAACGCCTGCGCTCGCGCGAATCCAACTCGTTCACCGACCGCCTGTTGTCGGCCATGCGCAACGAGTTCGGCGGCCACGCCATCAAGAAGTCGTAAGCAATCGGGGTCGGAGCCCTTTCCGCAGGAAAGGGGGCCGACCCCGCCGATTCCGATTGTTTCCACGTCATCCACGCATGGCGTGCGAGCGTCGGGGTCGGATCCCTTTCCGCAGGAAAGGGCTCTGACCCCATGGCGCCAGGTGCAGTCGAGCATGGCTCGACTCTACAAAGGCGTGTTCCGATCATTTCCACGTCATCCACGCATGGCGTGGATCTACTGGCAGATCGCGGGGAATTGTCGAAGGCGGGGTGGGTCCGGTTGCGGGGGCGTGAGCCGCATGGGCCCGAGGCATGCCTCGGGCGGGTTGGGCAGGACGCCCAACCCCGGTCTTGCCGTGTGCGCAGGAAAGCGCACGCGAGCAAGCGGCGACCGAGCCTACAGGGACGTACTTGCGGCGTCCCCCGCAACCGGACCCACCCCGCCATCCCCAGATAGCCCGCTTTTGACGTTGCTTCAGTCGAGCATGGCTCGACTCTACAGGGGTGCAGGGCGCAGCCCTGCCGGTCATCCCAGTGCGATCCGCCGCCCTTGCTGGGCGCTGTCCATGCCCGCCTGCAGCAACTGCATCACCTGCAGCGCCTGCGCCAGGCTGACCGTCGGCTCACCGTCGCCATGCAGCGCGGCGGCGAACTGCGCGTACAGGTGCCGATAATCACCGGGCATGTTGTCCACCGTGCTGCGCTGCACGCTGTCGTCGGCATCGCAACGCAGCAGTTCGCCATGCCGTGGGTCGATGCCCCAGCCCGGCGCGCCCGGCGCCACGCCACGGCGCAACTGCGCTTCCTGCACATCCAGACCGTATTTCACCCAGCTCGCCAATTCACCGTGCACGGCGAAACGCGGCGTCGGTGCGGCCACCAGCGAACCGGCATGCACGATGGCCCGATGGCGCGGGTAGTGCAGCACCGCGTGGAAATAATCCACGCCACTGCCGCCGCTGCGTTGCACGGCCAGGTCGGCATCGATTGCCTGCGGCCAGCCGAACAGCACCAGCATCTGGTCCAGCAGGTGCGGCCCCAGGTCGTACCACAGGCCGCTGCCGGGCCCGTCCTGTTCGCGCCAGCGATCGCGTACCTGCGGCCGGTAGCGGTCGAAGTGTGCATGGCATTCGGCCACCTCGCCCAGCACGCCCTGTGCCAGCAGTGCCTGCAGGGTGAGGAAGTCAGCATCGAAGCGCCGGTTCTGGAACACGCTGACGATGCGCCCGGCATCGCACGCCGCAGCTGCCACAGCGTTGGCTTCGGCCATGTCCAGCGCGAAAGGTTTGTCCACCAGCACGTGCTTGCCAGCGGCCAGCGCGGCCAGCGCCAGCGGCGCATGCTGCGCATTCGGGGTCGCGATCACCACCGCATCCACCGCAGGATCATCGAACACCTGTTGCGGCGTGTCGCGCACGTGCACATCGCTGAAGCTGCGCAGCAGCGTGTCGCGCTGCGAACTGACGATGCTGTGCAGGGCCAGGCCAGGCGTGTGCTGGATCAGCGGTGCATGGAACACACGGCCGGCCAAGCCGTAGCCGATCAGGGCCAGTTGCAGATCGGGGCGCATGGCAGGTCTCCGTGGGGGCGGGAAGGGCAGGGTAAACGAGCACGCGCGCTGCGCAAAACTGAACGGTTTGCCGTGCAATGGAGCTGATTCACGGCGGCATGACCGTGGCGCCACGCCTGCCACACATGCCGGTGCGCACACTGGCGCCACACACAGAAGGAGCACCGCACGATGAGCACCCTGACCCGCACGATGATTGCTTCGGCCCTCACCCTGGGCCTGGCCCTGTCCTCCTCTGCTGCATTCGCCAAGGATCCGGCCGCCAAGAGCCCGCCGAAGGCCGACCATTCGGCGATGACCCATGCCGATCGCCACGATTCCAACGAGCCGGTGACCGACAGCTGGATCACCACCAAGGTGAAGGCGGACCTGCTGGCCAGCAGCAATGTGCCGGGCACCGAAGTGAAGGTGGAAACGGTGAACGGCGTGGTCAGCCTGAGCGGCACGGTGGCCACCCAGGCTGAGCATGACAAGGCGGTGACCACGGCCAAGGGCATCAAGGGCGTGACCCGCGTTGATGCGGCGGCGCTGAAGGTGAATGCCGCCGCCAAGCGCTGAGGCCAGCGCCAGACCCTGCAACACGACGGGGGCGTCCAACGGGCGCCCCCGTTTTTGCCGCGCCCGGGAAACCCCGTGACCGTCTGCGCTATATTGCCGGTTCCGCTGCGGTGCTGACGAGGGACTATGGCGCTGGTGTTCAGTGATGATGTCTGGGACCGCTGGCGATTGCCGGCCTTGGCCCTGGCGGCGGCCGCGATCATCGTGGTGCCGTGGCTGACCCTGCGCAAACTGCAGCAGGACAACGAGGCGGCGATGGCCTGGGTGACCCATACCCAGGCCGTGGGCGTGGCCCTGCAGCAGCTGCAGGCCGATGTGCGCGATGTGGAATCGGCGGCGCTGACCCTGTCCAAGGGCGTGGACGCGCCCGGCCTGCGCGCGCGCATGGCCAGGGCGCAGGACATTCCCGGCCGCCTGGCCGAACTGGGCCGGCTGACCCGCGACAACCCCGAACAGCTGATCCGTATTGGTCGCATCGAAGCGATGCTGGACGGGCGCATGGCGCTGGCGCGCGAACTGGCCCGTGCCGAACCCAATACCGACCAGCGCGAGCTGGTGCAGGATCTGAGCACCCGCTATCCGATCCGTGGCCTGGTGGAAGAACTGCAGGCCAGCGAGCAGAAACTGCTGGCCCAGCGTGCCGAGCAGGCCAGCCGCCAGCGCCGCCAGACCGAGTTCATTTCGTGGAGTTCACTGGCGGTGCAGTTGGCCCTGCTGGGCTTGGTGCTGTGGCTGCTGCAACGGCAGATCGGGCGCCGCCTGCAGGCCGAGCGGCAGTCGTTGCGCGCGGCCGGGCGTGCGGCGTCGGTGCTGCAGACCGTGCGCGAACCCATCGTGCTGCTGGATCGCGAACTGCGCGTGCAGCTGCACAACCCGGCATTTTCCGAGCTGTACGACCTGCAGGATGAGCGCGCCGACGGCATGCTGCTGGGCGATGTCGGCGACGGTGCATGGACGGACCCGGTGGTGCGCCAGCGCCTGGCCGATGTGCTGCTGCGCGGCCGCGAACTGTGGGATTTCGAACACGAACAGCGCACCGCCGATGGCATGGTGCGCTACATGCTGTTGAACGCACGGCGCATGCCGCTGCCCGACAGTGACGATGAAGTGGTGTTGCTGACTATCAGCGATGTGACGGTGCAGCGTGCCGTGCAGTGGCGCGTGGAAGAGCTGAACCGGCAGCTGGAAGGCAAGGTCGCGCAGGTGTCCGAGGTCAACCGCGAACTGGAAGCCTTCAGCTATTCGGTCTCGCACGATCTGCGCGCACCGCTGCGCCACGTTGCCGGTTTCTCGGACAAACTGACGCGCCACCTGGGCGACGACGCGGACGAGAAGAGCCGCCACTACCTGGACGTCATTTCCAGTTCGGCGCGGCGCATGGCCGCGCTGATCGACGATCTGCTGGTCTATTCGCGGCTGGGCCGCGCGGCCATGCGCCAGCAGGCCGTGGACATGCAGACGCTGGTGGCCGACACGCGCGCCATGCTCGACGCCAACCTGAAGACCGATGCCGAAGCCGGCGCGCCCGCGCACAGCGTGGAGTGGACGATTGCACCGCTGCCGATCGTGGTGGCCGATGAAAACATGATGCGCCAGGTGTGGCTGAACCTGCTGGGCAACGCGGTGAAGTATTCAGGTAACCGTGACCCAGCGAAGATCCGTGTGGACTACCAAGCACAGCCCGATGGCGGTCATCAGTTCACAGTCAGCGACAATGGTGCAGGCTTCGACATGGCCTACGCGGCCAAGTTGTTCGGGGTGTTCCAGCGCCTGCACAAGGCCAGCGACTACCCCGGTACCGGTATCGGCCTGGCCAGCGTGCGCCGCGTGCTGACCCGCCATGGTGGCCGCATCTGGGCCGAAGCCGAGCCCGATGCCGGCGCCACCTTCCACTTCTACCTGCCTCCCGCGCTGGACGCGGTCAACCAAGGTCCTTCCGCATGACAACTCTGCGTACCATCCTGCTGGCCGAAGACAGCCCGGCCGACGCTGAAATGGCCATCGATGCGCTGCAGGAAGCGCGCCTGGCCAACCCCATCGTGCACGTGGAAGACGGCGTGGAAGTGATGGATTACCTGCTGCGCCGCGGTGCCTTCGCCGACCGCGAGGAAGGCCTGCCGGCGGTGCTGCTGCTGGACATCAAGATGCCGCGCATGGATGGCCTGGAAGTGCTGCGGCAGATCCGCGAACACGAAGAGCTCAAGCGCCTGCCGGTGGTCATCCTGTCCTCCTCGCGCGAGGAAAGCGATCTGGCGCGCAGCTGGGACATGGGCGTGAATGCCTACGTGGTCAAGCCGGTGGACGTGGACCAGTTCTTCGGTGCCGTGCAGACCCTGGGCAAGTTCTGGGCGCTGATCAACCAGGCGCCGGAGCGCGAGTAAACCCATGGTCCTGACCGCCCACGCGCTCGGCCCGCTGCGCATCCTGCTGGTGGAAGATTCGCCGGAAGATGCCGAGCTGATGTCCGAACAGATTCTGGACGCAGGCCTGGAGGCCCGCTTCGAACGCGTGGAAAGCGCGGGCGAGCTGCGCCAGGCGCTGGCCGGTTTCCTGCCTGACATCGTGCTGTCCGACCTCAGCATGCCGGGCTTTTCCGGTGATGAAGCGCTGCGCATCGTGCGCGAGAGCGCGCCGGATGTGCCCTTCATCTTCGTCTCGGGCACGATGGGCGAAGACAACGCAGTGGAAGCGCTGCAGAAGGGCGCCAACGATTACATCATCAAGCACCAGCCGGCGCGCCTGCCGTCGGCGGTGGCGCGTGCGGTACGCGAGGCACGCAGCGCGGTGGAGCGCATGCGCGTGGAAACCGAGCTGATGCGCGCGCAGCGCCTGGAAAGCCTGTCGCTGCTGGCGGCGGGGTTGAGCCATGACCTGCGCAACATCCTGCAGCCGCTGCTGATCATGCCGGACCTGTTGAAGGCGCGTACCCAGGACCCGCAGCTGCACCACCTGGCCGATGTGATTGCCGAATGCGGGCGCCGTGGCCATGAGATGGCCGAATCGATGCTGTCGTTCGTGCGCGGCTCGCGCAAGCCCAGCGAACACATCCGCATCGATGATCTGTTCCAGGCGGTGGCGCTGCTGTTGCGCAGCAGCGTGCCCGATGCGGTCACCCTGGATGTACAAGTGCAGGACGAAGGCCTGGCCGTGGATGCCAATTCCACCGAGCTGCAGCAGGTGCTGTTGAACCTGGCGTTGAATGCGATCCAGGCGATGCCCGATGGCGGCCGCCTGAGCCTGGTGGCGCGCCACGATGGCCAGCGCGAGGGCGTGGACTGGATGCGCATTGCCGTGGCCGACGAAGGCATCGGCATGGACGCAGATACGCTGTCGCACCTGTTCAATCCCTTCTTCACTACCAAGGCCGAGGGCACCGGGCTGGGTCTGATGTCGTGCAAGCGCATCGTCGAAGGCGCCGGCGGCAGCATCCAGGTCAGCAGCCAGCCGGGGCAGGGCAGCTGTTTCGAGCTGCACCTGCCCATGCACGACCGCGCCGACCGCAGCGAGCCGGTGGAACAGCTGGTGGCGCTGGGCAGTGGCCAATCGATCCTGGTGGTGGATGGCGAAGCCACGCGACTGTCGCTGCTCGGCAATGCGCTGTCCAGCCAGGGCTACCAGTTGCAGTTGGCTTCCGACGGCCCGGCGGCGCTGCGCTGGATGCAGCAGGAGGCGATGCCGGCGCTGGTGATTGCCGATGCGGGATCGCGGTTGTTGCCGGCCAGCCAGCTGCTGGGCGAAATGGCCGCACTCGGCTATCGCGGCCCGGCGCTGGTGCTGGAAGAGGCGCAGGTGGACATGCCCGCCGACGATATTCCGGACGGCATCCAGGTGCATGTGCTGCGCAAGCCGCTGCAGATGCAGCAGGTGTTCCGCGCCGTGGCCGAAGCACTGGCCTGAGCGCAGGCCGCCGGGCATGACCCGGCGCTACCCCGCTTCGTCGCGCGAGGTTTCCCACGGGAACCTGGGCAGGCTTTCCACTGCCTGTTCCAGGCGCCGCGACCAGTTCTGGTGGATGTCGGCGTACAGCGCCGAATCGGCCCCCAGCCGCAACTGCTGGCCGACCCGCAGCTCGCCATCGCGGATCAGTGCCAGATCGATCGGCAGGCCCACCGACAGGTTCGAACGGATGGTGGAATCGAGAGAGACGATGGCCGTGCGCGCGGCATCGCCCAAGCGCGTGGCCGGGCTGAGGATACGGTCCAGGATCGGCTTGCCGTACTTGGATTCGCCGATCTGCAGGTACGGCGTTTCCGGTGAAGCGGCAATCGCGTTGCCCAGCGGGTACACCATGTACAGGCCGGGCCGCTCGCCGGCCACCTGGCCGCCGAAGATCAGCGTGGCCTGGGTGTTCACCCCGTCGTGGCCGTGTTCGCTGTGCTGGCACTTCACCTGGCTGTCCACCAGCAGCTGGCCCACGTAGGCCGCGGCCTCGAACAAGTGGCTCATATCGCGCAGGTTCGGCGTGCGCCGTTCGGCGGCATCGCGGGCCAGGCGCGAGACCAGCAGCTGGGTGGTGGCCAGGTTGCCGGCGGCCATCAGCACGAACGCGGCCTGGCCGGGGTAGTCGAACACGTGCAGCTTGCGGTGCACGCGCACGTCGTCCAGCGAGGCATTGGTGCGGGTGTCGGCGGCGAAGACCAGGCCTTCATCCACCTCGATTCCAACGCAATAGGTCATGTCGGTGCCCTATCATGTGCGTCCCGGAGTGTAGGCAGGCCGCCGTGATGACGGCATGCCCACGTCCCCCAGAACGCCGCCACCGGAATCGCATGACCACCGTGCTCCTGAGCCTGGGCAGCAACGTCCAGCCCCGCCGCTACCTCCACGCCGCGGTGGCGGCCCTGCGCGAGCGTTTCGGCGCCGTGCGGGTGTCGCCGGCCTACCAGACCGCCGCCGTCGGCTTCGAAGGCCCGGCCTTCCTCAACAACGCCGTGGCGATCGAGACCGACCTGCCGCTGCAGGAACTGGACGACTGGCTGCATGCGCTGGAAGACGCGCATGGGCGCGATCGCAGTGGACCGCGTTTTTCCGACCGTACGCTGGACATCGACGTGGTGTTCTACGGCGATCTGATCGTGGAAGGCCCCGGGCACCTGCGCATTCCGCGCCCGGAACTGAAGCACGCCTTCGTACTGAAACCGTTGGCCGATATCGCCCCGGATTTCATCGACCCGGTCAGTGGCCAGGACCTGGCCACGCTGTGGCGGGCGCACCGGCAGCATGGCGAGACGTTCGAGGTGGTCGATCTCGCGTAATGGCGGTTCCCGCTGCGCTCGCCGGGCATGGCCCGGCGCTCCCCTCCGCCCGCATCGGTAGCGCCGGGCCATGCCCGGCGGAACGCTCAACTCACGGTGCGGCCGCCATCCACGCGCAGCGTGTGGCCGGTCACGAACTGCGCATCGGCCACCAGCCAATAGACCGCCTCGGCAATCTCTTCCACGGTGCCGATCCGCGCCAGCGGCGTGCGCGCCAGCAGCGCTTCGCGGGCGAAATCGTCCTTGCCTTGTTCCGGCCACAGGATCGCGCCGGGGGCGACCGCGTTCACCCGCACCTTCGGGGCCAGCTCCAGCGCCAGCGAACGGGTGGCCATTTCCAGCGCGGCCTTGGCCATCGTGTAGGCCACGTGGTCGCGCATCGGGTCGGTGCCGTGCAGGTCGGTCAGGTTCACGATGCTGCCGTGCTGGCGGCGCAGGTGCGGGGCGGCGGCCTGGGCCAGCAGCAGCGGGGCGCGCGCATTCACCGCATACAGTTCGTCCATCGCCTCGGCGGTGACCTGGCCCAGTGGGGTGGCGAAGAAGTTGGAGGCATTGTTGACCAGCGCATCCAGGCGGCCGAAGTGGGCCACCGCCTGGTCCACCAGGTCGGGCAGGGCGGCGGCGTCACGCAGGTCGGCCTGCAGGGCCAGCACGCTGCCGGGGCGGAAGTTTTCCAGATCGAAGGCGGCCTGCTGCAGTTCGGCGCTGGATGTATGCGCGTGCAGCACCACCGACCAGCCACAGGCGTGGAACTGGCGGGCAATGGCCGCGCCGATCCGGCGTGCGCTGCCGGTGACCAGGGCCACGGGGGCGGTGTCGCTCATGAGGGTCCTCCAAGGCTCGGCTATCCTGTGCACCATTGTCACCGCATTCGAAGACGCCATGCAGCCCACCTTCCCCCTGCCCGAAGCCGATGCCCTGGCCCACAGCGACCAGCTGGCCGCCGCCCTGCGCGCTGAAATCCTTGCGCAGGGTGGGGCGATGCCGTTCTCCCGCTTCATGGAACTGTGCCTGTACGCGCCGGGCTGGGGCTATTACAGCGCCGGTGCCAGCAAGTTCGGCGGCAGTGGCGATTTCACTACCGCGCCGGAACTGGGCGGCCTGTTCGCCGGCAGCGTGGCCAACGCGCTGGCGCCGGTGTTCGGCCAGCTGGGCGCGCACGCCCGCCTGCTGGAACTGGGCGGCGGCACCGGTGCATTCGCCGAAGCCGTGCTGCTGCGCCTGGCCGAGCTGGACGCCCTGCCGGCGCGCTACGCGATCCTGGAACCCAGTGCCGACCTGCGCCAGCGCCAGCAGCAGCGCCTGCAGCAGAACCTGCCGGCCGAGCTGGCCGCGCGCGTGGAGTGGGTGGACCGCCCGTTCGACGATGACTGGGAAGGCGTGGTGTTCGCCAACGAAGTGATCGACGCGCTGCCCACGCCGCGCTTCCTGGTGAAGGACGGCGAGGTCTATGAGGAAACCGTGGAGCTGGATGGCCAGGGCAACTTCATGCGCGGCGCACAGCCGGCCGATGTGCTGCTGAACGGCGCGGTGCGCCATATCGAGCGCTATCTGGAAAAACCCTTCGCCGAGGGCTATCGCTCCGAGGTGCTGCCGCAGCTGCCGTACTGGCTGCAGGCGGTGGCCGGGGGCCTGCAGCGCGGTGCGATGCTGTTCGTCGATTACGGCTACAGCCGCGCCGAGTTCTACCAGCACGACCGCGATGACGGCACGGTGCGCGCGTTCTACCGCCACCACGTGCACAACGAGGTGTACCGCTGGCCGGGCCTGCAGGACATCACCGCGTCGGTGGATTTCACCGCGATGGCCGAGGCCGGCCTGCACGCGGGCTTTGATCTGGCCGGTTACTGCAGCCAGGCCAGCTTCCTGCTCGGCAACGGCCTGGACCAGGTGCTGGTACTGGCCGAAGAGCGCACCGATGAGGTGGGCCGCATCCAGCTGCGTGACCAGGTGAAGAAGCTGACCCTGCCGACCGAGATGGGCGAGCGCTTCCAGGTGATCGGCCTGCAGCGCGATGTGGATTTCGAGCCGGCCTTCGAACTGGGTGACCTGAGCTGGCGCCTGTGAGTGCGGCGCTGCCGCTGCTCAAACCGCTGCGCCGGCCGCGGCTGTGGGCGGCGCTGTGGGCGCTGGCGGTGCTGGTGGTGATCGTGGTCTGCCTGATCCCGCCGCCGCCGCTGGACCTGCCGAAGAACAGCGACAAGGTCGAGCACGTCCTGGCCTATTTCATCCTGGCCGGCAGCGCCGTGCAGTTGTTCCGCCGTGGCCGCCCACTGCTGTGGGCGGGCGTGGGCCTGGTGCTGATGGGCGTGTGCATCGAGTTCGCGCAGGGCGCGCTGACCAGCAACCGCAGTGCCGACGCGATGGATGCCATCGCCAACACGATCGGCGTGCTGGCGGGCATGGGCACCACCTTTACCCCGCTGCGCGACCTGCTGCTGCGCTGGCGCGGGTGAGGGCTCCGATCGGGGTCAGAGCCCTTTCCTGCGGAAAGGGATCCGACCCCAGGACCGGGGGCGCTTACCGCAGCGTGGCTTCGTCCAGTACCCACATCGCCGGGCGGGTGTCGCCGGTGAAGTTGATGCACAGATCATCGGTGCCTGTCAGGCCGGCCGGCAGTGTGGCGTGCAGGGTCACGAAGCCATCGGCATCGGGCTTTTCCGGCAGCGGCACTTCGGCCAGCACCGGGCCGCTGCAGTCGCCGCGGCGGATGCGCATCTCACCGTTCGCGCGCGTGGCCTTCTCGAACTTGCGCGCCGGTTCGTCGTGGGCCAGCTGGAAGTAGTACGGAATGCGCCCGGCACGCACGTCGATGTGGCTGATACCGGCCAGCTGTGCATCGGCCCAGCGCCAGCACGGCTGGAAGATATCCACGTTGAACACGGCACGCTCGCCTTCGCGCGGGCCGTCGTCTTCAAGGCGCAGCACCAGGCCCTTTTCGCCCACGCAGCTGAGCAGCTGCTGGCTGCGGCGACTCAGCAGCGACCGCGCGCTGTAGTCGACCACGGTGGGCGCAGCGGCCAGCATCTGGCCCTGGTAGAACGCGGCCGCCTGCACGGTGACCGGCAGCTTTTCGGTCAGCGGCGTGGTGTACAGCGGCGACTGCGCGGTCACCGGCTTGCCATCGGTGCGGTAGCGCACCTCGTAGCCCAGCGGGTTGGACAGCGACACCGTTACGGTGTTGGCGGCGCGGTTGTCGGTCTGGCCCACGGCCACCTGGAACGGCGTCTGGGCGTAGGCCAGGCCCCAGGCGCGGTAGCGCTGCAGCTGCGCCGGCAGGCGGGCCAGGAAATCGCGGAAATCACGCTGCGCGACCGGGCTCCAGCCGGTTTCGGCCACCGCCGCCAGGCGTGGGAACAGGTTGTGCTGCAGGCGCGCGTAGCTGCGCGTGTGCTCGGTGAACATGTTCGCCTGCAGGCCCAGGATATGGCCGCGCTTGTCGGCGGCCAGTTCGGCCGGCACCGGCTCGAAGGCGTACAGCTTGGCCAGGTTCACCTGTGCCGGGCGGCCCGGCGGTTCGTTCGGCGAAGCGGTCTGCAGGTAATCCAGGTACAGGTGGGTGACCGGTGACATGATCACGTCGTGGCCGGCGCTGGCCGCGGCCAGGCCGCCTTCGGTGCCGCGCCAGGACATCACCGTGGCCTGCGGCGGCAGCCCGCCTTCCAGGATCTCGTCCCAGCCGATCAGGCGGCGGTCGTGTTCTTCCAGGAAGGTTTCCAGGCGCTTGATGATGTGGCTCTGCATGGCCATCTCATCCTTGATGCCCAGCTGGCGCATGCGCTGCTGCACGCGCGCCGAGGCGATCCACTGGTCTTTCACTGCTTCGTCGCCGCCCACATGCACGTAGCGCGCGGGGAACAGCGCGATCACTTCTTCCAGCACGTTTTCCAGGAACTGCACCGTGCTGTCTTCGGTATTGAACAGGTTGGGGAACACGCCCCATTCGCTGATCGGCTGCAGCGGGGTGCTGATCGAGCCCAGTTCGGGATAGGCCGCAATGGCGGCGGTGGCGTGGCCGGGCACGTCGATTTCCGGAATCACCTGGATATGCAGCTTGGCCGCATAGGCAATCACTTCGCGGATCTGGTCCTGGGTGTAGTAGCCGCAGTACGGGTACTGCTTGCCGCTGACCGGATCGATGCCGCCATCGCCGGCGGGCAGACGGCAGCTGCCGACGCTGGTCAGCTTCGGGTAGCGCTTGATCTCCATGCGCCAGCCCTGGTCGTCGGTCAGGTGCCAATGGAAGGTGTTGAGCTTGTGCGCGGCCATCGCATCGAGCACGCGCTTGATCTCGTCCAGGCTCTGGAAATGGCGCGCCGAATCGAGCATGAAACCGCGCCAGCTGAAGCGCGGTTCGTCGGAAATCTGCACGGCCGGCAGTACGCCATTGCTGCCGCCGGTGGCCAGCTGGGCCAGGGTGGTGGCGCCGTAGAACAGGCCGGTCTCGTTGCCGGCCTGCACCCGCACGCCCTGTGCGTCGCTTTCCAGCGTGTAGCTTTCGCCGCTGTCGCGGAAGGTCGGCACGATCTGGAACTGGATGCTGCCCGTGTTCGCCACTGCGTCCTCACGCGCTGCGGCCAGGCGCGGGCCACCGCTGCGCGCCAGCAGGTCGGCAAACTGCGCGGCCACGCGCTGTGCGGCTTCGCCGTCGGCCAGCAGCGGGGTGTCGGCACGCACGGTGATGCCCGCACCGGTGCCGCGCTGTACCCGCGCCGGGGCGGGAATCAGCATCAGGCTGCCATCACGCAGTTGCGGGCCCGGGCCCGAATCCAGGGCCGGCGCATCGGCGGCCAGCGCCGGCAGGGCCGCGAACAGGGTGCCCAGCAGCAGCGGGGCAAGCGGGGAAAATCGCATCGTGTCACTCCTGTGGTGGGCGGCCTGCAGTGGCCGCCGCGCGGGCGCCTGTGCAGGCGCCCACCGGTATCCCATCGTACGACGGGCCCGGAAGACCGGGCCCGTCGCGCGTGTTGCACTGCGCTGGCTTAGAACTTGAAGTGCACGGTGGCCATGTAGCGGCGGCCACTCTTGTACTTGCCGGCCAGGTGTTCCTTGTCGCCCAGGTACTGGAAGTAGGTCTCGTCCAGCAGGTTCTGCGCGTCGATGTTCAACGACCAGTTGTCGTTGAAGGTGTAGCCGAAGCTGGCACCCAGTTCAGCGTAGTCATCCACGCTGGCCGGGGCCGCACCGGCCACGTAGCCACCGGCCAGGTAGCTGTCGCGCCAGTTGTAGGTCAGGCGGGCATTCACCGGGCCCTTTTCGAAGTACGGGCTGAGCGCGATGGCGTTGCGCGACTGGTAGGGCAGCGGATCGCCGGTGTTGTTCTCACCGTTGGCATAGGTGTAGTTGGCGGTCAGGCCGAAGCCGCTTTCACCGAAGGGCTGCTGCAGGCTGATGTTGAAACCCTTCACGTGGCCGCTGCCGGCATTGCGCGGGCGCTGGATGCTGTAATCGCAGTAACCGTCGGCGGTGCAGCCGTTGGTACCGACGATGTTCGCCCAGGTGGCCGGCGAGGTATCGCGGATCGAGTTGTACTGGCGCTCGATGGTGGCCGAGGTGTCGATGTAGTTGTCGATCTTCTTGTAGAACACCGACCACGCCACCACCGACTGCGGTGCATAGTAGTACTCGGCCGACGCGTTGAAGTTCCACGACTCGTACGGCGACAGATCGGCGTTGCCGCCCGAGCCGGTCAGGGTGGTGTCGTTCAGGAAGGTGTTGTTGACCATCTGGTTGTACGGCGCCCAGGCGATCACCTTCGCCGCGGCGAAGCGGAACACCCAGTCATTGTCGGTGTCCCAGGCCAGGCTCAGCGACGGCAGCACGAAGTCTTCCTTCTTGGTGCGGGTCTGCCACTTGCTGTCCAGGTCGGTCAGGGTGGGGGTGCCACCGTAGACGAAGCCGCTGCCTTCGGTCTTGGAATCGACGTAGCGCACGCCCAGGTTGCCGCGCAGCGGGCCGTTGGAGAAGTTCAACTGCGCGTAGGCGGCGTTGTTGGTCTGGGTGAGCGCCCAGCTGTTGTTGAGGTAGCTGGCCGGATCGGGGTTGCTGTAGTCGATCGGGCTGTTGCGCACCCAGTTCAGCACGTTGTCACGGCCGGCCTGCACGTGGCGGCCCTGGTCCGCGGTGAAGCCCTGGATGTCGGTCAGGCCGATGGTGCCCACGTCGGCCAGGGTGCCCGGGGTCACGCCGCCGTACACGTTCAGGGTGAAGGCTTCATCGTGCTTGCCATGGCGCACGCCGAACTGCAGCTGGTTGAAGATGCTGTCGAACTGCACGTTGAAGTCGAGCTGTGCGTAGGTGTCCTTGCTCTCGGTGGAGAACACGCCGTTGTTGCCGAACCAGCCACCGGCCGAACCCCAGTTGGCCGGATCGCGGGCACCGGCCGGGTCATCGAAGGTGATGCCCTTGTCCATGTTCCAGCTGTAGCCACCGTTGTAGAACGGTTCGATGAAGTACTGCGCCAGGTCCTTGTTTTCCGACTTGCTCTGGCCGACCTGGCCGCTGACGCCCCACGATTCGCTCTTCCACGCGCCGCGCAGGTCTACGCCCTTGGTGGTCACCTCGGACAGGCGCACGTTGTTGTCATAGATCAGCGTGCCGCTGTTGGCGGTGGCGCTGGCATCGGAATGGCCGCTGGTGGCCACGCCGTTGCGCACGGTGCCCAGCTGGTCCACCGCGTTCACGGTGCCCGGGTTCCAGGTCAGGAAGGAGTAGAGCGACTGGTTGTAGTTGTCGAACTTTTCCTTGATGTACAGGCCGCTCAGGTTGAACTCGAGTTCGTCGGTCGGCTTGAACTGCAGGTTGACCACGGCGCTGTCGCGCTTGCGTTCCTGCTGGAACCAGGCGGCGTTGAACGAGTTCGGCACGTCCACGTCGGCGGCCACGCCGGTGGCGTTGGCGAAGGTGCTGGCCTTTACGTAGCCGAACACTTCCTTGCCCTGGCGGTCCACCGCTTCTTCATAGTGCTGCGCCGACACGGCCACGCCGAAGGTCTCGGCATCGTTCTTCCAGCTGTACAGCACGGCCGCGTTCGGCTTGCCTTCGCTGGCCTGCTCGCTGTAGCTGTAGCCCACCGAGGCGGCCACTTCGTTCTGCTTCATGTCCAGCGGCTGGCGGGTGTGCATCAGCACGGTGCCGCCCAGGCTGCCTTCGGTCAGGCGCGCTTCGGAGGACTTGATGATTTCAGCGCGGCCCAGGATCTGCGGCGCCAGCAGGGTGTAGTCGAAGCCGCGGTTGGGCTGTTCGCCATACAGCCAGATGGCCTGCGCCACCGGGTGGTTGTCCAGGAAGGACAGGTTGAGGCTGGGGTCGGTGCCGTCGATGCTGACACGCTCGCCCTGGCCGAAGCGGCGGTCCAGGGTGACGCCCGGAATCTGCGACAGCGCTTCGGCCACGTTGGTGCTGGGGAACTTGCCGATGTCTTCGGCGGTGATCGCTTCAGACACGCCCACGTTGTTGCGCTTGGTGTCCAGCGACTTTTCCAGGCTGGCGCGGATACCCACCACCTGCACGGTGTCCAGGTCCTGCGGGGTCGTTTGCTGTGCATGCGCCGAGAAGGCGAGGCAGCCGACGATGGCTGCCGAAAGCAGAGTCTTGCGGGTGTTCATGATGTCTCTCCTCATCACTGGGTTGCGGTGTCGGCGGCGTGCGGTAGGTAGGAACGCGCACGGCTGCCTCTGCAGCAACCTGCGCGGTGGTGCGGATACAGCGCGTACAGCGTGTTGCGTACTGCGTATTGCCGATCAGGCGGGGTGGTGCAGCAGGAACCAGCTGGCGGCGCCGATCACGCCCAGCTGCCCATGCTCGACCACCTTCACCGGGATGCGTGCCAGCGCTTCGCCCATCGGCCCCTTCTGCAGGTAGCGTTCGACGAAGGTGCTGGCGCGCAGGTATTCGCGGATCTGCGGCAGGATGCCGCCGGCCAGGTAGACGCCACCGTGGGCGCCGTAGAACAGCGCCATGTCACCGATGGTGCTGCCCAGCAGGCCGCAGAACACATCCAGCGCCTGCCGTGCGTGTGCGTCGCTGCCGGACATGGCCGCCGCGGTGACCGCGTCGGGGCTGGCCAGCTGCGGGGCATCGCCCTGCAGGGCGCAGACGGCGTGGTACAGGTTCATCAGGCCGGGGCCGGACAGGGCGTGTTCGATCGACACATGCGCACGCTCGCGCTGCATGTGGCGCACGATGTCCATTTCCAGCGCAGTGCTGGCCGCCAGCGTGGGCTGGCCGGCTTCGGTGGCCAGGACCACCGGGCCGTTCGCGGTGGGAATCCACAACGCCGCGCCCAGGCCGGTGCCGGGGCCGACCACCAGGGTCGGGCCGCGCGCGGCGCTTTCGGGCCCGCACAGATGCAGCACGCCGCTGGCGTCCACCTGCGCGGCGGCATAGGCCACTGCTTCGAAGTCGTTGACGATGTGCACGCGCTGCACGCCCACCTCGGCTTCGATCTGCCGCGCCGACAACGGCCACGGCACGTTGGCGGTGATCACCGTGCCGTCTTCGCGGGCGTAGCCGGCGGTGGCCACCACGCAGTGCGCGGGGCGCGTGTCGTCGCCCAGGAAGTCGGAAAGGATGGCGGCCAGGCCGGCATGGTCGGCGTTGCGGTACTTGCGGTAGTCCAGCACCTGCACCGGATGGGCGGCATCGCCGCTGGCCTGTACCCGGGCCACGCGCACATGGGTGCCCCCAACGTCAGCGGCCAGGAACGAGGGCGCGTGACGGGAAAGCACATGGGCCGGGGCGGGATGGCTGGCGGTCACGCGGGCTCCTGCTGCAGGTGGGTACCGGGCCCACGAAAGACCCGGCGATGGGGCGGAGTCTGTAACTGCGCTGACAACGATGTCAACGAGTTCGTGACACTTTCGTTGCTGCGGCGCAACGAATCAAGTGCCGGGTAAACGTTTACAGCGCGTGATGGTCGGTCGGTCCCGCAGGCCGTTGTGTCACAGGCGTCAAGGCCTGTCGCGCATTCAGCGGTATTACCTCGCGTGTCCTTCTGCAGTGCAGCACCCGTTCGAACCGGTGCAGATTGGAAGTTGACAAACCGCCGCCGTCCATCGAAAGAATGTGACAACGTTGTTCCCAGCCACTCTCCGACGCCGCGTTCTGCGGCCGTCGCCGCAGGAGCCCTCCTGATGTCCGCCGTCCCCGCTGCAAGCGCGCGCCCGAACGTGGCCACCTCCATCGCCATCGTCGGCGTGTTGTTCTTCCTGATCGGCTTCTTCACCTGGCTCAACGGCCCGTTGATCACCTTCGTCAAGCTCGCCTTCGAGCTGAGCGAGGTCGGCGCCTTCCTGGTGCTGATGGTGTTCTACCTGTCCTACTTCTTCCTGGCGTTGCCCTCGTCGTGGATCCTGCGCCGCACCGGCATGAAGAAGGGCCTGAGCCTGAGCCTGCTGGTGATGGCCGGTGGCGCGGCACTGTTCGGCGAATTCGCCACCCAGCGCTGGTACCCCGGCGCACTGGGCGGCCTGTTCGTGATCGGCAGCGGCCTGGCGTTGCTGCAGACGGCCATCAACCCGTACATCTCCATCCTGGGGCCGATTGAAACGGCGGCGAGGCGCATCGCGTTGATGGGCATCTGCAACAAGATCGCCGGCATCCTGGCGCCAATCCTGATCGGCACGGTGGTGCTGCATGGCATTGGGGATCTGGACGTGCAGGTGCAGGCGGCCGATGCCGCGACCAAGGCCGTGCTGCTGAACCAGTTCGCCGCCAAGATCCACGCCCCGTACCTGGCCATGGCGGCGCTGCTGGTGGTACTGGCGGTGGCGATCCTGTTCTCGCCGCTGCCGGAAATCAAATCGTCCGAAGCCAACGCCACGCCGGTGGCCGCCGGTGCGGTCGAGCGCCGCAGCATCTTCCAGTTCCCGCACCTGTGGCTGGGCGTGCTTTGCCTGTTCGTGTACGTGGGCGTGGAAGTGATGGCCGGCGATGCCATCGGCACCTACGGCCATGGCTTCAACCTGCCGCTGGACGAGACCAAGATGTTCACCGCCTTCACCCTGGGCGCGATGCTGGTCGGTTACGTGGTCGGCCTGCTGGTGATTCCGCGGGTGGTGTCGCAGTCGCGCTACCTGACCCTGTCGGCGGTGCTGGGCGTGGTGTTCTGCCTGGGCGCGTGGGCAACGCACGGCTATGTGTCGGTGGCCTTCGTGGCCCTGCTGGGCTTTGCCAACGCCATGATGTGGCCGGCTATCTTCCCGCTGGCCATCCGCGGCCTGGGGCGCTTCACCGAAACCGGTTCGGCCCTGCTGGTGATGGGTATTGCCGGTGGCGCGATCATTCCGCAGCTGTTCGCCCTGCTCAAGCAGCACATCGATTTCCAGCTCACCTTCGTGCTGCTGATGGTGCCCTGCTACCTGTACATCCTGTTCTATTCGGTGGTGGGCCACCGCGTGGGCCTGCCGCAGGACCGGGGCTGATCGGCGATGATGGACGGCAGCCAACCCCAGGAAAAACCGATGCGCAGAGCGACCATCAAGGACGTTGCCGAAAAGGCCAAGGTCTCGCTGAAGACGGTATCGCGGGTGATCAACAACGAGCCCTCGGTGATGCAGGCCACCCGCGCGCGGGTGCTGCGTGCCATCGCCGAGCTGGACTACGAGCCCGATCCGTCCGCGCGCAACCTGCGCAGCGGCACCACCTTCGTGATCGGGCTGGTGTATGACAACCCCAACCCGTACCACATCATCGGCGTGCAGAACGGCGTGCTGGCGGCCTGCCGCGAAACCGGCTTCGGCCTGCAGATCCACCCCTGCGATTCCAGCTCGCCACTGCTGGCCGACGAGCTGGCCGACTGGGTGCAGCGTTCGCGCCTGGCCGGGCTGGTGCTGACGGCCCCGATGTCCGAGCGCCGCGACCTGATCCAGGCACTGACCGCGCGCGGCATCAAGCTGGTGCGCATCATTGCCGCCACCGAAGACCCGGCCGACGGTGCCTGCGTGTTCGTGGACGACCGCGAGGCCGCCTACGAGATCACCGAACACCTGATCCAGCTCGGCCACCAGCGCATCGGCTTCCTGTGGGGCGGCACCTCGCACCGTTCTTCCGGCGAACGTTACGCCGGTTACGAGGCGGCGCTGAAGGACTACGGCATGACCGTGGACAAGCACCTGGTGGTGCAGGGCGATTACACCTTCGACGACGGCTTCCGCGGGGCGCGCCGCCTGCTGGCGCTGCGCGAACCGCCCACTGCCATCTTCGGTTCCAACGATGAAATCGCCGCCGGCGTGCTGGCCGCGGCCAAGTCGGCCGGCATGAGCGTGCCCTACGACCTGTCCATTGCCGGCTTCGAGGACAGCCCGTTCTCGCGCCAGTCGTGGCCACCGCTGACCACCGCCAAGCAGGCCACCGAAGACATCGCCCGCCACGCCGCGCGCCTGCTGATCGGCCAGCTGCGCAGCGATGCCTACGATGAGGCGCCCGCGTCGCTGCACAACCAGGGCTTCGTGCCGCAGCTGGTGGTGCGCGGTTCCACTGCGCCGATGCGCCCGTCCGGCGCCCGTCCCCTTCCTTCCGAACCCGCCTGAGCCCGCCATGTCGCTGTCAGACCCCACCGCCACCCTGATGTTTGCCGAAGCCGCCGAAGCGGCCGATGTGGTCGCAGGCCAGTTCGCCCGCAACCACGCCACCATGGAAACCCTGGCCGCCAGCCTGCGCGCGGCGCCGCCGCCGTTCGTGGTGACCTGCGCGCGCGGCAGTTCCGATCATGCCGCCACCTACGGCAAGTACCTGCTGGAAACCCAGCTGGGCCTGGTGGTGGCCTCGGCTTCGCCGTCGGTGGGTTCGGTCTATGCCGCACCGCTGCAGTTGCGCGGCGCGCTGTTCATCGTCATTTCGCAGTCGGGCAAGAGCCCGGACCTGCTGCGCAATGCCGAGGCCGCCAAGGCCGCCGGCGCACGCGTGGTGGCGCTGGTGAACGTGGAAGATTCGCCGCTGGCGCAGCTGGCCGACACGGTCATTCCGCTGCACGCCGGCGCTGAAAAGAGCGTGGCCGCAACCAAGAGCTACCTGGCCTCGCTGGCCGCACTGCTGCAGTTGGCCGCGTATTGGAAGCAGGACAGCGCCCTGCGCAATGCCTTGGACCTGCTGCCCGATGCACTGCGCGAAGCATGGCAGTGCGACTGGACGGCGCTGACCGACGGTCTGGTCGATGCGCACAACCTGTTCGTGCTGGGCCGTGGCCTGGGCCTGGGCGCAGCACAGGAAGCGGCGTTGAAGTTCAAGGAAACCTGCAGCCTGCACGCCGAGGCCTATAGTTCGGCCGAAGTGAAGCATGGCCCGATGGCGCTGGTGGATCGCGGCTTCCCGGTGCTGGCCTTCGCCCAGCCCGATGAAACCGGCGCCGGCACCCGTGCGGTGGTGGATGAATTCAGCGCACGCGGTGCGCAGGTGTGGCTGGCCGGTGCCGGTGGCAACCTGCCGGTGGCGGCAGCACCGCACCCGCTGTGCGCGCCGCTGCTGACCGTGCAGAGCTTCTATCGCGCGATCAATGCGTTGGCCCTGCGCCGCGGCTTCAACCCGGATCTGCCGCCGCATCTGAACAAGGTTACGGAGACGGTGTGATGGCCTCTGCCCCGCGCAAACAGGTGCTGCGCAACGCGCGCATCCTGACTGGCGATGATTTCCGCGACGATCTGGCGGTCGTGATCGAAGACGGTCGCATCACCGCGCTGCTGCCCGATGCCGCCCCGCAGCTGGGCGCCGCCGGTGAGCAGGTGGACCTGGGTGGCGGCTGGCTGCTGCCCGGCTTCATCGACGTGCAGGTGAATGGTGGCGGCGGTGCGCTGTTCAACAACACACCGGACGTGGCCGCGCTGCGCACCATCGCGCAGGCGCACCGGCGCTTCGGTACCACCGCGATGCTGCCGACGCTGATCAGCGACGACGTGGGCGTGATGCGCGAGGCCATCGCGGCGATGCGCGATGCCATCGCGCAGGGCGTGCCGGGGGTGATCGGCATCCATCTGGAAGGCCCGTACATCGCCCCGGCGCGCAAGGGCACCCACGATGCCAGCAAGTTCCGCGTGCCCGATGCCGAGGAAATCGCGCTGGCCGCTTCGCTGGACAACGGCGTGACCCTGCTGACCCTGGCCCCCGAGCGGGTGCCGCTGGAGTCGATCCGTGCACTGGTGGAGCGTGGGGTGATCGTGGCCGCCGGGCATACCGCCGGCAGCTATGAAGAGATCCGCGCCGGCCTGGATGCCGGCGTGCGTGGCTTCACCCATCTGTACAACGCGATGTCACCGCTGCAGGGGCGCGAGCCTGGTGCGGTCGGTGCCGCGCTGGAAGACCGCGAGAGCTGGATCGGCATCATCGTCGATGGCGTGCACGTGCACCCGGCCAGCCTGCGCGTGGCGCTGGCGGCCAAGCCGCACGGGCGCCTGCTGCTGGTGACCGACGCCATGCCGCCGGTCGGTGCCGATGACCCCAGCTATGTGCTGTACGGCGAAACCATCACCGCCGTGGATGGCGTGGTGCGCAACGCGGCTGGTGCGCTGGCCGGTTCGGCGCTGGACATGGCCACGGCCGTGCGCAACACCGTGCAATTGCTCGGCCAGCCGCTGGCCGAGGCCGCGCGCATGGCGTCGACCTACCCGGCGCAGTTCCTGAACGTGGATGATCGCCTGGGCCACATCGCCGAGGGCTACCAGGCCGACCTGGTGCTGCTGGACGATGCATTGCAGGTGCGCGGCACCTGGATTGCCGGGCAGTACGAGGCCGCGTGATGGGCGCGGCGGCGTCGGCACGGCTGGGCTCGATCGATGCGCTGCGTGGCCTGACCGTGGCCGGCATGCTGCTGGTCAACAACCCCGGTGATTGGGGCGCGGTATTCGCGCCGTTGCGGCATGCCGAGTGGCATGGCTGCACGCCCACCGACCTGGTGTTTCCGTTCTTCCTGTTCCTGGTGGGCGTATCGATGGCCTTCAGCGTGGCCCCGCGTGCGCAGGACCGTGCCGCGCGCCCGGCGTTGGCCAAGGGCGTGCTGGAGCGCGCGCTGCGCATCGCCATTGCCGGGGTGCTGCTGCACCTGCTGGTGTGGTGGGCGCTGCACACGCATCACTTCCGCATCTGGGGGGTGCTGCAGCGCATCGCGCTGTGCGCGGCGCTGGTGGGCGTGCTGGCGGTGTACGCGCGGCCACGCATGCAGCTGGCGCTGCTGGTGGGCCTGCTGGCGGGTTACACGGTGCTGCTGCTGCTGGGCAACGGAGACCTGGCGCCGTTTACCAATCCGGCCAGCCGCTTGGATACCGCGTGGTTTGCGCCGTGGATCTACCAATGGCAGCCTGAAAGCGGCCTGGGCCACGACCCGGAAGGCCTGCTGAGCAGCCTGGGGGCGCTGGCCACCACTGTGCTCGGTCTGCTGGCCGGTGGCCTGCTGCGCGCTGGCCGTGGCGCTGCACTGGCCGGGGTGGGCGTGGCCTGTGCCGTGCTGGGTCTGCTGCTGGCAACGGTGCTGCCGTTGAACAAGCAGCTGTGGACGCCGAGCTACGTGCTGTGGACCGGTGGTCTGGCCGCCTTGGCGCTGTGGCTGGGGCATGTGTTGATTGACCGCCGCGGTTGGCCCGCGCTGGGGCGCCGTTTCGGTGTGAACGCGATTACTGCCTACCTGGGCGCATCGGTGATGTCGGTGGTCCTGCTGGCGACCGGGGCGTGGGGCTGGGTGTGGCAGCAGCTGTCCATGGAGATGCCGGGCGCGCTGGCGCTGGCGTCGCTGCTGCAGGCCGCCGCGTTCGTGGCGCTGTGGTGGGGCGTGGTGTGGTGGCTGGACCGGCGTCGCATTTACTTGAAGATTTGAGCGGGGTGGGGTTGGCGGGTGGAGCATCCACGCATGGCGTGGATCTACTGGTGCCGTCCGGTGGAGGTCACATTTGTCGCGTGATGGAATCTTCACTTCGAGGCTTGGGGGCTTCTTTTAGGGTAGGCGCGCCCGTTTCCTGAGCGGTGCCGTGCATCGCAGTTCCTGACCCCCGTTCCAGGAGTGCTGTATGTCCCGTGCAGACCTGTGTGGCGTGCGTCGTTCGCCCTTGTTCCTGGCCTCGGTGCTGGCCCTGACTGCCCCAGCGGCCTGGGCGGGGTGCGATACCAGCGCGCCCGTGGCCGGCCAGACCGTCACCTGCAGCGCCGATGCGCCGAATCCATACATCACCCCGGTCACGGCCAGTGGCGCCGGCGGCATCAATGTGAACGTGGCCAGCGGCGCGCAACTGCTGCAGAGCGGCGGCGCGACGCCGCTGGCACTGACCGGCGCAGGCGGTCATGTGCTGCTGAACCAGGGCGCGATCACCGCCACTGGCGGCATTGCCGTGCAGCTGGGCGGCGGCAGCCGCGTCGACAACCTGGGCAGCATCAGCACAGGCAACACCACGGCGCTGCAGTTCACCGGCGCCGGTGACAGCGTGCTGGTCAACCGCGGCACGATCAGTGGCCGTACCGGCGTGCAGTTCGGCGCCGGCAATGATCGGCTGGAGATGCTCGCAGGCAGCATCACCGGTGCCGTACTGCAGGGCGATGGCAACGACGTGCTGCTGCTGCTCGACGATGGCACCCTGGACAGCGTTGACCAGGGCAACGGCGATGACCAGATGACCGTGCGCGGCGGCACCATTACCGGGCTGGTCACGCAGGGCAGCGGTGCCGACGATTTCGTCATGAGCGGCGGCAGCATCGGCGCCCTGCAGCAGGGCGACAACATCGATACCTTCCGCATGAGCGGTGGCCGTATCGTCGGTGCGTTCGAAGATGGCGACCAGGCCTGGATGACCGGCGGCCGCATCGGCCGGGTCAACATGAAGCTGGACAAGAACCTGTGGGACCAGTCCGGCGGCACGGTGGACGGCAACGTGGTGACCGGTTTCGATACCGACACCATCATCATTTCCGGCACCGCCTATATCGGCGGCAACATCAGCGTGAGCGGTGGCGCCGACAGCGTGACCATCACCGATGGCACCGTGCGCGGGCAGATACTGCTCAGTACCGGCAACGACACCTTCAACTGGAACGGCGGCGGCATCGTCTATGGCGCCATCGATGCCGGCCCCGACGATGACGTGGCCACGCTGGCCAATCTCAACCAGGGCAACCTGGGCGCGGTGCCGCTGTTCGACGGCGGCAGTGGCAACGACCGGCTTGCGCTCAGCAACGTCAAGATGACCGGCGTGGGCCGCCTGCAGAACTGGGAAGCCATCGGCCTGGCCAGCAGCACCGAGCTGACCTTCGATGGCGATCTGCGGCTGGGCGACAGTGCAACCGGCACCGGCACGCTCACCCTGGATGACACCAGCACGCTGTACGCGGGCAGCGGTTCCAATGCGGTGCGCCCGTTCACCGGCAGCGCGCTGGTGAACGTGGTCAACGCCGGGCGCATCGATCTGACCGGCGTAGGTGCCGGCGATGTATTCACGATCCGCGGCAACTACCGGGGTGAGGGTGGCGGTCTGTACCTGCGCACCGTGCTGGGCGCGGACGATTCGGTCACTGACCGCCTGGTGATCGATGGCGGCGCGGCAACCGGCACGACCGGCATCGGCGTCCTCAATGCCGGCGGTGGCGGCGCGGCCACGCTGGCCGACGGCATCCTGGTGGTGCAGGCGCTGAACGGTGCGACCACCGCTGCCGGTGCGTTCTCGCTGTTCGCCCCGGTGTCGGCCGGTGCCTACGAGTACTTCCTGTTCAAGGGCGGGGTAAGCGCGGGCAGCGGTGAGAACTGGTACCTGCGCTCCACCCTCGTATCCGGCCCGACCCCGGCACCCAGCGGAACCGGCAGCACCGCCGAGCCGCCGCCGCCCACGCCGCCCGTGGCGCCGCCGCCCGCGATTGCACCGGCCCCGCCACCGCCGCCCGAAGGGGCGGTGGACCCGGACCTGACCGCTGCCGAGACCGCGCCCCCGGCGCCCCCGCCGCAGCCGGCCGACGTTGCCCCGCCCAGCGATCCGCCGGTGCCCGACGTGCCGGTGACCGGTGGCGCACTACCGGGCCTGGGCCCAGCGCCCAGCGCCGGCGCGCGACCCGCGCAGGGCGACGTGGTGCCGTTGTACCGCCTGGAAACGGCCACCTATGCGGTGGTGCCGCCGCTGCTGCGTGAGGCGTCGCTGGCCAGCCTGGGCACCTTCCATGAGCGCCAGGGCGAGCAGCGTCTGCTGTACAACACCGGTGCCCTGCGCACCGCCTGGGGCCGGCTGGTCGGGCAGAGCAGCGAGATCCATTGGAAGGGCGACGCCCAGCCCGGCTTCGACGGCGATCTGATGGGCGTGCAGGCCGGCCTGGACGTCTGGGCCGCCGCCGCTGACGCACACCGCAACCAGATCGGCGTGTTCGTCGGCCGCACCCGCGCCGATGGCCGGGTGACCGGCCTGGCCCTAGGCTGGGAGAACGTGCAGGTGGGCCAGAGCCGCCTGGACGACAAGCACGTAGGCCTGTACTGGACGCTGACCGGAAGCGAAGGCGGCTACCTGGACGCGGTAGCGATGCAGAGCCGCTATGACGGCCGCATGCGCTCATCGCGCGGGCTGGGCATCGATGTGCGCGGTGACGGCACCACGCTGTCGCTGGAAGCCGGCAAGCCCCTGCTGCAGTTCGGGCAATCGGCGTGGTGGCTGGAACCGCAGGTACAGGTGATCTGGCAACGCAGTTCGCTGGATGACCAGCGCGACGCGGTGTCGGCGGTGTCGTTCGACAGTGACAACGCCTGGACCGGCCGCGTGGGCCTGCGCCTGGCCGCTGATTATCAGTTGGCCGACAACGGCTGGCAGCCGTACTTCAAGCTGAATTACTGGCACGGCCGTTCCGGCGAGGATCGCGTGCAGTTCGACACCGACGTGATAACCAGCGCGCAACGCTCGCGCGCGCTGGAAGCCGGCGTCGGCGTGGTGGGGCGCTTCAACCGCACCATCAGTGCCTATGCCGTGGCCGACTACACCCGTGAAGTGGGCGGAAGCCGCAACGAAGAACGGCGCGTGATCGAAGGCAACATCGGCCTGCGTGCAGACTGGTAGTGCCGGGCCCCCGCTTTGGTAGGTGTCGACCTTGGTCGACACGCCATGACCCCGTAGCGTCGAGCTTGCTCGACGGCTGTTGGCAACGCACTCGAGCAAGCTCGACGCTACCGGCGGCTACCGACAACGTCATGAACCAGCGCACCGGCATGCTCGGCCAGCACCACCACCGCCTGCAGCAACCCTTCTTCCACCTGCGCCGGGCACTGCGCGGCCACATCATCCAGCTCCCGCGCCGACTGCGCCGCCAGCAGCACGCCACCGCAGGCCGATAACGCTGCCAGACAGCGCGTAGCGTTGGCCAGATCCCGCCCGCGCGCATCGTCAGCCTCGTGTGCCACGCCGCGTACCCGGGTGAAGAATGCCGATGGCGGTGTGGTTTCTGCGGCGTCCATCAACGCATCTTCCAGGGCCTCGGCCACGGCATTGGGCAACGCCAGCCCGGGCAGCGCATTGCCCAGCAGGGCTTGCAGACGGGGATAGGTGGGGTAGAGCGTGGTCATGGCGGCAACCTCACAAGGCAAGGCCACCTGCGGCGTGCAAGGTGGCGGGCGGTGCGGGTTGGCGTGCCGGTCAAAATCCAAGCGAAAAAGCCGACGGATCGCGAGGATCCCCACGCACCGCCCGCCATGGGCGAGCCGATGCATTGTCGTAATTGCCGCTGAGTCGGCAAGTCGATCGCTTGAATGTTTGATTCAGGACGCCAATCCCGGCCAACGCTGGATGCGTTGGCAAAGCCACCTTCGCCGTTTCACTGCAGCGCAGCCATGAGCAAAGTTGCAAATCCTGCCGTGGCCCAGGAGTGCGAAACACGACACGTCGCGCGACGTCCAAGGGCGTATCCTCGTTCCTCCATCTTCCGGCGAAGGAACGTCGAATGCCCATGGGTTTCCGCACCACGGTTCTGGCACTGACCGCCGCAATGGCGGCACCTGCCCACGCCATCGAACTGCCCGCACGGCAGGCCCAGATCGAACTGGTGGACCTGCTGGAGCGCGAGGCGCTCTACCGTGATCGCGTGGACTGGCCGGAGATCCGTGCACGCATGAGTGCAGCGCAGGGCAACCCGGAGAAGATACGCGACGTGCTGAAGGAAGCCATTGGCCGCAGCTCGGGCGGGCACGGTGCGTGGCTCAGCCCGAAGCGGATGCGCGCGGAAGCGCAGCGGCCAGGAGGGGCCAACACCGCTGGCGCCGCCAACGCCACCGGTACAGGCATGACAGCCACGTCGACCGATATGCCGCCTGTTGACCCACGCATCGGCTGGGTCGAGATCGGCGCGTTCTCCATCGTTCCCGGCCCGGAGCTGCAGCAGAAGATGCAGCAACGCGCCGCGCGCTGGCAGGCGACCATCGGGGAGCAGGACAACGGCGCCCGCTGCGGCTGGATCGTGGATCTGCGCGGCAACACCGGCGGCAACATGTGGCCCATGCTGCTGGGCGTCGCCCCGTTGCTGCGGATGACCGCCGGCGATGACGAGACCGTGGGCGCGTTCGTCACCGCCGACGGCCCTTCCACTTGGCAGTCCACACCATCTGGCCTGCGTCTGGGCGCGGGCGCCATCGGTGATCTGGGTAAGCCGGGTTATCAGCTGAAGCATGCCGCAGCGCCCGTGGCCGTTCTTACTGGGCCGCGCACCGCCAGTGCCGGCGAAGCGACGGCGCTGGCGTTCCGTGGTCGCCCGCAGGCGCGCAGCTTCGGCGAACCCACCCGCGGTGTGTCCACCGCCAATGTGGTGCGGCCGCTGGTCGATGGCAGTTCCCTGGTGCTGACCACCAGCGTGATGCAGGACCGCTACGGTCGCGGCGATGGGCGGAAGATCGTGCCTGACGAACATACCCGCGGCGCTGCAGCCACCTTTGCCGCCGCCCAGGCGTGGTTGCTGGCGCAGCCGGCCTGTAGCGGAGGCTGAAGGATGCTGCTGATCGGCCAGCAGGAACGAGTGGTGGTGGTCGGCCCGACCGAGGCGCACCACTGCCTGCGCTGCCAGACAGAAACCGACTTCGCCCCACAGCTGCGCTACCGCATGGCGCGCATCGATCTGCTGTTCGGCTTCGTCTACCAGCGCCGCTACGAGCTGGCCTGCACCGGCTGCGGCCATGGCTGGGTGCTGGACACCGAGACCCTGGACCAGCAGCTGGGCAGGGTGCCGATTCCGTTTCGGCACCGCTTCGGCCTGCCGCTGATGCTGGTGGTGGTGGCTGGGCTGGCGGTGGCGGGGTGGATGTGGCGGCAAGGCTATCTGGCCTGAGCTCCCGGCCTGCTAAAGTGGTGCCCAGCAATCACGTACCGGAAGCGACCATGGACCATGACACGCCGTTTGAACCCACCAACGACCTGGAGGTCCGCCTGCTGCAGGCACAGGACGGCACGCTGACCGCCGCGCAGTTCCTGGACGGCCTGCTGACCGCGCCGGTGTTCGTGCTGCTGGACAAGGCCATTGGCGAAGATGGCGCCTGGGACGAGAGCATTTCACCGCTGGTGCTGACCAGCGAAAGCGGCGAGCCGATGTTTGCGGTGTTCACCGCGCCGGAACGTGCCGAGCTGTGGCACGAACAGCTGCCGCAGTTTGCCCACGCCATGCCGATTGCCGTGCACGCGCTGCTGTCGGGCATTGGCGAGGGCGTTGGCCTGGTGCTGAACCCCGGCCTGGACGTGGGCATGGAGATGATTCCCGATGCCGTGGCCCAGCTGAAGGAGCGCGCCGCGGCGATTACCCGCGGCATGGCAAACTGACCGCGCTCAGCGCGCCGCCGCGATCGCCTTCACCCGCGCCCTGGCCAGCGCTTCGCCAATGGCCGGACCTTTCAGGTGGGTGGTATCCAGATCGCGCGCCTGCACTGACAACGCGGCCTGGTGCAGGCGCTTGAGCGTTTCGCCCTGCGGGTAGTCGCTGTCTTCGAAACCCAGCCGGCCGCGCTTGTCGGCCTCGCAGCACAGCGCGATGCGCGCCACCCGTTCGGGCCGGCGCAGGGCATCGCAGCGGCCGAGCAGTTCCAGCACGGTGGCATCGCGCAGTTCGTCGATGCGGTGTACGTTCAAGTGTTCGCGGCAGACCGCCTCCGCCAGCTGCTGGTGCTCGGTGGGAATCTTCAGCCGTGCGCACAGTTCCTTCAGCGGCTTCACGCCACGCTGCTCGTGCATGATGTGGCGCGGCCATTCGTCTTGCGGGGTCAGGCCCTTGCCGAGGTCGTGGGTGAGGGCGGCGAAGCCCACAAGATCATCGCCCGGCGCCAGGCGTGCGGCCATGTCGCTGACCATTTCCTGGTGGATGCCAGTGTCGATTTCCGGATGGAATTCGGCGCGTTGCGGCACGCCATACAGCGCTTCCAGTTCCGGCAGGATCGAGCCCAGCGCGTGCGCGTCGTGCAGGGTGCGCAGGAAGGCGGACGGGCGTTCGCAGACCAGCGCCTTGCGCAGTTCCTGCCAGACGCGTTCGGGCACCAGCGCATCCAGTTCGCCACTGGCGGCGACCTCGCGCATCAGCGCCATGGTTTCGCTGGCGACGGTAAAGCCCAGCGGCGCGAAGCGCGCCATGAAGCGCGCCGCGCGCAGCACGCGCAGCGGGTCTTCCACGAATGCCGGGCCGACATGCCGCAGCACGCGCTGCTGCAGATCGCGCGCACCACCGTAGGGGTCGACCAGGGTGCCGGTGTCTTCGTCGCAGGCAATGGCGTTTATGGTGAAATCGCGGCGCTGCAGATCCTCTTCCAGAGTGACTGCCGGATCGGCATCGACCACGAAGCCGCGATAGCCGCGGCCGGATTTGCGTTCGGTGCGCGCCAGCGCGTATTCCTCCCCCGTTTTCGGATGCAGGAACACCGGGAAATCGCGGCCCACGGCGGTGTAGCCCTGCGCTTCCATCTGCGCGGGGGTGGCGCCGACCACCACCCAGTCACGGTCGCCGGGGGGGCGCTGCAGCAGACGGTCGCGCACGGCGCCGCCGACAAGATAGATCTTCATGTAGGGATGATCGCATGGCGGGTGGTGGCGTCGAGGGTGCGCGACCGGGCGACTTCGTAGAGTCGAGCTTGCTCGGCTGCGTGGATTCAGTCGAGCAAGCTCGACTCTACCAACAGCAGTCGAGCAAGCTCGACTCTACCAACAGCAGTCGAGCAAGCTCGACTCTACCAACAGCAGTCGAGCAAGCTCGACTCTACCCGTGCCGGTCGAGCATGCCCGGCGGCACCCGCCGCGTTGATCAATCCCCGCCCTGCTCGGCATTGGTGGCGCAGGTGAAGGCTTTGCGCTTGTCCACCAGGCGGCCCATCAGGCGGTCGCTGAGCGGCAGGGCATTGCCGTTGAGGCGCCAGTCGTAGATCACGCTGAAGGCCAGCACGCGGGCCACGTACTCGCGCGTTTCCTTGTAGCTGATGGTCTCGATCCACAGGTCCGGGTCGAAGCCCGGGCGCTGGGTCTGCCAACGCGCGGTCGGGGTCGGCCCGGCGTTGTAGGCGGCGATGGTCACGTACGGCAGGCCGTCGTACTTGTTCATCAGCTGGCGCAGGTACGCAGTGCCGATGGCGATGTTGGTGTCCGGGTCGTACAGGCTGTCGGCGCCGCCGTAGCCGGTCAGGCCGATCGACTTGGCCACGCTGGCACCGGTGGTGGGCAGCACCTGCATCAGGCCCATGGCGTTGGCAGGCGAGCGCGCGCGCGGGGTGAAGGTGCTCTCGGCGCGGATCTCGGCGGCCACCCAGGCCGGGTCGATGGCGTTGCGCGCCGATTCGCGGCGGATGGTGCTGTCGTGGTGCAGCGGGAAGCGTAGGTCGTACAGGCGCTGTTCCTGCGGCTGCTTGCCCAGCGCGAACACGGCGCGGTCGAACCAGCCGTGGTCCTGCGCCACGCGCACGGCCAGGCGGCGCTGGGTGTCATCGAAGCGCGACAGCGCGCTGTTCCATTCGGCCACGGCCCAGCCGGTGCGGTCGATCTGGTACAGCGCCATGGCGCGCTGGATGGCCGGATCGCGGGCGACCGCGGCCTGCGCCTGGGCGCTGTCGTTGGGCTTCCACGGGCACAGCGTGTACGCCTGCTGCAGCTTGTCGGCCGCCAGGAAGCCGTGGAAGGTGGGCGCGCGCGCGGCATCGCGGAACAGCGGCTGTGCCTGCTGCACCTGCCCCGTCTTTTCCAGCATGCGCCCTTCGAAATACGCCCAGCGCGAATCGCTGCGCTGCTTGCTGCCCATCTTGCGGATCGCGGCCAGCGCGGCCGGCCAATCGCCGCGCGACATCGCCTCGCGGGCGCGCCATTCGTGCAGGCGCTCGTCGTAGGCCGATTCAGGCACGGCATTGAGGCGGCGCGCCGAATCGGGCAGGTATGAGGCCACGGTCCACAGCGCGATCTGGTAGCGCACCTTGCCTTGCTGCTCGGCGCTCAGGCCCAGTGCCTGCGCGTACTGCGGCAGTTGCTGTTCGGTGGCGCCGGGGTCGGCCTTGGCCAGTTTTTCCAGGCCGTCGGTGGCGATGCGCCGGCTGCGCTCGGTGCGCGGCCAGTTCAGGGCGCTGGCATTGGGGCGGTCGACAAAGGCGGCATAGCTGTTGGCCTGGGCCAGCTCGGCAGCCGGCAGGCCACGCGCGGCGCTGCGCATTACTGCCGGCTGCTGGGCATCGGCGGCGGCATCGATGCGTTCCCAGCGCAGGGCATCGCTCATGCCGCCCTGCGCCTGCAGCACGGCGAACACCGCATCGCAGGCATCGGGCAGCGACTTGCCGTTCTTGCGCCACAGGTCCTGCGCTTCGCTGGTCCACTGCGCGTCCACCTTGCCGGTGGCCTGGCGGGCGGTCAGCTGCGCGCAGCGCAGGCCCAGGTTTTCGGTCGGCGCCCAGTTGGCCAGCAGGGTGGGCCAATCCTGGCGGCGGGCCACCGACGGCAGCCACACGCTGCGGAAGCTGTTGGCCACGGCCTGGCCGTCATAGCGTTTCAGGAAGGCCTGGGCCTGGCCGTTGTCCACGCTGTCGATGTTGCGCCGCAATTGCGCGAACTCGACCCAGCCATAGGCCGGGTGGCGGCTGAGCGCGGCGGCCTGGGCGGGCGCCAGCTGGCCACGCTCGGCGGCGTCCAGCGCGGCCTTCAACTGGCCGCTCTGGGCATCAAGGGACTGGGCACTGGCGCAGCCGATCAGCAGCGTGGTGGCCAGCGGGAACAGGATCAGGGCGGTCGAAGAGCGTCGGGTCATGGCCCCAGCATAGCGGGCGATGGCTGAATTCAGTTTCGCGCAGCGTGCACGTGTGGCGCGGGCAAACGGCGGCTGAACGACTACCTGCGCAGCACTGCCAGTGTGGGCGATGTGCGGCGTAAGTTCGGCCACAGGGCAAGCGGCCCTGCTGCAGGGAGCGGCACATGGCATTCAGTAGCGCAGGACGAAGCGGACCACTGGCTGAGATCAACGTAACGCCACTGGTGGATGTGATGCTGGTGTTGTTGATCATCTTCATCGTGACCGCACCGATCGTGGCGCGGCCGATCACGGTGAATCTGCCGCAGGCCACCGACCGGGTGGTACAGCGGCCGGACCCGCCGCCGCCCATCGAGCTGCGCCTGGATGCGGCCAGCCAGTTGAGCTGGAACGGGCAGCCGATGGCCATCGGTGATCTGCAGCAGCGCCTGCGTGCGCAGGCGGGCGAGCACGCCGGGAACCTGCCGGAGCTGCGCATCAGCAGCGATCCTTCGGCCGAGTATGAAGGCATGGCGCGCATCCTGGCCGCGGCCGAGGCTACGGGCATGCAGCGGATCGCATTCGTGCGTTGACACGGTGCAACCGGCGTTGAGGGGCTCTGCCTACTCAACGCCGGTCTGGCGCTCAGTACTGGCGGCAGTACACCGTCCGGCCGTCCCAGCTACAGGACATGCGACTGCTGTCGCCACGCTGCACGGTCAGCCCCTTGATCCAGCGTTGTGGAAGTGCCGTCGACGATGCGCAGGAACGCCATCTGGATCTGATTGGGCACCGGGGTGGGAAGGCCCCGCCATTTTCTGAACTCGCGATCGTATTCGACGTTGAATGCAGTAAGTCGTGCTCGCTCGAAGTCCATGACCACCGTCAGGCCAGCGCCCGATGGCAGCGCTGCATCCCGGGGGGACACACAGTTGTTGCATTCGACCAGCCCGCCCGCGCGGGCTTTGGTGGGCAATGACAGCAGGGCAATTGCAAGGAGCGCTGCGGGCAGCAGCACGGCACTGAGTGCTTTCACGATGGGACCTCGCGTTTAGCGTCGGAAGCATCAGTCTGTGATGAAGCTGCACGCAAGTTCGCTGGGACACTTGAGTTTCAAACAATTCCTAATCGTTCGCCACCGCTGCGGATACGGGTGATTCATTCGTCAAAAGCACGTGAAAGAGTGTTCTTCATCACGTCGTCATTTTTACAGGTTGTTTACAAAGGAGACGCTGCCGCCATGCAGGAGGGAGCGCGGCAGTCACTGTCCCGACATTCCTTTGGAGAGAGAGCGAATGAAGTACCTGCATCACCGCCCCTTGGCGGTTGCCGTCGCCCTGTGCGTGACGGCTCTGGCACCCCTGGGTGCCGCGGCCCAATCCACCACCGATCTGGACCGCGTTGAAGTAACCGGTACGCGCATCAAGCGCGCCGAAGTGGAAGGCCAGGTGCCGATCCAGACCCTGACGCGCAGCGAGATTGAACGCACCGGCCTGAACTCCATCGGCGAGGTGCTGCAGCAGTTGACCGGTTCCGGCTCGGCGCTCAATGCCAAGTTCAATTCTTCCGGCAACTTCGGCTTCCCGCCCGATGGCAGCGGTGTGGGCGCCGGTTCGGCGCAGGTCGATCTGCGCCACCTGGGCGCCAAGCGCGTGCTGGTGCTGGTCGATGGCATCCGCTGGGTGAATGAATCGTCCGCTTCCGGCGTGGGCGCGGCCACCGATCTGAACACCATTCCGCTGGCGATTGTTGAGCGCATCGAAGTGCTGGAAGACGGGGCTTCGTCGCTGTACGGCTCCGATGCGATTGCCGGCGTGGTCAACATCATCACCCGTCGCGATTTCGATGGTGGCCAGGTCACCTTGAACTACGGCGAATACAGCAAGGGCGATGGCACGCAGAAGGGCGTGGACCTGGCCTGGGGTACGCGCGGTGACCGCTACAGCCTGTTCGTGGGCGGCAGCTGGACCAAGCAGGACGCGGTGTATGCGCGTGACCGCGAGCAGTCGCGCTTCCCGGTACCGGGCACCGGCCTGGCGCTGGGCAGTTCGGCCACGCCGGATGGCCGCTTCATCTTCACCGACCCCAACACCGGCACCACCCACGACCTGACCCCGAACGCCGGCACGCGGCCGACATACAACGGCGGTGACGGCTGCGCGCGCACCGATGGCTACCACTGCTTCGGCACGGCCGATCGCTTCAACTTCGCCGAATACAACATGGTGCTGACGCCGTCGGAGCGCAAAGGCATCTTTGGTCAGTTCCGTTTCGACTTCAGCGACAACGTGCAGTGGTACGTGAAGGCACTGGGCAACCGCCGTGAATCGACCAACCAGGCCGCACCGGAGCCGCTGTTCTTCGGCCCCGAAGCCGGCACCGGCAATCCGCTGGCCGACAACATCGTCATTTCCGCACTGAACCCCTACAACCCGTTCGGCTTCACCCTGGATTCGTCGGACAACCTGATCATGATTGGCCGACGCCCGCTGGAAGGCGGCGCGCGCGTGTTCGAGCAGAAGGTGGATACGCAGTACTTTGCCACCGGCCTGGAAGGCAATTTCCAGGCGGCCGACCGCCAGTGGTACTGGGACGTGAACGGCATGTACAGCAAGAACAAGGCCACCCAGACCAACTACGGCAGCTACAACATCTACAACATCAACCTGGCGCTGGGTGATCCGGCCATCTGCGCGGCCACGCCGGGCTGCGTGCCGCTGGATATCTTCGGTGGCGCCGGCTCGATCACCCCGGCCATGCTGCAGTGGATCCAGCCGGTGGTGCGCGACCGCAGCCAGAACGAGCTGACCCTGTTTACCGCCAATCTGTCCAGCGAGCTGTTCAACCTGCCCGCCGGTGCGGTGTCCTTCGCCACCGGTCTGGAACACCGCAAGTACGAAGGCTGGTACCAGCCTGATCCGCTGACGGTGATCGGCCATTACAACGGCGTGCCGTCGCAGCCGACGTCCGGTTCGTACGATGTGAATGAAGCGTACCTGGAATTGAACGTGCCGCTGTTCGCCGCCCCGTCCTATGGCGGCAAGCTGGATTTGAGCGTGGCCGGGCGCTATTCGGATTACTCCACCTTCGGTGGCGAGTTCACGCCCAAGTACGGCCTGCGCTGGCAGGTGACCAACGACTTCGTGCTGCGCACCACCTATGCCGAAGGCTTCCGCGCACCGTCGATCGGTGAACTGTATGGTTCGGCCGCGCGTGCCGACCTGCAGATCTTCGACCCGTGCTCGATCGGTCTGGGTGGCACCGCACCGCGTGGCAGTGCGGCCAACTGTGCCGCGCTGGGCGTGCCGACCGGTTTCCAGCAGGCCAATTCGCAGATCTCGGTAACCACCGGCGGCAACCGCGAGCTGGACCCGGAACGTTCGCGCAGCTTCAGCGCCGGCTTCGTGTGGAGCCCGTGGTTCGGCAACAACGCCAGCTGGTCCGAGCGCTTCGACGTGGACGTGACCTTCTACCGGCACACCATCGACGGCGCGATCCAGGCCATCAACGCGCAGACCCAGCTGGACCTGTGCGTGGATACCCTGGACCCGCTGTACTGCGATGGCATCACCCGCGCCAGCACCGGGGGCATCAACGGCTTCAACAACCGCCTGACCAACCTGGGCTCGATCAAGACCGATGGCTGGGACGTGGACCTGCACTGGACGCTGCCGCAGAGCGCGGCCGGCCAGTTCAAGATCGGCTGGCAGAACACCTTCGTGGGCCGTTACGAGGCCACCGGTGCGGCCGGGCAGAAGCAGCCGCAGGGGCCGGGCATCGAAGTGGCTGACAGCTCCATTCCCGAATGGACCAGCAATCTGTCGCTGGGCTGGACGCTGGGCAACTGGAGCGCGAACTGGACGATGCGCCACATTTCCGAGCTGACCGAAGACTGCGGCGATGCGGTGGCGTTCGCGGTGTGCAGCGACCAGGCAGCGGGCACCAACACGCTGGCGGCCACCACCTTCCACGATGCGCAGGTGGGCTACCGGATTGAATGGATGAAGGGGCTGCAGCTTACCGCTGGCCTGAACAACGTGTTCGACAAGGATCCGCCGATCTGCCTGTCGTGCTCGTTGAACGGCTACGACGCCTCGACGTATGACATTCCGCGTGGGCGCTACTGGTACCTGCGCGCGGATCTGCGGTTCTGATGGGAGAGCACCGCGCCGGGATCACCCCGGCGCGGTGCTTGCTGCGCTGGGACAGGGCGGGGGCTTGCTGTGCTGTGGACCGCACGGGCGGGGTGCTTGCTGTGCTGTGACCGATCGTGTGGGGGGGCTTGCTGCGCTTTGGACCGACCGGGCGGGGTGCTTGCTGTGCTTTGGTAGAGTCGAGCTTGCTCGACTGCTTTTCGGCGGTTCAGTCGAGCAAGCTCGACTCTACAAGGGCAAGGCAGTCGAGCAAGCTCGACTCTACAAGAGCAAGGCAGTCGAGCAAGCTCGACTCTACAGAAGCAGGGCGGTCGAGCATGGCTCGACGCTACGCAATGGCGGCGCCGGGGTTAGCCGGCGCCGCGTCTGCATCAGAACGACCAGGTGAAGGTGATCGAGCCGTTGCGGCCGTCGCCGTAGGCACCGTAGCCGTTGATCTGCGAGAGGTACTTCTTGTCCAGCAGGTTGTTCAGGTTGGCCTGCACGCTCCATTCCGGCGACAGGCGGTAACGCACGAACGCGCTGACCAGGGCGTAGCCGCTCTGTTCAATGCGACCGTAGGCCGGCACTGCGTAGTAGATGCGGTTCTGCCAGTTGGCACCACCGCCGACGGTCAGTTCCTGCAGCGACTGCGGGGTGTAGCTGGTGAACAGCTTCAGCGCGGTCTGCGGCAGGTTGGTGTTGATATCGGCGTCGTTGATGTCCTTGGCCACGTAGCGCGAGGCACCGAAGGTGGCATTCCAGCCCGGGGCCAGTTCGCCGTTCAGTTCGAATTCGAAGCCACGGCTGACGGTGCCGCGTGCGGCCACGTAGGCGGTTTCACCACCGGTACCGCCGATAACCGGCTCACCGGTGGACTGGCCGACGTTGTCCTGCTCGATGCGGAACACGGCCACCGAAGCATTCAGTCGGTTGTCGAACCAGGCACCCTTCACGCCCACTTCGTAGCTCTTTCCGTCCACCGGGTCCAGATAGCTGCCGTTGCGGTCCTTCAGCATCTGCGGCTGGAAGATCTCGGTGTACGAGGCATAGGTGGAGTAGGTGTCGTTGATGTCGAACACCAGGCCGGCATACGGGGTGGTGACCTTGTGCGAACGGTCAGCGCCTTCGCCTTCGCTCTTCCAGTCGGTGTAGCGCGCGCCCACGATCAGCTTCAGCGGATCAGCCAGCGACAGGCGTGCAGCGGCATAGGCGGCCTTCTGGGTGATGGTGCCTTCGCTGGCCAGCGCCAGCGGATTCCAGTTCGGTTCGCTGATGTTGCCGTTCCAGTTCAGGTAGCTGGAGAAGGGGTCCCAGGCGAGGCCGGCACCGCCGATCTGGTAGTCGCCGTAGTTGGCGTACTCGCGCTTGTTGTAGCTCAGGCCACCCATCACTTCGTGCTTCAGGCCAAACAGCTCGAACGCGCCACTGAAGTAGCCGTCCACCGCATTGACCTTGCGTTCGGTGTTGTAGAAGCCGGCCGACGGCGAGATGCCGGCACCGGTGTTCTTGTCGAAGTACGAAGCGCCGGTGACCCAGTCGTTGTAGGCCGGGTAGAACAGTTTGTCGTCGGCCTTGGTCTCGTCATGGGTCGCGCCGATGCGGACTTTCCAGTCTTCGTTGAAGGCGTGTTCCAACGTGGCGAAGGCACGCTTGCTGGTGGTGTCCCAGTAGGTCCAGTTCGGGCTGGCGTTGAACGATTCGTCGTAGCCGGTGCTGGTGCCATCGGAGAACAGCATCGGGAAACCACCCCAGGTGGCGCCGTTGGCGCGCTTCTGCTGGTAGTCGTAGCCCACGCTCAGCTGGGTGTCTGGGGTCAGGTCGGCGTCGATGACGGCGTAGCCCAGCGTCTTGTGCTGGTTGTAGCGGTCCATCTGTGCGTCGGTGTCCAGGTAGCTGCCGATCACGCGGGCGCGCACCGAACCGCTCTTGTTCAGCGGGGTGGTCACGTCCACGGTGCTGCGGGTGCGGCCCCAGCTGCCCACGTTCACCGACACGCTGCCGGTCAGTTCGGCGCTGTCGGCGTGCTTGCGCACCAGGTTCACCGACGCCGACGGGTTGCCGGCACCGGTCAGCAGGCCGGTGGCGCCGCGCACCACTTCCACGCGGTCGTACAGGGCCAGGTCCAGGCCGGAATCGCCGTAGCTCCAGTTCTGCACCATCTGCGTGGGCAGGGCGTCGAACTGGTAGCTGTCGATGTAGAAGCCGCGCGAGTAGAACTCGGTGCGCTCGGTGTCGGACTGGGTGCTGCTGACGCCGGTGGTATTGGCCAGCACGTCGATGATGTCATCCAGGTTCTGATCTTCGATGCGCTGGTGGCTGATGATGCTGACCGACTGCGGAATCTCGCGCGGTGCCAGGTCGAAGCGGGTACCGGCCGAGGTGCGGCGCACGGAATAGCCTTGGGCGCGCTCGCCCTTCACCACGATCTTGTCCAGGGTGGTGGGGTCGGCAGCGGCGGTCTGGGCGAAGGCGGCCGGCGCGGCGGCCAGGCACAGGGCGGAAAGCACCGCCGCGGACAGGCGATGCGGCAGCAGGGCAGGGGTTGAACGGATCATGGGGTTCCTGGACGGGCACGTGCGTGCGTCCGACCGGCTTCCCGGATGGTCTGGCGCCGCGGCTGGTGGGGTTCTCACGCCGCTGGCCCGGTCCTGCGGGCAGGACGGGGGCTGGGCATTGTGATGGTGGACGACCGTCCTGGCCGCCCGGAAAACGCAAATATCGTAATGGGAATTGTTTCTATTTACAAATGGGCCGGTCGTGGCCTGCCCGGCGGTAGAGTCGAGCTTGCTCGACTGCGGCAAAGCAACGGCAGTCGAGCACGCTCCACGCTACAAAGGCGGGTCGCGTTCGGCCTGGATCTTCATGTGCGGCCGCTGCCCCTCGATGCCATCGGCATACTCGACGGTGACCATGACGTCTTCATCGATCATGGGGGCGCCGTACACCCGCACCTTGCCGGTCATGTACACCGGTGTGCTGCGCGAACGGCCTGCGTGCAGGGCGGTGGGATCCAGGCAGGCCAGCGCGTGGCGGATATTGGCCGAGGCGAATTCAGTCGATGTGTTGGGGATCAGCCAGCGACAGAACTGCTGGCCCGCTTCGGTGCCATGGTCTACGCACCACTTGCTCCATTCCGCCCAGTCGGTGACCAGTTCGATCGACTGTGCGGTTTCCACCTGCGCGCTGTTGGCGAAGGCTGCCAGGTGCCCGCACCACGGGTCGCGGTGAGCCCGCAGGGTGCTGCAGCCGGTCATCAGGGTGAGGATCGCGATCAACAGCGGTGCGGCGCGCAACAGGTCCATCGGTGCTCTCCCTGGCAGTGCGGCGATGATGCGGCGCGCGAGGTGGTGCGGGCAACCGCAGTCGAGCAAGCTCGACTCTACAAAGGCGCGGCGTCCTGCGCTCAACGCAGCAGCGGCAGCGGGTCGCGTGCGCCGTCGGCGCCGTAGATGCCCCAGTGCAGGTGCGGCGGGGTGCCTTGGGCGTTGCCGCTGTCACCCACCTGGCCCAGCAGGTCGCCGGCCTGCACGATCTGGCCCCGCGCCAGACCCTCGGCCCAGCTGTCCAGGTGGGCGTAGTAGTAGCGCTCGCGTGCGGGGCCGATCACCCAGACCTGGCGCCCGCCCAGGCCGCCGTCGCGCACATCGGCGATCACCCCGGCGGTGACGCTGCGCACCGGCGTGCCGCGCTTGGCGAAGATGTCGATGCCGGCGTGGGTGCGGTCGCGCCCGCGCGGGGCACCGAAGGTATCGGCAATCTGCCGGGGGCGTACGCCGTCCACGGGCACCGGCAGCTGCTGCGCCGGCGGCATGCGCGACAGCGACCACAGCAGCTTCGGTGCGGCGGCCCAGGGGCTGTTCCACAGGGCAAGTGCGGCGACGAGGGCGATCAGCAGCAGCAGGCCGCGCAGCAACCAGCGGCGCAGGCGTCGGGCGGGGGAAGCGGATGTGCTCATGCCACCGAGTGTAGAGTCGAGCTTGCTCGACTGCATTGCATGGCGCGAAGGGCAGTCGAGCAAGCTCGACTCTACCGAAAGCCGGTCAGCGCAGGGCGTCGACCGGCACGTCGATCGCCATGGCCAGGGCCAGGTGATCGGAAAACGCGGCGGGAACGGCTTCCACGCTGCGGGTCTGCAGGTTGCTGCTGACCAGGATGTGGTCGATCGCCCGGTCCGGGCGCCAGCTGGGGAAGGTGGGCACCGCGCAGCCGGGTGGTTGCAGCTGGGTCTTCTGGTACAGCACCTGCATTTCCGGGCGTTCGGCCAGGCAGTTGAAGTCGCCCATCAGCACCGCGTTGGGGTGGTCGGACAGCAGTTCGGCAATGAAGCCCAGCTGCGACATGCGTGAGCCGGCGCCCAGCGACAGATGGGCCACCGCCACGGCCAGGCCGTCGGCACCATCGCCGAACTTGGCCAGCAGCACGCCGCGCCCGCCGATGCGGCCGGGCAGGGCGTGATCCTGGACTTCCACCGGTTCCAGCTTGCTCAGCAGGCCGTTGGCACTGGAGGCCACACCGCCCATGCGCCGGTTCGGCTGGTGGCTCCAGTAATTGAAGCCGGCGCGCTGGGCCAGGTAGTGGGTCTGGTTGGTGAAGCCCGAGCGCAGGCTGCCCGGGTCGGCCTCCTGCAGGCCGACGATGTCATGGTTGCGGGCCAGGGTGGCGATCGCATCCAGGCTGCTGCGCTTGCGCCCCGCCGGCAGCGCATGTGACCAGCTGCGGGTCACATAGTCGCTGTAGCGGCGGGTGCTTGAGCCGGCCTGGATATTGGCCGTCAGCAAACGCAGGGTCCGTGTGTGGGGGGAAGTCACGGCCGGGGAAACGTCTCTGGAATCAATGAGCCTGGGCGGCCGCGCGCTCGCGGGCGATCAGGTGGTCGGCAATACGCAGCATGTCCGGGAAGCCCTTGCCCTTCACCAGGTACTTGCCGTTGACGATGATCGACGGAGTGCCGGAGATCTGGCTGCGCTGGGCGAACTGCTTGGCCGAATTGGTCTTGGCGTTCACTGCGAAGCTGCCCATGGTGGCAGCGAACTGCTTGGGATCAACGCCGTAGGCGCCGTAGAACTTGGCGATGTCGTCCACCGAGTCGGCACCGCGCTCGCCCTTCAGGGTCTTCTGCACGTGGATGGCCTGGTACAGGGCTTCGTGCGACTTCTCCTGCACGCCCAGGGTCTGCGCGGCGTAGAAGGCGCGGGCGTAGTTATCCCAGGTGCCGCCGAACATGGCCGGCACGTAGACGAAGTTCACGTCGCTGGGCAGGCCAGCCTTCCACGGGCCCACCAGCGGCTGGAAGGCGGCACAGGCCGGGCAGACGTAGCCGAAGATTTCCACCACTTCCACCTTGCCGGCAGCCGGCTGGAACGGCTGGCCGTTCGGGATCAGCTGGTAGTCGGCGCCTTCCACCGGAGCCGGGCCGGTCAGCGCGGTGGTGGTCGGGGCCGGTGCGGCCGCCGGTGCGGCGTCGGCCGGGGTGGTGCTGCCTTCGGCGGCGGGTGCGGCGCTTTCGCTGCCTGCGGCCGGCTCGGCGGCCGGGGCCGGGGTCTCGGTGGTGGCCGGGGGCGCGGCCGGTTCAGCCGGCGCGGTGGTGTTGGCGGTGCCGTCGTCGGCCTTGCAGGCGGCCAGGATCGGCAGCAGCGCTGCAAGTGCGAGGGCGGCGTAACGGGTCTTCATGGAAACGTCTCCAGCATCTGGAATGGTGGGGCCGGCGGGTGAACGCCGGCCAGGGGGAAATGATGACACGCGGCGGCGGATGCGCCGTGTGCAGGGTCGGGATTGGTTCAGCGGCCGCGGCTGGCGCGGGCCTGGGCGATCAGCGCCGAGGCAATGCGCAGCTGGTCTTCGAAGCTGTTGCCGCGTACCAGGTACTGGCCGTTGATGATGATGGCCGGGGTGCCCGGCACCTGGGTGCGCTTGGCGAAGGCACGGGCGGCGGCGACCTTCTGCTGTACGGCTTCACCGCGAAGGGCCTGCTTGTAGCGGTCCGGGGCCACGCCGTAGGCCTTGTAGAAGGTGGCCAGTTCATCGGCCGACACGTTCTGCATGGGCAGCGAGCCGTCTTCGTGCAGGGCCTTGAACACCGCTGCATGGCTGCGCTTGGCGACGCCTACTTCATCGGCGGCGTAATAGGCCAGGGCCCAGGCATCCCACGGACCCCCGAAGGCGGCCGGGACCGGGGTGAAACGCACGTCGGCCGGCAGCTTGGCGGCCCAGGCGGCCAGCTGCGGCTCGAAGTGGGCGCAGTGCGGGCAGGTGTAGCCGAACACTTCCACCACTTCGATCTTGCCAGCCAGCGGCTGGAACGGGCCTGGCTGGGCGATGCGCTCGTAATCTTTGCCTTCCACCAGCGGGGCGTTGGCGGGGGTGGCGGCGCAGGCCGCCAGCGGCAGCAGCACCAGCAGGGACAGCAACAGGCGGGACATCAACCTCATCGACGTGCATCTCCATTGAAAATAACAACGCCGGCGCAGCCGCCGGCGTGAAGGAAACATACCGCAGCAGCGGGCCGCCGTGGCGACCCGCGCCGACCAATGGCCGTCAGGGGGCGGCGGCCGGTGGCATGGCGGTGGTCTGCGCGGCCACGTCGTCGGCGCGGTTGTGCAGGCCCTGCAGGTAGCTGGACAGGGCCTGGACCTCCTGTTCGGTCAGCTTCTGGGCGATGGCCGCCATGATCTGGAAGTGCGCCTTGTCGGCTTCGTGGGTCTGCCCGGCCTGGTATTCCTGCAGGCGCCGGGCGACATAGCTGGCGTGCTGGCCGCCGATATGCGGATAGGCCGGGCCCGGATTGCCGGCGCCGCTGGGGCCGTGGCAGGCCATGCAGGCCGGCAGGCCGCGCTGGGCATCGCCGCCGCGGTAAAGCTGCTGGCCGATTTCGTAGAACTTCATGCCCTTGTAGGGGCCCTCGGTCACCGGCGTGTCGTCGGCAATGCCGGCGGTGGCCTTCTGGGTGGCGAAGAACGCGCCGATGTCGCGCATGTCCTGCGGGCTGAGGTTCTGCACGAACGGCACCATGGCCGCGGCGGCGCCGGAGCTGCGCTGGCCGTTGGCGATCAGCGCCATCTGCTGGGCCACGTAGCGTTCGCTCTGGCCGGCAATGGACGGGTACATCTCGACCGTGGAATTGCCATCGGCGCCGTGGCAGGCCGCGCAGGCGGCCGCCTTGCCCTGGCCTTCCTTGGCGTTTCCCCAGGTGGTCTTGCTGAAATCCACCTCGAGCGAGGCGGTCTGGATCGGGCCATTGTCGGGCAGCGGGACCAGGGTGGTCTGCGCAAAGGCAGCGGCGGCAACCACCACGGCCATGGCAAGGGCGGATACGGCAAGAACGCGAGCGTGGCGCATGCTGAAGCTCCGTTTGGACCGGGCCGGGCGGCAGCGACCGGCATCGCCCGGATTATCAACGCCGTTTCCGCGCACGGTCAACGAAGCAGCGCAGCATTTTCCGGACCCACGGTGCCCCGGGCGGGCGCGCGGCGCCGCAACATGCGATCCTACGCACATGTCATTGCTCATCGAACGCGCCCGCTACCACCTCTCGGCCCACAACGCGCGGCAGCTGCCGCCCGATGAAGGGGCCGAAGTGGCCTTCGCCGGCCGCTCCAACGCTGGCAAGTCCAGTGCCCTCAACGCGCTGACCCGGCAGAACGCGCTGGCCCGCGTGTCCAAGACGCCCGGCCGCACCCAGCAGCTGGTGTTCTTCCAGATCACCCCGGAAGCCAGCCTGGTCGATCTGCCCGGTTACGGCTATGCCAAGGTGCCGCTGGAACTGCAGGCACACTGGCAGGCCTTCATCGACAAGTACTTCCGCACCCGCGAGGCACTGCGTGGCCTGGTGGTGGTGATGGATATCCGTCACCCGCTGAAGGACTACGACCGGCAGATGCTGGCCTACGCCGTGCAGCGCGGCCTGCCGGCGCATGCGCTGCTGACCAAGGCCGACAAGCTCAGCCGCAGCCAGCAGATGCAGACCCTGCAGAAGGTGCGCAAGGAACTGCATTCGGCCTATGGCGATACGGTGAGCGTGCAGGTGTTTTCCGGCGAAGACCGTACCGGCGTGGAAGAAGCGCGCGGGGTGATCGGCGGCTGGCTGGGGCTGGAATAAGCCAGCGGCCACGTCGCCGGGCCATGCCCGGCGGCACCTCACTTCAGCGGCGAATATTCCGCCGGCACCCAGGCATAGGCCTGGCCTTCGCTGCGCACGTGGCCCAGGCCGGGGAACGGCAGGTGCGCGCCGGCCACCCACCATCCCTTGGCGGTGGCCTGCTGCAGCACGCTGCGCCGGCTGGCGGTGGCCGCCGGGCGATCGGCATCGGCTTCGAACGCGGCTTCCGGGTGCGCGAACTGCACCGCATGGAAGTGCAGCACATCGCCCCACACCAGCAGTGACTGGCCCTGGCTGTCGAACCGGTAGGAGACATGGCCGGGGGTATGGCCGTGGGTGTCCATGGCCACCGCGCCACCGGGCAGCGCGTCGCCGGGCCGGAAGGTGCGCAGGCGCCCAGCGGCCTGGTACGGCGCCACGGCGTTGCGGGCCAGCGGGAAGGCGAAGCGCACGCCTTCGGGCGCACTGGCCGCGCTGGCCGGGTCCAGCCAGTAATCGGCATCGGCCTGGGTGAGCCACACGGTGGCATTGGGGTAGGCCGGCTGGCCCTGCGCATCGAGCACGCCGCACATGTGGTCGGGGTGGGCGTGGGTGAGCAGGATGTCATCCACCTGCGCCGGGTCGACGCCGGCGGCGCGCAGGTTGGCCAGCACCTGGCCCAGGCCGGGGCCGAAGCACTGCGCGGTGCCGGTATCGACCAGGGTGAGGTGGTTGCCCTGGCGCACCAGGTAGGCGTTCACCGCAGTCTGCAGACCTTTGCTGTCTTCGGGCACGTAGCGGCCTTCCAGCAGGCGGCTGACCAGGGTGGGCGGTACGTCCACCACTTCCTGTCGACCCAGTGCCACTACGCCGTCGAACAGCGCGGTGACCTGCAGGTTGCCGATGCGGTGGTGGTAGACGCCGGGCACCTGCTGGGTGGGGGCGGGGGAGGTGGCTTCGGCATGTGCAGCGGTGGGCAGGCCGGCAATGGCCAGCAGCAGGGCGCCGCACAGCGGCAGGTGACGCGGGGTCATGGGATGTCCTGGGTGAGGCGGAGGATTCCGTCGCTGTGCAGCGTGCCGTGCGGGCGGCGCGCGATGCGCTCAAAGCAGTGCGCGCAATGCTCAGGGTGGGGTAGTTTGTTTGCAGGGCTTGCAGCCCTGCACCTGCTTCAAGCCGGAGCAACGGCAACGGCAAGGGCGAAAACTGGGTATCCGTGGGATGGCGGGGTGGGTCCGGTGGCGGGGGACGGCGCAAGTACGTCCATGTAGCCTCGGTCGCGCCATCCATGGCGCTCACGCCCCCGCAACCGGACCCACCCCGCCTTCGACAGATTTCCGCGCGCTGTTGGAACGGCATGGGGTCGGATCCCGTTGCTGCGCAACGGGCTCTGACCCCGAAAGTGATTGGGTATCCGACAGTAGATCCACGCCATGCGTGGATGCTTTTCCAATTCAATTCGAATTCTTCGATTCCGATTGAGATTCATCCACGCATGGCGTGGTCTACCAGATCGCAGGAATCTGTCAGAGGTGGGGCGGTGTGGGTGGGCAGGACCGCAGGCGCCATGGATGGCGCCTACGAGCCCCCATGGATGGGTTTACGGCGTGTCCTGCCCACCCACACCGCCCCGCCATCCCACGGAGAGCTCGCTCTTGCCGTTGCTCTTGCTGTTGCTCCAAGCAGGTGCAGGGCGCAGCCCTGCCGATACCCCCCCCCTAGATCTCGCTGGGGGAAAGACCGTACTGCTCGGCGAAGCGCTTGCTGAAGCTGGCGGTGGAGCGATAACCCGCGCGGGCGGCCACGGTCTTCAGCGGCAGGTCGGTGGTGTACAGCAGGTTCATGCCGTGGGCCAGGCGCGCTTCGGTCAGCAGTTGGCGCAGGCTGGTCTGTTCGGCCGCCAGGCGGCGGCGCAGGGTGGCGCCGCTCAGCGCGAACTGCGCTTCCACATCGCGTGATTGCCAGTCGCGCGCGGGGTCGGTGGCGATGCGGTCGCGGATCTGTTCGCCCAGCGTGGGCGCCTGCGGCAGCAACAGGTTGCCGTGGCCCTTGCGGCACCACGCCAGGACCAGACTGGCCAGGGCCAGGCGCGCTTCGCTGTAGTGGCCGTCCTGCAGGTGCTGGCGCCACTGCCGCAGCAGGGCACCGTGCTCGTGCAGTGCCAACCTTGCCACGCTGGCACCCGGTGCCGGCAGCGGTTCGTTCCACAGCGTGCGGGCTGCAGCCAGGGCTTCGGCACACAGCGGCACGATGGCGCTCAGGTAGCGCCCGGTGCGCGGATCGGGAGTGTTCACCACATCGATGCGGCAGCGCTGGGTGACCAGCAGGATGTCGCCCGGTGCGTACTCCAGCGATTGGTGCGCGGTGCGCACCTGCTTGCGACCTTCCAGCAGGATGGCGAACTGCGGCTGCGGAATTTCCACCGAACTGGCGCCGTGTTCACGCCGCGCGGTGATGCAGGCATAGCCTTCGGCGCGCCCGCAGTGGGCCAGGCTGGCCAGTTCGGCCAGCAGCGCGGTGGCGGGGGGCGGTTGGCCGGTCATGTGATGTGTGCGCCCAGCAGGCGGCCGATCGCGGCGGCCGCGGCCATCGCCACTGCGCCCCAGACCATCACCCGCAGGGCGCCGCGTACCGGCGCCGCACCGCCGGCGTGGGCGGCCAGCGCACCGGTCACGCACAGGCCCAGCAGGGTGGCGATGGTGGTCATGGCGGCAACCCGCTCTGCGGCCGCCAGCAGCGCGGTGACGACCGGCAGCGCTGCGCCGCACGTGAAGGCCGCCGCCGACGCCAGCGCCGCCTGCAGCGGTCGCGCGCGCAGCGTATCGGTGATGCCCAGTTCGTCGCGCGCATGCGCGCCCAGTGCATCGTGGGCGGTGAGCTGTTCGGCCACCTGCCGTGCCAGTGCCGGCTGCAGGCCGCGGTGGCGGTAGATGGCGGTCAGTTCGTCCAGTTCGCTGTGCGGGTCTTCGCGCAGTTCGCGCTTTTCCACGGCCAGGTCGGCCGCTTCGGTATCGGCCTGGGTCTGCACCGAAACGTATTCGCCGGCGGCCATCGACATCGCGCCGGCCACGGTGCCGGCAATGCCAGTGGCCAGCACGGTGCTGGCCGATGCGCCACCGGCGGCCACGCCCACCACCAGCCCGGCCACCGAGACGATGCCATCGTTGGCACCCAGCACGGCGGCGCGCAGCCAGCCCACACGGTCGGTCCGGTGCAGCTCGGGGTGTCGTGAATGGCGACTCATGCGCGCCAGTGTACGGGGGTCAAGGGGCCGTCGGTAGGATGCTGAAACCCGTCACAGTGGCATGACGCGGTGAACCGCCACGCTATAGTGCGCCCTTGCGATGGAAGGCCCTGGGCCCCACATCCCCAGCCCCCTGCACAGCGAGCCACCCCCTTGTCGAGCCCCAGCCACGTCGCCGATACGCCCATTACCGACCGCACGCAGCTGGTCGAGGTGCTTGCCTCCGGTGAAAAGCCCCGCGCGCAGTGGCGCATTGGTACCGAGCACGAGAAGTTCGGCTTCCGCCTGGACGATCTGCGCCCGCCCACCTACGACGGTGATCGCGGCATCGAGGCGCTGCTCAACGGCCTGGTGCGTTTCGGCTGGGAACCGGTGCAGGAAAACGGCAATACCATCGCCCTGCTGCGCGACGGCGCCTCGGTGACGCTGGAGCCGGCGGGGCAGTTGGAACTGTCGGGCGCGGCGGTGGAAACCATCCACCAGACCTGCGTGGAAACCGGCACGCATCTGAATGAAGTGGCACAGGTGGCCGGCGAGCTGCAGCTGGGCTTCCTGGGCATGGGCTTCCAGCCCAAGTGGACGCGCGATGAGATGCCGTGGATGCCCAAGGGCCGCTACAAGATCATGCGCAACTACATGCCCAAGGTCGGTTCGCTGGGCCTGGACATGATGACCCGCACCTGCACGGTGCAGGTGAACCTGGACTACGCCACCGAAGCGGACATGGTGAAGAAGTTCCGTGTGTCGCTGGCGCTGCAGCCGATCGCCACCGCGCTGTTTGCCGATTCGCCGTTCACCGAAGGCAAGCCGAACGGCTACCTGAGCTACCGCTCGCACATCTGGACCGACACCGACGCCGACCGCACCGGCATGCTCGACTTCGTGTTCGAGGATGGCTTCGGCTACGAGCGTTATGTCGACTATCTGCTGGACGTGCCGATGTACTTCTCTTACCGCGATGGCATCTACCACGATGCCAGCGGGCAGAGCTTCCGCGATTTCATGCAGGGCAAGCTGCCGGTGCTGCCCGGTGCGCTGCCGACCCTGCGCGACTGGTCGGACCACATGACCACCGCGTTCCCGGAAGTGCGCCTGAAGAAATACCTGGAAATGCGCGGCGCCGACGGTGGCCCGTGGAGCCGCCTGTGTGCGCTGCCGGCGTTCTGGGTGGGCCTGCTGTACGACGATGCCTCGCTGGATGCCGCCTGGGACCTGGTGCGTGACTTCACCCTGGCCGAGCGCCATGCGCTGCGCGATGGCGTGCCGAAGTACGCCATGGGCCTGCCGTTCCGCAACGGCACCGTGCGCGACCTGGCCCGCGAAGCGGTGAAGATTTCCGTGGAAGGGCTGAAGCGCCGCGCCGCGCGCAATGCCGATGGCCAGGACGAAAGCAAGTTCCTGGACGTGCTGCAGGAAATCGTCGAATCGGGCCTGACCCCGGCCGAACGCAAGTTGGCGCTGTTCCATGGCCGCTGGCATGGCGACGTGGATCCGGTGTTCCGCGAGTTTGCGTATTGATTGCATTGCGGTAGCGCCGGGCCATGCCCGGCGGTTTGCACCATGAAAAAACCCCGGCAGTGCCGGGGTTTTTTCGTTCCATCACCGCGGCGGTCAGGCCTTGATGGTGGCCATGTCGATCACGAAGCGGTAGCGCACATCATTCTTCGCCATACGCTCCCAGGCGTCGTTGACGTTCTTGATGTCGATCACTTCGACGTCGGCCACGATGCCGTGCTCGGCGCAGAAGTCCATCATTTCCTGGGTTTCGGCCATGCCGCCGATGGCCGAGCCGGTCACGTGCTTGCGGCCGAAGATCACGCTGGCGCCCATCAGCGCCGGGTCCAGTTCGGTGATCACGCCGACCAGGCACATGGTGCTATCGCGCTTGAGCAGGCTCATGTACGGATTGGTGTCATGGCTGACCGGCACCGTGTTGAGCAGGAAGTCGAAGCTGTTGGCGTGGGCCTTCATCTGCGCCGGATCGCGCGAGACCAGCACTTCGTCGGCGCCCAGGCGCTTGGCGTCGGCACCCTTTTCCGGGGTGGTGGTGATCATCACCACGTGCGCGCCCAGGGCCTTGGCGAACTTCACGCCCATGTGGCCCAGGCCGCCCAGACCGATCACGCCGACCTTCTGGCCGGGGCCGACCTTCCAGTGGCGCAGCGGCGACCAGGTGGTGATGCCAGCGCACAGCAGCGGCGCGGCAGCCTTCAGGTCCAGCTTCTCGGACACCTTCACCACGAAGCGCTGTTCCACCACGATGTGGTCGGAATAGCCGCCCTGGGTCAGTTCGCCGGTGGCGCGGTCGCGGCTGTTGTAGGTGTAGGTCGGGCCCTTTTCGCAGTACTGCTCCAGGTCGTGGTCGCAGGCATCGCAGTGGCGGCAGGAATCGACCATGCAGCCGACGCCGGCGAAATCACCGGCCTTCAGCGTGGTCACGCCCGGGCCGACTTCAACCACGCGGCCGATGATCTCGTGGCCCGGCACCATCGGGTACTCGGCGCCGCCCCAATCGTCGCGGGCCTGGTGCAGGTCGGAATGGCAGATGCCGCTGTACAGCACTTCGATGCGCACATCGTTGGCGCCGACCGCGCGGCGTTCAAAGCTGATGGGTTCGAGCGGGGCGGTGTTGCTGCGCACCGCATAACCGAGGGCGAGGGACATGGGGGATCCTTGGCGGGGTTTGTCGAAAGGCGTTTTACAATACGCCCCTCGCGCGGGGGTAAGAACCCCGGATATCGGCATGATTCATCAAGTGGGACTGCACAATCATGGCCACTGACAACCTGACCCACCTGGCCGCGTTCGCCGCCGTGGCCCGGCACCGCAGCTTCCGCCGGGCCGGGGCCGAGCTGGCCCTGTCCACCTCGGCGGTGAGCTACGCGATCCGTGCGCTGGAAGAGCGGCTGGGCGTGGGCCTGTTCCACCGCACCACCCGCAGCGTGGCCCTGACCGAAGCCGGCCAGCGGCTGCTGCAGCGGCTGCAGCCGGCGCTGGGCCACGTGCACGAGGCGCTGGAGGAAATGAACCAGTTCCGGGCCAGCCCCACCGGGCTGCTGCGCATCAACGCCGCGCGCGCGGCCGTGCCGACCCAGCTGGGCCCGCGCCTGACCCGCTTCCTGCATGCGCACCCCGATGTGCGCCTGGAGCTGACCGAGAACGACGGCCTGGTGGATATCGTGGGCGAAGGCTACGACGCCGGCGTGCGCCTGCACGAGTTCGTGCCCGAGGACATGGTGGCGGTGCCACTGGGGCCGGCGCTGCGCGGCATGATCGTCGCCTCGCCGGACTACCTGCGGCGGCACCCGGCCCCGCAGCACCCGCGTGACCTGCTGGAGCACGAATGCATCCGCTTCCGCTTCGCCAGCGGGCATCTGTACAAGTGGCAGTTCGACCGCGGCGGTGAATCGCTGGACATCGACGTGCGCGGGCGGCTGACGCTGAGTGAGCAGACCACCATCATCCGCGCGGTGATCGATGGCTTCGGCCTGGCGTATGTTCTGGAAGATGCCGCCCGCCCGCATATCGAGGCCGGGCGCATGGTGGCGGTGCTGCAGGACTGGAGCGAGCCGTTCGCCGGCTTCGTGCTGTATTACCCCAAGCAGCGGCAGATGGCCTCGGCGCTGCGCGCGTTCGTGGACATGTTGCGGGAGTGAAGCGCAGCAATGCAGTAGATCCACGCCATGCGTGGATGGCAGCGCCCCGATCACTCCACCAACGCGTCATACCCCTTGCCGACGAACTGCAGCAGGCAGAAGCCATGCCCGAACGGGTCGGCCAGCACGGCCAGCCGTCCCCATGCGCGCTCGCTGACCGGGCGTTCGATCAGCGCGCCGGCGGCGACCGCGCGTGACAGCGCGGCGTTGATATCGTCCACCACCCAGTCCAGGTGGATGGGCGTCCAGTGGCGCTCGTAGTCGCGTACATCGCCATCGTCGGCGGCGGCGCTGCCGTCGGCGTTCTGCAGCAGGTACAGCGGCGTGGGCCCGCCCAGCAGTTCGGTGGCGCCCGCGCCAAGCCGACGGCCGATGCGCAGACCGAACGCCTGGGTGTAGAACGCCTCGGCCGCGGCCAGGTCGGGTACATCCAGATTGACGATGAAGGAGGGGGCGGGGGAATCCATGGCGGTGGCACGTACGGCGGGGCAGTGCAGTCTAGGGCCGTGGCGTGACGGTGCCGGTTCATCTTGCTGGCCGCGCGCGCAGGGTTCAGGCAAGGTAGTCGGCTGGGTTCCAACAAGGATATGTATGAACACGCTTGCCGACGTCGAACAGGCCACCGGCCAGGTCTTTCCGCCGCTGTACCACCAGTTGTCTGCCGATGGGCAGCTACAGTGGGGCGCGCTGGGCTGGGAGGGTTTCCAGCAGCAATCCGCGCAACTGCGCGCGCAGCCGCCGCTGCTGTTGTTCGCCGATGAGTTCGAGCCGATCGGCCGCGACGAACTGCAGGAAGCGTGGGAAGAACTGACCGCCGAGGACCACTACAACCCGCTGCGCGACGACCTGCAGCTGCTGCCGTTCGCGCGCAGCGGCGCGGGCGACGTGTACTGCTTCTGGACCAATGCGCCGGGCTTCAGCGAGCCGCCGGTGGTGCTGGTTTGGCACGACGATGATCGCGCCGACATCCTGGCCACCAACCTGCAGGACTTCGTGTTCCGCAAAATGGTGGAGGCGGTGGTGGAACTGGAGACGCAGTACTCGATGTTGGGCAAGGACACGCTGGCCGACGATCTGCAGGCGTGGCTGGGCACGCACCGCGCGTGGCTGCGGGCCGATCAGGTGGCGGCGCTGGAACGCCTGTACGCGCGCACCGACGAGATCGTTGCAGGGCGCATCAGCGAGGACGAGGGACAGGCGCTGCTGAAGCAGGTGATCGGCTTTGCGCGGCTGGATGAATCGTTCGCGTACGTGCGCCAAGGGGCGTGAGTGATGGGGTCGGATCCGCGCGCAGCGCGGCTCTGACCCCGTCTTCGCCGAACCGGGGTCAGAGCCCTTTCCGCTGGAAAGGGATCCGACCCCATGCCAGATCGCCGAACCGGGGTCAGAGCCCTTTCCGTTGGAAAGGGATCTGACCCCATGCCCGATCAGCTGGCGACCGGGTAATCCAGATAGCCCTCGCGACCGCCACCGTAGTAAGTGGCGCGATCCGGCGTGGTCAGCGCCACGTCGGCCTGCAGGCGCTCGACCAGGTCGGGGTTGGCGATGAACGGCTGGCCGAAGGCGGCGATATCGATGGTGCCTTCATCCACCAGGCGCAGGGCACGTTCGCGGGTCATGCCGCCGGCCAGGATGACGGTACCGCCGTAGGCCTGCTTGAAGGCCTTCAGGAACGCTTCGCCGATGGCCGGCGCGCCGTGCAGGTAGTTGTCGTTCAGATGCACATAGGCCAGCCCACGCTTGCCCAGTTCTTCGGCCAGGTACAGATAGCTGGCCTCGTTTTCTGCGTAGGCCGGCATGTCGAAGACCTGGCTGTTCGGCGCCAGGCGCACGCCCACGCGCTGCGCGCCGATGCGTGCGGTCATGGCATCCACGGTGTCCAGAATCAACCGCGCGCGGTTGGCCAGCGAGCCGCCGTAGCCATCCTGGCGATCGTTGGTGAGCGGGTTGAGGAACTGTTCGAACAGATAGCCGTTGGCAGCATGCAGTTCAATGCCATCGAAACCGGCGGCGATGGCATTCTCGGCGCCGCGCACGAAGTCGTTGACGATGCCCGGCACTTCATCGGTGCGCAAGGCGCGCGGCGGGGTCGGGTCGGCCGGGCCGCGGCTGCCGTCGTCGCGATACACGAAGGCGAAGCTGCGGGGATCGTGGGCCACCGCGCGCGTGCTGGCGCTGACCGGCTGGCCACCGTCGGGCTGCAGCGAGCGGTGCGACATGCGGCCCACGTGCCAGAGCTGGGCGAAGATGGCGCCCTGTGCGGCATGCACGGCATCAGTGACCTGGCGCCAGCCGGCCACCTGTTCCTGCGACCAGATGCCCGGCACGTCGATGTAGCCCTGGCCCTGCGGCGACACCGGGGTGCCCTCGCTGATGATCAGGCCGGCGCTGGCGCGCTGGCGGTAGTACTGCGCGGTCAGTTCGTTGGCCACGTAGTCGGGATTGCGCGCACGGGTCATCGGCGCCATGGCGATACGGTTGCGCAGCGGCGTGCCGGCCAGATCGAACGGTTGGAAGAGCGGGGCGGTCATGTGCAGGTCTCTTGGGGGAAGGAGCGCCGGTGGCGCGATGCCTACAGGATGGCGTTGACATCGAGCCCCATAAATGGGTTCCATTTCCCATCGAGCGGGACTATTTGTCCCCAATAGGGCCCCCGGCATGCTACCCGTCGAATCCTTGAATGGTCTGGTCACCTTCGTGACCACCGCACGCGCGACCACCTTCACCGAGGCGGCCGAGGCGCTGGGCATTTCCCGCTCGGCGGTGGGCAAGGCCATCGCCCGGCTGGAAGTGCGGCTGGGCGTGCGCCTGTTCCACCGCACCCCCCGGCGCATCTCGCTGACCACCGACGGCGAGGCCTACTACGCGTCCTGCGCCGCCGCGCTGGAGGAGATTTCCGCGGCCGAGGCCTGCCTGGGCCTGGGCGCGCACGTGCCCAGCGGTCGCCTGCGCATCGACATGCCCTCTTCGTTTGGCCGCATGGTGGTCATGCCGGTGCTGCTGAAGCTGTGCCAGCAGTACCCGGACCTGCAGCTGACGGTGACCTTCACCGATCACTTCGTGGACCCCATCGAGGAAGGCATCGATCTGCTGATCCGCTTCGGCGGGCTGCAGCAGGCCGAACATCTGGTGGCGCGGCGGCTGGGCAGCCAACGCCTGGTGACCTGTGCGGCGCCGGCCTACCTGCAGGCGCACGGCGTGCCGCGCACGGTGGACGATCTGCGCCAGCACCGCAGCATCGTCGGCTACCGCCATGGCCAGCCGGTGGCGTGGCGGGTGGGCGTGGAGGGCGAGGGCGGTACCTTCATTCCCAGCGCCACCCACCAGTTGAACGATGGCGATGCAGTGATCGACGGCGCGCTGGCCGGGCTGGGCATCTGCCAGATGCCGATGTCGCTGGTGCGCCCGCACCTGCAGTCGGGCGCGCTGCAGTCGGTGCTGGACGAGCAGATGCAGCGCCATGTCGATATCCATGCCCTTTGGCCGCCCACCCGCCATCTGCGGCCGAAGGTGCGCTACGTGGTGGATGAGCTGACCCGGCTGGCGGAAGAAGGTCGGTTCGATTGAGCACGGACGGAGGGCATGGGGACTTTCGCCATGTTGATGGGCGCAGGGGCGTCTTCCAGAATCCGATCAAGCCCGGGGGGGCCGTGCAGCCAGCCACAGCGCGCAGGGCCACGCTGGAACAGCGATGAGCCACGGACCGGGTGCGTGCAACCGACAAGGAGGACAGCATGGAAAGACATGAATTCGAGGTGCGGCTGGATCGCCTGGAGCGCCGGGCACGTCGTGGGCATTTGCTGGCGGTGTCGATGTTTGTACTGGGTGCGTCGCTGGCCTTGGTCGGCACCAGCATGGCGACGCCCGATGCGGGCGTGGTGAAGGAACTTCGGACCTACAAGTTGACCGTGCTCGACAGCGAAGGGCGCACGCGGGTGCAGATTGCCGAGGACGCCAGTGACATCGGTCGCAACTCGCGCGCGACGGGCATGACGATCTATGACGCCAAGGGCGATGAGCGCGGTGGCATTGGCACCATGGCAGATGGCAGTGCTGTGATGGCGCTGGATGCGCCGGTGGGCGTGGGCTACAAGGTGCGCGACCGTGCCGGCATGAGGGTTGCCGCCGACGGAACGGCGCTGATCACTGCATTGTCCAACGAGGGCAGTTTTGCGGCCAGCCTGATCGCACAGGGCAACCAGGGGCGTCTTGAGCTGAGCCGCAAGGAGGCCACCAAGGGTGAGATCAGCACCCGCGTGCTGACCTTCGATACCGACGCCACAAAGGTCGAGAAGGCGCCGTAACGCTGTGGCCGCCGGCGCGGTAGACGCGCGAGCCGGCCACCGCCATGCGATCGAGCTGTGCGGACTTCCTGCTGCTGGCGGGCCAGGTCTTTTCGTCCGGCGTGGTTACCTGGGCTGCCAACGGCCCTTCCGTATGCAGGAACGGCTGGGTGTGTATACTATCCCCCAGTATAGTTCCGCAGGTGGCCGCCCATGCCGCATTCACCCGAAGAGAAAAAGAAGGTGCTGGCCCGCGTGCGCCGCATCCGTGGCCAGTGCGATGCGCTGGACCGCGCGCTGGAAGCCGGCGCCGAGTGCGGCCCGGTGCTGCAGCAGATCGCGGCCATCCGCGGCGCGGTGAACGGCTTGATGTCCGAAGTGATGGAAGCCCATCTGCGCGAGGAATTCGGCCAGCCGGCCGCATCCGATGAACAGCGCGCCGAGCGCGTGCGCGAGATGAGCGGCTTGATCCGTTCGTACCTGAAATAAACGAGGGCGCAACACTGCGCCATCCATGCTGTCTTTGTCTGTCCTTGGAGAACCCGCCATGAAATCCCGTGCCGCCGTCGCCTTTGGTCCCGGCCAGCCGCTGCAGATCGTCGAAATCGACGTCGCCCCGCCGAAGGCTGGCGAAGTGCTGGTGAAGATCACCCACACCGGTGTCTGCCACACCGATGCGTTCACCCTGTCCGGCGATGACCCGGAAGGCCTGTTCCCGGTGGTGCTGGGCCATGAAGGCGCCGGCATCGTGGTGGAAGTGGGCGAGGGCGTGACCAGCGTGAAGCCGGGCGACCACGTCATTCCGCTGTACACCGCCGAGTGCGGCGAATGCCTGTTCTGCAAGAGCGGCAAGACCAACCTGTGCGTGTCGGTGCGGGCTACCCAGGGCAAGGGCGTGATGCCCGACGGCACCAGCCGCTTCAGCTACAACGGCGAACCGATCTACCACTACATGGGCTGCTCGACCTTCAGCGAGTACACCGTGGTGGCCGAAGTATCGCTGGCCAAGATCAACCCGGAAGCAAACCCGGAACACGTCTGCCTGCTGGGCTGCGGCGTGACCACCGGCATCGGCGCGGTGCACAACACCGCCAAGGTGCAGGAAGGCGACAGCGTGGCCGTGTTCGGCCTGGGCGGCATCGGCCTGGCGGTCATCCAGGGTGCGCGCCAGGCCAAGGCCGGCCGCATCATCGCGGTGGACACCAATCCGTCCAAGTTCGAGCTGGCGCGCGAATTCGGCGCCACCGACTGCATCAACCCGAAGGACTTCGACAAGCCGATCCAGCAGGTCATCGTGGAAATGACCACCTGGGGCGTGGACCACAGCTTCGAGTGCATCGGCAACACCAGCGTGATGCGTGCGGCGCTGGAATGCGCGCACCGCGGCTGGGGCCAGAGCGTGGTGATCGGCGTGGCCGGCGCCGGCCAGGAAATCTCCACCCGTCCGTTCCAGCTGGTGACCGGCCGCAAGTGGATGGGCACTGCCTTCGGCGGCGTGAAGGGCCGCAGCCAGCTGCCGGGCATGGTGGAAGACGCGATGAAGGGCGATATCGAACTTGCCCCGTTCGTGACCCACACCATGGATCTGGACAAGATCAACGAAGCCTTCGACCTGATGCACGAAGGCAAGTCGATCCGTTCGGTCGTCCATTACTGAACCACGCCAGGCGGCAGGCCGCGCGCCTGCCGCCACCGGGAGCACTCCATGGAACGCATTGAACACCGTGCCTGTTTCGGCGGCTGGCAGGATGTCTATCGCCACACGTCCACCACGCTGGGCTGCGACATGCAGTTCGCCGTGTACCTGCCGCCGCAGGCGACCACGCAGAAGCTGCCGGTGCTGTACTGGCTGAGCGGCCTGACCTGCACCGAACAGAACGTGATCACCAAGGCCGGCGCGCAGCGTTACGCCGCCGAACACGGGGTGATCCTGGTGGCCCCCGATACCAGCCCGCGCGGTGACGACGTGGCCGATGCCGAAGGTTACGACCTGGGCAAGGGCGCAGGCTTCTATCTGAATGCCACCGAACAGCCGTGGGCACGGCACTACCGCATGCACGACTACGTGGTGCAGGAGCTGCCGGCGCTGATTGAAGCGCACTTCCCGGCGACCGATGCGCGTGCCATCAGCGGCCATTCGATGGGGGGACATGGCGCGCTGGTGCTAGCGCTGCGCAATCCCGGCCGCTACCGCAGCGTGTCGGCGTTTTCGCCGATCGTGGCACCCAGCCAGGTGCCGTGGGGCGAAAAGGCCTTCACCGCCTACCTGGGCGACGACCGTGCGGCCTGGGCGCAGTGGGATGCCACCGCGCTGATCGCCGGTGCCGGCGAGCGCCTGCCGCTGCTGGTGGACCAGGGCGATGCCGATGAATTCCTGCAGAACCAGTTGCAGCCGCAGCGCCTGCAGCAGGCATGCGAAGCGGCGGGCCACCCGCTGACCCTGCGCCTGCAGCCGGGCTACGACCACAGCTACTACTTCATCGCCAGCTTCATTGGCGAGCACATCGCGCACCACGCCAAGGCGCTGCGCGGCTGAGGCGAGCGCGGCGGGGGAGATGCGAACGCGGCGGTGCTGAGGCGTAGAGTCGAGCTTGCTCGACTGGCGTGGAAAATCAGTCGAGCAAGCTCGACTCTACCGAAGCGGGGAAGTCGAGCAAGCTCGACTCTACCCAAGCGGGGCAGTCGAGCAAGCTCGACTCCACCCGGTGCGGCCGGGTTTTCTGCAGTCGATCACGCCCCGCTGGCGGGGCAACGCGCTATCGTGCGCACAGACGGCTTGCCGATGGGGGATCCATGCCGGTAGTGCTTGCGCTGCTGTACGTGCTCTGCCACGGGGTGGTCGTGGCGTTCTGGCCGGGGCCGGCCGGGGAAGGTTCGTTCGTGTTCCTGACCGCCGCACCGGTGTTGGCGGCGATGGCCTGCCTGTGGCGCGCGCGGCGTGACAGGGCGGCGCTGGGCTGGCGGGCCACCGCATTGGCGCTGCTGCTGTGGGCCGGCGGCATGGCGGTGAACATGGCCGACGCGATCGGTGCCGGGCGTGCCGATCTGACCCCGCGGGTCAGCCTGCTGCTGTATGTGATCTACGGCGTGCCGCTGGTGTTCATCCTGGCCCGCGCCCGTCGCGAGCGCTGGACCATCAGCACCATCGACGGCCTGATGGCGGCGCTGCTGGGGGTGCTGTTCTTCGTGCACACCCTGTCCTTCGCCGACCGCATCAACGTCGATGACACGGCCATGGCCAACATGCGCCGCATGTTCGACATCCAGAACCTGTGCATTGCCGCCTTTGCCTGCGTGCGCTGGCTGGCCGGCGACGTGCCCGAACGGCGCAGCTTCTTCCGCGCGCTGGCGCTGTATGCGCTGCTCTATCTGGGCGTGGCGTATTACATCAACCATTTCACCGCCGAACAGTCCTTCGGCGCCTACAACGATCTGCTGATCGACGTGCCGTTCCTGCTGCTGGCGGTGCTGGCCCTGCGCCAGGCGCCGGCCCCCGGCGGCGTGCTGCATCCGCGCCTGTCGCGGCTGGTCCAGGCCGGTGGACCGATGATACTGCCGCTGCTGCTGCTGGTGGTCGGGGCGCTGGTGGTGGACCACGCGCGCCCGCTGGCACTGGCCGGCTTCGTTGTCGCTACGCTGGGTTTCAGCCTGCGCAGCACACTGCTGCAGATCGACCTGCTGGAAGCGCAGGCAAGGCTGGACCAGCTGGCGCGGCAGGACGGCCTGACCGGCGTAGCCAATCGCCGCCAGTTCGATGCGGCGCTGGCCAGCGAGTGGAACCGGGCCCGTCGCAGTGGCAGCGAAGTGGGCCTGCTGCTGGTGGACATCGACCATTTCAAAGCGTTCAACGACCAGCACGGTCACCCCGCTGGCGACCGCTGCCTGCAGGGCGTGGCCGCGGTGCTGCAGGCCACCGCCAACCGCGCGGCCGACACCGTGGCGCGCTATGGCGGCGAAGAATTCGCGGTGATCGTGCCCGGCACCAGCGTGGAGGGCGTGCTGGCGCTGGCCGAGCGCCTGCGCGTGGCAGTGCAGGCGCTGCAGCTGCCGGAAGGGCGGGTCAGCATCAGCGTGGGGGTGGGGTTCGCCCATCCGCCGGTGATGGCCACGGCCGAACAGTTGCTGGCCCATGCCGATGCGGGCCTGTACGCGGCCAAGCGGGGCGGCCGCAACCAAGTGGCCGCGCTGCCGTCCGGGCCGATGGGCTTCAGCTTCGCCCGGTAGTGGCCAACCTTGGTTGGCCGTCGTTTCCGGAAGTGCCAACCAAGGTTGGCACCTACCAGAGCGGGCCGGTCAACCGCCGCGCGTTTCCACCAGCACCGGGCACGGTGCGTGGTCCAGCGTCCACTGCGCGACCGAGCTGTCGAGCAGGCGCTGCAGGCGCGACAGGTGGCGATGGCCGATGACGATCAGATCGGCGCCAAGCTCGCGGGCCTGGGCGCTGATCACTTCGCCCGGGTCCCCGGCCGGCAGCAGCGAGCGCGCATCCACGCCGCGTTCGCGCAGCTGCGCCGTGGCGTCCTGCAGCAGGCCTTCGGCCTTGGCGCGCTGGCGGGCGGCCGCCGGGTACTCGCGGCGGTCGGCGTCGGTGGCGTCAGCGGGCAGGGCGAACTCGGGATCGAGCACACACAGCAGGTGTACAAGGCTGCGCGGCCCAGCGACGTGGGCGACCAGGTCCAGCAGCGGGTCGTGCTGGCGGCCGCCATCGAGGGCGACCAGCAGGGTGGTGAACATGGGGAGGGCTCCTTGGCAGGCGCTGATGGTCGCCCATGCCGCAGCGCGCACCCATGCCGTGCGGCGCAGGCATTGCATGCAGCAGATGCAATCGACGTCGGGCTGAAGTGTCGTAGAGTCATTCCATCTGTTGGAGACTGCCATGCCCCTGCCGGACCTGAACCTGCTGCTGGCCCTGGACGTCCTGCTGGACGAAGGCAGTGTCGCCGGGGCTGCGCGGCGCATGAACCTGAGCGCGCCGGCGATGAGCCGCACCCTGGGGCGGATCCGCGAGGCGCTGGGCGACCCGGTGCTGGTGCGCGCCGGCCGTGGGCTGGCGCCGACCCCGCGCGCGCTGGAGCTGCGCGAGCAGGTGCGTGATGTGATCGAGCAGGCGCACCGGGTGTTCAACGACGGTCGCGAAGTGGACATGCTGACCCTGGAGCACACCTTCAGCATCCGCGCCAACGATGTGTTCATCGGCAGCTACGGCGGCCGCCTGCGCGAGGTGTTCCGCCAGCAGGCGCCCGGTTGCACCCTGCGCTTCATGCCCGAAGGCGATACCGACGATGACGCGATGGTGCAGGGGCGGATCGACCTGTACATCAGCACCGCCGGCAAGCACACGCAGGAAACCAAGGTGCAGAACCTGTTCACCACGGCATTGCTCGGCGCGGCGCGCGAGGATCATCCGCTGTTCGACGGGGATATCACCGCTGAGCGGTTTGCCGCCTGCGATCACATTGCCGTCTCGCGGCGTGGCATCGCCCATGGGCCGATCGATGACGAACTGGCGCAGATGGGCCTGCGCCGACGGGTGGCGATGGTCATTCCCACCTTCCATGGCGCGATCTTTGCGGCGGCCGCTTCGGACCTGGTATTGCCGCAGATGCCGAGCGTGATGCTCGATCGCATCACCTACATGGGGCTGCCACTGCGCATGTTCCCGCTGCCGGTGTCGGTGCGCACCGTGGCCCTGGTGCAGGCCTGGCACCCGCGCATGGACAACGACCCGGCGCACCGCTGGCTGCGCCGCGCGATCAAGAGCATGTGCGACGCCGACGCCCTGTAGAGTCGAGCTTGCTCGACTGCTTTCGCCTGATCCCGCGCACGGCAGTCGAGCAAGCTCGACTCTACGAAGCATGGGCACCATCGATCTGTCCTACCGTGCGTTGCACGCACGACTGGCATCGCACCCACGCCATTTTTCGCAGTAGTGGGCCTGCCTAGACTGCGCTCCCCACCTTCACGGAGCGCACGCCATGTCGCTTCACCTGCCGTGCGCTGCACTGATCGAGTCGCGCCGATGAGCGCGGTCACCTTGCCCAGCACGCCCGCTGCGCCCGTTCCCGCCGCCTTCGATCGCCGCATCGTGGTGGGCCTGTGCGGCGTACTGCTGGTCGTGCTGCTGTCGGGCTTCAACGAAAACGTCACCAAGGTCGCGCTGGCCGACATCCGCGGTGCGATGGGTTTCAGCGTGGATGAAGGCAACTGGATCACTGGCATCTACAGCGCCATGTCGGTCAGCGCCATGGCGTTCGCGCCGTGGTGCGCGGTGACCTTCTCGCTGCGCCGATTCGGCCTGGTGATGATCGCGGCCTTCATGCTGCTGGGCGTGTTGTGCCCGCTGGCGCCGAACCTGCCGTCGTTCCTGCTGCTGCGTGCGCTGCAGGGCCTGGCCGGCGGTGCGCTGCCGCCGCTGCTGATGAGCGTGGCGCTGCGCTTCCTGCCGCCGGGTATCAAGCTGTACGGCCTGGCCGGCTATGCGCTCACTGCAACGTTCGGGCCCAGCATGGGCACGCCCCTGGCGGCGCTGTGGGTCGAGCATGCGGGGTGGCAGTTCGCGTTCTGGCAGATCGTGCCGTTCTGCGTGGCCGGCCTGCTGATGGTGGGCTGGGGCCTGCCGCAGGACCCGCTGCGGCTGGAACGCTTTGCCCAGTTCAACGGCGTGGGCCTGGCCCTTGGGTTTCCGGCGCTGGTGATGCTGGTGCTGGGGCTGACCCAGGGCGCGCGCCTGGGCTGGTTCGATTCGCCGCTGATCACCGCGTTGCTGGGCGGCGGCGCGGGCCTGCTGGTGCTGTTCTTCGTCAACGAATGGTTCCACCCGCTGCCATTCTTCAAGCTGCAGTTGCTGGCCCATCGCAACCTCAGCTATGCGCTGGTGACCTGCATGGGCGTGCTGTTCGTGCTGCTGGCGGTGATCTCCATCCCGTCTGGCTTCTTGGCCAGCGTGCAGGGCTACCGTCCGCTGCAGACTGCACCGATGTTGCTGTGGGTGGCGCTGCCACAGGCGCTCGCATTGCCCCTGGTGGCCACCCTGATGAACCAGCGTGCGGTGGATTGCCGCTGGGTGCAGGCGGCCGGACTGCTGCTGCTGGCAGTGGCGTGCCTGCTGGGCGCGCAGCTGGACGTGCAATGGAACCGCGACAACTTCCTGTGGGTGCAGCTGCTGCAGGTGGTGGCGCAGCCGATGGCGGTGCTGCCGTTGCTGCTGCTGGCCACCACCGGCTTGGCGCCGCAGGACGGCCCGTATGCCTCGGCCTGGTTCAACACCGTCAAAGGCTTCTCTGCGGTGTTCGCCGGGGGCGTGCTCGATGCGGTCGGGCAGTCTCGCCGCCACCTCCATTCCACCGCGCTGGTCGACCACCTGGGCAACCAGCCGTGGTTGCCGGCCAGTGCCGATCTGCCCGCGCGCCTGCACGCCCAAGTGCAGGCACTGACCTCGGCGGACCTGTACTGGCTGGTCGCGCTGGTGGCCCTGGGCTGCCTGCCGCTGCTGCCGTGGGCCACCCGTGTCCATCCGCCACGTGCCGTGGCCTGACTCCCTTTCGCAAGGAACCCTCCATGACCGTCAACAAGACAACCCTCAACACCGGCCTGGCGCTGGGCGTGCTGGCCCTGGCCATCGGCGGCTGGCTGCTGCTGCGCGATGGCCGCTACCAGCGCACCGACAACGCCTACGTCAATGCGGATTTCACCGTGGTTGCGCCGAAAGTGGCCGGCTTCGTCAGCAGCGTCGAGGTGCAGGACAACCAGACAGTGAAGGCCGGCGACGTGCTGGCCCGCATCGATGACCGCGACTACCAGGTGGCGCTGCAGGCCGCACGCGCCGACCTGGCCAATGCGCGTGCACAGCTGGCCAATGCGCAGGCGGCGCTCGCCCAGCAGGGCTCGCTGATCGAACAGGCGCGGGCCAGCGTGGATGTCAGTCAATCCGAACTGACCCTGGCCCGTGCCGACCAGCAGCGCTACCGCGCACTGGCCAGCGACGGTGCCGGCACCGTGCAGAACGCGCAGCAGGCGCAGTCGAAGCAGGCCGTGGCCCGTGCCCACCTGCAGCAGGGCCAGGCCGCGCTGAGCACCGCCCGCCAGCGCACCGACATCCTGGCCGCAGGCGTGCAGTCGGCGCAGGCGGCGGTGCAGCGCGCCGAAGCGGCGCAGGCGCGTGCCGAACTGGATCTTTCGCATACCGTACTGAGGGCGCCGATCGATGGCGTGGTCGGTCGGCGTGCGGTACGCGTGGGTGCCTACCTGACCCCGGGCACCGCAGTGGCGGCCGTGGTGCCGCTGCAGCGTGCCTTCGTGGTCGCCAATTTCCAGGAAACGCAGATGACCCGCATGCACGCGGGGCAGCCGGTGGAACTCACTGTGGATGTGTTCCCCGGTACCTCGCTGCGTGGACACGTCGACAGCATCGCGCCCGCCACCGGCGTGACGTTCGCTGCGGTCGCGCCCGAGAACGCCACCGGCAACTTCACCAAGGTGGTGCAGCGCATTCCGGTGAAGATCGTGCTGGAACCGGGCCAGCCGCTGCTGGACCAGCTGCGTGCCGGCATGTCGGTGGAAGCCCGCGTGGACCTGCAGGGCGGGGAGGGCGCATGAGCGCGCGCAAGGTGATGCAGGCCCTGGCCAGCGCGTCGCTGTGCGTGGCACTGGCGGCCTGCACGATGGGCCCGGATTTCGTACGCCCGCAGGCTGCGCTGCCGGCGCAGTGGCAGGGCGAGGCGGTGGCCACCACGGCCATCGACGATGACGCAGCCTGGTGGGCCGGTTTCGATGATCCGCTGCTGGGGCAGCTGGCCCAGCAGGTGCTGCAGTCCAACCTGGATCTGCAGTTGGCCGCCAACCGCGTGCAGCAGAGCCGGGCGGCGCGTGGCATCAGTGCGGCCGATCGCCTGCCGTCGGTGGCGGCCACTGCCAGCGGCGTGCGCGCGCGCAACAGCGAGGTGGGCCTGAGCGATCCTTCCGGCAACGGCGGGCGCGATGACTACGGCCTGTTCCAGGCCGGCATCGGCCTGAGCTGGGAACTGGATCTGTGGGGCCGCGTGCGCCGCAAGGTGGAGGCCGCCGACGCGCGCGTGCAGATGGCTGAAGAAGATGCACATGCGGTGCGCATTGCGCTGCTGGCTGAAACCGCACGCAGCTACCTGCAGCTGCGCGCGACTTCGCAGTTACTGGCGATCACCGAGCACAACCTGGGTATTGCGGCCGACATCCAGCGGCTGACCGAAGCACGCCAGCGGCAAGGCGTCGCTACGACCCTGCAGGTGTCGAGCGCGGCCGCTCAGGTTGCCGCGCTGCAGGCGCGCATCGCCCCGCTGCGGCACCGTCAGTCGCAGCTGCGCAATGCACTGGCATTGCTGCTGGCCAAGCCGCCGCAGGCGCTGGATACCCAGCTGCAGAACGCGCGTGCCGACTGGCCGGCATTGCCTGCCGTCGCGGTGGGCCTGCCCAGTGAACTGGCCGAACGCCGCCCGGACATCCGCCGTGCCGAAGCGGCGCTGCATGCGGCCACGGCGAACATCGGCGTAGCCAAGGCCAGCTTCCTGCCGCGCATCACCTTGAACGGCGATGCCGGGTTCCAGGCAAAACAGCTCGATGACCTGGACGGATGGGATGCCCACCGCTTCAGCATCGGCCCGTCGGTCAGTCTGCCGATCTTCCAGGGCGGGCGGCTGCAGGCCAATCTGGCGCTCAGCCGCCTGCAGCAACAGCAATCAGCGCTGCAGTTCCAGCGCACGGTGCTGCAGGCCTGGCATGAAGTGGACGATGCCATCGATGGCTACGCAGCCGAACAGCAGCGCAGCACGCAGCTGCAGGTGGCGGTGGCGCAGAGCGAAACCGCGCTGGGTGCCGCGCGCCGCCAGTACCAGGCCGGCGTGGTGGATATGCTGGATGTCTTGAGTACCCAGCGCATCGCGCTGGACAACCAGGCCGCGCTGGCCAACAGCCAGGCCACGGCCGCCATCGCCCGGGTGGAGCTGTACCGCGCGCTGGGTGGTGGCTGGTAGCGCGTGGCCAGAGCCGGGCATGAACCCGGTAGTGGCCAACCTTGGTTGGCCGTCGTTCCGATGAGTGCCAACCAAGGTTGGCACCTACCAGAGCGGGGCATGAAGCCGGAAGTGCCAACCAAGGTTGGCACCTACCAGAGCGGTGCGCTGCTTAGCGCACGTCGCGCAGTTCCCAATGGTGGCCGGCCAGCAGGCGCAGGCGCTGCTTGAACACATCGCTGTCGATGCGGGTGGTGGCCACCAGGTTGATGCGCAGGTCCTTCTGTTCGCCGGTCACCGTGGCGTCCGGGTCGGTCACGCCCCACTGCGGTTCCACCGCATCGGGATCCGGCTGCTTGGCCTTCCAGCGTTCGAACAGGGTGCCCGTGCGCAGCGCGTCCTGCAGTTCTTCGGCGAAACCGCCGGCGCTCTGCGAATGGAAGGACAGGTCGGGGTCGTTGCCGCGGGCCTTGGACGGGTCGGGCAGGCTGATGTGGTACTGCGCAGGCATGAGGGTTCTCCTTCAGAGGTGGCAAGGCTGGCACAGCGGCGGTGCAACGCGCGTGTAGGCGCGCGCCGTCAATCGAAGGCGTGCGGGCCGTCGGCGAAGCCCACCGTCACCGCGCCCTTGCCCACGTTCACCATGCCGGTCAGGCTCATCACCGCTTCGTACACGGCCACGCCGTGCGCGGCACAGGTTTCCTTCAGCGCCGCATAGCCGGGCAGGGCACGCAGTTCGTCCAGTTCACCGCCGTAGCTCACGCATACCGTGGGGGTCATCAGGCCGGCACGCACGCGCTTGCCGACCACGCCGAACAGCTTCTGCACCGCATTGTCGAAGCCCTTGATCTTGGCCACCGGGCCGGTTTCGCCGCGGTAACCGTGCAGCACCGGCTTGATGTCCAGTGCGCTGCCCAGTGCGGCGCTGATCAGGCCCACACTGCGGTCGCCCTTGTGCCGGGCACGCGCGCGCATGTAGTACAGATCGCGGGTGACCATGTAGCCGTGCACGTTGCCGGCCAGCGCTTCCAGCCGCTCGCGGATCTGCTGCACGCTGGCGCCGCTGTCGCGCAGGCGCACCGCTTCGATGGCGGTGACCGCCTGCGCGGCGAACAGGTTCTGGGTGTCCAGCACGCGCAGCGCGAACGGCGAATTGAAGCCCGCCGCCTGCCGCACCGGCTTGTAGTCGTTGAGGATGGCGAAGCTGGCCTGCAGCGCGTTGTCGTGGATCGGGCTGCGGGTCTTGGTGATGGTCATGCAGAACACGTGGTCGTAATCGATCACCAGCTGCTGCAGGAACAGATCGCGGATCTGGTTCACGCTGAAGGGAATGGTTTCCGCCTCGGCACCGTGCTCGGCCACGTGCGCGTGCAGGAAGCTGAGCGTGGCCTGCTCATCACGGTGGTCGGCCAGCACCGCTTCGCCAATGCGAACGGTGATCGGCAGCAGCACGATGTTGTGCGCGGCAATGAAGTCCTGCGGCAGGTCGCAGGCCGAATCAACGACGATTCCGATGCGCATCCGGCTCCCCCTCCAGGGCGGTTGTAGGTTCGGAAAGTGTGAAAACTATCTCAAAACCAAGCCGGGCGCGCGAGGGAATTACGCCATGCCTGTTCAGCGATTGCGCTGTACCGCCACTGGAAGCGTTATCACGTGCTGCCATTCCGGCTGCAGCAGCAGGCCGGGGTCGGCCAGCACCGCGGCCATCATCGGGTGCGCATCGTTGCCCCAGAACAGTTCGCCGTCGATGGAAAGGGTCGGCACGCCGAACACGCCGGCGTCGATGGCCGCGTCGGTGTTGCGGCGCAGCTGTTCCTTGATGGCCGGGTCGGCCAGGGCGGCTTCTACGTCATCCACGCCCAGCCGTTGCGCCGGTTCGCGCAGGGCCTGGGCGCTGTCGGCGCTGTTGCCGCCGCGCCAGATCCAGTCGAACAGCACATCCACCGCCTGCGCACTGCCGCCGGCGGCCAGGCACAGGCGCAGCACGGCCAGCGGGTTGAACGGATGCCCCGGTGGGAAGCGCAGTGGTGTGCCTTCGGCCTGCGCGGTCCACAGCAGCTGGCGGTAGATGAAGCGGCGTTTGGCCGGAATCTCGGCCGGCCCCAGGTTGCCCAGGTGGTGCAGGATCGCGCCGAAGGCGATCGGCACCGGCTGGATGCGCGTGAACTGCGGCAACTGCTTCAGCTTCTGCCAATGCAGGTAGGAATAGGGCGAAACGAAGTCGAAGTACCAGCGCAGGGTGGCCATCGGTGTTATCTCGGTCGGGGCTGGGTGGCGCGCTGCAGGTAGCGGTCACGCAGTTCGGTCTGGCGCGAGCGCATGGGCATGGCGCGGCCGCCCAGCCAGACCTGTTCGGCATAGTGCGCCACATCCAGCGGGTCGCCTTCCCACAGCACCAGGTCGGCGCGCTTGCCCGGTTCGATGCTGCCGATCTGGTCGGCCACGCCCAGCACCTGCGCCGGTACGCGGGTCAGGCCGGCCAGGCCATCGGCCCAGGGCAGGCCGTTGGCCACCGCATTGCCGGCCAGCTGGCGCATCTTGCGCGCGTTGTGCGAAGCGTCCTCGCGCTGGGCGAAGGCCACCGGCACGCCGGCCCGCTGCAGCCGCGCGGCGTTTTCCAGGCTGGCGCCGATCTGGTCGAAGGTGCTGGGCAGGTTGCCCAGCGCATCCACGAACACCGGCACCTGCGCAGCGGCCAGGTCCGGCCCCAGCTGCCAGGCTTCAGCGCCGCCGGCAATGGCGATCTTCACCTTCTCGCGCGCGGCCCAGCGCAGCAGCTGGCGGATGTCGGCGGCGCGGTCCACCTCCACCACGATGCGGCCCTGGCCACCCAGGTAGCGGGCCAGCGTGCGCCGCCCGGCCGGGGTCAGCAGCGCATGCGGTGAATCGGCCGGGACCTGGCCGCGGGCCTCGTCCACCATCTGCTGCAGCAGCATCCACTGGGCGGCACGCGACTGTCCGGTCAGTTCCGCAGCCGCCGCCCCCAGGCGCAGGTACAAGGCACGTGGGCCGATCGGATCGGCGCTGCCGTCCAACCGCACCACGCCGCCCTGGCCGGCCACGAAGCCGCCGCCGGTATGCGCGCCCAGCGCGGTGAAGCCGATGCCATCCAGGCGTGCCACCGGCACCAGCACCGAGGCCGGGTTGTAGGCCAGGGTGACGTCGAATTCCGGCCGCAACGGCTGTTCGCCGATCTTCAGCGTGCTGTCCACCGTGCTCGATTCACCGGACACTTCCTCAATGCCGATCTCGGTGATGCCACCGAACAGGGCCGGGGTCAGCGGGCGACCGTTGGCCTCCACCACCGTTACCCCGGCCGGTGCAACCAGACTCGGCCCGACCGCGCGGATCAGCCCGCCCTGTACCAGCACGTCGCTGTTCTGCAGGCTGCCGCGCGCGCCGGCGGTATGCACCGTGGCATTGCGCACCAGCAGGTCCTGCGCCGACGCCGTACCGGCCAGCAGCAGCAACAGCGCGGCGGTAGCGCCGGGCCATGGCCGGCGGCGCTTGTTCAACATGCCCATCAGCGCACCTCCTGGCCAAGCTGGAAATCAGAACGCGGCGCGGCCTCGGGCACGCTGCGGTCATACAAGCGCCGCCCATCGATGAACACCTGTTCGGCCAGGGCATAGGAACTGAACGGATTGCCGTTCCACACCACCACGTCGGCCATCTTGCCGGCCTCCAGTGTGCCGGTCTGGCCCTCGATGCCCAACGCCTTGGCCGCATTGGCGGTCATCCAGGTGATCGCCCGTTCGGGGGCGATCGCCGGCATCTGCGCGCGCCGCGCGGCGGCGATCACTTTGGCCGCTTCCTGGTTCAAGCGCTGGATGCCTTCGGGGGAATCGGAATGGACGATGGCGCAGCTGTTCTGCGGCCGGTCCACCAGTGCGATGTTCTCGGCAATGCCATCGAAGGCTTCCATCTTGAAGCCCCACCAGTCGGCCCACAGGGCGCCGCAGACGCCGTCGGCGGCCAGGCGGTCGGCCAGCTTGTAGGCTTCCACGCCATGGTGGAAGGCGGCGACCTTGAAGCCGAATTCCTTGGCCAGGTCGAGCATGGTGGCCATTTCGTCGGCGCGGTAGCAATGGATGTGCACGCGGATATCGCCCTGGATCGCCCCGGCCAGGGTGTCCAGCTTCAGGTCGCGCTTGCCGCCGGCATCACCGGCGCTGTCGCCCTTGTCGCTGCCGAACCAGCCCTTGCGCTTGGCCGGCTTCGGGCTGTTCTTGGCGATGTAGTCGGCGGCATCGATGAAGGCGGCGCGGTAGCCGGCCACGTTGCCCATGCGGGTGCCGGGGGCCACGCCCTTGCCGCCGCCGTAGACGCGCTTGGGGTTTTCGCCGCAGGCCATCTTCAGCCCCCACGGCGCGCCGGGGAATTTCATCGCCTGGTAGGTGGTGGCGGGCACGTTCTTCAGCACCACCCCGCGCCCGCCCACCAGATTGGCCGAACCGGGCAGCACCTGCATGCTGGTCACGCCTCCGGCCAGCGCGGCCTGGAAGCCGGGGTCCTGCGGCCACACCGAATGCTCGGCCCAGACGTTGGCGGTAACCGGTGCGGTCATCTCGTTGCCATCGCTGTGCGCGCTCACACCGGGGCTGGGATAGACACCCAGGTGCGAATGCACGTCGATCAGGCCGGGGGTGACCCACTTGCCCTGCGCATCGATGCGGGTGACGCCCGCATCGGCCTGCAGCTGCGGGCCGACCGCCACGATGCGGCCATCGCGCAGCAGCACGTCGGCATTGTCCAGGCGTTGGCCGGTGCCGGTCAGCACGGTGGCGTTGTGGATCAGCACCGGCGTGCCTGGCTGGGCCCGGTAGGTGCTGGGGTAGGGATCGGCCACGAAGCGCGACGCACCCACGGCCGGCGCCGAAGTCAACGAAACCAGCGCCAGCCCAACCGCGGCGCGCAACACCCTCGATGCCATGCAGATCCCCACACCCCACTCGTGATTCCAGCGACGCTATCTGTCGTCGATGCCACTTGCCAAGTGACCTTGGACAGGGGCCGGAAAGGGTGGGGTAGGAATTTTCCTATACAGAAATTGTGAATCAAGCATTAATTTTTTGTGATACCTGCCGCTATCACCCGGTGGGTTAGCGCGCGCTGATCCGCCGCGAGGGTGTTCTTTCCACTGCTCCATGACGGAGCTGCACCTGAAATATTCCATGGAATCAAGGACGTAACTGCAGATGACTGTCTCCCCGACGTATCGTTCCACCGCTTCCCGCCGCTCCTTCCTCCCGTCCCCCCTGGCCTCGGCCATCGTTGGCTCGCTGCTGATGGCCGCCGCCCTGCCAGCCCTGGCCCAGGACAGCAACGCAGACGCGCTGTTGCGTTACCAGGCCCAGCGCAGCCTGCAGGCCGCGTTCGCCGCACCGGTCCTCACTGCTTCGCCGTCGCTGAAAATCACTGCCGCCGACGTTGAAGTCGATCCGGAACCCATCATGGGCACGCCGGGTGATGCCGCCAGCTGGCGCACCACCGAATTCAACAGCGACTGGGGCCTGCAGGCGATCAACGCCGATGTGGCTTACGCACGCGGCCTGACCGGCACCGGCATCCGCCTGGGCGTGTTCGACAGCGGCACCGGGCTGGAGCACGACGAGTTCGCCGGCAAGGACCACCGCAGCATCCACCTGGCCGACGTGCTGGCCGATGGCAGCCTGTGCGCACGCGAAGTACTGGATGGCCCGGATGCCTGCTTCGCCAGTGACGGTGACCAGGTGGCCGTGTCCTACCAGGTGCTGGATCCGGACTACGCCGCGCTGCTGGAACGCAACGGCTTCTACGAAGGCCTGAGCTACAACATCCACGGCACCCACGTGTCGGGCACCATCGCCGCCAACCGCGATGGCAACGGCACCCACGGCGTGGCTTTCGGCGCCGACCTGAGCGTGGCCCGCCTGTTCTCCAACAGCGCCACCTACCTGTCGGTGGTGAATATCGGCGGCAGCCTGTACCTGGACGAGCAGACCATCGCCGCCATCCAGGCCGATGATTCGATCTACCCGCAGCTGTACGCGCAGATGAACGAACAGGGCGTGCGCGCGATCAACCACAGCTGGGGCCTGGCCAACGAGCCGACCACCGCTGAAGACCTGGACATGTACCAGTCGCACCCGGTGTTCGCCGCCAGTCTGGCCGCGATGGCCGAAGGTTCGCGCAGCAGCGGCCTGATCCAGGTCTGGGCCGCCGGCAACACCGATGCGCCCAACACCTCGCCGGAAGAAGCGCCGATCGCCGGCATGTATGCCTCGCTGCCGCGCGCCATCGCCGACATCGAGCCGTACTGGCTGGCCGTGGTCAACGTCAATGAAGACCTGGAGCTGAGCAACCGCTCGATGCGCTGCGGTCTGGCCGCGAACTGGTGCCTTGCCGCACCGGGTTCGAACATCAATTCGACCGTGTACGGTCCCGACTCGGTGATCGAAGGCGACTTCTACGACGACAACGGCAACCTGGTGGTGGACATCATCAGCCAGACCCCGTCGTCCGATTACCAGGAACTGAGCGGCACCTCCATGGCCGCCCCGCACGTCACCGGCGCGCTGGGCCTGCTGTTCGAGCGCTTCCCGTACCTGGACAGCGCGCAGGTGCGCGACGTGCTGCTGACCACCGCCACCGACCTGGGCGCCGAAGGCGTGGACGATGTCTACGGCTGGGGCCTGATGAACCTGGCCGCAGCCGTGGAAGGCTACGGCTCGCTGCGCGTGGACACCGACGTGGTGATGAACCAGAAGGCCGGCGGCCTGAAGGTGTGGGAAGGCGATGCATGGGACGATTGGACCAATGACATCGGCGGCCCCGGCAAGCTGACCAAGAGCGGCATCGGCTGGCTGCGCCTGAGCGGCGACAACAGCTTCAACGGCGCGGTGGTGCGCGAAGGCGTGCTGGAACTGGACGGCGTGAACACGCTGACCAGCGCCGTGGACGTGACCGGCGGTACCTTCCTGCTCAACGGCACCCTGCAGAACACCGCGCTGAACAGCCTGGGCGGCAACAGCCGCATCACCACCACCGGCGTGCTGGACGGCTCGGACCTGACCGTCACCGGCGGCGTGGTGTCGTTCAACGGCGTGCAGACCGGCGGCAGCACCTTCGTCGGCGAAAAGGGCACGCTGAAGGGCGTGGGCCAGCTGGGTGACACCACCGTGGCCGGCATCATCGCCCCGGGCAACTCCATCGGTACGCTCACCATCAACGGTGACTACGTGCAGACCGCCACCGGCGTGTACCAGGCCGAAGTGGCCCCGGGCAGCCGCAGCGACCAGCTGCACGTGACCGGTACCGCCACCCTGGGCGGCACCCTGGTGGCGCTGCCGGAACCGGGCATCTACTACCTGGGCGAGCAGTTCAACTTCATCCAGGCCGACGGCGGCGTGAACGGTCAGTTCGCCACCACCGATTTCAGCGCCTTCTCGCCCTTCATGCAGTTCAGCCTGGCCTACACCGCCGCTGGCGCGCGCATTGAAGTGACCCGCGGCAACGCGCTGGCCACTTCGGCCACCACCGCCAACCAGCTGGCCGTGGCCACCGTGGCCGACGGCCTGGCGGTCAACCAGGGCCTGCCGCGTCCGCTGACCATGCTGTTCCCGGAACAGGTGGGCAGCGCACTGGACAGCCTGAGCGGCGAACTGCACGCCGCCACCAGCGTGGCCCTGCTGGAAAGCAGCCGCTACGTGCGTGATGCCGCGCTGGCCCGCCGTGCCGGTGCCGCTGCACCGGGTGCCGAAGGCGGCGACGCCACCGGCGTGTGGGTGCAGGCCCTGGCCGGCAGCACCACCCTGGACGGCAACAGCAACACCGCCCGCACCGAAGCCAACAGCAACGGCCTGCTGGTCGGTGCCGACCGCGAGTTCGGCGGCTGGCAGGTGGGCGTGTTGGCCGGTACCGGCCGTACCGACGTGAAGCAGGGCGAAGGCCGCCGTGCCAAGTCGAAGGTGGACAACACCCACTTCGGTGCCTACGCCAGCCACAACTGGGGCGGTTTCGGCCTGCGTGGCGGCCTGGCCTGGAGCGAACACGAGGTGGACAGCACCCGTGAGCTGGCCTTCGCCGGTTACAGCGACACCCTGAGCGCCCGTTACGACGCGCGTACCCGCCAGGCCTTCATCGAAGCGGCCTACCGCTTCGGCGGCCGCGAGGCCGGCCTGGAGCCGTACCTGCAGGTGGCCCGCGTGGAAGTGGACACCAAGCACGTGAACGAGCGTGGCGGTGCCGCGGCCCTGCAGGGTTCGGTGGATGACGTGCGCACCACCCTGGCCACGGCCGGTGTGCGCTTCGACAAGGGCCTGAAGGCTTCGTTCCAGCAGGACAGCTGGTTGCACGTGCGCGGCGCGGTGGCCTATCGCCACGCCAGCGGCGACCGCAACCCGGCCGCCCGCCTGGGCTTTGCCAGCGGCGGTGACAGCTTCGTGGTCAACGGTGCCCCCATCGCCGACAGCGCGGTGGTGGCCGAACTGGGCCTGTCGGCCTGGCTGACCGCCAAGCAGCAGCTGGAACTGGGCTACAGCGGCCAGTTCGGCGACGAAAGCCGCGACCACGGTGCCAACCTGCGCTGGTCGGTGCGCTTCTAAGCCACCGGTTCCCGCAGGGGAATTAGAGGGGGGCGGCCGCAGGGCCGCCCCCTTTCTTTGTGTGGCAGGGCAGGTGCAGCGTTGCCTACAATGGCCCCCCCTGCAGCACCGGACCGGGCATGAAGAGCAAACAGGAAATCGTCGACAACTGGCTGCCACGCTATACCGGCGTGCCGTTGGACCAGTTTGGCGAGCACATCCTGCTGACCAACTTCGGCGGCTACCTGCACACCTTTTCCGAACTGACCGGGGCGCCCATCGTCGGCCTGGACCGGCCCATGGCCAGTGCCACCATCGATGGCATCACCCTGATCAACTTCGGCATGGGCAGCCCCAACGCGGCCATCATCATGGACCTGCTGTCGGCGGTGATGCCCAAGGCGGTGCTGTTCCTGGGCAAGTGTGGCGGCCTGAAGCGCAAGAACGCGCTGGGCGACCTGGTGCTGCCGATCGCCGCCATCCGTGGCGAAGGCACCTCGGGCGACTACCTGCCGCCGGAAGTGCCGGCCTTGCCGGCCTTTGCCCTGCAGCGTGCGGTGTCCACCATGATCCGCGACCTGGGCCACGACTACTGGACCGGCACGGTGTACACCACCAACCGCCGGGTCTGGGAACACGACGAGGCCTTCAAGGAACGGCTGCGGGCCATGCGCTGCATGGCCATCGACATGGAAACGGCCACCGTGTTCGCCGCCGGCTTTGCCAACCACATTCCCAGCGGCGCCCTGCTGCTGGTGTCCGACCAGCCGATGATCCCGGACGGGGTGAAGACCGAGGCCTCCGACGCCAAGGTCAGCTCCCAGTTCGTGGAAAACCATATCCAGATCGGTATCGAGGCGCTTAAGCTTATCCGGCGCAACGGCAAGTCGGTCCGCCACCTGCGCTTTGACGAATGATTGATGACGGCCTGGCGCGGCGCGCGGGGCCCTGGGAGTAGGTGATGGACGTTGCCGCGCAAGTGGTGGAATTCTGGAGCGAGGCCGGTCCGGCCAAGTGGTTCGCGCGCGACGATGCGTTCGACGCGCGTTTCCGCGAGCGCTTCCTGGACGAGCATTACGCCGCCGCAGCGCGTGGCCGCGAACACTGGCTGGGCAGTGCCGAAGGCGCGCTGGCGCTGATGCTGCTGCTGGACCAGTTCCCGCGCAACTGCTTCCGCGGTACCGCCCATTCCTATGCCACCGATGGCCTGGCCCGGCACTACGCCATGCGTGCCATCGAAGAAGGCCTGGACCTGCAGCTGGTGCCCAAGCTGCGCGCCTTCATCTACCTGCCGTTCGAGCATTCCGAAGATCCGTTCGACCAGGATCGTTCGGTGGCCATGTTCGACGTGCTGGGCGACAAGGAATACCTGCAGTACGCCGAACTGCACCGCGACATCATCCGCCGCTTCGGCCGCTTCCCGCACCGCAACGCAGTGCTGGGGCGCATTCCCAGCCCGGAAGAGCTGGACTACCTGGCCGAAGGTGGCTTCGCGGGGTAGACCCACGCCCTGCGTGGATGCAAAAAAACGCCGGCGGATGCCGGCGTTTTCTGTGCTGGGGTCAGATCCCTTTCCGCAGGAAAGGGCTCTGACCCCGTGCCGGCGTCGATCAGTACTTCGGCACGCCGTTGTCCACTTCGTCCGACCAGGCATCGATGCCGCCGGTCACGTTGAAGACCTTGGTGAAGCCCAGGGTGCGGAACTGTTCGGCAGCCTGCGCACTGCGGCCACCGTGGTGGCACAGGAAGGCCAGCGCGGTGTCCTTGGGCAGGGCTTCCAGCTCGGCACGGCCGTTGCCGTCGAAGCTCTTGAACGGCACGCCCACCGCGGCGATCGCGCGTTCGTCGGCCGGGCGCACGTCCACCAGGGTCACGTTGCCGGCGCGCACCAGATCGTCGGCGTCGCGCACGCTGATTTCCTGCACCGGCTTGGGCGCGTTCGGGTTGTCGATGGCCAGGCCCTTGCCGCGGATATCGTCCACCCAGTCGATGGTGATGCCGTCGGCGCGGCGCGCGCTGGACAGATCGAACTGCACGCGCAGACCGTTGGATTCGGCAGCGATGGCGCTGTCGTCATGCGGGGCCAGCTGGAAGTTCGGCTGGAAGCGTGCATCGATGGTCAGCTGCAGCGAGGCACCGGGGGCATCGGCCAGCGCGCCCTTCAGCATTTCCACTGCGGCCGGGGTCACGGTGATGCGCGGCGGCGTGCGGTCCGGTGCGGCCAGGCCCAGCACGCTGCTCAGTTCGCCGCTGGCGGCCATCTGCAGCACGATGTCGCTGCCGCCGACCAGTTCGCCGTCGATGTACAGCTGCGGGATGGTCGGCCAGTCGCCGTAGGCCTTGATGCCTTCACGGATCTCCTGGTCGGCCAGCACGTTCACGTGGGCGAAATCCACGCCCAGATCCTGCAGGGCTCCCACGGCCTTGGCCGAGAAACCGCACTGCGGCATGGACGGCTGGCCCTTCATGAACAGCACGACGCGGTTGGCGTTGAGGAGGGATTCGATGCGCGAACGCAGGGCGGGATCGAGGGACATGGCAGTCGTGGTCCGGGAAATTCGAATCGCTCATTCTACGCCCCATGGCATCATGGGGCATGACCAACGCAGGAACATTGCATCGCATCCCGTCCCGGCCCTGGCGCTGGCTGCCCTGGCTGGTGGCGTCGCAGCTGGCCGTGATCCTGCTCTGGTGGTGGGCTGGATGGGTGTGGGGGTTGCCGTTGATGGCAGCCAGCCACGCGCTGTTCCTGGTGCCGGTGTTCCTGCCCAACAGCCGCTTCTACGCGCCGGTGCTCGACCGCCTGCCGGCCACCGGCAACAGCGTCTGGCTGACCATCGACGACGGCCCCAGCGCCGAGACCCCGGCCGTGCTGGACCTGCTGGATCGCCACCAGGCCAGGGCCACGTTCTTCCTGGTGGGCGAACGCGCATTGGCGCATCCGGCCTTGGTGGCCGAGATCCTGCGCCGCGGCCACGACCTGGGCAACCACAGCCACACCCACCCGCAGACCCGCTTCTGGCGGCTGGGCCCGGCAGCGATGCGGGCCGAGATCGAGGCCTGCCACCATGCCCTGCAGGCGGTCGCCGGCCGGCCCATGCGCTGGTACCGCTCGGTGGTGGGCATGACCAACCCCTTCGTGGCCCCCGCGCTGAAGGCGCTGGGTCTGGTGCGGGTGGGCTGGAGCGCGCGCGGTTTCGACGGCGTGGGCTGCACCCCCGACGGCGTGCTGGCGCGCCTGCTGCCCGATCTGCAGCCCGGTGCCATCGTGCTGCTGCATGAAGGCGCCGCGCACGGGCACAACCTGGCCATCATCGAACGGGTGCTGCAGGTGTTGGACGAGCGTGGCCTGAAGGCCGAACTGCCGGCCGGGTAACGCGCTCGCCGGGCATCCGCGCATGCCGCCGGGCAGGGCCCGGCGCTAGCGCTGGGCCACCAGCAGCCAACTGTTGAACGGTGTGCGCCCATGCAGCGGACGCACCTGGCCGACCTGCAGGCCGCAGTCGGCCAGGGTGGCGCGCAACTGCGCCGGGTCCGGGTAGTGTCGCGGGCGCGTGCCCATCCAACCCACCAGCCAGGCCAGCCGGTCGGCCACCCGGGTGGTACGGTCGCGGCGGTCGCCGGTGGCCAGTGGCGTGCGCAGCAGCAATCGCGCGCCGGGGGCCACGCGCGCGCTGGCGGCCTTCAGCAGCTGCAACTGCGGCTGCGCATCCAGATACTGCAGCACGTCCAGCAGCAGCACGTGGCCGTGTTGTGCCGGCAAGGGTGCCTGCACATCCAGGCAATCGAACTGCACGTCGGCCAGGCCGGCGCCGGCGCGCTGTGCACGGGCGATCTTGGCGGCGTCCACATCCACACCCAGATACGGTGCGCGGCGGCCACGCTGGCGCAGCACATGGGCGAACAGGCCCAGTCCGCAGCCCAGGTCCAGCAGCGGCTGGCCATCGTCGGGCAGGTGCTGCAGCACCCCGTCGTACAACGGATCGCTGCCCAGCTTGCCGCGGGTGTAGTAGTAATCGCGGCGGTTGCCCCAGGCCTGCGCAGGCCGGAAGGCTTCGGCAATCGCCCGCGCCTGTGCGGCATCGAGCGGTGAACAGTGCAGCGGTGTGCCGTTCCGTGGCGTGCCGTCCATGGGTTCAGCCGGCTCCGGCCAGCAGGCGCGTGGCCACCGGCAGCGCCCGCGCGCTCCACAGCGCATACATCGCCGCCGAAGGGTGCAGCCCGTCATCGGCAATCATCGCCGGGTCGTGGCCGTGCGCACGGCTGATGTCGGTGATATCCACGAACGCCACGCCGTGGGCTTCGCAGATCGCGGCAGCGGCCGCATTGAAGGCATCGGTCTGCTCGGCTACCTGGGCCAGATCGCGGCCACTGCCGGCGCCGAACGGGGTGAAGCCCCAATCGGGAAAGGACAGCACCAGCACGCGCTCGGCGTGCCCGCCGGCAAAGCCGATCGCGCGCTGCAGAAGGGCCTGGAACTGCGCGCGGTACTCGTCCTGCGCACGGCCCCGGTACTGGTTGTTCACTCCGATCAGCAGGCTGACGAAATCAAACGGGCCCTGCGGCGCGGCTGCATCGATGCCCGCATCCAGTTCATCGGTGGTCCAGCCGGTGGTCGCGATGGTCTGCGGTTCGGCCAGTGCCACGCCCTCGGCCCGCAGCGCCGCAGCCAGCTGGTGTGGCCAGCGACCGTCAACGTCCACCGCTTCGCCGATCGTGTACGAATCGCCCAGCGCCAGGTAACGCAGCGCCACGGCTCAGGCCACCGAACGGCGTGGCTTCAGCGGCACGACCTTGGTGGCGTCCTCGGCGCGGCGGGCCAGCACCCGGTCGATGCGTGCGAATACATCGCGCATCACCGAGGCTTCCGGCAGCAGGGTCACGCGGAAGTGGTGGCGGTAGGGCACGTTGAAGCTGGAGCCCGGTACCACCAGCACGCCTTCGTTGTTCATCAGGTCCAGGGCGAAGGTGTGGTCGTCGAAGCCCTTGGCGGCGGCGCCGACCACGGCCGGGAACGCGTACAACGCGCCGGCAGGGGCAACCAGCGACAGGTGTTCGCTGGCCTCGCAGGCCTCGATCACCGCACGCCGGGTTTCATACAGACGGCCGCCGGGGGCGCACAGCTCGGAAATGGTGTCCGGGCCGTTCACCGCCGCGTCGATGGCGTACTGGCCCGGCACGTTGGCACACAGGCGCAGCGCGCTGAGCAGGTCCAGCGCGGCGCGGAAGTCGCCCAGGCGCGCATCGTCGCCACTCAGGTGCGCCCAGCCCACGCGCCAGCCGCAGGCGCGGTGCACCTTGCTCAGGCCGCTGAAGGTCAGGCACGGGTGGTCGCCGGCCAGCGGCGCGACCGGCTGGAACACCGCATCGTCGTACAGGATCTGGTCGTAGATCTCATCGACCAGCAGCAGCAGGTTGTGGCGGCGCGCGATCTCGACCACGCGCTCCAGCAGTTCGCGCGGGTAGCTGGCGCCGCTGGGGTTGTTCGGGTTGATCAGAACGATGGCGCGGGTGCGCGAGGACACCAGCGTCTCGATCTCGGTCGGGTCGGGCTGGAAGCCGTTTTCCGGCGCGCAGCGGTAGTACACCGGGCGGCCGTCGTTGAGGATGGCCGCAGCCGACCACAGCGGGTAGTCCGGCGAGGGCACCAGCACTTCATCACCCGGGTTCAACAGTGCGCGCAGCGACAGGTCAATCAGTTCGCTCACGCCGTTGCCGACGAACACGCGGTCCGGATGCGCATCGGGCGCACCGCGGCGCGCATACGCGGCGGCAATGGCTTCGCGCGCGACCGGCAGGCCCTGCTGGTGGGTGTAGGGGTCGGTACGGCCCATGTCATCGGCAATCGCGCGCTGCAGGTGCTCGGGCGCACGGAAACCAAAGTTGCCGGGGTTACCGATGTTCAGCTTGATCAGCTTGCGGCCCTGCGCTTCCAGCTCCCGCGCTCGCCGGGCCAGTTCTCCGCGGATTTCGTAGCGCACTTCGGAAAGGCGCTCGCGGATGGCCAGGGGCTTGGGCGAGGGGGTGGACATGGGGGCTGGGCCGTCGTAAGGCATGGGGCTTCCATCCTACCGGAATCGGTGCAGCGCATGGCAAGGGTGCAGGCCCCGCCGTTGCTGGGCTGGCCGGGTAGAATGGCGGCGATGACCCAGACCCCCGATTTCACCGCCCTGCAGACCATCGGCTGGCCCTGGCCGGGCCCGCCGCAGCAGGCCGACTGGCAGGCCGCCATGGCCGCGCACCCGCAGGCCCGCCCGGCGCGGGTGATCGAACAGCACCGCACCCACTACGTGGTGGCCGATGGCCCGGAGGCGTCGATCAAGGCCGAATCGCTGCCGGAATGGCAGCGCCCGCGCTTCCCCAGCCATGAACGACCGGCGGTCGGTGACTGGGTGCTGCTGGACGGCATCCGCATCGTCGCCCTGCTGCCGCGCCGTACCGCGATCAAGCGCGGTGCCGCCGGTGAGCATTACCACCAGCAGGTGATTGCGGCCAACATCGATACGGTGTTCATCGTCTGTGGGCTGGATGCCGACTTCAATCCGCGCCGTATCGAGCGCTACCTGCTGCTGGTCGGTGGCGGTGGTGCCGAACCGGTGGTGGTGCTGACCAAGGCCGACCAGACCGAATACAGCGAAGACGCGCTGGCGGTGCTGGAAGAACTGGAAATGCAGGGCATTGCCCTGCACGCGATCAATGGCCTGGATGCCGACAGCGTGGCCGTGCTGCAGCCGTGGCTGGGGCCGGGCCGCACGGTGGTGCTGGTCGGTTCGTCGGGGGCGGGCAAATCCACCCTGACCAACACCTTGCTGGGCGAGCAGCGCATGAAGACCAATGCGGTGCGCGCCAACGATTCGCGCGGCCGCCACACCACCACCCACCGCGCGCTGATGCCGCTGCCGACCGGCGCCTGCCTGATCGATACGCCCGGCATGCGCGAGCTGAAGCCGACCGGCGAAGAGACGCTGTCCGAGGGGGGCTTTGCCGATATCGAAGCGCTGGCCGAACAGTGCCGCTTCAATGACTGCCAGCACCAGCAGGAACCGGGCTGTGCAGTGCGCGCGGCGATCGATGCCGGCGAAATTGAAGAAAGCCGCCTGCTGAACTACTTCAAGTTGAAGGAAGAAGTCGCCGCGGCCGCAGCGAAGCTGGCCGTGCGCCAGGCCGAGACCGCGCAGGAACGCGGCGGCAAGAAGGGCAAGGGCCAGCAGTTCCGCCCGGCCAGCAAACCGCGCCGACGCTGATCGCGCGCGGCGGGGTCGGATCCCATTGCATCGCAATGGGCTCTGACCCCGGCAATGAACCTGTCTGCAGCCCGCCTCCGGCGCGTGCCAACCAAGGTTGGCACCTACCAAAGCAAGGGCAGGGCGCTATAGTCCGCCCATGGAACCCACCACAACGCTGGACCCCGACGTGGCCCACCATGCCGCGCTCGATGCGCGCCTGGTCGAGGCTGTCGGCGGCATCCGCCTGCTGGGGCTCACCAGTTGGCCGGCCACCGTGCAGGCGCCGTTCCTGGCCAGCGTGGCACGCGGCCAACCGGTGCTGCCGCAGGTTGATTACCCACGGCTGGATTTCAGCGAAGAACGCCGCGCACTGGATGCCATCAGCCGCGCGTGCGACGAAAGCCACCCGTTGGGACACTACGTGCGGCAGTCCGCGCAGAGCTGGGACCTGGCCGCGCAGCTGCTGGAAGGATTGGGCACGGCCACCGTTGACCGCTGTTCGGTGCAGTTGTTCGGCGCACCCGAGCAGCCGTTGCCGGGCAACGGCCCCAGCACGCGCGAAGCAGCGCGGCACTTCATCCAGATCGCCGCGGAGCTGGACCACGAACTGCTGGCCCCGGAAGAACAGGTGCCCGTGTCGGCCATCGCGCTGCAGCTGCAGCTGCAGAACGATCTGGACGCCTTCTTCGAATCCCGCATCATCCAGGTACAGCTGGATCCGGATCTGGTGTCGAAGGCCGCGGCCGGGCCGACCCGCATCCGCCTGCGCACCACCGCGCGCTTCAGTGCCTACGACCGCGCACAGCTGTTCCACCACGAGGCGCTGGTGCATTCGCTCACCGCCTTGAACGGGCGCGAGCAGCCGGTGCTGCCCAGCCTGGGCCTGTCCTCGCCACGGGTGACCGCTACCCAGGAAGGCCTGGCCACGTTTGCCGAACAGATCACCGGCAGCATCGATATCGAACGATTGAAGCGCATCAGCCTGCGCACCGAGGCCATTGCAATGGCACGCGAGGGCGCCGATTTCATCGAGGTCTACCGCTACTTCTGCGATGCCGGGCAGAACCCGGAAGAAAGTTTCGCCTCGGCCCAGCGCGTGTTCCGCGGCGTACCGCCCAGCGGCGGTCTGGCCTTCACCAAGGACACCGTGTACCTGCGCGGCCTGGTGTCGGTGCACACCTTCTTCCGCCACATGCTGGCCCAGGATCGCCTGCAGGTCTGCCGCTGGTTGTTCGCCGGCAAGATGAGCCTGACCGACGCCATCGCCTTCGCACCGCTGTTTGAAGCCGGCGTACTGAAGCCCCCGCGCTGGCTGCCGCACTGGGTCAGCCGCGCCAACGGCCTGGCCGGCATGCTGGCGTTCTCGCTGTTCGCCAACCGCATCCGCATGGACCAGCTGGCGCCAGAGTAAATGGCGTACGACAGCAGTAGATCCACGCCATGCGTGGATGAACCCGTCAAACATCGATAAACAAAATGGGGTCAGAGCCCGTTGCCACGCAACGGGATCCGACCCCGTGCCGTTCCAACAGCTCGCGGCCAACTGTCGAAGGCGGGGTGGGTCCGGTTGCGGGGGCGTGAGCCGCATGGATGCGGCGACCGAGCCTGCATGGGCGTATTCACGGCGTCCCCCGCAACCGGACCCACCCCGCCCTCCCACGGAATGCACGCTTTTGACGTTGCAGTGAGCAGGTGCAGGGCGGCAGCCCTGCCGACACATCCACCCCCACAAACGAGACGCGCGTCACCGCCCGCAGCACGCGCGCCGCTTCGTAAACAACCTTTCATCTTCCATTCGCATAGTGGCGGCGCGCCGCGCGCAGACGCGCCGGTCTTCCCCCATGCAATGGACTCACATGCAGACCCGATACCTGACGATTGCCGTGGCGATCGCCCTCTCCGCCGCCGCCAGCACCCATGCCGCCGAATCCACCGACGCCAGCACCGATGCCGCGCTGAGCGCGCAGACGCTGGATACCGTTTCCGTGATCGGCCAGGGCGAAACCCGCCAGGTGCAGCGCATCACCGCCGTCGACAAGCAGGTGCTGCCGCCGGGCACCAGCGGTCAGAAGATCCTCGACCGCCTGCCGGGCGTATCGGTGCAATCCAACGATGCGTTCGGCGCCAATGAAGAATCGCAGACCATCAGCCTGCGCGGCTTCGACAAGAGCCGCCTGGGCTACACGCTCGATGGCATTCCGCTGGGCGACAACAGCTACGGCAACTACAACGGCCTGAGCATCGCCCGCGCGATCATTGCCGAAAACCTGGCCGGCGCTGAACTGTCGCAGGGCATCGGCTCGCTGGGCGTGGCCTCCACCAGCAACCTGGGCGGCACCATCCAGTACTTCTCGATGGACCCGTCCACCGAATTCGGCGGCCGCGCCAGTGTCACGGTCGGTGACAACAACCAGCGCCGCGGCTACCTGCGCGTGGATACCGGCGATATCAACGGCTTCTCGGCCTACGTGTCCGGCGTGCACCAGGACCAGGACATGTGGGCCGCGCCTTACCAGAACCAGACCACCCGCCAGTTCAATACCAAGGCGGTATGGAACGTGGGCGACCATCGCTTCGGTGCGTTCGTGGCGACCTCGCGCGCCAGCCAGGCCAACTATGCCTACCTGTCCAAGGACATGCTGGCGCGTGGCCTGGGCTGGGACTGGAACATCTACGCACCGGACTGGGACCGTGCTGTCGCCGCAGCCTATTGCGCGCCGGGCACCCGTGATCCGGCCAAGTGCGCTTTCAGTGGTGGCGTCAACAGCATCGACGATGCCTACTACCAGAGCCGCGCGCTGCGCGATGACAACCTGTACTCGGTCGATGCCGACCTGCGCCTGGGCGAGCAGGGCCGCCTGAAGCTGATGGCCTACCACCACGACAACCGTGGCCAGGGCCACTGGTGGGCGCCAGGCCAGCCGTCCTATCCGGGCACCGACCGCATGCTGCCGATCTCGATCCGCAGCACCAACTACACCATCAACCGCGATGGCCTGACCGCCGCGCTGTCGTGGACGGTAGGCATCCACGAGGTGGAAGCCGGCCTGTGGTACGAGCAGAACGACCATAACGTGTCGCGCAATTTCTACTACATCAGCGGGCCGTTCCTGGACGATCTGTACCTGCAGAATCCCGACCGCCTGCTGTTCAACCAGGATTTCGACATCCGCACGCAGCAGTTCTACGTGCAGGACCGCATGCGCTTCCTCGACCAGCGCCTGACCGTGGACGTGGGCCTGAAGAGCCCGAACACCCGCATGCGCGCCACCGCCAAGGGCGGCGTGGAAACCAGCATCGCCTCGGGCACGCTCACCGCCAAGGAATCGGTGCTGCCGCAGCTGGGCGTGGGCTTCAAGCTCAACGCCAACAACGAGCTGTTCGCTTCGTACGCGGAAAACATCGCCGCGTTCGTGGGCGGTGGCAGCGGCGGCCCGCTGCAGGTGTCGCCGGAATCGTTCGCGGCCAGCGCCGGCCTGGAGCCGGAAAAGTCCAAGAGTCTGGAAGCCGGCTTCCGTACGTTCGGTGAGAAGTACCAGGCCTCCATCGCCGCCTACAACGTGACGTTCGACAACCGCCTGCTGTCGCTGAACCCGTGCTCGAGCATCGAAGTCGGCACGCGCCCGGAGTGCGTGACCCGCTTCATCAACGTCGGCTCGGTGAAGAGTCATGGTGCCGAGCTGACCTTCATCCTCAAGCCCATCGACGGCCTGCAGTGGTACAACGCGCTGTCCTGGAACAAGACCACCTACGAGGATGACTACACCTCCGGCGGTGCGATCGTGCCGGTGGCCGGCAAGATCACCGTGGACACGCCGCAGCGCATGGCGTCCAGCGAGATCAGCTGGAACCGAGATGGCTTCTTCGCCAGCCTGCGCGCCAAGTACACCGGCAAGCGCTACTACACCTACACCAACGACCAGTCGGTGCCGGGCGTGACCACCTTCGATGCCGGCGCCGGCTATGACTTCGGCCCGGGGCTGGGCCTGCGCAACGTGCGTGTTTCCTTGAACGCCACCAACCTGACCAACAAGCGCTACGCCGGCCAGTTGAGCTCGTTCGCACCCACCGACCCGAACGGCACGCGCTACGCGATCCACGCCAGCGCACCGCGCCAGGTGTTCATGACCGTCGCTGCCGAGTTCTGATGCGATGGGGTCAGAGCCCTTTCGCCTGCGAAAGGGCTCTGACCCCGGTGCAAGGGGCCGCTAGACTGCACGGGCACTGAGCAACAGACACCCCACGTGACCCCCGACGACTACCACGCGTCCTGCAGCCGCCTGCTGCAGGACTACCTGCACACCGCTTCGCCCGAACAACGCCACATCTACGTTGCACGGCGCAACTACGATGACAGCCCCGACGTGCTGGCCTGGCTGGCAGAGCAACGCGATCTGGACCGTGCCACGGCACGGCTGATGCACGCATCACTGGGCGCAGGCCGGTTCGCCCAGTACGCAGACGCCAGCGAGGTGCCTGGCCACGAGCAGGAGGCGTACGCGCTGGTCCGTCGCATCGAGCAGCGGTGCCTCGATGGCTTCTACGCCGACCATGGGCTGGACTTCGATCCGTTTGCCGAGGCGGTCGATGATGCGTACGACGATGGCCTGCCGTTCCCGATCGCGCAGCAGTTGCACGACCTGGCCGCGGCCTTTGAACCCGAACGCGGCCCGGCACTCGGTGATGCCACCGCAGGTGATGTCGACATCTGGGCGGAGGTCGTGCCTCCGGCACTCTCACCCGTAGCAACCGCGTCGGATCCGGGCTGGCCGCTGCTCGCCTCGTTCCTGCAGCAGGCCACGCCGCAGCAGCGTCATCAGCTGATGCTGTTCGCCGACACCCACACCCTGTCCGATGCGCTGCAATGGCTGCTTGAACAGCGGTCGTTGGCCGCATCCAGCGCACTGGCGCTGTACTGGAACCTGGGGGCGGCCTGGTACGTGCCGTTTGCCACGGTCGACGATGTACCTGCATCGCACCGGCACACCGCCGCGGTGCTGCGCGGCATCGAGCAACGGCTGGCCGAGGGCGGCTACGCAGACCAGGGGCTGGGCTTCGACCTGGCGCAGAACCGGCCGCGCTTCCCGGCACGTTGGCCCGGCCGGCCGGTGCTGCGCGCGATTCCCGAGGCGATGTGGTTGCCGCGCGACGGCCAGATCGTGGAGGAGTCCGACGAGGTGGATTTCATCTCCGGCCTGCCGGAGGAGGTGGCTACCGCACTCGCGCAGGCGCGCGGGTAGACCGCAGAACGCATCGGGGTCAGATCCCTTTCACGCGCGAAAGGGCTCTGACCCCAGGGGCGACCGAGCATCCACGCATGGCGTGGATCTACTGCAACGCGTGGGGGTCAGCCCATGTACAAGCCACCATTGACCGCGTAATCGGCGCCGGTCACGTACGAAGCTTCGTCCGATGCCAGCCAGCCCACCAGCCCGGCCACTTCCTCCGGGCGGCCCAGGCGGCGCACCGGCACCGACGCGGCCAGCCGGTCCAGTACATCCGGCGGGAAGCTGCTGATCGCCTGGCTGGCGATGTAGCCGGGCGACAAGGTGTTCACGGTCACCCCGCGCGAGGCCACTTCGGCGGCCAACGCCCGGCTGAAACCGTGCATGGCGGCCTTGGCCGTGGCGTAGTTCACCTGGCCGATCTGCCCCTTGTGGGCGCTGACCGAACCGATGTTGATGATGCGGCCCCAGCCGCGCGTGGCCATGCCATCGACCACCTGCTTGGTCAGGTTGAACAGCGCGTTGAGGTTGGAGGCGATCACCGCGTTCCAGTCCTCCACGGTCATCTGCCGGAACAGCAGGTCACGGCTGCCGCCGGAGTTGTTCACCAGCACATCGACCTCGCCCACTTCCGCGCGCACCTTGGCAAACGCAGCGCTGGTGGAGGCCCAATCGGTGGCGTTGCCTTCCGAGGCGATGAAATCAAAGCCCTGTTCGCGCTGTTCGCGCAGCCAGTTGGCCTTGCGCGGCGAATTCGGTGCGCAACCGGCCACCACCGTGTGGCCGGAACGGGCCAGGCCCTGGCAGATGGCAGTACCCACGCTGCCCATGCCGCTGGTGACGTAAGCAATTCGAAGCGTCATTGCAGAGAGCTCCCTGGTACGTGGATCAGGCGGCGAGGGGATACAGGGCAAACAGCAGACCACCGGCCATCAGCAGCAGCGAAATGGCGATCGCCCACTTCAGTGTGAACTTCTGGTGGTCGGCGAATTCAACCTTGGCCAGGCCCACCAGCAGGTAGGTGGACGGCACCAGCGGGCTGAGCAGGTGCACCGGCTGCCCGGCCAGCGATGCGCGGGCCATTTCCACCGGGGTGATGCCGTAGTTGCCGGCGGCCTCGGACAGGATCGGCAGCACGCCGAAGTAGAAGGCGTCGTTGGACATGAAAAAGGTGAACGGCATCGAGGCCAGCGCGGTGATCACCGCCAGGTACGGGCCCCAGGCATCGGGAATGATCGCCAGGAAGCTGTGCGACATCGCCTCGACCATGCCGGTGTTGTTCAGGATGCCGGTGAAGATGCCTGCCGCGAAGATCAGCGATACCACCGACAGCACGTTGCCGGCATGGTTGACCACGCGGCGGCGCTGCTCGGCCAGGTTCGGGTAGTTGATGACCAGGGCAATGGCGAAGCCGACCATGAACAGCACCGGCATCGGCAGCACGCCGATGATCAGCGCGGTCATCAGGGCCAGAGTCAGGGCCAGGTTTACCCACAGCAGCTTGGGCCGCTTGATGTCTTCGGCGTCTTCCACCGACGGCAGTGCGGTGTTGTCGTCCGACACCGTGCTGTCCATCCAGCTGCCACCCTGCGGCAGAGTGACCACGCCCAGCCGGCGGCGTTCCTTCATGCCCAGGTACCAGGCCAGCACCAGCACACCGGCGCAGGCGATCACCATCGACGGAATGAGCGGCACGAACACATCGGCCGGGTCCACGTGCAGCGCGGTGGCGGCACGTGCGGTGGGCCCGCCCCATGGGGTCAGGTTCATCACGCCGCCGGCCAGGATGGTCACGCAGGTCATGTTCAGCGCGCTCATGCCCAGGCGCTGGTACAGCGGCAGCATGGCCGACACGGTGATCATGTAGGTGGTCGAGCCATCGCCATCGAGCGAGATCAGCATGGCCAGCACCGCGGTGCCGAGCACGATCTTCATCGGATCGCCCTTCACGAAGCGCAGGATCACCCGCACCAGCGGATCGAACAGGCCCGCATCGATCATCACCCCGAAGTACAGGATGGCGAACATCAGCATCACGCCGGTGGGCGCGATCTTCTTGATGCCTTCCAGCATCATTTCGTCGATGTTGGCGCCGAAGCCGCCCAGCAGCGCGAAGATGATCGGAATGGTGATCAGGGCGACCAGCGGCGACAGTCGTTTGCTCATGATCAAGTACATGAACGTAATGACCATGCCAAAGCCGAGGATGCTCAGCATCATCTGCGGACTCCTAATGAAGACAGGACGTGGGGAAGGGGAAGGGAAGGGGGAGGCTTAGAAGTCGAACTGCAGGCGCCCGGTAACCGCGCGCGTGCGGTCCACCGTGATGCCCGCCAGACGGTCGCGGTTGCGGCTCTCGATCACGTTCAACATGAAGCGCAGGTTGTCGCGCAGGTACCAGTTGCCGCCCAGCGTCCACGCCTCGGTGCTGCCGCGGCGCAGGTCCGGCGCGCCATCCAGGTGCTGTGCGCCCCACATCTGGTCGTAGCGCAGCGCCACTTCGAACGCGCCGGCCTTGTGGCGGATGTCTTTCACCCGGGCGAAGCGGCCGGTCTTGCGGTCGTAGGCACGGCTTTCGCCGGTCACGAACCAGCTCAGCATGCCGTAGGCCGCCATCACGTCGCCGCGCTGCGCACCGTCATCGAACGTGGCGCCACTGAATTCGCCCTGCCAGGACAGCGGACCGCGCACCTGCGCGTATTCCAGCGACCACTTGTTGACGTCGGTATCGCGGCCGGCGGAGAAGTCGACCAGGGTCAGGCGGCTTTCATCGGACAGGTGGCCGGCCGGGCGCGGGCGGATCTTCAGCCCCGGTGCACCGCTTGCGCCAGGGTTGTCGTAGGCCTCGCGGGCCAGCGACAGGCCCAGGTGCAGCACGTCACCATCGCGGGGTGCAGGGGCCCAGGTCACGCGGCCACCGGCGGCGCGGCCCTTCACCTGCCAGGCGTCGATGCTTTCCAGGCTGTAGACGCTGGCCGCCCAGGTGAAATCGCCCGGATTGACCTGCCAGGACGCGCCCAGGCGGTACAGCGGCGCCAGCGTGGTGCCGGCGTTGCCACGCTCCAGGAAGCTGCCGTAGTTGGAACCGGTGCGGTCGTCCAGCGAGAAGTACTGCTTGAACTGGCCCACGGTCAGGCGGCCGGCGCTGCCGAAGCCGCGGCTCAGGTAGACGTCCTTGGCCTCCACGCGGTCGCCGGAAAAGTCCGCTTCCATCTTGTAATCGACCACGAAGAACTTGCCCGACACATCCAGCCAGGCACGGCGTACTTCGGTGTCGTCCTTGTTCGGGGTGCCACGGTCGTCGTTGTCGAACGTGGCGAAATCCAGGTGCAGGCGGCCGCCGACGGTGGCGGTGACCGGCCGGTCGTCCTCAGCAAAGGCCGGCGCGGCCAGCGCAGCCAGGGCCATCATGGCGGCGGGGCGCTGCCAGGCAAACTTCAATTCCACAAACCCTCCCAGGTGCGCGCCAGGCGCGCGGCAATCGTGGGCACCGGATGGTGCGCGGCCGCAGTCTGGGTTGCGGTAGCTGTCATCGTCCTGTCAGCGGTTTGTGCGGTGCAGCGTAAACGCGGCCGCCGCGCCCCCGGTAGCGCCGGGCCATGCCCGGCGGAATGCACCCGCCACACGCCATCGCGCCGCACGCGGTAGCATTCGCTTCCCCCCGCGTCCCTCTGCTCCCGCCGATGCGCCTGCTGCTGGTCGAAGACAACCCGGACCTGGCCGATGCCATCATCCGCCGCATGCGCCGCAGCGGGCATGCCGTGGACTGGCAGGCCGACGGCCTGGCCGCCGCCAGCGTGCTGCGCTACCAGAGCTTCGATCTGGTGGTGCTGGATATCGGCCTGCCCAAGCTGGATGGCCTGCGTGTGCTGGCCGGCATGCGCGAACGCGGTGACAGCACCCCGGTGCTGATGCTGACCGCGCGCGATGGCATCGAAGACCGCGTACAGGCGCTCGACGTGGGCGCCGACGACTACCTGGGCAAACCCTTCGATTTCCGCGAATTCGAAGCGCGTTGCCGCGTGCTGCTGCGCCGTGCGCGCGGCCAGGCAAGCGAAGTTGTGCAGGTGGGCGGCTTCCAGTTCGACAACGCCGCCCATCGCGTCACCCTGGACGGGGAACCGATCGAACTGCCCAATCGCGAATACCGCCTGCTGGAAATCCTGGTGGGCCGCATGGGCCAGGTGGTGGGCAAGGATGAGATCGGCAACGGCCTGTTCGGCTTCGATGACGAGGCCGGCCCGAACGCCATCGAGCTCTATGTGGGGCGCCTGCGCAGGAAGCTGGCTGACGCACCGGTGCGCATCACCACCGTGCGCGGCGTGGGTTATCTGCTGGAACCCACCGACGGCGGCAATGACGGCGATGGCTGAGCTGCGCGCCACGGCGCCGGGTTCCCTGCGGCGCACGCTGCTGCTGTACCTGGGCGGATTGCTGGCGGTGTTCGCGGTAGCGCTGTTGTTCGCCGCGCGCGACTACGGCCAGCGCGCCGCCAACCGTTCCTACGACCACCTCCTGGTGTCCTCGGCGCTGTCGATTGCCGATTCGGTGGCGCTGGTCGATGGCCAATGGCAGGTGGACCTGCCCTATGCCGCGCTGGACCTGCTGTCGATGGCCGCCGAGGACCGCGTGTTCTACCGGCTGACCGACAGCCGCGGCAACCTGATCACCGGCTACGGTGACCTGCCCGCGCCGCCGCGCCGCCCGGGCCTGCAGCCGCAGTTGTTCGACGCCGCCTACAGTGGCGAAACCGTGCGCTTCGTGGTGGTCAGCCGCAGTTTCGCGGCGGCGTCTGCGCAGGGTGATGTGCAGGTGCAGGTGGGCCAGACCCGCCGTGCGCGCGAAGCGCTGGCGCAGGACATGGTCAACCGCGCCCTGCTGGCCATCGGCCTGTTGTCCGGCCTGCTGCTGGCCCTGGTGGCCTTCGGCGTGCACCGTGCGTTCCGCCCGCTGGTGCGTGTGGAACGCGAGCTGTCGCGGCGCGAGCCGTCCGACCTGAAACCGCTGGATGCGCGCGTACCACGCGAAATGGACCAGATGGTCGCGGCGTTGAACCGCTTCATGGAGCGCCTGTCCAGCAGCAACGAAACGCTGCGCGCGTTCATGGCCGAGGCCGCGCACCAGATGCGCACCCCGCTGGCGGCGTTGCGCGCGCAGGCACAATTGGCGCTGGATGACGACGATCCGCAGGACATGCGCCGCAGCCTGCTTGCGATTGAGCGCAATGCCACCCACATGAGCCGCCTGCTGAACCAGCTGCTGAGCGACGCCAGCGTGATCCATCGTTCCCACCTGCAGCGCTTTGCGGCCGTGGACCTGGCCGAGACCGTGCACCAGGCCCTGCATGAAGCGCTGCCGCAGGCCGGGCCGGCGCCACGCGTGCAGTTGGCCATGACCGCCGAACCGGTGCAGGTGCAGGGCGATGCGCTGCTGTTGCGCGAGGCCATCAAGAACCTGGTCGACAACGCCTTGAAGTACGGTGGCGACGGCGCGCTGCAGATCGCGCTGACCGTGGAAGGCGGGCAGGCCGTGCTGACCATTGCCGACCATGGCCCCGGTATTGCCGCTGCCGATGCCGGGCGCGTGTTCGAACGCTTTGCGCGTGGCGAGGGCGCGGCGGCCGGCGGCGCCGGCCTGGGCTTGGCCATCGTCAAGCGCGTGGTGGACAGCCACAACGGCCACATCGACCTCAGCAACCGCCCGCAGGGCGGCCTGGTGGCCACCATCCGCCTGCCCCGGAGTACCGCATGATCCGCCTGTTCGCCGGCGCGCTGGCGCTGTTGTTGGCTGCCCCCGTACTGGCTGCGCCCGGTGATGTACGGCGCTTTCCCGCGCAGGGCGCGGCGACCGCGCAGCTGCGCATCCACGGCACCACCGATATCGAAGTGTTTGCCGAGGTCATCGCCGACTACCAGCGCCTGCATCCCGGCACCACGGTGGTGTACGAAGACATCATCACCCAGGACCTGTACGCGCGTTACCTGCACGACCGCAGTGGCCCGGATTCGCCGGACCTGCTGATTTCCAGCGGCATGGACCTGCAGACCAAGCTGGTGAACGATGGCCACGCGGTGCCGCACCGCTCGGCGCAGACCGCCGCACTGCCGGCGTGGGCGCAATGGCGCAGCGAGGCGTTCGGCATCAGCTACGAACCGGTGGTGATGGTCTACAACACGCGCGCATTGGCGGCGGCCAAGGCGCCGCGCACGCGCCGGCAACTGCTGGACCTGCTGCGCGCCGAGGGCCTGCCGCTGCGTGGCAAGGTCGGTACCTACGATATCGAACGCAGCAGCGTGGGCTACCTGCTGGCCACCCAGGATGCGCAGCGTGGCAGCATCGCCGGCGCGCTGCTGGGCGCGCTCGGCGACAACGCGGTGGTGCGTGAAGAACGCACCGGCGTGCTGCTGGACCAGGTGGCCAGTGGCCAGTTGTCGCTGGTCTACAACGTGCTGGGATCGTACGCGCAGGCGCGCATCGATGCCGGCGCGCCGCTGGCCATCGTCGAACCCGAGGACTACACCCTGGTGGTGCTGCGCACGGCGGTGATTCCGCGCACCGGCGCGCACCCGGAAGAGGCCGGGCGCTTCCTCGATTACCTGCTGTCGCCGCGTGGCCAGCAGGTGCTGTCACGCGAGGCGCGGCTGATGCCGATCGTCACCGGCAACGCGCGCAGCGACGATGCGCCGGGCCGCAGCCGTCGCCCGATCCAGCTCGGCCCGGGGCTGCTGGTCTACCTGGATGCGCTGAAGCGCCGCCAGTTCCTGGATGCCTGGCGCAGCAGCGTGGAACCGGCCGGGCGCTGAGCCCTTGGGCGCGCCGGGACACGCCCGGCGGATGCGCGGCAGTGCCCGTACAATGGGCCCATGAGCGAATACACCATCCTGATCGCCGATGACCATCCGCTGCTGCGTTCGGCGGTGGTGCAGTCGCTGCGGCAGAGCCTGCCGCTGGCCCAGGTGCGCGAAGTAGCCAGTGCCGATGCGCTGGCACAGGCGCTGGACGCCCAGCCGGATGTGGACCTGGTGCTGCTGGACCTGACCATGCCCGGCGCGCACGGTTTTTCCGCGCTGCTGCACGTGCGCGGCTCGCACCCGGACATTCCGGTGGTCATCCTCTCTTCCAACGACCACCCGCGGGTGATCCGCCGCGCCCAGCAGTTCGGCGCCGCCGGTTTCATTCCCAAGTCCGCCCCGGCCGAAACCATCGGCGAAGCGGTGCAGGCAGTGCTGGACGGCAGCCTGTGGTTCCCGGCGATGGCGCCGGAGCGCAGCGAATCCGACGCGCTGCTGGCCGCACGCCTGGCCCAGCTCACCCCGCAGCAGTTCCGCGTGCTGCTGTGCCTGGCCGATGGCCTGCTGAACAAGCAGATTGCCTACGAACTGGGCCTGGCCGAAAACACCGTGAAAGTGCACGTGACCGCCATCCTGAAGAAGCTCGAATGCCACAGCCGCACCCAGGCCGCCGTGCTGGTGAAGGCGCTGGAGCCGGAAGGGGACGCGGGCGGGATCTGACCTTTTGCGGTTTGCGGGTCCGGTGGGCCTGCCTTCGGCCGCAAGGATCATTGATCAGCCGCTTTTGTAGAGTCGAGCTTGCTCGACTGGGGTGGCAACGGCAGTCGAGCAAGCTCGACTCTACGAGGCAACGGCAGTCGAGCAAGCTCGACTCTACGAGGCAACGGCAGTCGAGCAAGCTCGACTCTACGAGGCAACGGCAGTCGAGCAAGCTCGACGCTACCCGCGGTGGCGCAGCAGCAGCTGGGTCATCAACGCGCGCAGGGCCGGGGGCCGCACTGGCTTGGGCAGGAAGCCCCAGCCCTGTTCGGCGGCATGTGCCTTCAGGGCTTCATCGCGTTCGGCGGTCACCAGGATCACCGGTGGCCGCGCCTGCCACAGTCTGCACAGCGCTTCGTACAGATCCGGGCCGTGCCACTGGCCCATGCGCACGTCCAGCAACAGCAGCTGCGGCACGTTCAGCGCGCTGGCGATTTCCAGCGCGCCCTGCGGGCCGTCGGCCAGTTCCACGTCGCAGCCCCAGCGCTCCAGCAGGGCGCGGGTGGCGGCGCAGACGCGCGGATCATCGTCGATGCTCCATACCCGGCATTGGCGCAGCGGGCTGTCGTCGGTCAGCTCGGCGGCCACCACCGGCGCGGGGGGCGGCACCGCCACGTCTTCGGCCTGGCCCAGCGGCACGCTTACCGCGAACACGCTGCCCTTGCCCAGGGTGGAGCGCAGGCTGATGCGGTGGCCCAGCAGGCGGCCGATGCGTTCAACGATTGCCAGGCCCAGGCCGGCGCCGCGTTCCTGTTCCACGCCGTCGTTCAAGCGGCGGAATTCCTCGAAGATCTCACCCTGCAGGCTTTCCGGAATGCCCGGTCCCTGGTCGTGCACTTCGATGCGCAGGTGGTCGCCCACGCGCCGGCAGCCGATCAGCACGCGCCCGCGCGGGGTGTAGCGCAGCGCGTTGGACAGGAAGTTCTGCAGGATGCGGCGCAGCAGTGCTTCATCGCTGACCACCACCGCGCGCGTATCCACCCAGTCCAGGTGCAGGCCACGGCTCTGCGCGGCCATGCCGAATTCACGGGCCAGGGTTTCCAGCAGCGGCGACAGCGCGAACGCGCGGACCCGCGTCTGCAGCGCACGCGATTCCAGCCGCGAAATGTCCAGCAGACTGTTGAGGATGGCGTCCTGTGCGGCCAGGGCCGCATCCACGTGTTCGCTCAGTTCGCGCGCATCACCGCTCAAGCGGCCGCGCAGCACCGACACGAACATGCGCGCGGCATTCAACGGCTGCAGCAGGTCATGCACGGCCGAGGCCACGAAGCGGGTCTTGTAGCGGTTGGCCTGCTCGGCCTCGCGGCGCGCTTCGTCCAGATCGTGGGTGCGCTCGGCCACGCGGTGTTCCAGCGCGTCGGCCAGCGAGCGCAGCTCGCGCGCGGCGTTCTTGTAGCTGGTGATGTCCGCGTAGCTGGTGACGAAGCCGCCGTCGGGCAGGGGATTGCCGCGGATTTCAAGGACGGTGCCGTCGTCTTTCTCGCTTTCGCGCATGTGCGGGCGGCCACTGCGCAGGTGGTTCAGGCGGCGCTCGATGGCCTCGTCGATCGGCCCCGGGCCGAGCAGGCCGCGGCGCGCATTGAAGCGGAACAGTTCTTCGATCGGCCGGCCCACCCGCACCAGCCCCGCCGGGAAGCGGAACAGTTCGACGTAGCGCGAATTCCAGGCCACCAGGCGCTGCTCGCGGTCGATCACCACCACGCCCTGCGGCAGGTGTTCCAGGCTGCGGCTGAGCCCACTGTCGGCATCGGTGGCCGCCTGCAGCAGGCCATCCTGGGCGGTGCGCAGTTCCTGCGCGTGCTGCTTCAGCAGCGTTTCCAGTTCGCGGCGGCTGCGCTGGCGGTGCTTGGACAGGCGCCGGCGCTGCTGCACGAACAGCACCAGGAAGCCCAGCGCCAGCCAGGCGGCGGCACCGGCAATGGCTGCGCCGCGACCGGCGCTGCCGGCGGCACTGGCATCGTGCAGCAGGTGCAGGCTCCAGTCTTCGTCCTCCAGCGCCAGGCTCTGCCACAGCATGGGCGTGGCCAGCGCCGGGTCCAGCAGGCGCACCATGCGCCCGCCGTCAGCCAGCACGTCTTCGGTGCGCACCCGCAGCGGCTGCAGGGAACGGTCGGCGTACTGGCGCGCGGCCAGCATTTCGCGGCGCTCGCTGGCACCCAGCGGGCGCAGCAGGCGGTAGCGCCAGGCATCGCGGTTGGCCAGGAACACCACGTCGTGGTTGTCGCTGGCCAGCACCACGTCGGGGCTGCTCAGCCATTCCTGTTCCAGCGCCGACAGCTCGATCTTGATCACGATCACGCCGATGCGCTGGCCCTGCGCATCCACGATCGCTTCGGACATGAAGTAGCCCGGCACGTTGGTGGTCATGCCGATGCCGTAGAAGCGGCCGCGGCCGTGGGCCATGGCCTGCTGGTAGTACGGGCGGTAGCTGTAGTCCTCGCCCACGTTGCTGGCCGGTTCGCTCCAGTTGCTGGCGGCCACGGCCACGCCGTCGCGGCCGACCAGGGTGAGCGTGGAAGTACGGGTGACCTGGTTGGCGCGCTGCAGCTTCAGGTTCAAGCGCTGCCGCTCGGCGGCCGACAGCGGCGACTGCAGGGCCTGCAGCAGGTCCGGGTCCAGCGCCATCACCTGCGGCAATGTGCCGAAGCGGTCGATGCGCTGTTGCAGGCCCTGCCCATACAACTGCAGCTGGCGCTGCACCTGGGCGCTTTCGGTGGCCAGCGCGCGGCGCCAGGCGTAGTGGCCGGCTGCGACCGCGCACAGCACGGTACCGCCGATCATCACCAGCAGGGTCAGCAACAGCAGGCGGTGGCGGCTGAGCCAGTACATGGCGGCAGTCTACGCAGGGGCGGCGGGCGTGGGGAGCACGCCCGCCGCAGGCACTGTGGAAGGAAGTGCCGGGGAACGGATCAGAAGTGCATCTGCGCGCGCAGTTCGAAGATTTCCGGGGTGCTGTGCACGCCGCGACGGCTGGCGTCGACCTTCACGTAGTTGGCCTGGAACTTGAAATGGCTGGTCAGGTACCAGTTGGCACCGATGGTCAGGTCGTGCTGGCGACCGCCCAGGATGCTGCCATCGTCCAGGTCCAGACGGCTGTAGCGGGCCAGCAGTTCCACCGCGCCGTAATCGTGGGCGGGCTTGATGTTGGCCACCGCGCCGGCGTTGTACGGGCGAGATTCGCCGGTCAGCACCCAGCTGGCCATCGCGTACTGGCCATTGCCGGTGTAGTCGGGCAGGCCCTTGCGGGTCACCGTGGCCTGCAGGGCTTCGGCCTGCAGCGAGAACGGGCCACGGATCCAGATGCCTTCCAGGCCCGTGCGGCGGATCTGGTCGGCAGTGACCAGCGCACCCGAATCGACCAGGCGGATATCGGTCAGGCCGGCTTCCGGGCGGGCACGCAGGCGCGCGCTGGCTTCGTGGTGCACGTCGCGGCCATCGTGGTAACCGCGCGGGTTTTCCTGCGAATAGGCCAGGCCCAGGTGGACCACGTCGCCCGGTGCCTTCACCGGGGTCCACACGGCACGCACGGCCTGGGTGGTGCCCGGGTTGTCACCCTGCAGATCCTTGCCGCCGTACGCGCCGGCCTGCAGCAGGTACTGCGGGCGCTCCAGCACCCATTCCACACCGGTGCGGCGGCCGGCGTAGAACGCCTGCACCGGCAACGCGGTTTCCAGGAAGCTGCCGGCGCGCGAGGAGGTGTTGGCATCCAGGCCGACCGGGGTCTTCATGTAGCCGAAGCGGAAACGACCCACGTCGCGGCCGAAGAACGCCTTGCTTTCAAAGCGCACGAACACGTCCAGCCAGGTGTCGGCCTGGAAGTCATAGTAGACCATCGCGTCGTACACGCCCTTCTTCTTCAGGGTCGCGCCGAACTCCTTGCGGCGCACCGCATCGTCATCCTCGATGCCGCTGGCCGAGGAAAAATCGTTGTAGTCGTAGGCGATGTTGGCCGTGGCGGCCAGTTCGGTGCCGTCGCCGAAGGTGTACTTGGTCGGCCAGTTGTCGAAATCGGCGGCGGAGGCGAAGGCGGGCAGTGCGGCCAGCGACAGGGCCAGCAAGGTGGGAATCGGGCGCATGGGTGGTGCGGCTCTCTCAGATTGCGTGTGGACAGGACAACAACGGCCGCGATGGCCGGAACTTGCGCGGGAACGTGCCCGGCCGTTCAGCTCGGGCCACCGGCGTCCCCGGGGGCGTCGGTACGGCGCCAGTGTAGGCACCGCAGCCACCTGAACCGGGGGGCTAGTACCAATAGGTTATCTGCGCCGGCGTGCCCGGCGCGTACAAAGGCGTCCATTGGTCGCGCCGGCGCTCACCGCCGGGCCGCGCCCAGATCCACGGAGACGGTCCCGCCACGGCGGGAACCGTATGCGCCAGAACCGCCCCTTCCGGAGTCCGCCATGCACATCCCCACCACCGCACCGGTGCCCAGCAAGCCGTTGCCGCTCTACCGCCAGCTGTACTTCCAGGTGATCGTGGCGATCGTCCTGGGCGCCGTCCTGGGCCATTACGAGCCGCTGATCGGCGAGAAAATGAAGCCGCTGGGCGATGCTTTCATCAACCTGGTGAAGATGATCATCGCCCCGGTCATCTTCCTGACCATCGTCACCGGCATCGCCGGCATGACCCACCTGCGCACGGTGGGCCGCGTGTTCGCCAAGGCGATGGCGTATTTCCTGTTCTTCTCCACCCTGGCCCTGATCGTGGGCATGATCGTGGCGCACGTGGTGCAGCCCGGCGCGGGCATGAACATCAACCCGGCCGAGCTGGACCAGACCGCGGTGCACAGCTATGTGGAGAAGTCGCATGACCTGACCCTGGTCGGCTTCCTGATGGACATCATCCCGAAGACGCTGATCAGCGCCTTCGTGGATGGCAACATCCTGCAGGTGCTGTTCGTGGCCGTGCTGTTCGGCATCGCGCTGGCCTCGGTGGGCGAGAAGGGCAAGCCGATCGTGAACTTCCTGGAAGCGCTGGTCGCCCCGGTGTTCAAGCTGGTGCACATCCTGATGAAGGCCGCCCCGATCGGTGCCTTCGGTGCCATCGCCTTCACCATCGGCAAGTACGGCGTCGGTTCGCTGGTCAACCTGGCCTGGCTGGTGGGTTCGTTCTATCTCACCGCCTTCCTGTTCGTGGCCGTCATCCTGGGCGTGGTCTGCCGCCTGTGCGGGTTCTCGGTGTTCAAGCTGGCCCGCTACCTGAAGGCCGAGCTGCTGCTGGTGCTGGGCACGTCCTCGTCCGAATCGGCGCTGCCGTCGCTGATGGAAAAGATGGAACGCGCCGGCTGCAGCAAGTCGGTGGTCGGCCTGGTGGTGCCCACCGGCTATTCGTTCAACCTGGACGGCACCAACATCTACATGACCCTGGCGGCGCTGTTCATCGCCCAGGCCACCAACACCGAACTGACCCTGGGCCACCAGATCGCCCTGCTGCTGGTCGCCATGCTCAGCTCCAAGGGCGCGGCCGGCGTCACCGGTGCCGGCTTCATCACCCTGGCCGCCACCCTGGCCGTGGTGCCGGAAGTGCCGGTGGCCGGCATGGCGCTGATCCTGGGCGTGGACCGCTTCATGAGCGAATGCCGCTCGCTGACCAACTTCATCGGCAATGCGGTGGCCACCGTGGTGGTGTCGCGCTGGGAAGGCGCGCTGGACCGTGACCGCCTGAAGCTGGCGCTGGACGGCCGCGAAAGCGAGCTGCCGCCGCCGGTCGATGCGGTGGCCCCGGTACTGACCGAGGCCCTGCCGGCCAAGGGCTGACGCCAGGTGTGTGGTACTGCGGGGCCGGTCACGACAGTGGCACGGCCCCGCAGCGTTTCAGGGCGTCGCTTGGCTGTCATCAAGGGCGCCCACGCTGGACCCGGGTCGTTGCATACGGCACGGAATTGTGCGGTCGCAGCATGGTTGCGACAGGATAGCGACAGGTCCAGCCACTCCAACGGGGGTATCATCCCCCGTCCCTCTTGCCCATTCATGTAACCCACATCGATGTCCAACGAAGATTTCAAACAGGCCGCCCTCGATTACCACCGCATGTCGCCGCCGGGCAAGATCCGCGTCGCTGCGACCAAGCCGATGCTGACCCAGCGTGATCTGTCGTTGGCCTATTCCCCGGGCGTGGCCTATGCCTGCGAAGCCATCAAGGCCGACCCGCAGCAGGCCAGCGAACTCACCGCCCGCGGCAACCTGGTCGCGGTCATTTCCAACGGCACCGCCGTGCTGGGCCTGGGCAACATCGGCCCGCTGGCCGGCAAGCCGGTGATGGAAGGCAAGGGCGTGCTGTTCCAGAAGTTCGCCGGCATCGATGTGTTCGACATCGAAGTGGACGAAACCGATCCGGACAAGCTGGTCGACATCATCGCCTCGCTGGAGCCGACCTTCGGCGGCATCAACCTGGAAGACATCAAGGCCCCGGAATGCTTCGTGGTCGAGCGCAAGCTGCGCGAGCGCATGAAGATTCCGGTGTTCCATGACGACCAGCACGGCACCGCGATCATCGTCGGCGCCGCTGTGCTCAACGCCATGGCCATCACCGGCAAGAAGATCGAAGAAGTGAAGCTGGCGACCACGGGCATGGGCGCGGCCGGCATTTCCTGCGTGAACATGCTGGTGCAGCTGGGCCTGAAGCCGGAAAACATCCTGGCCTTCGACCGCGAGGGCGTGATCCACACCGGCCGTACCGATCTGGACCCGGAAAAGCAGCGCTATGCGCGCGACACCGACAAGCGCACCCTGGCCGAGATCGTCAACGGCGCCGATATCTTCCTGGGCCTGTCGGCCCCGGGCATCCTGACCGCCGAGATGGTCAAGACCATGGCGCCGGACCCGGTCATCTTCGCGCTGGCCAACCCGACCCCGGAAATCATGCCGGAAGAGGCGCGCGCCGCTCGTCCGGACGCGATCATCGGCACTGGCCGTTCGGATTACCCGAACCAGGTCAACAACGTGCTGTGCTTCCCGTACCTGTTCCGCGGCGCGCTGGACGTGGGCGCCACCGCGATCAACGAGGAAATGAAGATCGCCTGCGTGCGCGCCATCGCCGCGCTGGCCCGCCGTGCGGCCACCGACATGGGGTCGGCCTACGGCGGCGATGCACCGAGCTTCGGCCGTGAATACCTGATCCCGCGCCCGTTCGACCGCCGCCTGCTGGTGGAACTGTCCGCCGCCGTGGCCCAGGCCGCGATGGATTCGGGCGTGGCCGCGCGCCCGATCGCCGACATGGATGCCTACCGGCAGAAGCTGTCGCAGTTCGTGTACCGCACCAGCCTGATGATGAAGCCGGTCTACGACCGTGCCCGCGCCGACAAGCAGCGCGTGGTGTACGCCGAAGGCGAAGAGGAAGTGGTGCTGCAGGCGGTGCAGAACGTGGTCGATGAACGCCTGGCGCACCCGATCCTGATCGGCCGCCCGGACGTGATCGAAGCGCGCATCGAACGCCTGGGCCTGCGCCTGAAGGTGGGCGAGAACATCGAGATCACCAACATCAACGATGATCCGCGCTTCAACGAATATTGGCAGTACTACCACGGCCTGACCGGCCGCCGTGGCGTGACCGTGGCCGCGGCGAAGAACCTGATGCGTTCGCGCCCGACCCTGATCGCCGCGGTGATGGTTGCCCGTGGTGAAGCCGATGCCATGCTGACCGGCATCGTCGGCCGCTTCCACAAGAAGCTGGGTTACGTGCGCAGCGTGCTGCCGCTGGAATCGAAGGTCACCTCGACCTCGGCCATGACCGGCGTGATCAACCAGCAGGGCGTGTTCTTCTTCGTGGACACCCACGTGCAGGAAGACCCGACCGCCGAGCAGATCACCGAAGCCACGCTGCAGGCGGCCTATCGCATGAAGCTGTTCGGCATCGAGCCGAAGGTGGCGCTGCTGTCGCACTCCAACTTCGGCAGCCACGATTCCAAGGACGCACTGAAGATGCGCCAGGTCCGCGAGATGCTGCTCAAGCGCAACCCGCGCCTGAACGTGGACGGCGAAATGCAGGGCGACACCGCGTGGGACGAAGCGCTGCGCCAGAAGCTGCTGCCGGGCTCGACCCTGCAGGGCCGTGCCAACCTGTTCGTGCTGCCGAACCTGGAAGCGGCCAACATCGCCTACAACCTGGTGCGCGTGTTCACCGATGGCGTGGCGATCGGCCCGATCCTGATGGGCGTGAACAAGCCGGTGCACATCCTGACCACCAGCGCGACCTCGCGCCGGATCCTGAACATGACCGCCATCGCCGCGGTGGATGCGCAGATCCGCAAGCAGCTGGAAGCGGAAAAGAAGGCATAAGCCTTCTTTCCAGCGACAGCTGCAGAAACGCGCCCCACTGGGCGCGTTTCTGTTTGCGCGAAGCGCGCGCCGACTGGGTAGAGTCGACTGTTAGTCGACTGCTCTTCGCGTGGTGTTGGGAGCACCCCGCGCTGCGCGCGGTAGTCGACTGACAGTCGACTCTACCCAGTGGGCGCTACCCAGTCGGGCGCTACCCAGCGCTGGGTATTCCGCGTTGCCTCAGCGCCGGCCGCGCCGCGCCGGGGCCGGTGGCGGGGCGTCGCTGCGTGGCTTAGCGTACTGCGCCCACAAGACCGGCAGGGTTTTGCCGGTTTCCTTCTGCCACAGCGTGGGCGCGTAGCGGCCGTCGCGCAGCGCCTTGTCCAGCGCCAGCACCAGCCCCGGGTGCTCGCCCTCGGCCCACTTCAGGAACGCACCGGTCACCCGGTAGCCGCTTTCCACCGTCTGGCCCTTTTCCACCTTCACCGGCAACGCCCAGCCGGCGGCGGTGTTGTTCATGCCGTAGCGGTCGCGTGCGTAATCGGCAATGCCTTCCACCAGCCAGCCCGGCACGCGCTTGTCGCCGTAGCTGGGGTAGCCCTGCACGATGTGCATCGCCTCGTGGGTCACCAGGTCGATGTCATCGGGGTGCTTCAGCAGCCAGCCCGGATTGATGGTGATCGTGCTGGCCTTGTCCTTGTCACCCACGTAGGCCACGCCGTTGTAGGCCGGATCGATCACGATGCGCACTTCGTTCGGCGCCGCCGGGCGGAAGTCCGCCCGCTCGCGCAGGTAGGCAAAGTAGAACGTGTCGATGATGCGCTTGCGCACCGGTGCCGCCAGGGCACCACTGGCATCCTGGTAGTACAGAGTCACGCCATCACGGCTGACCTGGCCATCGAAGGCCTGGGTCTGCGCCTGGCCAACACCGGGGAAGGCCAGGGCAAGAAAGAGCAGGGGAATCAGACGAAGGCGCATGGCGTCATTGTACGGTGGCCGGTGCCAGCAGTTCGATCTCGGCCAGCTGCAGGCGGCCCGGACCGATCACGCGCAGACGGTATTCGCTGTAGCGTGCCGGCGTGGCAATGCGGAACGGACGGGTCTGCCGCGGCGAGGTGAAGTCTTCGCCGTCGCGCTGGTCCAGCGAGCGCCAGCTTCCGTTGCCGTTGCGCGCTTCCAGTACCCACTGGCCACCACGGATCGCGCCATCGCCACTGGTCAGCGTGTACAGGGTCGGCACGCCATCGGCGTCGCCGCTCAGGCGGATGGTCGCACCCGCACCAAGCGCCACTGCGGTGTCCGCATCGTCGTCGGTCAGGGCGGGCAGGGCACGGCCATCGGCCAGTGCCGCGCGCGCGCTGCTGCCCAGCAGGTCGTGCAGCAGCTGCGGGCGCTTGCCGACCGCGGTCAGCGAAGGCGGTACATCGTCGGCACCGCTGCCCCAACGCGATGGCTGCGGGCCCATGGTGAAGTCCAAGGTTGCACCCTGGGCGATCAGCGCGTGCGGGACCCAGGTCTTCGTCCACGGCTTGCCGTTGATCTTCAGCGACTGCACGTACACGTTCTCCGGCGAATTGTTCTCGGCGTTGACGGTCAGCACCGCGCCGCCCTGCAGTTCCACCCGTGCGTGGGCGAATGCCGGCGAACCGATCACATACTCCGGCGCACCCATGCGCAGCGGGTACAGGCCCAGCGAGGCGAACAGGTACCACGCCGAGGTCTCGCCGTTGTCCTCGTCACCGGGGTAGCCCTGGCCGATCTCGCTGCCCACGTACAGCCGCGACAGGATCTCGCGCACGTGCTGCTGGGTCTTCCACGGCTGCCCGGCGTACAGGTACATCCACGGAATGTGGTGCGCCGGCTGGTTGCTGTGCGCATACATGCCCATGCGCACGTCACGCGCTTCGGTCATCTCGTGGATGATGCCGCCGTAGGAACCGGCGAATTCCTTCGCGGCGGTTTCCGGGGTAGCAAAGAAGGTGTCCAGCTTGGCCGCCAGTTTTTCGCGGCCGCCGTACAGCGCGGCCAGGCCTTCGCCGTCGTGGGCAGCGGTGAAGGCGAAGGTCCAGCCATTGGATTCGGTGTAGTCGTGGCCCCACACGCGCGGGTCGTAGTCCTTGGCGTCCACGCGCCAGCTGCCATCGGCCTGGCGGCCCTGGAAGAAGCCCACTGCCGGGTCGAACACGGTCGCGTAACCGGCTGCACGGTAGCGGAAGTACTCGGCCTCGGTGCGGTAGCGCTCGCGCGCGGCTGGCGTGGTTGCCTTCGTTGCCAGTGCCTGCGCCATGTTGGCAAGACCAAAGTCATTCAACGCGCCTTCCATGGTCCACGACATGCCTTCGTGCACGTCGGCGCTGGCGTAGCCGCGGAAGGTGGAGAGGTCCATGCCCTTGCGGCCGACGTGGCGGTCCGGCGGTACCACGGTCGCGTTCTTCAACGCGGCGGCATAGGCTTCGGCCGGATCGAAACCACCAATACCCTTCAGCCAGGCATCGGCGAAGGCCACGTCGGAACTGGTGCCGACCATCAGGTCCGCATAGCCCGGCGACGACCAGCGCGCGATCCAGCCGCCGGCCCGGTACTGCTCGATGAAGCCCTGCACCAGCTGCCCGGCATCCTGTGGGGTGAACAGCGCATAGGCCGGCCAGGTGGTGCGGAAGGTGTCCCAGAAGCCGTTGTTCACGTACACCTTGCCATCGCGTACCGGCGCGAAGCTGCGGCTGGCGCTGCCGTCGGTGTTGTTGTCTTCGGCGCTGGCCTGGCTGGCGTAACGCCAGTCCGGCGCGGCGGCGGTGCCGGCATTCTCGTGGCCCGAATTGGGGTACAGGTACAGGCGGTACAGGTTCGAATACAGCGTGGTCTTGGCGTCGTCGCTGGCCTGGCCGATATCGAAGCGCGACAGCCGTGCATCCCAGGCGTCCTGCGCGCGCCCGGCCACGCTGGCCAGGGTGTCGGCGTCGGCGATTTCCAGCGCCAGGTTGTGGCGTGCCTGTTCCAGCGAGATCAGCGAGGTGGCGATGCGCATCGTCACCGTGCGGCCCTGCGCGGTATCGAACTTGATGTACCCGGTGGGGCGGCCGGTATCGATGCGGCCGCTGCTGCGCCACGGCCGGTCGAAGCGGGCCACCACGTACATGCGGGTGGCGCCGTTGGACAGGCCGCTGCGCGTGTCGGTGTAGCCGCTCAGGGTCTGCGTGGCCGCATCCAGGGTCAGCCCGCCGCGCGCATCCACGTTGTCGAACAGCAGGTTGGCATCGCTGCCCTGCGGGAATTCAAACTGGAACAGGGCGGCATGGTCGGTGGGCGCGATCGACGCTGCGATGCCATTGTCGAAGCGCACGTCATAGCGGTACGGGCGCGCCGATTCCTGGCTGCGGTCGAAGGACAGGGCGCGCTTGCTGCGGTCGGCCTCGGGCACGCCGCGGCTGGCCGAGGGCATCACCTGGAAGGTCTGGCGGTCGCCCATCCACGGGCTGGGCTGGTGGCTGAGCGCCAGCGCCTGCAGCTGCGGGCGGTTCTTCGCATCGTTCTGCTCGCTCCAGCGGTACAGCCAGTTCAGCGCGCCGGCGTCGGTCACCGGGGTCCAGAAGTTGAAGCCGTGCGGCACCGCCGTGGCCGGGAAATTGTTGCCACGCGAGAAGGTGCCGTTGGCCTGCGTGCCGCGGGTGGTCAGCACCCAGTCCGACACGCGCTGCGGTACGGTGCGCGGCTGTGCATCCAGGCGCACATCGTCGATCCAGCCCGACACCGGCGCGCCATCGGCGCTGGCCACGGCCAGTTCAATGGCCACGACCCGGCGCCCAAGCAGGCCCGGGACTTCGCCCAGGCGCACCGCCTTGCGCGCCCACTGCTGCGGGTACAGCGTCTTCGAATCGCCCTGCGCGCTGGCGCCCAGCGCGATCCCGTGCTGGTCGCGCGCGGCGCTGGCCGACACCCGGCTGCCATCGTCCAGGCGCAGGTCCAGCGACACATAGGTCGAAGCCACGGTATCGCTGCCGACGATCTCCGGCAGCACCAGCCACGACAGCGTGGTGTCGGCGGCAATGGTCAGATCGGTGGTGAACAGTTCGCGTGATGCAGGGCCGCCATCACCGCGGTAGTGCAGGGCATGCAGGCCGGTGTAGCCGGCATTGCGCTTGGCGGCATACGGGGCGGCCGGACCATTGCCGATCTGCACCTGCAGCGCGCCCGCGGCCTTCAGCGGTGCCGGCTCGCCCGGCTCGAACGAGGTCTGCAGGCCCTGCGCCAGTGCCGGCGTCGCAGAGGTCGCGCAGGCCAGGGCCAGGGCGAGGGGAAGCAGGGCGCGGCGCGGATCGGTCAGGGTCATGCAGGGTCTCCCGGGTAAGGCAGGCGGCTGGCAGGACCCGCATCGGCGAACACCCAGGACAGCACCGCCCGTGCCGCCCAGGGGCAGCGCGGAAGCGATGCAGGTCCGGTGGGGGGCGGGCCGTGCGATCGGGTCGGGTTGTGAGGGTCCCGATGCTGCAACAGGCGGCCGCACCCTGACAAGTGCCATTTAGTTCGATCCAAATGCGGCAAATCCTCGCCAGTGCAGGGCGGTGCCCGGAACTGCTTGGATCGATTGAAGAAATCCGCCCAGGTGGGTGTCTGTGCGTCGGGACGGAAGGTATGCAGACGCCAACCCGCCTGTTGCGGCGCAATGCTGGCCCGGCCCAGATGCTAGAATCCCAGCCCTCGCAATCCGGTCATCGACACCCGCCATGAGCCATACCGCCACTGCGCCCGCCAACGCCGAAAAGCGCTACACCGTGCACCGCGCCGACCTGCCGCTGAGCTGCCCGACCCCGGAAATGGCGCTGTGGAACTCGCACCCGCGCGTGTACCTGCCGATCGAAGACGAGCCCAACGGTGAAGCGCAGTGCCCCTACTGCGGCTCCACCTTCGTGCTGGCCGACTGATCGGGCGGCCGTTCGATGCGCCGATTGACCGTGGTGCAGTTGCTGCCGGCGCTGCACTCCGGCGGCGTCGAGCGTTCCACCCTTGAAATCGCCGCCGCCCTGGTGGCGGCCGGCCACCGTGCACTGGTGGTGTCCGCCGGCGGGCGCCTGGTGCAGCCGCTGCTGGACAGCGGTGCCGAGCACCTCACGCTGGATATCGGCCGCAAATCGCTGCTGACCCTGCGCCACATGCCGACCCTGCGCCGCCTGTTCGCCGAAGTGGGCGCGGACATCGTGCATGCGCGCTCGCGCCTGCCGGCGTGGCTGGGCCTGTATGCGATCCGTGCATTGCCGCCCGCGCAGCGCCCGCGCTGGGTCACCACCGTGCATGGCCTGAATTCGCCCAGCCGCTACAGCGCGGTGATGACCAGCGGCGAACGCGTGATCTGCGTGTCCAATACCGTGCGCGAGTATGTGCACACCCATTACCCGACTGTTCCCGACGCGCGCCTGCAGGTGATTCCGCGCGGCGTGGACGTGGGCCAGTTCCCGCGCGTGGCACGTGCCGATCGTCGCCCACGCCTGGCCCTGGCGGCCGATTACCCGTGGCTGGCGCAGGTGGACGGCCCGCTGCTGCTGCTGCCGGGGCGCGGTACGCGGCTGAAGGGCCATGCGCATGCGCTGCAGTTGCTGGCCGACCTGCGTGCAGCCGGCGTGCCGGCGCAGCTGTGGATGCTGGGCACCGATGAGCCCGGCCGCGAAACCTATGTCGCCGGCCTGCGCGCGCAGGCGGCCGCACTGGGTGTTGCCGAGGCCGTGCACATCAGCGTGCCTACCGCGCGCATCGCCCAGGCCTACGCCGCCAGCGACCTGGTGCTGCAGTTGTCGGACAAACCCGAAGCCTTCGGCCGCACCGTGGTCGAGGCCCTGGCGGTCGGCCGCCCGGTACTGGGCTGGAACCACGGCGGCGTGGGCGAACTGCTGCAGCAGCTGCAGCCATCCGGGGCGGTGCCGCTGAACGATGCGCAGGCTCTGCGTGAACGCGCGCTGGACCTACTGGCACAGCCGCCGTCGTTGCCGGGGCGGATCCCGTTTACCCTGCAGGCCATGCAGCGTGACACCCTTCGCCTCTATGCCGACCTTGCCGGCTGACCCCACGCCGACCCTGCGCGATGATCGCGCCGGGCGCTGGGCGCCTTGGTGGTTGCTGGCTTACGTGGCGCTGTGGCCGCTGCCGGGAATCGCCGAAACCGTGCTCGGCCTGGGCGCGCTGTACGCCGCCGCGCGGATGGTGCTGCGCCGGCTGCAGCATCGCCCGCATCTGCTCAGCCCTGCCGCGTGGGCACTGACGTCCATCCTGTTCCTGGGCTACTGGCTGCCGCAGGCGTTCTCAGCGCTGGATGCCATCGATCCGTCGGCGGCCTGGACCAAGACCGCCGCCGGCCTGCGCTATCTGCCCTTCATGTGGCTGGTGGCCATTGCGGTGGCTACCCCGCAGCGGCGTCGGCTGACGCTGGGTGGGCTGGCGCTCATCACCGGGCTGTGGACCGTGGACGCGCTGGTGCAGGCGCTGGTCGGCAGCAGTCCGTGGTTCTGGTCGCTGGACCAGTTGAAGCATGTGGTCAGCGGGCACGGCCTGTGCCCGGCCGATGAGGTGGTGCTGGCCGACCGTCTCAGCGGTGCGCTGGGGCCGTGCAACCTGAAGTTCGGCCAGGTGCTGGCCAGCCTGTCACCGTTCCTGCTGCTGCCACTGGCCCGCCGTTTCGGCCATGCCGGCTGGCTGCTGGGCGCGGCCGCGCTGGGCATCGTGCTGCTGCTGGCGGGCTCGCGCGCGTCCTGGGTCACCTTTGGCCTGGTGCTGGTGTACAGCGGCCTGCGCCAGTTCGGCTGGAAGCGCCTGCTGCTGTTGTCGCTGGCCGGCCTGCTGGGCGCGGCCGCGTTGACCGCCAGCGTGCCGCAGCTGCGCGAGCGCGTGGCGCGCACCGCCATGGCCTGGGACGGCGCCGACGATGGCGTGGACCAGGCCCTGTCCGGCCGCGCCCGCATCTGGTCGGCGGCGGCGTGCATGATCGAAGAACATCCGATCAACGGTGTGGGTGCGCGCGGTTTCCGCGATGCCTACCCCGCGTGCGTGCGCGAGCAGGCACCTGCCGTATGGGGCGCCGAGCCGGCACTGCATGCCCATCAGATCGTGCTGGAAATCCTCGCCGAAACCGGCGTGCTGGGCCTGCTGCTGTGGCTGGCGGCCGTGGCCCAGGCCTGGCGTGCCTGGCGCTTCGCCCCGGCCGCGGCGCGTGAGCGCGCACGCCCGGCCATGCTGGCGCTGGCCGTCACCGTGTTTCCCTTGAACACCCACCTGGCGTTCTATTCCACCTTCTGGGGTGGGGTTACCGTGCTGCTGGCGGCGCTGTTCGTCGGTACCCTGCTGGCGCGTGAGCCCGACGATCCGCCCAACGCGATGTAATCGCCCACCCACCCCCAACGCAGACGGTAGATCCACGCCATGCGTGGATGGCGCTTTCCCGACCCAACCCCGGGCAACTCCCCAATACCCCTGCTGACCTCGGCAGCGCAGGCTGTGGTCATCGCCAGCCCCATACTCCGCTACGGTCGTTACTCCCGCACCGGCAACGTGTACGTTCTGACCACGGGACCCTGCGCCGTGAACCCTTCTTCGCCGACGCTGCCAACGTGGCGGTCCTGGTCGATGCACTGCGCTTCGTGGAGCGCGCCGGTATCAGCCACAGCCTGGCTGGGTGGTGATGCCCGACCACGTGCATTGGTTGATGGAGCTGCAGAAGGGCACCCTGGCCGAGTGCATGTCCCTGCTCAAATCCCGCAGCAGCCGCCTGTTGAACCAGCAGCTGGGCCGGCCCAGTGCGCTATGGCAGCACGGTTACCACGACCACGCGGTGCGCAGCGATGAATCACTTCACGAGAAGGCCATGTACATCCTGGCCAACCCGGTCCGTGCAGGCTTGGCGTGCGAGGTGGGGGAATACCCGTGCGCGTGGTGCCGTTGGCCGTTGTAATCCGGTGGCGTCGCGCGAAAATCATCCACGCATCGCGTGGATCTACTTGTAGAAATCGCTGCGGCCGCCGGGCTGGCGCTTGAACCGGCGGTGGATCCACAGGTACTGGTCGGGGGCTTCGCGCACCATCTGTTCGATGGCCTGGTTCACCCGCGTGGTATCGGCTTCCACGTCTTCACTGGGGAAGTTCTCCAGCGGCGCGCCGATCTTCAGGAAATACTTCCCGCCTTCGCGACGGTGGAAGTAGGGGATGACCGCGCAGCCGGTCATGCGCGCAAACTGGTGGGTGGCGGTGATGGTGGCCGCGGTATGGCCGAAGAACGGCACGAACACGGTGTCCTTGCCGCGCATGTCCTGGTCGGGGGCATACCACAGGAAGCCGCCCTTCTTCAGGTGGCGCACGGTGGCACGGATGTCCTCGTTGGCATACATCGCCTTGGCATAGCGCAGGCGGCCGAACTTCACCGCCCATTCGTACACCGGATTCTTGTGCTTGCGGTACATGCCCGACAGGTCCACGTGGTCGCACAGCAGGCGCCCACACATTTCCAGGGTCATGAAGTGGCCCGACACCAGCAGCACGCCACGGCCTTCGGCCTGCATCTGCTTCAGGTGTTCCAGGCCTTCAATCTGCACCTGCGGGCGGATGCTGTCGATGCTGCCCCACCAGGAACGCGCGCATTCGAAGATACCCACGCCCAGCGCGTCGAAGCTGTCGCGTACCAGGCGGTTGCGCCAGGCCTCGTCCTTTTCCGGGAAGCACAGCTTCAGATTCACCTCGGCAGCACGGCGGCGGCTGCCGAGCAGGCGCCAGGTGATCCAGCCGACCCCGCGCCCCAGCGCGCGCTGCAGGAACCATGGCAGGCGGGCAATGCCGAACGCAGCGAACATCGCCGCGAACATCGGCCAGTTGCGGGGATCGGCCAGGGACGGGCGGACGGCGGTAGAGGCATCGGACATGCCGCCATTCTACCAACCCCGCCGCGTGTCTTTCCCGGGGGCGTCCCGTATCCTTGCCGCATGCGCAAAGACCCTGTCGAATGGATCCTGCGCGGCCTGTATTCGGCCGTGCTCTACATCCTGCTGCCGATCACCGTGTACCACCTGGTGTGGCGCGGCTTCCGGGTCCGCGAATACTTCCGGCGCTGGGATGAGCGTTACGCCTCCTACCCGCAGCCGACCGGCCAGCCCCGGGTCTGGCTGCACGCGGTATCGGTGGGCGAAGTCAACGCCGCCGCGCCGCTGGTGAACGCGCTGCGCAAGCAGCGCCCGGACATCCGCTGGGTCATCACCACGATCACGCCTACGGGCTCCGAGCGCGTGCGCGCGCTGTGGGGCGATGCGCTGGATCACGTCTACCTGCCGTATGACGTGCCCGGCAGCGTCAACCGCTTCCTCGGCCACTTCCAGCCCAGCCTGGCGCTGATCCTGGAAACCGAGCTGTGGCCGAACATGCTGTTCGGTTGCCGTGACCGCCGCATTCCCGTGTACATCCTCAACGCACGCCTGTCGGCGCGTTCGCTGCGTGGCTACCGTGTGCTGGCCGCACTGATCCGCCGTGCCCTGCGCACCGTGACCTGCGTGGCCGCGCAATCGCAGGATGATGCTGCGCGCTTCGTGCAGCTGGGCGCCGCGCCGGAACAGGTGCAGGCACTGGGCAACCTGAAGTTCGACATCGCCACCCCGGAAGTACAGCCTTTCATCGCCCAGTTCCACCAGCAGGTTCCGGCCCAGCGGCCGGTGTGGATCGCCGCCAGTACCCATGAGGGCGAGGAACACGCAGTGATCGACCTGCACCGGAGGCTGCGCCAGCAGCATCCGGATCTGCTGCTGCTGTGGGCGCCGCGGCACCCCGAGCGCTTCCCGAAAGTGGAAGCGCTGGCGCGCGAGCAGGGCTGGCGCGTGGCCACCCGGCGTGCGCAGCAGTGGCCGCAGGCCGATACGGACGTGTTCGTGATCGACACCCTGGGTGAGCTGATGCCGTTCTACGGCTGCGCCCAGGTGGCCTTCGTCGGCGGCAGCCTGCAGGCCATCGGCGGCCACAACCTGCTGGAGCCGGCGGCGTTGGGCACGGCCGCGGTTACCGGCCCGCACCTGCACAACTTCGCGGAAATCTCGCGGCGCATGCGCGAGGCCGGTGCATTGCTGATCGGCGACGACGTGCAGGCCGTGGGCGACCACCTGCAGCACCTGCTGCAGGATCCCCAGGCCCGCGAAGACATGGCGCACGCCGGCTGCACGCTGGTCAGCAACGGTCGCGGCGCGCTGCAGCGCACCGTGGCGCTGGTGGAACCGCACCTGCCGCCGCCGCGCGACTGACCCGTCGCGGCGGTGTGCTGACGCAAACAGCCGCATAAAGCCTGCTTGATGGCCGAGGTGGTGTCGTAGCTGGCCTGCCTGCGCGGCCGTGCGCGTGTCTTCCATCACAGCGTGGCGCTTGCGCGCCGTTTCCCGATACCGCCGCGCCGTTACCGCTGCCAGCCTGCTGTCGACCACGCTTGGTCGGCATCAAGGAAGCTTTCAATGAACGTCGATGGCGGTAGCACCGCGCGGGGTGGGGTGCGAACCGGCGGTGTACTTGGCACGGATCATGTACTGGTGCTTGCGCTGGCGCTGCTGGTGGGCGGCAGCGTGGTGGCGCTGGTGGGCCAGCACACCGCAGCGCAGGCGGGCCCGGCAATCGTGCTCAGCCTGCTGCTGGCAGCGCTGGGCACATGGCTGGTGTTGTACAGCCTGCGTGATGCGCTGCGTGCGCAACCCGATGGCAGCGGCCTGCACGATCTGCTGCGGGCGGCGTGGGGCCAGCGCGTGGCCGATCTGCTGCTGTTGGCCCTGGTGCTGGAACTGACCGCCACTGTGGCCGGTGCTGCGCAGTCCGGTGCGCGCCATCTCTACGCGGTCGTCGCCACGCTGGGCGTGGAGCCGCGGCAGTGGCTGCCCGTGCAGGTGGTCGCGGCCGTGCTGGTGCTGGCCACTGCAGCAATGGCGCTGCTGCGGCCGCGCCGCGCGGTGCTGCTGGCCTGTGCGTTGTTGACCCTCAAGTTCGGCATTGGTGCGCTGCTGCTGGTGCTGGCCGCGCGCCATGTGCATTACGCCCACTGGATTCCGTGGTTGCCCAGCGCGGTGGCCCCGTACCGCTTCGGCGTGGGTGGGGTGGTCGCCGCCAGTGTGCCGCTGCTGGCGGTGTTTGCCAGCACGGGCCTGCTGCTGGTGGTGGCGCCGCTGGTCAGCCGGCCGCGGCGGCAACTGGTCCTTGCCGTTGGCGTGGCGGTGCCGGCGGGAATGCTGTGGCTGATGGTGCTGGCGGCGCTGCAGTCGGGGCTGGTGGCGTTCCCGGCATTGGCCAGCACGCGGCCGCTGTCGGTGGCCCTGCAGGGGCTCACGCAGCTGCAATGGCTGCTGCCGCTGCTGCCGGCTGCCGGCGCAGCCGGCCTGGCCGCGCTGCAGGTGGTGCTGGTGCTGCTGGCCACAACGCTGTGCCTGCAGCGCTGGCCGGGCCGCGGCGAGCGCCAGCGGGTACAGCGCGCCGCAGTCATCGCGTGGCTGGGGACAGCGGCGGCGCTGCTGGCGGTGTGGTTGCCCGAAGGGCTGCTGCCCAGCCTGCCGGGTCCGCTGGCGCTGATCGCGCTGGCGGCGGTCTGTGCGGGCCAGATGAAGCAGTCCGGCGCGGCCCGGGTGCGTGCGCCGCTGGCCACCGCGCTGTGCCTGCTGCCGCTTCTGCAGCGGCTGTTCTAAGGGCGAGCAGCACCGCGCAGGCACAAAAAAACCACCCCTGCGGGTGGTTTTTCTGTGCGGCCAGCAGCGCCTGCAATCAGCGCGTGGTGGTCGACGGGGTGCCCGCGTCCTGGGTCAGCAGGCGGTTGATGTCCTGCAGCTCGGCCACGTCCAGCGAACCCAGCGACTGGCTCAGCAGCAGGCGGTTCTGCAGGAAGGTGTAGCGGGCCTGGGCGTAATCCAGCTGCGCCGAGAACAGGATGCGCTGGTTCTGGATCACGTCCAGCACGGTGCGGGTACCCACTTCCAGGCCAACCTGCGAAGCGTCGTATGCGCTCTGTGCCGAAACCACGGCCAGGCGGCGCGCTTCCACTTCGCTGATGCCCTGCACCAGGGTCTGGTAGGCATTGCGGGTGTTGCGGTCCAGCGCACGCTTCTGCTGTTCGTAGGTGTCCTGGGCGATATCACGCTGGGCCAGGGCCTGGCGCACGCCCGACTGGGTGGCACCGCCGGAGAAGATCGGCACGCTCAGGGTCAGGCCGATGCTGTTGGTGCGGGCATCGGGCGACAGCGAGCCGGCGCCGGTGCTGTCGCCCCAGGTCGCGCTCTTGCCCCAGCTGCCGCCCAGCGACAGGGTCGGGTAGTGACCGCCACGGGCCGCCTGCACGCCGGCTTCGGCGGCGCTGACCTTCAGTTCCTGCGCCTTCAGCGCCGGATTCTGGCCGCTGGCCTGGGCCACCAGTTCATCGATGTTGCCGCGGTTGGCCGGCACTTCCGGGCGGAAGTCGGCCGGCAGGCCGCGCAGGTTCACCACCGGCTGGCCGGTCAGTTCGGTCAGGGCCTGGTAGTTATCGGCCAGGGTGTTCTGCGCAACGATGGTGTTGGCGCGCGCCTGGTCGTACTGGGCGCGCGCTTCGTGCACGTCGGTGATCGGCGCCAGGCCCACTTCCAGGCGCTTGTCGGCGAAGTCGAACTGCTTCTTCGCGGCTGCTTCATTGGTCTGTGCGGCGGTCAGCGATTCGATCGCCACCAGCACGTTGAAGTAGGCCGCCGAGGTGCGCACGATCAGGCTGTCGTTGGCCGAATCGAGGGTGAAATCCGCCGCCTTGCTCAGTTCGCGCTGCGAACGCAGATTGCTGATCTGGGTCCAGTTGAACAGCGTCTGGCTGCCATCGACCGTATAGCTGCGGCGCTTGCTCATCACCGAACCGGAATTGGCATCGGCGTTGGCTTCGCTGCGCGTGCGGTTCAGCGCGGCGGTGCCGTTGATCTGCGGCAGCAGGGCAGCGCGTGCCTGCACGGCGCCTTCCTTGTCGTACAGCCGGGTCGATTCGGCAGCGGCCAGCTGCGGGTCGCCGTTGCGCGCCATTTCGTAGACCTGCAGCAGGTCGGCGGCATGGGCAGACAACGGCAGCAGGGCAGTGGCCAGCGCAACAGCGAGGGATCGGCGGATCATTGCGGCTTCCTTGGACTCAGAGGTGGAACTGGGGTGCCGGGGCGGCACCGCGCAGGTAATCGATATCGGTCTCGAACAGCGATTCGGTGCTGCCGTCGGCCTTGACCAGCAGCGCTTCCATGGCCGGCGAACGGCCGTGGATCACGAACAGGCGACCACCCGGACGCAGCCACGAGGCGAACTGTGACGGCACCACGTCCACCGCGCCAGTGACACAGATCACGTCGAAGCGTCGGTCGGTCTGCCAGGCCAGGGCATCGGCCACTTCCACCCGCACGTTGGTGCCCAGGCCGGAAGCGTCCAGGCGCGCGCGTGCAGCGGCGGCCAGTTCCGGGTCGATTTCCAGGCTCAACACGTCGCGCGCCAGCGCGCCGATGCAGGCCGACAGGAAACCGCTGCCGGTACCGATCTCCAGCACTTCATCACCCGGCTGCAGATCCAGCGCCTGCAGGGTGCGGCCTTCGATCACCGGCTTCATCATCTTCTGGCCGTTGCCGATGGGCAGTTCGACATCGGTGTAGGCCAGCGCACGGCGCGCGTCGGCGACGAAGGCCTCGCGCGGCAGGCGGGCCAGGACGTCGAGCACCTTGATGTCCAGCACGTCCCAGGGACGGATCTGCTGTTCCACCATCAGTTCGCGGGCGTGGGCGTAATCAATCGTCATGAGGTTCAAATCCAGCGCAGTGGGCCGGCCATTTTACCGGTGCCGGAGGCCGGCGGCGCGCCCAGAGCATCAGCTGCCGGGGGGCCGGGGTCGCAGTGCCGGAAGTCATCGCGACCTCCGGTTCGTTCAGGTTGGTGCGTTTCAGTCGTTTCCGGCCCTTCGCGGGGCGTAGGCGCGCAGGAAGAAATCGACGCTGGCGGCCACATGGGTCGTGGCGTCGGTCTCGGCCGGGGACAATGGCATGCCGCACATCATATGCATGTGCACCTCGCCCTTCACCAGGGTCAGGAACTGTTGCCCGGCCTGGGCAAAGTCGTCGATCTGCAGTTCGCCGCGTGCCGTGCGCGAGCGCAGGAACTCGGCCAGCGCCTCGCAGGTGCGCAGTGGGCCGGCCTGCCAGAACAGTTCGCGCAGGCGCGCGTCGGTTTCCGGGGCCATCATCACCCGCTGGATCGACAGCGCCGCGTCCGAGGTAATCAGCTCGAAGAAGGCCACGCCAATGCCCAGCAGCTGGTCGCGCAGCGGGCCCTCGGCGTCGGCCACGAACAGCGCATCGGGCAGCATCTCGATGCACTTGGACTGCACCGCCTGCGAGAACAGGGTCTCTTTGTCGCCGAAATGGCTGTAAACGGTCAGCTTCGATACGCCAGCCTGGGCGGCGATGCTGTCCATGCTGACGCCGCTGTAGCCCTGTTCGATGAACAGCACTTTGGCCGCTTCCAGGATGGCAGCGCGCTTGCCCAGGTCCTTCGGACGCCCGGGCCCGGCGGCCTTGGCAGTGGCCTTGGCCGACGGCTTGCGGGAAGTGGGGGAACTCATTGCCGTAATACTAGACCACGCGGTTCGATATTTATACTATACCGGCTGGTTCAATAATGTCCGTGGCGTAACAGAGTGTTGCCGCCGTGGTCCTCCGGATTTCCTTTCAGGTCGTATAGCCATGAAGAACATACGTTGGGTGGGCGTGGGTGCGCTGGCGGTGGTGCTGGCAGCGTGTGGCAGGCAGGCCGCCGAACCGACGCCGGCCCTGCCGGTGCTGGTGGTTCATCCGGTCACCCAGGACGGGCAGGCGCCGGCGGCGTATCCCGGTGAGGTGCGTGCGCGCCAGGAAAGCCCGCTGTCGTTCCGGGTCGGCGGCAACCTGGTCAAGCGCCACGTCGATGCCGGTGAACGGGTGAAGAAGGGCCAGCTGCTGGCCGAACTGGACGTGGCCGACTACGCCTCGCAGGCAGCGGCATCGCAGGCCCAGTTGGCGGCGGCCGAAGCCGACCTGGTGCGCGCCCGCGATGACCAGAAGCGCTACGCGAAGCTGGCCGAAGACCAGTTGGTGAGCCGATCGGCGCTGGACCAGCAGACCGCCGCCTTCAAGGCGGCCCAGGGCCAGGCCAATGCCGCCCGGGCCAACCTGGCCGTGGCCCGCAACCAGGCCGAGTACGCGCAGCTGCGGGCACCGGCCGATGGCGTGATCGCCAGCCGCCAGGCCGAGGCCGGGCAGGTGGTCAGTGGCGGGCAGACCGTGTTCACCCTAGCCGCCGACGGCGGCCGCGAGGTGCTGATCGCCCTGCCGGAAAGCTCGATCCGCGACTACCAGGTCGGCCAGGCCGTGCAGGTGGAACTGTGGAACCGCCCGGGCCAGATGTTGCCCGGCACGCTGCGCGAAATCGCCCCGGCCGCCGATGCGCAGGCCCGCACCTACGCCACCCGCGTCAGCCTGGCGCCGGAAGCACTGAGCGAAGTGGAACTGGGCCAGAGCGCACGGGTGTTCGCCACGGCGGGCCGCAGCGGCACGCTGCAGTTGCCGCTGGCCGCCGTGCAGCGCGGCGCCGATGGCCAGACCAGCGTATGGGTGGTCAATCCTGCCACCGGCGCGCTGAAGGCGACGCAGGTGAAGGTCGGCGCCTACGGTGCGCAGGCCGTACCGGTGCTGTCCGGCGTAGCGGCGAGCGACTGGGTGGTGGCCGCCGGCGGTCATCTGCTGCGCGAAGGCCAGGTGGTGGCGCCGGTGGACCGGCAGAACCGCCCGGTGCTCGCACCGACTGCGCCCGCCGCCAAGGAACACTGAGCCATGCGCCGCTTCAATCTTTCCGAGTGGGCGCTGGGCAACCGCCCGCTGGTGCTGTTTGCCATGCTCGCCTTCGCCGTCATCGGCGCGTGGTCGTACAAGCATCTGGGCCAGTCCGAAGATCCGCCGTTCACCTTCAAGGCGATGGTGGTGCGCACGATGTGGCCCGGCGCCACCGCCGAGCAGGTCTCGCGGCAGGTGACCGAGCCGATTGAAAAGGCACTGATGAACACCGGCGAATACGAGTTCATCCGTTCGTACTCGCGCCCGGGCGAATCGCAGGTGATCTTCATGGCCCGCGACAGCCTGCGCTCCAAGCAGATTCCCGACCTCTGGTACCAGGTGCGCAAGCGTGTGGGCGATATCCGCGCCACCTTGCCGCGCGAGATCGTCGGTCCGTTCTACAACGATGAGTTCGGCGATACCTTCGGCAACATCTACGCCTTGACCGGCGAAGGCTTCGACTATGCGGTGATGCGTGACTACGCCGACCGCATCCAGCTGGAACTGCAGCGCGTGCCCGACGTGGGCAAGATCGATCTGGTCGGCCTGCAGGACGAGAAGGTCTGGATCGAGCTGTCCAACACCAAGCTGGCCACGCTGGGCGTGTCGCTGCAGCAGGTGCAGCAGGCCCTGGCCGACCAGAATGCGGTGACCGCCAGCAGCTTCTTCGAAACCCCGACCGACCGCGTGCAGTTGCGCGTGACCGGTCAGTTCGATTCCATCGACGACATCCGCCGTTTCCCGATCCAGGCCGGCGAGCGCACCGTGCACTTGGGCGACATTGCCGGGATCAAGCGCGGCTTCGCCGATCCCGCTTCGCCGAAGATGCGCTTCATGGGCCAGGATGCGATTGGCCTGGCCGTGGCGATGAAGGACGGCGGTGACATCCTGAAACTGGGCGCCACCCTGGATGCCGAGTTCGAGCGCCTTCAGAAGACCCTGCCGGCCGGCATGCAGCTGCGCAAGGTCTCCGACCAGCCGCATGCGGTGGAAGAATCGGTAGGCGAGTTCGTGCAGGTGCTGACCGAAGCGGTGGTGATCGTGCTGCTGGTCAGCTTCTTCTCGCTGGGCCTGCGCACCGGCCTGGTGGTGGGCGTGACCATCCCGCTGGTGCTGGCGATGACCTTCTTCGTCATGCACTACTTCGACATCGGCCTGCACAAGATCTCGCTGGGCGCGCTGGTGCTGGCGCTGGGCCTGCTGGTGGACGATGCGATCATCGCGGTGGAAATGATGGCCACCAAGATGGAGCAGGGCTACGACCGCCTGCGTGCGGCCAGCTTCGCCTGGGAATCGACCGCCTTCCCGATGCTGACCGGCACCCTGATCACCGCGGCCGGCTTCCTGCCGATCGCCACCGCTGCGTCCAGTACCGGCGAATACACCCGCTCGCTGTTCCAAGTGGTGACCATCGCCCTGGTGGTGTCGTGGATCGCGGCGGTGCTGTTCATTCCCTACCTGGGCGACAAGATGCTGCCGGACCTGTTCAATCCGCAGCCGCCCAAGCCCGGCAGCCTGGCGGCACGCTGGCATGCGCGCCGCCTGCAGTGGGCCGACCGCCACCCGGCGCTGGCGCGCTGGATCCTGCCCAAGCAGCACGACCACGACCATGATCCGTACCAGCGGCCGTTCTACACCCGCTTCCGCGCGTTCCTGGACCGTTGCCTGCGCCACCGCTGGTGGGTGATCGCCGCGACCATCGCGCTGTTCGTCGGGTCGTTGCTGCTGTTCCGCTTCGTGCCGCAGCAGTTCTTCCCCGATTCCACCCGCCCCGAGCTGATGGTGGACATCGAACTGGCCGAAGGCGCGTCGCTGGCCGCCACCCAGGCCCAGGCCGACAAGCTGGAAAAACTGCTGAACGGGCGCGCAGGCATCAGCAACTACGTGGCCTACGTCGGCACCGGTTCGCCGCGCTTCTATCTGCCGCTGGACCAGCAGTTGCCGGCCACCAACTTCGCCCAGTTCGTGGTGCTCACCGACGATGCCAAGGCACGCGAAAGCACCCGCGACTGGATGCTGAAGGACGTGATCAAGCAGTTCCCGGACGTGCAGATGCGTGTGACCCGGCTCGAGAACGGTCCGCCGGTGGGCTATCCGGTGCAGATGCGCGTGTCGGGTGAACACATTGCCCAGGTGCAGGCCATCGCGCGCCAGGTCGAGGCCAAGGTACGCGAGAACCCGCACGTGATGAACGTCAACCTGGACTGGAGCGAGCCGAGCAAGGTGGTGCGGCTGGTGATCGACCAGGACCGTGCACGCGCGCTGGGGGTGAGCAGCGCCCAGGTCAGCCAGTTCCTCAGCAGTTCGCTGTCGGGCATGAGCGTGAGCACCTACCGTGAAGGCAACCGCCAGATCGAGATGCTGCTGCGGGGGCCGGACAACGAGCGCGCGCAGCTGGACTTGCTGGGCAGCCTGGCCATTCCGACCAGCGGCGGTACCGCCGTCACCCTGTCGCAGGTCGCGCGCCTGGAGTACGCCTTCGAGGACGGCATCATCTGGCACCGCAACCGCCTGCCGACGGTCACCGTGCGGGCGGACATCAGCGATGGCATGCAGGCGTTGGATGTGGTGCAGCAGATCGTGCCGACCCTGGATGGCATCCGCGCCGGGCTGCCCAGTGGCTACCTGCTGGAAACCGGTGGTTCGGTGGAAGACTCCACCCGCGGCCAGGACTCGATCAAGGCCGGCATGCCGCTGTTCCTGATCGTGGTGGCCACGCTGCTGATGCTGCAGCTGCGCAGCTTCTCGCGTGCGGCCATGGTGCTGGTCACCGCACCGCTGGGCATCATCGGCGCGACGCTGTTCCTGCTGCTGTTCCGCGCGCCGTTCGGCTTCGTCGCCCTGCTGGGCACGATCGCGCTGGCTGGCATGATCATGCGCAACTCGGTGATCCTGATCGACCAGATCCAGCAGGACATCGACGCCGGGCACGACCGCTGGCACGCGATCATCGATGCCACCGTGCGCCGCTTCCGCCCGATCGTGCTGACCGCGCTGGCCGCGGTGCTGGCGATGATTCCGCTGTCGCGCAGCGCGTTCTACGGCTCGATGGCGATCTCGATCATGGGCGGCCTGATCGTCGGCACCGTACTGACCCTGGTGTTCCTGCCGGCGCTGTACGCCGCCTGGTTCCGGGTGAAGCCGGACGAATCCGGGGCGTAATGCCCCGGGTTCCCGGGCCGCTGCCCTTGGTAGGTGCCAACCTTGGTTGGCACGAATGGCTGCATCCACGCATGGCGTGGATCTACCGCGGAGGTGCGTGGCACGGATGGCGGCATCCACGCATGGCGTGGATCTACCGGTAGAGCCACCCCATGGGTGGCTGCGCGCACTATCCGAAGAAGGCCGGATCAGGCCAGCTTGGCCAACACCGCGTCGGTGGCTGCCGCGGTGCTCACGGCCTGGCCCTTGGCGGCCAGGTCGGCGGTGAACACGCCGTCGTCCAGCACCGCATGCACGGCCGCTTCCACGGCGGCGGCTTCCGCTTCCAGCCCCAGCGAATGGCGCAGCAGCATCGCCGCGCTGAAGATCGTCGCGTAGGGGTTGGCAATGCCCTTGCCGGCGATATCCGGTGCCGAACCGTGGATCGGTTCGTAGATGCCCACCGCGCCCGGTTCACCCAGCGACGCCGACGGCAGCAGACCCAGCGAGCCGGCCAGCATCGAGGCCTCATCGGTGAGGATGTCGCCGAACATGTTCTCGGTCACGATCACGTCGTACTCGCGCGGCTTGGCCAGCAGGTGCATGGCCATCGAATCGACCAGCTGGTGCTCCAGCGCAACGTCCGGGAATTCCTCGCGACCGATGCGCGCGGCCACGTCGCGCCACAGGCGCGAGGTTTCCAGCACGTTGGCTTTGTCCACCGAAGTGACCTTGCCGCGACGCTGCTGCGCCAGGCGGAAGGCGCTGCGCAGCACGCGCTCGATCTCGGCCACGGTGTAGCGGCACAGGTCGCTGGCGCTGTCCGCATCGCGGGTCTTGTCGCCGAAGTAGATGCCACCGGTCAGTTCGCGCACCACCACGAAGTCCACGCCCTGCAGCAGCTCGGCCTTGATCGGCGAGGCGTGCAGTGCGGCTTCATGGGTGCGCACCGGGCGCAGGTTGGCGTACAGGCCCAGTGCCTTGCGGATCGCCAGCAGGCCCTGTTCCGGGCGCACCTTGGCATTGGGGTCGGACCACTTCGGGCCACCCACGGCGCCCAGCAGTACGGCGTTGGCAGCCTGGCAGGCGGCCAGGGTCGTGGCCGGCAGCGGTTCGCCGTGGCGGTCGATGGCGATGCCGCCGATATCGTGCTCGCTGAAAGCGAAGGTGTGGTTGAAGCGTTCGGCGACGGCCTTCAGGACGGCAACCGCGGCAGCGGCCACTTCCGGGCCGATGCCATCACCGGGCAGGACAACAATCTCAGCGTGCATGCTCACTCTCGTAACGTTCGATTTCAGGGACACGGCCCAACAGATACCCCAACTGGTCCACGCCTTCCAGCAGGCAGGTCTGCGAGAAGCCATCCAGCGGGAAGGAATACACCCGGCCATCGGGCGTGCGCAGCTCGCGCGCGGCCACATCGATGGTCAGCTCGTCGTCGGGGCGCTGCATCAGCGCCTGCACGTCGGCTTCGTCCAGCACGATCGGCAGCAGGCCGTTCTTCAGCGAATTGCCGCGGAAGATATCGGCGATCTCGCTGCTGACGATGGCGCGCAGGCCCAGGTCGGTCAGCGCCCAAGGCGCGTGCTCGCGTGAAGAACCACAGCCGAAGTTGCGGCCCGCCAGCAGGATGCTGCGGCCGGCGTTGTGCGGCTGGTTGAAGGCGAAGTCGGCCACCGGCGCACCGTCGGCCTGCCAGCGCCAGTCATTGAACGCGTTGCGGCCCAGGCCAGCGCGCTCGGTGGTGGACAGGAACCGCGCTGGGATGATCTGGTCGGTGTCGATGTTGGTCTGCGCCAGCACCACGCTGGACGAGGTCAGGGTACGGAAACCGGCCATCACGCCACCTCCTGTGCGAACAGTTCGCGGGTATCGGCCACCCGGCCCTTCACCGCGGCCCAGGCCGCGCTCATCGGCGAGGCCAGCAGGGTGCGCGAACCGGGGCCCTGGCGGCCCTCGAAGTTGCGGTTGCTGGTGCTCACGGCCAGCTGGCCGGGGGCAACCAGGTCACCGTTCATGGCGATGCACATCGAGCAGCCCGGCTCGCGCCATTCGGCACCGGCCGCGCGCACGATCTCATGGATGCCTTCGGCCTCGGCCTGGCGCTTGACGATTTCCGAACCCGGCACCACCAGCATGCGCACGCCGTTGGCCACGTGGCGGCCCCGCAGCACCTGCGCCACTTCGCGCATGTCGCTCAGGCGGCCGTTGGTGCAGGAGCCGACGAACACCACGTCCACCGGCGTACCGGCCAGGGCATGGCCGGGCTGGAAGTGCATGTAGTCCAGGCCCTTCTGCGCGGCGGCATCGTTGGCGGCCGGAATGGGCGCGTCCACCGCGATGGCGGTGCCCGGGTGGGTGCCCCAGGTCAGGGTGGGGCGGATGTCGGCGGCATCGATGAGGACCTCGCTGTCGAAGCGTGCGCCGTCGTCGCTGCGCAGCTGCTGCCAGCGCGCCACGGCGGCATCGAAGTCGGCGCCCTTGGGGCCGCGCGGAGTGTTGGCCATGAAGTCGAAGGTAACCTGGTCCGGGGCCACCATGCCGGCGCGCGCGCCGGCTTCGATGGACATGTTGCACAGGGTCATGCGCTGTTCCATGTCCATCGCTTCGATGGTGCTGCCACGGAACTCGATCACATGGCCGGTGCCACCGTTCACGCCGATCACGCCGATGATGTGCAGGACCACATCCTTGGCGCCCACGCCCGGCGCCAGCGCGCCGTCGACGGTGATCGCCAAGGTCTTGGCCTTGCGCTGCAGCAGGCATTGGGTGGCCAGCACGTGACCCACTTCGCTGGTGCCGATGCCGAAGGCCAGCGAGCCGAACGCACCGTGGGTGGAGGTGTGGCTGTCGCCGCAGACGATGGTCATGCCCGGCTGGGTGAAGCCCTGTTCCGGCGCGATGACGTGGACGATGCCGCGGTTGTCCGAGGCCATGTCGAACAGTTCGATGCCGTACTCGGCGCAGTTGCGCGCCAGGGTGGCCACCTGCGCTTCGGAGGCGGCGCTGGCATAGGGCAGCTTGCCGTCGGCACCGGCCGGCAGGGTGGGGGTGGAATGGTCCATCGTCGCCTTGGTGCGGTCTGGGCGGCGCGGCGCCAGGCCGCGCGCGCGCAGCTCGGTGAAGGCCTGCGGCGAGGTGACCTCGTGGATCAGGTGCAGGTCGATGTACAGCACGGCGGGGGCGCTGTCGGATTCGGGAACCACCACGTGGGCGTCCCACAGTTTGTCGTACAGGGTGCGGGGTGCGGAAGTCATGCGTATGCCTGGCAGAAGTACGAGATAGCGAAAATCAGTAAAGAATATGAAACGGTCAAGTCAGCGACGGCGGGCGAGCACGCGCAGGCGCACGTAGTCGGCCAGTGGCTGGCCCGCGGCGTCACGCGGCAGGTCATCCAGCAGGGCCGCTGCGGCCTCGCGCACGGTAGCGCGGGCGTGGTCCGGCAGGTCGTCCAGCAGCGGCGCGGCGAACACCCGCAGCCAGCCGGCCACGCCGGTCGGCAGTGCGGTGGGGCGTGGCGTGGTTTCGATCAGCTGCACCTGGAAGCCATGCTGGCGCAGGCGATCGGCGTAGCTGTCGGCGGTCGGGAAGTACCACTGGAACGCGCTGGCGCCGTGGCCGTGGGCCACGCGCGCGGCCTGCACCGCAGCGATGATCGTGGCCACGTTGCCATGGCCGCCGAACTCGGCGACGAAGCGGCCGCCAGGACGCAACGCCCGGCGCACGCCTTCCAGCACGCGGTCGGGGTTGCCCATCCAATGCAGCGCAGCGTTGCTGAACACCGCATCGAATTCACTGTCGAAGGCCAGCGCGTGGCCGTCCATCACCTGTGCATCGACGCCGCGCGCGCGGGCGGCGATCACCAGCTCGGGGGAGGCATCCACGCCGTGCAGGCGGGCGCCGCTCAGTGCCAGTTCGGTAGTGAGCACGCCATCGCCACAGCCCAGGTCCAGGATGCGCTCGCCGGCGCGCGGGTCGAGCAGGCGCGCAACCGCACCGCCGAGCAGCGGCACGAAGCCAGCGTCGATCGCATAGTCCTGGGCATTCCACTGCTGGCCGGCCGAGGCCGTGGTGGGGGTGTCGAAGGCGCTCATCTCACAGTCCTCAGGCGGTGGCGGGGGTTGCGGTTTCGGCGGTGCTGGCGGCGGCCTGGCGCTGGCGCAGCAGGCGGTTGGCCACATCCAGCCAGGCCAGTGCCGAGGCTTCGATGATGTCCTTGCTGGTGCCGGTGCCGTCGTACTCGATGCCTTCGTGGCGCACGCTCAGGTTGGCCTCGCCGCGCGCATCAGCGCCGATGCCCACGCTGTGCACCTGGTAGCTGTCCAGCATCAGCTGCACGCCGGTGGCGGCCGACAGCGCGCCGAACAGGGCATCGACCGGGCCATCGCCCTGCGCGGTCTCGGCCACGCGGTTGCCTTCCGGGTCGGACAGTTCCACCAGGGCGTTGGCACGGCTACCGACATCGCTGATGGTCATCGAGGCCAGGCGATAGCCCTGCGCGTTGGAGCCGCCCTGCATCAGGGTCTGCAGATCGGCATCGGTCACCACGCGCTGCTGCTCGCACAGGCCCTTGAACTGCTCGAACACCAGCTTCAACTCGTCTTCTTCCAGCCAGAAGCCCAGCGCACGCAGGCGCGACTCGACGGCGGCGCGGCCGCTGTGGCGGCCCAGCACCATCTGCGAATCTTCCCAGCCCACGTCTTCCGGACGCATGATTTCGTAGGTGCCGCGGTGGCGCAGCATGCCGTGCTGGTGGATGCCCGATTCATGGGCGAACGCATTGGCGCCCACAATGGCCTTGTTGCGCTGTACCGGCATGCCGACCAGGCGCTGCAGCAGCTGCGAGGTGCCGACGATGCGCGGGGTGTTGATGGCGGTGTCCTGTTCGTAGAACGCCTGGCGCACCTTCAGCGCCATGGTGATCTCTTCCAGCGAGCAGTTGCCGGCGCGCTCGCCGATGCCATTGATCGTGCACTCGACCTGGCGTGCGCCGCCTTCGACGGCGGCCAGCGAGTTGGCCACGGCCAGGCCCAGATCGTTGTGGCAGTGCGCGCTGAAGATCACGTTGGCCGCGTTCGGTACATCGGCCACGCCGGCGATCACCTGCTGGAACATCGCGCGGATTTCTTCCGGGGTGGTGAAGCCCACGGTGTCGGGCAGGTTGATGGTGGTGGCGCCGGCGGCGATGGCCACCCGCGAGACCTCGATCAGATAATCCAGCTCGGTGCGGGTGGCATCCTCGGCGGAGAACTCCACGTCGTCGATGTACGAGCGCGCCAGGGTCACGTGCTTGCGCACCGATTCCAGCACCTGCTCGCGGGTCATGCGCAGCTTGTGTTCGCGGTGCAGCGGGCTGGTCGACAGGAACACGTGCAGGCGCGGGTTGGCCGCAGCTTCCAGGGCACGCGCCGAGGTTTCGATGTCGGCCTGCAGGCAGCGCGACAGCACGGCCAGGGTCAGGCTGGGGCGGCGCAGCTCACGGCCGATCAGGGCCATCGCTTCGCGGTCGGACTGCGAGCTGGCCGGGAAGCCGGTCTCGATGATGTCCACGCCCAGTTCGTCCAGCGCACGCGCCATCACCAGCTTCTGCGGCGGGCTCATGCTGCAGCCGGGGGACTGCTCGCCGTCACGCAGGGTGGTGTCGAAGATGCGGATGCGCGGGGTGGTAATTCGTTCGATGGTGGTCACAGGGAAATCTCCTCGACAGCGGGCGTTGCGGCTTGCAGGTGGGAAGGGGAAGGGGAAGCGGTTTGGACGCTGGCCTTGGCGGGCGAGCGCGGTGGCGTTCGGTTGGCGTCGGTGCGGCGCCTGCGCGGTTTGCGCGGCGGCCGCGGGCGGACGTCGGTGAGCAGGCCGGCCAGGACACCGGCGTCGATGTTGCCGCCGGACACCACCGCACACTTGCGGCGGCCGGCCACGCGGCGCCCGGCGGCCAGTGCCAGCGCACCGGCGCCTTCGGCGATGATGTGTTCTTCCAGCGCCAGCCGCACCAGCGTCTCGCGCAGTTCGGCTTCGCGCACGATCACCACGTCGTCCAGCAGCGAGGTGCACAGGCGGCGGGTCAGGAAGCCGGGAATCTTCACCCGTACGCCATCGGCCAGTGACGGCACAGGGTTGATCTCGCGTACGTCACCGCTGATCGCACGGGCCATGGAATCCACGCCCTCGACCTGCGCGCCAATCACGCGCACGCCCTGCGATTTCAGCGCCAGCGCCACGCCGGACGCCAGGCCACCGCCGCCGATCGGCACGATCACCACATCCATGGCATGCGCAGCCAGTTCGATGCCGACCGTGCCCTGGCCGGCAATCACGTCGGCATCGTCGAACGCCGACAGGAAGCGGTAGCCATGGCGCTGCGCCAGTTCCACGGCGAATGCGTAGGCCTCGTCATAGCTGTTGCCGTGCTGGCGCACGGTGGCGCCCCAGTGGGCGACGCCGGCGATCTTGGTGGCCGGTGCGCCGTGCGGCATCACGGTGATCGCCGGCACGTCCAGGCGATAGGCGGCCCAGGCCACGCCTTGGGCGTGGTTGCCGGCCGAGGCGCAGATGACCGGCCGGGTATCACCACGTTCGCGGCCGGCCAGCAGCGCGTTCAGCGCACCACGCACCTTGTAGGAGCCGGTGCGCTGCAGGTTCTCCAGCTTCAGCCAGGTACCGAAGCGTTCGGCATGGTGCAGCGGGGTAGGCGGCAGGAAGCGGCGCAGGCGGGCCTGCGCAGCCAGTACGTCGGCAACGCTTACGTCGCCGACATCGCTTTCGGTGCTGGCATCAGCGGCCGGCATGGGCCACCTGCGGGCGGCGGAACTGCGCCGCATGCGCGAACGGGCGGCGAAGAAGACGCCCCCGTACCGGCACCGTGGTTTCTACGGTACGGGTGTTCATGATGCGGCTCCTTCCAGTGCGGTGATCTGCACCGATACGCAGTCGTAGATCTTTTCGATCTGCCGGCACAGCGTTTCGGCCGGGCGCTGCCCGTCCACCACCAGCTGCAGATGCCAGCGGCCTTCGTCGCTGTCCACCGGCGCGCCGCTGATCGCGCGCGGCGCGAAGCCGCGGCGTTCGGCCATGCCGATCACGCGCAGCAGCGCGCCCTCGGCCGGGTGTAGCACCAGGTCAAGCCGGTATTGCATTGGGGGTCTCCTGGCGGGCGTGGGCGGGATTGCTTTCCAGCATGGTGCTGTTGGCGGTGTTGGGCGGCACCAGCGGCCACACGTTGGCGCGGGCGTCGATGGCCACGTGCAGCAGGGCCGGGCCCGGCTCGGCCAGCAGCGCGGCCAGGCCACCTTCCACGTCGTCGCGGGTGTCGATGCGGGTGGCGGCAATGCCGAACACCTTGGCCAGGGCCACGAAATCCGGGTTGTCGGACAGGTCGATCTCGCTGTAGCGCTCGGCGAAGAACAGTTCCTGCCACTGCCGCACCATGCCCAGGGAACTGTTGTCCAGCAGCACGATCTTCACCGGCAGGCGGCAACGGGCGATGGTGGCCAGTTCCTGCACGTTCATCATGAAGCTGCCATCGCCGGACACCAGCACCACGGTGCGATCGGGGCAGGCGAACTGCGCACCCATCGCCGCCGGCAGGCCGAAGCCCATGGTGCCCAGCGCGCCGCTGGTCAGGTGGTTGCGCGGGTGGTTGAAGCGGCAGTGCTGGGCAACCCACATCTGGTGCTGGCCGACATCGCAGGCGATCACCGCATCGGACGGGGCCAGTTCGCTCAGCCGCTTCAGCAGCGCCGGGGCGTAGATGTGCTGGCCCGGCGCGTCGTAGCGGGCGGCGAAGCGATCGCGGTGCTGCGCACAGCGCTTGCGCCATGCGTCCTGGTGGGCCTTGGGGGAGGGGAAGGCCGCACGCAGGGCGCGGATGGCATAGCCCACGTTGCCGGGCACGGCGACATCGGCGCTGCGCAGCTTGGAGATCTCGTACGCGTCGGCGTCGATGTGGACCACGCGGGCGAACGGGGCGAACTCGGCCAGCTTGCCGGTGGCACGGTCATCGAAGCGTGCACCCAGCACCAGCAGCAGATCGCTCTCCTGGACGGCCATGTTCGCCGCACGCGTGCCGTGCATGCCCAGCATGCCCAGCGACTGCGGGTGCTGCGGGGGCAGCGCGCCCAGGCCACGCAGGGTCATCACGGTGGGGATGGCGCTGGCCTCGACGAAGTCGCGCAGATCCTGCACGGCCTCGCCCAGGGCAATGCCACCGCCGGCGTAGACCACCGGCTTTTCGGCCGCGGCCAGCGCGGCGATGGCTTCAGCAATGGCCGCATCGGCGGCGGCCGCCGGCGGTTCAACGCTGGCCGGCACATGGGCCGGCAGGTGGCTGGCATCGGCCAGCTGCACGTCCTTGGGCAGGTCGATCAGCACCGGGCCGGGGCGGCCTTCGCGGGCGATGCGGAAGGCATCGGCGACCACGCGCGGCAGGTCATCGACGCTGCGCACCAGCCAGCTGTGCTTGACGATGGGCATCGTCAGGCCAAACACATCCAGTTCCTGGAAGGCATCGGTGCCCAGCAGCGGCGTGCCGACCTGGCCGGTGATGCAGACCATGGGCACCGAATCCAGCATGGCATCGGCGATGCCGGTCACCAGGTTCGACGCGCCCGGGCCGGAGGTGGCCACGCAGACGCCAACCTGGCCGCTGGCGCGGGCAAAGCCGTTGGCCGCCAGCGCCGCGCCCTGCTCATGGCGCACCAGGATGTGCTTCAGCGCCGAATCCACCAGCGCGTCGTAGAACGGCATGATGGTGCCGCCCGGGTAACCGAACAGCGTACGGACACCCTCGGCCTCCAGCGCCTGGGTCAGCCAGCGCGCGCCGTTGGGCGGCGCGCTGCGGTGTGTGGAAGAGTTCATGGGGGAACCTTGCAAAGCGGGTGGGGGAGGGCCGCGTGGTTACGCGGCCTGTCCTTGCAACCAGACCATCTTGGCGCGCAGTTCCTTGCCTACCTTCTCGATCGGGTGCTCCAGGTCGGCCTGCTTGAACTTGTTGTAGTTCGGCAGGCCCGCTTCGTACTCGGCTACCCAGTTCTTGGTGAAGGTGCCGTCCTGGATGTCCTTCAGGACTTCCTTCATGCGCTCCTTGGTGCCGGCGTCGATCACCCGCGGGCCGCTCACGTAGTCACCGTACTGCGCGGTTTCCGAGATGAATTCCAGCATGCGCGAGATGCCGCCTTCGTAGAACAGGTCCACGATCAGCTTCAGTTCGTGCAGCACTTCGTAATAGGCGATTTCCGGCTGGTAGCCGGCTTCCACCAGGGTTTCGAAGCCGGCCTGCACCAGCGCCGAGGCACCGCCGCACAGCACCGCCTGTTCGCCGAACAGATCGGTTTCGGTTTCTTCCTTGAAGGTGGTCTGGATCAGGTTGGCGCGTGCGCCGCCCAGGCCGGCTGCATAGGCCTGCGCGTGCTGCGCGGCCTGGCCGCTGGTGTCCTGGTAGACCGCCCAGATGCACGGCACGCCGCGGCCGATCTCGTATTCGCGGCGTACCAGCGCGCCCGGGCCCTTCGGCGCGACCAGCACCACGTCCAGGTCGGCGCGCGGTTCGATCATGCCGTAGTGCACGTTCAAGCCGTGGGCGAACAACAGGCAGGCGCCCTGTTTCATGTTCGGCGCCAGCACCTCGTTGTAGAGCTTCTTCTGCACCATGTCCGGGGTCAGCACGGCCACCAGGTCGGCATCCTTCACCGCATCAGCCGGGGCCACCACGGTGAAGCCATCGGCCTGGGCCTTGGCTTCAGTCGGGCCACCCGGGCGCAGGCCTACCACCACGTCGAAGCCGGATTCACGCAGGTTCAGCGCGTGGGCGCGGCCCTGGCTGCCGTAACCGATGACGGCGATCTTGGTCTGGGGCAGGGAGTTGGTGCTCATGGGGGAGGTTCCTTGGCTGGGAAGAAAAAAGACGGCCGGCAGTCGAAGCGACGTACCGGCCGGTCAGGGGAAAACGGGGGAGGAGGCGCCGCGCATCGCACGGGCGCAGCCACCACGACAGGGCGTGGTGGTGCAGGTCCGGGTTTTGCGGGAGGCGGTGTGCATGGTCGTGGCTGGATGGCTGAGTGGTTGCGTGTGAAACCAGGTCCTGAAATGAAAAAACCCGCACCTGGGTGGGTGCGGGTTTCTGATCGAGTTCCGGTGTGTGTTGTCTGCTTACACGCTGGCTCGTCCCGCACCTGTGGGCTGGCTAATAAGTACGAGCACGAGAAGCGAACGCAGCGATGCGGCGCCGGAATCGGCGGCTTCAGTAGCGGTTCGCAGGGGCGGGTGGCGTTGCAGCATGGGATCGAGAGAAACATAGCCATTTCGGCGGTGTCAACCCTGGCAACGGGTTTTTCATCGGTTTCGCCTGTATCTGGCGAGAAGGCTTGCGGCACAAGGATGGTTGCCGCTGAAAGTGTTTCAGTGAACCGGAATTCACTCTTTTCAGCGGGGTTTTTGCGCGGATTCGCGGGTGATTTCGCCCTGCGCTCTGGATTCACCGACGCCCGCAGCCGTGCACGCATCCCGCCCTGGTAGGTGCGGACCTTGGTCCGCACGGAATTCCCCGAAGCCAGCAGCCGTGCAGGCATCCTGCCCAGGTAGGTGCGGACCTTGGTCCGCAGTGGATCCCCCGAAGCCAGCAGCCGTGCAGGCATCCCGCCCAGGTAGGTGCGGACCTTGGTCCGCACCTACCGAAGCCGACGGCCGTGCGGACCAAGGTCCGCACCTACCGAAGCCGACGGCCGTGCGGACCAAGGTCCGCACCTACCGAAGGCAGCAGCCTTGCGGACCAAGGTTCGCACCCACCACGGCACCGCCGCCCATGACCTCTGCCCGATTCCGGCTGCCGCCCGAAGCGGCGAAGATCAGGTCACCACCCTTCCATCGGACCCCAACCGTGTCCCGACGCCTTGCCCGTTCCCTGCTTGCCGCTGCCGTGCTGGCCGCGGTCCCCGCCGTGTCCAGTGCCGCCGACCGCATCACCGGCCAGACCTTTGCCACCCGTTCCGAAGTGATTGCCCCGCACGCAATGGCCGCCACCTCGCAGCCGCTGGCCACCCAGATCGCGCTGGACGTGATGAAGGGCGGCGGTTCGGCCGTCGATGCCGCCATTGCCGCCAACGCCGCCCTGGGATTGATGGAGCCGACCGGCAACGGCATCGGCGGCGACCTGTTCGCCATCGTCTGGGACCCGAAGACGAAGAAGCTGTACGGCTACAACGGCTCGGGACGTTCACCGAAGTCACTCACCCTGGCCGAATTCCAGCGCCGTGGCCTGAAGGAGATCCCCGCCACCGGTCCGCTGCCGGTATCGGTGCCCGGCGCGGTCGACGGCTGGTTCGCCCTGCATGACCGCTTCGGCCGCAAGCCGATGGCCGACAACTTGGCCCCGGCCATCCGCTACGCGCGCGAAGGCCACCCAGTGGCGGAAGTGATTGCCTATTACTGGGATCGTTCGGTGCCGCGCCTGTCCAAGTACCCCGGCTTCACCGAACAGTTCACCATCGACGGCCACGCCCCGCGCAAGGGCCAGATGTGGAAGAACCCGAACCTGGCCGACACCCTGCAGAAAATCGCCGACGGTGGCCGCGATGCGTTCTACAAGGGCGATGTGGCGCGCACCATCGGTGATTACTTCAAGGCCAACGGCGGTTATCTCAGTTACCAGGATATGGCCGACCACCACGGTGAATGGGTCGAACCGGTCAGCAGCAACTACCGCGGCTATGACGTGTGGGAACTACCGCCCAACAGCCAGGGCATTGCCGCGCTGCAGATCCTCAACGTGCTGGAAGGCTACGACTTCTCGAAGATTCCGTTCGGCTCGCCCGAGCATGTGCACCTGTTCGTGGAAGCCAAGAAGCTGGCGTTCGCCGATCGCGCGCGTTTCTATGCCGACATGGCCTTCCAGCCGGCGCCGGTGCAGAAGCTCATTTCCAAGGATTACGCCGCGCAGCGCCGCGCGCTGATCTCGATGGACAAGGCGCTGAAGGAAGTGCAGCCGGGCACGCCGAAGCAGCTCGAACAGGGCGACACGATCTACATGACCGTGGCCGACAGCGACGGCATGATGGTCTCGCTCATCCAGTCCAACTACCGTGGCATGGGCAGCGGCATGGCACCGCCAGGGCTGGGCTTCATCCTGCAGGACCGCGGCGAGATGTTCGTGCTGCAGAAGAACCATCCCAACGGCTACGCGCCGGGCAAGCGCCCGTTCCAGACCATCATTCCCGCCTTCATCACCAAGGATGGCAAGCCGTACGCCAGCTTCGGCGTGATGGGCGGAGCGATGCAGCCGCAGGGCCATGCGCAGATCGTGATGAACCTGGTGGACTTCGGCATGAACCTGCAGGAGGCCGGCGATGCGCCGCGCATCCAGCATGAAGGATCCACCGAGCCCACCGGCCAGGCCACGGCCATGAGCGATGGCGGCGAAGTGAACCTGGAAACGGGCTTCCCCTATGAGACCGTGCGCGCACTGATGCGCAAGGGCCACCGCGTGGTGTTCGCCGATGGCCCGTATGGCGGTTACCAGGCGATCCTGCGTGATCCGGAAACCGGCGTGTACTTCGGTGCTTCGGAAAGCCGCAAGGATGGCCAGGCGGCGGGCTACTGACCCGGTCTGTGCTCTAATACGCAGTAAGAAGCGGGGGTACCGTGGCCAGTGGCCGCGGTTGAGACAGTCCCTTGGAACCTGATCCGGTTCATACCGGCGTAGGGAAGCTTTGCAGTGCAACCGTGCCCGGAGTCCGCCCAAGGACTGTCCGGGCGCGGTGCGCAGTGCGCCGCCGCTTCGTCCCTGACCTTCCTGGACGATGCCCGATGAACGCACAGCCTTCCGATCTGCAGCAGCAGGCCCAGCAACTTTCCGCCTCCGTGACCCGGCCCATTGCCGGCTCTCGGAAGATCCACGTGCCCGGTTCGCGCCCGGACCTGCGCGTGCCCATGCGCGAGATCGCCCTGACCCGCACGCCCACCCTGTTCGGTGGCGAAGAGAATCCACCGTTGACCGTGTACGACACGTCCGGTGCCTATACCGATCCGGACGCGCGCATCGACCTGACCACCGGCCTGCCGGCGCTGCGCCGTGCCTGGATCGAAGAGCGGGGCGATACCGAGCAACTGGACGCGCTCAATTCGCGCTTCGGTCGCGAACGCGAGCACGATCCGAAGCTGGATGCAGTGCGCTTCCCGGCACGCAGCCTGCCGCGGCGCGCGCAGGCCGGTGCCAACGTCACCCAGATGCACTACGCACGGCGCGGCATCATCACTCCGGAAATGGAGTTCGTGGCGATCCGCGAAAACCAGCGTCTGCAGGACATCAGCGATGCCACGCTGCTGCAGCAGCACGCAGGTGAATCCTTCGGTGCATCCATCCCGAAGATCATCACGCCTGAGTTCGTACGCGATGAAATCGCCCGCGGGCGTGCCGTGCTGCCCAACAACATCAACCACCCCGAAAGCGAGCCGATGATCATCGGCCGCAATTTCCTGACCAAGATCAACGCCAACATCGGCAACAGTGCGGTGTCCTCCGGCATCGCCGAAGAAGTGGAAAAGCTGGTGTGGGCCATCCGCTGGGGTGGCGACACGGTGATGGATCTGTCCACCGGCAAGCACATCCACGAAACGCGTGAGTGGATCATCCGCAATTCGCCGGTGGCCATCGGTACGGTGCCGATCTACCAGGCGCTGGAAAAGGTGGACGGGCGCGCCGAAGCGCTCACCTGGGAAATTTTCCGCGACACGCTCATCGAACAGGCCGAGCAGGGCGTGGATTACTTCACCATCCATGCCGGCGTGCTGCTGCGCTACGTGCCCCTCACCGCCAAGCGGGTGACCGGCATCGTCAGCCGTGGCGGTTCGATCATGGCCAAGTGGTGCCTTGCCCACCACAAGGAGAATTTCCTCTACACGCACTTCGAGGAGATCTGCGAAATCATGAAGGCCTATGACGTGACCTTCTCGCTGGGCGATGGCCTGCGCCCGGGCTGCATTGCCGATGCCAACGATGCCGCCCAGTTCGGTGAACTGGAAACGCTCGGCGAGCTGACGAAGATCGCGTGGAAGCACGACGTGCAGACCATGATCGAAGGGCCCGGCCATGTGCCGATGCAGCTGATCAAGGAAAACATGGACAAGCAGCTGCGCGAGTGTGGCGAAGCGCCGTTCTACACGCTGGGTCCGCTGACCACCGATATCGCGCCTGGCTACGACCACATCACCAGCGCCATCGGTGCGGCGATGATCGGGTGGTTCGGCACCGCCATGCTCTGCTACGTCACGCCCAAGGAACACCTGGGGCTGCCCAACCGCCAGGATGTGCGTGACGGCATCATGACCTACCGCATCGCCGCCCACGCCGCCGATCTGGCCAAGGGGCACCCGGGTGCACAGGTGCGTGACAACGCCCTCAGCAAGGCGCGTTTCGAGTTCCGCTGGGAAGACCAGTTCCACCTGGGCCTGGATCCGGAAAAGGCCAAGGAATTCCACGACGAGACACTGCCCAAGGATGCACACAAGCTCGCCCACTTCTGTTCGATGTGTGGCCCGCACTTCTGTTCGATGAAGATCACCCAGGACGTGCGCGAGTACGCCGAGAGCGGCATGCAGGAAAAGTCAGCGCAGTTCCGCGCCGCCGGTGCCCAGGTCTACCAGCAGGGCTGACACGGTAGCGCCGGGCCCTGCTTGGAGAGCGCAGCGGTAAACACAAACCGCTGCGCTCACCCGGCACCGGCTATGCTCGCCGCATCACCCAGGGGACGCAGACCATGCCTGTTGCCGTGACCACCCGTTGGCTGGCCATTGCCCGCCGCCATCCTTCCGCCTGGTTGTTGGCGGCGCAGCTGCTGGCGGTGCTGCTGTACCCGGCGCTGGACGAAACCGCCGGCGGCCGCGCCGCGTTGGGGGTGTTCGGCATGGCGGTGCTGGGCCTGGCGTTGTGGGTGGTGCAGCGCAGCCCGCTGGGCACCTGGCTGGCGCTGGTGCTGGCCATTCCGTCGGTGGTGTTTTCCATTGCTGCCGCGCTGCTCGATCACCCCGGCCTGGGCAGCACCGCGCAGTTGCTTGAAAGCCTGCTGTATTTCTACACCGCCGGTGCGCTGACCGCGTACATGCTGCAGGACCATAAGGTCACGCGCGACGAACTGTTCGCCGTTGGTGCTACGTTCACATTACTCGCATGGGGATTCGCGTTCGCATTCGCGGTCTGCCAGCAGTGGTATCCGGGCAGTTTCCATGGCAGCGGCGGGGGGCTGCAGCGCACGTGGATGGAGCTGCTTTATCTGAGCTTCAGCTTGCTGTCCGGGGTCGGTCTGAGTGACGTGGTTCCGCTGCACCCGCAGGCACGCGCACTGGTCATGCTGGAGCAGTTTTCCGGCGTGATGTACGTAGCTTTGGTGGTTTCGCGACTGGTCGGACTGACCATGCTGCGGCGCGCCTGAAAATGAACGCCAGATAAAAATTTCGCGCCCCGAAGGGCGCGAATGGTGCAGCTTGTTATCTGAATGCGTCGGCGAGAGAGAGCCTGATGTCCACCACGCGATAGGCGAGGTAACCTGCATAGGCTAGTATTCGCGCGCTTCGTTTTTTTTGCGGTATGCGCCGATGGTTTGTGCGGAATCTGGCTTTTGGAGGTTGCAGGGACGGAAACACAACGCTGCCCAGTGGTATCTGCAATGTGTTTCACACGTCTAGCGATCAATGAATAGCAACGAGAGTCAGTCGCCAGAGTGTGACCGTGTTCGCGTGGGCGAATGCGTAGTGACCCTCTCATCGCGCGAGGTCGACGTGCCAGATGCGCGTCGTCCGCGCCGGTTGACGCCCAAGGCGCTGGGCGTGCTGCGCGTGCTGCTGCGTCAGCCCGGGCGCGTGGTCACCCGCGATGAGCTGTTCGCTGAAGTGTGGCCCGATACGCTGCCTACCAACGATGTGCTGACCCAGGCGGTCACCCAGTTGCGCAAGGCCTTTGCCGTTGGCGAAGACAACGGCCAGTCCTACATCGAAACCATTGCCAAGACCGGCTATCGATTGCTGGTGCCGGTGCAGTGGCTGCACGACAGCGAACCGCAGCCGGAAGCGCAGGACAGTGCGCTGGTGGCGACGGCCGGCGACGCTCCCGTGAACGATGCACGGGAAGCGCGCCGACGCCGCTGGCGCCTCTGGCGGCGGCGCCTGCTGCTGGCGGTGGGCGTGGTCATGCTGTTGGCGCTGCTGGTGCTCAGCGTGTTGCTGGCACGTCGTCCTGCGCCGACGTCGCCGCTGGATGCGGCGGTGGAAGACGGCACGCGGGTCATCGGCAGCCCCGAGCGGCCGTATCGGCTGATCACTGCCACCGCCGGTTTCGAGACGTACCCGACCTTGTCGCCCGATGGTTCGCAGGTGGCCTACGAAGGTGCCAACGATGACAGCCAGAACGGTGGCGCCATCCGCGTGCAGACGTCGGGCAACGCGCCGGCACGCCAGTTGGTGCAACCGCCGGCGGGCGCCAGCGACCGTTTCCCCAGCTGGTCGCCGGACGGGCGTGAAATCGCCTTCGCGCGCTTCGCTGCCGACGGCAGTTGCCAGGTGTTGATTGCCAGTGCCACCGGCGGTGCGTTGCGCCAGGCCACGCGCTGCGATGGCACCGAGCTGCTTAGTTTCGACTGGACCCCCGATGGCCGTGGCCTGGTGTTCGGCAGCATGGTGGGTCGCTATGCGCATCGCGGCATCCGCGTGCTGGACCTGCCCAGTGGGCAGTGGCGCGCGCTGCAGTACGGTGCCGGCGAAGATGATTTCGATTACGCGCCTCGCTATTCGCCCGATGGGCGCTGGCTGGTGTTCGTGCGCAACCCGCAGCTGGGCGATCTGTGGCGCATGCCGGCCAACGGCGGCACCCCGGAACAGCTGACCAACGAGGCCGCCGAGCTGCGCGGCTGGGCCTGGCTGGGCGATGGCCGGCATATCGTGTTTGGTCGCCGCGTGGACAGCGAGGCGCGCCTGTATTACCTGGACGTGGAACGGCGCACGCTGCGCGATGCCGGACTGGACGATGCGCAGTGGCCGGCGGTTTCGCGGCGCGGCGACATGCTGGCCTTCGTCCATCGCCGTGCGCAGTTCGGCATGTTCCGCATGCCGGTGCAGGGCGGCAGCACGCAGCGTCTGTTCGCATCCAGCGGGCGTGATGGCCAGCCGATGGTGGCGCCGGATGGGCGGCAACTGGTGTTCAGCTCTGACCGCTCGGGCAGCTTTGCGTTGTGGTGGGCCGACATGCAGCGGCCCGATTCGCTGCGGCCGATCGAAGGGCTGCGGCCGGAAGCGCGGCAGGCGCCTGACTGGTCCACCGACAGCCGCCAGTTGCTGGTGGTCGGGCGCGATGCGCACGGGCAGGCCGTGGTCTACGAAATCGCCCCGCGCGACGAGCGCCTGCAGGCGCTGCCGGTGCCGGTGCAGCAACCGTTGCAGGCGCTGTACGGGGCCACGCCGGAACAGGTGCTGGTACTGGAACGCGATGACCAGCAGCGGGTGCGGCTGAGTCTGTTCGACCGCACAAGCCAGCCGTGGCGCCGTCTGGCCAGCCTGGACGGCGTATCGCAGGCGCGCCTAGACCGCAGCAGTGGCCGGGTGCTGTACACCCGCCTGGCCGCCAGCGGGCTGTGGTCGATCAATCCCGACCTGGACGCGGCCAGCGTGCAGCAGGTCAGCGATGGCTGGCCCAGCCGCTGGCGCTATCGCACCTGGGCGGTGGCCGGCAACGGACGCGTCGATTACCTAGGCAGCTCGGCCGACTGTTCCACCACGCTCACCCGCATGCAGGGTGGGGCGACCGAACCGGAGCGTTGCCTGGACGCGCAGCGGCTGAGCGCAGGCAACGGGCTGAGCGCCAGTGCTGACGGCAGCGACCTGTATCTGGCCCTGGCGGTGTCCGACGGTGCCGACATTGGCGTGATGCACCTGCCGACAGCAGCGCCGACGCTGTTCCCGGCGTTTTCCAAGTTTCTGATTTTCAACGATAAAGGGCCTTCGTAACTCTTTCGTGGCGACGTCGTAGTGATTTCGTGGCGATCTCGGCGGTTCTTCCTGACCGGCATGCACCTGATTTGGCAAAACGGAGGCCTGTACTTGGCAAATCCGTGGTGCTCCCATGCGTCAACTCTCGCTGGCCGATCGTGGCCAAACCGTCTCGCTGGACAAGGCTGTCGATGACGTGGCTCCGACCTGCCTGGGCGTTGCCCGGCTGGGCAGCCTGCAGACCGCAGGCAGCAGCTTCACCGTATGGATGCAGGTGCGTGGCACCTCGTGGGTGGAGGCGAAGGAAGGGCGCTTCCGCCTGCGCCAGGGCGAGTGGATCGCCTTCGAAAAGGAATCGCGCCCGCTGGTGCAGGCCGGCCGCAATGGTCTGTGCGTTGGCCTGAACCTGAACATCGAAGCGCTGCGCGCACTGGCCGAGATGGCCGACTGCGGCCTGTATGCCGGTCGTGGCCAGATGAACCGCGGCGATGCCCGCGTGGCCCTGCGTCTGTGGCGCGACGCCCTGGCCAGCGGCCAGCCCGCGCAGTCGCTGCGCCCGCTGCTGCTGCATCTGGCGGGCCTGCAGCGCGGTCTGGCCGACAACGTGCAGCGTTGCCCGGGCCGCTCGCGCAGCCGCAAGCGCCAGGTGTTCGGCCGCATGCAGCGCGCGCGCCTGTACCTGGAAGGCAACAGCCATCGTGTCGTGCGCATTGGCGAATTGGCCGAACTGACCAATTTCTCCAGTTGGTACTTGTCCAAGACCTTCCAGAGCCTGTATGAAGAAAGCCCGCAGTCGCTTTCGGCGCGCCTGCGCCTGGAACGTGCCGCCGACCTGCTGCGCGACACCGACATGATGGTGGGTGAAGTCGCCGCCGCCAGTGGTTTCGACAACTGCTGCAGCTTCGCGCGGGCCTTCCGCGCCCGCTATGGCACGTCTGCTTCGCGGTTCCGTGAAGAGGGTGCGAAGCTCCCGCCAAAATCAGCAAAGTCTCTCGTTGGGTCGCGCAAATACAGCGCTGCAACGCAATCGTAACGTGCTGGGGTGTTTTAACACGCTGCTAACACGTACCTTGGAGAGATTGATGAACGTTCGTAATTCCGCAGTGCGGTTGGGCCTGCTGCCCGCCGGCATTGCGCTGGCGCTGTCGCCGGCCTTTGCTTCCGCGCAGGAAGCGGCCTCCGGCACCACCGACCTGGACCGCATTTCGGTCACTGGTTCGCGTATCCGCCAGGCCAGCATGGAGACCGCACAGCCGGTCATCGCGCTGCAGCGCGCCGATATCGAAAAGCAGGGCTTCACCAGCGTTGCTGACATCGTGCAGAACCTGGCCGCCACCGGCTCGCCGGCCATCAGCCGCAACGACGCGCTGTCCTCGGGCGAAGAAGTGGGCGGTCAGTTCGTCGATCTGCGCAACCTCGGCCCGGAGCGCACCCTGGTGCTGCTGGACGGCAAGCGCATGGGCACCAGCACCGGTGGTTACACCGATCTGGCCTCGATCCCGACCTCGGTCGTCGAGCGCATTGAAGTGCTGACCGACGGCGCCTCGGCCATCTACGGTTCGGACGCCATCGCCGGTGTGATCAACATCATCACCCGCAAGAACTTCGACGGTCTGGAAGCCAGCGTCTACACCGGCCAGTACGGCCAGGGTGATGGCGAGCAGCAGACCTACAACTTCGTCTATGGCCAGACCGGCGACCGTGGTTCGATCACGCTCGGTGCCGAGTACAGCGAACAGGACGAAGTGAAGGCCAAGGACCGTCGTTACAGCCGCTACGGCAACGGCCAGTGGCACCCGTTCCCGAACGAAGCTGAAGGCGCCAACGGCTGGTCGGCTGCGTCCAACCAGGGCGTGCTGATCGACGGCGACGACAACTGGTACGTCCGCAACCCGGGCGCCGCCGGCACCTCGCTGTCGGATTACCACGACTTCGGCCTGTCGGACTACACCAACGCCAGCCAGGAAATGTGGCTGCAGAACAAGCTGAAGCGTCGTTCGGTCTTCGCCAACGGCAATTACGACTTCACCGACAACATCCGCGGTACGGCCAGCATGCTGTACACCAAGCGTACGGCCACCTCGCAGATCGCAGGCTACCCGTACCAGTCGGAAGTCTATGGCACCGCTCTGTCGGCTGACAGCATCTACAACCCGCTGGACGAGGATGCGAACTTCATCCGTCGTACCTCGGAAGTGCCGCGCCAGACCGAATCCGAGCAGGAAACCTTCCGCTTCAGCGCTGGCCTGGAAGGTTCCTTCCAGTTCGCTGATCGCTACTTCGACTGGGACGTGGGCTACGTCTACAACCAGAACAAGGGCGTCAAGACCAGCACCGGCAATCTGTTCATTCCGAACGTGCAGAACGCTGTCGGTCCGTCCTTCATCGATGCCAACGGCGTTGCCCGTTGCGGCACCGAAGGCAGCGTGATCGCCGGCTGCACCCCGTGGAACCCGCTGGCACCGTACGGCTCGACCGAAGCCGGCTCGCTGGCTGATCCGGCCCTGCAGAACTACCTGTTCCTGCCGAGCCACGACACCTACACCAACACCACCAAGGTCTACAGCGCCAACCTGTCGGGCAGCATCGCCACCCTGCCGGCCGGCGACCTGGCCTTCGCAGCGGGTTACGAGCACCGCGAAGAAAGCGGCGAGTACAACCCCGATGCGCTGCTGCAGTCCGGTCTGAGCACCGACCTGGCCGGCGCACCGACCAAGGGTGACTACGAGCTGGACGAGTTCTACCTCGAACTGAACGTGCCGATCCTGGCCGACGTTGCCTTCGCCAAGGAACTGTCGCTCGACGTTGCTGGTCGTTACTCGGACTACAACACCTTCGGTGACACCGTCAATTCGAAGTTCGGCCTGAAGTGGAAGCCGATCGACGACCTGCTGATCCGTGGTACCTACGCCACCGGCTTCCGCGCTCCGAACATCGCCAACATGTATGGCGGCGTGTCGCAGACCTACGATCAGTACACCGATCCGTGTGATTCGAGCTTCGGTTCGGCCGCGCGCAACGCGTCGGTGGCTGCTGCCTGCAGCGCCGCTGGTGTGCCGGCGAACTTCCGCCAGATCACCTCCGGCGGTGCGGTCTCGACCGGCCCGGGCACCCAGTCCTACAGCGCCTTCGAGTCCGGTTCCAACCCGGAACTGAAGCCGGAAACCTCCAAGACCTGGACCGCTGGCTTCGTCTACAGCCCGAACTTCGTGCAGGGCCTGGACATCAGCCTGGACTGGTGGAAGATCCGCATCGACGACGTCATCGCGGCTGAGTCGGTCACCTCGATCCTGAACAACTGCTACGTGCTGGGCATCCAGGGCGCCTGCGACCGCTTCGAGCGTGGCACCAGCGGCCGTACCGCCAACCAGGTGGTCGACGTGACCCGTACCCTGGTCAACGGCGGCTACCAGGAAACCGCCGGTTACGACCTGGGCGTCAAGTACCGTCTGCCGGAGTTCTCGTTCGGTAACTTCCTGATCGACTGGAAGACCACCTACGTTGACTACCTGGAATACAAGGCCGACAACGAAGCCGAAACCCCGGTCGAGCAGTTCACCGGTTGGGCGGGCAACTTCCGCGTGCGTTCGAACCTCAATGTCGACTGGAGCTTCGGCGACTTCGGCGTGAACTGGGGCGTGCGTTACTACTCGGGTATGAAGGAGCCGTGCTCCTACGATCTGGAAGGCGGCCGCGAGTGCAACCTGCCGGACTTCAACTCGTCGTACACCCTGGCCCAGCCGAGCCGCAAGGTCGGTTCGAACACCTTCCACGATCTGCAGGTGCGCTACAACGCACCGTGGGATGCCACCATCTCGATCGGCGCGAACAACGTGTTCGACCACGAAGGTCCGGTCATGTACAGCCAGCCGAACTCGAGCTTCTCGTACTACGGTGGCTTCGACATCGGTCGTTACTACTACCTGAAGTACACCCAGCGCTTCTGATCCATCGAAGCCTGGAACACGCAACACGAGGAGGGCGGACCGCAAGGTCCGCCCTTCTTCTTTGTGCGGCATGCAACGCGTACGTCAGCGGAATTCCCTGAAAATTCTGTAGGGAAACTCTGGGCGTCGAGGGAGGGTGAATCCGATCACGGTCGGACTCAGTCGCATCCAGCACATTGGTGCGGTCCAATGACGGACGCTGGAGATGGATATGAAAGCCACGCTCTTGCACAAGCTCTCTGCAGCCGTGCTGATCTATGCCACGCTGGCTGGTTCGGCCTTCGCCCAGAACCTGATCATCTGCGGTGGTGGCGTCTACTGCGAAGAAGTGCGCCAGGAATGTCTGGCTGCAGGTGGGTCTGCGACGCTGTGCCAGCTGAAGTGGCGCGCCTGCGTGCTGGATGCCTGCCCGCAGCGCTGATGCGCACGTGGCGCGTCCACGGGACGCGCCACCCTGAATTGGTTCGTATGGGCGTGCCCGCCTCAGGCCTCGCTGGGCACCAGCCCCATCAGGCTGTTGGCGTGCTCGCGCCACTGCGGCAGCTTGTTCAGCACGCCTGCGCGCTGCAGGTAGTCCTCGTCCACCGGGTCACCGTTCACCAGCGCCAGTGCCACGTGCACCGCGCCGGTCACCCAGAAGCTGCGGGTGGTCGAACGCTGCGGCTGCAGGTGGAAGGCCACGGCCTCGATGATCGGCATCGGCAGGCCCCACAGGCCCAGCAGGTAGGCGCCGGCTTCGGCATGGCCGGGTAGGGGATCGCCGCCCAGTGATGGGTCGGTGCGTTCGTTGCGCACGCCCGGCAGCAGCAGGCCGATATCGGCCAGCAGTGCGGCGGTGGCGCCCAGCTCGGCGCTGGATTCGGGCAGCAGGCGCGCGGCCAGGCGCGAGGCCATCAGCGCGCGCTGCTGCAGCGAATTGCGTTCGGCCGCAGACAGCGTGGGCGCGGAAAACACCTCGCTGGCCAGCACCAGGTCGCGCAGCGTGGCCAGGCCCAGCCGCGTGACCGCCGTGCGCAGGTCGGCAATGGTGCGGCCCTGGCTGAAGAACGCCGAGTTGGACAGCTGCAGCACCTTGGCGGCAATGGCCGGGTCGGCGGCCACCAGCTTGGCGACATCGGCGCTGTCGGTCTCGTCGTCGTGTTCCAGCGCCTGGGTCAGGCTCAGGTAAAGATGCGGCGGCGACGGCAGCTTCTCGATGCGGCCGATGGCATCGCGCAGGCGCGGGCTGTCCAGCACTTCGCGCAGCTCTTCGAGGCTGGTCAGCGCTTCCAGCAGCACTTCCGGCGCCAGTGGCAGCGGCAGGAAGCGGTGGGCCACGCCGATCAGGCGCGCCGGCGGCGGCCGGTTGCCCTGCTGGGCATCGACCAGCGCGATACGGATGGTTTCCGGGCGCAGCGTACGGATCTGCCCCAGCAACGTGGTGGCATTGAGATCGGGCAGCTGCGGGCAGACGATCACCGCGTCCACGCCCTGCGCAGCCACCACGCTCATTGCGCTGTGGCCATCGGTGGCGGTCAACGGTTGCCAGTCTTCCCCAAGATCGGCAATGAATTCGGACAGCTCAGCCGGCAGGCTGGCTGCATTCCCTACAAGCAGAATACGCACGACACATTCCCCTGGCTGTCTCGACGATGGGCGTCGAAGACGTGTGAAGTGACGCAATTTACCTAATACGGCGCCAACAGTGATGGACCGCCGTCATGAAACGTGACCAGGATCGCTCCTGCGGGCTGCGCCGGAGCGATCCTGTTCAGGATCAGGCCTTGTTGTCCAGATGGCGCTGGTGCGCCTCGATCAGGATCTGCTTGGCCTCGGCCGCGCCACCCCAACCGTCCAGCTTCACCCACTTGCCCTTTTCCAGGTCCTTGTAGTGCTCGAAGAAGTGGCCGATGCGCTCCAGCCAGTGGCTGGACACCTGGGCGATGTCTTCCACGTGGGCGTAGCCACTGAAGATCTTCGACACCGGCACGGCCAGGATCTTTTCGTCGCTGCCCGCTTCATCGCTCATCTTCAGCACGCCCACCGGACGGCAGCGCACCACCGAACCCGGCACCAGCGGCAGCGGCAGCACCACCAGCACGTCGGCCGGGTCGCCATCGCCGCACAGGGTGCTGGGCACGTAACCGTAGTTGCACGGGTAGCGCATCGGGGTGGACAGGATGCGGTCGACGAAGATCGCGCCGGTTTCCTTGTCCACTTCGTACTTCACCGGCTCCGAGTCCTTCGGGATCTCGATGATGACGTTGATTTCTTCCGGCGGGTTCTTGCCGGGCGAGACGAGTTCCAGACCCATGGTGTGCTCCAGGTGGGGGTGTAGACGGTTAGTCCCCCATTTTATGCCTTTGCCGGGCGCTGTGCAGGGGGGCGGTTCCCACCTGCCGCGGCGTGCATCGCCCACCGGCCGGCGCGGGCTTCCCCGATGGGCGGCCCCAACGGGCGGGCGCAGGCTGGAGCCTCGTTCACCTGGAGTGCTGACATGCGATGGATGATCGGGTGCTGCGGCGCCCTCCTGTTCTCTGCCTCGCTGCCCGGTATGGCGCGCGGGCTGCATGTGGATCTGATCGACTACCCCCATCCCGAAGCCAACTGGGACCGCGCCTTCGATCTGGAAGCCGCGCTGGCGCGCGAGTTTTCCGCGCTGTGCGCCGATACCCTGTGCGAGGGCGACTACAGCAACTACCGGGTCATGCAGTTCCGCTGCGCGGTGCTGGCCGCGCGCGGCACCGTGCAACGCTGCGTCTGGGTGGTTGCCGCCAGCGAACTGGCGGTGCAGGCCGATACCGGGCAGGTGCAGGTGGACAACGGGCGCTGGGCCTGCACGGTGCCGCTGCAGCCGGGCGTGCCCGTGGAAGCGTTCCATGCCGCGCTGGTAGCACCCGGCGGTTTGACCGCGCCGTTGCCCGGCCTCGACCATGGGCTGTCCAAGGGTCTGCTTGATTGTCTCCAGAGGCCGGGGAGGGCCGGCTGATGCGCATGATCCCTTCCATCGCCCTGATGGTGGGCGGCTTGCTGGTTGCTCCTGCCCATGCGGGTGGGCGCTATATTGACGCCAGGCATTACCCGTCAAATGCCGCCGGCCACATGCGTTTTGTGGCCGTGGAACGTGCACTCGAGCGCGGCTTCGATGACATATGCGGCGATACCTTCTGCGAAGGCCAGTATTACAACCTCTGGGCGATGCGCCTGCGCTGCTCCGTGCATTCCGGCTCCGGCGTGCTGGCCGGCTGCATCTGGACCTTTGCCGGCAGCGATACCCGCGTGCGCGGCGACGGCCGCTTCGACGTGGACCAGGGTGCCATTGCCTGCGCGTTGCCGATTGCCGCCGGTACGCGGCTGGAGGATGTGCTGCGCGCCTGGGAGGCGGCACCGGCCAGAGAGGCCATCCATGTGCCGGTGCCGGGTATGCCCGGCAGCGTGTACGAGGCACTGACCGACTGCCTCTGAAGGGCGCTCTCGGCAATGCAAACGTGATTTATTCGCATCAACGGAGTAGCATGCGCGCCGCCCCTGTCTGCCCCCATCGCGCATGCCCTCCAATGCCGCCACGCTTACCGAACTGCTGATCCGCGAACGGCCGGCGCTGCTGCGCCGCGTGCAGCGCATCCTGGGCAGCGAAAGCAGCGCCGAGGACGTGATCCAGGCCGTGTGGTTCAAGGCCCGCGGCGTGGACAGCCAGCAGACCATCGACAACCCGCGCGCCTATCTGTACCGGCTGGCCATCAACCTGGCCACCGATCACGGCCGCGAGGCCACCCGTCGCAACCGTCTGCTGGCCGATCACTACCTGTGGCAGGACGAGGACACCGTGTCCACCGAATCGCAGGTGATGGCGCAGGACGAACTGCAGCGCGTGCTGGAAGCGGCCGGCCACCTGCCTGAGCCCACGCGCACCATCTTCCGCCTCAACCGGCTGCAGGGCCTGACCCAGGCCGAAATCGCTCGGCGCCTGGCGGTGTCGGTCACCACCGTCGAGAACCACATACGTTCCGCGTTGCAGCGGTTGGCCTGGGCCCGCGAAGGCCGATGATGGATCGGCTTGGGGCATGCCCGCCCGCAGACGTCTTACCTTCAGCGGCGTGCCTGCCACCCCGCACCCTGCCACGCGCCTGAACGCGCCCACCCGCCAGCCCATGAGCCCGCACCTGCCGACGTCCTCCGCCCACGATGCTGCCCTAGCCGAGCAGGCCCGCGACTGGATTGTCTGGTTGGCGGCCGGCGAGCTGAGTGATGCGCGCATGCAGGCCTTCGAGCACTGGCTGCAGCAGCCGGGCCATCGCCGTGCGTTCGAGCACGAGCGGCAGCTGTGGCGCAGCCTGGGGCCGCCCCCGGTGTGCGCGCCGGTCGCGCTGCCGCGTCGGCGCCCGCGGCGTCTGCGCTGGGCGATGGCCGCCGCCGCCGCGGTGGCGCTGCTGGTGGTGTGGCCCGATGCGTGGCTGCGCCTGCAGGCCGACCACCGCAGCCAGCAGTTCGTGCAGGACGTGCGCCTGCCCGACGGCAGTCGCGCCGTACTCGACGCCGACAGCGCCATTGCCGTGCGCTTCGACGCGACGGCACGGCAGATCGAACTGCTGCGTGGCCGCGCCTGGTTCGAGGTGGCGGCCGACGCCCAACGGCGTTTCAGTGTGTCGGCCGGCAACGGCGTGGTGGAGGACATCTCCACGGCATTCACCGTGGAACGGCAGGGCGATGGTGCGCAGACCGAAGTGGGGCAGGGGCAGGTGCGCGTGGCCAGCCCCGCCGATGGTGGCTGGACCTACCTGCGCGCCGGGCAGCGCGCGTCCTATGGCGGGCACAGCGGCGTGCAGCGCCTGGCGGACGCCGATACCGACAGCATTGGCAGTTGGCGCCGCGGCGAACTGCTGCTGCAGCAGACCCCGGTGGCCGAGGCGATTGGCCTCCTGGGCCGCTACCGCAGCGGCCCGACCATTGTGCGCGGCGATCTGTCATCGCTGCCGCCGATCAGCGCGGCGCTGCGTATCGACCGCCCCGAGCAGGCATTGGACACGCTGGCGGCCACCGCCGGCCTGCGGGTGACCCGCTGGCCGCTGGGCGTGGCCATCGTCCAGTAGATCCACGCCATGCGTGGATGAACCTGCCGGCAACCCCACAGCCACGCATGGCGTGGCTCTACTCACGCACCGGTAGATCCACGCCATACGTGGATGAATTCACCTTGGGGTTCCGCTCATCCCATCCGTCTTACTCCACGAACGTACCCGCCGCCGCCACGTACGTCGTTGTGTCCGCGCGCTGTGCGGATGACGCCGCGTCCGCGGTAACGCTCTCCTGACAGGTTTCCCATGTACGACTTCTCAAGCCGTGGCCGTCGGCCGCGTCCGTCCCGCCTGTGCATCGCGCTGCTGGCTGCCGGTCTGGCCGCCACCGCGCCTGCCGTCTTTGCCCAGTCCGCACCGCGCGGCGCCGACTCCGCCGTGCAGCGCTTCGATATTCCTGCCCAGTCGCTGGATGAAGCACTGCGCAGCTACATGCGGCAGTCCGGCGTGCAGGTGGCCTATGCCGCAGCGCTCACCGCCGGGCGTACATCGCAGGCGGTCAGTGGCAACCTGCCGGCCAGCCAGGCGCTGTCGCAGCTGCTGCAGGGCACCGGTCTGCTGGCGCGCCCGGTGAGCCCCGATGCGGTCATCCTGGAAGCTGGCGCGCCGCTGCAGGCCGGCGATGATGTGATCGTGACCGACACGCTCAGCGTGGCCGGCGACCCGGTGCAGGGCGGTACGGTCAGTGATGAAGCACGCCTGCTCGACAGTTACCGCACGGTGGGCTCGACCAGCACGATCAACCGCACCACGCTGGAACGCTTCCGCGGCACCTCCACCGGTGACATCGTCAAGGGCGTGGCCGGCGTGACCGCCGGTGATCCGCGCGTCGGCAACGGCTTCGACGTCAACATCCGCGGCATCCAGGGCCAGAGCCGGGTACCGGTCATCATCGACGGCGGCCAGTCCAGCATGGATACCTATCGCGGCTATGCCGGCCAGTCGCAGCGCACCTACCTCGACCCCGACCTGATCTCGCGGCTGACCATCACCAAGGGCCCCAGCCTGCAGGCCAATGCCTCCGGCGGCATCGGCGGCGTGGTGGAAATGGAAACGCTGAACGCGGACGACGTGCTGCGCGAAGGCCGCGACGTGGGCGTGCGTGTGCGCGGCGGCCTGGCCAACGGCAGCGCCAACAACCTGCCGGGCTACGATGCTGCCCCGCGCAGCGACCGCAGCGCCACCGGCAGCCAGTTCTTCAACGTGGCCGCGGCCGGCCACTGGGATCGCTTCGATCTGGTGGCCGCCTACGCCTACCGCGACAATGGCAACTACTTCTCCGGCAAGCACGGCTACGACGATTTCCCGCAGACCCGGCGCACGCTGGCGCCGCTGAACCCGCCGCGCACCGAAGTGTTCAACACCTCCTCGCGCTCGGAATCGGCGCTGCTGAAGGGCACCTGGCGCATCGATGATGCGCAGACCCTGGAACTGGGCTACCGCCGCTACGAGGGCACCGCCGGTGAGATCATGGCCTCGCAGATCATCCGCGTGGACCGCGACCGCGTACCGCAGTGGGACCCGGGCCACGTGGACATGGACAGCTACAGCGCGCGCTACCGTTTCAATCCGGACAGCGACAAGGTTGATCTGCGCATCAACGCCTGGTACACCGACGCCGACAGCGTGATGTACAACAGCCTGACCGGCATCACCCCGTGGTACTTCGACCGCCACACCGAGTGGTACGACGCGCCCAGCTTCAGCGGCAACCCCGGTTACAAGGATGCCTACCGCAATCCGCTGCGGCAGAAGCGCTTCGGCCTGGACGCCAGCAACACCTCGATCTTCGAGACCGGCGCGGGTCGTTTCACCCTGGACTACGGCCTGTCCTACAGCGATGAAGACATCGCGCCGGGCAGCTCCGGCCCGATCATGCAGGACGACCTGGTCAACAACCGCTTCCTGCGCAACGCCTGGCGCAAGGAATACAGCGCGGTGGCCGCGCTGAAGTGGGAGCCCAACGAACACTGGGAACTGACGGCCGGCGGCCGCTGGAACCGCGTGGACGTGCACGACCGCAACCGCCTGGCCACCGTCGATGCCTACGAAGTGCAGGGCCAGTACCGCTACACCGAGCTGCTGAACGGCAACCCGGCGCTGCCGTCGTGGCGTGCGCAGCGCATCGCGCTGCTGAACTGGTACCCGGACGCCAACGGCAACTTCACCCAGGCCTCGCTGCTGGCTTCGCCTTACAAGAAGGGCACGGTGGCCGATCTGGGCGGCTGGAACTTCTACGATGCCGACGCCCCGGAAGACTACGAAGTGCCGGTCAGCTGGACCTGGTCGCAGCCGATCCGGCGCCGTGACAGCGCGTTCTCGCCCACCGCCAGCGTGGCGTTCCGCTTCAGCGACGACGCCATGATCTACCTGAAGTACGCCGAAGGCACCAAGCTGCCCAGCCTGTTCGAAACCACGCTGGGACTGTTCACCGCCGCACGTCCGGTGGCCGAACTGAAGCCGGAAACCGCACACAGCTGGGAGCTGGGCGCCAGTACCATCCACCACGACCTGTTCACTGCCGGCGATCGCCTGGCGCTGAAGCTGGCCTACTTCGACACCCGCATCGACGATCTGATCACCCGCGACTACCGCACCCTGTCGGCCGGGCTGATCCGCAACATCGACCGCTTCAAGGTCTCGGGCATGGAGTTCCAGTCCAGCTATGACAGCGGCACGCTGTTTGCCGATCTGTCCGCGCATTACTACTTCAAGACCAAGACCTGCGCGCCGGACATTGCCGCCGAACGCCGCGCCTATGGCGTGCAGCGGAAGAACGCCGAACTGGCGGCCACCCCCGATTGCGTCGACGGCGGTTTCGAAGGGTCCTACACCAATACGCAGAACCCGCCGCGCTACATGGTCAACCTGACCCTGGGCTCGCGCCTGTTCGACGAGCGCCTGACGTTCGGCACCCGCGTGGTGCACAACGCCGGCCCGATCAGCAAGCTGGACAAGGAATGGAACGTGGGCCTGTCGGCCATCCAGCAGCTGTACCGTCCCACCACCCTGGTGGACGTGTTCGCCAGCTGGGCGTTCAATGACCAGCTGTCGGTGGAAGCGAACGTGGACAACCTGACCGATCGCTACTACCTGGACCCGCTTGCCCTGGGCGTGATGCCGGCCCCGGGCCGCACCGCACGCCTGGCGGTGACCTGGCGGTATTGATCGGCCGGGCAACATCGGGGTCGGATCCCTTTCCTGTGGAAAGGGCTCTGACCCCGGCCTGCGCGCTTACAGACCGCGCGCAGCCTTCACCGCATCTTCGTGCAGCGCCTCGTTCAGCTCGTCAACCACGGTGGTCCAGGCCGCGTCCGCTTCCAGCGATTCGGCCAGGAACTGGCGCTGCGCATCATTCCAGTACGGCGCGTCCACCACCTCCACTTCGGTGGCCAGCTGGTGGCTGCCGATGAACTGGGCGATGCCTTCGGCGCTGGCATCCAGGCCCAGCTGCAGGAACAGATTGGTCATGCGCGGTTCGGTGGTGATCATGGTCGTTACCTGGCGGGTTGGGAACCTGCATTATCGACGCTTGCGCGCTTGGGGAAATCCCCCGTTCAGACGTCTACTGCACGACGCTTCCCCGGGTTCCCTGCATGACCGCCTCCATGACCTCCGAAACCAGCCGCAGCGTGCGGCTCAAGACCGCCACCCGTGACAGCCACGGTGCGCTGGACAAGCGCATCATGGCCGGCGATATCTTCGCCAACCGCAGCAACTTCGCCCGTTTCCTGCGCGTGCAGTACCGCTTCCACCGCAGCATCGACGCGCTGTATGCCAACCCCGCGCTGGATGCGCTGCTGCCGGACCTGCACGAACGCCGCCGCCTGCAGCAGGTGCGCCGCGACCTGCAGGATCTGGAACAGACGCTGCCCGGTGCCGATATCGCCGCGCTGGGCGATGACCTTTCCCTGCCGGCCGCGCTGGGCTGGCTGTACGTGGCCGAGGGCTCCAACCTGGGCGGTACGGTGCTGTACAAGATGGCCGCTGCGCTGGGGCTGGACCGCGACTTCGGCGCGCGCCACCTGGCCGCACACCCCGATGGCGCCGCGCGCCACTGGCGCGAATTCACTGCCGCGCTGGATGCGGTGGTGTTGACCGCCGAGCAGGAACAGCAGGTGATCGACGCCGCCGACACGGCGTTCCGCAGTGTGCATGGCCACGTCGAACGGGAGTTCTGCTGATGCATGGGCGGCCGCTGCAGGCCAGCGCCTGATGCGCTGGCTGTGGTTCGCACTGGGCTGGCTGATGGTGGGCCTGGGGGTGATCGGCGCGCTGCTGCCGGTGATGCCCACCACCATCTTCCTGATCCTGGCGGTGGGCTGTTTCGCACGCAGTTCGCCGAAGTTCGAGCAGCGCCTGCTGGCCCACCCGCGCTATGGCCCGTCGCTGCGCCTGTGGCGTGAACAGGGCGCGGTGTCGCGCAAGGGCAAGGCCTTTGCCAGCGCCGGCATGGCGGTGGGCTTTGCCTTGTTCTGCTGGGGTGCACACCCCTCCTGGCGCCTGCTGCTGGGCGTCGGCCTGTTCTTCGCGGTCAGCGCCGGCTATGTGCTCAGCCGCCCGGCGCCGCGCCCCGATCCCACGCCGCGCCTGCAGATGGATGTGGCCGACCTGCGTGCCGGCCGCCGCCGCGCCGCCCCTGATGCTGATGGACGTAACAACGATGCTGCCTGCTGACCTGGCCCCGATGGCCCCTTCCGCGCTGACCCCCTGGGCCATGTACCTGGCCGCCGATGTGGTGGTCAAAGCGGTGATGATCGCCCTGGCGCTGGCCTCGCTGGCCACCTGGACCGTGCTGCTGGCCAAGGGCTGGGAACTGCAGCGCCAGGCCCGCGCGCTGCGCGCGGCGCGTACGCAGCTGCTGTCTGCGCCGCAGCTGCCGGCAGACCCGCAGGACCCCACGCTGGGGCAGGGCACGGCCGCCGCCATGCTGCTGGCCGCCCGCACCGAACTGCAGTTGTCCGCCGGGCTGGCTGACCGCGCAGGCATCAAGGAGCGCGTGGCCTCACGCCTGGACCGCATCGAACTGGACACCGCGCGCGTGCAGCGCCGCGGTATCGGCGTGCTGGCCAGTATTGGTGCAGTGGCCCCCTTCGTCGGTCTGTTCGGCACGGTGTGGGGCATCATGAACAGCTTCATCGGCATTGCCCACAGCAACACCACCAACCTGGCCGTGGTGGCACCGGGCATCGCCGAGGCCTTGCTGGCCACCGCGCTTGGCCTGGTGGCTGCGATTCCGGCGGTGCTGGTCTACAACCACTTCAGTCGCGTGCTGGCCGGCCTGCGCGGCCTGCTGGGCGATCTGTCGGCGGGCGTGCAGCAACTGGTCTCGCGTGATCTGGACCGCGCTGCACAGCGCGGCATCGGTTGAGGCGGGCATGGCGATCAGGACCGCGTCCGAGCGTGACGATACGCCGGAAGAAGCACACGAAATCAACGTCACGCCCTTCATCGACGTGATGCTGGTGCTGCTGATCATCTTCATGGTGGCCGCACCGCTGGCCACCGTGTCGGTGCCGGTGCAGTTGCCGGCCAGCAGCGCGCAGGCCGCGCCCAGCGAGCAGGCGCCGGTGTATGTGACCGTGCAGGCCGATCTGTCGCTGCGCGTGGGCGAGCAGGCGGTCACGCGCGAGGGTCTGGCAGCGGCGCTGCAGGCCGCGACCAAGGGTGACACCGGGCAACGCATCCATCTGCGCGCCGACACGCAGGTGGCCTACGGTGAGCTGATGGCCACGCTGGATGCGCTGCGCGCTGCCGGATATCTGAAAGTGGCGCTGGTCGGACTGGAGCAGGGCGCCCGATGAGCGGACTGCGGCGCTGGGCGACCAGCCTGGCGATCGTACTGCTGGTGCATGCGCTGCTGATCGGCGTGGCCTGTTGGTGGGCGGCGCGCGCATCGGTGCAGCCCCCCGTGGCGGCGCCGGCGGCCTTGATGCTGGAACTGGCACCAATGGCACAGGCCCCGCCCGTGCCGCCGCGCGAGGTCGCCAGCGGGCCGCTGCAGCAGCAACAGCAGCGGCAGGCAACGAAGCCGGTGCAGCACCAACAACCCCAGGTGCCCGTGCAGCCGCAGGGCGATCTGCCGCCGCCGCGCGCGCCGCAGCCACGCCCGTCGCCGGACACCGCCGATGCCAACGTCGCCCAGACCAGCGCGCCGCCGCAGGTCGCCGCCGATGCAGGGACGCGTTACGCCGCGCCGCAGACCACGGCGGGGCAGCCCAGTACCGCCAACGCCACCTGGCAGGGCCTGCTGCTGGGCCATCTGCAGCAGCACCGGCGCTATCCACGGCAGTCCGAACGGCTGCGCCAGCAGGGTGTTGCATATGTGCGGTTCGCGGTGTTTCGCGATGGTCGGGTGACCGCGGCGCGTATTGAACGCAGCAGTGGCCACGCGCTGTTGGACCGGGAAACGCTGGACACCGTTGCGCGCGCCAGCCCGGTTCCGGCGCCGCCGGCGGAGGTGGCCGGCGACCCGGTGCAGGTGATGGTGCCGGTGTCGTTCTTCCTGCGCGGGCGTTGACCGCATCCACGCATGGCGTGGATCTTATCTCTTGCCGATCTGGCACCTTGGGTGCCGAGAGCCCGGCGTGGGCGACCGTGTGGATCCAGGTCTTGCGACCGTGAAGTAGCTTGGGTCCCCACGCCGGATTCTCCCTGAACCGCCCGAACAGTTGGTTGAGTTGGCGCTCGAACTGATAAGACTGGGCAAGCGGGGGGAGCTCTCGACCCTGTCAGCCTAGCGGAGTTCTGCCATGTTTGGGTTCGGGATCGATGTCAGCAAAGCCACGCTGGATGTGGCTGTCCATGAAGAGCAATTTCGCCAATTCAGCAACGACAAGCGTGGCTTTGTCAGTCTGATTGGGTGGCTGAAGAAGTGGCCCATCAAGCAGGTTGTTCTTGAGGCCAGCGGGGGTTACGAGCATGCCGTCCTGGATGCTTTGCACGCTGCCGGTCTACCCATGGTGCGCATCAACCCGGCGCGGGCACGACGGTTTGCCCAAGGCACCGGCCGGGCTGCAAAAACCGATCGGCTCGATGCCACGGTGCTGGCCGAGATGCCCATTTGTTGAAACTGACTCGCTATGTGCCACCCGTACCTTGGCAACAGCGTTTGGCTGAATTTGCGCAGTGCCGTAGGCATCTTGTGCAGATGAGGGTCAGTGAAACGCAGCGCTTGCGGCGTTTGGTTGATCCGGCTCTGATCGCACTAAAGCAACGCCATATAGCTCAGTTGTCTGAAGACCTGAAGCAATTGGATAGAGCTATCGCTGAGCAGCTTGAAGGACAGCCGGGCTGGAAAGAGATCGGCTCACTCAAGGGCGTCGGACCAATTCTTGTCAGTACCCTTGCCTGCGAGTTGCCCGAGCTCGGCAGCTTGGGGGGCAAAGCCATTGCATCACTGGTGGGGGTGGCCCCAATGAACCGTGAAAGCGGCACCTGGCATGGCCAGCGGCGCATCAGTGGCGGGCGCGCGGTGGTACGCGAAGCCCTTTACATGGCGGCCCTGACGGCCATCCGGTACGAGCCGAAACTCCGCGATTTCTATGCGGGGCTGAAAGCCAAGGGTAAGGCGAGCAAGGTGGCCCTCGGCAGCCCCTGACAAGACAGTTGCTACTGCGGGGTCGGAGCCCTTTCCGCCGGTAGAGTCGAGCTTGCTCGACTGCTCTTGCTGGCGATGCCAAAAGCAGTCGAGCAAGCTCGACTCTACACATCGGTTACCGCAGGGCGTTACAGCAGCGGCACCAGCAGCAGCGCCACGATGTTGATGATCTTGATCAGCGGATTGATCGCCGGCCCGGCGGTGTCCTTGTACGGGTCACCCACGGTATCGCCGGTCACCGCGGCCTTGTGCGCCTCGCTGCCCTTGCCGCCGAAGTGGCCATCTTCGATGTACTTCTTGGCGTTGTCCCAGGCGCCGCCGCCGGTGGTCATGGAAATGGCCACGAACAGGCCGGTCACGATGGTGCCGATCAGCAGCCCGCCCAATGCGCGTGGCCCCAGCAGCAGGCCGACCACCACCGGTACGGCCACCGGCAGCAGCGAGGGCACGATCATTTCGCGGATGGCCGAGCGGGTCAGCATGTCCACCGCCTTGTCGTACTGCGGTTTGCCGGTGCCCTGCATGATGCCGGGGATGTCGCGGAACTGCCGGCGCACTTCCTCCACCACCGCGCCGGCTGCGCGGCCGACCGCCTCCATCGCCATCGCGCCGAACAGGTAGGGAATCAGGCCGCCGATCAGCAGGCCGATGATCACCGTGTGGTCGCTCAGGTCGAAGCGGAATTCCTGGCCCGGATTGGCCGCCTGCAGGTTGTGGGTGTAGTCGGCGAACAGCACCAGCGCGGCCAGCGCCGCCGAGCCGATCGCATAGCCCTTGGTGACGGCCTTGGTGGTGTTGCCCACCGCATCCAGCGGATCGGTGATGTCGCGGATCTCCGAGGGCAGCTCGGCCATTTCGGCAATGCCGCCGGCGTTGTCGGTGATCGGACCGTAGGCGTCCAAGGCCACGATCATGCCGGCCATCGACAGCATCGCGGTGGCGGCGATGGCGATGCCGTACAGGCCGGCCAGCGCGTAGGCGCCCCAGATTGCCGCACAGACGGCCACCACGGGCAGGGCGGTGGATTTCATCGAAATGCCGAGGCCGGCGATGATGTTGGTGCCATGGCCGGTGGTCGAGGCCTGCGCCACATGCTGCACCGGCTTGTACTGGGTGCCGGTGTAGTACTCGGTGATCCACACGATCAGGCCGGTCAGCACCAGGCCGATCAGCGCGCAGCCGTACAGGGCAATCGGCCCGTGCACGTTGTCGCTCATCAGCCCGGTGGTGATCGGGTAGAACGCGATGGCCGCCAGCACGCCGGACACGATCACGCCCTTGTACAGCGCGCCCATGATCGAGCCGCCTGGCTTCACCTTCACGAACAGCGCGCCGATGATCGACGCGATGATCGACACGCCGCCCAGCACCAGCGGGTACAGCACCGCATTGGCGCCGGCTTCGCTCAGCATCAGGCTGCCCAGCAGCATGGTGGCGATGACGGTGACCGCGTAGGTTTCGAACAGGTCGGCGGCCATGCCGGCGCAGTCGCCCACGTTGTCGCCCACGTTGTCGGCGATCACCGCCGGGTTGCGCGGGTCATCCTCGGGAATGCCGGCTTCCACCTTGCCGACCAGATCGGCGCCGACGTCGGCGCCCTTGGTGAAGATGCCACCGCCCAGCCGCGCGAAGATCGAGATCAGCGACGAGCCGAAGGCCAGGCCCACCAGCGCGTGCAGGGCCTGGTCCATCGGCAGCCCCAGCCGCAGCAGCAGGGCGTAGTAACCGGCCACACCCAGCAGGCCCAGGCCGACCACCAGCATGCCGGTGATCGCGCCACCACGGAACGCCACGTCCATCGCTGCGCTGATGCCGTGGCGCGCCGCTTCGGCCGTGCGCACGTTGGCCCGCACCGACACATTCATGCCGATGTAGCCGGCCGCACCGGACAGGACCGCACCGACGGCAAAGCCGATCGCCGTGTACCAGCTCAGGAACACGCCCACCAGCACGAACAGCACCACGCCGGCCACGCCGATGGTCAGGTACTGGCGGTTCAGATAGGCGCGTGCGCCTTCCTGGATCGCCGTTGCAATGGCGACCATGCGTTCGTTGCCGGTGGGTTGGCGCAGGATCCAGCGCGCCGAGACGATGCCAAACAGGATGGCGAGGACAGCGCAGCCCAGCGCCAGTGACAGCCCATGACGTTCCAGCATTAGACCCCTCCGCAGATTGGATGATGAGCATCCAGTGGCGATGAACTTCACCACGAAGGGGACGACGGGCTGCAGCCTGGAACCAACCCGTGCCGACCATGGCGGTCGTCCAACGTATGGCGGTGTTCAGCATTCCCTGGTGCCCGCAGTATGCGTCCCACCTTCTGTAGAGTCGAGCCGCGCCGCATGACCCGTGGGCGCCCTTCAGATGAACGCATCGCCATGCGTGCGGAACCCGCCGCCGGGCCATGGTCATGCTTTGAGGGCCACAGACCCTTTGCACCCCGTTAAGCCACGCTCTGCAAGCCTGCGCACAGTCCCGTAGGAGAACTCCCATGCGCCTTCCCCTGTTGCTGATCGCCGTGCTGGCCCCTGCATTGCCGGCGCTGGCGGCCGAAACCCCGGAACTGCAGCGCGCCGTGGGTGCGCCGCAGGCGGTGGGCGCCACGCACACGCTGCGGCAGATTCCCGAAGCCTGCGCACGCCTGGAAGGCGCCTTCACCGGCCAGGCGGCCGAGCCGTACCGCTTCGCCGCGGTGCGCACCAGCGAACAGTGCCAGCCACGCGCGCGCTTCGTCGATTACGCCAAGGCCCAACCCAGTGCGGACAAGGGCTGGAAGCTCAATGATGTGATCCGCGTGCCCAATGCCACCTGCCCGGCGCAGCAGGCCGTGGTGCGGGTGTGGCGCCTGCCGGTGAACAACACCCAGGCGCTGGATGGCCAGGGCCAGTCGCGCATCTATCTGGAAGAAGCGAAGAAGCAGGCCGCCGCCGGCAAGATCCCGCAGGTGACGATGTTCGCCGCGCAGCTGCAGATGGAAGGCAAGGCCTGCCCGTAGACCGCGTGGTCAGAGCCCGTTGCAGGCAACGGGATCCGACCGCGGTTCGGTACCGGCTTCTAGCCTTCGAACGCGGGCAGCTTCTTCTTCACCGCCACGTTCTTCAGCGTTACGTACTTGGGCAGGCCATCGCTGCCATAGGGCAGCGGCGCTTCGCCCTTGATCAGCGGCGACAGGTAGGCGCGTGCCTTGGCGGTGATGCCGAAGCCATCGCGGCGGATGAAGCCGGCCGGCATCTTTTTCTCATGGTTGGCGATCTTCGACAGTGGTGCCGCTTCGATCTTCCAGCGGTAGGGCGCATCGCTGCTGCGCACGATCACCGGCATCACCCCGTTCTGGCCCTTCAGCGCCAGCTGCACGGCCGCCTTGCCCACCGCCTGCGCCTGTTCCCAATCGGTCTTGCTGGCCAGGTGGCGGGCCGAACGCTGCAGGTAGTCGGGCAGTGCCCAGTGCACCTTCAGGCCCAGCTGGTCCTTCACCCGGCCCGCCAGGTGCGCGGCCACGCCGCCCAGCTGTGAATGCCCGAACGAATCCTTGCCGCCACCGGCATCGGCCACGAAGCGGCCGTCGGCGGTGGCGATGCCTTCGGAGGCCACCACCACGCAGTAGCCCACCCGTTCCACCACCGCCTTCACCTTGGCCAGGAACGCGGCCTCGTCGTAGGCGCGCTCGGGCAGCAGGATGATGTGCGGGGCTTCGTCCTCGCCATTGCCGGCCAGGCCGGCAGCGGCGGCCAGCCAGCCGGCATGGCGGCCCATCGCCTCGTAGATGAACACCCGGGTGGAGGTCTCGGCCATGGCCGCCACGTCCAGCGCCGCCTCGCGCACCGACACGGCGGTGTACTTGGCCGCCGAACCGAAGCCTGGGCAGGTATCAGTCACTGCCAGATCGTTGTCGATGGTCTTGGGCACGCCGATGCAGGTCAGGTCATAGCCCGACGCCTTGGCCAGCTGCGAAACCTTCAGCGCGGTGTCGGCCGAATCGTTGCCGCCGTTGTACAGGAACCAGCGCACATCGTGGGCGCGCAGCACCTCCAGCAGGCGGTCATAGCGGGCGCGGTCGGCGTCGAGGGATTTCAGCTTGAAGCGGCACGAGCCGAAGGCGCCGCCCGGGGTGTGGGCCAGCGCGCGGATGGCCGCGGCACTTTCCTTGCTGGTGTCGATCAGCTCTTCGCGCAGGGCACCGAGGATGCCGTTGCGCGCCGCCAGGACCTTGATGCCCTTGGCCCGGGCCTGCTCGATCACGGCCGCCGCCGAGGCATTGATGACGGCGGTGACGCCGCCAGACTGGGCGTAGAGGAGGGTGCCGTTGCGCATGCTTCTACCTGCTGGTACGAGTGGACATTGCAGGGACATTACCCGGATGCGGTAAAGTGGCGCTATTGCGGTGCAGCGATACCGGCCCGTCCGGTGCGCGAACCTTCTTTGTTTTCAACACGTTGGAGTCAGGTCAATGCGATTGGTTCTGTTGGGACCGCCCGGTTCGGGCAAGGGGACGCAGGCGACGCGCCTGAAGGAAAAGCTGGGCATCGCCCACATTTCGACCGGTGACATGCTGCGCGCTGAAATCGCCGCGGGCTCGGAACTGGGCAAGCAGGCCAAGGCGGTGATGGATGCCGGCAACCTGGTGTCGGACGACATCCTGCTGGGCATGCTCGAGTCGCGCCTGACCCAGGCCGATGTCGCCAAGGGCTTCATCCTGGACGGCTACCCGCGCAACGTGGCCCAGGCCAATGCGATGGACGGCCTGCTGGCCAAGATCGGCAAGCCGCTGGACGCCGTGGTGCAGCTGGACGTGGCCACCGAGCTGCTGGTCGAGCGCATTGCCGGCCGTGCCCAGGAGCAGGGCCGCGCCGACGACAACCCCGAATCGGTGCGCCAGCGCCTGCAGGTCTACAACGACCAGACCGCCCCGGTGGTCGACTTCTACGCCGGCCGTGGCACCCTGGCCCGCGTCGATGGCGTGGGCGAGCTGGACGAGATCGAAGCCCGCATCCTGGCGGCGATCCAGCACTGAAACCGTCGGGCCGGCCATGCCGCCGGCCCCTTCGGGTACAAAAACACAGGCCTGATCCTTGCGGATCAGGCCTGTGTCGTTTCATAGGCGCCAGCGGAAGGCTTGCTCAAGGCCCCGCAGCATGAGCTCCCTTGGGGATGGCCTCTTGGGGAGTAGGACCGGTTCGGGTACTGCGGCTGGCGTTCTGAATTGTGTACGGGTTCACATAACATCGCTATCAGGAATTCCCCGACAGACGATTGGACTTTTCTCATAGTGGATGTAGGACTTGTCTGACCCTGATGCTGACAATGGCCCGATACAGCCGTGATCGGTCACAATCCCCGCTCATGAGCAACGTACATATCCTTGCAATCGCCGGCACCTTCATGGGCGGCGTGGCCGCGCTGGCGCGGGAACTGGGCCATGCGGTCAGCGGCAGCGACCAGGCCATCTACCCGCCCATGTCCACCCAGCTGGAACAGCTGGGCATCACCCTGGACCAGGGCTACCGGGCCGACAGCGTGCCCGCGGGCACCGACCAGGTCGTGGTGGGCAACGCCCTGTCGCGCGGCAACCCGGCCGTGGAAGCGGTGCTGGACCGGGGCCAGCGCTACATCTCCGGCGCGCAGTGGCTGGCCGAGCAGGTGCTGCCAGCCCGTGACACCCTGGCCGTGGCCGGCACCCACGGCAAGACCACCACCACCACCATCCTCACCTGGCTGCTGGAAAGCGCCGGGCGCGCGCCGGGCTTCCTGATCGGCGGCGTTGCCGAGGACTTCGGCGTATCGGCGCGGGTAGGCCAGGGCCGCGAGTTCGTGGTCGAGGCCGACGAGTACGACACCGCCTTCTTCGACAAGCGCAGCAAGTTCGTGCATTACCGGCCGCTGGTGGCCATCCTCAACAACCTTGAGTACGACCACGCCGACATCTTCCCCGACGTGGCCGCGATCCAGCGCCAGTTCCACCACCTGGTGCGCACCGTGCCCGCGCGCGGTCGCCTGATCGTGAACGGCGAGGACCGCTACCTGGCCGAAGTACTGGCGATGGGCTGCTGGACCCCGGTCGAGCGCTTCGGCTTCGACCCGTCGCTGGAATGGCATGCCGAACTGCTGGCTGCCGATGGCAGTGCCTTCCGCGTGCACCACCGCGGCCAGGCGCTGGGCGATGTGCAGTGGTCGCTGCTGGGCCGCCACAACGTGCTCAACGGGCTGGCCGCGCTGGCCGCCGCGCATGCGGTGGGCGTGGCCCCGGCCGAGGTCATTCCGGCCCTGGCGCGCTTCAGCAGCGTCAAGCGCCGCATGGAAGTGATCGGCAGCTACGACGGCATCACCATCTACGACGATTTCGCCCACCACCCGACCGCGATCGCCACCACCCTGGAAGGCCTGCGTGCCAAGGTCGGCGATGCGCGCATCGTGGTGGCCATGGAACCGCGCAGCAATTCGATGCGGCTGGGTGCCCATGCGCAGGCGCTGGCGCCGTCGCTGGCGCTGGCCGACGAGGTGGTGTTCCTGCATCGCCCGGAACTGGCCTGGGACGCCGCCGCAGTGATCGCCGCAGTGCGTGGCGCGGCGCACGCGGTGCCCGATACCGATGCGCTGCTGGCCCGCTTGCAGGCCGATGTGCGCAGCGGCGACCACGTGGTGTTCATGTCCAACGGCGGCTTCGACGCCGCGCCGCGCCGGCTGCTGGCCGCGCTGCAGGGCCGATGAGCGCCGATACCGCGCTGCCGCTGTTCCCGCTGCACACCGCGCTGGTGCCGGGCGCGGTGCTGGGCCTGCGCGTGTTCGAACGGCGCTACCTGGACCTGGTGCGCGACTGCGGGCGCAGCGGCGAAGGCTTCGGCGTGTGCCTGATCCTGGACGGCCAGGAAGTGGGTGAGCCGGCTACCCCGGCCGCCTACGGCGTGCAGGTGCGCATCGAGGATTTCGACGTGGGCGCCGATGGCGTGCTGCAGCTGCGGCTGCGTGGCACCCGCCGCTTCCATGTCGAGCGCACGCGGGTGCGCGACAACGGCCTGGTGGTGGCCGACGTGCGCTGGTGCGATGAGGATCCCGACGACGAGCTGCGGCCGCAGCACGCGCTGCTGGCCACCGTGCTGGGGCACATCATCGAACAGGCCGGCGAGGCCTATGCGCCGGCCACGCCGGCGTTGCTGGACCAGGCCAGCTGGGTGGGCTGGCGCCTGGCCGAACTGTTGCCGCTGGCCGAACAGCAGCGCCTGCAGCTGCTGCAGCTGGACGACCCGCACCAGCGCCTGCAGCAGCTGCTGGGCTGGATGCCGTAAACCGCGGCGTTCGGTAGGTGCGCACGCTCGGTGTGCCATCCACGCATGGCGTGGATCTACCGGATGCCGTAGAGGCCTGCGTTTGGTAGGTGCGCACCTTGGTGCGCACGCTTTGCCATGCCCGGCGGCTCCCTCACGGCTGCGTCTGCACCCTCAACACCGGCAGCCCGGTTTCGCGGTGCACATCCTCGCGCTGCGGCAGGCCCTGCACGGCGTCCTTCACCGCGTTGAACGCCGGATCGACGCCGCGCACCGGGTGCCACATGCCGATCCACTCGAAGTGCCGTTCATAGCGCAGGGTCTGCGCACTGCCCAGCCACAGCGGCACCGCGCCGGGCTGCAGCTGCGCCGGCGCCGGCCACAGGCGCAGCACGTAGCGCTCATCCGGGCGCGCGCCCTGGCGCACCATCAACAGCGCTTCCACCCGCGTATCCAGCGTGGCCGGCAGCACCGGCAGCTGCTCGGCGCCGGTGTTCTTGTCCAGCATCAGCAGCGCTTCTTCCCAGCCGGCCTGCGCCTGCACCTGCCAGCCGCGGGCTTCAAGCTGGGCCTGCAGCGGAGCCAGCGGGCCAGCCACCTGCACATCCAGCGGCCAGCGCTGGTCATCGTCGAATTCATTGCGGCGCGCCGGCAGTGTCGCCCAGCCCTGTTGCCACCAGGCCTGCCGATCCATCGCCAGCGGTGCCGGCAGCGCCGGTTCAAAGCGCTGCAGTTTCACCGGAATATTGCGCGGCGCGTACCACATGGCCGCCAGTGCGAACACGCCGTAGAACAGCCAGGCCACCGGCTTCACCCAGAACGAGCGGTTGAAGCGGCGGCGGTAGGCGATGCCCAGCACCAGCAGCCAGAACGTGCCGAACAACATGCCGCCGATCACGTCGCTCAGCCAGTGCGCGCCCAGGTACAGGCGGGCAAAGCCGATCAGGCTGACCACGATGCCCGACACCAGGTAGGGCCACACGCGCGTGCGCCCGGGCATCTCGCGCGCGATCAGCACGGCGAAGAAGCCGAAGGTGATGGTGGCCATGGTGACCGAGACCGACGGGAAGCCGAAGCCACTGCTGGCATCCAGCGGGCGCACCACGTCCACCGTGGCGCCCAGCAGCATGGTCAGGGCCAGGCCGAAGGCCAGCGCCGCCAGCCAGTGCGCGGCGGCCATCCAGCGCCGGCGCCACACCAGATAGCCCATGCCGGCGGCGGTGGCCGGCAGCAGCACCTGCCAGGCACCCAGTGAGGCCAGTGCCGCCATCGGGTAGTCGGCCAACGGGTTGCGCAGCGCCAGCATGGCCTGGTGCACCCACAGATCGACGGCCAGCGGTTCGCCATGCGCCACCACCACCGTCAACAACGCGAACCAGCCCCAGCCCAGCACCAGCAGCATCAGCGCCAGCATGGCCAGTGGCACCGATTCGCGGCGCTTGGGGTCGAGCACGCCCACGGTGTAGCGGCCCAGGGTGGGGTGGCGGTTGGACCAGTCCAGCAACCGGGCCAGCCAGTGGTCCATGCGCGCGGCCGACCAGCGGTAGCCATACAGCACCAGCGCCCAGACCACGCCCATCAGCACCACCAGTAAGCCGATGACCACCACCAGGCGGCCGGCGACGGCGGCCACCGCATCATAGGCTTCACCCAGCACCCAGCCGGGGGCAAGGAACAGCAGTGCCCAGGAAATGCTGGCGATGCCGCTGGCCTGCACGTAGCGGCTGGCCGGCATGTTCATCATGCCGGCGATGGCCGGCACGAAGGGCCGGATCGCGCCGACGTAGCGGGCCACCAGGATGCTCTTGAACGCATTGCGGCGGAACAGGTTCTCGCCGCGATCCAGCAACTGTGGGTAGCGGCTGAAGGGCCACACGCCACGCAGGCGATCGCCCCAGCGGCGGCCGATCCAGTAGCTGATGCCGTCACCGGCGAAGGCACCCAGTGCCGCCGCCGCCACTGCATACGGCCCGGAGATCTGCCCCAGGCCAATGAACACACCCACCGCGAACAGCAACGGCAGTGCCGGCACGATCGCGCCCAGGATGATGACCGCATCGCAGAAGGCGATCAGAAAAATGACCGCACCCGCCAATACGGGGTGAGCGGCAATCCACGCAAGCGTGGCGTCGATCCATGAAGAGTCCATTGCACGATTATAGATGCGTGAAGGTGACTGGTTCCCAGCCGCTTCGTGACCGTTTGCAACCACCGCCATCGCCTAGAATGGCCGCATGCCGCACATGCCCGACGCTCCATCACACGCTTTGAAGGCCGACAGCTTCGGCCGCATCCTGCTGGTTGAAGGGCCGCAGGGCCGTTTCGTGCGCCGCGATCTGCGCGCCACGCCACTGTGGCTGCGGCTTCCCGCCTGGTGGCTGGCCCGTCGCGAAGCGCGCGCGCTGCAGTACATCCACGGCATGGCCGACGTGCCGCAGCTGCTGGCCTGGAACGGCCACCACCTGGACCGCAGCTTCATGGCCGGCGATGCCATGTACCAGCGCCCGCCACGGGGCGACGTGGCCTGGTTCCATGCCGCGCGGCGCCTGCTGCAGCAGCTGCACCGCCGTGGGGTGGCACACAACGACCTGGCCAAGGAGGCGAACTGGCTGGTGACCGAGGACGGGCGACCGGCGCTGATCGACTTCCAGCTGGCGGTAATCGGCCACCCGCGCTCGCGCTGGATGCGCCTGCTGGCGCGCGAGGACCTGCGTCACCTGCTCAAGCACAAGCGCATGTACTGCCGCCAGGCGCTGACCCCGGTGGAAAAGCGCGTACTGAAGCGCACCTCGTGGGTCCGCGAGCTGTGGTTTGCGACCGGCAAACCTGTCTATCGGTTCGTCACCCGGCGCATCCTGCATTGGGAAGACAACGAGGGGCAGGGGCCCAAGCCGTGAGCGCAGCGCGTGTGCGGACACGCGCGCCTGGTGCTGGCAGCGTGCTCGCGGGGCAGTTGGCCGGCGCCGATTTCGTGCATGCCTGCCAGGCGCACACCCGGCGCAACGGGCGCACCGCCCTGCAGGCCTACCGCGACATGGCCGCGACCATTCCCGCCTGGTTCGATGGGCTGATGGCCCTGCGCAACCGCGGCATGGCAGTGCTGGGCATGAAAGACCTGGGCTCGCTGCGTGCGGTGCAGGCCGCCGCAGCCCCACGGCCGGGCCAGCGCCTGGGCATCTTCACCCTGCAGTCGCTGGATGACGATGCCATCGTGCTGGAAGACGACGATCGCCACCTGCGCGTGCAGCTGGCCCTGCAATGGCAGGGTGATGTGCTGGAAGTGGCCACCGTGGTGCATACCTACAACGCGTTCGGGCGCGTGTACATGCTGCCGGTCGCGCCGGTGCACCGCCTGATCGTGCCGCACCTGCTGCGCCGGCAGGTGCAAGCGTACCGTTGACGGCGAGTGCCCGGCGGTTCGGTAGATCCACGCCATGCGTGGATGCACTGTAGATCCACGCCAGCGTGGATGCTGTGCAGCAGTCGAGCAAGCTCGACTCTACGGCCCTGCCATGCCCGGCGATGTCATGGGGCGGCAGGTACCAGCTGCTGGCCGATGAAGTTGCGCTGTCCGTCGAAGTCGTAGCCGATCTGCAGATGCCCCACGTCGGGGCAGGCATGGCAGTCGCGCAGTGGCGTGCGGTACAGCAGACGAATGCCGCCGCCGTCCAGCGGCGCGGTGCCGGCGGCCTGTGCCGGCGGGAACGGGGTGGCCTGCGGGTTGGCCTGCAGCACCGCCTGCACGCCAGGGTCTGCACGCAGCGCATCATCCAGCTGCACGGCATCCACATCGATCCGCTTGCCGGACGCATCGACCAGGCGCGTGCCTTCGTTGGTATTCGCGCGGAACGGGTAGGCGACCGTGGCTACGCCCAGGCCATCGTGCTCATGCCAGGCGGTCACGTAGGCCAGCTCGCCGGCGCTGGACAGCTGGCCGGCCGCTGCCACTGCATCGGCGCTGGCCCCGCCATCGCGCATGGCCTTGGCCAGGCAGTCGCGGGTGGCCGCGATGTCGCCCTGGCGGCAGGCATTCAGGTCACCATCCCACACCACCGCCTCGCTCCAGCGCAACGACCCATCGGCGGCCTTGGCAGCGGCAGGCGCGTCGCCGCCGGCAGATGCAGCGCCGTGTTCCGGCGGGCGACCCTGGCAGGCGGCAAGCAGGGCCAGGCCCAGGGCAGGCAGCAGCAGACGGGAACGGCGCATGGCGTACACCTCGTGCGTTGACCGGGGCGCCAGTATCGTCAACGTGCAGTGAACTCCGCGTCGGCGCGGCATACTAGCGGTTCATTGCGTACGCTGGAGTGTGGAACGTGGGCAGTCTGCAGGGCAAAACCCTTTTCATCACCGGCGCCTCGCGTGGCATCGGCCTGGCCATCGCACTGCGCGCGGCGCGTGACGGCGCCAACGTGGCCATCGCCGCGAAGTCGTCGGTGCCCAACCCGAAGCTGCCGGGTACCATCCACAGCGCCGCCGAAGCGGTCACCGCCGCCGGCGGCCAGGGCCTGGCGCTGAAGTGCGACATCCGCGAAGAAGACCAGGTGCAGGCCGCCGTGGCCGCGGCCGTGGATACCTTTGGTGGCATCGACATCCTGGTCAACAACGCCAGTGCCATCTGGCTGCGCGGCACCCTGGACACGCCGATGAAGCGCTTCGACCTGATGCAGCAGGTCAATGCACGCGGCAGCTTCCTGTGCGCGCAGGCCTGCCTGCCGTACCTGCTGCAGGCGCCCAATCCGCACATCCTGACCCTGGCGCCGCCGCCCAGCCTGGACCCGAAATGGTGGGCGCCGCACACCGGTTACACCCTGGCCAAGATGGGCATGAGCTTCGTCACCCTGGGCCTGGCCGCCGAGTTCGGCCCACAGGGCGTGGCGGTCAATGCACTGTGGCCGCGCACCGTCATCGCCACCGATGCGATCAACATGATTCCCGGCGTGGATGCGGCTGGCTGCCGCACGCCGCAGATCATGGCCGACGCCGCGCATGCGGTGCTGGTGCGGGAAGCGGCTGGTTTCCACGGTCGCTTTCTGCTCGATGACGAGGTGCTGGCCGAAGCGGGCGTGACCGATCTGTCCGGCTATGCGGTCGATCCATCGCGCGCTCTGCTGCCGGACCTGTTCCTGGACTGACTGCGGTAGAAACACAGCGGGGTTGAGCCGGCCATCACGGCGGGCTCGGCTAGAATACGCGGCTGTAATCGTTTTCAAGGATGGTCCGCATGCCCCGTATTCTTTCTTCCACCGCGCTGGCTGCTGCGCTCGCGCTTGCCCTGTCTGCCTGCGGCAACACACCTGCTGGCGACCCGGCCACGACGGGCTCGGCCGAGCAGCGCGGTGCGACGGCTGCCGTGGACGCGCAGCAGCAGCTGACCGCCAAGCTCAACGCCTACATCGGCTGCTTCAACGCACTTGATTCAAAAACGCATGACAGCATCCAGTCCTACACGCGATGGATCAAAGATGTCGACGCAGGCCCCACCGGTCGCGAGTCGAGCATCTACGGGCCCTTCGAGATCAGCGATTACGACATCAAGCAGTGCGATGCGCCGCTGACGGAAGCGATCGCGGCCCAGCCTGCACTGGCCGAGCTCGATGACGCTGCCGGCCGCTACCAGCAGGCGCTGAAGGCGCTGGCGCCGGTCAGCAAGGAGGCCCACGACTATTACGAGCGGCAGGATTACGAAGACGACCAGTTTGCCAAGGGCAAGCAGATGCACGGCCCGCTGATGGCCGCGTTCAAGCAGTTTGTCGCAGCGAGCGAGCAGTTCAACGCTGAACTCGAACGCCAGAACGATGCCGCGCAGCGTGAGCAGCTGAAGGTGCTGGAGCAGGCCGAGGGCCGCACCCGCGAGTACTACCGCCTGGCGATGATGCTGGAAGCCAAGGCCATCGTGGAACTGATGACGCAGGACGCGTTCGACACGGCCAAGGCGCAGGAGCGTCTTGACGCCTTCAACCGTATTTCGGACGAAGCGCATGCCAAGGTGGCAGATCAGGAGCCCGGCAAATCCGATTGGGAAGGCTTCGAGCGCGAAGCGGAGAACTTCCGCCGCCAGGGCAAGGAACGACTGCAGCGTGTCAGCGAGAAAAGGGCCTACAGCAGGTTCGAACGCGGCATGCTCGATTCGCCGTCGATGGCGCCGCAGGGCTCGCCGGGCAAGCTGATGCAGGAATACAACGCGCTGGTCTTCCAGAGCAACCGCCAGTAAGGCGGCCTACTGTTTTTTGCAAGCAGGGAACTGAATTGAACGCTTCTGTAGGTGTACTGCCGGTGCTGCTGCTGGGCGCCGTGGCCGGTCTGGCCGGCTGCGACCAGTCCACCGGCCTGTCGCTGGCCGATCCCAGCCTGGCCAAGGTCAACGCCTATATCGAGTGCTACAACGGCGTCGAGCAGCCCATCCACGAGGGCTTCGAGAGGTACACCGGCTGGATCAAGGATATCGAGGCCGGCCCGACCGGCAAGGAAGCGCAGCCGCGCTCGCCGGGCAAGGTGCTGTCGCACCGCGTGGAGTACTGCGGCCAGCCGCTGACCGACGCGCTGGCGATAATGCCGGCGATGCCGATGGACGCGCCGGTGCGTGACTACCAGCAGGCCTTCCAGGCCCTGTACGCGAAGATCGAGCAGGCCGATGGCTACTTCAGCCGCGAGGAATTCCGCCGCGATGGTGGCGAAGGCATGCGCAGCCAGCACGCACCGCTGATGCAGGCCCATGCGGCCTTCTTCAAGGCCAGCGACGCACTGGACGTGGCACTGGAAAAGAACGAGGAAGACCGCCGTGCCGCGCAGCTGAAGCAGATCGAAGAGAGCGAGGGCCGTTCGCCGGCGTACTACCACCTGCGCCTGGTCGGCGACGGCAAGCAGCTTGCGGTGGCCTTCCAGGATGAAAAGCCGGACGTCGCCGCGCTGCGCACGCGCCTGGCGGATTACGAGGCGCTGGTTAAGGAAATGCAGGCCGCCGGCATCGGCAAGGACGACCCGATGTGGGGCCATGTGCAGCGCTCGGCCGACATGCTGATCCGCAAGGCCGGCCGTGGCATCGAACGCATCGAGCAGGGCAAGCCGATCAGCGCCGAAGGCCTGGCCGCCGAGCGCAAGGCTTCGGGCAGCTGGGTCACCTCGGCCCCGGAAGGCGCGCAGTCGGACATCCTGGACGCGTACAACGACCTGGTGACCACCAGCAACCGCATGCATTGACCGGCGCATCCACGCATGGCGTGGATCTACCGGGTAGCGCCGGGCCATGCCCGGCGTGTGCATTCAACGGTTGAACGTATCCGGCAACGGGCCGCCACATCTGCGGCAATGGCGCGCGTCGGGCTCGTGGCCTTCCAGCCCGCAGTGCGGGCAGCCGCGGCCGTCGCGGCGCGCGGCCAGTTCGGCTTCGCGCATGCTGCTGGCCAGTTCGGCGGTGTAGATGCCGGTGGGAACGGCGATGATGCTGTAGCCGATCAGGATCAGCACCGAGGTGACGAAACGTCCCAGCACGGTCTGCGGCACGATATCGCCGAAACCGACCGTGGCCATGGTCACCACCGCCCAGTACATGCTGGCCGGGATGTTGCTGAAGCCGTGCTCGGGGCCTTCGATCACGTACATCAGGGTGCCGGCGATGATCGTGATGGTGATGACCGTGAACAGGAACAGCAGGATCTTGCGCCGGCTGCGCCACAGCGACTGCAGCAGGATGCCGCTTTCTTCGATGTAGCGGGTCAGCTTCAGGATGCGGAACACGCGCAGGATGCGCAGCGCACGCACCACCAGCAGGCTCTGTGCGCCGGGCACGAACAGCGACAGGTAGGCGGGCAGGATCGAAAGCAGGTCGATGATTCCCCAGATGCTGACCGCATAGCGCAGCGGGCGCTTCACCACCGCCAGGCGCAATAGGTACTCGATCGTGAACAGGGCAGTGAAGACCCATTCGATCACGTACAGCCCATCGGACCAGGCCACGTGCAGGTGCTGCACGCTGTCGATCATCACCACCAGGATGCTGGCGATGATCGCCACCACCAGGATCAGGTCGAAATTGCGGGAGGGCCGGGTGTCGTGCCGGTAGATGATGTCGAACCAGGTGCGGCGCCAGCCGGACGCGGTGGCGGGGTTCAGTTGGGGGGCGGAAAACGGTCGCATCGGTGCATTGTGCCGCAGGGGCTGGGGGGCGAGAATGGGGGTTCCTGAATCCTGCCCACTGCCATGACCGCCGCTACCGATCCGCTGATCTCCCTTTCGCACTACTACCTGCCGGTCTACAAGCCCCGCCAGGTGGTGTTGGAGCGAGGCCAGGGCGCCCGCGTGTGGGACAGCCAGGGCCGTGAATTCATCGACCTGGCCGCCGGCATTGCCGTGTGCGGCCTGGGCCATAACGACCCTGACCTGACCGCCGCCCTGGTGGAACAGGCCAGCAAGCTCTGGCACACCAGCAACGTGTTCTACAGCGCACCGCCGCTGCACCTGGCCGAAGAACTGGTAAAGGCCAGCCGCTTCGCCGAGCGCGTGTTCCTGTGCAATTCCGGCGCCGAAGCCAATGAAGTGGCGATCAAGATGGTGCGCAAGTGGGCATCCAGCCAAGGCCGCCCGGCCGACAAGCGCGTCATCATCACCTTCCGCGGCAGCTTCCACGGCCGCACCCTGGGCGCGGTGACCGCCACCGCCCAGCCGAAGTACCAGGAAGGCTACGAGCCGCTGCCAGGTGGCTTCCGCTACATCGATTTCAACGATGAAGTTCAGTTGGAAACCGCGATGGCCGCCGGCGACGTGGCCGCGGTGATGCTCGAGCCGATCCAGGGCGAGGGCGGGGTGATGCCGGCCAAGTCCGGTTTCCTCAAGCGCGTGCGCGAGCTGTGCGACCAGCACAACGCGCTGCTGGTGCTGGACGAGATCCAGGCCGGCATGGGCCGCACCGGTACCCTGTTCGCGCATTGGCAGGACGATGTGGTGCCGGACATGGTCACCTTGGCCAAGGCCCTGGGCGGCGGCTTCCCGATCGGCGCCATGCTGGCCGGCCCGAAGGTGGCCGAAACCATGCAGTTCGGCGCCCACGGCACCACCTTCGGTGGCAACCCGCTGGCCGCTGCGGTGGCGCGGGTGGCGCTGCGCAAGCTGGGGTCGGCCGAGATCGCCGCCAACGTCAGCCGGCAGTCGAAGGCGCTGCGCGATGGGTTCGCCCGCATCAACGAAGAGTTCAACATCTTCAGCGATGTGCGCGGCCGTGGCCTGATGCTGGGCGCGGTGCTGAACACGGATTTCGCCGGCCAGGCCGGTGCCATCCTGGACCACGCCGCCGACCAAGGGCTGCTGACCCTGCAGGCCGGCCCGGACGTGCTGCGCTTCGTGCCGTCGCTGAACATCACCGATGAAGAAGTGGCCGAAGGCCTGAAGCGCCTGCGCGCGGCCATCGCCGCGTTCGTCGCCGCGCGCTGAGCTGCACGTCCTGATGATGGGGTCAGAGCCCTCTCGTACGAGAGGGATCTGACCCCGGATCATCGCAGTGCAGGGGTCGGATCCCTCTCCAGCGGAGAGGGCTCTGACCCCGGATCAGCGCACCCCGTAGCGCTTCAACACCTTCCCCAGGCCCCGCCCGTCGCGCACGGTTTCGGCATGCAGCCCGGCCGCGCGTGCGCCGCGCACGTTGACGAACAGGTCATCCACGAACAGGGTGTGGCCTGGATCGGCATCCAGCCGCTGCAATGCGCGCTTGAACACCGCCGGGTCCGGCTTGCGGCCGCCCAGCATGCCGCTGCACAGCACGCGCGGCTGCAGGCGCGCGTGCAGTTCCGGCAGCAGTTCCGGCAGCACCTGCGCCATCAGGGGGCCGTTATTGGTCAGCACCGCCAGCGGCAGGCCGTCGTCCAAGGCCAGCAAGCGCTGCACCACTGCCGCCTGCGGCCGGCACGCGGCCCGGCGTGCAGCGATCCAGGTCGGCACGTCGACGCTGACGTCCAGTGCGTGGCCGAGCTGTGCCAGATAGTCCTCGGTGCTGACCTGCCCGGCGTCGTAGGCGGTTTCCAGCCCACTGTCGAACAGTGCGGCCTGCACCTGCGCGGTACTGCGCTGCAGGGCCTGCGCCAGATACAGCACGCGCTGCGCGCGCTGGTACTGCAGCAGCACGCCATCCACATCCAGCAGCAACAGTCGTATCTCCATGCCTGCAGCATGCCTGAGCCTGCGCATCGCATGCGACACCCTGTCGCAGCACGTGCGCGCGGTCACTGCCTAGAATGAAGACGACTTGGCAGGAGATGCATTGATGAAGGCTTGGGGCGTGGCAATTGGACTGGGTGCGCTGCTGTTCGCACCGGCGGCAATGGCGCGGGTGTGTGCGGTGAGCATCGACAGCACCGACCAGATGACCTTCAGCAGCCGGCAGATCAAGGTGGCAGCCGACTGCAGCGAAGTGGACCTGACCCTGCGCCACACCGGCAAGCTGGCGGCCACCGCCATGGGCCACAACTGGGTGCTGACCCGCACGGCCGATTACCAGCCGGTGGCCCTGGCTGGCATGCGCATGAGCCTGGCCGACAGCTACCTGCCCAAGGCCGACAAGCGGGTGCTGGCGCATACCAAGGTGATCGGTGGCGGCGAGACGACGCGCGTGCGGTTTTCCACCAAGGGCCTGCAGAAGGGCGGTGATTACACCTTCTTCTGCTCGTTCCCGGGGCATTTCGCGATGATGAAGGGCAGCTTCGTCTTCGGTTGATGCCGTTTGTAGAGTCGAGCCATGCTCGACTGCGCGCGTGCCAACCAGGCCCAGGTAGATCCACGCCATGCGTGGATGGGTGCCCAAGGGTGCCAACCAAGGTCGGCACCCCCCGGAGGCCGCTTACCCCTTGGCGGCCTTGAACGCGATGCGTGCGGCGGCCAGCGTGGCCTCGATCACCGCATCGTCGTGCGCACTGGACATGAACCCGGCTTCGTACGCCGACGGCGCCAGGAATACGCCCTGGTCCAGCATGGCGTGGAAGAAGCGGTTGAACGCCGGAATATCGCAGGCGATGGCCTGGGCATAGGTCTCCACCTTTTCGCTGGTGAAGAACAGACCGAACATCGCGCCAACCTGGGTGGTGGTCACCGCCACGCCGGCTTCGGCGGCCGCTGCTTCCAGGCCGGCACACAGGCGCGCGGTGCGCTCGGCCAGGTCGGCATGGAAGCCCGGCTGCGATACCAGGTCGAGCATGGCCAGGCCGGCGGCCATCGCCACCGGATTGCCGCTGAGCGTGCCGGCCTGGTAGATCGGGCCGGCCGGTGCAATCTGCTGCATCAGGTCGCGGCGGCCACCATAGGCACCCACCGGCATGCCGCCGCCGATGATCTTGCCGAAGGTGGTCAGGTCCGGGGTGATGCCGTAGTGCGCCTGCGCGCCGCCCAGGGCCACGCGGAAACCGGTCATCACTTCGTCGAAGATCAGCAGCGCACCGTGCTGCGTGCACAGCGCGCGCAGGTGCTGCAGGTAGCCCTCGCGCGGCGGAATGCAGTTGGCGTTGCCCACCACCGGTTCGATGATGAGGCCGGCGATCTCGCTGCCCTGCGCCTCGAACAGCGCGGTGGCCGCTTCGAAATCGTTATAGGGCAGGGTCAGGGTCAGTTCGCTCAGGCCCGCCGGCACGCCCGGCGAGGTCGGCACGCCCAGGGTCAGCATGCCGCTGCCGGCCTTGACCAGGAACGAATCGCCGTGGCCGTGGTAGCAGCCTTCGAACTTCACGATACGGTTGCGGCCGGTGGCGCCGCGCGCCAGGCGGATGGCCGACAGCGTGGCTTCGGTGCCCGAATTGACCATGCGCACCATTTCGCACGACGGCACCAGCCGGGTGATGGTCTCGGCCATGGTCACTTCGGCCGCGCACGGCGCGCCGAAGGACAGGCCGTTGTCGATCGCCCGCTTCACCGCCTGGCGCACGGCCGGGTGGTTGTGGCCGACGATCATCGGGCCCCACGAGCCCACGTAGTCGATGTAGCGGTTGCCGTCCACGTCGTACAGGTAGGCGCCGTCGGCGCGTTCGACGAAGAACGGTTCGCCGCCCACCGACTTGAACGCGCGCACCGGCGAATTGACGCCGCCCGGCAGCAGCTGCTGGGCGCGGGAGAACAGGGCGTGGGACTGATCGTGGTTCATGGGGCTTTCCTGGGCATTACGCGAACTGGGCGAGGAAGGCGCGCTGGGTCGCGACCGGGTCCGGTGCGGCATAGATGCCGCTGACCACGGCCACCAGGTCGGCGCCGGCGTCGATGATGGGACCCACATTGTCCGGGGTCAGGCCACCAATGGCCACCCGCGGCACGCCCAGTGCGGCGGTTTGCCGCAGCAGGTCGGTGTGGGCGCGGCTGCTGGTGATCTTGGTGGTGGTGGGGAAGAAGGCGCCAAAGGCCACGTAGCTGGCGCCGGCGGCCACGGCCTTTTCGGCGTTAGCCACCTGGTCGTAGCAGGACGCACCGATGATGGCGGCCGGGCCGAGCAGGGCACGCGCGCTGGGAATGTCACCGTCGGTGCCGCCCAGGTGCACGCCGGCCGCGCCCACGGCCTGGGCCAGCGCCGGGTCGTCGTTGATGATCAGCGGCACGCCGTGTCCGGCGCACAGCGCCTGCAGGGCGGTGGCCTGTTCCAGGCGCAGCGCATCGCTGGCGGTCTTGTTGCGGTACTGCAGCCAGGTGGCGCCGGCGGCCAGCAGCGGCGCGGTGCGTGCCAGCAGGCGCGCAGTATCGGCCTCGTCCGGGGTGATCAGGTAGACGCCGCGGGGCGCCGGGGAAGCTGCGTTCATGGATGGCTACCGGTAGAAGGGCCGCGGTGGGACAATGACGGCCAGTGAATCCAGCGTTGATTATCCGATGAGCGATGCCACCCCCACCACCTTGCGCACCTGGATGTGCGTGGTCTGCGGCTTCATCTACCGTGAGGCGGACGGGCTGCCGGAGGAGGGCATTGTCCCGGGCACGCGCTGGCAGGACATTCCCGAGACCTGGACCTGCCCCGATTGCGGGGTGACCAAGGACGATTTCGAGATGGTCGAGATCGATTGAGTACAGAGGCCGCCGGGCATGGCCCGGCGCTACCGGTCAATGCAACCGCGGCATCGGCCCGCCCAGGTCGATCAGCTTCTCGCGCAGCCACTGCGCATCGCTGGCTTCCGGGTTGCGCTTCAGGTACTGCCCCAGGTCATGTCGGGCGCCGGCCAGGTACTCCAGCTGCAGATAGGCCAGGCCACGGTCGCGCAGGGCATCGTCCTGTTCCGGGGCCAGTTTCAGCAGGCGGTCGGCACTGCGCGCGGCACGGTCCCATTCGCCGGCTTCGGCATAGACCCCATGCAGGTTGCGCAGCATGCGGATCAGGATCGCCCGGCTCGGCGCCGGATCCAGGATCTGCGCCAGCACCTGGTCGTCCGGTGCCTGCCCGCCCAGGTGTGACTTGGCGCGTTCGCGCAGCTCGTCCACGTCCAGCGGGCGACCGCCATTGAACGGGTCCATCACCAGCACCCCGTCGTCTACGGGCAGGCGCACCAGGAAATGGCCGGGGAAGGACACCCCGTCCAGCGGAATGCCCAGCCGCCGGGCCACTTCCATCTGCACCAGGGCCAGCGAGATGGGATTGCCCAGGCGCCGTTCGAATACCTGGTTGAGGTAGCTGTTGCGGGGGTCGTAGTACTGCTGGTGGTCACCGCTGTAACCCAGCTCGTCGAACAGGTGGCGGTTCACCGCGGCCATCTTCATCGGCCAGCGCTCGATCGTGTCCACTTCGGCGCGCAGGTGATCGACATGGCTCTGCACCAGCGCCTCGTACACGCCGGGTTGAAGATCGGGGTATTCATCGCGCGCGATCAGCAGCGCGGTCGGCAACAGTGGCAGCGCCTCGTCATCGAGGTCGGCCAGTGCATCCCAGTCGGGGAGTGTGATCCGGTCCTGCATGGCCACAGACTGGCGGCAATCGCAGGCGGTTTCAAGCGGTGCGGCGTGAATTCCGCATGTCGTTGTTCCCCATCCACGCATGGCGTGGATCTACCGTCAGATATCGAAATCAATCTGGGGTCGGAGCCCGTTGCGCAGCAACGGGGTCCGACCCCGCGCCGTTCCAACAGATCGCGGCCAACCGTCGAAGGCGGGGTGGGTCGGGTGGCGGGGGTGTCCGCGGCATGGATGCCGCGGCCAAGGCTACAGGGACGTACTTGCGCCGTCCCCCGCCACCGGACCCACCCCGCCATTCCTCGAAATGCACGAATTTGACGTTGCCGTTGCCGTTGATGTTGATTCGGCGGGTGCCGGGCGCAGCCCGGCCGTCCCTCAGTTCTCGATGCCCGGGCCGAAGGTCAGTGCGGTGCCGTCCTTCAGCTTCAGCTTTTCCGCCTGGCCCGCATTGAGTTCCAGCACGTAGCGGGCCGGGCCGCTGCTGGGGTAGGGCGGGCACCGGTCGCCGGCCGAGCACGGCGGCACATCGCGCTGCTGGCTGACCAGCCGACGCTGGCTGTCGAAGTACAGGATGTCCAGCGCGATCCGGGTGTTCTTCATCCAGTACGCCTGCATCTCCTCCTGCTCGTGCACAAACAGCATGCCGTGGTCGGCCGGCATCTGGTCGCGGAACATCAGGCCGCGGGCGCGGGTGTCATCGTTGGTGGCCAGTTCGACCTTGTAACGGGCACCGTCCAGCTCAACCCAGTGGCGGGCGGCATCGGTGGCACAGCCGGTCAGGGCCAGCAGCGGAAGCATCAGCAGCGAACGCAACAGCGACATCGTCAGGGTCCTTCGCAGGGGTCAGAGCACGACCGGCGGTTCACCGCCGACAATCACCACATCGGCGCGGCGGCGCGCGAACAGGCCCACGCAGACCACGCCCGGCAGCTGGTTCAGCTCGCGCTCCAGCTTTTCCGGATCGGTGATCTGCAGGTTGTGGATGTCCAGGATCTGGTTGCCGTTGTCGGTCACCACACCCTCGCGCCAGGTCGGCTGGCCGCCGGTCATGTCGCGGATCTGTCGGGCCACCAGGCTGCGCGCCATCGGAATCACTTCCACCGGCAGCGGGAAGTTGCCCAGCACCGGCACCTGCTTGCTGGGATCGACGATGCAGACGAAACGCTCGCTGGCCTCGGCGATGATCTTCTCGCGGGTCAGCGCCGCGCCACCGCCCTTGATCAGGCACTTGCCCGGATCGCACTCATCGGCGCCGTCCACGTACAGCGACAGGTTGCCGGTGTGGTTCAGCTCGATCACCTCGATGCCGTGCTGCTTCAGGCGCGCGGTGCTCTGTTCCGAACTGGACACCGCGCCCTTGATGCGGTGCTGGATGCGGGCCAGCGCATCGATGAAGTAGGCCACGGTGGAACCGGTGCCGACCCCGACGATCATGCCGTCTTCGACGTATTCGATGGCTTTTTCAGCGGCCAGGCGCTTGGCTTCGGACATGGGAAAACTCTCAGGCAGGGAATCAGGATTTCTTTTCCAGCGACAGCAGCAGCTTCCACTGCGGGGCCGTCACCGGGAACACCGACAGGCGGTTGCCCTTGGCAACCAGCGGGAAACCTTCGCCAAGTTCGTCGGCGTGCAGCTTGATCTCGTCCAGCGCGATCACCTGCGGCAGCTTGCGGTCGAAGGCCACGTCCACCAGCATCCAGCGCGGATTCTCGCGCGTGCTCTTGGGGTCGTGGTAGTCGGATTCCGGGTCGAACTGGGTGTCGTCCGGGTAGGCCGGGCTGGCCACCGTGGCCAGGCCGACGATGCCGGGCACCTTGGTATTGGAGTGGTAGAACAGGATGCCGTCGCCTACCTGCATGCCGTCGCGCATGAAGTTGCGCGCCTGGTAGTTGCGCACGCCGTTCCAGGGCTCGACCTTCACCTTGGCCAGGTCATCGATGGAAAAAGCGTCCGGTTCGGACTTCATCAGCCAATAGCGCTTGCGGGCGGTCATGCGTTCACGGGGGCAGCGGAGGGGAACAGGGTGCCGTCTTCGGTGCAGATCGCATCCACCGGCACGTCCCACGACGCCACCGGCAAGGACTCGACCTGCTGCGCAGCGAACGCGGCACCCACCAGCCAGGGCGGTGCCGGCCGGTCGTGGCGGAAGGCGAAGCTGCGATCATACCAGCCGCCCCCCATGCCCAGCCGCCGGCACTGCGCGTCGAAGCCCACCAGCGGGGTCACCACCAGCGCCATCTGGCTGGCGTCCAGGGTGTCGGCCGCCGCCACATCGGGCTCGGGAATGCCGTAGCGGTTGCTGGTCAGGGGCTGGCCCGGCCGCCACGGCGCAAAGCGCAGCACATCGCCGGCCAGCACCGGCAGGCAATAGGCCACGGTGTCAGGCAACTGTAGTTGCCAGCGGTGCAGGGCGATCTCGCCATCCAGCGCCCAGTAGCCGGCCACGGCACCTTCGCGCGGGGCGAACGGCAGGGCCAGCAGGGCGTCGGCCAGCGATTCGGCAGCCGCAATGCGGATGGGCGCGGAAAGTGCGCGGCGGCGTTGCCGCAGGTCGTGGCGCAGGGCCTGGCGCGGGTCGGTCATGGCAGGTGGCGGCAGGAAACAGCGGCCATTGTGCCGGAAAGAACAAGGGCGACGCCCGAAGACGCCGCCCTTGCTGGAATATTGCATTCTCCGCAATGTCGATGCATGCGAAACGACCTTGAACCCGGGGGCTCAAGTGGGAACGCTGGAGAACCATCGGGCTTCCCGCTACAAGGCGGACCTGCACTCCCGGCGCTGTCGCGCTCCCGGTGTCGTTCTTAAGGGACAAGGCGAATGTTTGCACATGCCGTCGAGTACCGCAGAGAACGCGTGGCCATTATAGCCAGCGTGCACGATCTGGATAGGCCGTTCGTCGGCAACAGTCCGTGCCAATTCAGATATGAGAAGACGCGTTGTGCGCGTTGCTCACACGCTGCTATCGATCGCGCGGTCCAGGCGCCGGTTCAGATCGGCCAGCGTCTGCTGCAGGGCCACCGCCTGGCGCGCGTTCTCGTCGCGCAGCAGTTGCAGCTCGTGGGCCAGGTTCAGTGCGGCCAGCACCGCCACACGATCGACGGCGGCCATGCGGTTGCTGCCGCGGATTTCGCGCATGCGTGCATCCAGCAGGCGCGCGGCGGCCATCAGGCTGTCGCGTTCATCGCCGCCCACGCCCACGGTGTATTCACGATCGAGGATGCGGACACTGACCGGTTCTGCGCTCATGTGTGCTGCTCCAGGGATTTGAGCCGGCTGATCATCGCTTCCACCCGCGAGCGGGCCTGTTCGTTCTTGGCCAGCAGGGTGGACCGCTCGGCCACCAGTTGTTCCTGCTGGTGGCGCAGGCTGCGGTTCTCCTCGGCCAGGCGCTGGTTGCGCTCCAGCAGCGCTTCCACGCGGGCGGCAAAAGCCTGCAGCTGGGCAAGGGGGTCGGCGGGTTCCATGCCGCACGATAGGCAAGCCGGGTGATGGCGGTCAAGCGTTGTCGCAGCAGGGCCGGACTGCCACGAGGACGACCCGGTTGGGTTGCTACACTACAGGGATCACGGGCGCGCGCGTGCGCGCCCCGGGTTTCCCTTACGAACGAGCCGCACGATGACCGAACTTCCCTCCGTCGACGACGTTTCCCGCGCCAGCCAGGAACTGGGCCTGGGCGCCACCGCTGCCGAGCTGCATGGCGGCCTGTGCGGCTGGCTGGCCGCCGGCGGCGCCCCCGGCAACGACTGGCCGGCCCGGGTGCTGGCCGACGACAACCTGGCCCCGGTCGCCCCCGGCAGCGCGCTGGCGCAGCTGCTGGAAGCCACCATCAAGCAGCTGGAAGACCGTGATTTCGCCTTCGAGCTGCTGCTGACCGACAACGACGACGTGGCCGCGCAGGCCGATGCCATGTTCAGCTGGACCCGTTCGTTCCTGGGCGGCTTCGGCCTGGGCAGCGGCGGCCGCCGTCCCACCCTGTCCGAAGAGGGCGAGGAAGCGCTGACCGACATGGCCAGCCTGGCGCGTGCCTCCAGCGAGGATTTCGAGGCCGGCGGCGAGGACGATGACGAGGCGCTGTCGGAAATCGAGGAATTCATCCGCGTGGCGGTGCTGCTGCTGCACGGCGATGTGGTGCTGGCCGCGCGCCACCGCCAGCGCCTGAACTGATGGATATCAAGCAGCGCACCGGCATTGCCGCCGGCGAGTACAAGCGCCGCCGCCGCCAGCTGATGGACATGGCCGGCGACGATGCGATCCTGGTCCTGCCGGCGGCCTCGGAGAAGGTGCGCAGCCTGGATACCCATTTCCCGTTCCGCCAGGATTCGGATTTCCAGTACCTGAGCGGCTTCCCGGAACCGGAGGCCGTGCTGGTGCTGATTCCCGGCCGCCGCCACGGCGAAGCCATCCTGTTCTGCCGCGAACGCGATGCCGAGCGCGAGGCGTGGGATGGCAGCCGCGCGGGCCAGGACGGGGCGGTGGCGCACTACGGCATGGACGATGCCTACCCGATCGATGATCTGGACGACATCCTGCCGGGGCTGCTGGAAGGGCGCTCGCGCGTCTATTACCACTTCGGCCGCGAAGCGGATTTCGACCTGAAGCTGATCGGCTGGGTGAACCGCGTGCGTTCGCAGGTGCGCCACGGCGCGCAGCCGCCGCACGAGTTCCTGGAGCTGGGCCACCTGCTGCACGAGCAGCGCCTGTTCAAATCCGGTGCCGAAGTGGCGTTGATGCAGCATGCAGCGCAGATCAGCGTGCGTGCGCACCTGGCGGCGATGCACGCGGCCAAGGCGGGCATCCACGAGTATGAACTGCAGGCCGAACTGGAGCGGGTGTTCCGCGCCAGCGATGCCGTTCCCGCGTACTGCAGCATTGTCGGTGCCGGTCGCAACGGCTGCATCCTGCATTACCGCGACAACAACGCGCGTTCGCGCGACGGCGAACTGGTGCTGATCGATGCGGGTGCCGAGTACCGTGGCTACGCCAGCGACATCACCCGCACCTTCCCGGTGAACGGTCGCTTCACTGCCGAACAGCGTGCGCTGCACGATCTGGTCGGTCAGGCGCAGGCCGCCGCCATGGCGCAGGCGCGCCCGGGCGTGGCCTACGAGACCGGCCATCTGGCCGCCGTGCAGACCCTGACCGAGGGCCTGCTGCGGCTGGGCCTGCTGAAGGGCACGCTGGAAAAGAACCTGGCCGAAGGGCTGTACCAGCGCTTTTATCGGCACAAGACCGGGCACTGGATCGGCCTGGACGTACACGATGTGGGCGACTATCGGCTGGCCGGCGAATCGCGCCTGCTGGAACCGGGCATGGCCTTCACCATCGAGCCGGGCCTGTACATCGGCGTGGACGACACCACGGTGGAACCGCGCTGGCGCGGTATCGGCATCCGCACCGAGGATGACGTGCTGATCACCGACGACGGCCATCGCGTGCTGACCGAAGGCCTGGCGCGCAGCGCCGACGAGATCGAAGCGGTGATGGCGGGTTGAGCGGGACTGCGTAGAGTCGAGCTTGCTCGACTGAAGCAACGTCAACGTCAACGTCAAAAGCGTGCATTCCGTCGGATGGCGGGGCACTGCGGGTTTGCGGGGACGCCGTAAACCCGTCCATGGGGGCTTGGTCGCCGCATCCATGCGGCTCACACCCCGCAAACCCGCAGTGCCCCGCCTTCGACGGGTTCACGCGGCTGTTGGTAACGGCGATTCTTGGAACGTGCGGTGTTGGTTCACGCGGCTGTTGGTAGGTGTCGACCTTGGTCGACACAGAGCGAGCGCAGCGAGCGACCCGCTTTTGATTTTCTTCTTTCTTTTCCGTGGCTGGACGCGCACGGATATTGTCCGTGGCCGGGCGGATGGGTTGCGCTGGGGCGTGAGCCGCATGGATGCGGCGACCGAGCTTACATGGATGTACTTGCAGCGTCCCCTGCGCAGCCCATCCGCCCGGCCAGATATCAGTAATCCCACCGCACCCAGCGCCCAGCCACGAGGGGCTCAGCCGTTGGCTGCGGCAAACTCCGGGCGGGTCAGGTTGTCCGCGTCGCCTTCGGTGCACAGCACTTCGTCTTCGATGCGGATGCCACCGTAGGGGCGGAAGAAATCCACGCGGTCCCAGTTGATCGCATTGCCATGGCCGGCGGCCTTCACTTCGTTCAACAGCATGTCGATGAAGTACAGGCCCGGTTCGATGGTCACCACCATGCCCGGCTCCAGCACGCGGGTCAGGCGCAGGTAGGGGTGGCCGGCCGGGCGCTCGATGCGGCCGCCGTCTTCGCCAGCCGCGAAACCGGCTACGTCGTGCACCTGCAGGCCTATCAGATGGCCGATGCCGTGCGGGAAGAACGCGGCGCTGACGCCGGTTTCCAGTGCGGTCTGCGGCGAAACCTTGATCACGCCGAAGTCCTTCAGCACGCCCATCAGCGACAGGTGCGCGTCCACGTGCAGCTGCTTGTAGTCGAAGCCGGCACGCACGGCCGCGCACATCTGCTGCTGGGCCGCGTCCACCGCGTCGATCATCGCGGCGAACTCGTCGTGGCCGTGCGCGGCGTAGGTTCGAGTGATGTCGCTGGCGTAGCCGTGCGCGCTGGCGCCGGCATCGATCAGGAAGCTGCGCAGCGGCTGCGGTGCCTTGCGGCCCAGTTCGGTGTAATGCAGCACGGCGGCGTGTTCGTTCAGTGCCACGATGTTGCCGTAGGGCAGTTCGTTGGCATCCTGGCCGACGGCCTGGCAGTACGCCATGTGGATGTTGAATTCGTCGGCACCGTTGCGGAAGGCGGCCTCGGCGGCGCGGTGGCCGCGCACGCCCAGCACCTGCGCCTGGCGCATCAGGGCGATTTCATATGGCGTCTTGTAGGCGCGGTGCCATTCCAGATAGTTCAGCACCGGCGCCGGGTTGTTCGGCACGTAGGCGCCCAGCGCGCTCTGCGGCTCACCCAGGATCGCGCAGCGGGCCGGGTTGGCCGGCAGCAGGGCCAGCGCCTCGTCCGGCGTGCGGATGATGTGGATGTCGAAGTGCTCCACCCACCAGCCGCTGGGGGCATCGGGCACCACGTGCCAGTAGTCGAAGGGCTGGTGGAAGATCACCGCCGGGCGCTTGCCCGGGGTGAACACCACCCAGCTGTTGGGCACGCGGGTAAGCGGCAGCCAGGCCTTGAACTGCGGGTTCACCGCATACGGGTAGTCACGATCGTCGAACACCTGGTAATGCAGGGTGCCGCTGGGCACCACCAGATGGTCGAAACCGCCGCGCGCCAGCGCCTGCTCGGCGCGTCGGCACAGCACGGCCAGGTGGTCGGAATACAGGGCGCCGGGGTCTTGCTGGATCATTGCGGTGGCTCGACACGGAAAACGGCCTTAGATTCTGCCGCATACGGCGAAAAACCGCTGTGCCGGAACCGGCACTCAGCCTGTCGAAACCGGCGCCTGATCGTTGTCTTCGCCGATCCAGCCGCGCAGCAGCTGGCGGTGCTCGCGCGACAGGGTCAGGAAGCGGAAGCCGGCCCAGTGCTGGCCCGGCACGTGCGCCGGTTCGCTCCACAGCAGGTGCACGCCCACATCGATGGTTTCATTGCGGCCATCGCCCAGCGCCAACGGGAAGCGCAGCTGGTACAGCGCATCCTCGCGCAGGCCGGTGCTGGCCAGCATCAGCATGCCGGTTTCGGAAACATTGCCCAGCCGGCCGATCACGGCGTCGCGCATCTGATCGGTCACCGGCACCAGGTCGGCTACCTGCCGGCGCGGGGCGCGGCGGGTATCCACGGGCGGTTGCGTGCTCATGCCTTGGGCTCCGGGTTCAGGCGGCTGGCCAGCGAACGCAGCGCCGACAGGCTGGCCTGCCAGGCGCGGTCCACCAGGCGGCCCTTTTCTTCGGTGACCAGCTGGGCCTGGCCGCCGGCCATCTGCCGCGCCAGCGTATCCAACGTGGTTTCGCCGGTCTTCTGGCCACGGGCGTTCACCAGCAGCACGTGCCCGGTCAGCAGGCTGTACCAGGACAAGCGCTGGCGCCGTTGCGCACCGTCGCCCACGTCGATGTCGAACCAGCTGCCGAAGGGAAGGGTGACCAGCTGCTGGTAGCAGGCTTCCTCGCTGTCACTGCGCGCGCTGCGCCCGGCCTCGGCCTGGCTGTCGGCGCTGCCGTCGTTCTGTTCGCCCAGGCGGGCGCGCGCTTTCAGGCGCGCGCTCAGTTCCGTGCGCGAGGTGCTTTCGTCTTCGCCGCCCGGGGTCGCCAGGCGACGGGCCACGGCGGCCGCTTCGTCGGCGTGGTAGCCCACCTGCAGCAGCGCCGCTTCCACATCGGCGGCCAGCGGTGCGTCGATCATGCCGGCCGCGCTGGCCGGTGCGGCGGTGACCGTGGCGATGCGCTCGGTCTGCTGCAGGCGCTCGCGCCATTGCGGCGAATCTTCGCCGTGGCGCAGGCGGGTAAGGGTGAGGGCATCGGCCCAGGCCTGGCGCAGCAGGGTCTGCACGAAGCGCGGCGGCTGCGTGGCCTGGCACCACTGGTCGATATGGGTGGTGGCTTCGCGCCGCGCCAGTTCCAGCCGTTCCTTGCCGCGTGCGGCTTCCACGTGGCGGCGTTCGGCCAGTTCGGCGCGGTGTGCGGCGGCGCGCTGGTGCTGCTGGATTTCCTCGTTGGCGGCGGCAAACGCTTCCGGCGTGCGCGCATCCTGGCCCAGCAGGCCCTGCACGCTCTGCGCCAGCCGCTGCAGCAGCTGCGGGTCCACGTCGTCGTCGCCCAGCCAGCGTGCGCCGGCTTCGGCCACGGTGTTCAGCAGTTCGCGCGCCGGGTGTTCGTCGCGCACGAAGAAGGCCGGGTCGGCCATGGCCGCGCGGGCCAGCGGTACCTGCAGGCGCGCCAGCAGGGCCGCGGGCACCGGGTCGGGCCGCTGTTGCTGCTGCACCTGCTGCAGCAGCAGCCGCAGCAGGTCCAGGTTGTCTCGGTCGTGCCCGGCCAGTTGCGCCTGCGCGCCATGCTCGCTGCGAAGTTGTGCCAGCAGGGCGCCCTGCAGGTCGGTCACGCTGGTGGCGGCGCTGGCCTGGCCCTGCAGGCGCGCCAGCACGGCATCCACCGCGGCGGTGGGCAGCGCGGCCGGTTCCAGGGCCAGCGGCTGCGCTGGCAGGCGGCGGGCCTGCTGCAGCAGTTCGTGCAGTACGGTGTTGGCCGGTACGGTCAGCCCGGCGGCCGCTGCATCGGCGCCTGCAAAGGCGTCCTGCATCAGGTTCGACCACGAACCGGCCGGTGCCGAACCACCCCAGCCGGTCATCGGGGTCACCGTGCGCGGCGCGGGGCGTCCGCTGCGTTCGTGGCCGACCGAACGGGTGATCACCCGGCGGGTGGCCGACGAGCGTGCCAGATAGGGGGTGTAGACCAGCCCGGGCAGCACGCCGTGCTGGGCCAGCAGCGCGTTGGCGCGGTCCAGGGTATCGCCCAGGCGCTCCAGGCACTGGCGCTCGAAGCTGCGGTACAGCGCCAGCTGCACCTCCATGCTCAGGCCATCGCGTTCAGCCAGGCGGCGCACCATCGCGCACAGCGCCTGCGGTGCCAGCGGCAGCGTTTCCGCATCGAAGGCCGGCGCGGCGGCCAGCACGCCCATGCGCTGGCCCAGCAGGTTCAGCGCATTGGCCGAACGCAGGGTTTCCCTGCGTACCATTTCGACCAGCAGCAGGTCGCGGTCCACCTCATGTTCGGCAACCAGCGACAGGCCCATCATGGCCGGCAGCGGTGGCGGCGTTGCCGGCGCCGCGGGTGCTGCGGCCGGTTCGCGCAAGCGCACCAGTGCATCGGTCAGGGCATCGAGCATGCGCTCGCTGAAGTGCCCGGCGAAGGCGTGCAGTTGCCCGCGCTGGGCCAGCAGGTCGGCCTGCTGCTGCGGATTGCGCGCGTGGTCGGCGTCGTGCAGCAGGGTCTGTTCCAGCGCCTCCACCGTCAGGATCAACGGCGCGGTGAGGGTGTGGTGGCACAGGCCGATCAACGCGCCCAGCACCTCGCGTACCCGCGATGGCAGGTCGGCGGCGGCCAGGCGCGCGGTGTCCGCGCTGGACAATGAAAAAACGGCAGACATCGACGAGGGGTTCCGGATTCCCGCGGATCGTTACGGCAATCTACCGTGTCGGCAGGGCAGGGCGCCAGCCGCCGGGCACTGCCTGGCGCCATCCAGAGCGTCCGATCAATCTTCCAGGAACAGACTCACCACATCGTTGGTGAAGCGCCGGCCCAGCTCGGTGGGCTGCACATGGCCGTCGGCCACCTGCAGCCAGCCGCGCTGGCGGGCCTGGGCGAGCGGGGCGTCCAGTACGCTGCGTGGCAGGCCGGTGCGCGATTCGAAATCGCGCAGGCTGAAGCCTTCGTGCAGGCGCAGCAGGTTCAGCATGTACTCGAACGGCAGGCGCTCGGCAGCGATCACCTCGTCACCGCCGAACGAGGCCGGGGTGCCGGCGCTGTCCAGGTAGGCCTGCGGGTGCTTCACCTTCCAGCGCCGCAGCACGTGTTCTTCGGCGCCGGAACTGATCTTGCCGTGCGCGCCGGCACCGATGCCCAGGTAATCGCCGAAGCGCCAGTAGTTCAGGTTGTGCGCGCTTTGCCGGCCGGGGCGGGCATAGGCGCTGACCTCGTACTGGCCGTAACCGGCCTGGGCCAGCAAGGCCTGGCAGTGCTCCTGCATGTCCCAGGCGTTGTCTTCATCGGGAATGCCCTGCGGCGGCCGCGCGAAGAACACCGTGTTCGGTTCCAGGGTCAGCTGGTAGTGCGAGATGTGCGCCGGCTGCAGCGCGAACGCGCGTTCCAGGTCGGCCTCGGCACCGGCCAGGGTCTGTTCCGGCAGCGCGTACATCAGGTCGATGTTGTAGTTGTCGTAGCCCGCGTCCTGGGCCATCTTCACTGCGCGCTCGGCCTCGCCACTGTCGTGGATGCGGCCCAGCCGCTTCAGCGCGGCATCGTCGAAACTCTGGATGCCGAAGCTGAGCCGGTTCACGCCTGCCGCGCGGTAGCGGTCGAAGCGCCCGTGTTCGGCGGTGCCCGGGTTGGTTTCCAGGGTGATTTCGGCATTGGGCGCGAAACGCAGGCGCGCGCTGGCCTGCTGCAGGAAGCGGTCGATGGCCTCGGGCGGGAACAGGCTGGGCGTACCGCCGCCGAAGAACACGCTGTGCACCACCCGGCCCCAGACCAGCGGCAGATCCTGGTCCAGGTCGCGCAGCAGGGCGTCGATGTAGGCCTCGAACGGCAGCTCACCCTTGGCCTGGTGCGAGTTGAAATCGCAGTACGGGCATTTGCGCACGCACCAGGGCAGGTGCACGTACAGCGACAGCGGCGGCGGCACCAGCCGCACCGGTGCGGGGTGGCCGTGGTCGCCGTCGCAGGCTTCGCCGGGCAGGTGGTTGCAGTGATCGTGGGCGTGGGACATGACGGCGGAACTACGTGCGGGTGTGGGTCAGAGAGCGGCAGCCAGCTGCAGCTTCAGCTGCTGCAGGGCCAGTGCGCGGTGGCTGATCGCGTTCTTCAGCGCCGGCTCCATTTCCGCGGCGGTCAGGCCGTGGGTGGTGTCCAGGAACACCGGGTTGTAGCCAAAGCCATTCGTACCGCGCAGTTCGCGGATGATCTGCCCTTCCCAGCGGCCTTCGCAGATCAGCGGCTGCGGGTCGGTGGCGTGCCGCAGCAGCACGATCACCGCATAGAAACGCGCGCTGCGCTGGCCATCGGGCACCTCGGCCATGGCCTGCAGCAGCTTGGCATTGTTGGCCGCCGCGTTGGTCGGGTGGCCGGCATAGCGCGCGCTGTACAGGCCGGGCGCGCCGCCCAGGGCATCGACGATCAGGCCCGAATCATCGGCCAGCGCCGGCAGGCCGGTGGCCTCGCAGGCGGCGCGTGCCTTCAGCAGCGCGTTCTCGACGAAGGTCAGGCCGGTTTCGTCCACATCGCCCAGGCCCAGCTCGGCCGCCGAGGTGATCTGCAGCGGCAGGTCGGCCAGGATCTCCTGCATTTCCACCAGTTTGCCGGCGTTGTGGCTGGCAAGCACGAGCGTCTTCATGCGCGGGGCTCCAGCAGGTCCCAGGTGTTGCCGTACAGGTCGCGGAACACCGCAACGGTGGCATAGGGTTCTTCGCGCGGGGCCTCCAGGAATTCCACCCCGGCGGCCAGCATGGCGGTGTGGTCGCGGCGGAAATCGTCGGTGTTCAGGAAGAAGCCGACGCGGCCGCCGGTCTGGTTGCCGATGCGGCTGCGCTGCTCCTCGTTGCTGGCGCGGGCCAGCAGCAGGGCGGCGGCGCTGCCGTCGGTCGGGCCGACCACCACCCAGCGCTTGCTGCCCTGGTCGATGTCCTCAAGCAGGGCAAAGCCCAGCTTGCCGGTGTACCAGGCAATGGCTTCGTCGTAGTCGGCCACCACCAGGGTGGTCAGGGCGATGCGACGGTTCATGCCGACAGCGCCGCCTGCTGCGCGGCCAGCAGTTCGCCCACGCCCTTTTCGGCCAGGCCCAGCAGCGCATCCAGTTCATCGCGGCGGAAGGCATGGCCTTCGGCGGTGCCCTGCAGTTCGATGAAGCCGCCGCCATCGTTCATGACCACGTTCATGTCGGTGTCGCAGTCGCTGTCTTCGGCGTAATCCAAGTCCAGCACCGGGGTGCCGCGGTATACGCCCACCGACACGGCGGCCACCGCGCCCAGGATCGGGTTGCGCTTGATGTCGCCGCGCTTCATCAGCACGTTCACCGCGTCGACCAGGGCCACGTAGGCGCCGGTGATGGCCGCGGTGCGGGTGCCACCGTCGGCCTGCAGCACGTCGCAGTCCAGGGTGATGGTGCGTTCGCCCAGCGCATTGCGGTCCACGCAGGCACGCAGGCTGCGGCCGATCAGGCGCTGGATTTCCAGCGTGCGGCCGCCCTGCTTGCCGCGCGCGGCTTCACGGTCGCTGCGGGTGTGGGTGGCGCGCGGCAGCATGCCGTACTCGGCGGTCACCCAGCCTTCGCCCTTGCCGCGCAGGAAGCCGGGCACACGGTTTTCCACGCTGGCGGTGCACAGCACGCGGGTTTCACCGAAGCAGACCAGCACCGAGCCTTCGGCGTGGCGGGTGAAACCGCGTTGGATGACGACCGGACGGAGCTGGTCGGGCTGGCGGCCACTGGGGCGGGCATCGGACATGGTGCGAATTCCCTGGAGGGTAAGACAGGCAGGTACGCCGCCATGCCCGCACCCGTCAGGGGCAGGCAGGGAGGCTCGAATAGGGCCGCTAGGGTACCATTCCCCCTTTGAGAGCATCGGAAACGCTGATGATTCGAAGCATGACGGCCTATGCCGGTGGCGAGCGCGCCACGGCCTGGGGCACGCTGGGCTGCGAGCTGCGCTCGGTCAACCACCGCTTCCTGGAAGTGGGCACCCGCCTGCCCGAGGAACTGCGTGCGCTGGAACCGCAGCTGCGCGAACGCATCGCCGCGCGCCTTAGCCGCGGCAAGCTGGACCTGGTGATGCGCCTGCGCGCACCCGAAGCCGCCGCCAGCCTGCAGGTGAACGAAGCGCTGCTGGGCCAGCTGGGTCAGCTGGCGCACCGCCTCACCTCGGATTTCCCCAACCTGCAGGTCAGCTTCACCGAGCTGCTGCAGCTGCCGGGCGTGACCCAGGGCGAGGCCACCGATGCCGCCGCCCTGCAGCTGGAAGCGCTGGCCCTGCTGGAGCAGGTGCTGGACGGCTTCGTGGCCGCCCGTGAGCGCGAAGGCGACAAGCTGGCCACCGCCATTGCCGAGCGCGTGGACGCGATCGAGCGCATCGCCGCCGAAGTTCGCACGCTCATTCCGGCCATTCGCGACGGCCAGCGCGCCAAGCTCGCTGCCCGCCTGGCCGACCTGCCGCACCCGGTCGACCCCGGTCGCGCCGAGCAGGAACTGGTCATGTGGCTGCAGAAGCTGGACGTGGATGAAGAGCTGGACCGGCTGGGCAGCCACATCGTGGAAATCCGCCGCGTGCTGAAGCAGCGCGAGCCGGTCGGCCGCCGCCTGGATTTCCTGCTGCAGGAATTCAACCGCGAAGCCAACACCCTGGGTTCCAAGTCGGTGGACAGCCGCACGTCCAACGCGGCGGTGGAACTGAAGGTGCTGATCGACCAGATCCGCGAACAGGTGCAGAACATCGAATGAGCAGCCAGCCCACCCCCATCGGCGCGCCCGCGCGCGGCACCCTGTACATCGTGGCCGCGCCGTCCGGCGCCGGCAAAAGCAGCATCGTCAACGCCACCCTGGCGCGCGACCCGCAGATCGCGCTGTCGATCTCCTTTACCTCGCGCGCCATGCGCCCGGGCGAAGTGAACGGTGAGCACTACCATTTCGTCAGCGCGGAGAAGTTCGAGGAAATGATCGCCGCCGGCGATTTCTTCGAGCACGCCTGGGTGCACGGCGACTGGAAGGGTACCGCCCGGCAGTCGGTGGAACCACAGCTGGCCGCCGGCCAGGACGTGCTGCTGGAGATCGACTGGCAGGGTGCGCAGCAGGTGCGCCAGCTGGTGCCCGGCACGGTGACGGTGTTCATCCTGCCGCCGTCCAAGCAGGCCCTGCAGGACCGCATGCGCAAGCGCGGCCAGGACAGCGAGGCGGTGATCGCCCAGCGGCTGGGTGCGGCGCGCGAGGAAATGCTGCACTTCAACGACTTCGACTACGTGATCGTGAACGAAGTCTTCGATACTGCGGTGAACGAGCTGTGCGCCATCTTCACCGCCAGCCGCCTGCGCCGGGAAGCCCAGAAGGTCCGCCATGCCGGCCTGATCCAGGCTCTGCTGACCCCGGATTCGGGCGCAACTGACTGATTCCAAAAGGCTCCGCCAGGGGTTGGCTTGATTTTGTCCAGCCCCTGGCCGTACACTCCGTCCCCTTTCCCTCATTCGACTGAGCGGCCGACCGGTCGCCGGGAGCCCGTATGGCCCGCATTACCGTAGAAGATTGCCTGGAAGTCGTTAACAACCGTTTCGACCTGGTCATGATGGCCTCCAAGCGCGCCCGCCAGCTCGCCAATGGCGTGCAGGCCACGCTGGACAACAGCGAAACCGAAGACAAGCCGACCGTGCTGGCGCTGCGCGAAATCGCTGCCCGCAAGATCGACAACGCGCTGATCGACGAAGTCGAGAAGGCCGAGCGCGAGCGTGCCGAGCGCGAAGCGCTGGAATGGGCCGCCGCCGAAGTGGTTGCCGACGAAGACATGTCCAAGAACGACGATTGATCGCATCGATCAAGGTCATTGCTGGACAGCCGAACAGCCCGCTCCGTGCGGGCTGTTTCGCATTCAGGGTTTGCCGTAAACGTCGCGCTGGAATAGGCTTCGGGCATGAACCCAGGCCCCACTGCCAAGGTAGCCGCGCCCACCGCCGCGGCCGTACCTGATTACGTCCTCCAGCTTGAACGCGCCGCCCACTACCTGCCCCCCGAGCAGCTGCCGCTGCTGCGCCGGGCCTGGGAAGTCGGTGCGTCGGCACATGCTGGGCAGACGCGCAAGTCGGGCGAACCCTACATCACCCACCCGGTGGCCGTGGCCCAGGTGCTGGCCGAGCTGGGCCTGGATGTGGAAGCGCTGATCGCTGCGATCCTGCACGACACCATCGAAGACACCCCGCTGACCCGCGAGGAACTGGCCGCCGAGTTCGGCGAAGCCGTGGCCGAGCTGGTCGATGGCGTGACCAAGCTGGACAAGCTGAAGTTCCGCGACCGCCAGGAAGCGGCCGCCGAAAGCTTCCGCAAGATGCTGCTGGCGATGTCGCGCGACCTGCGCGTGATCATGATCAAGCTGGCCGATCGCCTGCACAACATGCGCACGCTGGGCGCGCAGAGCCGCGAAGCGCGCGGCCGCATCGCCCGCGAAACGCTGGAAATCTACGCGCCCATCGCCCAGCGCCTGGGCATGAGCCTGGTCAAGAGCGAGCTGCAGAACCTGGGCTTCAAGGCGCTGTACCCGTGGCGCCACGCGATCATCGAAAAACACATCCGCAGCCAGCCGGTGGTGCGCCGCGAGGCCATGGCGCAGGTGGAAGTGCAGCTGTCGCAGCGGCTGGCCAAAGAAGGCCTGGAACACCGCCTGGTCAGCCGCATCAAGACCCCGTGGAGCATCTACAACAAGATGCGCGACGAGAACAAATCCTTCGACCAGGTGATGGACGTGTTCGGCTTCCGCCTGGTCGTGCGCAGCGTGCCCAGCTGCTACCACTCGCTGGGCGCGGTGCACGCCACCTTCAAACCGCTGGACGGGCGCTTCCGCGATTTCATCGCCATTCCCAAGGCCAACGGCTACCAGTCGCTGCACACCGTGCTGTTCGGGCCGTACGGTTCGCCCATCGAAGTGCAGATCCGCACCGAGGAAATGGACCTGATCGCCGAACGCGGCGTGGCCGCGCACTGGACCTACAAGTTCGGCGGCGACACCCCCAACAGCGCGCAGAGCCGTGCCCATGCCTGGATCGTGGAACTGATCGATTCGCAGCGCGCCGCCGGTTCGTCGCTGGAATTCCTCGACAACGTGAAGGTCGACCTGTTCCCGGACGAGGTCTACCTGTTCACCCCGAAGGGCAAGATCCTGGCCCTGCCGCGCAACGCCACCGCGCTGGATTTCGCCTACGCCGTGCATACCGACGTGGGCAACATGGCCGTGGCTTCGCGCGTGGACAAGAAGCTGGTGCCGCTGCGCACCAAGCTGGTGTCGGGGCAGTCGGTGGAAATCATCACCGCGCGTTCGGCCACGCCCAAGCCGCAGTGGCTGGAATTCGTGGTGACCAGCAAGGCGCGCACCGCCATCCGCCACCAGCTGAAACAGCTGGAACACGAAGACGCCGTGCAGCTGGGCCACCGCATGCTGGACCGCGCGCTGGAAGCGATGGATTCGTCGCTGGAACGCCTGCCCAAGGGCCGTCTGGACGCCTTCCTGGCCGAGCACCGCTACCCGCGCCTGGAAGCGCTGCTGGCCGAAGTGGCACTGGGCAACTGGATGCCGACCCAGGCCGCGCAGGCGCTGATGTCCTACGCCGAACTGCGTGGCGGCCCGCGCCACCATTCGCAGGAAAAGATCCTGATCAACGGCAGCGAACGCGGCGTGGTCACCTTCGCCGGTTGCTGCCAGCCGATTCCCGGCGACGAGATCATGGGCTACCACACCGCCGGCAAGGGCATCGTGGTGCACCGCATGGATTGCCCGAACCTGGCCGAGCTGCGCAAGTCGCCCGAACGCTGGGTGCCGATCGGTTGGGACACCACCGTGTCCGGCGATTACGACACCGCGCTGGTGGTGGAAGTGGAGAACGGCACCGGCGTGCTGGCGCAATTGGCCGCCGCGATTGCCCAGAGCCACTCCAACATCGAACGCGTGGACTACCTGGACCGCGACTTCAACGCCGCCGTGCTGGCGTTCAACATCCAGGTACGCGACCGCAACCACCTGGCCGAAGTGATGCGTCGCCTGCGCCGCCTGTCGGTGGTGCAGTCGGTACGCCGCCAATAACGCACACCTGGGGTCGGAGCCGTTTCCCGTTGGGAAACGGCTCCGACCCCAAGCCGTTGCGGCGCCCACCCGGTACAATCACCGCTCTGTTTTCCCAAAGCACCGGAGCGACCATGTCCCGCCAGATCATCAACACCGAAAAGGCACCCGCCGCCATCGGCCCGTACTCGCAGGCCGTGCGCGCCGGCAACACCGTGTACTTCTCCGGCCAGATTCCGCTGGACCCGGCCACCGGTGACATCGTCGGTGCCGGCGATATCGAAGCGCAGGCCCGCCGCGCCTTCGACAACCTGAAGGCCGTGGCCGAAGCCGCCGGTGGTTCGCTGGACAAGGTCGTGCGTCTGGGCCTGTACCTGACCGACCTGGGCGAGTTCGCCAAGGTCAACGCGGTCATGCAGGACTACTTCCAGGCCCCGTTCCCGGCCCGTTCCACCATCGAAGTCTCGGGCCTGCCGAAGGGCGCCAACTTCGAGGTCGACGCGGTGATGGTCATCGACTGACCGCCACGTGGCACGCAAGGCGGCGGTCACCCCGGTACTGTCACCGTCCGGCGAAGCATCCCTGGCGATGCTGGCCGGCGTGGGTCCGGCCGTGGCCGCCAAACTGCAGGCGCGTGGTCTGGCCACCCTGCAGGATCTGTGGCTGCACCTGCCACTGCGCTATGAAGACCGTACCCGCCTGACCCTGATTGAAGACCTGCGCAACGGCGTGCCGGCGCAGGTGGACGTGCGCGTGGTAGCGGTCGAACGCGGCATGCGCCACCGGCCCATGCTGAAGGTGGCGGTGGAAGACGAAGGCCGCGGCACCCTGGTGCTGCGCTTCTTCCACTTCCGCCAGCAGCAGGTGGGCCAGTTCGCGGTGGGCAACCGGCTGCGCTGCTTCGGCACGCCAAAACCGGGCCACCTGGGCCTGGAAATCGTCCACCCCAGCTACCAGGTGCTGGGCCGCCATGACGATCCGGATCTGGGCGATCGCCTGGACCCGGTCTACCCCACCGTGGAAGGCGTGGGGCCGATGACGACGCGCAAGCTGATCGGCCAGGCGCTGGACCGCCTTCCCGAAGAAGACACGCTGGAGCTGCTGCCCACTGGCTGGCTCGATGGCCTGGGCCTGCCGTCGTTGCGCAGCGCGCTGCTGACCGTGCACCGGCCGCCGCCGGATGCCGATCTGGCCGCCCTGGCCGCTGGCACCCACCCGGCGCAGCGCCGGCTGGCGATGGAAGAACTGCTGGCCCACCACCTCAGCCTGCGTCGCCAGCGCATTGCCCTGCAGGCGCACCACGCGCCGCCGCTGGCAGGCCCGGGCAAGCTGGCCAAGGCCCTGCTGAAGCAGCTGCCGTTCGCCCTCACCGGCGCGCAGGCACGGGTGTTCAAGCAGATCCGCGAAGACCTGGCGCGGCCCAGCCCGATGCTGCGGCTGGTGCAGGGCGATGTGGGTTCGGGCAAGACCGTGGTGGCGGCGCTGGCCGCCATGCTGGCGGTGGAGCAGGGCAAGCAGGTCGCGCTGGCCGCGCCCACCGAGCTGCTGGCCGAACAGCACCTCAACAATCTGCGCGGCTGGCTGGAACCGCTGGGCGTGCGCATTGCCTGGCTGGCCGGCAAGGTGACCGGCAAGGCGCGCGCCAAGGTGATCGAGCAGGTGGCCAACGGCGAGGCGCAGGTGGTAGTCGGCACCCACGCTTTGATGCAGGAGGCGGTGGTGTTCCAGGATCTGGCATTGGCCATCGTGGACGAACAGCACCGCTTCGGCGTGCACCAGCGCCTGGCCCTGCGTGACAAGGGGGCCGGCGCGCACAGCGTGCCGCACCAGCTGGTGATGACCGCCACGCCGATTCCGCGCACGCTGGCCATGTCCGAATATGCCGATCTGGATGTGTCGGCCATCGACGAACTGCCGCCCGGCCGCACCCCGGTGCAGACCGTGGCGCTGAACAACGACCGCCGCCCGGAACTGATCGAGCGCATCGCCCTGGCCTGCCAGGAAGGGCGCCAGGTGTACTGGGTCTGCACGCTCATCGAGGAAAGCGAAGAGCTGGATGCCACGCCCGCGCAGGCCACCTACGAGTCGCTGCAGGCGCTGCTGCCGGGCGTGCGCGTGGGGCTGGTGCATGGCCGGCTGAAGGCCGCGGAAAAGCTGGCGACGATGGTCGCGTTCAAGGCCGGCGAGATCGACCTGCTGGTGGCGACCACCGTCATTGAAGTGGGCGTGGACGTGCCCAACGCTTCGCTGATGGTGATCGAGAATGCCGAGCGTCTTGGTCTGGCCCAGCTGCACCAGCTGCGCGGGCGGGTCGGGCGTGGCTCGGCCGTGTCGCGCTGCGTGCTGCTGTACCAGGCGCCGCTTTCGCAGATGGCGCGCGAGCGCCTGCAGACCATGCGCGAAACCAACGATGGCTTTGTCATTGCCGAAAAGGACCTGGAACTGCGCGGCCCTGGCGAACTGCTGGGCACCCGGCAGACCGGCCTGGCCGGTTTCCGCATTGCCGACCTGGCCCGCGACGCCGGCCTGCTGCCGGGCGTGCACGACCTGGCCGAACGCCTGCTGGCCCAGCAGCCCGCGCTGGCCGACCGCGTGGTGCAGCGCTGGATCGGCACCGCCGTTCGCTACGCCTCGGCGTAAGCCCCGGGGTCAGATCCCTTTGCGCAGCAAAGGGCTCTGACCCCCAACGCTCGCGATGCCCATCCACACACGGCGTGGATCTATCAAATAGCGCCGGGCCATGCCCGGCGGCGGTTCCCGCGGCGCGCGTCAGTCGAGCATGGCTCGACGCTATAACGGCGTATGTGTGCCCATGTACTCGCACAGGCTGCGGCAGGCCAGCAGCAGGCCTTCGCGCACATCGTCACCCACCTGCTGGTCCGGCTCGCCGTCCACACGCACGCGCTCTGCGGCATGCAGCACTTCCAGCAGAACACCCATGCCGGCCGTAGCGCGGTCCAACCGTCCCAGCGCCGCACGCTGGCTGGCAGAACGGCCCCGGCCCCGCACGGGCTGGCCATCGGCGCCGTCCCCCTGGCGAATGTGGCGCAGGCACGCGAGAAGGGTAGGGCCATCGCTGGTGTTGGCCGATTGCGTGGCGGCCAAGGTGGATTCCAGCGTACGCGCCAGATCATCCGGCAACCGACCCGCCGCGTCACCCAGCGTGGCGACAAGAAACGGGTAGTGGGTAGTGCTCATCGTGGTGTCCTCAATGGATGACCACCGACGCGGCAGCGCAGGTGGCAGGCGGTGCGTGGCTCCAATACCGGTGATCTGAAGAAAGCCGGTGGGCATGACGCCCTCCACGCACCGCCCGCCGTAGCGCACAGACGGATTGCCTGCCGACGTCGTCCGGACCAGAACGAACGACGCCGACAGGCAAGCGTAAACAACCCTCAGATCAATCGGGATTGGAGTCCCGTGCCATCCGTTGTCGATGGCGCCCCATGTTCTCCACGAAGACCTTGCCGCCTCAATGAGGAAAGTTGGAAACCTCGAATTCCGTGCAAGCGCACGACGCCCATTCCAACGAAGGCATTTGCGACACATCGAATGGCTCCAAACCGGGGTCGGAGCCCGTTGCAACGCAACGGGATCCGACCCCACTGCCGTTCCGGCAGATCGCAGGAAACCGTCGAAGGCGGGGTGGGTCCGGTTGCGGGGGCGTGAGCGCCATGGATGGCGCGACCGCGCCTCCATGGACGGATTCACGGCGTCCCCCGTAACCGGACCCACCCCGCCATCCCACGGAATGTCCGCTGTTGCCGTTGCCGTTGCCCGTAGCAGGTGCAGGGCGCAGCCCTGCCAGACACCCCCCATCCCCGTACTTGCAACGGTCATCAACCCGGTCCACACTTCGTTGCCGATCTGAAGACGGCAACGATGACCCACAAGATCCCGCTGTTGATCGACACCGACCCCGGTGTGGACGACGCTCTGGCCCTGCTGATGGCCTTCGCCGACGAACGGCATGACGTGGTCGCCCTGACCATCGCCGCCGGCAATGTCGGCCTCGACTACACCGTCCGCAACGCCCTCAAGCTCTGCGACATCGTCGGCCGCACCGATGTGCCGGTGTTCGCCGGCAGCCCCGATCCGCTGATCCACCCCTCGATGGACGCTGCCCACGTGCACGGCCGTGATGGCTATGGCGACGTGGACCTGCCGCCGCCCAGCCGCCAGGCCGAAACCGAGCACGCCGCGCTGGCCATCCTGCGCCTGTCGCACCAGTACGCCGGCGAGCTGATGCTGGTCATGCTGGGCCCGCTGACCAATCTGGCCTTGGCGCTGAAGCTCGACCCGACCCTGCCCCAGCGCATCAAGCGCATCGTGGTGATGGGCGGGGCGGTCACCTGCCACGGCAACATCACCCCGGCAGCCGAATTCAACATCGCCTTCGACCCGGAAGCGGCGCACGTGGTGTTCACCTCGTTCAAGCATCTGCTGGTGTCGGATTGGGAAGCCACCGTTGCCCACGGCCTGCCGCTGGAACAGGCGGAACAGTGGCTGCAGGCCGATTCCGACCGCGCGCGCTTCTACGAACTGATCTCGCGCAAGACCCGCGCCCTGTCCGAAGACGCCAAGGGCGGCCGCTGGTACACCGCCGATGCGGTGGCCATGGCCTGGGCGCTGAACCCGGAAGGGCAGCTGCAGGTGGAATCGCGTCCGCTGAACGTGGAACTGAACGGTACGTTCAGCCGCGGCGCCACCATCGTCGACTGGAACCGCCAGACCGGCCAGCCGGACAACTGCGATCTGCTGATGGCCTACGACCAGGCCCGTTTCGAGGCCCTGGTACGCCAGGCCCTGGGCGCGGTCTAAGGCCAATGCCGACGCACCGGTTGCCCCGCGCGGCAACCGGTGCTTATAATGCCGCTCTTGACCACCAGCCCATTTACGGTGTGAGCCCATGAAGGCCGATATCCATCCGAACTACCGCGACGTCGTCTTCGAAGACGTCACCTCCGATTTCAAGATCCTGACCCGCTCGACCATGGCGACCAAGGAAACCACCACCTGGACCGACGGTAACGAGTACCCGCTGGTCAAGGTCGAAATTTCCTCGGCTTCGCACCCGTTCTACACGGGCAAGCACAAGGTCATCGACACCTCGGGCCGTATCGACAAGTTCCAGAAGCGCTACGCGCGCTGATACGTCGTTACTGCTTGGAACCGACGGCCGCGCATTGCGCGGCCGTTTGTTTTTGTCCGGCGCCTGCCCAACGGGCGTTTGGATGGACGGAACAGTGCGTTCAGCCCCTGGCCGCTTTGCCCATCCGGGCCGCTTGTCGGCAGGCCTGCGGCTGCCTGTCGTCTACGACTTCTGTCTAGCACCCGGCAAATGCTGCTGTGCGATAATGGCGTGATCCCCGGCACAGGCCGAGGACGTCATTCACGTGCCTGACCAATGCGCTTGGGCAGGCGCCTTCCCATGAAGGAGCGCACACAGTGTCCGATCTTGATCAGGTCACGCTCAACGCCGGCGACAAGTCGGTCGTTCTGCCCGTCATCAAACCCACTCTTGGCAACGACTGCGTCGACATCGCGAAGCTGACCAAGGAAACGGGGTTCTTCACCTACGATTCCGGCTTCACCGCCACCGCCAGCTGCAAGTCGGCCATCACTTACATCGATGGCGACAAGGGCGTGCTGCTGTACCGCGGCTACCCGATCGAACAGCTGTCGGAAAAGTCGAGCTACGTCGAAGTGGCCTACCTGCTGATCAACGGCGAGCGTCCCAGCGCCGAGCAGCTGAAGGCCTTCACCGATGAGCTGACCGCCGAAGCCAACGTCGACGATTCGGTCAACGCGCTGATCGCCAGCTTCGCCAAGGATGCCCACCCGATGGCCATCCTGGCAGCAGCCATCGCGCAGCTGTCGGCCATCTACCACGACTCGCTGGACCTGTCCGACGCCGAACAGCGCCGCCAGGCCGCCGTGCGCCTGATCGCCAAGGTGCCGACCCTGTCGGCGCTGATCTACCGCCACGGCAAGGGCCTGCCGGCCAACAAGCCGGACACCTCGCTGGATTACGTCAGCCGCTTCCTGAAGCAGACCTTCGAGTCGGCCGATGGCCAGTACGATCTGAACCCGGACGTGGTGAAGGCGCTGGACCTGCTGTTCATCCTGCACGCCGACCACGAGCAGAACGCCTCGACCTCGACCGTGCGCCTGGTGGGTTCGACCGGTGCCAACCCGTACGCGTCGGTCGCCGCTGGCGTGACCGCGCTGTGGGGTCCGGCCCACGGCGGCGCCAACGAAGCCGTGCTGAAGATGCTGGAAGAGATCGGTTCGGCCGACAACGTCGAATCGGCCGTGGTGAAGGCCAAGGACAAGACCTCCGGCTTCCGCCTGATGGGCTTCGGCCACCGCGTGTACAAGAACTTCGACCCGCGCGCCAAGGTCATCGGTGAAATGACCAGCAAGGTGCTCAAGCAGCTGGGCGTGCAGGATCCGCTGCTGGACGTGGCCGTGAAGCTGGAACAGGCCGCGCTGCAGGACGAGTACTTCGTGGCCCGCAAGCTGTACCCGAACGTCGATTTCTACAGCGGCATCATCTACAAGGCGCTGCAGATCCCGACCGAAATGTTCACCGTCATGTTCGCCCTGGGCCGTACCTCCGGCTGGGTGGCGCATTGGCTGGAACAGCAGGTTGACCCGGAAATGAAGATCGGCCGTCCGCGCCAGGTCTACACCGGCAGCGACGTGCGCGACTACCAGGGCTGATCGCCCCGGCAGGTTGCCGTAAAGACGCCCCGCCTTTGAGCGGGGCGTTTTTTGTTGATCCCGATGAACGGGGCTTGAGCGGCGCGCTTACGGCGCGCGCTTTCGTAGTAATTGCATGGGCGTCACGGCAGCCGGGGTAAACAATGGCGGCACCTTCCCGCTTACCCGGAGCCTGCCATGCATCGTCTATTGGCCATCGCCCTTATTGCTACCCCCCTGGCGATCGTCAGCAGCACTGCCCATGCCCAATACACCGGCCCTGGCGCCACCCGCGCCGTCACGACCGTGGCCGAGGCGCGTACCCAGCACGACGACCAGCCCGTTGTCCTGCAGGGCACTCTGGTGGCCAAGATTGGCCATGAGCGTTATCGCTTCAAGGACGCCACGGGTGAAATCGATGTCGAGATTGATGACAAGGACCTTCCCAGTCACCAGGCCGTGAGCGCCACGACCGTGGTGGAACTGCATGGCGAGGTCGATACGCATCGGTTCAAGCCGACCGATATCGATGTGGACCACGTTCGCGTTCTCACCGGGCGGTGATTACAGGGGCGTCTGCCTGACAAGGCGGCGGGAGGATGAACGCGCGCCCGCCGCCGGATGCCAACGCCGCGTGACAGGAGAGTCTCACCCGCTTCACGACGGCTCGCGCAGGCTGAGGACGCCAGCTGCACCCGCAGCACTTGATACGGAGCGTCCGCCCCATGAATACCCGTTTCGACCCGCCCGACCGCGGCCACCCCGGTCCTGATGTAGCCACCGTTGTCACGGCACCCCTTGTCGCGCCGCCCAGCGAGAGTGCAGTGTCTTGGGGGGCGATCTTCGCCGGTGCCGCTGCGGCCGCCGCGCTCTCGCTCATCCTGCTGATCCTCGGTGTCGGCCTGGGCCTGTCCTCGGTGTCGCCGTGGTCGTTTGAAGGCGTCAGCAAGGAAACCTTTGGCTGGTCCAGTATTGTCTGGCTCACCTTCACCGCGCTCGCAGCTTCCGGCCTGGGCGGCTACCTGGCCGGGCGCCTTCGCACAAAGTGGACGCAGATTCATGGCGATGAGACCTATTTCCGCGATACCGCGCATGGCTTCGTGTCATGGGCGGTGGCCACGCTGCTTACCGCGGGCCTGCTGACGTCTGCCATAGGCGGCGTGCTTGGCACGGGCGCCAAGGTGGCCGGCGCCACCGCAGGTGCCGCTGCATCCACGGCGGGTGTTGCCGCCGCGGGTGCCGGTAGCGCTGCTGCGGCCGCTCCGGAAGGCGACCTCAACTACTGGGTGGATTCACTGTTTCGCAGCGCCACCAACGCCGGTGCCGCCGATCCCTCGGCGCCGCCACCGCCGGGTGCGCCTGCGGATCCGAACGCTGCTCCGCCGCAGGCACCGAATGCGGGCCCGCGCGAGGCCGGCATGGCGCCGCCGCGCCCCCTGCCGGGCCGTGGCCCGATGGGCGACCGCCGCGAAGTGCGTGCCGAGGTGAACCGCATCATCGTCAACAGCCTGCAGGGCGACGGCCTCGACCCGGCCGATACCCAGTACCTGTCGCAGCTCATTGCGCGTGAAACCGGCATGAGCCCGGCCGAAGCGCAGGCCCGTGTCACCGATGTGCAGACGCGCATGCGCGCCGCGCTGGAAAAGGCAAAAAACACCGCCAAGCAGGCGGCCGACGATGCTCGCAAGGCAACGGCCTATGCTGCGCTTTGGCTGTTCATCACCCTGCTGATCGGCGCGTTCTTCGCAAGTCTCAGTGCCACCTGGGGTGGCCGTCGCCGCGATCTCTGACCTGGATATTGTGCAAGGAGAACTACCATGAAAATGATTCTGCTCTGGATGTTGGGCGTGCCGATTCCGCTGTTGATCCTGTACGCGATCTTCTTCTGACAGCGCACGTTGATACCCTTCCAAACGCCCCGCAACCGCGGGGCGTTTCCTTGCGCGTTACTCGCGCTTTGCCTCGCCGCTGCGCCATTGCAATGAGGATTCTTGCAAACACGGCCTGAGGAAACTTGCATAACTCTCGAACATTGAGCTAATTCAAAAATTCCACTTAACGTTCAACGTTTTAGGAATGCTTGAATAGCCGCCGGGCGTAGGGATTCCTACCATTCTCTCCGTCGCCCACCCCCACCCGGCGGGCGGCGCTCCCCTCCCTTATCTCCGTTCGGGAGGGGAGCTGTCCCTATTCCATTGTCCGAGAGAGACATCCATGCATATCCTCCAGAAAGCCGCGCTCGGTGCAGCGCTGGCCACCGCTTCGCTGTCCGCGCATGCGGCGGAAACCCACATCACGGTGTGGGCCGACGTCGACCCGACCCTGGCCCTGCTGCAGGCCGACGGCAGCGTGCTGCCCGATTCGGTGGCGCTTACCCACAACCCCACCAGCGGTCTGGTGCCGTGGGAGCGCATGGTGCGTATCTACTCCAACGATGAAGATGCCGATGTCGAAGTACGCCTGCTGAGCGCGCCTTCGCTGGTCCACCAGGATGGCACCGGTGCAGCCGTGCCCATGCAGGTTCTGCTCAATCGCCGCGTGCTGGGTACCGTGGCCGAGGATTTCCTGGCAGGTGATCTGTTCGATGGGGCAATGCCCGGTGCCTCGGTGGCGATGCCGCTCACCATCAAGCAGACCACGCAGACGCCGATTACTGCCAAGGGCCGCTACACCGGCCTGGTCAGCATTGCGATGGTTCAGAAGGCCGGCGCTCCGTAAGTTCCCCCGTGCCGGCCCGTGCGCGGGCCGGCCGCTTCTGGTTTTTCCCCCATGATCATCTCTGCACCCGCCCTCACCCGGCTGGCGGTGGCGCTCGCCCTGTCGTTGGCCAGCCCGCTGGCCAGCGCACGGGGCGTCCCCGCCGGTTTCGAAGATCTGGTTGAAGGCCAGGTCGAACAGCTGGACATCCGCCTGTTCGGTCGCTCGGCCGGTCTTTCGCCGGTACGTGTGACGCTGGAGCACGTGCAGCTGGAAGACCCTGCAGCCGTGCTGCAGGCATTGGATCTGTCACCGGACGCGCAGTCGGCACTGTTGCCGGCGCTGTCGCAGCCGATGCCACGCAACAGCCATCTGGCCTGCCGCTACGGTGGTGCCGCCGCAGGCTGCGGCTACCTCGATCCGCCCGAGGATCCTGCCGCCGTGCAAGCGCTGTACGACGAAGGCGAAGGTGCGGTGCGCCTGTTCGTGGCCCGTCAATGGCTGCCCGGTGAACCCATCGTCAAGCGTTTCCACGAAGTCAGCGCCAACGCCGAAAATGCGTTCCTGCACCGGCAGATGATCAATGCCAGCGGCAGCCGTAACGCGCTGACCGTCAGCGCGCAGGGCGGCGGCGTGCTGGGTCTGTTCGAGCGCGGCCATGCCGCCGTCGACTGGACATTCAACCACCAGCGCCATCGTGGCAGCCGCACGCGCGACCAGTTCCAGTTCGACAATGCGTATTACCGGCACGACCTCGGCCAGCAGCATTACCTGCAGGCCGGGCGCATGGACCGCCGCAACCTGTCCAGCCCGCAGGGCGGCACCTTCAGCTTCAGCATGCTGCCGCTGGATCGCTTCCAGGGCGTGCGCGCTGGCACCACCCAGGCTTACGTGGACAGCGCCGGTGCGGTGCAGGCCTCGCCGCTGACCGTGCTGCTGGCGCGCGATGCGCGGGTGGATGCGTTCGACGGCCAACGCCTGCTGCAGACCTACTACCTGCAGGGCGGCGTCAACCAGCTGGACACGCGCAGCTTCCCGTTCGGCAACTATCTGGTCACCCTGCGCATCTATGAAGACGGCGTGCTGGTGCGCAGCGAGGACGCGCCGTTCGACAAGGGCGGCGACTGGACCAATACGCGCTGGCAATGGTTCGTACAGGGTGGCCAGCGCGACGAGCGCTACCGCGACCGCTTCCAGGGCGAGGGCATGGCGATGGCCGGTGCGCGGGTGCCGCTGGGCCGCGATGCCGCGCTGACCGGCGGCATTGCCAGCCTGGGCGGCGTGACCTATGGCGAACTGCGCGTGGACCTGCGCCACATGTTCACCCAGCAGGATGTGCGTGCCTCCTTCAGCGGCATGCGCGGGAGCGATGGCAGTCACGGCCAGCAGCATCAGCTGTCCTACCGGCGCCGGGCGGCCTGGAACCTGTACCAGCAACGCATGCGCGGCAACGCCTGCCGATTCCTGGATGACGCCCGTGACCGCCTGGGCTGCGCCGATTCCCTCAGCGCCTCGGTGTCGCTGCCTTTGGCTCGCGGCAGCGCCTACGTGGCCTACACGCGCCGGCAGACCTGGCGCAGCGGCCGCGGCCTGCCGGGGGCGCAGGACGATCCGCTGGGGGCGCTTGAACCGCTGTTGCCGCCGCTGTTGCCCGAGCCGCGGCGACAGCCCCGGCTCAGCCGTACCTGGCAGGCCAGCTACAGCCGCACCCAGCGTTGGGGCGAATTCACGGCATCGACGCGCGTGGGCGCGTGGATGCAACGCAGTGATGAACTGTTGGCCGGTGGCCGCCAGCACGATCGCGGCGTCTACCTCAACGTCAGCCTGAGCCGCCTGCAGCGTGGCCTGCAGGGCACGGCGCAGCGCCGCTACGCGGTGGACGCGCGGCAGCCGCAGCATGCGCGCCCGGAGCTGACCTACAGCGTGGCGCAGAGCGTGCGGCAGGAAGCAGACAGCCACTACCGCGAGGCAACCGCCGAACTGCGCGGCAGCAATGCCGATGCCTACAGCGCCTCGCTCAGTGGCCAAGTGCAGAATTCCATGGGCCAGACCAGTGCCGCACTGGCGCGCTATCACCAGTCGGGGCGCGATGAGTTGTCCTACAGCGCCACCCATAGTTCCGGGTTCGCCTTGGGCCGTCGCGGTTTCTACTGGGGCGGTGGCCCGGGGGCCGAGGCCGGCGTAGCAGTGCAGGTGCAGGACACCGACGACCACGAACTGCGTGGCGTCGCCGCCGAAGTACACCTGGGCGGCCTGCACCGGCAGCGCCTGCAGCTGGGCGAGCGCCGCCTGCTGCCAATGCCGGCCTACCAATCGCACCGCGCCGAAGTACAGGACGCCAGCACGCTGGACAGCAGCGCGTCGGTGCGCGTGAGCGGTGCAGGTGGCGTGCGGCCGCTGTACCTGCCGCCGGGCCGCCTGCTGCGCATGCCGGTACCGATCGAGGTGACCTACACCTTCATCGGCAACGCGCGCGACCTGGCCGGTGCGCCACTGGGTGGCGCCCGCATCCTCAACGCGCCCGTGCCGGGCACCGGTCGCAACGGCGGTTTCGTGGCCGAGTTCCCGCGCCGCGAACGCACGCTCTACCTGCTGCAGGACGAGCACCTGCTGCAGTGCCCATTGCAGGTGCGCGAGCGCCGCCACGTGGTGCTGCTGGTCGGTGCAGTGCAGTGCGAACCATTGACGGTGGCACAGCTGCCGGTCGACATCCGCCAGCAGGCGCGGGTGACCCGCCTGCTGCAGGAACAGGCATTGATTGCTGGCACCACCCACACCCCTGCGGCAGGAGGTACCCCGTGAACTACCGTGATCTGTGGAAGTGGATGCTGGCCGGCGCGCTGGCGGCAGTGCTGCCGAAAGCCGGGGCGCAGCAGCCCCCGGAAACGCATCCGGCCAGCGCGCACCAGGACATCGTGATGAGCTGGGACCGCTCGGCCATCCCGGCGGAGATCGTGCTGTGGGCGCCGAAGACAGTGCTGGCCTATTCGGCGGCCGACCCCAATGCCTACGGGACGGCGCATCTGGTGTGCAGGTCGGAGACGGATGCTTCGGAGGGGCGGTGCCCGGCTTCGGGAATTGATAGTCCCCTGAGCGGTGCCAGAGAAATCGGGGCTACTGCTATTGAAAGCCGCAGTGGAACGACCGTCGAGTTTCAGTTGGTCGGGAGCTTGTCGCGCATCTACTCAGGTCCCGCATGCTACTCGACCTTTTGGGAGCCGTTTCAACGAGCGATGTGGTCTGCGCACTTGCTCAAGTGCCTGCCGCACCAAGCAGCAGGCCTCGGCGTTCAGTTGCAAATTTCACGTGCGGAACTCGAGCGTCTGGTCGCCGGCCGCTGGACCGCGCGGCTGACGCTGGAGATGCCTGCGCATGAGGGCGGTCCCAGCCTCGCCACCTACACCTTCAACCTCGACTTCACCATCACCGACCACGACGCGGTCGCGATCCATTTTCCGCTGTTCAACCATGTCACGCCGCATGTGGGTCTGAACCTGCGCTACGACCCCATCGCCAAAGTGATCGGGGGCCGCAACGAACTGGACATGTGCCTGTACGACGGGCTCGGTTCGCAATCCACCTATCTGGGCGTGACCGTGCGCGACAACAGCGGTCGTGCGCCCGGGGGAAGTGGCTACTCGGCATGGCATGTCGATGGTGGCACCGATGACAGCCAGCGGCTGGATTTTACCGTCACCCTCGACCACAACGGCACGCCGGTACCCATGCGCAACGGCGTCGAACAGCAACTGCACGGCATCGACAGCGCGCGGCTGCGCATGGTGCTGCTGCCGGGCATGAACCAGCCGGTGTTCTGCGTGCCTACCCCACTGACGTTCGAGACACCGCGCGTACCCGTTGCCGGCAAGCGTAACGGCCATTACGACGGCGCGCTGCAGATCGAGCTGCGCGTCCCCACCACCACCCCTTGAATCCCGGAGGCCCCATGAAGCCCGTCATCCGTTGCCTGTTGCCGCTGTCGCTCCTGCTGGCCTCGCAGGCGCAGGCCAACCTCACCATCCATCCCATGCGCACCTCGGTGGATGGCAAGCGCCCCACCCAGATCCGGGTGTACTCGCAGTCCACCCAGCCGCAGTACGTGCAGGTATCGCTGCGCCGCATCGTCAACCCGGCCGAGCAAACCGAGCACGAAGTGGAACTGGACCCCGAGGAGGCGGCCATTGCTGTTACCCCGGCCAAATTCGCGCTGGCCGGTGGCGGCAACCGCCTCATCCGCATCGTGCCATTGCGGCCGCCCGAAGTAGAGACCGCCTATCGCGTGTATTTCGAAGGCGTCGCCGGCCCCGACGAGGCGGCCCCGGATGCCAGCGAGGGGGCCGAGGCGCAGGTCGGTGTCAGCCTGGTGTGGGGCGCCTTGGTCAACGTGCTGCCGGTGGACGCGCACGTCGATCTGCGGGTGAAAAGCAACGCGTTGTTGAACCTGGGCACGCTGCGGGTCGGCATCACCAGCGTGGCCGACTGTGTGGGCAGCCGATGCACAGCGCACGACATTTCTCGCGCGCTCTATCCGGGCGGCGTGCTGCACCTGCCTTTCGACGCGCAGCCAGGCCATACCGTGCAACTGCGCTACCGCCTTACCCGCGATGGCCATCGCGAGCACGTGCAGACCCTGACCCCGGCCGTCATTTGAACCCCCGCTCCGCGTACCGCGCGGAGCTGCTCTTGTCCTGATTGTTAAGGAGAACGCCATGAACGACCCACGTGCACCGCGACGCAATGACACCGGCACTTGCTCGCTGCCACGTACTCCGCTGGTGATCGCGCTGCTGCTGGCATTGCCCGCGGCTTGGGCTGGCACGCCCGACGCTGGCCATGCGCATGAAGATGCAGACGTGCTGTCCTTGGCGATGCAATACCGAGCGCTGTGGACAGCGTTCGGTTCCGCTTGGGCGCCACATGCGGCCGGCCTACCTGCCTCGACCGATGCACTGCTCGCACCTGCACCGCATGGCCAGTTGACCCTGACCACCGACATGGCTTACCGGGACTCGACCGTGGACGGCAATCACCTGGTCGTCGTCGGCTCGCGATCCTCGCTGCGCGGGTCCACATCGGTCGGCTACGGCAACCTGATCGACGCCAACGGCGAGCGCAATGTCGCGGTTGGCTACAACGTCAAGGTCCGGCGCGGCTACAGCACCGCCATCGGCGGCGATGCCTACTCCGATGGCGTCGGTACGGTTGCGTTGGGTCACTCCGCTCGCGCCTACTCGGAAAACTCCATAGCCATCGGCAGCGGTTCCAGCACGGTCGACAGCAGTGCGGGCGATTCGCGCATTGCAATTGGTGGAAACGCGTATGCGGGCACCGCCGGCTACACGGGGGCGATCGCGCTCGGAGGTGAGAGTCGTGCCGAATACGACGCCATTGCAGTAGGCAAGAGCAGCCAGGCCAAGGCCAGCGGGGCGCTGGCAGCGGGACGGTCCGCACATGCAACAGGCGCAGGCAGCCTGGCCTTGGGCATGGACAGCCGCAGTACGGGAAAGCAGGCCATTGCGCTGGGGCAGGGGGCCAACGCCTCCGCATATTCGGCGTTTGCCATCGGCGCGGGTGCCAAGGCGGTGGCCGAAGGCGCGGTCGCATTCGGCTATGGCGCACAGGTCAACAGCAGCAGCGCCCGTTTTGCCGTGGCACTGGGCGAAAAATCAAGTGCATCGCACCTGGACTCGGTGGCCTTGGGCGCGCGCTCAACGACCTCGGCGACCAACCAGGTATCGGTCGGCAACAGCTCGATGAAGCGCAAGATCGTGAACGTTGCAGATGGCGCGCTGGGCACGTCCAGCAGTGACGCAGTCACCGGCAAGCAGCTGCATGCCACCAACCAGAACGTCACCGCGGCCACCAGCACTGCCAACACGGCACGGACCACCGCCAACAGTGCCAAGACCGCGGCCGACAGCGCGCTGTCGAAAGCGAACGTGCTTGGCGGCCTGTTGGGCCAGACCGGCAGCACGGGCACCGTGCGGTTGGGCGAGGCCAACGGCGGCAGTGTGCTGGATATCCGTAACAGCGCCAGCGGCAATCGACGCCTCAGTGGTGTGGCCGACGGCACGATCAGCACCACCAGTTCCGACGCGATCAGCGGCAGGCAGCTGCACGCGACCAACCAGACCCTGGCTGCCACCACCAGCACTGCCAATGCAGCAAAGTCCAGCGCCGACAGTGCATTGTCCAAGGCCAACACGCTGGCGGGCCTGCTCAGCCAGACCAGCAGCAGTGGCAGCGTGCGACTGGGCGCGGCCAACAGCGGTGGGGTGTTGGATGTGCGCAACAGCGGCAACAGCAGCCGGCGCATCACGGGCGTTGCCGACGGCGCGCTTACTGCCACCAGCATTGAGGCGGTGAACGGGCGCCAGCTGCATGCCACCAACGAAGCCGTCAACGTGCAGGATGGGCGCCTTGATGGACAGGATGGTCTGATTGCGGACAATCGCGATGGACTGGAGCGGTTGCGCGAGGCGTTCGAGGATTTCGATCCGGATCTCGACGGCGTGGTCATGTTCAGTGCCGACCGCAGCCGCGTGGACATGGACGGCGCGCTGGTCACCGGCGTGGGCGCAGGCGATATCGATTCGGCCACGAGCACCGATGCAGTAAATGGCGGGCAGCTGCACGCCACCAACCAGCGTATCGGCCGGGTGGAATCGGTGGGGCGGCTGATGGCGTTTGGCGACGAGGCGGGCAGTGTGGACGCTACCGCCGGCATCTATGGCGTCGCGATTGGCAATGGTGCTTCTGCTTCGCCGGATTCCGAAGGCGGTACAGCGGTGGGTACGTATGCATCCGCGCTTGCTCTGAACTCTGTTGCACTAGGGAGAGCCGCGTACGTAAGCAGAAACTCCGTGAGCGGCTTTGCTTTGGGCGCAGGGAGCAATGTAGACGCCCACGAGGCAGTTGCCATGGGTGTGAACTCAAAGGTACTGGAAGGAGCACATCAATCCATTGCGCTAGGTGCTGATTCAGTCGCAGTCGAGGAGAACACTCTTTCCATCGGTGGCATAGGACTCGAGCGCCGAATCGCCAATGTTGCTCGTGGCACTACCGGCCACAATGCGGTTACGGTCATTCAGCTGGATGAAGCCATCCAGATTCTGGGTGGTGGGGCAGCTGTGGATGCCGAGGGGTTTGTCGTCGCGCCAAGCTACAGGGTTCAAGGAGGGGTGCAGCATACGGTCGGCGACGCCCTGAACGTCCTCGACGGCGCGGTGGTCGCGCAAGCGGAAAAGACCGGGCGCGTAGAACAGCAACTGGATGACATGTTCCAGGCGGGTGCCGCAATGCGTGCCGACGGCATTGGTCAGCTGAACCTGGCCGGCGCTCAGGGCATGGTCCTGTCCAACCTGGCTGACGGGCGGATCGCCGCCGGCAGCCGCGACGCGGTGACTGGCAGCCAGTTGTTCGAGGCCAAGGCTGATATCGCACGCAACCGCGATGAAATTGACAGGCTGCAGGACAAGCGCGAGGGCCGGGTGGCACAGAACGCCGCTGCCTCCGTCGCTGCTGGAAATCCGATTGATTTCGGTGGCGCGACGCTGACCGGTGTCAGCGACGGCCGGATCGCCGCGGACAGCAGCGATGTGGTCACTGGCGGGCAGCTTCATGCCACCCACCAGCGCATCGGCCAGATTGAATCGGTGGGCCGGTTGATGGCGTTTGGCGACGAGGCCGGCAGTGTCGGTGCCGGCGCTGGCATCTATGGCGTGGCGCTGGGCAATGGTGCCTCTGCTTCGCCGGATTCCGAAGGCGGAACGGCGGTAGGAGCGTACTCATTTGCGCTGGGAATGAACTCGGTTGCGCTGGGGCGCGGTTCTTACGTTTCGGAAGCGTCGACGGATGGAATCGCGATAGGACTAGGCGCTCGTGTTAATGCGGTAGGTGGCTTGGCTATTGGCAAGTATTCGTTGATAGAAAATGGGGCAGATAATGCGGTGGCGTTGGGGCGATATTCTATAGCTGATGAGAGCAATACCGTGTCCATCGGCCACGCATCCCTGAAACGTCGCCTTACAAATCTCGCCCGTGGCACCGCCTCCCACAACGCCGTGACGGTCGGCCAGCTTTCGGACAGCCTGGCCGTTCTCGGCGGTGGTGCCGGCCTGGATGCGAACGGCAATGTCATTCGCCCAACCTACACTCTGCAAGGGCGCTTGCAGAACTCACTGGGCGAAGCACTCAGCGCCCTTGATGGTGCGGTGATCGAGCAGGCAGGCCGCACCGAGCGCGTGGAACAGCAACTGAACTCCGTGTTCCAGGACGGCACCACGGTGCGTGCCGATGGCCTCGGCCAGCTGAATCTGGCGGGCGCCAATGGCATGGTCCTGGGCAACGTGGCCAACGGCCTGGTCGCGGCCGGCAGCCGCGATGCAGTGAACGGTGGGCAGCTGCACGCCATGCAGCAGCAGCTCAATACCCGCATCGACGGGGTCGAGCAGCGTATCGACGGGCGGCCGGAGGTCAGCCCGCGCACCGCGTCGACGTTGGCCGACACGCCGCAGGACGCGACGGGTGGCGACCGCGGCGTGATCGCGGCGGCCCCGCCGAAGGCCGAGGCACCGGCGCCGGAGGCGCCCACCCCCCAGGTGGATACCGCTGAGCTGGAGAAAATGCTGGCCCGCGCCAACGAGTACAGCGATGGCATCTCCCGCCAGGTGGATGCGCGCCTGGACAAGATGGACAAGCGCTTCAACCGCATGGCCGCGATGAGCAGCGCGCAGAGTGCAATGGCCATGAACACCGCTGGCCTGAACACCTACAACCGACTGGGTGCGGGCGTGGGCTACAGCGATGGTGAATCGGCCATGGCGGTGGGCTACCAGCGCGTCCTCAACGAAAAGGGCTCAGCCACCTTCAGTCTCAATGGCGCCTTCACCAACAGCGGTGAACGCACCATGGGCGTGGGTCTGGGCATTGGGTGGTGAATCATGGGCACTGACAAGCAGAAGCCAGAACCCGCGCGGCGCTCACGCCTGCTGGAAGACGAAATGCGCAGCTATCGCTACGTACGCCGCTTCATCAGCTATCGGCGCTACTACACGTTGCGCGCGAAATTCCACTACTACAGGCGTTACGTCAATTCGGTCACGCTGATGATGGCTTTCCTCGCAATGTGTGCAGTGGCGACCCTGTGGGTAGGCTGGCGCGCAATGAACCCCACGGTGCCCCGCATCCACCCGCAGGCAGCGCAGGTGCGCATGGAGATGCTGTCCTACGAGGCGCATCGCCGGATGGGTGCCGTGCGCCATGCCGATGGCCACGGGCTGACGCCGTTCACCACCCACGCGCGCATCGTAGCCGGTGCGCAGCGGGCCATGCAGGCGCGGCAGGCGCTGCAAGTGCCGGTGTCACTGCAACTGCAGTCGGACATGCTGTCCGACATTGCCGACTACATCGGCATGGCCGGCGTGTGCGCACCGTACCCCTGCGAGAAGGTGAGCGAGTACATCCACACCCTGCACGAGGCAAGCGAACGCAGCAAGCAGGTGTACCAGGCACTGCAGCCGGTACTGGAGGTGCCGGAAGACGTGGTGCCGGCGCTGGAGGGCGAACGCCGGCGCCTGGCTGACGGCTGGGCCGACGACTTCGGCGATGTGCACGCACACCTGTGGATACTGCATGACCTGCGGCGCATGCACGCCAACATGATGCACCAGTCCAGCTATCGCGAGCCGTGGCCGCTGATGGGGCGGGTAATGTTCCGCGACCAGCAGCCGCCCAGCCAGTGGTAGGTGGTGCAGGGCAGCGCAGGTTGAGGCCGGCGCTGCCTCACATGCCGAAGTAGCTGCGGGCTTCCTCTTCGGCCAGCAACTGCCGGACCTGCGCCGCCGAGGCGCGCCGCATCGGCTTTTCATCCACCGGTGACAGCGGCGCCTGGCGCAGGGCGTCGTAGGGCAGTACGGCCAGGTCGAAGGTCAGTTCTTCGGCGCTGAACACCCACACCGGCACGTCCAGGCTGCGCTCGCGGTCCAGCCGCAGGCGGCGCGTGCGCGATTCGGCGGGAATGCGGTGTTCGTCCAGGAAGCGGTGCACGGCCTCAGCATCATCGCTGTGCAGGTGCAGCTGTACGGGGCTGTTGGCATCGGCGGTGCCGTCCAGCACGGGGCCGACCAGGCGCGGGGCGAAGCCGTGCAGGAAATCCAGGGCGTTTACCGCAGCCTCGCGGCGGCGCTGCAGCTGGCTGCTGTGCTGGGGGCCGGCGAACAGCCGCTGGTGCTCGCGCAGGGCGTCTTCGATCTCGGAATTGCGGGGCAGGGAGGCATCGTCGTGGATGCCGAGCCGGCTGGCGGCCTTCAACTTGGCCTGGTGGTAGTCGCGGATACCGCCTTCGGCCATCAGGCGGGCGGCTTCGTGGGCGAGGCGATGGCGGCGCTCGCGGGTCTGGCTGGCAGCATGCTGGCGTGCGCGATGCATGCGATGACTCCTCTTGCGACCTGGGTACAGAGTAGCGCAGGGATGTGACATGCGCGTGCTTGGTCGTCACTTGCTCTGGCGGGTGCCGACCAAGATCGGCCCTTGCTCTGGTAGGTGCCGACCTTGGTCGGCACTTGCTTTGGTAGGTGCCGACCTTGGTGGGCACGAAAGGGCCAACCAAGGTTGGCCCGCTACCGGGCTGCGTGGGGCCAACCAAGGTTGGCCCGCTACCGGGCTGCGTGGGGCCAACCAAGGTTGGCCCGCTACCGGGCTGCGTGGGGCCAACCAAGGTTGGCCCGCTACCGGGCTGTGTGGGGCCAACCAAGGTTGGCCCGCTACTGGGCTGCGTGGGGCCAACCAAGGTTGGCCCGCTACCGGGCTGTGTGGGGCCAACCAAGGTTGGCCCGCTACCGGCCTGCGTGGGGCCAACCAAGGTTGGCCCCCTACTGGGCTGCGTGGGGCCAACCAAGGTTGGCCCGCTACTGGGCTGCGTGGGGCCAACCAAGGTTGGCCCGCTACCGGGCTGCGTGGGGCCAACCAAGGTTGGCCCCACCCATGCGTGCCTTAGAAGATATCGAACGCGGCGGCGTCGGCCTGCGGGGTGCTCTGCAGGTCCAGGTCGTAGTCGGTCAGGCGGTCCATATCTTCCACCTTCACCCACTCGGTGGCACCGTTCAACGTGGTCTGCACCATGCCCGCCGGCGGCTCGTTCTGGGCGATCGGGGTGTCCTTCAGCGCAACGCGCATGTAGTCGATCCAGATCGGCAGGGCGGCCTTGCCGCCGTACTCACGGTAGCCCAGCGAACGGAAGTCGTCGCGGCCCACCCAGACGGTGGTGGCGTAAGGACCGCCGAAGCCGGAGAACCAGGCGTCGCGGTGGTCGTTGGTGGAACCGGTCTTGCCACCCACGTCCTCACGGCCCAACACCTTGGCGGCGGTGCCGGTGCCGCGCTGCACGACGTCGCGCATCATCGACACCAGCTGGTAGGCGGTGCGGGCGTCGATCGCGCGCGGGGCGGTGCGGGCATCCGGGTTGGCCGGTGCGGCCGGGGTTTCGGTGGCCGGCTTGGCGGCCGCGGTCGGGTCCACCTTCGGTGCCGGGGCGCCGAAGTTGAAGCCGTCCACCACCTGGTTCACCGGCTGGTCGCTGCTGCCGGCGCACTCGCGGCAGGCCAGCGCCGGGTTTTCCTTGAACACCAGGTTGCCGTCGCGGTCGTTCACCTGGTCGATCAGCCAGGTGTCCACGCGCGAGCCGCCGTTGGCGAACACGGCGTAGCCACGGGCCACCGACAGCGGGGTGAGTGAGGCGGTACCCAGCGACATCGACAGGTTCGGCGGCAGCTCCGATTCGGCGAAGCCAAACTCGCTGATGTATTTGCGTGCGTAGTCCACGCCCATGCCGTCCAGCAGGCGCACCGACACCAGGTTGCGCGACTGCACCAGCGCTTCACGCAGGCGCATCGGGCCGCGGAAACCGCCACCGTCGTTCTGCGGCGCCCAGGTCTTGCCGCGGCGGTCGCGGAACACCACTGGGGCGTCCAGCACGATCGAGGCCGGGTTGTAGCCCTTGTCGAAGGCGGCGGCATAGACGAACGGCTTGAAGCTGGAACCGGGCTGGCGGCGGGCCTGGGTGGCACGGTTGAACTTGTTGCCCGAGAAGCTGAAGCCACCCACCAGCGCCTTCAGCGCGCCGCTGTGGGCGTCCAGAGAGACCAGCGCGGACTGGCCGCGCGGAATCTGGTCAAGCAGCCACTCGCCTTCCTTGGCGCCGGCGCGCACGCGCACGATGTCACCGCGCTGCACCAGCTTGCCGGGGGTCTTGTTGGTCCACTTGGCGGCACCGGCCGGCAGCACGATCTCGCTGCGGTTGGCCAGCACCACCGTGGCGCTGCCATCGGCGCCGGTGTTGGCCACGATGGCCGGCAGCAGGCCGGCCTGGCCGTACATGCCGCGCAGGTGCTCGGCCAGGGCCGCAGCATCGTCGCCGGCGCCCAGCGTCACCTGCTTTTCCACGCCGTGCCAGCCGTGGCGGTGGTCGTACAGCAGCAGGCCGTCACGCACGGCCAGGTTGGCCGCGGTCTGCAGGGTGGCATCGATGGTGGTGGTGACGTGGTACCCCTTGTTGACCACGTCGCCGCCGAAGCGGGCGATCATTTCCTGGCGCACCAGCTCGGCCACGTAAGGCGCTTCCACCTGCACCGGCGGTTCGTGCGCGGTGGCGTGCATCGGCACGGCCTTGGCTGCGTCGGCCTCGGCCTGGGTGACGAACTTCAGGTCGGCCATGCGCTGCAGCACGTAGTTGTCGCGGCGCTGGCGGGCACGTTCCGGGTTGGAGATCGGGTTGCCCGACGAGGGGAACTTGGGGATGCCGGCCAGCGAGGCCATTTCATCCAGGTCCAGCTCGTTCAGCTTCTTGCCGTAGTAGAACTCGGCCGCGGCGGCCACGCCGTAGGCGCGGTTGCCGAAAAAGCTCTTGTTCAGGTACAGCTCGAAGATCTCGTCCTTGCTCAGCTCCGACTCGATCTTGCGGGCCAGCAGGATCTCGGCCAGCTTGCGGGTGTAGCTGTATTCGGAACTGAGGAAGAACTGGCGGGCCACCTGCTGGGTGATGGTGGAACCACCGGGCACGCGCTTGTCGTTGGTGGTGGCCAGCAGCCACACCGCACGGCCGATGCCCTTGTAGTCCACGCCCCCGTGTTCATAGAAGCGGGCGTCTTCGGTGGCCAGGAAGGCCTTCTTCAGCTTGTCCGGCACGTCCTTCATGGTGATGGGGGTGCGCCGGGTCTCGCCGAACACCGCCATCAGCTTGCCATCGGCAGCGTAGACGTACATGGGCTCCTGCATTTCCACGTCGCGCAGGGTCTGCACGTCGGGAAGCTTGGAGGACACAGCGTAGTACAGGCCGCCCACGGCGGCCGCTCCGACCAGCGCCAGGACCAGTACAACAAGGAAGATCCAGCGCAGCCAGCGGCGGAGTCGAGTCATCGGGTTCAGATTCCGATTGCGAATTTCGTGGTCGCAGAGTATAGATTACGCACGGTGGCGGCTGGGGTCGCTGCCAGGGGACGCAACGACAAACGCCAGGGGCTGCATCGTGAACCTGTGAGGGACTTCACAGCAGGGTGGTTGCCATTTGCTAAAAATACGTTATTAATGCGCGGACACAGCTCTTGTGTCCAAGTGCCCGTCGGCAGGGGAGAAACCGTGGGGCTTATCCCAAAAAGTCAGTCGCCACTCATAGGCGTCGACATCAGTTCGACTGCGGTGAAGCTCTTGCAGCTTTCCCGCAGCGGTAGCCGTTTCCGCGTGGAACATTACGCTGTGGAACCTCTTCCGCCGAATGCGGTGGTGGAGAAGAACATCGTGGAAGTGGAGGCCGTGGGTGAGGCCATCCGCCGCGCGATGAACCGCTCCGGCAGCAAGGCCAAGCTGGCCGCCGCTGCCGTGGCCGGATCGGCGGTGATCACCAAGGTGATCCCGATGCCGGCCGATCTGGACGAAAACGACATGGAAGCCCAGATCGAGCTGGAAGCGGTCAACTACATTCCGTACCCGATCGAGGAAGTGAACCTGGACTTCGAGGTGATCGGGGCGATCCCGAACAACCCGGAAATGGTCCAGGTGCTGCTGGCCGCGTCGCGTTCCGAGAACGTGGAACTGCGCCAGTCGGCGCTGGAACTGGGCGGCCTGCAGGCCAAGGTGATGGACGTGGAGGCCTTCGCGGTCGAGAACGCCTTCGCCCTGGTGGCCAGCGAACTGCCGGTGTCCAGCGATGGCGTGGTGGCCCTGGTTGACATCGGCGCGACCATGACCACCCTGAACGTCCTGCGCGGTGGCCGCAGCCTGTACAGCCGCGAACAGGTGTTCGGCGGCAAGCAGCTGACCGATGAGATCATGCGCCGCTACGGCCTGAGCTACGAGGAAGCGGGTCTGGCCAAGCGCCAGGGCGGGCTGCCGGAAAGCTATGAAATGGAAGTGCTGGAGCCGTTCAAGGAAGCCACGGTGCAGCAGATCAGCCGCCTGCTGCAGTTCTTCTACGCGGGCAGCGAATTCAACCGGGTTGATCACATCGTGCTGGCCGGCGGCTGCGCTGCGCTGGCAGGCCTGCCGGAAATGGTCGAAGAACAGCTGGGCGTGCCGACCGTGGTCGCCAACCCGCTGGCACAGATGACCCTGGGCCCGAAGGTACAGGCCCAGGCGCTGGCCCAGGATGCCCCGGCGCTGATGATCGCCACCGGTCTGGCACTGAGGAGCTTCGACTGATGGCACGCATCAATCTATTGCCCTGGCGCGCCGAACGGCGCAAGCAACGCCAGCGCGAGTTCGGGGTCATGCTGGGCATGGCCGCACTCGGCGGTGTGCTGCTGTCGCTGTTGGTGTGGTTCTACTACGACATGCAGGTGAGCGGCCAGATGGACCGCAATGCCTACCTGCAGGCCGAGATCACCAAGGTGAAGGCGCAGAACGCCGAGATCGACCGTCTGGACGAGCAGAAGAACCGTCTGCTGGCCCGCAAGGCGGTGATCGAACAGCTGCAGGCCAAGCGCTCGCAGATGGTTCACCTGTTCGACGCCCTGGTCCGCACCATTCCCGATGGCGTGGTGCTGACCGCCCTGCAGCAGGATGGCGACACCCTCACCCTGGAAGGCCGCACGCAGTCCAATGCGCGCGTGTCCGCCTACATGCGCAACCTGGAAGTGTCCGGCTGGATGACCAACCCGGAACTGTCGATCATCAAGGCCAGCGAGCCTGAGAAAGACAAGGACGCCGCACCGGTGGGTCCGGTGGCTGACATCAAGGCCCTGCCGTATGTGTTCAAGGTGACGGTGAAGCTGCCGGCACAGAGCGAGGAGTCGACCACTCCCGGCCTGAACGCCGACGGCAGCGTGGCAACTGGCGCACCGGCTGCACCCACCGTGGCCCCGCTCAGTGCGGGCCCGGATGCCGCCACACCGGCTGCTCCGGCCGCACCGGGCGCAGCCCCGGCGCCGGCCAATGCACCGGCCCCGGGCAACGCACCGGCACCTGCACCGCAGGCCCCGGCCGCACCGGCCACCCCCGCAGCGCAACCGGCACCGCCGGCCGCCGCACCGAAGAACGAGGGTAGCCGCCTGGCCCAGCCGCCGCAGGCCTTCCATGCCCTGCCGCAGGGGGACCGCGCATGAGCAAGAAAGTCGAACTGAAGAACCTGGATTTCAACGACATCGGCAACTGGCCGCGCAACGCCAAGATTGTCTTCTGCTCGTTGATCGCCCTGGTCATCATCTTCGTGCTGTGGATGCTGCTGATCAGCGGCAAGCGCGAAGAGCTGCAGACCCTGGAAAGCCAGGAAACCACCCTGCGCCAGGAATTCACCAAGGAACAGGAACGCGCGGTCAACCTGGAACCGCTGAAGCAGCAGCTGGCCCAGATGGAGCAGGTGCTGCAGCAGATGCTGCGCCAGCTGCCCAGCAAGACCGAGATGCCCGATCTGATCATCGACATCTCGCAGACCGCGCTGTCCAGCGGCCTGGCCAACCAGCTGTTCGAGCCGGAAGAAGAGCAGGTCAAGGAGTTCTACGCCGAGAAGCCGATCAAGCTGAGCATGGTGGGCAGCTACCACCAGTTCGGTGCGTTCGTCAGTGGCGTGGCCTCGCTGCCGCGCGTGGTCATCCTGACCATGCACGACATCAACCTGAAGCCGGCCGACAAGACCAACGGCAACATCCGCGCCGGTGCGCTGGTGCTGTCCGGTACGGTCAAGACCTACCGTTACCTGGATGAAACCGAGGTGGCGGAACAGCAGAAGGCCGAAGCAGGCGAAGCAGGCAAGGAGGCGCAGAAGTGATCCGTTCCTTCATTGCACGTGGTGGCATGGCGATGGCGGTACTGCTGCTGGCGGCCTGCGGCCGAGGTGTGACCAGCACGCCGGGCGATGCCCCCAACCTTGAGAAGTGGGTCGAGAGCGAACGCGCCCGACCGGCGCAGCCGCTGGAGCCGCTGCCCGTCATGCAGCAGTTCGAGACCTTCGAATATTCCGCGCAGGGCATGCGCGATCCGTTCACCGATGCCTGGACCAATCCGCAGCAGGGGACTGGCGGATTGCGCCCGGATCCGAACCGGCGCAAGGAACCCCTGGAAGGGTTCCCGCTGGATGCACTGGACATGGTCGGCACCATCGGCACCGGCGGCGGTACCGTCGCGCTGGTGATGGGGCCGGACAAGGTGACTTACCGGGTACGCCCGGGCGGTTACCTGGGGCAGAGCGACGGGCGGGTCACCGCGGTCTTCGAAGACCGCGTGGAGCTGATCGAACTGGTGCCGGATGGCGCGGGTGGCTGGCTGGAACGTCCGGCTACGCTCGCGCTGGAAGATCAATGATCGTTTACTGGGGATAGCACGATGACTTTTCACCAAGCCAAGGGGCTGCGACCCATCCGGCGCTCTACCTTGAACCGCATCAGCGCGCTGGGAGTCGCGTTGATGCTGGCCTGCGCTCCGGCGCTGGCTGCCGCACCGGCTGCAAAGCCGGCCAGCACCACCGTTGCTGCACCGGCCACCGCGCCGGCCAGCCTGGCGGTGTCGCGCATCGACTTCAAGCGCGGTGATGACGGCAGCGGCCGCCTGATCGTGCAGTTCGATGGCCAGGGCGCCATCCCGGATCTGCGCACGCAGGACAACAGCGTGATCGTGGATGTGGGCAACGCACGCCTGCCGGCGAACCTGCAGAAGCCGATGAACGTGACCGACTTCGCCACGCCGGTGCAGCGCATCGACGCCAAGCCGTCCGGTGCCGGCACCCAGCTGGTGCTCAGCACCGGCGGTGCGGTCGAATCGCTGGCCTACCAGAGCGGCAACGAATACGTGGTCGAGATCACCCCGCGCAAGGCTCCGGCCGCGGTGGGTGCGGTCAGTGCCGGCAGCGTCAGCCAGGCCGCCAAGGGCGTGCCGCAGCGCGGCTACAGCGGCAAGCCGGTCACCTTCAACTTCCAGGACGTGCCGGTGCGCACCGTGCTGCAGTTGATCGCCGAAGAATCCAACCTGAACGTGGTGGCCTCCGATTCGGTGCAGGGCAACGTGACCCTGCGCCTGGTCAACGTGCCGTGGGACCAGGCACTGGACATCGTGCTGCGTGCCAAGGGCCTGGACAAGCGTCGCGACGGCAGCGTGATCTGGGTTGCGCCGCAGGCCGAACTGGCCAAGTTCGAGCAGGAAAAGGAAGACGCGCGCATTGCGATCGAGAACCGCGAAGACCTGGTGACCGATTACGTGCAGATCAACTACCACAGCGCCACGCAGATCTTCAAAGCGCTGACCGAAGCCAAGGGCATCGGCGGCGGCGGTAGTGGTGGCCAGGGTGGTGGCGGCAGTGGTTCGTCGTCGCAGGAAGAGAGTGGTTTCCTGTCCTCGCGCGGCCGCATCGTGGCCGACGAGCGCACCAACACGCTGATGATCAGCGACATTCCGAAGAAGATCGCGCGCATGCGTGAGCTGATCGGGGTGATCGACCGCCCGGTCGACCAGGTGCTGATCGAAAGCCGCATCGTGATCGCCACCGATACCTTCGCCCGCGAACTGGGTGCGAAGTTCGGCATCAGCGGCAGCCGCGACAACGTGTACTTCAGTGGCGATCTGGATGCCAATGCCGCGACCCGCAAGTCGCAGGTTGACGCAGCGGAAACCAATGCCAAGGCCGTGCGTGATTGGATCGCGGGCGGAAGCGTGGGTCCCCGTCCTGTCGCGGTCGGTTCGTCCATCACCCGCGGCCTGAACTGGAACCTGCCGGTGGCCTCCACCAGCAACCCCGGTTCGCTGGCACTGTCGATCCTCAACGCCGGCTACCTGCTGGACGTGGAACTGTCGGCCATGCAGGAAGAGTCGCGTGGTGAAGTCATTTCCAACCCGCGCGTGGTCACCACCAACCAGCGCGAAGCCCTGATCAAGCAGGGTAAGGAAATCGGCTACGTCACCATCAGCGGTGGTGGTGTCGGTGCTGCGGCCACGCCGAACGTGCAGTTCAAGGAAGTGGTGCTGGAGCTGAAGGTCACCCCGACCATCACCGACGACAACCGCGTGTTCCTGAACATGGCAGTGAAGAAGGACGAGGTCGAAAGCTACATCGTGCTGGAAGGCTACGGCCAGGTGCCGAACATCAACCGTCGCGAGGTCAACACCGCCGTGCTGGTGGAAGACGGCCAGACCGTGGTGATCGGCGGCGTGTACGAGTTCACCGACCGCAACAGCGTCAGCAAGGTGCCGTTCCTGGGCGACGTGCCGTTCCTGGGCAATCTGTTCAAGAAGCGCGGCCGCAACAAGGACAAGGCGGAACTGCTGGTGTTCGTGACCCCGAAGGTGCTGCGCGTAGCCAAGCGCAGCTGATCGGTGCCACCGGATGTACGAGAAGGGGCCGCCACGTGCGGCCCCTTTTTCGTTGTGGATGCACGCCCTGCGTGCAGGGCCATTCATCCATTCTTGATCCAATCCCAGGACCAGCCTGCGATGATGTGGGGAACCCGTGCCGTCCTGCGCCGGTCAAAGGCCCCCATGAACCTGCCACCGCCGATGCCCGAATCCATCTCCCCGCCGCCTGCGCCGGCCACCTCGCGGCTGCATGCCGCCTTCACCGCCCTGCGCGACGCGCTGTCGGCGGAGATCGTCGGCCAGGCCGCACTGGTCGAGCGCCTGTTGATCGCGCTGTTGGCTGACGGCCACCTGCTGGTGGAAGGCGCGCCCGGCCTGGCCAAGACCACCGCCATCCGCGCGCTGGCCGCACGCCTGGAAACCGAGTTCGCGCGCGTGCAGTTCACCCCCGACCTGCTGCCGGCCGACCTGACCGGCACCGAGATCTGGCGCCCGCAGGAAGGCCGTTTCGAATTCGTGCCCGGCCCGATCTTCCATCCCATCCTGCTGGCCGACGAGATCAACCGTGCCCCGGCCAAGGTGCAGTCGGCGCTGCTGGAAGCGATGGGCGAACGCCAGGTGACCGTCGGCCGGCACACCTATGCGCTGCCGTCGCTGTTCCTGGTGATGGCCACGCAGAACCCGATCGAGCAGGAAGGCACCTTCCCGCTGCCAGAAGCGCAGCTGGACCGGTTCCTGATGCACGTGCGCATCGGCTACCCCGACCAGGCCGCCGAAGCGGAGATCCTGCGGCTGGCGCGCGAGCGTCCGCGTGGTGCGCTGGGTGAAGCGGCGCCGGCACCGGACAAGCTGCCGTTGCAGGATGTCTTCGATGCGCGCCGGCAGGTGCTGGATCTGCACATGGCGCCGGCACTGGAACGCTACCTGGTGGAACTGGTGCTGGCCTCGCGCGATCCCGGCCGTTACGACCCGGCACTGGGCCGCCGCATCGCCTGGGGTGCCAGCCCGCGCGGGTCCATCGCCCTGGAACGCTGCGCGCGTGCGCGCGCCTGGCTGGCCGGTCGCGATTTCGTCACCCCCGACGACGTGCGGGCGGTGGCCGCCGACGTGCTGCGCCACCGGGTGCTGCCCAGCTATGAAGCCACTGCCGAAGGCTGGGACGGCGAGCGCCTGGTACAGGAACTGCTGGCCCGCGTGCCCGCGCCCTGAGCCTGCGCATGACCGATCTTCCCACGCCCAGCGCCGGCGACGGCCTGCGACCGCAGTTGGCCGAACTGGTGGCCCTGCGTGGCCTGGCGCAACGCCCGCCGGCACCGCGTCGCGGTCGCACCGGTCTTGCCGGGCAGGCACCGTCGCCGCTGCGCGGCCGTGGCATGGAATACGCCGAATCGCGCGAGTACGTGGCCGGCGATGACGCGCGCCATATCGACTGGCGGGTGACCGCGCGCAGCGGCCGTGCGCATACCAAGCTGTTCCAGGCCGAGCGCGAACGGGTGACGCTGATCGTGGCCGATACCGCGCCGGCGCTGTATTTCGGCACCCGCGTGCGCTTCAAGTCGGTGCAGGCCGCGCGTGCCGGCGCCATTGCGGCGTGGTCGGCGCAGCGCCGTGGCGACCGCATCGGGGCGTTGCGCGGCAGCGACCGCGAACCGCCGGTAGCCCCTGCTGGCGGGCCGCGCGGCGTGCTGCGCGTGCTCGACGCGCTTACCCGCTGGTACGCGCAGCCGCCCGCCGACGATCTGGGCCTGGAGCGCGCGCTGGACCACGCCAGCCGCGTGCTGCGCCCCGGTGCGCGGCTGCTGGTGCTGGCCGATCCGCAGCAGGCCCTGCGCATCGCCCCTGCGCGCTGGGGCGCGTTGGCCCAACACCACGACGTGACGCTGCTGCTGCTGGTTGATCCGCTGGAAATGCAGCCGCCATCGGCCGCGCTGCAGTTCCTGTCGCCACAGCAGCGGGTCAGTCTGGACCTGCGCCGCAGCGATGTGCAGGCGCACTGGCATGCCCATTTCGTCGCGCCGGTGGACGCGCTGCGACGGCACCTGGTGGCGCGCCGCATCGATGTGCAGCTGCTCTCCACCGATGCCGCCAGCGATGCCTGGTTGGCGCCGGCCGCCACCGAGGTGCCGGCATGAGCGCTGCACTGCCGCTGCGCGACGTCACGCTGCCGCCTGCACCGGCCTGGTGGCCGCCTGCGCCGGGCTGGCTGATGGTGATCGCCGCCGTGGTGCTGGTGCTGGCGGTCATCGTGGTGATCGTGGTCCGGCGTCGCCGTCGCCGCCAGCGCTGGTTGCACGCCTTCGACCAGGAACTGCAGGCCGCCGGCACCGGTCCGGCCGAGCTGGCCGCGATTGCCGGTCTGTTGCGGCGTGCGGCACGCCAGGCACAGCCGGGCAGCGAAGCGCTGCAGGATGCGGCCTGGTGGGCGCGCATCGATCCGCAGGACGCGTTGCCCGATGCGCAGCGCACCCTGCTGGCCGAAGGCCCGTACCGCCCGCAGATAGAGAGCTCGCAGCTGGACGACATTCGCGCGTGGGCGCGGCAGCGCTATCTGCAGCTGCTGCAGGAGCCCCGCCGATGAACCTGCTGGCCTCCTACTGGCCCTGGCCGGATCTGCAGCTGGCGTGGCCGCTGGCGTTGCTGGCACTGCCGCTGCCGCTGCTGATGCATTTCTGGCCGCGCCGCGCATTGCCGGGCGCGGCGCTGCGCGTGCCGTATGCCGCCGCCGAACTGCAGGCTCTGGCCGGTGAAGGGCGGGTGGATGCGTCGTGGCTGCGCACCCTGCTGTTGTGGCTGGGCTGGGCCGCGTTGTGCGTGGCGATGGCCCGCCCGCAGCAGCTGGGCGAAGCCATCACCCCGCCGCAGCAGGGCCGGCAGATGATGCTGGCCATGGACGTATCGGGCAGCATGAGCGAGCCGGACATGGTGCTGGGCCCGCAGGCGGTGGAACGCCTGACCGCGGCCAAGGCGGTGCTGGCCGACTTCCTGGACCGCCGTGCCGGCGACCGCGTGGGCCTGCTGGTGTTCGGCGACCGCGCGTACACGCTTACGCCCATCACTGCCGACCTGGCCAGCGTGCGCGACCAGTTGCGCGACAGCGTGGTCGGCCTGGCGGGCCGTGAAACGGCCATCGGCGATGCCATCGCACTGGCCGTCAAACGCCTGCGCGCGCAGCCGGAAGGACAGCGGGTACTGATCCTGCTGACCGACGGTGTCAGCAATGCCGGCGTGCTGGAACCACTGCGCGCCGCCGAGCTGGCCAAGGCCGAAGGCGTGCGGGTACACACCGTGGCCTTCGGTGGCGACGGCAGCATGCGCCTGTTCGGTATTCCCATCGCCGCCGATCGTGACCCGGTGGACGAGGCCACGCTGCGGCGGATCGCCGAGCAGACCGGTGGGCGCTTCTTCCGTGCGCGCGATACCGACGAACTGGTGGGCATCTATGCCGAGCTGGACCGGTTGGAGCCGATCGCCGGCAAGGGCCCCAGCACGCGCCCGCGCGACGAACGCTACGCCTGGCCGCTGGCACTGGCCCTGTTGCTGGGTTCGCTGGCCTGGCTGTGGCCGGAGCGACGCCGATGATCGCCCTGTTGCTGGCCCTGCCGGACTGGAACGCGCTGCATTTCCTGCGGCCTGATTGGCTGTGGGCGTTGCTGGCGCTGCCGGTGATCATCGCCTTCGCCCTGTGGCGGCAGCGCCGCAGCGAGGGCTGGCGGCAGGCGGTGGATGCGCATCTGCTGCCGCACCTGCTGGCGGCCGAGGGGCGCCGGCGGCTGCGGTTGCCGTGGGCCATCGTGCTGGGCTGGGCGTTGGCCGTGCTGGCCCTGGCCGGGCCCAGTTGGCGGCAACAGGCGCAGCCCTTGTTCCAGTCCAGCGCGCCCTTGGTGGTGGTGCTGGATCTGTCCAGCCGCATCACTGCGACCGATCTGCCGCCGTCGCGCCTGCTGCAGGCGCGGGCCAAGATCGGCGCGTTGCTGCGGGCGCGACAGGGCGGGCAGGTGGGCCTGGTGGTCTACGCCGACGATGCCTATACGGTGGCGCCGTTGACCGACGATGTGGCCAACGTGGCGCTGTACCTGGATGCGCTGGCGCCGGATGTGATGCCACGCGATGGCCAGCGTGCCGACCGCGGCATCGATTGGGCCACGCAGTTGCTGCGGCAGACCGGTGCGCTGCGCGGGCGCATCCTGCTGATCAGCGACCAGGCCAACGGCGAAGCAGCACTGGCCGCGGCGCAGGCGCGCGCACTCGGCCTGCAGGTGTCGGTGCTGGGCCTGGGCACGCCCGCCGGTGCCGCTTACCGCGACAGCAGCGGCCAGATCGCGCAGGCCGCGTTGGACGAAACCGGGCTGCGCGCAGTGGCCACAGCCGGCGGCGGTCGCTACCAGCGCATTGCCGCCGATGATCGTGACCTGCAGACGCTGGATGTGCTGGACGGCAGCGGTGCGCAGGCGCAGGCGCGTCCCGGCCAGAGCCGGCAGTGGCAGGACGAAGGCTACTGGCTGCTGCCGCCGGTGATGCTGCTGGCGCTGCTGGCGTTCCGTCGCCGCGCGCTGCTGGCCGCCGTGCTGGCCGTGGGCCTGTTGCCGCTGAGCGGGCAGGTGCAGGCCGCGCCGCCAGCCGCGGCCACCAGCCCAGCACACGGTACGCTGTGGCAACGCGGTGACCAGCGCGAACACGAGCGCCTGGCCGAAGGCGTGCAGGCGTACCACAACGGCGATTTCGCCGCGGCCCGACAGAAGTTCGAAGGCATCGACAGCGATGCCGGTTGGTACAACCTGGGTAACGCGCTGGCACGCCAGGGCGACTATGACGGCGCCATCGCCGCCTATGACAAGGCGCTGGCCAAGCACCCGGGCATGGCCGATGCCGTGGCCAACCGCGCAGTGGTCGATGCCGCGCGCAAGCGCAAGCCGCCGCCGGGCAAAAACGAGGGGCAGGGCAAACAGCCGCCGAAGTCGCAGAACCCATCGCAGCCGTCCAAGCCGTCGCAGGGCCAGCAGGGGCAGCAGGGTCAACAAGGGCAACAGGGCCAGCAGGGCCAACCGCAACGTCCGCAGGACGGCAAGCCGGGTGAGCAGCAGGACGGTTCGGGCGCGGGCGATTCGCAGCAACCGCCGCAGTCGGCCGACGCCAAGGCGCAGGCGCAGGCCGATGCACAGCAGCGCCAGCGCATGCAGCAGTCCCTGCAGCAGGCGCAGCGCGCCGACCAGGCCGGCAAGGTCGCCGCACGCAGCGACGGCCGTACCCCGCAGCAGCGCGAGGAACAACAGGCCGTGGAAGCGTGGATGCGCCGTGTTCCCGATGATCCGGGAGCGCTGCTGCGCACCAAGTTCCAATTGGAAAATGAACGCAGAAAGAGGGAAGGGCGATGAAGCGCAGGGCACGCGTGCATGAACGTTGGGCGTTGCCGGCGCTGGCCCTGTGGCTGTTGTGGCTGCCGCTGGCTGCCATGGCACAGACCCGTGCGTGGCTGGAACCGGACACCATCGCCGCCGGCGACTCGGTCACCCTGAATGTAGAAACCGACCAGGGCACGCCGGACTACACGCCGCTGAACGTCGATTTCGCGCTGGGCGCACAGAGCAGTAGCCGCCAGGTGCAGTGGAGCAATGGCGGCATGCAGCGCCGCGATGTATACACGGTGCTGCTGACGCCGCGCCGCACCGGCGCGTTGCAGGTCCCCTCGCTGCAGGTCGGCGCCGCACGCACGGTGCCGCTCACCCTGCAGGTGAATGCCGCGGCGGTAGCGACGGCGCAGACCAATGCCGCCGCCTTCGTCGAAACCGAGGTGGACGATGACACGCCCTACGTGCAGCAGAGCGTAGGCGTGGTGGTGCGGCTGTATTTCGCCTCGCAGCTGGCCTCGGGCGAGCTGGTGCTCGATACGCCGCAGGGTGCATCGCTGCAACGGGTGGGCGAGGACCGCACCGACGTGCGGCAGATCAATGGCCGTCGCTACAACGTGGTTGAACGGCGCTTCCTGCTCATTCCCGAACGCAGTGGTGCGCTGCGCCTGCCGGGCGCACGCTTCAGCGGCCGCAGTGCCGGCGGTTTCTTCGACGATTTCTTCGGCAACGGGGGCGGTGGCCGCATGAATGCCGTCGCGCCCGAACGCACCCTGCAGGTGCGCGAGCAACCGGCGCAGGCGCCACAGCCTTGGCTGCCGCTGCACGGCCTGCAGCTGCGCTATACCAGTGCGCCGACCACCGCGCGTACCGGCGAGGCCGCCACCGTTGTCGTTGAAGCGGTGGCCAACGGGGCCACGCGCGCGCAGTTCACCGACCTGCCGGTGCCCGACCTGGGCGATGCCGCGCAGGTGTTCGCCGAACCGGCGCAATACGATGAAACCTTCACCGGCAGCACGCCGCGGCTGAAGATCACCCGCCGCTATTCGATCGTGCCGCGCACGCCGGGCGACCTGGTGGTGCCCGGGCCCAGCGTGGCCTGGTGGGACGTGGACAGTGGCACGGCGCAGCAGGCGCGCTTGCCCGAACTGCGCCTGGCGGTCAGCGCCGGGCGTGGCGGGGTGCCTGCACCGCAGCCGATCGACACGCAATCGGCCCTGCCCGGCCAGGATGCGACCCCGGCGCCCCAGACGGCCCTGGCCGCGACGGCACGCGCGGTGCCGGCATGGCCGTGGGTGGCCGCCGTGGTGGGGCTGGTCGTGCTGTGGCTGCTGACCCTGCTGTGGGGCTGGCGCCGTGGCCGCAGGGCAGCGGCGCCTGCCGGTGCCCCGGCGGGCGCGGCGGCGTCGCCGGTCCGACGTGGTGGCGGCAGCACGGCCGACCTGCGCCGCGCGCTGGATGCCGACGGCTTCGACCAAGTAGAGGAACAGCTGTGCAAGATGGCCGGCGTGGACCGCCTGGAGCAGGTGATCGAACGCCTGGCCGACGCCGAACAGCGCCAGGTGCTGCGCGACCTGCAGCAGGCACGCTGGGGCGGGCAGGGCGAACTGGGCGCGCTGCGGGCGCGCCTGCGGGTGGCCTTCCGTGACGGACCGCACTGGTCGGCCCCGCAGGCGGCCGGCGACACTGGGCTGGCGCCGCTGTACCCCACGCGGCAACCCTGAACCAGCGCGGCCTGCGCGCTTTGTTAGAGTAGATTCATTTTTCGAGGAACCCCGCATATGACAGCAGCTGCTGCCGGCAAGAAGAAGTTGCCCCTGCACTGGAAGATGGGCATCGGCTTCGCGATCGGCCTGGTCCTGGGACTGATCGTGCACGCCCTGGGTGGCAGCGTGGAAGGCCTGCAGACCGGCGCCAAGTGGGTGATGGACTACATCACCACGCCCGCTTCGGGCCTGTTCCTCAACCTGATCTTCATGCTGATCGTGCCGCTGATCTTCTCGGCACTCATCATGGGTGTGTCGGAAATGGGCGATATCCGCGCCCTCGGCCGCATCGGCTGGAAGACCCTGGCCTATACCGTGCTGCTGTCCGGCATTGCCGTGGGCATCGGCCTGGTGCTGGTGAACGTGCTCAAGCCCGGCGCCGGCGTGGACCCGCAGACAGCCGCGCTGATGCTTTCGGAAAACGCCGAGCGCAGCAAGGAAATCGTGGCCGGCATCCATGGCACGCCCAAGGGCATGGACATGCTGCTGTCGATCGTGCCCAGCAACGTGCTGCAGGCCGCATCGGACAACGGCGCCATCCTGTCGCTGATGTTCTTCGCGCTGATGTTCGGCATCGGCATGGTGCTGACCGACGATGAGAAGGTCGCGCCGCTGCGCCGTGCCATCGAGGGCGTGTTCGAAATCTCGATGACCCTGATCAACCTGGTCATCCGCCTGGCCCCGTACGCGGTGGCCTGCTTCATGTTCAACCTGGCGGCACTGTTCGGCTTCGAACTGATCATCCGCCTGGGCGCCTACGTGGGCGTGGTGGTGTTGGCCCTGGGCCTGCACATGGTGGTGACCTACGGTACCGCTGTGTGGCTGTCGGGCCGTTCGCCGCTGTCGTTCTTCCGCGATACCCAGGAAGCGACGGTGATGGCCTTCTCCACCGCCTCCAGCAACGCGACCCTGCCCACCGCCCTGCGCGTGGCCGACCAGATGGGCCTGCCGCAGCGCGTGTCGCGCTTCGTGCTGACCGTGGGCGCCACCGCCAACCAGAACGGCACCGCGCTGTTCGAGGGTGTGACGGTCATCTTCCTGGCCCAGTTCTTCGGCGTGGACCTGAGCATCGGCCAGCAGATCATGGTCATGGCCGTGTGCATCCTGGGCGGCATCGGTACGGCCGGCGTGCCGTCCGGCTCGCTGCCGGTGGTGGCCATGATCTGTGCCATGGTCGGGGTGAACCCGCTGGGCATCGGCCTGATCCTGGGCGTGAACCACTTCCTGGACATGTGCCGCACCGCCCTGAACGTGACCGGCGACCTGGCCCTGACCACCCTGGTGGCCAAGGGTGAAGCGCACGATGGCCCGGAGCCGGCTGCGCCGCGCGATTGAACGCGCCCTGAATGCCATGGATACTATCCCGACGCATGGAAGGCGTCGGGATTGGCGCCGTGCGAACGGGAGCAGAAATGAGGATTTCGTACGTGATGGTCGCCGCCCTGGGCCTGCTGGCCTTCGACGCCAGTGCCCAGAAGGCCTGTGAAACCAACTACACCAAGACCGGCAGCTTCTTCGCCGGGCGCACCTTCACCACCTGGGACGTAGTGCCCAACGCGACGCCGGCTGACGCGCTCAAGCGCATCCAGATCGAAGGCGTGAAGTCGGGCCTGAAGGTGGCCACCGTGGACAAGGACCTGGGCATGCTCACCATGGAGCAGAACGTCCAGTTCAACGGCGGCCAGACCACCCTGCCGTGGAACGTGTTGATCGAGGCCGAGGGCAAGGGCTCGAAGATCACCGTGACCAAGACCACCCCGGCCACCTACGCCACCGGCGAGGACTTCCAGAAGAAGTCGATGTGCGCCGTGATCGAGGCCGCCGCCCCGAAGTAAGCGGCGGGCGGGGCCAGATCCTCTCTCTGGCAAGGGATCTGGCCCTACGCCTGAACCCGGCCCCGGGTCTGTGGGACAATGGGGGGCCCGCACGTCCGCGGCCGCCTCCCGATTCCGACAGAACCATGACGCAGCCTACCCGTCGCCAGTTGGCCAACGCCATCCGCTTCCTTGCCGCCGATGCGGTTGAAACCGCAAAGTCCGGCCACCCCGGCATGCCCATGGGCATGGCCGATATCGCCGAAGTCCTCTGGAACGACTATCTCCGGCACAACCCGAACAACCCGCAGTGGTTCAACCGTGACCGCTTCGTGCTGTCCAACGGCCACGGCTCGATGCTGCAGTACGCCCTGCTGCACCTGAGCGGCTACGACCTGCCGATCGAACAGCTCAAGCAGTTCCGCCAGCTGGGCAGCCACACCGCCGGCCACCCGGAACGCCACGAGACCCCGGGCGTGGAAACCACCACCGGCCCGCTGGGCCAGGGTTTTGCCAACGCCGTGGGCTTCGCCCTGGCCGAGAAGCTGCTGGCACAGCGCTTCAACCGCCCGGAGCTGGAAATCGTCGACCACCGCACCTGGGTGTTCATGGGCGATGGCTGCCTGATGGAAGGCGTTTCGCATGAAGCCGCTTCGCTGGCCGGCACCTGGGGCCTGCACAAGCTGGTCTGCTTCTGGGACAACAACCACATCTCCATCGACGGCAACGTCGAAGGCTGGTTCACCGACAACACCCCCGAGCGTTTCGAGGCCTACGGCTGGAACGTGGTGCGCGATGTCGATGGCCACGATCCGGAAAGCATCAAGGCCGGCATCGAAGCGGCCCTGTCGCAGGACGACAAGCCGACCCTGATCTGCTGCCGCACCACGATTGGTTTTGGTTCGCCGAACAAGGCCGGCAAGGAATCCAGCCACGGCGCGCCGCTGGGCAAGGACGAACTGGAAGCCACGCGCAAGCAGCTGGGCTGGAACTACGGTCCGTTCGAGATTCCCGAAGAGATCTACGCCGGCTGGCGTGCCGGCGGTACCGGCACCCTGCGCCAGGCCGAATGGGAACAGCAGTTCGACAAGTACGCCGCGCAGTTCCCGGCCGAGGCCGCCGAACTGACCCGTCGCTCGCACGGCGAACTGCCGGCCGACTTTGTCGCCAAGGCCGATGCCTACATCGCCCAGGTGGCCGCTGAAGGCCCGACGATCGCTTCGCGCAAGGCCTCGCAGCTGGCCATCGAAGCCTTCGCCCCGCTGCTGCCGGAAATCGTCGGCGGCTCGGCTGACCTGGCGCATTCCAACCTGACCCTGTGGAAGGGCAGCACGTCGGTCGCCAGCGACGACGCCAACGCCAACTACGTGTACTACGGCGTGCGCGAGTTCGGCATGACCGCCATTGCCAACGGCCTGGCCCTGCACGGTGGCTTCATTCCGTTCGATGCCACCTTCCTGGTGTTCAGCGACTACGCCCGCAATGGTGTGCGCATGAGCGCGCTGATCCCGGCCCATGCCATCCACGTCTACACCCACGACTCGATCGGCCTGGGCGAAGACGGCCCGACCCACCAGCCGGTGGAACATCTGGCCTCGCTGCGCTACATCCCGAACAACGATGTGTGGCGCCCCTGCGATGCGGTGGAATCGGCAGTGAGCTGGAAGGCTGCGATCACCCGTCAGGACGGCCCGAGCTGCCTGGTGTTCAGCCGCCAGAACCTGCCGCACCAGCCGCGTGATGCCGAGCAGATCGCGCAGATCGAACGCGGCGGCTACGTGCTGGCCGACGCGGCCGGCACCCCGGACGTGATCCTGATCGCCACCGGTTCGGAAGTGTCGTTGGCCACTGAAGCCAAGGCGCAGCTGGATGCCGCCGGCCTGAAGACCCGCGTGGTCTCCATGCCGTCCACCGACGTGTTCCTGCGCCAGGATGCGGCCTACCGTGAATCGGTGCTGCCCAACGCCGTGCGCAAGCGCGTGGCGGTGGAAGCCGGCGTGACCGGCTTCTGGCGCCAGTTCGTCGGCCTGGACGGTGCGGTGATCGGCATCGACACCTTCGGCGCCTCGGCCCCGGCCGACAAGCTGTACCAGCACTTCGGCATCACCGCCACGCACGTGGTGGAAGCAGCCAAGGCGCTGTAAGCCGCCTCGCGAAGCAGGAAAGGGAAAGGCCGGCGCAAGCCGGCCTTTCCTGTTTTCCGATCGGCACTGACCGCCGTGTCGATGACGATGACGCGATGGCCTCTTCCGCCGGTACCGCATTCCCTGCGACAACAGGATCCTCGGGTGGCCGCAGCAAGAGCCAGCCAGCTTCTGGGCCTGGAGGTGCGCGTGCACACTGATTGCGCAATTGCAGGGTGTAAGGTGATGCCTTACAGTGTACTGGGGTGATCGTCAGCTTCCAGCACAAAGGACTGAGGACACTTTATGAGCGTGGGGACGCATCGGGTGTCCGCGCCGATCATGTTGCACGCTTGCGGCGCCTGCTTCACCAGTTGGACCAGGCCCATACGCCTGGAGACATGGGGCTGCCAGGCAATCGCCTGCACCCCTTGCGTGGCAGCTACAAGGGATACTGGTCGGTAAGCGTGTCAGCGCATTGGCGACTGGTTTTTCGCTTCCGCGGTCTTGATGTTGAACTGGTCGACTACCTCGATTATCACTAGGAAGCTATCCGATGCCGCTGCATGATCCGCCCCATCCTGGAGAAGCGCTACGCGAAGACATCCTGCCGACGATCAAGATGTCCATCAGTGCGCTCGCTCACCACCTCGGGTACTCACGTGGGCAATTGTCGACGGTCATCAACGGCCATGCAGGCATTTCTGCCGAGCTGGCGTACCGCTTGGAACTGGCCGGTCTGGGAAATGCCCGGATGTGGTTGGCGATGCAAGCGGCCTACGATCTCTGGCAGGCAGAACATCGCGAGCATCCTGCGATCGCGCGTCTCGATCTTCCCGAAGCCTTGAACCGCCAGCAGTAGATCCACGCCATGCGTGGATAAGCGCTACATCGCCTCGCGCACATCCATCAATGCAAACCCCAGCAGGTTCAGCCCGCGCCATTGCGCCGGGTTGTGCGCGTCGGCGTGGTCCTTGGCCAGCCCGATGCCCCAGATGAAATCCACCGGACTGGCTTCCACCAGCACCCAACCCGCCGTGGCGCGCAGGAAGGCGCCCAGTTCCGGGTTCTGGCTGAATTTGGCGCGGTTGCCGGCCACCACCAGGTCGTAGCGCGCCTGCACCCAGCGCGCTTCATCGAAGCCTTCGATCTGGCGGCCCAGCGCCTTGGCCTTGTCCGGCGTGGCGCTGGCGATGATCCTGTCGAGCAGCACGCTTGCGCCGAACAGCCGCGCCTTGCCGGCCATCATGTAGTGCTCGGCGGTGCGGTAGTGCACGCCATCAATGTCGAAGCCGGCGTCGTACCACTGGCTGAAGCAGGACGCAGACACACCGCTGCGCGGCGGCTGGTGGCCCCAGAAACACAGATAGCGCAGGTCTTCGCCTGCGGCCTGGCGTTGCTGAAGGTCGTGCAGGAAACGGGAATCGTCGTTCATCGGCACAGCATAGCGTGCCGCCGCAGCCTGGTAGGTGCCAACCGTCGTGCTCTGGTAGGTGCCAACCTTGGTTGGCACTGAAGCTGTTCCGCCGGGCATGGCCCGGCGCTACCGTTCTGCCGGGCATGTCCCGGCGCCACCGTACGCGCGATTACGCGGTGCGCGCCAATGCCAGCCGCAGCAACCGCGCGTTCAATCGCTCGCCGAAATCCTTCGGCGCCTGCAGACCCATGCGCTGCAGGTACACCGCATCCCCATCGCCGGCCGGCTGGCGCAGCGCGGCCCACGCCGTGCGCAGCGTCGCGCCGCGTGTCTGCGTATTCGCCTTCAGCCAGCCCAGTGCCTTCACCAGCACCTGTTCGATCTCGTTGAAGTCACTGCCCAGCGGGTAGTCGGGCAGGGTGCCATCACTGCGGAAGGGCGCCAGCGCCGCCGCCAACGCGGCAGGCGTGTTGCGCTGCAGCCGCTGCGGATCCGGCTGCTGCGCGGCACGCAGTTTGCGCGCCGCGTGCGCGTGCTCCAGCAGTGCGGCCTGGAACGGCGCTTCCGTGATCGCCGTCATCGCCTGCACGCAGCCCTCGTCGGTCAAGCCGCGCAGATCGGCAATGCCGTACTCGTTCAGATAGATATCGCGCAGGTGCCGCGGAATGGTGGTGTGGCCGTAGTTCCAGCGCACGTTCGAGGCGCGCTGGCCCTTGTCGTCGCGTGCGGCGCGGAACATCAGCACGCTGCGTGCTTCCGGCAGGGCATGGGCCATGGCCACGAAGTTGTACTGGCCACCCACGCCCGAGACCACGCGCCCATCATCCAGCGCGTCCGACACTGCCGCGCCCAGCGCGGTGGCCATCATGCAGGAATTGAAGAAGCGCGCATGGCGGCGCTGCAGGCGCTCCAGCGTCTCGTTGCCACCATAGAGCTGGTTGATCTCGCTGATGCGGCGCATGCCGATCGCGCGGCATTCGTCTTCGGGCAGCGTGCGCAGCCATTCGTAGAATTCCGGCGAACCCAGGTAGAACGCGCCGTGCAGGTATTCGCCCTCGGCGGCCAGCGTGGCGTGGTCGATCGACAGCGTGCTGCCGTTCTCGATGCGTTGCATCAGGGCCAGATCGTCGTGCACCTTGCGCTTGATCACACCGGTCTGCACCAGCCGGCGGAAGCCTTCGTTGAGCATTTCGCTGCAGCCGTACAGGCCGACCTCGAACGGCTCCAGCCCGCCGATTTCCTGCACCAGCGGATGGCTGGCCAGCTGCGGGTCCAGCGCATGCAGCACGCGGCGGTAGCGCGCGTTGTCGGTATGGCGCAGCACCAGCGCGTGGCTGAGCGCATCGGCCAGGGTGCCGATGCCGATCTGCAGCGTGCCGCCATCGCGCACCAGGGTGCTGGCGTACAGGCCGATGGCGTAGTCGGCGTCGGCCACCGGCTGCCGCGGCAGGCCGAACAGCGCAGGGTAGGGCGGCGGCGGGGTGATCACCAGGTCGAAGAAGGACACATCCACCGTGGCCGAACCGCCCAGGTAGGGCAGCTGTGGATCGATCTCGGCCACCAGCAACGGGCGCGGCAGGCCGCGTGCGGCAATGGCATCCAGCGTGTCCTGGGTGATGTCGTTGTTGCAGGACAACGACAGCCGGCGATCATCCGGGCGCATGGCCACTTTCTGCACGATCACCTGCGGCGCGCGTTGGGCCACCGCATCGGCCGCGTGCGTGTAGTTCAGGCTGGTATAGCTGGACTGCGCCTGCCGCGACCCCAGCAGCGCGCCGGACTGCATATAGAACTCTTCCACCTGCACATGCGCCGGCAGCGCATCGCGGGCGATGGCATCGGCATAGGCCAAGCGCGGGAAATCCTCGCCGAAATGGCGCTGCACGAACGGCGCCATGAAGCGCGCCTCCAGGCCATCGCCGCGCGCCTTGGGCGGGTTCAGCGACAGCGCGGTGTACAGCTGCAGTGGTCGCGACGGATCTGCTTCCACCCGCGCATACAAGGCATTCAACAGCCGGTGCGGCTTGCCCAGCGCCAGCGGCGCACCCACCCGCAGCGGCCCGTCCACGCGCGCGAACAGCCAGTCAACGGCGGCGTCCAGGTCGGTCAGGTGTTCGGTCATGCGGCAAGGTCCTGCGTACGGGGGAGTGCGGGCATTACAGCATGTCGGGCTTGAACCGCCGTCGACGCGAGACTTCGGCGCCGGACAGCATGAACTGGCCATCGCCGCGATAGTGGAACGTGCGCGGCAGTTTCGGCCGCGGCGCCACGTGTGCGCGCACGATTTCCCAGATGAAAAGATTGCTCGACTGGACCTGGCTGTCGTCGTACAGGCGGCACTCAAAGCAGGCATGGCACTGGCCCACCCGCGGCGCGGCCACGTCGCGCGCCGGCTGCGCGTCCAGGGCGAAGTGGGCGAACTTGTCGAGGTCGCGGCCGCTGCAGTTGCCGATATCCACCACCGTATCCAGCAGCTCCACGCCGGGCACGTTGATCACGCATTCGCCGCTGTCCCGGGCCAGGGCGAAGCTGTGGTTCTCGCTCCACAGGTAGGTGGCCACCAGCGAAGGCGAGAAGCCCATCACCATGTGCCAGCCCATCGTCATCAGGTTGCGCTGGCCCTGCGCCGCCGTGCTGACCAGCACGATCGGGCCCGGTTCCAGGAACCGGCGTGCGTCCTCGACGGGGTAGTCGTTCTTACGCAGCGGCTTCATGCAGGCTCCGTGGGCGGTGGCTTCGATGCTGGTCCGGCGCAGATGAACCGCATGTCGAGGGGCTTGACAGCGGGTTCGATTACGCGCGTAATCGAATTGTCGATTACGGATGTAAACAATGAGCCCGATCAGTGAAGCCGAAGCCATCGTGATGGAGGTGCTGTGGCAGCAGTCGCCGCGCAGCGCAGACGACGTGGTCGCCGCGCTGGCCCACCGCAACTGGGCCGAGCCGACCATCAAGACCCTGCTCAACCGCCTGCTGACCAAGGGCGCCATTGCCGCCGAACGCGACGGCCGTCGCTACCTGTACCTGCCGCTGCTGCAGCGCCAGGCATGGGTGGACACGCAGAGCCAGGATTTCATCGGCCGCGTGTTCGATGGCCGGGTGGCACCGCTGGTGGCCCACTTCAGCGAGCGGGGGCAGCTGACGGCACAGGACATTGCCGAACTGAAGAAGCTGATCCAGGAGATGGACGATGAATGAGCTGCGCGATGGACTGTGGCAGGCCAGCCTGGGGCTGGCGTTGGGCGTGCTGCTGCTGGCGGCCGTGCGGCCCGTGCTGGTAGCGCTGGGCGGTGCGGAACTGGCCTATCGCAGCTGGTGGTTGTTGCCGCTGCTGTTGCTGGCCCTGCTGCTGCCCGTACCGGCCTTGCCAGTGCTGCAGCACGTGCCCATGTTGCCATTCAAGGTGGTGCCGGGCACCGTGGAAGGGCCTGCCGCGCAGTTGCCGCTGTGGCCGTGGCTGCTGGCCGTGGCCTGGGCGCTGGGTGCCGGCCTGCAGCTGCTGCGCGCGCTGCGTGCGCAACGCCGTTTCGAGCAGGCGCTGGGCCCGCTGCAGGCGCGTGCCGATGGCAGCTGGCAGGCCAGCGCCGACCCCGGCCTGCCCGCGCTGGTGGGGCTGTGGCGGCCGCGCATCGTGGTCGGCCCGCACTTCGACCAGCAGTTCGATGCCCATGAGCAGGCCCTGATCCTGCTGCACGAACGCAGCCATCGCCGCAACGGCGATCACTGGGCCAATGGCGGCCTGCTGCTGGCACGCACGGTGTTCTGGTTCCACCCGTTGCTGTCCTGGGCCACGCGCCGTTTCCTGCGCGACCAGGAACTGGCCTGCGATGCACGCACCGTTGCCGCCCAGCCCTCGCAGCGCCGTCTCTACGCCAGCACGCTACTGAAGGCGCAGCTGGTCCACCCGGTTGCGCCGATGGCCTGCCATTGGCGCAGCCAACCCGTGTTGAAGGAGCGTATCGCCATGTTGAAGCAGTCGAAACGGAAGGCATTGCCGAAACTGTCGGGCCAGCTGTTGCTGGTGGGTCTGTGCATGGGTGGGGCGGCGTTGGCGTGGGCCAGTCAGGGGGCCGGTGGTGTAGAGCGCGGTGCGGCAGCGAGCGCCGGAAATCGCGATATCCAGATCGACAAGATGCCCCCGCCCAGCTATCCGCGCTCGGCGTTTGAAAACGGCCAGACCGGCGTGGTCACGCTGCGCCTGGAGGTGGATGCACAGGGCCAGCTGACCGATGTGCGGATCCTCAGCGCCACCAATCCGGGCGTGTTCGACGAAGTATCCAAGGCTGCCGCGCGCAACTGGACCTACCGTCCGGCACTGAAGGACGGCGTGCCCGTGGCGGCCGCGGTGAAGGTGCCGATCACCTTCGCCATGGATGACGATGAGGCCGACGGTGGCCGGAAGTGAGAGGCGTGCCGCTGTGCCTGCTGGTCGCGCTGCTGGCCGGTTGTGCCAGCCATGAACGCCTGACCACGGTCGATACGCGCAATGAAAGCGTTGGCCACCAGCGCCTGCAGCCCGATGCGGCCGGTGGCGCGGGGCAGGTCCAGCCCTACACCCTGGCCGCCAGCGAGGGCTACCGGATGCCACAGTTGTATGCGGCACCGGACCCGGTGGTGGGCGAGCACGATCCACGCACCGCGCTGCCGCCCACCACGGTCTGTCTGCAGGTGGTGGTGGACGCGCAGGGCGGGGTTGAACGCAGCATGCCGCTGACCGACCGCACGGAATGCAGCGCGGGTGCAGCGACGGAAAATGCCCCGCTGCTGCAGGCCGCGCAGGACGCGGTCGCGCAGTGGAAGTATTCCCCGGCGGCGGTCTGTCGTTTCGCCGCCGGCAAGACGCCCGAAGACCGTAGCGACTGCAAAGGCGCCGACAGCATCGAACCGGTGGCGGTCACCCTGCAGTACGCCTTCACCTTTGAGATCGTGAAGGGCCAGCACGTGGTGCGCACTCAGGGCCGCTAGCGCCGGGCACGTGAACGGTAGCGCCGGGCCATGCCCGGCGGACTCTGGCCGCTGCTCTCAGGCCCCGCCCTGGATATTGGCCTTCACCGCAGGCTGCATCAGCTTCGGCTCGGCCAGGGTGGCATCGCGTGCCTGCCGCACGCTGACAAACGCGGCTTCATCCACGCCGTCATGCACGTGGATGTTGTGCGCACGCTGCGCGCCGATGGTGGTCTCATTGGCAATCGCACGGCCACCCGGGCCGTAGTCGTGGCAGACGAACACGCGGGTGGCATCGGGCAGCGCCAGCAGGCGCTGGATGGAGCGGTACAGCTGCGCCGCGTCACCGCCCGGGAAGTCACAGCGGGCGGTGCCGCCATCGGGCATGAACAGCGAGTCGCCGGTGAACAGAGCGTCGTCGATCAGGTAGGCGATGCTGTCGCTGGTGTGGCCCGGCACCGCGATGATGCGGCCCTGCAGCGTGCCCAGCGCGAAGGTTTCGCCATCGCTGAACAGATGGTCGAAGTGCGCGTGCTGCGCCGCCATGTCCAGGCCGTAGCGCGGCGCGAAGGTGGCCTGCACGGCGCGGATGCCTTCGCCGATGGCCAGCGTGGCCTGCGGGAACCGTGCCTTCAACCGGCGCCCGGCCGACACGTGGTCGGCGTGGGCGTGGGTTTCCAGCAGCCAGCGCAGCTGCAGGCCCTGCTGTTCGATGGCCTGCAGCAGCGGGCGCACGGGCGCGTCGCTGCTGGCGTCGGTGTCCGGGTCGTAATCCAGGACCGGATCGATCAACGCCGCCTCGCCACTGGCCGGATCACTGACCAGATAGCTGAAGGTATTGCTGTCGCGGTGGAAGAAGGATTGGACCTGGACCGACATGGAACCTCCTCAGCGTGTGCCCAGCACGCGGTTCAGCAGCTGGGCCAGGTTTTCACCGGCCAGCCGCAGCTGCGCCTCGGCCACCGGGCGGTAGCGCGCGGTGTATTCATCGCCGATCTTGCGCGAAGCGGGGTAAACGCCGGGTTGCACCGAAATGCGGCAGCTGGCTTCGGCCCAGCGCTGCGGATCCTGCTGCGGGTTGGACTGGCGTGCCAGCTTCGGCGCCGGCAGTGCGCGCAGCACCGGCAGGTAGCCGCTGTCATCCAGCTTGCGGGTGTTGAGCATGCCGCTGTCCCACAGCGAATGCAGGTTGGTACCGCGGTTGCCGAACTGCAGCTGGAAATCGTTGCCGCCCTTGTCGTGGCCATAACCGGCGTGCATCGGTTGGTGCACATCACCCACCAGGTGCACCACGAACTTCAGCGCCTGCAGGCGCTCGCCATCGGTCAGCTGGCGGTCGCCCAGGATCGCGCTCTGCGCCTTCAGGGCTTCGACGATGCAGGTGCCGCTTTTGCAGTGCTTGGGGGCTTCGTAATGGCAGCCGTCTTCGGCGATGTTCACGTAGTGCCAGCCGGCCGAGCGGCGGCCCAGGCCGGGGTCCTTGGCGCGCAGCTGGTCGGCCCAGGGCGCGATGCTGGCCAGGGTGGCGCCCGGTTCGGTGGCCAGCAGGCGGTCCACTTCGGCACGGGCCGTGGGGTTCAGGCGGGTTTCGGCCACCTCGGCCACCAGGCGGTGGCCTTGTGCGCCCCAGGCATGGGCGGGCGCGGACAGGGTCAGCAGGGCCGGGGCGAGCGCGGCGGCGAGGAACAGGGAGTGCAGGGCTTTCATCCGCCCATTCTAGCGGCGCCGCCGGGCAGGGAATTGACGCAACGCGGCGCGTCGCCAGCGGCCCGCTGCCGACGTCGCGTTGATCTGCTTGCCGCTAGGCTGGCGCGGCCACGCATGGGGATGGCGATGACCAGCACCGACAGGCGCGTTACCGCAGTACCGATCGACGAATCCGGGTTTGCCGTTGCCTTCGACGCACAGGTGCTGTGGCGCATGCGCTGGGCCTGCGCCGTGGCGGCCTGCTTCTCGCTGCTGTTCATCGCGCTGGACCAGCAGTGGTTGCCGCCCGACATCGGCGCCGTGGTGCTGCGCTGGCGCTTGGGCGTGCTGCTGCCGGCACTGCTGGTGGGCGTGGTGATGACCTATCTGCCGGCGTGGCGCCGCTACCAACAGTACATCGGCGGGGCCATGGTGCTGTGCAGCGGGCTGGCCCTGGTGGCCATGGTGTGGACCGCGCACCACGCCGAAACCGGCTACCCCTACGAAGGGGTCAGCCTGTTCCTGCTGTTCAACTATTTCCTGTGCGGGTTGCGCTTCAAGGTGGCCACCTTCAACGGCACGGTCATCAGCGCCGCCTTCGTGCTGGCCGAAGTGAACGTGCTGCCGGCCGGGCCGGCCCTGGCCGAGGCGTTGATGTTCGTACTGGCCACCCACGTGGCGGGCATGGTGGGCTGTTACATCTCCGAACGCCAGGCACGTGCCACCTTCATTGCCGAACAGCGGCTGGACGCACTGGCCAACCACGATGGCCTGACCGGCCTGCTGAACCGCCGCGCCTTCGACCGCCGTGCACGGCAGATCTTCCAGCACTACCTGCGCACGCCGCACCCACGCGGCGCGCTGCGCATCGCCATGATCGACATCGATTACTTCAAGCGCTACAACGACCACCACGGCCACCCTGCCGGCGACACCGTGCTGCATGCCGTGGCCGCGGCGTTGTCGGCGCAACTGCACGACAGGGATTCGGTGGTGGCGCGCTATGGTGGCGAAGAGTTCGTGGCGCTGGGCCATTGGCAGCCGGGCCAGCCGCAGTCGGCGCCGTTCGAACAGCTGCGCCAGCAGGTGCAGGCGCTGGCGATCGCCCATGCCGATTCCGATGCGGCGCCAGTGGTCAGCGTCAGCATTGGCGTGGCGCGCTGGCATGACGACGGCGGCGACACCCTGGAACAGGCGCTGGCCAGGGCCGACCAGGCGCTCTACCGCGCCAAGGCCGCCGGCCGCAACCGGGTGGAAGTGGCCGCAGACCAATGAAATCCACCCGCCCCGCCCAATCAAAAAAGCCCCGGCACACACACCGGGGCAACATGCTGCGAGCGTCTTTGCTTGGTGGGTTGCTGCTTGAGACGGGGGAGCGGGGGCGTAGCCCCCGCACTCAGCACATTCCTTAGAACTTGAAGACGTACGACACGCCGTACACCAGCGGATCGATGTTCACCGTGCCGATCTTCTCGCCGTCCAGCTTCACCTTGCTGTCGATGTCGATCCAGCGCATGTCCACGCGCAGGGCGCCCTTTTCGCCAATGGCGAAGTCCACGCCGGCATGCGCGGCCAGGCCCCAGGAGTCTTCCAGCTTCAACTTGCTGCCGGCCAGCGCGCCGGTGGTGTCTTCGCTGAAGAAGGTGGTGTAGTTCAGGCCGGCACCCACGAACGGGGACACCTTGCCCTTGCTGTTGAAGTGGTACTGCAGGGTGACCACCGGCGGCAGCTGCTTGCTGCTGCCCACACGGCCCAGGCCGTTGATGTTGATGTCGTGCTTGAATGGCAGCGCGGCCAGCACTTCAATGCCCAGGTTGTCGGCAATGAAGTATTCGCCGGTAATGGTCGGCTTCACATCATTGTCCACGTCCACCTTCAGGGTGCCGCCGGCCAGCGAGCCGTTGTTGGACTTCGGCGCGACCTGGTGGACGCCGGCCGAAACGGTCCAGTCGCCCTTGGACTGGGCCATGGCCGGGACGGCAGCCAGTGACAGGGCGGCGGCCAGGCTGGCCAGGATCAGGGGGGAATGCGTGCGCATGGGGGTGTTCTCGTTGCGGGGTTGATGGGGCCAGTGTCGGCCTCACGCCGCGCTAACGCTTTGATCCGAATCAAATCCCCCCGGCGGCCCCTGCCAGCAGGGGGTCTGGCCCACGGTGGTCAGGCCCGGTTTGCTAGACTTGTGGGCCCTATCCATCCCGCCGCACCTGTCGCGGCCGCAGGAGCTTGAGAACATGGCAATCAAGGTTGGTATCAACGGTTTCGGTCGCATCGGTCGCAACGTCCTGCGCTCGGCGGTGCTGAACTTCGGCGACGACATCGAAATCGTGGCCATCAACGATCTGCTGGAGCCGGACTACCTGGCGTACATGCTCAAGTACGACTCCGTGCACGGCCGCTTCAAGGCCGACGTGGCCGTGCAGGGCAACGACCTGCTGGTGAACGGCAAGAAGATCCGCCTGACCCAGGAACGCGATCCGGCCAACCTGAAGTGGGATGAAGTCGGCGCCGACGTGGTGCTGGAAGCCACCGGCCTGTTCCTGACCAAGGAAACCGCGCAGAAGCACATCGATGCGGGCGCGAAGAAGGTGATCATGTCGGCCCCGTCCAAGGACGACACGCCGATGTTCGTGTTCGGCGTGAACGACAAGACCTACGCCGGCCAGGCCATCATTTCCAACGCGTCGTGCACCACCAACTGCCTGGCCCCGCTGGCCAAGGTCATCAACGACAAGTGGGGCATCAAGCGTGGCCTGATGACCACCGTGCACGCGGCAACCGCCACCCAGAAGACCGTTGACGGCCCGTCCAACAAGGACTGGCGCGGCGGCCGTGGCATCCTGGAAAACATCATTCCCTCGTCCACCGGTGCGGCCAAGGCCGTGGGCGTGGTCATTCCGGAACTGAACAAGAAGCTGACCGGCATGAGCTTCCGCGTGCCGACTTCGGACGTGTCGGTGGTCGATCTGACCGTCGAACTGGAAAAGGAAGCCACCTACGCCGAGATCTGCGCCGAAGTGAAGGCACAGAGCGAAGGCGCGCTGAAGGGCATCCTGGGCTACACCGAAGACAAGGTGGTGGCCACCGATTTCGTCGGTGAAACCCACACCTCGGTGTTCGATGCCGATGCCGGTATTGCCCTGGACGGCACCTTCGTCAAGCTCGTGTCGTGGTACGACAACGAGTGGGGCTATTCCAACAAGTGCCTGGAAATGGCCAAGGTCGTCGCGGCCAATTAAGGCCTGCGAAGATCGCCGCACGAACCCCGGCCTGGCCGGGGTTTGTCGTTTATGGGGGATGGGCATGCCGTAGCATGGGCGGGGTCGACCGCTGCCGTTGGGGCGCGGGTGCGGAGGAAAGACACGCAATGGAAGCCTTGATTGTTCTGGCGGTACTGGCCCTGCTGGCCGTTCCGCTGCTGCTGGTGGTGGCCCTGGTGATGATTGCCGGGCTGCGCCGCCGCGTGGCAGCACTGGAACAGGCCGTGGCCGCGGCACCTGCGGTGTCGCCTACGGCCCCGCCGGTGGCCGCCCCCGTCGCCGTGCCGCCGCGTACGCCCGCGGCCGATCCGGCCGTGCCGGTGCCCGCGCCTGTGGCCGCTGCCACGCCCGTGCCGCCGCCGCGCAGACCCGCACCGCCGCCGCCGCTGCCCCCTGAACCCGTGCTGCCGCCACTGCCAGCCGAGCCTGCGCTGCCGAACGTCATCGAGCGCGCGGCCGCCGCCGTCAAACGCTGGTTCACCGAAGGCAACGTGCCGGTGAAGATCGGCATGCTGGTGCTGATGGCCGGCGTTGCCGCGCTGCTGAAGTACGTCAGCGACCAAGGCTGGCTGGTGGTGCCGATCGAACTGCGCCTGGCCGGCATCACCGTGGCCGCGCTGGGCCTGCTGGGCTTCGGCTGGCAGCAGCGCGAACGGCGGCGCATGTTCGCCTTGGCGCTGCAGGGCGGGGCGATCGGCGTACTGCTGCTGACCGTGTTCGCCGCATTCAAGCGCTACGAACTGCTCAACGCAGGGTTTGCCTTCGGCAGCTCCATCGCCCTGGTGGCCGGGCTGTGCGTGCTGGCCGTGCTGCAGAATTCGCGCACGTTGGCGGTGCTGGGCATCCTGGCCGGCTTCATGGCGCCGCTGTGGCTGTCCACCGGCAGCGGCAACCACGTGGGCTTGTTCAGTTACTACGCGGTGCTCAATGCCGGCATCTTCGCCATTGCCTGGTTCCGCCCCTGGCGCGCGCTGAACCTGCTTGGCTTCGCTTTCACCTTCGGCATCGGCACGTTCTGGGGCGTGCTGCAGTACCGGCCGGAGCAGTTCGCCAGTACCGAACCCTTCCTGCTGCTGTTCTTCGCCTTTTACCTGCTGATTCCGCTGCTGTACGCGCGGCGCCAGCCGGCGGCGCGGCGTGACCTGGTCGATGGCAGCCTGGTGTTCGGCACGCCGCTGGTGGCGTTCTCGCTGCAGGCCGGCATGCTGCACACCCAGCCGATGACCCTGGCCCTGTGTGCGCTGGGCCTGGCAGCGATCTATGCGGTGCTGGCCCGCGCGTTGCTGGCGCGGGCGTCGTACACGGTGTTGGCGCAGTCGCACGCGGTGTTGGCGGTGGGCTTTGCCACGCTGGCAGTGCCGCTGGCGCTGTCGGCGCGTGCCACCGGCGCGGTGTTCGCGCTGGAAGGGGCGGGCTTGGCCTGGCTGGGCCTGCGCCAGCAGCGTTGGTTGCCGCAGGTGGCCGGCGCGCTGCTGCAGCTGGGCGCGGCCTTCGCCTTCGTGGTGGGCGCCGATTACTGGCACGCCGATGGCCGCTTCCTGCTGAACCCCACGGCCATTGGCGCGCTGTTGCTGGCGTTGGCCGGGTTTGCCTCGGCATGGAGCTACCAGCAGCACAGCCGCCATGACGTGGCCCTGGTGTATTACCTGTGGGGCCTGCTGTGGTGGTTTGGCGGGTTTGCCCATGACATCGCGCGCTTCCTGCCGCTGCTGTCGCAGGCCGATGCGCTGCTGGTGCTGGTGGCCGTGACCGGCTGGCTGGCCGCCGAACTGCAGCACCGTCGTCCTGCGCGCGCGCTGGGGCTGACGGCGCTGGGCATGCTGGCGTTGGCCTTCCCGGTGGCGCTGTGGCAGAACGATGCCCATGCCCAGCCGTTCGCCGGTTACGGGGCGCTGGCCTGGGCGGTGTTTGCGCTGCTGGGCGTGCGTAGCCTGCTGTGCCTGCGCCGCAGCAATGGCTGGGTGGCCAGCATCGCGCAGTTCCTGTGGCTGCTGCTGTGGCCCTGCCTGCTGTCCCTCCTGGCCCTGTGGGGCGGCGATGCCGCCGCGCTGGCGCAGGGCTGGACCACCTTGCTGGTGACCCTGCCGTGGCTGCTGCTGGCGGCGCTGTCGCTGTGGCGCTGGAACGCGGTGAGCTGGCCGCTGGGCGAGCGCTTCGCGGCCGCACGCGCGCCGTTGCAGACCACGCTGTTCGCAGCACTGGCCCTGGCCTGGCTGGCCGCACTGCTGCAGCCGGGCGATGCCGTGCCGTTGGCTTGGCTGCCGGTGCTGAACCCGGCCGAGCTGACCCAATGGCTGGCACTGCTGCTGGGGGCTTGCTGGCTGTACAGCGCCGAAGGGCCAATCGAACTGCGCAGACTGCGGGTTCCGCTGCTGGCCGTGGTCGGCTTCGTCACGCTTACCAGCACCGTGCTGCACGCCGTGCATCACTGGGGTGGCCTGCCGTGGAATGCCGGCATGGCCCGTTCCAGCCTGGCGCAGACCAGCTTGACCGTGCTGTGGAGCGTGCTGGGCGTGATCGCCTGGGTGTGGGGCTCCAAGCGCGGCCAGCGCGTGCTGTGGATGGTGGGCGCGGTGCTGATGGGCGTTGTGCTGGCCAAGCTGGTACTGATCGACCGCCAGCACCTGGGCAACCTGCTGGGCATCGCATCGTTCATTGCCTACGGCCTGCTGTGCACGGTCGTGGGCTATCTGGCGCCGGCCCCGCCGGCGGCGCCAACCGTGGAGAAAAGCGCATGAAAACCTGGAGCGCGGTGGTCCTGCCGCTGCTGATGGCCGTCACCGGCAGCGTTGCCGCACAGGCAACCGATTACCGCCAGCACTACGCCGAACAATGGCCGTTGAGCCTGTCCAGCGCGCAGTCCGGTGCGTACCGGGTGGTGCTGGAGCCGGCCATCTATCGCCGTGCAGGAACGGCCGACCTGGCCGACCTGCAGGTGTTCAACGCCGCCGGCCAGGCGCTGCCGTCGGCGCTGCTGGCGCCGGACCAGCCGCTGGCGCAGGCGCCGGTGCAGCGCGAGCTGCCCTGGTTCGCACTGCCGCCGCTGGCCGACGCACAGCGCAACGATCTGCAGCTGCTGACCGAGCGCGACACCGATGGCCGCGTGCGTCGGGTGGAAGCGCGCGTGGGCGCTGGCGCGACTGCGAGCGGGCAGGGCGGCTGGCTGGTCGATGCCAGCGTGCTGGGCCAGCAGCCGCTGGCGGCGCTGGTGCTGGACTGGGCCGACAGCGGCCAGCCGCTGCAGGCGCAGGTGCAGGTCGATGCCAGCGACGATCTGCAGCATTGGCGTGCGGTCGCCCGTGACGTGCCCCTGGTGGACCTGCAACGCGCCGGCAAGCGCCTGCTGCAGCGTCGCCTGCAGATTGATGGCACCACCCGCTACCTGCGCATCCTGCCGCAGGGCAGTGCCGCACTCCCGGCGCTGCGCAGCGTGCTGGCCGAACTGCCGCCGGCACCGGCCACCGTGCCCTGGGAATGGGTGCCGCTGCAGCCGCGCACGCAGGGCAAGGGCGAATTCACCTTTGAACTGGATGGCCGTTTCCCGGTGTCGCGCGCCGATGTCGCCAGCACCGGCAACAGTCTGGTGCGGTGGACCCTGTACAGCCGCGACGATGCCAATGCCGAATGGCAGCGGCGCAGCGCGCCGTGGATCGCCTATCAGTTGCAGCAGGGCGCGGCAGGCCAGCGCCAGCAGTCGGCCTCGCAGCCGCTGGCGGGCACCTGGCGCGATCGCTACTGGAAGCTGGTGGCCGACCCCGCGCAGACCGGCGGCACGCCGACGCTGCGCCTGGGCTATCAGCCCGAAGTGATGGTGTTCCTGAGCCAGGGTGCAGCGCCGTATGCGCTGGCCGTGGGCAGTGCGACGGCGCGTCGGGCCGAAGCGCCGATCACCGTGCTGATCGAGGAGCTACGGCAGCGCAACGACCCGGCCTGGCAGCCCACCCTGGCGCGTTTCGAAGGCAGCCCGGAAGTGCTGGCCGGAGACGCGGCACTGCAGCCGCAGCGCGACTGGAAGGCATGGCTGCTGTGGGCGTTGCTGGGGCTGGGCGTGCTGGTGGTCGGTGGTCTGGCGATCAGCCTGCTGAAGCAGAAGCCCGCGCCTTCGGCGTAGTGTCCTGCGAACGGCGCAGCCCCTCGTGGGTGGTCGGTTGGTCGGGTAAAAGCCGCGCTTGGCCGGGCGGGTGGGCTGGGCAGGGGACGCCGTGAACCCGTCCCTGGGGGCTTAGCCGCGCCATCCATGGCGCGGATACCCCTGCCCAGCCCACCCGCCCGGCCTCTGACAGTTTCCGGGGGCGGCCACCCACGGAAAAGAAAAAAGAAGAGCAAAAGCAAAAGCCGGTCGCACGCTGCGCGCGCTCGCTGCGGGGTCGGATCCGTTTTCCACAGGAAAACGGCTCTGACCCCTTCTTTCCCCACCCGACATCAGAAACCGCTCTTGCTTCGGCCGTTGCCGTCCGCTCCGCCCATGAACCTGTCCAGGCCGGGGCGGTGTGGGTGGGCGGGACCGCAGGCGCCATGGATGGCGCCTACGAGCCCCCATGGACGGGTTTACGGCGTGTCCCGCCCACCCACACCACCCCGGCCCACCCACAGCACCAAGAAGCGCCATCGCTTCGGCTCTTGCTCTGGCTCTGGCAGTTGCAGTTGCCGTGCGCTTCTGCCTGCCGCAGGCATCGGCCCCCCACCAGCCGATACAATGCCCGTCTGCCGTACACCGGCATCCCGTCCCTGAGCCAAAGAGTTGCCCATGTCCATCGTCCGCATGACCGACCTCGACCTCTCCGGCAAGCGCGTGCTGATCCGCCAGGATCTGAACGTGCCGATCGAGAATGGCCGCATCACCTCCGAACAGCGCATCACCGCCTCGCTGCCGACGCTCAAGCGCGCGCTGGAACAGGGCGCCGCGGTGATGGTCACCTCGCACCTGGGCCGTCCGAAGGAGGGCGTGTGGAGCGAAGCCGATTCGCTGGCACCGGTTGCTGCGCGCCTGTCCGAGCTGCTGGGCCGTGAAGTGCCGCTGGTGCGCGACTGGGTGGACGGTGTGGACGTGCAGCCGGGCCAGCTGGTGCTGCTGGAAAACTGCCGCATGAACGTCGGCGAAGGCAAGGATGACGAAGCCCTGTCCAAGCAGTACGCCGCCCTGTGCGACGTGTTCGTGATGGATGCCTTCGGTACCGCGCACCGCGCGCAGGCTTCCACCCACGGCGTGATCCGCTTCGCCCCGGTGGCCGCCGGCGGCCCGCTGCTGATGGCCGAACTGGACGCGCTGGCCAAGGCGCTGGATGCCCCGGCCAAGCCGCTGCTGGCCATCGTGGCCGGCAGCAAGGTCAGCACCAAGCTGGAACTGCTGGCCAACCTGGTCAACAAGGTGGACCAGCTGATCGTGGGCGGCGGCATCGCCAACACCTTCATCGCCGCGGCCGGCCACAAGGTCGGCAAGTCGCTGTACGAACCGGACCTGCTGGATACCGCCAGGAAGATCGTGGCCGACGCGCAGGCCCGTGGCGCAGCCATTCCGCTGCCGGTGGACGTGGTCACCGCCAAGCAGTTCCTGCCCGACGCCGCGGCGGAAGTGAAGGCTGTCGATGCCGTGGCCGAAGACGATCTGATCCTGGACATCGGCCCGCAGACGGCCGCGCAGTACGCGCAGCTGATCGAGCAGGCCGGCACCGTGGTCTGGAACGGCCCGGTGGGTGTGTTCGAATTCGAAGCCTTCAGCAAGGGCACCGAAGCACTGGCCCGCGCCATCGCCCGCTCCAAGGCGTTCTCCATCGCCGGTGGTGGTGACACCCTGGCGGCGGTGGACAAGTTCGATATCGCCGGCGATGTCAGCTACATTTCGACCGGCGGCGGTGCGTTCCTGGAATTCCTGGAAGGCAAGACCCTGCCTGCCGTGGCCGCGCTGGCTGCGCGCGGCAACTGATGTCGGTCCAGCCGCAACAGATCGAGGAAGGGCGTGCCACGCTCTTCTTCGACATGGATGGCACGCTCATCGATTCGGAAGTGGGCATCACCACCTGTATTGCCTATGCGCTGCAGAAGATGGACCAGCCGGTTCCGCCGCAGGAAACCCTGCTGGGGTGGATCGGCCCATCGCTGCGCACCACCTTCACCCCGCTGTTCGGCGACGCGCAGCGGGTGGAGCAGGCGGTGGCGCTGTACCGCGAGCGCTTCGATGTGCAGGGCTGGCGTGAGCACACGGTCTATCCGGACATCGAAGACACCGTGCGTGCGCTGCATGCGCGGGGCCATCGCCTGGCCGTGGTGACCGCCAAGAACGAAGTACATGCCCGCCGTATTGCCGAACATCTGCCGTTTGGTCATCTGTTCGACGATGTGATCGGCTCCACCCCCGATGGCTCGCGCAGCAGCAAGCCACAACTGGTGGGTGAGGCCCTGCAGCGGCTGCAGCTGGACCCGGCGCGGTGCTGGATGATCGGCGACCGCCGCATGGACATCGAGGGCGCACGCTTCCACGGCGTGCGCAACGTGGGCGTGCTGTGGGGATTCGGCGGCGAAGCCGAGCTGACCGAGGCCGGCGCCGGACATCTGGCCAGCGAACCGGCGCAGCTGCTCACCCTGCTGGCCTGACCCACCCAGGGGTCGGATCCCTCTCCAAGGGAGAGGGCTCTGACCCCGCTGTCCGGGCCCGTGCAAGGGCGGGAACCGATTACATCCGCCCCCTGTCCGGAGCATGTCCGCTTCATGTCCCGAAGAGTCAGGCGCCACAAGGGTGTAACCGTATACATGGGGCGTGAAGGATGTGCTAATTTCCCCCCTTTCACGGGAGAGGCCCATTCACCATGTTCGAGCGTCAGCGTCGCACCAAGATCCTTGCCACCCTCGGTCCGGCGACCGACCCGCCGGGCGTGCTGGAGGATCTGTTCCGCGCCGGCGTGAACGTGGTGCGCCTCAACTTCAGCCACGGTGACCCGTCCGGCCAGGCCAAGCGCGCCGCCGACGTGCGCGCCGCCGCCGCCCGCGTGGGCGTGGAAGTGGGCATCCTGGCCGACCTGCCGGGCCCGAAGATCCGCATCGAGCGCTTTGCCGAAGGCAAGGTGTTCCTGAAGGCCGGTGACCGTTTCGACCTGATCGCCAATGAAAACGCCGGCCCCGGCGATGCCAGCCAGGTGGGCGTGAGCTACCTGGGCCTGCCGCAGGACGTGGGCCCCGGCGACGTGCTGCTGCTCGATGACGGCCTGATGCAGCTGCAGGTGGTGGAAGTGCAGGGCGAGCGCATCATCAACACCGTGCTCAACGACGGCGCCCTGTCCGACCGCAAGGGCCTGAACAAGCAGGGTGGCGGCCTGTCGCTGGGCGCGCTGACCGAGCGCGACAAGGAACTGATCGGCATCGTTGCCAAGATCGGCGTGGATTTCATCGCGGTCTCGTTCTGCCGCAACGCGCAGGACATGAACGACGCCCGTGACATCGCCCGTTCGCACGGCTGCGATGCTGCCCTGGTGTCGAAGATCGAGCGCACCGAAGCCATCGAGAACCTGGAAGAAATCGTCGAGGCCAGCGACGTGGTGATGGTGGCCCGTGGCGACCTGGGCGTGGAAATCGGCGATGCCGAACTGCCGGGCCTGCAGAAGAAGATCATCAAGGCCTCGCTGGCGCAGAACAAGGTGGTGATCACCGCCACGCAGATGCTGCAGTCGATGGTGGAAAGCCCCATTCCGACCCGCGCCGAAGTGCTGGACGTGGCCAACTCGGTCATCGACGGTACCGATGCGGTGATGCTGTCGGCCGAAACCGCCGCCGGTGCCTACCCGGTGAAGGCCGTGGAGGCCATGGCGCGCATCTGCCTGGGTGCCGAACGCCAGTTCCAGACCGAAACCGACTTCAATGCCTCGCCGCGCAACCTGGAACGTGCCGACCAGGCCATCGCCATGGCCACCATGTTCCTGTCCCAGCACGTGGGCGTGCGCGCCATCGTGGCGATGACCGAATCCGGTGGCACCGCCCGTTACCTGTCGCGTTTCCGCGCCAAGGCGCCGGTGTTCGCGGTCACCCGCCACGACGGCGCCCGCCGCCAGATGGCGCTGATGCGCGATGTCTACCCGATCAACTTCGACAGCCGCGGCCTGACCCCGCGCGAAGCCGCGCGTGGCAGCATCCGCCTGCTGGTGGAATCGGAACTGCTGCAGGCCGGTGATCGTGTCGTGTTCACCAGTGGCGAGCACATGGAAACCCTGGGTGCCACCAACACCCTGCGTCTGCTGGAAGTGGGCGAAGACGGCCGCGCCAGCGGTCTGGGCGACCTGTAAGCGCAGCCGCCGGGCCACGCCACACAGGGTCAGATCCCCGCAGGGGCTCTGACCCCGCTCTGCCCCGAGGTCGCAGGACAGAAATTGTCCTGCGCACATCTGGAATCGTTTCCATCCTGTCCTCCACGTCGGGGCAACGGGTGGCGGGGCTATAATTGCGTTTTTCCCGCACCCGCCACAGGAAATACATGAGCATCGAACAGCTGGCCGAAACCGCCCAGGCCATGGTCGCCCCGGGCAAGGGCATCATCGCGATCGACGAATCCACCGCTACCATCGCCAAGCGTTTCGCCGGCGTGGGTATCGAGAACACCGAGGAAAACCGTCGCGCCTACCGCGAGCTGCTGCTGACCACGCCGAAGCTCAACGAGCACATTTCCGGCGCCATCCTGTACGACGAAACCATCCGCCAGGCCACCAAGGACGGCGTGCCGTTCGCCAAGTACATGGCCGACCACGGCATGATTCCGGGCATCAAGGTGGACAAGGGTGCGCACCCGCTGGCCGGCTGCCCGGGCGAGCTGGTCACCGAAGGCCTGGACGGCCTGCGCGAGCGCCTGCAGGAGTACTACAAGCTGGGTGCCCGTTTCGCCAAGTGGCGCGCGGTCATCAACATCGGTGACAACACCCCGTCGGGCACCTGCATCGAATCCAACGCCCACGCGCTGGCCCGCTACGCCGCCCTGTGCCAGGAATGCGGCCTGGTGCCGATGGTCGAGCCGGAAGTGATCATGGACGGCGACCATGACATCGAAACCTGCTACGAAGTGACCGAAGCCACCCTGCGCTCGCTGTTCGACGCGCTGTACCAGCAGAACGTGCTGCTGGAAGGCACCATCCTGAAGGCCTCGATGGTCATCTCGGGCAAGGGTTGCGACGAGCAGGCCGACGTGGAAGAAGTGGCCGAATCGACCGTGATGTGCCTGAAGAGCACCGTGCCGGCCATCCTGCCGGGCGTGGTGTTCCTGTCCGGCGGCCAGAGCGACGAGCAGTCCACCGAGCATCTGAACGCGATGAACCAGCTGGGCAACCTGCCGTGGCCGCTCAGCTTCTCCTACGGCCGTGCCATGCAGCAGGCCGCGCTGAAGCTGTGGGCCAAGGATATGAAGGGCAACTACGCCGCTGCACAGAAGACCGTGTACGAGCGCGCCAAGGACAACGGCCTGGCCGCCCTGGGCAAGTGGAACGGCTGAGCCGCGCCATCGCCTGAGCAGTAATGGACGCCGGCCCTGTGCCGGCGTCTTCATTTGCGGGTATCGTTGCGCTGCAGCGGGTGCCGTGCCGGTACCCGGTTTCCAGGGAAAGGAGCAGCAGCACATGCGCAAGGCCGCCATCGTGATCGCCATTGCCACCGTCGTGGCCGTGGCCGGCTGCAACCGTCTTCCCGGCAGCAGTGTGGAGGCCGGCAAGGCCCCGCCGCTGGCGCTGGACAAGCCGCTGTCCGGTGAAATCACCGCACGCAGCGCACTCAACTACAACGATGGCAGCCACTACCAGGTCTACGCGCTGGCCCTGCAGGACAAGCAGCGGGTGGGCATCAAGCTGACCGGGACGCTCAACGGCTCCATCAGCGTGTTCGACAACGGCACCCTGGTGGCCAGCAGCCGCAGCGGCTATGAAAGTGGCGACGAAGTCTCGGTGGCGTTCCGCGCCGACGGCAGCGGCACCTACCAGGTGGCGGTGAACGCCGAAGGTCCCGATGCGTTCGGGCCGTTCCGGCTGCGCGCCGAAACCCTGCAGCCCTATGACGGCACGCCGATCGTCGGCGCCGGCCGCATCAACGACCTGCTGCTGGACGAAACACAGGACTACACGCTGAAGGTGGACAGCCCCGGCCTGTACGAGATCCAGCTGCGTTCGGACGCCTTCGATACCCTGTTGTCGCTGAAGGGCAATGGCCAGGAAAGCGAAAACGATGACGGCGGCGAAGGCACCGATTCGCGCATCACCCTGCCGCTGCAGCCCGGCGAGTACACGCTTACCGTGCGCGGGCTGGGCGACGGCGACCAGGGCGCCTTCAGCCTGGAGGCCACGCGCAGCGTCATGCCGGACAACCTGGTCGATACCGATGGCACCACGCTGCCTCGCAACGGCAGCGTCTACACGCTGCTGGAAGGCGAAGGCCGCCGCCGTTTCCTGCTGACTCTGGACGAACCGGCCGAGGTGCAGCTGGATGCGGTGTCCAGCCAGGTCGACACCGTGCTGCGCCTGGTCGGTGGTGAGATCGAGCGCAGCGATGACGACGGTGGCAACGGAACCGACGCGCACCTGCAGGAAACCCTGCCGGCCGGCCACTACACGGTGGACGTGAGCAACCTGAGCGAAACCAGCGGCCTGGTGGAAATCAAGGTGCGCTGATCGCGCTCAGTGCGCGGCCGCGAAGCCGGCATCACCCACCGGCGGCAGCGGCAGGATGCGCTCGGCCTCCACCGCCTGGCCGGCGGCGGCCAGCGCCTGCTGGTAGGCCTTGGCGGTGGCGGTGTTGAAGGCCACCAGCACGATGCGCATCGGCTGTGCGTGGCTGCGCTGCCACGCCAGCGTTTCAGTCACGGCTACCTGCGCGGCCTGGTACAGCGGGTAGCCGTACACGCCGCAGCTGATGGCGGGAAACGCAATGGACTGCACGCCCAGCGATTCGGCCATCTGCAGCGATTTCCAGTAGCAGTTGGCCAGCAGCGCCGGTTCGTCGCGCTGGCCGTCGTGCCAGACCGGGCCCACGGTGTGCAGCACATGCTTGGCCGGCAGTGCATGGCCGGCGGTGGCGCGCACTTCGCCGGTGGGGCAGCGCACGCCGGGCCGCAGCTGCGGCAGCTGCTCGCATTCCTGCAGCAGGCCCGGGCCTGCCGCGCGGTGGATCGCACCATCCACGCCGCCGCCGCCCAGCAGCGATTCATTGGCCGCGTTGACGATCGCATCCACCGCCAGGGTCGTGATGTCGCCCTGCCACACTTCGATCTTCATGCGTCCGTCTCCTGCCTGTCGGTTGTTCCGCGCATCCTCCGCGCTGGCTGTGCCCACGGTAGGGCACAGGGCATGGATGCTGCGTCATGACCGTCTCACAACCTGCGATCCGGTCTTCACGCACGATGGCGGCAATTACCTTCACGCAGGCTGAAGCAGAAAGGGGTCAGATCCTCTTCCGCATGGAAAAGGCGCTGCCCCCCATCATTGCGCCACGCCGGTGGGGTCAGAGCCCTGTCCCTGCGGGAAAGGGATCCGACCCCGTGCGTGGTTACGGTAGTAGAAAGGGGTCAGATCCTTTTCCGCATGGAAAAGGCTCTGACCCCCATCATTGCGCCACGCCGGTGGGGTCAGAGCCCTGTCCCTGCGGGAAAGGGATCCGACCCCGTGTGTGGTTACGGCAGGCCGGCCAGCCAGTCGTCGTCGGAACCTTCGTTCACATCGGCAAACAGCGGCGTGGAGAAGTAGCGTTCACCGGTATCGGGCAGCATCGCCAGAATGACCGAGCCCGCTTCGGCGCGGCTGGCCACGTCCAGCGCGCTGGCCACGGTGGCGCCGGCCGAGATACCCACGAACAGACCTTCCTCGGCGGCCAGGCGGCGCGCGGTGGCGATGGCGCGTTCGTCTTCCACGGTCAGCAGTTCATCCACCACATCGCGGTTCAGCACATCGGGCACGAAATCCGGGGTCCAGCCCTGGATCTTGTGCGGCTTCCAGTCATCGCCCTTCAGCAACGCGGCGCCGGCCGGTTCGGTGGCCACGATGCGCGTCTGCGGGCGTGCCACCTTCAGCACTTCGCCCACACCGGTGAGCGTGCCGCCGGTGCCCCAGCCGCTTACGAAGTAATCCAGGCGCTTGCCGGCGAAATCGCGCAGGATCTCCGCGGCGGTGGTGTTGCGGTGGTAGGCCGGGTTGGCCGGGTTGGCGAACTGGCTGGCGAGGAACCAGCCATGCTGTTCGGCCAGCTCGCGCGCTTTGCGCACCATGCCGCTGCCGCGTTCGGCGGCCGGGGTCAGGATCACCTTGGCACCGTAGGCACGCATCAGCTTGCGGCGTTCGATGGAGAAGGTTTCCACCATGGTGGCCACGAACTTGTAGCCGCGGGCGGCGGCGACCATGGCCAGGGCCACGCCGGTATTGCCCGAGGTGGCCTCCACGATGGTGTCGCCGGGCTTGAGCAGGCCGCGCGCTTCGGCGTCCAGGATGATGGCCAGGGCCAGGCGGTCCTTCACCGAACCGCCCGGATTGAACGATTCGACCTTGGCGTACAGGGCCACGCCCTGCGGCGCCAGGCGCTGCAGCTTGACGATGGGGGTATTGCCGATGGTGTCCAGGATGGAGTCGTACAGGGCCATGGAAGCGCTCCAGAAGCAGGCCGCGCCGGGCTGCGGCGGGCGGAAGAGGGGAGGGCTGGCCGTCCAGGCCAGCGGCTGCCGGCTGACCGTAGCGCCGGCATATGACACCCGGAAATGACCAGATACCTTTCTTAAACAACCTTTGGTTATAAGCTGGTGACGGGAATTGACCCTAGAGTGGACCTCCGCCCCCGCCGCCCGCCCGCCATGACGCTCACCCAGCTGCGCTACCTGGTCGCCATCGCCGATGCCGAGCTGAACATCACGCTCGCCGCCTCGCGCGTGCACGCCACCCAGCCCGGCCTGTCCAAACAGCTCAAGCAGCTGGAGGACGAGCTGGGTTTCCTGTTGTTCGTGCGCAAGGGGCGCAGCCTGGAATCGGTCACCCCGGCCGGGACCGAGGTCATCACCCGCGCCCGCGCGGTGCTGGCCGAGGCCAACAACATCCGCACCTATGCCGCCAACCAGCGGCGCGAAAGCCAGGGCCAGCTGATCCTGACCACCACCCACACCCAGGCGCGCTTCGTGCTGCCGCCGGCGGTGGCGGCGATCAAGCAGGCGTACCCGCAGGTAAGCGTGCATCTGCAGCAGGCCGGCGAAGCCGATGCGCTGGACCGGCTCAACCAGGGCGATGCCGATATCGCCATCATCAGTACCGCCGGCAGCGAACCGACCGACGGTATTGCCGTGCCGTTGTTCCGCTGGCGCCGGTTGGTGGTGGTGCCCAAGGGCCACCCGCTGGACCGCGCCGGCCGCGCGCCGGACCTGGCCGCGTTGGCGCGCCAACCGTTGATCAGCTACGAGTCGTCCACGCGTCCAAATTCGTCGCTGCAGCGTGCGTTCGCCGCGCAGGGGCTGGTGCCTGATCTGGCCCTGACGGCGCTGGATGCGGACCTGATCAAGACCTATGTGCGCACCGGTCTGGGCGTGGGCCTGCTGGCGGAGATGGCGGTCAGTGCCTACGACGAAGATCTGAAATCGTGGCCGGCGCCGCAGCCGATCACCGAATGCATTGCGTGGGCGGTGCTGCCGCGTGATCGCGTGCTGCGTGACTACGCGTTGGAACTGGTGCACGTGCTGGCCCCACAGATCGACCCGCGCGACCTGCGCCGGGTCCTGGACGGCAACCAGGCCGCCGCATGGCCGCAGCCCCCCACCTGGGAATCACTGACCCAGACCATCACGGTCTAAGGGGAGGGGCGTTGCAGGGCTGCGCCCTGCACCCGCTCAACGTCAACTTCAACGTCAAAAGCGGCATTCCGTGGGATGGCGGGGCGGTGTGGGTGGGCAGGACACGCCGTAAACCCGTCCATGGGGGCTCGTAGGCGCCATCCATGGCGCCTGCGGTCCTGCCCATCCACACCGCCCCGCCTCTGACAGGTTCCTGCGATCTGCCGGAACCGCATTTTGCTCTGGTAAGTGTCGACCTTGGTCGACACATCTGTCAGATATCGAATGGATTCATCCGTGTCGACCAAGGTCGACACCTACCGGGGCAGAGCGCCGTGCCGTTCCGCCAGATCGCGGCCAACTGTCGAAGGCGGGGGGGCCGGTTGCGGGGGTATCCGCGCCATGGATGGCGCGGCTAAGCCCCCATGGACGGGTTTACGGCGTCCCCCGCAACCGGACCCACCCCGCCATCCCACGGAATGCACGCTTTTGACGTTGACGTTGACGTTGCCGTTGCATTGAGCAGGTGCAGGGCGCAGCCCTGCCAAAAACCCCCAACCCCTGCGACGGTTCGTCGCACGGCCAACTCTGGACCGGGCTCTACACTAGCGCGGTGAACCGCCTGTCGCGCCCGCAACGCCTCCTGCTGCAGCTTGCCTTCGTGGCAACGCTGCTGATGGTGCTTGCGCCGCTGGTCAGCCGCGCGCTGCAGGCGCCGGAGCATCATGCGCCTGCGCATGCGCAGATCGATCAGATGTCGCCGGCCATGCATGCCCACATGCACCACGGCAGCATGGCTGAAGAACACGGCGCGCTGCATGCACAACCGGATTCAACTCCACCGGCCGATCCGCATGCCATGCACGGCGAGGCCTGCGAGTACTGCGTGCTGGCCATGCGTCTGCTGCCGTGGCTGGCGGTGGCGCTGCTGCTGGTGCCACTGCTGTGGCGGCCGAGTGTACTGTTCGCGCCGCTGCTGCCCCTGCTGCCCCCCCAACACTGGCCCGCGCATGCCGCGCGCGGCCCGCCGCTGCGCTCCATCGTCCGCTGAGTTCCCATTCAATCCGCCGCACGACGCCTGACCGGGCGCCGTGCGCGCGTGCGTACCCTGGAGTTGTCTGCATGAAAAACCTGTCCCGCCCCGCGGGCGCGTCCGCGCGCCTGCCGGTTGCCCTCGGCCTCGCCGTGGCCGCTTCGCTGGCCCATGCCGCGCCCGCTGACGAAGCGCGCACCCTCGATACCCTGGTGGTGACTGCCGCCGCCCCGTCTTCTCCACTGCACTGGGTGACCGATCCGCGGCTGCCGCGGCAGCCGGTGCCGGCCAGTGATGGCGCCGATTACCTGAAGACCGTTCCTGGTTTTTCCGCCATCCGCAACGGCGGCACCAATGGCGACCCGGTGCTGCGCGGCATGTTCGGGTCGCGCCTGAACATCCTCAGCAACGATGGCAACCTGATCGGCGCGTGCCCCTCGCGCATGGACAACCCGCTGTCGTACATCGCGCCGGAAAGCTTCGACCGTCTGACCATCATCAAGGGCCCGCAGAGCGTGCGCTGGGGCGCGGGTGCCTCGGCCGGCACCATCCGTTTCGAACGTGATACGCCGCGCTTCGACCAGCCCGGCCTGCGCGCCGATGCCAGTGCGCTGGTCGGCTCGCGCAACCGCAACGACCAGGTGCTGGACCTGACCGTGGGCAATCCCAGCGGCTATGTGCGCGCCAGCGGCAACCGTTCCGAAGCCGATGACTACAAGGATGGCCATGGTGCCGTGGTGCCTTCGAAGTGGCGCAAGTGGAACGGCGATGTGGCGCTGGGCTGGACGCCCGATGCCGATACGCTGCTGGAAGTGTCCGCCGGCGCTGGCGATGCCATCGCGCGCTATGCCGGCCGTGGCATGGACGGTGCGGCCTTCGAACGCACCACCTTCGGCGCGCGCTTCGAGAAGCGCAACCTGCCCGGTGCATGGGACACGTTGCAGGCCAACGTGTACTACAACGAAGCCGACCACGTGATGGACAACTACACGCTGCGCACGCCCAACCCCGACAGCAGCATGCCCATGCCGATGGCCTCCAATGTCGACCGGCGCACCCAGGGCGGCCGCATCAGTTCCGAATGGCGCTGGCAGGACGTGCAGCTGGTGGCCGGCGTGGATGCTGAAGACGGCCGCCACCGCGGTCGCGTGGGCATGGGCCGCAACACCTACCAGAACGCGGCCTGGAGCCGTGATGCCGACTTCGCACGGCAGGGCGTATTCACCGAACTGACTCTGGGCGCCGACACCGCGCAGCGCTGGATCAGCGGGCTGCGCATCGACCGTGCGCGCGTGCGCGATACGCGCGCGCAGATCAGCGGCATGATGATGGACATGCCCAACCCCACGGCCGGGCAGCAGCGCCGGCAGTGGCTGGGCAGCGGCTTCCTGCGCTACGAACAGGACCTGGCCCAGGGCCTGACCGCCTACGCGGGCCTGGGCCACAGCGAGCGCATGCCGGATTACTGGGAGCTGTTTTCGCCCGATGCCGGACCGGACGGCAGCGTGAATGCTTTCGCCGGCATCCAGCCCGAACGCACTACCCAGCTCGACGTGGGCCTGCAGTACAACGGGCCGCGGGTGCAGGCCTGGGTGTCGGCCTACGCCGGGCAGATCCAGGACTACATCCTGTTCACCTATCGCAGCGGCGGCATGATGGGCAGCAGCAGCCAGGCCGACAACATCGACGCGCGCATCGCCGGTGCCGAAGCCGGGCTGAAACTGCAGTTGGACCAGCAGTGGTCGTTGGGCAGTACCCTGGCGTATGCCTGGGGCGAAAACCGCGATGCACACCGCCCGCTGCCGCAGATGCCGCCGCTGGAAGCGCGCCTGAGCGCCGATTGGCAGGGCCAGCGCTGGAGTGCCGGTGCCCTGCTGCGCGCGGTCACCGCCCAACATCGGGTGGCCGCAGGGCAGGGCAATGTGGTGGCGCAGGATCTGGGCCCCAGCGCGGGTTTTGCCACCTTAGCGCTCAATGCAGCTTATCGCTTCAGCGCGCAACTGCAGCTCAGTGCCGGCGTGGACAATCTGTTTGATCGCGCCTACAGCGAACACCTGAACCTGGCCGGCAGCGCCGACTTCGGTTTCCCGGCCGATCCGGTACGCATCAACGAGCCCGGGCGCAGCCTGTGGATGAAGGTGAACTACCGGTATTGATCCGCCGGGCAGGGCCCGGCGCTACCCATGCACCGGGCAAAAAAACGGGGTCGGACCCCGCCAGGGCCGACCCCTGCCTGGCGCCCTCAGCCTGGCAGGTTTGACTGTACGATGGCACCGGCACGCGCGGGCGCGCTGGATACATCCCGACATACACCGACACCACGGCGGCAAACCTTGCATGGAACGGGTTCCCGGCGCTATCGCGCGGCAGGTTCCACGCCGGTAAACGCTTGGCACATACCGATTTCATGGGGCGGTGCCTACACTCGGCGGCCGTGGATCAATCAGGACTGTGCATGTTGGCTCGTATCGCTTCCCCCCTGGCCCTTGGCCTCGGCCTGGCCCTTCTGGCCGGCTGTGCAGGCAAGCCGGAGGCTGCCGCACGCCGGCAGGGTGAAGCCGTACCGGTCACTGCACAGGTTGTGCAGCCCACCCAGTGGAACGACACGCTGCAGGCACTGGGCACGGCCAAGGCGCGCGAATCGATCAGCGTGACCGCCAAGGTCAGCGAGATCGTGGACCGCGTGCATTTCGAAAGCGGCCAGCAGGTGGCCGCCGGCGCGCCCATCGTCACCCTGCGCGGCCAGGCCCAGCAGGCTGCGCTCAGCCAGGCCCAGGCCACGTTTGCCGAAGCCGACCAGCTGTACAAGCGCCAGCGCGAACTGGCCACCCAGCGCCTGGTGTCCAGTGCCACGCTGGATACGCAGAAAGCGATCCGCGATGCGGCCGAAGCGCGCGTGGCGGAAATGCAGTCGGAAATCGGTGACCGCCGCGTGCGCGCACCGTTTGCCGGCGTGCTCGGCATCCGCCAGGTCAGCCCCGGCTCGCTGGTCACGCCCACCACGGTCATCGCCACGCTGGATGACATCGAGCGCATGCACGTCGATTTCCAGGTGCCGGAAGTGGAGCTGGCCGCGCTGTCCACGGGTGACAAGGTCAGCGCCACCAGCGTGGCCTGGCCGGGCCGCACCTTCGAAGGCGAGGTGAGCACCATCGATGCGCGCATCGATCCGGCCACCCGTGCGGTGACCGTGCGCGCCGATTTCGCCAATGCCGACCACGCGCTGCGTCCCGGCATGCTGCTGGATGTGCGCCTGTTCCGCCCCGAGCGCCCGGCACTGGTGGTGCCGGAAATCGCGGTGGTGCAGGTCGGGCGCGATTCGTATGTGTACCGCCTGAAGAACGACGACACGGTGGAGCGCGCCGACGTGGTGATTGGTGCGCGCCGCTCGGGCGTGGTGGAAATCCGCCAGGGCCTGGAGCCTGGGCAGCGCATCGTGGTTGATGGCACCGGCAAGCTGCGCCCGGGTCTGAAGGTGGCGGCATCCAACGCGGCCGCCGCCAACGATGCGCAGGCGCCGTCTGAAACCACCCCGGCCGCCGCCGAGGGCCAGGGCGGATGAAGCTTTCGGACATCTCCATCCAGCGGCCGGTGTTTGCCGTGGTGATGAGCCTGCTGCTGCTGGTGCTGGGCATCATGTCCTTCACTCGCCTGACCCTGCGCGAACTGCCGGCCATCGATCCGCCCATCGTCTCGGTGTCGGTGGATTACACTGGCGCGTCGGCGGCGGTCATCGAAAGCCGCATCACCCAGGTGCTGGAAGACGCGCTGGCCGGTATCGAAGGTATCGACACCATCAACGCGCGCAGCACCAACGGGCGCTCGCAGGTCAGCATCGAATTCACTTCCAACCGCGATATCGAAGCGGCCGCCAACGACGTGCGCGACGCCGTCAGCCGCGTGGCCGACCGCATGCCCGAAGAGGCGCGCCCGCCGGAAATCGCCAAGGTGGAAAGCGATGCCGATCCGATCATCTGGTTCAACATGTCCTCCACCACCATGGACACGCTGGAACTGAGCGATTACGCCGATCGCTACGTGGTTGATCGCTTTTCCAGCCTGGACGGCGTGGCCCAGGTGCGTATCGGTGGCCGCCAGCGCTATGCCATGCGCATCTGGCTGGACCGCGACCAGCTGGCCGCGCGCGGGCTGACCACCGGCGATGTGGAAACCGCCCTGCGCAACGAGAACGTGGAACTGCCCGCTGGCCGCATCGAATCGGCCGACCGCGATTTCACCCTGCGCGTAGAGCGCAACTACGTCAAACCCGAAGACTTCGCCACCATTCCCCTGGGCAAGGGCGCCGACGGCTACGTGGTGCGCATGGGCGACGTGGCCAAGATCGAACTGGCCTCGGCCGAACGCCGCGCCTATTTCCGCAGCAACGGCGAACCGGGCGTGGGCCTGGGCATCGTCAAGACCTCCACCGCCAACTCGCTGGACGTGGCCCGTGCCGCGCGCGCTGAAGCAGAAAAGGTCGCCGCCACGCTGCCTGAAGGCACGCAGATCGTGGTCACCTTCGACAACACCACCTTCATCGAAGCGGCGGTGGACCGCGTGTACGCCACGCTGGTGGAAGCGATGCTGCTGGTGCTGGCGGTCATCTGGCTGTTCCTGGGCAGCTTCCGTGCCGCATTGATTCCGGCGGTGACGGTGCCGGTGTGTCTGGTCGCAGCGTTCATCGCGCTGTACGCCTTCGATTTCTCCATCAACCTGCTCACCCTGCTGGCGCTGGTGCTGTGTATCGGTCTGGTGGTGGACGATGCGATCGTGGTGGTGGAAAACGTGCAGCGCCGCATCGACCTGGGCGAACCACCGCTGGTGGCATCCAAGCGCGGCACCACCCAGGTCGCCTTCGCGGTCATCGCCACCACCGCTGTGCTGGTGGCCGTGTTCCTGCCGGTGGGCTTCCTGGAAGGCAATACCGGGCGCCTGTTCCGCGAACTGGCGGTGGCGCTGGCCGCGGCGGTGGCGCTGTCGGCGTTCGTGGCCCTCACGCTTACCCCGATGATGGCCTCCAAGCTGCTGAAGCCGCATACCGGGCAGGCACCGCGCGGCCTGCATGGCTTCATCAACCGCAACCTGGACCGCCTGGCCGCCGGCTATGGCCGCGTGCTGGACCACCACGTTGATCGCACCTGGATCTACCTGGTGGTGATGGCCGCTGCGCTGCTGGCCACCTGGGGGCTGATGAAGATCCTGCCCTCGGAACTGGCCCCGGCCGAAGACCGCGGTTCGTTCCAGATCATGATCGACGGCCCCGAAGGCGCCGGCTACGACTACACCGTGCAGCAGGTGCAGCAGGTGGAAGCGCTGCTGGCCCCGCACGTGGGTGCCGACAAGACCATCGCCCGTGCCAACCCGCGCGTGCCCGGCGGCTTCGGTGCCAGCGAGGAAATGCACACCGGCCGCGTAAGCGTGTTCCTGCAGCCGTGGCGCCAGCGCAGCGAAAACACCGTGGACGTGGCCAACGAACTGCAGAAGGAACTGGACACCCTGCGTGGCGTGCGCGTGCGCACCCAGGTCGGTGGCGGCCTGGTGCGCAGTGGCGGGCAGCCGTTCCAGATCGTGCTGGGCGGGCCGGAATACGCGGAAATCGCCCAGTGGCGCGACCGCATCCTGCTGCGCATGGCCGACAACCCCGGTCTGGTCGGCCCCGATTCGGACTACAAGGAAACCCGCCCGCAGATGCGGGTGAACATCGACCGCCAGCGTGCGGCCGACCTGGGTGTGCCGGTTACCGCCATTGGTTCGGCGCTGGAAACCATGATGGGTTCGCGCCGCGTCACCACCTTCGTTGACAACGGCGAAGAGTACGACGTGCTGGTGCAGGCCGGCCGCGAGGGCCGCGCCAGCCCGGCCGACCTGGCCGCCATCCGCGTGCGCGCCAACTCCGGCGAACTGGTGCCGCTGTCCAACCTGGTCACGCTGAGCGAAGTGGCCGAAGCGGGCACGCTGAACCGCTTCAACCGCCTGCGCTCGATCACCATCAGCGCCGGTCTGGCGCCCGGCTACCCGCTGGGTGAAGCCATCGCCTGGGCGCAGCAGGTCAGCCGCGAAGAACTGCCGCAGTACGCGCAGATCAACTGGAAGGGCGAATCGCGCGAGTACCAGAGCGCCGGTGGCGCGGTGCTGCTCACCTTCGCCATGGCCCTGCTGGTGGTGTACCTGGTGTTGGCCGCGCAGTTTGAAAGTTTCATTCATCCGCTCACCATCATGCTGACCGTGCCGCTGGGCGTGCTCGGTGCACTGGTCGGCCTGTGGGTGAGTAGCGGCACGGTGAACCTGTTCAGTCAGATCGGCATCGTCATGCTGGTCGGCCTGGCCGCGAAGAACGGCATCCTGATCGTGGAATTCGCCAACCAGCTGCGCGATGACGGGCGCACCGTGCGCCAGGCCATCATCGAATCGGCCATGGTGCGCCTGCGCCCGATCCTGATGACCTCGATCGCCACCGTGGTCGGTGCCATTCCGCTGGTGGTGGCCGGTGGCCCCGGCTCGGCCAGCCGAGGCACCATCGGCATCGTGATCATCTTCGGCGTCACCCTGTCCACCTTCCTGTCGCTGTTCGTGGTGCCGGCGTTCTACGCGCGCCTGGCCCCGTACACCCGTTCGCCCGAAGCGGTGAAGCGCGAACTGGAAAAGCAGGAAGCCGAATCGCCCTCGGTCGGCGGTCATGCCTGACCGGCACGCCGACGGGGTGCCGGACGGGGGCGGATCCCTTTCCCAACGGGAAAGGGCGCTGCCCCCCAGGCTCCAAGGCGAAGGCTTCATCCTTCGCCCTTGGCACCCCAACGACCTGGACTCGCTGCTGCAGCACGCCAACGACCCCGAGGTATCGCGCGGCCTGCGCGACCGCTTCCCGTACCCGTACACCCGCGACGACGGCCTGGCCTTCCTGGCCGGGCGCGTATTGGCGGCCAGCACGCTGAACCTGGCCATTGAAATCGACGGCCAGGCCTGTGGCAGCGTGGGCGCCCAGCCGGGCAGCGCAGAACGCGGGCACAGCGCCGAATTGGGGTATTGGTTGGGCAGGGCGCATTGGGGGCAGGGCGTGATGACCCGCGTGGTGGCCCTGTTCGCGCCCTGGGTGATGGACGAGCTGCGCCTGTTCAGACTGCAGGCCGAAGTCCTGGATTTCAACGAAGGTTCGGCCCGCGTGCTGCTGGCCAACGGCTTCAGCGAAGAGGGCACGGCCCGCTGCGCGGTGTACAAGCGCGGCCAGCTGCACGACCTGCGTCGTTTCGCCCGGGTGCGCACCCAGCTGCCCTGAACGGCCAGGGGTCAGATCCCTTTTCGCCAGAAAAGGGCTCTGACCCCATTCCACGGTTACCGCCTGGTGGGTGCGAACCTTGGTTCGCACCGCTCCTGCCGCTATCGCCCCGGTCCGCGATCAGGGAGAATCGGTGCCGTCCCTTCCAGCCGACGGGACGTCCCCCAACCCGCCGACTGGAGAGAGCGCGCGTGGAAGCAACCGTACATTTCATCAACAGCATCATCTGGAGCAAGGCACTGATCGTGGTGTGCCTGGGCGCCGGCCTGTTCTTCAGCCTGCGCACGCGCTTCATGCAGCTGCGCGGCTTCTTCGAGATGTGCCGCCTGACCGTGAAGGGTGAGAAATCCGACGCCGGCGTGTCGTCCTTCCAGGCCCTGGCCATGTCCATGGCCGGCCGCATGGGCATCGGCAACATCGCCGGCGTGGCCACCGCCATCGCCTTCGGCGGCCCCGGTGCGATCTTCTGGATGTGGGTGATGGGCTTCCTCGGCGCGTCCACCTCGTACGTGGAATGCACCCTGGCGCAGATCTACAAGACCAAGGACGCCGAAGGCCGCTACCGCGGTGGCCCGGCCTACTACATCGAAAAGGCGATGGGCCTGAAGTGGTACGCCCTGGCCTTCGCCGGTGCCACGATCATCGCGGCCGGCTTCCTGATGCCGGGCGTGCAGGCCAATGCCATCGCTGACAGCGTCATCAACGCCTGCCGCGGCACCGCGCTGTGCGGTCCGCTGGATGGCCAGGCCTTCGGCATGGACCAGGTGCAGGCGCTGAAGCTGGGCATCGGCATCGTGGTGGCCCTGCTGCTGGGCGTGGTCATCTTCGGTGGCGTCAAGCGCATCGCCAACTTCGCCGAAGTGGTGGTGCCGTTCATGGCCGCCGGCTTCATCCTGATGGCCATCGTCATCATGATCATCAATGCCGACCGCGTGCCGGAAATGTTCGGCATCATCTTCGACAGCGCCTTCGGTACCCATGCAGCTTTCGGCGCCATGATGGGCCTGGCCATCGAGTGGGGCATCAAGCGCGGCATCTACGCCAACGAAGCCGGTCAGGGTTCGGGCCCGCACGCCGCAGCAGCCTCGGAAGTGTCGCACCCGGCCAAGCAGGGCTACGTGCAGGCCTTCGCCATCTACTTCGACACCATGATGGTGTGCACCGCCACCGCCTTCCTGATCCTGGCCAGCGGTACCTACAACGTCTATTCGCCGGTGGAAGGCGCTGCGCCGATCTTCCAGGGCCTGGCCGGCATTCCCGAAGGCGCCGGCTATGCGCAGGCGGGCGTGGAAGCGGTGCTGCCGGGCTGGGGTTCGGCCTTCGTGTCCATCGCCATCTTCTTCTTCGCCTTCACCACGATCATGGCCTATTACTACATGGCCGAAACCAACCTGACCTACGTCAACCACAACAAGAAGCGCCCGTTCACCGTGCTGGTGCTGCGCCTGGGCATCCTGGCCATGGTCGTGTTCGGTGCCTTCCACAACGCCACCCTGGCCTGGGCGCTGGGTGACATCGGCGTGGGCCTGATGGCCTGGCTGAACATCATCGCCATCCTCATCATCCAGAAGCCGGCCATGCTGGCCCTGCGTGATTACGAACGACAGAAGAAGCTGGGCCTGGACCCGGTGTTCGACCCCGATGCACTGGGGATCAAGAACGCCGATTTCTGGCGCCAGCGCAAGCAGGAGACCGTGTAAGTGAACAACCCCTGGAACAACCGCCGCCCGTCCGCCCGTCCGCCGCGCGCCACACCGTTGCCGCGCCAGGAAGGGCAGGGCAGTGGCGGTGGTGCAGGCGCCGGTGGGCGTGGCAATGACGAACTGCGCCTGTACGGCCTGAATGCCGTGCTGGCCGCGTTCGACGCCCGCCCGCAGGCATTGCGCAAGCTGTACCTGCTGGAGGCGCGCATTCCGCGCCTGCAGCCGCTGCTGAAGTGGTGCGTGGCCAACCGCGTGGGCTACCGCGTGGTGGAAGACGGCGATCTGAACAAGCTGGCCGGCACCACCCACCACGAAGGCGTGGTGGCCGACGTGCTGCGCGCACCTGCGCTGGAACTGGCGCAGTGGCTGCAGCAGGCGGGCGATGGCCCGGCGCTGGCGCTGTGGCTGGATGGCGTGGGCAACCCGCACAACCTGGGCGCGATTCTGCGTTCGGCCGCGCACTTCGGGGTGAAGGCCCTGCTGCTGCCGGCCGGCAGCACGCTGGCCCTGTCCGGCGCCGCCGCGCGCGTGGCCGAAGGCGGTGCCGAAGCCGTGCCGCTGGTGCAGTTGCCCGACGATGCGCAGGCCATGGCGCAGCTGCGTGCGGCCGGTTTCGGCCTGGCCGCCACCCTGGTGGACGGCGGCGAAGACGTGTTCCGTGCCACGTTGCCGGCGCGCCTGGTGTACGTGATGGGCGCCGAAGGCGAGGGCATGGACCGCGAACTGGCCGGTCTGTGTGACCAGCAGGTGTCGATTCCGGGCAGCGGCGCGGTGGAAAGCCTGAATGTCGCATCTGCCACGGCAGTGCTGCTGGCGCAGTGGGCCAGCCGTCGCATGTGATGCTGTGGCGGGGTCGTAGCCCTTGCCCATGGCAAGGGATACGACCCCTTCGCGCAGGGTCGGATCCCTCGCCGCAGGCGGGGGCTCTGACCCCAGGCCGCAGACTTGCCTCACACGCCAATGCGTAAAGCGCGCATGACGTTTTGAAAGTTTCCTTATTGGTCCGCCGTTCCCGGCGACGCAGGGTGGAAGTCCAACCCACGTTGTCCAGGAGTGGCTGTCATGCATCACCCGCGTTCTACCCTTGCCGTTGCCCTGCTGCTGGCCTGCACGCTGCACAGTGCCAGTGCGCTGGCCCAGCAACACAGCCTGGAAGGCGTCAACTTCACCGGCCCGCTGATCACCCCCAATCCCGCCGGCATGGCGGCCGGGCACTGGTACATCGAACCCTATCTGGTGCGCGTGGACAGCCGCGCGTACTTCGACGACAGCGGCGATCGCCACCGCAGCGATGAACGCAGCGGCGCCTGGGCAGTGGTGGTGCCCATTGCCTACGGCTTCAGCGAACGGGTCACCGGCCAGGTCAACCTGAGCGCCTCGCGCGCCGAATCGGGCAGCACCCACAGCAGCGGCTTCCGCGCCGGCGATACCACCGCGCGCCTGCAGTACCTGCTGCAGGCCCCGAGTGCCGATGGCACCACCCCGGCCGTTTCGCTGGCCTTGGTGCAGCGCTTCAGCACCGGCAGCCACGACCGCATCACCGGCAATGCGCTGGATGCGCAGGGTGATGGCGTGCAGCGCACCACCCTGGCGCTGGGCATGCAGAAGGTGGAATGGATGGCCAACGACCGACCGCTGCGCTGGCGCGCGCAGTTCAGTGCCGGCCCTGCACCGTCGCGCACGGCCATTTCCGGCGCCAGCGTGTATGGCACTGAACGTGGCTTCCAGGGCCACATCGCGCGCGGCTCGGTGCTGGGGCTGTCGGTCGGTGCCGAGTACAGCTTCAATTCGCGCTGGGTCGGGGTCATGGAGTTCGCGGCCAGCCGCGAATCGGGCCAGCGCCTGACCGGCTTTGCGCCGGGCGCAGATGGTCAGGTGCGGCGCATCGACGAGCGACGCCCTGCCAGTCACAGCCTCACCCTGGCGCCGGCGGTGGAATACCACTTCAGCCCCTCGCTGGGGTTGATCGCCGGCGTGGAAGTGACCGTGGCCGGGCGCAACAGCGGCCGCATCATCAGCCCCCAGGTCGCCCTGGGCATGTTCTTCTAAGGGGGCGCGCCATGACTGTCGAATCCATCGTCAACAGTGTGCTGGGCGTGGTCTGGAGCCCTCTGCTGGTGGTGTTGTGCCTGCTGGCCGGGCTGTACTTCAGCATCCGCACCCGTTTCATCCAGCTGCGCGCGCTGCCGGACATGCTGCGCCTGATGTTCCGCCATGAACGTTCCGAGGCGGGCGTATCGCCGTTCCAGGCCTTGTCGTTGTCGCTGTCCAGCCGGGTGGGCGTGGGCAACATCGCCGGCGTGGCCATGGCCATCGCGTTCGGCGGCCCGGGCGCCATTTTCTGGATGTGGATCGTGGCGTTCCTCGGCGCCTCCAGCGCCTTCATCGAATCCACCCTGGCGCAGATCTACAAGGACCGCGATGGCAAGGGCCAGTATCGCGGCGGGCCGGCGTACTACATCGAAAAGGGCCTGGGCCAGCGCTGGTATGCGGTGCTGTTTGCGGTGGTCACGGTGATGGCCGGGGCGATGCTGGCCGGTACCCAGTCCAACGCCATCACCAGCGCGGTGAACGAAGCCTGGAATGTGCCGGTGGCGGCGACCACGGGCGTACTGCTGGTGGTGCTGGCCGTGGTGCTGTTCGGCGGCGTGCGCCGCATTGCCCGCGTGGCCGAATGGGTGGTGCCGATCATGGCCGTGGCCTATCTGGGCGTGACCGCGGTGGTCATGGTCATCAATGCGGACAAGCTGCCCGAGGTCATCCTGCTGGTGGTGCGCAGCGCCTTCGGCGTGGATGCGGCCTTCGGCGCGATGATCGGCACGGCCATCCAGTGGGGCGTGCGCCGTGGCGTGCTGTCCAACGAAGCGGGCATGGGCAGTGGCGCGCATCCGGCCGCTGCCGCAGAGGTCTCGCATCCGGTGAAGCAGGGCTTGGTGCAGTCGTTCTCGGTCTACATCGACACCCTGGTGGTGTGCAGCGCCACCGCCTTCCTGATCCTGTCCACCGGCCTGTACAACGTGTACGACCCAGCCGTGAACGGCATTCCCGATGAGGCGCGGCTGCTGCTGGGCAATCTGCCGGGCGTGGAGGCTGGGCCGCGCTTCGTGCAGCACGCGGTGGAATCGGCATTGCCGGGCTTCGGTCGCTCGTTCGTGGCGCTGGCGATCCTGCCGTTCGCGTTCACCACCATCCTGGCGCTGTACTACATGGCCGAAACCAACGTCAGCTACCTGTGCCGCGACCGCCCCCGCCCGTGGGTGATGGGGGTGTTCCAGCTGCTGTTCCTGGCCGCCACCGGCTATTCGGCCATGAACAGCGCCACCGTGGCCTGGTCGCTGGGCGATATCGGCGTGGGCATGATGAGCTGGTTGAACATCATCGCCATCGTACTGCTGCAGAAACCCGCGCTGGCCGCGCTGCGCGATTACGAGCAGCAGAAGCGCAACAAGCGCGATCCGTTGTTCAACCCGCAGAAGATCGGCGTACGCAACACGCGGGTCTGGGAGGGCTGACGCGATCAGGGTCAGAGCCCTCGCCATGGGCGAGGGATCTGACCCCACGCAATCGCCTGGTGGGTGCGAACCTTGGTTCGCACCGCTCTTGCCCCGGCGCTACCGCATCACTCGTTCGGCGGAACCGTCGCCTTGGCCTCACTGCCAAAGCTGCCATCGGCTTCGGCGGCCAGATACGCAAACACGGTGTACGCGGCCACGTTCTGCGCCAGCGCCTTCGGGTCGATCTTGTCCAGGGTGTCGTCGGCGGTGTGGTGCAGGTGGAAATAGTCCGACCCATCCTGTGCCAGCCACGCCCATGCGCCGCCCTTGGCCGCCAGCGGGCCCACGTCCGGGCCCGGGCCGCCCTTGTCGGCCTGGTACTCGATGCCCAGCGGCTTCATCACCTCGGCAATCTGCTTGGTCGCCTCGCGCGACCCTTCCGGGTTCGGCGAACCGGTGTTGAACGCATAGATGCGCCCGGCACCGAAGTCGCTCTCGGCAGCCAGCTGGTGCAGGGCCACGTCCTTGGCGTGTGCTTCGGCATAGGCCTTGCCGCCGTACAGACCCTGTTCCTCGTTGGCGAAGGCAATCACCCGGATCGTGCGCTTCGGCGCTTGCTTCAGCTGGCCGATCAGATGGCCAGCGGCCATGGTGATGCCCACGCCGGCGCCATCATCCACTGCGCCGGTACCCAGGTCCCACGAATCCAGGTGGCCGCCAATCACCACCACTTCCTTGGGCAGGCTGCGCCCGGTGATCTCACCGATCACGTTGTACGAGGTGGCGGTGCCATCCCAGCCGCAGTCCAGCGCCACCTTCACCGTGGTGCTGCCACGGGCCAGCAGGCGGGCCAGCTGGTCGGCATCGGGCACCGACAGCGCGGCAGACGGCACCGGGGTCAGGCCATCGTCGAAACGGGTGATGCCGGTGTGCGGCACGCGGTGCGAATCGGTACCGGCCGAGCGCATCAGGAAGCCGACCGCTCCCTTGCGGATGGCCTCGGACGGGCCCTTGCTGCGGATCGCGCCGCCACGGCCGTAGTCGCGGCCATCGCGGAACGGCAGCATCTGGTAATCGACGAAGGCGATCTTGCCCTTCAGCGAACCGGCTGGCGCGGCCTGCAGGGCGGCCAGGTCGGCAAAGCGCACCACCTCGGCTTCCACGGTGCCGCCGGGGCTGCCGCCCAGCGCGGTGATCTGCAGCGGCTGCGGGTTCTTGCCGGTCACCGCGGCGTGTTCACTGCGGCGTTCCCACTTGGGGAAAGTGACCGGTTCCTTCCAGACCTTGTCAAAGCCCAGTGCCTTGAACTTGGCTTCGGCCCAGGCCACGGCGCGGGCATCGGCCTCGCTGCCAGCAATACGCGGGCCGATTTCGGTGGTCAGCGATTCGACCACCTTCCAGCCGGTGTCATCGGCCAGCGCCTGGTCGCGCAGCTGCGCAGCCGTGGCCAGCGAGGCCGGGGGCAGGGTGGTGGTGCGGGGCGCCGCAAACGCAGGCGCGGCCAACAGGGCGAGGGACGATGCGATGGCAAGAATGCGGCGACGCATGGACAGCTCCGGGAAGGGTGTAAGCCTTGGAGCTTAACAGTCGTTCAGCGCCGCGCATGGGTGGGAGGTCACGGTGGCGGCGAACGCTGTTTTCCGGCCATGAGCGGCAAAGCGGTAGCGCCGGGCCATGCCCGGCGGAGGTCCACGATCCGCTTCGCTCGCCGGGCATGGCCCGGCGCTACCTTGATTATCGTCCCGCCCAGTCGAGCATGGTTCGACTCTGCAGGTACGCGGGGCGCGCGATGGCGCCCGGCACGTTATTTCTTCAGGCTGTCGCGGATTTCGCGCAGCAGCAACACGTCTTCCGGCGTGGCGGCCGGGGCGGCTTCCTTTTTGCGCGACAGGCGGTTGATCACCTTGATCACCAGGAAGATGGCGAAGGCCACGATGATGAACTGCACCAGGGTGTTGAGGAAATCGCCGTAGCCGATCACCACCGCTGGAATTTCCTTGCCATCCGGACCGATGCTGGCCGGTGACAGCACCCACGCCAGGTCAGAGAAATCCACCTTGCCGATCAGCATGCCCAACGGCGGCATGATGATTTTTTCCACCAGCGCGGTGACGATCTTGCCGAAGGCTGCGCCAATCACCACGCCCACGGCGAGGTCGATGACGTTGCCGCGCATCGCGAATTCCTTGAACTCGGTAAGCATTCCCATTGTTGTTCTTCTCCAGAGGGCGAGGGGACAGGCGCAGGGTAACGCAGCAGATGTCAGCCAGCGATGACGCCGTGGCGCTCGGCCACGTTTTCCAGGCGTGCGCTGAAACGGTCGCCCGGCTTCAGTGCGGCCACGCCCGACGGCGTGCCCATGAACACCAGATCGCCCGCGCGCAGCTGCCACAGCTTGGACAGCTCATGCAGGATCTCCGGCACGTTCCAGATCATCTGGTCCAGCAGCGATTGCTGGCGCACTTCGCCGTTCACTTCCAGCGAAAGATTCAGGGCGGCCAGATCACCGACTTCGCCGGCGTGCACGATTTCGCTGATCGGCGCGGAGGCATCAAAGCCCTTGGCCGAATCCCACGGGTGGCCCTTTTCCTTGGCGGCGGCCTGCAGGTCGCGGCGGGTCAGGTCCAGGCCCACGGCATAGCCGTACACCAGTGCGTCGGCATCGGCCACGGCCAGCTCACCGGCCGGCGCGTCGCGGCCGATCGCCACCACCAGCTCCACCTCGTGGTGCAGGTTGGCAGTGGCCGGCGGGTAAGGAATCACATCGTCATGGCCGACCACGATGGCATCGGCGGGCTTGGTGAAGAACATCGGCCGGCCGCGATCATCGGCGGCCGGAACCGCGGCCCCCATTTCGCGCGCGTGGTCGGCGAAGTTGCGGCCCACGCAGTACACACGGTGCACGGGGAAGCTGCCACCGCCCACCACGGGAACGCGGGGCACGGCGGGGGCGGCAATCACATCGGAAACATCGGACATGCGGACATCCAGGAAGGGCGTGCCCGCAGTCTAGAACTTAACGATACCCGCCGTCAGCGGGTGCGCGCCTTCAACGCGGCGAGGACAGCGCCGATTTGCGCACCACGCGGTACTCACCTTCCACCACGTTGGGGTCGGCGGCACGGCCAGCGCTGGCCGGCTTGCGCGAGGCCAGCAGCTTCCACGCCAGGCCGATCAAAATCATCGCTGCACCCACGAAAACGCCCACGAAAACCATGGCGGCCAGGATGGCCAAGCCCAGCAGGCCCACGGCAATGCGCACCAGCGGGTTACGCGGCTTGCGCGGCGCGAACAGGGTACGGAAGTGGTGGACGGCGGATGCGCGAGTAAACATGGCGGCTCGATAGGCTGAAATCAGCGAACCGTCAGTATCGGGAGGCGCCACTGTCATTGAGTGAAAAAGTCGTTAAACATAGCCTTGGCTTATTACCAATCAATGACTTGTGTTCATGTGGGAGCCAGTGAGCTAAGCGCGCGTGCGACAATGCCGCTTTACGTTCGAGCCTTCGCCATGATGACCCCTGCTGCCGCCCTCATTGCTCTGGAAGCCCTTGCCGATGGGGCCTTTGCCGAGGTTGAGGCGCTGGTGGACGGCGATGCCGAATCGGTGGTGCTGTACCGCGACGGCAGCCAGGTGCGCGCCTTCCTGAACATCTGCCCGCATGCCGGCCGCCGCCTGGACTGGGCGCCGGGACAGTTCCTGAAAAGCCGCGAAGGCCATCTGGTGTGCGCCGCGCATGGCGCATCGTTCGCGCTGGACAGCGGCGATTGCGTGGCGGGCCCGTGCAAGGGCGATCGTCTGCGCGCGGTGCCGGTGAATGTGCGCGACGGGCAGGTTTACCTGGCCTGAGGCCAGGTCCGGGGTCGGATCCGTTTTCCGCAGGAAAACGGCTCTGACCCCATCGGGCCGGAAGCAGTCGAGCATGGCTCGACGCTACAAAAGCTGTGTCGACCAAGGTCGACACCTACCAGAGCCGCGTGCGGCCTCAGGTCCGGGGTCGGATCCGTTTTCCGCAGGAAAACGGCTCTGACCCCATCGGGCCGGAAGCAGTCGAGCATGGCTCGACTCTACATAAGCTGTGTCGAGCAAGGTCGACACCTACCAGAGCCGGGTGCGGCCTCAGGTCCGGGGTCGGATCCGTTTTCCGCAGGAAAGCGGCTCTGACCCCATCGGGCCGGAAGCAGTCGAGCATGGCTCGACTCTACATAAGCTGTGTCGAGCAAGGTCGACACCTACCAGAGCCGGGTGCGATCTCAGAACATCAGGTTGATCATCAGCACCACCACACAGGTGTAGATCAGTGACAGCGGTCCGCCCACGCGCCACATCTCGCGCGGGGTGTAGTTGGCCGGGCCGGTGATCATCGAAATGACCGGGTTGGAGGCCGTCATTAGGTTGTTGGACGCCGACAGCGCCACGATCAGCGCGAATGCGGTCGGGTTGCCGCCGGCCGCCAGTGCCAGGTTCACCGCAATGGGCACCATCACGATGGTCGCGCCCACATGGCTGATCACCAGCGAGAACGCGGTCGTCAGCAGTGCCAATGCCACCTCCAGCACCCACAGCGGAATGCCGGTGGGCAGCTTGTCGATGGTGTGCCCGGCCACCCACGCGGCCGCACCACTGGAATCCATCGCCCAGCCGAGCGGAATCAGCCCGGCCATCATGAACACCGTCTTCCAGTTGATCGAGGCATAGGCCTCGTCCATGCGCAGCACGCCGGTCAGCAGCATGCCGGCCACGCCGGTCATCAGGGTCAGCGCCACCGGCAGCTTGCTGGTCAGCGCAATCAGGATGGTCAGCGCGAAGATCGCCATGGCGATCTTGAACTTGTGCGGGCGCTGTTCGCCGGTGGGGTAGTCGGTCACCACCACGAAGTCGCGGCTGCGCGCGGCCTGCGCCAGGTCGGTCCAGATGCTGTGGAAGACCAGCATGTCGCCGGCGCGCAGCTGCACATCGCGCACGTCCTCGCGGATCACCTGCTTGTCGCGGTTGATCGCCAGCAGGCTGATGCCGCGTTCCTTGCGCAGGCGCAGATCGGCCGCGCTCTTGCCGATCACGTTCGAGGTGGGCGGCACCACCGCTTCGGAAATACCGGCGCGGCTGGGATTGAACAGGTCGCCCAGGTGCTTCAGGCGCGAGGACATGCGCAGGAACTGGTTCTGCGCGAAATCGCTGATCTGCCCGCGCGGGCCCATCGCGCCCAGCACGCTGCCCACCCAGATGCGCATTTCCGCCGGCGGCGCCAGACGCGTGTCATTGCCCGTCTTCAGCGCCAGCAGCAGCGGTGCGTCGTGCAGGTTCTCGGCCTCGCCCAGGGTCATGCCCACCAGCGGGCTCTCGGCGGTCACCACCAGTTCGAAGACATCGCCTTCAATGCCGTAGGTCTTGGCGAAGTAGCTTTCGGTGCGCGCCGGGGTCACCCCGTCGTTCACCAGGTTCTCTTCCTCGATCAGCTTGCGGTCGCCGTAATAACGGAAGTACAGCAGCGAGGCCACCAGCAGGGCCACGCCGATCGGCAGCGGCGCGAACATGCGCAGCGGCTCGATGGTGGCCAGGCCGGAGGGAAGATTGTTGTTGGCCGAGGCCAGCAGATCGTTCAGCAGGATCAGCGGCGAATTGCCGACCATGGTCAGCGCGCCGCCCATCACGATCGCCGCGGAAATGGGCAGCAGCAGGCGCTGCAGGGTCAGCCCGGTGCGCGCGGCCAGGCGCGACGCCACCGGCAGGTACAGGGCCATCACCGACGGGTTCTGCATGAACGAGGAGTTCAAGCCGGCAATGGCGGTGGTCATCATCAGCAGGCGCTGCTCGACGCCGTGGCCGCGCCGCAGCAGCCACGCCGCCAGCCGGTTCAGTGCGCCGGTGCGGTCCAGGCCCGCGCCCAGGATGGTGGTGGCGATGATGCTCATCACCGCGTTACCGGAAAAACCCCCGAAGATTTCTTCAGGGGCGATCAGGCCGGTCACGCCCAGCACCACCAGCACCACCAGCGCCACCACGTCGGCGCGGATGCGCTCGAACAGGAACATCGCCATCGTGAAACCAACCAGCCCGAGCACGAGCTTCATGTCGTTGGTCAGCGTCAGCGCGGTATCCATGTGGGGCGCAGGGTCCTCGGTGGGCGGTCAGGTGCGGTCGTACAGCAGATCCCAGACGCCGTGGCCCAACTTCTGGCCGCGGGTCTCGAAATGGGTCTGCGGGCGCCAGTCCGGGCGCGGCACGCTGCCACGCGGGCCGGCACGGTTCACCAGCCCGGCGGTGGCGTCCAGCACGTCCCACATCTGCTCGGCGTAGTCTTCCCAGTCGGTGGCGCAGTGCAGGCGGCCACCGGGGCGCAGCTTGCGCACGATCAGCTCAGCAAACGCCGGCTGCAGCAGGCGGCGCTTGTTGTGGCGCTTCTTGTGCCACGGGTCGGGGAAGTAGATGCGCACTTCGTCCAGCGCACCGTCGGCAATCTCGTTCTGCAGCACTTCCACCGCGTCGTGGTGGTACAGGCGCACGTGGTCGGCGTTGTCATCGGCCAGCGCGTTCAGCAGGCGGCCCACGCCGGGGGCGTGCACTTCAATGCCGATGTAATCGCGCGACGGGTCGTGCTGGGCGGCGAAGCGCATGGCCGCACCGTTGCCGAAGCCGATTTCCAGCACCTTGTGCGCCGGGCGGCCGAAGGTGGCATCCAGGTCGCGCGGCTGGCCGTTGTAGTCGATGCCGAAGCGCGGCCAGCGTTCATCGAACGCGCGCTGCTGGGCCGGGGTGAAGCGGCCTTGGCGCAGCACGAAGCTGCGCACCTCGCGGCGGCCCTCGCTCACGGTGAAGGGCTTGGGCGGGGCCTTGGAACCGGCACTGTCGAAGGGATTGGTCATCAGCCGATCACCCCTTCCACCGGCGAAGACGCACTGGCATAGCGCTTGCGCGGAATGCGCCCGGCCAGGAAGGCCTCGCGGCCGGCTTCCACGGCCTTGCGCATGGCGCTGGCCATCAGCACCGGGTTGCGCGCGCCGGCAATGGCGGTGTTCATCAGCACGCCGTCGCAGCCCAGTTCCATGGCAATGGCCGCATCGGAGGCGGTGCCCACGCCGGCGTCGACAATGATCGGCACCTTGGCGTCTTCGATGATCTGCAGCAGGTTGTACTTGTTCTGGATACCCAGGCCCGAACCGATCGGCGCGGCCAGCGGCATCACCGCCGCGCAGCCGATCTCTTCCAGGCGCTTGGCCAGGATCGGGTCGTCGGAGGTATAGACCATCACCTCGAAGCCATCCTTCACCAGCTGCTCGGCGGCCTTCAGGGTCTGCACCACGTCCGGGTACAGGGTCTTCTGGTCGCCCAGCACTTCCAGTTTGGTCAGGTTGTGGCCGTCCAGCAGCTCGCGCGCCAGGCGGCAGGTGCGCACGGCGTCCTCGGCGGTGTAGCAGCCGGCGGTGTTGGGCAGGATGGTGAAGCGGTCCGGCGGCAGCACGTCCAGCAGGTTCGGTTCACCGGGGTTCTGCCCGATGTTGGTACGGCGGATGGCCACGGTGACGATCTGGGCGCCAGCGGCCTCGGTGGCCAGGCGGGTTTCCTGCAGATCCTTGAACTTGCCGGTGCCGGTGAGCAGCCGCGAGCCATAGGTCTTGCCGGCGATCACCAGCGAATCGGGGGAGACATGAACGTTCATGCCGCGATTATCGCCTATCCGCCTGAAGATGGGGTCACGCAGAGGACTCGCCGGGCATGGCCCGGCGCTACCACGGGTACGCAGCGGTAGCGCCGGGCCATGCCCGGCGAGCGCGCAGCGCGGCGTCCGCTGCCTCAGCCACCGCCCAGGGCGTGCACGATCTCCACCACGTCGCCTTCGGCCAAGGCGTGTTCGCCATGGCGGCTGCGGCTGACAATCTGGCCATTCACTTCCACCGCCACCCGGCGCTGAAGCAGCTGCTCGGCAGCAAGCAGATCGTGGACGGTGGCCGGGGCGGGCAGGGTGCGGGGTTCGCCATTGAGCTGGATGTTCATGCCGGCATTGTCGCTTATGGCCAGGTTGGATCGGAACCGTTGCAAATCCAGCGCAACGCCACCTCCGGCACAGTTATCAACGGGTGGTACGGGCGACAATTCATGCGGCGGCGCAGCGTGAGCAATCGGCGGTACGGTGAAACCATTCACCGTGCGCCGGCGTACGTGTGCCGGGTCCCCAACATCTTCCCCCAGGAGTTTTTACATGCTGCTCAGCAAACGCCCGATCCGCTCCCTCATGGCGGCCGCGATCGCGCTGGCCGCGCTGCCGGCCATGGCAGGCGAATCCACCTTCACCCGCACCGTCTTCATTGGTGACAGCCTGACCGACAGCGGGTACTTCCGGCCGTTGCTGCCGGCCGACGTCCGCCCGGTCACCGGCCAGTCCACCACCAACCCTGGCTGGGAATGGGCCCAGTGGGTGGCTGATTACTACGGCACCAACGCCAGCCCCAACGGCAATGGCCAGACCGGTGACAACTACGCCGTCGGCGGCGCACGGGTCGGCACCGATTTCCGCAATCCCCAGCTGGGCAATGTGCTGGTGCCTTCGCTGAAGACCCAGACGGCCAACTACCTGGCGGCCAACGGCGGCAAGGCCGATCCGCGTGCCCTCTACACCGTATGGGGCGGTGCCAACGATCTGTTCCAGATCACCAATCCGGCCCAGGCCCCGACGGTGATCGGCGCGGCCGTGACCGACCAGATCGGCATCGTGGCCAGCCTGAAGCAGGCCGGTGCCGAATACGTGCTGGTCCCGAACCTGCCCGACATCGGCTCCACCCCGGGCTTCATCGACCGCGGCGCCGCTGCGCGTGCCCAGGGCACGGCCCTGTCCAATGCCTACAACAGTGCGCTGTACGGCGGCCTGAAGCAGGCCGGCATCGACTTCATCCCGCTGGATACCTATACCCTGCTGCGCGAAATCATCGCCACCCCGGGCATGTACGGCTTCAGCAACGTCACCGGCCGCGCCTGCACCGTGCCGTCGTCGCTGACCTGCAGCCCGCTGGCCTATGTTCGCCCGGACGCGGCCAGCACCTACCTGTTCGCCGATGACGTGCACCCGACCACGGCGGCGCACCAGATGCTGGGCCAGTACGCCATCTCCATCCTGGAAGCCCCGCGCCTGCAGCAGGTGCTGAGCCATTCGGCGCAGACCATCGGCCGTTCGCGTGCCGACCAGGTCAGCCTGCATCAGAGTGGTCGTCCGGCCGATGGCCTGTCGTGGTGGGGCGGCCTGCGTGGCGACATGCAGCGCTACGACCACGCCGACGTGTACGACGGCATGGCCCCGGCCGGCCTGGCCGGTATCGATTGGGCGCGTGACGGCATGGTGGTAGGCGGCTTCGCCGGCTTTGGCCGCATGGACGCCGACTTCGGTAACAACCGTGGCGACTTCACCCAGAAGGACACCACTGCCGGTCTGTTCGCCGGCTGGTACGGCGAGCGCGTGTGGGTGAACGGCCAGGTCAGCTACACCTGGTTGTCCTACGACGTGAACCGCAAGGTGCAGCTGGGCCCGGCCACCCGCGAACACGGCGGCTCGCCGGACGGCAGCAACCTGACCGCGGCGCTGAACGCCGGCTACGAGTTCGGCACCGAAGGCGGCTTCCGCCATGGCCCGATCGCTTCGGTCATCTGGCAGAAGGTGAAGATCGACGGTTACACCGAAAGCGCCACCGCCAACACCCTGGCCACCGGCCTGGGCTACGGCCAGCAGGATGTCGATTCCACCGTGGGCCGTATCGGCTGGCAGGCCCGCTTCGACGGCGGTGCCGTCAAGCCGTACGCGCAGCTGACCTACGACCACGAGTTCGAAGACACCAAGCAGGCCAGCGCCTGGGTGCAGAGCCTGCCGGACGTGGGCATGTACCGTGTGCCGGGCATGAACTTCGACAAGAACTATGCCACCGCCATCCTGGGCGCGCGCATGGAACTGTTCGGCCTGCAGAGCAACGTGGGCATCAGCGCCACCACGCTGCAGAAGCGTGCAATGGACGCCACGCTGTTCGCCAGCTTCAGCGGCAGCTTCTGATGCAACGCGGGGTCAGAGCCCTTTCCTGGCGGAAAGGGATCTGACCCCATTGCGCCGGGGTCGGATCCGTTTCCGCCCGGAAACGGCTCTGACCCCATCGCGGCGGCCACCATTGCGCAAGACAGGCCGCTGCGCATAAGATTCCCCCCTGCAATGCGGGCGTAGCTCAATGGTAGAGCTGTAGCTTCCCAAGCTACTGACGTGGGTTCGATTCCCATCGCCCGCTCCAGCATTCCAAACCCCGGTAACGGTCAGCCCGTTGCCGGGGTTTTTTTTCAGGGCTGGGCTGAAGATGCCATCAGCTCGCCTTTCTCCAGATGCAACACGCGCGAGGCATACTCGGCAGCCTTGGGGTCGTGGGTGACCATCACCAGCGTCTTGCCGTATTCATGATTCAGCTGCTGCAGCAGCTCCATGATCTCTACGGCTGACTGCCGGTCAAGATCACCGGTAGGCTCATCGCAGATCAGAAAGTTGGGGTCGGTCACAATCGCCCGCGCGATGGCCACACGCTGCTGCTGGCCCCCTGACAATTCTGATGGGTGATGGCGCGCACGGTCGGCAAGCCCGACCAGCTCCAGCGCAATCGCGGCGCGGCGACGCCGTTCCGCACCGGGAAGTGGAGTGAGCCGAAGCGGCAGCTCCACATTCTGCAAGGCGGTCAAGGTAGGCATCAGATTGTAGAACTGGAAAACGAAACCAACGCTGCGACTGCGCCACGCCGCCAACTGGCTGCTGCCCAGTTGGTCAACGCGCGTGCCATCAACAAGAATGCTTCCTGCGCTGGGTTCATCTATGCCGCTCATCAGGTTCAACAGCGTGGTCTTGCCTGATCCAGAGGGGCCCATCAGGGCCACGAACTCACCGGCGCCTACCACCAGGTCAATGGCCTGCAGTACCTGGATGTGTTGATCGCCACGCTGGTAGGACTTGCTGACGCCGGAAAGCGAAATGGTGCAGGACATGTTGGCTCCAGTGGCCTTGGGGGAAGTCACGAGGACGAGGGCGTGGCAGTGGCGGGAGGCGAGCGCAGTGCCCTGCCTTGGAAACTGACACGGGCGGCCATATCGGGCAGGATGCGCGGGTCGCGGGTGTCCAGGCCGATCCGGGCGCGCACGGTTGCCTTGCCCCGGTCAGCCGTGGGGATGATGGCGATGACGTTCCCCGCCAGGTCCAGTTCGGGGTAGGCGTTCAGCCGGATGAGGGCTGGCATTCCAGCTGCGATCCGGCTGATGTAGGCCTCGCCGACATCCACTTCGATTTCCAGCGAGTGCATGTCCACGATGGTTGCGATGCCCGTGCGGGTGAAGCCGCTGGCTGCGCTGGGCGAAATGATCTCGCCCACCTGTGCAGCCTTGGAGGTGACAACGCCAGCGAAGGGCGCGCGGATGACGGTCTGCTCCAGTAATACCTGCGCCGCCTCGACCTGTGCTTTGCTGGCCTCGGCCGTGCTCCGCTGGGCGGCAAGTTGCGCACGCAGGCTTGCCACCTTGGCCAGTGCCTGTTCGGCATCCTGATGGGCCAGCAGCTTGCGGTCTGCAAGCTCGGTGGCGCGTTGGGCATCGCGTCGAGCCTGATCGAGCTGCGTCTGGTACTGCTGCACGAGCTTCGTGGCCGCGGCGTACTGGCGTGCTGCTATGTCCCGCGATGCACGGGCGGACCGTCCATCCAATCGGGCCAGTATCTGGCCGGTCTCGACCTCCTCTCCCTCTTCGAAGAGTACTTCGGTCACCATGCCGATGGTCTGTGCCGACACGGTGGCGGTACGACGCGCCACGACATAGCCGCTGGCGTCCAGGCCCATGGAGGGCGGATCTGCGGCAGGGAGGGAAAGGGGCGTAGTGACCGCGGCGCGGTTGCGATCGAAGGAGGTTGAAGGGGGGCTGCCGTGTCTTGCCAGTACCCACGCACCGATGCCGAGCGCCAGTAGAACGAGCACAGTCCAGACTTGCCATCGCACCGACGGCCGTATGCCAGAGATGGGCCCAACGGCCCCGGCGGCCGTGCCGCGTCGGAGCTGGTGGAGCAGATCGCTGCGAGAAGGGGGCGTTTTCGGAGTCATGGGGTATGCCTTCAGCCAGCCTGTTGAAGTGTTCGGGTCAGTTCTTCAGTGCCTGCGCCAAGCCACGGCTGAGGGTGCGACGCAGCGGCAGTACGGAACCCAGCAGGGCGAGAAGCAGGGCATACGCCAGCACCGCGGAAATCACGCTGGAATCGACGACGAACGTTGCGTATACGGCTTGGCTTGCGCCCGATGTGCCAAAGTGGGTCCCGTCCAGGAGGGCATGGACCAGCGCAGCGGCCATCAGGGACGTCAGCACTCCGACGATTGCCACCTCGGTCAGGACGGCCAGCCAGATGGATGCTGGGCTGAAGCCCAGCGCCCACAGCGTGGCCAGCTGGCGGCGACGCTTGTCCAGGACCATGTCCAGCGCTGTTGTAATGGCAAGTGCGGCTCCTGCGCCCAGCAACAGGGATACACCCAGCGCAGCTGCAGTGACCAGGCGAGTCAGAAACCCCATCTGCTGCTGGTAGTAGTCCACCTGTCCTACGAACCGGACCCCTTCCAGCCGAGGATCAGCTTGGCCCGCTGCGATCAGCTCGCCCAGCTGATCGGGGCCAGTCAACTTGATCCATGCGGAGGAAACGCCGGACGGCCGATTCGATGCTGCCTGCAGCGCTGACTGTTCTACCCAGATCTCCGATTCCCATAAGTTCCCACCGGCCTCGAGCAGACCCACCCGTCGCCACGTCGCCCCCAGCAGCTCGGTGGTGGCCTGGTTCAGCGCTGGATACTGTCCCGCCAGCGTGGCGCTCCCCAGCCACTGCCGTTGACCAGGTTCAAAACCTCCGGTTGCATGAATCGGCGCATTGTCGAGGAGCACCCAGGTATTGCGATCAATCCCGCGAAGCTGCACGGTCCCTGGTGGGCCATCGGTGCGGGGCAGCCGGGCGGTGGCAAGGAACTGGAGCGCCACGTTCGGCCGGCCATCGGCATCACGCGCAACCTGTGGAAGCTGTGAGAGCTGGGCCACTTGCTCCTGTGACAGGCTGCTGCTGGATTCGTCCGTGGCGTTGGCGGCCATCGCGAGTGCGATGTCGGACTGCCCCGTCTGGCGCGTGATGCGGTCAATGCCCGCCGGAATGGACAGCATGACTGTCAATGTTGATGCGGCTATGGCGAATCCGGTGAAGATCATCAGCGCATCGTGGGGGCGGCTGCGATGCATCGATAGCAGAATGAAGAGCAGTTGACGGACGTGTCCGGTCGTACGCATGAACGGTTTCTCCGGGTGGCGTCACGGCTGCAGGTGATCGATTGGCCGCAGGCGTGCAATGCGGTAGGCGGGCAGGGCCAGCGCAGCCACGGCCAGTAGCCCCAGTGCTGCGGGTAGCCACAGCAGCGCCCAGTTGGGAACCCGCAGTTGGCCGATTAGCCACTCGACCTGCGGATTCACTGCCGACATGACGGCGATGCCACCCATCAGACCCAGCAACACTCCCAGTACAAGCTGGGTCCCGAGTTCGGCGCTCAGTGCTGCGAACTGCAGCCGGCGACCGAAGCCCAGTGCCAGCAACCCCGCCATGCTGGCGCGCCGCACCGCGACCAGATGGGCCAGGACCGTGACGAACACCAACAGAGCGCAGGCGGCCATGGCAAGCATGACGATGCCAAGCAGGTCCTGGACCTGACCGAATCGACCCAGCGCACTTTGGACAGCCGTACTGGGTTCAGCAAGCAACGGTGGGTCGCTGCTGGCGAACCTGTGGTTGATGGCATCGGCCAGGCTTTCGATGGTGGCAGCGTCTCGTGCCGTTACTGTGCCGCGCATGACCCGATTCTGCTGCACCGGGGGAAGCAGTCTGTTGATGTAGTCATAGTGCGCATAGGCAATGCGATTGCCCAGTTGTGCTTGGGTCAGTGGCAGCACATCGATAATCGTCACTGGCATCACGATGCCTGAGAGGAGCTCTGCGGGTTGCAGGCTCATTCCGGCCTTCAGGTTGCAGCGCTCGGCAAGTTCTGCGCCGATAAGTATTCCCTGTTCGGTGCCGCGCCAGCGTTCGATCATCTCCCCCGGCACCCCGCTGGAGCGGAGCCTGGCAACGGTGCCGGAGCCGCCAATGGCGTTGAGTGGTATGACGCTGCGGCCTGCGCCGCAGGGGAGTGCGGTGACACTGAGGTAGGTGATACCGGCGACCCCGCTATGCCGTTCCAGTTCGTGCATGTAGCGAAGCGGATAGGCGTCAGCCTGCGCCCGCGCGTTGGAGATGGCCAAGCCTGCATTGATGCCACCCCCCGCCCGTGATACCAGGAATGGATCGGTCAAGGCAGACAGAACGACCCACGCGAGCACAGTGACCGCCAGTGTCGCTACCAGATACAACCCCCTGAGCTGCTGTTCGCGCAGGCGCACCACAGCCAGGAAGAATGAAGCGCTGAGTGCGTTGGCCATGACTCAGCGGTTGAAGGCGAGGTCAATGGCCCTGACGGCGCCGGGCTGACTGGCTTGAAGCGACTCCATTGCCGCGTGGAATGGCTGGCACGGCTGGGCACAGGTTTCGCTCCTCATCAGCAGCAGGGTCCACGCGCCCTCTGGCACTGCTCCCGTGTCCACACCCAGGGTTTTCAGCAGGCCGGTCACCTGAGTGAGCCGCATGGTCGATAGTGGCGCTGCCTGCGGCGCTGCCAGGATGGCCTTGGCCGCGTCAAGGTCGTCGGCATTGTCGATCCGGGCGACCAGATGGCCTGCTGGCGAGTAAACCCAGATGGCCGGCAGTTGTACGTTTGGAACCGGTTCGTTGGCAGCCGCAAGATAGGCCTGGAAGAACGCACGTACATCCGCTTTCCCTGCCGTCGCGTTCTCAGAGCCGTAGGAGGCGAAGGGCAGGCCGCACATCAAGGCGAGACCAGCCGCCACCCCCATGGAGATCTTCATGGTGTTCCTTGCTTTCAATGGAGCGCGATGGCCCGGGCGCGCAGATCGCGCCCGGGTGATGAGAATCAGAGAACGACAATCACGCAGAGATTGGCGTCGCAGATGACGATGACATCGGTCGCGGGTGCGTTTTCAGCTGCGAGAGCGTTGCTGGAACCGAACACAGAAGCAGCAAGCAGTGCAGTGGCAAACATCGAAGTGCGGATCGTCGTGAACATGCAAAACTCCATTTCAGTAGATGAGTGTCGGCCTTCCATGCCCTCGGCGCCTTGGGCCAGTGCAATGTAGGAATGCGATCGATACGACTGCAAGGCGTCGGCCCGCTTTTCGTAAAATTCTCAGACATCGGCGGGACATCACGACATTTGACGGCCGAAGATGCCCCTCTGCGCGTCGCCGCTGGCCTGTCCGTGCGGGTGGACTCCGATGGGCGTGCCTTGCCAGGCAGGCACCAGCGTCAGGTTCTGCCCTCGGAAGGGAGAGCGGCTGTGAACGCAACCCACACCAGCATCATCCCGCCGCCACACGCCCGCGCTATGCTGCGCGCCTGCCGCCCGATGCCCCCGCGATGAAGCTCGCCATCCTGTCCCGCAACAGTTCCCTGTATTCCACCCGTCGGCTGGTCGAGGCCGCGCGCGCGCGCGGGCACACCGTGCGCGTGCTGGACCCGCTGCGCTGCTACATGCGCATTGCCGCCGATGGCTTTTCGATGCATTACAAGGGCCGGCCGATGACCGGCGTGGATGCGGTCATTCCGCGCATCGGCGCCTCCATCACCCGCTACGGCACCGCCGTGCTGCGCCAGTTCGAGCTGATGGGCGCGCGCACGCCCAACCCGTCAGACGCCATCCTGCGCTCGCGCGACAAACTGCGCGCGCACCAGTTGCTGGCGGCCAAGGGCATCGACATGCCGGTCACCGTGTTCGGCGACAACCCCGACGACACTGTGGACCTGCTGTCCATGCTGGGCCCGGCCCCGCATGTGGTGAAGCTCAACGAAGGCACCCAGGGGCGGGGCGTGATCCTGACCGAAAAGGCCAGCGCCTCGCGCGGCATCGTCGAGGCCCTGCGTGGCCTGTATGCCAACTTCCTCATGCAGGAATTCATTGGCGAGGCCAAGGGTGCCGACCTGCGCTGCTTCGTGGTGGGCGACCAGGTGGTAGCGTCCATGCAGCGCCAGGCCGCCGAAGGCGACTTCCGTTCCAACCTGCACGCCGGCGGCACCGCCCAGCCGGCCAAGGCCAGCCGCGCCGAGCAGCAGGTGGCCGTGCGCTCGGCCAAGGCGCTGGGCCTGTCGGTCTGCGGGGTGGACCTGATCCGCTCCCAGCGCGGGCCGCTGGTGCTGGAAGTGAACTCGACCCCGGGCCTGGAGGGCATCGAGGCGGCCTGCGGGGTGGACGTGGCCGAGCGCATCATTGTGCATGTGGAAAAGCTGAAAAAGCCTTGACTATCAATTGCTTGTAATATTGTTCAGGGAGCGGCCGGGGGTTTAACACGGCTTTAATCGGTCGGGGCGTAGGCTTCATCGAACCGCAGCTCTGCCTCTCAGCAGGATCGGTAATCGGGATACAACTTCAGGCCCAGGCGGTTTTCCGTCTGGGCCTTTTTTATGCGGCGGCCTGCACCAGCGGCCATCGCTTGTCCACGGCGGGGTTGGCTCGTACAGTGGGGCCTTCGTTCCAGGAAGGATCGGGAGGCTGGCGATGTACCGTATTTCGATGGTCGCACTGCTGCTGGGCCTGAGTGTGGCCGCACAGGCCCGACAGGAAAGCAGCGCCGTACAGATGGACCGCCAGGCCCCCGTGGCCGAGCAGGTGCGCCGGGTCGAAAAGGCCTTGGATAATGGCGATTACAGCGAGATTTCTGCCGACGATCGCGCCCAGGTGCGGCAGGCACTGGCGCGCATTACCCAGCGCATGGGCGACCACACCACCCTGCAGGAGCTGCCGCCGGCGGTCCAGAACGAGGTGTTCAACGACCAGGAGCGGGTGAATACCCTGCTGACTCGGGCCCACGCAGACAGTCGGATGATCTGCCAGCACACCCGCACCACCGGCAGCAACATGCCCAAGAGCCGGTGCCTGACCGTGGCCGAGCGCCGCCGCATGGAGGAAAAGGGCAAGGCACTGCTGAATGACCAGCGCTCATACAGCAACTTGAACCCGAACGACCGTCGTTGAAGGCGCTTAAAGCGTTGCCAATGGCACTTGAAGGGCTTGAGCGCATGCGCATACAGTCAGCGTTCACTTCAACAAGGACGGGTATCCCATGAAGCATCCATTGATGGTTGCGCTGCTGGTTTCTGGCTTGGCACTTGGGTTTTCAGCCTATGCCAAGGAGGCCGTACTGCAGGCCGGCCAGCCGCTGCTGCCGCAGCTGGACAAGATCGACAAAGACTTGAATGACGGCGAGACCTATTCCGAACTCAGCGCCCAGGACCGCGGTCGCGTGCGCGAAACGCTGGTGCGCCTGCGCAGGGTGGGCGAGGAGTACCGCGACGGTGCTTCCATGCCTGAATCGGTCCGAACCCAAGTCTTCAACGACCAGGAGACTGTGAACGTAGTTTTGACACAGGCTCGTGAAGATAGTCGTCTAATATGCCGACGTGAAAAGACCACCGGCTCCAACCGCGCGACCACGCAATGCCTGACGGCAGCCCAGCGCGAACGCATGCGTGACGACGCCGACCGCAACCTGACGCGTGCGCAGCGTGGCGGCCCGACCAAGAACAACTAGAGGTGACAGTGAGAATCCTGGTAATCGAAGACAACAGCGACATTGCAGCCAATCTGGGTGACTACCTGGAGGACCGGGGCCATACGGTGGATTTCGCCGCCGACGGCGTGACCGGCCTGCATCTGGCTGTGGTGCACGAGTTCGACGCGATTGTCCTGGATCTCAACCTGCCCGGCATGGATGGCATCGAGGTCTGCCGCAAGCTTCGCAATGAAGCGCGCAAGCAGACCCCGGTGCTCATGCTCACCGCCCGCGATTCGCTGGACAACAAGCTGGCCGGCTTCGATTCGGGTGCCGACGACTACCTGATCAAGCCGTTCGCGCTGCAGGAAGTGGAAGTGCGCTTGAACGCGCTGTCGCGCCGCGGCAAGGGCGTGCAGACCCGCGTGCTGGAAACCGGCGATCTGGAATACAACCTGGACACGTTGGAAGTACGCCGCCAGGGCAAGCTGCTGCAGCTCAACCCCACCGCCCTGAAGATCCTGCAGGCACTGATGGAAGCGGCCCCGGCCGTGGTGACCCGCCAGGAACTGGAAACCCGTGTGTGGGGCGAAGAGCTGCCCGATTCCGATTCGCTGCGCGTGCACATCCACGGCCTGCGTGCGGTGGTGGACAAGCCGTTTGAAGTGCCGCTGATCCAGACCCGCCATGGCATCGGATACCGCATCGCCACACCGGAAGCCTGATTCGGTGGCGGCGAAAGGGGAGCGCCGGCGCACGCCTTATCGGCGGCGCCTGCGCAGCCGCATCATCGTGTCATTCGTGTTGTTGGGCTTCTGCCTGACAACCCTGTTCGCGTTCGCCACCAACTGGGCCCGCATCCGCGTGGAAAACCAGCTGGTGGAAGACGTGATGAACCGCAACATCAACGAGTACGCGCGTCGCTTCTACGAACACCCCGGGCGCAACCCGGAAGTGCCGGTGCAGCAGATCAAGGCGTACGCGTACTCGCGCGACAAGTTCGACCGGGTGCGCGAGAACCAGCCGGACTGGGCCGCGCTGCCCAACGGCAACTACAACCTGAGCGGCACCGACGAGCAGGGCCAGCCGTACGCCTACAAGCTGGCGGTGCGCAAGGCCGACGACGCCTGGTTCTTCCTCGCCTATGACATGACCGACAGCGTGCGCGGCGGGCAGCAGCTCAGCCGCGCGCTGGTGCTGTCGGTGCTGGTGTTCAGCCTGCTGTCGCTGGTGCTGGGCTGGTGGTCGGCCTCGAAGGTGATGAAGCCGGTATCTGACCTGGCCGCACGCCTGCGCGCCTATCGCGGCGGCAGCAGCGACCCCGAACCGCTGGCCCCGCGCTTCCCCGACGACGAAGTGGGACAGTTGGCGCAGGCGCTGGACGACTATTCATCGCGGCTGACCGAAGTGGTGCAGCGCGACCGCGAATTCAATGCCGACGTGAGCCACGAGCTGCGCACGCCGCTGGCCGTGATTCGCGGCGCCACCGAACTGCTGCTGACCCGCCCGGGCCTGGACGACAAGGTGCTGCAGCGCCTGCAGCGCATCCAGCGTGCTGAACAGCAGTGCAGCGATCTGATTGGCGCCTTGCTGCTGCTGTCGCGCAACGAGCGCGGGCAGGGCACCAGCAACGTGGCCCGCGTGGCCGAGCAGCTGCTGGATGCACACCGCGCACAGCTGGGCGGCAAGCCGCTGGAGCTGGTGCTGGAAGGCGAGCGCGATCTGGTGATCGACGCGCCCGAGGCCGCGCTGTCGGTGGCGCTGGGCAACCTGATCGGCAATGCGGTGAAGTATTCGCAGGATGGCGACGTGCGCGTGCACGTGGGCGGCAATGCGGTGTCGGTGACTGACAGCGGACCCGGCCTGAGCGAGGAAGATGCCGCCAAGCTGTTCCAGCGCGGTTATCGCGGCACGCATGCTGGCCATTCGCAGGGCGGTGGTATTGGCCTGTCGATCGTCAGCCGCCTGTGTGATCTGTACGGCTGGCAGGTGAGCGTGCGGCCGGGCGGCCAGCGCGGCGTGATCGCCACGCTGACGTTCTCGCCGAAGCCGCTGTAATCGGGCACACGGAAACCCGGTAGGCGCCGACCTTGGTCGGCGCTGGTGCTGCGCGCGATGTGTCGTGACTGGCGTGTGGGTGGGGGATGTTGCGCCGTTTCGCGCAGTCTTTGCTGCGTGGTGATGTGATCGGTATCGCGCAGCGGCTGTGCGTGGCGGCACGAATGGGCTGCGGGGTAGGGGCGGTGGCGCTTTTGCCTCGTGATTGACGAAGCAAGCGATGGCCTGATGGCCTGGCCGGGGCAGGTGCCTTGGCCGGGATTGGCGTCCCGAACAAACCCGACAATTCAACAGCTCCTGATGTCCCTCGTGCATCGTGGAATATGCACTGCGCTGCCGCTACGGCGGGCGGTGCGTGGGGATTCGTCAGAGTCCGCTGGAGTCTTTTTCCTGCTGTTGAGTTGTTGGGCCTCCGGTACGCCAACCCGCACCGTCCGCCACCTTGCATCCGCGGGTGGCCCCGCCGTCTGCGGAGGAGCATCGCCATGTCACAGCGCACCGCCTATCCCAACCTGCATCGCCTGGTTGGCGATTCCATCGACCAGCTTCCGGCCGAGATTGCCGAACGCATTGAAGACGTCCTCTCTGAACCCACCGACCTGCTGCCGAACCTGCTGGCCCGCATGGATGGCCGCGACACCGCCGAAGGCCAGCCGCAGAAGGCCACCGGCCTGACGCCGGCCCAGGCCGTCACCCTGGCCAGCCTGAGCCGCACCCTGGCCGGCCTGAACGCCCTGATCCAGATGCTGCACGCCGCCGAAGCCGCCCGCGTGCAAGGCAGCGCCGGCCAACAGCTGCCGCCCGACGTGGTGGAAGGTCTGCTGCTGGCCGCCCGCGAACTGGCCCAGTACGCCCGCCGCCAACTCGGCTGAAGGGCAGGGCACCCGACGGGGTCGGATCCCTTTCCGCAGGAAAGGGCTTTGACCCCAGCTCAGTCAGCCGCCCAGGGTCGGATCCCTTTCCAGAGGAAAGGGCTCTGCCCCGATCAGGCGCGCGGAAAGGCAGTTCAGTCGAGCAAGCTCGACTCTACGTGGGTTCAGCGCGCTAGCTGCAGGTTACGCCCGCAGCCAGCAGGGCTGAAGGGCGGGGCACCCGACGGGGTCGAATCCCTTTCCGCAGGAAAGGGCTCTGACCCCGATCAGGCGCGCGGAAAGGCAGTTCAGTCGAGCAAGCTCGACGCTACGCGGGTTCAGCGCGCTAGCTGCAGGTACTGCTCATGCAGCGCTTCCACCTGCGCCTGCAGCGCATCCGGGTGCCCATCATTGACCACCACGTCATCGGCCAGCGCCAGCCGCTGTGCGCGGCTGGCCTGGGCGGCAATCATCTGGTCGGCCAGCGCGGCATCGATGCCGTCGCGCTGCATCAGCCGGGCATGCTGCACGGCTTCGGGGGCGTCCACCAGCAGTACGCGGTCCAGCCACGGGTAGGCGGTGCGCCCGCCCACTTCGGTCAGCAGGGGAATGGCGGCGATTGCATAGCGGCTGGGGGCCTGTTCGCACTGCTGCTGCATCAGCAGGCGGATGGCCGGATGGGTGATGGCTTCCAGTGCCGTGCGTTCGGCCGGGTCGGCGAAGATGTGGGCGCGCAACCGCGCCCGGTCCAGGGTGCCGTCGGCCAGCAGCATGTCGGCGCCGAAGCGTTCGGCAATGCGGGCCAAGGCGGGTGCGCCGGGGGCGACCACGGCGCGGGCGGCCAGATCGGCGTCGGCCACCACGATCCCCAGCGCCTCGAAGCGCCGGGTCACTTCGCTCTTGCCGGCGGCAATGCCGCCGGTCAGGCCCACCACGTAGCGGCTCATGGCGGTGCCGTCAGCGCAGCCCGCTCATCACCAGGTACTGGTTCAGCAGCGGCTCGCCCCACATGAAGAACAGCCAGCCGGCCAGCGCCAGGTAGGGGCCGAACGGGATGGGGGTGGCCTTGTCACGGCCCCGGCTGTACAGCCAGATCGAGCCGATGATGGCACCCAGCACCGAGGACATCAGGATGATGGGCAGCACGCCCTTCATGCCGCACCAGGCGCCCAGCGCCGCCAACAGCTTGAAATCGCCGTGGCCCATGCCTTCCTTGCCGGTCAGCTGCTTGAACAGCCACCAGACTGACCACAGCGACAGGTAGCCCAGCAGCGCGCCCAGCAGGGCGGGCTTGGCGGGCATGTACAGGTTGTCGATGCTGCCTATCAGGCCCAGCCACATCAACGGCAGGGTCAACTGGTCCGGTAGCAGCTGGGTGCGCAGGTCGATGCCCGACAGGGCAATCAGGAAGCAGGTCAGCACGATGGCGCCAAAGCCCTGCCAGCCGAAGCCGAACTGCCACACGCAGGCCAGCACCATCACCGCGGTCAGCGCTTCCACCAGCGGGTACTGGATGGAAATGGGGGCCTTGCAGTGGCGGCACTTGCCGCCCTGTATCAGCCAGCTGAACAGGGGGATGTTTTCGTACCAGGACAGCTTGTGCTTGCAGTGCGGGCAGTGCGAGGGCTCCACCACGATGCCCGGCGGGGCCGGCTCGTAGTAGTCCGGTTCTTCCAGAACCTCGCGCGCATCGCGCTTCCACTGCCATTCCAGCCGCTTGGGCAGGCGCAGGATGACGACGTTCAGGAAACTGCCCAGCAGCAGCCCCAGACCGGCCGCGGCGGGGTAGCCGAGGCCGGGATGCTGGTCGAGAAATGCCATTGTTACCTTTAGCCGATGACGGCGCCGAGTTTGAAGATGGGCAGGTACATGCCGATGACCATGCCGCCCACCACGACGCCGATGAAGACCATGATCATCGGTTCCAGCAGGCTGCTAAGCGCGTCTACGGCATTGTTGACTTCCTGCTCATAATACTCTGCAACCTTGAACAGCATGGCGTCCAGTGCGCCAGCCTCTTCGCCGATGCCGGTCATCTGGATGACCATGTGCGGGAACAGGTTGGTCTGTTTCATCGCCATGTTGACCGGATAGCCGACCGACACGTCGTCACGCATGCGCAGCACAGCTTCTTCGTAGACCTTATTGCCGGTGGCGCCGGCGACGATGCCCAGCGCTTCCACCAACGGTACGCCAGCCTTGAAGGTGACGGCCGTAGTGCGAGCGAAACGGGCAATCGAACTGTTGTTCATGATCTGCCCAATGACCGGCACCTTCAGGATCAGGCGGTCCATGGTGTGCTGCATCTTTGGGGAGCGGTTGTAAGACATGACTGCTCCAACCACGGATCCAACAATCACGATCAACATCAGCCACCACCACGACAGCATGAAGCGCGACGCAGCGACAATCATCTTGGTGAATGCGGGCAGGTCCGCGCCAAATCCCTTGAACACTTCTTCGAACTGCGGAACGACAAACATCAGCAGGATGGCTGAGACAACCAGCGCTACCACCACCACCATAGCCGGGTAGAACAGTGCCTTCTTGATCTTGCCCTTCAGCGCCTCGATGTTCTCTTTGTAATTGGCGATGGTGTCCAGGACGGTTTCCAGCACGCCAGCGCCTTCGCCAGCGCGTACCAGATTTCGATACAGCTCGTCGAACTGGACTGGATGCCTGCTGATGGCTTCGTGAAGTGAAGAACCGCCCTCGATATCGGTCCGGATCCCGTCAACCATCTTCTTCATGCGGGGGTTCTTGTGCCCGCTGCCGATGATGTCCAAGGCAGAAACGATGGGCACGCCCGACTTCATCATCGTCGCCATCTGCCGGCTGAAGAACGCAATGTCGGCCGATGACACGCGCTTGCCTGCCGCCCCGAACAGTGGCTTTGGCTTGAGCTTGACCTGGCCAGGATTGATCCCCTGCCGACGTAGTTCTGCGCGCAGCAGATTGGCGTTCTTCGCCATCTGCTCGCCCTTCATCTTTACTCCACGCTTGTCGGTCCCCTGCCAGACAAACGGTTGCAACTCCATGGTGCTACGCGCCACGGGTTCTTTCTTGATCGCACTGCGACTGACAGACATGTTGGCTCCCCAAGGCCCGCCATCCCCAGGCGGGCATTCATGCCGCTGATGTTAGCCGGTTCAAGGCCGTCTGGGCAGGTCGGACAGGGGGTAATGTGGCGATCCGTGGCAGCGGCCGACCAAAGGTGACGCACCACGTCACATTGCCGCCTCCGTCGCAGAATTCTCAATGGGGGGTTCCCATCGGCGAAATAGCTGCCATCATTGGCTCGGGGAAATTCAGGGGGAGGCGTGCCGGGGTTGGCACGCAACCTGCGATGATTCACCCGCGGGGCTCAGGACACGCTCACCCGGCCATCGGCTGGACCGATCCTGTGCACTGACTCAACCACAACTATCTTGGGGATGTACACATGAAGAACCAGAAGGGCTTCACCCTTATTGAACTGATGATCGTCGTCGCGATCATTGCCATCCTGGCCGCAATCGCTCTGCCGGCGTATCAGGACTACGTGGTCAAGTCGCGCGTCTCGGAAGCCATGGTGCTGGCCGATGGCCTGAAGGCCGTGGTCGCAGACAACGCGGCGCAAGGTGAGAATGACCTGGGCAAGGGCGCCACCTTGACTTCTGCCGCAGACAACTCCCCGAACGTGACTTCGACGGCGATCACCGCCGGCACGGGTGCCATTGTTGTGACCACCACCTCGAAGGCTGGTAACGGCACCGTTACCCTGACCCCGAACGCTGGCGGTGCTGCAATCGTGGCCGGCACCCCGCCGGAAGGTACCATTGTCTGGGTCTGCACCTCGACTCTGAAGCAGAAGTACCTGCCGAGCAGCTGCACGGGCACCTAATCGCACGCCAGTCGTACGATACGGAAGAAGCCCTCGCATCAACGAGGGCTTTTTTCGTTGAGTCGTTGGGGCGCAATGTAAAGCATCGGATAGGGGGTGTCTGGTGAAATCTGCAAAGAATTCTGGTTTTACGCTGATCGAACTGATGATCGTAATTGCGATCATCGCGATTCTCGCGGCGCTGGCAGTTCCGGCTTATCAAGCGTACGTGGTACGTGCGCGTATATCGGAAGCGTTGGTCTTGGCCAGCGGCCTTCGAGCAACCGTGGTCACCAATGCATCGACGAATGCGTCAGATCTCGGTCGTGGAGCGTCTCTAACGAGCGTTGCCGATAACTCGCCGAACGTCACGTCTTCGGCCGTTGATGCGGTTTCAGGGGCGGTCACGATTCGGACGACTTCCAAGGCGGGAAATGGGACCATTCTGCTGACCCCATTTGGTGCTGGCGGGCAACCCCTCGTTGCTGGACAGTCTCCTGAGGGGAACATCGTATGGCAATGCACTTCGGACATCCCTCAGCGGTATCTGCCGTCGGGTTGTACGAATAGGTAGTGCGCCCGGTCGTGTAGGATGCAGCCTATGCTCTGATTTTCGTGCGCACTGATAGTGGGAGCATTGCAACCAATTCTGGGGTCTGGATAAGTATGAACGCAGTCACCACCGCCAACCTCGTCGGCATCACCGGTCTGGCCCGTCGCCTTGTGCAGGACGGCGCCTTGGACGAAGCCGGCGCCCGCGATGCCATGGCCAAGGCGACGGCTGCAAAGCAGCCGCTGCCGACCTGGTTCGCGCAGAACAAGGTGGTAGGAGCCGCCCAGCTGGCAGCGGCCAACTCGGTTGAGTTCGGCATGCCGCTTTTCGACGTGTCCACGTTCGACAGCAGCCAGAACGCGATGAGCCTGGTCAGCGAAGAGCTGCTACGCAAACACAACGTGCTGCCCCTGTTCAAGCGCGGCGGCAAGCTGTTCGTCGGCACCAGTAACCCGACCCATTCGCTGGATGAGATCAAGTTCCACACCAACCTGGTGGTGGAGCCGATCCTGGTCGATGAGGACCAGATTCGCCGCACGCTGGAGCAGTGGCATTCCAGCCACGACACCCTGGGTGACACGCTGGGCGGCGACGACGATGCGTTGGCCAACCTGGACGTCTCCGGTGGCGACGACGACATGTCGTCCAGCGAAAGCGGCGTAGACGCCAAGGGCGACGACACCCCGGTGGTGAAGTTCGTCAACAAGGTGCTGGTCGATGCAATCCGCAAGGGCGCGTCGGACATCCACTTCGAACCCTACGAAGACGACTACCGCGTGCGCCTGCGCATCGATGGTCTGCTGAAGATGGTGGCGCGCGCGCCGGTGAAGTTGAACCAGCGCATTGCCGCACGCCTGAAGGTGATGGCGCAGCTGGATATCGCCGAAAAGCGCGTACCGCAGGATGGTCGCATCAAGCTGAACCTGTCCAAGAGCAAGCAGATCGACTTCCGCGTCAGCACCCTGCCGACCCTGTTCGGCGAAAAGGTGGTGCTGCGTATCCTGGACGGCAGCGCGGCCAAGCTGGGTATCGACAAGCTGGGTTACGAGCCGGACCAGCAGAAGCTGTTCCTGGAAGCCATCCACAAGCCCTACGGCATGGTGCTGGTGACCGGCCCGACCGGTTCGGGCAAGACGGTTTCGCTGTATACCGCGCTGGGCATCCTGAACGATGAAACGCGCAATATTTCCACTGCCGAAGACCCGGTGGAAATCCGTCTGCCCGGCGTGAACCAGGTGCAGCAGAACAACAAGCGCGGCATGACCTTTGCGGCGGCGCTGCGCTCGTTCCTGCGACAGGATCCGGACATCATCATGGTGGGTGAAATCCGCGATCTGGAAACGGCGGAAATCGCGATCAAGGCGGCGCAGACCGGTCACATGGTGCTGTCCACGCTGCATACCAACGATGCGCCGCAGACCATCGCGCGTCTGATGAACATGGGCATTGCGCCGTACAACATCACCAGCTCGGTCACCCTGGTGATCGCGCAGCGTCTGGCGCGCCGGCTGTGTAACAACTGCAAGCGCCCGGCTGATCTGCCAGCGCATGCACTGCTGGCTGAAGGCTTCACCCAGGCACAGTTGGATGCGGGCATCCAGCTGCACGAAGCGGTGGGCTGCGATGAATGCACCGAGGGCTACAAGGGCCGTACCGGCCTGTACCAGGTGATGCCGATGACCGACGAGATTTCCACCATCGTGCTGGCCGGCGGCAACGCACTGCAGATTGCCGAAGCCGCGCAGGCGATCGGCGTGAATGATCTGCGCCAGTCGGCGCTGAAGAAGGTGGCGGCGGGTGTGACCAGCCTGGCCGAGATCAACCGCGTTACCAAGGATTGATGCGGTTGGCCCGGTAGATCCACGCCATGCGTGGATAACGCTGGCCCCATGGGGTCCCGATGGGGTCAGAGCCCTTTCCTGCGGAAAGGGATCCGACCCCGGGTCTTCCGGCCCTTATTCCATGCCCAGCTTTTTCAGCTTGTAGCGCAGCGCGCGGAAGGTAATGCCCAGCTGCGCGGCGGTGCGGGTCTTGTTCCAGCGGTTCTCTTCCAGCGCACGCTGGATGGCGCTGCGTTCCAGCTGCTCGATGTACGAGGGCAGGGCGGCATTGCCGGGCTGCAGGTCGGCCACGGCTTCGGCCACTACGGCCGGTTGGCCGCCCGCGGCCGTGCGCGGGGCGTGCTGCGGCAGGCGCAGGTCGTCGGCGCCAATGCGGTCTTCTTCGGCCAGCGCCAGGGCGCGTTCCAGGATGTTTTCCAGTTCGCGCACGTTGCCGGGGAAGCCGTACTGGGCCAGTGCGTCCAGCGCTGACGGTGCGAGCAGCGGGGTGCCACGGCCGTGGCTGCGGGCCAGCCGGGCCAGGATGGACCCGGCCAGGTCGGGCAGGTCCTGGCGGCGCTCGCGCAGCGGCGGCACCTTCAGTTCGATCACGTTGATGCGGTAATACAGGTCGTGGCGGAAGCGGCCGTCTTCGACCAGCTCGGCCAGGTCCTTGTGGGTGGCCGACAGGATGCGCACGTCCACCGGTTCTTCGTTGGACGCGCCCACCGCGCGCACCGATTTTTCCTGGATCGCGCGCAGCAGCTTCACCTGCATCTGCAGCGGCAGTTCGGCCACTTCATCCAGGAACAGGGTGCCGCCATGGGCGGCCTGGAACAGGCCCGGCTTGTCGGCGTGGGCGCCGCTGAAGCTGCCCTTGCGGTGGCCGAAGAACTCGCTTTCCATCAGCTCGCTGGGAATGGCGCCGCAGTTCACCGGCACGAACGGGCCGGCCGCGCGGGCGCCCTGGGCGTGGATGGTGCGGGCCACCAGTTCCTTGCCCACGCCCGATTCGCCCAGGATGTAGACCGGGGCCTGGCTGCGGGCCACTTTGCCAATGGTGGTGCGCAGCACGTCCATGGCCGGCGAACTGCCCAGCAGGCGCGCGGCCTGTTCGGCGGCGGGGCCGGTGGCGGGGCGCTCGGCGTTGTTCAGTTCGAGTGCGTGCTTCACCAGCCCGCGCAGCACCGAAATATCCACCGGCTTGCTGACGAAATCGAAGGCGCCGGCCTTCAGCGCTTCCACCGCCAGGTCCATGCTGCCGAAGGCGGTGATCATCGCCACCGGGGTGCGCGGGTAGTGGTGGGCGATTTCGCTGACCAGTTCAATGCCGTTGCCATCGGGCAGGCGCATGTCGGTAATGCACAGATCGTAGGGATTGCTGGCCAGCAGCTCGCGCGCTTCGGCAAGGTTGGCGGCGGTGCTGATGCGCAGGCCCATGCGGCCAAGGGTCAGCACCAGCAGTTCGCGGATGTCGCGTTCATCGTCGACGATGAGAGCGCTGCGGGTTTCGTTCATGGGCGGAAAGATAGCCGAGGGGGGCGGAAGCGACAAATACTTGACGCGCTGGATCAGGTCGGAAGCAGGGTGTGCGGGCCCGGCAGGACCAGGCGGAAGCACGAGCCGCCGGCCGGCACCGGGATGTAATCCAGGCGTGCCTGGTTGGCGCGGCACAGCTCACGGGCGATATACAGGCCCAGGCCGGTGCCGTGCTCGGACGTGGTGAAGAACGGGCGGAACAACTGCGCGGCCACCGCTTCGGGAATGCCGGGGCCGCGGTCCATCACGTCGATCACCGCGTTGCGCTCGTGCAGGGCCACGCGCAGGCGCACGCGCGCCGGCTGCTGGCCCACGCGGCCATACTTCAGCGCGTTGTGTACCAGCACGGTCAGCACCTGGTACAGGTGGCGGGTGTCCACCTGCGCCGGCACCGAGGTGTCGGTGATGATCGGTTCGATGCTGTCCGTTTCCAGCGTCTGGCCCTGCTTGTACTCCAGCACGAAGCGGCGCACGAAGGCGGCCAGATCGACGTTTTCCGGGGTGGCGCGTTCGCGCCGGGCCAGGCCCAGCACGCTTTCCACGATACTGTTGGTGCGCTGGCACTGCTGGTGGATGATCTGCAGCAGGCGGCGGTCGCTTTCGTTGAAGCCGGTGCCTTCTTCCAACAGCTGCACCGCGTAGTTGATGGCGGCCAGCGGGTTCCGGATCTCATGGGCCAGGCTGGCCGAGAAGCGACCCATGGCCGACAGCGTGAGCGATTCGGCGCGGCGCGAGACCACGCTGGAATCGTCCAGGAACACCAGGGCCAGATCGCTGCCGGCCAGCAGGCGGGCGAAGCGTGGCTGCACTTCCGGCTGGTCGGGGGTGAGCTGCAGCGGCAGTTCATCCTGGGTCCAGCCGTTGCGCCAGCGGTTGAGGCGGCGTGCCAGTTCCGGGGCGATGCTGGCCAGGTCCAGGCGGCCGGTTTCGCCCACGCCATCGTTGTCGCCCAGCAGCAGCGATGCCGCTTCGTTGGCCAGGGTGATGCGGTTTTCGCCATCGACCACCAGCACGCCGGTGCGCATGCGGCGGATGATCAGTTCGTTGATCTGGAACAGGTTGGCCACTTCGTCGCCGCGCTGGTTGGCCAGCTGCTGGTTGCGGCGCGCGCGGTTGCCCACCTGGTAGCTGATGAAGGCCAGCGCCAGGTAGCTGGTGGCGAACATGGCCAGTTCGGCCAGGGTACGGGTGGGGTCGCCGCCTTCCAGCACCTTCCACAGGTATTCGGCGGCGGTGGCCACGCTGGCGGCCAGCGCCAGACACAGACCCCAGCTGAGCGGCAGCAGGGTGGCGGCGGCGGCGACGTTGAACAGCAGCGACATCGAAATGCCGGCGCTGGCGCCGGGCAGGGCGTGCGCAAGCAGGCTGGCGGCGACGATGTCCAGCAGCACGCCGCCGACCACGGTGGGACGCAGCCAGCGCTCGCTGCGGCCGATCAGCAGCCACAGCAGCGACAGGCCCAGGTAGGTGCCGCCCACGGCATAGGCCAGGCGCGGGTGGTGGGCTTCGCCGACCATGGCCGACAACGGGCTGTAGAGCAGGGCGGCGATGACCGACGCGATCAGCACCCGGTACAGGGCGAAGAAGTACAGCTCACGCCGCGGTATCGATTCGATGCGGTCGATCAATGAAGCACTGGGTGACACGCCGGAACTCCCCTTCTGGCTGCCTGGAACTGGGTTTGACGGCGGTGGCCTGCAGCGTAGCCGATGTTCCCCCGATCATCGGAACCGCTTTGGCACGGCCGCCCCAAGTATAGGCCTGTGGAAGCGATTTCCTGCGCAATCGGGCCCGGGCGGGCGCGTGGCCGGGCCGGCCCCGCGCCCGCAACTGCCTGAATGACGGCGGAAAACTGCCCGGGTCTGGCCATTTGTCCATACTTCTTTGCGCCCCGGCGCCGGCTCGGCCACAATAGTGGGCCCGCCGCGGTCCATGCCGGCGCCCCGCCGGGGCCCCTGAGGAATTGCGTGCGGTCGTTCCTATTCCCACGGTGACGCATGAATTTCCACGAATACCAGTCAAAACAACTGCTTGCCGAATACGGCATCCCGGTCCCGGCCGGCAAGGTCGCTGCGACCCCGGACGAGGCGGTTGCCGCTGCCAACGCTCTGGGCCAGGGCCCCTGGATGGTCAAGGCGCAGATCCACGCTGGCGGCCGCGGTAAGGCTGGCGGCGTCAAGTTCTGCAAGACCACCGACGATGTGAAGGCCGCTGCCGCCAAGATGCTCGGCACCAAGATGGCCACCTACCAGACCGCTGGCGTTGAACTGCCGGTCAACCTGGTGCTGGTGACCACCGCCGGCGAGATCGTCAAGGAACTGTACCTGTCGGTGCTGGTTGACCGTGGCACCAAGACCATCACCTACATCGCTTCTTCGGAAGGCGGCGTGGAGATCGAGCAGGTTGCCGCTGAAACCCCGGAACTGATCCACTCGCTGAACGTCGACTTCGTCGAAGGCGTGCAGGGTTACCACGGCCGCGATTTCGGCTTCAAGCTGGGCCTGACCGCCAAGCAGGCCGGCCAGTTCGCCAGCATCATGGTGAACCTGTACCGCCTGTTCAACGAAAAGGATCTGGCCCTGGTTGAAATCAACCCGCTGGCCATCCTGGACGACGGCAACCTGTATGCGCTGGACGGCAAGTTCGACAGCGACGACAACGCCGCGTTCCGCCAGAAGGCCTTGGTCGCCATGCGCGACAAGACCCAGGAAGATCCGACCGAAGTGATCGCTTCGGAACTGGACATCAACTACGTCACCATGGACGGCAACATCGGCTGCATGGTGAACGGCGCCGGCCTGGCCATGGCCACCATGGACGTCATCAAGCTCAACGGCGGCGAGCCGGCGAACTTCCTGGACGTGGGCGGCGGTGCCAACAAGCAGCGCGTCATTGAAGCCTTCAAGCTGATCCTGTCCTCGGACAAGGTCGAAGGCATCTTCGTCAACATCTTCGGCGGCATCGTCCGCTGCGACATGATTGCCGAAGGCATCATCGCCGCCGTGAAGGAAGTGGGCGTCAAGGTTCCGGTCGTGGTGCGCCTGGAAGGCACCAACGTGGAAGAAGGCAAGCAGCTGCTGCGTGACAGCGGCATGGCCATCATCCCGGCTGACAACATCAACGATGGCGCCAAGAAGATCGTTGAAGCTGTCAAGAACGCCGCCTGATACCGACACCAAGGAATTACCATGTCTGTTTTGATCAACAAGAACACCAAGGTGATCGTGCAGGGCTTCACCGGCCAGCAGGGCACCTTCCACGCCACTCAGATGATCGAGTACGGCACCCAGGTTGTGGGCGGCGTGACCCCGGGCAAGGGTGGCACCACCCATATCGACCTGCCGGTCTTCAACACCGTTGCCGACGCCGTGCTGAGCACCGGCGCCAACGCGTCGGTCATCTACGTGCCGCCGCCGTACGCAGCTGACGCGATCCTGGAAGCCGCTGCTGCCGGCATCAAGGTCATCGTCTGCATTACTGAAGGCATTCCGGTGCTGGACATGCTGCGCGTGAAGAACGTGCTGACCCGTTCGCATCCGGACACCGTGCTGATCGGGCCGAACTGCCCGGGCGTCATCACCCCGGGTGAGTGCAAGATCGGCATCATGCCGGGCCACATCCACCAGCCGGGCAAGATCGGCATCGTGTCGCGTTCGGGCACCCTGACCTATGAAGCGGTCAAGCAGACCACCGAAGTCGGTCTGGGCCAGTCCACCTGCATCGGCATCGGTGGTGACCCGATCAACGGCCTGAACTTCGTCGACTGCCTGAAGCTGTTCAACGAAGACCCGCAGACCGAAGGCATCATCATGGTCGGCGAAATCGGCGGTGACGCTGAAGAAGCCGGCGCCGAGTACATCAAGAACCACGTGAAGAAGCCGGTTGTCGGTTTCATCGCCGGTGCGTCGGCTCCGGCCGGCAAGCGCATGGGCCACGCCGGTGCGATCGCTTCGGGCGGCAAGGGCACGGCCGAAGGCAAGTTCGCCGCCATGGAAGCTGCCGGTGTCGTCACCGTCCGCTCGCCGGGCGACCTGGGCGCCGCCATCGCCAAGCTGGTGAAATAAGATCGTCGCCGGCCTCTGGCCGGCACGATTTTGTAGAGTCGAGCCATGCTCGACTTGCTTGATACAAAGGCCGCCTCCGGGCGGCCTTTGTGCGTCTGGCGATAGACCGGTCAGCCCCATCCACGCATGGCGTGGATCTACTGGGGATGGCCCGGCGCGGGCATGGCCCGGCGTTACAATGGGCGCATTGCAACCACAGGCTGGACCCCCATGGCTTCGATCCGTATCGCGATGGCGCAGTTCGATTTCCCGGTCGGCGATGTTGCCGGCAATACCGAACGCATCATCGAGATGATCGGCCAGGCGCGCGATGAGTACGGCGCCGAGCTGGTGATGTTCCCCGAGCTGGCCGTCAGCGGCTACCCGCCGGAAGACCTGCTGCTGCGCCCGGGCTTCCTGTACGAATGCGAGCAGGCCATGGCCCGCATCGCCGCCGCCTGCCGTGGCATCACCGCCGTGGTGGGCTGGCCGCAGGCCGCCGGCGCGGTGGTCTACAACGCCGCCAGCGTGCTGCGCGATGGCCTGGTGGAACAGACCTACCGCAAGCGCGAGCTGCCCAACTACGCCGTATTCGACGAGCGCCGCTACTTCGATGTCGACCCCGATGGCGGCAGCTGCGTGTTCGAAGTGAACGGCATTGCGGTGGGCCTGCTGATCTGCGAAGACCTGTGGTTTGCCGAGCCGATGGCCGACACCGTGCAGGCCGGCGCGCAGCTGGTGGTAGTGCCCAACGCGTCGCCTTACGAGCGCGGCAAGCATGCCCAGCGCGACGCCGTGCTGGCCGCGCGCACCCGCGAGAGCGGGGCGGCCATTGCCTACCTGAACGTGGTGGGCGGCCAGGACGCCCTGGTGTTCGACGGTGCGTCGGTGGTGGCCGATGGCGATGGCACGGTGCACCCGGCCGCGGCGGCCTTCATGGACCAGTGGCTGGTGGTGGACTACGACGGCGCCAGCCGCCGCTTCCTGCCGCATGTGTGGATGGACGATGGCGACGAGAGCATGGACGCGCTGGCCTGGCGCGCGGTGACCCGCGGTATCCAGGATTACTGCCGCAAGAACGGCTTCAAGAAGGTGTGGCTGGGCCTGTCCGGCGGCATCGATTCGGCGCTGGTGCTGGCCCTGGCCGTGGATGCGCTGGGCGCGGACAACGTGACCGCCGTGCGCCTGCCCTCGCGCTACACCGCCGGCATGTCCAACGATCTGGCGGCCGAGCAGTGCCAGGCGCTGGGCGTGAAGCTGGAAGCGGTCTCGATCGAGCCGGCCTTCAAGGGCCTGATGGAATCGCTGGCGCCGATGTTCGAAGGCACCACGCCGGATGTGACCGAAGAGAACCTGCAGTCGCGCAGCCGCGGCGTGATCCTGATGGCGCTGGCCAACAAGTTCGGCGGCCTGCTGCTGACCACCGGCAACAAGAGCGAATACGCGGTGGGCTACGCCACGATCTATGGCGACATGTGCGGGGGCTATGCGCCGCTGAAGGACCTGTACAAGACCGAGGTGTTCGGGCTGTCGAAGTGGCGCAACACCGTGGGCGGCGCGCCGGTCATTCCGCCGGCGGTGATCAGCCGCCCGCCGTCGGCCGAGCTGCGCGAGAACCAGCTGGACCAGGATTCGCTGCCGGCCTACGACGTGCTGGACGGCATCCTGTACCGCTACGTGGACCAAGAGCAGTCGCGCGCGGAGATCGTGGCGGCCGGTTACGACGCGGCCGTGGTGGACCGGGTGCTGCGCCTGGTGCGCATCAGCGAGTGGAAGCGCCACCAGGCCGCGCCGGGGCCGAAGGTGTCGCGCCGGGCATTTGGCCGCGAGCGCCGGTACCCGATCAGCAACGGGTTCAAGGGGTAAGGGCGGCCCGCGCCACCCCCTCCCCGGTAGGTTCGGACCTTGGTCCGCACGGTGTTCGACGAGGCTCTCCGGTAGATCCACGCCATGCGTGGATGGGGCATTCCCGGCGTCCATATGCCAAGCGCCGTCGAACATGGCTCGACGCGACAAAAGGAAAGGGCCCCTTGCGGGGCCCTTTGCGCTCTTATTTCTTTTCCAGCCGTGCGTTGCGCTGGCCGGTGCTGGCGGACTTCTCGCCGGCGAACGGGTTCAGCTTGCGGATCATCCACGGGTACTTGGGCCACTTGCCTTCCAGCCACGGGTGGGTGGGCTGGTTCAGGGTCAGCACGCGGCGGGCATCGTCGGCCAGCGTCTTGTTGCCCAGGTGGGTGTAGGCTTCGCCCAGCACGGCCACGGCGTCGTACTGGTACGCGCTCTGCGGGTAGGTTTCCAGCAGGTAGTTGGCGCGGCCGGCGGCGGAAACATAGGCTTCGCGGCGCAGGTAGTACAGGGCGTTGTCCAGCTCGTGCTGGGCGAACACGTCACGCAGCACGATCATGCGCTGGCGCGCATCGGCGGCGTAGCGGCTGTTCGGGTAACGGTCCACCACGATGTTGAAGTCGGCATAGGCCTGGTGCGGGGTGGACAGATCGCGGCGGCTGGGGTCCAGCGACCATACGCGTCGCAGAAAAACCGTATTGCGATTGGAGTTGGCCAGACCGCGCAGGTAGTACAGGTAGGCGATGTTGCGGTGGGTCGGGTAGGTGCGGATGAAGCGGTCGATGCTGGACACCGCGTCATCGTGCTTGCCGGCCTTGTACTGGGCGTAGGCGGTCTCGATCATCGCCTGTTCGGTGTACGGGCCGTACGGGTACTGGGCCACCAGACGGCGGAAGCTGGCTTCGGCGCCGCTCCAGTTGCCGCCCTTCATGAGCGCGTGGCTCTTGTCGTACAGCTGTTCGACAGGCGTGCCTTCATCGGGGCGATCCCCCTTCTTGGCACCGCGGTGGCAACCGGTGGCGGCGATGACCAGCACCAGCAGCAGGGCGGTGAGGCGGACGGGCGCGGAGAGCATGGCGGAGCGTCGGATCATGGGGTCAAGGCGGGACGCGTCTGGAATACGAAGGGTCGATGATAGCCTAGTGTCCTGTCCTGCGACTGAAACCGGCCGTCCGGACCCCAAAATTTCAAAGATCCCCCTTGCCATGTCTGAACAAACTTCCGAATCGGCCCGCCAGGCCATCGTTCCCGATACCGCCGCCGGCCGGCGTTTCGACGCCGTTGTGGCCGAACTGTTCCCCGAATATTCCCGCTCGCGCCTGACCGAGTGGATCAAATCCGGCGATGTGCTGCTGGACGGCGCCCAGGCCCGCCCGCGCGACCCGCTGCGCGGCGGCGAGCTGGTGAGCCTGGCCGTGGTGCTGGACACCCAGACCGACGCCCAGCCCGAAGACATCCCGCTGGACGTGCTGTTCGAGGATGAGCACCTGCTGGTGATCAACAAGCCGGTGGGCCTGGTGGTGCACCCCGGTGCCGGCAACCACAGCGGCACCCTGGTGAACGCCCTGCTGTACCGCGACCCGTCGGTGGCCGTGCTGCCGCGCGCCGGCATCGTGCACCGCCTGGACAAGGACACCAGCGGCGTGATGGTGGTGGCCCGTACCCTGGAAGCGCAGACCGCGCTGGTGGAACAGCTGGCCGCGCGCGATGTGCACCGCCAGTACCTGGCCGTAGTGATGGGCGCGCTGGTGGCCGGCGGTACCGCCGATGCCCCGATCGACCGCCACCCGCGCGACCGCCTGAAGATGGGCGTGCGCGAAGATGGCAAGGAAGCGGTGACCCATTACCGCCTGCGCGAGCGCTTCCGCGCCCACACCGCGCTGGAATGCCGCCTGGAAACCGGCCGCACCCACCAGATCCGCGTGCACATGGCGCACCTGCGCCACCCGATCGTGGGTGACCCGCTGTACGGCGGCGCGCTGAAGCTGCCCAAGGGCGCCAGCGACGAACTGGTGGCCGCGCTGCGCGGCTTCAAGCGCCAGGCGCTGCACGCTGAAACCCTGGAGTTCGTGCACCCGATCACCGGCCAGCCGGTGCGCAACAGTGCGCCGGTGCCGGCCGACATGCTGCACCTGATGAAGGTGCTGCGCGAAGACAGCGAAGCGTTTGCTGCGCGCGAACGGGACCGCTGGTAATGGCCGCCGCACTGCCGCTGCTGCAGGCTGACTGGCCGGCACCGCCGGGAGTGCGGGCGCTGACCACCCGTCGCCACGGCGCAGGTATTTCGCCGGCGCCGTTCGACCAGTTCAACCTGGGCAACCGGCATGCTGCCGATGGCGATACGCCGGCCAACGTGGAGCACAACCGCCAGCTGCTGCAGCAGGGCCTGGCCCTGCCGTCGGCGCCGCACTGGCTGCGCCAGGTACACAGCAGCACGGTGCTGCGCTTAAACGCGCCGCCGCAGGCAGGCGCCAGCGAGCCGGTGGCCGATGCGTCGGTCACCTCGGAGCGTGGCGTGGTGCTGGCCATCCTGACCGCCGATTGCCTGCCGGTGGTGTTTGCCGCCGCCGATGGCAGCGAAGTGGGCGCTGCCCATGCCGGGTGGCGCGGGCTGGCCGACGGCATGCTGGAACACACGGTGGCGGCGATGACCACCACCCCGGCGCAGCTGCGCGCCTGGCTGGGCCCGGCGGCCGGACCGCAGGACTACGAGATCGGCGAGGAGGTGTACCACGCCTTCGTCGGCCACGACCCGGCGGCCGCGTCGGCATTCGTGGCCACCCGCCAAGGGCACTGGAAGGTGGACCTGTTCGCGTTGGCGCGCCAGCGCCTGCAGAGCGCGGGCATGGATCCGGCCAACATCCATGGTGGCACGGTGTCGACCATGGCCGCCCCGGATCTGTATTCGCACCGCCGCGATCGCCGTACCGGGCGCATGGCCACGCTGGTGTGGATGGCATGAGCCGGGGCGAACCCGGGATGGGGTCAGATCCCTTTTCAGCAGAAAAGGGCTCTGACCCAACCCCGAACGCCGTGATTGTCTTCGATGGCGTCTGCGCGCTGTGCAGTCGCTGGGTGCGCTTCCTGCTGCGCTTCGACCGCCACCGCCGCTACCGCTTCGCCGCCATGCAGGGCGCGCACGGCAGTGGCCTGCTGCGCGCGCACGGGCTGGACCCGAACGACCCGCTGTCTTTCCTGCTGGTGGACGCGCAGGGCGCCTGGACCGACACCAACGCGATCCTGCGGGTGCTGGCCGGCCTGGGCGGGCCGTGGCGGCTGGCCGGCGCGCTGCGCGTGCTGCCGCAGGCGTGGCGCGACCGCGCATACCGCGTGCTGGCGCGCAACCGCTACCGCTGGTTCGGGCGCCACGATGCCTGCTTCCTGCCCAGCGCGGAACAGGCCGCGCGCTTCCTGGATTGACCGCGCATTCCCGTAGAGTCGAGCTTGCTCGACTGGTTGTGCAGCAGTCGAGCAAGCTCGACTCTACCAACGGCGCGGTCACCCCTCCAGCGCTTCCAGATAGCTGCGCCGCCAGTGGTTGATGTCGTAGGTGCGCAGGTGCTCCATCATGGCGTGCCAGCGTTCCTTGCGGCGGCGCAGCGACATGGTGGCGGCGGTGGCGATGGCGTCGGCCATGCCATCCAGATCGTAGGGGTTCACCAGTAGTGCCTGCTTCATTTCGTCGGCGGCGCCGGCCAGCAGTGACAGCACCAGCACGCCAGGATCTTCCGGGTCCTGCGAGGCCACGTATTCCTTGGCCACCAGGTTCATGCCATCGCGCAGCGGGGTGACCAGGCCGACCGCAGCGGCGCGGTAGAAGCCGGTCAGGGTGGCATGGGTGAAGTTCTGGTTGACGTAGCGCAGTGGGGTCCAGTCCGGCGCGGCGTGGCCACCGTTGATGTGGCCGGCAATCTGTTCCAGCGTGCTGCGCAGATGGCGGTACTCGCTCACATCGCCGCGCGATACCGGGGCGATCTGCAGGTAGGTCAGCGAGCCGCGCTGGTCGGGGTGGCGTTCCAGGTAGCGTTCGAAACCGCGGAAGCGCTCGGGCAGGCCCTTGGAATAATCCAGGCGGTCCACGCCGATGGCCAGCTGGCGGTCGCGCAGGCTGCTGCGCAGGTCCTTCACTGCGGCCTTGCTGGCGGCGGCGCCGGCCTGTCGGGCAATCAACGCGGTATCGATGCCAATGGGGAAGGCGGCCGCGCGGAAACGTCGGCCGCCGGGGGCTTCAAGCCGCCCATCGTCCAATACGCGGCCACCGCCGAACAGGCGCAGGTAGGTCTGGAAGCGGTCGGCATCGCGCTGGGTCTGGAAGCCGACCAGATCGTAGGCGTAAAGCGCCGAGAACAGTCGCAGGTGGTCGGGCATGGCCTGCAGCAGGTCGGCCGATGGCATCGGGATGTGCAGGAAGAAGCCGATCCTGCAGCCGATGCCGCGCTCGCGCAGCATCGCGCCCAGTGGGATCAGGTGGTAATCGTGGATCCAGACGATGTCGTCCTCGCGCAGCAGCGGCGCGAGCTTGTCGGCGAACAGCGCATTGACCTTGTGGTAGGTCTCGCGGGTGCCACGATCGTAGTCCACCAGATCCAGGCGGAAGTGCAGCAGCGGCCACAACGTGCGATTGGAGAATCCGTTGTAGTAGCCATCCACATCGCGCTTGGCCAGATCCATGGTGACGTACTCGATGTCACCTTCCTTCTGCTGGTGCAGCGTGCCGCTGGCATCCTTGGCGCTCTTGCCGCTCCAGCCGAACCACATGCCGCCACGCTCCTTCAGCGCGGCCAACAGGCCGACAGCGAGGCCGCCGGCGCGGCTTTCACCGGGCACGGCGACCCGGTTCGAAACAACGACCAGACGACTCACGAGGCCTCCTGCCAGGACCGCGACAGGCGCATGGCGGCGGTGATCAGCCCCACGTGCGAGTACGTCTGCGGGAAGTTGCCCCAGGCTTCGCCGCCATCGAAGGCCAGGTCTTCGGACAGCAGGCCCAGGTGGTTGCGCTGCTTCAGCAGCAGCTCGAACATCTCGCGTGCTTCGTCCATGCGGCCGATCGCAGCCAGCGCGTCGATGTACCAGAAGGTGCAGATGGTGAAGCTGGTTTCCGGTTCGCCGAAGTCATCCGGCGCCACGTAGCGGTACAACGAATTGCCGTGCTTCAGATCACGGCCGATGGCTTCCACCGTGGCGATGAAGCGCGCGTCCATTGCATCGATGAAGCCGATATCGGCCAGCAGCAGCAGCGAGGCGTCCAGGCGGTGGCCGCCGAAGGTGTCGGTGAAGTGGCCGTGTTCATCACTCCAGGCCTCGGCCATGATGCGCGCATGGATGGTGTCGGCGCGCTCGCGCCAGTACTGCGCGCGGTCATCGCGCTTCAGGCGCACGGCGATCTTGCACAGGCGGTCGCAGGCGGCCCAGCACATGGCGCTGGTGTAGGTGTGTACTTCGGTGCGGCCGCGGAATTCCCACAGGCCGGCATCGGGCACGTCGTGCAGGGCGAAGGCCTGTTCGCCCAGCGGTTCCAGCCGAGCGAAGGTGTGGGCATCGCCCGGGTCCTGCAGGCGGCGGTCGAAGAACAGCTGGGTGGAGGCCAGTACCACGCTGCCGTAGACATCGTGCTGGCGCTGCACCCAGGCCAAATTGCCGCGCCGCACCGGGCCCATGCCGCGGTAGCCGGACAGCGTAGGCACTTCGTCTTCGTCCAGCTTCGCCTCGAAGCCGATGCCGTACAGCGGCTGCAGCGTGCCGTCGGTGGTGGCCAGGTTGAAGATGTAGCCCAGGAACTGTTCCATGGTGCGGGTGGCGCCCAGGCGGTTCAACGCGCGCACCACGAAGGCCGCATCGCGCAGCCAGCAGTAGCGGTAATCCCAGTTGCGTACGCTGCCGGGCGCTTCGGGAATGGAGGTGGTCATGGCCGCGATGATCGCGCCGCTGTCTTCGTACTGGCACAGCTTCAGGGTGATCGCGCTGCGGATGACCGCGTCCTGCCATTCCAGCGGAATGGACAGGTAGCGCACCCATTCGCGCCAGTAGTCGCGCGTGCGCTGGAAGGCTTCCTGCACGTAACCGCTGATCGAGCGGTTCAGTGATTCATCCACGCCCAGCACCAGGTGGATGGGATGGTTGAGCACGAACGGCAGGCCGTCGCGCACGAAGCGCACCGGCACGTCGGTGGTCAGGCGCAGCACGTGGTCGGGCAGGATCCAGCGCACGTGGTTGCTGCCCCAGGTCGATTCGGGCACGCGCGCGCCCCAGTCGGCCAGCGGCCGTGCACGTACCACGATGCGCGGGCTGCCCGCCAGCGGGCGCACCTGGCGGATGAGGCTGACCGGTCGGTAGAAGCGGTCGTTCTGGCGCCAGCGCGGGGCGAAATCGAGGATTTCCAGCGCGCCGCCGTGGTGGTCGTGCAGCACGGTGCGCAGGATCGCCGTGTTGGTCAGGTAGCTCTGCTCGCTGCTGGCGAAATCCTCCAGTTCGATGGCGAAATCGCCGCCTTCCTGTTGGTTCGGCGACAGCAGGGCACAGAACGTGGGGTCGCCATCGAAGGTGGGCAGGCAGCTCCACACCACGCGGGCATGCTTGTCGACCAGGGCGCCGAAGCTGCCGTTGCCGACCACGCCCAGATCAAGATCGGGTTGGGTCATCACGCAGAAATATCCGGTTATGGCCGTGGGGGCCGGGGGTCAATAGGCATTCTCACGCAGCCAGGCGTGCACGCTGCGTATGTCGGGCAGGGCAAACACCGCAGCACTGGGCTCGCGTTCGCCAATCAGCACGCTCCAGCCGTGTTGGCCGTTGGCGGCTTCGAAGCCGTATTCGTCGGTCAGGTCATCGCCCAGGAACACCGGCAGGCGGCCGCGGAAGGGCAGGTACTGCATCATGCGGCGAAGGGCGCGGCCCTTGTCGGTGCCCACCGGTACGAACTCGACCACATGATCGCCGGGTTGCAGGCGGTAGCTGGGCCGGCCGCGCGCATGGCGTTCGGCGAACGCACGCACGTCGTCGCCGGCATGCGGTGCGCCACGCCAGTGAAGGGCCAGGCCCACACCTTTTTCCTCCACCAGCACGCCGGGGTAGCCGTGGGCGAAGCGCATGGCCTGCTGGTGCAGGGCATGCAGCCATTCGCCGGTGTCATCGTCGTGGTCATCGCGCAGCACGCGGCCATCGGCGCCGCGCATCTCATGGCCATGCAGGCCGGCGGCGGGCAGTTGCAGGGGGGCGAACAGCTGGTCCAGCTGTTCCAGCGGGCGCCCGCTGACCAAGGCCACGGCACCCTCCAGGCGGTCGCTGATGCGGCCGATGGCCTCACGCACGTCGGGCAGCAGGTGCACGGCATCGGGCCGTGCGGCAAATTCGATAAGCGTGCCATCCACGTCGAGGAACAGCGCGCAGGCGTCGTCCAGCAACGGCGGTGGCGGACGCAGGGGGAGCGGTTCAGCCATGTCCCGCAGGGTGCCAGCGGCGGCGTGTAGGCCAGGTCGAGGGCAGGCTACGGCCCTGCCATGGTGGGTGCCGACGGTTGTAGCGGGGGACGGGGGGGCGATGGGGGAATGATTACGGGGGAGCCGCGGTGGGGGAACGACGGCGGGGAAACGAGGGCGGGGAAACGAAGGCGGGGAAACGACGGCGGGGTAGAGTCGACTGTCAGTCGACTATCGCGCGTAGCGCGGGATTTTCGCGGGGTGCCAAGAGCAGTCGACTAACAGTCGACTCTACCCGGTCGTTTTTCCCGGTCGATTTGAGCCGGTCGATTCGAGCCGGTCGTTTTCCCAGTCGATTCAAACCAGCCGATTCCACCGGGGCGGCCCATCATTTCGACGGGCCGCCTGCGCGGCATCAGAACGTGTAACGCACGCGACCGTAGTAGTACGCGCCGTTGCTGCCGATCGGCGACAGCACGTCGTACGGCAGGTTGCCGTAGTAGTAGATATCGTCGTTGGACTTGTCCGGATAGTTGTCGGTCAGGTTCTGCCCGCCGATGGCCACGCTCCACTGCTTGTTGAAGCGGTATTCCACTTCCGCATCCAGCTGCCATTCGGCCTGGTAGGTCTGGCGCGGAATGTAGCCGTCGCCGAAGTTGAATACGCGGGTGGCGCTGCCGTAGCGGTTCACCCGGCTGCTCAGCGACCAGTGGTCGTTGCTCCAGGCGGCCGAGAAGCCGGCGCGGCTGCGCGGGGTGGCATCGGTCAGGGTGTTGGTTTCTTCGATGCCGAACAGCACGTAGTCTGCATCCAGCGCCTGCAGCTGGGCCGGGGTGGCCAGCACGTTCTTCAGCGTGGTCTTGGTGTAGGCGTAGGTGCCGGTCAGCAGCAGCTGGCCATCGCCCAGCGCCTGGCGCCAGTTGGTCACCAGTTCGGCACCACGGGTGCGGGTATCGGCGGCGTTGACGAAGAAGCTGGCACTCTGCAGGCCGGTGACGCCGTAGTTGGCGGCCACGTAGTCGGTCAGCGCATCACCGGTGATGCTTTCAGACAAGGCAATGCGGTCGTCGATGTCGATCTGGAAGAAATCCAGCGACAGGTCGAAATGCTCGCCGATGCGGCTGGTGAAGCCCAGCGAGGTGTTCAGCGACTTTTCCGGCTTCAGGTCCTGTGCGCCCAGGCCGCGGGCGATCGGGTTGTTCACCGACAGCAGGCGGCCCTGCACCAGCTGGCCGGCGGCGTTGTAGCCGGTGGACGTGGACTCGTAGCCGATCTGTGCCAGCGACGGCGCACGGAAGTTGTTGGAGATCGCGCCACGCAGCGCGAAGGCCGGGGTGAATTCGTAGCGCAGGCCGAGCTTGCCGGTCAGTTCGCCGCCGAAATCATCGTTGTGCTCGTAGCGCGCGGCCAGGTCGGTGGAGAAGTGATCGCCGAACTGGCTGGACAGGCTGGCATAGGCGCTGGCCACATCGCGGGCCAGCGAGGCCGCATCCTGCGGGGTCAGGCCACCGCCGGCCTGCGAGCCGGTCGGGCGGTCGGTGTACGGGCCCGCGGCATAGCTGGACGGATCACCGGGGCGGGTTTCATAGCGCTCGTGGCGCACTTCCGCGCCCAGCCCCAGGGTGTGGGTGATGCTGTCGCTCTGGCTGAACACACGGCTCAGATCCAGGTTGCCCACGGTCTGCGCGTACTGATAATCGGCGGTCTTGAAGCGGGTCGGGCTGGTCGGGCCCAGCGAGGCGTTGATCGAATCGCGCAGGCGGTAGGTGAAGTCGTTCTGGCCGTAATCCACGCTGCCGTCATAGCTCCACTGGCCCCACTGCCCGCGTACGCCGGCCACGGCCTGCACGTCGCGGTTCTCGCCCTCGGAAATCGGGCGGTAGCCGTTCGGGTAGACCTCCTTCCAGTTGGCATCGCTGTCGGGGTAGCGGAAGTAGTTGGCGCCTTCGGTGTCGCGCTGGTTGAAGGTGCCGAACGCATAGAACGTGGCGGTCTTGCCCACCGGGATTTCAGTGTTCAGCCACAGGTTGATGTCCTTGCTGGCACCGTCGCCGAGCACGTAGTTGCGCTTGCCCTGCAGTGCCAGGTTGGCCTCGGTCTGGTCCCACGGCGGAATCAGGTCGTAGCCGGCGCGGTTGGTGCCGTTGCGCTTCTTGTATTCCAGGCCCACGCGCAGGAAGCCGCCGTCTTCGCCCAGCGAGGTGCCGACCTTGGCGCTGATGTTGCCGGTCTGGCCATCGGTGAGGGTGCGGCCGATCGGCTTCAGGTCGGTGTGGTTGGCGCCGTAGCTGGCTTCGATCTCGCCACCGTCGCCGCCGTTGTCCAGGATCACGTTGATCACGCCGGCCACCGCATCGGAGCCGTACAGCGCACCGGCGCCGTCGCGCAGCACTTCGATGCGCTTGATGGCGCTGACCGGAATCGAGTTGAAATCGACCGGGGTGGTGCCCTTGCCGATCTTGCTGTCGGTGTTCACCAGCGCGGTGTGGTGGCGGCGCTTGCCGTTCACCAGCACCAGCACCTGGTCTGGCGACAGGCCGCGCAGCTGTGCGGCGCGCACGTGGTCGGCGCCACCGGAATTGGACTGGCGCGGGAAGTTGAACGAGGGCAGCAGGGCCTGCAGCGCGCTGCCCAGTTCGCCGTTGACCACGCCGGCCTTGCGGATGTCCTCGGCGGTCAGCACGTCCACCGGCGCGGTGGATTCGAGCACGGTGCGGTCGGCGGCGCGGGTGCCGGTCACGATCACCGTGTCCAGGTTGGTGGCGGCATCCTGGGCCAGGGCAAGGGTGGGGGACAGCGCAAGCGCGATGGCGAGGCCAAGCGGCGACGCGGACAGGCGGGGGGACATGCAGACTCCAGCAGCGACAACGTGGGGAAGGGGGGAGGTGATGGTTTCACTTACATCCATCCGGATGAAGCGATATATTATCTTCGCGTGAGCAGCCGGTGTGATGCAAGCCCCGGTTGTCTTTGCATCAGTTCATGCCTGCAGGGCATGAGTTATTGGTTGCAGTTGCAACCATGGCACGGGTGTACCCTCCGTGCCCTTTCACCGCGTTTGTTCCCCTTCCCCGGAGTGTTGTTCCCGATGAAACGCCTTGGCCTGATCTTCGCCGTACTGCTGGCCACCAGCGGCTGCGCCAGCCTGTCTTCGCAGGCGCCCAGCGCCTACACCACCACCGCCGCGCTGGAAGGCGATGCGGCCCGCCCGGCAAGCGGCCACGGCTGGGTGCGCAGCGAGCTGTACTTCGGCGTGGGTGAAGAGCAGGGCAGCGGCAACCGCCCGCAGGCCGATACCATCAGCGAGGCGCAGTGGCGCGCATTCTTGGACAAGGAAGTGACCCCGCGCTTCCCCGATGGCCTGACCGTGTTCGATGCGTACGGCCAGTGGCTGTTCCGTGGCGACGCAGCGCCCAACCGCCTGCGCACCAAGGTGCTGGTGGTGCTGCACGAAGACAGCCCGCAGCGCCGTGCAGACATCGAGGCGATCCGCCTGGCCTGGAAGCAGCAGACCCAGCACCAGTCGGTACTGTGGTCGCGGCAGGCAGTTGACGTATCGTTCTGACCTGAAGGCGCCAAGGCGGCGCCACGGGCGGCAATGATGAAACACAGGGATGCGGTGTTGGGCCTGCTGCTGGCAGGCGTGCTGGTGCCGGCCGCGCAGGCGGCCGGACAGGACGGCGGCTCGCTGCGCTTCGCCCCGGCACCGGGCGTACAGGTGCAGGCCGAAGTGATGGAGGGCGGCAGCATCGCCGTGCGAGTTTCGCCGTCGGGAAAGCGCCTGGAACTGGCGGGCGCTGCAGATGCCGATGGCAATTCGCGGCTGTCAGCCGAAGACATCGATTTCGATGGACGCCCCGAACTGGTCGCACGTGCATCGGTGGGCATGGTCAATGAAGCGGTGGCGGTCTACCGCTTCGATCCGGCCAGCGGCGGATTCCACGCGCTGGAGGCGGACACCCACGGCCGTGACAGCTGCGGCAACCTGATGGGCCTGACCGTCGACGCTGCCACGCGCACGCTGAGCAGCAGCTGCCGCAGCGGCCCGATGTGGTACACCGATCTGTATCGGTTCGCGGGCACGAAGCTCTATCTCTACCGCGCAGAGGACCTGCTGCAGCTGGGCGATGCCTTCGATGCCGCACTGGAGGTCGATCACACTGGCGAACAAGGTCCGCTGGCGGTGTGGCGCACCTTTGACGCGCAGGGCCGCGTGCTCGACAGCGCCATCGGCGATGGCTTGGTCGCGCCCACCGGGCCCTCGCCCGTGCCGGGCATCCAGGCCACGGTGCGGCCGGCACGCCTGTTCCTGTTCGATGGGCCAGGCGCAACCAGCACCCAGCGCTACCTGGTGCAGGGCGATCGGGTGGAACTGCGCGATGCCGCCGATGGCTGGGTGCAGGTGCGCTATCAGAATGCAAAGCGCGGCGCCGTCGTGGGCTGGATCAACGTGAACTGAACACCGCGTGCGCCCTATACCGATGTATGGGGCGCAACGCGCCGATGCCCACGGAAGCGTCACCGTGCGGGGTCTAGCCTCGGGGTCCTCCCCCAAGCAAGGCTTTTCCCATGAGCAAGCGCGTTGCCGAGATCGTTGTTGAAACCCTGCAGCAGGCGGGCGTGCGCCGCTGTTACGGGATCGTGGGCGACACGCTGAACCACGTGACCGATGCCATGCACCGCAGCGAGATCGACTGGGTGCATGTACGGCACGAGGAGGTGGCCGCCTTCGCTGCCGGTGCCGATTCGCTGGTGAGCGGTCAGCTGACCGCCTGCGCCGGCTCCTGCGGCCCAGGGGGCCTGCATTTCATCAACGGCATCTTCGAAAGCAACCGCAACCGCGCGCCGCTGGTGCTGATCGCCAGCCAGATCGTGACCAGTGAACTGGGCATGGAATTTCCGCAGGAAGTGGATTTCAAATCGGTCTATGCCAGCTGCACGGTGTTCTGCGAGCAGGTGCACAGCCCCGAGCAGGCACGCCGCGTGGTGGCGCTGGCGTGCCAGGCGGCGATCAGCCGCCGCGGCGTGGCCGTGGTGATCCTGCCGGCCGATATCAGCGAGGCCGAGGTGAAGCACGATGTGCCGTTCTCGGTGCATTACACCCAGCCGGTGCTGCGCCCGGCCGACGCCGAGCTGCAGCGCATCGCCGAGCTGCTGGGGCAGGGCAAGCGCATCGGCATCTATGCCGGTGCCGGTTGCCAGGGCGCGCATGCGCAGCTGATCGAACTGGCGCGCCGGCTGCAGGCGCCGGTGGCGCACACCTCGCGCGCGAAGGATTTCGTCGAACCGGACAACCCGTACAACATGGGCATGACCGGCATCTTCGGCATTGAATCGGGCTTCCACACGCTGATGGCCTGCGACACGCTGCTGCTGCTCGGCGCCGATTTCGCCTGGGGCCAGTTCTACCCGGACAAGGCCACGATCATCCAGGTGGACCGTGATGGCAGCCACCTGGGCCGCCGTCATCCGGTGGATCTGGGCGTGGTGGGCGATATCGCGCCGACGCTGGACGCGCTGCTGCCGCTGTTGCCGCCGCGCGAAGACAGCAGCTTCCTGGACGAATGCATCGCCCGCCGTGACAAGGCGCTGCACACGCGCGAACAGGAAGAACAGCCGGGCAAGGGTGAACTGATCCACCCGCAGCACCTGACCGCGCTGCTGTCCCGGCATGCGGCCGATGATGCGCTGTTCACTGCCGATGGCGGCTCACCGATGGTGTGGATCCTGCGCCACATCCGGGTGAACGGCCGCCGCCGCACGCTGACCAGCCTGCTGCACGGCACGATGGCCAATGCCATGCCGCAGGCGCTGGGCCTGCAGAAGGCCTTCCCCGGCCGGCAGGTGATCTCGCTGTCCGGCGATGGTGGCCTGGCCATGCTGCTGGGCGATCTGCTGACCGCGGTGCAGGAAGACCTGCCGATCAAGGTGGTGGTGTTCAACAACGGCTCGCTGAACTTCGTGGAGCTGGAACAGAAGGTGGAAGGCCTGCTGGACAATTACACCGACCTGAAGAACCCCGATTTCGGCCGCCTGGCCGAGGTGATCGGTTTCCACGGCCGCACCGTGACCCGCAGCGAGGATCTGGAAGAGGCGGTGCTGGATTTCCTGTCCCAGCGCGGTCCGGCGCTGCTGGACGTGCATACCAGCCGCGCCGAGCTGGTGATGCCGCCGCAGATCGAAGCCAAGCAGGTGGCCGGCACGGCGCTGTATGCGGCTAAGGCGGTGTTGAATGGCCGCTTCGACGACGTGAAGCATCTGCTGGTGGACAACTTCCTGAAGAAGTGAGGGCAGGGCTGCGCCCTGCACCCGCAGAGGCCAGAGCCAAAGCTGAAGCTGGTTTCCTGAGCGATGGCGGGGTGGGTCCGGTTGCGGGGACGGCGCAAGTACATCCTTGTAGCCTTGGCCGCGGCATCCATGCCGCGGACACCCCCGCAACCGGATCCACCCCGCCTTCGACAGTTGGCCGCGGTCCGTTGGAACAGCATTCCGCTCTGGTAGGTGTCGACCTTGGTCGACACGTTGGATCCACGGATGGCGTGGATATCAAAAGAATGATCGGAAAGATCTTCTGTAGAGCCGAGCCATGCTCGGCTGAGGACTCGCGCGTACGGCAGCCGAGCATGGGCTCGGCTCTACAACGGGAGCCTGCTTTTGATCTTTTGATTATCTTCCGTGGCTGCCGCGCGCAGGAAACCACGAGAGGCCGGGCGGGTAGGTTGCGCAGGGGCGTGAGCCGCATGGATGCGGCGACCGAGCTTACAGGGACGTACTTGCAGCGTCCCCTGCGCGGCCTACCCGCCCGGCCCAGCCGCGGATCCCGCTCCGACGACCAACCCAGCCACGAGGGGCTCCGCCGTTGGCTGGAACCCATCATTCCACCCGGGAATTGGCGCCCGGGCCCCGCTGGGCCTACCATCGGCGGTCCCCACCCCCACCGCCCCTTCCATGTCCGCTCCCGCTTCCGCCGCCCCGCGCCGCTGGTTCGTCGCTGGCGACTTCAATGGCTTCTTCGGCCTGGTCGTCGACAACCTGTCCATCCTCGGCTTCATCGCCATGGCCCTGGTCGGCATGTTCCAGTTCCCCGCCGACGTGGTGTTCGGCCGCATGTTCCCCGGTACCGCCTTCGGCGTGCTGGTCGGCAACCTGCTGTACACCCTGATGGCGCGCCGCCTGGCCGCGCGCACCGGCCGCGACGATGTCACCGCCATGCCGCTGGGCCTGGACGCGCCCACCAGCATCGGCATGGCCCTGCTGGTGCTGGGCCCGGCGTTCCTGGCCTTCAAGCAGCAGGGAATGGATCCGCACGCCGCCGCCATCGCCACCTGGCAGCTGGGCATGGCCTCGCTGGTCATCATGGGCGTGCTGAAGCTGATCCTGTCCTTCTTCGGTGAAGCGGTGACCCGCGCGCTGCCGCGTGCGGCGCTGCTGGGCTCCATCGCCGGCATCGCGCTGGTGCTGATGGGCCTGCTGCCGCTGCTGGAAACCCTGCGTTCGCCGCTGGTGGGCTTCACCACGCTGGGCCTGCTGCTGTACGTGCTGATCGCCAAGGGCAAGCTGCCGGTGCGCGGCCCGGGCGTACTGCTGGCCTTCGTGTTCGGCACCGTGCTGTATTACGGGCTGGGCCTGGCCGGGCTGGGTGTGCCGGGCTTTGCCATTCCGGCCTGGGTACCGCCGCAGGTGGTGCTGCCGCTGCCCACGCTGGGCTTCATCGACGGCCTGCCGACGGCCATGACCTACCTGCCGCTGCTGCTGCCGTTCGGCCTGCTGATGGTGGTGGGCGGCATCAACGTGTCCGAGAGCGCGCGCGCGGCCGGCGATGACTACCGCACCCGCGACATCCTGCTGGTGGAAGCCTTTGCCACCCTGGTGGCCGGCGTCTGCGGCGGCGTGGCGCAGACCACGCCGTACATCGGCCAGCCGGCGTACAAGCACATGGGCGCGCGCAGCGGCTACACCCTGCTGACCGGCCTGTTCGTCGGCATCGGCGGTATGCTGGGCATCATCTCCGGGCTGGTGCAGTGGCTGCCGCTGGCCGTGCTGGCGCCGATCATCGTGTACGTGTCGATCGACATCACCACCCAGGCCTTCCAGGCCACCCCGCGCCAGCATGCCGGTGCGATGGTGCTCGGCTTCCTGCCGTCGGCGGCCTATCTGCTGGCGATCAAGGCACCGGGTTGGATTCCGGCCGAAACGCTGGGTGCCATGCTCACCACTGTCGATGGCCACGGTCTGCCGGAACTGGCGGTGATCTTCACTCTGGGCAATGGCTTCATCATCACCTCCATGCTGTGGATCGCCACCGTCGCGGCCATGGTCGATGGGCGCCTGCGCCGTGCCTGCGGCTTCCTGCTGGTGGCGGCAGCGCTGACCCTGTTCGGCCTGATCCATTCGGTGGATCCGCGCGGTGGCATCTACCTGCCCTGGAACCTGGAGGGTCTGGCCCGCGTGATCAGCTGGCAGTTCGCCGGGGCCTACGTGGCGCTGGCCCTGCTGCTGGGCCTGTTGTCGCTGCAGAAGCAGCCGGTGAAGCCGTTGGCTGACGCCCGACATTGAATGCGGACGCCGGGCTACGCCCGGCGTCAGGTGGCCCCGTCCAGCTCGGGGTAATGGCGGAAGATGCCGTTGGTGTTGAACGCCAGCCGTCGCTCCGAGGCCAGATAGGCGGCGATGTTCGACCGCTTCGCCACTCGCTCCTGCAGCGCCCGCAGCAGGGGCAGGGTGGGCGCCAGGGCCTGCATGCGCTTTGGGAACATGTAGTCCAGCCCGCTGAGCAACTGGAACAGCGAGAGATCCACATACGAGTGCTCGCGCAGCGGGTGGCGGCCACCGTTGGCTTCGATCACCTGTTCGAAGTAGCCGAGGAATTTCGGTAGGCGCTCGCTTCGCGTTGCCTTCGCGCGCGCCTTGGCTTCCGCTTTCTGGTCTTCGTAATACTTTGATGCAGCGATTGGATGATGGGTGTCGTGCACTTCGGCGACGAGGTCGGCAATCGTCAACTGCAGCTGCAGGGCCTGCATCCGTCGCGAAGCGGACTGCGGTACCAGATCCAAGGTGGGGCCGAGAAAGTCCAGAATCGCCGAGACCTGCGCGATCACTTGCCGGCCCGCCTTCAGGAACGGTGGGGCAAATGGCTGGCCGCCCTCGGCTTGGCCGTGCAGGAAAGGTTCCATCACCGCATCGCCGTGGGTGCGTGCCATGTCCTCGTACGCGGCACCGGCATCTTCCAATACCAGCCGCACGAACTCGCCCCGGCCCTGGATGCCGGTCCAGTAATACAACGCGTAGTGCATGTCCATCTCCGCGAAGAATTGTCAGCAGACTCGCGCGTTGCACGCAAAGCAGGCGTGAGCATGGCGTTCATGCCAAGCACAACACAGGCCAAACAGCGTGGGAACCGCGTGTAGTGAAGCGGGTCATACTCGGGTCGTGCACGTGAAAAGCGAGGTACTGCATCATGCAGAAGAGTGGGAAGGCCGTTTGGCCCTGGGTACTGGGCGTAGTAGTGGTGGGTGGCGCGGGCGCTTGGTTGTTCCGCGACCAGTGGCAGGGGCTGGCAGACCAGGTGCATGTGCCTGCGCAGCCAACGCCCGCTGCAACCGCGGCGCCGCCGCCGATGGCGGCCAAGGAAACCGCGCCTTCCACGCCGAAGATCCAGCACCCGCTGGATACCGATGCTGCTGCAGATCCGGCACTGCCGAAGATGGACGACAGCGATACGGCGGCATGGTCCGCGCTGCGCGGTCTCTTCCAGAGCGAAGACACACTGGCGCTGTTGCTGCGTGATCACGTGATCCAGCGTCTGGTGAGCCATGTCGACAATCTGGACAAGGCCAGTGCTCCGCCATCGGCACTGGCGACGCGCCCGCTGGCCGGTGCCCTGCAGGTGGAAGCGGGCGAGGGCGGCGAGCACATCGCGGCCGCCAATGCCGCCCGCTACGCCCCCTACGTGCAGGCCTTTACCGCCGTAGATCCCGCAGCAGCAGCGAAGGCCTACGTGCGCTTCTATCCGCTCATCCAGCAGGCATATGTTGAATCGGGCCATCCGCAGGGGTACTTCAATGACCGCCTGGTGGCGGTGATCGATCACCTGCTGGACACGCCCGAGCCTGCGCGTCCGTTGGCCGTGCAGCGCGACGAGCGTGGCCGGTATCGCTTCGTCGATCCCGCGCTGCAGTCGCGCTCGGTGGGGCAGAAGCTGCTGCTGCGCATGAGTGCCGAGCAAGCACAGGCGGTGAAGCAGACGTTGCGGCAGATCCGCGCGGCGATCACCCGCGGTGTGTAGCGCACGCAGTCACGTGCAACGGTCGACGTGCTAGGGTTATGCACTGGGTAGACAGGAGTAACCTTGATGCGCACCACCGTGCTGGCGCTCGGCGCCATCCTCGCATCGTTCACGGCGGCGGCTGCCGACGTGGCCAATGGCGATGTGAACGATCCCTATGGCTACACGGCCAACGTGCAGCATGCGCGCCTTGCGGCCCTGCAGGCCATGGGCCAGGGAAAGGGTGCCAAGGGGCGCTTGGGCGCCGCAGGCTACTACCGTGTACGTGGTGAGCTGGACAATTCCAGTCGCGCGGCTCGTCAATGCCTGGAGGGCGTGGCCAGCGAACCTGCCGATTCGGTGAAGGGCGTGGCCTATCTGTGTTCGGCCACCCTGGCTGGCAATGCGCTGCTGCAGGGTGATATTGCCGGTTGGGCCCGGCAGATGCAGGACGTTCGTACCCGCCTGGACAGCGATATCCTGCCCATGCTGAAAGATGCGCCGAGCACGGTGCGCGTGGCCAGCGTGAGCGAACCGACGTTCGACCGCTTCCTGCAGTGGCCGCGCAGCGCCGAACCGATTGCCGCGCCTGCAGCCGACGTGAGCGTGCCGATCCAGCTGCAGAACGAGCTGCCGACGATCACCCTGAAAGTGAAGACCGCTGCCGGCGAACGCGACCTGCGCGTGCACGTGGACACCGGCGCGGCACGCTCGCGCATCGGCCGCACCCTGGCCGCGGAACTGGGTCTGGCCTTGACCGAGGGCTTCACCGTCGCCGACGCCACTGGCGATGCGCTGTTTGCGTTGGCCGCGCCGATGGATCTGGACATTGGAGGACTGGCGGTGCGCCAGGTGTCCTTCGTGGTGCTGGGGCAGGACGATCTGCCGCGCATCGGCCTGGACGTACTGCGCGCGCTGGGCCGGGTGCGCATCGACAAGGACGCGCTGGTGGTGCAGGCCGCGTCCAGCAAGGTGCCCTGCACGCGGCGCATGGCCACTGTCTCATCGCTCACCGGCGATGATTACCAGCTGCGCTATCCGATCCGCGCCGGCAAGGACAGCATCCTGGTGCAGCTGGATACCGGCTTCAACGGTGCATTCATGGCCAGCGGCATTCCGCCAACGGCGCCGCCGCCGGCGGCCGTGCAGCGCAGGAACATCATCACCACCAATGGCGCGCGCGATCTGAAGTACGCCGGTGCCACCACGCCGGTGATGATTGGCGATGAAGTGTTGAACCTGCCAGTGGACCTGGCCCTGGAGCCGGGGCGCCTGTTCAATCCGGACTGGCAGGCAGGCTTTGCGACCACCCAGCGCTACAGCCTGTATCTGGACGTGGCCGGTACCTTTGGCTGCCCGGTACCGGTGCCGCAGGCGGCGCCGCTGCTGCCGCCGCGCGGCTCCTGATTGGGCCGTCTTTACAGCGCCTGCAGGAAGGTTTCCAGATCCTGCAGGTCCTGCCGGCTCAGCCCACGCGGGCGCAGCAGCGGGTCCGGCTGCGGAAACGGTGGCGCATCATCGGCCAGATCGGTTGGCGCGCGTGGCCGGCCACCGCCCACGTTGTAGAACGCCAGCACGCCGGAAAGGCGCGGGATCAACCCGTTGTGCATGTACGGCGCGGTGTTTGCCACGCCCCGCAGCGATGGCGTGCGGAAGCGACCGCTGTCGGCCGGAACACCGGTGACCTCGTAGCGCCCCAGATCCTGCCGCGGGCGACCGTGGAAGTGCAGGCCAAGATTGTGGAAACCGTTGTCGGTCAGCGCCGCGCCGCTGTGGCAGTTCATGCAGCCTGCCTGGGTGCGGAACAGGTGCAGGCCGCGCAGCTGCGCATCGTCCAATGCACGCGCATTGCCGCGCAGGAAGCGATCAAAGCGGCTGTTGCGCGGTGACAGACTGCGCTGGAACGCAGCAATGGCCTGGCCCAGCTGCTGCGCGTCGATGCGCGGCTGTTCGAACACCGCGGCGAACTCGCTGCGATAGCGGGCATCGCGGCGCAGGCGGCGCACCGCTCCATTCACGCTGAAGCCCATTTCCACCGGGTCGGCAATCGGGCCCAGTGCCTGCGCTTCCAGCGTGGCGGCGCGCCCATCCCAGAACAACGGCGCCACGTGCGCACTGGCCAGCACGCTGGGGGCGTTGCGGCGTCCGGCCTGGCGGTCGTGGCCGAACGAGACGCGGCGGCCATCGGCCCAGCCCAGGTCCGGATCGTGGCAACTGGCGCAGGCCAACTGCCGGGAACGTGACAACACCGGATCGAAGAACAGGCGCCGGCCCAGTTCCACCTTGGCCGGCGTGGACGGGTTGTCTGCCGGGTCCACCGGCACCGGCAGCGGCGCCAGTTCCTGCCAGGTGACGCCCGGTTCGACATCCGGCGCTGGCCATTGCGCTGCCGGGCCGCCGTAGAGCGCGCGCAGGCAGGCCGCGTCCGGGCGTGCGGGCAGCGGGTCGGGGCAGGGTGTGTCGCGCGCGGGCGCAGGCCCGCCCGGGCCGCCCAGCAACAGGGCGGCGACGGGCAGGATCACGCGCAGATAGTGCATGCGTTGCATCGGCAGTGGCCCGGCACGGGGGCCGGGTCGTCACTTCAGAACGAATAGCCCATTTCCAGCCAGAAGCTGCGGCCGGGTTCGAAGTACATGGTGCCGGCGGCCGCACCGCTGGCCGTGGTCAGGTTGCTGCGGTTGAGTACGTTCTGCACTTCCACCCGCACATAGGCTTCCTGCTCGCGCGGCAGGGCCCGGCGGTATTCCAGGTTGGCATCCCAGGTCCAGCTGCCGGAGAAGCGGCGCGTGGTGAGGTTGCGTACGCTTTCGCCGTCGATGATCTCCAGAGCCCCCTGCGTAGTACCTTCGAAGCCCGCGCGGTAGCGGAAGAAGTTGTTCCAGCTCAGGCCCCAGGCCGGAATGTCGGTGCGGGTGCTCAGGCGTGCGCTCCACGGCCGCAGGTACTGGGTGGCGGGCAGTTCATAGCGGTACATCAGCTTGCCATCCAAGCGCACGCGTTCGAACAGGTCCAGGGTGTCTTCGTAGCTGTTGTAGTTGCGGTTCACATCGGTGTGGTCGGCCGAAAGCTGGAAGCTGTTGCGGGTGCCGGCAAACTCCCACGGGCGCTGCGGGCTGACCGACAGCGTCCAGGTCTGCGAATCGCTGCGGCCTTCGTTGGTGTACTCGAAGGTATTGAGGTTGTAGAGGTCGCGGTCCGGGCTGTCGACCTTGCGGCGCAGGATGTCCTTGCGGCTGCTGCGGTCCACGTACTTCAGGTGGAACTGCAGGCCGAACGCCTGCTGGTCCACGCCCAGGGTCCATTCGTCGGTGTAGGGTGAATCGACATCGCTCAGGCGGTTGGTGGCCACGTTGCGGGTGCTCTTGGCATCCTCCCAGCGGGTGCTCGCGCTGGTGCGGTCCAGCGTGTCGCGCAGGCGCTCGCGGCCATCGCGCAGCAGGTAGCTGTAGAAGCTGCGCCCGAAGTAGCGGTTCACGCCGGCGTTGATGACCGTACGCTGGTCACCCAGCACGTCCCACGACGCGGCCAGTCGTGGTGACATGTTGGTCTGCTTCCATAGGTTGTTGCGGTCCAGGCGCAGGCCGGGACGGATGTTCCAGTTGCCGATGCGGATCTCGTCCTGCAGCCAGGCTTCGTACTCTTCGCCGCTCACTTCGAACTGGCCGGCATGGAACAGGAACATGCGCTTGAAGTACTGGCCGGTGCCGCCGCTGCGGGTCGGCGACAGTGAGCAGCTGAAGTCATCCACGGTGCCGTCGGACAGCGTGCAGCTGCGAGTGGTGGCGGTGTTCAGCAGAACCTGGTGGTCGTTCAGGCGCTGGTAGTCGCCATCGCGGCGCTGCACGCCGGCACCGAACTGCAGGGTGTGTTCACTGCTGCCCAGCTGCAGCGGTTCGCGGTGTGCCACGAAACGATAGCCGATGCGGCGGTCGTGCTGGTCGATGTTGCCCCAGCTGCCTTCGGTGCTGATGCCCGACGTGCCCCAGTCGAAGTCGTCGGAGATCAGCCAGTTGCGCATGTAGTCCAGGTCGCCACGGCGGCTGGTTTCCACGTCGCTGTAGTTCAGGGTGTTGCGCAGGGTCCAGGCCGTGCCGGTCCAGTTCGCACGCAGGCTGGCGGTGGGGCCGCCGGACTTGATGCTGAAGTACGAATCGCGCGAGTTGGAAATGAAGTAGACATCGTCGGTGGGCGCGTAGGACAGGTTGGCGCCAAGCTGCAGGCCTTCGCCATTGCTCCAGTCCAGGGCCACCGTGGCACTGGTGTTCTCACGCGTCTGGGTGCGGGTGTTGACGTCCGCGCCGGTGGTTTCGCGGCCGCCGGCGTAAGCACGCAGCGGGATCTCCGAGCGCGTGCGGGTGAAGGTGCCGATGATGCCCAGACCACCGCGCGTGCGTCCTTCCAGCCGCGCGCCGACGCGGTACTTGTCGTACTGCGGCTGGTATTTGTAGGTGTCCGATTCCTCGAACTCCTCCTGCTGCGCGTCGTTGGCGATGATGCTGTCCCAGGCCGAACGGGCCATGCGGAACCAGACCTTGCCGTGCAGGCCGTCGGTTGCAGAGCGGCTGCGCGCATCCACGACGCCGCCCAGGAAGTGGCCGAACGAGGCCGGCACGTTGGCGTCGTAGACGGTCAGCGATTCCAGCAGGTCCACATCCACGGCGATGCCCTGCGCGCCGCCGGGCACATCGAAGTTGTGGGCGGGGTTGCCGTTGTCAGGCGTGTCGGCCGGATCGATATCGTTGTTGATCGTGGCGCCATCGAGCAGGAACAGGTTCTGGTAGTACGGCGCGCCATTGATGCTGAAATCATCGGGGCGGATCTCGCCCATGTTGCGGCTGCTGCGGTTGGTATCGCTGAACTGCACCGCCGGGTTGCTGCGCAGGGCCGTGGCGATGTCCCCGTTGCCCTTCACCTGCGCATCCAGCGCATCGGCATCCAGGGTGACGCCCTGGCCGAAGGGCAGCGCCTGTGGCAGCGCGACCTTGCCATCGGACGCCCCCACGCGCAGCGGCTGCGTCTGCCGCGTGGTCTGCGCGCCCTGCAGCGTGTAGCTGCCATCGGCGCGGCGCACTGCACGCAGGCCGGTACCCTGCAGCAGCGTACTGAAGCCTGCATCCACGCCCGCGGCCGGATCGACCACGGGCGCGGTGCGGCCCTGGGTCAGCGCCGGATCGAAGGACAGGGCAACGCCATGCTGGGCGGCAAAGGCGCTCAGCGCACTGCCCAGCGATGCCGTGGCCGGCGCGTTGGCGGGTTGCCCGGCGGGCGCGGTCTGGGCGAAGGCGGGCGTGGCAGCCAAGGCGATGGCCAGCAGGCTGTAGCGGAAACGGGTCGGGATCACAGGCATGGAGGGAGCCGGCAGAAGAAGGATTCACTTCCTCTGCCACGCAGGATCGAAAAAAGTGTCACCGCGGCGTGGCAGCCGCGCGCACGCGCACCGTCAGGCCCTGATCGATGCGCAGCGGATAGGTGGCGGCCAGCATCGACAGGCTGCGCGGCAGGTCGTCCAGCGGGAACGCGCCGGAGACTGGCAGGCGCGCCACATCGTCATCCACCCGCAGCCAACGCCGGTGGTAGCGGCCCAGTTCCTGCAGCAGCGCCTGCAGCGGCAGGCTGTCGGCCACCAGCATGCCGTGCAGCCACGCGTCGCTGCCGGGCGCAGCGGCCTGTGGTGCGCCCGGGCCGGCGTCCCCCCAGCGCAGCTGCTGGCCGGCGGCAACGCGCTGGCTGGCACCGGCGGCGGTGGTCACCTGCACCGCGCCTTCCTGCACCACCAGCAGGGTGGCATCGTCGAACAGGCGCACGTTGAAGCGGGTGCCCAGCGCCTGCAGCATTCCCTGCGCGGTGGCGACGCGGAACGGCCGCGCGGGGCGGTGTGGATCGGGTGCGGTGTCGACATGGATCTCGCCACGGCGCAGCCGCAGCAGGCGCTGCTGGCCGTCGAAGGCGATATCGACGGCGCTGGCCGTGGCCAGGTGCAGCACGCTGCCGTCGTCCAGCACGCGGCGCAGGCGTTCGCCCACGGCGGTGCGCACGCTGGCATCCCAGGCGGCTTCGTCATACAACCGCCAGGCCAACCAGCCGCCCAGCGGCGCCACCAGCAGCGCGGCCACGCTGCGCAGCACCGCGCGACGGCCAGCCGAAGCCGGGCGCTGCAACGCCTCGTGGGCCAGCGTGGGCGGTACCTGTGCGCTGAGCGCCAGCAGGCGTTCGGCGCGTTGCCAGGCGCGTGCATGCTCGGGGGCGGCATCGTGCCAGCGTTGCCATTGCGCGCGTTGTGCCGCGCTGCCGTCGTCGTGCAGGCGCATCAGCCAGTCGGCAGCCTGTTCCAGCACCCGTGGGGACAGCGCCGCGCCGTCGCCCGGCTCAGGGCGCATGCGCCAGGCAGCCCAGCAGGGCCCGCTTCATATGGCGCTTCACCGTGGACAGTGACAGCCCGAGACGTTCGGCGATGGCGTCGTAGCGCAGGCCATCGAACTGCGCCAGCAGGAACACGCGCCGCGCCATCGCCGGCAGGCCGTCCAGCATGGCGTCGATCTGCTGCAGCGCTTCGCGTACCAGCGCCTGTTCCTCCAGCGAGGGCAGGGCGGGTTCGGGGAACTGTGCCAGGTACTCCAGATAGGCGCGCTCCAGCGCCTGCCGGCGGAACCAGTTGGCGGCCAGCCCGCGCGCCACCGTGGTGAGGAAGGCGCGCGGTTCGCGCAGTGCGGCCAGATCGCGATCCAGCAGCAGGCGCGCGAACGTATCCTGGGCCAGATCATCGGCCACATCGCGGTTGCCCACGCGCCCGCTCAGCCAGCCGCGCAGCCACCGGTGGTGGTCGCGGTACAGCGTGGCCAGGTGCGGGTGGGAAGCGTGCATGCGTAGGGCGCCGATGCGCACGAATCGAAATGAGAATGATTCGCAAGTATGGCATCGGCGGGCCAGCCTTGCCAGTCCCTGCCCGCTGATTGCGCTGGATCAACGCGCCGCCCACGGGCACGGGCGCATGCTTGCCGCAGCCTGACCGACCCCCCGGTGCAGTCGCAGCCACCCTTGAAACGCGTTGGCGCAACCGCATCTTCCCTGCATCGCCGGCGCGGGCCGGCTCTGTAACCGATGAGGATTCGCAATGCGGATGGACAAGCTCACCTCGCGTTTCCAGCAGGCGCTGGCAGACGCACAGTCGCTGGCCGTGGGCCGCGACAACAGCATCATCGAACCGGTTCACCTGTTCAGCGCGCTGCTGGACCAGCAGGGCGGCAGCACGCGGCCGTTGCTGGCCCAGGCCGGCGTGAACGTGCCGGTGCTGCGCGAGCGCCTGACCGAGGCGCTGGATGCACTGCCGAAGGTATCCGGGCAGGCCGGCAACGTGTCGCTGGGCAATGACCTGGGGCGCCTGCTCAACCACACCGACAAGCTGGCCCAGCAGAATGGCGATGCCTTCATCGCCAGCGAATGGTTCGTGCTGGCCGCGCTGGAAGACGGCGGCACGCTGGGCATGGCGCTGCGCGCCGCCGGCGCCGACAAGCCCCGCCTGCAGGCGGCCATCGACAAGCTGCGTGGCGGCGAGAACGTGCAGTCGGAAAACGCCGAAGAGCAGCGCCAGGCGCTGGAGAAGTACACCATCGACCTGACCGCGCGCGCCGAGAGTGGCAAGCTGGACCCGGTGATCGGCCGCGATGAAGAAATCCGCCGCACCATCCAGGTGCTGCAGCGCCGGACCAAGAACAACCCGGTGCTGATCGGCGAACCCGGCGTGGGCAAGACCGCGATTGTCGAAGGCTTGGCCCAGCGCATCGTCAACGACGAAGTGCCCGAGGGCCTGCGCGGCAAGCGCGTGCTGTCGCTGGACATGGGCGCGCTGATTGCCGGCGCCAAGTTCCGCGGTGAGTTCGAGGAACGCCTGAAGGGCGTGCTGAACGACCTGGCCAAGAGCGAAGGCCAGATCATCCTGTTCATCGACGAACTGCACACCATGGTCGGCGCCGGCAAGGCCGACGGTGCGATGGATGCCGGCAACATGCTGAAGCCGGCGCTGGCGCGTGGCGAACTGCATTGCGTGGGTGCCACCACGCTGGACGAGTACCGCAAGTACATCGAGAAGGACGCCGCGCTGGAGCGCCGTTTCCAGAAGGTGTTCGTGGGCGAGCCGACGGTGGAGGACACGATCGCGATCCTGCGTGGCCTGAAGGAAAAGTACGCCGTACACCATGGCGTGGAGATCACCGATCCGGCCATCGTCGCCGCGGCCACCCTGTCCAACCGCTACATCACCGACCGCCAGCTGCCCGACAAGGCCATCGACCTGATGGACGAGGCTGCTTCGCGCCTGCGCATGGAGATTGATTCCAAGCCGGAAGAACTGGATCGTCTGGAACGTCGCTTGATCCAGCTGAAGATCCAGCGCGAGATGCTGAAGAAGGAAAAAGACGATGCTTCGCGGCAGCGCCTGGCCGATCTGGAGAATGACATTGATGGCCTGGAGCGCGAGTTCTCCGATCTGAACGAAATCTGGAAGTCGGAAAAGGCCGCCCTGCAGGGCGCGACCAAGATCAAGGAACAGGTGGAGCAGGCCAAGCTGGACCTGGAAGCTGCCCAGCGCCGCCAGGATTTCGCGCGCATGAGCGAGATCCAGTACGGCCTGCTGCCGCAGTTGGAAAAGCAGCTGGCCGCTGCCCAGGAAGCCGAGAGCAACGACTTCAAGCTGGTGCAGGACCGGGTGACCGACGAGGAAATCGCCGAGGTGGTTTCGCGCTGGACCGGCATTCCGGTGAACAAGATGCTGGAAGGCGAGCGCGACAAGCTGCTGCGCATGGAAGAGGTGCTGCACAACCGCGTGGTCGGCCAGGAAGAAGCGATCAAGGTCGTTTCCGATGCCGTGCGCCGCTCGCGTGCCGGGCTGTCCGACCCGAACCGGCCGGCCGGCTCGTTCCTGTTCCTGGGCCCGACCGGCGTGGGCAAGACCGAGCTGTGCAAGTCGCTGGCCGAGTTCCTGTTCGACAGTGCCGACGCGATGATCCGCATCGACATGAGCGAGTTCATGGAAAAGCACAGCGTGGCGCGGCTGATCGGTGCGCCCCCGGGCTACGTGGGCTATGAAGAGGGTGGCTATCTGACCGAGGCCGTGCGCCGTCGCCCGTACTCGCTGATCCTGCTGGACGAGGTGGAAAAGGCACACACCGATGTCTTCAACATCCTGCTGCAGGTGCTGGACGATGGTCGCCTGACCGACGGCCAAGGCCGCACCGTGGACTTCCGCAACACCGTCATCGTGATGACCTCGAACCTGGGCTCGCACCAGATCCAGGACATGAGCGGTGACGACAGCCCGGAGACCTATACGCAGATGAAGGCCGCGGTGATGGGCGTGGTGCAGGCGCACTTCCGTCCGGAGTTCATCAACCGCCTGGACGACATCGTGGTGTTCCACCCGCTGGACAAGCAGCAGATCAAGCAGATCGCGCGCATCCAGATGCGTGGCCTGGAAAAGCGCTTGGCCGAGCGCGGGCTGAAGCTGGTGGTGTCCGATGCGGCGTTCGACCTGCTGGGCAACGTGGGCTTCGACCCGGTGTATGGTGCGCGGCCGTTGAAGCGTGCCATCCAGTCGCAGCTGGAGAATCCGCTGGCGCAGAAGATCCTGTCCGGTGCGTTCGCCAACGGCGATACCATCGAGGTAGGCAACGATGGCGGCCAGCTGGTGTTTGCCAAGGCCTGATGCAGTCGTGTGCGTCCCCGCCTACCGGCGGGGGCGTACCGGGCGGTAACGCCCGTTGTCGCCGACACCGCTGCTGCGGGTGTCTACGTTGGCGCAGAGTTGTTCTTTGCCACACAGCACCACGTCGGCGCGGTTATAGGCGCGCAGCAGCTGGGCCTCGACCTGGTTGCGCTTGATCTCTGTCGTGTAGCGATCGCCCAGCCACACCGCTCCGGCCAACAAGGTGGTGCCGCTGGCCAAGGCGATGGTCACACTTTTCCACAAAACACCGCGCGAGGTGAGTTGCAGGCGCTTAACCTCCGCAGCCAGCGCGTCGGTGCTGCGGCCAAGATGCTCTGCTGAGGCGGTCAGTTGCTGCTCGTAAGCGCCCATGGGGGCGAGCAGGGCGTGCTTGACGGCGGCGCTGCCCTCGCGGGTCAATCCAGCAATGGCGTTGTCCGCGCTGCGGCGGAACTGCTGTGGCAACGACTGCGTGAGGCCATTCAGTGCGGCCGATAGATGTGACTGCTGCTGGGCCATTTCCGTGCAGATCCGCTGGTAGCGTTCCATCAGCACGGCGGTCTTGCTGATCAGTTCCTCAAGCTCACGCTCATCCATGGTCCTGTCTCCATTGCATCAACGACGCATGGCGGCCGTCTGCGTTTCCTGTTGCAGGCTGTGCTGGCGTGCCTGTTCCTGGGCGTGCTCGCGCGCTGCGTCTTCCGCGTTCACCTGATTGCGCGCCTGCTGGTTCAGTGCCTGGCCGCCCTCACCGGTGGAGATCTGCTGGTTGAGGATCTTGAAGCGCTCAGGGTCTGCGTTGAGCAGCTCGTCCAGGCGTTGGCCCAAGGGGGATGCCGTCTGGAACGCGGGACGCTCGCGCTGCGGCCCGCCGTGGGAGCCGGGCGCATTGCGGTGTTCGGCTGGGTTGAAAGGATGCGCGGCGCGCCTTGCCGCCTCAGCCTGGCGCTCTGCGTAGGCGCCGGGTTCGTCCGGGCCACGAAGCGTGTCCACGGCGTCCAGCACCAGACCGGGCGTGCCACGGGCAATCACGGTTGCGATGGCGCGTAGCTGGTGAATGCTGGTGCGGTAGGCGTCGACCCGGCGCTGATCCTCGGGATCTGTGATCCGCGCTGAAGGGTCATCCAGCACGGACTTGATTTCCACCCCATTCTCGACGCGATCGACAAAGTGCTTCATGCGGTGCGAATCGGACAGCGCGATGGCAGGCAGCGGAGCTCGGGTTGCGGCGGTGAGTACTCCAGGCAGGCGGGAAGCGAGCTCTGCGCCGCGCAGGGTGGCCAGTTCGCCCGGCAAGGCATACATCTCGACGCTGCCGTAGTGCTTGCCGGCCGCGCTGACGAAGTCGCCGGCCGTGACATGGTTGACGAAGGTGGCCGCATGCGCCGGCTGGCCGCTGGGAATGCGATAGCCCAGGCTGGCCGCGCCGTACGGGTTGAATGCTTCGCCCGGTAGATTGTGGTGATGGGCAGTGACCTGCGCCATGCCGCCACCGAGCGAATGCCCAGTGACCGAAAGCTGGGTGCCATCGCGCTCGGCCATGACCTTGCCCTGTCGGGTCAGTTCCAATGCGTCCTTGAGCTGCGCATTGAAGCGCGTGGTGACCATGCCGAGGTCTACGACACCATCCTTCAGCAGCTCGCGGTCGAATTCGGTGCCGCGGTGGGCTACGACGTAGTCGCCTGTCCTCACGCTTCTGTAGATGGAGCCTTGGTAACCACTTGGCGTGTCGAGGTGACCAACAATTTCGAATTTCTCACCTCCGGCCTCAACCCGAGGCGGGCTGCCGTCCGGAGTGGGAGCTGGCGCGCTGTAGGTATGCAATGAGAGATCAGCCGCAGCGTTCCTGCTCATGGTTGGGGTTTCCCTGAGCTAGTCGCTATGCTGTACGAGAAGAACTTGTCATGTTCCAGTGGAGATACTTTTTCGTCGAACATCTCTTGTGACCAATCCCTTGCTCGATAGACCTGACCGTCGTTCTTCCAGGGGCGGATGTCCTTCAGTGCGTACCTTGTAGCGGCTTCCTTCTTGTCGAGGGATGTAAGTATGGTGAAGTACGTGTAGGCCTTGGAAGCAGGGGTCTTGAGAACAGCTCCTACTGTCTGTACGGACCATCGGCACTTTCCACGTCCGTAGTAGTCCTCTTCCAGCATGCCGTCGTTGAAGAGAACTCCCGAGTACTCGCGCTTTCCCGTCCGCTTGATTGGAATCTCCAAGGTGTGCGTGTCCGGTTCATAGCGGACGCCTTCGAAATTCTCGATGGGCGGAAGGCAGTCCTCATTCTCAATCGCGTAGGTCACTGATGCCGAGGATGCGTACATGTCCTCCGGCGCATCATGCGTAGTAACCACCACCTCATACGCCTCTTTCGGCGAAGGATTGGCTTCATACGGTGGCGGCGCGCGTTCCTTGCTCCCGCATGCGCCCAGCAGCATCAGCAGGCTCAACAGCAGCAGGCGCCCAAATGAAACCCGGCACGTGCCGTCGGGGTGATCTTTGATCTCATCCATGCGACGCTCCATCACCGGGGGTTGTCCCAACGATAAGGCTGCGCAGGTGCACACTTCCGTTCTGCGCGCCGGCTGTCCCTGTTATGTGGCATCGATCTCAGTTCCATCGCAGGAATTCACGGGCTGCTGGACCATGGCCCTGCCGATTGCGTCACCCGCTGCTGCTGGCCTGCCGAAGCGCGTAATGCTATGGATGCCACTGGCGCTCGCCGGCCACTAGGTTTCCAAACCCCTGGAGAAGGAGTTCCACCCATGACATCCCGACTTGCCCTGTTGCGTCTCACCCTCGGCGCACTGCTGGCGCCTGCAGTGGCGCTGGCGGCCAACACCGAGCAGGCCCGCTTGCCAGCCATGCCCGGTTACGCACAGGCGCACCAGGACACCGATCCGCAGGGCAACCGGCTGGTCGAATACGTGCCGCAGGGCCAGACGGTGCAGGACTGGACCGACATGATCACCGTCAACACCGCCCCCCGCGCCGCCAACGCCACCCCGCGCGAGTTCCTGGGCATCATCGAAGCCGGCTGGAAGCTGGCCTGCCCCGATGCTCAGGCCAACTGGGTAAGCGAGGGCGAGGAGGAGGGCCGCCCCTTCGCGGTGCTAATGCTCGGTTGCCCGCGCAATCCCGGTACCGGCAAGCCGGAGTTCACCTGGATCAAGGGCATCCAGGGGCTGCAGGGCTTCCACACCGTGCAGAAGGCATTCCGCGCCGAACCCGAACCGACGGATGTGGTGACCTGGATGGGCTGGCTGCGCGACGTCGCCCTGTGCGGCAATGGCCAGGCCCCCGCCTGCGCACCCGACGCGCGCTGATAGCCAGCGGTACGGGCGTTATCACCATGCGGTCTCAGGAAGGTGCGCGCGCTGCCCTATGGTGGCGGTTTCCCGCCTGGAGGGTGTGCAATGAGCGATCCGCAGTGGCAACTGGAAACCCTGGCCGTGCATGGCGGCTACCGTCCTGACCCGACCACGCGTGCGGTGGCAGTGCCGATCTACCAGACCGTGGCCTATGCCTTCGATGACACCCAGCATGGCGCGGACCTGTTCGACCTGAAGGTGCCGGGCAACATCTACACGCGCATCATGAACCCCACCACCGATGTGCTGGAGCAGCGTCTGGCCGCGCTGGAGGGCGGCATCGGTGCGCTGGCCCTGGCCTCGGGCCAGGCGGCGATCGCCTATGCAATCCAGACCATCGCCGAGGCAGGCGACAACATCGTGGCGGCCAGTGCGCTGTACGGCGGCAGCCTGAACCTGCTGGCGCACACCCTGCCGCAGTACGGTATACAGGCGCGTTTCGCCGACCCGGCCGACCCGGCCGCGTTCGCCGCACTCATCGATGCGCGCACCAAGGCGGTGTTCGTCGAATCCATCGGCAACCCGCGCGGCAATGTCACCGACATCGCGGCCATTGCCGAGGTGGCACACGCCGCCGGCGTGCCGCTGATCGTCGACAACACCGTGGCCACGCCCTTCCTGCTGCGCCCGTTCGAGCACGGTGCCGACATCGTGGTGCATTCGCTCACCAAGTACCTGGGTGGCCACGGCAACAGCCTGGGCGGGGCGATCATCGATTCGGGGCGGTTCGACTGGGCCGCGCACGCGCAGCGCTTTCCGCGGCTGAACCAGCCCGACCCCAGCTACCACGGCGTGGTGTACACCGAAGCGCTCGGGCCGGCCGCCTATATCGGCCGTGCGCGGGTGGTGCCGTTGCGCAACACCGGCGCTGCGCTGTCACCGTTCAATGCCTTCCTGATCCTGCAGGGCATTGAAACACTGGCACTGCGCATGGAGCGGATCAACGCCAACGCGCTGGCCGTGGCGAAGTTCCTGAAGGCCCACGCCAAGGTGGCCTGGGTGCGCTATGCCGGCCTGCCTGACGACCCCGAACACGCTGCCGCGCAGCGCTATCTGGGCGGGCACGGTTCCGGCGTACTGACCTTCGGCCTGCCGGGCAGTCGCGCGGCAGGGGCGCGCTTCCTGGATGCATTGAAACTGTTCACCCGGCTGGTGAACCTGGGCGATGCCAAGTCGCTGGCCACCCACCCGGCCTCGACCACGCACCGTCAGCTGGATGCTGCAGAACTGGCGCGGGCCGGCGTGAGCGAGGATACGGTACGGCTGTCGATCGGCATCGAGCACATCGGCGATCTGCAGGCCGATCTGCAGCAGGCGCTGGACAGCGCCTGATAGCCGCACGCTTGGTCGTCATCGCCGAAGGCGATCACCACCGGTCGCGCGATGCGTTACGGTGGAACTGCCTCTCCAAGGCGTGGCAAACATGGAAATGCAGATCCCCGGCGGGTGCGGGCCCGCCGGGGATTTTTTGTTTCTGGGGTCAGATCCGTTTTCCGCAGGAAAACGGATCTGACCCCATGCGCCACCGTGTCGACCAAGGTCGACACCTACCCACGCCCGTTACACCACCGGAATGCTGTTCTGCCCCAGGTTCCGGTACGGCGGGGTGGACATGATCATTTCCGCCAGCGAATAGGCCAGCTCGCGCTCGGCCATCACCGTGCCGTCGGCGCCGTGTTCCAGCAGATGCTTCACTTCGGCATCGCTGTGCGCGCGTGCCAGCAGGGTCAGGTCGGGATTGATGGCGCGCAGCTTGGCCAGCGCTTCACCGGCTTCCAGCGGCTGCGGAATGGCCAGCACCGCGATCTTGGCGCGTTCGGGATGGGCCTCGGCCAGCACCCGGTCGGCGGCCGCACTGCCGCGGATCGCCGCCAGGCCCTTGGCATGCGCCTGCTCGACGTGTTCCTTGTTGTCATCGATCACCAGCACCGGCACGCCGCGGTCGCGCAGCACCTGGGCCAGCTCGCTGCCCACCCGGCCGTAGCCGATCACGATGGCGTGGTCATGCAGATCGCGCGAGGGGCCAATGGCCTCTTCCGGTTCCGCTGCCTGCGGCAGCTGCTCCTGCTTGGCCTGCCAGCGGTCCAGCAGGCCGAACACCAGTGGGTTCAGCATGATCGACACCAGCGCACCGGCCAGCACCAGCGACTGGCCTTCCTTGGGCAGGATCTGCAGCGCCACGCCCAGGCCGGCGATGATGAAGGCGAACTCGCCGATCTGCGCCAGGCTGGCCGAGATGGTCAGCGCGGTGCTGGTGGGGTGGCCGAAGGCGCGCACGATGAAGAATGCGGCGGCCGACTTGCCGAACATGATGATCGCCACCGTAGCCAGCACCTGCCAGGGGTGCTGCACGATGATGTTGGGGTCGAACAGCATGCCCACCGAGACGAAGAAGAGCACCGCGAAGGCGTCGCGCAGCGGCAGCGAATCGTGCGCCGCCTTGTGGCTGAGCTCCGATTCGTTCAACAGCATGCCGGCGAAGAAGGCGCCCAGGGCGAAGGACACGCCGAACAGCATGGCCGAGCCGAATGCCACGCCCAAGGCGATGGCCAGCACCGAGAGCGTGAACAGTTCGCGCGAACCGGTGCCGGCAATGCGTTCCAGGATCCACGGAATGACCCGGCGGCCGACCACCAGCATCACCGCCACGAACAGGCCCAGCTGCACGAACGTCCAGCCGATATCGGCCAGCACGCTGCCCAGGGTGTGGGTTTCCTTGGCGGCATCGGGGCCGAACACACCGGCCAGCACCGGCATCATCACCAGTGCCAGCACACAGGCCAGGTCTTCCACGATCAGCCAGCCGACGGCGATCTTGCCGCGCATGGTTTCCAGCAGGCGCCGCTCTTCCATGGCCCGCAGCAGCACCACGGTACTGGCGGTGGCCAGCGAGAAACCGAAGATGACCCCGTGCAGCGCCGGCCAGCCCATCAACCAGGCCACGCCCCAGCCGAGCAGGGTGGCCACGGCGATCTGGCCGATGGCACCGGGAATGGCGATGGCCTTGACCGCCATCAGGTCCTTCAGGGAAAAGTGCAGGCCGACGCCGAACATCAGCAGCATCACGCCCAGTTCGGCCAGCTGGTTGGCCAGGGCCTGGTCGGCCACGAAGCCGGGGGTGAACGGGCCGACGCAAACGCCAGCGACCAGATAGCCGACCAGAGGCGACAAGCGCAGCTTGTTGGCCAGGGCACCGAAAATGAAGGCGAGCCCCAGGCCAACGGCCACGATGTTGATCAGGTCGGTGTCATGGTGCATCGGCACTCGCAGGTAATCGGGGGATGCCCCGATTTTCACCGATGCGGCCACATACGGCAAACCGAAAATGCGAACGGGGTCAGATCCCTTTTCTGGCGAAAAGGGATCTGACCCCGGGTCAGCACCGCCGGGCGTGGCCCGGCACTACCGATACCGCTTACCAGTTGTACTTGATGCGGCCGTACACATACGCGCCGTTGAAGCCGAACGGCGAGTAGTTGCTGTAGGGCAGCATACCGAAGGTCGAGTTCTGCAGGTCTTCGGTGCGGTCCGGGTACTCGTCCAGCAGATTGTCCGCGCCCAGGGTCAGGGTCCAGTTGCTGCTCGGCTTGTAGCTCACCGAAGCGTCCAGCACCCACTTGTCGCCGTAGGTCTGGTCACGCAGGGCGGTGGCGGAGTTGCGCACGGTGAATTCGCCGTAGCGGGTGGCCGCCAGGCCCAGTTCCCAGTGGTCCGAACGCCAGGTGCCGCTGACAATGGTCTTGTCGCGCGGGAAGCTGTCTTCGATGCGGCCGATCTCATCACGGCCGATCAGCGACTGGGTCAGGCCCAGCGTGCTGAACACTGCCGGGGTGCCGCCTACGCGGCGCACTTCGGTGTCGTTGTAGCTGTAGGCGGCGGTCAGTTCCAGGCTGCTGGCGCTGAACGGAATGGTGTAGCTGGACACGAAGTCCACGCCGCGGGTGCGGGTATCCAGGCCGTTGGTGAAGTACGAGAACGCGGTGACCTGCGGCAGCCCCAGACCGGCCAGCAGGTTGCTGGTGGCGGTGTTGGTGGTGATGCTGGAGGACAGCGCGATGCGGTCATCGATGTCGATCTGGTACGCATCCACGGTCACGTACAGGCGGTCCACCGGCTGCAGCACCAGGCCCACGCTGTAGCTGGTGGAGGTTTCAGCCTTCAGCGGCGAAGCGCCCAGTGCCTGTGCGGCGGTGCTGGTGGTCGGGAAGGTGCCGCGTTCGACGAACACGCCGTTGGTGAACTGGCTGGTGACCGCCTGGTAGCCCTGCTGGGCCAGCGACGGTGCGCGGAAGCCGCTGGAGGCGGTGGCCCGCAGCGCAACCTTGTCGGTGAAGGCGTAGCGGGCCGACAGCTTGCCCGAGAAGCGGTCGCCGAAGTCCGAGTAATCCTCGTAGCGACCGGTGATGCCGGCGGAGAACTTGTCGGTCAGGTCCGCTTCCAGGCCGGCGTAAACAGCGTAGTTGTGGCGGTCGGCATGCACTTCATTGGTGGGGGTGAAGCCGCCGAAGCCCTGCGCGCCGCTGCCGGTGTAGGAGTTCAGTTCGCCCGGGTTCTGGTCCCACTTTTCCTTGCGGTATTCACCGCCGAAGGACAGGGTGACCGGATAGGCCAGGCCCCAGTCCAGCGACTTGGTGATATCGGCATTGAACACGTCCTGCTGGTACTTCAGCGTGCCGTCGTAGAACGAGCGCGGGCTGGTCGCACCGAGGCTGTAGTTGATGCTGTTGCGGGTGTGGAAGTCCAGGGTGTTCTCGCCGTGGTTCAGGCTCAGGTCCCAGGTCCAGCCGCTGTCGGTGTTGCCCTTGACCCCGGCCACCACCGAACGGTCCTTGGAGTACTGGTTGATCTCCGGCACGAAGCCGTCCGGGTAGACCTGGGCCAGCAGCGCAGTCTGGCCGTTGTGGTTGCGCGAGCGGTAGAACGCGAACGAGGTGATGTCGCGGTTGCTGAGGATCGCGTTGGCGTAGCCGGTGATGTGGTCGCTGAAGTCGAAGCTGGCGTTGGCCGACACGGCGGTGGCGTCCACCTTCGGGTCGCCCACCACGAAGGTGGTCTGGCCGATGGACGGGTAGTTGCCGGTGTTCGGGGTGGTGCCGCGGTACGGGCCGGCGCGGTTGCTTTCATCCTGCTGGCTGATCTGGCCGGCCACGTGCACGCGGCCACGGCCGCCGCCGAATTCCAGGCCGGTATCGCCGGAGAGCTGGTACTTGTTGCCGTCACCGGCCGAGTACTGGCCGTAATCGACCGCCAGGCTGCCGCCACTGCCGCTGCCCTTCAGCACGATGTTGATGACGCCGGCGATGGCGTCCGAGCCGTACTGCGCCGAGGCACCGTCGCGCAGCACTTCCACGCGCTCGATGGCGGCGATCGGAATGGCGTTGATGTCCACCGCCGACGAACCGCGGCCGATGGTGCCGTTGACGTTGATCATGGCCGAGGTGTGGCGGCGCTTGCCGTTCACCAGCACCAGCACCTGGTCGGGCGACAGGCCGCGCAGCTGCGCCGGGCGCACGCCGCTGGTGCCGTCGGTCAGGGCCGGGCGCGGGAAGTTCAGCGAGGGCAGGGCGCGCGACAGCGCTGTGGCCAGTTCACCGCTGCCGGTGGACTGCAGGACTTCCGGGGTGATGATGTCGATGGGCGACTGCGATTCGGCCACGGTGCGGTCGGCCACGCGGGTACCGGTGACGATCACCGTGTCCAGGGTGTTGGCGGCGGTGCCGGTCTGCTGGGCCAGGGCGGCGAACGAGGAACCACCGAGGGCGACAGCGACGGCGGCGGCGATCAGGCTGGTCTTGCGGGTCATCGGGAGGGGGCTCCGGTTGGCGGGGGCGGGCACCGGAATCGACATCACAGGGTGAGGCGGACGACGGTTGTTGCGGTGCGCAATGCAGGAATTAACGGGATATTCAGTGCCTGTCAAATGGTGGTAACAGGAAAAAACGTTTCCGTGGCAACCATTTAGCTGTGACGGGCAGTGAAGCGGGGGGAGGGGCCGGGGGCTGCGCGGGGCCGACGCGGGAGAGAGTTGGCCTGCCACCGCGCATCCCGGGGCGCGTCAAGTATTCGTTAACGCTAGAATTGCGTCGCAGGAACAGTGCTCACCAGCACATTCCATTCGGTTATATGGACGCCTTCCCCCATGATTTCGCTTCGTAATTTCGCCTTGCGCCGCGGCGAGCGGCTGCTGTTGTCCAACGTCGACCTGACCCTGCACGCTGGTTACCGGGTGGGCGTGGTTGGCCGTAACGGGGCCGGCAAGTCCAGCCTGTTCGCTGCAGTGAAGGGCGAACTGGAAGCCGACAAGGGCGATGTGGACCTGCCCGGCAAGGTGCGCATCGCCAGCGTGGCCCAGGAAACCCCGTCGCTGCCCGACCCGGCGCTGAGCTTCGTGCTGGGTGGCGATACCGAGGTGGCCGCGGTGCTGGCGGCCGAAGCCGATGCAACCGCCCGCGAAGACTGGGAAGCGGTGGCCGAAGCGCATACGCGCATGGCCGAACTGAACGCCTACGACGCCGAAGCACGCGCCGGCAAGCTGCTGCACGGCCTGGGCTTCCCGGCCGAGACCCACCACCGCGCGGTGTCTTCGTTCTCCGGCGGCTGGCGCGTGCGCCTGAACCTGGCGCGCGCGCTGATGATGCCCAGCGACCTGCTGCTGCTGGACGAACCGACCAACCACCTGGATCTGGACGCGGTGTACTGGCTGGAACAGTGGCTGCTGAAGTACCCGGGCACCCTGCTGCTGATCTCGCACGACCGCGAGTTCCTGGACAACGTGGCCACCCACACCCTGCACCTGCACGGTGGCGGGGCCAAGCTGTACCCCGGTGGCTATACCGACTTCGAGCGCCAGCGCGCCGAACAGCTGCGCCAGCAGCAGATCGCGCACGAGAAGGAGCAGGCCGAGCGCGCCCACCTGCAGAGCTTCATCGACCGCTTCAAGGCGCAGGCCAGCAAGGCCGCGCAGGCGCAGAGCCGCATGAAGCGACTGGCCAAGCTGGCCGGTACCGAAGCGGTGCGTGCCGAGCGCGAATTCCGCATCGAATTCGCACCGCCGGCCAAGCTGCCGTTCTCGCTGATCCGCCTGAACCACGTCGAGGCCGGTTACGGCAGCGACGCGGTGATCCTGAACAACGTGGGCTTCGGCCTGGAAGCGGGCCAGCGCATTGGCCTGCTGGGCCCCAACGGCGCCGGTAAGACCACCCTGGTGAAGACCCTGGTGGGCGAGCTGAAGCCGATTGCCGGCGAGCGCTCGGCGCACCCGGACCTGCGCATCGGCTACTTCGCCCAGCACACGGTGGAATCGCTGCACGAAGGGCAGTCGCCCATCGAGCATTTCCGCGAGATCGCCCCGGATGCGCCGAACCAGGCCTTCCGCGATTTCCTCGGCAAGTGGAATTTCCCCGGTGACCGCGCATTCGAGCCGGTGGACGGTTTTTCCGGTGGCGAGCGCGCGCGCCTGGCGCTGGCCCTGATCGCCTGGCAGCAGCCGAACGTGCTGCTGCTGGACGAACCGACCAACCACCTGGATCTGGAAATGCGCGAGGCGCTGGCCGAAGCGCTGGCCACCTTCGAGGGCGCGATCGTGATGGTGTCGCATGACCGCCATCTGATCGGCCTGGTCTGCGATACCTACTGGCGCGTGGCCGATGGTGTGGTCGAACCGTTCGATGGCGACCTGGATGCCTACGCCGCCTGGCTGCGCACCCGCCCGCAGGCGCAGGGCACCAAGGCGCGCATGGAGCAGGTGGAAGAGCCGGTGGTGGTCAAGACCGCACCGGTGGCGCAGGTGGTGCAGAAGAAGCCGGCCAACCCGCACAAGCTGGCCAGCGCCGAAGCCAAGGTGGCCGAGCTGGAAGCCAGCCTGGCCGAGCTGGACCGCCAGCTGGCTGACCCGGCCAATTACGCCGATGCCACCCGCATGGCCGTGCTGGGGCGCGAGCGCGAGACCACCGCCGCGCAGCTGGAAAAAGCCGAAGCGGCGTGGATGGAGCTGCTGGAAGCCTGATGGCGTCCGCCGGGCACGGCCCGGCGGCTTTCCCCGATCCGCTGCGCTCGCCGGGCCGTGCCCGGCGGGATCACCCGCCCTGCGCCTGCAACCATTCGCGGAATCGCTTGGCCGGTTCGCGTTCGCTGCGCGAGCGCAGCCGGGTCAACCAGTAGCGGCCCAGTTCCAGCGTGGTGGCAAATGGCTGCAGCAGGCGGCCTTCGGCCAATTCCTGTTCGAACATGCGCAGCGGCAGCAGGGCAACCCCGGCGCCACCGGCTGCAGCGGCAGCCAGAGTCAGCGAAGAGTCGAACACCGGGCCTCTGGCCTCCACGCCGCTGGTGGTGGCCGCCTGCAGCCAGCGCGGCCATTCGTCGCTGCGGTACGAGCGCAGCAGCGTCACCGCGGCCAGATCGCGGGGGTGCTTCAATCGGCGCGCCAGCGCGGGCGCACACAGCGGCGCGAAGGGCGCCTCCAGGATGGCCGTGCAGTGTTGCCCCTGCCAGTCGCCCTCACCGAAGCGGATGGCCAAGTCCAGCCCTTCGCCGGCCAGATCGATGCGGTTGTTGTGGGTCTGCAGGCGCAGCTCGATATCCGGGTGCGCCGCCTCGAAGGCCGCCATGCGCGGCAGCAGCCAACCGGTGGCGAACGTGCCCACCACCCCGATCGTCAGCACTTCGCGCGCTGGCCCGCCGGTGTAGCGGGCGATGCTGGCCGAGATGCGCTCGAACGCTTCATGCAGCACCGGGAACAATGCGGCGCCCTCGTCGGTGAGTGCCACGCCGCGCGGCAGGCGGTGGAACAGGCGGATGCCCAGCCGGTCTTCCAGCCCACGGATCTGGTGGCTCAACGCGGCCTGGCTGACGCACAGCTCCAGCGCCGCACGGGTGAAGTTCTGGTGGCGGGCCGCGGCCTCGAAGGCGCGCAGGGCGTTGAGCGGCAGGGTGGGGTGCAGCATCGGGAGGTGTGAGGCAGGCTGATGGGTGCATCCTAGCCTGTTGACCCATGCAGCCGTCAAAGAAAGGGTTGAACACGTTAGGCATTAGATTTGTTCATGTCTGACCCTGAAAATTCGCGTTGGTCGCGTGTGCACCATGCTTTCAATAATCCGGGTTCGTTTCCCGGAGCCCGCCCATGCACGCCCGCCGTCGATTCCTGCAGTTCAGTGCCGCCACCGTCGCATCGTCCCTGCTTGCGCCCACCCTTGCGCGGGCCGCCGTGCCTGCCCCTGCCGGCCCGGCCACGTCCGCCGCCATTGCCGGTGCGGTGGATTTCGCCGCGCTGGAAAAAGCCAGCGGCGGCCGCCTTGGCGTGACCGTGCTGGACACCGGCAGCGGCCGCCGCCTCGGCGGGCATCGCCAGGACGAGCGCTTCCCGATGTGCAGTACGTTCAAATCGATGCTGGTGGCCCACATCCTGAGCCTGGCCGACGCCGGTCGTCTTTCGCTGGACACCCGCGTGCCGATCACCGAACGGGATCTGTTGTCCTACGCCCCGGTAGCCCGCCGCCACGTCGGCAAGGACCTGAGCGTGCGCGACCTGTGCCGCGGCACGCTGACCACCAGCGACAACACTGCCGCCAACCTGCTGCTGGGGGTGAACGGGGGGCCCGCGGCGCTGACCGCCTTCCTGCGTGCGCAGGGCGACCGGGTCACCCGCAATGATCGCTACGAGCCGGACATGAACCGGTTTGCGAAGGGCGACCCGCGCGACACCACCAGCCCGGCGGCGATGGCGGCCAGTCTGGCCCGGTTCGCGGTGGGCAGTGGCCTTCTGTCGCCTTCGCGGCTGCAGTTCGCCGATTGGCTGATCGACAACCAGACCGGCGATGCCTGCCTGCGCGCGGGCCTGGGCCCGCGCTGGCGGGTGGGTGACAAGACCGGCAGCAACGGCGAGGACACGCGCAACGACATCGCCGTGCTGTGGCCGCGTGCGGGCGGAACGCCGTGGGTCATCACCGCCTATCTGCAGGGGGCCCGCGTGGACGAGGCGCAGCGCGCTGCGGTGCTGGCGCGTGTCGGCGCCCTGGCCGATGCACTGATCGGCTGAAATGCAGGGGCGCGTTGCGGGGTCGGAGCCGCTTCCGGTGGAAACGGATCCGCCCCCCGCTGCATCAGCTGGCCGCTGTGTCGCTGCCTTCCACCGCGGCCAGGAAATCACGGCCCCAGCGGTCCACGTCGTAGTACTCCACGATGCCCTGCAACTGGCGCAGGCGCGCGCTGGCCTCTTCTTCGGGCATGGACAGCGCCTGCAGCAGGCCGGCCGCCAGATCGGCCGGATCGTGCGGATTGGTCAGCACCGCGCCCTTCAATTCGGCCGCCGCGCCGGCGAATTCGCTCAGCACCAGAACGCCGGGCGTGCCTTCAATGCCCTGGGTGGCGACGAATTCCTTGGCCACCAGGTTCAAGCCATCACGCAGCGGCGTGATCCACATCACCTGCGCGGCGGCGTAGTGCGCCACCACCTGTTCGAAGGGCAGGGCCTGGGCGAAGAAACGTACCGGGGTCCAGTCCAGCCGCGAGAAGCGGCCATTGATGCGGCCCACCGCCTGTTCGATCTGGTTCTGCAAGGTGCGGTAGACGGTCATCTCGCGCGCGGCCGGCACGCAGACCATCAGCAGGGTGACCTTGCCGCAGTGCTCGGGGTGCTGTTCCAGCACGCGTTCGAAGGCTTCCAGTTTGGCCAAGGTGCCCTTGGTGTAGTCCAGCCGTTCCACCGACAGCACCAACTTGCGTGCGCCGATCTCGCGGCGCAGCTTGAACAGGTCGTTGCGCACCTCGGCACGCGCCAGCAGGTTGCGGATGCGGCGCACGTCGGTGCCTACCGGGTGCGCACCCAGCGCCACATCGCGGTCGCCCACGCGCAGGCGGGTGGTCATGGTGTCCAGGCCCACCGCGCAACCATAGGTCAAAAAGCGCGGCGCACAGCTTTCCCAGGCCAGGCGCTCGGCCGGCATGGCGCCACGCACCACGTCCACGAAGTTTTCCACCTGGCGCGGAATATGGAAGCCGATGTAATCGCAGCACAGCAGGCTGCCGATGATCTCGCGCCGCCACGGCACCACGTTGAACACATCGGCGGAAGGGAAGTAGGTGTGGTGGAAGAAGGCGATCTTCAGGTCCGGGCGCAGTTCGCGCAGCGCGGCCGGCACCATCCACAGGTTGTAGTCGTGGATCCACACCGTGGCGCCGTGCGCGGCCTCGTCGGCCACGGCCTCGGCGAAACGGCGGTTCACCTTCAGGAACACCTGCCAATCGTCTTCGCGGAACCGCGCGCGTTCCCAGAACACGTGCAGCATCGGCCAGAACGCTTCCTTGGAAAACCGCTTGTAGAAAATGTCCACGTCCTGGCGACTGAGCGGCACGCGGGTGGCGCGCAGGGTCGGGTAGCGCTGCGCGTCCACCTGCACATGGCGCTGGAACGGGCGGTGCTTGGGATCGTCGATGCCCCAGGCCACCCAGCTGCCACGCTGGCCACCTTCAAAGAAGCTCAGCAGCGAGGGGATGATGCCGTTGGGTGAGCGCGGCGGTCGCTGCACCAGCTTGCCGTCCTCGATGGCTTCATCGAAGGGCAGCCGGTGGTAGACCATCACCAGTTCGGCGCCCTGCGCGCGCGCGGCGGTCGGCGCATGCAGGTACGGATCATCGGCGGCCAGCAGGCCGAAGTGTTCGATGGCTTCCACGATGCCGCCGCAGCCGGGTTCGCGGGCGTGGTAGGTGTTGGCCAGATCAGCGGTGGCCGCGGTCAGTGCCGGCTCCGATTCGCCCACGCACACACCGCGGAAACCGGCCTGGTACATGGACAGATCGTTCAAGGTATCGCCGGCCACCAGGATGCGCTCGCGCGGCAGTTCCAGCAGGCGCGCCAGCGCGGCCAGGGTGCGGCCCTTGTCGGTGTCCGGCGGCAGGATGTCCAGGTAGCGGTCGGCCGAATACAGCACGTCACAGCCCAGTTCCGCCGCGGTCTGCTGGATCTGCGCGCGCAACGGGGCCAGCGTGGCCGGATCGCAGAAATAGGAGCAGCGGCGTTCCTGCGGAACATCCTGGCGCTGCAGTGCGGTGAACGGCCGCATCGCTTCGGCCACCACCTGTTCGCCGGGCCAGTGCGCGTCGATCATCGACTGCAGCGGCTGCAACGGCTGCAGGGTGTGGCCGTGCACCACGGTGGCGCCCACGTCGCAGACGATGTAGTCGGGGCGGGGAATGGCCGGGTCGGACAGCAGCGGCATCACCGCTTCCAGACCGCGCCCGGTGATGAACACCAGGGCGATGCCCGGGTGCTGGTCTACCAGCCGGTACAGGCGGTGGCGCTGGGCGGCGCTGCCGGCCAGGAAGGTGCCATCCAGGTCGGTGGCCAGGATCAGCTGTGGCCCGGTGGCCGTGCTGCTGGAAAGAAGGGGGTTCGGAATCAGGGTCGGGGACTCGACAGTCAATGCACTTCCTTCGTGGGTACGGTGGGAGATTCGGTTTCCGGCATCAGTTCCAGGGCCGCAGGCGTGGTCCGCAGCATGGGCCGGAACGGCGCCGGGTGGGTGCGCAGGCGTGCGTGGCGCAGCAGGCGCAGAGCGGTGAAGGCGGCCAGCGCGGTCAGCACGGCGGTGAAGTACAGCGGCAGGGCTGGCGCGCCGTAGCGCTGCATCAGCGCACCGGCCAGCGCCGGCCCGATGGCCGCGCCGATACCGTGCACCAGCAGCAGGCTGCTGCAGCCGGACAGCAGGTCCGGCGTGGGCAGGTAGTCCAGCATGTGCGCCACGGCGAACGGATAGAGCGCGAACGCCAGGCCGCCATAGCAGAACACCAGCACGAACATCAGGTGCACCTGCTGCGACAGCGGCGGCAATGCGGCCAGCGCGGCCACGGCGGCGGCCAGCACGCTCAGGCACAGCAGGCCCAGTCGACGGTCATGGCCATCGCTTATTCGGCCCAGTGGCCATTGCAGCAACGCACCGCCAGCAATTGCCGCCAGCATGAACAGCGGTACCTGCGCATCGCGCAGACCGATCTGTTCGGCATATACCGGCAGCAGGCCCCAAAACGGCCCCATCGCCAGGCCGGACAGCGCGGCGGCGACGGTGGCCACCGGCGCCAGCGCGTACAGACGCTGCAGCGTAAGCCGCGGCACGCTGGGCACCTCCGGCTGCTGCAGGCGGGTGGCGGTAACCGGCAGCATGGCCGCGCACACCAGCAGGGCGGTGAGCGAGAACATGGTGGCCGCACCGGTATCGCCGGCGAGCAGCAGCACCTGGCCCAGCGCCAGCGCCGACAGGTTTACCATCATGTAGACCGAAAACACCTGGCTGCGCCGCTGCGGGTCGGGTTCGGCGTTGAGCCAGCTTTCTATCACCGTGTACAGGCCAACCAGTGCCACGCCGGTCACCACGCGCAGCACGATCCAGCCGGCTGCGCTGATCCATAGCGGGTGCAGCAGCACGGCCATGGTGGCCAGCGCAGCGTGGAAGGCAAATGCCCGGCTGTGGCCGATGCGGCGGATCAAGGGCGGGGCGGTGAAGGTGCCGATGAAATAGCCGGCGAAGTAGGCCGACATCACCCAGCCCAGGGTGCCGGCGCTGAAGCCTTCCTGCCCGCCGCGAACGGCCAGCAGGGTGCCCAGCAGCCCGCTGCCGGTCAGCAGCAGCGCCACGCCCAGTAACAGGGCCGTCAGCCGCCACATGGGTGCGGCCTCGATGGAGAAGGTGGAGAAAACACCTGTCCCACCCTAACACACCCGCATTTCAGCCCCGTTCGATTTGCAGCGCGGCGCAGCCACGCGCATGCTGCGCGCGTTCGTTCCACACGGAAGTCACGATGAGCCATGAACTGATCTACCTGCTGCTGATCTTCGCGCTGCTGGTCATACCGCGCGCGCTGCAGCGTTTCAGCCTGCCGGCACCGCTCACCTGCCTGCTGTTCGGCATCATCGCCATGCTGTGGCTGGGCGAGCGTTCGCACGATGCGGTGATCGGCCTGCTGGCGACGCTGGGGATTTCTTCACTGTTCCTGTTCGCCGGGCTGGAAGTGGATCTGGCCGCGCTGCGGCGTGGGCTGTGGCCGCTGCTGGCGCACCTGGTCATCCGCAGTGCAACGCTGTTCGGGGTGGGCTGGCTGGCCTGGCGCTACGCGGGCCTGCCGTGGCAGGCCGCGGGTCTGCTGGCGCTGGCCCTGCTCACCCCGTCCACCGGTTTCATCATGGATTCGCTGTCTCGGCTGGGCCTGAGCGAAGACGAACGGTTCTGGGTAACCAGCAAGGCCATTGCCGGTGAACTGCTGGCGCTGGCGGCGTTGTTCGTGGTGCTGCAGGCCGGCGATCCGTGGCACATGGCAATGTCCAGCAGCGCCTTGCTGGCCATGATGGTCGGCCTGCCGCTGCTGTTCATCGCCCTGGGGCGCTGGGTGGCGCCGCATGCGCCGGGTTCGGAATTTTCGCTTCTGGTGATGGTGGGCATGGTGGCGGCCTACATCACCTACCTGCTGGGCGTGTACTACCTGGTGGGCGCGTTCATCGCCGGCCTGGTCGCGCGCCTGCTGCACCAGCGCATGCCGCTGCTGGCTTCGCACGAAAACCTGCACGCGCTGCGCCTGTTCGCCTCGTTCTTCGTGCCGTTCTACTTCTTCAATGCCGGCACCAAGGTGCCCAGCGAAGCGCTGAGCTTCGAGGCGCTGGGGCTGGGCGTGGTGATCACGATGGTAGTGCTGCCGCTGCGCATCGCCGTGGTGTGGCTGCAACGCCGGGTCATGTTCGGCGAAAGCTTCCGCAGCAGCCTGCGGGTGTCGCTGGCGCTGGCACCCACCCTGATCTTCACCCTGGTGCTGGCGGCGATCATGCGCGAGCGCTTCCAGATTCCGGCGGTGTTGTTCGGTGCGCTGCTGCTGTACGCCGCGCTGACCACGCTGCTGCCGTCGCTGGTGTTCCGCACGCCCTTCGATGTCGATCCGGTGGAGCAGGAGCCTGCAGGTGAAGGCGAGGGCGCGCCGGTGGCGGCGACCGAAGTGATCGCGCCGGTGCCTGTGCGCGACTGAGTGCGCAGGCGCGCGCTGCGCTTGCGTTGCGGCAGCGCAGACCGGACACTGCGCGCCCCGGCCGCACCGCCCTGGCGCGGGCCGGCCTGCACAGGAGCGCCACGCGTGATCGAGGAAGTGAACCACCGCCGCAGCTTGCTGCCCGCCCGTATCCTGCTGGGGTTCTCTGCGGTCGCGCTGTTGATCCTGTTCGCCAGCAGCTGGTCGATGCCGCCGGTGGATGCATCGGGCTTCCGCCAGACGCAGACCGCGCTGTCGATCGACTGGCTGCTGCGCGGTGGGCCCTGGCTGGATTACCTGACGCCGGTCATCGGTGCGCCCTGGTCCATTCCCTTCGAGTTTCCGCTGTACCAGTGGCTGGCCGGGCTGTTGTCGGCAGCCACGGGCCTGAGCGCAGACAACAGCGGGCGTCTGGTCTCGCTGCTGTTCCACGTGGGCAGCATCTTCATGGTCTACCGCACGGTGCTGGCGTTCCGCCCGGACCGCCTGCTGGCACTGTGCGTGGCCGCGGCCTTCGCCGTTTCACCGTTCGCCCAGTTCTGGGGACGGGCGGTGCTGATCGAATCGACGGCGGTGTTCTTCGGCCTGGTGTTCGTCTGGGCCATGGCTGGCCTGCGCAGCCGGCCAACGGCGCTGCTGGGCGGGGTGGCGGTGCTGGCGGCGGTGCTGTCGGCGCTGGTGAAGATCACCACGTTCTTCGCCTATGCGGCCTTTGTGGCGCTGGCCTTCCTGTGGCTGGCGGTGCGCGAACACGGCTGGCGCCCGCAGTGGCTGGCCGCGCACTGGAAGCTGCTGGCCTGGGGCGTGGCCGCCGCGTTGGCCGTTCTGGCCACGCTGCTGCTGTGGCTGCAGCACGCCGATGCATTGAAGGCGCAGTCGGCGCTGGGCCAGCAGGTGACCTCCGAAGGCCTGAGCGCGTTCAACTACGGCACCCTGCAGCAACGGCTGGACCCGGCCACCTGGGGCGCGGTGTTCAAGAAGCGCTTCGGCGCCGCCACCGGCTCGAACTGGGTGTTCGTGCTGATTGTTGCCGCCGGCCTGGGCATGCGCCGTACGCGCGCGGCGGTGGCGTTGCTGCTGCTGGCCTATCTGGTGCCGTTCCTGGTCTTCACCAACCTGCAGGTGGTGCACCCCTATTACCAGGCCGCGCAGGTGGTGTTCGCCACGTCCATCGTGGGTCTGGTGCTATGGATGCTGGTACTACGCGCGCAGGCCAGTGGGCGCTATCGCTGGCCGATCGCTTTCGCCGTGCTGCTGTGCCTGCTGTCCACCGGGTTCGGTCTGGCCCATTACCTGAAGAACATGAAGGAAGCGCGCCAGCCCAGCGACATTTCGCAGATCGCCGCACTGATCCAGGCGGGCACGCCGCAGGATGGCGTGGTGCTGGCGCTTGGCCAGGACTGGTCGTCCGAGCTGCCTTACCGTGCCGGCCGGCGCGGGGTGATGGTGCCGGACTGGGCCTCGGATGACGTGCTGCGGTCGCTGGTGGAAACCGACGTGGCGTTGGGTGGCCTGCCCCTGGCCGCGCTGGTGGTCTGCCCCAACCAGCTGGCCAGCACCGCCGAGCGTGCGCACTGGCAGGCGCAGCTGCTGCAGCGCTATTCGACCGGTGCGCAGAAGCAGGTGGTGGGGCAGTGCGAGGTCTGGTTGCAGCCCGCGCGCTGACCGTGGCGGCCGGCGCCCGCGGTTTGCGCGCGCTGGCCATGGCCGTTAGGGTGGGGCCATGACTGTCCGTTCCGCCTCCGTGTCCGCCGCGTTGTTGCTGGCCCTTGCGGCCTGTTCGCAGCAACAGCCCCCGATCAGCCACGATGTGGCCACTGCGCCTTCCGATGCCTTCATGGCCGCCGTGGCCGCGCACTGCGGCCAGGCGTTCGCCGGCCGGGTGGTGGAAGACACCCCGGCCCCCGCGGGCGACGATCCGTTTGCCGGCAAGCCGCTGGTGATGCACGTGCGCGGCTGCGACGACCCTGGCCATGAGCTGCGCATCCCGTTCCATGTGGGCGATGACCATTCGCGCACCTGGATCCTGACCCGCACCGAGCATGGGCTGAAACTGAAGCACGACCACCGGCACGCCGATGGCAGCCCCGATGTCATCACCCTGTACGGCGGCGACAGCACGCCACCGGGCACCGCCGAGCGCCAGCAGTTCCCGGCAGATGCCGATTCGGTGGCGATGTTCCGCCGCGCCGACATGCTGGCCTCCACCCACAACGTGTGGGCGATGGAGATCGAGCCGGACCAGCGCTTCGTCTATGAACTGACCCGCCCCGGCGGGCGGCGTTTCCGCGTCGAATTCGACCTGGGCAAGCCGGTGGCGCTGCCGCCGGCGCCGTGGGGTTCCGAGCAGGCACCGGCCCGGCCTTGAACGGATTGGGGGTCGGATCCCCTGCCCAAGGCAGGGGCTCTGACCCCATCGGGCAGCCAGCGCAGGGGTCAGAGCCCTGGCCGATGGCCAGGGATCCGACCCCGCCCCGTCGGCACCTTGGGCGGATTGGGGTCAGATCCCGTGCCGCAGGCATGGGCTCTGACCCCATGCCTCAGCGGGTACCAAAGCGTGCCCGGCAACCGTTGCTGACCCACACGCTGCCGCGCGAGTAGCCCCAGCTGCGGCCTTCCTGGCAGGCACTGCCGGACAGCTGCTGCTGCAGCACCGGTCGGCCCTGGCGCTCATCCCAGTTGCAGTTCTGGGTACGGTTGTTGTTGCTGCTGCAGGTAACGGTGTAGTTGCTGTTGCCGCCGCCCCAGCCGCCACCATTGCCACCGCCCCAGCCGCCGCGGCTTTCGGCGAATTCACCGCGGCAGCCGCGGTTGACCCAGATGGCGCCGCGACGCACGCCCCAGGTCTGCCCTTCCACGCAGGCCGAGCCGGAGATCTGCCGCACCAGGGTGGCCCCGCGCCAGTTCACCGGACAGGTGCGCTCGCGGTTGTCCTGGCTTTCGCAGCGGATGGTGCGGCCGCTGTTGCCGCCGCCCCAGCCGCCGCCGTTGTTGCCGCCCCAGCCGCCGCGGCCTTCGACGAATTCGGCGCGGCAGCCGCCGTTGACCCAGATGCTGCCATTGCGGCTGCCCCAGGTGCGACCCTCCACGCAGGCCGAGCCGGACAGCTGGCGTACCAGCTGGGCATCGCGCCAGCCGGTGCTGCAGACCCGTTCACGGTTGTTCTGGCTTTCGCAGCGGACCACGCCGGTCTGCGCGGCGGCGGGGGCGGGGGACAGGGTCAGCCCGGCAAGGGCGCCCAGGGTCAGGGTGGTGGCCAGACTGGCCAGGGACAGCGCTTTCATGGCAAATCCCCATACGGTGTGTGGTGCGCGACTATAAGGACGGGACGGATAAAGCCCGCGTGACCGTCCGCATTTGCCCCAGCCGGGCCCTCGGCCGCAGAATACGAGGCTTTCCGGCCCCCGTCGGGTGCCGGCGTTCTCCAGCGGAGCTTTCCCCCCATGCGTACCCACTTCTGCGGCCTGGTCAACGAGACCCTGATTGGCCAGACTGTCACCCTCGCCGGCTGGACCGACGTGGCCCGTAACCAGGGCGGCGTCTGCTTCATCGATCTTCGCGATCATGAAGGCATCGTGCAGGTGACCGTGGAGGTGGACAACGCCGAAGTATTCGCCGTGGCCGCCAGCCTGGGCTACGAGGACGTGCTGCAGGTGGAAGGTGTGGTGCGTGCGCGCCACGCGGTGAACGACAAGATTGCCACTGGCAAGGTGGAAGTGATCGCCACCGCCATCACCGTGCTGAACAAGGCCGCGCCGCTGCCGTTCCACGCCCACGAGAACCCGGGCGAAGACACCCGCCTGAAGTACCGCTACCTGGACCTGCGCCGCCCGGAAATGCAGCGCATGCAGCGCACCCGCATCAAGCTGGTGCAGGCCCTGCGCCGCCACCTGGACGAGCGCGGCTTCCAGGACATCGAAACCCCGATCCTGACCAAGGCCACCCCGGAAGGCGCGCGCGACTTCCTGGTGCCGGCGCGCATGCACCCGGGCGAGTTCTACGCGCTGCCGCAGAGCCCGCAGCTGTTCAAGCAGATCCTGATGGTGGCCGGCTTCGACCGCTACTACCAGATCGCGCGCTGCTTCCGCGACGAAGCCCTGCGCGCCGACCGCCAGCTGGAATTCACCCAGCTGGACATGGAATTCGCCTTCGTGCGCGAGCGCGACGTGCAGGATTTCGTTGAAGACATGATCCGCGCCATTTTCAAGGAAGTGGTGGACGTGCCGCTGGCGGCCAGCTTCCCGCGCATGACCTGGGCCGAGGCAATGCGCCGCTACGGTTCGGACAAGCCGGACCTGCGCATCGCGCTGGAGCTGGTGGACGTGGCCGAACTGGTCAAGGAAAGCGAGTTCGCCGTGTTCACCGGCCCGGCCAACGATGCCGACGGCCGCGTGGCCGCGCTGCGCATTCCGGGCGGTGCCACCCTGTCGCGCAAGCAGATCGACGAATACGCCGCGCACGCCGCCAAGTACGGCGCCAAGGGCCTGGCCTACATCAAGATCGCCGACAACGGCGAAGTCAGCTCGCCCATCCAGAAGTTCTTCAGCGAAGAGCGTTTCGCTGCGCTGGTGGCCCACGTCGGTGCCGGCAACGGCGACATCGTGTTCTTCGGCGCCGGCGGCTACAACAAGGTGTCCGACTTCATGGGCGCGCTGCGCCTGAAGGCCGGCAAGGACTTCGGCCTGGTCGCCGACGGTTGGGCACCGCTGTGGGTCACCGACTTCCCGATGTTCGAATGGGACGAGGAAGAAAAGCGCTACGTCGCCCTGCATCACCCCTTCACCGCGCCGGCCGTGGACGATATCGCCGACCTGCGCGCCAACGCCCGTACCGCCGTTTCGCGCGGCTACGACATGGTGCTCAACGGCAATGAAATCGGCGGCGGTTCGATCCGTATCCACCGCCCGGACATGCAGAGCGCGGTGTTCGAGCTGCTGGGCATCGGCGCCGAAGAAGCCCGTGCCAAGTTCGGCTTCCTGCTGGACGCGCTGAACTACGGCGCGCCGCCGCACGGCGGCATCGCCTTCGGCATCGACCGCATTGCCGCGCTGATGGCCGGTACCGAATCCATCCGCGACGTCATTCCGTTCCCGAAGACCACCGGTGCGCAGGATCTAATGACCGATGCGCCGTCGCCGATCGTCGACGTGCAGCTGGCCGAAGTGCATATCCAGGTTCGCCCCAAGACCAACTGATCAGGAGATCCACGCAATGACCGAGTTCGCGTTTTCGCTGGAGTGGGAAAAGCTGGGCAATGAAGGCTCCGAGGCCACTCTGGTCACCGAGCGTGCACGTGTATTCGGTGGTTGGCTGGTCCGCGTCGGTACCAACCCGGCGGCGATGGCGCTGACCTTCGTCGCCGACGGCGAAGGTCGTTGGGACGGTGAAGACTTCGGCGTCGAGGATTACGAAGACGACGAAGAGGAAGAGTTCGACGAGGACGAGGAAGAAGAGGACGAGGACGAAGAGGAATACGAGGAAGAGGACGAGGAAGAAGAGGACGAAACCGAGTCGTCGGAACGGGCTTGACCCCGACCGTCGCTCTGGCGTCCACTCGACCCATGTATTCGATCCGCCGCGCCACCGTGGACGACGCGCCGACCCTGTCGGCGCTGGCCGCGCGCACGTTCACTGAAACCTTCGGCCATCTGTACCCGCCGCAGGACCTGCAGGCCTTCCTGGAGGAGGCCTACACGGTCGAGCGCCAGCGCATCATCCTGGCCCACCCCGACTATGCGGTGTGGCTGCTGGAACGGGGCGGGGAGGCCGTCGGCCATGCTGCCGCCGGCCCCTGTGGCCTGCCGCACCCGGACGTGAAGCCCGGCGATGGCGAGCTCAAGCGCCTGTACCTGGTGAAGACCGAGCAGAGCTGTGGCTGGGGCAGCCGCCTGCTGGAAACCGCGCTGGCCTGGCTGGAGCGCGACGGCCCGCGCACGCTGTGGCTGGGCGTGTGGTCGGAAAACTTCGGCGCGCAGCGCTTCTATGCCCGCTATGGCTTCCAGAAAGCCGGTGAGTACCTGTTCCCGGTCGGCCAGATCAACGATCTCGAATTCATCCTGCGCCGCGAACCGCGCCCGGCCTGAGCGCGTTCACTGCCGCTTGCCCCGCGATTTCGTTCAATCACTGCAGATCCCGCCCCGCCCAACGCCAGGCTGTCACGCATGAATCCCCCTGTTTTGCTGCTGCATGGCATCTGGAATGCCCGCGCCTGGGTCGGGCCGTTGGCCTGGCGCCTGCGCGCGCGTGGTTTCCAGGTGCACACCTTCGGTTACGCCTCGATCTTCGGCGGGCCGGACGTGGCCGTGCCGCAGTTGCTGGAACGCCTGGCCGGCACCGGGCCGCTGTCGCTGGTTGGCCACAGCCTGGGCGGGTTGGTGGCGCTGGAAGCCCTGCGCCGGCAGCCGCAGTTGCCGGTACAGCGGGTGGTCTGCCTGGGTTCGCCGCTGCGCGGCAGTGGCACGGCGCGCTCGCTGTCCGAACACGGCTGGGGTCTGGCCCTGGGGCGCAGCAGCGAACTGCTGCTCGATGGCCTGCCGGACTGGCAGGGCAGGGCGAAGGTCGGGCTGATCGCCGGGTCGGTGCCGCATGGCCTGGGCAGCCTGCTGGGGGCCATGGGCGAAGCGTCCGACGGTACGGTGGCGCTGGACGAGACCCGGCTGCCGGGCCTGGCCGACCATTGCGTGGTGCGCACCAGCCACAGCGGCCTGGTGGTATCGCCCGATGCCGCGCGGCAGACCGCGCATTTCCTGCAGCACGGCCAGTTCGACCACAGCCGCGACGCCGCCGCCGCATAGGTAGGTGCGAACCTTGGTTCGCACGCCATTCGCCGGGCATGGCCCGGCGCTACCGACCTGCCCTGGTGGGTGCGAACCGACCTGCCCTGGTGGGTGCGAACCGACCTGCCCTGGTGGGTGCGTACCTTGGTTCGCACGCTCTTCCCCGGCCACACCCGGCACCCTCCATCCACCCTAGACACGGTTGCCGCCCCCGATCAGGTAGAATCCGCGCCTTGATCCTGAAGCAGCCAGACGGTAGCACCCATGGGTAGAGGCCCCTCCATCGAAGCCCGCAAGAACGCGTCCGACGCGAAGCGTGGCAAGATTTTCACCAAGATCATCCGCGAGATCGGCGTGGCCGCGCGCGGCGGTGGAGGCGACCCCAACAACAACCCGCGCCTGCGCGTGGCCATGGACAAGGGCCTGGGCGTGAACATGTCCAAGGACGTGATCGAACGCGCCATCAAGAAGGCCACCGGTGAACTGGAAGGCGTCGATTACGAGGAAATCCGCTACGAGGGCTACGCCCCCGGTGGCGTGGCCGTGATCGTCGACTGCCTGACCGACAACCGCGTGCGTACCGTGGCCGATGTGCGCCACGCGTTCAGCAAGTGCGGCGGCAACATGGGCACCGAAGGCTCGGTCGCCTTCATGTTCAAGCGTCTGGGCGTGCTCAGCTTCGCTCCGGGCGCCGACGAAGAGGCGATCACCGAGGCGGCCATCGAGGCCGGCGCCGACGACATCGTGGTCTACCCGGACGACGGTTCGATCGACGTGGTCACCAGCCCTGACGCGTTCAACGCGGTCAAGGACGCGATGGCGGCCGCCGGGCACGTGCCCGGGCACGCGGAAATCACCTTCCGCGCCGACAACGACATCAAGGTCGAAGGCGACGTGGCCCTGCAGGTGAAGAAACTGCTGGACATGCTGGAAGACCTGGACGACGTGCAGGACGTGTATTCCAACGCCGAACTCGGCGCCGACGCCTACGCCTGAGCCGTCTTCGACGGTCTGGGCGCGGGCCGTTGAACGGTCACCGCGGACAGTCATGAGCCCATACGCCTGCCAGCGCTTCCCGTTCCACCCGGCCAGGAGTGCCGCATGACCCGCATCCTCGGCATCGACCCCGGTTCGCAGCGGACCGGGGTCGGCATCATTGATGTCGACGCCGCCGGCAAGGTCAGCCACGTGCACCACCAGCCGCTGGTACTGCTGGGCGCCGACGATTTTCCCCAGCGCATGAAGCTGCTGGTGCTGGGCCTGGCCGATCTGTGCCGGGAGTTCCAGCCGCAGGAAGTGGCGATCGAAAAAGTGTTCATGGCGCGCAACCCGGATTCGGCGCTGAAGCTGGGCCAGGCCCGCGGCGCGGCCATTTCCGCGGTGGTGCTGCGCGACCTGCCGGTGCACGAATACGCCGCCAGCGAGATCAAGCTGGCTGTGGTCGGCCGTGGCGGCGCGGAAAAACAACAGGTCCAACACATGGTCGGGCTCATGCTGAACCTGAAAACCAAGCTGCAGGCCGACGCCGCCGACGCGTTGGCAGTAGCCATCACCCATGCCCACGTAAGGGCAACGGCCAACCGCCTGGGGCTCAGTGCCCGCCAGGCGTGGGGCCGCAAATGAGGAGCTGCACGCAATGATCGGTCGACTGCGCGGGATCGTCGCCTACAAGGCGCCGCCGTGGCTGGTGGTGGATGTGAACGGGGTGGGCTACGAGCTGGAGGCGCCGATGAGCACCTTCTACGACCTGCCCGAACTCGGCCGCGAGGTCATCCTGTACACCCATTATTCGCAGAAGGAAGACAGCGTTTCGCTGTACGGCTTCCTGCGCGAGGGCGAGCGCCGGCTGTTCCGCGATGTGCAGAAGGTCAGCGGCATTGGCGCGAAGATCGCGCTGGCCGTGCTGTCCGGGGTCACCGTGGAAGAGTTCGCGCGCATGGTCCAGGCCGGCGACATCACCGCCTTGACCCGCATTCCGGGCATCGGCAAGAAGACCGCCGAGCGCATGGTGCTGGAGCTGCGTGACCGCGCCGCCCAGTTCGGTGCCGGCGGTGCGCTGCCCACCGGCAGTGGCCCGGCACCGGCCGATCCGCTGGCCGATGCCACCGTGGCCCTGCAGCAGCTGGGCTACAAGCCTACCGAAGCGGCCCGCATGGCCCGCGATGCCTTCAATGAAGGCGACGAAGTGGCCACGGTCATCCGCAAGGCCCTGCAATCGGCGCTGCGCTGAGCCGCGCCCTCCATCCCCTACACCACGCCTGAGCCCCGCCAGGAGCCCCATGTCCAGCAGTCAAACTCCGCACGATGCCGCCCACGGCGGCCACGGTCACGCTCCCCCGGCCGGGGGTCTGGCGCTGATCATCGGTGCGATCGGCGTGGTGTTCGGCGATATCGGCACCAGCCCGCTGTACACGCTGAAAGAGGCGTTCTCGCCGCACTACGGGCTCACCAGTGACCACGACACCGTGCTGGGCGTGCTGTCGCTGGCGTTCTGGGCACTGAACATCGTGGTCACCCTGAAGTACGTGACCATCATCATGCGTGCCGACAATGATGGCGAAGGCGGCATCATGGCGCTGATGGCGCTGACCCAGCGCACCCTGCGCAACGGGTCGCGCTCGGCCTACGTGGTGGGCATCCTTGGCATCTTCGGTGCCTCGCTGTTCTTCGGCGACGGCGTGATCACGCCGGCCATTTCCGTGCTGGGCGCGGTGGAAGGCCTGGAAGTGGCCGCGCCGGGGCTGCATGCGTTCATCGTGCCTATCACCGTGATGGTGTTGCTGGCGGTGTTCGCGGTGCAGCGCTTTGGCACCGAAAAGATCGGCAAGCTGTTCGGGCCGATCACCTCGATCTGGTTCATCTCGCTGGCGGCGATCGGCATCTACAACATCGTCGATTCGCCGGAAGTGCTGAAGGCGTTCAACCCCTGGTGGGCCATCCGCTTCTTCATGGACCACAGCTGGCACGGCATCTTCATCCTGGGCGCGGTGGTGCTGGCGGTGACCGGTGGCGAAGCGCTGTATGCGGACATGGGCCACTTCGGTGCCAAGCCGATCCGCCATGCCTGGTACTTCTTCGTGCTGCCGTGCCTGGTGCTGAACTACCTGGGGCAGGGCGCGCTGGTGCTCAACCACCCCGAAGCAGTGAAGAACCCGTTCTTCGAAGCGGTGCCGTCGTGGGCGCTGTACCCGATGATCATCCTGGCCACCATGGCCGCGGTGATCGCCTCGCAGTCGGTCATCACCGGCGCGTTCTCGGTGTCGCGCCAGGCCATGCAGCTGGGCTACATCCCGCGCATGCGCATCAAGCACACCTCGCACGACACCATCGGCCAGATCTACATTCCCGGTATCAACTGGGGCATCGCGGTGATGGTGATCGGCCTGGTGCTGGCCTTCCGCAGCTCGTCCAACCTGGCCGTGGCCTACGGCATCTCGGTGTCGGCCACCATGCTGATCGACACCCTGCTGCTGGCCCTGGTGGCCCGCTCGCTGTGGCCCAAGGCGCGCAACTGGATCCTGCCGCTGTGCGTGGTGTTCTTCATCATCGATCTGGGCTTTGTCATCGCCAACGGCGCCAAGCTGCTGCAGGGCGCGTGGTTCCCGGTGGTGCTGGGCATCTTCCTTTTCACCATGATGCGCACTTGGCGCCGCGGCCGCGAGCTGCTGCGCGATGAGATCCGCAAGGACGGTATCCGCATCGACACCTTCCTGCCGGGCCTGATGCTGGCGCCGCCGGTACGCGTGCCGGGCACCGCGGTGTTCCTGACCGCCGACCCGACCGTGGCCCCGCATGCGCTCATGCACAACCTGAAGCACAACAAGGTGCTGCACGAGCGCAACGTGTTCCTGCACGTGGAAACCCTGCCCATTCCGTATGCGGTGGAGGGGCAGCGGCTGAAGATCGAATCGGTGGGCGATGAGTTCTACCGGGTCTACGTGCGCTTCGGTTTCATGGAAACCCCGGACGTACCGCTGGCGCTGATGCGCTCGTGCGACCACGGCGGCATCTACTTCGACCCGATGGACACCACGTTCTTCGCCAGCCGCGAAACCATCGTGGCCACCGCCAACCGTGGCATGCCGATCTGGCGCGACAAGCTGTTCGCGCTGATGCATCGCAACGCCGCCCCGGCCACCGGCTTCTTCCGCATTCCCGGCAACCGCCTGGTAGAGCTCGGCGCCCAGGTCGAAATCTGACCGCAGGGGTCGGATCCCTTTCCGCAGGAAAGGGCTCTGACCCCATGTGTCGCGCATCCGGCAGTGGGGTCAGAGCCGTTTTCCGTTGGAAAACGGATCCGACCCCGTGCCGACCCACGGTCGGCACCCACCAAAGCAGAACGCCGTTCCGACAGACCGCAGCAAACTGTCGAAGGCGGGGTGGGTCCGGTTGCGGGGGCGTGAGGCGCATGGGCCCGAGGCATGCCTCGGGCGGGTTGGGCAGGACGCCCAACCCCGGTCTTGCCGTGTGCGCAGGACAGCGCCCACGAGCAAGCGCGACCGAGCTTACAGGGACGTACTTGCAGCGTCCCCCGCAACCGGACCCACCCTGCCATTCCCCAGGAAGCCCGCTTCGGCTGTTGCTCTGGATGTTGCTGTTGCTTCTGCGGGTGCCGGGGCGCAGCCCGGCCGAAACCCGTACTTTTGCCGCATAATCAGCAGATGACCGACGACCGCATCATTGGCGCCGGCGCCACCCGCGAGGATGACGCCGCCGACGCCAGCATCCGCCCCAAGCGCCTTGCCGATTACCTCGGCCAGGCGCCGGTGCGCGAGCAGATGGAAATCTACATCCAGGCCGCCAAGGCCCGTGGCGATGCGCTGGACCACGTGCTGATCTTCGGGCCCCCGGGCCTGGGCAAGACCACCCTGAGCCACGTGATCGCCAACGAACTGGGCGTGGCCCTGCGGGTCACCTCCGGCCCGGTGATCGAAAAGGCCGGCGACCTGGCCGCGCTGCTGACCAACCTGCAGCCGCACGATGTGCTGTTCATCGACGAAATCCACCGCCTTTCGCCCGTGGTGGAAGAAGTGCTGTATCCGGCGATGGAAGACTTCCAGATCGACATCATGATCGGCGAGGGCCCCGCCGCCCGCTCGATCAAGATCGACCTGCCGCCGTTCACCCTGATCGGTGCCACCACCCGCGCCGGCCTGCTGACCGCGCCGCTGCGCGACCGCTTCGGCATCGTGCAGCGCCTGGAGTTCTACAGCGTTGAGGAACTGACCCGCATCGTGCGCCGCTCGGCCGCCATCCTCGGCATCGACTGCACCGCCGACGGGGCAGGGGAGATCGCCCGCCGCGCGCGTGGCACCCCGCGTATCGCCAACCGCCTGCTGCGCCGCGTGCGCGACTACGCCCAGGTCAAGGCCGGCGGCCATATCGACGAAGCCGTGGCCCAGGCCGCCATGCAGATGCTGAAGGTCGACCCGGAAGGCTTCGACGAACTGGACCGGCGCCTGCTCAAAACCATGGTCGACTACTTCGACGGTGGCCCGGTGGGCATCGAATCGCTGGCCGCGGCGCTGTCCGAAGAGCGCGGCACGCTGGAAGACGTGGTTGAACCCTACCTGATCCAGCAGGGCTTCCTGGTGCGCACCGCGCGCGGCCGCATGGTCACCCACAAGGCCTACCGGCACATGGGGCTGAAGCCGAAGAACCCGCCGCAGGACCTGTTCGCGGAGGTTCCCGATGTCGGTTGAACCGCGATTCAGTTGGCCGACACGCATTTACTGGGAAGATACGGACGCTGGCGGGGTGGTCTACCACGCCCGCTACGTGGCCTTCATGGAACGGGCCCGGACCGAATGGATGCGCGCACTGGGCTACGGCCAGGAGCGCATGCGTGCCGAACACGGGCTGGTTTTTGCGGTGCGTTCGATGCAGATGGACTTCCTCAAGCCGGCCCGGCTGGATGATGCCCTGCAGGTGAGCGCCACCCTGGTCCAGCTGAAGAAGGCCAGCATGGTCTTCGACCAGCAGGTCCTGCGCGAGGGCCAGCTGCTGCTGTCCGCGCAGGTCCGCATTGCCGCACTGGACGCGGCCAGTTTCCGCCCGCGTGGCATGGACGATGCCGTCCTGGCCGCGCTGCACCCCCACCTCCACCCTGAATCCGAACACTGAGGAACAACGGATGATCGCAACGCTCCTGGCCCTGCAGGCCACGGTCACCGAGGCACTGCCGGCAGACGTCAGCAACGCCGCGACCCAGACCCTTGCCCAGGCCACCACCGGCGGCGGCATCAACTACCTCGAACTGATGGCCAAGGCCAGCCTGCCGGTGAAGATCATCGTGCTGCTGCTGCTGATCGGTTCGTTCGTCAGCTGGGTCATCATTTTCCGCAAGGCCCGCGTGTTCAAGCAGGCCACCCGCGAGGCGGACGAGTTCGAGAACCGCTTCTGGTCCGGTGCCGACCTGGGCAAGCTGTACAGCTCGGCCACCGACCGCAGCCGCAATGTGGGCGGCCTGGAAGCCATCTTCGAAGCCGGTTTCCGCGAATACACCCGCCTGCGCGACAAGCGCCGCCTGGATGGCCGCGCGCAGCTGGAAGGTGCCCAGCGCGCCATGCGCACCACCTACACCCGCGAAGTGGACCAGCTGGAACGCAACCTCGAACTGCTGGCCAACATCGGCTCCACCGCCCCGTACGTGGGCCTGGTCGGCACCGTGTTCGGCATCATGGTGACCATGCACGACATGATCAGCAGCGGCGCCCAGGCCGGTATCGCCTCGGTGGCCCCGGGTATTTCCGAAGCGCTGTTCGCCACCGCCATCGGCCTGTTCGTGGCCATTCCGGCGGTGTGGGCCTACAACCGCTTCACCACCCGCGTTGAGCGCATGTCGGTGCGGTTCGAGACCTTCGCCGAGGAGTTCAGCTCCATCCTGCAGCGCCAGAGCGCTGGCGACGAGTAAGCGCCTGACCCGGGAGTCCAAGCCATGTCCGCTGCCATCGGTCGCCGCAAGCGCCGCAAGCTGAAATCGGAAATCAACGTCGTTCCCTATATCGACGTCATGCTGGTGCTGCTGATCATCTTCATGGTCACCGCGCCGCTGCTCACCCTCAGTTTCGATGTCGATCTGCCCACCTCCAACGCCAAGGCGCTGGAAAGCAAGCAGGACCCGGTCATCGTGTCGGTGCGCCAGGACGGCCAGCTGAGCCTGAAGCTGCCCGACGCCAAGGAACCGACCGCCGTCACCGCCGAGGAACTGGAAGGGCGCCTGTCCGGCATTGCCGCGCAGGACAAGGACGTGCGCGTGATCGTGGCCGCCGACCGTGCCGTGGCCTATGAAAAGGTCATCGCCGCGATGGACGTGATCAAGCGCTCGAAAGTGGACAAGGTAGGCCTGGCCACCGATGCACGCTGACGCCCTGCCACCGCCGCACAAGCAGGAACCGGGCTGGGGCTTGCCCCTGGTCCTGGCCGTGCTGGTGCACCTGCTGGTCGCTCTGGTCTTCATCGGCGCTTGGCTGTGGTCGCCCCAGCGCAACACTGAAGCGGCCGCCGGCGATCCGTCGGTCGAGGCCAGCCTGGCCGTGTCTTCGTCCGAAGCCGCCGCCGCCCGCCAGGCCCTGCGCCAGTCGGAAAAGCTGGAAGAGCTGCCCGAGCCGGTGGCCGAGCCCATTCCGGTGCCCGAAGACACCATTCCGCCGCCGCAGCCGATCGAGGAACCGCGCCCGCAGGACGCGCCCACGCCGCAGCAGCAACAGGCGCAGGAACGCGTGGCCCAGCCCGACACGCAGGACCAGGAAGCGGTCAATGCGCTGGCCATTTCGCAGGAAAAGGCCAAGCAGGAACAGGAAGCCAAGCGCCGCCAGGAACAGATCGACCTGACCGAGCGCAAGCGCCAGGAAGAGGCCGAGCAGAAGGCACGCCTGGCCAAGCAGCAGGAAGAGGACGCCAAGAAGAAGATTGCCGATCAGCAGCGCGTGGCGGCCGACAAGGCCGAAGCGGACCGGCAGAAGAAGATTGCCGAGATCCGCGCCAAGCGTGAGCAGGCCGAAAAGGAAGCCAAACTGGCCGAGCAGAAGCTGCGCCAGGTGGCCGCCGCACGCAACGCCGCCGGCAGTGCCAACGCCGGCAGCAGTGGCCAGACGCAGCCGGCCGGCGGCGGTGGTGGCACCAGTGATGATCTGTCGGCCAAGTACGCCGCTGCGCTGGTCAACAAGATCCGCGGTTCGTGGACCCGTCCCGACAGCGTGCCGCTGGGGCAGAAGTGCCAGATCACCATCACCCAGATTCCGGGTGGGCAGGTGCTGCAGGCCAAGGTGGGTGCCAACTGCCCCTATGACGAGGCCGGCAAGCGCTCGATCGAGGCCGCCGTGCTCAACGCCCAGCCGCTGCCGTACCGCGGCTTCGAACAGGTGTTCGCACGCACGCTCAACCTGACCTTCACCCCGCAGGACTAAGCCCCGGATGTGCACAGATGCCCTCGTCCGCAGCATCGGGCGGGGGGCGTCAGGTCAACGCCGCGTGATGGCGTGGGCTGGCACTGACCCGGAATTCACGTACCCTTGGTTCATGATTGCGAAGCGGTTCACTCGCCGTTTGCTATCCCTCGTACCGGTTTCCCCTCATTGAGCGCTCCATGAAGAAGATGCCTCGCTGGCTTGCCGTGTTTGCGGCCCTGTTGCTGCCCTTCGCTGCCTTCGCGCAGCAGAGGAGCCTTGACCTTGAAATCATCGGCGGCAATGCCTCCGCGCTGCCGATCACCATCGTGCCCATGCCTTACCAGGGTTCGGCCGGTGCCCCGCAGACCGACGTGGCCGGCGTGGTCCGCGCCGACCTGGAGCGTTCGGGCCAGTTCCGTACGCTGCCCGAAGCGCAGATCGTGGAAAAGCCCACCCGTGGCGGCGACATCCAGTTCGCCACCTGGCGCGCGCTGAAGCAGAACTACATCGTGGTCGGCCGGGTGATGGACGCCGGTGCCGGCGCCTACCGCGTGGAATACGAACTGTTCGACGTGCCCAAGGGCGAGCGCCTGCTGGGCCTGGCCATGACCGCCCGTGGCAATGCCATGCGCGATGTGGCGCACCAGATGGCCGATGCCATCTATGAAAAGATCACCGGTGTGCGCGGCGCCTTCTGGACCCGCATCGCCTACATCACCGCCAGCGGCAAGGGCGACGCCATGCGCTATGCGCTGATGGTGGCCGACTCCGATGGCTACAACCCGCAGACCATCGTGCGCTCGGCCGAGCCGCTGCTGTCGCCTTCGTGGAGCCCGGACGGCAGCAAGCTGGCCTACGTCAGCTTCGAGCGTGGCAATTCGGCCATCTACATCCAGAACATCTCCACCGGCGCGCGTGAGCTGGTCACCAGCTTCCGTGGCATCAACAGCGCCCCGGCGTTCTCGCCGGACGGCCGCAAGCTGGCCCTGACCCTGTCGCGTTCGGGCAATCCGGAAATCTACGTGATGGACCTGGGCAGCAAGCAGCTGACCCAGCTGACCAACCACTTCGCCATCGATACCGAGCCGACCTGGGCCGCCGATGGCAGCGCGGTTTACTTCACCTCCGACCGTGGCGGTCGCCCGCAGGTCTACAAGGTCGGTGCCGGCGGCGGCAGCGCCGAGCGCGTCACCTTCCAGGGCAACTACAACGCCAAGCCTTCGGTGTCCTACGACGGCAAGAAGATCGTGGTGGCGCAGGGTTCGGGCAACAGCTACAAGATCGCCATGATGGACAGCTCGCTGGGCTCGCCGCGCTGGAGCACCCTGTCCCCGGGCTCGCTGGACGAATCGCCCAGCTTCGCCCCGAACGCCAGCATGGTGTTGTACGCCGCCCGCGAGGGTGGCCGTGGTGTGCTGTACGCCGTTTCGGCCGATGCACGGGTGCGCCAGCGCCTGGTCCTGGCTGACGGTGATGTGCGCGAACCGGCATGGTCCCCCTACCGTACCCAGCGCTAAAAGAGTGTTAATATTTCCGCTGTTTTGAACCCCTCATCGGCCTAGGAGCCACAAAGGTATTGCCATGAACAAGACCACCCGCGTTCTGCTTGTTTCCCTGCTGTCTGTGGCCGTCCTGGCCGGTTGCTCGAAGAAGGTGAAGGAAGAAGCCCCGGCTTCGGTCGACACCGGTTCGACCACCCAGCCGACCGGTCCGGCTACCTCCGGCCTGTACGGCCCGGGCGACCTGGACACCGACGCTTGCCTGCGCCAGCGCGTTGTCTACTTCGACCTGGACAAGGAAGACGTGAAGCCGGAATTCCAGGCGATCATGGCTTGCCACGCCAAGTACCTGCGTGACCGTCCGTCCTCGCGCATCACCCTGCAGGGCCACACCGACGAGCGCGGTTCGCGCGCGTACAACCAGGCCCTGGGCGAGCGTCGTGGCAATGGCGTGAACTCGGCCCTGCAGGCCAACGGTGGTTCGGCTTCGCAGCTGACCGTCGTGTCCTACGGTGAAGAGCGTCCGGTCTGCACCGAGTCGAACGAGTCCTGCTGGTCGCAGAACCGTCGCGTCGAAATCGTCTACACCGCGCAGTAATCCATGCGCATCGGCATCAAACTGATGCTGGTCGTTGCGGCAGCCCTCGTGGCTGCCGCACCGGCGCAGGCACAGCGACAGAGCCTGGCCGATCGTGTCGGCGCGCTCGAGCAGCAGATGTACAACAACAGTGCCAACCAGGACCTGTTGAACCAGATCAATCAGCTGCGCCAGCAGGTCACCAGCCTGCAGGCTTCCATCGAGCAACTGCAGCACGACAACGCCCAGCTGAAGCAGTCCGCCCAGGACCAGTACCTGGATCTGGACAGCCGCCTGAACCGGTTGGAAGGGGGCTCTGCCGCCCCGGCCCTGCCGCCCGTTCCGGCCGGTGCTTCCACCGCGCCCAAGGCCCCCGCGGCCCCGGCCAAGCCCACTGCAGCGGCCACTTCCGAGCGGCCGCCATCGGTGCACGGGGATCCGGGTAGCCTGGTTGCTACCGGCGATGAACGTACCGCCTACAACGTCGCTTTCGACGCGTTGAAGGCCGGCAAGTACGACGATTCGGCGCAGCTGTTCCTCAGCTTCCTCGAGCTGTACCCCAATGGCGTCTACGCCCCCAATGCCTTGTATTGGCTGGGCGAAAGCTACTACGCCACCCGCAATTTCCCGATGGCCGAGTCCCAGTTCCGCGAACTGCTCTCGCGCTATCCCACCCACGACAAGGCCGCCGGCGGCCTGCTGAAGGTCGGCCTCTCGCAGTATGGCGAGGGCAAGGTTGACCAGGCCCAGCAGACCCTGGAAACCGTCGTGGCGCAGTACCCGGGTTCGGATGCCGCGCGCACCGCCCAGGACCGCCTGCAGTCCATCCGCCTGGGCCAGCAGATCCGCTGAGCCGCTGCCCCGGCGTACAATGCGTCACCCGTAGAGCCGAGCCCATGCTCGGCTGCTTGCGTTGTAGTCCCTGTAGAGCCGAGCCCTGCTCGGCTGCCTTTGCTTGTGGCGCCCGGCCATCCATCGGGCTGCCCGCCCCATGAAGAAGTGCCCGCCATGACCGCCGTCCCCCTGTCCGCCGCCGTCGCCACGCCCAGCGAGATCGTGCAGTCACCCTTGCCCCGGCTGAAGATCACCGAGATCTTCACCTCGCTGCAGGGTGAAGCCGATACCGCCGGTTGGCCGACCGTGTTCGTGCGCCTGACCGGCTGCCCGCTGCGCTGCCAGTACTGCGACACGGCCTACGCCTTCCACGGCGGCACCTGGTGGGATATCGACGACATCGTGGCCGAAGTGCTGGCCCAGGGCGTGCACCACGTCTGCGTGACCGGCGGCGAGCCGCTGGCGCAGAAGCGCTGCCTGATCCTGCTGGAAAAGCTCTGCGATGCCGGCCTGGACGTCTCGCTGGAAACCTCCGGCGCGCTGGATGTGAGCGCGGTCGATCCGCGCGTGTCCCGCGTGGTCGACATCAAGACCCCCGGTTCGGCCGAAGTGGCGCGTAACCGCTGGGAAAACCTGCCGCTGCTGACCCGCCGCGACCAGATCAAGTTCGTCATCTGCAGCCGCGAAGATTACGACTGGGCCAAGGGCCTGCTGGCCGAACACGATCTGGTGAAGCGCTGCACCGTGTTCTTCTCGCCCAGCAAGGGCGAGATCACCGCCCGCCAACTGGCCGACTGGATCGTGGAAGACCGCCTGCCGGTGCGCTTCCAGATGCAGTTGCATAAAATCCTGTGGAACGACGAACCGGGCCGATGAGCCCGGGCGTAGTGCCCTGATGTAGTTCCGGCGCGGGACAGCGTGCTGGCTTTCCCCTCCCAACCGGAAGATTTCCCCATGAAGAAGGCAGTCGTGCTTCTCTCCGGCGGCATGGATTCAGCCGCCGTCATCGCCATGGCCCAGGAACAGGGCTTCGCCGTACACGCCCTGAGCGTGCGCTACGGCCAGCGCCACACCTCTGAACTGGACGCCGCCGCTCGCGTGGCCAAGGCCATGGGCGTGGTCGCGCACAAGACCGTGGACGTGGACCTGCGCAGCATCGGCGGTTCGGCACTGACCGACGATATCGACGTGCCCGAAGCGGGCGGCGAGGGCATTCCGGTCACCTACGTGCCGGCACGCAACACCATCATGCTGTCGCTGGCCCTGGGCTGGGCCGAAGTGCTGGGCGCCAACGACCTGTTCTGCGGCGTGAACGCCGTGGACTACTCGGGCTACCCGGACTGCCGCCCCGAGTTCATCGCCGCCTTCCAGGCGCTGGCCAACCTGGCTACCAAGGCCGGCGTGGAAGGCGCGGGCATCCGCGTGCACGCACCGCTGCAGTTCCTCAGCAAGGCGCAGATCGTGAGCGAAGGCGTGCGCCTGGGCGTGGATTTCGGCCTGACCGTGTCCTGCTACAACGCCGATGCCAACGGCGCCGCCTGCGGCCACTGCGACGCCTGCCGCCTACGCGCCCAAGGCTTCGCCGACGCCGGCGTAGCGGACCCGACCCTCTACGCCTGATCGGCCCGCTTTGGCGGGTGCGACCACCCGAATGATGGGTGCGAACCGCCCGATTGGTAGGTGCGAACCTTGGTTCGCACGCTTTTGCCTTCCCACCAAGCCATCAAAGTAGGGTAAAATGCCGACCCCGCCGAAAGGTTGGGCATGCATGGGCCGTTAGCTCAGTCGGTAGAGCAGAAGACTTTTAATCTTTTGGTCGATGGTTCGAATCCATCACGGCCCACCAATGCAGCAATGACTCAGGCGCCCGATGGGCGCCTTTTTCATTTCGCCTACTTCGCCTCAGCGCGCTTGGCCCGCGCGGCCTCGCGCTCCGCCGCCGCATGAGCGGCCACATCGGCCGCCCTGGCCGCAGCATCCGCTGCGCGCTGGGCAGCCATGCGATCCGCATCGAACTGCACTTGGCGCTGCGCAGCGTGGCGACGTTCCAGTTCCAGCGAAGCCGCGAAGCTTTCCGGGTGCTTGGCGGCGCAGGCCTGCTGCACCAGATTCACCGCGCGATCGGACAGGCCTGGCTGGATGTTGCCGAGCAGGCAGTCGCCGTAGGGCGCGGAAGGGGATGAAGCAGCGGCCAGCGCGGCCATCATCAATGCATTCAACATGTGTACCTCCTTGTAGGCTGCAGATAGAGCGAGTTACGCCTCGATTAGAACACGGCTGTGTTCCGTCAACCGCTCACCCAATGGTGGCGCCTGTTCCGGTCTGTGTCTTCCTTCACTCGGCCGCAACAAGATTGACTTTGATTCGATAGCCCAAGGTGGTAGCGGTTCGACTGAGGGTTCTCAGCGTGAGGCCTGTATTGGATTCATTCAATATCCGGTCCAGATGAGAACGACTGGTGTGCATGCGCTTCGCCAAGGCCGCCTTGCCGGTGTTCGTCGCCGTCATTGCGTCGATAACCTGCCATGCAAACTCCCGCTTCAGAGCCACGGCTGCCGATTCGTGCAATTCTTCGGATTCGAGAACGTCGTCGACGTTTGAACCAACGTGTTTGTTCCTGCTCACTTGATACCCCCATTGCCTCGCATTCTGGCGAGCTATACATGTGGCCTTCGAGCTCCATGGGGGCTCGAAGGTTGCGCCGATACGCGAGCACTACACGGGCGGCCGGATCTCCCCACACACCTTCTCCGCCAAGCCACGCAGGGCCAGGAACAAGCCGTCCACCACGCCCTCATCCAGATGCTGCGCAGGCGTACCGGTCAGCCGACAACGCTCGGCGGCATGCAGTACTTCCGCGACGGTCAGCAACCCAACGGCGGCACGTTCTGTCCGCGCCAGCGCCAGTTGCCTACCGGGCGGCAATCCGGTTTCCGGCCACGGCTGTCCATCTGCGGCATCGCCACGGCGAATGCCCTTCAGGCATCCCCAGACGGTGCTGAGTTCGGGGGCGGGGTTGTCATCGTCATTCACGCTGTCGTGGTGGGCGTACAGCGGATGCGGCGGCGGTAGGGTCATGTCGGCGTCCTCGGCAAAAGGGCAGGCGTGCCACCGTGCGGGGCGGGTGGCGGGCGGTGCGTGGCTGCAAGCCGGAATGACATCAAGCAATTGACCGGCGGGCCCGAAGGCCCCCACGCACCGCCCACCATGAAGGCCGACGGATCACCCGCCGGCACCATCCAGAGACAGTGCCGACGGGCGAGCGTAAACAACGTGCTTGATTGTCATTCCGGGCTTGCAGGCCCGGTGCCACCCGTTGTCGGTGGCGCTGCATGTTGGTTACGCCCGCGCTTGGGTTTCAATCAGAATTGTCTGAAACAGCGTTCCAACCCCAGGGCGCACCTGCATTGTTGCAGGTGCAGCCAGCGCAGCAAGCGACAGCGCAGGACGCTTCCGCGCCAGCGGCTGGCGGATTGCGCTCAAACATGTCGCAAAGCGCGAAGCAATGCGCGACTGCTGTGAGCGCCTTCCATGATCCAAGCAAAGGCGCTGATGCGTGACGAGCGCGGCGCGTCGGTCCAAACGCGACATGCGCGCCCTACATCCACTCACGCCAGATAACGCTGGAACCACGCCAGCGTGCGCTCCCACGCCAGATCGGCGGCGGCCTTGTCGTAGCGCGGTGTCGAATCGTTGTGGAAGCCGTGGTTGGTACCCGGGTACACATACGCCTGGTAATGCGTGCCGGCCTGTTTCAGCGCGGCCTCGTACGCCGGCCAGGTGGCATTGACGTTGTCATCCTTCTCGGCGAAGTGCAGCAGCAGCGGCGCCTTGATGCGTGGCACGTCTTTTGGGTCGGCCTGGCGCCCGTAGAACGGCACCGCCGCGTCCAGTTCCGGGTAGGCCACAGCCGCCGCATTGCTGACGCCGCCGCCATAGCAGAAACCGGTGATGCCGACCTTGCCGCTGGCCTGTGCATGCGCGCGCAGATATTCGATGGCCGCGAAGAAATCGTTCATCAGTTTCTGCGGATCGACCTGCTTCTGCAGTTCGCGGCCGCGATCATCATTGCCCGGATAACCGCCTACCGAACTCAGGCCATCCGGTGCCAGTGCGATGTAGCCGGCCTTGGCCACGCGGCGCGCCACGTCTTCGATATAGGGATTCAAACCACGGTTCTCGTGCACCACCACCACCGCGGGCAGGCGCTTTTCCAGCTTGGCCGGGCGCACGAAGTAGCCGCGTACCTGGCCATGTCCGTTGGGCGAGGGGTAGGTGAGGTATTCGGCGTGGATATCGGGATCGGTGAAGGACACCTGCTGCGCCAATGCGTAGTCGGGCGTGAGCGCGGCCAGCAGCGTGCCCGCAGTGACACCAGCCACGGCGAAGGCCGCAGCGCGATCCAGGAAATCGCGGCGGCTCATGCGCCCATGCACGTAACCGTCGTACAGCTCCAGCAGTTCGGCGGGAAAGTCCTTGGCGGTCAGTCGGGTCATGCGGGCACTCCAGGGGCAGGGGCGAATGCCGAATCTAGCACTGTCCTGCCGCAGGCCGTTATGCTCGAAGAATTTCCGGTGAAGGATTCCACCATGCGCGCGTTCGTGCTTCCGTTCCTGCTTCTGGCCGCCTGCGCCGTACCGCTGCACGCGGCCGAACCGGCGCCGCCCGCGCAGTCGGCTGCCGCCGCGCCGTTGGCCGTCGGCGAAACCTTCACGATCGAATCGAAGGCATTGGGCGAAACCCGCCGCATCAACGTCTACCGGCCGCAGCCCTGGGGGCTGGACCCGAAGACGCCGCTGCCGGTGCTGTACATGCCCGACGGTGGCATCGGCGAAGATTTCCTGCACGTGGCGGGGCTGGTGCAGGTGCTGACCGGCAACGGCAGCATGCGCCCGTTCCTGCTGGTGGGCATCGAAAACACCGAGCGCCGCCGCGACATGACCAGCCCCAGCAGCGACCCGCAGGACCAGAAGATTGCCCCGCGCATTGGCGGTTCGGCGGCCTACCGCAGCTTCCTGCGCGATGAACTGATGCCGCAGGTGCGTCAGCGCTACGCCACCACTGACGAACGCGCGCTGATGGGCGAATCGCTGGCCGGCCTGTTCGTGGTGGAAACCCTGCTGCAGGAACCGGGGCTGTTCAACAGCTATATCGCGCTGGACCCCAGCCTGTGGTGGAACAAGGGCGCGTTGCTGGCGGCGGCGCCGAAGCGCTTGCCGGCCGTGGCCAAGGCGGGCCCGCGCGTGTTCCTGGCCAGCAGTGGCCAGCCGGAACTGGCCGCTGCCAGCGCCAAACTTGCCACGCTGCTGCAGCAGGCCTCGCCGTCGCCGCTGGTGAAGTACCAGCCGCTGCCGGATGAAACCCACGCCACGATCTACCACCCGGCCGCGCTGCAGGCACTGCGCACCTTGTTCCCGCTGCCCGCCGCCGCGCCGGCCGTTGCCGAAGCCGCGCCGGCGCAGCCGTATGTAGCGCTGCCCGATACCCAGACGCTGCGTGTGCACGATCCGGCGGGCCGCGATTATCCCATCTGGGTGGCCTTGCCGGCCGGCTATGCCGAACACCCGCAGAAGCGCTATCCGGTGCTGTACGTGACCGATGCGCTGTACAGCTTCCCGCTGGTGCGCAGCGTGCGCAACCTGGTGGGGCAGCAGGGGCAGAACATCGAGGACTTCATCCTGGTCGGGTTGCCGCCGCAGGAAGGCCTGACGTCCAAGCAGAGCCGCTCGCGCGACTACACGCCCAGCAACCCGGCGCGTATTCCTGCCGACTACTACAGCAGCGATGTGACCTACGGCGGCGCCGCGCATTACCGCGATTTCCTGGCCGCGCAGGTGCTGCCGCTGGTCGATGCGCGCTACCGCACCGATGCGGCCCGACGCACGTTCGCCGGGCATTCCTATGGCGCCCTGTTTGGCGCGTATGTGCTGACCACGCAGCCGGACCTGTTCAGCACCTACATCCTGTCCAGCCCTTCGCTGTGGTTCGACCAGGGGCTGCTGCCGCGCCTGCAGGAGGCCGCTGTCATCCCCGCGCAGCCGACCCGCGTGCTGCTGTCGGTTGGCGGCTACGAAACCATCAAGCCCGGCCCGCGCTATTCCACCGGCAATGACATGCTGCGGCAGGCGGCCGATTTCACCACCCAGCTGCAGCGCCCTGGCCGCAACCTGCAGGTGGACAACGTTGTGATCGACGGCGAAGACCATCTGACCGTGTACCCGCGGGTGATCACCCGTGCGCTGTTGGACGTGCTGCCGGGGGAGGGGCCGTATACCGGTGGCTGATGGTTGCCGCCATCCACGCATGGCGTGGATCTACTGACGGCGGAGCCGTGGCGTGGATGCAGGTAGATCCACGCCATGCGCGGATGAGGGCGCTACGCTGCCTGCGCGTCCGGCCCGGTCAACACGCCGGCATCGGCGTGGCGGAAGCACAGCCGGATCGCATCCAGCAGCTCGCTCATGTTGTACGGCTTGGGCAGGAAATGAATGCCTGCGCGCAGTTGTGGCAGCACGCTGTGCTGGTCCATGCCCGAGGTGACCAGGATCGGCAGCTGCGGGTACAGCCCGCGCACCTGGTTGGCCGCCTCGATGCCACTGACCCGGCCCAGGTTGACGTCGGTGAACAGCAGATCGAAGCGTTCACCGGCGGCCAGCAGGCCCAGCGCGGCCTCGGCGCTGCTGACGCCCACCACGTGGCAGGCCTGGCTTTCCAGCGCCATGCGGCTCAGCTCGCGGGTTTCTTCGGCATCCTCGATCAGCAGGACGCGCGGTTCAACGTGGCGCTTGGACAGCAACATGACGCGACAACTCCGGACAGCAGCGGTGAAAAGGCGCGCAAGTATGCCCGCCGCCCCAGTGAGGCCGGTGTGCAGGGCACGCTAAACCGGCGTTACACGGCATGTTGCCGAACAGTCATCGATAGACAGGTACAGTCAAGGACAGACTGAAAGGAGCGACGCCCATGCAGTGCCCCGTGTGTACCACCCAGACCCTGCAGATGGCCGAGCGCCATGGCATTGAAATCGACTACTGCCCCAGCTGCCGCGGCGTGTGGCTGGACCGTGGTGAACTGGACAAGATCATCGAGCGGGCTGGCGCTGCTGCGGGCGCTGCCGTGGCGCCGCCGGCACCGGTGCAGGCACCGCCGCAGGTGGCCGCGCAGGTGGTGCATCGTGATACCCGCCATCTGGGCCAGCGCTATGACGACAGCCGCGGGCAGCATGGGCAGGGTTACAAGAAAAAGAAGAAGGAAAGCTTCCTGTCGGAGCTGTTTGATTTCTGAGAACGGCAGTTAGAGTCGAGCTTGCTCGACTGCAGGAGAAGCAGTCGAGCATGGCTCGACTCTACAAGAAGCGAAAGGCAGTCGAGCAAGCTCGACTCTACCGGCGGCGCAGGATGTATTCGCGGTCGTGGGTGCTGCCGACGATGAAGTCGTACTCGCCGGCTTTTTCGCAGCCGTAGCGTGCGTAGAAGCGCTGGGCGGCGACGTTTTCTTCCCACACGCCCACCCACAGGGTGCGGCGTTGCGGCTGGTCCAGCCAGGCGATGAAGGCGTCCATCAGGCGCGCGCCGTGGCCGCGGTTGTGGTGCGCGGCCAGGATGTACAGGCGCTTCAGTTCAATATCACCATCGCGCGCTTCGGCGTGCGGCAGGGTGTTGGCGCCGGCCGCCAGGTAGCCGACCACCTGTTCGCCGTCCAGCAGCAACCAGACGGCGCTGCGTGGGTCGCACAGTTCTTCGCGCTGCGGCGCCAGGCCGTAGTGTTCCTGCAGGAAGACGTCCAGTTCCTGCGGCGGGTACGAGTCGCCCCAGGTTTCGGTGTACGTGGCAATGGCAATGGCCGAAAGCGCTTCGGCATCGGCCAGGGTGGCGCGGCGGATCTGCAGGGACATGGCGGTGGCGGTGGTCAAGCGTGGCGCAGTGTAGCCGGCCCCGGCGCGAACCGGGGCCGTGCAGTGCCTTAGAACCACATGCGCACGCCCGCGACCCAGCGCGTGTCGCGTGCGTGGTCGCCGGCATGGTCGGCGGCATCACCGAAGCTGCGCTCGTGGCTGATGCCGATGTACGGCGCGAAGCGGCGGCTGAACTCGTTGCGCAGGCGCAGGCCGGCCTCGATCTTGTTCAGGCCCTGGCCAATACCGTGCTCCGGTTCATCCTTGGCCGCCAGCGTGGCTTCCACCAGTGGTTGCAGGATCAGCCGGTTGGTCAGCAGTACGTCGTATTCCACTTCGGCCTTGGCCAGCACCTGCCCGCCGGAACCCAGGTACAGCGTGGCCGAGCTTTCGAACTTGTACGGCGCCAGGCCCTGGATGCCGATCGCCGCCCAGGTGCGCGAATCGGCGGGGCGGAAATCCTGTCGGACGCCGACCAGCACGTCCCACCACGGCGAGACGCTGCGGCCGTACAGTGCTTCCAGCGATGAGGATTCGGTGCGACCGCCACTGCGTTCACCATCGCTGCGCAGCCACAGACGGTTGATGTCGCCGCCGATCCAGCCGCTGGCTTCCCAGGCCTGGCCCTTGCCGTCCTGGCCATCCCAGTGTTCCAGGCGGTCGATCAGCAGCAGGCTGTTGATCTGCGGCGCATGTTCCATCGCATCGTGATTGATGGGCGGGAAGGCCGCGGCGCGGTCAGCGTCGGTAGGCACGGGGATGGGTTCGCGGGGTTCGCTGGGCGCAGGCATGGCGTGGCCCATCGCGGCGTGGTCCATCTGCGCGTGGTCCATCGTTGAATGGTCCATCTTCGAATGATCCATCTTCGAATGGTCCATCTTCGAATGATCGACCGGTGCCGCTGCGGGCATGGCCATGTCATGGCCGGCATGCGACTGCGCGAAGGCGGGCAGGGCAGTGGCCAGGCCCACGGCCAACAGACTGCGGGAGACGAGGCGGCTCATTCTTCGATCCTCACTTCGCGCATCATGCCCGCTTCCATGTGGTACAGCAGATGGCAGTGGTAGGCCCAGCGGCCCAGTGCATCGGCACGGACGCGGTAGCTGCGGCGGGTGCCAGGCGGCATGTCCACGGTGTGCTTGCGCACCTGGAACTCACCGGCGGCGTTTTCCACATCGCTCCACACACCGTGCAGGTGGATCGGGTGCTGCATCATGGTGTCGTTCACCAGCACGATGCGCATGCGCTCGCCGTAGTTCAGCCGCAGCGGTTCGGCACTGGCGAAGGGAACGCCGTCGAACGACCAGGCGAATTTCTCCATGTGCCCGGTCAGGTGCAGCTCGATCTCGCGGCCGGGCTCGCGGCCATCCGGGTCGTCGAACAGGCTGTGCATTGCACCGTAGGTCAGTACCTGGCGGCCGTTGTCGCGCAGGCCGATGCCGGGGTCATCCAGCTTGGGTTCGGTGGCGCCGCTGCGCATGTCCACCAGCGGGCTGGCCAGTTCGCTGGCCGAATGCTTCGGCGCCTTGCTGGCGGCAGCGCTGCCATGCGCGCTGTGGTCCATGTGGGCGCCACAGCCACCCTCCATGCTTTTCATGGCTGCCATGTCGTGGCCGCCGTGGCCCGCCATGTCATGCCCCGACATGTCATGCCCCATGTCGCTCATCGTCAGCAGTGGGCGCGGGTCGCGCTGCGGAATCGGCGCCTGCAGGCCATGACGCACGGCCAGGGTACCGGCGGCAAAGCCGGTGCGGCCCATGTCCTGGCAGAAGATGGTGAAGGCGTCCTGGCCGCTGGGCTCCACCAGCACGTCGTAGGTCTCGGCCGGGGCGATGCGGAATTCATCGATGCTGACCGGGTGGATGTACTGGCCGTCGGCGGCCACCACGGTCATCTTCAGGCCGGGAATGCGCACGTCGAAATAGGTCATCGAGGCGCCGTTGATGAAGCGCAGCAGCACCTTTTCGCCACTGCGGAACAGCCCGGTCCAGTTGCCGGCCGGCGCCGTGCCGTTCATCAGGTAGGTGTAGGTGTGCGCATTGACGTCGGAAATATCGGTGGGGGTCATCCGCATGCGGCCCCACATGCCGCGGTCGGACAGCGCCGCCGACCAGCCGTCGCGGCGCACGTCGCGCACGAAGTCGGGCAGGGTGCGCTTGTAGTAGTTGTCATGCTCGGCCAGCTTCTTCATGCGCCGGAACAGCGCGCCCGGGTCCATGTCGGTCCAGTCCGACAGCAGGACCACGTGCTCGCGGTCGTGCTGGTACGGGGCCGGTTCGGCGGGGTCGATGATCAGCGCGCCGTACAGGCCGGCCTGTTCCTGGAACATCGAATGGCTGTGGTACCAGTAGGTGCCCGACTGCTTCAGCTGGAAGTGGTAGTGGTAGGTCTCGCCGGGGCCGATGCCGTTGAAGCTGAGCCCGGGCACGCCGTCCATGTTGGCCGGCAGCAGGATGCCGTGCCAGTGGATGGAGGTGGGGTGGCGGTCCAGCGTGTTGCGCACGAACAGGTCCACGGTCTGGCCTTCGCGCCAGCGCAGGATGGGCGCCGGCAGCGAGCCGTTCACGGTGATCGCCGGGCGGGTGCGGCCGGTGAAGTTGGCCAGTGATTCGCCGATGGCCAGTTCAACGCGGGTGTCGGTGAGCACGGCCGGTGCGCCGGCCAGGCGTGGCGTGGCGCTGGCAGCGGCAAGCGCGCGCTGCGGCACGCCGATGGCGGTGGCGCCAGCGACCACGCCGCCAGCGGCCAGGCCCTGTACGAACAGGCGGCGCGACGGCATGGGCAGGGCGCCCGGGCCGGGGGGAATACGGGTATTCATGGGTGACTCCGGAACACGGGTACGACCGGCACAGGGCCGGCAGCGAAGCGCGGTGCGCCCGCAGGCGCGCGGAATCAGCCGATGGGAGGGCGTGAGAGGGGCGGCAGCGGCGGCGCGGGACGGCCGCTGGCGTGCACCGGCGGCGGTGCCAGCGACCATGCCGGGCCGACCGGCAGGGCCAGCGGCTGCACGGCCAACAGGGGCTGCTGGGCACAGCTGCGCACGCAGTCCTTCATCTGGCAGTGGCGGTCGTGGGCCGGGGCCTGGGTTTCGGGGGCCGGTTCGGCCTGCATGCCAGCATGGTGGTGGCAGTCGGGTTCAATTGCCGCCGCGCTGGCGTTTTCATGCGCCATCGGGCCCATCTGCGCGTGCCCACTGGCCATGGCCGCGTTCACCCCGTTGAGCAACAGGCTGAGCATGAGCACGACACGCAGCAGGGTGGAGGCGACGGACATGGGCATCAATCTAGCGGCAAGCGGGGCGGGATGCACACCCGCATGAACAAGCGGTTCAAGGTTGGAGCAGGGCCAGGGTGTGTCATCCCGCGGCCGCACATTACCCTTCCTCGCGCACGATCTCGACCAGGCGCGGGCCGTAGCGGCTGAGCTTGGTGCCACCGATGCCGCCCACCCGGGCCAGTTCATCCAGCGAGGTCGGGCGCTGTTCGGCAATGTTGCGCAGGGTGCTGTCGTGGAAGATCACGAAGGCCGGCACGTTCTGTTCGCGCGCCAGTTCGGCCCGCAGGCCGCGCAGGGCGTTGAACAGGGCCAGGTCCTGCGGCAGCACCGACAGGCCGGTGCGTTGCGCGCTGCGTTCGCGGCCTGCGGTGGCGCTGGCGGCATCGCGGCGCATGCTGATCTGGCGGCGCCCGGTCAGCACTGCGCGGCTGGCGTCGGTCAGGCGCAGGCCGCCATGGCCCTCGCTGTCCACTTCCAGCAGGCTGGCCGCCACCAGTTGCCGGAACACGCTGCGCCAAGTGCGCGCATCCAGGTCGCGGCCGATGGCGTAGGTACTCAGCTTGTCGTGGCCCTGCTGCTTGATCTTCTCGTTCTCGCTGCCGCGCAGGATATCGATCAGGTGGCCCACGCCGAAGCGCTGGCCGCTGCGGTACACGCAGCTCAGGGCCTTCTGCGCGGGAATGGTGGCATCCCAGGCCGCCGGCGGGGTCAGGCAGTTGTCACAGTTGCCGCAGGGCTGCGGATAGGTTTCGCCGAAACCGGCCAGCAGCACCTGGCGGCGGCACTGCATGGATTCGCAGTAGCCCAGCAGATGGTCCAGCTTGGACCGTTCCAGCTGCTTGCGCTCTTCGCTGGCTTCGGACTGCTCGATCATCTGCTTCAGCAGCACCACATCGCCCAGGCCGTAGCACAGCCAGGCCTCGGCGGCCTCGCCATCGCGGCCGGCGCGGCCGGTTTCCTGGTAGTAGCCTTCCATCGATTTGGGCAGGTCGGTATGCGCCACGAAGCGCACATCCGGCTTGTCGATGCCCATGCCGAAGGCGATGGTGGCGCACATGACGATGCCATCCTCGCGCAGGAAGCGGCGCTGGTTGTTGGCGCGCACTTCCGGCGGCAGGCCGGCGTGGTAGGGCAAGGCATTGAAGCCCTGGCCGCAGAGGAATTCGGCGGTTTCTTCCACCTTGCGCCGCGACATGCAGTAGACGATACCGGCCTCGCTGCGGTGGCCGCGCAGGAAATCGGTCAGCTGCTTGCGCGCGTTGTCCTTCTGCACCACGGTGTAGCGGATGTTGGGGCGGTCGAAGGAGCTGACGAAGTGGCGGGCCTGGGCCAGGTCCAGGCGCTCGGCGATCTCGCGCTGGGTGGGCGGATCGGCGGTGGCGGTCAGGGCGATGCGCGGAATGTCCGGCCAGCGCTCGTGCAGCACCGTCAGCTGGCGGTATTCCGGGCGGAAATCGTGGCCCCACTGCGACACGCAGTGCGCTTCGTCGATGGCGAACAGCGCGATGTGGCTGCGCGAGAGCAGGGACAGGAAGCGGCCGGTCAGCAGGCGCTCGGGGGCGACATAGAGCATGTCCAGTTCGCCGGCCAGCAGTTCGCGCTCGACCCGGGCGGCGGTTTCGCCATCCAGGGTCGAATTCAGGTATTCGGCGCGCACGCCGAGCTGGCGCAGGGCTTCCACCTGGTCCTGCATGAGTGCGATGAGCGGGGAGATGACGATGCCGCAACCGTCACGCAGCAGGGCCGGGACCTGGTAGCAGAGCGACTTGCCGCCGCCGGTGGGCATCAGCACCAGGGCGTCATGGCCGGCAGCCACATGCTCCACGATGTCCTGCTGGGGACCACGGAAATCGTCGTAACCAAAGACGCGTTGGAGCAGATCGTGCGCAGGACGGGAAGCCATCCACCTAGTTTACCCCGGCGGGGGTGGTAGGGGTTCGGCAGGGCTGCGCCCTGCACCGCTGTAGAGTCGAGCCATGCTCGACTGAAGCAACGTCAAAAGCGGGCTATCCGTGGGTTGGCGGGGCGGTGTCGGATTGCGGGGACGCCGCAAGTACGTCCATGTAGGCTTGGCCGCGGCATCCATGCCGCGGACACCCCGCAATCCGACACCGCCCCGCCTCTGACGGGTTCACGCGGCTGTGGGTAGGTGTCGACCTTGGTCGACACATCTGTCAGATATCGAATGAACAAAATGGGGTCGGAGCCGTTTTCCTGCGGAAAACGGGTCCGACCCCAAGCTTTGCCGGCAGATCGCGGAGGTCTGTCGGAGGCGGGCTGGGTCCGGTTGAGGGGGTATCCGCGCCATGGATGGCGGCTGTGGGTAGGTGTCGACCTTGGTCGACACATCTGTCAGACATCGAATGAATCTTCCACGCGTGGCGTGGCTCTACTGTGTCGACCAAGGTCCACACCTACCAGAGCATTGGGCCGTTCCGGCAGATCGCGCAGGTCTGTCGAAGGCGGGGTGGGTCCGGTTGCGGGGTATCCGCGCCATGGATGGCGCGGCTAAACCCCCATGGATGGGTTTACGGCGTCCCCCTCAACCGGACCCACCCCGCCAACCCACAGGAAACCCGCCTTCGACGTTGCTTCAGTCGAGCATGGCTACAGGGGGGGGGGGCAGGGCTGCAAGCCCTGCCGAAAAACCCCCAAACCCTTACTGGAGCAGGGAGCGCAGCATCCAGGCGTATTTCTCGTGGGTCTGCAGGCGCTGGGTCATCAGATCTTCGGTCGGGGCGTCGTCGGCATCGTCGGCCACGTCCAGCACTTCACGCGCCGTACGGCACACCGCTTCGTTGGCGACCACCAACTGGCGTACCATTTCACGCCAGTCCGCGCTGTCGGTCAGGCCCGGCTCCTCGGCAATCGAGGTCAGCGCAGCGAATTCCCGGTAGGAGCCCGGGGCATTGAACCCCAGGGCGCGGATGCGCTCGGCCACATCGTCCAGAGCCGCCCATTGCTCGGTGTACTGGGTCTCGAACATGGTGTGCAGCGAATTGAACATCGACCCGGTCACGTTCCAGTGGAAGTTGTGGGTCTTCAGGTAGAGCGTGAACGCATCGGCCTGGAACCGCGACAGACCGTCGGCGATCTTCTTGCGGTTGCCCTGGGTGATCCCGATATCGATGTTGGGTGCCGACGGCGCCGCCGCCGCAAGCTTCTGCTTGCCGGTCTTGGGCTTGGTCGTGCTCTTGGTCTTCGCCATGGGGTTCCTCCTTGTGGAATCGTAGGCCTTCACAGTAAATCAGTCGTGATGACTGGTCGCTTTCAAAGTTTTGAACGAACCGATTGATGAACGCTATCAATAAAAATCCGCCGCCCCGCCTGCGCCAACAGCGCGCCGCCATCGATGGCGCCATGAGCCGCGACCGGGGCCGTCTGCTGGGCATGCTGTCGCGTTGCCAGGCCAAGCCCGAAGATGCGGGCCTGGCCGTCACGTTCGAGCAGGCCCTGCAGGCATCGGTGCAGCGCCGCCAGCAACGGGCGCAGCAGCAGCCATCCATTACTCTGGACCCGCAGCTGCCGATTGCGCGTGAAGTCGAGGCGATCATCGGCCTGATCCGCGACCACCAGGTGGTGGTGATCGCAGGCGAAACCGGTTCGGGCAAGACCACCCAGCTGCCGAAGTTGTGCCTGGCTGCTGGCCGTGGCCAGGCCGGCATGATCGGCTGCACCCAGCCGCGACGGATTGCCGCACGTGCGGTGGCCAGCCGCGTGGCGCAGGAACTGCACAGCGAACTGGGTCAGCTGGTCGGCTACCAGGTGCGCTTCAACGACAAGGTCAGCGAAGACAGCCGCATCAAGTTCATGACCGACGGCATTCTGCTGGCGGAGATCGCCAGCGACCGCTGGCTGTCGAACTACGACACGATCATCGTGGACGAGGCGCACGAACGCAGCCTCAACATCGACTTCCTGCTGGGCTACCTGAAGCAGCTGCTGCGCAAGCGCCCGGACCTGAAGCTGATCGTCACCTCGGCCACCATCGACACCGAACGCTTCGCCCAGCATTTCGACAATGCGCCGGTGATCAGCGTGGAAGGGCGCACCTTCCCGGTGGAAGTGCGCTACCGCGCGCTGGAAGGCGAGGGCGAGCAGGAGGGCGAGCGCACGGTGAACGACGCCATCGTGTCGGCCATCGATGAGATCACCCGCCTGGATGCGCGTGGCGACGTGCTGATCTTCCTGCCCGGCGAACGTGAGATCCGCGATGCGCACCAGTCGCTGGAGCGCCGCAAGTACCGCAACACCGAGGTGCTGCCGCTGTACGCGCGGCTGTCCAACCAGGACCAGGACCGGGTGTTCAACCCCGGCCCGAACCGGCGCATCGTGCTGGCCACCAACGTGGCCGAGACCTCGCTGACGGTGCCGCGCATCCGCTACGTGGTCGATCCGGGCTTCGCCCGCGTCAAGCGCTACAGCCCGCGCAACAAGCTGGACCGCCTGCATATCGAGCCGATCTCGCAGGCCAGTGCCAACCAGCGCAAGGGCCGTTGCGGTCGAATTGCCGAGGGCATCTGCTACCGCCTGTATGCCGAAGCCGATTTCCAGGCACGGCCGGAGTTCACCGATCCGGAAATCCGCCGCTCCAGCCTGGCCGGGGTGATCCTGCGCATGCTGCAGCTGGGCCTGGGCCGCATCGAGGACTTCCCGTTCCTGGAAGCGCCGGACGAGCGCGCGGTGGCCGATGGTTGGCAGCAGCTGACCGAACTGGGCGCGATCGATGCCGAGCGGCGCATGACCACCATCGGCAAGCAGATGGCACGCCTGCCGGTGGACGTGAAGCTGGCGCGCATGCTGGTGGCCGCGCAGGCGGCAGGTTGCCTGCGGCCGATGCTGGTGATCGCCTCGTTCCTGGGCATCCAGGACCCGCGCGAACGCCCGCCCGAAGCGCGCGGTGCGGCTGACAGCGCGCATGCGCAGTTCGCCGATGGGCGCTCTGAATTCGTGGGCGTGCTGCGCCTGTGGGATGGCTATCGCACGGCCCACGAAGACCTGACCCAATCGAAACTGCGCGACTGGTGCGGCCGCCATTTCCTGGGCTTCCTGCGCATGCGCGAATGGCGCGAGCTGCACCGCCAGCTGCGCTTGTTGTGCGAAGAGCTGGGCTGGAAGGAAGAAGCCAGCGATGCGGCGATGGCACCGCTGCTGGCCGGCAGCAGTGCGCCGGCCCCAGCGCGTGACGACGCGGCTGCAGTGAAGGCCACCCGTGGCCAGTTGCACCGCGCTGCGCGCCTGGCCCGCGAGGGCAAGACCGAAGCCGCGCCGGCACCGGTGGCGGCGCGTGCGCAGAAGGATGAAGTGCCTGCCGGTGGTGGCTTCAGCGAGCGCGTACGCGCCAGTGCCTACCAGACCCTGCACCGTGCATTGATTGCGGGCCTGCCGACGCAGGTGGGCCACCGTACCGACAAGGGCGATTTCCAGGCGCCGCGCCAGCGCCGCTTCCTGCCGTTCCCGGGTTCGGCGCTGTCCAAGCGCCCGCCGCCGTGGCTGCTGGCGGCCAACCTGCTGGACACGCAGAAGGTCTGGGGCATGACCCTGGCGGCCATCGAGCCGGACTGGGTGATTGCCGAGCTGCCGCACCTGCTGCTGCGCAAGCACTTCGACCCGCACTGGTCGCGTGCGCAGGGCCAGGTGCTGGCCTCGGAACAGATCAGCCTGTTCGGCCTGGTGCTGGCACCGAAGAAGCCGGTGCACTACGGCCGCATCGAACCGGGCGAGGCGCATGACATCTTCGTGCGCCAAGCGCTGGTGACCGGCGAAATCAACACCCGCGCCAGTTTCGTTGCCGACAACCACAAGGTGCTGGAACAGGCGCGCGAGGAAGAGGCCAAGCTGCGCCGCGCCGGCATCGTGGCAGACGAGGACTGGCAGGCGCGCTGGTACCTGGACCGCGTGCCGCCGCAGATCCATTCGGCATCCGGCCTGGATGCGTGGTGGAAAACCCTGCCGCCGGAACAGCGCAAGGGCCTGCACTGGTCGCTGGTCGACCTGTTGCCCGGCGAAGGCAGCGAACAGGAGCGCTACCCGAAGTATCTGGCGCTGGGCCAGGCGCGTCTGCCGCTGCACTACCGCTTCGAGCCGGGCAGCGACGACGACGGCGTAACCCTGGACGTGCCGTTGCACCTGTTGAACGCGCTGGACCCGGTGCAGCTGGGCTGGCTGGCGCCGGGCTTCGTGGCCGACAAGGCCGCCGCGCTGATCCGCAGCCTGCCCAAGGCCATGCGCCGCAACTACGTGCCCGCACCGGACTTCGCCCGGGCATTCTTCGAAGCCTTCCCGCAGCCCAGCGCCGATGCGATCACCGGTGAGCTGGCGCGTTTCCTGTCGCGTGCCACTGGCGCGCAGGTGGCAGCCACCGATTTCGAGCCCGCCTCGATCGAGCCGCACCTGCACATGAACCTGCGGCTGCGCGATGAGCAGGGCAAGGTACTGGCCAGTTCGCGCGACCTGGACGCGCTGCGCGCGAAGTTCGGCGGCCGTGCCGGCGACGCGTTCGCTGCACGCGCCGGGCGCGAGATGGCGGCCGACGGCCTGCGCAGCTTCCCGCCCACGCCGATCCCGCTGCAGGTGCCTGGTGAAGCCGGCGTGCCCGCCTACCCGGCGCTGCTGGATGAAGGGGACAGCGTGGCGCTGCGCATCTTCGCCGACCGCCAGCAGGCCGAGGAAGCGCATCCGCTGGGCGTGCGCCGCTTGCTGGAAATTGCCCTGTCGGACAAGGTGAAGCAGGCCCGCAAGCAGTTGCCGGTGGGCGCCAAGACCGGCCTGCTGTACGCCGCCATTGAATCGCAGGAACGCCTGCGTGGCGATCTGGTGGATGCGGCGATGAACGCGGTGTTGGCCGACGGTCTGGGTGACATCCGCGATGCAGGCGCCTTCGAGCAGCGACGAGAACAGGTGGCCAAGGCGCTGTTCGGCGAGGCGATGCAGCGGCTGAAACTGGCCGAGACCATCCTGGGCCTGGTGGGCGAACTGAAGCCGCTGCTGGAGGCGCCGCTGATGGGCTGGGCGCGCGGCAACCTGGATGACATGGAAGCGCAGTTGGTGGGCCTGATCCACCCCGGTTTCCTGCGCGATACGCCGGCCGATGCGTTGGCCCAGTACCCGCGTTACCTGAAGGCGATGATCCTGCGTACCGAACGCGCCAAGCGCGATCCGCCGCGCGACCAGGCACGCATGCTGGAACTGCATCCGTTCCTGGAGGCGTTGCGCACCGGCGAGGAGCAGGGACTACGCGAGCGCCCCCAATGGCAGGCCCTGCGCTGGGATCTGGAAGAGCTACGTGTTTCTCTGTTCGCCCAGGAGCTGGGCGCACGCACCGGCATTTCAGCCAAGAAGCTGGCGCAGCGGGTAACCGCACTGCGCCAGCTGTAATCGGATAGCGCCGGGCCAGGCCCGGCGCTGCCCTTACTTGATACGGCGCACCTTGGGCTGGGTGTTCACGCCGTCGACCTTCATGTACCACACGCCCATCACGCCCGGGCTGATGCTGACACCCGGGTTCTGCTTGCGCACGCCGCTTACGGTGCTGGCGTCGATCTGTTCCCACTGCTGGCCGTTGTCCAGTGCGTAGACCCGGCCCTGGCCGAAGCCACGGAACTCGCCCTGCAGGGTGGCCTTGATCGGCTCGTTGCTGCCGAAATCAAAGAACCCACGGTTCTTCACGATCACTTCCTGGCGGCCTTCTTCGCGGGCCTCTTCGCGCACGGCGGCCACGGCCTGGGTGGTGGCCGCTTCCACCTTGCCCTGCAGCCAGCGGTTCAGCGACGCCAGTTCGGTGGCGGACAGTTTGTCCAGGCCAGCGGCCTGGAACTCGGCCGGGCTCATCTGCTGCTGCAGATCGCCTTCCACCACGCGCTGGGCCAGCGCAGGGGTGGACAGGGACAGCAGCAGCGCAGCGCCGGCCCACAGGCGCAGCCGTGCACGGGGAAGAGGGCGGGAAACCATGGGCGGGACTCTCGTTTTGGATGACCGCGAGTGTAACGGCATGTGTTCATGCCCGGTCATGCGCAGCGCGGCGATTGTTCCTGAACGGTGCTGGCGCTAGTGTAGAGGCCTCATTGTCCAACGTTCGATGCTGTGAACCGCGCTTCTGTCCCCGGCCTGGATGCCTTGTTGAACCGTCCCTCTGCAGCGGTGCTGCCGGACCCGCTGCGCCAAGCCCTGCGCGAGCGGTGGCCGGGCGTGGATGCAGAGCCGTCCATGCGCGCCAACTGGTCGGTGCTGGGTGACACCCTGGATGCGCTGGCCATGCTCACTTCGGATGAAAGCGTAGTGCTGGCCGCGCTGTTGTTCGATCTGCCGGCCCTGCGCGAGCACCTGGACGCGTTGCCGCTGGGCAACCATGCCACGGCTGTGGCCGGGCTGCTGGACGGCCAGGACGCGGCCGATCCGGTGTGGGCGCTGCACGCCGGTCGCGAAGCGGGCCGCAACAGCGAAGGCCTGCGCCGCCTGCTGCTGGCCATCATCCGCGACCTGCGGGTGGTGCCGATCCTGCTGGCCCGACAACTGGCGCGCATGCGCGCGGCTGACAAGCTGGACGAACCGCAGCGCCGTGCGCTGGCCCAGCTGACCCGCGACATCCATGCGCCGCTGGCCAACCGGCTCGGCATCTGGCAGTTGAAGTGGGAACTGGAAGACCTGGCGTTCCGCCACTTGGAGCCGGACACCTACCGACGCATTGCGCGCGAGGTGGACGAGACCCGTATCGCCCGCGAGCGCTACGTGGAAAACGTGAAGAAGGTGCTGTCGCGCGAACTGGCGGCGCAGGGCCTGCAGGCCGAAGTCAGCGGCCGCCCGAAGCACATCTACAGCATCTGGCGGAAGATGCAGAAGAAGCGGCTGGCCTTCGACCAGCTGTACGACATCCGCGCGGTGCGGGTGATGGTGAACGACGTGGCCGCCTGCTACGCCGCGCTGGGCGTGGTGCATGCACTGTGGGCGCCGGTGCCCAGCGAGTTCGACGATTACATCGCCCGGCCCAAGGCCAACGACTACCGTTCACTGCATACCGCCGTGGTCGGCCCGGAAGGGCGCACGATCGAAGTGCAGATCCGCACGCACGACATGCACGCCCAGGCCGAACTGGGCGTGGCCGCGCACTGGAAGTACAAGGAAGGCGGCAAGGGTGCGGAAAAGGCCTTCGACCGCAAGATCACCTGGATGCGCCAGCTGCTGGAGCAGGCGCAGGATGGCCAGGGCAATGAACTGGCCGGGGCGCTGGATGCCGAACTGACCGAAGACCGGGTCTATGCGCTCAGCCCGAAGGACGAAGTGCTGGACCTGCCGCAGGGCGCCACGCCGCTGGATTTCGCCTACCAGGTGCACACCATGGTGGGGCACCGCTGCCGTGGCGCGAAGGTCAACGGCCGCATCGTGCCGCTGACCTACCGGCTGCGCAGTGGTGACCGTGTCGAGATCCTCACCGGCAAGGAGGCCGACCCGCGCCGCGACTGGCTGATGCCCGCGCTGGGTTTCCTGGCCAGCAACCGTTCGCGCGAAAAGGTGCGCAGCTGGTTCCACAAGCTGGACCGGGCGCGCAACGTGCATGCCGGGCGCGAGCTGCTGGAACGCGAACTGAAGCGGCTGGGCCTGCAGCATGCCGACCTGGCCGGCGCCGCGAAGAAATTCCATGCCGACAGCGTGGACGATCTGTACATCCAGGTGGCGCTGGGCGACACCGGGCCCAACCAGGTCAGCCGTGCATTGCTGGAAGCCGAACGTGCGGCCAGCCAGCCGGCCCCGGCGCCGGCCCTGCCGCGGCCGACCGCGCGCCGGGAAAACCTGGGCAAATCCAAGTTCACCGTGCAGGGCGTGGGCAACCTGCTGGTGCAGCTGGCGCGCTGCTGCCAGCCGGTGGCCGGCGAACCCATCGTCGGTTACCTGACCCGCAGCCGGGGCGTGACCGTGCACCGCGCCGACTGCGCGGCGCTGGCCCGACTGGCCGCGACCAGTCCGCAGCGGATCCTGCCGGTGGAATGGGGCCAGGCCGGCGGTGGCTACGAAGTGGACGTGGTGGTTGATGCGGTGGACCGCCGCTGGCTGCTGAAGGACATCACCAACCTGATCGCGCAGGAAGATGCCTACGTGCTGGATATCCACAGCGACAACGTGCGCAACAGCGGCCGCGCGCATCTGCGGCTGCGCCTGAAGGTGACCGACTATGGCCAGCTGTCCAACCTGCTGGGCAAGCTGGATGCGCTGCCGGGCGTGAGCGAGGCGCGTCGTCTGGGCTGAGCTTCACGCTGCCCCGGCTACCCTGCACGCATGGAACGCGAGCCCCCGCACCCCGCACACGGCACGGCGCACCCGGCGCTGGCCCGTGTCCGTCGCGAGGGGCGCTGGTGGTGGCTGCAGGCCCGGCATGCACGCCGGGTGTGGCGCTGGGCGCTGCTGGCGGCCGTGGCGGTGTTTCTGCTGCTGGTGCTGGTGCGCAAGCCCTTGGCCGACTGGTTCTGGGATGATTCGCAGATCGAGCAGTTGCTGGCCGAGGGCGACCGCGCGCTGGCTGCCGGGCGCCTGACAGCGGCCGACGGCAGCGGCGCACGCGAACGTTACCAGGCGGTGTTGGCACTCGATGGCGACCGCCCGTTGGCGCGCCAGGGGCTGGCGCAGACCGGTGCGGCCGCGCTGCAGCAGGCCCGTGAGCGGCTGCAGGCCGGTGATCTGGACGGCTGTGCGCAGCGGCTGGCGCTGGCCCGCGAACTGCAGGTGCCGCAGGCACAGACCGATGCCGTGGCGCAGCAGCTGCTGGCGCGGCGGCGTGCCGGGGCTGGCGTCGGCGCGCTGCTGGCGCAGGCCCGCAATGCCTTCGCGGCGGGGCGCCTGGACGAGGGCGAAAACAGCGCACTGCCGCTGTTCCAGCGGGTGCTGGCCTTGCAGCCGGACAATCTGTCGGCGCTGGAAGGGCGCGAAGACGCGCTGAGCGATCTGTTGCAGGAAGCGCGCGTGCAAGCCGGGCAGGGCGCGTTGGCCGCCGCGTCGGACACGGTGCAGCGGGCGCGCCGTTTCGATCCCGGGCATTCGGACCTGCCAGCCACCCAGGAGGCACTGGCTCAGGCCACCGAGCAACGCCTGCGGCAGGCCCAGCGTGCGCTGCAGCGGCAGCAGCTGGATGCCGCTGCCGAGGGTTTCCTGGCCGTGCTGGCGGTGACCGCAGATGATGCCGCGGCGATCCGTGGCCGCGAGCAGACCCTGCAGGCGCTGCTGCTGCGAAGCCAGCGCCATGCCGAAGATTTCCAGTTCCAGGCCGCCGAACATGATCGCGGCCTGGCCACCGCGCTGGGCGCTTCGCCACTGGCCCTGCAGCAGGACCTGCAACGCGTGCAGCGCGCCCGCCAGGCCGAACAGGCGCTGCAGCAGCCGGGGCAGGGGCGTGCGCAGCGCGAGCGTCTGCTGCGCGGACATCTGGCCCGGATCGAACGCGCTGAACGTGCCCAGCAGTGGATCAGCCCGCCAGGGCACAGTGCCTACGATGCCTTGCGCGAGGCGCAGTCACTGGCGCCGCGCGATCCCCGCGTGAAAGCGGCGGCGGCGCGGCTGCTGCCGGCCAGCCAGCGCTGCTTCGATGACAATCTGCGGCAGAACCGCGTGCAGGCTGCCGGGGCCTGCCTGCAGGCGTGGCAGACCCTGGCGCCCACCGCATCGGCCTTGCCCGGCGCGCGGGTGCGCTTGGCCCAGCGCTGGCTGGCGATCGGCAGCGAACGCCTGGGGCGCGGCGATGTGCAGTTCGCCGCCGGCGCGGTCGAGCAGGTGCGGCGACTACAACCGGACCTGCCCGAACTGGCCGCCTTCGAACAGCGGCTGCGCCAGGCCGGTGGCCAGACGGACTAGCTGAAGAACACGCGCTGCACGGTGGTGCGTGCGGCATCCAGCGAGAAATGCCGGGCGACATTCTCCAGCCCCGCATCGGACAACTGCTGCCACAGCTGCGGGTCCTGGTACAGGCGCGCGACGGCGTCGGCAAATGCTTCGGCGGTGTCGGCCACCAGCACGTCGCGGCCGGCCTGCAGGTGCATGCCTTCCACCGCGCAGGTAGTGCCGACCACGGGCTGGCCATGGGCCATGCTCAGGTTGATCTTGCCCTTCACCCCTGCGCCGAAGCGCAGCGGCGCGATGGCGATGCGCGCACCGTCCATGTACGGGGTGATGTCTTCCACGAAGCCGTGCATCTGCACGCCTGGCTGGGTGGCCGCCAGCGCCTTCAGGCTGTCCGGGGCGCCGGCACCGATCACGTGCAGCTGCACCTGCGGCAACCGCGCGCGCAGAACGGCAAAAACGTCACCGATGAACCATTCCATCGCATCCAGGTTTGGCGGATGGCCGAACCCGCCCACGAACACCAGATCGTGGCGCTGGGCCCAGGGCGCGCCGGCACCCGCGACTTCGTGCAGGTTGGAAATCAGTTCCACCTGGACCTGTGGCGCGTCGGCCTGCAACTGCTCGCGCTCGGCGGCGCTGACCAGCACCGTCACGTCGCACTGGTCCATCACCGCCAGTTCGCTGGCGCGGGTGCGCTCGGCATTGCGCACCAGGCCGGCATCGCCGGCCACTTCGGCACCGCGGCGTTCGCGCAGGTAGTGCAGATCGACCGTGTCGAACACGGTGCGTGCCTGCGGTGCGTAGCGCTTGACCAGTGGCAGGCAGGCGTTGGCGACGTGGTGGCGCACCAGCATCACCACATCGAAACGTGCGCCGTGGGTACGCAGCCAGCCGGCCACGCCGTCCAGGAACGGCGCATACCAGACTTCCACGCCCATCCGCTGCAGGGCTTGGGTGGCCACGCCGGCATGCTCGCGGCGGGTCGGCACGAACACCACGTGGGCGCCGCCCTGCAGCAGCAGGCGGATCAGGTTCACCTGCCGCAGCGAGCCGGAATCGCGCTCGGGGCGGGGCACTTCTTCATCCAGGATCAGCACCTGGCGGCGACCGCGCAGCAGCAGGGCCGGCGAGGGCACCTCGCCCACCGCCGGGTGCGTGGCCAGTTCAGCGGCCCACTTGCTGGCAAAAATGCCCTGGTTGCGCACCTGGTAGGCCTTCACCCCGCTGCCGGTGTCGGTGCCATTGCTGGTGCCTTCGTCATGCACCACGCGGCTGGCCGGCTGCACCAGCACGCGCAGGCCGTGCGCACGCACGCGGAAGGCCAGGTCGGTGTCTTCGTAGTAGGCCGGCTTGTAGCGGGTATCGAAGCCGCCCAGCTGCTGCCACAGGGCGCGCGGCAGCATCAGCGCGGCACCCGAGCAGTAGTCGACATCGCGCAGGCTGGCGTAGCGCGGATCGTCGGCAGCTTCGAAACGGCCGTAGCTCCAGCCACTGCCGTCGCGGAAGATCACTCCGCCCGATTCCTGCAGGCGGCCGTCGGGGTAGAGCAGCTGGCTGCCCACCAGGCCCGCGTCGGGCACGCTGTGGAAGGTGTCCAGCAGAGCGTCCAGCCAGCCGGGCTGCGGCACCGTGTCGTTGTTCAGCAGCACCACATGGTCGCCGCGCGCACGCGACACGCCGTCGTTGCAGGCTTCGATGAAGCCGCCGTTCTGCGCGCGCACTTCGTAGCGCAGGCCGCCGATGCAGGGCATCCACTGCGTGGTCTGGTCGCTGCTGCCGTCATCCACCACCAGGATCTCGCAGCGCACCGCCGGTGGGTGCGCGGCCAGTGCGCGCAGGCAGGCCAGCGTGTGCTGCACATGGTTGTAGACGGGAATGACGATGCTGACCTGCGGGGCATCGCTGCTGGGAACGCTGAACGGCGCGAAGGCCTGCGCCGCGGGCAGGTACAGGGGCGTACGCGGTGCCGGCACGGCGCGCTGGGTGTGCACGCGGATGCGCTGCCAGGTGGCCCGCCAGCCGCGGGTACGCAGACTGGCCAGACTGCGCTGCGCCAGGCCGGTCAGGCGGTTCAGCAGGTAGCGCCATTCGGCCAGGGACATCGCCATCCGGTAACAACTCCAGCTTAAGCAGGGAATCGGCGGGAATTCGCCAGCCACAGCGGCTGGGGTAGACTCGCCAGACCCTACATTGTCGCATTCCCGTGCCCCGACGCTACGATTCCGACGACATCGACGATCTCGACGACGACACCCCGACCGGTGACGGCCCCTCCTGGCGCAGCCGCCTGATCACCTGGAGCATGGCCGCGTTCGCGCTGGGCCTGGGCTTCCTGATTCCGTACACGCTGTACCTGAACCAACAGGTGACCCAGCGTTTCGGTGAACTGCGCTGGCAGATTCCCACGCGGGTGTACGCGCGACCGCTGGTCGTGGTGCCCGGCAAGGCCATGGACGCGGCCACCCTGAAGACCGAACTGGCGGCCTCGGCTTACCGCGATGACGGCCAGGGCAAGGAACCGGCCACCTACGCGGTGCAGGGCGGTCGCTTCACCATTTCCAGCCGCGGCTACAACGATGTGGATGGCCGCGTGGCCCCGCGCCGGGTGGAACTGACCCTGTCCGGTGGCAGCATCGCCTCGCTGCGCGACGCCGACAGCCGCAAGGCGCTGAAGGCCGCGCGCCTGGACCCGGCGCGTATCGCCACCCTGTACGGGCAGAAGCAGGAAGAGCGGCGCCTGGTGCGCATGGATGAAGCGCCCGACCTGCTGGTGACCGGCCTGCAGGCGGTGGAGGACAAGGACTTCAACCGCCACCACGGCATCGATCTTTCCGGCATTGCCCGCGCCGTGTGGGTCACGATCCGTTCCGGCGGGCAGAGCCGCCAGGGTGCTTCCACGCTTACCCAGCAGCTGGCGCGCAGCGGCCTGCTGGGCATCGGCAAGGAACAGACCGTCACCCGCAAGTTCAATGAAGTGCTGTACGCGCTCATCATGGAAGCGCGCTACGACAAGCGCACCATCTTCGAGGCCTACCTGAACCAGGTGTACCTGGGCCAGCGCGGCAGCCAGGCGATCCATGGCATGTCCTCGGGTGCGGAATTCTGGTTCGGCCGCGATCTGTCGTCGCTGGAAACCGAACAGGTGGCGCTGCTGATCGGTCTGGTGAAGGGGCCGTCGTACTACGACCCGCGGCGCAACCCGGAACGCGCGCTGGACCGCCGCAACTTCGTGCTGGGCAAGCTGCACGAGGCGGCGCTGATCGACGACGCCGAGTACCAGCGTGCGCTGAAGGCGCCGCTGGGCGTGCCGAAGACGCCCGGCCTAGTGGCGGCCAACCGCTTCCCGGCGTACGTGGATCTGGTGCGCCGCCAGCTGGGCCACGATTACCCCGAAGCCGCCCTGCAGGGCGCCGGGTTGAGCGTGATGACCGGCATGTCACCGTCGGCCCAGGCGTATGCCGAGGGTGCAGTGACGCGCACCATCAAGTCGCTGGAAAGCAAGCGCCGCCCGGAACTCCAGGCCGGCATGGTGCTGACCGACGTGCACAACGGCGACGTGCTGGCCGTGATCGGCAGCCGCGAGGTGTCCGAGGTCGGCTTCAACCGCGCCATCGAGGCACAGCGTCCGGTGGGTTCGTTGCTGAAGCCGTTCGTCTATCTGCTGGCGCTGGCCCAGCCGGACCGCTATTCGCTGGCGACCTGGGTGGATGATTCACCGGTGACCGTGCAGCTGGGCCGTGGCCGCAACTGGAGCCCCGGCAACGCTGACAACCGCAGCCATGGCACGGTGCGCCTGATTGATGCGCTGGCCCATTCCTACAACCAGGCCACGGTGCGCGTGGGCATGCAGGTGGGGCCGGAACGGGTCACCCAGCTGATCCACGTGCTGGCTGGCCTGAAGGCCGAGGCCAACCCGGCGGTCATCCTGGGCTCGACCGACCAGAGCCCCTACGCCATGGCCCAGCTGTACCAGTTCCTGGCCTCGGGCGGCGAGATCCAGCCGCTGCACGCCGTGCGTGGCGTGCTGGACCCGCAGGGCAAGCTGCTCAAGCGCTACGACAAGACCCCGGCGCCGGCGCAGGAAGGCGATTCGATTGCCGCCAACCTGATCAGCATCGGCCTGCAGCAGGTGGTGGCCAGCGGCACCGCCCAGCGCCTGAATGCCGACGGCCTGGGCCGCCTGCAGCCGGCCGGCAAGACTGGCACCACCAACGATGGCCGCGACAGCTGGTATGCCGGTTACACCGGCGACCACCTGGCGGTGATCTGGATGGGCAACGACAAGAACGAGCAGGCCGGCCTGTACGGTGCAACCGGCGCCATGCGGGTGTGGTCGGGCATCTTCCAGCGCCTGCCCAGTGCCCCGCTGAAGGTCAGCAACAAGGGTCTGGACTGGCAGCCGGTGGCCGCCACCGGTACCAACAGCACCGATGAAGGCTGCCCCGGCGCGCGTCGTTTCCCGTTCGTGGTGGGCTATGCCCCGGCCTACGCGCCCTGTGCGCCGGCCAGCGTGCCCGAAGAGCAGGGCGGCGAAAGCGAAGGTGGCGGCTGGCGCAGCTGGTTCGGCTTGGACCGCAAGCCCGATCCGCCCGCCGAACCGGCCGCTGCCCCGGCCGCCACGACCCCTTCCCCCAGCCGGTGATGCCGATGAACCTTCGAACCCTGTATGCGCCGATGGCCGTGGCCACCCTCAGCCTTGCCCTGGCGGCCTGCATGAGCAGTGCGCCGCAGGTGGTCAAGCCGGTGGACACCACCACCCCGGCGCAGCGTCTGGCCGCCGTGGATGCGGCTGCGGGCCCGGACGACAAGGAACTGTCGGTGCAGCCGCTGCGTGATTCGCAGGTGGAAGACCTGCGCCAGGCGGCGTTGGCACAGCGCCAGGGCAATGATCTGGCCGGTGCGGCCGGCAGCCTGGACCAGGCGTTGCAGATCGTGGCCGGCGACCCGTCGGTGCTGCAGGAGCGAGCCGAGATTGCGTTGCTGCAGGGCCAGTGGGCCGAGGCAGAGACCTTCGCGCGCAAGGCGGTGGACCTGGGTTCGAAGACCGGGCCGCTGTGCCGGCGCCACTGGGCGACCATCGAGCAGGCACGGCTGGCGCGTGGCGAGAAGGAAAACGCGGTATCGGCGCATGCGCAGCTGGAAGGCTGCACCGTGCCGGGGATCAAGCGGTACTGAGTTTCCAGCCAACGGCGCAGCCCCTCGTGGCTGGCTGGCGGGCGGTAGAGTCGACTGTTAGTCGACTGACGCTGAGGGTTGGCCGGGCGGGTGGGTTGCGCAGGGGACGCTGCAAGTACGTCCCTGTAAGCTCGTAGGCGCCATCCATGGCGCCTGCGCCCCTGCGCAACCCACCCGCCCGGCCTCTGACAGTTCCCGTGTGCGTCCAGCCACGGAAAAGAAAAAGAAAGTCAAAAGCGGGTCGCGCGCTGCGCGCACTCGCCAGGGGGTCGGATCCGTTTTCCGCAGGAAAACGGCTCCGACCCCTTCTTTTCGGTTACTCACACCGCTTCTGGATCCAGTCGAGCAAGCTCGACTCTACGAAGCATGTCCGTCCGCCCCACCCAGCACGCAGCAACCCTGAGCCATGAACAACGCTTTGGCTTTGGCTTTGGCTTGAAACGGGTGCCGGGCAGCGCCCGGCCCGGTATCCTTTCCCTCTGATGTCCGACCTTGTCCACGCCAGCCGCGAGGCCCTCAGCGACGGCGGCGCGCTCGCCTCGCACCTGGATGCGTTCGTGCCGCGCCCTGCGCAGCTGCGCCTGACCGAGGCCATCGCCGATGCGCTGCAGCAGCGCGATCTGCTGCTGGCCGAGGCGGGTACCGGCACCGGCAAGACCTTCGCCTATCTGGTACCTGTGTTGCTGTCCGGGCTGCGCACCATCATTTCCACCGGCACCCGCGCGCTGCAGGACCAGCTCTACCATCGCGATCTGCCGCGCGTGCGCCAGGCGCTGGGCGTGGGTCTGCGCAGTGCACTGCTGAAGGGCCGCGCCAATTATCTGTGCCGCTACCGCCTGCAGCAGGCGCGCGGCGAGCCGCGCTTTTCCAGCCCGGAACAGGCCGCGCAGTTCCAGCGCATCCTGGCCTGGTCCGGTCGCTCGGAATTTGGCGATATCGCCGAGCTGGATGGCCTGGCCGACGATTCACCGCTGTTGCCCATGGTCACCTCCACCGTGGACAACTGCTTGGGCACCGACTGCCCGTTCTGGGATGACTGTTTCGTGGTGCGTGCACGGCAACGCGCGCAGGCTGCCGATGTAGTGGTGGTCAACCATCATCTGCTGCTGGCCGACCTGGCCCTGAAGCAGGATGGTTTTGGCGAGCTGCTGCCGGGGGCGCAGGCCTTCGTCATTGATGAGGCCCATCAGTTGCCTGAACTGGCTGCGCAGTTCTTCGGCGAAGGCTTCGGCATGCGCCCTTGGCAGGAGCTGGGGCGCGACTGTCTGGCCGAAGCGCGCGGTGTGGGCGGGGCGCAGGCCAGCCTGCAGGACGGCGTCGATCAGTTGCAGCAGGCACTGCTGGCCCTGCGCCTGGCCATGGAAGGGTTGCCGCAACGGGGCACGCAGTGGCGCGCGCTGGCGATGCCGCAGGTGCGCGACGGCTTCGACACCGTGATGCGCTGCCTGGTGGCCCTGGAGCAGACGCTGCAGCCGTTGCGCGATGCCGCGGCGGGCCTGGATGCCTGCCATGCACGGGCACGTGAAGCGGTTTCGCGTCTTGCGCGCTGGCTGGGCGAGGACGAGCCGGTGCTCGATTTCGATGCCGATCCGAACGATGCACCGGCGGCGGCCGATGTGCTCTGGTATGAGCTGACCCCGCGCGGCTTCCGCTGCCAGCGCACGCCGATGGATGTGTCCGGTCCGTTGCGCGAGCACCGCGAGCGCAGCCGCGCCGCATGGATCTTCACCTCGGCCACGCTGACCGTGGGCGGGGGATTCGACCATATCGCCACGCGGCTGGGGCTGGATGATCCGCATACGCTGGTCCAGCCCAGTCCGTTCAACTGGCCCGAGCAGGCACTGTGCTACCTGCCCGAGGGCCTGCCCGATCCGGCCGCGCGGGGCTTTGGTACCGCCTTGATCCAGGCCCTGCAGCCGGTGCTGCGCGCTTCGCAGGGCAGGGCGTTCCTGCTGTTTGCTTCGCACCGCGCGTTGCGTGAAGCCGCCGAAGCGCTGCGCGATGGGCCGTGGCCCTTGTTCGTGCAGGGCGAGGCACCGCGTGCGACCCTGCTGCAGCGCTTCCGCGAATCGGGCAACGGCGTGCTGCTGGGCTCGGCCAGTTTCCGCGAAGGCGTGGATGTGGTGGGCGAGGCGCTGAGCGTGGTGGTGATCGACAAGCTCCCCTTCGCCGCCCCCGATGACCCGGTGTACGAGGCCCGCCTGGAAGCGATCCGCAGCCAGGGTGGCAATCCGTTCCGCGACGAGCAGTTGCCGCAGGCGGTGATCGCGCTGAAGCAGGGCGTGGGCCGGCTGATCCGCAGCGAGACCGATCGCGGCGTGCTGGTGCTGTGCGACCCGCGCCTGCTGAACCGGGGCTACGGCCGGGTGTTCCTGTCTTCGCTGCCGCCGTTCCGGCAGACCCGCGCGCTGGCCGATGTCCAGGCCTTCTTTGCGCCACAATGGACGCCCGTGGCCGGGGACGCTGCCCCGCCGGCGCCGGCCGCTGCGGCGCCCGAGCCTGCTGCGGGCCCACTGCCGGCCCCCGGTGCCACGTTCCCCTTGTTCTGACCTGACCCGATGAAACTGCTCGCCTTTGAAACCGCCACCGAAGCCTGTTCCGTTGCCCTGCATGTGGACGGGCAGGTGCTGGAACGCTTCGAGATCGCCCCGCGCCGGCATGCCGAGCTGAGCCTGCCCTGGGCCGAGGCACTGTTGGCCGAGGCGGGCATCAGCCGCCGCCAGCTGGATGGCATTGCGCTCAGTCGCGGCCCCGGCGCCTTCACCGGTGTGCGCCTGGCCATCGCCATTGCGCAGGGCATTGCGCTGGCGCTGGACCGCCCGTTGCTGCCGGTGTCGACGCTGCAGGTGCTGGCGCTGCGTGCACCGGCCGAGGAAGCGCAGATTCTGTCGGTGATCGATGCACGGATGGGCGAGGTGTACGCCGCACGCTTCGAGCGCGTGGATGGCCTGCCGGTGGCCTGCGATGCCGAGCGCGTGTGCGCGCCAGCGGCTGTGACGCTGCCGGATGGGCTGCGGGCCTACGGGGTAGGCAGTGGCTTCGCTGCTGCCGACGGCGCATTGGTGGCGCAGCTGGGTGCTGGGTTGCGTGGCTTCGATGCAACGGCATTGCCGCGCGCGTCCGATGTGCTGACCCTGGCGGTACCCGCCTTCGCGCGTGGCGAAGCGATTGCCGCCGAACGCGTTGAACCGGCGTACCTGCGCGACAACGTAGCACTGACCCTGGTCGAGCAGCAGGCCGCCCGCGAGGCGAAGGCGAAAGCCAACGGCTGAGCCCCTCGTGGCGGGGGATCGGTAAAGTCGACTGTCAGTCGACTACAACAGCCGTGCTTGGCCGGGCGGGTGGGTTGCGCAGGGGACGCTGCAAGTACGTCCATGTAAGCTCGTAGGCGCCTTGCTCGTGTGCGCTGTCCTGCGCAAACGGCAAGACCGGGGTTGGGCGTCCTGCCCAACCCGCCCGAGGCATGCCTCGGGCCCATGGCGCCTGCGCCCCTGCGCAACCCACCCGCCCAGCCTTTGACAGTTTCCGTGCGCGTCCGCCACGGAAAATCAAAAAAAAAATCAAAGTCAAAAGCGGATCGCTTCGCTCGCATCCACGCATGGCGTGGATCTACCGTGTCGACCAAGGTCGACACCTACCAGAAGCGAAGAAGCGCCGCGATCTGTCAGAGGTGGGGCGGTGTGGGCGTGCAGGACCGCAGGCGCCATGGATGGCGCCTACGAGCCTCCAGGGATGGATTCACGGCGTGTCCTGCACGCCCACACCGCCCCGCCAAGCCCAGACTCTCTACCGCTGCTCTGGCTGTTGCTGTTGCCCTGGCTCTGGCTCTGCAGCGGGTCCCGGGCCGCAGGCCCGGGCGACAAACCCCTACCGGTCGTCGCGCAGTTCGCCGCCGGGCAGGAACACCCATGTGCGGGTTACCTGCAGGATATCCACGCCGTCATCGGTCTTCGGCAACGCCGGGAACGGCTGCGCCAGCTTCACCACCCGCAATGCCGCCTCATCCAGCAACGGCGTGCCGCTGGATTTCAGGATGCGGCTGCTTTCCACGCTGCCATCGCGGCGCACGCCCACGCTGATCACCACCTGGCCACCCAGCCGACGCTGCCGCGCTTCGTCGGGATAATTCAGGTTGCCGACCTGCTCGGCCCGGTCCACCCAGGCGCGCAGATAATTGGCGTAGGCATATTCGCGGGTGCTGGCCGAAACGAACTTGCGGTTCGGTCGCTTTGCATACTGCGCCGAGCGCAGATGGACCTCGGCAGCCAGCCGGGCCATTTCCGCATCGCGCTGCTCGCGCGCGGTCATTGGCGCGTCCGGGGTCGGCTGCAGTGGGGTGGGGCGGGCCTGCGCCTGCGCCACCTGGTCCTGCCCATTGCGGCTGCTCACCACCCGCGCCTGCGGCGGCGGCACCGGCGCGGCCGATTGCTGCTGCTGCGGCACCGGGCTCACGCCCGCCTGCGCCTGCAGCACCACGCCGGTCTGGTTGTCGCGCGGGCGCTGGGCGCGGTCATGCTCGCCGCCGCCCTCCTGGTTGGCGGCGGCCAGGAAATCGGCCTGCTTGGGCGTCAGTGCCGTGCGGGTCTGGCTGAAGATCACTTCCAGGGTGGGCACCAGCGGCGCGTCCCCCTTCACCGCAAAGCCCACCCCCAGCACCAGCAGCACGTGCAGCAGCACCGACAGGGCCAGGGTGGCGGCCAGCCGCTGTGCTTCGCGCGGCGGCGGGGGCAGCACGGCGGACACGGCTTCCATCAGCGCAGGCCGGCCTCGATCGCATCGAACAGGGTGCCGGCGATGTTCAGCCCGTACTGCGCATCCAGTTCGCGCACGCAGGTCGGGCTGGTCACGTTCACTTCGGTCAGGTAGTCGCCAATCACGTCCAGGCCAACGAAACGCATGCCGCGGCGCTTCATTTCCGGGCCCACCTGGGCAGCGATCCAGCGGTCGCGTTCGCTCAGCGGGCGGCCTTCGCCACGACCACCGGCGGCCAGGTTGCCGCGGAACTCATCGCCCTGAGGAATGCGCGCCAGGCAGTAATCCACCGGCTCGCCGTCGACCAGCAGGATGCGCTTGTCGCCGGCGGTGATGTCGGGAATGAACTTCTGGGCCAGCGCCAGCTTGCGGCCGCCGTCGGTCAGGGTTTCCAGAATCACGTTCAGGTTGGGGTCGCCCTGGCCGCTGCGGAAGATCGAGCGGCCGCCCATGCCGTCCAGCGGCTTCAGCACCGCCTGGCCATGCTCCAGCGCGAACGCCTTCAGTGCCTTGGCATCGCGGCTGACCAGGGTGGGCGGGCAGCACTGCGGGAACAGCAGGGCGGCCAGCTTTTCGTTGTAGTCGCGCAGGCCCTGCGGGTTGTTCACCACGCAGGCGCCGGCAGCGGCAGCCAGGTCCAGCACCTGGGTGTCGTAGATGAATTCGGCGTCGACCGGCGGGTCCTTGCGCATCAGCACCACCTGGCCGGGGCCGAACACGGTGCGGCTGAATGCGCCCAGCTCGTACCAGCCGGCCGGGTCGTCGCGCACCTGCAGCGGGGCGGTACGGGCCACGGCCACGCCGCCTTCCAGGGCCAGCCCGCCCGGCTGCACGTAGTGCAGGGCGTGGCCACGGCGCTGGGCTTCCAGCAGCATGGCGAACGTCGTGTCCTTGGCGATCTTGATGTGGGCGATGGGATCCATCACCACGATGACATTCAACGGCATGGGCGCACCTTCAAGGCAAGGCGTTGATGGTAGCGGCAACGCCCGCCCCGTGCCTGCCCCGTGGCCTGCAACGCTGCGTCCCCGAACCGGCGGCCGGGCCCGGTTCTGCGCAGTGTCTGCCAAACCGGTCACGTTCAGCCGGGCGCCACGCCAAGCCCGGTGGGACGGCCTTGAAGCGGGCGCGGAAAGTGCGATATAGATACGCTTTCGCAGCGGCACCCAACCTAGAAGGGCCGCGCGCTTGGGGAATGGCAATGACTGAAAACATGACTGCGGGCGGGGAACTCGCAGGACTCCGGGTGATGGTCATCGATGACTCGAAGACCATCCGCCGGACCGCGGAAACACTGCTCAAGCGCGAAGGCTGCGAGGTGGTGACGGCGACCGATGGCTTCGAAGCACTGGCCAAGATCGCCGACCAGCAGCCGCAGATCATCTTCGTCGACATCATGATGCCGCGGCTGGATGGCTACCAGACCTGTGCCCTGATCAAGGGCAACCAGCTGTTCAAGTCCACTCCGGTCATCATGCTGTCCTCCAAGGATGGCCTGTTCGACAAGGCGCGCGGGCGCATCGTCGGCTCGGAGCAGTACCTGACCAAGCCTTTCACGCGTGAAGAACTGCTGGGTGCCATCCGCACATACGTCAACGCCTGACCAGGGGGGAAAGGCACAATGGCTCGTATCGTTCTGATCGAGGATTCACCGACCGACCGCGCGGTGTTCACCCAGTGGCTGCGCCGTGCCGGCCACGAGGTGCTGGAAGCGGACAACGCCGAAGAGGGCCTGCAGCTGGTCCGCGACCAGGTACCGCAGCTGGTGCTGATGGACGTGGTGCTGCCGGGCATGAGTGGTTTCCAGGCAACCCGGGCCATGGCCCGCGATGCGGCGATCAAGCACATCCCGGTCATCATCGTCAGCACCAAGGCGATGGAAACCGACAAGGCCTGGGGCCTGCGCCAGGGCGCAGCCGATTACATCGTCAAGCCGCCGCGCGAAGAAGAGCTGATCGCGCGGATCAACGAACTGGTGGCCTGATGCGTTCGCCTTTCGACATTCTTGAAGCCTACGAACGGCGCAGCCTGGCCCATGCGGTGCAGCTGCCCGAACGCCAGTTCGCCCAGGACCTGTGGCGCGGCGTGGGCTACCGGGTTGGCCAGCGCCGGCTGGTGTCCGATTTCCGCGAAGTGGTGGAAATCGTGCCGATGCCGCCGGTCACCCCGGTGCCATGCGCACAGCCGTGGCTGCTGGGCGTGGGCAACCTGCGCGGCAACCTGTTCCCGGTGGTCGATCTGAAGTACTTCCTGGAAGGTGCGCGCACCGTGCAGCAGGAAGGCCAGCGCGTGCTGATCATGCGCCAGGCCGGCGGCGACGTGGCCCTGACCATCGATGAACTGTTCGGCCAGCGCAGCTTCGAGCTGGCCCAGCAGATCGATGCCGGTCGCCTGGCCGAGGGCCGCTATGGCCACTTCGTAGATCGCGCCTTCCACGCCGATGGCCACGAATGGGGCGTGTTCTCGCTCTCGTTGCTGTCGCGCACCCCTGAATTCCGGCAAGCCGCGGCCTGAGGCCGGGCAACGCCCCCTGTATTGAACCTCGAGGTTGAACGATGAGTACTGCTTCGGACGCCACCAAGACCGGCAAGCTGCGGCTGGGCGGCAGCAACCTGTGGCTGGCCCTGCTGTTGCTGTCCATGGTCCTGTTCGGCCTGAACACGGGTGTGGCCACCTGGCAGGGCAGCCGCCTGGCCGACGCCGGCTCCAAAGCCGCCGACCTGCAGGTGCTGTCACAGCAGCTGGCCAATCAGGGCCGTGATGCCGTGGGCGGCAACGCGCAGGCGTTCACCGCCTTCAAGGCCACCCGCAACGCGATCGAACAGAACGTGTCCACCCTGCAGGGCCGCTACGGCAGCGAACCGGGCGTGTCCAAGGCCATCGGCACCCTGGCCGAGACGTGGGCGCCGCTGGGCAAGCAGGCCGGCCAGCTGGTGGCCAGCGAACCGGCGGTGCTGGCCCTGGCCGGCAACGCCAACAACTTCACAGGCGCCGTGCCGGGCCTGCAGGCGCAGCTGAATGAGCTGGTGCGGGCGATGTCCGCCTCCGGCGCACCCGCTTCGCAGGTGTACAGCGCGCTGCAGCAGGTGGTGGTGGCCGGCACCATGGCCCGCCGCGTGACCGAAATGCGCGCTGGTGGCAGTGGCGCAGCCACGGCCGGCGATGCGCTGGCCCGCGATATCACCGTGTTCTCGCAGGTGCTCGACGGCCTGCGCAACGGCAACGAAGAACTGGGCATCACCGCCGTGCGCGGCGCCGGCGCGGTGGCTGCGCTGGAACAGTCGCAGCAGAAGTGGGAGGCGATGAAGCAGGACGCCGACGCGATCCTGGCCAGCTCGCGCCAGCTGTTTGCCGCGCAGTCGGCCGCCACGGCCCTGGGCCAGGGCTCGGCGCGCATGCTCGACGACAGCCGCAAGCTGTTCGAAGCGTTCTCCTCGTTCGGCTCGGTGTCCGACACCCGCCTGTTCCCGAATTTCTGGATCGGCGTGGTATCCGGCGCGCTGTCGCTGATCGCGATCATCGGCTTCGTCTCCACCAACGTGCGCAGCCGTTCGCGTGAACAGGAACTGCGCTACCAGACCCAGGTGGAGTTCAACAGCCGCAACCAGCAGGCGATCATGCGGCTGCTGGACGAAATCAGTTCGCTCGGTGAGGGCGACCTGACCGTGAAGGCTTCGGTGACCGAAGACATGACCGGCGCGATTGCAGACGCAATCAACTACGCCGTGGATGAACTGCGCCACCTGGTGACCACCATCAACGACACCTCGGCCAAGGTGGCCGTGTCCACCCAGGAAACCCAGGCCACGGCGATGCAGCTGGCAGAGGCGGCCGGCCACCAGGCCAACCAGATCACCTCGGCCTCGGACCGCATCGGCGAAATCGCTGCCAGCATCGAACAGGTGTCGCGCAACTCGGCCGAGTCGGCTGACGTGGCACAGCGCTCGGTGGTGATCGCCGCCGAAGGTGCCGGCGTGGTGCGCGAAACCATCCAGGGCATGGACCAGATCCGCGACCAGATCCAGGAAACCTCCAAGCGCATCAAGCGCCTGGGTGAGTCGTCGCAGGAAATCGGCTCGATCGTGGAACTGATCAACGACATTTCCGAACAGACCAACATCCTGGCGTTGAACGCCGCCGTGCAGGCCGCGTCGGCCGGTGAAGCCGGCCGCGGTTTCGCGGTCGTGGCCGACGAAGTGCAGCGCCTGGCAGAACGAACCTCGGGCGCGACCCGACGCATCGAAAACCTGGTGCAGGCCATTCAGGCCGATACCAACGAAGCGGTCACCTCGATGGAACAGACCACCGCTGAAGTGGTGTCCGGTGCCCGCCTGGCCGAAGACGCCGGTACGGCGCTGACCGAAATCGAGCGCGTGTCCAACGCACTGAACACCCTCATCAAGAACATCTCGATCGCCGCCCAGCAGCAGTCCGCTGCGGCCTCGGACATCACCCGCACCATGGGCGTGATCCGGCAGATCACCGGCCAGACCTCGCAGGGCGCCGGCCAGACCGCCGAATCGATCGGCCACCTGGCACAGCTGGCCGCCGATCTGCGTCGTTCGGTGGCCGACTTCAAGCTGCCGGCGTGACCACGGCAGGGCGGCGAGCAAGGAACCAGTCGATGAAGCATTTCCATTCCCCAGGCCACGGTCCGCGCGGTAACCGCGCGGCGGCGACCGGAGCGCACCGATGAGCAGCAGTCTGCGCGACGCCATGAGCCATGCAGCGCTGGGCTGGGTCAAGCCCGAGCTGGACGAGACCCTGCGCCTGGTGCGCAACGAGGTCGAGTACTTCGTGGAAGACCCGGCCGACGGCAGCCGCATGCGCATCTGCGCCGGTTACCTGCACCAAGTGCAGGGCACCCTGCGCATGGTCGAACTGTATGCGCCGGCGATGGTGGCCGAGGAACTGGAGCAGCTGGCCGTGGCCGTGGGCGAAGGCCGCGTTGCCGACCGCGACGAAGCCTGCGCCACCCTGATGCGTGGCAGCGTGCTGCTGCCCGATTACCTGGAGCGACTGCAGAACGGCCATCGCGATATTCCGATCGTGCTGATGCCGCTGCTGAACGAGATCCGCGCCGCGCGCGGCGAAGAAGGCGTCAATGACAGCGTGCTGTTCGCCTTCGCGCCAGACAGCGTGACCGCCACCGAGGCCGAGCTGGACCATGCCCGCGGCAGCCTGAGCGGGCGCAACCGCGAGCTGCTGGATACGGTGGGCAGCGCGGTGAAGGAAGAGCTGCTGCAGGTGAAGGATGCACTGGACCTGCACCTGCGCACCGGTGGCGCGCCGCAGCAGTTGCAGGAACAGGTGACCAAGCTGGGTGCCGTGGCCGATACGCTGGGCATGATGGGCCTGGGCGCCGCGCGTGGCGTGGTCGTGCAGCAGCGCGATGCGCTGCTGGGCGTGGTCGAAGGCCGCCAGCAGATCGATGAAGACCTGCTGCTGGATATCGCCGGTGCCCTGCTGTACGTCGATGCATCGCTGGACGACCAGGTCGCCCATCTGGGCGCCGGTGGCAGCGGCGAAGACGATCCCAGCGCCGTGGAAAACCGCCGCACGGTGGAAATCCTGGCGCACGAAGCCATCGCCAATTTCGCCGCCGCGCGTGAGCATTTCGTTGCCTTCATCGAAACCAGCTGGAACCACGGCGAACTGCAGGACGTGCCGCGCCTGCTGGGCGACGTGTCCGGTGCGCTGCGCATGCTCGACCTGGGCACTGCCGCCGACTACCTGCGCGGTGTGCAGCAGTACATCGAAGCCGAACTGATCGGCCGCCAGCGTGTGCCCAGCGGGCGCCAGCTGGACACCCTGGCCGATGCCATGGCCAGCCTGGAGTACTACCTGGAAGCGCTGCGCGACCGCCGTCCTGGCCGCGAAGACATTCTGGACATCACCCGCAGCAGCCTGGAGGCGCTGCGTTACTGGCCGCTGCCCGAGCGCGCTGCGCCGGCCGCTGACGCCCAGCCCGACCCGGTGCTGCGCGAGGCGGTCGCGCTGCCCGCGGCCGCCCTGCAGGTCGAGCCGGTGCAGATCGCGGTGCAGCCTGCCGCGCCGGCACCGGGCGACGTGCCGGTGCCGCTGCCTGATTTCACCTTCGATCCGCCGCCGGCGCAACCGGTTGCCGAAGCCGACGCCCAGTCGCTGGTATTCGGCGCGCTGGAACTGGCCGACACCGAGACCGATGCCGTGCCTGCCGCTGCGGCTGCAGACAGCGCCCCGCTGCTGTTCGCCGCATCCAGCGCACCGCCGCCGGCAGTGCCGCAGTGGGAGCTGGGCAGCCTGGACCACGCCGCGGACAGCGTGCCCGCCGAGCCGATGGCCGAAGAGGATGCGCGTGCGCCGACCTTCGCCAGCTTCGATCCGGTCAGCTATGAAGCCGATGCGGATGCAGGCGACGCATCCATCGCGTCGCACTGGTCGCTGACGGCCGCATCGCTGCAGGTGGCCGACGGCACTGCGCACGTCCACGGCGATGCCGAGGACAGCGTGGCCGTGGCCGAGTGGGACGATGCCCCGGCGGTGTCGTCCTCGGTGGCGTCGTCGTTCGACCCGGTGGCCGCAGAACAGGACGGCCTGGCCGTGGCAGGCGACGACGTGGTGTTCCACTTCGACGCCAGCGAACTGGACAATGCCGAGCACGTGCTGTCGCTGGATGCGATGGAGACGCTGTCGCTGGACGGAGCGCCCCACCTGGACGCAACCCTGGACATCGTCGACGCCTCGCCGCTGGCCGACACCCCCGTGCAGGCCGAGGAAGCCGAGCCGGCGATTGTCGAAGCCCCGATCGAAGCCGAAGCCCAAGCACCGGTGCTCGCCGACGCCGAACCGGTCGCCGTGGCCACCATCGAGGTGGACACCATCGCGCCGATCGATTTCAGCGAGGCCGATGCGCAGTTCCTGGCCGAACTGAGCGCGGCGGCGGCGGAGTTCAATCCGCACCCGGAAGCGGCCCCGGCGGTTGAACCGGTGGCCGTTGCCACCGGCGCTGCCGAGGTCGGCATTGAAGGCGGCTTTGAAGACGATGCCGAAAACATCGACCAGGACATCCGCGAGGTGTTCCTGGAAGAGTTCGACGATGAACTGCAGAACCTGGGCACGCTGCTGCCGCCCTGGCGCATGCAGCCGGACAACATGGACCGGCTGCGGCCGATCCGCCGTATCTTCCACACGCTCAAGGGCAGCGGCCGCCTGGTCGGTGCACGTACGCTGGGCGAATTCGCCTGGAAGATCGAAAGCCTGCTCAACCGCGTACTGGACGGCACCCGCCCGGCCACGCCGGCGGTGCTGGCCATGGTCGACCACGCGCACGCAGCGCTGCCGCAGTTGAACGCCGCGCTGCGCCACGGCCAGCGCATCACCGTCGATCTGCAGGCCATGCAGGCCATCGCCGACCGCGTCGGCGCCGGTGAAGAAACCTTCTACGTGCCGCTGCCGGGCGCAGCAGCGCCGGTCGCCGAAGCACCGGTGGCGGACGTGGCCAGCGAAGACATCAGCGACGTTGCCGAGCAGGCCGCCGAATCGGTTGCCGAGGTGATCGAGCCGGTGGGCACCCCCGCGCAGATCGACAGCGTGCTGCAGGAAATCCTGGAAGCCGAAGTGGAGCTGCACCTGGCCACGTTGCAGGCCTGGCTGCAGGACGCACAGCAGGCACCGCACGGGGTGACCGACGCGCTGCTGCGCGCGGTGCACACCATGAACGGTGCGTTCGCGATGACCGAGGTGCCGGAAATCACCGCCGTCACCGGGGCGGCCGAGTCGTACATCAAGCGCACCCTGGCCGCGCAGGCCGTGCCGGCGGAAGAGGGCGTGTCCGCGCTGTTGGATACCGCGTCGGCCATTGCCGGCACCATGACCGCACTGCAGGCCGAGCAGCCGCGCATCGTGCCGCACGATGACCTGGCGCAGCGCCTGCAGGCGCTGGCGGCCGCGCTGCCCGAAGCGCGCTGGCCGGTGCTGGAAATGGAGGATGACGACGCCGACGATCTGGCCATCGATGCAGTTGAAGCGGCACCCGTGCACGCCGACGCCGCGTCGGCCGATGCGCTGGCCGACATCGAACCGGTGCAGCCGGTCGAAACCGAGCTGGAACGCGTTGAACTGACCGGTGGCGAAGATCTTTCGCCGTTCTTCGATGCCGGCTGGCCCGCGCTGCCGCAGGTCGGGGAAGCCACCGACGCGGTCGAGCCCGAGCCCGAAACCAGCGCCGATGCCGATGCTCCGCTGCCTGCAGAAGCGGCGGTGGTTGCAGAGGTGACGGCGACGCTGCCCGATGCCCCGGCCGACGCCGATGACGCCGATCTGACCGGTGCCGATGATCTGTCGCCCTACCTGGACGCCAGCGCGTTGCCGGTGGACGACAGCGATGTTGAGGACGTGGCCGAACCGGCGTCGATTGACGTAATCGACGCGCCGGCAGCGGCGCAGGCGCACGACGAAATCGCGCTGTACGACGAAGAAGATGAACAGGCGCTCGACAGCACGCTGGCGAGCCTGCACGATGATATGGCTGCGCCCGGCTTTGCCGAGCCGGTCACCCTGGAGGCGGCGCTTGAAGCCGGCCTGCATGTGATCGAGCCGGAACCGGCGCAGGACGAGCAGGCCGACTGGCCCGTGCTCGGCCTGCAGGCCAGCGAACTCGCGCCCGGTGAGGCTGATGCCTTCGCCGAGGCTGCGGACGTCGGCGGGGAGGCGGCGGTCGGTGAAGGAGAGAGCGCCGATCTGCCGTCCCCGGCGACGGTGGATGCAGACGTGACCGAAGCGATTACCCCCGCACCGGCACCCTTGTTCGAGCTGGAAGACGCACCGGGGCAGGGCGCGCACGCGGCTGCGGCTGTTGAAGCCGTTGTCGAGGCCGGCGCCGATGTCACCGCTGCCGTGCCTGCCGCCGAAAGCAGCGGGCATGAAGACGCCCCCAGCGACCAGCTCGACTTCAGCGTGTACGACCGCGAGCTGGTCGATATCTTCGTGGAAGAAGGCAACGACCTGCTCGACCATTGCGACGGGCTGATCAGCGAGCTGCGCGAAGCGCCGCAGGACCGCGAGGCCCTCGCCGGCCTGCAGCGCGATCTGCACACGCTCAAGGGCGGCGCACGCATGGCCGGCATCAACGCCATCGGCGACCTGGGCCACAGCATCGAATCGCTGCTGGAAGCCGTGGCCGCCGGCCGCACCGAGATTGAACGCCCCGACGTACACCTGCTGGAGCGTGGCTTCGACCGCCTGCACCAGCTGCTGACCCGTACCGGCGAACACCGCACGGTGGAGCCGGCGCAGGACCTGCTGGACGCATTCGAAGCCCGCACCCGCGTGGATGCCGGCAGCGCCGGCGTTGCCGCCAGCAGCGAAGCGGAATCGACCGTCGTGCCCATGGCGCCGCTGGCCCTGGCCGATGCACCGCTGTCGGCACCGCTGCCGGTGGAAGGCACGCCGGATGAAGATCCGCTGGCCCGCCCGCAGCAGGAGCAGGTGCGCGTACGCGCCGATCTGCTGGACCGCCTGGTCAACCATGCCGGTGAAGTGGCGATCTACCGTTCGCGCCTGGAGCAGCAGCTCGGGGCGTTCCGCGGTGCGATGGGTGAACTGGAGCGCACCAATGCGCGACTGCGCGACCAGCTGCGCCGACTGGACCTGGAAACCGAAGCGCAGATCGTCGCGCGTTACCAGCGTGAACAGGACCAGGCCGATCAGAAGTTCGATCCGCTGGAACTGGACCGCTTCTCCACCCTGCAGCAGCTCAGCCGCGCGCTGAACGAATCGGCAGCCGACCTTGGCGGCCTGCAGGGCGTGCTGGACGATCTGTCGCGCCAGTACGATTCGCTGCTGCAGCAGCAGTCGCGCGTCAGCTCGGAACTGCAGGATGGCCTGATGCGCGCGCGCATGGTGCCGTTCGATGGTCTTGTGCCGCGTCTGCGCCGCGTGGTGCGCCAGGCCGGCATCGATACCGGCAAGCAGGTGCACCTGACCCTGGAAGGCACCCACGGCGAACTGGACCGCAACGTGCTCGACCGCATGGTCGCACCGCTGGAACACATGCTGCGCAATTCGGTGGCCCACGGCCTGGAAGCGCCCGAGCAGCGCCGCAGCGCCGGCAAGCCGGAGGAAGGCGAGGTTGCCATCCGCCTGCACCGCGAAGGTTCGGAAATCGTGCTGGAAGTGGCCGATGACGGTGCCGGCCTGGACCGCGAAGCGATCCGCCGCCGCGCCATCGACCGTGGCCTGCTGGGCGCCGATGCGCAGCCCAACGAGCAGGAACTGGACAATCTGATCTTTGCCTCCGGCTTCTCCACCGCCGACCAGGTCAGCCAGCTGGCCGGCCGTGGCGTGGGCATGGACGTGGTGCGCAACGAAGTGCGCCAGCTTGGCGGCTCGGTCGACATCCAGTCGGTGCGTGGCCAAGGCGTGCGCTTCACCCTGCGCCTGCCGCAGACACTGGCCGTCACCCAGGCCGTGTTCGTGCAGATTGGCGAAACCACCTTCGCCGTGCCGGTGGCTTCGGTCAGTGGTATCGGCCGCCTGTCCCGCGAGCGTTTCGAAGCGGCCGACAGCAGTTACCGCTACAGCGGCGAAGAATTCCCGCTGTACGACCTGGGCAGCCTGGTCGGTCAGGCACCGGCCCGTGCCGATGGCCAGGACCAGGTGCCGCTGCTGCTGGTGCGTGCCGGCGACCTGCGCGCAGCCGTGGCGATCGACCAGGTGCTGGGCAACCGCGAAATCGTGGTCAAGCCGGTGGGCCTGCAGATCGCCTCGGTACCGGGCATCTACGGCGCAACCATCACCGGCGATGGCCGCGTGGTGGTCATCCTGGACGTGGCGCCGCTGGTGCGCCGTTACCTGGCCAACCCGATCGTGCCGGTGCAGGACAACGCACCGCGCCAGGAACGGCAGGTGCCGCTGGTGATGGTGGTCGACGACTCGCTGACCATGCGCAAGGTGACCGGCCGCATCCTGGAACGCCACAACTTCGAAGTAAGCGTGGCCCGCGACGGTGTGGAAGCACTGGAGCAGCTGGAAGAGCGCGTGCCCGACCTGATGCTGCTGGACATCGAAATGCCGCGCATGGATGGCTACGAGCTGGCCACCGCGATGCGTGCCGACCCGCGCTACAAGGACGTGCCGATCGTGATGATCACCTCGCGCAGCGGTGACAAGCATCGCCAGCGCGCCTTCGAGATCGGCGTGCAGCGCTACCTGGGCAAGCCGTACCAGGAGCTGGACCTGATGCGCAACGTGTATGACCTGCTGGGGATTGCCCGTGTCCGTGAGTGATGTGAATCCGGTTCCGGCCGTTGCCCTGCTGGCCCGCCCGGGCGCGGCGCGCGAGCGCCTGCGCGAAGCCCTGGCCCATGCCGATGTGCAGATCGTGCTGGAAGATGATCCCAGCGGCCTGGAACCGCAGGCGCTGGCCGATGCACAGCCGCAGTTCGTGGTGATCGCCCTTGAGGCGGCCATCGAGGACGCCCTGGAGCGCCTGGAGCCGGCCTTGTCCGCGCCGGGGCTGACCCTGGTGTTCGACGAGGCCGAACTGGCCGCGCGCCGTGACGGCTGGGAAGCCCAGCGCTGGGGCCGCCACCTGGCGGCCAAGCTGCACGGCCACCAGCAGGTACTGCCGCCCGGTGCCGAAGACGAGCCCAGCCTGCAGCTGGAACCGGGCTTGCCGTCCACGCCGCCGCAGCCGCAGGATGCCGCGCTGCAGCCGCACCTGGACCAGGCGCTGTCGTGGGCCGACGACGTGCCGGCCGACGGCCTGTACTCGCCCCCGGCCGACCTGCATGAACCCATCGCGCTGGAACAGGCGCTGGCCGCCCTGCAGCCTGTGCTGCCTGAGCCGCCGCTGCCGTCCGAGGCTGTAGAAGACATCGCTGCGCGGGTGGTCGAACCGCCGCCGGTGCCGTCGGTTGCGCTGGGCGACCACACCGCCTGGTCGCTGGTGGATGAACCCGCCAGCGCGCCGGCCCAGACCACCCCGGCGTCCGCCGCTGTATCGCCGTCCACCTTCGATACCGATCACCTGAGTCTGGTGGACCTGGATGCAGCGCTGCCCGCCGGCGCCCGCGCCGGTGCGCTGCTGGTGCTGGCCGGTATCGGCGGTCCCGATGCGCTGCGTCGCCTGCTGGGCGCGCTGCCGGCCGACCTGAGCGTGCCGGTGCTGGTGCACATGCGCCTGGACGGTGGCCGCTACGGCAACCTGGTCAAGCAGATGGCGCGCGTTTCGCCGCTGCCGGTGCAGCTGGCCGAACCGGGCCAGCGCGCCGTACCCGGTGAAGTGCACGTGCTGGCCGATGATCTGGGCGTGCAGGCGGCAACGGACGGGCTGTACTTCCAGACCCGTGCGCAGGGCATCGCGATCGATGCCCTGCCGCCGGCGCATACCGCCGTGGTGCTGCTCAGCGGCGCCGACCTGGCCCATGTGGGGCCGGCACTGGACCTGGCCGCCGCTGGCGCCTGGGTGGCCGGACAGGTGGGCGAGGGCTGTTACGACCCGGCTGCGGCCACGGCCGTGGTGGCCGCCGGCATGGTCGCCGGTGAACCGCAGGAACTGGCGCAGGCGATTGCCGCCCGCTGGGGCCGGCACGACGATGACGGAGACGCAGCATGAGTTACGCCAGCAATGACGAGATCCGCGGCGTCCTGATCCAGGCCGGTGGCGAGCGCGTGCTGCTGCCCAACGCCACCGTGGCCGAAATGATGTCGCGCGTAGCGATCGAACCAATTGCCGACGCGCCGCGCTGGCTGCTGGGGCAGATTGCCTGGCACGGCTGGCAGGTGCCGCTGCTGTCGTTCGCGCGCCTGACCGGCCTGGGCGACGAAGTGGTGGGCGGGCACAACAAGGTGGTGGTGCTGAAGGCACTGAGCGGCAACGCCCAGCGCCCGTACTACGCGCTGCTGACGCAGAACTTCCCGCAACTGATCTCGGTGCCGCGCGACGGTCTGCTGGCCGATGCCTCGGAAGAAACCCTGCCCGATATCGTGCACATGCGGGTGCTGCTGGGCGAAAAGAGCGCCCTGCTGCCGAACCTGGATGCGCTGGAAAGCGCGCTGGATTCGCTGGCCGCCTGACCCGGCGGCAGCGCGCGCTTGGTAGGTGCCGACCTTGGTCGGCACTGCTTTGCCGCCCTTGGTAGGTGCCGACCTTGGTCGGCACTTCGCTCGCGGGACGCGCCCCTTACCCCAGATCCCCCAACCGTGCCTGCAATGCCGCAATCGCGGCCAGGCCGGCCGTTTCCGTGCGCAGGATGCGCGGCCCCAGCTGCAGACCCTGGAAACCGGCCTGGGCCAGCTGATCGCGGTCACGCGGCGACCAGCCGCCTTCGGGCCCGATGGCGATCACCACGCCCCCCGCCGGTGCGGCCTGCAGCGTGGACAGGCGGTGGCTGCCCAGCGGGTCCAAGGTCAAGCGCAGGGTGTCGGCCGGCAACGCTGCCGTTGCCTGTGCCAGCGACAGGGGGGTGCCCACCCCCGGAATGCGCGCACGCCCGGACTGGCCACAGGCCGAGGTCACCACGTTGTTCCAGTGCGCCACGCGCTTTTCCGCGCGGGCGGCGTCCAGCTTCACCTCGGTACGCTCGGCATTGACCGGCACGATCGCGGCCACGCCCAGTTCGGTGGCCTTCTGCAGGATCAGGTCCATCTTCTCGCCGCGCGCCACGCCCTGCAGCAGGGTGATCGCCAGCGGCGATTCATTGCCGACGGCCTGCACGCTGTCGATGCGCACCTGCACCTCACGCTTGCCGGCCACGGTCAGCACGGCGCTGTAGTCGTGGCCATCGCCATTGAACAGCACGCAGGCATCGCCTTCGCGCAGGCGCATGACCCGTACTAGGTGGTTGGCGGTGTCTTCGGGCAGCGTCAGGGTCTGGCCGCTGTGCAGCGGCAGGTCGATGGGACAGCGGGTCACGCGCATGCAATTGCCTCGTCGATGGCTGCCAACGTGGTGTGGGCCAGCAGTTCCAGTTGTTCGTCGTCCACACAATACGGTGGCATCCAGTACAGCACATCGCCCAGCGGGCGCAGCACCACGCCGCGCTTCAGCGCCGCCTTGTAGGCGTGCAGGCCCAGCCGCAACGCCGGGTCGAACGGGGTGCGGCGATCGCCGTTGCGCGACAGTTCAAACGCCACCACCATGCCGGCCTGGCGTACGTCGGCCACGTGCGCGTGGTCGGCCAGCGGCGCGGCCAGGGTGCCCATCACCGAGGCGATGCCGCGGTTGCGCGCAATCACGTCCTCGTCGCGGAAGATATCCAGCGTGGCCAGCGCGGCGGCGCAAGCCAGCGGGTTGCCGGTATAACTGTGCGAGTGCAGGAACGCGCGCTCGCGCGACTCGTCCAGGAACGCGTCGTACAGCGCCTGCGTGGCCAGCACCGCGGCCAGCGGCAGGAAGCCGCCGGTCAGGCCCTTGGACAGGCACATCAGGTCGGGCATCACCCCGGCCTGTTCGCAGGCGAACAGAGTGCCGGTGCGGCCAAAGCCGGTGGCGATCTCATCGGCGATCATGAACGCACCGTGCGCGTCGCACAGCTCGCGCACCCGCTTCAGATACACCGGGTCGTACATGCGCATGCCGCCGGCGCACTGCAGGCGCGGTTCCAGGATCACCGCGCAGATTTCACCCGGGTGCTGGTCGAACAGCGTGGCCAGGCCGTCGGCGGCCTGCAGGGCGCGCTCAGCGGCGCTCTGCCCGGGTTCGGCCAGGTAGGCATCGGGCGAGGGCGCGAACAGGCCCTCGGCCAGCAGCGGCGCATACACGCGGCGGTACAGCGGGATATCGCCCAGCGCCAGTGCGCCCAGGGTTTCGCCGTGGTAGCCGTTCTCCAGCGCGATGAAACGCGTGCGCCGGCGCTCGCCGCGGTTCTGGAAATACTGGAAGGCCATCTTCAGCGCCACTTCCACCCCGGCCGAGCCGTTGTCGGCGAAGAACACCTTGGCCAGCGGGTCGCGACCGGCCTGGCGCGGCGCCAGTGCCAGCAGGCGCTCGGCCAGGGTGATCGCCGGTTCATGGCTGAACCCGGCCAGCATCACCTGTTCCAGCTGCCCGGCCTGGGCGGCAATGGCGCCGCCGATGCGCGGTTCGGCGTGACCGAACAGGTTTGTCCACCAGCTGCTGACCGCATCCAGGTAGCGGTTGCCATCGTGATCGATCAGCCAGGCACCCTGGCCGCGCGCGATCGGCACCAGCGGCAGGGTGTCCGGGTGCTCGCGCATCTGCGTGCAGGGGTGCCAGAGCACCTGCAGGTCGCGTTGCCGCCACTGCCGGGCCAGCGGGGAAGGGGTTGGGTCTGCTAGCATTTCGGGCTCATGAACATGTTGCTGCCTGCCCATTCTATCGGCCCCGGCGCGCGCGCCGCCCGCCGTGGAGAGTCCGAATGACCGATGACCGCGCCAGCCGTCGCCTGCCGATCATCCATCGGATCACCGACGAGGAAAACGGCCCGTTCCAGCGCCAGCACCTGGACCTGGAGTTTTCCAACGGCGAACACCGGCGCTTCGAGCGCCTGGTCAGCCGCGGCCATGGCGCGGTGGTGGTGGTTCCGATGCTGGATGACCAGACCGTACTGCTGGTGCGTGAATACGCCGCCGGCGTGCACCGGTACGAACTGGGCCTGGTGAAGGGCCGCATCGATGCGGGCGAAACCCCGGAACAGGCCGCCGACCGCGAACTGAAGGAAGAGGCCGGTTACGGTGCGCGGCGCGTGGACGTGCTGCGCGCGATGACCCTGGCGCCGACCTACATGAGCCACCAGTCGTGGCTGGTGGTGGCACGCGACCTGTACCCGGAAAAGCTGGCCGGTGATGAGCCCGAAGAGCTGGAAGTGGTGCCGTGGAAGCTGGCCGAGCTGGACCAGCTGATGCTGCGCGAAGACTTTTCCGAAGGCCGTTCGCTGGCCGCGCTGTTCATCGCGCGGCAGTGGCTGCAGGCGGCACGATGATCAAGCTGACCACCGAACTGCGCGAGACCGCCATCGCCATCGCCCAGGAAGCCGGGCAGGCGATCATGCAGGTCTACAGCAGCGGTTTCGACGTGACCCTGAAGGCCGACGACAGCCCGGTCACCGCGGCCGACCTGGCCGCCGACCGTGTCATCCAGCAGGGCCTGCGCCAGCTCACCCCGGATCTGCCGATCCTTTCCGAAGAATCGGCGCTGGTGCCCTGGGAACAACGCCAGCACTGGGGCGCCTACTGGCTGGTCGATCCGCTGGATGGCACCCGCGATTTCGTCAAGCGCAACGGCGAGTTCAGCGTCAACATCGCGCTGATCTACCAGGGTGCACCGGCGTTCGGCGTGGTGCAGGCGCCGGTCACCGGCATCGTCTGGCACGCCATGCGCGGTGAACTGGCCTACCGCCGCCAGGGCCTGCACGACACCGTGCTGCGCACGCGCAGCCCGGCCGCGACCCCGTTGCGGGTGGCGGCCAGCCGTTCGCACCGCTCGCCGGAAACCATCGCGCTGCTGCAGCGCATGGGCGACATCGAAACCGTGGTGCAGGGCTCGTCGCTGAAATTCTGCCGCATTGCCGAAGGCGGGCTCGACGTCTACCCGCGGCTGGGGCCCACCTCGGAATGGGACACCGCCGCCGGCCAGTGCGTGCTGCACGCGGCGGGCGGTGCCGTGCTGTCGGCGCGTACCGGCAAGCCCTTCCGCTACAACCGCCGCAGCACGCTGCTCAATGGCGATTTCATCGCCCTGGGCGACACCAGCCTGCCGTGGCGCGACTGGTTGACCGACTGAACCTGGAGGCTGCATGAGCGATACCCCCACCGCCGGCAGTGCCGCCAGCACCGAACTGGAGCGCCTGCTTGGCATCATGGCGCGCCTGCGCGATCCGCAGGGCGGCTGCCCGTGGGATCTGCAGCAGGATTTCAGCACCATTGCGCCGTACACCATCGAAGAGGCCTATGAAGTAGCCGATGCCATCGATCGTGGCGACTTCGATGATCTGTGCGATGAACTGGGCGACCTGCTGCTGCAGGTGGTGTTCCATGCGCGCATGGCCGAAGAGCAGGGCAGCTTCGCCTTCGCCGATGTCGCCCGCGCGATCAGTGACAAGATGCAGCGCCGCCACCCGCACGTATTCGCTGATGTGAACGTGGACGACGCCGATGGCGTGATGCGCAACTGGGACGCGATCAAGCGTGCCGAACGTGCGGCCAAGGGTGACCAGGATGGCTCGGCCCTGGCCGGCATCTCGCGCGGCCTGCCCGAATGGCAGCGTGCGGTGAAACTGCAGGCACGCGCCGCGCGCGTCGGCTTCGATTGGCCGGGCCCAATGCCGGTGCTGGACAAGGCCGCCGAGGAACTGCAGGAACTGCGCGAGGAGTTCGAACGCGGTGATGTTGCCGGCAACAAGGCTCGGCTGCAGGAGGAACTGGGCGACCTGCTGTTTGTCTGCGCCAACCTGGCCCGGCATGCCGAGATCGACCTGGGCGCGGCACTGCGTGGGGCCAACCACAAGTTCGAGCGCCGCTTCCGCGCCATGGAAGCGCAGGCCGAGGCACAGGGGGAAGCGCTGGCGGGGTTGGACCTGGATGCGCAGGAAGCCCTCTGGCAGCACGCCAAGGCCGCGGAAAAAGCGTGAAAACGCTGGGTCTGTTCCTGCTGACCGCGCTTGCCGAGATTGTCGGCTGCTATCTGCCGTGGCTGTGGCTGCGCAAGGGCGGCAGCGCATGGCTGCTGCTGCCGGCGGCGGCCAGCCTGGCCCTGTTCGCCTGGCTGCTGACCCTGCACCCCACCGCCAGCGGGCGCGTGTACGCCGCCTACGGTGGCGTGTACATCGGCACCGCGTTGTTCTGGCTGTGGCTGGTGGACGGCATCCGCCCCAGCCGCTGGGATCTGCTGGGCGCCGCCCTGTGCCTGGCCGGCATGGCCGTGATCATGTTCGGCCCGCGCGCCGCCGCCCCGTGAACGGTAGAGTCGAGCTTGCTCGACTGTTTTTGCTGCGGCCTCAAACCCTGCTCGGCCGCTTCTGCTCTTCCGTAGAGTCGAGCTTGCTCGACTGCTGGGAATTGTAGAGTCGAGCCATGCTCGACTGCTTTTGCTGGAAACAGTCGAGCAAGCTCGACTCTACCGAAGCCTGGAGGCAGTCGAGCATGGCTCGACTCTACAACAGCGCTTCAACGCTGAGCCTGGCAGCCCAGCATGCGCAGGTCGATCGCTTCGGCCATCCGCCGGTAGCCTTCATCATTGGGATGCAGGTGGTCGCGGGTGATGTCCGCCGGCAAGGCTTCCGGCGCCGCCGGGTCACGCAGCGCCGCATCGAAATCGACCACGCCATCGAAGCCGGTGTCCTTGCCACGCGCCCACTGGTTGATGGCCGTGCGTGTCGCTGCCGACACCGGCTCGTAGCGCTCGGAACCGCCAAAGGGGGTCAGCGTGCCCAACCATGCGCGGATGCCGTGCGCCTGCAGCCGCGCCGCCACCTGCCGGTAACCCAGCAGCATGTCCGCCGCGTTGCGCCCCGGCACGGGCTTGGCGCCCCCACCATTGCGGATGTCATTGATGCCTTCGAACAGGATCACCTGATCGGCATCGGCCACCGCGATCACGTCGCGATCCAGGCGCGACAGCGCGCTGTGGCTGCGGCCGTGGTCCAGCAGTTTGTTGCCGCTGATGCCCTGGTTCAGCACCACGAAACGGTCCGGGCAGGCCTGTTGCAAGCGCTCGCCCAGCCGCTCGGGCCATTGGTTGAACGAGCCGCGCCGGGCCGTGGCGCCTTCGGTGATCGAATCGCCAAGGGCCACGATCACCTGCGGGCGGTCAGCGCGTTGCACCTGCACGGCGGAAAACACGTTCTGCTGGTAACTCACCTTCACCGCATCGGCCACGCTGGCCTGCGGGCCATCCACCACCCGCACCACCGTGCGGCGCACGGCCGGCCGTGTCGGCTGCGGGAACCACGCGGTCACGCTGATTTCCTGCAGCGCGCCCAGCCGCAGCGGCAGCGGATCGCTCAACAGCGCTGCGCCCACCGGCACCTCGATCGCGCTGCTTCCATCCACCGTCACCGCCAGCGGCGCAGCCTTTCCACCCTTCAACTGCACGCGCACATCTTCCACGCGCAGCGGTGTGGTGCCCAGTTCATTGCTGATGCGCAGCCGCAGCGCATCGCCACGGCTGCCCACGCGCATGTCCTGGCGTACCGTCTGCGCGGCGAACTGCACCGGCGCCTCGGCCGTGCCGTCCTTGCGGTCCGGTGCCGGTGACGCGGTCCAGGCGGTCACCCAGACCGGTGCGGCCTGGGCGACGGGGGCGGCCACGGCAGCGCCGAGAGCCAGCGAAAGCAGGGTGATCCAGCGCTGCATGGGAAGGGTCCGCTCAGGTCAGGAGAAGTAAGTGCCGCCGTTTACATCCAGGTTCGCACCGGTGATGAAGGCCGCTGCGTCCGAGGCCAGGAACACCGCCGCATCCGCCGCCTCTTCCGGCACGCCCTGGCGGCGCAGCGGGGTCGCACCGGCGACCGCCGTGCGCACTTCCGGCTTGGTGAATTCATCGTGGAAGCGGGTGGCGATCATGCCGCAGCACAGTGCATTCACGCGGATGCCCTTCGGCCCCAGTTCCTTGGCCATGGCGCGGGTGAAGGTCATCACCGCGGCCTTGGCGGTGGCATAGATCGAAGCACCCGGGCCGCCGCCATCGCGCCCTGCCTGCGAGGCAAAATTCACGATGGCCGCGCCATCGCCCATGTGCGGCACCACCGCGTGGGTGGTCAGGTAGGTGGAGGTGAGGTTCAGGTCCATCACGGTGTGGAAGAACGCCGGATCGATGTCGGCCAGCGGGCGGCGCTGCACCATGCCGCCGGCCACGTTCACCAGCAGGTCGATGCGCTCACCGAACGCGGCCTGGGTGGCGGCCACCAGGCCGGCCACGGCAGCGGCGTCGGTCACGTCGGCGCGGTGCACGATGGCCTGGCCACCGGCGGCCTGGATGGCGGCCAGCGTGTCCTGCGCGCTGGCTTCGTCGTTGGCGTAGTTGATGCACACGCGGGCACCGGCGGCGGCCAGCTTGATCGAGACGGCGCGACCGATATCACGGCCACCACCGGTGACGATGGCCACCTTGTCCTTGAACGACATGCGGGAAACTCCTTGGTTTGCGGGGGAATGAAAAACGTGGGCTCAACGGCCGGGGCGGTCGAGCTTGTGGATCGGCCCGGTCCACCACCACAGCGCGGCCAGCGACAGCGGCACCAGGGCGGCGACAAGAATGAAAATGGGCGCGTAGGAATGACGGGTCAGCACCGGCACCAGCCAGGTGGTGATCAGGGTGCCGGCCACGGCGGCCAGCCCACCCAGGCCGGCCAGGGTGCCCACCGAACGACCGTCGAACAGATCGCCCGGCAGGGTCTGGATGTTGCCGATCGCCACCTGGAAGCCAAACAGCACTGCGGCAATGGCCAGCACCGCAAGCAGCGGCTGGTTGGCCAGCACCGCGCCCAGCAGGGCAGGGGCCATGATCACGCAGCCCAGCGAGATGGACAGCTTGCGCGCGCGGTCCACACTGTGCCCGGCACGGATCAGGCGCCCGGACAGCCAGCCACCGCTCAGGCTGCCCAGCATGGCGCCCACAAAAGGCACCCAGGCGAACAGGCCGATCTGCTTGATGTCGAAGCCGAACGTTTCGGCCAGGTAGATCGGCAGCCAGGAAACGAACAGCCACCAGATCGGGTCCAGCAGGAAGCGGCAGGCCAGCATGCCCCAGCTCTGCCGATGGGCAAGCAGCGCACGCACGCTCACCTTCGGCGCGGCCACTGCCTGCTGCCCGGCCTGGTCTTCCTGGATCAATCGGCGTTCGGCGTCGCTCACCCAGGGGTGCTTGTCCGGGCCGGCACGGTAGACGAACAGCCACGGCAGCAGCCACAGGAAGCCGATGGCACCGACCAGCACGAAGGTGCCGCGCCAGCCCAGCCACAGGTACAGGCCGGCGATGGCCGGTGCCGAGACAATCGCGCCTACCGACGCACCGGCGTTGAACACGCCCTGCGCCAGCGCCCGTTCGCGGGCCGGAAACCATTCCGCATTGGCTTTCACCGCGCCCGGCCATGCACCGGCCTCGCTGATGCCCAGCATCGCCCGCACCAGGCTGAAGGACAGGATCGAATGGGTGACCGCATGCAGGGCGATGGAGATCGACCACACGCTGATCGACAGGGCAAAACCCAGCCGCGTACCGATCATGTCGAACAGGCGGCCGAACAGGAACTGGCCGGCCGCGTAGAACAGCATGAACACGGTCACCAGCAGCGCGTAGTCATCCTTGGTCGCGCCCACCTCCTTGGCGATCTCCGGCCACATCACCGCCAGGGCGTTGCGGTCGATGTAGTTGATCACCGTGGCCACGGCAATCAGGCCGACGATCAGCCAGCGCACCGCCGAACGCACCGGCACCCTGCGCAGGGTGGATACCACCGCCGGGCCATTCATCGCGCGTCACCCTTGCTGCGGTCCATGCGCGCGTGGCTGCCGCTCCAGCGGTAGACGTGGCCATCAACGGTCACGCTGTGCTCGCCCTTGGCGGTGCTGTCGTCGGCCACGCCCAGGGCGATGCGGGCGCCGCTGGCCAGCCGCAGTTCGATCACCTCGGCATCGCTGCCACGGCTGCGCACGATGTCCTTGATGCGGCTGTCGGCGCCGTGCACGTATTCGGCGGTGCCGTTGTACTCGCCATGCGGCTCCAGCACGCTGTAGAAGGTCACGTCCTTCTGCCCTTCCACGCGCTGCAGCAGGGCCGGTTCGCGGCGCAGGTTGAACTCCGGATCGTTGGCGCCGCTTTCCACCAGCAGGGCCTGTGCAGGCGCGCTGCTGCCGAAGCGGTAAGTGTAGAAGCGCCCATCCAGCAGCCAGGCCAGCGTGCGCGGTTCACTGCCGGGCTTGCTGCGCGCATCCAGCCACAGGTGCTGGTAGCCGTTGTCGCTGCCCAGCACCGGGCGCTGCGCCGGGAAATGCTCGGCCTCGAAGCCGGTGGTGACGATGTGGCCGTTGAAGTGCAGCGGCAGGTCGTAGCGCGCGGCCTTGTTACCGTGCACCTGCAGCAGGTCCAGCACCACCGGCAGGCCCAGTTGGGGGTGGCGCAGCAGCGCCTGGGTGCGGGTGAACACCACGCCGGGGTAAGCATCGCGCATGCTGGCCGAGGCCACCTGGGTATCGGCGTCGGCCTGGAAGAAGCGCACCTGCGGCGCATGTTCTTCGCCGCGCTTCCAGTCGCCCTTGAAGTGGCTGGTCTCGTTCACCACCAGGGTGTTGTGGGCGACCGTCTGCTTGGCCCAGCTGCGGTTTTCGGCCAGGTAGATGCCGCCGCGCTTGGCTTCCACGTTCAGGAAGCGGGCCGCGCCGTAGTCGGTCACCACCGGGTTGCCGTTGTCGTAGAACAGCCAGTTGAGCTTGTCGAAATGCCCATGGCCCATGCCCTGCATGGTGTCCTTCTGCACCAGCGCCTGGCCGCGTTCACCGTTCATGCGCAGGATCGCCAGGCCACCGCGGTCGCCGGCCGGGCCATCGCGCAGCAGCATGGGGCGGAAGTCGAAGGGCTTGGCCTTGTTGGCCGCCAAGGCCTGCGCCACCTGCAGGCCCTCGGGCGAAAGCAGCAGCCGTTTCTGTTTCTGCGCTACCGACAACAGGCGATCATCGCCGCTGCGCGCATAGGCAATGCCGATGCCGGCCACCAGTTCTTCGGTGTCGATGCCCTTGTCCAGGATCGCATCGTTGATCGGGAAGAACAGGCCGTCATAGCTGGTCTGCACCAGCACATCCACCGCCTTCAGCAGCACGCCATCGCGGCGCTGGAAGATCTTCCGCTGCGGTTCGTTGCGCTCGATGGCATTGGCGAACAGCAGGAATGGTGCCAGGGCATAGCGCTGGTAGTACGGGCCTTCTTCGTAATAGCCATCGGGCGAGAACAGCAGGTCGACCTGCCGCAGGAAGCCGAACTGGTCATTCTTCTGGCTGCCGCGCAGCGACTTCTCCACCAGTTCCTGGTCACGCAGCACATAGCCGGTCATGCCGGTGGCCGCGACCGCCCAGGTCGCATGGTTGTGGATCTGGTCGTAGTTCTTCGGCTCGCTCACCAGGAATTCGGCCATCGGCCGGAACACCTGTGATTCGATGGTCTGGCGGTCGGCGGCGGGCAGCGCATCGCGGATCGCGTCGTAGCCCTGGATCGCGTTCACCAGCCACACCGAATCGTTCAGCACCTGCCAGAACACGCGGCCGGGAATCTGTCCGCGGCCTTCGGGGTGCGGGCCCAGGGTGGGGTAGAGCGTGGCGTACTGCAGCAGCATGTCGCGCGCGTAGTCGACATAGGCCTTGTCACCGGTCAGCCGGTACAGCGTGCCGGCCGCCAGCAGCGCCTGGTAATTGCGCTTGTGCTGTTCGTGGGTGCGGCCGCCGCCCTTGTCCTTCGGCACCGGCACGTCGATGCCGGCCTTCATCATCTTCTTCAGCGATTTTTCCGCACGCGCCTGCTCCTTGGCGAACCAGGGGTAACGGCTGCCCTCGCTGGCCATCTGCTGCCACTGCGCAGCGGTTACCAGCACCGGTGCGGTGTCGGCTTGGCGTGCGGCGGGCGCCGGTGCCGCCTGCAGCGGCAGGGCCGGCAACACGGCGGCGGGCAGGGCCAGGGCCAGGGAAACGAACAGCGGCTGCAACCTCATCGATCAACTCCGGTGTTGGTGCGTGACAGGGCAACCTCGCCCACCTTGGGGTACCAGTCCACCCCGGTTGCTTCGCGCGCGGTCATCGTCAGTGCCGGCTCGGCACCCACGGCCGGCAGGGCAGGGCTGGGCGCCCACAGGCCGCTGGCGGCCTGTTGCAGGGTGACGGTGGCGCTGGCCACCCCGCCGGGAAACACCGTGCTGGCCTGCGGTGACTGCACGTTGCCGGCGAAGGTGATGCCCGCCAGCGAACTGGCGGCGGTGGGGGGATTTTTGCTGTTGCGGTTGACAATCAGGTTGGCGCTGAAGCGGCTGTTGCTGGCGGCCACGTCCAGGCCCTTGGCCGGATCGTGGCCGACGCCGAAGCTGATCCGGGCCACATCCACGAAGGTGTTGCGGCTGATCGTGGCGTTCACTACCGGCGCGTAGCCGGACAGTGGCGGGTTGGCCTGCGCGTCCATCACCGCCAGCGCGGCGCGGTTGCTGGAACCGGCCAGGCGCTCGAAGTAGTTGTTGCTGATGGTCTGGTCGGCGTTGATCACGCGCACGCCGCCGGTGCCGGCCTTGTCATCGCCCAGGAACACGTTGTCCAGCACCCGGTTGCCGTTGCCATGGCGCAGGGTGAGCGCACCGGCCGAACGGTAGAACACGTTGCCGCGATAGGTATTGCCACCGGACTTGTTGCTGATGATCTCGGTTTCGCCGTCGCAGCCTTCGAACCAGTTGTTCTCGATGCTGCTGTTGGAATCGCTCAGCGAGGTATCGCTGGTGCCCACGCGTATCGTCTCGCCGCCGTTCACGCCCAGCGCCGGACGCGGCCCGAACCAGGTGTGGTCGATGCGGTGCTGGTTGTCCAGGCCCTGGGTGGCATCGCGCACCACCACCACGGTCGGGCCGGCATTGGTCTTGCCGCGCAACTGGCTGTGGTCCAGGCGGTTGTGGCTGCCGTACAGCGATACCCAGTAGTCCTGGTCGCTGGCATCGGGGTTGCTGTAATCGTCGATCACCAGCCCGGTCACCCGGCTGTGGGTGGCCACGGCCTTGCTCGATTCGCGGAAGGCCACCACCGAATCCCCGGGGGTGTAGCCATCGCGGAACACCAGGTTGGACACCTGCAGGTAGCTGCCCGCCAGGCGAAGGTCGGAGCGGCCACTCAGGATCACCTTGCCCGGGGTCTGCGCGCGCAGCACGATCGGCGCCGCCGCCGTGCCCTGTCCTTTCAGCAACAACCGGGTATCGGTCCAGGTGCCATCGGCCAGCACGATCTCGTCACCGGGCTGCAGGGCGGCGGCCGCGGTGGTGAACTCGGCGGCGTCGTGCACCAGCCAGCTCGCGGCCTGCGCCGAAAAAGTGGACAGGCACATTGCCAGTCCAGTGGTCAGGCAGGAAACCGAAAATGGTTGGGAGCGGCGGTGCGGTAGCGATAAGAGGCGCATGCGAACCTTCCAGGGACAGTGTGAGTGTCGTTTCGGGGCGGGTGTGTATACCACTTCGAGGTCTTTTGTAAGCCAGCTTTCGCGCAAAGTCATGCTGCATCAGCACATAAGTTTGCCGTGAATTGGTCTGAAGCAAAGGTATTAATAAAAACCCAGTCCAATTGGTTGACAACTTGCCATCGGCGTGCCGAAGCTGCGTCCCACGCCTGCCATCCAGGCGATCCTTTGGGAGGAGGAGACCATGCGGCGAACCGCCGGAGCAGTACGCAACACCTCGTTGTGCCCCACGCCACTGATCGTGGCACTGCTGGCAGCGCTGGCGGCAGTGCCCACCGTACAGGCGCAGTCGGCCGCGCAGGACCAGGACGCGACCACGCTGGAGCAGGTGCAGGTCACCGGCATCCGCGAATCCATGCAGAGTTCGATCAACAAGAAGCGCGACGACACGGTCATTGCCGATGTGCTGTCGGCCGATGACATCGGCGATCTGCCGGCGCCGTCGTTGGCCGATGCCATCGAAACCCTGACCGGCGCCGCGTCCACCCGTGACAAGACCGGCGCTTCTGAAATTTCGATCCGCGGCCTCGGCGCGTTCCTCAGCAGCACCAATTTCAACGGTCGCGAGATCACCAACGGCAGTGGCGATCGTTCGGTGAACTTCAACATGTTCCCGGCCGAGCTGGTCAACACGGTGGCCATCTACAAGACCCAGCGTGCGGACATCATCGAGGGCGGCGTGGCCGGCACCATCGGCCTGGAAACTGTACGTCCGCTGGAATACGGCAAGCGTGCGGCGCAGATCGACCTGCGCGGCAGCTGGGCCGAGTATGACAAGAAGTACCGCGACGACGATGGCATCGGCTACCGCGGCACCGCCAGTTACATCGATCAGTTCGAGTTCGGCGATGGGCAGAAGCTGGGCATCTCGCTGGGCTTCCAGCGGCTGGACGGCACCGACCCGGAAGAAAGCATCACCAGCGGCTCCACCTGGTACGCCTGCAACGGCGCGCAGAACGTGGCCAACGCCAACTGCAACGAAGTAAGCGCGCAGGCCATCGCCAACGGGGCGCCGTACTACCTGGTGCCCAGCAGCCGCATCTACCGCTTGAAACAGGAACGCAACGACCGCCAGAGCGAGTTCGCCGCGATCCAGTGGCGGCCCAACGATGTGGTCGAGCTGAACGTGGACTTCGAGCATACCGACCGCAACTGGTATGAAAACCGCAGCGACCTGAGCCTGTCCAACGCCCGCCGCGGCATCACCCAGCGCGAGGTGGACGAGAACGGCATCGTGCGCCATCTGCACGGCAGCACCTCCATCGATTCCACGTCCAACCGCTACTGGCGCGGCGAGGAGTACACCGGTGGCGGCCTGAACCTGATCCTGCGGCCCAGCCCGGCGTGGGAACTGACCACCGATCTTTCCTATTCGCACACCAACCGCCTGGACAGCGAGCGCATGACCCGCCTGCGCGCCAACCAGCGCGACGTCAACAACGCCGTGGTGCCCGGCATCAGCAGCGGTGCCACCGGCTACGTGGACTACGACTGGGATTGGCACGGCGAGGTGCCCAGCATCGCGCTGGCGCCCAACTTCGATGTGAGCAACTGGGATGCGTATTCGGGCGCGGCGCGGGTGACCTCCAGCGCCACCGAGAACGATCACAAGATCAAGGCCGGCCGCTTCGATAGCAGCTTCACGCCCGAGTCGGGCTTCTTCACCCGCATCAAGGGCGGGCTGCGCGCCAGCCAGGCCGACTACCGCCTGCGCGACAACACCCTGGTGACCGACTACGACCAGCGCGTGGCCGCCGACAAGGCGAAGATCATCGCGGCGAACAAGGCGTGCCGTGCGCCGTTCCCGCAGGACGACTTCATGGACGCCTCCAGCGGCAACACGATCTCGTCCTGGGCGTACTTCGATCCGGACTGCCTGTACCAGTCGTTCCGTGGCAGCCTGGCCAGCGGCCTCGATCCGGATTTCCAGGATCCCAACAACGTCGATGTCACTGAAAAGACCCGCGCGCTGTACCTGATGGGTGAATTCAGCAGCACCCTGCTGGGCCTGCCGGTCAGCGGCAACGTCGGCCTGCGCTGGGTGAAGACCGATGTGCGTTCCGAAGGCGTGCGCACCGATCTTGTGGTGCTGGACAACGGCGATGGCACAATCCGCCTGCAGCCCACCGGCAACTACACCACCCAGGTCTTCAAGGCTGGCAATGACAAGCTGCTGCCCAGCCTGAATGCCGCCTTCGAACTGCAGCCGGACCTGCTGCTGCGGGTGGGCGCCTACCGGGCGATGTCGCGTCCGGATATCGCCGCGCTGGGGGCAGGGCGCACCATCAATGTCAGCAGCGATGCCACCTACGGCGACCTGGCCGACGCGCTGGATGACATCAGTGCCAGCGGCAACCCGGCCGCGCAGCCGTTGATGTCCTGGAACGGCGATCTGTCGCTGGAGTGGTACCCGAACCCGGACACGATGCTGGCCGGTGCGGTGTACTGGAAGCAGTTCAACGGCGGCACCGCCACCGCGCTGGTGCCGGAAACCTACACGCTCAATGGGCAGACGGTGACCGTGCCGGTGCGCCAGCAGGTCACCACCGATGAGGACAGCACGCTGACCGGCTTCGAGCTGACCGCGACCCACCGCCTGTCCTATCTGCCCAAGCCGTTCGACGGGCTGGGCTTCAAGGTCAGCTACAACTACGCCGATGCCGACTACCAGACCCAGGATTCGCGGTTGGGCGAGCAGATGGCTGCCGATGGCAGCATCATTCCCGCCATCGTGCCGCCGGCCGGGCTGAGCGGTTTCTCGCGGCACGTGCTGTCCGGCTCCATCTACTGGGACGTCGGCCGCTTCAACATCCAGGCCATCGGCAAGTTCCGCTCGCACTACTACCAGGATTTCACCGGCAACACCGCGCAGCAGAACCGCTACTACGATGACAACACCAGCGTGGACCTGCGCATGCGCTACCGGGTCAGCAAACAGCTGTCGCTGTCGTTGGAGCTGATGAACCTGACCAACGAACCGCGCGTGGCCTACCAGCCGCTTTACGGCAACTTCCGTGAAGTGGTGAGCTACGGGCGACGCGCGTATTTCGGTGTACGATACAAGTTCTGAACAGGGCGGCGCGGCCACAGGTCGCGCCGTCGCTCCAACCGGACCCGCACCGCGCACGGTGGCCCGGGACGGGCCCGGAGGGAACCGCCAAGGGTCAGCCGCATGTCCGCCAACCGTCTCTACCAGACCATCGCCGCCAAGCTCCGCTCGTTGATCGAGGGCGGTGAATTCCCGCCGGGTTCGCGCCTGCCGGGCGAGCGTGAGCTGGCCGAGCGTTTCGGCGTCAGCCGGGTGACCATCCGCGAAGCCGAGATCGCCCTGGAAGCGCAGGGGTGGATCGCCATCCGCATCGGTTCGGGCGTCTACGTGAAGCCGCGTCCGGCCCAGGCCAGCGGCGGCCTGCCCGATGTCAGTGCTTTCGACCTTACCGCCGCGCGTGCCGTGTTCGAGGCCGAAGCGGCGGCGCTGGCGGCCGGCAACATTGATGAAGCGGGCATCGCCGAACTGCAGGTCCTGGCCGAAGCGCTGTGCCGGCGCGACCTGACCGATGCCGAGGCGGGCGACTTCGATCGCCGTTTCCACCTGACCATCGCGCGCCTGTCCGGGAATCCGGTGGTCGAATATTTCGTGCAGCAGATCTGGCGCATGCGCAGCGAGCTGCCGCGGGTGACCGAAGTCTACGCGCGGGTCTGCCATGACGACGGCGCCAGCCGTGCCGACGAACACATGGCCATTTTCGAAGCACTGCGCAGCCGCGATCCGGTGGCCGCCCGCAATGCCATGCGCCACCACTTCCAGCGCCTGTTCGAGGCGATGCTGGCAGCGACCGAAAGCCAGGCCCTGGAAGAAATCCGCCGCCGCACCCAGCAGGACCGCGAACGGTTCCTGGCCACCACCCGCATCTGAGGGGTTTCCAGCCAACGGCGCAGCCCCTCGTGGGTTGGCCGGCGGTGGATTCGACTGGCATTGCGAGCTGGGTCGGGCGGGTTGGGTTCGCGGGGGACGCCGTGAATCCATCCCTGGAGGCTTGGCCGCGGCATCCATGCCGCGGACACCCCCGCGAACCCAACCCGCCCGACCCCTGACAGTTTCCGTGCGCGTCCAGCCCACGGAAAAGAAATAAAGAGCAAAAAGCAAAAGCGCTCGCCCGGGGTCGGAGCCCTTTCCGCTCTTGCCCTTGCCCTTGCCTTTGCCCGCCGTCACCGGTGAACCCGGAAGGGTGGGGCGGTGTGGGGTGGCGGGACCGCAGGCGCCATGGATGGCGCCTACGAGCCCCATGGACGGGTTTACGGCGTGTCCCACCACCCCACACCGCCCCGCCCAAGCCGAATCAACCCAGAGCCGCAGTGCCCTGGCTCTGGCTTTGCGCTCTGCGCTCTGGCATGTAGAAAGCGCCGCCGGCCGCAGGCCGGCCCAACTCACACCACCCCCCGCTGCGCTGCGGCACGCCTGCCGCCGACCGATCTGGGATAATGCGCGTTCTTGTTTCCTCTGCTGCCGGACCCGGTCATGACCCAGAAGACGCTGCTCAACGATACCCACCGCGCCCTCGGCGCCAAGATGGTCGATTTCGGGGGTTGGGACATGCCCATCCACTACGGCTCGCAGCTGGACGAACACCACCTGGTGCGTCGCCAAGCCGGCGTGTTCGACGTCAGCCACATGACCGTGGTCGACCTGCACGGCGAGCAGGTCAAGCCGTTCCTGCGCCGCCTGCTGGCCAACTCCATCGACAAGCTGAAGGTGCCCGGCAAGGCCCTGTACTCGTGCATGCTCAATGCCCGCGGCGGCGTCATCGACGACCTGATCGTGTACTACCTGGCCGACGACTTCTTCCGCATGGTGGTCAACGCCTCCACCCGCGAAAAGGATCTGGCCTGGCTGCGCGAACAGGCCGCACCGTTCGGCGTGAGCGTGGAGCAGCGCCCGGACCTGGCCATTCTGGCCGTGCAGGGCCCGCAGGCCCGCGACAGCGTCGCTGGCCTGGTCGGCGGCGCCGACCGCGAGGCGCTGGCCAAGCTGACCCGTTTCGCCGCCCTGCAGGTCAAGGCCGACGATGGCGTTGACCTGTTCGTTGCCCGCACCGGCTACACCGGCGAGGACGGCTTCGAGATCCTGCTGCCGCAGGACGCGGTGGTCGCGTTCTGGAACCGCCTGATCGACGCCGGGGTGAAGCCGGCCGGCCTGGGCGCGCGTGACACGCTGCGTCTGGAAGCGGGCATGAACCTCTACGGCCAGGACATGGACGAGGAGATCAGCCCGTATGAAGCCGCGTTGGCCTGGACCGTGTCGCTGGACGAAGGCCGCGACTTCATCGGCCGTGATGTGCTGGAGGCGCAGAAGGCCGCCGGCACCGCGCGCCAGATGATCGGCCTGGTGATGGACGAGAAGGGCGTGCTGCGCCACGGCCAGGCGGTGACCACCGCCAGCGGCCAGGGCGAGATCCTGTCCGGCACCTTCTCGCCCAGCCTGGCCAAGGGCATCGCGTTTGCCCGCGTGCCAGCAGGCGAACTGGGCCAGGTGACCGTGGACATCCGCGGCCGCCAGGTACCGGTGCGCGTGGTCAAGTTCCCGTTCGTGCGCGAAGGCCAGGCCCAACCGGGCGTGCTTGCCGACGCGTGATGCGAACGTGCCGGTCGTCACTGACAGCAGTGGCGGCCGGTTGGTTACACTAGCCCCGTTCTTTCCACACCCCTGTATTCCTGGAGCAGTTCCATGAGCGAGATCCCCGGCGACCTCAAGTTCCTCAAGTCCCACGAGTGGGCCCGCGTCGAAGGCAATGGCCGCGTTACCGTTGGTATTTCCGACCACGCCCAGGGCCTGCTGGGTGACCTGGTCTATGTCGAACTGCCCGACGTCGGCGCCGACGCCAAGGCGGGCGAGCAGATCGCCGTGGTCGAATCGGTGAAGGCGGCTTCGGACGTCTACAGCCCGATCAGCGGCAAGGTGGTCGAGGTCAACTCGGCGCTGGCCGACAAGCCGGAAACCATCAACGAAGATGCCTACGGCGAAGGCTGGATGTTCGTGGTCGAGCTGTCCAATGCCGAAGAGCTCAACGAGCTGCTGGATCCGGACGCCTACGCCGAAGCACTGGAAGACGAGGACCACTGAGTCCTGGTTTCCGGCGAACACCAGCGGCCACCTTCGGGTGGCCGTTTTCGTTTCTGCACCCGCGTCGGCCAGGACCGAAGGTGCGTGTGCCGGGTGCGCGTGGCGGCCATCGCTGCGCGCGAACGATGCGTTCGGGCTTGCGCAGTTTTGCGCAAATCCGTGTTTCGGCACCCGCGGAACTGCACCCGGATGTGAAAAGTTTTTGCCCCCGTTGCGGGTCCGTTTGGAGAGCGGCTGCCGCCATCGTGCGGTAGCGACGACAACCGCGCGTGCATCCTGCGTCAGTCACTGCCTATCAACGCAGAGTGCTTATTTCAAGTGTTTTTTATTCAACGTGTTGGTCGGCACGTGCGCCGTCGCACCGCGTTGCAGTGCTCGAACGGGCGCGCGGCGGGAGCTGCCGGGCCCGCAGCGGGCGCGCCGCCAAGGCGCCGCGATGTGAAAATTTTTCGCGGGGGTTGTTGACAGTAAAAAAAACCGTGATTAGGTTTCGCCTCAGCAGACCTTGCCTGCCCAACCGAGTGCGCCGAATCAATCGTCCGATGCGAAGCAATCCCTCCAAGACCACCGCGATCCTCAAGACGGTGGACAGGGCCCTGCTTCCCCCGGAGAAACGCACGGCACTTTCCTTTCCGATGTCCGTCCCGCCGACCGGGGCCGACATTGCCGCATCCGTAACGGCGCGCCTGACGCGCCGGCGGTCCCCGCACGCAGCATCGGCGGGTTTGATCCACCTGGGCGTTTCAACTCCCTATCACTGACGAGGAGCCATCCCATGGCAACCAAGAAAGCTGCGAAAAAGAAGCCCGCCGCCAAGAAAGCGGTGAAGAAGGTCGCGAAGAAGGCCGCTGCCAAGAAGGCAGTGAAGAAGGTCGCGAAGAAGGCAACGGCAAAGAAGGCGGTGAAGAAGGTCGCCAAGAAGGTCGCCAAGAAGACCACTGCGAAGAAGGCAGTGAAGAAGGCGGCGAAGAAGGTAGCCAAGAAGCCGGCGAAGAAGACCGCGAAGAAGGCCGTCAAGAAGGTCGCCAAGAAGGCAGTGAAGAAGACTGCCAAGAAGGCTGCCAAGAAGACCACCGCCCGTAAGCCGGCCAAGAAGGTCGCCAAGAAGGCAGTGAAGAAGGCCGTCAAGAAGACTGCCAAGAAGGCCACCAAGAAGGCTGCCCCGAAGAAGGCAGCGAAGAAGGTTGCCAAGCGCAAGCCGGCCGCTCGCAAGAAGAAGGCCGCTCCGGTCGCTCTGCCGGCCACCCCGGCACCGCTGATCTAAGTTCCATCCCGATCGCCGTACCCTGAAACCCCTTCCCTGTTGCCCAGCAGGGAAGGGGTTTTTTTATGCCCGCGCCCACCGCCTCGCCCTTGTAGAGTCGAGCTTGCTCGACTGCTCCACCGCCCTTGTAGAGTCGAGCTTGCTCGACTGCTTGGCTGGTCAGTCGAGCAAGCTCGACTCTACGAAGCCCGAGCAGTCGAGCAAGCTCGACTCTACGAAGCCCGAGCAGTCGAGCAAGCTCGACTCTACGGAAGCAAAAAGGGCGACCCGCAGGCCGCCCTTTCCAGGTTCACCGGCGTGTGCCCGATCAGCGCGGCGAAGCCACCGCGCGGTTGCTCGAAGCACCCTTGCCCTTGCGCTTGTCCTGCGCCGGAGCAGCACCGTCGGCCATCAGGCTGTCACTGCCGAAGTCGGTATCTACGTCCAGCCAGCGCTGTGCGGGCAGGCCCAGTGCCGAATCGAGCACCGTCGGCAGCAGGCCGCTGGGCAGGCTGCTTTCGCCATTCCACATGATCGCAATGCCCAGGTCGCGTTCGGGTACCAGCGCCACCAGGCCGCGGTAGCCCTGCACGGCGCCAGCATGGAACACCACGTCGTGGCCGGCGTAATCGAACGTGCGCCAGCCCAGCGCGTAGCCGGCCGAATGCAGGCGCTCGCGGCGCCAGCCCGAACGCATCTCGCCCGGGGTGTTGATCAGGCTCGAATGCAGGGTGGCCAGCAGCGGTGCCGGCAGTACGTCGGGGCGGTGGCCGGTGTGGGCCAGCAGCCACTGCGCCATGTCGCTGGCGCTGGCGTTCACGCCTGCCGCCGGCGCGACGCGGTAGTAGGTCGGCTTCGGAGTCAGCGACACCCAGCCGTTGCGGCTGCGCACGTGCGGACGCGCCCAGCGCGAGCTGGCCTGGATGCCGGCCAGGCCCATGCTGGCATCGTTCATGCCCAGCGGCTTGAAGATGCGCCGTTCCACGGACTGTTCATAGAAGCTGCCCGACGCGGCATAGACCACGTCACCGATCAGGCTGAAGGCCACGTTCTGGTACGCGTAGCAGTCACCCGGCAGGCACTTCAGGCTGGTGTTGGCCAGCTTCTGGGTCAGCGTGTAGTACTCGGCGTTGCCTTCGATGTCGCGGTCGTAGGCGTTGTACGGCAGGCCCACGCGATGGCTCAGTACGTCGGCCACGGTCAGGCGGTCGGTGGCTTCGGGCGAATTGAGCCGGAAGCCGGGCACGTAATCGGTCACCTTGCTGTCCCAGCGCAGCGTGCCATCGTTCACCAGCAGGCCGGCCATGGTGCCGGCGAAGGCCTTGGACAGCGATGCCAGGCGGAAAACGGTGTGGGCATCGACCGGCAGCGGGTTGTTGACATCGGTCACGCCATAACCGCGCGCGCTGATGACCCGGCCGCCCTGCACGATGGCCACGGCCATGCCCGGCACGCGCTCGCCGTAGGTCAGCTGCTGCGCCATCGATTCGATGTTGGCCACGTTGAACCCGGCCGCCGGCAACTGCACCTGCGGCACCAGCCCGGTGCGGTAAGCGGCCGGCTGGGTGTGGGCCACGCTGTGGGATTCGATGTTGGCCGGCAGCGGCGGCAGCGGCGGCGGCGTCTGCGCGGTGGTGGACAAGGCAACGGGCATGAGCATGCCCAGCAAACCAGTGGTCGCCGATCGGATCGGACGACGCAGGCTGTTCTTTTTCATCGAGGTGACCCGTGCGCGACTGCTGGGGTCGATTCTAGCGCCGCTTTTCGCCTGTGCACAAACAAAGCGAAGATGAATGCGCATCTCGTTGAAAAAGTTGGATTTTTGACGCTTGCATCGCGCGCTGCGGCGCGCCCTGGCAAGGCGGCTGCAACGCTCGGTTCTGCCGGCCGTGCAGCACCCGGCTGGCGATGTTGCAGTGCATTGGCTAACGTACGCGCTTCATCGCCCCGGAGTCTGCCATGCTGCTGTCCAACCGCCGTTCGCAGGCGAGGGGAACCGCGTGAGCGCGGCAGGCAACAGCGGTGCACTGCGTGGGCTGTTCACGGCCCTGCGCGAATCGCCGGCGCTGTGGTGGTCGTTCCTGTACTTCTTCTGCCTGCTCAGCGGCTATTACGTGCTGCGCCCGGTGCGCGAGGCGATGGCCGCCTCGGCCGATCTGGAAACGGTGTTCCCGCCGCTGCTGATCAGCTGGTTCGCCAGCCATGGCATCGCCCTGAAGGACTTCGTCCTGCAGTTCCTGTTCACCTGCGTGTTCCTGATCATGCTGGTGCTGCAGCCGGTCTATGGCTGGCTGGTCAGCCGTTTTCCGCGCCGGGTGTTCCTGCCGGTGGTGTACGGCTTCTTCATCGTCACCCTGCTGGGCTTCTACGCGCTGTTCGACAGTGGCGTGCCGGGGCGGGGCATGGCCTTCTTCCTGTGGGTGATGGTGTTCAACCTGTTCGCGGTGGCGGTGTTCTGGAGCTTCATGGCCGATGTGTTCAGCAACGCCCAGGCGCGCGCCTGGTACGGCTACATCGGCGCGGCCGGCACCGTGGGCGCGTTCCTGGGGCCGATCATCACCAGTGCGCTGGCCCAGCGGGTAGGCATCGCCAACCTGATGCTGGTGTCGGCCGGGTTCCTGGTGGTCTGCCTGTTCTGCATCTGGCGGCTGCGTCACTGGGCGGTGCTGCGTGAGCGCGAACAGCAGCTGGTGTCGGGTGAACAGCCGATGGGCGGCAGCGTGCTGGATGGCCTGAAGTTGATCGTGCGCGAACCGCTGCTGCGCTGGCTGGCGGTGCTGGTGGTGTTCGGCGTGGGCGTGGGCACCCTGCTGTACAACCAGCAGGCCAGCATCGTGCGCGCCGCCTTCACCGATCCGGCGGCCAGCACGGCGTTCTTCTCGCGCATCGACCTGGCCGTCAACGCGCTGACCCTGCTGCTGCAGCTCAGCCTGACCCGCTGGCTGCTGTCACGCCACGGCATTGCGCCGGCGCTGCTGATTCCCGCATTCGCCATCCTGATCGGGTTCTCGGTGCTGGCCGCCTCGCCACTGCCGATGATGGTGGCGGTGGTGCAGGTGATGACCCGCGCCAGCGAGTTCTCGCTGTTCAAGCCCGCGCGCGAGACGATCTACACCCGCGTGGACCGCCAGTGGCGCTACAAGGCCGGCGCGGCCATCGACACCGTGGTGTACCGCGGCGCCGACCTCAGCTTCACCTGGGTGCACAAGGCGCTGTCGCTGTTCGGTTCGCACGTGGTATTCGTGGGCGGCATCCTGGCAGCGGCGTGCATGACCGCTGCCGCGTTCGGCGTGCTGCGCGAAGAGAAGAAGCTGCCGCGCGACCGCTGAGCCGCGCGGGGTCGGATCCCTCTCCCACGGAGAGGGCTCTGACCCCATCACCCCATCCATCCATCCAAGGAATCGCCCATGTACTGGATCGCACTCGCCCTGACTCTTCTGGTCGCCCTGCTGCACGTCTACTTCCTGGTGTTGGAAATGTTCCTGTGGACCCGTCCGCTGGGCCTGAAGACGTTCCGCAACACGCCGGAGAAGGCCGAGATCACCCGCGTGCTGGCGGCCAACCAGGGGCTGTACAACGGCTTCCTGGCTGCCGGGCTGTTCTGGGGCCTGTTCGACCACCTGCCGATGCTGGTGAATTTCTCGCTGGGCTGCGTGATCGTGGCCGGTTGCTACGGCGCCTGGAGCGTGAACAAGCGGATCTTCTTCATCCAGGCACTGCCGGCGGTGCTGGCCGCCGTGGCATGGTGGTTCGTGCCGGCGTAATCGCTTGGTAGAGTCGAGCTTGCTCGACTGCTTTTCGGGCACCGCAGTCGAGCAAGCTCGACTCTACGGGGGCGGTGCACAAAAAAACGGCGGGCCGAAGCCCGCCGTTTTCATGTCCGCGTCTTCCAGGCGATCACGCGGCCTGCGAATGCGGGTCCTTGTGCTGGCGGTCGTAGTAGCTGGCTGCACGCAGTTCGTGGGTGTCGAAGTCGTCCACGGTGATGGTGTCCAGGGTCAGCGTACGCAGTTCTTCCAGCAGGCTGCGCTCGTCCTGGGTGATCACGCCTTCGGCTACGGCCTCGTCCAGCTGCGCCTTGAAGTCGAGCGCCTCGATGCCCTTGCTCTTCAGCGCCTTCAGGAACTTTCGCTCCACCGGCTCGGCCATGATCGCCTTGCTCAGGTAGCTGTTGATGCGACCGCCCGGGTTGTTCTCGCACGGGGTCAGGAACACGCCACTGGCCAGACGGTCGCGGGCTTCGTTGGGGGCCATCAGCAGGGCGGCCACGCGGCGGCTCAGGCGATCGCCCGGGGCTTCGGCACGACGGCCCAGCGGGAAGATCAGCGCCCACATCAGCCAGCCGATCGGACGGATCGGGAAGTTGCGCAGGGCCGCCGACAGCGACTCTTCGATCTTGTGCACGCTGTCATGGAAGGCCCAGGCCAGCAGCGGCTGGTCGGCCTGCGGTGCGCCTTCGTCGTGGTAACGCTTGAGCATGGCGCTGGTCATGTAGACATGGCTCAGCACGTCGCCCAGGCGGCCGGACAGCGATTCCTTGAACTTCAGCTTGCCGCCGAGGGTCATCATCGAGATGTCGGCCATCAGCGCCAGGTTGGCCGAGTAACGGTCCAGCTTGCGGAAGTAGCGGCGGGTGTAGGCGTCGCCCGGGGCGGCACCGAAGCGCGCGCCGGTCAGGCCGAACCAGAACGAACGCACCGCATTGGAAATGCCGTAGCGGATGTGGCCGAACAGGCTGCGGTCGAAGTCCTGCAGACCGGCGCGGGTGTCCGGATCCTGTGCGGCCTTCATTTCCTTCAGCACCCACGGGTGGCAGAGGATCGCACCCTGGCCGAAGATCAGCAGGCTGCGGGTCATGATGTTGGCGCCTTCCACGGTGATCGCGATCGGCGCGGCCTGCCAGCTGCGGCCGGCGAAGTTGCGCGGCCCCAGGATGATGCCCTTGCCGCCAATCACGTCCATCATGTCCGAAATCACTTCGCGGCTCATGTTGGTGCAGTGGTACTTGGCGATGGCCGACGGCACCGACGGCACGTCGCCACGATCCACCGCGGCAGCGGTGGCCTGCGACAGCGCGCTGATCTTGTAGGCCTTGCCGCCGATGCGGGCCAGCGCTTCTTCCACGCCTTCGAAGCGGCCGACCGACAGGCCGAACTGCTTGCGGATGCGGGCGTACGCACCGGTAACGGCCGCACCGGCCTTGGCGCCGCCGCTGGCGGTGGAGGGCAGGGTGATCGAGCGGCCCACGGCCAGGCACTCGTTGAGCATGTTCCAGCCCTTGCCGGCCATGGCCGCACCACCAATCAGCTGGGTGAGCGGAATGAACACGTCCTTGCCCTTGATCGGACCGTTCTGGAAGGTCGAGTTCAGCGGGAAGTGGCGACGGCCGATCTCAACACCGGCGGTGTCGCGCGGCAGCAGGCCCAGAGTGATGCCGATATCGCGGGTATCGCCGATCAGACCGTCCGGGTCGTACATGCGGAACGCCAGGCCGATCAGCGAAGCGACCGGGGCCAGGGTGATGTAGCGCTTGTCGAAGGTCAGCTTGACGCCCAGCACCTGCTCGCCGTTCCACTCGCCCTTGCAGACGATGCCGTAGTCGGGAATCGAGGTGGCGTCGGAGCCGGCGAACGGACCGGTCAGGCCGAAGCAGGGCACTTCGCGGCCATCGGCCAGGCGCGGCAGGTACTGGTCCTTCTGTTCCTGGGTGCCGTAGTGCACCAGCAGTTCACCCGGGCCCAGCGAGTTCGGCACGCCCACGGTGGAGCTGACCACCGAAGACACCGAGGCCAGCTTCTGGATCACCTTGTGGTGGGCCAGCGCGGAGAAGCCCAGGCCGCCGTATTCCTTCGGAATGATCATGCCGAAGAACTTGTTCTTCTTGATGAAGGCCCACAGTTCTGGCGGCAGGTCAGCGTGGACGTGGGTGATTTCCCAGTCGTTGACCATGGTGCACAGCTCTTCCACCGGGCCATCCAGGAAGGCCTGTTCTTCGGCGGTCAGCTGCGGCTTGGGGTAGTTCAGCAGGATGTTCCAGTCCGGATCACCGGTGAACAGCTCGCCCTCGAAACCGACCGAACCGGTTTCCAGCGCGATGCGCTCGGTCTGCGACAGCGGCGGCAGCACCTTGCGGAACACCTTCATCATCGGGCCGGTCAGCAGCGGCTTGCGGATGAACGGCAGCAGCAGCGGCACGGCAATCACGGCCAGCACGGCGGCGGCCACGATCGTGGCGGTCTGGTTCACGTAGGGCACGAACCAGCAGATGGCCAGCAGGGCCACGCTGATCAGCGTCCAGGTAACCAGGCGCATGCGGTGGTAGGCGACGAACGCGCCTGCCAGCAGCAGGGCGAGGAAGGGAAGAACGATGCTCATGAGCGTGCTCCGGTGACGTGCTCGTTTGTGGCGGACGAAGCCGCAGCATCCGCTGCGGGCAACACGTCCAGATAGTCCAACACAGTAGCGGTAAAGGCGTCGTTGTCATCACCGGCGACCATGTGCGTGGCCTGCGGCAACTGTACGTGGCGCGCGTGCGGCGCCAATGCCAGGAATTCGGCCACGGTCTGCGGCGTGACCAGGTCGCTGCGGCCGCCACTGACCAGCAGCAGCGGGCACTTCACCTGGCGCGCGGCCTCGGCCAGGGCGCCCTGGTGCTGTTCGCTGTCGCGGGCCAGCTCGGCCACCAGGCGCGGGTCCCAGTGCCAGCGCCAGCGGCCGTGGCCATCCTCGCGCAGCAGCGCCTGCAGGGATGCTTCGGATTTGCGCGGGCGGTGCGGCAGGTAGGCGGAAATCACATCGGCTGCATGCGCCAGCGAGGTGAAGCCATCGGGGTGGGCGGTCATGAAGGCCAGGATGCGTTCCACCCCAGCGGTGTCCCAGCGCGGGGTGATGTCCACCAGCACCATGGCCGAAAACAGGCCCGGCCAGCGCGCTTCGGCCAGCAGGCCGAACAGGCCGCCCATGGAGGCGGCCACCAGCACCGGCGGTCGCGGTTGTTCGCCGGCCAGCACGATCAGGTCATCGGCAAACTGCTCGCCGTGGTAGGGCAGGTCGGCCGCATTCCAGTCCGAATCGCCATGGCCGCGCGCATCGTAGGCCAGGGTCTGCAGGCCGGCGGCGGACAGTGCGCGGGCGGTGGCATTCCAGGCGTGCCGGGTCTGGCCGAAGCCGTGCGCGAACAGCACGCGGCCGCGTCGCCCGGCCTGGTTGGCCGTGGCGGCCAGGCGCGCGCCGTGAGCCGCTTCCAGGCGCAGATCAGTGAACACAGCGGCAGCAACAGGGGTAACCATACTTGATAGTATGGATGGGCCGTCGAGGAAGTCAATACTGCCCGGTATGGTGCGCTGCAGAAGCCGCCCCCCAAGGGTCATGACGGTTTCCAGCGCAACGGCATACTGCAACGAACCCCGGCGTATGGTTAAATCAGCCCATGAATCAACCTGACACTTCCGCCGGCGAACCGCGCGCCGGCCGCAACAGCCGCCTGAGTGCCGAAGACTGGGCCCAGGCCGCCCTCGACCTGATTGCTGAACAAGGGGTAGGTGCCGTCGCGGTGGAGCCGCTGGCTCGCCGCCTGGGTGTCACCAAGGGCAGTTTCTACTGGCACTTCCCCTCGCGCGATGCGCTGCTGCAGGCCGCGCTGGAACGCTGGGAACTGTTCGAGCAGGAGCAGGTGTTCGGCAGCCTGGAAGACGTGCCCGACCCGCGCGCGCGCCTGCGCCAGTTGTTCCAGATGGTGGCCCATGAGGTGCAGCCGCACATCATCTACAGCGAGCTGCTGAAGGCGCTGGACCATCCGATGGTGCGACCGGTGATCGATCGCGTATCGCAGCGTCGCTTGGACTACCTGATCGCCTCGTTCCGCCAGGCAGGACTGAGTTCCACCGATGCCCGCCACCGTGCGCGGCTGGCGTATGCGGCCTATGTCGGTTTCCTGCAGTTGTCGTTGCAGCTGCAGCAGCCCAAGCAGGCACGCGAAGATTTCGAAGCCTATGTCGAACACCTGATCGAGACGTTGATTCCCAACGGTTGATCCTGGAACGGACCACAGGTGCTGGCCAAGGGCCGTGGCATTGCCACGGCCTTTTTCGTTGCGCGCTGTGCGGAACAGAAGCAGAAACAGAAACAGAAACGGGGCCCCGAAGGGCCCCGTCCTGGTGTTTTACGCTACGAACAGGCCTCGATCAGAAGCGCTGACGGTACTCCATGTACATGTAGCGCCCCGGGGTGTCGTACTGGTAATCGAAGGAGTTGGCGAAGGCCTGGGTGGCCACCGGCGGTTCCTTCTCGAACACGTTGTTCACGCCCACCGACACGGTACCGTTCCACGGCAGGTTGTAGCGCAGCTGCAGGTCGTGGTAGGTGGTCGAAGCCAGGTGGTTGCGCGGATCAACTGCGCCGCCGCGGCCGATGCGGTCCGGGTTGCTGCACAGGTTGGCCACGTCCGGGTAGGCGCAGTCTTCTTCCAGGCCCGAGAAGTAACGCACGGTCCAGCTGGCGCCGAAGTCACCGTAGGTCCAGGTGGTGCTCAGGTTCGAACGGATGCGCCAGGTCGGTGCGCTCTGCGAGTACAGGCCCACTTCCGACGGATCCCAATCCGATTCCGGGGTCGCCTTGGTGCGGTACTTGCTCATGTAGACGCTGTCCCACACGAAGGAGAACGAACCGAAGCGGGTATCCGGCAGCTGGTAGCGCATGGTCAGGTCGTAGCCTTCCACTTCCAGCTCACCCAGGTTCTGCAGCGAGCGTGCGAAGTAGGTGATATCGCCCAGCGCGTTGCGGGTGATGCCCGAGTTGGCCACCACGTCGCACCAGCCGCTGTTACCTTCAACGTAGCACTGGTTCAGCATGTAGCCCACGGTCGGGCGGCTGATCACGTCCTTGATGTTGATCTTCCACCAGTCCAGCGACACGTCGAAGCCGGACACGAAGCTCGGGCTGAACACGATGCCCAGGCTCTTGGAGGTCGAGGTTTCCGGCTTCAGGCCTTCGTTGGAGGTCCACTCGAACGGATAGGCGGTCTGGCTGTTGTAGCCATCACGCTGGGTGTAGGCCGGCGAGATGCCGGCTGCAGCGCAGCGCTGGGCCACGGCAGCGGTGCCGATGTACGGGCTGTCGCTCGAGCAGGGATCGCCGTAGGTGTCGTAGGACTGGCTGGCGCCGCCGAACAGGTTGGAGATCGACGGAGCGCGGAAGCCCTCGGCCCAGTTACCACGAACCATCACGTCTTCGATCGGCTTCCACTTGAAACCGAACTTGCTGTTGATGGTGTCACCGAAGTTGCTGTAGTCCGAACGGCGGGTGGCGGCGCTGAATTCCAGCGACTTGGCACCCGGCAGGTCCTTCAGCAGCGGCACGGCCAGTTCCAGGTAGACGTCGGTCAGATCGTACGAACCGGAGGTCGGCTGGCGGGCGTTGCCCGAGCTGAGGCCGGCCGAGACGAAGGCGTCCGGCATGTCGTAGCCCGATTCCTTGCGCCGTTCGACACCAGCGGCGAAGCCCATCATGCCGCCCGGCAGTTCGACGATGTCGCCGGACAGGTTGGCGGTGAACGACTTGGACTTGTTCTGGTACTTGTCCTTGGCGTTGAACAGGATGTAGTCCAGCTGGTCCTGCGGCATGTTGCCGGCGCTGCTGAACGGGTTGAACGGCACGCAGCCAGCAATGACGGCGCCCGGGGCACCGCACTTGACCACGCCATCGGTATCCATGAACGACGCGCCGGTGGCGGCGTACAGGTTACCCATGTTGACGTCGCCGATCTGGGTGTCGATCTGGTCGGACACGTTGTAGCTGGCGCCCGCATCCCAGTTGAAGTAGCGGCCAGCTGCTTCGAACGAGCCTTCCAGACCACCGTACCAATGGAAGGTCTTGACGTCCTGTTCGTAGAAGCGGTCCTGCTCGACCAGGCGGCGGTTCCAGTTCAGTTCGCGCGCGTTGGCAGTGCCGTTGGTCGGGTTGTAGTAGCTGTCTGCCGACAGGCCCTGGTCACCGCCCAGGTAGCTGCCCGCGCTCAGCGGGTAACCGGCCAGCTGCTGGGCCGAGGTGCGCTGGTTGTACAGGGCATCGGTACGCAGGGCGATCGAATCGGTCAGGTCGTAACGGCCCTGGATGTAGATCGACTTGCGTTCCTGCGGGGTGCGCAGGTAGTTGTCGGCGGCGTAGTTATAGCGGTCGGCGTTGGTGAACGAGTGATAGTTGGCCAGGTTGCGGCCATCTGCATCAGCATTCACAACGCGACGCACCAGACCGGCGCGGTCGGCGGTGGCATCGTCGTCGCTGCCAGCCAGGGTGCTCCACGCATCGTAGTCGTCGGTGCCGACGCCATCGATGGTCATGTCCCAGAAGCCGCCCGAAGCGGTCTGGCCGCTGTACTGCGATGCGCCCAGGCTGTAGACCGGGTCAGCCGAGATCTTGCGCGCGCCGGCCATCACGGCCTTTTCCTTCACGTAGCTCGCGCCGAACACCAGGCTGCTGCGGTCGTTGCTGCTGCCCAGGGTCAGGTCCAGGGCCTGGCGTTCGCCGTCACCCTTGCTGAACTGGCCGTAGTAGACGTGTGCTTCGCCACCGTTGAAGTTGTCGCGGGTGATGATGTTGACCACACCGGCGATCGCGTCCGAACCGTAGATCGACGAGGCGCCGTCCTTCAGGACTTCAATGCGCTCGACGATGGCGGTCGGGATGGTGTTCAGGTCGACGGTACCGTCCAGGGCCTGCACCCAGCGACGGCCATTGACCAGCACCAGGGTGCGCTGCGAACCCAGGTTGCGCAGGTCGACGCCGGCCGAGCCGTCGCCACCGTTGTTGAACTGGGTATTGATCGCGGCACCGTTGGTGGCGATCTGCTGCAGTACTTCGGCCACGTTGGTGCGGCCGGTCTGCTGGATCGCTTCGCGGCTCAGGGTCAGGACAGGCTGCTGGGTTTCCAGATCAACCGAACGGATGCGCGAACCGGTGACCTGGATGCGATCCAGATTGGTTGCACCGGTCGCCTCCTGGGCGTGGGCGGTCGCGACGGAAGCACCGGCGACCAGCGCGATGACAACCGCATCGCGCAGCTTGTTGGACTTGAAATTCATTGGCTCTCTCTCTCCAAGGAAATCTTGGCTGGGGTAGTGCCTGGCGACGGGGCCCAAAGTGGGCTCCAAAAACGCAAGGCTGAACCGATAGTAACGAGCCTCGCTGGAAAATTAAAGGTGTGTTAATTCATGTCTCACTTTTCACGAATATCCAGCAAAACCCTTTAATTTCAATGGCCTGAAATTTAACTGCGCAGTGGCTGGCGGTTTATGGCACGTGGCGGGGGCGTAAAAAGTTTCAGTTGATGCATGTCGCGGCGTGTCGTTGTGTAACCGTTGTGCCCGGCAGAGGCGCCATCTGACGCGCGCGGAAACAAAAAAGGCGCCCCGAGGCGCCCTTGTTGCGACATGGCCGGTTCACCGGCCAGAGGTGGGATCAGAGATCCTGTTCGTAGCGCACGTACGGCACGGTGCCGTCGTCGTTGCTCTCGTTGCGCGGGGAGAACGGATTCTTGCCGCGGCTGATGACGTTTTCCGCGCCGACGGTCAGCTGGCCCGACCACGGGGTGCGCCATGTCAGGCCGATGCCCAGGCCTTCCCACTTGCCCGGCTTGCCGGGCACATCGACCACGCGGCCGATGATGCTGCCGCTGAAATTGCCGTAGCCGGCGCCCAGGCTCAGGCTCTTGCTGTCCCAGCGGTCGACGATGGCCGGTGCGGCGTCGGCCAGCGGCACCAGGCGCGCCTTGGCGTAGGTGCCGGCAATGGAGACGAAGCCCTCGCGACCGATGTTGCGCTGTGCAAACACGGTCAGATCGTTCTGCTCGGCGCGCAGCGCAGGGGTCTTGTTCGGCGAAGCCAGCCACGCCGGCAGGGTTTCACGACCGGTACCGGCGGTGATGCCCAGGCGGTTGCTGCCTCGGTTGAGTGCGGCGGTACCGGTGAAGCGGCGGTTGTTGGCACCGATCGCGTCATCTTCATCGCCCAGGCTGGCCAGCATGCAGTGGCTGGCCAGACCGCTGATGCTGGTGCCGCTGCTGCTGTTGCACAGCAGGCCCAGCGAGTCGCCCGAGGACAGACCGAAAGCGGCATCAAGCGAATTGCGACCGAAGTGCCAGCGAGCGCCAGCGGCCTGTTCGCCGGTGGGCTCCAGGTACAGCAGGGCTTCGACCTTGCCGCTGCCCTTGTTCCACACCGGAATGACGGTGCGGGTGTCCTTGCTCTGCGCATGCGCGCCCGTGATCGCGCCAAGGGCGATCAGCAGGGCCAGCGGTAGACGCAGGAAGGTACGCATCGGACCAGTTCAGACAGGGGCGGACGACGAAAGTTCCCGCTGGGGCGGGAACTCGATCCTAGGGTGTTTATGAATTCTTAACAAGCCTTGATCCTCCCCAGAACACAAGACCTGTCTGTTTTACTGAAGCCGTTCAGGCGCCGGTGCATTCCCCTCGGCACCGTGGAACAGTATGCCGAACTCCGTCAACGGAAAGTGATACTCCTGTCCGCAGAATTCGCATCGCACTTCCACCGCGCCGGTGTCCTCGGCGGCCGCACGGGCTTCTTCTTCACCCAGCGATTCGAGCATGGAGGCGACCCGCTCGCGCGAGCAGGAGCAGGCGAAGGACAGCGGCTTGTCCCCTACCAGCACCGGCTTTTCCTCGTGGAACAGGCGGTGCAGCAGGTCTTCGGCCGGGGTGGCCAGCAGCTCGGCCTTGCCTAGGGTCTCGAACAGCGCGCTGGTGCGCACCCAGCCATCATCGTCGCCCTCGTCGCCGGGCAGCTTCTGCAGCAGCAGGCCGCTGGCGCCGTCGCGGTCGGCGGCCAGCAGCAGGCGGGTCGGCAGCTGTTCGGACTGCTGGAAGTAGTCCTCGAAAGCTTCGTCCAGCTCGGCCGCGCTCAGGCCGACCAGGCTCTGGTAACGCTGCGGCTCGCGCGGGTCCAGGCCCGGGTTCTCGATGGTGATGGCCAGCAGCGCGCCCTCGCCCAGGGTAGACAGGTCACGCGGGGCATCGCCGCCGTCGGCCAGCTGGGCAATGCCGCGCAGGGTGCCGGCGGCGGTGCATTCGGCGAACAGGGCGCGCAGGGCGGTATTGCTGCGCAGCTGGATCGACAGACGGCCATCAACCTTGGTATGGCCGGTGAACAGGGCCGAGGCGACGCTGGCCTGGCCCAGCAGTTCGGCGGCGTTGTCCGGGTAGACCGCGTGCGACAGGATCTTCTGCCAGGTGGCGTGCAGGCGCACGTGGACACCGCGGACGCCGGCGTCGGGCAGCAGGAAGCGGATCAGGGAATCGGATTGGGCGGTCATCGGCTCACATCGCGCGGAAACAGGGGCGGTTGCCGGATAATGCGCCGACAACCAGATAGAAGAAGGATGCACCAGTAATGGGGGCAGGGGGAGAGCAGGACAAGGTGGCGGCCGCCCCGGTCGCGCAGCGCCGGCGCTGGCGCTGGCGGCAGCTGCTATGGCTGCCGGTGCTGTTTGTGGCGTTCAGCTGCCTGCAGGTGCTGGTGCTGCGCTTCATCGATCCGCCGCTGTCCGCGGTGATGCTGTGGCGCTATGGCGAAGCCCTGGGCCAGGCTGACTGGTCCTACCGGCTGCATTACCAGTGGCGCGACCTGGACGACATGGCCCCCAGCCTGCCCATTTCGCTGGTGGCCGCCGAAGACCAGCGCTTCCCCGACCACAATGGCTTCGACCTGCAGGCCATCGAGAAGGCGCGTGACCACAACGCGCGCGGTGGTCGCCTGCGCGGCGCCAGCACGATCAGCCAGCAGGTGGCCAAGAACCTGTTCCTGTGGCAGGGCCGCAGCTGGGTGCGCAAGGGCTTGGAGGTCTGGTACACGGTGCTGATCGAAGCGTTCTGGCCCAAGCAGCGCATCCTGGAGATGTACGCCAACATTGCCGAGTTCGGTGACGGCGTCTATGGCGCGCAGGCGGCGGCGCAGACCTTCTGGCGCAAGGATGCCGCGCGCCTCAGCCCGGCCGAGAGCGCGCGCCTGGCGGCGGTGTTGCCGGCGCCGCGCCGTTACAACGCGGCCAAGCCCGGGCCGTACGTGCAGCGGCGAGCGGCGTGGATCCAGCGCCAGGCACGGCAGCTGGGCGGCGCGGGATATCTGCAGGAGTAGGGCAGCGGCGGGCCGCAGGCGTGCCTGCGACGTACAATCCGGGCATGAATCGTGACCGCCTGACGTTCGTCATTGCCGCCCACAACGAAGCGCTGGCGCTGCCGCAGCTGCATCCGCGCCTGTGCGCGGTGCTCGATGGCCTGGCCGATATCGACGGCCACGTGCTGTATGTGGACGACGGCAGCAGCGATGAGACCTGGGCGGTGATCTGCGGTCTGGCCGCCATGGATGCGCGGGTGTCGGCCCTGCGCCTGTCGCGCAACTTCGGCAAGGAAGCGGCGCTGACTGCCGGCCTGGACCAGGTGCGCGAAGGTGCCGCCATGATCCTGGACGCCGATGGCCAGGACCCGCCAGAACTGGTGCCGCAGTTCGTCGCGCGCTGGCGCGAAGGCTTCGACAATGTCTATGGCACCCGTCTGGTGCGTGACGGTGAAAGCTGGAGCAAGCGGACCACGGCGGCGCTGTTCTACCGCGTGATCGGGCGCCTGTCGCCCACGCCGATTCCGGCCGACACCGGTGATTTCCGTCTGCTGTCGCCCCGCGCGCTTTCGGCGCTGCGTGAGCTGCGGGAGCGCCATCGGTTCATGAAGGGGCTTTTCAGCTGGGTCGGGTTCCGGCGCGTGGCGGTGCCCTACCACCGGCATGCGCGCCTGGCCGGCAACAGCAAGTTCAGCCTCTGGCGCTTGTGGAATTTCGCGCTGGAAGGCATCACCGGCTTTTCCACGGTGCCGCTGCGTGCGGCCACTTACCTGGGGCTGGCGACGGCGGCGGTAGCCTTTGTGTTCGGCCTGTGGGTGATCGTGAAGGCGGCCCTCTACGGCGACCGTGTGGCTGGCTGGCCGACGATGATGGCGGTGATCCTGTTTCTGGGCGGGGTGCAGTTGATCGCCCTGGGGCTGATCGGCGAGTACCTGGGCCGGCTGTACGAAGAGTCCAAGCAGCGGCCGCTGTACCTGGTTGACGCGTGGTTGGCACCGGGCGTGGCAGAATCGGCCCTGCAACCCACCCTGGGAGGGCAGGCAGATGACGTCGGTACGGCAACTGTTGGACGGCAAGTCCCCTGAAGTGCACGCGGTCGCCCCTGGCGCCGCGGTGATCGATGCGATCCGGCTGATGGCCGAAAAGGGCATCGGTGCGGTGCTGGTGATGGACGGCCCGCGCCTGGTCGGCATCCTTTCCGAGCGCGACTACGCACGCAAGATCGTGCTGCGCGACCGCTCCTCGCGTGACACCGCCGTTGCGGAAATCATGACCGCGCAGGTGGTGACTGTGGCACCGGGAGAGCAGGTGGAGCATTGCCTGCAGCTGGTGACCGATTACCGTATCCGCCATCTGCCGGTGGTGGAAGGCGGGCAGGTGCTGGGGGTGATTTCCATCGGCGATCTGGTGAAGTCGGTGATCGATGCGCAGCGGCGCGAGCTGGATCATCTGCAGCAGTACATCGTGGCCGGGTAGTTTTTTCGCTGGCGGGCTTGCAGCCCGCCGGCCCGCTTTTGAGAAGCCAGAGCCAGAGCCAGAGCGCAAGAGCAGCGCCTTCCTGATGCGTGGGGAGGCGGAGGGCATGGCCGTGCAGGACACGCGGTAAATACGTCCATGTAGCTCGTAGGCGCCGTCCTTGGCGCCTACGGTCCTGCACGGCCATGCTCTCCGCCTCTGGATACGTTCCTGCGAGCGCGGTGCGTTTCAGCGCCGACCATCTGCGTCTGCCGATCACGCGCTTCTGCCGATCATCCGCTGCTGCCGACCACCCGCTTCTGGTAGGTGCCAACCTTGGTTGGCACAGCTTTTGATTTTGATTTTGAGTTTCCGCTCTCGTTCCGCGCGCGCAGCAAACTGTCGAGAATGGGGCGGGTGGGCCAGGCAGGACCGCAGGCGCCAGGGGCCCGAGGCATGCCTCGGGCGGGTTGGGCAGGACGCCCAACCCCGGTCTTGCCGTGCGCGCAGGACAGCGCGCACGAGCAAGGCGCCTACGAGCCCCCATGGATGGGTTTACGGCGTGTCCTGACTGGCCCACCCGCCCCACTCAAACGAAGATCAAACGCGGCGCCGCGAACAACCGCTCTTACTTCGCGTACTGCCCACCGCAGTTGGCGTCCTTGCCCGGGCCAGTCTCGATCGTTGCCAGCAGCGCGGCCGGCGGGGCGATGCTGCCCAGCGCCAAGGCCACTGCGCCGCGCAGACCCAACGCCTTGAAGTCCGGGCGGAACGACGGGTCCTTGAAGGTGCCGCCGATGCGCAGTGGCGAGCGCAGTACCAGGATGCTCTTGTCCTTCGGCCGTGGCCGCAGCAGCAGGTCCAGCGATTCGTCGCGCAAATTCACCGTTCCCTCGCCAATCACGATGGTATCGGTGGTGTCCACCGCCAGTGCGCGGCTGGTCATCAAGCCATCGCGCACGCCGAAATCGGCGAAGGCGCAGCGCAGGGGAATCTGCCGGTCCCCGGTGAACAGGAACTTCACCGATTCGGTGATGTCCAGGCCGGCCAGCTCCATCACCAGGTTGCCCACGTGGCCGCGGCCCATCGCCACGCCCACGTCGCCGCTGCTGCCACCCAGCATCGCGGCGATCGAATTGCCGCGACCGCTCAGGTCGATCTGTCCGCTGATGCCGCCCTTGGCCTGCTCGGCCAGCTTCGCGTCCGGGAACAGCTGCCCCAACTGTACGCCTCGAACGCTGGCCTTCAGCGTGGTGGCAATCTGCGGCTGCCGCGCATCCATGCGGATCGTGCTGCGGATATCGCCACCGGCCACACCGAAATTCAGGGGATCCAGGCGCAGCAGGCCGTCGTCCAGCAGCAGATGCGCGTCCATGTCGTCCAGCGGCAGCGACGGTGCATTGATGCGGTGCGCTTTCCAGCGCACGTCGGCGTCCATCGCGCGCAGCTTGCCCAGGTTGTACGGCGTGTCCGGCAGCACACGGCTGCTGGCCGCCACCTGCGCTGCTTCGGCTTTCTGCTCGGCATTGGCGGTCTCGCCGCTGCCGGTCCTGGGCGGAGCGCCGACGAAGCCGGCCAGATCATCGAAATCCAGTCGGCGCGATTCCAGCGTGGCGGTAAGGCGTGGCCGGTCAAGGCCCACTTCGAACTGCAGGTTGCCGCCCAGATCGCTGTCACCGACTTTGCCGGTGAAGCGCTCGTAGCGCCACACACTGTGGTCGCGCTTCAGGCGGCCATTCAGGGCATACGGCGGCGATGGGGGAATGGCGATGCCCAGCAGCGGGTACAGGTCGGCCAGGTCCTGGCCACTGAGGGCGAACTGCAGGTCGAACAACTGCAGTGCGAACGGATTGGTCAGCGTGCCGCTGGCCACGGCATGGGTGCCGCCGGCACGGCCGTCCAGGTGGATGCGGAAGGGATGGGCGCTGTCGGTGAGCTGCAGGGGCGATTCGGTGCCGCCACTGAGGGTGAACGCATTGCCCTGCCAGCGGCCCTTGCCGGCCACCAGCAGGGGCGGCGCGGCGTCGCCTTGGCGCGGTTGGCCACTGCGCACGTTCAGACGGATATCGGTGCGGCCGCGCACATCGGAAAACTGCAGGCGTCCGTCGTCGATGAACAGGCGTTTCAGTTGCGGCGTGGTGCCACCGCTGCTGTCGCCGAGGAAATCCCAGTTGCCGGCCTCGCCTTCACGCGGCGCGGTCTGCAGCAGCACGTCGGGGCGGGTCAGGCGTACCTCGGGCAGCTGCACACTGCCGCGCAGCAGCGGCCAGACCCGCACGTCGATCTCCACCCGGTCGGCGCTGGCCATGTTCGGCTGCCGGGCCCAGACGGCGTTGGCGAAGGTGATGGCATCGGCGCGCACGGTGGTGGTGCGGCCCAGGTCCACGTCCAGATTACCGATGTGCAGGGCGCGCCCGGTGCGGGCCTGCACGGCACGCTCTACCGGGCCCTTGAACCAGTTCCAGTCCCACAGGGCGATGAGGACCAGGATCGCGGCCAGCACGAATACCAGAGCGGCCAGCCAGCGCTGGCCCCGGCGGCCGGGGCGGCGGAGGCGCCAGCGCGAACCGCGCGGCGTCGCAGGGGAAGGGGCAGCATTCACGCTGGCATCGTTGCCCCACCGGAGTGGACGCAGCGCGAAGCGCTCATGTGCATGGTGTGCACAGAAGCGCCGGACAGCAGGGCTACAGCACCTGCATGGTGACGGCCACGAAGTGGCAGACGCTGCCACCGATCACGAACAGGTGCCAGATCGCATGCGAATAGGGAATCGATTCGCGGTGGTAGAAATAGGTGCCAAGGGTGTAGGACAGGCCGCCACCGAACAGCCAGGCCAGGGTGCTGCCGTCGATGGAGGCCCACATCGGCTTGATCGCCACGATCACCAGCCAGCCCATGGCGATGTAGATGCCGGTGGAAAGCGCCTTGAAGCGGCCCGTGTAGAACAGCTTGAACACCACACCGCCCAGCGCCAGCGCCCAGATGGCCGTGAACAACCCCCAGCCCCAAGGGCCGCGCAGGCCGATCAGGGTGAAGGGGGTGTAAGTGCCGGCGATCAGCACGTAGATCGCGCAGTGGTCGAACACCTTCAGACGGCCCTTGGCCGTGGGGTGCTGGATGGCGTGGTACAGCGTGGAGGCGGTGTACAGCAGCAGCAGGGCGATGCCGAACACGATGGCGCTGGCCAGCTGCCAGCCGTCGCCGTAGATGGCGGCCAGGGTGATCAGTACGGCGCCGGCGGCCAACGCGAATACGGCGCCGAGCCCGTGGGTCAGGGCGCTGGCGATTTCTTCGCGGATGGAAGCAACAGTCGTGGTGGACATGGCGATGACGTGGTTCGCGGGGAGGGGGACCCGCAGCCCCCCTATCATCGCCGCGATGGCGGTCGCTTGCACCCCCGCCACCGTATGGTGGGTGAACCGGCGCCCATCCACGCATGGCGTGGATCTACCGGGCGCCGATCCGACCCCCGGCCGGTCAGGCCACCGAGACGGTGTGGGCGGCTTCGCGGGTGGCCGAGAAGCGCACGTCCGGCGCGCGTTCCTGCGCCAGCTGCAGGTTCACCCGGGTCGGGGCCAGGTAGACCAGCTGGCCGGCCGCATCCAGGGCCAGGTTCAGTGCGTTCTTCTCGCGGAACTCTTCCAGCTTCTTTTCATTGCTGCAGGTGACCCAGCGCGCGGTGGTCACGCTGACCGGCTCGAAGGTGGCTTCCACGCCGTACTCGTCCTTCAGGCGGTAGGCGGCCACGTCGAACTGCAGCACACCCACCGCGCCCAGGATCAGGTCGTTGCTGGTCAGCGGGCGGAAGAACTGGGTCGCACCTTCTTCGGACAGCTGGGCCAGGCCCTTCTGCAGCTGCTTCAGCTTGAGCGGATCACGCAGGCGCGCGCGGCGGAACAGTTCCGGGGCGAAGTTCGGGATACCGGTGAAGGTGACCGCTTCGCCTTCGGTGAAGGTATCGCCGATGGAAATGGTGCCGTGGTTGTGGATGCCGATCACATCGCCCGGCCAGGCTTCGGCGGCGATCTCACGGTCACTGGCCATGAAGGTCAGCGCGTTGGCCAGCTTCATCTCCTTGCCAGTGCGCACGTGGAAGGTCTTCATGCCGGCGTTGAAGCGGCCCGAGCAGATGCGCATGAAGGCCACGCGGTCGCGGTGCTGCGGGTCCATGTTGGCCTGGATCTTGAACACGAAGCCGGTCAGCTTGTTTTCCTGCGGGGCGATCTCCCGGCCGGTGGTGGCGCGTGCCTGCGGGGCGGGGGCGTGTTCGACGAAGAAATCCAGCAGCGGCTGCACGCCGAAGTTGTTCACGCCCGAACCGAAAAACACCGGGGTCTGCTTGCCGGCGCGGTAGGCGTCCAGGTCGAACGGGTGGCTGGCGCCCTGCACCAGTTCCAGTTCGTCGCGCAGCTCGGCCAGCATCTGTGCGCCGATCTTTTCGGCCAGGCCCGGCGCATCGATGGACGGGAAGATGGTCGAATCCTGGCGGGTGAAGTTGCGGCCCGGTTCGTACAGATGCACTTCGCCGGTCAGCAGGTGCACCACGCCCTTCAGGCGCTGGCCCATGCCGATCGGCCAGGTGACCGGGGCGCACTGGATGCCCAGCACGGTTTCCACTTCATCCAGCAGCTCGATCGGGTCCTTGCCCTCGCGGTCGAGCTTGTTGATGAAGGTCATGATGGGGGTGTCGCGCAGGCGGCACACTTCCATCAGCTTGATGGTGCGCTCTTCCACGCCCTTGGCCACGTCGATCACCATCAGCGCCGAGTCCACCGCGGTCAGCACGCGGTAGGTGTCCTCGCCGAAGTCGGCGTGGCCGGGGGTGTCGAGCAGGTTGACGATCTTGCCCTCGTAGGGGAACTGCATCACCGAGGAGGTGACGGAGATGCCGCGTTCCTTTTCCAGCGCCATCCAGTCGGAGGTGGCATGGCGGGCGGCCTTGCGGCCCTTCACCGAACCGGCCATCTGGATCGCGCCCCCGAACAGCAGCAGCTTTTCGGTCAGCGTGGTCTTGCCGGCGTCAGGATGGGAAATGATGGCGAAGGTGCGGCGGCGCGACGCTTCGGTGGCGACTTCGGACATGGCAGTGGCGCCCGCCCGGGGCGCTTTTCAAAGAGATAAGCGGCCGATTATACCGGCCGGGGCCGGTCAGCGCCCGGCACTGCCTTCGGCGCTGCTGTCACGGGCGAACTGCAGCTGCCCCTGCGCGGTGAAAATGCGCACCGGCACCGAGCGCAGGCCCATGCCGCGGTTCACCTGGACCACGAAGTGCAGGTGCGGGGCGGTGCTGAAGCCGCTGTTGCCCGACAAGCCGAGCGGCTGCCCGGCCTGCACCGCCTGGCCGGGCCGCACCCGCATGCCGCCGGCCTGCAGGTGCGCGTACAGCCCCATGCTGCCGTCGCTGTGCAGCACGCGGATGAAGTTGGCCCGGCCGCCATCGCGCTGGCGGTCCTGGCCATTGGCCTGGAAGCCGTCCTGCACCTGCATCACCGTGCCCTCGCGCGCGGCCATGACCAGGGTGCCTTCGGCCAGGGCGAAATCCACCGCATCGCGGTTCTCTTCGTCCTGGTGGCTGAAGCGACCATTGGGCGCCTGGTCCACGCGCAGCTGCGTGGCCTCGAAGGGCAGGCGATACGCCACGTCCTCGGCCTGCGCCGCTGGCGTGCCGGGCACCGCGTTCATGCGGACTTCCAGGGGGCGCCCATCGGCCGGGGCCGCCAGATGACCGACCACCAGGGTGCCGCCGCCCTGCACCAGCGACTGCACGGGCAGCCCTTCGATGGCCTGGCCAGGCGCGGCGCGCAGTTCGATCTGCAGCGGACCGGCCAAGGGGTTGTCGATCCGGGCCTGCCATTGCTCGCCAACCTGTTGCAGCCGCAGCTGTGCCAGCGGCGCAGCGTGTGGCGCTGTGGCGCGTTCTGCCGGGGTCGGGCCCGTCGACACCAGGCCCCAGCCCTGGCGCCAGTCGCTGGCGTGGGCAGGGGCTGCGGCCAGCAGGGCAGACAACAGGCAGCACAGGGGCAGGCGGGGCATCAGCGGTTCCGGCGGGGCGGGCGCCGGACTGTAGCCGATCCTGAACGGCGCTGGCGGTACTGCTTCCCGTTTCACCGTCCGGCATTCATTCATCGCTTTATCCGCATGAAGGGATTGACAGGCCCGGAATCCGCTGGCATCGTGGTTCCACCATCGAGACCGGCAGAGGGACAGGCCCTTTGAAGCCGGGGCAGCCCGCAGGCATGCAAATGCCGGCGTAGGTGCCAAATCCTGCGGGGACCGTGGCGTCCACCGAAAGATGGTTCGAGCGTGCACCGCCGGTGCATCTTGAACGCGAGCCCCGCGAAGGCTCGATGGCCGATTCCCAACTGGATCCCGCCATGAGCTTCGCCCCCAGTACCGTGCTTCGCCCCGAATCCTTTGCCCCCGTCAGCGTGCCGGTCGATGACCGCGTGCACGCCGAGCGCGGCGAGTTCGCCGCGGTGCTGTCGATGCGCCACGCCGGCCCGTGCCCGGTGCGCCTGCGCTACGAGTGGGTCGGCCCGGCCACTGCGCCGGTGGTGGTGCTGGCCGGTGGCATTTCCGCCCACCGCCATGTGGCCAGCAACCCGCAGTTCAGCGAAAAGGGCTGGGCCGAAGGCCTGGTCGGCGCCGGGCGCGCGCTGGACCCGCAGCAACTGCGGGTGCTGGCCTTCGATTTCATCGGCGCCGACGGCGCGCTGGATGTGCCGATCGACACGGCCGACCAGGCCGACGCCCTGGCCCTGCTGCTGGACCATCTGGGTGTGCGCACACTGAAGGCCTTCGTCGGCTATTCCTATGGCGCGCTGGTGGGCCAGCAGTTCGCCGTGCGCCACCGTGCGCGGGTGCGCCAGCTGGTGCTGGCCAGCGGTGCGCACCGCCCGCATCCCTATGCAGCCGCCTGGCGCGCGCTGCAGCGCCGTGCCGTTGCGCTGGGCCAGCTGCAGTGTGGCGAAGACCACGGCCTGGCCCTGGCCCGTCAGTTCGCGATGCTCAGCTACCGCACCCCGGAAGAGTTCGGCGAACGCTTCGACGCTGCGCCGGAAGTGGTCAACGGGCGCGTGCGGGTCGCCGCCGAAGACTATCTGGACGCGGCCGGTGCGCAGTACGTGGCGCGCACGCCGGTGACCGCGTACCTGCGCCTGTCCGAATCGATCGACCTGCATCGGGTGGACCCCGCCGCCATCCTGCCGCCCACCGTGGTGGTGGCCGTGGAAGGCGACCGCCTGGTGCCGCTGGCCGACCTGGTCGGCCTGGTCGAGGGCCTGGGCCCGCGCGGCAGCCTGCGCGTGCTGCGCTCGCCCTACGGCCACGATGCCTTCCTGAAAGAAACCGATCGCATCGACGCGATCCTCGCTACCGCCTTCCGCACTTCTGGAGAGACCGCATGAGCCTGCACGCCACCGAGCCGTCCTGTAGCCGCACCACCGCCGCGGTCCGCGCCGGGATCGACCGCGACACCGCCCACGGTGCGGTCACCCCACCGATCGTGCTGTCCTCGAATTTCAGCTTCGAAGGCTTCGGCAACAAGCGCCAGTACGACTACACCCGCAGTGGCAACCCCACCCGCGATCTGCTGGGCGAAGCCCTGGCCGAACTGGAAGGCGGCGTAGGTGGCGTGGTCACCGCCACGGGCATGGGCGCCATCAATCTGGTGTTGAACGCGCTGCTGCAGCCCGGCGATACGCTGGTGGTGCCGCACGATGCCTACGGCGGCAGCTGGCGCCTGTTCAACGCGCTGGCCAAGAAGGGCCACTTCGAACTGGTCACCGCTGATCTGACCGATCCGCGCGCGCTGGCCCAGGCCCTGGCCACCCAGCCGAAGCTGGTGCTGGTGGAAACGCCGTCCAACCCGCTGCTGCGCATCACCGACCTGCGCTTCGTGATCGAAGCCGCACACAAGGCCGGCGCACTGGTGGTGGTGGACAACACCTTCCTGTCGCCGGCACTGCAGCAGCCGCTGGCCTTCGGCGCCGACTTGGTGCTGCATTCCACCACCAAGTACATCAATGGCCACAGCGATGTGGTGGGTGGCGCGGTGATCGCGCGCGATCCGGCCGTGCATGAACAGCTGGTGTGGTGGGGCAATGCGCTGGGCCTGACCGGTTCGCCGTTCGATGCCTTCCTGACCCTGCGCGGCCTGCGCACGCTGGATGCGCGCCTGCGCGTGCACCAGGAAAACACCGCGTCCATCGTCGCGCTGCTGGACGCACACCCGGCGGTGGCGCGGGTCTACTACCCGGGCCTGGCCGATCATCCCGGCCACGCCATCGCCGCGCGCCAGCAAAGTGGCTTCGGCGCGATGCTGTCCTTCGAACTGGCCGACTGCGAAGGCGACGATCCGCATGCGGCGGTGCGCGCCTTCGTTGATGGCCTGCGCTGTTTCACCCTGGCCGAATCGCTGGGCGGTGTTGAAAGCCTAGTCGCGCACCCGGCCACCATGACCCATGCGGCGATGACCGCCGAAGCCCGTGCCGCGGCTGGGATCAGCGAGGGCTTGCTGCGTCTGTCGGTCGGCATCGAGGCCGAACGGGACCTGCTGGCCGACCTGGACGCGGCGCTGCAGCGCGCCGAAGCGGCGATCGACCATGCCGCACGCCGCAAACAGGTGGTGGATGCATGAGCGCAGTGGCCGCTGAACTTCCCGCCGTTGCCACAGGCCGGTTGGCACTGCTGGGTACCGGCACGGTGGGCACGGCCTTCGTGCAGCGCTACCAGGCCCTGCAGGCACGTGGGCTGACACTGCCGGGCGTGCAGTGGCTGGCCAATTCGCGCACCGCACTGGCCATCGATCGCGATCTGGCGGTGCCGCTGGAACTGGCGCGGCGTGCCCCGCGCGACGGCCAGGGCGCGCCGCGCTGGGCCGGTACCGAAGGCCTGGAACGCGGTGACGTGGTGGTGGATGCAACGGCCAGCGAAGAGGTGGCCGCACGCCACGTGCAGTGGCTGGCGCGGGGCGTGCACGTGGTCACCGCCAACAAGCTGGGCCGTGGTGCACAGCTGGCGCGTGCGCAGGCCATCGCCCACAGCTGCGCCGACAGTGGTGCGCGCTACGGCGACAGCGCTACGGTCGGTGCCGGCCTGCCGCTGCTCAGCAGCCTGCGCGCGCTGGTGGCCGGCGGTGACCACATCCATGCAATCGAGGGCGTGCTGTCCGGGTCACTTGCCTGGCTGTTCCATCGCTACGACGGCCAAGCGCCGTTCTCGGCCGCGGTACGCGAAGCGCTGGCGGCGGGCTACACCGAGCCGGACCCGCGGGTGGATCTGTCCGGTGAAGATGTGCGGCGAAAGCTGCTGATCCTGGCGCGAAGCAGCGGTCTGGCGCTGGACGCCGCACAGGTGCAGGTGGAATCGCTGGTGCGTGAAGCGCTGGCCGCGTTGCCGCTGGAACAGGCGCTGGCTGCACTGGAACAGTTGGATGCGCCGCTGCAGGCGCGTTGGCAGCAGGCGCACGCGCAGGGCCGCGTGCTGCGCTTCGTCGGTCGCGTGGATGCGCAGGGCGCACAGGTGGGCCTGCGCGAGCTGGCCGCCGATCATCCGCTGGCACAGGGCGCTGGCACCGACAACCGCGTGGCCATCCACAGTGATCGTTACCGCCAGCAGCCGCTGCTGATCCAGGGGCCCGGGGCCGGTGCCGAAGTGACGGCGGCGGCCCTGCTGGATGATGTGCTGCGCATCGTGGGTTGAGGCATCGCCGGGCATGGCCCGGCGCTACCTGGATGGCGCACCGGTAGCGCCGGGCCATGCCCGGCGGACCGCCGTCAACGCGTCTTCAACGCCTTCAGCAACGCGGCATTGAACTGCTTCGGATCCTGCACCTGCGGCGAATGCCCCAGCGCAGCGAATTCCACCAGCGTTGCCCCGGGAATGGCGGCGGCCGCCGCCTTGCCCAGTGCAGGGTAATTGCCCAGCGTCGCCTTCAGTTCCGCCGGTGCCTGGTCGCGGCCGATGGCGGTACGGTCCTTCTGCCCGATGAACAGTGTGGTGGGCACCTGCAGGTTCTTCAGTTCGTAGACCACCGGCTGGTTGAACACCATGTCCGAGGTCAGCGCCTGGCTCCAGGCTACCGCCTGCTTGCCCGGGCCGGCGTACATGCCCGACTGCATGCGTGCCCAGGTTTCATAGGCCGGCTTCCATTTGCCGTCGTAGTAGACGTCCAGCTGGTAGCGGCGGATGCTGTCATAGCTGATGTTCATTTCACCGGCGTACCACGCATCCACGCTGCGCCACGGCACGCCCAGCGCCTTCCAGTCTTCCAGCCCGATCGGGTTGACCAGCGACAGGCTGCGCAGATCCTGCGGATAGGTAAGCGCGTAGCGCACGCCCAGCATGCCGCCCATCGAATGGCCGACCAGGTGGACCGGCAGTTCGCCCAGTTGCAGGTGCTGCAGCAGGGCGTGGGTGTTGGCTGCCAGCTGCCCGAACGAATACTGGTAGCGCTCGGGCTTGCTGGATTTGCAGAAGCCGACCTGGTCGGGGGCAATGACCCGGTAGCCGGCGGCCACCAGCGGCTTGATGGTTTCCTTCCAGGTGGCGGCGCAGAAATTCTTGCCATGCAGCAGCACGACCACGCCGATGGGAGACTTCTTCGGCGCGATGTCCAGGTAGGCCATCTCCAGCGGTTGCTGCTGCGATTCCAGGCTGAAGGTCTTCACCGGATAGCCGTAGTCGAAGCCCTCCAGCCGCGCACCGTAGGTCGGGGGCGGCGCGGCCAGTGCGGACAGGGGCAGGCAGGAAAGCAGTGCGACAGCGACCAGGCGCATGGGGTTCTCCGTGGCAGGGAACCCCGAGCCTAACCGCAAAACGTTACCGCCGCTGCCGCCGGTAGAGTCGAGCTTGCTCGACTATCGCGCGTAGCGCGGGTTCACGCAGCCTGCCTGTAGAGTCGACTGTCAGTCGACTATCGCGCGTAGCGCGGGATCTCGCGGCCTGCCGGTAGAGCAGTCGACTGACAGTCGACTCTACCCCACGCACGTGATCAGCATTCGATCACGTTCACCGCCAAACCACCGCGGCTGGTTTCCTTGTACTTGTCCTGCATGTCGCGGCCGGTATCGCGCATGGTCTTGATCACCTTGTCCAGCGATACCTTGTGCTTGCCGTCGCCACGCATGGCCATGCGCGAGGCATTGATCGCCTTCACCGCCCCCATGGCGTTGCGTTCAATGCACGGAATCTGCACCAGCCCGCCAATCGGGTCGCAGGTCAGGCCCAGGTTGTGTTCCATGCCGATTTCCGCAGCGTTCTCGATCTGGCTGGGGTTGCCGCCCAGCGCAGCGACCAGGCCGCCGGCAGCCATCGAACACGCAACGCCCACTTCGCCCTGGCAGCCCACTTCGGCGCCGGAAATCGAGGCGTTTTCCTTGTACAGAATGCCGATTGCCGCCGAGGTGAGCAGGAAGTCGAACACGCGCTGTTCGTTCGCGCCGGGGCAGAAGCGGTCGAAGTAATGCAGCACGGCGGGCAGGACGCCGGCGGCGCCGTTGGTCGGCGCGGTCACCACGCGGCCACCGGCAGCGTTCTCTTCGTTCACCGCCAGCGCGTACAGGTTCACCCAGTCCAGCGTGGTCAGCGGGTCGCGCATGGCGGCCTCGGGCTTGGAGGACAGCTCGCGGTACAGCGCCGGTGCGCGACGGCCTACCTTCAGCCCGCCGGGCAGCACGCCTTCCTCGCGGATGCCGCGTGCCACGCACGACTGCATCGCGCTCCAGATCTCGCGCAGCTTCTCGCGGATCTCCTCTTCGCTGCGCCAGCACTTCTCGTTCTCGAACATCAGCTGGGCAATGCTCAGGCCGCTGCGCGCGGTCTGCGCCAGCAGTTCGTCGCCGCTCTTGAACGGGTAGGGCAGCGGGGTCTCGTCGGGCACGATGCGGTCGTCGGCGGCATCGTCCTGGTTGACCACGAAGCCGCCGCCCACCGAGTAATAGTCGCGGGTGGCGATCACTTCATCGTCGGCGTTGTAGGCGGTGAAGCGCATGCCGTTGGTGTGGTAGGGCAGCTTCTGCCGCTTGTTCATGCCCAGGTCGCGCTTCTCGTCGAAGGCGATCTCGTGCTGGCCCATCAGCAGGATGCGCTTGCTGCTGCGGATGCGTTCCAGCGTGGCCGGAATGATGTCCGGGTCGATCAGGTTCGGGCGCTGGCCTTCCAGGCCCAGCAGGATGGCCTTGTCGGTGCCGTGGCCGCGCCCGGTCAGGGCCAGCGAGCCGTAGACATCGGCGCGGATGCGCGCCACCTCGTGCAGGCGGCCCGGGTCCAGCAGCCAGCGGTGGATGAAGCGTTCGGCGGCCTTCATTGGCCCGACGGTGTGGGAGGAGCTCGGGCCAATGCCGATCTTGAAAACGTCGAACGTGCTGACAGCCATGGTTGCCGTACTGCGGGTACCGGAAGAGGCCGCTATTCTAGCCGTTCGTGCTGCAGGGCCATGCCTGCGGCGCAGCATTTCCGCCGGCGGAGCCTGAACCGTGCTGACCCTGTTCCAGCGAGACGATTGCCATCTGTGTGACCTGGCCCTGGCCGAACTGGCCAAGGCGCGGGCGCCGGAGTTCGATTCGGTGTTCCTGGATGACCAGCCGGCGCTGGAAAGCCGCTACGGCACGCGGGTGCCGGTGCTGCGGCATGAGGCCAGCGGCCGCGAACTGGATTGGCCGTTCGATGCCGCGACCGTGCAGGCCTGGCTGGCCGTGGGGTGAAGCCGCCGGACCATGCCCGGCGGCGGTCCCGCATTATTTCGCGTCGAACTTGACGATGGTGCTGATCGCGGTTTCGTCCGGGATGGTCTTGGTATCGGCCCAGTCGCCGCCGCCCACACCGAAGTCCAGGCGCTTCACGGTGGCCTTGCCGGTCAGCACCGGCTGGGTGCCTGGCTTCCAGCTGAAAGTGAAGGTGACCGGCTTGCTCACCCCGCGCAGCTCCAGCGTACCGTCAGCGGCGAACTGGTCGTTGCCCACCGCGCGGAAGCCCTTGGCGGTGAAGTGGGCGGTGGCGAACTTGCCGACATCGAAGAAGTCCGCGCCCTGCAGGGTGGAATCACGGTCGCTGTTGCCGCTCTTGGCGCCGGCCAGCGGAATGGTCACGTCCAGAGAGCCTGCGGCCGGATTGGCCGGGTCGAAGCTGAGCTTGGTGCTGAACCCCGGGAAGGTGCCGGTGAACACTTCACCGTCGTACTTGCTGGCAAACACCAGGATCGAGCCGGCGCCAGCGGCCTGGGTGTAATCGGCGGCCAGCACCGGGGCAGTGGCCAGCAGGCCGGCCAGGGCAGCGGCCACGGCGGCCGGGGTGGTCAGTTTCAGGGTCATCGGTCAGTCCTTCTGTGGGGTGGCGAGCCAGCCACGCGGCAGCATCCGCGACAAGGTGGCATCACGCTGGAACAGGTGGTGGTAGAAGGCAGCGCCGGCATGGGCCAGCACCACCGCGATCAACAGCCAGAAGCCATATTCGTGCAGGGCGTGGGAGACGGCCACCACCTGCGGGTCAGGCCCGCTCAGCTTCGGCACATCCACCAGGCCGAACCAGCGGAACGGCCGCAGGCCGCTGGCCGAGTCGTACAGCCAGCCGGACAGCGGAATGGCGAACATCAGCACATACAGCAGCACGTGGGTGGCGCTGGCGATGCGTTCCTGCCAGCTGGGCGTGCCCGGCACCGGGTTGGGCGCGCCGGCGTACAGGCGCCACACCAGGCGCAGCAGCACCAGGGCCAGCACGGTGATGCCGATGGATTTGTGCGCGGTGTAGACCCAGAAATACTTCGGTGTCTTCGGCAGTTCGCCCATGGTCAGGCCGATGATGCCCAAGGCGAGGATCAGCAGGGCGATCAACCAGTGCAGGGTCTGGCTGACGCTGCCCCAGGCAGCGGGCGTGTTCTTGGCGGTCATGGCGTGTCCTTCGGGGCCGTCGGGCTGTCGGAGTGGCTGTCGGGGGCAGGAGTTCCCGGGCGCGCGCTGCGGTCCAGCGCCGCTTCGGCTTCGATTCTGATCTGTACGCTGTCGCCGATCACGCCCGGCCAGGCGGTGATGCCGAAGGCGCGGCGGCTGAGCGTGGTGGTGGCCGAGAAGCCGGCGGTGCGGCGGAACGGCGGCAGCGGGTAGCGCTTGACCGCGTTGAGGGTGACATCCAGCACCACTTCCTGGCTGACCCCGCGCAGGGTCAGCGTGCCAACCACGCGCGCATGGGTGGGATCGATCGGTTCCACCCGGGTGGATACGAAGCGCGCACTGGGGAAGCGTTCGCCATCCAGCAGGCTGCTGGCCAGGGTGGCCTGGTTCCACTTGGCATCGCCCAGGTCCAGCCGCGCCACGGGAATCTCGACCTCCAGCGTGGCCTCGCGCCAGCTGTCGCCATCGAACTGCACGATGCCCTGGCTGCCGGAGATGGTGCCCAGTGCCTGCGAATAGCCGGCGTGGTCGATGGCGAACAGCACGCGGGTATGCACCGGGTCGATGCGCCAGGCGTCGGGGGCGGCCCAGGCCGGTGCAACCGCAAGCAGCAGGGGCAGCAGGGCCAGGCGTAAACGCATCGGGCACGTACTCGGTTGGAAGAAGCCCCGATCATACGCACAGCACCGCGGCCTGGACGTGTGCACGGCTGCAACAGTTCGTGGTGGCAATGCGGCTGGAAACAGGCTGTTGCAGCAGTGCCGCCGGTGCTGTGTGACAATCGGGGCCAGGACAGGGGGTTCAGGATGAAGACCGGTTGGCACAGGTGGTGCCGTGGCTTGGCCGCACTGGCACTGGTGGTGTCGCTCGCGGCGGCGGCCACGCCACAGGAGATGGCAGGGGAAACGCCGCGACTGCGCCGCTTCGGTGCGGCCGAAGGCTTGCCCTCGCGCATGGTGGTGGCATTGGCCGAAGACCGCCAGGGACACATCTGGGCGGCCACCGACGGCGGCCTGGCCCGTTACGACGGCAGCGCCCTGCGGGTCTGGCAGCATGACCCCGAACAGGCCGGGTCGTTGCCGGGCAATGAGATCGAAACCCTGCTGATCGATCCGCGCGACCGCGTCTGGCTGGGCATCAACGGCAAGGGCCTGGCCCGCCTGGATGCCGACCGCGATCGCTTCCGTACCTTCGATGGCATTGATGCGCAGTGCCAGGGGCAGTTCTGGACCCTGGCCTATGCCGGCGACGCATTGTGGATCGGCACCAGCACCCACGGTGTGTGCCGGTTGGCCGAAGATGGCCAGCTGCAGGTGTTCCGCCACGATGCGTCCGATCCTTCCGGCCTGCCCAGCGACACCATCTACAGCAGCCTGGTGGATGCGCAGGGGCGGCTGTGGATCGGCACCGAAGCGGGCGTGGCGCGCTGGGATGGCACCCGCTTCAAGGCCATCGCGGCGGGCGTGCTGGGCCATGTGAGCGTGCTGCGGCTCAGCCGCGATACCGATGGCGCGGTCTGGATCGGCAGCCAGAACGATGGGCTCTACCGTGTGGACGCCCACGATGCGGTCAGCCGCCCGACGTGGCCAGACAGCCCGGCCCTACGCGCGGCCCTGGTCATCCCGGATCGCCAGGGCGGCTACTGGGCCGGTACTGCGGATGGCCTGCTGCGCGGCGACGCCGATGCGCTGTGGCGCCTGCAGGGCGACCGCGGCAGTGGCTTCCTGACCGGTCACAGCGGCGTGCTGGACATGCTGCAGGACCACGAAGGCGGGCTGTGGGTGGGCCTGTTGACCCAGGGCCTGGCCTATCTGCCCCCCGACTGGCGGCGCTTTTCCACCTGGTACCAGCTGGACGGCAAGCCGTTGGACAGCCAATACCTGCTGAGTGCCGCCAGTGATGGCAACAACTACTACGTGGGTTCGGCCCATGGCGTCTATCGCATCGACGCGCAGGGCACCCTGAGCCTGCTGGCCAGCGACAAGGAGCTGGGCAGCGGTGCGGTCTGGTCGGTGCTGCCGCGCCCGCAGGGGCGCCTGTGGCTGGGGCGCGCCGGACGCCTGAGTGTGTACGACCCGGCCAGCGGTGCACTGCGCAACCTGCCGATCGGCGGCGGCGCGGACCTGCGCCAGCGCATCGACCTGATGCGGCAGGCGCCGGACGGGTCGGTGTGGATTTCGGTGATGAACCTGGGGTTGCAGCAGCGCGCTGCTGACGGCCGCCTGCTGCGCACCGTTCCGCTGTCGGCCCTGCACGGCGCCTCGGATGTGCCGATCGAACAGATCCGCTTCGATGCGCGCGGCCGGGTCTGGGCCATGGGCGAAATGGGGCTGTGGCGCGAGCAGGCCGACCGTTTCGAAGCCGTGCCGGGGGTATCCAGTGGCGCCATCTACGATCTGGTGTGGGTCGATCCGCAGCAGCTGTGGCTGGCCCGGCAAGGCGCGTTCGAGCGCTACCAGTGGGACGGGCTCACCCTGCGCCTGATCCAGCGCATCGACGCCAGCCACGGCATGCCGCCGGTCAGCATGGGCGGCCTGGCCCTGGCCGAGGATGGGCGCGTATGGGCGACCTCGCCACGCGGCCTGTTGCGCTGGGACCCCAAGCAGCGGCGCCTGCAGCAGATCAACGAACGCGACGGCCTGCCAGACGCCGAATTCACCGGGCGGCCGCCGGCGGTGGGGGCCGACGGTCGTGTGCTGGCCGTCACCCAGACCGGCATGGTGGGGTTCGACCCGAACGCAGCTGACGTCGCGCTGCCCGCATCGCAGCTGGTGATCGCGCAGGTGCGCGTGCGCCGCGACGACGCGCGCGGGTGGCAACCGCTGCCGACGGGCGGCGAGCTGCTGCTGGGCCCGGATGACCGTGACCTGCAGATCGATGCGCGGCTGTTGTCCTATGCAAACCCGCAGGGCAACCGCTACCGCTTCCGCGTCGGTGGTTACGACCAGAACTGGGTGGAGCAGGGCAGCGACGGCCAGCGCACGCTGTCGCGGCTGCCGCCCGGGCCGTACCTGATCGAAGTGCAGGCGGCCAGCAGCAGCGGCGCCTGGAGCCCCTCGCAACAGCTGCAGGTGAAGGTGCTGCCGCCGTGGTGGCGAAGCGGCATGGCCATCTTCGGCTACGTGATGCTGGGCTCGCTGTTGCTGTTGGCCCTGGTGTGGTCGATCCGGCGCCGGCTGCGGCGGCGGCAGCAATGGCAGTTGACCGTGCACAAGCAGCAACTGGCCGAGCAGGCGTCGCAGGCCAAGAGCCGCTTCCTGGCCACTCTGGGCCACGAAGTGCGCACGCCGATGACCGGTGTGCTGGGCATGAGCGAACTGCTGCTGGCCACCGAACTGGACCCGGTGCAACGCAGTTACGCGGGCTCCATCCAGCAGGCCGGCAGCCATCTGCTGCGGCTGGTGAACGACGCCTTGGACCTGGCCCGCATCGAAGCCGGCCGGCTTGAGCTGGATATCCGCCCGTTCGATCTGACCGGGCTGCTGGACCAGGTGCAGGCGCTGATGCAGCCGATGGCCCACCAGCGCCAGCTCGGCTTCCTGCGCGAAGACCGCCTGCCCGGGCCGGTGAGTGTGAGTGGCGATGAAATGCGGGTGCGGCAGATCCTGCTGAACCTGCTGGGCAATGCGATCAAGTTCACCGAGCGCGGCCACGTCGCGTTGGGCGTGCAGCTGCAGGACGATGGTGGCGTGCTGGTGTTCGAAGTGAGCGACACCGGGCCTGGCATCAGCACCGAGCAGCAGCAGCGTCTGTTCCACCGCTTCGAACAGGCCGATGGGCCGCGCACGGCGTCGCGCTACGGCGGCAGTGGGCTGGGCCTGGCCATCTGCCAGGAGCTGGCGGTGGCCATGGGCGGTCGTATCGACGTGGACAGCCAGTTGGGGCGCGGTGCGCGCTTCCGCGTCCGCCTGCCGTTGCCGTGGGCGCCGCAGGCGTCGCCACCGTCCGGCGAATCCATTGCCGTCGTTCCGGTGCTGCCGGCGTTGCGCATCCTGCTTGTGGAAGACGACACCACCGTGGCCGAGGTGATTGCCGGCCTGCTGCGCGCACGGGGTCACCAGGTCGTGCATGTGCTGCATGGCCTGGGCGCGCTGGCCGAAATCGCCACCGGCGGCTTCGATGTGGGGTTGCTGGATCTGGACCTGCCGGCCCTGGATGGCACCGCCATTGCGCGCCAGCTGCGGGCGATGGGCTACGAGTTGCCGCTGGTGGCAGTCACCGCGCGGTCGGATGCCTACGCCGAAACACAGGTGCTGGCCGCCGGTTTCGATGGCTTCCTGCGCAAGCCGGTGACCGGCGATCTGCTGGTGTCGGCGATCGCCCATGCGCGCAACAAACGTCAGATCACGGCGTAGTTGCGCAGCTTAATGGCGTGAATTGCGCGCCTTTCGGTTTACCATGCCGACGCCCGCCCTGCGGGCACCATCCATGGGCGCGTGAGGAGGCAATCGGTGGCGTATCTGCGGGCGGCGACGCTGCTGCTGATCCTGTTCGCCCTGGTGCCCGCGCTGGCCCAGCCGGTGGCGCCCACGCCCCGCCAGGTGACGGTGTTCGACGGCCTGCCATCGAATACGGTCAATCGCATGGCCGAAGATCGCTACGGTTATCTGTGGATCGCCACCAACGATGGCCTGGCACGCTACGACGGCCGCAACTACCGGATCTGGCGCTCCGAGGATGGCCTGCGCGACAACCGTATCTGGAGCGTGCTGGTCGACGCCCACAATGAACTGTGGATCGGTACCGAGAACGCGGGGCTGGTGCGCATGTCGGCCGACCGCCGGCAACTGCGCTTCTACGACCGCAGCAGCCAGCCGCTGATGGGCAGCAACACCGTGTGGAGCCTGGCGACCACGCCCGATGGCGCGATCTGGTTCGGCACCCATGAGGGCGGACTGTACCGGCTGGATCGCAATGAACGGCTGCAGCGCTTCCTGCCCGAAGCGAACAACCCGCGCAGCGTGCCGGCCGTGTCCGTGCCCTACCTGGCCACGCTGGCCGACGGCAGCCTGTGGGTGGGCACCAAGCACGGCGTGGCGCGCTGGACCGGCACCGACTTCGAGCGGATCGGCAGCGATGTGATTCCCAGCCCGATGATCAACGGGCTCAGTACCGAACCCGATGGCAGTCTGTGGATCAGTACGCTGGCCGGCGCCATCGTGCGGCGGCCCGACGGCCGCTTCGAGGCACCGCCATGGGCGCTGCCGGCCGGCGACCAGGTACTGGGCATGATGCTGCGCGACGAACAGGGCGGGCACTGGCTGGACACCCGCAGTGGCCTGGGCCGGGGCGTGGATGGCAAGTTCCAGAACGTACCGCTGTACAGCGCGATTGCCCGCGGCCGCGTGCGTCCGAACTGGACCGGCGCGTATGAAGACCGCGAAGGCGGCATCTGGCTGGCCAGCACCAATGCCGGCCTGTGGCACCTGCTGCCACGCTGGTGGCAGTTCTCGGTGTTTTCGCGGCTGGAAGACGACCCTGCGTCCCTGCGCAATGCCTTCGTGCTGGGCACCAGCCCGTCCAGCAGCGGCGGGGTGTGGACGGTGGGCAGCCATGGCGCACTGGACCGTTTTGACCCGTTGACCGGGCAGATCGAGCAGCACCGCACCTTCGTCAATGGCATGCACTGGCTGACCTCGGTGCGCGAGGATCGGCGTGGCCAGGTCTGGATCGGGTCCAGCGATGCGGTGATGCGCTATGACCCGCGCACCCGCGAGCTGCGCCGCTGGGGACGTGATGCGGCCACCGACGCGCCGATGGAGGGCACGGTCGAGGCGATGATGACCTGCGATGGCGACAGCCTGTGGCTGATGCTGCCGTCGGGGTTGCAGCAGCGCGATCTGGATGGCCATGTGCGGCGCGAACTGGAAAGTGGTCGCGACGGCCTGCAGCTGGGGCAGTTGAACCTGGACGTGGAGTGCGGCCCGCTGGACCACATCTGGCTGGCCAGCAGCCGCGGTCTGCTGCAGTGGCTGCCGGAGACCGGCCGCTTCCAGCCCGTGCCCGGCGCGCCTGCTTCGGCGGTCTACGCCATGCATGTGGGCCTCGATGGCCAGGTCTGGCTGTCCGAAGATGGTCGACTGGCCCGCTACCAGTGGCGCCAGGGGCGGCTGGAGCGGCAGGCGGTGATCGGCGCCGAGCAGGGCTATCCGGCCATTTCCGCCACCGGCGTGGTGGTCGACGCGCAGGGCGTGGTCTGGGCCAGCAGCGCCCGCGGTCTGGTGCGCGTAGGCGCCGACGGGCAGAGCGTGCGCCTGTATGGCGTGCATGACGGCCTGCCCAGCCAGGAGTTCCGCGAACACACGCTGATCAGCACCGCGTCCGGGCGCATGGTGGCCGGTACGCCTGCAGGCGTGGTGGTGTTCGACCCCGAGCAGGTACGACCCTCCACCCGGCGCGCGCCGCTGGTGATCGAGCGGGTGGAAGTGCGCCGCAACGAACAGGTGCTGGACCTGACCCACGACACGCCACTGCAGATTGCCGACGGTGACCGCGACCTGCGCATCGTCGCGCGCCTGCTGTCCTTTGCCGATTCGGCTTCCAATACCTACCGCTACCGCTTGGCTGGCTACGATCCGGACTGGGTGGAAGTAGGCCCGGCCGGCGAGCGTCTGTTCTCGCGCCTGCCGCCGGGCAGCTATCGCCTGGAAGTGCAGGCCCGCTCGGCCGACCATGTCTGGTCACGGGTGCAGAGCCTGGAATTCCATGTGCAGCCGCCGTGGTGGCGCAGCCTGTCCGGGCTGCTGGTGCTGGCCTCGATCGCGCTGCTGCTGACCAGCTGGTTCGCCTGGCTGTACCGGCGCCGCCTGCAGCGCCGCCACGCCTACCAGCTGGCGCTGCACAAGCAGGAGCTGGCCGAGCAGGCATCGGCGGCCAAGACCCGCTTCCTGGCCAACCTGGGCCATGAGATCCGCACGCCGATGACCGGTGTGCTGGGCATGAGCGAACTGCTGCTGTCATCGCCGCTGGACCCGCAGCAGCGCGGCTATACCCAGTCCATCCGGCACGCTGGCGAGCACCTTCTGCACCTGGTGAACGACGCGCTGGACCTGGCGCGGATCGAATCGGGGCGATTGGAACTGCAGTCGCGTCCGTTCGCATTGAACGCCCTGTTGCAGGACCTGGCGGCGCTGATGGGGCCGCTGGCCGCACAGAAGGGCCTGCGCTTCAGCCTGGACAACGCCCTGCCGCCAGGGCTGCAGGCCACCGGCGATGCCATGCGCGTGCGTCAGATTCTGTTGAACCTGTTGTCCAACGCGGTGAAGTTCACCTCGCGCGGCGGCATTACCCTGCACGCGCGCTGCGACGATGATGGATTGTACTTCGACGTGCGCGATACCGGTCCGGGCATCAGCCAGGAGCAGCAGCAGCGTCTGTTCCGCCGTTTCGAACAGGCCGATGGCGCACGCACCGCCGCCCAGTACGGCGGCAGCGGGCTGGGCCTGGCGATCTGCCGCGAACTGGCCCTGGCCATGCAGGGCCGCATCCGGGTGGAGAGCCAGCTGGGCACGGGCACCGCGTTCGCGGTCTGGCTGCCGTTGCCGCTGGCCTTGGAGGAGGGCAGTGACCCCGCTGCCGGGCTGCAGGGTGATGGCACGGCCAGCCCCCTGCCGGCGCTGCGCGTGCTGCTGGTGGAAGACGATGGCACCGTGGCGGATGTGGTGACGGGCCTGCTGACCGCGCGCGGTCACGAGGTGGTCCATGCCGAGCATGCACTGGCGGCATTGCGCGAGATCAGCGCGGGCGAATTCGATGTGGGCCTGCTGGACCTGGACCTGCCCGGCCTGAGTGGTTTCGAACTGGCCCAGCACCTGCGCAACCAGGGCTACACCCTGCCGTTGCTGGCGGTGACCGCGCGCACCGATCCGGATCTGCAGCAGCAGGTGGAAGCGGCCGGCATTGAAGGCTTCCTGCGCAAACCCGTGACCGGTGAGCTGCTGGTCGAAGCCATCGCCCGCGTGCTGGGGCGCTAGGGCGTGCTGGCAGGGCTTGCAGCCCTGCACCTGCTGACGTCAACTCTGCTGTTGGTAGGTGTCGACCTTGGTCGACACAATCTGTCCGATATCGAATTATCTCTGGGGTCAGAGCCCGTTGCGAAGCAACGGGATCCGACCCCGTGCCGTTCCGACAGATCGCGGCCAACTGTCGAAGGCGGGGTGGGTCCGGTTGCGGGGGCGTGAGCGCCATGGATGGCGCGACCGAGCCTACAGGGACGTATTTACGGCGTCCCCCGCAACCGGACCCATCCCGCCATCCCTCGGATACCCAGCTTTTGACGTTGACCTTGCCGTTGCTCCAAGCAGGTGCAGGGCTGCAAGCCCTGCCGAAAACACTACTCCGCGACCGATTCGACCTGGCGCGGTTCGGGCTTGGTGTCGGGCAGCTGCCAGAAGATCATCGTCGAGGTGAGGGTGATCGCACCCACGCAGATGAAGGTGGCATGCAGCGCCGCTGTGGCGCCATGGCCTTCCAGGTGCGTGCCGAACGCTGCCAGCAGGCTGCCTGCGGCCGCCGCACCGAAACCGGCCGCCAGCATCATCACCATCGACAGCAGGCTGTTGCCGGAACTGGCGAACTCGCGATCCAGATCGCGCAGGGTCACGGTGTTCATCACGGTGAACTGCAGTGAATTGACCGCGCCGAAGAACGCCAGCTGCAACAGGCGCCAGCCCAGGTGCTGGCCCGGCGTCATCAGGATGAAGCTGGCCATCGCCAGGCCCACCAGCACGGTGTTCACCATAAGCACGCGACGGTAGCCGTACTGCTCCACCAGCTTCACTGCCAGCTTCTTCGACACCATGCCAGCGGCGGCCACCGGTACCATCATCAGGCCGGCGTGCATCGGGCCCAGGCCCAGGCCCACCTGCAGCAGTAGCGGAATCAGCATCGGCATGGCGCTGCTGCCGATGCGCGAAAACAGATTGCCCAGGATGCCGATGCGGTAGCTGGGTACGCGGAACAGCGCCAGTGAGAACAGCGGCGCAGTGGAATTGGCCGCGTGCAGCCAGTAGCCCACAAGCGCTGCCAGGCCAGCCACGGTCATCAGCATCACCAGTGCGTGCGGCGTGCCCAGTCCGGAAATGCCATCCAGTGCCAGCGACAGCACCACCATGGCGAAGGCCAGCATGATGTAGCCGCGCAGGTCGAAGCGCACGCGGTGGCTGGCGTAGTGGTCGGGCATGATCTTCATGGCGGCGATGAAACCGATCACGCCGATGGGAAGATTGATCAGGAACACCCAGTGCCACGATGCGATCTCCACCAGCCAACCGCCCAGGGTCGGGCCGATCAGCGGGCCGATCAGCGCGGGAATGGCGATGAAACTCATCGCGCGCAGGAAATCCTCGCGCGGCACCGAGCGCATCACCGCCAGGCGACCGACCGGCAGCAGCATGGCGCCGCCGATGCCCTGCAGTACGCGGGCGCCGACCAGTTGATGCAGGTGCTGGGCCAGCGCACAGGCCAGCGAGCCCAGGGTGAACAGGATGATCGCCACCAGGAAGGTGCGGCGCGTGCCGTAACGGTCGGCGATCCAGCCCGAGGCCGGAATGAACGTGGCCACCGCCAGCGCGTAGCTGAACACCACCGACTGCATCTGCAGCGGGCTTTCGCCCAGGCTGGCGGCCATGGCCGGCAGCGCGGTGTTGACGATGGTCGAGTCCAGCATCTGCATGAAGATGGCCAGTGAAACCAGCCACAGCAGGGGACGGAAGCGGGCGTAGTCGGACGGCGAAGCCGGCACGGACGGGTCGGACATGGCGTGGGGAGCCGGTGGAGCGGGGCGGCCATGATCGCCCATGTGAAGTCACGGCGCGATAAACGTCGCGCCGTGACGTATTTGGCTCGATCAGCGACGGCTGAGGCTGTGCACCGCGTCCACCAGCACCTGCACGTGCGCTGGATCCATGTCCGGCGACATGCCGTGGCCCAGGTTGAACACGTGGCCCTCGCGCGAACCGCCGTTGCCGGCCGCGTAGGTGTCCAGCACGCGTGCGGCCGCGGCGGCGATCGCATCGGGCGAGGCGTACAGCGTGGTCGGGTCCAGGTTGCCCTGCAGGGCAACCCGGCCACCGGTGCGGCGCAGGGCCTCGTCCAGGTCCAGCGTCCAGTCCAGGCCCAGTGCATCGGCACCGGTCTGCGACAGCGCTTCCAGGTGCAGGCCGGTGCCCTTGCCGAACAGGATCAGCGGCGTGCGCTCGCTGCCTTCGCCACGCTCCAGGCCTTCGGCAATGCGCTGCAGGTAGCGCAGCGAGAATTCGCGGTACATGGCCGGCGAAAGCACGCCGCCCCAGGTGTCGAACACCTGCAGGGCCTGCGCACCGGCGGCACGCTGCGCGCCCAGGTAGGCGATCACCGCCTCGGTGGTCACCGCCAGCAGGCGGTGCAGCGCCTGCGGGTGGTTCAGCGCCATCGCCTTGATGCGCGCGAAATCCTTGCTGCCGCCGCCTTCCACCATGTAGCAGGCCAGCGTCCACGGGCTGCCGGAGAAGCCGATCAGCGGCACCTGGCCGTCCAGTTCGCGGCGGATCAGGCGCACCGCGTCCATCACGTAGCCCAGGTCCTGTTCCATGTCCGGCACGGCCAGCTTGGCAATGGCGGCCTCGTCACGCACCGGGTGGCGGAACTTCGGGCCTTCGCCTTCGACGAAGTACAGCTCCAGGCCCATCGCATCGGGAATGGTCAGGATGTCCGAGAACAGGATGGCCGCATCCAGCGGGAAGCGGCGCAGCGGCTGCAGGGTCACTTCGCAGGCGATTTCCGGGTTCTTGGCCATGCCCAGGAAACTGCCGGCCTTGGCCCGGGTCGCACGGTATTCCGGCAGGTAGCGGCCGGCCTGGCGCATCAGCCAGACGGGGGTGCAGTCCACCGGTTCACGGCGCAGGGCGCGCAGCAGGCGATCGTTGCGGAGGGGGCTGGTCACGATGGGCATTCCTTGGGCGAAGAGGGGCAGCGGCTCAATCGCCGTGCGAAAGAATCTGGAAGCCGCGATGCAGTTCGGCATCGCGGGCCTTGTCGAAGGCATGGCGGGCTTCATCGGCCTGCAGGAACAGCTCGCGCCGCAGCTGCGAGCGCGCACCGACGCGGCCGCTCTCGCGCAGCAGTTCCCAGCCGCCGAACAGGTCCGGCAGCAGGGTCAGGCGCAGGAAGCGCGGCGCCTGCGCACCGGCATCGGGATGTTGCAGGTAGACATGCATGGGCCGATTGTAGCGGGGCAGGGGTGAGCCCTGCCGCAACGCGCCGTCGGCAGCGCCGGGCCATGCCCGGCGAACACGGGCCCGCTCAGCCTGCGCCCAGCACCTTCAGCACCGCCGCTTCATCCACGTCCGGCACCACTTCGGCGCGGCCCATGCCCCGCCACAGCACCAGGCGCAGGCGGCCGGCCACGTTCTTCTTGTCCAGCCGCATGCGGCCCAGCAGGGCCTGCGGGTCCAGCCCGGCGGGGATCGCCACCGGCAGCCCCAGCCGTTCCAGCAGCGCCTGCAGGCGCACGCGGTCGGCATCGTCGGCCAGGCCCAGGTCGGTGGAAAGCCGCGCGGCCAGTACCATGCCCACTGCCACGGCCTCACCGTGGTTCAGGGCATCGCGGCCGGGCGCCGAGTAGCCCTGCTCGGTCTCGATGGCGTGGCCAAAGGTGTGGCCCAGGTTCAACAGCGCACGCTCGCCCTTCTCGAAGGGGTCGCGTTCGACGATGGCGGCCTTGTGCCGGCAGCTGCGTGCGATGGCCTCGGCCAGCGCGGCCTGCTCACCGGCCACCAGCGCCTCGGCGTGCTGCTGCAGCCATTCAAAGAACACCGCATCGCCCAGCGCACCGTACTTCACCACTTCGGCCAGGCCCGCGCGCAGTTCGCGCGGCGGCAGCGTGGCCAGTACGCGCGTATCGGCAATCACCGCGCGCGGCGGGTGGAAGGCGCCGACCAGGTTCTTGCCGGCCGGAATATCCACCGCGGTCTTGCCGCCCACCGACGAATCCACCATGGCCAGCAGGGTGGTGGGCAGCTGCACGCAGTCCACGCCCCGCATCCAGCAGGCCGCGGCGAAGCCGGCCAGATCGCCGACCACGCCGCCGCCCAGGGCGAACACACAGGCATCGCGGGTGGCACCCAGCGCGGCCAGTGCTTCGATGGCGCGGCCGAATTCGGCCAGGGTCTTGGATGCTTCGCCGGCGGCCAGCACGTGTTCGCCCACGATCAGGTCCGGGCGCGCGGCCAGCAGGGCCTCGCGAAGGGCGGCCAGGTACAGCGGGGCCACCTCGCTGTCGCTGAGCAGCAGCACGTGGCGGCCGCGCACGTGCGAGGCCAGCGCAGCGCCGTCGGCCTGGGCGCCGGCGCCGATGGTGATGGTGTAGGGACGGTCGCCGGCAACGGAGACCTGCAGCAGAGAAGGGGTGGTCATGCGTTCAGGTCCTGGCGCTGCCATTGCGCGGCCAGCTTGACGACAAGCTGGGCGGTCGCATCGGCGGCGGTGTACGGGTCGGTGTCAAGCGTGATGTCGGCCAGCGCGTGGTACAGCGGGTCGCGCACGGCGGCCAGGTCGTGCAGTACCTGCTCACGGTCCGGGCGCTGCAGCAGCGGGCGCCCCTTGTCGCGGGCCAGCCGTTCCAGCTGTGCCGCCACGCTCACATGCAGGTGCACCACGAAGCCGCGCTGGGCGATCAGGGCGCGGTTGTCCGGGTCCAGCACGGCGCCGCCGCCGGTGGATACCAGCTGGCCCTGGCCAGCCAGCACCTGGGCCAGGGCCTGGCGTTCATGGGCGCGGAAGCCGGCTTCGCCGGAGTGCTCGAAGATGGTCGGAATGCTGGCGCCGGCGGTATCGACGATGGCCTGGTCCACGTCCACGAAGTCCAGCGTGAAGCGTTCGGCCAGGCGGCGGCCGATGCAGGTTTTGCCGGCGCCCATCGGGCCGATCAGGATCAGGTTCGGAGCAGGATTCATGCCCTGTGATGCTAACACCTTCACGCCCCGGGCCCGGCACGATGGTTGCGTTTGGAAGCATCCGCGCGGCGTTGTCAGCGCACGGCCTGCACCTGCCGTTGCCCGTCCAGCTGCACCACGTGGTCGGCCAGCGCGGGCAGGGCGCGCAGCGCCTGGCGGCTGACCCGCTCGTAGTACTGCACGAAGCGTTCCAGTTGCGGCCGGGTCATGCCATGCCGACCGGGCTGCGCTGCCTGCAGGTTCTGTTCCTGCTGCCAGCGCCAGCGCGGAACCACCGAGAAATTCGGCGGCTGCAGGAACCACAGGCGGTCACAACGCTGCCACAGCGCGGGGTAGTGGTCGGCCAGGGCCTGGTTGCACCAGCGCCGCCAGCGCCCGTCCGGGTCGGCCTCCTGCTCCAGCGCGTTCAAGGGGCGGTCCAGCTCGGCATCGGTCTGCGCGGGCGTGCCCAGGAACCACCCTTCGAACACCAGCAGGTCCAGCGGTGCATCCAGCGCCGACCACTGCGCTTCGGGCAGGCGCTCATCGGCCAGCTTGTCGAAGCGCGGCAGTGCCAGCGGCTGGCGCGCGGCCACCGCGTCGAGCACGGCGTGCGCCAGCGGCAGGTCGTGGGTGCCGGGCGGGCCGCGGGTGATCAGCAGCGGATGCACCTGGCGGGCCAGGCGTTGCCGCTGGGCGCGGGTCAGGTAGACATCGTCGATGGACAGGGCCGCCGCGTTCAGGCCGCGTGACCGGGCACGCGCCACCACCTGTGCGGCCAGCGTCGATTTGCCGCTCCCCTGCACGCCACTGATGGCCAATACTGGCACCGTGGCAGAACTGGCCAGCGCGTCATCCAGCGCCTGCTCGGCAAGCGTTTCGGGGAATCCTTTCACCACGGGCATGTACGCAGCAGCAACCATGCCGCCACAATAGCCCAATCCGAGTGAGAAGAAGCGAACCATGAGCGACCTTTACGCCGAAGCCCTGTCCACCTTTGCCGCTCTGTTCGAGGAGGCCAAGCAGAGCCGCGAGGTCGAGCCCAATGCGATGACCGTGGCCACTGCCGATGCGCAGGGCCGTCCGTCGGCGCGCACCGTGCTGCTGAAGGCCTTTGATGAGCGCGGCTTCGTGTTCTATACGCATCTGGACAGCCACAAGGGCCGCGAGCTGCAGGCCAACCCGCAGGCGGCCCTGCTGTTCCTGTGGCGCAGCCTGCGCGAGGCCGGCATCCAGGTGCGCATTGAAGGGCGCGTGGAGCCGGTGGCCGATGCCGAGGCCGATGCCTATTTCGCCAGCCGCCCACGCATGAGCCAGATCGGCGCCTGGGCGTCACTGCAGTCGAAGACGCTGGCCAGCCGCGAGGAATTCGATGCGCGTGTGGCCGAGGTGGAAGCACGCTTCGAAGGCCAGGACGTGCCGCGCCCGGATGGCTGGAGCGGCCTGCGCGTGGTGCCCGACCGCATCGAGTTCTGGTACGGCGCGCAGTTCCGCCTGCACGAGCGCTGGTGCTATGAAGCCGGTGCCGAGGGGCGCTGGAGCAAGCGCCTGCTGTACCCGTGAGCGACGCTGGGGCGACTATCCGAAAGGCCACGCCGGCCGATGTGGCTGTGTGGGCACAGCTGCGGCTGGGATTGTGGCCCGATGCCGATGAGCCGCTGGAGGCACTGTCGCAGTCGCTGGCCGACCACGATGGCGCGGTGTTCCTGGCCTGCCTGGCCGATGGCGGGGCGGTGGGCTTTGCCGAAGTGCGGCTGCGCCACGATTACGTAAACGGTACCGACACATCGCCGGTAGGCTTTCTGGAAGGCTGGTACGTGCAGCCAGCGTGGCAGGGCCATGCTCTGGGCCGGGCCTTGCTGGTGGCCGTGCGGGACTGGACGCGTGCGGCCGGCTGCCGCGAACTGGCCTCGGACAGTCGCGTCGAGGATGAGCACGCGCATGCCGCGCACCGTGCCTGCGGTTTCGAAGAGACCGAGCGGGTGGTCTACTTCCGCATGCCGTTGGACGCTGCTTTGTAGGGTCGAGCTTGCTCGACCGCTTTTCCCAGTCGAGCAAGCTCGACGCTACAAGAGCGGTCGACCACGGTCGACACCTACCGGGGGGCTGTCAGCAGGCCTTCCAGCGCCTCCACGTCCACAGGGTCGCGCTGTGCTGCCGTCATGAATCGCTCGGCAAATACATCCCACAGCCGGCTGCGCAGGAAGTAGCGGAACAGTTCCGCATCCAGATGCTGCTCGTTGCACATCAGGGCCATGATGCGCAGCGTTTCGCTGAGCGGCTTGGCCGGCTTGTAAGGGCGGTCAGCGGCGGTGAGTGCCTCGAACACGTCGCACAGTGCCATCACCCGGTCCAGCAACCCCAGCTGGTCGCCGGGCAGGCGCCGCGGATAACCCTTGCCGTTCAGCCGCTCATGATGGGTGGCGGCCAGCTCCGGCACCTGTTCCAGGCCCGGCGGCCAGGGCAGGGCCTTCAGCATCACGTAGGTCTGCACGATGTGGTTGTTGATGCGGAAGCGGTCTTCGTCGGTGAGCGTGCCGCGGCGGATGCCCAGGTTGTACAGCTCGCCGATGTTCTGCTCGCACGGGGGCAGTTCCATGTTGAAACCCAGCGTGTTGCGCGGGTCGTCCGCTTCCACGGCGGGTCGGTCACTGCCCCACGGTACGCGGTGTTCGGGCAGGTCCTGCAGCAGGGTGGCCGCGGCCGGCAGGGGCGGAGCCTGCGGGCGCTGGGTTTGCAGATGGCGAAGCTCGGCGGCCGACAGGCCCAGGCGGTCGTCGAAGTGGCGCTGCCAGGGTTGCTGGCCGATGGCCTGCAAGCGCGCGATGGCTTCGTCGGCCATGAACTCGCCGCCCAGGTTGCAGCCGGCCACGAACGCGAAATCATCCTGCAGCTGCTGCTTTCGGCTGGCGAGCTGGGTTGCAGTGGTTTCGCCACGTGCGGCGGACAGTTCCGCATCGCGCCACAGGATCTCGAAGCGCAGGCGCACCTCGTGGATGCGGTTGCGGATGACCTCCAGCTTGGTCGCCTTGTCCACGATGTGCTCGGGGCTGATGACCTTGCCGCAGTCGTGCAGCCAGGCGCCAAGCCGGAACGCTTCACGCTCGCCCTCGCTCATGCGGAACGTGGCGTAGCGCCCGTCATCGGCCTGGTGCAGGTGCTCGGCCAGCTCGATGGCCATCTGCGGTACGCGCTCGCAGTGGGCGCCGGTGTAGGGGCTCTTGGCATCGATCGCATCGGCCAGCAGGCGGATGAGTGCCTCGAACAACAGCCGTTGCGCCTCGGACAACTGGCGGGTCTCGATGGCCACCGCCAGCATGCCCGACAGGCGCTGGGTGAACTGCAGGAAGGCCGCATCGTCGTGGGCGGCATCGGTGGGGTGCTCCAGGACCAGCAGTCCCTGCAGGTTGCCCTGCCGGCCGCGCAGGGGCAGTCGCAGTTGTCCGGCCGGAGGCTGGTCGTGCACGTCGTCGGTCGGCCACGCGATGTGCGCAGGCAGGGGTGTGTGCAGCGTGCCCACCTGGACCGTGCGGTGCAGGGCGCCGGTGGGTGCGTCTGGAAGATAGACCGCCGCCGCACGCGATTGGGTGGCCTTGACCATCTGCTCCAGCACCCGCTGCAGCATGCGCTCCATCTGCGGCTCGGTGGCCAGGCATTCGGTCAGGTCCAGGAACGCGGCAATCGTGCCGCCCATATGCTGGATGGCCTGCGACAGCTCGCTCACCTCGCGCACGCGGCTGGCCGGCAGGGGCGCGCCGGTGAAATCGAAGCGGGCGATACGCAGGCTGCGTTCGCGCAGGCCGACCAGGCTGCGGCCCAGGGCGCGCCCGGCCAGCCAGCCCAGTGGCAACAGCAGCAGGGTCAGCAACAGCGCCAGGCCCAGCGTCTGCGCGGCACGCCGGCGCGCGTCGGCGGCCAGCTCGTCCATGGGCAGCGCTTCCAGCAGATCGAACGTCTGCCCGTGCCCGGTCTGCAGCCGCGAGCGCAAGCCGATCCAGGTGCGACCTGCGGTGTTGAACTGCACGGGCAGGCCGTTGTGCGTGGCGCGTGCCTGGACCTGGGCCAGCGGGGTGTGGCCTGCTGGCGCGGCCAGCGTGCTGGCAATGATCTCGCCGTTGCCATGCAGCAGCGCCAGCTCGGTGCCGGGCGTGGCCCGCAGCGTGGCCAGCACCTGGGCCAGATCGTCCAGCGCCACATCAACGCCGACCACGGCATCGGCGGTGCTGGCACGTTCGCTCAGCGTAACGCCCATGCGGCCGGTGGTGGCAAAGCGATACGGCGCCGAGGCATGCACGCTGCCCGGGCGCTGCCACGCCTGCTGGTACCAGCTGCGCTGGCGCGGATCGAAGTCGTGGCTGGGCCACGGGCGTGTGGGCAGTGGCCGGCCTTGCGCATCCAGGAAGTGGAAGCGTGACACGCGCGTGCCGTCGGCCTGTTGGCTGAGCGTCTGCAGCAGCATGTCGGCAGTACTGGGCGCCGCCACGCTTTCGCGCACGGCCGGCACCGCCAGTGACCGGGCCAGCAGCAGATCGCCATTGGGGTAGGCCACGTACACCGAAGCCGCCACCGGTGCCGCGCGCAGTGCGGCCAGCAGCGGCGCGGCGTGTTCCAGGCGGCTGCGTTCGTCGGCCAGGGCGGGCAGCTGGCCGGCGCCGATCTGGCCCAGCGCCACCTGTGCCGGGGCAAACTGCAGGCGCAACTGTTCGGCCAGCAGGGTGGTATCGCGCATGGCGCGCTGCCGGGCATCCGCGCCCAGGCGCTGGTAGGTGGCGATCACCCCCCAGCCGATCAGCAGTGCGGCGACCAGGGCCATGCAGGTCATGGTCAGCGCGGTGATATGGACGCGGATGCGGAACTGGCGCGGACCCGGTACGGCGTGGCTCATCAGGCTTCCCCCCCTATGCCGATAGCCCTACGCAGGTTGCGTGGATAACCGGACAGGGCTGGGACGCCTTTGTAGAGTCGAGCTTGCTCGACTGCTTGGGCCAGTCGAGCAAGCTCGACTCTACAGAAGCAGTCGAGCAAGCTCGACTCTACAACCCCTCTGCGCGCAGCCAGCGCCACAGCGTGGTGCGCGATACACCCAGGGCCTGGGCCATGCCTTCGCGGTCGTTGCGGTGTTCCTGCAGCAGGCTTTCCAGCCGGGCGCGGGGCGGGCGCTTGCCGTTGCTTTCCAGTGACAGCGCCGGTGTGCCTTCGCGCAGCAGTTCAGGTGCGAGCTGCAGCAGGCGCGCGGCGTCGATCAGTCCTTCGCCCGGCTGCCAGTGGATGCGCAGGCGATCAACCAGGTTGCGAAGCTCGCGCACGTTGCCCGGCCAGCCGGCGGTGGTCAGCACGGTCATGGCTTCCTCGGCCAACGGCGCATCGATGCCACGCAGCTGGCGGAAGAAGTGCTGGACCAGCAGCGGCACATCGCTGCGGCGTGCGCGCAGCGCGGGCAGGGCAATGCGCAGTGCGGCCAGGCGGTAATAGAGATCACGACGGAAGCTGCCTGCGGCCGCGCGCTGTTCCAGCGACTGCAGGGTGGCGGCCACCACGCGCAGGTCAACCGAGGTGGGCTCGGTGGCGCCCACGCGCAGCACTTCGCGTTCTTCCAGCACCCGTAGCAGGCGTGTCTGCAGGGGCAGCGGCAGTTCCCCGATTTCATCCAGGAACAGGGTGCCACCATCGGCCGCTTCCACCAGGCCCACGCGGCCGCCACGGCGTGCGCCAGTGAACGCACCATCGCTGTAACCGAACAGTTCCGACTCGAGCAGCGATTCGCTGATCGCTCCGCAGTTCAGTGCCACGAAACGGCCGCGGCGGCCGCTGGCGGCGTGCAGCTGGCGTGCCACCAGTTCCTTGCCGGTGCCGGTCTCGCCGGTCACCAGTACGGTGCTGTCGTGGGGTGCATACAGTGCAATCTGTGCACGTACCTGTGCCATTGCATCGCTGTCACCCAGCAGTTCGTGCGCCTGGCTGCGCACCGTTGCACTCCGGCGCGGTGCGGGGCGGGCGCCACCGGAACGGGCCAGGGCCTGGGTCAGTTCCAGCGCATGTTCGAACGCCTGCCGCACCGAGTCGGCCGAGTACAGCAGCACGCCGGGCAGGCCCATCTGCTCGGCGTGGTCGATGGCCATGCCGGTGCCCACGATCACCTCGATGCCGTTGGCGCGCAGATCGGCGATGCAGTCGCGCGCGTCCTCGCGGGTGACAAAGCGGCGGTGCTCGATGTCCAGCCCGAAGCTGTGCTGGAAGTTGCTGAACACCGGTACGTCGCTGGCGTGGGTGACCAGGCCGATGCGGCTGGCGATGCGCCGCGCCCGCGCCAGCGCTTCCATCAGGTCGAAGCCGTTGGCCTGGATCGGCACCAGCGGCAAGTCCAGTCGGCCGCGCAGCCAGGCCGCGTTCGAGCCACCGGCAATGACCACGTCGCAATGCTCGCGGCGCAGGCGCTGGCCGATCACCTCCACCGCCTCCTCGAAGCCGAGGTTGATCTGTTCGATGCGCGCGCGGCGGTCGAACTCGGGAATGACATCGCCGAGCAGGCCGGTCAGGCGCGAAACGCTGACGGTCCAGATCACCGGGCGATCGGCATCGACAGGGGGCAGGGGCGAGCGGGGCAGGTACATGGCGCAGCCGTCACTGAGGATGTTTCATGATACGCCTGTTTCAATGTTTCACATGTTTCATGTTTCGGTAATGGTCACTCTTTTGAAATCAATGGCTTGCACGTTGGCACGGTGTTTGCGCCTGTACCCTCGACTTATCTACTGGACTGCCGCATGACTGCTTCCACCCCTGCTTCCGCCGGTGCCCGCTTCCGCCAGGCCCTGGCTGCCGAATCGCCGCTGCAGGTGATCGGCGCGATCAACGCCAACCATGCGCTGCTGGCCAAGCGCGCCGGCTTCCGCGCCATCTACCTGTCCGGCGGCGGCGTGGCCGCAGGCTCGCTGGGCCTGCCGGACCTGGGCATCAACACCCTGGAAGACGTGCTGATCGATGTGCGCCGCATCACCGATGTCTGCGACCTGCCGCTGATGGTGGATATCGATACCGGCTTCGGCCCGAGCGCCTTCAACATCGCGCGCACGGTGAAGTCGTTGATCAAGGCCGGTGCGGCCGCCTGCCATATCGAAGACCAGGTCGGCGCCAAGCGCTGCGGCCACCGCCCCGGCAAGGAAATCGTCTCGCAGGGTGAAATGGTCGACCGGGTGAAGGCCGCCGCCGATGCCAAGACCGACCCGGACTTCTTCCTGATCGCGCGTACCGACGCCATCCAGGTGGACGGCGTGGACAAGGCCATCGAGCGCGCCATCGCCTGCGTCGAGGCCGGTGCCGACGGCATCTTCGCCGAGGCCGCCTATGACCTGGACACCTACCGCCGCTTCGTCGATGCGGTGAAGGTGCCGCTGCTGGCCAACATCACTGAATTCGGTGCCACCCCGCTGTTCAGCCGCGACGAACTGGCCTCGGCCGGCGTGGCCATCCAGCTGTTCCCGCTGTCGGCCTTCCGTGCCGCCAACAAGGCTGCCGAGAACGTCTATGAGTCGGTGCGCCGCGATGGCCACCAGCGCAACGTGGTCGACGCCATGCAGACCCGCGAAGAGCTGTATGACCGCATCGGTTACCACGCCTTCGAACAGCAGCTCGACGCCCTGTTCGCCGCCAAGAAATAAGCAGTACCCTGCACCATCAGTTTTCGGAGGGAAAACATGAACGATACGACCGCAACCCCGACCTTCAAGCCGAAGAAGTCCGTCGCCCTGTCCGGCACCGCCGCCGGCAACACCGCGCTGTGCAGCGTGGGCCGCAGTGGCAACGACCTGCACTACCGCGGCTACGACATCCTGGACCTGGCCAATACCAGCGAGTTCGAGGAGATCGCCTACCTGCTGGTGCACGGCAAGCTGCCGACCCGCGCCGAACTGGTCTCGTACAAGGCCAAGCTGAAGTCGCTGCGCGGCATTCCGGCCGCGGTGAAGGCCGCGCTGGAAGAGCTGCCGCCGTCGGCCCACCCGATGGACGTGATGCGCACCGGCGTTTCGGTGCTCGGCTGCGTGGCGCCGGAAAAGGATGACCACAACCATCCGGGCGCGCGTGACATCGCCGACAAGCTGATGGCCTGCCTGGGCTCGATGCTGCTGTACTGGTACCACTGGAGCCACAACGGCCGCGCCATCGACGTGGAAACCGACGACGACTCCATCGGTGGCCACTTCCTGCACCTGCTGCACGGCGAAAAGCCGCAGGATTCGTGGGTGCGTGCGATGCACACCTCGCTGATCCTGTACGCCGAGCACGAGTTCAATGCTTCCACCTTCACCTGCCGTGTCATCGCCGGTACCGGCAGCGACATGTACAGCGCGATCTGTGGTGGCATCGGCGCGCTGCGCGGCCCCAAGCACGGTGGCGCCAATGAAGTGGCCTTCGAAGTGCAGAAGCGCTACGACAGCCCGGATGAAGCCGAGGAAGACATCAAGGCCCGCGTCGAGCGCAAGGAAGTGGTGATCGGTTTCGGCCACCCGGTCTACACCGTGTCCGACCCGCGCAACAAGGTCATCAAGGACGTGGCCCGCGAGCTGTCCGAAGAGCAGTCCAGCATGAAGATGTACGACATCGCCGAGCGCCTGGAATCGGTGATGTGGGACATCAAGAAGATGTTCCCGAACCTGGACTGGTTCAGCGCGGTCAGCTACCACATGATGGGCGTGCCGACGGCCATGTTCACCCCCCTGTTCGTGATCGCCCGCACCGCCGGCTGGAGCGCGCACATCGTCGAACAGCGCATCGACGGCAAGATCATCCGCCCGAGCGCCAACTACATCGGCCCGGAAGACCGCGAGTTCGTCGCCATCGACAAGCGCGCCTGATCCACCTGCTGTCTGCACCCGGCCGGCCCTCTGCCGGCCGGGTGATTTCGCCGCCGCATCGCCGGCACCCGGCCCGCCCCAAGCATTCCGCCAGCCCATGAATACCGACTACCGCAAGAACCTTCCCGGCAGCACGCTGGACTATTTCGACGCGCGCGCCGCCGTCGATGCCATCCAGCCCGGCGCCTACGCCACGCTGCCGTACACCTCGCGTGTGCTGGCTGAAAACCTGGTGCGCCGCTGCGAGCCGGCCACCCTGGTCGATTCGCTGAAGCAGCTGATCGAACGCCGCCGCGATCTGGATTTCCCGTGGTTCCCGGCGCGCGTGGTCTGCCATGACATCCTGGGGCAGACCGCCCTGGTCGATCTGGCCGGCCTGCGCGATGCGATCGCCGACAAGGGCGGCGATCCGGCCAAGGTGAACCCGGTGGTGCCGGTGCAGCTGATCGTCGATCACTCGCTGGCGGTGGAGTGCGGTGGATTCGATCCGCAGGCATTCGAGAAGAACCGCGCCATTGAAGACCGCCGCAACGAAGATCGCTTCCACTTCATCGACTGGACCAAGCTGGCGTTCCAGAACGTGGACGTGATTCCGCCGGGCAACGGCATCATGCACCAGATCAATCTGGAGAAGATGTCGCCGGTGGTCTACGTGCAGGACGGCGTGGCCTTCCCCGATACCTGTGTGGGCACCGACAGCCACACCCCGCACGTGGACGCGCTGGGCGTGATCGCCATTGGCGTGGGCGGCCTGGAAGCGGAGAACGTGATGCTGGGCCGCGCCTCGTGGATGCGCCTGCCGGACATCATCGGCGTGGAGCTGACCGGCAAGCCGCAGCCGGGCATCACCGCCACCGACGTGGTGCTGGCCCTGACCGAGTTCCTGCGCAAGGAACGCGTGGTCGGCGCCTGGCTTGAATTCTATGGCGAAGGCGCTGCGGCACTGACCATCGGTGACCGTGCCACCATTTCCAACATGTGCCCCGAGTACGGTGCCACCGCGGCGATGTTCTACATCGATGCGCAGACCACCGACTACCTGCGCCTGACCGGTCGCGAGGAATCGCAGGTAGCGCTGGTGGAGAATTACGCGCGCACCACCGGCCTGTGGGCCGACGATCTGGTCACTGCACAGTACGAGCGCGTGCTGCGTTTCGACCTGTCCAGCGTGGTGCGCAACATGGCCGGGCCGAGCAACCCGCACAAGCGAGTGGCCACCGCCGAGCTGGCCGAGCGCGGCATTGCCGATGAAGCCAAGCTGGCGGCCGGTCGTGGCGAACAAGCGCAGGGCCTGATGCCCGACGGCGCGGTGATCATCGCCGCCATCACCAGCTGCACCAATACCTCCAACCCGCGCAACGTGATCGCCGCGGCGCTGCTGGCGCGCAACGCCAATGCACGCGGCCTGCAGCGCAAGCCGTGGGTGAAGTCGTCGCTGGCACCGGGCTCGAAGGCCGTGCAGCTGTACCTGGAAGAATCCGGCCTGCTGCCCGATCTGGAACAGTTGGGCTTCGGCATCGTGGCCTTCGCCTGCACCACCTGCAACGGCATGAGTGGCGCGCTGGACCCGAAGATCCAGCAGGAAATCATCGATCGCGACCTGTACGCGACGGCCGTGCTGTCGGGCAACCGCAACTTCGATGGCCGCATCCACCCGTATGCCAAGCAGGCCTTCCTGGCCTCGCCGCCGCTGGTGATCGCCTACGCCATCGCCGGCACCGTGCGCTTCGATATCGAAAAGGATGTGCTGGGCGTGGATGCCGAAGGCAACGACGTGCGCCTGAAGGACATCTGGCCGAGCGATGCCGAGATCGATGCCGTGGTGAAGGCTTCGGTGAAGCCCGAGCAGTTCCGCAAGGTCTACAACCCGATGTTCAACGTGCGCGTGGACCATGGCGCGGCGGTCAGCCCGCTGTACGACTGGCGCCCGCAGAGCACCTACATCCGCCGCCCGCCGTACTGGGAGGGCGCGCTGGCCGGTGAACGCACGCTGGCGGGCATGCGCGCGCTGGCTGTGCTGCCGGACAACATCACCACCGACCACCTGTCGCCGTCCAATGCGATCCTGGCCTCCAGCGCCGCCGGTGAATACCTGGCGAAGATGGGCCTGCCGGAAGAGGACTTCAATTCCTACGCCACCCACCGTGGTGACCATCTGACCGCACAGCGCGCCACCTTCGCCAACCCGAAGCTGTTCAACGAAATGGTGCGCAATGACGACGGCAGCGTGAAGCAGGGTTCGCTGGCGCGGGTGGAGCCGGAAGGCAAGGTGATGCGCATGTGGGAGGCCATTGAAACCTACATGGACCGCAAGCAGCCGCTGATCATCATCGCCGGTGCCGACTACGGCCAGGGCAGCTCGCGTGACTGGGCCGCCAAGGGCGTGCGCCTGGCCGGCGTGGAAGCGATCGTGGCCGAGGGCTTCGAGCGCATTCACCGTACCAACCTGATCGGCATGGGCGTGCTGCCGCTGGAGTTCAAGCCGGGCACCACCCGCCTGACCCTGGGCATCGACGGCACCGAGACCTTCGACGTGGTGGGCGAGCGCACCCCGCGCGCCGATCTGACCCTGGTCATCCATCGCCGCGACGGCCAGGACGTGGTGGTGCCGGTCACCTGCCGTCTGGACAGCGACGAGGAAGTGGCGATCTACGAGGCCGGCGGCGTGCTGCAGCGCTTCGCACAGGACTTCCTGGAAGGCGCCAAGGTGGCGTGAGGCAACCGACGGCCCGGCAACGGGTCGTCTTTCATTGCAAGGAATCTTTCATGGCATTTCTCCCGCAACTCCGTATTCCCGCCACCTACATGCGCGGTGGCACCAGCAAGGGCGTGTTCTTCCGCCTGCAGGACCTGCCCGAAGCGGCGCAGGTGCCGGGCCCCGCCCGTGATGCGCTGCTGATGCGGGTGATCGGTTCGCCCGATCCCTATGGCAAGCACACCGACGGCATGGGCGGGGCAACGTCGAGCACCAGCAAGTGCGTGATCATTTCCGCCGCGTCGGTGCCGGATCACGACGTGGATTACCTGTATGGCCAGGTCTCCATCGATACCGCTTTCGTCGACTGGAGCGGCAACTGCGGCAACCTGAGTACGGCGGTGGGCCCGTTCGCCATTGCCAATGGCCTGGTCGACCCGGCCCGCGTGCCGCGCGACGGCCTGTGCACGGTGCGCATCTGGCAGGCCAACATCGGCAAGACCATCATCGCCCACGTGCCGATGTGCAATGGCGAAGTACAGGAATCCGGTGATTTCGAGCTGGATGGCGTGACCTTCCCGGCGGCCGAGATCCAGCTGGAGTTCATCGATCCGTCCGATGACGGCGATGCCGGCGCGATGTTCCCCACCGGCAACCTGGTGGACACCCTGGACGTGCCGGGTGTGGGCAGCTTCGAGGTGACGATGATCACCGCTGGCATCCCAACCATCTTCCTCAACGCCGCCGACCTGGGCTACACCGGTACCGAACTGCAGCCGGCCATCAACGAAGACAAGGCGGCCCTGCAGAAGTTCGAGACCATCCGCGCCCACGGCGCATTGCGCATGGGCCTGATCTCGAAGCTGGAAGAGGCGGCGACCCGCCAGCACACGCCGAAGGTGGCCTTCGTGGCACCGGCACAGGACTACGTGTCGTCCAGTGGCAAAGCCATCCCGGCCTCGGCCATCGATCTGCATGCGCGCGCTCTGTCCATGGGCAAGCTGCACCACGCGATGATGGGTACGGCGGCAGTGGCCATTGGCACCGCCGCGGCGATTCCGGGCACCCTGGTCAACCGCGCGGCCGGTGGCGGCCAGCGTGAGGCGGTCACCTTCGGCCATCCCTCCGGCACCCTGCGGGTCGGCGCCCAGGCCGGGCAGGTGGACGGCCAGTGGACGGTGACCAAGGCGATCATGAGCCGCAGCGCCCGGGTGCTGATGGAAGGCAAGGTGCGGGTGCCGGCCGAATAAGGCCCCGGTGGCTGCATGAAGCCCCGGTAGCTGCCCACCTTGGTGGGCAGGCGCGCGCCAGCGCGTGCGTGGGGCCCGGCGCCAACCAAGGTTGGCGACTGCCGGCCAGCCGCCGTCAACACCTTGACGCGGCGGCCCTATAATGGCCGCCTCGATCAAGGAGTGACGACATGAGCGGTCCGGCACGGCGGAAGCGGTGGGGTTGGGCGGCGGCTGTTCTGGCAGGAGGCCTGTTGCTGGGCCTGGCCGGTTGCCGCAACGACAGTGGGCAGCTGCCCAAGGCCAGTGGTGAAGCGATCACCGCCCAGGCCGAGCAGGTGAAGGACTTCACCCTGCTGCGCGCCTATCCGGACCAGAAGAATGATGGCCTGTCGCTGGCACTGGAGTTCTCGCGCCCGCTGGTCGGCACCCAGGATTTCGACAAGCTGGTGCGCTTCGAAGAGAAGGTCGGCACCGAAGACAGCAGCTGGACCCTGTCCGATGACGGCCTGACCCTGCGCTACCCGTTCGTGGAGGCCGGCAAGGAATACAGCCTGGTCGTGTCCCCGGACCTGCTGGCCGCCGACGGCAATCGCCTGGGCAAGGAACTGAAGCAGAAGGTGTTCAGTGGTGAACTGAAGCCGGTGGCCGGGTTTGCCTCGCAGGGCAGCGTGCTGCCGGCCAAGGATAGCCGCGGCCTGCCGGTGGTGTCGGTGAACGTGCCGGAAGTGGACGTCGAGTTCCTGCGCGTGCGCGAGAAAGACCTGCCGACCTTCTTCAGCCAGTACCAGCGCGGCGGCCGTCGCGGCAGCTGGGAACTGAGCAGCGACTACGAGCGCAGCCCGATCAACAAGCTGGCCGAGCCGGTCTACGTCAACCGCTTCATCCTGGGCGGCAAGCAGAACGAGCGCGTTCTGACGTATCTGCCAACCCAGGACATCAAGGAGCTGCAGGAACCGGGCCTGTACTTCGCCCTGCTCAAGCGCACCGGTGATTACGAAGGCGAATTCGACACCGCGTTCTTCTCGGTCAGCGACATCGGCCTGCATACCCGCGCCTACAAGGACAAGCTGTTCGTCCACACCGCTTCGTTGAAGGATGGCGCCGCGCTGAAGAGCGTGGACCTGCGCGTGCTGGACGCCAAGGGCGAGGTGGTGCTGAAGGGCAGCACCGACGGCAACGGCAACGCCCTGCTGAACTACACCCTGGACGCAGCCCATGTGCTGGTGGCCAGCAGTGGCAAGGACACCAGCTTCCTGCCGTTCAACCAGCCCGCGCTGGACCTGAGCGAGTTCGCCGTGGCTGGACGTGACAACGCCTGGTTCGATGTCTACGCCTGGTCCGGGCGTGATCTGTACCGCCCGGGCGAAACCGTGCGCCTGTCGGCGCTGCTGCGCGACAACGACGGCAAGCCGGTCAAGCCTCAGCCGGTGTTCCTGCGCCTGAAGCAGCCCGACGGCAAGACCTTCCGTGAGACCCGCCTGCAGCCGGGCGAGCAGGGCTACATCAATTTCGAGCAGGTCATTCCCGCCGAGGCGCCGACCGGGCGCTGGCAGGTCGAGTTCCGCACCGATCCGGCCAGCAAGGAAGCGATCCAGGGCATGACCCTGCGCATCGAGGAGTTCCTGCCCGAGCGCATGAAGCTGGACCTGGACAGCGCGCAGAAGACGCTGAAGCCGGGCGAGGAACTGCGCCTGCAGGCCAACGGCGCCTATCTGTATGGTGCGCCGGCCGATGGCAACCGCTTCACCGCGCGCATGGCCGTGGCCGCCGAGCAGAAGCCGGTGGAGGGCCTGCCGGGCTACTTCTTCGGCGACCCGACCCTGCAGCTGCCGCGTGATGCCAAGGACGTGATCGACACCACGCTGCCGGCCAACGGCCAGCTGCGCCAGGACGTTGCACTGCCCGAAGAGGCGGCCAAGGCCAAGGCGCCGATTGCCGTGGTGCTGTCGGGCAGCCTGTACGAGACCGGTGGCCGCACGGTCACCCGCACCCTGAAGCGGGTGATGTGGCCGGCGGACGACCTGGTCGGCGTGCGCCCGCTGTTCAACCCCGATGATGGCGCCGATTCCAATGGCAATGCGCGCTTCGAGCTGCTGCGCGTGGATGCGGCGGGCACGCCGAAGCCGGCCAAGGGCCTGAAGGTGACCCTGGTGCGCGAGCTGCGCGACTACCACTGGACCTTCAACGACAACCGCTGGGACTACGATTTCACCCGCCGCTTCGAGAACAAGGAAACGCGCACCGTCGATGCCGGCAGCAGCGCGGTGGCCTTCGATTTCCCGGTGGAGTGGGGCGAGTACCGGGTGGACGTGTTCGATCCGTCCACCGGCCTGACCAGTCGCTATCCGTTCCGTGCCGGCTGGAGCTGGGGCGATGACAACCGCGGCCTGGACGCCCGCCCGGACAAGGTCAAGCTGGGCCTGGACAAGACCGGCTACAAGGCCGGCGATACCCTGCAGGTGACGGTCACCCCGCCGCACGCCGGCAAGGGCCTGCTGATGGTCGAATCCGATCGCATGCTGTACGTGCAGGAGATCGACGCCAAGCCGGGCGCCACCTTCAAGATTCCGGTCACGGCCGACTGGGAACGCCACGACGTCTACATCACCGCGCTGGTGTTCCGTGGCGGTACCGCGCCCAGCAAGATCACCCCGGCGCGTGCGGTGGGCGTGGTACACGTGCCGATGGACCGCAAGGGCCGCACCGTGGCCGTGGGCCTGGTCGCGCCCAAGCAGATGCGTCCGGAACAGGACCTGCCGGTGACGGTCAGCGCACCGCAGCTGGCCGGCAAGACCGCGCATGTCACGGTCTCGGCGGTCGATGTGGGCATCCTCAACATCACCCGTTTCCCGGTACCCGATGCCGGCGCGCATTTCTTCGCCCAACGCCGCCTGGGCATCGATGCCTACGACATCTACAGCCGGGTGATCGAAAGCTTCGACGGCGGCAGTGGCAAGCTGAAGTTCGGCGGCGACATGGGCCTGCAGGCACTGCCGCAGGCCAAGCGGCCGACCGCGCGCGTGCAGACCGTGGACCTGTTCTCCGGCCCGGTGCAGCTCGATGCCAAGGGCATCGCCCGCATCCGCCTGAAGGTGCCCGACTTCAACGGTACCCTGCGCGTGTCGGCGGTGGTCTACAGCGACGACCAGTACGGCAAGCGTGACGTGGAAACCGTGGTGCGCGCACCGATCCTGGCCGAAGCCAGCATGCCCCGCGTGCTCGCCCCGGGCGACCGCAGCACGGTCACCTTGGACGTGCAGAACTTCACCGGCAAGCCGGGCGCGTTCAACGTGCGGGTGGAAACCGAAGGTCCGCTGTCGCTGGCCGAAGGCACGCGCAGCGTGCAGTTGAATGCCGATGCCAAGAGCACGCTCAGCTTCCCGCTGTCTGCACGCGAAGGGCACAGCGTGGCCAAGGTGCGGGTGCGGGTGGACGGCAACGGCTACAAGGCCGACCGACGCTACGAACTGCCGGTGCGTGCGGCGTGGCCGCAGGTAGTGCGCTCGCAGGTGCGCACGCTTGATCCGCTGGCCGCGGTCAGCCTGGATGGCGGCCTGACCGAGGGCCTGATGGCCGAATCGGTGAACGCGCGCCTGCTGGTCAGCCCGCTGCCGCCCATTCCGTTCGCCAGTGCGTTGCAAGGTGCGTTGAACTATCCGTATGGCTGCGCCGAGCAGACCACCAGCAAGGGCTACGCGGCGTTGATCCTGGACCCGGCCACCTCGTCGATGCTGGGTGCCGATGGCCTGGATGCCAAGACCCGTCGCGAGCGCATGGAAGGGGCGTTCGGCCGACTGGCATCGATGCAGGTGGCCAACGGCAACTTCTCCATGTGGGGTGACGATGGCTACGTGAACCCGTGGCTGACCCCGTACATCACCGAGTTCCTGCTCGATGCCAAGGACGCCGGCTTCGCCGTGCCGGACAACGTGCTGCAGAAGGCGCTGAACCGGTTGAGCGAGGACCTGCTGTCCGGTGGCAACCCGTTCTATGGCCAGGACGAACGCGAAAAGCTGAAGTTCGCCAACCAGGCCTATTCGGGGTACGTGCTGGCGCGGGTCAACCGTGCCCCGCTGGGCACCCTGCGCACGCTGTACGACAACGAGCGCAGCAAGGCGGTCGGTGGCCTGTCGCTGGTCCATCTGGGCGTGGCGCTGTCGCTGCAGGGCGATGCCAAGCGTGGCCAGGCTGCATTGGCGGCGGCGTTCGCCAAGTCCAGCAGCGAGCGGCCGTCGTACTTCGGCGACTACGGCAGTGCCATCCGTGACGACGCGCTGATGATCGCGCTGACCCATGAAAACAAGCTGGCCAAGCCGGCCTGGGATGCCCGCGCCGTCGATCTGGGCCGTGGCCTGGACGCACGCCGCAATGCCGGCTGGATGTGGCTGAGCACCCAGGAACAGGTCGCCATCGCGCGCCTGGGCAAGGCGTTGTCGGCCAACCAGAAGGCGCTGGTCGCCGGTGAGCTGGTGATCGGTGGCAGCACCGAGGCGATCGGTGAGCGCAAGCTGTTTGGCCGCAACTTCAGCGCTGGCGAACTGGCCAGCGGCGTGCGCTTCAGCCCGCAGGGGCAGCCGCCGATGTTTGCCAGCATCGACGTGGCTGGCATTCCGCGCACGGCACCGGCACCGGACAACAGCGTGCTGGGCGTGGAGCGCAGCTACTACGGCACCGATGGCAAGCCGTGGACGCCGCGCCCGCTGAAAGAAGGCGAGGCACTGATCGTGCGCGTCACCGTCACCGCCGATACCACCATGCCCGATGCACTGCTGACCGACCTGTTGCCGGCCGGCCTGGAGATCGAGAACTTCAACCTGGGCGACGCCAAGCAGTGGGCGGAAGTGGTGGTCGATGGCATCACCATCAGCGACCGCGGCGAGGCAGCCGACACCAAGCACGAAGAGTTCCGCGACGACCGCTACGTGGCGGCGCTGAAGCTGTCCCGTGGCAGCAAGGCGAACGTCTTCTATCTGGTGCGCGCGGTCACCCCGGGTACCTACACGGTGCCGCCGCCGCTGGTGGAAGACATGTACCGCCCGCTGCTGCGTGGCGTGGGTCGCAGCAACCCGACCACGATCACGGTGGTGCAGCCGTGATTGCGCGGACGGGCCGCGGTGGCGCGGCCCGTCCTGCTGACCGCAGACCATGAAGCGATCGATCAGAATGCGGCTGGCGGCCCTGCGCCGCCGGCTGCGGCCCCTGTGGCCGTGGCTGCGCTGGGGCACCGCCGCGCTGCTGGCCCTGCTGCTGGTACTGGATTGGGCGTTCCCGCCGCCGCTGCCGAAGCAGCGCGACACCAGCACGCTGGTGGTGGCCGCCGATGGCAGTCCGCTGCGGGCCTTCGCCGATGCCGAAGGCGTGTGGCGCTACCCGGCCACGGTGGACAGCGTGTCGCCGCTGTACCTGCAGGCCCTGCTGACCTACGAAGACCGCTGGTTCTGGAAGCACCCTGGCATCAATCCGCTGGCGATCCTGCGTGCCGGAGGCCAGCTGCTGCGCGGCGGCCACATCGTGTCCGGTGGCTCCACCCTGACCATGCAGGTGGCGCGCATCCTCGACCCGCACTCGCGTACGCCATGGGGCAAGCTGAAGCAGATGCTGCGCGCGGTGCAGCTGGAAGTGCACCTGTCCAAGGCGCAGATCCTGGCCTTGTACCTGGAACGGGCGCCCTACGGCGGCACCATCGAAGGTGTGGAGGCAGCCAGCTGGGCGTACCTGGGCAAGTCGGCGGCGCAGCTTTCGCATGCCGAGGCGGCCCTGTTGGCGGTGCTGCCGCAGGCACCAAGCCGCCTGCGCCCCGACCGCCATCCGGAGGCAGCGCAGAAAGCACGTGACAAGGTGCTGGCGCGCATGGCCCTGCAGCGCGTGTGGTCGGCCGACGAGGTGTCTGATGCACGCGTCGAAAACGTGGTGGCGCGCTCGCTGCGGCCGCCGATGCATGCGGCCCTGCTGGCGCAGCGGCTGCACGCGGCCTATCCCGGCCAGGCGCGCATTGAAAGTGGCATCGATATCGGCCTGCAGCGCACCCTGGAAGAGCGCGTGGCCAGCTATTTTTCCGGCCTGCCCGAGCGCACCTCGGCCGCGCTGCTGGTGGTGGACAACCAGACCCTGCAGGCACGCGCGTACGTGGGCACGCTGTCCTTCGGTGATCGGCAGCGGCTGGGGCACGTGGACATGGTGCAGGCCTGGCGCTCGCCCGGCTCCACCCTCAAGCCCTTCCTGTACGGCATGGCGCTGGACGACGGGCTGATCCATTCGGAAAGCCTGCTGGTGGATGCGCCGCAGAGCTTCGGCAGCTACCGCCCTGGCAATTTCGACATGGCGTTCAACGGCCCGGTGGGTGCGGCCACCGCGCTGCGCCTGTCGTTGAATGTGCCCTCGGTGGACCTGCTGCAGCGGGTGGGGGCCGCACGCTTCGCCGCCCGTCTGTCCCACGCCGGCATCCAGCTGCGCTTCCCGCCGGGCGCGCAACCCAATCTGTCGTTGATTCTCGGCGGCACCGGCGCACGCCTGGAAGATCTGGTGGGCGCGTTCGCCGCATTGAATCGCAATGGCATTGCCGGTCGCGTGCGCTATACCGCCGACGAGCCGATGGTGGAGCGGCGGCTGGTGTCGCCGGGCGCGGCGTGGATCGTGCGCGAGATGCTCGAATCCAATCCACGGCCAGGCTACGGCGTGGGCACCTTCGATGTCGGCGGGCGCCCGCGCGTGGCGTGGAAAACCGGCACCAGCTACGGCTTCCGCGATGCCTGGGCGATCGGCGGCACCCGCCACTACACCGTGGGCGTGTGGGTGGGGCGGCCCGATGGCACGCCGCTGCCCGGCCAGTACGGTGCGGTGACCGCCTTGCCGCTTATGTTCGAAGTGGTGGACAGCCTGCCGCGCCAGCGCGGTGATTCGGCGGCTGCGCCGATGCCGGCCAGTGTCAGCGAAGCGGACGTGTGCTGGCCCACCGGTGAGCGCGCCGAAGGGCTGCCGGCCGCGCTGTGCCAACGACGCATGCCCGCATATCTGCTGGACGGTGCGGCGCCGCTGACCTTCCCCGAACGCGAGGCGCGGCGTTGGCAGCCAGGCCGGCAACGCTATGTGGCCGACGCGCGCAGCGGCTTGCGCCTGTCTGCCGATTGCAGCGCGCCGCATGTGGAAGTGCCGGGTGAGATCGCGCGCTGGCCGGCGTTGCTGTCACCGTGGCTGGCCAAGGCCACGCGCGATGCCTCGCAGTTGCCGGCGCTCTCCCCGGATTGTCGCGACGATGGCCGCGAGGCCAGCGTGGCCCTGCACATCGATGGGTTGAATGACGGCGCCGCACTGGCGCGCGCGCCCAACGCCGAACATGGCGTGCGCCTGCAGCTGCGCGCACTGGGCAGCGAGCAGCGCGTGGACTGGCTGCTGGATGGCCGCTGGATCGCGCAGACGCAGGGCGCACAGCTGATGCAGCGCGAGTTTGCCGAGCCAGGCGCGCATACCTTGACCGCGCTGGCGTCCGATGGCGCCTGGACCCAGGTACGGTTCAACGTGCTGCGGTAGCGCCGCGACACGCTTTGGTAGGTGCCAACCTTGGTTGGCACGCGTCGGAACAACTGCCCACCAAGGTGGGCATCTACCAGAGCGCGCGCCGGGCCGCTATTTCCCGATCCAGCCATCCAGCAGATCGGCGAACTCATCGGCGTGTTCTTCTTCCTGCGCCAGGATCTCTTCCAGGATGCGCTTGGTGGTGGTGTCGCGGTCGCCGACGAAGTTGATCATCTCGCGGTAACTGTCGATCGCGATGCGCTCGGCCACCAGGTTTTCCCGCACCATGTCGCGCAGGTCGCTGCCTTCCTTGTACTCGGCGTGCGAGCGCGCCGAGAACGTGTCCGGGTTGAGGTCGGGTTCACCGCCCAGCTGCACGATGCGTTCGGCCAGCTTGCCGGCATGGGCCTGTTCCTGCTGGGCGTGCTCCAGGAATTCGGCCTTCACCGCATCGGCCAGCATGCCTTTGGCCATGAAGTAGTGGCGGTAATAACGCAGCACGCACACGTACTCGGTGGCCAGTGCATCGTTGAGCAGCTTGATGACCGCCTTGCGGTCGGCGCTGTAGCTGTCGGTGATGGCACCGTCTTCGATGTTGCGGCGGGCCCGCTCGCGCAGCGCCTTGCGGTCGCTGATGGCGGTGACGGTGGCGCTGGGCTTGCTGGTCTTGGCTGGCTTGGTGGACATGGCTGGCCGTTTCCTCTGGTGTGGGGTTAAGTGGGCAGGTGCTCCAGCACGTACTGCGCCGAAGAGACTTCAAACTGACCGGGTTCCTCGATCCACAGCGCCTGCACCACGCCGTCGTCGGCGTACAGGGCGAAGCGGCGCGCGCGTATGCCCATGCCCGAGGCGCTGGCATCCAGCTCCAGGCCCAGCGCACGGGTCAGCGCCGCATTGCCGTCGGACAGCATCAGCAGGCCGTCGGGCACGCGCTGGTCGGCCGCCCAGGCCTTCATCACGAACGGATCGTTGACGGCCAGGCAGTAGACCTCGATGCCGCGCTGGCGGAACGCATCGAACGCTTCCACGTAGCCGGGCAGGTGGCGGGCCGAACAGGTGGGGGTGAATGCACCGGGCACGGCGAACAGCACGACCTTGCGGCCGTCGAACAGGGCGTGGGTATCGAGGGTCTCGACGCCTTCGCGGATGCGCTTGAGGGTGACTTCCGGAATACGGTCGCCGACGTGGATGGTCATGGGAACTCCTTGCGGGGGCAGGCTAGAAGGGTGGGTGGGATGAACGCGTCAAGACATTGGAAACCCGGCGTGCACGCCCCATCTTGGAACGTTGCGGCGGGGGCCGCCAGCTTCAGCCTGCCGCACCGGCAGGGTGGCTGCATTGCGCAGGATCAGTCGGCCTCACCAGGGCCGCACGGTGCGCGGCGTAGCATCGCCGGCGCGTAGAATGAACCCGGGGCGGCGCCACCGGCGCGGCCGAAGCAGATCGAGGTAGCTGGATGGAATTCAAGGATTACTACGCCACCCTGGGGGTGGAGCCGAGCGCGGGCGATGCGGAGATCAAGACCGCCTATCGCCGCCTGGCACGCAAGTACCACCCGGACGTCAGCAAGGAGGCCGGGGCGGAAGACAAGTTCAAGGCGGTGAACGAGGCCTACGAGGCGCTGCGCGACCCCGAGAAGCGCGCGGCCTATGACCAGCTGCGTGCGCAGGGCTACCGGCCCGGCGAGGAATTCAACGTGCCGCCCAACTACGGCGGCGGCGGTTTCAACTTCGAGGAAGTGTTCGGCGGCGGCGGTGGTGCCGGCGGTGGCTTCAGCGATTTCTTCGAAAGCCTGTTCGCACGCCAGCGCGGCGGCCAGGGGCCGGGCGCCGGTCCGGGCTTCAGCAGCCAGGGCCACGCCCCCAACCGCGATACCCGGGCCAAGCTGTCGGTACCGCTGGAAGCGGCCTACAAGGGTGACAGCCTGCGCATCACGGTCAACGGCAGGCAGCTGGACGTGCGCGTGCCCAAAGGTATCCGGCCGGGGCAGGTGATCCGCCTGGCCGGGCAGGGCAACCACGGCGGGAACCTGTTGCTGGAAGTGGAATATGCCGCGCACCCGCAGTTCGAGGTGGACGGGCGCAACATCCTCTACACCCTGCAGGTGACGCCCTGGCAGGCGGCGTTGGGGACCAGCATCAGCGTGCCCACCCTGGGCGGTAGCGTGGAGCTGAAGATCCCGGCCGATTCCGATGCCGGCCGCAAGCTGCGCCTGCGCGGTCGCGGGTTGCCGGGCAACCCCGACGGCGACCAGATCGTGGAGCTGGAGATCGTGGCCCCGGCCGCGACCGACGATGCGCAGAAGAAGGCCTATCGCAACCTGGCCAAGGCGTTCGGCGAAACGATCTGAGATCGCCCTGGCGCCATGAAATGTAGAGTCGAGCCATGCTCGACTGCTGCAACCAAGAGCAGTCGAGCATGGCTCGACTCTACAGAAACGGGTTCAGCCCTGGCCGGCGAACACCCGCTCCAGCACTTCGGACAGCTCGTCTTCCGAGAACGGCTTGGTGATGTAGGCCTTGGCGCCCTGGCGCATGCCCCACATGCGGTCGGTATCCTGGTCCTTGGTGGTGACCAGGATCACCGGAATGTGCCGGGTGGCCTCGTCGCGGGCCAGCGTGCGGGTGGCCTGGAAGCCATTGAGGTTGGGCATCACAACGTCCATCAGCACCAGGTCAGGCAGCTCGGCCTTGGCGGTTTCCACGCCGGCCGCGCCATCGGTGGCGGTCAGGATCTGGTGCCCGAGCTTCTCGACGATGCGCTGTATCCCCAACAGCTGCGACGGTGAATCGTCGACGATCAGAATGCGTGCCATGTTGTTCCCCATGTGTTGCCCGCAGTGTAGTGCGGGCAACGTGATGGCGGGAGGGCCGCGCCCTGCCGTCCGTCGCCTGCCTGCAACGCTCAGTCGATCCGCACCACCGTGCGCCCCAGCGAGCCGCCGGCCAGCATGCGTTCGAACACACCGGGCAGTTCGTCCAGGCCCACTTCAGCGGTGCAGATGCGGTCCAGGTGCTGCGGCTTCCACGAGCCGCCCAGCTTGGCCCATACCGCTTCGCGCAGATCGCGCGGGGCGCTGGCCGAGGACACCCCCAGCAGCGACACGCCGCGCAGGATGTACGGCATGACCGTCATCTCCAACGCCGGGCTGGCGGCCAGGCCGGCGCTGACCACGCTGCCGTAGGGCACGGTCTGCGCCAGCAGGCTGGCCAGCATCGGGCCGCCGGCATTGTCCAGGCCGCCGCCGAACCGGGCCGACTGCAGCGGGGCGGTATCGGCCAAGGCCTCGCGCGGCAGCACCTCGGCCGCACCAATGTCGCGCAGGAACCCGGCCTGTTCGGGCTTGCCGCTGATGGCATGCACGCTGTAGCCGGCGCGGCTGAAGATGTCCACGGCCAGCGCGCCCACCCCGCCACTGGCGCCGGTGACTGCCAGCGGACCGTGCCCAGGGGTCTGCCGGTTGTCCTGCAGGCGCAACAGCGCCAGCGCGGCGGTGAAGCCGGCGGTGCCCAGCACCATGGCCTCGCGCGGGGTCAGGCCGCTGGGCTGGGCGATCACCGCGCTCGATTCCAGGCGCACGTACTGGCTGTAGCCGCCGTCGCGGGTCTCGCTCAGGCCGCAGCCGGTGGCCAGCACCGCATCGCCCTCGCGCCAGGCCGGGTCGCTGGAAGCCACCACGGTGCCGGCCACGTCGATGCCCCCCACCAGCGGGAAGCGCCGCAGGATCCGGCCCTTGCCGGTGCCGGCCAGGGCGTCCTTGTAGTTCACCGATGACCAGTGGGCGCGGATCAGCACCTGGCCGGGGTTGAGGTCGTCCACGCCCAGCCGGGTCAGGCCGCTGCGGTAGCCGGCACTGTCGTTTTCGATCCGGAAGGCGGTGAACGGAGGGGTGGGGGCCATCGGCGTTGCCTGACTTCGAGGAAAACACAACCTTACCGCGTCAGCACCCTTTCAATCCTGCCGGTCCGCCCCATCTTGTATGATCGGAGATGGTTCACGGCTGGCGTTGCGGGAAGGGCCCGCGTCGCAGCCCATATCTTGATGGAGCGTGCATGGCCTGGAATACACCCGGCGGCAACAAGGGCGGACAAGGCCCCGAGGACAATCGACGTGGGCCGTTCCGGTCGCGCGGCGGTGGTAATGGCGGTGGCTGGGGCGGTCTGCCCGGGCCGCTGAAGGATCTGTTCGACGGGGGCATCCTGCGTTGGGTGGCGGCGGCCGTGGTGCTGCTGGTGCTGTTCTCCAGCTTTCAGCTGATCGGCGAACAGCAGCGCGGCGTGGTGCTGCGCTTTGGCCAGTTCTCGCGCATCCTGACCCCTGGCCCGAACTTCAAGCTGCCGTGGCCGATCGAGTCGGTCACCAAGGTCAACGCCACCGAGATCAAGACCTTCTCGATCCAGGTGCCGGTGCTGACCCGCGACGAGAACATCGTCAATGTCTCGTTGAACGTGCAGTACCGCATCGACGACCCGCAGCAGTACCTGTTCGGCACGGTCGATGCCAACCAGGTGCTGGAGCAGTCGGCGCAGAGCGCGGTGCGTGAGGAAGTCGGCCGTGCCGACCTCAATGCCGTGCTGAACAACCGTGGTCCGCTGGCCGTGGCCGCCGAAGAACGCCTGCAGGCGCTGCTGAAGGCGTTCAAGACCGGCCTGACCGTGACCGGCCTGACCCTGCAGGACGCCCGTCCGCCGGAAGAGGTCAAGCCGGCCTTCGACGAGGTCAACGGCGCCCAGCAGGTCAAGGAACGCCTGATCAACGAAGCGCAGGCCTACGCCGCCAAGGTGGTGCCCGAAGCGCGTGGCCAGGCCTCGCGTGCCCGTACCACCGCCGAAGGCTACAAGCAGGCCGTGGTGTCCAAGGCCGAGGGTGATGCGCAGCGCTTCAGCCTGTTGCAGGCCCAGTACAAGAACGCCCCGGAAGTCACCCGCAAGCGCCTGTGGCTGGAAACCGTGCAGCAGGTGCTGAGTGAGAACCGCAAGGTGATCGGTGGCGATGGCCGCCAGCTGATCTACGTGCCGATGACCGGCGATACCCGCCCCAGCGCCTCGGCGCCGGCCCCGGTGGTGAACCCGGAGGTGGTGATGCCGTCGCTGCCGGGCGCCACGGCGGTGGAAGCTTCCCGTGACCCGGGCCGGCCGGTCGGCCGCCCGACCGGGCGACCCAGTGGCCGTGAGGAGGGCAGCCGATGAGAAGTTCGATGTGGATTGCGGTCGCCGTAGCGGCCCTGCTGGGCCTGCTGGGCTCGGTCTATGTGGTGCGTGAAGACCAGACGGCGATGGTGCTGAACCTGGGCAAGGTGGTCCGTTCGGACATCAAGCCGGGCCTGCACTTCAAACTGCCGGTGGTGGAGACGGTGCGTGTGTTCGATCGCCGCTTCCAGGTGCTGGACACCGCCCCGGCACGTTACTTCACCGCCGAACAGAAGGACGTCAGCGTCGACTTCTTCGCCATCGGCTACATCTCCAACGTGGGCGACTACTTCCGAGCCACCGGTGGCGACCCGCGCGTGGCCAATGCCCGCCTGGCGCCGATCATCACCGATTCGCTGCGCAACCAGATCAACTCGCGCACCCTGCAGCAGCTGGTCTCCGGCGACCGCAGCGAACTGATTGCCGAACAGCTCAAGGGCATCAACGAAGCGGTGGCCGGGCTGGGCATGCAGATGATCGACCTGCGCATCAAGCAGGTGGACCTGCCGACCGACAGCCAGGTGATCAACGACGTGTACGAGCGCATGCGCGCCCAGCGCAAGCAGGAAGCGGCCAAGCTGCGCGCCGAGGGCGAAGAGCAGTCGCTGACCATCCGCGCCCAGGCTGACCGCGACAGCACCGTGCTGATCGCCGAGGCCGAGCGTGATGCCCAGCGCCTGCGCGGTGAAGGCGATGCCGATGCCGCACGCATCTACGGCCAGGCCGGCGCTGCCGACCCGTCGTTCTATGCGTTCTACCGCAGCCTGGAGGCCTACCGTGGCTCCATGACCGACGGCAACGGCGTGATCGTGCTGGACAAGAACGACCCGTTCCTGCAGTACCTGAAGAACGACCGCTGAGTTTCACGCATCACCCACGGGGCCCGGCCAACAGCCGGGCCCCGTGCTTTTTCCGGAGTACCCCCATGAAAGACCTGTTCGCCGCCCTCTGCCTGGTGGCCGTGCTGGAAGGGCTGCTGCTGTTCGCCGCGCCGCTGGCCTGGAAGCGCATGGCCGAGCGCCTGCTGGACCTGCCCAGCCCGGCCCTGCGCAGCTTCGGCGGGCTGGTGCTGCTGGCCGGCCTGAGCCTGCTGTGGTGGGCCCGGCACTAGTGGCGGCGGGCCGGGGTCAGAGCCCTTTCCTGCGGAAAGGGATCCGACCCCTTCCGGGCGACCCCACCCAGGCGCCTGAGCGGCCGGTGAAGCCGTCCGTCGGAAGGGTGGCAGCGGACCCCGGAAACCCGGATAATGCACAAAAGCCGGACGGGCCTCCCCGTTCGGCTTTTTCCGTGTTTGGGCCATCCATCGCCGGCCGCTCCCCGTTTGGAGCCGCCACCCACGCGCTGGCCAGCCCCGCCACGGGTCAACCGTCCGCGGCCCCGATGGCCGCAACAAAATCGAGGAGCCCGTCATGGGTCAGTCTGTCGTAGTGTTGGGTGCCCAGTGGGGCGATGAAGGCAAGGGCAAGATCGTCGATCTGCTCACTGAGGAAATCGGCGCCGTCGTGCGCTTCCAGGGCGGCCACAATGCCGGCCACACGCTGGTCATCAACGGCAAGAAGACCGTCCTGCACCTGATCCCGTCGGGCATCCTGCGTGACGATGCGCTGTGCCTGATCGGCAACGGCGTGGTGATCTCGCCGGCCGCACTGCAGAAGGAAATCGCCGAGCTGGAAACCTCCGGCGTGGAAGTGCGTTCGCGCCTGAAGATCTCCCCGGCCGCGCCGCTGATCATGCCGTACCACATCGCCCTGGACCAGGCGCGCGAGCGCGCTGCCGGTGGCAAGGCGATCGGCACCACCGGTCGCGGCATCGGCCCGGCCTACGAAGACAAGGTGGCGCGTCGCGGCATCCGCATCGCCGACCTGCATTACCCCAAGCAGCTGGAAGAACTGCTGCGCACCGCGCTGGATTACCACAACTTCGTGCTGACCAAGTACCTGGGCACCGAAGCGGTCGATTTCCAGAAGACCTACGACGAAGCGCTGGCCTTCGGCGAATACGTGCAGCCGATGAAGTCCGACGTGGCCGGCATCCTGCACGACCTGCGCAAGCAGGGTAAGCGCGTGCTGTTCGAAGGCGCGCAGGGCGCCCTGCTGGACATCGACCACGGCACCTACCCGTACGTCACCAGCTCCAACACCACCGTCGGTGGCGCGCTGGCCGGTACCGGCGTGGGCGCCGATTCGATCGACTACGTGCTGGGCATCGCCAAGGCCTACGCCACCCGCGTCGGCGGCGGCCCGTTCCCGACCGAGCTGGACGATGAAATCGGCCAGGGCATCCGTGACCGCGGCGCCGAATACGGTGCCTCCACCGGTCGCCCGCGTCGCTGCGGCTGGATGGACATCGTCGCGCTGAAGCGCGCCGTGGCCATCAACGGCATCAGCGGCCTGTGCATCACCAAGCTGGACGTGCTGGACGGCATGGAAAAGCTGAAGGTCTGCATTGCCTACGAATACAACGGCAAGCGCACCGAGTACGCGCCGCTGGACGCGCAGGGCTGGGAAGACTGCACCCCGGTGTACCTGGAGTTCCCGGGCTGGAGCGAGAACACCCACGGCATCACCAACTGGGACGACCTGCCGCCGGCCGCACGCGCCTACCTGCGTTCGCTGGAAGAGCTGGCCGGCTGCCCGATCAGCATCGTCTCCACCGGCCCGGACCGCGACCACACCATGGTGCTGCAGGACCCGTTCGCCTGAGCGATTGACCGGTAGCGCCGGGCCATGCCCGGCGTCGTTGCAAGGAGAAGCCCCGCGCAAGCGGGGCTTTTTCGTTACTGTGTGGGCCATGCCTGCAGGGAAGTAGTGCAATGACTAGGACAACGGTGAAGGGCGAGACGGTCGCGCGGATCACCCTGTGGGTGTTGTGGAGCCTGTGGGGGCTGGCCTGCGTTGTGCTGCTGCTGGGCGCGGTCGCCAACCATCTCGCGTCGCGCACGCAGACGCTGCCGCTGCGGTTGCAGCCGGGCGCGTCTGCACAGGTGACGGTCTACCGCTTCATTGATGATCGCCTGCGGCTGCGCCTGCGCTATCTGCCCGAGGCAGCGGATCCGGCGCTGGACCCCACGGTGCGGTTCAGCGTGGAAACCCCCACACAGCAGGCGCAGTTCCGCACCAGCGTACGTGCCGGCCCTCCGACCACGGACGTCGTGCGCCGGCTGGAAACCATCGCGGGCGGGGGACTGTTTGACGCGTACTTCGGTTACGGCCGCGGCGATGCGCTGCCGCGCGGCCGTTCCTGGTTGCGGGTGACCGTGCTGGATGTCGAGCCGGCGCTGGCTGGACGTGCGGCTTCGGTGGAGTTGTTGCCGCCAATGGACGTGCTGAAGCTGACCGATCTGGACTACGTCTGGTTGTGGCCGTTCTTCTTCTGGCAGCCGCTGGCCTTGGTCCTGCTGATCGTCGGCGCCGGGCTGGCGATCGCCAGCATCGCCCTGCGCCGCTGGCGCCGACGCGTACCCGCCCGGTAGCGCCAGGCCATGCGTGGCGAGGGCACTTGCTAAATGCCCAATATGGGCACAATAATGCCCAATATGGGTACACCTGCCGCCACTGCTTCTTCATCAGGCCCCATCGGCCTGGCCGACGCGCTGTTCACCCAGACCCAGCAACGGGTGCTGGCCCTGCTGTTCGGGCAGGACCGCAGCGATTTCAGCATTTCCGAACTGATCAGCGGCAGTGGCGCCGGCTCGGGCGCCGTGCAGCGCGAAGTGGCCAAGCTGGTGGCCAGCGGTCTGGTTAACCAACGCAAGGTGGGCAACCAGAAGCGCTACCGGGCCAACGCGCAGTCGCCCATCTACGCTGAACTGGTGTCGCTGGTGCACAAGACCGTGGGCCTGGCCGGTCCGCTGCGCGATGCATTGCAGCCGCTGCAGAGCCAGATCACCTGTGCATTCGTGTACGGATCGGTGGCCAAGCGCAGCGACACCGCACACAGCGACATCGATCTGCTGCTGGTGTCCAATACCTTGGGCTATGCTGACCTGATGGCCACGCTGGACCCGCTGGAGGAACGCCTGGGGCGTCCCGTGAATCCGACGCTGTACACGCACGACGAACTGAGCGAGCGCCTGCGCAAGGGCAATGCCTTCCTGCAGCGGGTGCTGGAACAACCCAAGCTGTGGGTGATTGGAGGAAAGGATGACCTCGCCTTTGCAGAATCTGGTCGGGCCGGGTAAGCCGCTTTCGCTGGAACCGCCGGACGCGCGCGAGATCGAGGGACTGCAGCGTTCCGGCCTGGCGCGGTTGCGCGATGCACGCAATGGCACGCTTTCGCTGGAAAGCCGCTTCGACCTGGCCTACAACGCGGCCCACGCGCTGAGCCTGGCGGCACTGCGCGGGCAGGGCTACCGGCCCAGCAACCGCTACATCGTGTTCCAGTCACTGAAGCACACCTTGGGCGTGGGCCCGGAGGTCTGGCGCGTGCTGGACAAGTGCCACCAGCAGCGCAACCTGGCCGAGTACGAGGGCGAGCTGGATGTCAGCGGTCGTCTGGTGGAAGACCTGATTGCCGCGTGCGAGGCGGTGCGGGTTGCTTCTGGGCTCTAGAACAGCGGGCTTTATAACAACGGGTACGGGTTGATCGATTCACCCTTCCACCACTGCTTCTCCGGCCCCAGCACATGCACCTCGAAATGCAGGTGCGGGGCATCGGCGCTGGCATTGCCGGTGCTGCCCACATAACCGATCACATCGCCGCGCTTGACCGCCTGCTTTTCCGCCAGGCCGTCGGCGTAGCGCTGCAGGTGCGCGTAGTAGTAGCACCATTGCCCGCTGGGTTCGAACTGGTAGACGGTCAGGCCACCGCGCTCGCTGTCGAACAGCTTCTCCACCGTACCGTCGGCCACCGCCAGTACCGGCGTGCCGGCCGGCGCCATGATGTCGATGGCATCGTGCACGCGGCCTTCGCTGCGCGCATCGGTGAAGGTGTCGCGCAGTTGCGCGCGCTGCACGCCCTGCACCGGTAGCAGCAGGCCGATCGGTTGCGCAGCGGCGGCGGCAGCGGTTGGCGCCACGGTGGGCGCGGGCGTCGGCGCAGTGGCCGGCGCAGGCGCAGCCAACGCCGCTGGCGCGGCCTGCGCCGTGGCCTGCGTTGGCGCTGGTACGAAAGCACGCGCAGGCTCGGCATCACGCCGCAGCCACCATCCCAACCCCAGGCCGAGCACCACTCCCAGCACGATCAGCTGCGAAAGCCGCATGGCATCACTCCTGCATCACCACCGGCACCGATTCGTCCACCGCATCGGCCACGCGCAGCGCATCCCAGTTGGTCATGCGCACGCAACCATGCGATTCGGTCTTGCCCACGTGTCCGGGTTCGGGGGTGCCGTGCAGGCCGTAGTGCGGCTTGGACAGGTCGATCCAGACCCGGCCAACCGGATTGTTCGGGCCCGGCGGCAGCGTCGCCTTCTTGTCGCCCTTGCGGGCATCCCAGAACAGCTTCGGGTTGTAGTGGAACGGCGGGTCGCGGAACACGCCGAGGATCTTCCACTCGCCGATCGGCAGTGGATCGTGCTCGCTGCCCGAAGACACCGGCACCTGCGCGATCACCTTGCCCTGCGCATCCAGCAGCTGCAGGGTGGAATCGGATTTGTCGATCAGCACCTTGGCCGCTTTCGCCAGCGGCGCCGGGGCGATGTTGGGTACCTGGATGCGATTGCCGGCCTTGCCCAGGTCCACGCCGGGGTTCAGCGCTTTCAGCAGCTCGGGCGAGGCGTGGAAGCGCTCGCCCAGCGCTTCTTCCACGCTGGCATAGCCCAGGGCTTTCAGCTTGGCTTGCGCAGCAGGTGTCTTCGGTACCGGCTGGAACGGCCCGGCCACGTCTTCTTCCGTCAGCGTGTAGCTGGCCAACGGCGCGGTGGCATCGGCCTGCAGCGCCTTCCAGGTGGCATCGTCCAGTTCACCGGTCACTGTCAGCCCGTGCGCGGCCTGGAAGCCCGACACCGCGCGGCGCTGGTTGCTGCCCACTTCGCCATCGATCTGGCCGGGCGAAAAATTGGCGCGGTCCAGCAGTACCTGCGCGTGCAGCGGCGAGCGCAATGCGGTGTCCGGGCCGGCCTGTTCGGCAATGGGCGCGGGCAGACCGGCGGGTGGCGCCTGCGCGAACACAGGGCTGGCCAACAACGAGAGCGCAAGGACGGCTACACGGGGTGAAAGCATGGAAAACTCCGGCGTGGTACGCATCCACCATGCCTGTGCCCCGCGGCCAGCCTGCGTGAACGCGCCGCCTTGGGTCTGTGAAGCGGGACGGTCACGGCGTGTCTGCCTTCTCGACCGCAGGCCGCGCAATCCGTTGCAGCTGCAGTACGCCGAACGCCACTTCGGCCGCGGTGAACAGCAGCACGATGCTGCTGGCCCCGTGCACCACCGCGTACACCTGCCAGACAGCAAACAAGCCGCGGGCGACGGCATCCAGGCGTCCCATCAGCACGCTGGGCGCCCACCAGCGCGCCAGTGACCACACCACCACGACCGATCCCAGCAGGTTGGCCAGCAGCATGTGCAGCGGGTCCAGCGCCGGCACTGTGCCGGGCAGCGACCAGGCGGCGGCCAGTGCGTCCATGGCCGTGTGCACGGCGGAAAAGCCCCAGGGCAGGGCGAAGGGCAGGGTGACCAGCAGGTCGTAGGCGGCGCTGGCACGGACGATACGCAGATAGGAGGGGAGCTGCATGGAGCACTCGTTCGCTGGAAGAGCGCCCACTGTCAGGCCTGAAGTAAACTTCAAGGTCAAGCTTTGTTGGAGCATCCATGCGCATCGGCGAATTGGCCCAGGCCTGCGGGCTGTCCCGCGAAGCACTGCGCTTCTACGAGAAGCAGGGCCTGATCGGCGCCCGCCGGCTGGGCAACGGCTACCGCGACTACCCGCCGGAAACGGCCATGCTGGTGCACTACATCCGCACCGCACAGCAACTGGGCTTCACCCTGGCCGAGATCGGCCAGCGCTTGCCCACCCTGTGGCAGCAGGAGGACGCCGGCGCACTGCTGGCCATCGCCCTGCAGCAGAAGCTGGCCGACATCGATGCGCGCATCCATGCCTTGAGTGCGCTGCGCGATGACCTGGCCGGCCGCCTGGCCAGTGCCTGCCCGCTGCAGCCCAGCGCTGGCTGATGACAACCGGCCGCACAACGTGAACGGCACCGGAAGCGTTCACACTGCGTGCGTCAAGGCGGCGTGAGGGCAGGCCGATATGGTCGGACCCCCCCACGTCTTTGGATGCATCGATGAACTACTTGAGGAACGTCAGGGTTGCCTGGCGTCTTGGCCTTGGCTTTGGCCTGCTGTTGTTGCTGGTCGCGGCCGTGGTCGCCACCGGTGCCACCGCCACTGCCGTGCAGAAGCACGCCATGCAGCAGGTGGTGGACGTGAGCGTGGCCAAGGTGCGGCTGCTGTCGGAAATGCTGGACGCCAACAACCAGATGATGGTCGTGCGCCGCGAGATGCTGATCCGCCAGGGCGATGCCCGCGAGGCCGACGAGCAGCGCATTGCCGACCTGGTCAAGCGCTACGAAACCAGCTGGACCCGCTACCAGGCGCTGCCCGGTGATGCCGACGGCAAGGCGATTGGCGAGGCCATCGCGGCCAAGCGCGCCATCGCACGGCCCCTCAACAAGCAGACCAGCGAGCTGATGTCGCAGGGCGATTTCCCCGGCGCGGTGGCCCTGACCCTGGGCCCGGTGCAGGAAGCAGCCAATGGCTGGAACCAGGCCCTGGCCGATGGCGTGGCCTACGAGGAAAAGGAAAGCCGCGACGCGGCCGCCGAAGCCATCCGCCTGGGCGAGCGCAGCCTGCTGCAGCTGCTGGTGCTGGGCGGCGTTGCGCTGCTGGTCGGCATTGCGGCTTCGGTGATGATCGGCCGCAGCATGACCGCGCCGCTGGCGCGTGCCGTGCAGTTGGCCCAGCGCCTGTCCAAGGGCGAACTGGACCAGGAATTCCGCCTGGGCGGCCGCGATGAACTGACCCAGCTGGGCGAGGCCATGGCCAGCGTGCGGCAGAGCGTGCAGGCCGCCATCGGCGCGCAGCTGCAGATGGCCGAGCAGCATGAGGCTGGCGCGATCCGTTACCGCATGGATGCCAGCGCCTTCCCCGGCGACTTCGGCCGCATGGTGCAGGCCACCAACACGCTGGTGGAATCGCACGTGCAGGTGGAACTGCTGATGGCCGAAGTCATGCAGCGCTACGCAATTGGCGATCTCAGCCGTGATCTGCCGCAGTACCCGGGCGAGAAGGGCGAGTTTACCCGCACCCTGGCTGCGGTGAAGCAGAGCCTGATGGCCATCAGTGCGCAGATCGACGGCCTGGCCCGTGCAGCGGGCGCCGGCGATTTCAGCGTGCGTGGCGATGCCGCTGCGTTCCAGTTCCAGTACCAGGCCATGGTCGAGCATCTGAACGCGATGATGGCCAGCTCGCAGTCCAGCATTTCCGATGTCTCCGACGTGCTGCAGGCCATTGCCCAGGGCGACCTGACCGCGCGCATGGAGGGCCAGTACCAGGGCGTGTTCGCGCGCATGCGCGACGATGCCAACACCACCACCGCGCAGCTGACCGGCATCGTGCGCGGCATCCAGGATGCGGCCGGCAGCATCAACAACGCGGCGCAGGAACTGGCCGCCGGCAACAGTGACCTGTCGCGCCGTACCGAACAGCAGGCGGCCAATCTGGAAGAAGCCGCGGCTTCGATGGAAGAGCTGACCTCGACCGTGCGGCAGAATGCCGAGCTGGCCCGCCAGGCCGACAGCGAAGCCCATGCGGCCGGTGCCGCGGTGCGTGCGACCGAACAGGCCATGGCGCAGATGGCGACGGTGATGGGTGAGATCGACCAGTCCTCGGCGCGCATCTCGGAAATCTCCGCCACCATCGACGGCATCGCGTTCCAGACCAACATCCTGGCGCTGAATGCCGCCGTGGAAGCGGCGCGTGCCGGCGAGCAGGGGCGCGGCTTTGCCGTGGTGGCCAGTGAAGTGCGTACCCTGGCCCAGCGCGCCGGCGTTGCGGCCAAGGAGATCAAGGAATTGATCGACGATTCGGCGGCCAAGGTGCGCAGCGGCCTGGATGTGACGGTGGAATCGCAGGCCGCCATCGCGCGCCTGGCCCAGGCCAGTGCACGTACCAACCAGTTGATGAGCGATATTGCCGCGGCCAGCAAGGAACAGGCCGCCGGCATCGAGCAGGTCAACCAGGTGGTGGTGCAGATGGACCAGGTGACCCAGCAGAACGCTGCACTGGTGGAAGAAGCCACCGCGGCCAGCCGCGCGCTGGAAGAACAGGCCGAAGCGCTGGCCACGTCGGTCGCGGTGTTCCAGCTGGAGCAGGGCGGTGCAGCCCGCGCTGCGGTGGCGCGCGCGGCCTGACCGGCCGCCCCCCGGTAGAGTCGAGCTTGCTCGACTGCCTTTGCACGGAGATCAGGAGCAGTCGAGCAAGCTCGACTCTACTTGGGCTCCGGCGGTCAGGAACGTAGAGTCGAGCTTGCTCGACTGCCTTGGTACGTAGATCAAGCGCAGTCGAGCGAGCTCGACTCTACCGCCCGGCGCGGTTTTCGGCGATGCTCGGGGGCAAAGGGGGATCGCGCATGGACAGCAGGGAACCGGAACCGGCCTATGGCGATGTGCCGCGGCTGCAGGATATCGAGGTCGTAGCCGTTGCCGCGCGCGAGCCACCGACCGACTGGTCGATGCTGCCGCTGACCCGTGGCGACGATGATTCCCTGGTGATGCGGGCCCTGCGGCGCATGCGCCGCGAACCGGCGCTGCTGTTCACCGTGGCCTATCTGCTGGTGTCACTGCCGGGCCTGTGGTGCAGTTTCTGGTTCTACCAGGGCTTTGAACTGTCGATCCTGGATTACATGCAGCCCAGCGACTTCCTCGTAGCCGGCATGCGCGACCCGGTGTACGTGCTGTTGTTGCTGCTGGGCGTGTTGCTGGTGTTGCTGGTCAGCTGGCCCGACACTCTGCGCGCGCGCAACGCGGCCAAGCTGCAGACGCTGCGCCAGCGCAGCATGCTGTGGCGGGTGGTGCTGTCGCGCTCGGTGCTGACCAGTTGGGATGGGCTGCGGCTGCGCGCACTCACCGCGATGACCCTGGCCGTGGCAGCGTTCATGGCCGTCGGCGCAGCGAACTATGTGATGGTGCGCGGCGAGCAGATCCGCAACCACGGGCGCGGCGAAGTCGTGCAGCTGCAGCTCAATGGCGATGCAGCACCGTTGCCGGGCACCGCGCGTCTGCTCGGTTCCAGCAGCGCCTTCCTGTTCGTCTGGTGGCCACAGCAGCGGCGTGCCGAAGCGATTCCGATCGCCGCCGTGCGCAAGCTGCAGGCGCTGCCGGTTGCAGTGCGCACGCCGGTGCCGGCCGCACCCGCGCCGGGGGCGCCACGTTGACCGGCCCGGTGTCGCCCTGCCTGGTGATGTTGCCGGGGCTTGATGGCACCGGCCACCTGTCGGTCGCGTTCCTGGCCGCCGTACGCGCGCACGGTGTGCCCACCCGCGCGCTGGCCCTGCCCAGCAACGGCCCGCAGGACTACGCCAGCCTGCTGCAGCTGCTGCGCCCGCAGCTGCCCAGCCAGCCGTTCGTGCTGCTGGGTGAATCCTTCGCCGGCCCGCTGGCCATGCAGTTGGCGGCCGAGGCGCCGCCCGCGCTGCGCGGACTGGCACTGTGCACCACCTTCGCGCGCCGGCCGTTGCCGGTCCCGGCGGCAGGTGCGGCGTTGCTCGCACCCGCCTGGCCACTGCCGGCGTGGCCGATGCCACCGTTGCTGCTGCTGTCGCGGCTCTTGCTGGGGCGCTGGCGCAGCCGGCAGACCGTGCGTGAGCTGCGCTTGGCGCTTGCCCAGGTGCCAGCAGCGACGCTGCGCCAGCGTGCTGCCGCTACCCTGCGCGTGGATGCGCGGCAGGCGCTGCCGCGCATCGCGGTGCCCACGTTGTGCCTGCAGGCCCGCCAGGACCGCCTGCTGTGGCCGCCCAGCGTGGCCGAACTGCAGGCGCTGCTGCCGGACGCCCGGCATGTCACCCTGGAAGGGCCGCACCTGCTGCTGCAGGCGCGCACCGACGCGGCCGCCACCGTGGTGTCCAGCTGGGTGAAGGCCCTGCCGGGCTGACGCGCCGTTCGCTAGCGGTGGTCCTTGCGCCCACTTCCACTGCGCTTGCCACCGCCGTCCTGCTTGTTCACGGTGGCCCAGGCAATGCGCTCGGCCGTGCTCTTGCTGGCGCCACGCTCGCGTTCGCTTTCTTCGATGTGCGCGGCCTGGCGCTTCTGCTTGTCGGTGTACGCGGATTTGTCACCCTGGGACATGTCGTTTCTCCGGGAAAGAAGATTCAGGCCAGCAGGCGCAGCTTGGGTTCGCGCGCCCATTGGCGGGTTGCCGCGGCAGCCAGGAAACCCTTGGCGTCCTCGGCCTCGACGATGCCGGCGTCATTGCCCACGCGCGCGGCCTTCAACAGCGCCTGGCCGCCCGCATCGCTGGCGATCGCCTTCAGATGGGCCCAGGCGTGGCTGACGAACTCCACGGCGGCCGCTTCCTTGACCAGTGCCTTGGCGGCATCTGCGCTGAGCACCACCGCCACCGCATCGAACAGCACCGACGGCGTACCGGCCAACTGGCCGTCGGCGGCCTGCACCTTGCCATCGCTCAGGCGTGCGCCGCCCACCTTCGGCGCGACCAGCTTCACTTCGGCGCCGGCCTTCTGTGCGGCCTTGCGCAGGCTGGCGATCAACCCCGCATCCGAGCCTTCGTCGAACAGGATGCCGATGCAGCGCCCCTGCAGCGTGTCCTTGGTACGGCCGATGATGCGTACTTCCGGAACGGTGGGCATGTCGCGTGCCGGCGTTGCGGTCGGCGCAGGTTCGGGCAGGTCTGCCAGCGCCAGTCCGTCGGCCACGCGCTTGGCCAGCGACTCATCGATGTTGCGCAGATGGCTGACCGTGCGCACGCGCACCTTCAGCGTTTCCACCTTCGACAATTCGAACACCAGGGACGAGGCGAGGTGTGCCTGCTCGGGTTTTTCCAGGCTGCGGAAGAACGCCCGCGCCTGGCTGTAGTGGTCGGCGAAGCTTTCCGCACGGGTGCGCCCCTTGCGTCCGTCGTCGGCCATGGCGTGGCTGCGGAAACCGGCCTGCGTCTCGCGCGGGCTGTCGTCTTCCAGCGAACTGGGGTCATACGCCACGCGCCCCTTCGGCACCTGCATCTGCATATGCCCATCGCGCTGGTGGTTGGCGAAGGGGCACTTGGGCGCATTGACCGGAATCTGATGGAAGTTGGGCCCACCCAGGCGGATCAACTGCGTGTCCAGGTATGAGAACAGCCGGCCCTGCAGCAACGGGTCGTTGCTGAAGTCGATGCCCGGCGGCACGTTGGCCGGGCAGAACGCCACCTGTTCGGTTTCGGCGAAGAAGTTGTCCGGCCAGCGGTCCAGCACCATCCTGCCGATCACCTGCAGCGGCACCAGCGATTCGGGAATGATCTTGGTCGGGTCCAGGTGGTCGAACGGGAACGCTTCGGCCTCTTCTTCGCTGAACAGCTGCACGGCCAGTTCCCATTCGGGGAAGTCGCCGCGCTGGATGGCCTCGAACAGATCGCGTCGATGGAAATCATTGTCGGCGGCCTGCAGCTTCACCGCTTCGTCCCAGACCGTGGACTGGATGCCCAGTTTCGGCCGCCAGTGGAACTTGACGAAGGTGGAATCGCCGGCGTCGTTCAACAGGCGGAAGCTGTGCACGCCGAAGCCTTCGATCATGCGCAGCGACCGCGGAATGGCGCGATCGCTCATTGCCCACATGATCATGTGCATCGATTCGGGCATCAGCGAAATGAAATCCCAGAACGTATCGTGCGCGCTGCCGGCCTGAGGGTAGCCACGGTCCGGCTCCATCTTCACCGCGTGCACCAGGTCGGGGAATTTCATCGCGTCCTGGATGAAGAACACCGGGATGTTGTTGCCGACCAGGTCCCAGTTGCCTTCCGGCGTGTAGAACTTCACCGCGAAGCCGCGCACATCGCGTGGGGTATCGACTGAGCCGGCACCGCCGGCCACGGTGGAGAATCGGGTGAACACCGGCGTCTTGGTACCCACCTCGGTGAGCACGCGGGCGCGGGTGTACTTGCCCAGCGACGTGGTCAACTGGAAATAGCCATGGGCCGCAGTGCCGCGCGCATGCACGATGCGTTCGGGAATGCGCTCATGGTCGAAGTGGGTGATCTTCTCGCGGAGGATGAAATCCTCCAGCAGGGTGGGGCCGCGCGGCCCCTGGCGCAGCGAATTCTGGTTCTCAGCCACCGGGATACCCTGGGCGGTGGTCATGGCCGGGTGCGTGCCACCGGCCAGCAGGTGTAGTTCATCACCCTCACCGCGCGGCGGGTTCTGGGTTTTCTGCGACGGGGCGGTTGCGCGCTTGCCGGTGGGCTTGCTGGCGGCCATCAGGGTGTCTCCGGGGTACGAGGGGGCAGGGCATGACAGTCGCGCCCGGTCCGTTAACCCACGGTCCGCCGCGGGTGAACGTACGGGCAAAAGCCGGCTCGGGTATGCTTGCCGCATGCGAGTCGAGCCCACCGACATCGAAGCCCTGTTCGACGCCATTCCGGACGTGCTGTTCTTCATGAAGGACCGGCAGGGGCGTTATACCCACGTCAACCAGACCATGCTGCGGCGGCTGGGGCTACGTGCGCGCAAGGACGTGATCGGGCGCACTGCCGCCGAGATCTATCCCACCGGCCTGAGCGCCGACTACGTGGACCAGGACGCGCGCGTGCTGGGCGGTGAAGTGATCGAGAACCTGATGGAGCTGCACCTGTTCGCCAACCGCGAGCCGGGCTGGTGCCTGACCTGCAAGCGGCCGCTGCTGGTGGAGGGGCAGATCCAGGGGCTGATCGGCATCTCCCGCGACCTGGGGCAGAAGGACAGCCTGGGCGCGCAGTACGAACAGCTGCGGCTGGCGCTGGCCCATCTGAACGCCCATTACGCCGAAAACGTGCGCATGCAGACCCTGCTGGACATCACCGGCTTCTCGCTGTCCAAGCTCGAGCGCAGCTTCCGCAAGGTGTTCCAGATGACCCCGCAGCAGGTGCTGACCCGCCTGCGCATCCAGATGGCCATGCACCTGCTGCACGGCCAGGACAGCATCGCCTGCATCGGCCAGGCCTGTGGGTTCAGCGACCAGAGCGCGTTCACCCGCAAATTCAAGGCCGAAACCGGTTTTTCGCCGCGCGCCTACCGGGCCCGCATCGGCGAACCGCTGCCGGCCTGAGCGCCCTGCTGCACTGTGCCTATCCCGCCGGGTGGGGGACAATGTAAGGTGTCGCCCCTGTAGCCGCCGCCAGCCCTGCCGATGCCCGCCAACCCTTCTTCGACCGCTTCGACCTCGCGCCTGGGCCATTCGCTCAAGCCGCGCCAGCTGATCATGATGGGCCTGGGCAGTGCGATCGGCGCCGGGCTGTTCCTGGGCTCCGGTGTGGGCGTGCAGGCGGCCGGGCCGGCGGTACTGGTGTCCTACCTTGTGGCCGGTGCGCTGGTGATCATCGTGATGAACGCCCTGGGCGAGATGGCCGCGGCCAAGCCGACCAGCGGTGCGTTCTCGGTGTATGCCGCCGATGCCATGGGTGCCACTGCCGGTGCCACCGTGGGCTGGCTGTGGTGGGTGCAGCTGGTGATCGTGATCGCCGCCGAGGCGGTGGGCGCGGCCGGGCTGCTGGCCACCGTCTGGCCCGCAGTACCGGTACCGATGGCCGCGCTGGCCTTCATGCTGTTCTTCACCGCCATCAACCTGCTGGGGGTGAAGAACTTCGGCGAGTTCGAGTTCTGGTTCGCCATCCTGAAAGTCGCCGCGATCCTGGCCTTCATCGCGATCGGCATCGCCCTGCTGATGGGCTGGCTGCCGCAGGTCACCTCGCCGGGGCTGAGCAACTTCTCCCAGCACGGGGGCTTTGCGCCCAAGGGCCTGGCCGGCATCGGTGCGGCGCTGCTGGTGGTGGTGTTCGCCTTTGGCGGCACCGAGATCGTGGCGGTGGCCGCCGCGGAAACCGAAGACCCCGAGCGCAGCATCGCCCGCGCGATCCGTACCGTGGCCTGGCGCATCCTGGTGTTCTACATCGGTTCGCTCAGTGTCATCATCGCGGTGGTGCCGTGGAACAGCGAGTCGCTGAAATCGCCGTTTGCCGCCGTGCTGCAGGTCGCCAACATTCCAGGCGCGGCCACGGCCATCACCCTGATCGCGGTCATTGCCCTGCTGTCGGCGCTCAATGCCAACCTGTACGGTGCCTCGCGCATGATCTTCTCGCTGGCCCAGCGCCGCGAAGCGCCGGCCGTGCTGGGTTGGACCGACCCGCGCCAGGTGCCGGTGATCGCCGTGCTGGCCAGCGTGCTGTTCGGCTTCGCCGCCACCATCATGGAACTGCTGTTCCCGGACAAGGTGCTGCCGGTGCTGCTGAACATCGTCGGCTCCACCTGCCTGCTGGTGTGGACGCTGTCGCTGGTCTCGCAGCTGGTGCTGCGCCGCCGCGCCGACCGCCTGGGCACGCGCCTGCCGTTCCGCATGGCCGGTTTCCCGTGGCTGACGGTGTGCGCGCTGGCCATCCTGGCGCTGATCTTCGGCCTGCTGCTCAGCGAAGCGCAGACCCGCCTGCAGTTCCTGTCCATGGTGGCGCTGACGGCGACCATTGCGGCCGGCAGCGCGATCGCACGGCGCCTGCGCGAGGCCTGATCGCCGTCTTCGGATCGAAGCCGCCGGGCGTGGCCCGGCGTGATCGATACATGCTGCCTACATCTGCGGTGCGATCCTGATGGCCTGGGTCCTGAACGACCCGTCGAACAGGAGCACCGCATGCTGCGCAGCCGTCCTTTCCTGATGTTCACCGGCCAGGCCGAGGCCGCCCTGGCGCTGTACGCCGAAGCCTTCGCCGATTTCCGCCTGCTGGCCCTGCAGCGCCATCCCGAAGGCGCCGGCGCGGGCGTGCCGGGGCAGGTGCGGCAGGCGATCTTCCTGCTGGGTGGCACGCACTATCTGTGCTTCGACAGCCTGGACGTGCACGATTTCACCTTCAGCCCGTCGATTTCGCTGTTCGTGGAGTGTTCCGGTGCCGAGCAGTTCGAGCGCGCGGCGCGGGCGCTGGGCGAGAGCGGGCATTGGCTGATGCCGGTGGGCGACTACGATTTCAGCAACCGCTATGGCTGGGTGCAGGACCGCTTCGGCGTGTCGTGGCAGTTGAGCCTGGGGCAGATGCCGGACCCGTGATCGGATGATTGTGGGTGTGGACCTTGGTCCACACTCCTTTAAAAAAACGGCCCGCTTGCGCGGGCCGTTTGTTGATCATGCCTCGACTTCGTCGTCCTTGTAGGCATCGACTGGGATGCAGGCGCACATCACGTTCTTGTCGCCGTACACGTTGTCCACGCGCGCCACCGGCGGCCAGTACTTCTGCAGCTTCAGGCTGGGCAGCGGGAAGGCGGCCAGTTCGCGCGGGTAAGCGTGGGTCCACTCGCTGGCCGTCACCGCGGTGGCGGTGTGCGGGGCGTTCTTCAGCGGGTTGTCCTCGCGGTCCAGGCGGCCGTCTTCGATCGCGCGGATTTCCTCGCGGATCTGGATCATCGCGTCGATGAAGCGATCCAGCTCGTGCAGCGATTCGCTTTCGGTCGGTTCGACCATCAGCGTGCCGGCCACCGGGAAGCTCAGGGTGGGGGCATGGAAGCCGAAGTCGATCAGGCGCTTGGCCACGTCCTCGGCAGCCACGCCGCTGGTCTTCTCCAGCGGGCGCACGTCCAGGATGCACTCGTGTGCCACCAGGCCGTTGCGGCCGGTGTACAGGGTCTTGAAGTGCGGGGCCAGGCGCTTGGCGATGTAGTTGGCGTTGAGCTGGGCCACCTGGGTGGCCTTGCGCAGGCCTTCGGTGCCCATCATGGCGATGTACATCCAGCTGATCGGCAGGATCGAGGCGCTGCCGAAGCTGGCCGCGCTGACCATGCCGACCGGGCCGTTGTCGCCCAGCTTGCCCGGCAGGAACGGGGCCAGGTGTTCCTTCACTGCGCACGGGCCCACGCCCGGGCCACCGCCGCCGTGCGGAATGCAGAAGGTCTTGTGCAGGTTCAGGTGGGACACGTCCGAACCCCACTTGCCCGGCTTGGCCACGCCCACCAGGGCGTTCATGTTGGCGCCGTCGGTGTACACCTGGCCGCCGTGCTGGTGGATGATCTCGCAGATCTCGACCACTTCCTCCTCGAACACGCCGTGCGTGGACGGGTAGGTGATCATGATCGCGGCCAGGCGGTCGCTGTACTTCTCGGCGTTGATGCGGATGTCTTCGACGTCGACGTTGCCGTTGGCATCGGTCTTGGTCACCACGACCTTCATGCCGCACATCTGCGCCGAGGCCGGGTTGGTGCCGTGCGCCGAATCCGGAATCAGGCAGATGTCGCGGTGGCCTTCGCCGCGCGAGCGGTGGTAGGCGCGGATCGCCAGCAGGCCGGCGTACTCACCCTGCGCGCCGGAATTGGGCTGCAGGCTGACCGCATCGTAGCCGGTGCATTCGACCAGCATGGCTTCCAGCGATTCGATCAGTTCCTTGTAACCCAGCGCCTGGTCGGCCGGCACTAGCGGATGGATCTGCGAGAACTCCGGCCAGGTGACCGGGATCATCTCGGCAGTGGCGTTGAGCTTCATGGTGCACGAGCCCAGCGGGATCATCGTGCGGTCCATCGCCAGGTCCTTGTCGGCCAGCGAACGCAGGTAGCGCAGCAGTTCGTGCTCGCTGTGGTGGGTGTTGAACACCGGGTGGGTCAGGAACGCGGACTGGCGCAGCAGGCCGGCCGGCAGCGCGTCGGCGGTGCTGGCGTCCAGCGCTTCCACATCCAGGCCGGCACCGAACACGGCGGCCAGAGCCACGATGTCGGCGCGGGTGGTGGTCTCGTCCAGGCTGATGCCCACCGAGTCGCTGTCGATCGCGCGCAGGTTGTAGCCGGCGGCACGTGCCTTGGCGTGGATCTCATCGGCGTGCACGCCGGTGATGTGCAGGGTGTCGAAGAAGTCGCCACCGACCTGCACGCCGGCGTTGCGCAGCGCCGCGGCCAGGATCGAGGCCAGGCGGTGGGTGCGGCGGGCGATGCGGGTCAGGCCGTCCGGGCCGTGGTAGACGGCATACATCGAGGCCATCACCGCCAGCAGCACCTGCGCGGTGCAGATGTTGGAGGTGGCCTTCTCGCGGCGGATGTGCTGCTCGCGGGTCTGCAGGGTCAGGCGGTAGGCCGGGTTGCCCTGCGCATCGATGGACACGCCGATCAGGCGGCCCGGCATCGAGCGCTTGTAGGCATCGCGGCAGGCCATGAAGGCCGCATGCGGGCCACCGAAGCCGAACGGCACGCCGAAGCGCTGGCTGTTGCCGACCACGATGTCCGCGCCCCATTCGCCCGGGGCGGCCAGCAGGGTCAGCGCCAGCAGGTCGGTGGCCACGGCCACCAGGCCGCCACGCGCGTGCACGGCATCAACCAGCGCCTTGTAGTCGCCCACCTGGCCGAAGGTGTCCGGGTACTGCAGCAGCAGGCCGAAGGCTTCGGCTTCCAGTGCTTCGGCCGGGGTGCCCACGCGCAGCACGATGCCCATCGGCTCGGCGCGGGTGCGCAGCAGTTCCAAGGTCTGCGGGTGCACCGCGTCGTGCACGAAGAAGGTATCCGACTTCGACTTGGCCGAACGCTTGGCCAGGGTCATCGCTTCAGCGGCGGCGGTGGCTTCGTCCAGCAGCGAGGCGTTGGCGATCTCCATGCCGGTCAGGTCGGCGCACAGTGTCTGGAAGTTGATCAGCGCTTCCATGCGGCCCTGCGAGATTTCCGCCTGGTACGGGGTATAGGCGGTGTACCAGGCCGGGTTTTCCAGGATGTTGCGCAGGATCACGTTCGGCGTGTGGGTGCCGTAGTAGCCCTGGCCGATGAAGCTGCGCAGCACGGTGTTCTTGTCGGCGATCGCACGGATCTTGGCCAGTGCCTGCACTTCGGTGATCGATTCGGGCAGGGCCAGCGGCGCGGGCGACTTGATCTTCGCCGGCACGATGGCATCGGTCATCGCATCCAGCGTGGCGTGGCCGACCACGTCGAGCATCTGCGCGATCTCGGCGTCGTTGGGGCCGATGTGGCGTTCAACGAACGCGCTGTGGTGCTCGAGCTCACGCAGGGAGGGGGTGTTCTGGGACATGGCGAAGGATCCGTCAGGGAAGGGCACACGCACGGGCACAAGCCGCCGGTCGGCGGTCTGCGGGGCGCCCCTCTGTCCTTTTGCCTGAGAGTTTAAAAGCGCGGAAAACCGCAGCTTCGTGCCCCTTCGGCGCCGGATCGAACCGGTCTCTCCAGAGTTGTGTTACGGGTGGTATCGGGCCTGAGCGATTACGGGCGTTGCGCCTTCGGCAGCGGTGTTCCGCTTCTCCCACCGTGTTGCCCGCCGATTATAGCCGGTTGCCGGCCGGGCGCAGCGGGTCGCCGGCCTGTTGATGGGGCTGAATGGAGGATGGCCCAGACCCTGCGTGGCCGCGTTCCTCCATGGCGCCGGCAGGCCGGGGCGCCTATCATGGGCGGACTCTCGTATTCATCTGGCGCCGTCCCTGCCACGGGGAAGCGGCGCCTGCCGTGCATGCTGCGCACGGCCCTGCCGGACGCCCGCCGATGACCGCCGCCGTTGCACCCTCCACCCGTCGCATGGCCCTGCTGCTGGCCGGCCTGGCCATGTTCGGGCCGTTTTCCATCGACACCATCTTCCCGGCCTTCCCGCAGCTGGCCCAGCGCCTGGCCGTGGATGAAGTGGCGGTGCAGCAGACCATCAGCGTGTACCTGCTGTTCTACGGCCTGATGAGCCTGGCCCACGGCCCGCTGTCCGACGCCTGGGGGCGCAAGCGGGTGATCCTGGGCGGCCTGGTGGTGTTCGTCGGTGCCTCGGTGGGCTGCGCGCTGTCCACCGATCTGAGCACGCTTCTGGTGTTCCGCGCCGTGCAGGGCCTGTCGGCCGGTGTGGGCATGATCGTCGGCCGCGCGGTCATCCGCGATCTGTACCACGGCCATGACGCGCAGCGGCTGATGAGCCAGGTGTCCATGCTGTTCGGCATCGCCCCGGCCATCGCACCGATCATCGGCGGCTGGATCCTGCTCAGCGGTGCCGGCTGGCCGCTGATCTTCTGGTTCCTGGTGGTGTTCTCGCTGCTGCTGCTGGTGGCCACGGCGCGTTTCCTGCCCGAAACCCACCCCGTGGACGCCCGCGTACCGCTGTCCCCGCGCGGCCTGCTGCGCGACTACGTGCGCATCGGTTTCAACCCGCGCTTCCTGCGCCTGGCGCTGGCCGGCAGCATCAATTTCGGTGGCATTTTCCTGTACATCGCCTCGGCGCCGGTGTTCGTGATGCAGCACCTGCACCTGGGCGAAGGCGGCTTTGCCTGGTTGTTCATTCCCACCATCGGCGGCATGACCCTGGGCTCGTTCCTGTCCGGGCGCATGGCCGGGCGTACCCTGCCGACCCGCCAGATCAGCATCGGTTTCACCCTGTGCGCGCTGTCGGCGCTGCTGAACATCGGTTACGTGGCGCTGGCGCCGCAGCTGGCGCTGCCCTGGGCGGTGCTGCCGATCTTCCTGGGCGGCACCGGCATGGCGCTGATCTTCCCGATCCTGGCCCTGGCGGTGCTGGACATGTACCCGCACCAGCGTGGCCTGGCCTCGTCGCTGCAGGCCTTCGTGCAGCTGATGATCAGCACCGTGGTGGCCGGCGTGGTCTCGCCGCTGCTCAGTGCCAGCCCCCTGCACCTGGCGCTGGGCCAGGCCGGTTTCTTCGCCGCCGGCTTCGTGTTCTGGTACTGGGAACACCTGCGCCAGCGCACCCTGCAGGCACCTGTCCAGGAGCAGCCGCCGCTGGCGTGAAGCGGCGCGGAGGCCGGGCTGGGTTATTCTTGCGCCCCCTTGCTGTGCGATACGACCCCCATGTCCACCACGTCCAAGATCCGCCGCGACCAGCGTCGCCGCCAGGAAAAGCAGGCTGCCAACAAGGCGGCGGCCACCGCTTCGCCGGTCGAACCGCATGCCGAACTGCGCGATCCGCAGCGTGCCCTGCTGGCCGGCGTGGTCCGCCGCGATGGCGAATGGGTGCTGGGCATGGATGGCCGCATTGCCGGCCAGACCCACAGCGCCGCGCACGTGCTGGCCATGATCATGCAGGCCGGTGAGCTGCACGAGCGCAATGGCACGCCGGTGCGCCTGATCTATTCCGATGCGCTGCGCGATGCGGCGCAGGCCGAAGTGCAGGAGAAGGGGCAGACCTTCGACGAGTTCAAGGCCGAGCTGGCCGCGGTGATGGCGGCGAAGAAGGGCTGAGGCCGGCCTTACGTTTGTAGAGTCGAGCCATGCTCGACTGCATTGCTTGAAAGGGGCGGATCCTCGCGGATCCGCCCCTTTCCGTTTTACTTCGCCGGTGCCGCGCTGGCCTGCCAGCCGCACATCTGGCCTTCGTTCTGCTGCTTCAGCCACTCGTTGACCGGGGTGAAGTACTCGATCATCGGGCCGGCATCGAGCTTGTCGCTGCCGGTCAGCTCCTTCAGCGTGGCCTGCCACGGCTGGCTGGCACCCTTGCTCAGCATCGCCCAGTACTTCTGCCCGGCTTCCTTGTTGCCGTAGAAGGTGCACTCATGCAGCGGGCCCTTGTAGCCGGCCGCATCGCACAGGCCCTTGTAGAACTGGAACTGCAGGATGCGGGCCAGGAAGTAGCGGGTGTACGGGGTGTTGCCCGGCACGTGGTACTTGGCGCCCGGATCGAAGAACTCCTCACCGCGCGTGCTGGCCGGGGCCACGCCCTGGTACTTGGCCTTCAGGTCCCACCAGGCCTTGTTGTAATTGTCCGGGGTGATCGAACCGTCGAACACGCCCCAACGCCAGCGGTCGATCATCAGGCCGAACGGCAGGAACGAGACGCCCGACAGCGCCATGCGCATCTGGTTGTTGATCACCGCTTCGCGGCTTTCGGTCGGGGCATCGACCAGGCCGATCGAGCTGAGGTACTTGGGCGTCATCGCCAGCACGATGGTGTCGCCGATCGCTTCGTGGAAGCCATCGTTGGCACCGCCCTGGAACAGCGGCGGCAGCGGGTTGTAGGCCAGGTCGTAATAGATGTGGCCCAGCTCGTGGTAGATGGTGGTGAAGTTTTCTTCGTTGGGCTTGATGCACATCTTGGTGCGCACGTCGCCTTCCATGTTCATGTCCCAGGCGCTGGCGTGGCAGACCACGTCGCGGTCGTCGGGCTTGATGAACTGGGTCTTGTCCCAGTACGACTGCGGCAGCGAAGGCATGCCCAGCGAGACGTAGAAGTCCTGGGCACGTTCGGTCATCTGCCGTGCGGTGCGCAGCTCGGCTTCACGCTGTGCCTTGTAGCGCGCCGTCACATCGGCGTCCTTGCCGGCCTTGTCCAGCGCCGCGCTCAGGTTGGTCTGGTACTGCTTTTCCAGCGCTGCGGTGATGTCCAGGCTGCCGGCACCGGGGTAGGGCTCCAACTGGTCCCACAGGTTCGACCAGTCCTGCTGCCACATGTTGCCCAGCAGGTGCGCGGCGATCAGGCCGTTGCCCACTTCGGCCTTGTCCTTGCCGTAGGTCTTGTCCAGCTTGCCGCGGGTGTAGCAGTGCAGCTGCTCGTACATCGGCTTGACCTGTTCCCACAGGCGGTCGGTTTCCGGCCCGATCTGCTCCGGCGGCATGTCGTAGCCGCTGCGCCACATCTGCCCGGCATCGCTGAAGCCCATGCCCTTGGCGCCTTCGTTCACCAGGCTGACGAACTGCTGGTAGTCGGCGCGCATGCCCTTGGTGGTGCTGTGCCAGCCCTGCCAGGCGTCCAGCTGCTTGTCATAGTCGCGGCTGCGCGACAGCACCTGTTCCAGGTCGCCCAGCTGGCGGCAGGTGGCCGGATCGTTGGCGTCGGTGCAGTACTTGCCGGCGCCGTAGCTGCCTTCCATGCGGGTGGCGATCTGGGTCAGCTGGGCCAGCTTGGCGGCATCGCGCGGTGCCGGCATCGACGACATCAGCTTCAGCAGGTGGATGGCGCGCTTGCTGTCCTCGCTCATCGGCTGGCCTTCGAACTTGGCGGCCTGTTCAATCCAGCTGTTGAGCTGGGTCAGCGAGCGTTCGTTGGCCTTGGCGGCGATGCGTTCGGAATCGCTGTTGATGTAGGTAGAGGACAGCCACTGCGCCGAGGTCATCTCGGGGTAGGCGGCCTTGTATTCAGCGTTGATGCGGGCAACGAACTGGTCGGCGGTTTCCCCGGCCGGCGCGCTGGGGGCGGCGGCTTCAGAACCGGGGGTAGCTTCCTTCTTGCAGGCAACCAGGGCCAGCGTGGCGGCGGCGATTGCCGAGGCCAGCAGCAGATGGCGGTGTTTCACGGGTAGTCCTTGGGTGGTGAACGACGGCCGAAGGCTAGTGGGCGGCCGCAGCCACTGCAAGTGGCAAAGGTCCGGCAGGGCTGTGCCCTGCACCCGCTCACTGCAACGGCAACGGCAACGGCAACGTCAAGAGCGGGCATTCCGCGGGTTGGCGGGGTGGTTGGCCGGTGGCCAGTAGATCCACGCCATGCGTGGATGAAATCTGTCGGATATCCAAATGAATCTGGGGTCAGAGCCCGTTGCGCAGCAACGGGATCCGGCCCCGTCATTCCGGCAGATCGCAGGAAACTGTCGAAGGCGGGGTGGGTCCGGTCGAGGGGGCGTGAGCCGCATGGATGCGGCGACCGAGCTTACATGGACGTACTTGCAGCGTCCCCCTCGACCGGACCCACCCCGCCAACCCACGGATAGCCAGCTTCTGCTGTTGACGTTGACCTTGACGTTGATTCGGCAGGTGCAGGGCTGCAAGCCCTGCCAGCAAAAACCCTACCGTGCGCAGTTGGCGAACACGTCGCGGTCGCGTTCGTACAGCGCCGTCCTCACCTGCATCAGCCCCAGCACCGAGGGGAACAGGTTGTCGTGGTCGGTGTAGGCCGTCGCGCGCTTGCGCACGCACTGCAGATCCAAGCCACGGCTGTGCGCGAAGCCCGGCGAGAACCACATCGTCATCGGTACCCGGGTCTGCTCGGCCGGCGCGATGGCGTAGGGCACGCCATGCAGGAACAAGCCCTTTTCGCCCAGTGATTCGCCATGGTCGGACAGGTAGATCATCGCCGTGTCGTAGTCGTCCAGCCCCTGCAGCGTGCCGATCGTCCGGGCCAGGAAATGATCGGTGTAGAGCACTGCATTGTCGTAGCTGTTGGTGATCTGTTCGCGGCTGCACTGGCCGATGTCGCGGGTGTCGCAGGTCGGGGTGAATCGACGGAACGCGGCAGGATAACGCTCGAAATACGCCGGCCCATGGTTGCCCAGCTGGTGCAGCACCACCACCCGGTCGCCGGGCTTGGCGCGCACCTGCGTGGCCAGGTCCTGCAGCAGGATCTCATCCATGCAGCGGCCATCCGCGCACAGCCCCGGCGTGGTCGCATCGGCCAGCGACTGGAACGGCAGACCTTCGCATACGCCCTTGCAGCCCGATTGGTTGTCACGCCACAGCGGGGTGATGCCGGCGCGGTTCAGTACGTGCAGCAGCGACTGGTGCGCGCGGATCTTCTTCTCGTCGTAGTCGTGCCGGCCCCAGGGCGAGTACATGCACGGCAGCGAGACTTCGGTGCTGGTGCCGCACGAGTGCATGTCGGGGAAATTGATCACCGGCGCCTGGGCCAGCTCGGGCGTGGTGTTGCGGCCGCCGTTGAGGCCCCAGTCCTGCGCACGCAGTGTTTCCCCCATTACGATCACCAGCAGCCGCGGCTTGCTGGTGGGCGCGCGCGGGGTGGCCATGGCGTCGGTGCCGATCGGCAGCTTCGGCGTGCGCTGCACCGGGTTGTCGCTGCGCAGTGCGCGCGGCAGGCCCAGCATCACGTTGGCCGGCGTGGCCAGGTAGCGCACCTCGCGCTGGTTGCGCATCAGTGCCGACACATCCTGGAACGACAACAGCGCACCGCCCAGCGCGGTCGCCGCTGCCAGCAGCAGGAAGCCCGCGCGCCACAGCAGCGTGCGGCCCCAGCTTCGCCTGCGCAGCTGCACGCGCCACAGCAGCAGCATCGGTACGGCCGCCAGCCACAGCAGCGGCCACAGCAGCGAGGCGGTCATCAGCTCCCGGCTTTCCTTCGGGTCGGTGGCCAGTACGTTGCGCAGCATGTCCGCATCCAGATAGATGTGGTAGCGGCCCATGTAGTGCGCGGCGAACGCGGTGACCAGCAACAGCAGGCTGACCATCACCGTGGCGTTCCAGCGCCACACCAGCAACCCCAGCAGCAGGCCATGCGCGCCCAGCAGCAACAGCAGCAGCGAAAGTGCATAGCGCAGGCTGCCGGGGTGGCTGGCCATCGCGCTGTGCCAGAACAGCCCGTTGCCTGCGACGGCGAAGAACAGGCTGGCCAGCGCGATCAGCGCTTCGGTGGACAGCAGCGGCCGCCACTGCAGCAGCGATGCCAGCGCGGGAAGACGCGGCGAGCGTTCAACCGATGCGTTCATGCCTGTGCCTCCTCGCGGCGCGGCCGCGCCAGCCAGAGCTGCACGCTCAGGAAAAGGCCGAGCGACAACAGCCAGCACAGCAGCGCGGTGGCGACATCGTGCGAAAGGAAGTGCGCACCGCGCAGTTGCTGGCTGACGCCGAACACCAGCCCGGCGGCCAGGCCGATGCCCAGCCCCACCCAGCGCCAGCTGGGGCGCCAGAGCTGGGCGAAGAAGTACAGGCACAGCCATGCATAACCGGCACTGGCGTGGCCGGCCGGGAAGCAGGCACGCGCCGGCATGCCCTGCGGGCGGTGATCGAACAGACCCACGAAGGCATCGTGGCCGCCATAGCGCAGCAGGTCCCACGGGCAGTCCATGGGCACCAGCGCCTTCAGCAGCGATACCAGCCCGGTGCCCAGTGTGACGGCAGCCACCACGTACAGCAGCGCCCAGCGCAGCGTGCGGTCACGCCCGCGCCGCCAGTGGTGGAAGCACAGCAGGATGGCGACCAGGGCGGCCAGGGTGCTTAGCCACTTGCCGCCCTGGTGCACCAGGGTGCCGGTCAGCCACGCGTGCTGAAAGGCCCAGTGCCCGCCCTGCAGTTGGTACAGGTGATCCGCCAGCCACTGGTCCCCGCCGAAGCCCATCAGCAGGGCGAACGCTGGAATGCCGATGGCCAACGGCAGCCACAGGTGGGTCAGCGCGAAGCGCGAGCCCAGCCGGGAAGGGGCAATCGCGAGTGCGGGGGCAGGAGGATGTGCGGGCATGCGGGCCGGTGCCGTGGCGGGAATCGCGGCCATGCTGGTCAGCAACGTGTCGGAGAAGGGTCGGACCGGTGTTGGCGACGGGTTAATCTGCCGGCGCCGGCCGCGATCCGTTCAGTATTCCTCCTGCGACATCCCGACCGTTGCCGCATGGCAATCCACGTTCCAGGCCGTACCTGGCAGCAGCAACCAGTGATTGCGGTTGGCCACGCCAATATCGACCACCTGCGCGCGGTCCACGCAGGGGCTCATGGCCTGGTCCAGCACCAGTACCCAGCGTGTGTGCGGCGCTTGCGCCAGCCACGGCCCCGCGTAGTGCCACTGCTCGTCCCAAGGGCGCTTGAAGCCGAACTCCTGCACCGGCCGATCGGCCTGCAGCAGGTTCTGCTCCCGCCAGGCAACCATCGCCAGTTCGGCATCGGGCCCGATCCGCTGGCCAACCCGTTGCATCAGCGCCGAGGCTGAGGCGAAGGGATCCAACGCCGGCATCAGCAGACCGCCGTACAGCAGCCACAGCAGGCCATGGCTGAGCAGCACCAACAGACCTGCGCGGCGCAACCGCAGCCACACGGCCAGCGTTGCCACGGCGATGGCGAAGCTCAACAACCCTTGTCCCAGCACCGGCAGCAACGTCTCGGGCATCGCCCGTCGCGCCAGTTGTGCCTGCGCCCATGCGCTGTCGCTCATCAGCAGCACGCCCAGCGTACCGGTGCACAGCATCAGCGCGGCGCTGTAACCGAACAGGTAGCGCCGCACCCACAGCAGGCGCAGCAGGCCCGGCAGCAGTGGTGCAACCGCCAGCGCCAGCGCTGGCAGCATGGGAAGCACATAGACCTCACGCTTGCCGGGGCTGGCGCTGAAGAACGCCAGGACCAGCACCGCCCATCCCAGCAGCAGCCAATGGCGCAGGTCGCCGCGGCGCAGGCGCCGCCACCACGGCCGCAGCAGCCAGGGCAACAGCAGGCTACCGGGCAGCCACAGCGTGGCCATCACCTGCAGGTAGTACCAGACCGGTTGCCGGTGGTGCCACGCATTGGCGTAGCGCGTGCCGGTCTGTTTGAAGAGAAGCTCATGCGCATACGACTGCAAAGCGGTGCTGGGCTCATGCAGCAGGGCCCAGCCCAGCGGCGCCAGCCAGACGGCCGTGCCCAACAGGAAGGCCGGCAGCAACCACAGCAGCGTGGCCGGGTGCGGGCCGTCCACGGCCCGTCCCAGGTGGCGCCGGTGCAGCCGCCAGCCGAACCAGGGCAGCACGATCAGCAGCGGCAGGAAGCCCACGCCCTTGGTCACCGTGCCGACCCCGGCGGCGACGCCGGCCAGCCACAACGCAGGCAGGTTGCGGCGTTCGCACAGATGGCGAAGCACGCCCCACAGGGCGAGCGTGGTCATGCCCACCAGCACCATGTCGATCTGCGCGCGCTTGGCCATCAGGCCGAACTGCAGGGTGCAGAACAGCGCGGCCACGGCGAGCAGCGCATGCCGGGGCGACCATAGGCGCCGCGCCAGGTCCGCCACCAGCCACAGCGTCAGCAGCGCAGCCAGCAGGGAAGGCAGCAGGAACGACCACTGCCAGCTTCCCACCAGCTGGTGCGCGGCCGCCTGCAACCACATGAACACCGGGGGTTTTTCCGCATACAGTTCGACCCCGCGATGGGGCAGCAGCCACTGCCCGCTCTCGACCATGCTGCGGGCCGCCAGTACGAAGCGCGGTTCATCCGGCGGCTGCGGCTGGCGCAGCCCCAAACCAGCCGCAAGGGCAACGGCAACCAGCAGCCACAGCAGGGGTTGCAGCCAACGGCGGGGCAGGGCGTCGGGCACGGCAGGCTCCGGGGCAAAACCCACAGGCTGCGCTTGGCGGCGTGGGAAACCTGTCGGAAGGGCGCCATCCCGACCGCTTTCCGACACGGTCACGGCTACCATGGGGCCAGTTCCCGTGGATCCGCTACGCATGCGCCTGTTGGTGATCGAAGACAACCGTCAGCTGGTGGCCAATCTGTTCGACTACTTCGAGTCGCGCGGGCACGTGCTGGATGTGGCCCCCGATGGCATCACCGGGCTGCACCTGGCCGGCAGCCATCCCTACGATGCGGTCATCCTGGACTGGATGCTGCCGCGCATGGAGGGGCCGGAAGTGCTGCGCCGCCTGCGCAGCGAGCACGGTTCGGAAGTGCCGGTCATCATGCTGACTGCCCGCGATGAACTGCCCGACAAGATCGCCGGCTTCCGCGCCGGCGCCGACGACTACCTCACCAAGCCCTTCGCCCTGCCGGAACTGGAGGTGCGGCTGGAGGCGCTGCTGCTGCGGGCCCAGGGCCGCAATCCACGCAAGCGCCTGCAGGTGGCCAATCTGGTGCTGGACCTGGCTACCCTGGAAGCGCAGCGTGGCGGACAGGCACTGCACCTGTATCCGGCGTGCCGCAAGCTGCTGGAAGTGCTGATGCGCGCCAGCCCCGGTGCGGTAACCCGGCAGCAACTGGAATTCGCCCTGTGGGGCGATGAACCGCCCGATGGGGACCTGCTGCGCTCGCACGTGTATGAGCTGCGCCGCAGCGTGGACGGTCCCTTCGCCGACAAGCTGATCCACACCCTGCCGCGGGTGGGCTACCGCCTGGCTGCCAGCCCGGCGGCAGAGGACGACAGCAATGCCCCGCGCGCGTAAGCCCGGCCCGCTGTACCGGCGTGTGGTGTGGTGGCTGCTGGGCTACCTGGCGCTGCTGTCGCTGGCGGTGTTCAGCGTCGGCAACTACGTGCACGAGCATGCCGAACATGCCGCCTGGCGTGCGCTGCTCAATTCCGAACTGGACAGCATCCTGGAACACACCCGGCATGAGCCGGACTATCACTGGCAGGATTCGGACACGCTCAGCCTGTACCGGTTCGGCCAGCCCGACCTGCCCGAGAGCGTGCGCACGCTGCATCCCGGCCTGCACGACGGCGTGCTGATCGACGACCGCGAAACGGCCGTCATGGTGCGCGATACGCCCACCCTGGGCCGCGTGGCGCTGGCGCTGGACATCACAGATTTCCACGACCTGGAACAGTTCGCCACGCGCTGGGTGATGCTGGCCGGCATCATCATGATCTTCGTCACCGTGATGATGGCCTCCTTCGGCATGGAGCGCATGGTGCGGCCGTTGAGCCTGCTGGCGCGCAACATCGGCGCGCTGCGCCCCGGCGAGCAGGGCCAGCGCATCGACGTGGATCCGCGTGGCAGCTCCGAGCTGCACACCATCGCCGATGCCTTGAATGATTACCTGGACCGCAACGAACAGTTCGTCGAGCGCGAACGGGTGTTCATCAGTACGGCCAGCCACGAACTGCGCACGCCGATTGCCGTCGTGACCGGCGCGGCTGAACTGGCACTGGAGCAGCCGGGCCTGCCCGAGCGAGCGCGCCAGCAGATGCAGCGGGTGCTGCGCACCGCGCAGGGCGTGGAAGAGCTGATCGAACTGCTGCTGGTGCTGGCGCGCGACCCGGCGCGGTTGAGCTCGCGTGCCGAGCGCATCGCGCTGGACCAGTTGCTGCCGGAGATCGTCGACGACCATCGCCACCTGCTGGGTGACAAGGACCTGAGCATCGGCATCCAGGCGGCGGCGGTGGATATCGTTGCGCCGCTGGCAGTGGTGCAGGCGGCCATCGGCAACCTGCTGCGCAACGCCATTGAGAACAGCGGGCGTGGCCACATCGCGCTGATCCTGGACGCACAGGCCGTGCTGACTCTGCAGGACCCGGGGCACGGCATGAGCCCGGAAGAAATCGCTGCGATCCATGCGCGCCTGGCCCGCGGTGAGCGCGCCGACCGCGGTGGCATCGGCCTGGAACTGATTGCCCGTCTCTGCGAGCACCTCGGCTGGACGCTGCAGTTCCAGCCCTGTGAACCACGCGGCACCCGGGTCACGCTCGACTTCGCCGCATCGCGCCCGGCCTGATCCGAACGCGTGGCAGGTGCCAACCCCGGTTGGCACGCCAGTCCCTGGTAGGTGCCAACCTTGGTTGGCACGCCGGTCCCCGGTAGGTGCCAACCTTGGTTGGCACGCCGGTCCCCGGTAGGTGCCAACCTTGGTTGGCACGCCGTGCGTCGACCAAGGTCGACGCCTACCAGAGCGGATGGCCGCCCCGACGTCCGGTCGACGCCTACCAAAGCCGATTACCGCCCCCAACCGGCGCGGATTACCGCGCTTTCGGCCGCCTCACGTGCTGGTCGATCAGGATCACGTTGCCATCCGGGTCGGCCAGCTGCACATAGCCCGTTCCCTGGCCATCGGGGTCGGTGCGCACGGCCAGTTCGATCCCTTTGCCTTCAATGGCGGCCTGCAGCTCGCGTACGTCCTGGAAGTCGGCCAGTTCCTGCTTGTGCTGGTCCCAGCCTGGGTTGAAGGTCAGCAGGTTGCCTTCGAACATGCCCTGGAACAGCCCGATCACGATGCCGTCGTTGCGCAGCACCAGCCAGTGCTGGCTGGCATCGCCGCCGGTCACCGAAAACCCAAGCGCCTCGTAGAACGAGCGCGAGGCGGCCAGGTCCTTCACCGACAGGCTGACTGAAAAAGCACCCAGTTGCATGGCACAGGCTCCGTTATGGAAGGGCAGGGTGGCCGGCACTGCAGCATGACCCTGCGTGAAGAGGATGTTAACCTCGGGCCGTGCCGCACCGATGCGGCACTTCTTTTTTCCACGCCCTTTCGATCGACAGAGGATCCCATGCCGACCGAACCCGCTACCGCGCTGATCACCAGCGATATCGTAGGCCTTGGCCTGATTGCTGCCACCCTGGCCCTGATCTTCTGGGCCGCCAGTGGCCCCACCCCGTTGCTGAAGAAGATCTTTGCCTGGGTGCCGGCCCTGCTGCTGTGCTACTTCATTCCGGCCATCTACAACACCGTTGGGCTGATCGATGGCCACAACACCGCCCTGTACAACCCGATCGCCCGTGACGTGCTGCTGCCGGCGGCGCTGGTGCTGCTGACGCTGTCGATCGACCTGAAAGGCATCGCCAAGCTGGGCCCGAAGCTGATCCTGGTGTTCTGCGCCGGTACGGCCGGGGTCATGCTGGGTGCCATCGTGTCGTTCCAGGTGATGAAGTTCATCCATCCGGAAACCGTGGCCGGCGACACCTGGGCGGGCATGGCCGCGCTGGCGGGCAGCTGGATCGGCGGCGGCGCCAACATGGTGGCCATGCGCGAGATCTTCGGCACCGACGCCACCACGTTCGGCCAGTTCGCTGTGGTCGATGTGGCCTGCGCCAGCTTGTGGATGGCCATCCTGCTGTTCCTGGCCAACCGTGCGCAGCAGATCGACACCCGCAGCGGCGCCGATACCCGCGCCATCGATGAAATGAAGGCGCGTATCAGTGCCTATGAAGCGCAGAATTCGCGCATTCCCACCCTCACCGACCTGATGGTGATCGTCGGTGTGGCGCTGGGCGGGGTGGGGCTGGCGCATGCCATTGCCGCGCAGCTGGCCGCCTGGTTCAAGGCCAACGTCGGCTGGTCCAGCCAGTTCAGCCTGGACAGCCAGTTCGTGTGGGTGGTGCTGCTGTCCACCGCCTTCGGCCTGGGCCTGAGCTTCACCCGCGCACGGCGCCTGGAATCGGCCGGTGCATCGCGCCTGGGCACCGTGTTCCTGTACTTCCTGATTGCCTGCATCGGCATGCAGATGGACCTGCTGTCGCTGCTGGATCGCCCCTGGCTGTTCGTCCTGGGCCTGATCTGGATGGCCACCCACGTGCTGGTGCTGTGGATCGTGGCACGCCTGGTGCGCGCACCGCTGTTCTTCTTCGGTGTCGGCTCGATGGGCAATATTGGCGCGGCCGCATCGGCGCCGGTGGTGGCCGCTGCGTTCCATCCGTCGCTGGCGCCGGTGGGCGTGCTGCTGGGAACGGTGGGCTATGCCACCGGCACCGGCCTGGCCTACGTCACCGGCTTGATCCTGAAGGCGATGGCGGGCGCGTAACCGGCCGGGGGAATGCGCAGGCCGCGCCTGACGCATTCCCCGGCAACCGCACGAACGGTGCGGTGCATACCGGAACCGATCCGGTGCGCTCCGTCCCGTGTGCACTTCCGCTGGCAGCCGCCAGCCTGTGCCCAGGTATGACCATGACGAAAGAACGGATGTTTCGTGCGGCAGTACTGACCCTGGTGCTTGCCGCTGGCAGCGCCTTCGCGCAGGCGCCTTTGACACCGCAGCGCGCTGACGTACAGGCGATCACCGAAAGCAGCGCGCGCGAGGTTGCCGCGTTGCTGGCCCAGCCGGGGTTTGCCGCCAGTGCGCGCGCCGCCCTGCAGTCAGGGCCGGAGCAGGGAGTCGCCCTGCAGCAGGTGATGGCCCGCTTCGATCCGCAGGCACGCACCCGCGCCAGCACGCTGCTGGCCACGCAGGACCAGCAGGTGCGCTAGCGCAAGGGTCTGGCCCAGCAGGGGCCGGGGCTGCTGCAGCTGCGGGCGTTCGTGCCTGCAGGTTCTTCGCTGGCTGCGGTCGCGCCGGAGCGGTTGTGGGTGGCCAGCCTGCCACGCGGCAACGACCGCGACTGGACCACGCTGACCGCCTACGACGCACAGGGCCGCGCGCACCTGCTCGATGCCCGGCAGGCACCGGATGTGCCCGTGCTGATCGTGGACGTGGATACCCGCCGTGCAGTGAAGGAAGGCATGGCTCTGGTCAACGCGGGCCTGCGCGCGCGCGGGCTGCAGTCACCAGAACGCATCACCCTGTCGGCCGACGGTGCCAGCGCGTCGCTGGACATCACCCGCCTGGACCGCATTCGTCTGAATGACGATCAGGAGCCGTGGGCGCTGGGCGCGGCCGAAGTGTTCGCGGTCGTGTCAGGCCTGCAGGTCGACGCCAGCGAGCCGGAAATGATGACGGTGGACATGCCGTGGCTGGACCATGACCAGACCGACTACACGCCCCAGCAGCCGTTGGTGATCTGGGGCAACTACCGCTTCAACGCGGCCAACGTGCAGCTGTTCGAAGACGATGGCGATACCAACTACCAGGAACTGCTGGTCGCCCTGACCACCGGGGTGAAGACGGCGCTGGGCGCCTTCGCTCCGGAATATGCGGTGATTGCCGATATCGCCGGGGCGATCCTCAAGGCCATGCCGACCTCGTGGTTTGCCAACGACATCGATTACCTGGACAGCTTCTACCTGCTGCAGCGCGGGCAGGGCTACACCGACCGCATGGGTGCGGCGAACAACGCCAAGGTCACCCTCACGCCCATCACCCTGGTGGAATAGGCCAGCAGGGCTTGCAGCCCTGCACCTGCTGTAGAGTCGAGCCATGCTCGACTGAAGCAACGGCAACAGCGGACATTCCGTGGGATGGCGGGGTGGGTCCGGTTACGGGGGACGCCGTGAATCCGTCCATGGAGGCTCGGTCGCGCGGCTTTAGGTGGGTGCCGACCGTTGGTCGGCACATCTGTCAGATATCGATAAACAAAATGGGGTCAGATCCGTTTCCTTCGGAAAACGGATCTGACCCCGCGTGTGTCCCGCCGTCACCGGCAATCTGTCGATGGTGGGGCGGTGTCGGATTGCGGGGTGTCCGCCGCATGGATGCGGCGGCCAAGCCTACACGGACGTACTTGCGGCGTCCCCGCAATCCGACACCGCCCCGCCAAACAAACAGAAACCCAGAGCCGACGCTCCGGCAGTTGCGGTTGCGGTTGCTCCGGCTTCTGCGGGCGCCGGGCTGCAAGCCCGGCACCCACACAGCACCTCAGCAGCAGCGTCCGCCGTTGCGGCCGCCGTATCGCGCTTCCTGTCGCTCGCGGAAGAACGTCTTGTAGTCCATCGGCTCCTGATCCGGATGCTTCTCCAGCATGTGCCGGACGTAGTTGTCGTAATCAGGAATGCCACAGCACAGCCGCGCGGTCTGCACCAGGCGCCGCCAGATGCGGCGGTGCGCCTGGTACTGGCCTACCGGAACCAGTTGGGTACTCATTACAGATCCACCATTTCGTGCGGCTTCAGCGCCACGTACGGGGTCTCGCGGTCGGTCCGCTGCGGGTTGCGACGGGCGGCCAGGATGGTCTTGATCGCATACACCAGCACCGAGGCCACCACCAGCAGGAACAGCGCGGTCAGGCCCGTGTTGACGTAGGCGTTCACCACGATCTGCTGCATCTGCGCCACGCTCTTGGCCGGTGCGGTGATGGTGTCACTGGCAATGGCGGCCTGGAACTTGTGCGCCTGTGCCAGGAAACCCTGCGCCGGGTTGCTGTCGAAGATCTTGATGAAGCCCGCATACGTGGTGCAGATCAGCAGCCACACGGCCGGCACGGCGGTCACCCACGCGTAGCGGTCACGCTTCATCTTGAACAGCACCACCGTGCCCAGCATCAGCGCGATACCCGCCAGCATCTGGTTGGAAATGCCGAACAGCGGCCACAGCGTCTGGATGCCACCGAACGGATCGACCACGCCGGTGTACAGCAGGTAGCCCCACAGCGCCACGCAGCCGGCCGTGCCGATGATGTTGGCCGTCCACGATTCGGTCTTCTTCAGGGCCGGCACGAAGTTGCCCAGCAGGTCCTGCAGCATGAAGCGGCCGGCGCGGGTGCCGGCATCCACGGCGGTCAGGATGAACAGCGCTTCGAACAGGATCGCGAAGTGGTACCAGAACGCCATCATCGCGTCGCTGCTGCTGGGAATGGCCTCGTGCAGGATCTGCGCGATGCCCACCGCCAGCGTGGGGGCACCACCGGCGCGGTGCAGGATGGTCGGTTCACCGATCGCCGCCGCTGTGGCATTCAACTGTTCCGGGGTGATGGTGAAGCCCCAGGTGTTGGTGATGTAGTGCGCGGCCGACACGGCGTCGGCACCGATCACCGCTGCCGGGCTGTTCATGGCGAAGTAGATGCCCGGATCGATGATCGAGGCAGCCACCAGCGCCATCACCGCCACGAACGATTCCATCAGCATGCCGCCGTAGCCGATGTAGCGCATGTGCGCTTCGTTGGCCAGCAGCTTGGGCGTGGTGCCCGAGGAAATCAGCGCATGGAAACCGGACACCGCGCCGCAGGCGATGGTGATGAACAGGAACGGGAACATGCCGCCCTTCCACACCGGACCGTCACCGCTGGCGGCGAACTGGGTCAGTGCCGGCATCTTCAGCTCCGGCATCACCACCACGATACCGATGGCCAGGGCGATGATCGTGCCGATCTTCAGGAAGGTCGACAGGTAATCGCGCGGGGCCAGCAGCAGCCAAACCGGCAGCACCGATGCGACGAAGCCATAGCCGATCAGCATCCAGGTGATCTGGGTACCGGTGAAGGTGAACGCCGGGCCCCAGACCGGGTCGGCTGCCACCTTGCCGCCGAACCAGATCGCGGCCAGCAGCAGGATCAGGCCCACCACGGAAATCTCACCGATCTTGCCCGGCCGGATGTAGCGCATGTACACGCCCATCAGGATCGCAATGGGCATCGTGGCGATCACCGTGAACATGCCCCACGGGCTTTCCGCCAGCGCCTTCACCACCACCATGGCCAGCACCGCCAGGATGATGATCATGATCAGGAAGGCGCCGAACAGGGCGATGGTGCCGGGCACCTGGCCCATTTCCTCGCGCACCAGGTCACCCAGCGAACGGCCGTTGCGGCGGCTGGACAGGAACAGGACCATGAAGTCCTGCACTGCGCCGGCCAGCACCACGCCCACCACCAGCCACAGCAGGCCGGGCAGGTAGCCCATCTGCGCGGCCAGCACCGGGCCCACCAGCGGGCCGGCGCCGGCAATGGCGGCGAAGTGGTGGCCGAACAGCACGTGTTTGTTGGTAGGAACGTAATCCAGACCGTCGTTGTTGATCACTGCCGGGGTGGCCCGGGTCGGATCGAGCTGCATCACCTTGTTGGCGATGAACAGGCTGTAGTAGCGATAGGCGACCAGATACAGCGATACCGCGGCCACCACGATCCACAGTGCGTTGATGTGTTCGCCGCGGCGCAGGGCGACGGTGCCCAGACAGAACGCGCCGAGCAGGGCCAGTGCGGCCCAGCCCAGTTTGGAAAACCCTTTCATGAGGTGCTCTCTCCCGGAAAGACAGTGAAAGAGTCCCGCGTGCCCTTGGTAGGGTCAATGTCCACGGGAGCCTTCTTCGGTAGTACTTTGGTCGAACACAACGCAGGCGATGCCGCGCGGCGGACATGACGCGCGGCAAACACCAGTAATGGAACAATCGGTTGCGGCGCCATCCATTGGCCCGCCGCGCTGCAGCGTCCATCTTCATGGGCATCCATCCCACAGGAGTTGCCATGAGTCTTCCCGAGCCGGTGCGCGTGCTGCGCACGATCCGTGGCATGCCCACGTCCGACGGCGCCGGCGTGCGCCTGACCCGGGTCATCGGCGGCCCCTCGCTGCCGGATCTGGACCCCTTCCTGTTGCTGGATGAATTCGGCACCGACCGCGCCGAGGACTACATCGCCGGTTTCCCGGAGCACCCGCACCGGGGCTTCGAGACCGTCACCTACATGCTGGACGGGCGCATGCGGCACCGCGACAACCACGGCAACGAAGGCCTGCTGACCCCGGGCAGCGTGCAGTGGATGACCGCCGGCCGCGGCCTGGTGCATTCGGAAATGCCCGAGCAGGAAAGCGGGCAGATGCGTGGCTTCCAGCTGTGGGTGAACCTGCCGGCGCGGGACAAGATGACCGACCCGAAGTACCAGGAGTTCGCGCCCGAGCGCATTCCGGTGGTACAGCCGGCCGACGGCGTGCAGGTGAAGGTGATCGCCGGTACGGTGGATGGCACGGCAGGGCCGATCGCGCAGCCGGCCACTGATCCGGTCTATCTGGATATCAGCCTGGCGCCGGATCGCGCCTGGACGTACACGCTGCCGGAAGGCCACAACGCCTTCGCCTACGTGTTCGAAGGTGCGCTGACCGTGGGCGAGCAGGATGCGGCGCGCGATGTGGCGCGGCAGGAACTGGCCGTGCTGGGCGGTGGCGAGCAGCTGCACGTGTCGGCCGGCGCCGAGGGCGCGCGGTTGATCCTGGTGGCGGGCCGTCCGCTGCGCGAGCCGGTCATGCGCCACGGGCCCTTCGTGATGAACACCCGGCAGGAACTGATGCAGGCCTTCGTCGATTTCCAGGAAGGTCGCTTCTGAGCGGTAGCGCCGGGCACCGCCCGGCGTTTTTTCCCGCGCCCACGCAACGCAGTTCACCGGGCATGGCCCGGCGCTGGCGATGGGTCGGGCGGGATGGCGGGGAGGCTGCCAGGCAGTCATCCCCGCGTTCATTCAGCGGCCGTCGGCCACGGCAGTGGGGTTCAGGCTCAGGCCCTGCGCCAGCTGCTGCAGGCTGCCCATTTCCTGAGTGCTGCCCGGGTACAGGGCGATCTGCGCGTAGCGGCCCTTGTCCAGCTTGACCACGCTGATGCGGCGCTCGGCATAGCCGGGCGGCTGCTGGCCGCCCAGGTCGGGCTTGTACCAGTACATCGATTCACCGCCGAAGCTGCCCTTTTCCTCGCGCAGCGAGCGGCTGAGCGGAATGTTGGGATCGCGTTGGCTCAGCATCAGGCTCAGCACTTCGCGGCCGTCGGCGGTGCTGGCGCGGCAGATCAGGAAATCGCTCTGCACCTGCTGCTGCCATTGCAGGCCACTGCTGGCTGGCAGCGTAGGACAGTCAACCGGCGCCTGTGCGGCGGCGTTGGCCGCGGCAAACAACAGGCTCGACAACAGAACAGGCACGAACTTCATGCATTCCCCCAAGGTGGTGTGGCCTAGAGTCCCCGCCGATGGCACCGGCGGCGCGGGCATCCCATCCCCGGATGCCGACGTTCCCGGCACGTGCACGGGAGGTCAAGCCGACCTTAACGGAACGTGAGCGATCGCACAAATTGCGGTTGCAGATGTAACCATTGCGGCCGGGTGACGGCCGCAATGGTCGGGGCGGAGATCACCGGTCGCTGCCGACCCACTTGTAGATCATGCCGCCGATCATGCCGCCCAGCAGCGGCGCGATCCAGAACAGCCACAACTGCCCGGTAGCCCCACTGCCGGCGAAGAAGGCCACGGCGGTCGATCGGGCCGGGTTCACAGAGGTGTTGGTCACCGGAATGCTGATCAGATGGATCAGGGTCAGGGCCAGGCCGATGGCCAGCGGCGCAAAGCCAGCCGGCGCCTTGCCGTGCGTGCTGCCCATGATCACCACCAGGAACACAGCAGTCAGCACCACTTCGCACAGGAAGGCGGCCGCCACGCTGTAGCCGCCCGGCGACAGTGCCCCGTACCCATTGCTGGCGAACGCGCCGGCCTGGCTGCCATCAATGGCAAAGCCGCTGGCACCGGACGCAATCTGCAGCAGGATGAAGCCCGCCAGCAGCCCGCCGACGCACTGGGCCAGGATGTACGGCAGCAGATCGCGGGCCGGGAAGCGGCCGCCGGCCCACAGGCCGACGCTGACGGCCGGATTGAAGTGCGCGCCCGACACATGGCCGAACGCATAGGCACCGGTGACCACGGTCAGGCCGAAGGCCAGCGCCACGCCGAGGAAACCGATACCCAGCGGATTGCCGTCGCCGCCGAACTTGGCGGCCAGTACCGCGCTGCCACAGCCGCCCAACACCAGCCAGAACGTGCCGAGAAATTCGGCGGCCAAGCGCTTGCCCATGCCCATGACGTGCACTCCATTGAGGCGCGCGGATGCGTGCGGTCGCATTGAAGTGGGCGGCCGGTGATGAACATGTGTACAGCGCGTAGAGTCGAGCTTGCTCGACTGCCGTCAATACTGCGGCAACGGAATGAATTCCTTGTCGTCACCCGGGATCGTGCCGAAGCGACCGGCTTCCCAATCGTGCTTGGCCTGTTCGATGCGTTCCTTGGAACTGGACACGAAGTTCCACCACAGGTGGCGCGGGCCATCCAGCGGTTCGCCGCCGAACAGCATGGCCTTCACCGGCGTCTTTGCGCGCAGGCGACCGATGGCGCCGGCTTCGGGAATGACCAGGTGCTGGGCGGGAATGTCCACGCCATCCAGCTGGGCCTGGCCTTCCAGGATGTACAGCGCACGTTCGCGGTGGCCATTGTCGATGTCGATCTCGGCATCGGGGTCCAGGTCGATGGCCACGTTCAAGGTATCGGCGAAGACCTTCACCGGTGATTCCTCGCCGTAGGCGCGGCCGGCGATCACCCGCAGCCAGACGCCGTTGCGGCGCTGCTCGGGCAGGGTGGCGGCGGCGTGGTGGTAGAACGCCGGTTCGATTTCCTCATGCGATTTGGGCAGCGCGACCCAGGTCTGCATGCCATGGATCGGGTTGTCGTGGCCGCGATCCGGCGGCGGCGTGCGTTCGGAATGGGCGATGCCGCGGCCGGCGGTCATCCAGTTCACGTCGCCAGGGCGGATCACCTGGTCCGAGCCCAGCGTATCGCGGTGGCCGATGGCGCCGGACCACAGGTAGGTCACCGTGGCCAGGCCGATATGCGGGTGCGGGCGCACGTCGATGGCGGTGCCGGGGTGCATGATGGCCGGGCCCATCTGGTCGACGAACACGAACGAACCGATGCTGCGGGCCTGCAGCGTGGGCACGGCGCGGCGCACTTCCAGGCCGCCGATGTCGTGGACGCGCGGGGCGATGATGGTGGTCATGCGGGCGTTCTCGCTGGCAGGAATCAAGGGCGCCAGCATGGCACGCCGTGGTGACGGCGACATGCCCCATGCGGGTAACAGCCTGTTCCGTAGCGTCGAGCTTGCTCGACGGGGTTCCCGCCAACGGCGCAGCCCCTCGTGGCTGGGCGCGCTGCGCGCATTCCGTGGGTGGCCGGGCGGGTGGGTTGCGCAGGGGACGCTGCAAGTACGTCCATGTAAGCTCGGTCGCCGCATCCATGCGGCTCACGCCCCTGCGCAACCCACCCGCCCGGCCCCTGACGGTTTCCGGGGGCGTCCAGCCACGGAAAAAAAAAGAAAATCAAATTCAAACGCGGGTCGCTTCGCTCCTGGTGGCCACCAAGGTAGCCACCCACCAGTTCGTAGTGATCCCAAATGAAGTGGCTGTTTACCCACCGTCGCCGGGAAACTGTCAGGGGTGGGGCGGTGTGGGCTGGCAGGACCGCAGGCGCCATGGGCCCGAGGCATGCCTCGGGCGGGTTGGGCAGGACGCCCAACCCCGGTCTTGCCGTGTGCGCAGGATTGCGCACACGAGCAAGGCGCCTACGAGCCCCCATGGACGGGTTTACGGCGTGTTCTGCCAGCCCACACCGCCCCGCCCAGCAAACAGAAAAGCCAGAGCCGGCTGTTGCTGTTGGCTCTGCGGGTGCCGGGCCGCAGGCCCGGCCGACCAACTCACACCACCGGTTCGCGCAGGGCAGGGTTGTCCCAGCCCGGGCGCGGGGCGAAGCGGTCGCCGTGGCGCTGCTGCAGCGCCTTCAGCCGCTCGACGATCGCATCGGCACCCACCGCGCGGATGTGCTGGATCGGGCCGCCACGGAACGGGGCGAAACCGGTGCCGAAGATCACACCCGCATCCAGCAGGTCCGCATCGGCCACCACGCCTTCGTGCAGGCAGGCCACCGCCTCGTTCAGCAAGGGCAGGATCAGGCGGTCTTCCAGATCGGTCGGGGCCCGGTAGTTGCTGGCCACGTCCGGCTTCTTCGGCTTGCCGTTTTCCCAGGTGTAGATGCCCTGGCCGTCCTTCTTGCCGCGCTTGTCCGGTTCCACCGTCTGCAGCGCCGCCGGAATCTGCAGGCCCAGGAACGGGGCCAGTTCACGGCCCACGCCGGCAGCCACGTCCAGGCCCACGGTATCGATCAGCTCGATCGGCCCCATCGGCATGCCGAACTTCACCGCGGCCTTGTCGATCACCGGGCCCGGAATGCCTTCGGCATAGGCGGTGGCCGCTTCCAGCATGTACGGGAACAGCACGCGGTTGACCAGGAAGCCCGGGCTGCCGGCCACCGGCACCGGGAACTTGCCCAGTGCCTTGCAGAACGCGGCCAGGCGGCGCTCGGTTTCCGCCGCCATGCCGTCGTGGTGGATGATTTCCACCAGCGGCATCTGCGCCACTGGGTTGAAGTAGTGCAGGCCGGCAAACTGCGCCGGGCGCTGGATGTGGTCGCGCAGTTCCACCAGCGGAATCGACGAGGTGTTGGTGGTCAGCAGGGCGTCCAGCTTCATCTTCGGTTCCAGCGTCTGGTACAGCGCACGCTTGGCCTCGGGGTTTTCGATGATGGCCTCGATCACCAGATCGGCTTCGGCCACGCCGTTGCCCTCCAGGTCGGCACGCAGTCGCGCGGCCACCGCCGGGCGCTTGCTCTCATCGCGCACCTTCTTGGCAAACAGCGCCTGGGCGCGCTCCATGGCCGGGTCGATGAAACGCTGCTCGCGGTCCTGCAGGGTCACTTCGAAGCCCTTGTAGGCGGCCCAGGCGGCAATGTCGCCACCCATCACGCCGGCACCGACCACGTGCACGTGGCGGATGCCGGAATCACCGCTGCCCAGGCCCTTCAGGCGCTCGGTCAGGAAGAAGATGCGGATCAGGTTGCGCGCGGTCGGCGTGCTGGCCAGCTTCACCACCGCACGGCGCTCGGCATCCAGGCGTGCCTGGATCGGCTTGCCGCCGCTGCGCTGCCAGGTGCTGATCAGCGCGTACGGCGCCGGGTACTGGTCCTTCTTCGCCTTGCGGGCGACCTGCTTGACCATCTGCGGTGCCAGCAGCGTGCGCGCCAGCCAGGTATTGGTCGCCCATGCGGTCGCGCGCTGCTTGAACGGCCGGGTGGTGCCGGACAGGGCCAGCGCCACGGCGGTATCGAGCACCACGGCCGGTGCCACTACCTTGTCGACCAGACCGATGCCACGCGCTGCCGAGGCCGACAGGGTGCGCCCGGTCAGCATCAGGTCCATCGCCGCCGGCGCACCCACCAGATGCGGCAGTCGCGCGCTGCCGCCCCAGCCCGGGAAGATGCCCAGCTGGGTTTCCGGCAGGCCGATGCGGGTGCTGCTGTCATTGGAGGCCACACGGTAGCGGCAGGCCAGCGCCAGTTCGGTACCGCCGCCCAGGCAGTGGCCATGGATGGCCGCCACGGTGGGGCAGGGCAGCTCGGCCAGCTTCTGGTAGGTGGACTGGCCGCGGCGGATGGCATCGTTCACGGTGCCGCGGCGGTCGAATTCCTGGAACTCCTTCAGGTCGGCACCGGCAATGAAACCGGCCTTCTTCGCCGACTGGATCACCACGCCCTTGGGCGGGTCCAAGGCGATGCGTTCGAGCAGGTCGCCCAGTTCCAGCAGCACGTCCTGCGACATCGCGTTGACGCTGGTGTCCTGACGATCCAGGGTAAGGACCACCACGCCGTCTTCACGGATTTCGGGGTGCCAGTGGCTGAAGCGGAGCCCATCGAAGCCTGAGAGCATGGACGTTCCATCCGGTTGTGTATGGAGAAGCGGCTATGATCCAGAGGTTGTTTCCCCCGCGTCAAATCCCAATAGGAGGGGTAGGCGACCCCGGATCCATGGCCGTGGAACCGGACGCTAGCGGAACGGTGGTTAAAAGCTGGTGCGGCGCCGGGTGATCGGCGACTGAACTTTTCCCGGGATTGGCAGTCTCATTGCCCGACGTCGGTTGGGCTGACAGGAGTGCGGCCCCTCATGGCCGAGGTTGAAACACCACAGGAGCTGGATCTGGAACTGGTCCGGCGCGTGCAGCACGGCGAGAGCGCCGCGTTCGATGTCCTGGTGCGCAAGTACCAGCATCGCGTGGTGGCCCTTGTCGGTCGCTACATCGCCGACTGGAGCGAATGTCAGGACGTGGCCCAGGACACTTTCATGCGCGCCTATCGCGCCATTGGAAGCTTCCGCGGCGACGCCCAGTTCTCAACCTGGTTGCATCGGATCGCCGTGAACACTGCCAAAAACTACCTGGCTTCACACAATCGACGCCCGCCCACCGATGACATCGACATCGGTGACGCCGAGCAGTTCGACAGCGGCACCCGTCTGCGCGACACCGACACGCCCGAACGCGAGTTGATGCGCCAGGAACTGGAACAGACGGTGATGAAGGCCGTCAACGCGCTGCCGGAAGAACTCCGGTCGGCGATCACCCTGCGCGAGGTGGAAGGCCTGAGCTACGAGGAAATCGCGCAGAAGATGGGGTGCCCGATCGGCACCGTGCGTTCGCGGATCTTCCGGGCGCGCGAGGCGATCGACACTGAACTCCGGCCGCTGCTGGACATCGGCAGCGCCACCCGCGAGAAGAGCCGCGTATGACCAGTAACCCGTTGAACGAATCGCAGAACCATCAATCCCCGGCCGGGCAACGCCTGGACCAGCGCCACCGCGAACAGCTGTCGGCTCTGGTCGATGGCGAGCTGGGCGCCGACGAGGCGCGCTTCCTGCTGCGCCGCATGGAACATGATCCGGAACTGGCCGGCTGCCAGGAACGCTGGCAGCTGCTGGGCGATGTGATGCGTGGCCAGGCCTCGCTGCTGGCCCCGGCCGGTTTCAGTGAACGCGTGGCCGCGGCGATTGCCGCCGAATCCGCGCCGGTGGCTGAACCGCGCCGGCAGGTGCGTCGCACGGGCTGGCGTGCCTGGGGCGGCGGTGCCGCACTGGCAGCCTCGGTGGCCGCCGTGGCCCTGTTCATGGGCGGCGAAAAGCTGCAGCCCCCCGCACCCGGCGAAGCCCCGGCCCCGCAGGTGGTGGCCAGCCAGGCCGAACTGGCGCCGGCTGCCGCGCCGGTAACCGAAGCGTCGGTGGACAGCGCCGCGATGGCCGTGGCCGCTGTGCCGGCGGTGGCCATGGCCGCCAGCCGCCGCCAGGATGCCCGCCGCGCCAGTGCCACCCGCAGCCAGCAGGCCGCGCGCGTGGCCCAGCGTGACGAGGCGCCGCAGCGCGCCGTTGCCACGGCTGCGGTACCGCTGGCGCCGTCGGTGCCCGCCGCCAACACGCGCCATCTGCCCTTCGGCGATGTCGGCAGCCTGCAGGCACGGCCCTGGCCGAAGTCCAGCCTGGCCCCGGCCGGGGGCAGCGCCCTCAACGCCAGCTTCCCGGCCGCGTCCGGTGGCGCCGCGTTCTATCCCTTCGAGCCGCGCCTGCAGGACGATCTGCCGACGCCGCCGCGCCCGCGCGACTGACCTGGAGCGCGCCGGTCCACGCCCCGCCGCTGGCGGGGCGCCTCTCCCGTTTTCCATCCGACCCGGAGGTTGCCGTCCGATGACTGCCCGATTCCGTACCCATGCCATGGGCCTGCTGGTGATGACCCTGCCGTTGATGGCCTGCGCGCAGGCGCCGTCACCGGCTGCCCCGGCGCCGCCGGCCGCAGCGGCCGCCGCCCCCCGCGCACCGGCGCAGCCGCTGGTCAGTGGCCTGCCTGATTTCACCAACCTGGTCGAACAGGTCGGCCCGGGCGTGGTCAACGTCGATACCACCATCGTGCGCCAGAACCGCCAGGCGCGCGGCGGCATGGGCCCCGGCGACGACGAGATGCCCGAATTCTTCCGCCGCTTCTTCGGCCCGGACTTCCCGATGCCGGGGCAGGGTGGGGGCGACAGCGGGCCCAGCATCAAGGGCCGTGGCATGGGCTCGGGCTTCATCATCTCCCCCGACGGCTACGTGCTGACCAACTACCACGTGGTGGCCGACGCCAGCGAGGTGAAGGTCAAGCTGGGTGACAGCCGCGAGTTCGCTGCCAAGGTGGTCGGCAGCGACCAGCAGTACGACGTGGCCCTGCTGAAGATCGAAGGCAAGAACCTGCCGACCGTGCGTCTGGGCGATTCCAACACCCTGAAGCCGGGCCAGTGGGTGGTCGCGATCGGTTCGCCGTTCGGCCTGGATCATTCGGTCACCGCGGGCATCGTCAGCGCGCTCGGCCGCAGCACCGGTGGCCCGGACCAGCGCTACGTGCCCTTCATCCAGACCGACGTGGCGATCAACCAGGGCAATTCCGGTGGCCCGCTGCTGAACACCCGCGGTGAAGTGGTCGGCATCAACTCGCAGATCTACTCCGCGTCCGGCGGTTACATGGGCATCAGCTTCTCGATCCCGATCGACCTGGCGATGAGCGCGGTTGAGCAGATCAAGAAGAGTGGCAAGGTCACCCGTGGCCAGCTGGGTGCGGTGGTCGAGCAGGTCGATTCGCTCAAGGCGCAGGGCCTGGGCCTGCCCGACAGCCGTGGCGCCCTGGTCAACCAGATCGTGCCGGGCAGCGCCGCGGCCAAGGCCGGTGTGCAACTGGGTGACGTGATCCGCTCGGTCAATGGCCGCGCGGTCAACACCTGGTCCGACCTGCCGCCGCTGATCGGTGCCATGGCGCCAGGCAGCAAGGTGACCCTGGTGGTCTACCGCGACGGCAAGCCGCGTGAACTCAGCGCCACCCTGACCGCGTTGACCGAAGACGGCCAGGCCGACGGCCGCGGTACGTCCACCGCCGACGCGGATGTGCCCCCGCAGACCGGTGCCAACGCCCTGCTGGGCCTGGACGTGACCGAGCTGACCGCGCCGCAGCGCAAGCAGCTCGGCCTGGATGCGGGCGAGGGCGTGCGCATTACCGGGGTGAAGGGTGAAAGTGCCCGCGATGCCGGCCTGGCGCCGGGCATGGTCATCCTGCGTGTCGGCAATACCCCGGTCGGCCGTGTCGACGCGCTCAACCGCGCGCTGTCCGGCTACAAGAAGGGCGATGTGGTCCTGCTGCTGGTGCGTGCCAACAGCGGCAACAGCGCCTTCGTGGCGGTCAAGGCCGGTCAGTAAGGCCTTCACGGCCGCCCCCAGGCGGCCCTGGCAATCCCCCGAAGCCCCGCTCTGGCGGGGCTTTGGCCATTTCCAGTCGCCCCGCGAGCGCCCCCAAGCGGGCAGGCCCCGGGCATGCGATAATCCACCGTTACCCTGACGACGCCGCGCGCCGCCGCCACCTATGTCTTCTGATTCGATGCGGAACATCCGCAACTTCTCCATCATTGCCCACGTCGACCACGGCAAGTCCACGCTGGCCGATCGCATCATCCAGCTCTGTGGCGGCCTGCAGGCCCGCGAGATGGAAGCGCAGGTGCTCGACTCCAACCCGATCGAGCGCGAGCGTGGCATCACCATCAAGGCCCAGTCGGTGTCGCTGCCGTACCTGGCCAAGGATGGGCAGACCTACCACCTGAACTTCATCGACACCCCCGGCCACGTCGACTTCTCCTATGAAGTCAGCCGTTCGCTGGCCGCCTGCGAAGGCGCGCTGCTGGTGGTCGATGCCGCCCAGGGCGTGGAAGCGCAGTCGGTGGCCAACTGCTACACCGCCGTCGAGCAGGGCCTGGAAGTGGTGCCGGTCATCAACAAGATCGACCTGCCCACCGCCGATATCGAACGCGCCAAGGCCGAGATCGAGGCCGTGATCGGCATCGACGCCGCCGACGCCGTGCCGGTCAGTGCCAAGACCGGCCTGAACGTGCAGGACGTGCTGGAAGCCATCGTGCACCGCATCCCGGCACCGCAGCCGCGCGACACCGACAAGCTGCAGGCGCTGATCATCGATTCCTGGTTCGACAATTACCTGGGCGTGGTCTCGCTGGTGCGCGTCATGCAGGGCCACATCAAGGCCGGCGACAAGCTGCAGGTCATGTCCACCGGCCGTACCCACCAGGTCGACAACGTCGGCGTGTTCACGCCGAAGCGGAAAGTGCTGCCGGCGCTGCGTGCCGGTGAAGTGGGCTGGGTCACCGCCAGCATCAAGGACGTGCACGGCGCACCGGTGGGCGACACCCTCACCCTGGCTGCCGATCCGGCACCCAAGCCGCTGCCGGGCTTCCAGGAAATGCAGCCGCGCGTGTTCGCCGGCCTGTTCCCGGTCGATGCCGAGGACTACCCGGACCTGCGCGAAGCGCTGGACAAGCTGCGCCTGAACGATGCCGCGCTGCGCTTCGAGCCGGAAAGCTCCGAAGCCATGGGCTTCGGTTTCCGCTGCGGCTTCCTGGGCATGCTGCACATGGAAATCGTGCAGGAGCGCCTGGAGCGCGAATACAACCTGGACCTGATCAGCACCGCACCGACGGTGGTCTACGAGGTCCTGAAGACCGACGGCACCATCATCAACATGGACAACCCGGCCAAGCTGCCGCCGGTGAACCATGTGGAAGAGATCCGCGAGCCGATCATCCGCGCCAACGTGCTCACCCCCGAGGAGTACATCGGCAACATCATCAAGCTGTGCGAAGAAAAGCGCGGCAGCCAGATCGGCATCAACTACCTGGGCAGCCAGGTGCAGATCAGCTACGAGCTGCCGATGGCCGAAGTGGTGCTGGACTTCTTCGACAAGTTGAAGTCGGTCAGCCGTGGCTATGCCTCGCTGGACTACCACTTCGTGCGCTTCGATGCCGGCCCGTTCGTGCGCGTGGACGTGCTGATCAACGGTGACAAGGTCGACGCCCTGTCGTTGATCGTGCACCGCAGCCATGCCGACCGCCGCGGCCGCGAGCTGTGCGAGAAGATGAAGGACCTGATCCCGCGCCAGCAGTTCGACGTGGCCATCCAGGCCGCCGTCGGCTCGCAGATCATCGCCCGCACCACGGTCAAGGCCATGCGCAAGAACGTGCTGGCCAAGTGCTATGGTGGCGACGTTTCGCGCAAGAAGAAGCTTCTGGAAAAGCAGAAGGAAGGCAAGAAGCGCATGAAGCAGGTCGGCCGCGTGGAAATTCCGCAGGAAGCCTTCCTGGCCGTGCTGCAGATGGACAACAAGTAAGCCCGCAGCGGCCCTTCGGGGCCGTTCGTCCGGTTACGTTGCAAAGGACCCTGAATGAAACTGTTTGAGATCCTCCTGGTCGTACTGACCCTGGCCTCGGGCCTGATCCTGCTTGCCGAAAAGCTGTACTTCGCCAAGCGCCGTGCCCAGCGCGCCGGCCTGCTCGACACCGAGCCGGTGCTGGTGGATTACTCTCGCGCCTTCTTCCCGGTGCTGGCCATCGTGCTGGTGGTGCGCAGTTTCATTGCCGAGCCGTACAAGATTCCGTCCAGCTCGATGATGCCCAACCTGCTGATCGGCGATTTCATCCTGGTCAACAAGTTCTCCTACGGCCTGCGCCTGCCGATCAGCAACACCAAGTTCGTACCGGTGGGCGAGCCCTCGCGCGGCGACGTGGTGGTGTTCCACTTCCCCGGCCACAGCGACACCGACCCGGCCAAGGGTGAGAACTTCATCAAGCGCGTGATCGGCGTGCCGGGCGATACGGTGTCCTTCGACGGCGACAGCGTCACCCTCAATGGCGAAGCGCTGAAGTATGACAACAAGGGCATCTACGCCGGCCACCGTGGCCAGGGCGAAGGCGCCAACCTGCTGGTCGAGCACCTGCCGGGCCGGACCCATACCGTGCTGGAGACCGATTTCCCGCGCGGCCAGGGCCAGTGGACCGTGCCTGCTGGTAAATATCTGGTGATGGGCGACAATCGCGACAACAGCGACGACGGCCGGTTCTGGGGCCTGCTGCCGGAAGAAAACCTGCGCGGCAAGGCTTTCCTGATCTGGCTGAACTGCTCGGGCTGGTTCTGCAAGGACGGCTTCGAACCGTCGCGTATCGGTTCGGGCATCAACTGAAACTGACTTCACATCCATTCGCGTATCTGGGGAGAAACGCCATGAAGACGATGAACACGCAGCGCGGCATGACTTTGACCTCGTTCCTGGTCGTACTGGCCGTGGTCGGGTTCTTCCTGTACATCGGCATGAAGCTGTTCCCGATGTACCAGGAGTACTACTCGGTGCGTTCGGCGATGAAGAGCCTGGCGGCCGAGCCCAACGTGGGCACCATGGCGCCGGCGCAGATCCAGGACCTGTTCTTCAAGCGGCTGTACATCAACTACTCGGACAACGTGAAGCCGGCCAACGTCAAGTTCGCCCGACGCGATGGCGGCTGGACCCTTACCGTCAACTACGAAGTGCGCCGCCCGCTGGTCGGCAACCTGGACGTGGTTGGCAAGTTTGAATCGACCCAGGACCTGACCCGTAGCGGTGCCGAATAAACCTTTCCAACGTGGTGACCTGATCGGTCACAGCTTCCGCGATCCGGCCCTGCTGAAGCAGGCGCTGACCCATCGCAGTGCCGGTGCGCCGCATAACGAGCGCCTGGAATTCCTGGGCGACAGCATCGTCAACCAGATGGTGGCCGAGGCCCTGTACCACCGCTGGCCCAAGGCCGACGAGGGCGCGCTCACCCGCGCCCGCGCCGCGCTGGTGCGGGAAGAGGCGCTGGCGGTGATCGCGCGCACCCTGCAGCTGGGCGAGCGCCTGATCCTGGGCGCAGGCGAAATGAAATCCGGCGGCCACCGCCGCGACTCGATCCTGGCCGACGCCGTGGAAGCGGTGGTGGCCGCGATCTACCTGGATGGGGGCTTCGAGGCCTGCCGCACGGTGGTGCTGCCCTGGTTCAGTGCCTCCATGGAGGCGCTGCCGGCCACCGGGCGCCCGGAAAAGGACCCCAAGACCCGCCTGCAGGAATGGCTGCAGGCCCGACAGAAGGCGTTGCCGCAGTACGAACTGGTGTCAGAATCCGGTGACGACCACGCCAAGCACTTCCGGGTACGCTGCAACGTAGCCGACCCCGCCGCCAGCATCGAGGGCGAAGGTTCCTCGCGGCGGATTGCCGAACAACAGGCGGCTGCGGCCGTCCTTGAACAACTGGATTCCAAGTGAGCGAACAGATTCCCCATCATTGCGGCAGTGTGGCCGTCATCGGCCGCCCGAACGTGGGCAAGTCGACCCTGACCAACGCGCTGGTTGGCGCCAAGGTCAGCATCGTCTCCAACCGCCCGCAGACCACGCGCCATCGCCTGCTGGGCATCGCCACCTATCCCGAAGGCCAGCTGGTGCTGGTCGACACCCCGGGGCTGCACAAGGTGCAGAAGCGGGCGATGAACCGGGTGATGAACCGCGCTGCCCGCGGCTCGCTGGAAGGCGTGGACGCCGGCCTGCTGGTGATCGAAGCCGGTCGCTGGGACGAAGAGGACAGCCTGGCCTTCAACGTGCTGCGCGACGCCGGCGTGCCGGTGGTGCTGGTGGTCAACAAGATCGACCGCCTGAAGGACAAGGGCGCGCTGCTGCCGTTCCTGCAGGAAGTCACCAACGGCCGCGATTTCGCCGCCGTGCATCCCATTTCCGCGCAGAAGCGCAACGGCCTGGAAGCACTGGTGCGCGACGTGCTGAAGCTGCTGCCGGAAGCCCCGCCGATGTTCGGCGAGGACGAGATCACCGACCGCAGCCAGCGTTTCCTGGCCGGCGAACTGGTGCGCGAGCAGCTGATGCGCCAGCTGGGCGAAGAACTGCCGTATGCCACCACGGTGGAAATCGAGCGCTTCACCGAAGACGGCAACCTGCTGCGCATCGGCGCGGTCATCTGGGTCGAGCGCGAGGGCCAGAAGGCCATCGTGATCGGCAAGGGCGGCACCCGCCTGAAGGAGATCGGGGCCAAGTCGCGCCTGCAGATGGAGCGTCTGTTCGGGGCCAAGGTGTTCCTGGAGACCTGGGTGCGCGTGCGTGAAGGCTGGTCCGACGACGAGGCCGCACTGAAGGCCTTCGGCTACGAATAAGCCGTTGCGGTCGCTTCGATGCTGATCGAGGACGACACCGGGTTCGTGCTGCACGCACGGGCCTACCGCGAGACCAGCCTGCTGGTGGAGGTGCTGAGCGCGCAGCATGGCCGTATCGGCGTGCTGGCGCGCGGGGTCTCCACCGCGAAAGGGCAGGTGCTGCGCGCCGCCCTGCAGCCCCTGCAATGGATCCGCTTCAGCGCCCAACAGCGCGGTGAGCTGGCGCAGCTGCGCGGTGCCGAGGCCCTGGATGCAGCCCCGCGGCTGGTGGGGCAGGCCATGCTGGCCGGTTTCTACCTGAGTGAACTGACCCTGCGCCTGGCCCCGCGCCAGGACCCGCTGCCCGATCTCTATCTGGCCTACGGCGAAGCGCGCGCACGGCTGGCGGTCGGGGCCGGCCTGGCCTGGACCCTGCGCCGTTTCGAGCGCGAGCTGCTGGCGGCACTGGGCCTGGGCTTCGATCTGGAAACGGCCAGCGACGGCCAGCCGATCGATCCGGCGGCGCGTTATGCGCTGGACCCACAGGAGGGTCCGCAGCGGCTGTTGAGCGTGCGTGACGGCGAGCGCAGCGCGGCGGCCACCGGTTCAGCGCTGCTGGCGCTGGGCGCCGACGAAGAACCCGATGCGGCCGACCTGGCCAGCCTGCGGTTGCCGATGCGGCGGGTGCTGGCGCACCACCTGGGCGCACGCGGCCTGAAATCCTGGGAACTGTTGGAGCAGCTGTCCCCCCGCCGCTGAGGGGTTTGTCGGCAGGGCTTGCAGCCCTGCACCCGCTACCGTCAACGTCAACGTCAAAAGCGGGCTATCCGTGGGATGGCGGGGTGGGTCCGGTTGAGGGGGACGCTGCAAGTCCCCCTCCGGGGCCCGGCCCAGCCGCTGGCGGCTGTGCGTTCGGGCGCTTGCGAAGCAGTGCTTCGCAAGCAAAGCGCCCTCACCCATGTAAGCTCGGTCGCCGCATCCATGCGGCTCACGCCCCCTCAACCGGACCCACCCCGCCTTCGACAGTTTTCCGCGATCTGTCGGAAACGCGTGCTGCTCTGGTAGGTGTCGACCTGGGTCGACACAATCTGTCAGATATCGAGTTGTTTCTGGGGGCAGAGCCCGTTGCGCAGCAACGGGATCCGACCCCGTGCCGTGCCGTCAGATCGCGGCCAACTGTCAGAGGCGGGGCACTGTGGGTGTGCGGGGTGTGAGCCGCATGGATGCGGCGACCAAGGCTACATGGACGTACTTGCGCCGTCCCCGCACACCCACAGTGCCCCGCCATCCCACGGGATGCCCGCTTTTGACGTTGACGTTGACGTTGACGTTGATTCGGCAGGTGCAGGGCTGCAAGCCCTGCCGAGACACCCACGCCCTCAGTGCAGCAGGGAAGCTACCGCGGCGCGGAAGCCCGCCTGGGCCTGCCCGGAGTCAGGGGAGTGGTGCAACTGGCGCACGGCACGGCCCAGCCGGGCCGCCCCCACGAACCCGCAACTGGCCTGCAGCCGATGCAGCTGGCTGCGCAGCTGGCGTTCGTCGTGCTGGTCCACCGCCTGTTCGACCGCATCGCGTACCCCCGGCAGCTCGGCCAGGAACAGCTCACGCAGGGCAATCAGGTGGTTGCGCTGGCCGTTCAGTGCCGCCAGGGCCGCCGTCTCATCCCAGTCCTCCACGGCCAGCTCCACCGCGGCCGGCGGCAGCGGCGCAGCGCCCGGGCTGTTCACCAGCGCCCGGCGCACCGCTTTCAGCAGTTGATCACGGCCCAGCGGCTTCACCAAGGTGTCGCTGAAGCCGGCCTCGCGCAGGCTGGCGTGAATGGAGGCATCGCCGTCAGCTGTATGAGCCAGGGCCGGGGTGTCCGGATGCGACTGGCGCAGCGCCTGCAGCAGCTGGGCGCCATTGCCGTCGGGCAGGTTCACGTCGATCAGCCACAGGTCATGCGTGCCGGGCTCGCCACGGGCAAGCGCGCTGGCAAGTGAGTCAGCAGTGTCCACATCGGCTGGTAACGTTTCCAACGCCGCTTTGAAAAAACCGCGGCTGATGATGTCGTCCTCGACAAGCAGGAAGCGGGGCCGGCTGGTCCGCGGGGTCATCTGCATAGGGCTGCCTCCATGTCAGCTGTGGACAATCATCATGCACGGCGGCGGCGTGTGCAAGCGGCCATCGGCCCGCCCGGCCAGGATCTGCGACAATGTGCGCCCTTTTTTGCCCGCAGCCTGTCGCCACGTGGCCCGATCCCGTTCCCGCATCGACCGTACCCCGTTCCAGACCGAAATCCTCGACCTCAGCCATGACGGTCGTGGCGTCGCCCGCCGTGAAGGCGAAGGCGGCAAGGTCACCTTCATCAGCGGCGCCCTGCCGGGCGAAGTGGTGATGGCCGAACAGACCGCCCGCAGCCGCCACTTCGACGAGGCGCGCACGGTGGAAGTGCTGCAGGCCTCGCCGCAGCGCGTCACCCCCAAGTGCCCGCACTTCGGCACCTGTGCCGGCTGCGTGCTGCAGCACCTGGACGAAAGCCAGCAGATCGTGGCCAAGCAGCGCGTGCTGATGGACAACCTGGAGCGCATCGGCCACGTCACCCCGGGCAACGTGCTGCCGCCGCTGGTCGGGGACAGCTGGGGCTACCGCCGCAAGGGCCGCTTCTCGGTCCGCCGGGTGGAAAAGAAGGACAAGACCCTGGTCGGTTTCCGCGAACAGGACCCGCGTTTCGTGGCCGACCTGAGCCAGTGCCTGACCGTGATCCCGGAAATCGGCACCAAGGTCCAGGACCTGTCCACCTTCATCGAAGGCCTGGATGGCAAGCGCGACATTCCGCAGATCGAGTTCATCGGCGGCGACAACGCCATTGCCTTGACCGTGCGCCACCTGCAGCCGCTCAGCGATGCCGATCGCGCCGCCTGGGCCGCGTTCGGCCAGCAGCACGGGTTTGCCATCTACCTGCAGCCGGGCGGCCTGGACACCGTGCACCCGCTGGACGGGCAGGGTGTGCCGCTGTCGTTCCGGCTGGCGCCGTGGGACGTGGAACTGGCGTTCCGCCCGCTGGACTTCATCCAGGTCAATGCCAAGCTGAACGAGGCGATGATCGCCCGCGCGCTGGAGCTGCTGGAGCCCGGTGCTGACGAACGCGTGCTCGACCTGTTCTGCGGCCTGGGCAATTTCACCCTGCCGCTGGCCCGCAAGGTGCGCGAAGTGGTGGGCGTGGAAGGCGATGCCGGCCTGGTCGCGCGCGCCCGCGAAAACGCCGAGCGCAACGGCCTGGCCAATGCACAGTTCTTCAGCGCCGACCTGACCCAGGACCAGCGCGCCACCCCGTGGATGCGCCAGGGCTTCGACAAGCTGCTGCTGGACCCGCCGCGCTCGGGCGCGATCGAAGTGCTGCAGCAGCTGCCGCTGAAGCAGTTCAAGCGCATCGTCTATGTCAGCTGCCACCCCGGTTCGCTGGCGCGCGACGCCGGCTATCTGGTCAACGAACAGGGCTTCACCCTGGTCAGCGCCGGTGCCATGGACATGTTCCCGCACACCGCGCACGTGGAAAGCATCGCGGTCTTCGAAAAGCAGTGACAACGCGCGGGCACCGGCAATACCCCGGTGCCCGCCGCCGCAGGTGGAGGCGCGTCGGCTATCGGGGCGCCGGCGCGCTGCGCCACTGGCCATCCTCGCGGATGAATGCCAGCGTTTCGGTGCCTTGCTCATCGCCCACCTGGGCGGTGACCGCACATTCGAATACGGCACGCTCGTCGGGCACTTCGCAGTCGGCAACCTCCAGCACCTGCGCGTCGCGCACGGCCAGCATGAAGCGCGCGCGCTCCTCTGCATCGCTCTCACGCGCCGCCACGGTTTCCAGGTGCGCGCGCAGCAGCGGTTGTACTTCCTCGCGACTGGGCGCAGGCGTCGGCAGGCGGCGCGGATCGGGCAGGGTCCACTGGTCGTCCACCCAGGCCAGGTGCAGCAGACGCGCACCCGATTTCATGCCGGCACTGCCGACCACGATGCAGGTGGCGGTGTCGGCGGTGCTGCCCATCGCGCAGCTGCTCAGCGATTCCAGCGTGGGCCGGAACGCCATCGCGACCAGGCTGCTGCTGTCACTGCGCGGGCGCGCGGCGATCTGCGCGGCAATCGCCAGATCCATCGCGTCCTGCGCCTGTTGCAGGGTGGGCAGTGCAGGGGCCTGGGCCAGGCATGCGCCCGCGGGCAGCAGCAGGGCCAGCGCCAGCGGGCGCAGGGTGGAAAGGTGCAGTGTCATGGTTCAGCGATCCTTGCAGGGCGGCGCAGTGTAGTGCGGCGGCCGCGCGCCGGGTAGGCAGGTCGCTGCTGGCGGCCGCATACTTCGCCCATGGGCATTGAAATCGAACGCAAGTTTCTGGTGACCGGCGACGGTTGGCGTACCGCCGCGCATCGGGTCATTCCGATGGCGCAGGGCTATATCAACGACATGGGCGCACTGGATCGCGGCACCCAGAACGCCTCGGTGCGCGTGCGCATCGAAGGCGAACAGGCGGCGCTGAACCTGAAGTCGCGCACCCTGGGGCACACCCGCCAGGAGTTCGATTACCCCATTCCCGTGGACGATGCCCGCGACCTGCTGGCGCTGTGCGTGGGCGGGTTGATCGACAAGCGCCGCCATCTGGTCGAACACGCCGGGCTGACCTGGGAAGTGGACGAGTTCCTGGGCGACAACGCCGGCCTGGTGGTGGCCGAGGTGGAACTGGACAGCGCCGACCAGGCCATCGACCTGCCGGACTGGGTGGGCGCGGAAGTGACCGACGACGCGCGCTATTACAACGTCGCGCTGGCCAGCCATCCCTATTCACAGTGGTGAAGTGCTGATCGGCCGGTAGCGCCCCCTTTTGCCGCGGCGGGCGGCCCCCATCTTGGGGGTATGAGAATCGACATCTATTCCGACGTGGTCTGCCCCTGGTGCTGGATCGGCAAGCATCGTTTCCAGCAGGGCGTGCAGTTGCTGGGCGCCGATGCGCCCGCCCTGGACATCCATTGGCAGCCGTTCCAGCTGGACCCGGACGCTGATGCCACGCCGGTCCCGCTGCGCCAGGCCTATGCGCGCAAGTTCGGCGGGCCCGAGCGCACCGAACAGCTCCTGGGCCAGACCCAGTCCACCGCGCAGGCCGAGGGCCTGCCGATGGACTTCGGCCAGGGCCAGGTGCGGGTGACCACGTTGCCTGCGCACCGCCTGCTGTGGCTGGCCGGCGAACACGGCGTGCAGGACGCGGTGGGCGAAGCGCTGTTCCGCGCCCACTTCGAGCATGGCCAGAACCTGGCCGACCCCGCCGTGCTGGTGAAGGCCGGTGAGGCCGGCGGGCTGGCCGCGGCCGAGATCGAACAGATGCTGGCATCCGATCGCGGCCTGGCCCAGGTGCAGGCGAAGCTGGCCGACGCACAGGCGCTGGGCATTTCCTCGGTGCCCACCTTCGTGATCGACGGGCGCTGGGCGATTTCCGGCGCGCAGCCGCCGGAAGCCTTCGTCCAGGCGCTGCGCCAGATTGCCGCCGAGCAGGGCGCCCCCTCGGCCGCCGCAGGTGAAGCCGCCTGCGGCCCGGACGGCTGCGCGATGTAGTACGCGCGGGGTCAGAGCCCCTGCGGGGATCCGACCCCTGTGCCTGAGCCCCTGCGGGGATCCGACCCCGGGGTCGGATCCCCGCAGGGGCTCTGACCCCGTTCCCGTGTTCAGCCGAACACTGCGTCCATCGGCCGGTTCTGCGACAATGCGGCACTGCGCCATGCGGGCGCCTGTTGTGGAGATCGACCCATGCTGCTGATCGGCGTTGCCGGCACTGAACTGACCGCCCAGGAACGCGACTGGCTGCAGCACGATGCCGTGGCCGGGGTGGTGCTGTTCAAGCGCAACTTCGCCTCGCGCCAGCAGGTGACCGATCTGACCGCCGCCATCCGCGCCGCCGCACCGCGCCCGCAGTTGCTCTGCGTGGACCAGGAAGGCGGCCGCGTACAGCGCTTCCGCGAAGGCTACAGCGAACTGCCGCCGCTGCAGGACATCGGCGCTCTCTACGCGCGCGATCCGCAGCAGGCGCTGGCCCTGGCCGAACAGCACGCCTGGCTGATGGCCAGTGAAGTGCGCGCCAGCGGCCTGGACCTCAGCTTCGCCCCGGTGGTGGATCTGGCCCGTGGCAACCGCGCCATCGGCAACCGCGCCTTCAGTGAAGACCCGCAGGTGGTCGCCGCTTTCACTGCCGCCTATGTGCGCGGCATGCATGCGGTAGGCATGGCCGCCACGCTCAAGCATTTCCCCGGCCACGGCACCGTGCTGGAAGACACCCACGTCGATACCGCCATCGACCCGCGCGCGCTGGACGAACTGCGCGCGCAGGACCTGGTGCCGTTCGGCGCCGGCATTGCCGCCGGTGCCGATGCGGTGATGATGGCCCACGTGATCTACCCGCAGGTGGCGCCCGAGCCGGCCGGCTATTCGCCGCGCTGGATCCAGGACATCCTGCGCGGTGAACTGGGCTTCCGCGGCGTGGTGTTCTCCGATGACATCGGCATGGCCGCTTCGCACAGCGCCGGTGGCGTGCCGGCACGCGTGCATGCCCATCTGGATGCCGGCTGCGACGTGGTGCTGGTCTGCCACCCCGAGCTGGTCGATGAAGCCCTGCACGCCGTGCAGGGCCGTTCACTGAATACCGCCGCGCTGCTGGGCCTGCTTGGCCGCGGCGCACTTGGCTGGGACGGCCTGCTGGCCGATGCCCGCCATGGCACCACCCAATCCCATCTGCTGCAAACCCTTGGAAGAACCGTCTGATGCCGAACCTCACCATTTCCCAGGCCCTGGCCCAGGCTGACCTGCTGGTCGACCGCCCCACCATCGACAAGGCCATTGCCAGCATCGCCGACGCCATCGCGCGCGACTACAAGGGCGAGGTGCCGCTGTTCCTGTCCATCATGCACGGCGCACTGCCGTTCGCCGGCCAGCTGGCACTGGAACTGGGCGCGCGCGGCCAGGACGTGCAGTTCGATTACCTGCACGCCACCCGCTACCGCGGTGAAACCACCGGCGGCGACCTGGTGTGGAAGCACAAGCCGGCCACCTCGCTGTTCGGCCGCCGCGTGCTGCTGGTGGACGACATCCTGGACGAGGGCTACACCCTGCAGGGCGTGCGCACCTGGTGCCTGGAACAGGGCGCCACCGACGTGCGCATTGCTGCCATGACCGTGAAGAAGCACGACCGCGCGCTGCCGGACGTCACCGCCGATTACGCCGGCATCGAGCTGCCGGACCGTTACGTGTTCGGCTTCGGCATGGATGTGAACGAGACCCTGCGCTGCGTGCCGGCCATCTATGCCATGAAGGAGTGACGGCGCGGCCGTCCGCGGCCGGTCCCACCTTGTCGCCGGCGCCCTCGGGTGCCGGCGTTCGTCTTTTTCTGGAGTGATTCCCATGCAACAGATTGCCCTGGCCGTGATCGGCGGTACCGGTGTCTACAACCTGGCCAAGCTGGACGATGTGCAGACCCACGAGGTCGAAACCCGCTTCGGTCGTCCGTCGGGCCCGGTGCGCATCGGCACCCTGCTGGGCCACCGCGTGGCCTTCCTGGCCCGCCACGGTGAGGGCCATTCGCTGCCGCCGCACAAGATCAACTACCGCGCCAACCTGGCCGCGCTGCAGCAGATCGGCGCGCAGCGCGTGCTGGCGCTGAACACGGTGGGCGGCATCGGCGACGATTTCGGTCCGCGCGTGCTGGCCTGTCCGGACCAGGTAATCGATTACACGTGGGGTCGTATCAGCACGATCTGCGAAGAAGACGGCACCGACGTGGTCCACGTCGATTTCGGTCATCCGTACACGCCGATGCTGCGCAGCAAGATCCTGGCGGCGGCGAAAGTGACCGGGGTGAAGGTGCACGACGGCGGCTGCTACGGCGCCACCCAGGGCCCGCGCCTGGAAACCATTGCTGAAATCGCCCGCATGCGCCGCGATGGCTGCGATCTGGTGGGCATGACCGGCATGCCTGAAGCCGCGCTGGCACGGGAGCTGGGGCTGGATTACGCCTGCCTGGCGATCGTGGCCAACTGGGCCGCCGGCTGTGGCGACGGCGAGGAGATCACCATGGCCGAAGTGTTGGCAAACGTGCAGGCCGCCAGCAACGGACTTCCGGAACTGGTAGGCGAATTGGCGCGGGGGTGATTGTCATCCTCGGGCAAGCTTTGCATACTCAGCCGGTACGCGGGTTCAGCGTACACCACCCATTCATTGCAAAGGTCTCGCATTAACATGCCGAACGGTACCGTCAAGTGGTTCAACGACGCCAAGGGATTTGGCTTCATCTCGCCGGAGGATGGCAGCGCCGACGTGTTCGCGCACTTCTCCGCCATCAACTCCAAGGGCTTCCGCAGCCTGCAGGAAGGCCAGCGTGTCACTTATGACGTGACCCAGGGCCCGAAGGGTGCCCAGGCTTCGAACATTACGCCGGCCGAGTGATCCACTCGACAGTGCGTTGAAAACCCCGCTACGGCGGGGTTTTTTTTTGCGCAGGGCAACGGCGGGCGCTCCGGCGTCGGCCAGAAGATCCACGCGGTGCGTGGATGCCGTCGCCGGTTCCCTTCGCCATTGGCAATCCGCCTCGGGCACAATGCAGGCATGACGGAACGACTGCGCATTGCCGTGATCGGCTACGGCACCGCTGGCCAGGCATTGGCCATCCTGCTCACCCGTGATGGCCACGAGGTGGAGATCTTCGAACGCGTGCCCACGCCGGGCCCGGTAGGGGCCGGCTTCCTGCTGCAGCCCAGCGGCCTGCAGGTGCTGTGGCAGATGGGCCTGCTCGACGCCGTGCGCGCGCACGCCGCGCCGGTGCACCGCCTGTACGGCGATACGCCCTGCGAACGTGCGGTGATGGACATGGGCTATGCCGGTCTGGATGTACGCCTGCACGGGCTGGGCATGCAGCGCGGCGCGCTGTTCTCGTTGCTGGAAGATGCGCGCGAAGGCGCCGGCCACCTGCACGTGGGCACCGCCATCGAGGCGGTGGACAGCGCGCAGGGGCGCGTACGCGATGCGCAGGGGCGCTGGCACGGACCGTTCGACCTGGTGGTGGCCGCCGATGGCGCGGCATCCACCCTGCGCGGCAGTGTTGAGGGCGGCACCGGGCTGGACCGGGTGTACCCGTGGGGTGCGTTGTGGTGCCTGCTGCCGGCCGAAGACTGGCCGCACATGCAGGAGCTGCGGCAGCGCTACGTGGCGGCGCGCAAGATGATCGGCCTGCTGCCGGTCGGTACCCGCCCCGGTGATGCCACGCCGCGCCTGAGCTTCTTCTGGAGCCTGCCGCGTGATGATTTCGAGCGCTGGCAGCAGGACGGCATGGCGCCCTGGCTGCAGGAACTGCATGCCCTGTGGCCGCAGGCCAGCGCGCGCTTCGCGCACCTGGTCGATGCCGGCCAGCTGGCACGCGCGGTGTACCGCGATGCGGTGATGAAGCGCTGGCACCATGGCCGCCTGGTGCTGGCCGGTGATGCCGCACACTCGATGAGCCCGCAGCTGGGGCAGGGCGTGAACATGGCCCTGATCGATGCACTGGCGCTGCGCGATGCGCTGCGCAGCCACCGTGGCGAAGCGGCGCTGCAGGCCTACCAGGCACAGCGGCGTGCGCATGTGGCGGTGTACCAGCGCTGGAGCCGCTGGCTGACGCCGCTGTTCCAGTCCAATGGCGATCTATGGGCGCATGCGCGCGACGTCCTGCTTGGCCCGATGGGGCGCATGCCGGGCGGGCGCGGGCACATGCTGCGTGTGCTCAGCGGCACCCAGCACGGCTGGTTCGGCGCACTGCCGCTGGATCCGGGCTTCATCGCCGCGCTGGCCGAAGCGCCGCGTGCGGCTGCCAGCAGCAGTGCGATCAACGCTGCCGTGAACGTGCCCGTCACCTGAACTAACGAACATCTCACCCCGGTTGTGCGAGAACAGCTGTGCACGCGCACGCCGCGTCGCCCGTTTTCCTTTCCGTGATCGAACACTCCGTGATCGAACTTCGCGCATGGCCCGGGCGGCCGCGCCGTCGCGGCCTGCTGCGGCCCGGATGCGCCGCACGTTCGAAGGAGGATGCCATGTTGTTCGCGGTCCACGAGCTGGAATCGGAAATCTGCAAACTGCGCGGTCTGCTGCAGATGCTGCACGAAGACCAGCCCGACGTGCTGGAGGATGTCTTTGAATTCCACGTAGGTAGCCTGATCAGCCACGCGGGCGCCGAACACCATGGCTACATCCGCACCTGCGCGCAGGAAATGCTGGCGGCGGTGCGGGCGCTGCCGCGCCACGTCGGCAACAGCGAGCCCACGTTTCGATTGATGCCCGACATGCTGGCACGCCCGGCCTAAGCCTGACGGGGCGGTACCGGCACCAGGCTGCCTTCCACGCAGGCAATGCGCTGTTCGTCGCGCGCGGGCGATATCAGCACGCCCGCGGTGAACGCGGAAAACGCGGGCAGCACGGTGATTCCCGGGCGCAGCCAGAACGCGGGAAAGCGCCGGCGCAGCGCCGGCAGGGCGATCTGCGGATGCAGGTGGCCGGCAATCACCCAGGCGCCGGCTTCGGGCTGTGGTTCGTGGCGCAGCACGATGTCCCCCAATCGCATCTGATCATGCAGCTGCACGCGCAGCGCCGGTGCGGCAAGCTGGCGGTCGTGGTTGCCACGGATCACATGCACGTCCAGGCCCGCTTGCTGTTCGCGCCAGGCCAGCCATTGCGCCAGCCACGCCGTGCGGTGCAGCGGGCCATGCAGCATATCGCCCAGGATCCACAGCTCGCGGCACGCGTGCTGCTGCACAAGTGCATGCAGCCGTTGCAGGTCGCCCTGGGTGCCGCCGGCGGGCAAGGCGATGCCGGCGCGGCGGAACACATCCGCCTTGCCCAGATGCAGGTCGGCAATCAGCAGGGCCTGCCGGGCCGGCCACAGCAGTGCACGCGCGCCGAGCAGGCGCAGCGTCTGCCCGCCCAGCTGCATGGCCAGCTCAGTGGTCATGGCGCCGCTCCAGCTGCTGTGCCGCACGCTGCACGCGGGTACGCCAGTCTTCGTTGCTGAACTGGCCGCGCAGGCGCTCGGCCCACAGCGGAAAACCCAGCGGCGTGAGTGAGGCCGGCTGCTGCAGCGACACCGCCTGACCGCCAATGCGTGCCAGCGCCTGCTCCAGCCCGGGCAGATCCAATGCGTCCTGCAGCACTTCCTGCTCGGCCAGGGCCAGCAGCATGTGCTCGGGGTCATGCTGGCGCAGCACGTCATGCAGCAGGCCCGCAGAGGCCTGCAACTGGCGCAGCGAGCGCGGCATGCCGCCGGGCAGGCTGGGCACCAGCAGTCCGGCCACGCGCGCGATGCCACGGAACTGGCGGCGTGCCAGCTCGCCCAGGTTCACGGCCGCGCGCAGATCGTCCAGCAGCCCGTCGCGGGTGAACAACACATGCCACGCCTGCGCATCCAGGGTGATCGGCTGTGCCGGTGCCAGCACCAGGCCATGATCGTTCACCGCATAGCCAATGCTGTTGCGCTGCAGCCGCGTGCAGCGCAGTGACAGCAGCGCGGCCAGTGCTTCATGCACGTGGCGCCCGGCGAACGGGTAGACGAACACGAACTGGCCCTCGCGGCGGCGCACGTCCTCCACCAGCAGCTGCGCCGGCGAGGGCCGCTCGGACACGCGTGCCTGCAGCGCCAGCAGCGGCGCCAGCCACGTTGATTCGGCACTGTCATCACTTCCGGAGAGCACTGCGAGCAAGGCCTGCCCCAGTGGCATCGACAAGGGCAGCTGGCCGCCCTGCCAGCGCGGCACGCTGCCATCGCCGCGCCCACGCGCCACCCGCACATAGGCGGTCATGTCACGCAGCTGCACCAGCTCCAGCAGGCGCCCGGCGAACTGGAAGCGGTCGCCCGGGCGCAGGCGCCCTGCGAACTGTTCTTCCACCGAACCCAGGCTGCCGCCGCGCAGGAACTGCACGCGCACGCTGCCATCGCTGCTGATGGTGCCGATCGACAGGCGGTGGCGCAGGGCCTGGCGGCGATCGGGCACCCGGTAGGTGCCGCTGTCATCGATCTGCACCTTGTGGAAATCCGGATACTGCGACAGCGCCCGCCCGCCCTGCACGATGAAGTCCAGCACGGCCTGCCACTGCGCATCGGTCAGATCGGCAAAGGCGTGGGTGCGCCGTACCTGGGCCAGCAGTGCATCGGCCTGGAAGCCGCCGGCCATCGCGCAGCTCACTGCATGCTGGGCCAGCACGTCCAGCGACAGGACCAATGGACGGCGTGCTTCCACCACGCCCTCGCGCAGCGCGTTGCGTGCCGCAGCGAATTCGGCCACTTCCAGCGCATGGCTGGGAATGCAGGTGATGCGGCCGCTGGCGCCGGGGCGATGGCGCGCGCGGCCGGCGCGCTGGCGCAGGCGCGCCACACCCTTGGGGCTGCCCAGCTGCAGCACCTGGTCCACTTCCGGGAAATCCACGCCCAGGTCCAGGCTGGAGGTGGCCACCACGCAGCGCAGGCTGCCTGCACGCAGGCCGTCTTCCACCTGCTGGCGCAGGGTCGGGTCCAGCGAGCCGTGGTGCAGGGCCAGGCTGTCGGCGTCTTCCGGCCACACTGCAGCCAGCGCCTGGTGCCACAGTTCGGCCTGTGCGCGGGTGTTGGTGAACAGCAGGGTGCTGCCTGCGCCCTGGATCGCCTGCAGTACCCGTGGCAACTGCACCAGGCCCAGGTGGCCGGCCCACGGAAACCGTTCGCCGGCTGGCGGCAGCAGGGTCTGCACCTGCACCGGTCGCTGCCGCGCGCCTTCCACCAGCGGCGCGTCGGGCAGGTCGGGCAGCAGCACCTGCCGCGCCTGCTGCAGGTTGCCCAGCGTGGCCGACAGCCCCCACAGCTGCAGGCCGGGGCTGGCATCGCGCAACCGTGCCAGGTTCAGCTGCAACAGCACGCCACGCTTGCTGCCCAGCAGTTCATGCCACTCATCCACCACCACGCAGCGCAGGTGCTGCATGCGCGGCAGCGTATCGGCATAGCTCAACAACAGCGCCAGCGATTCGGGTGTGGTCACCAGCACATCCACGCGTCCCTCGCGCGCCTGGCGCCGCTCGCGGCTGCTGGCATCGCCACTGCGCAGGCCGACCTTCCAGCCCAGCCCAACGCCATCGATGACCGTCTGCAGCGCGCGTGCGGTATCGCTGGCCAGTGCCCGCAGCGGGGTGACCCACAGCACCTGCAGCGGACGCACGGCGCTGGCCCGTGCCGGCGCCGGCGGTGGATCGATCAAGGCCTGCAGCAGGGGCCCGCCGAACATCGCCAGGGTCTTGCCGCTGCCGGTGGGCGTGTGCAGCAGGCCCGATTCGCCAGCCAGGTAGTGCCGCCACATCGCGCGCTGGAACGGCAGCGGGCGCCAGCCGCGCGCGGCGAACCACGCCTGCAGGCGCTGCAGGGCCTGCGCACGGGTCATCGCGCCAGTGCCTGCAGGGTGTGCAGCTGGTCGGCCTCGCTGGCGGGCTTGTCGTGGCGCCAGCGCAGGATGCGCGGGAAGCGCACCGCGATGCCCGACTTGTGCCGGCTGCTGCGGTTCACCGCTTCGAATCCCAGCTCGAATACCTGCACGGCGTCGACGCTGCGCACCGGGCCGAAGCGCTCGCGGGTGTGCGCGCGGATCCAGCGGTCCAGTGCCAGGATCTCCTTGTCGTCCAGGCCCGAATAGGCCTTGGCCACCGGTACCAGCGCGTCACCGTCCCACACCCCGAAGGTGTAGTCGGTGTACAGGGTGCTGCGCCGCCCATGGCCGGCCTGCGCGTACAGCAGCACTGCATCGATGGTGAGCGGCTCGATCTTCCATTTCCACCAGTCGCCGCGACGGCGCCCGGCCTGGTAGACCGAATCGCGGCGCTTGATCATCAGCCCTTCCACGCCGCGTTCGCGGGCACCGTCACGCAGGCGCGCGGCCTCGGCCCAGTCCTTGGCGAGCACCGGTGGCGAGAGCTGCAGGCGAGGATCGGCCAGTGCATCGAGCAGCTGCGCCAGCTGCGTGCGGCGTTCGTGCAGCGGCAGCTCGCGAAGATCCTGGCCATCGCGTTCCAGCAGGTCGTAGGCCAGCACGCGCACCGGCGTGTTGCGCAGGCTGGCGGCACCAGGCTTGCGGCGCTGGATGCGGGTCTGCAGGGCGGTGAAGGCACGCGGCAGGTCATCGGCGCTGTCCCAGGCCAGCAGCTCGCCGTCGATCACGCAGCCATCGGGCAGGCCGGCGGCGGCCTGTTCGATTTCGGGGAAGCGACCATCCAGCCGCTCTTCGCCGCGCGACCACAGGGCCACCTCGCCATTCCGGCGCAGCAGCTGCAGGCGGATGCCGTCCCACTTCCATTCCAGCAACCAGTCATCCAGCACGCCCAGCCGCTCGGCCGGCGCGCCTTCCAGCGGCGAGGCCAGGAAGAACGGGTAGGGCTGCTGGCGGTCGGTCGGCAGCTCGTCTGGCGACAGCAGCTGCGCCAGCGCGGCGGGCGAGGGCACCCACTCGCCCAGCATGCGCTGGGCAATGCGGGCGATATCCAGCCCCGACCATTCGGCCAGCGCCTGCTGCACCAGTCGCTGCGATACGCCCACGCGCAGGGCGCCGGTCAGCAGCTTGTTGAACACCAGGCGTTCGGCGGCGGGCAGTTGCTGCCAGCCCTGCAGCACGGCGGCATGGCGTACCGCCTCGTCCTGGTTGGCCACCGCCAGCAGATGCTGTTCGATCCAGTCGGCCAGGGCCCGTTCGGGGGCGGGCGTTGCCGGGTCATCCAGCAGCAGGGTCAGCGTTTCGGCCAGGTCGCCCACCTGCGCATAGCTGTCTTCCACCAGCCAGGCCGGAAGCCCGGACGCCTCGGCGATCCAGCGGCGCAGCTCGCCGCTGGCGGCCACCTTGCGGCGCGCGCCGCCCACTTTGCCACCGCTCAGCAGGTACAGCGCCCAGGCCGCATCGCGTGGGCGCGCCGTGCGGAAGTAGTCGACCAGCGCGGCCCGCTTGTCCAACGTTGCGGTGCTGCGGTCCAGGCGCTGGTAAAGCGCGGCGAAGGCCTTCATTCCTCGGCCCCGAAATCGGTGCGGAAGGCCTCGGCGGCCACGCCGCGCTCGCGCAGGAAGGGGATCAGCGCATCGGTGTTGCCATGGGTGGCGATGATGCGGCGCGCGCCGGTCTGTTCGATGGTCTGCAGCAGCGCCGGCCAGTCGGCGTGGTCGGAAATGACGAAGCCACGGTCAACATTGCGCCGGCGCCGGTTGCCGCGCAGCTGCATCCAGCCCGACGCGAACGCCAACTGGTGACGGCCGAAGCGGCGCAGCCAGGGCGTGCCCGCCGCCGACGGCGGGGCCAGGATCAGCTGCCCGGCCGCATCCGGGGTACGCCCCTGTTCGGCCACGGTCACCGTGTCCAGCATGTCCACCCCGGCCTGGCGGTAGACCGCCACGCCATTGGCGATGGCGCCGTGCAGCCACGCCGGCTGGTCGTCCAGCGGCAGCAGCTCGGCCAGCACGCGCTGGGCCTTGCCCAGGGCGTAGCACAGCAGCACCGCCGCTTCCCCGCGCGCGGCGCATTCGCGGCGCCAGGCGACGATGTCGGCAGCCACATCGGCGGTGTGTGGCCAGCGGTAGATCGGCAGGGCGAAGGTGGCTTCGCTGATGAAGGTATCGCAGGGCACGACCTCGAACGGCGTGCAGGTGGGATCGTGCTGGCGCTTGTAATCGCCCGAGGCCACCCAGACCTGGCGCCCATCGTCGATGCGCACTTGGGTCGACCCCAGCACATGCCCCGCCGGGTGCAGCGATACCTGCACCCGGCCCAGCGAAAAGGGCGTGCCTTCGGCATGCGCGTGCAGCGGCACATCGCCCAAGCGCCAGCGCAGGATCGGCACGCTGCCGGTGCTGCAGTGGTATTCGCCCATGCCCGGGCGCGCATGGTCGCCATGGCCATGGGTGATGACCGCGCGCGGCACCGGGCGCCACGGATCGATGTGGAAATCGCCGGCGGCGCAGTACAGGCCTTCTGGCCGCAGTACCACCAGATCTTCGTTGTCGCTCATGTGGCCACTCTGGCGCGGCGCTCGTGCAGGCGGTGAGAACCGCGCTGAACGGGCGCTGGCCGGACGATGCGGCACAATCGAGGGGCTCCTTTTCCGCAACGGGAAGCAATGGATGAACGGACCGGGCTTCAGCAGCAACGTTCCCTACGAAACGCACGTGGTGCTGAACCAGCCACCACCGTTCGCCGGGCGGCAGTTATGGACCGACGATGTCGCGCTGGTGGAGGCGGTGCAGCGTGAGGGCGGGGGTGCCTTCGCACCGCGCCTGGCGGTGTATGGCGCACTGGCCGGCGATGAGCTGTACCGCCTGGGGTTCGATGCCAACCGCGACCGGCCGCGCCTGCGCACACACGATGCGCAGGGGCACCGCATCGATCTGGTGGAGTTCCATCCGGCGTACCACCAGCTGATGGGCACGGCCAATCAGCACGGCGTGGCCGGGCTGTCCTGGCACGAACCGCAACCGGGCGCACACGTGGCGCGCGCGGCGCTGAGTTACCTGCATCACCAGGCCGAAGCGGGCACCAGTTGCCCGCTCACCATGACCCACGCCGCCGTGGCGGTGCTGCGCTCGCAGCCGCACCTGGCCGAATGGGCACGCAAGGCGGCCGCGCCGGTCTACGATTCGCGCGATGTGCCGGTGGCCGACAAGGCCGGCATCACCCTGGGCATGGGCATGACCGAAAAGCAGGGCGGTTCGGACGTGCGTGCCAACAGCACCCGCGCCGAGCCGATCGACGGCGAGCGTTATCGCTTGTCGGGGCACAAGTGGTTCTTCTCCGCGCCGATGAGCGATGGCTTCCTGGTGCTGGCACAGGCCCCCGGTGGGCTGACCTGCCTGCTGATGCCACGCCGCCTGGCCGATGGTGACCGCAACGCGTTCCGGCTGATGCGCCTGAAGGACAAGCTGGGCGACTGGGCCAATGCGTCCAGCGAAGTGGAGTTCTGTGGTGCGCAGGCCTGGCGCGTGGGCGAGGAAGGGCGCGGGGTGGCCACCATCATCGGCATGGTGATGATGACCCGGCTGGACTGCATGCTGGGCGCGGCGGCGGAAATGCGCATGGCCCTGGCCCAGGCGCTGCACCATGCACGGCACCGGCGCGCGTTCGGCAAACCGCTGGTGGACCATGCGCTGATGACCAACGTGCTGGCTGATCTGGCGCTGGAATCGGAGGCGGCCACGGTACTGGCCATGCGCATCGCGCGCGCGGTGGATCGCGCCGCCATCGATCCGGCAGAAGCCGCGCTGGCGCGGGTGGGCACGGCCTTGGGCAAGTACTGGCTGTGCAAGCGCGCCCCGGCCTTCGTCAACGAGGCGCAGGAATGTCTGGGCGGCGCCGGCTATGTGGAAGAGTCGATGCTGCCGCGCCTGTACCGGCAGGCGCCGTTGAATTCGATCTGGGAAGGCAGTGGCAACATCCAGTGCCTGGACGTGCTGCGCGCGCTGGCGCGTGAGCCGGAAACGATGGCGGCCCTGCAGCAGGAACTGCAGGCGGCGGCCGATGCCGACCTGCGCTACTCACAGGCGCTCCAGCGCTGGCAGGAATCACCCGGGTTCGATGAGGGGCAGGCACGCGCGTTCTGCGAGCGCACGGCACTGCTGCTGCAGGCCGCCGTGCTGTTGCGGGCGGAAAGCCCCATGGCCGATGCGTTCATCCGCAGCCGCTTGCAGGGCGAGCATGGCCTGGCGCTGGGTACCTTGCCGCCGGGGCTGGAACTGGGCGAGATGCTGGCGCGCGCCCTGCCGTAACGTCGCCGGGCCCGAACAGGCCCGGCGACAGGGTCAGGCTCAGTGCTTGGCTTCTTCGTGGGCCGCGTTGGCCTTTGCGTCATCTGCGACATTGCGGGCCTTGTCGGCCACCTTCTGCGCGGCATTGGCGGTGGCATCGCTGGCGTGCGCGGCGGCATCGGTGGCCGCAGCCTTGGCCTGGTCGGCGGCGTTGGCGGTCGCATCGGCGGCCTTGTCCAGCGCCTGCTGGGTGTCGGCGGCCGCCTGCTCTGAAGCCGCGGCGGTCTTGTCAGCGGCCTCGCGGGTGGCAGCGGCGGCCTGGTCCACGGCATCACGCGCGGCGGCGCCCGCGCTGTCGGCGGCCTGCGCGGCATCCTGGCGGGCCTGTTCGGCTTCCGGGCCCTTGCAGGCGGCCAGGGCCAGCACCAGCGAGGCGGCCAGCAGGGAAGTGGTCAGCGTGCGGATCTTCATGGCGGTCTCCGGTACAGCGATGGATGGGGACGCCAGCCTATTCAGGCCCTTGTGAAGACCCGGTCGCGAGGCCAACAGCGGGATTCAGGCAAAGAAAAAGCCGCTGGCGAACCAGCGGCTTTTCCAGAACAGCGTGAAGAAAGAAGTGATTACTTCTTGGCTTCTTCAGCAGCGTCCTTGGCCTGCTCGGCGGTGGCTTCACCGGCCTTGGCAGCGTCGGCAGCAGCGCCGGCAGCAGCGTCGGTGGCAGCAGCGCCAGCCTGGGCAGCAGCGTCGGTCGAAGCGTCGGCAGCGGTGGCGGCGGTGTCAGCGGCCTGCTGGGCAGCGTCGGCGGTCTGGGCGCCGGCGGCGGCGGCCTGGTCGGCAGCAGCCTGGGCTTCGGTGGCGGCTTCGTTGGCCGAAGCAGCGGCGTCCTGGGCAGCTTCCTGCTTCGAGCAGGCGGCCAGGGCCAGGGCCAGGGACATAGCGACCAGCAGCTTGTTGATGCTCATTGTGTGAATCCTCGTCGTTAGATTAGGCAACGCGCAACTGCGCGCCGACAACATGATGACAAGCCAAGATTGGGTGTCAAGCGCTCCCGCATTCATTTTTGCGAAATCGCCGTTAATTCCTTTCAGATCAACTCGATGGCGATTGCCGTCGCTTCGCCGCCGCCGATGCACAGGGTAGCGATGCCGCGCTTGCCGCCGCGCGTGCGCAATGCGTTGACCAGGGTGACCACCAGACGTGCGCCCGAGGCGCCGATCGGATGGCCCAGTGCGCAGGCGCCGCCATTCACGTTGAGCTTGTCGTGGCTGATGCCCAGTTCACGCATCGGCGCCATGGCCACCACGGCAAAGGCTTCGTTCACTTCGAACAGGTCGACCTGGTCCAGGGTCCAGCCGGTCTTCGCCAGCAGGGCGTGGATCGCGCCGATCGGCGCGGTGGTGAACCACTCCGGCTCCTGCGAATGGGTGGCGTGGCCGACGATGCGCGCCAGCGGGGTGATGCCGCGCGCGGCCGCATCCTCTTCGGCCAGCAGGACCACGGCAGCGGCGCCGTCGGAAATGCTGGAGGAACTGGCGGCGGTTACGCTGCCATCCTTCTTGAACGCCGGGCGCAGGGTCGGGATCTTGGCGATGTCCGAACGGCCGGGCTGCTCGTCGCTGGCGAATTCGACCTCACCCTTGCGGGTGGCCACCTTCACCGAGACGATTTCATCGGCGAATGCACCATTGGCCTGCGCGGCCTGCGCACGGCGCACCGATTCGATGGAATAGGCGTCCTGTTCCTCGCGGGTGAACTGGTACTTGTCCACCGCGCATTCGGCGAATTCACCCATGGCCTTGCCGTCGTAGGCATTGACCAGGCCGTCGTGGGCCATGTGGTCCACCGCCTGGAAGTTGCCGAAGCGGTTGCCGGTGCGCGAGTTGGGCAGCATGTGCGGGGCGTTGGACATCGACTCCATGCCGCCGGCCACCACCACCTTGGCCGAACCGGCCTTGATCAGGTCGTGGCCCAGCATGATGGTCTTCATGCCCGAGCCGCAGACCTTGTTCAGGGTGGTCGCGCCGGCCGACAGGGGAATGCCGGCGGCGATGGCGGCCTGGCGGGCCGGGGCCTGGCCCAGGTTGGCCGACAGCACGCAGCCCATCAGGACTTCGGAAACGTCGCTGGCCGGTACCCCGGACTGCTCAAGGGCGGCGGCGATGGCGGCCGCGCCGAGGGTCGGGGTGGGCACGCCGTTGAACTGGCCCAGGAAGGAGCCAATGGCGGTGCGCTTGGCGGCGGCGATGACGATGTTGGACATGGCAATCTCGTTGATGCGTGAGCAATGTTCGGAAAGGAGACGGCGGGCGTTGGAAGCGGCGCCATTTCCCGGCAGACTGCGTGGGGGTCGACCCAGTATAGAGGGTCGGCGGTAGCTGCCGCTGGCAGCACTGGATGCCTGCAAGGGGTTGCGGCAGGCCAACGTTCATGGGAAGGAAACGATGGAACGTAAGACGATGGGCAGGTCGGTTCTGGCTTCGGCGCTGGTCGCCGCGCTGAGTGCATGTGGCGGTGGCGGTGGCGGCAGCAATGTACGCATCGACCCGCCCCCCACCACGCCGCCGGTAACCCCGCCGCCCACCACACCCACGCCGGCCAAGCCGACCGAGCCGGCGGTGAACGCGCATCTGGTGCAGACCAACGCCCTGGCCGCGCAGTCCGCTGGCCTGACCGGCAAGGGCGTGCGCATCGGCATCGTCGATTCCGGCGTGAAGCGCGATACGGCCGCGCTCAATGGCCGCGTGCTGGCCAACCTCAACTACGTCGATCCGGCGCGCAACAACCTGAACGTGGACGACGTGGTCGGCCACGGCACCGCGGTGGCCAGCCTGGCCGCCGGCGCGACCGTGGGCGTCTGGCCCGGCGGCATCGCGCCGGGGGCGCAGATTGTCTCGGCGCGGATCATTTCCGACACTTCGCCCACCGATGACGGCAGTGGCCAGGGCAACTCCTTCAGCGGCCCGCTGGGCGTGGCCGGCATCCACCAGGACCTGATCAGCTACGGCGTGAAGGTGATGAACAACTCCTGGGGCGGGTTGTACTGGACCGATCTGGCCACCACCGCGCAGGTGGCGGCCGAGTACCGCCCCTTCATCATGAGCAACGGCGGCCTGGTGGTGTTCGCCTCGGGCAACGAGGGCCGCGACCAGCCCAGCAGCGTGGCGGCACTGCCCAGCCAGCGCGGCGTGGGCGGTTCGTTGCCGGCGGCTGATCTGGAAAAGGGCTGGCTGGTGGCCACCGCCATCGATCCCAACAAGCCCGGCGAACGCACCAGCTGGGCCAACGCCTGTGGCGATGCGGCGCGTTACTGCCTGACCGCACCGGGCAGCGCGGTGTTTCCCGAGCGCAACGGCAACGGCTACCAGTGGAATTACGGCACGTCGTTCGCCGCGCCCCTGGTATCAGGCGCGGCCGCACTGGTCTGGGAACGCTTCCCGTACTTCGACAACGACCTGGTGCGGCAGACCCTGCTGGGCACGGCCACCGACATCGGCGCGCCGGGCGTGGACGCCATCTACGGCTACGGCCTGCTGAATGTCGGCAAGGCCGTGAACGGCCCGGCCCGCTTCGACTGGGGCAACACCACCGTCAACGTCTCGCAGCTGGGCCTGAATTCGGTCTGGAGCAACAACATCACCGGCAGTGGCGGCCTGGTCAAACAGGGCGAAGGCTCGCTGGGTCTGTCCGGCACCAATACCTACACCGGCGACACCCGCATCGAACGCGGCACGCTGGTGCTGCGCGACGGTGCGTCCATCACTTCCAACGTGGTGCTTACCGCGCAGGCGGTCAGCCCCAACACGGCCGCGCTGCAGTTCATGACCGGCACCACCCGGGTCAAGGGCAACGTGGACAACGCGGCGATGGTGATCGTGCGCGATGCCAACAGCAGCGCCACCATCGAAGGCAACTACCTGCACCGCGACGGCGCGCGGTTGATGATCTCGCTGGGTTCCAGTCCACTTGCCATCACCGGCAGGGCCACCCTGCAGGGCGGCGACGTGCACGTGTCCAGTGTTGTCAGCGGCTACGTGCCGGCTGCCGGCCGCACCCAGACCGTGCTGCAGGCCGGGCAGGGCGTCAGCGGCACGTTCAACGGGGTCAGCAACAGCCTCAACGCGGGCAGCCTGCTGGATGCATGGCTCAGCTATGGCAGCAACGACGTCACCCTGAACATCGACCGGGTCAACGTGGTCAGCGCGGCATCGGCGGCCGGCCTGGGCGCCAGTACCCAGGCCTCGGCCTCGCGCGTGGAACGCGCGTTCGAAGCACTCGACGATGGGACCGACGTCACCGGCGTGTTCGCCCAGGGCGCGGGCGCGCTGCAGGGCGTGCAGGGCAACCTGGCGCTGCAGCAGAGCCTGGACAGCCTGTCCGGCAAGGCGCATGCGCTGGCTACGGCGGCCACCTTCGACAGCATCGATCTGGGCCGCCGCGCGCTGTCCGCACGCTTCGGCCAGGTGCAGGGCGCACCGCGCCTGGCCGGTGCCTGGCAGAACGCGCTGGGCGAGGCTGGCCAGGGCAGCTTCTCGGCCAGCGGCGCCGACACCCATGGCTGGATGATGGGCCAGGACACGGCACTGGGCAGCAACGGCGTGCTCGGCTTTGCCTTCGGTGAAACGCGCAGCTTCGGCAACCGGGCCTGGGGCAGCGATCGCGGCCGCGACCGGCAGTCGCAGGCGCAGCTGTATGCCGGCTGGAATGCCGGTGGCGCGTATGCGCTGGGCCAGGTGGGTGCCGGCCAGTTCAACCGTGAGATCGATCGCCAGCTGCTGCTGGGTGCCGGCCAGTACGGGGTCAACGCCCGCTACGGTGGCACCTTCAGCACGGCCAGCGTGGAGGCCGGTTATCGCTTCGGCTGGGCCGGTGCCTCGCTGACCCCGTATCTGGGCGCCGATTACACCCGCGTGGACAGCGATCGCTTCAGCGAACAGGGGGGCCTGGGCTTCGGCCTGCGCAGCGCCGGCGATGCCAGCAGCCGCAGCCAGGCACTGGCCGGCGTGCGTGCCGAGCGCCAGTGGCGCAACTGGGCGCTGCGTGGCTATGCCGAATGGCAGCAGCAGTTGTCCAGCCAGGGCATGGATGCGCAGGCCAGCTTCGTCGGCATCGATGCCTGGGCGCCGATGGCCGGGTTGCAGCCGATGCGTTCCGGTGGCCTGCTGGGTTTGGCGGTGGAATCGTGGCTGAGCCGCAACAGCCGCCTCAGCTTCGGCTACGACCAGCGCTTCGGCCCGCGCGGCGAACTGAGCCAGGTCGCACTGCGCTACAGCGCCGCGTTCTGACGCGGCGACACGGCATTGCGTGACCACGCCCGGCAGGCTGCCGGGCGTGGCCAGCGAACATCAACCGCCGCGCAGGTTGCCCAGGCGCGGGGTGCTGCGGCCCAGCGGCATCTTCAGCTTGCCGATGGACTGGATGCGCGCTTCGGCAATGCGGTCGGCCGCGCGCTGCGGCGCGATGTTTTCGCGCTGCGACAGTTCGAAGATGCGCGTCAGGTTGTGGTAGATGCTGCGGATCAGGCGCATCGCCCGTTCGCGGTTGTAGCCGTCGATTTCCAGCGACACATTCATCACGCCGCCGGCGTTCACCGCGTAATCCGGTGCGTACAGGATGCCGCGGGCGTGCAGCTCATCGCCGATGTCCAGGCTGGACAGCTGGTTGTTGGCGGTGCCGCAGATGATCTTCGCCTTGATCCGCGGCAGGGTGTCGGCATTGATCGCCCCTTCCAGCGCACACGGGGCGAACACGTCGGCGTTCACTTCGTGGATCTCATCGGGCTTGACCGCTTCGGCGCCGAAATCGCTGACCGCACGATCCACCAGCGCGCTGTCCAGGTCGGTCACGTAGAGCTTGGCGCCGCGGTCGCGCAGCAGCTTCACCAGTTCCATGCCGATGTGGCCCAGGCCCTGCACGGCAATGCTGGTCTTGCCCACTTCTTCGTGCCCGAACTTGAAGCGCAGCGCCGCCATCAGCGCCTGCAGCGCGCCATAGGCGGTGAACGGGGCCGGGTCGCCGGAACCGCCATGGACCTGGTGCACGCCGGTCACGAACTGGCTTTCCAGGTAGATGTTCTCCATGTCGTTCACATCGGTGCCGACGTCTTCGGCGGTGATGTAGCGGCCACCCAGGGAGTCGACGTAGCGGCCGAACGCACGGAACAGCACCTCGGTCTTGTCCACCTTCGGGTCGCCGATGATCACCGCCTTGCCGCCGCCCACGTTCAGGCCGGCCAGGGCGTTCTTGTAGGTCATGGTGCGGCTGAGCCGCAGCACGTCGTTCAAGGCCTCGTCGGTGCTGGCGTAGGGGCGCATGCGCACGCCGCCCAGGGCCGGGCCCAGGGTGGTGTTGTGAATGGCGATGATCGCCTTCAGGCCGGCATCCTGGCTGTGGCAGAACACCACCTGCTCATGACCGGTGGTGGCGAGGGTTTCGAATAGCATGGCGTCTCCGATGGCGCGATCAGCGGCGAACTGCAGCGAACTGCCAATGAACGGTAGGGTCCCAAAACAAAAAAAGCGACGTCGTCATGGCTGGGGGACGGGTCGCGCGGCGCCATTCTAGTCCATTCGCCCGGCCGATGCCGTGCACGGCCGGGGCGGCGGCATTAAAGAAGATGAAAGCGCGGCCGATGCTGCGACGACGGCAGGTCGCCGAATGTGAAGAAGGCGCGGGTGCAGGCAGTGGCAGCAGCAGTGCAACAACACGGCGGGCGCCGGTGAGGCCGGTCTGGTGGCAGGCCATGACGGCGTGGCTGGCGGGCAGGCGCGCGACCACACCGGTGCGCCGGGCCGAATCGCATGTCCGCACGCCCGCCGGTCCCCTGCAGGGCGAGCCGCTGGCCGCCGGCGAGGTCGCCGCGCACCTGCAGCGCAGCCTGCATGCGCTGGCGCTGTCCCCGCATCTGGTGGGCGAACCGGCGGGCGAGGGCAGCTCGCCGCTGGCCGAGGCGGTGGACCGCGCCCTGCAGGACCGCGACTGGGCCACCCGGCAGCTGCCGCGCCGCCCGCAACTGCTGCCGCAGCTGATCCAGACCGTCAACGACGATGCCGCGTCGGCACGGGTGATGGCCGCCATCATCGGCCAGGACCCGGTACTGACCGGCAACCTGCTGCGCATTGCCAACAGCCCGGCCTACAAGGCGCACGAGCGGCCGGTGGAAAGCCTGCAGCGCGCGGTCACCCTGGTCGGTACCGAAGGGGTACGGCAGATCATCAGCGCCGTGCTGGTACAGCCGGTCATGCAGGTGCAGTGCGATGTCTTCCCGCAGTTCAGCACCATCATCTGGGAACACGCGCTGCTGGCCTCGCGCGCCGCGGCCGACCACGCCCGCACGGTCACCTTCGGCGATGCGTTCGCCGCGCAGTGGCTGGGGCTGGTGCAGGGGCTGGGCGCGGCGCTGGTGATGCGGCAGGTGCTGCAGGAAGCGCAGGGCCGCGGCAGCACGGTGGATGCGGCGCTGGCCCTGGACCTGCTGCAGCGCTGGTCCTTGCCGCTGGCGCAACGCGTGGCCGCCGCCTGGGACCTGCCCGAACCGGTGCACCAGGCGCTGGCCGCCGATGCGCAGGGGCCGCTGGCCGACAGCCTGCGCCTGGGCAGCGCGGCGGCCGCGGCCAGCCTGCTGTGTCGGCATGGCCATGGCAGCCAGGTACGCATGCAGGCGTTGCTGGAACAGCTGCCTTCGGCACCGCCCCACGCGCTGCGCTGGATCTGGCGACGGCTGCACGGGCGCGCGGTGGAAACGCTGGATGAAGCCGGCGCCGAGGGCGGTGAGGCGCCCGTGCCGTAAGCGCTACAGCTGTGATTCCACCGGCAGCCAGCTGATCACCCGCGCGGTCCAGCGCTTGCCCAGCGAACTGCCGGGCTCGCGCCCTACCCAGTGCGGCGGCGGCTGCCGTTCCAGCCAGCGCAGCTCGTTGCCGGCGCCCAGCGCCAGCCACCAGCTGTGCTGCGGGTCGGCCAGCCGCAGGTACTCCTGGCGCAGGCGCGCGCCCAACACGGGATCGTCGAACAGCACGCCCATTTCCGTGTTGAGGTAGGCCGAGCGCGGGTCGAGATTGAACGAGCCCACGAAGCCGCGGCGGTCGTCGACGACGAAGGCCTTGGTATGCAGGCTGGCGCCGCTGCTGCCGAACAGGCTGCTGTCGCCCGGTTCGCCGTGTGCCTTCAGTTCGTACAGCTGCACGCCGGCCTGCAGCAGCGGCACCCGGTAGCCCATGTAGCCGCCGTGCACCGCGGCCACATCGTTGGCGGCCAGCGAGTTGGTCACCACGCCCACCTGCACGCCGCGTGCGGCCATGGCCGAAAGACCCTGCAGGCCTTCGGCACCGGGTACGAAGTAGGGCGAGATCAGCAGCGCGCTGTGCTGGGCGGACTGCAACTGCGCGGCCAGCGCGGTCACCAGCCAACCCTCGCGTGCATCGTCGCGGTGCTTCATCGGCGGATCGGACAGGATGCGCACCTGGGCGCTCCAGTGCAGGGGCTCGGGGCCGGGCTGGCGCAGCGCACGCGAGCTGGCCACGCGCTGCAGGTAGGGGCGGCTGCTGTCATGCAGCGCATCGCGGTTGGACTCCTGCAGCAGCACGCGCAGCTGCGCCTGGCTGTAGTGCGCCAGCGCGCTGATCGGAACGGCGGCGTCGCTGTTCCAGTACGCATCGAAGATGGCGCTGGCCTGCTGCACGGCGGGGCCGGCCACGACCAGGTCCAGGTCCTGGAAGTTCACATCGTCGCGCGCGCTGAAGTATTCCTCGCCGATGTTGCGGCCGCCGACGATTGCCACGCGGCCATCGGCGATCCAGCTCTTGTTGTGCATGCGGTGGTTCACGCTGAAGGCGCGCTGCACCAGTTCCAGCGTACGGGCGACGCCGCTGCGGTTGCGGAACGGGTTGTACAGGCGGATCTCGATGTTCGGGTGCGCATCGAGCGCCAGCATCAGTGCGTCCTTGTCCTTGGCATTCATGTCATCCAGCAGCAGGCGCACGCGCACGCCGCGCACGGCGGCGTCGTGCAGCGCCTTGGCCATCAGGTGGCCCACCCGGTCGTCGTGCCAGATGTAGTACTGCAGGTCCAGGCTGCGGCCAGCCTGTTCGGTGATGACCGCGCGCGCGGCGAAGGCATCCATTCCATCGCTGAGGAAGGCCACGCCGGATTGACCGGGGTGGGCGGCCAGCAGCGGCGCCAGCTGGCGATCGATCGCGGTCTGCGCCGGCTGCAGTGGCAGCACCTGCGATGCGGGCCCGCGCGCGCCGGGGGTGAGATGGTCGGCCAGCAGCAGGCCCGACAACACCAGCAGCACCAGCGCAGCAATGATGATGGCGACGATACGCAGCAGTCTCATGCCACCATGCTAGTGGATCCACGCCATGCGTGGATGGTGTTCTGGGCATGGTCACGCCCTGCGTGGATGGCGCTTTGTGGGGTCAGAGCCCTTGCCTGCGGCAGGGGATCCGACCCCGTGGCGGGCTCAGAACCGCTCGTCGCTGCCCAGGTAGCGCCACTGCCCCGGCACCAGCGGCCCCAGCGCCACGCGGCCGATGCGCAGCCGGCGCACCGCCGTCACCTGCAGCCCGGCAGCGGTCACCGCCACGCGCAGGCCTTTCGCGGTCAGGCCCTTGCCGGCAAAGCGCAGCCGCTGCTCGCTCTGCCAGCTGACCTTGGGACCACCGGCTTCCTGCTGCAGGCGCGCCAGCAGCCACGGGCCACGTTCGGGGCCGCCTTCGGCCACGTCCACCAGGTATTCCTGCTCGGTGCGGCCCAGGTTGCGCTGCAGGTGCGCCAGCGTGGCCGGATCCTGGCTGACCACCACCAGGCCGCTGTCGGCGGCCGGCAGCGCGGCGGCCAGTTGCAGGCCGTGGAAGTGGCGCTGCAGGGCGCGGGTGCCGCTGGCATCCAGTTCGCTGCGCGTCGCGCTGCTGACCAGTGCGCACAATGCCTCGGCCGCCATGCCCGCCGGCTTGTGCAGCAGCATGCTGACCCGTTCGGCCTTTTCATCGCTGGCCTGCTCGGCCACCACGATCACCGCGTCCTCATCCACCGGGCGCTGCGGCTGTTCCACCACTTCTCCGTTCACGGTCACCCAGCCACCTTCCACATAGCGCCGCGCTTCCCCGCGCGGGATGCCGAGCAGGGCGGACAGGCGTTTGTCGAGGCGGATCGGTTCCATGGCGGGCAGGTCGGTCAGGGGGCGCGCAGTGTAGCTGCTGCGGCCGGTCAGCGCTGGCTGCGGTTGGCCAGCTCGGTCAGGTACAGGCGGGTATCGAACTCCAGCTGCAGGTAATCCGGCTCCATGTGCTGGCACAGCTGGTAGAAGGCCTTGTTGTGGTCGGCTTCCTTCAGGTGCGCCAGCTCATGCACCACGATCATGCGCAGGAACGCAGCCGGCGCCTGCCGGAACACGGTGGCGATGCGGATCTCGCGACTGGCCTTGAGGCGACCGCCATGCACGCGGGAAATGGCGGTATGCGTGCCCAGCGCGTGCTTGATCACTTCCAGGGTGTTGTCGTAGCAGACCTTGTTGAGCGGCACCGACTTGCGCAGGTAGCGGTCCTTCAGTTCCTGGGTGTAGTCGTACAACTGGCGGTCGCTGCGCACCTCGTGCGGATCGGGGTAGCGCTGCTGCAGCCAGGGGCCGAGCTTGCCCTGGGCCAGCAGTTCGCTGACCTGGGCCACCAGGGGCTCGGGATAACCGGTGAGGTACTTCAGGACAGCCATGCAGGGGCGGCGGGGCGTCGGTAGAATGGGGCTTCCAAGATTACACGCGGTACCGACCGACCATGGCAAAGCCCAACGCGCTGCAGGAACAATTGCTCAAGGCCGGCCTGGCCAAGAAGTCGCAGGCCAGTGCTGCCGCGCGTGAACAAGCCAAGGCGCGGCAGGGAAAGGCGGAATCGGCCTCGGCCGAGGTGCAGCGCGAAGCTGAACGCGCGCGCGCCGAGAAGGTCGAACGCGACCGCGCCCTGGCGGCCGAGCGCAATGCCCAGGCCCGCAAGGCTGAACAGAAGGCGCAGGCGAAGCAGATCATCATGGCCCACGCGGTGCCGCACAAGGGTGATGACGAGTATCGCTTCAGCGATGGTGCGGCGATCCGCACGCTGCTGATCGACCCCAAGCTGCGCAAGGCGCTGTCGGTGGGCGTGCTGGTCATCGTCGCCCACGGCGAGGGCTACGCCCTGCTGCCGCGTGCGGCCGCCGAGAAGGTGCGCGAGCGTGCCCCCGAGGCGATCATCGTCGACCACGGCCAGCCGGGCTCGACCGCCGAGATTTCCACCGGCAACGCCGAGGACGACGCCTATTACGCCCAGTTCCAGGTGCCGGACGACCTGGTCTGGTAAGGCGCGGCTGAACCGGCCGCCAGCACGCCGGGCAGGGCCCGGCGCTGCCGATTGCAGTTACGGGTAAGGTCCCCATATCAGGGGCATACCTGACAGTTGCGGAGGTGAGTGATGGCCACCGGTTGGGCGGGCGACGGCGCGGTCCAGGACCAGATTGACGCCACCGTTGACGATGCCATTGCCCGTGCGCGGCGCCAGCTGCGCCAGGGGCCGGGTCTGGAACACTGTGAAGAATGCGACGCGCCGATTCCGCTGGCGCGGCGCCAGGCCGTGCCCGGTGTTCGCCTGTGCGTGGCGTGCCAGCAGGCGCTGGACGACGAAGAACAGGCACACGCCGGTTACAACCGCCGCGGCAGCAAGGACAGCCAGTTGCGGTGAGGGTGTTTTTGCAGGGCTGCGCCCTGCACCTGCTCAATGCAACGTCAACGTCAACGTCAAAAGCGGCATTCCGTGGGATGGCGGGGCGGTGTCGGATTGCGGGGACGCCGCAAGTACGTCCTTGTAGGCTTGGCAGCCGCATCCATGCGGCTGACACCCCGCAATCCGACACCGCCCCACCTCTGACAGATTCCCGCGGCTGTTGGTAGGTGTCGACCTTGGTCGACACATCTGTCAGATACCGAATGAATTTATCCGTGTCGACCAAGGTCGACACCTACCAGAGCAGAACGCCGTTGCGGCCGATCGCAGGAAACTGTCGAAGGCGGGGTGGTGTGGGCTTGCAGGACCGCAGGCGCCATGGATGGCGCCTACGAGCCCCCATGGACGGGTTTACGGCGTGTCCTGCAAGCCCACACCACCCCGCCAACCCACGGAATGCAAGCTTTTGCCGTTGCCGTTGCCGTTGCCGTTGCATCGAGCAGGTGCAGGGCTGCAAGCCCTGCAGAGAAAACCCCCTCAGCCGTCGCCCTGGATGCCGCCGGGGGCCTGCGACGGGTCGCGCCAGCGGCGCACCGTGCGCTGGAAGAACAGGTTGTTCGGCAGCTGCAGCACCGTGCCCTGGTGGCCATCGCCGGTTTCCTGCAGCGTGGTGTAGATCAGGTTCACGTCGATCACCCGACCCTTCAGCCCCGGCTTCTCGCCGTTCTCCAGGACTTCGATGTAGTCGTGCAGGCGGAACGGGCGCGTGGTGAAGATCAGCAGCGTGCAGAAGATGTTGGACAGCACGCTCCAGGCCGCGAAGAAGGCCACTGCACCCACCGCCGCAAAACCGGTGAACGCGGTCCACAGCACCGAAGGCGATGCGCCCAGCAGGCTGAGGATGTACAGCAGGGCACTGAAATAGACCACGAAGCTGCTGATCCGCCGCGCGCCCATCGCCATTTCCTGCGGCAGGGTGTAATGCTCGGAAAAGCGCCGGATCAGCCGCCGCGCCAGCAATCGCAGCAACCAGGCGGCCAGCAGCGTGGCCAGGATCTGCAGGCCGACGCCGATGTCGTGCAGCCACGGGTGGGTCCAGGCCGGCAGGTGATCCTTCAGTGACAACATCATGGGGCGACAACGGGCAGCAGGAAACAACGCCCGATCTTACCCGGCGCGCGATGGCGTTTCGACTGCCGGGGGCCACTGCAGGCAGACCAGCGCCTGGCGGTGCCGCTGCAGGCACGCGCCGTGGGCCTCGCCGTGCCATTGCAGCGACAGGCCCAGGCCCTGCTGCGCCACGCAGATCACGATGGCCAGCAGCGCTGCACAGTGGGTGGCGGACATGGGGTCTCCGGGCCTGCGGCCACGCGGGGGATGCAGGCATGGATGCAGCGGCGGCCGAAAAGGTTGCATGCCGAAGCGGCCGTCGGCCGTGTAAACCTTTTGCTGGGCCGCTGCATCCAAGCGCTATGCTCGACACCACCATGCCGCCGCCACCTGCTGCCGCTGATGCGCCCGATGAGCCCGCGTTGATACGGGCGGCTGCGGCCGGCGACACCGTGGCCTATGCGTGCCTGTACCGCAGCCATGCGCCGCGCCTGTTCGCCGTGCTGTGGCGGCTGTGCGGCGGGCAGCAGGCACGGGCCGAAGACGCGTTGCAGGAAGCCTTCCTGCAGGCCTGGAAGGCATTGCCGGGTTTCCGCTTTGAAAGCAGCCTGGCCACCTGGCTGCACCGGCTGGGGGTGAATGCCGCGCTGATGGAACTGCGCGTGCGCGCTGGCGGGCAGGACCACCACAGCCTGAACGACATGGAAGGCGGCCTGCAGGAGCTGGCCGTGTATGACCGCTGCGCCGGCACCGAGCGTGATCTGGAGCGGGCATTGGCAACACTGCCACCGCGGGCCCGTGCGGTATTGGTGCTGCACGATATCGAAGGCTGGAAACACCACGAAATCGCCGAACAACTGCAGATGGCCGTCGGCAGTTCCAAGGCACAGTTGCATCGCGCGCGCGGCCTGCTGCGTGCGCGGCTGGGAGACATGACATGACCACCCCCGACCCCGATCACGACCTGCTGGCGCGGCTGCGCGACCTGCCGCAGCAGCGCACTCCGCCTGCCGATGGCTGGGCGCGGTTGTCGGCACGGCTGCCGCCACGCGAGCCGGTGCAGGCGACCAGCGCGCCGGCTGTGGTGGTGGCGCTGCCGCGTCGCCCGCTGCGTCGCGCCTGGCTGCCGCTGGGCGCGGCGCTGGCCGCAGGCCTGGCGCTGTACGCGGTGGCCCCGTGGCGGCATGACGCCGTGCAGGCGCCGGCACCCGGCGGGCTGCAGCTGCAGGCCAATGCCATGGCCGCGCAGTACCAGCAGGCGGTGGCGTCGCTGCCGGCAGCGCGTGCGCCGGAATGGCAGCCGGCGCTGCAGGAACTGGACCGCAGCGTGGTGCAGATCCGCGCCGCCATGGCGCAGGACCCGCGCGCTGCACATCTATTGGCACAACTGCGGCGCACCTACGCGCTGCGGCTGGAACTGACCCGGCAGGCGGCACAGGCCGCCGCTGGACTGACAACCTGAGGAGATTCCCGATGCGAGCCTTGCTTCCCTTGTCTGCTGCGCTGCTGCTGTTGCCAACGTTGGCGCTGGCCGACACCCGCGTGGACGAACGCCACGCCCTGGCCAGTGGTGGCCGTATTGAACTGAGCAACGTGGCCGGTAAGGTGACGGTGCGCGGCTGGGACCGCAACGATGTGCAGCTGACCGGCAGCCTCAGCGACGGCCTGCAGCTGCGCCAGGAAAAGAGCGCCAACCGCGTGCGCTGGGAAGTGGAATACCCGCGGCGCAGCAACAACGGCGGCGCCACCCTGGTGTTGAATGTTCCGCGCTCGTCCGAGCTGCTGCTCAGCACGGTCAGTGCCGACCAGGACATCAGTGGCATCGATGTGCGCAGGCTGCAGGCCGACACGGTGAGCGGCAACCTGAGTGCGGCCGGGCGCAGCGCCGACAGCAAGCTCAATTCGGTCAGCGGCAATGTGACTGCACGGCTGCAGACGCCGCGGCTGGACGTGAACACGGTCAGCGGGCAGATCCAGGCCGGTGGCGGCGTCGCCGGCGACATCGGTGCGCAGACCGTGTCGGGCAGGGTCGGGGTGGATGCCGGTCGCATCCAGCGCCTGGCCGTGGAAACGGTATCCGGCGGCATCGATCTGTCGGCGTCTACCTTGGCGCCGGGCGGCCGTATCAGCGTGGGGTCGGTGAGTGCGTCGGTCAGCCTGCGGCTGCCGCGTACGGTGTCGGCGCAGCTGTCAGTGAACAGCTTCAGCGGCGCGATCAACAGCGATGCGGGCAGCGTGGAACGCCCACGCTACGGCCCGGGCAGCCATCTGGACACCCGCTTGGGCAGTGGTGATGGGGATATCCGCGTGCAGTCGCACTCGGGCAGCGTGCAGGTCCGTCTGGACCGTTGAGCCGGCCCGGCAGGCCGCGGCGGCAGCGCCGCCGCGGTCAGGGTGGGTCAGCTGGCTTTCTTCAGCGCCCAGGTGGTGCCCAGTACTTCGATCTTGCCACCGCTCTTGCGGAACGCGGCCAGATCGGACGCAATCGAATCGCTGCTGACCGTGGTGCTGGCGGCCGCGCCCTTGCGTTCGCTGCGGATGCTGTTGGTAGCCTTCGCGGGGGTCTTTGCCTTGCGGGGCATGGTTGCTCCTGTCAGGTGGAAGGGGAGGAAAGCGCCCAGGCATCGGCCTGGCGCAGGTAGTCCTGCCGCTCGCGGCGGCAGTCATCGCCGCCCATCGCAAACTGGCGGCAGATCGCCGGGCGCTGCGAATAGATCGTGCAGCGCAGGTGATAGGGATCGATCGCCGCGCACCAGCCTTCATCATTGCGCGCCATCACGGCACGGCCGTGCCTGTCGCGCGAGGTATACTGGCGGGGCACGTCGTCGCCCGCCTGCAGCAGCACGGGCAACCGGCAACAGACCGCGTCACAACGGCGGCAGTCGATGGGTGCAGGTGCTTCTTCAGGTTGTGCGGCCACAGGGGCCAGGCGGGTGCCCAAAGCGGGTCTCGATGGCGGCTCGGGTAGTACGCGGACCATGAACGAGCCAGAAGGCATGGCCGCAAGGCCCGCTGCGCGGGCCGGGCCCTACCCGGGGACACACACCGGCGCAGCCGGCGGAAGGTAGAGCCCTATCAAGCCCACCGAGGGTAGCAAAGTTCGCGTAACGTTTTGTTAATCCCGGCTGGCTGCCGCCAGCGCCAGCCCCTGCACCACGCCCAGCGAGGGCTCGCCTTGCACCATGCGGGCACCGGGGAAGGCCTCGGCCGCGGCCTGGCGCAGGTAGCCGGCGCGGGACATGCCGCCGGTCAGGAACACCGCGTCCGGGTCGCCGCCGATATCACGGCGGACCTGCGCCAGCAGGGCCCGGATCTGTTCCAGGTAGCCGTGCGCGGCCGCGGTCAGGCCTTCGGCGCTGGTGTCGACATGCAGGTCGCGGGCAATGTAGTCCAGCGTGCTGCGGTGCTGCGGGCTGCTGCTCAGGGCGATCTTGGCGCGTTCCACGTCGCGGTACAGGCGGGCGGTGTTGCCGGTGTCCTGCAGTGCCTGCAGGCGGTCGCCCCAGGGGGCGTCCACGTGGTCGTACTTGTGCAGGCGGAATTCGCGCTGGCGGGTCATGTCCTGCACCGTGGCCGCTTCCACGTAGTGGTGGGCGGGCACGCGGGTGATGCCGCGGCCGAACAGCGGCATGTAGCTGGACAGGCTCAGTGCCAGGTCGATATCGGTACCGCCGCGGGCGATGCCCCAGGCGCGGTGGATGCGTGGTGCAGCGTCGCCGCCTACTTCGGCGTGGGCGATGTCGGTGGTGCCGCCGCCGATATCGACGATCACGGCCTGGTGCCGCTCGCGGCTTTCGGCGTGGTAATGCATGGCGGCGGCAGCGGGTTCTTCCAGGAAATCGATCTGGTCGAAGCCGGCCTGGCTGGCGGCCTCGCGCAGGATGTCCAGGGCCTGGGCATTGCCGGCATCGCCGATGGAGCTGCGGAACTGCACCGGGCGGCCGAGCAGGGCGGCGCGCAGCGGCTGGCCCAGCTGGGCGCTGGCGGTCAGGCGGATGTGTTCCAGGATGTGTGCGGCGATGCCGGTGATGGTCTGCTTGGCGCGTGGGTGCAAGTTGTAGCCCAGCATCGATTTCGGGCTCTGCACCAGGTTGCCTTCGTGTTCCTCGAAATAGGCTTCCAGCGCCTCGTCGCCGTAGACCGCGTTCTGCAGCAGGTCGCTGGCGCTGCGTTGCTGCCCGGCGCGGGCTTCCATCCATTCGCGGCGCAGGGCGCGCAGGGCTTCGCGGCGCAGGGCCTGCGGCGTGCGTTCCTGGCCGGCAGCACGTGCCGCGCGGGCGGCGCTGTCGATCATCTGCTGCAGCTGGTGTTCCTGCCCGGCATCGAGCTGGAAATCGTCCGGGTCGGGCACCACGCCGGGGAAGTAGACGCTGGTGCGGAACTGTTCGGCGTCGCCGAAGCGGATCGGCAGCAGCTGGCCATCGCGCACGATCGCGGCGGCGGAGTTGCTGGTACCAAAGTCGATGCCGAGGCGCATGGGAAATCCGGGGGACAGGCGGGGGCCGCGCACTCTGCTGCAGTTCGGCGCGTCCTGCAAGTTTCAGTCGGCTTCGGTTGGGTTTCAGCGCCTGCCTGATCCGTGCTCAGCCGAGGGGGCGGCCGGAGCAGGACACGCCGTCAACCCATCCATGGGGGCTCGTAGGCACCTTGCACGCGTGGGCTGTCCTGCGCACACGGCAAGACCGGGGTTGGGCGTCCTGCCCAACCCGCCCGAGGCATGCCTCGGGCCCCCGGCCGCCCCCTCGGCTCTGGACAGTTTCCCGGCGCGCGGCAGCAGACACCAAAGGCGCAGTGCAAGACTTTGATTTTTACGGCGGCCGCCGCGGGAAACTGTCAAGGCGGGACGGAGAGGGGCCGACGGGACCGTAGGCGCCAGGGATGGCGCCTACGAGCTACATGGACGTATTTACCGCGTGTCCCGTCGGCCCCTCTCCGTCCCGCCCCAGCGAGATCAATCAAAGCGCCGCGCGCGAGAAAAATCGGAGCACAGGCGTGCCGGTTACAATGGCGGCTGTTGATTCATTTTGAGGTACTTGCTGATGTCGTCCGCTCCCGCTTGCCCGCAGTGCACCCTGGAAAACACCTATGCCGATGGCGCGCTGTGGATCTGCGCCGACTGCGGCTTCGAGTGGACCGCCGAAGAGGCCAGCGGTGCGGGGCTGGTAGTGCGTGACAGCAACGGCAATACGCTGCAGAGCGGCGATACGGTCACCGTCATCAAGGACCTGAAGGTGAAGGGGTCTTCCATTCCGTTGAAGCAGGGCACGGTGATCCGCAACATCCGCCTGGTCGAGGACGATGCCGAACACATCGAAGGCAATTCGGACAAGATCAAGGGGCTGGTGCTGAAGACCTGCTTCCTGAAAAAGGCCTGACGCGCTTCAGCGCTGCGCCTGCTGCTGCGCGCGCCAGCGGGCCAGGCTGTCCAGCTTGGCCTGGTAACGCGCCTGCTCGGGCGCCCCGCCCAGTTGCTGGGCACGCAGCAGCTCGCGGTCGGCCCGCTGTACCTGCCCGCTGCGGAAATAGGCGCGGGCCAGCCCGAAATGGAACTGGTGCGCACTGTCGTACAGGCGCACCGCGCGGCGGTAGTAGTAGATGGCGCGGGGCAGGTCGTCGTTGCGCTCGGCCTGTGCGCCCAGCATGTACTGCACGAAAGGATCTTCGCGCTGTGCCGACCGCAGCTGCCGTTCCAGCCCGCTGGCCTGCGATGGCAGGCCCAGTTGCCGGTACAGCGCCGCCAGGTTGCTCAAGGCAGAGTCATGGCGTGGCTCCAGCTGCAGCGCGATTTCCAGCGCACGCCGCGCTGCGGCCAGGTCGCCGTCGCGGCTGCGCAGCACGCCGATGTTGTTCCATGCCGCAGCGAACGACGGGTCCTGGGCCAGGGCTGCATCGAAGAAGGCCTGTGCTCCTGCCCGGTCGTGCGCGGCCAGGCGCTCGGCGCCACGGTTGTTGTAGAAGTGCGCCAATGCCCGTTCGGTGGTGATCGGGTGCGGTCCACGCCGGTCGTACAGCACGTTGCGGTCCAGATCGACCGTGCCGTTGCGTCCGTCGACCAGCACGCTGGCATTGACATGACCGACGCTGTAGACAACGCCCTGGTCCTGGTCCTGATACCACGACACCACCCGGTCCACTTCCTGTACGCGCGCCTTGATGCCGGCCTCGCGCGCCAGGGTGACGAACATCAGGGTGAAGGACAGACAGTTGGCACGCCGCTGCTGCCAGATTTCCGAGACCGTGTAGGTCGCATTGGCGTCGTATTGCAGGTCCATGCCCTGCGAACTGAAGATCATTGCGACCAGCGACTGCAGGCGCTGTTCGCGTGAATTCCAGCGGCCGCTCACCTGGCTTCGCAGCATCTGCCGCAAGGCGGGCGGGATGGCCAGCACCTGCTGCGGCGTCGGCACGGTACCGGGTTCGACGGCCACCTGCACAGTGGCGGCAGGTGGGGGTGCCGTGGGCTGCTGCGCTGCGGCCGCGCTGACCCAGAACGCGGACAACAGCGCGCAGATAGCGGGAAACCGGCACATAGTGGACCCCTGCACGACGGCGGACGCTTTGGCCTGTCGGCAGTGTAGATCGGGGCCCCCGGCCGGGCGCACACCGTCCGTCGGCACGGGCGTTGATCCACAGAGGATGTGGACCAGCGCTTCACAAAGCTGTGGACAACCGTCGCCAGCGCTTGCCGGGCAAGCGTTGTGAGTGCGTGGTGAAAAACTGACCAGCTTGCTCTGGCTGGGCGTCGGCGGGATCATCGTTACATGGACTTCGCCCCCGTTCCGCTGGCGCCGGCGCAGTGGCAGGCGCTTGAAGCGGCCTATGCCACGCCACCGCGCGCCTACCACCACTTCGGCCACGTGCGCGCGGTGCTGCAGCACTGCCAGCAGGTGGCCGACGGCCCGGGCTGGCAGCAGCCGGCCGAGGTCTACCTGGCGGTGCTGTACCACGATGCGGTGTACCAGGCCGGGCGCAAGGACAACGAGGCCCGTTCGGCGCAGTTGGCCGTGCAGGCCATTGCCGATGTGCCCGCACTTGCGCAGCTGGATGCCGCGCGGGTGGAACAGCTGATCCTGCTGACCGCACGCCACGGTGCGCTGGGGCCCGATGAGGTGGACGCCGAGGCCGCGCTGTTCCTGGACTGCGACATGGCCATCCTGGGCGCCCCGGCCGAGGTGTTCGATGCCTACGACCGCGGCGTGGCCGAAGAGTACCGGGGTGTCGTGCCCGGCTTCCTGTACCGTGCCGGTCGCCGTCGCTTCCTGCAGGGTCTGTTGCGTGCGCCGCGCATCTTCCTGAGCGATTTCTTCCATGCGCGTCTGGACGCTGCGGCGCGGGCCAACCTGCGCCGGCACCTGGAACGCTGAGCGGGGCCGTTACACTGGCACGGTGTTTCCTGTTCTGTCTGATCTGCCTGTGACCGATCCCGTGCCCGATCCCGACCCGCGCCCGCTGCCGCCGGAAGAACCCGGCCCCAACGAGTGCTGCGGCAGCGGCTGCCCGTTGTGCGTGCTGGACCTGTATTCGGAAGAGCTGCAGCGTTACCGCAAGGCCCTGGCCGAATGGCAGGCGCGGCACCCGCAGGAGGCGCCGTGAGCCGGGCCCGTCCCGCAGCGCTGTTGGCGCTGGTTGCGCTGCTGCTGTTCGCGGCAACCGCACTGTGGACGCAGTTCGCGCGCGCCGACCTGGACTGGGTGCGGGCAACGTTGAGCCTGTACCTGCATGGCCCGTGGGGGCTGGCCCTGCGCACCGCCTACTGCCTGCTGGCGCTGGCCATCGCGCTGCTGGGCATTTCCCTGTACCGCGGCAGCCGCGGGCCGCGCCGCAGCGCCGCCGCCCCCTTGCTGTTCACCGTGGCGGCGCTGGGCCTGGCCACCGTGGCGATCGGTGACAGCTGGCTGCCGCAGCTGGCACCGCTGATCGCGCCGCTGGTGCATGGGCTGGCCGCCAACACCGCGTTCCTGTGCGCCAGCGTGGCCATGCTGCTGCAGGCCTGGTACCTGCGCCGCGAACCCGGCTGGCAACGCAGCGCGGCGCTGCTATGGGCGTGGGCGTGGCTGGCGTTCGTGTTGTTGTGGATGCACGTGCTGTGGCGCGATGGTCCACCGCGCGGGCTGGGGCAGAAGATCGTGATCGCGGTCATTGTCGGTTGGCTGCTGCACCTGGCCGTGATCCTGTACCGCCGCACGCGCATCGCCAGCGCCCGCTGAACCGCCCACGCCGGTACATGCCGTGCACGCGCCGGCAGCGTATCGTGTGCGCATTCCAACGGGGATGCGACATGACGCGTGCAGGGCTGGGCAGGGCGATGGGGCTGGTGTTGGCGCTGGCGGCGGGATCGGCGGCCGCCGATGTGCAGCAGGTCAGCCACGGCCGCTTTGAACAGGTGCCGGTGCATTCACCGGGCGGTGCGCCCAAGCGCGTGGTGATCTGGTTCCACCAGCCGTCTGCCGCGCCGGCCGCCACCACGCCGATCGAAGCCCTGCGCGCCGATGGTGCGCTGGTGGCGTCGGTCGATGTGGACCACCTGCGCGGTGTGCTCAAGCGCGAGGGCAACAGCAGCTGTGCCTTCGGCGCGGGTGACGTGGAGAACTTCTCGCGCTGGGTGCAGGCCTACCTGCATCTGCCCGGCTACCACCTGCCGTTGGTCGGTGGTGATGGTGAAGGCGCCGAGCTGGCCTACAGCCTGGCCGCACAGGCCGATACCCAGGTGTTCGCCGGCCTGCTGACCAGCGGTTTCTGCCCCGACCACAGCCATGAGCGCCTGGTGTGCGGCGACGGGGTGAAGCACGGCCGCCTGCAACCGGCCGAGTTGAATCTGCCGTGGTTGAACGCCGATGGCGGCGCCGGCTGCAAGGCCGGCCATGCCGATGCCTTCGTGCAGAAGGTGGCCATGGCCCGTGGCTTCAAGCGCACCGCCGCCGGCGATGCCACGCCGGGGCTGGTCGCGGCGGCACGGGTGATGGGTGCGCAGGCCGGGGTGAGCCTGGCGCCGCCGCCCGATGCGCTGAAGGGCCTGCCGGTGGTGGAAGTGCCCGCGCGCGGTGACGGTGACACCCTGGCGGTGTTCGTTTCCGGCGACGGCGGCTGGGCGGGCCTGGACAAGAACGTGGCCGAGTCGCTGGCCGAGCACGGCGTGTCGGTGGTCGGCCTGGATTCGCTGCGCTACTTCTGGACCGCGCGCACCCCGCAGGGGTTCGCCGCGGACCTGCAGAAGATCATCGAGCACTACCGCCAGCAGTGGCACCGCGACAAGGTGATGCTGATCGGTTTCTCGCAGGGCGCCGACGTGCTGCCGGCCAGCATCAACCAGCTGGACGCCGCAACCCGTGCGCGCGTGCAGCGCATTGCCCTGCTGTCGGTGGGGCGCAAGGCCGATTTCGAATTCCACGTGAGCAACTGGCTGGGCGGCGGTGGCGATGGCCTGCCGATCGCGCCCGAGGTTGCGCGGCTGCCGGCGGCGAAAACGCTGTGCGTGTTCGGCGAAAACGATGCCGATGCGTTGTGCCCGGACCTGCCGGCCAACGATGGCGTGCAGAAGGTGAAGCTGCCGGGCGACCACCATTTCGGCGGCGATTACGATCTCGTGGCCGAGGTGATCCTGAAGGGCGGCGCGTAAAACCTCAGGCGTTCGCCGGGCATGGCCCGGCGCAAAACCTGTACGATCACCCGCGCCGCGGGTCCAGCGAAATCAACCGGGTGGCATCGAGCAGCGCCGCCGGCAGGTGCATGCCACCCGGTGCAGCCAGATAACGCGGCCGCCACTGCGGGGCGAACTTCGACTTGAAACGGCGCAGGCCGCTGAACCCATAGAAGCGCTCGCCGTGCCGCGCCAGCAGCCCGGCCAGCCGGTTCCAGCGCCCTGCCAGGCGGTGCTGGGCCAGGCCGGACAGCGGCGCCATGCCCAGCGAGAAACGCGCATAGCCCTGTGCACGGCCCCACAGGAACAGCTCGATGAACAGGAAATCCATCGTGCCCTTCGGCGCTTCGTTCACATGGCGCATCAGGTCGACCGACAGCTCAGCGCCAGCAGGGGCCTGCCACAGGTTGGCGAAGGCCACGATCTGGCCTTCGGCCTCGACCAGAGCGATCGGGAAGCGCGCCAGATAGGCCGGGTCGAAACTGCCCAGCGAGAAGCCCTTCTCATCGCCGGCCTTGTCCTCCAGCCACGCGTTGGAAATGGCCTGCAGGCGGGGCAGCAGGGCCGGAATCTTCTCCACCGGCGCTACCCGGAAACTTAGGCCACCGCGCTTGCCGCGGTTCCAGGCCTGGCGCAGGTCAGCACGTTCCCGCCCTTCCAGGCCGAAATCATGCAGCGGCACCATCGCTTCTTCGCCCAGCTTCACCAGGCCCAGGCCCAGGTCCAGATAGGTCTGCCAATAGGCTTCACCCACTTGGTAGAACACCGGGCGCAGGCCCAGCCGGTCGGCTTCTTCGCGGAAGCGCCAGATCAGCGCGCGGGCCACCTCCGGCGGGCCGACCGGGTCGCCCATGGCGATCAACGAACCGCCGTAGCGCTGCATCATCACGAAGCCCTGCTGCGCCTCGTCGCGCAGCACCGCCTTGTCGGCGGTCAGCACCAGGCAGGCCTGGGTGTCGGTGGCGCCGGCCAGCACCGGTGCCAGTGCCTGCAGGGTGGCATCGTCGGCCGCCGGCAGCGGCGTGCGGGTGCTGTGCAGCAGCCGCGCCAGGCCGAAGATCACCAGCGCGATGGCCACCACCAGCAGCGCACGCAGGGCGCGCGGGGCATTGCCGGACAACGCGAACTGCCACCACAGCTCGTTCTGGTATTCCACGTGGCTGTAGGTGAAGAACAGCAGCCAGGTGACCGCCACCAGCACCAGGCCCAGGTTGCGCAGCCACGGCCACGACCAGGCCTCGTCCAGCAGCGCGCCCTGGCGGTAGAACTCGCGGCGCGCCGCCCACAGGGCCATCGCCACCAGCAGGGCGGAAAATGCGATCAGCGGCTGGCCACCGCGCAGCCAGATCGGCAGCGGGGTGATCACGCAGATCGCCATGGCCAGCATCCAGGCCGCATGGCTGCGCCGAGCCAGGCCTTGGCCGATCAGCAGCAGGGCCACGCCGGTCAGGCTGCCGATCAGGTGCGAGGTTTCCAGGATCGGCAGCGAGGCGTTCAGCAGGTGCCGGCGCGGCGTGGGCAGGGTGCCGTCGATCACCAGCGCCGCGCCCACGCTGAAGGCGGCCAGCGCGATGATCTGCGGCAGCCACGGGCGCAGCGCATGCCAGCCGGCGCGGGTGGCGCCGGCACCGGCCTTGAACGGCTGGCGCAAGGCCGGTGCGAGGGCCAGCAGGGTGGCCAGCAGCAGCGGCAGCACGTAATAGGTCACGCGGTAGATCAGCGCGGCGGCCAGCACGGCGGCCGGGGCCACCTGCGGCAGCAGCTTCAGCAGGCTCCATTCGAACACGCCCAAGCCGGCCGGCACCGTGGACACCAGCCCGGCCAGTACCGCCACCAGATACAGGCCGACGAAGCCGGGAAGGCCGGTGGGGGTGGAATCGGGCAGTAGCACGTAGAAGGCGGCACTGGCCAGCACCAGTTCCACCACGCTCAGTGCGGTCACCCCCAGCATGGTGCGCCGGTCGGGCAGCCACAGGCCATGGCCGAAGATCTGGAAGGTACGGCCGTGGCGGCCGACCAGCAGCACGGTCAGCGCGTAGGCCGCCAAGGCGACGATGCCGACCACGCGCACGGCGGTCGGGTCCAGCGGCAGGGCCAGCGCTGCCGCGGCCGGTTCCATGCACAGGGCCAGGCCCATCAGCAGCCACGCACCGAACACGAAGCCCAGCGTGCTCATCAGCACCACTTGGCCGATCTGCGCCAGGTCCAGGCCGGCGCTACGGTAGCCGCGCAGGCGCACCGCGCCGCCGGTCAGTGCGGCAAAGCCGACGGTCTGGCCCAGGGTGTGGGCCAGGAAGGCGGTGATGCCGATGCGTGCCGGATGCACGCGGATGCCGCTGCGGCGCAGGCCGATGGCATCGAAGCCGATCAGGCAGGCATAGCTGGCCAGACCCAGCAGCACCGTCAGCGCGATCTGGCCAAGGCTGAGGTTCTGGAAGGCGTGGCGGATGGCGCGGTAGCCGTTCTCGTCGAACTCGTTGGCCAACCCATGCAGGGCCAGGGCCAGGATCAGCAGCGGGATGACGATGGTGGCGACGCGCTTCCAGGTGGAAGCGGCGGAGGGCGTGGAATCGGTGGGGGCGGTCATCGGCGCAAGGGTGCGTCAGTGGGGGCGAGGGCGGTGTCAACGCAGCGTGGCGCATCGTGCGCCTGTCGCCGCCGTTTGACCAGCGCCGGACTGTGCGCAGGCTGGCCGGATGCAGTGGCCGCGCCGGGCACACACTTCGCACGCCGGGTGGGTGAGAATGCAGGTCTGTCCACCCGCAGGAGCCACGCCCATGATGGAGCGTTACGACGTCGGACCGCGTATGTCCGAAATGACCGTGCACAACAAGGTCGCCTACCTTTCCGGCCAGATTCCGGAAGACACCAGCCAGGACATCACCGGGCAGACCCGGCAGGTGCTGGCCGAGATCGACAAGCTGCTGGCGCTGGTGGCCAGCGACCGCCAGCACGTGCTGCGTGCGGAAGTATTCCTGGCCGACATCGCCGATTTCGACGGCATGAACAAGGCGTGGGACGAGTGGGTGGTTGAAGGCGCAACCCCGGCCCGCGCCACCTTCGAGGCCAAGCTGGCGCACGCCGAGTGGAAGGTCGAGATCGTGATCACGGCGGCCGTGCCGTAACGCTGTTCAGGGTCAGAGCCCTTTTCTGCGAAAAGGGATCTGACCCCGTCTGTGCCGTAATCCTGCTGGGGTCAGATCCCTTTCCGCAGGAAAGGGCTCTGACCCCTTCAACTAGCGTGGCTGCAGCTGCGCACTGGCCTGCGCGCACAGGCCGATACAGGCCAGCATCAGGCCTTCCATCACACGGTCGCCGACGTGTTCCTGCACGTCGCCGTTCTGGCGGGTGCGTTCGGCGGCCAGCATGATTTCCTGCACCACGCGCAGCCCGGCCAGGGCGCAGTCGGCGTCGGCCAGGGCGCGTTGCCGGCCCGGTTGTTGGGCGTGCTCGGGCCAGGGTTGGCCATCGGCGGCGCTGCCGTGGCCGATGGCGCGCAGGGTCGCCGCCAGGGTGTTGGGGTTGCAGGTGTCTGCCGCATCGGCAGGGGCGGGCGCGGTGCGCGCGTGCAGGTGGGAAATGTCCGGTGTCTTCATGGCAGTGCTCCGTGCAAGGCATTCGGTAGCCGCCACGTAAGGGTGGCGGACGGAGACGTGGCTCGAAAACCGGTGTCGAACAATCCGGTGGGCACGAAGACCCCCACGCTCCGCCCGCCATGGTTGGCAGACGGATTGCCAGCCGGCGCCACGCAAGGTGACGCCGACTGGCAAGCGCAAACAACGTTCGACAAACGGGTTTTCGAGACCCGGCCACTCGTTTTCAGTGGCACGCCATCTATAGCCGTGCTGCTGCCGAATGCCCATCAGAATCGTTGCATTCCACTTCGCAGCAGGACGCTTGCGACAGTGTTGCATCGGGGTGATGGCTGCCATGCCGCTGCGCCGCAAGCGCCTCGACCGAGCGGGCAATCTGCGACAGCTGTCGTGCTTGCGCGGGCGTGGGGCGCGGCGGTGTGGGTTGATTGCGACTAGCTTCGCGGAATGGGGTCAGAGCCCTTTTCTGCGAAAAGGGATCTGACCCCTTCTGCGCTGCGGGGTCGGATCCCTTTTCGCAGAAAAGGGCTCTGACCCCTTACAAAAGCTGCAGATCGATGCAGTCCACCGGGCACGGCGGGATGCACAGCTCGCAGCCGGTGCACAGGTCGGCAATGACGGTGTGCATGTACTTGGCGCCGCCGACGATGGCATCCACCGGGCAGGCCTGGATGCATTTGGTGCAGCCGATGCAGTCTGCTTCCACGATCACCGCCACCTGCGGTGGCTTGTGCGCGCCGCGCGTGCGGTCGAACGGCAGCGCCGGTACGCCCAGCACCTGTGCCAGTGCGCGCGCCCCAGCATCGCCGCCGGGCGGGCAGCGGTCCACGCCGGCGTCGCCACGGGCCATGGCCTGCGCGTACGGGCGGCAGCCATCAAAGCCGCATTGGCCACATTGGGTCTGCGGCAGCAGGCGGTCCAGGCGTTCGGTCAGGGGCGGGATCAGGCTCATGCGTGGCGAAGGCTGCGCGTTGGTTATTTCAGGGGCTTGCCGCGGTACCAGCGCTCGTGGGCGAGAGCCAGCATGGGGCGGTCTTCGTAGCTGTCGCCGTAGGCGTGGATGCGCACATAGCGCGACAGGTCGAATCGGCGGCGGATGTGGTCGACCTTGCGCGGGCCACAGTCACCGTCGGCGTAGCGTCCGGTCAAGCGGCCGTCCTGGCTTTCCAGCCGGTTGCAGATCAACTGCAGGCCCCACTGTTCGCACCACGGCCGCAGGTACAGATCGAGCGAGCCGGACACCACCACCACGGTGTGCTGCTGTTCCTTGTGCCAGCGGATCTGTTCCAGCATTTCCGGCCGCATCACCTCGGGCAGTACCTCGCGGGCGAAGCCGGCGGCCAGCGTGGCGATGTCATCGGCGTGGCGTTCGCTGAAGGTCAGGCGGGTTACGCGCGCGCGGATGCGCTCGGCGGAAATGATGCGCAGGCGGTAGGCCAGCAACCATGGGCCCACCTTCCACCACGCACGCGCCAGCTGTTCGGGCGTGGCCACGCGGCGCACGAAGCGGCCATAGGTATCGCAGGTGGTGATGGTGTGGTCGAAATCGAACAGCGCCAGCTCCATCCTGCTCTCTCCCATGGCGGTGCCTTCCGTGGCGGTGTGCGGATCGGGCGCGGCGTGGGCCGCGCCCGGGGGCATCAGCGGACCGGCATGCCCGGCTGCGCGCCGCTGTCGGCGTCCAGCAGTGCCAGCGCGCCGCCGTCGAAACCGGCCGACAGGATCATGCCTTCGCTCAGGCCGAAGCGCATCTTGCGCGGGGCCAGGTTGGCGATGAACACCACGTTGCGGCCGACCAGCGCTTCCGGTTCGCCGTAGCTGGCGCGGATGCCGGAGAAGATCTGGCGCTTGCCCAGGTCGCCGGCGTCCAGTTCGAAGCGCAGCAGCTTGTCCGAGCCTTCCACGAATTCGCACACCAGCACCTTGCCGATGCGCAGGTCGAGCTTGGCGAAATCGTCGATGCCGATGTAGGCCGGCGCGTCGGCGCCCTTGGCTTCGTCCTTGGCCGGGGCCGGGGCGGCCGGCTTGGCGGCGTCGGGCTTGGCGGCGGGGGCGGCAGCGGCGGCCGGCTGCAGGGTGTCCTTGGAGGCGTCGATCATGGCGTCAATCTTCTTCGGGTCAATACGGGTGAACAGCGGGGTGTAGTCGGCAATGCGGTGGCCCAGCAGCGGCTGTGCCAGCGCGGTCCAGTCGTTGACCGGTGCGGCCAGGAACGCTTCGGCCTGCGCGGCGGTGGTCGGCAGCACCGGCTTCAGTGCGGTCACCAGCACGCGGAACAGGTTCAGGCCCTGGCTGCAGACCGCCTGCAGCTGCGCGTCGGCGCCTTCCTGCTTGGCGATCACCCAGGGCTTCACATCGTCGATGTAGCGGTTGGCTTCGTCGGCCAGGGCCATGGTCAGGCGGATGGCCGCGGCCGGGTCGTTGCGCTCGTAGGCTTCGCGGATCGGCGCCAGGCCATCGACGAAACGCTGGTACTGCGCCGCATCGGGCAGCTGGGTGGCCAGCAGGCCGTCGAAGCGCTTGCTGATGAAGCCGGCGCAGCGGCTGGCCAGGTTGACGAACTTGCCGACCAGATCGGCATTCACGCGGGCAATGAAATCGCCCAGGTTCAGGTCCAGGTCGTCCACGCCGCCGCTGGTCTTGGCTGCGTAGTAATAGCGCAGCGCTTCCGGTTCCAGGCCGGCGTCCAGGAAGGTACGTGCCATCACGAAGGTGCCGCGCGACTTGCTCATCTTGGCGCCGTCCACGGTCAGGTAACCGTTCACGTGTAGGCGGGTGGGCGCGCGGTGGCCGGTGCCATGCAGCACCGCCGGCCAGAACAGGCCGTGGAAGTTGACGATGTCCTTGCCGATGAAGTGGTGCAGTTCGGTGCTGGTGCCGGCGCGCAGGTGCGCGTCGAAGTCTTCGCCCAGCTTGCCGCACAGGGTCTGGAAGCTGGACAGGTAGCCGATCGGCGCATCCAGCCAGACGTAGAAGTACTTGCCCGGCTGGCCGGGAATCTGGAAACCGAAGTACGGCGCATCGCGCGAGATGTCCCACGCGCGCAGGCCGCCTTCGGCGTTCAGCCACTCACCCAGCTTGGCCTTCACGCCCGGCAGGGCGACGTCGCCGGCCAGCCATTCGCGCAGGAACGCATCGAAGTGGCCGACCTCGAAGAAGAAGTGTTCCGAATCGCGCATCTCCGGGGTGGCCCCGGAAATGACCGAACGCGGTTCCTTCAGGTCGGTGGGCGCGTAGGTGGCGCCGCACACTTCGCAGTTGTCGCCGTACTGGTCGGCGCTGCCGCAGTTGGGGCAGATGCCCTTTACGTAGCGGTCGGGCAGGAACATGCCCTTGGCCGGGTCGTAGAACTGCGCCACCGAGCGACGGCTGATGTGGCCGGCCGCTTCCAGCTTCAGGTAGAACTGTTCGGTCAGCACCTTGTTGGCCGCCGAGTTGGTCGAATCGTAGTGGTCGAAGGCCACGCCGAAGGCGGCGAAGTCACGTTCGTGGCTGGCCTGGATGTTGGCGATGAAGGTTTCCGGGGTAACCCCGGCCTTCTCGGCGGCCAGCATGATCGGCGTGCCATGGGTGTCGTCGGCGCAGACGAACCAGGCGGTACCGCCGCTCATTCGCCGCGCGCGCACCCAGATGTCAGCCTGGATGTAGCCGACCAGATGGCCCAGGTGCAGCGGGCCGTTGGCGTAGGGCAGGGCGGTGGTGACGAGCGCGGTACGGGTCATGGTCGCGGGGTGCAGCCGAGGGGAACCGCAGATTATCGCACGCCCGCAACGTCGTGACCCGGCCGGGGCCGGGTCACGGGGTGCTGCGCGGGGTGGGGCGGGTTACTCGCGCACCCAGGTCTGCGCGCGGCAGATGAACGCGATGCAGCCGGACACGTCCAGCTTGCCGCCGCCGGGCTGCAGTTCGATCTTGGACTTGTAGGTCTTGCCGTTGGCCGGGTCCAGGATGGTGCCGCCGGACCACTTGCTGCGGCTGCCCTTGTCCTGCGACAGGTTCCACAGGATGGTCATGCCCTTCACCGGCTTGTTCTTGTTGGCGCCTTCGCAGCCATCGCAGACCGGGTTGGGGCCCTTGTCCGAATGCAGGATGTCGACCACCTTGCCAGACAACGTGCCGTTGGCGGCCTGGGTGATCTCGACGATCGACTTCACCTTGCCGGTCTTGTCGTCGATGGTCTTCCAGCGGCCGGCGGCACTGTCGGCGGCCTGCGCCGAAAGCGCGGCCAGGCACAGCGGCAGTGCCAGCAGCAGGGTCTTGAAGGTCTTGCGCATGGTCCCCTCCCAGGGTTCATTCCGGCACGATGCCGGTACAGGGCGACTGTATACCCATTCGGGTGGGTATGGGGAAGAGGGAGGGCTTTGCAGGGCTGCGCCCTGCACCCGCAGAGGCGGAAGCCGAAGGGTAGGTGTCGACCTTGGTCGGCACGGGGTCGGATCCCGTTGCTGAGCAACGGGCTCTGACCCCATCGGGAATCGCGCGCATGGGGTCAGAGCCCTTTCCTGCGGAAAGGGATCCGACCCCGGCTCAGACGACTTCGTACAGTTCCAGCGGCAGGCCGTCGGGGTCGGCGAAGAAGGTGAAGCGGGCGCCGGTGTATTCGTCCACGCGGATCGGTTCGCAGGCCACGCCGTGGTCGGCCAGGCGCTGGATGAACGGTTCCAGTGCGGCCACCCGGAAGGCCAGGTGGCGCAGGCCCTGTGCTTCGGGCCGGCTGGGCCGCGGCGGCGGTGCGGGGAACGAGAACAGTTCCAGCTGCCCGCCGTCGGGCAGGGCCAGGTCCAGCTTCCACGAATCGCGTGCGGGGCGGTGGTTTTCCGCCAGCACGCGCAGGCCCAGCACGCGCACGTAGAACTCCTTCGAGCGCGCGTAGTCGCTGCAGATCAGCGCCGCATGGTGGATGCCCAGCAGTGCGCCGGCCCCGCTCATGGCGTGGCCGCTGCGGCGGGCTGGGCCATCCAGCGGTCCATCTTGCGGCCCAATACATCCAGCGGCATCGAGCCGTCCTTCAGCAGTTCGGCATGGAAGCGGCGCAGGTCGAACGCAGCGCCCTGCTGCGCGCGGGCCTTGTCACGCAGGGCGACGATGGTGGTCAGGCCGGCCACGTTGGACAGGGCCTGGCCGGGCTGGGCCATGATCCGCTCCACTTCGGCGCTGGCATCGTCGGCGCTCAGGTCTGCATTCTTCTGCAGGTAGCTGATTGCCTGCTGCTTGCTCCAGCCCTGCGCGTGCACGCCGGTGTCAGCCACCACGCGGGTGGCGCGCAGCAGGCGCGAGTAGAGGTAGCCGATGCGGTCGTAGGGATCGCTGTAGGCGCCCAGCTCATCGCCCAGGGTTTCCGCATACAGGCCCCAGCCTTCAATGAAGGCCACATCGCCGCCCTGGCGGCGGAAGCGCGGCAGCTTGGCCAGCTCCTGCTGCAGGCCAAGCTGCACGTGGTGGCCGGGAATGGCTTCGTGCAGGTACTGCACCGGCACGCTCCAGCGCTTGCGGCTGGGCAGGTCGCGGGTGTTCACGTACAGCACGCCCGGCTGTCCGGCCGGCGAAGGCTGGTAGGCGGCGGCTGCGGCAGCCAGGGCGCGTTCCGGATCGACCGGGCGGATCTCCAGCCCAGCCTTGGGCAGCGTATCCAGCACCTGCGGCAGGCGCGTGGACACCTGCTGCTGCACCTGGCGGTAGCGGTTCAGCAGGTCGTCGGCGTTCACGTACTGGAACTGGCGATCATTGCGCATGCTCTTCAGCAGCTTGGCCTGCGAACCACGCAGTTTGTTTTCCTTCATCACCGCGGCGATCTGCGCCTGCAGTTCCTGCACACGCTGTTCGCCCAGCGCATGCAGCTGCGCGGCGGTCTGGTCGCTGGCGGTGGTCTGCACGATCAGGTTGGCGTACCAGGCCTGGCCGTCGGGCAGCGCGCCCAGGCCGGTGCTTTCGCGGGTGGCCGGCAGGTATTCGGTGGCGATGAAACCACGCAGTGCGCGGTAGGCCGGCATGATGCGCAGTTCGATCATGCGCTTGTATTCGGCGCTGATGCGCGCCTTGTCTTCGGCGGCAATGCTGTCGGGCATGGTGCGGATGGGCGACCAGAAGATGCTTTCCTCCGCGGTCGGCTTGATCACCGCATCCAGCTGCGGCAGTACCTTTTCCATCAGGTCGCGCGGCTGCACCACGCCGGCCTTCATGCCCTGGCGCATGTTGTCGATGGCCTGGTCGAACAGCGGGGGAATGCCCAGCGAACGGCGCGACCAGGTGTCGTAGTCCTGCACGGTGTTGAAGGGCTGGGCGCCGGCACCGGCACCGAGGATCGCCATGATGCTGCCGATGTTGTAGTACTGGCTGATCGGCATCATCCAGCTGGGGTAGCGTTCGGCGTCCAGCGTGGCGCGTGCGTCGCGCACGAAGATCTGGTAGCTCAGCAGGTCCTGGCCCTGCAGGCCGTCACTGCCGACCTTTTCCACCTTGCCCAGCCATTCCACGGTGAAATCGTGCGATTGCTGGCGCCAGGCAGCCGACAGGATGTTGGGCAGCTGGTCGTTGTAGCGGGTTTCGCCCTGGAAGGTGGCCTGCAGCGGGTTCAACCGCATCGAGGCATCCCAGTATTCGTCGTACAGGCGCTCCAGCTGCACGGCGCGCGGCACGGCGCGAGCCGGGGCGGTGGGGCGCGGCGCGGCGCGGCGCGGGGCGGCGCGCGGCTTGGCCTTGGGCTTGGCGGCCTGGCGGCTCTGCGCGGCGGCGGGGCGGCTGGCCTTCTTCTTCGCTGCTTCGGCCGACGGTACGGCACTGAACAGGAACAACGCAGCGATGGCGGCGGCCAGGACGCGGAGGGAATACGGCATCAGGAGCTTCCGTGGAACACAGACCGTGGAGCTTGCACGATCCGCGCGCGTACGGCCAGCGTGAAGCCGCAGTCAGCTTGCCGGCGCTGGGTATTCAGTCAGCCGCGGCGGCGGCACGCAGATCGGCCGCGCGCTGCGGCCCCAGGTAGCGGGTGATGGCGCGGCGCATCAGGTACAGCAGGGGAATGAGGGCGATCGCAAAGCCCATCTTGTAGACGTAGTTGACGCTGCTGACTGCCAGGAACAACGACGTGGGCCAGTGCTGCGGGCCCAGCACGAAGGCGATCCAGATGACCACGAAGCTGTCCACCAGCTGCGATACCGCCGTGGAGCCGGTGGCGCGCAGCCACACATGGCGTTCGCCGGTGGCCTGGCGGATGCGGTGGAACACGGCCACGTCGATCAGCTGGCCAACCAGGAAGGCCACCAGCGAGCCGGCAATGGTCCACATGCCCTGGCCGAACACCGCCGCGAAGGCGGCCTGGTAGTCCGGCACGCCGTGGGCGTTCATCGAGGTGACCCACCAGCTGGCCGGGGCCAGCGAGATGGCGACAAAGGCAAACAGGAAGCCGTAGGCGATCAGCACCACCGCCAGCCACGAGATGAAGCGCACGCCGCGCTTGCCGAAGAACTCGTTGATGGTGTCGGTCATGATGAACACCACCGGCCACAGCAGCGTACCGGCGGTGAAACTGAGCGAGCCGGTCTGGCCGAACAGGTTCCAGTTCAGCGGGTTGATGCCCAGCGTGTCTTCCAGCGCGAAGATCTTCACCCCGATCAGTTCGGCCAGCACCGCGTTGCCGCAGAAGAACGTGGCCAGCACGATGAACAGCAGGACCGCGCGGTCCTGCAGTGGCCGCGCATGCGGCGTGGGCTGCGCCGGCTCGCTCACTCGGCGCGTTCGCCGGCGCGGGTGAACGGCACGCTGGCCGGGGCCACCGCACCGCCGGAGATGATGAAGCTCATCGCCTGGTCCACGGTCCAGTCGGTCGGGGTCAGCAGTTCCACCGGCACGATTTCCAGGTAGCCCGAGGTCGGGTTCGGCGTGGTCGGCACGTATACCGCGGCCAGTTCACGGTCGCTGCCCTGTTCCTTGATGACCCGGGTGACCAGGCCGACCGATTTCATGTCACGGTGCGGGAAGTCGATCAGCACCACGCGCTGGGTGCTGCCCGGTTCGGTCTGCAGCATGTCCAGCAGCTTCTTGGCACTGTCGTAGATGATGCTGGCCAGCGGAATGCGCTTGATCACCGCGCCCACCCAGCGCAGCAGGCGCTGGCCGACCACGCGCCGGCTGGCCACGCCCACCGCCAGGATCACCAGCAGGGTGGCCAGCAGGGCGATGGTGTTCTGGATCCATTCGGCGCGTACCCAGCCCAGGTAGTGCGGAAAGTTGGTGGCGATCTGTTCGGACAGCGGCACCACCAGCGGGCTGGAAATGCCCGACAGCAGCACGAACACGAACTTCACCACGACCCAGGTCAGCCAGATCGGCAACAGGGTCAGCAGGCCGGTCAGGAACAGGCGCTGCAGGGAGGGGCGGGGAACCAGGGCGGGGGCTTCGAGCGACATGCGCGCATTGTAGCGGTCGCGGGCTGTCGATTACGCTGCCCGATCACGACGGCGGGCTACAGGGCAGGGATGCTGTGTTGAGGATTCTGCGTGGAATCGGTTGGAGCCTGCTGGCCCTGCTGGGGCTGCTGGTGGCGGTGTGGCTGGCGGCGCGGTTCTGGCCACTGTCGGCCGAGCAGCGCGCGCAGGTGCGCCTGCTGGAAGATGTGCAGCCCCTGCCCGGGCGCAACGGCTTTGCCCTGCTGTGGACGCTGCCGTTCGACGATCTGGATGCGGCGCAGCGCGAGCGGGCCCTCTTGAAGGACGTGGAGCGGTGGCGAGCCGGGCCGGTGCAGGGCATGACCGACTCCCTGCTGGAAGGCACCCAGCCGCAGGTGAAGGCGCAGGTGGGAGTTACCTGTGGGTCCCGCATACCGGATTGCCTGGCACGCGTGCGTGCTGATCCGCAGCGCTTCATCGACGCCCATGCCGGCCATGGCGGCCTGCATGCGCGGCAACAACAGCTGGACGACTTCGATCGTTTCGATTCACCGTTTCTGGGGTTGGGTGACCCGTTGATGATGCCGGTGCCGCGCTATCAGCTGCTGATGGAGGGCACCAGCGCACACGCGCTGGCCTTCGTGCAGGGCGATACGGCGGCAGCGCTCGCCGGTAGTTGCCGTTCCCTGCAGCTGGGCAGGCGCCTGATGCACCGTGGCGGCACGCTGCTGGACAGCATGATCGGCGCCGCGAGCGTGCAGGTGAACGCGCAGTTGCTGGCCGACATGCTGGTGGAACTGCCGGCTGACCACGCGCTGCCAGCGGTCTGCGAAACGGCGCTGCAGCCCCTGGCGAACGGCGAACAGAGCCTGTGCCGCGCGATGCAGGGCGAGTTCGCACTGAACGAACGGGCGATCGATGCGTCGCTGCGGCAGGGCGCCAACGTGCTGATGCTGGACCGCAGCCAGACCCGCGCGCGCATCGCGCAGAACTTCGCCTGGGCCTGCGGTGCTGCTGCCGAACGCAGGCTGACCGAAGACGCGCCGGCGCAGCGCAGCTGGGAACAGCCGTGGGACGTCCGCTGCGTGGCCAATTGGATCGGCTGCACGCTGGCCAGCATCAGCGGCCCGGCGTACCAGGATTACGCCGCGCGCAGCCAGGACAGCGCGGCGCTGGTGCGCCTGCTGGGGGCCCAGCGATGGCTGCGGCAGCAGCCCGATGCCCCGGCGCAGGCGCTGGCACGGCTGCCGGCGCAATGGCGTTCGCCTAGCCGGGTGCCCACGCTGTCGGCCGATGGCCACCACCTGCAGGTGGCGCGCCGCCAGCGCGATGCGACCGGCGAGCTGACGACCATGCTGTCGGTGCCGCTGTAGTCGCAGGCGAGGCGTTGCTGTTTCAGCCGCCGCGTGCCTGCGGCTTCAGGCGCACGTAGACCTGCTTGCGCACGCGCGCGACGACCTCGCCCGATGCATCGACCACGTCGTTGCTGAACCAGCGAAGCACCTTCTCGCCGCCGGCCGCCTCGGCGCGCAGTTCGTCCAGCACCGCGTCATTTATGTGGAAGTGGGTGCGCACGGTGCCACGGCCGGGCTTGAGGAATTCGATGGCACCGGCGCGGTCCCAGACGTAGTAGTCGCGCCCCAGCGTATGCAGCAGGCCCAGCATCCAGAACGGGTCGGTCATGGCGAACAGGCTGCCGCCGAAGTGGGTGCCCACGTAGTTGCGGTTCCACGGGCGCATGCGCAGCTCGACGTCGATCTGCCGGTAGTCGGCGGTGATGCGGGTGACATGGATGCCGGTGAACAGGAACGGCGGCCACAGGTTGATGCCGAGACGGAAGGTGCTGGCTTTCATGCGGGTGCGGGGCAGGGGGCGAGGCCTCGAGTCTAACCATTCGCCACCGTATGTTGAACCCCGGGCATGGCTGGTCGGGCCGGATGGTCATTCGCTGCGCGTACTCCACGGCTGAGGCATATGAACAACTTCGGTAGCGTCGAGCTTGCTCGACGGCTTTGCATTTGACCTTGCTCTGGTAGCGTCGAGCTTGCTCGACGGCTTTGCATTCCCTGTCGGGAAAAGTCAGTCGAGCAAGCTCGGCTCTACGGACGGCAGAATCAGGATCGCCCGACATCAACAGCTCGGCACCCCGGTCAAGCTGGGTCATGCCCAGCCAAGCACTCCTGCGACATCGCAGCTCCGCCATCGGTCAGTTCTATGTCATCACCAGCGTAGTGGCGGGGCGGCGGCGCCTGTTCGCAGATCCTGCCTGCGCGGCCTTGCTGGAAGAGGCATTGCAAAACAGCGACCGGCTGGGGCTGACGCGCTCCTGTGCCTGGGTGATCATGCCTGACCACTTCCATTGGGTCATCCAGTTGCGGAGCGGCACATTGGGGCGTTGTGTGCAGTCGCTGAAGTCACGCGCTGCGATTACGCTCAATGCGCATACTGCCGGGAGCGGCACAGCGGTGTGGCAGCGTGGCTACTACGAGCATTGGATCCGGAACGAGCGCGATGTACGCCAGCAGGCCATGTATGTCATGGGCAATCCGGTCCGGGCGGGGCTGGCAAGCGCGCTGGGGCATTACCCCCACGCGTGGTGCCGCTGGCCGCTTTCGTAGAGTCGAGCTTGCTCGACTGCTTTTCGCCTACATCGCGCAAAGAGCAGTCGAGCAAGCTCGACTCTACGGGCGTGACGCGCAGAGCAGTCGAGCAAGCTCGACTCTACGGGCGTGACGCGCAGAGCAATCGAGCAAGCTCGACTCTACGGGGCAGGCGCGCAGGGCAGTCGAGCAAGCTCGACGCTACGAGCGCCGGGCGGGGTTGGGGTCAGGCGCCGTCCATGGCGTAGCCGTCGCGGCCGTTGGCCTTGGCGCGGTACAGGGCGGCGTCGGCGCCTTCGACGAAATGGTGCGGGTGCAGCTGGCTGTCCGGTACCCGCGTATAGACGCCGATGGTGAGGGTGATGCGGCTGTCGTCGCCCGCTGCCGGCGCGGGCAGGGCGCGTACGTCGGCAATCAGGTCTTCGATCACCTGGCGTGCGCCGCTGGTTGGCGTGTCCGGCAGCACCATCGCGAATTCGTCGCCGCCGTAACGCGCGGCCATGTCGCGCGGGCGTCGCGCATGGGCGGCGATCAGCGCGGCCACGTCGCGCAGTACGCGGTCGCCCAGCTGGTGGCCGTGGCGGTCGTTGTGCCGCTTGAAATGATCCACGTCGATCAGCACCAGGCTTAGTGGCTTCCCGCTGCGCCGTGCGGCGTCGCATTCCTGTTGAAGCGATTGTTCGAAACGCAGGCGGTTGCCCAGCCCGGTCAGGGCATCGCGGTTGGCCTGTCGGTGCCACGCGGAAATGCGCCAGACTGCCCATACCAGCAGCACCATCAGAATGCCGAAGGTGGCTGCGGCCGGGGCCCACCACAGGCTGGTCGTGCGCAGCAGCAGCCAGCTGGTGGCCAGGCCCATCGGCAGCGAACACAGGGCGGCCAGCCAGGGCAGGCGCAGGCCCAGCAGCAGTACGCACAGCGCGGCCAGCAGACCGGCCAGCAGGTCCTGCAGCAGCGGCGGAACCACCTGGATCTGCTTGCCCTGCAGCAGCATCGAGGCAATGTTGGCCTGGTATTCGCTGCCGCTCATCCAGTACTCGCGCGTGGTCGGGGTCAGCAGCCGCGGGGCAATGCCACTGGCGGTCATGCCGACCACGATGCGGCGGTCGCGCAGCAGGGCGGCATCCACCTGGCCGTCCAGTACATCGGCATAGGACACCTGCGGCAACTGCTCCGGCGGGCCGGCGTAGCGCACACGCACGTAGTCATCGCGACGCCACTGGTACGGCGATTCCAGCGCAGGATCGGGGTCGGGCAGCCCGCGCGCGGCATGCACCGGCAGGTCGGCCAAGGCCAGCCCCAGCGCCGGCCAATGCGGCTGGCCGATGCCGGCATGCAGGTACACCCCGCGGGCCACGCCGTCGCCATCCACTTCCACGTCGCTATGGCCCAGCGCTGCAGCGCTGTCGGCAATGAGCGGAATGGGCAGCAGCTCTTCGGCCATGCGGTCGCCGGCGGCGGGTGCCGCCAGCACCGGCAGCACCACGCGACCATTGCGGCGGATGGCGGCGGCCAGCTCGGCATCCTGGCGACTGTCGCGGCGGTCGGGCTCGGTCAGCATCAGGTCCAGCGCCACGCGTTCGGCACCGGCATCGGTCAGACGGTCCAACAGGCGCGCGTGCACCGAACGCGGCCACGGCCATTGGCCGATGCGCGCCAGACTGTCCTCGTCGATGGCCACCACCAGCACGCTGGGGTCGGGCCGATAGGTCCAGTCGCCGACCATCAGGTCGTAGGCCGCTTCATCCTGCCGCCACAGCCACTGCCCGTGGCTGGCCACGGCAGTGGCCACGAAGGCCAGCACGGCCAGCATCAGCCGCCGCGACCAGGGCAGCGGCGAGCGCCTCACAGCAGCAACCAGAGCAGGGCGGCACCGCCGCCGGCGGCGTAGCACAGCCGGCACGGCAGGCTGACCTGCTGCGCGGGCGAGAACGGGCCGGCGTGGCCGTCATCATCGATGTACTGCACGCGCACGTGCAGGGTGCCGTGCCAAGGGCGCTTGAAACTCACCTGGGGCTGCTCGACGGTCTGGTCCAGCCATGGTGCCTCGAATGCGCCGTTGCGGGAAACCTGCACGCGGTAGGTCTGGCCCGCGCTGCCCGGTTGCCAGCGCAGGGTCAGCACCTTGCCGTCCGCTTCCGGCGGTTGCAGGGCCGGGTCCACCGGCAGGTCGGTCAGCTGCAGGGGCAGCGCGTCCCCGTATGGCCCTTGCCGGCCCTGGCCGTCGCGCGAGGCCACGCGCCAGAAATACTGGCCCGGTGGCAGCGGCTGGCGCAGGCGCAGATCGGTGCCGGTGGTGGCCTGCTCCTGCAGGGGCGACAGGAACTGCGGTTCACTGGCGATCTGCAGCACGCTGGCCTGCGCGCCCGGGGCCCGGGTCCAGCGGAATCGCGGGCGGTCGCTGTTGACGTCCTGTCCGTGCAGCGGCGCGACCGTCAGCGGCGGTGGCGGCTGGTCGTCCAGGCTGAAATCGGCGCTGGCGTCCAGGCCTTCCACACCCTGCGCATCGACGGCGCGCAGCAGCAGGCGGTGCTGGCCGGGCGGCAGCGCGGCAATGGTCAGCCGCGTGTCGGTCGTGGTCGTGGCGAACAGTAGAATCTCGGCCATCGCCGCCTGCACCACTTCAATGCGGTAGTGGTCGGCGCCGTCCACCGGCTGCCAGTGCAGCTGCAGCGGCAGGCCGGGGCGCTGCAACGCATCTGCCGCCAGGGACGGGGCGGGCAGCAGTGCCGCTGCCGCCATCGGGGCCGCATCCAGATCCGGCGCCATGCTGGCCTGGCCGGGGCGTACCAGTAGCTGGCCGCGCTGATTGCCGACCTGCACCTTGCCTTCCAGCACTTCGGTGGCGGCCGGCTGTCCGGCCTGGCCGGCGCTGACCCGGAACACGGTGCCGCGCACGCTGCTGGTCGCGGTGGGGGCATCGATGATGTAGCGCGATGCCGGGCCGCGTGCGGGGGTGACGCGGTTGCTGGCACGGCCCTGCTGCAGGCGCATGCGGGTGTCGACCATGCCGGTACGGCCGTAGCGGCTGAGTTGGTCCAGGCGCAGCCGCGAATGCTCGCGCAGCTGCAGGCGCGAGGCATCGGCGAATTCCAGGGTCAGGCTGGCATCGGCGCCGGTCTGCACCACATCGCCGATATGCAGGCTCTCACCGGCCTGCAGTGCGCGGGTGGCGGCGCCAGTGCCGGCGGCCAGCTGCACCGGGCCGCGCACGGCCAGTACCCGCGCCGGCGCCGGTTCCACCCGCAGCCAGCCGATCGGGAAGCGCAGCGGCTGGCCCGGGGGCAGGCGGTAGGGGTTGTCGATGCGGTTGTGCTGCTGCAACTGCTGCCAGGGCACGCTGGGTTTCAGGTACACGCCGCCCAGGTCCCACAGGGTGTCACCGGGGCGCACCCGGTAGGTCCAATCCTGCGCGGCTGCGCTGGCGGGCAGCAGGGTGGCGGCGGCAAGCAGCGCGGCGAACACGCGCACAACGACAGACGAGATCCCAACGGTCACGGCATGCAGTCCCGGCAATGCGGGGGCCAGCGTGCAGACCCCATGGCCCTGACTTATTCCCCCCGGAATGGATGCCGGTCGCGAAAAAGTGCGGCCGGCATCACATTATTGCCCGGCGTGTGACTCGAATCCTGAACGAAAACAGCGGCCTCAGAACAGCAGCGACGCCATCTTGCGACGGTAGCGGCCCACCAGGTCCTCGTCGGCGATGACGTTGAAGGCGTCGATCAGCGTGCGGCGCGGCAGGTTGTCGTCATAGCTGCGGTCGATGCGCAGCATTTCCAGGAACTGTTCCAGCGCCGCTTCGTCGTGGCCGCCCAGCAGCAGCTGCACGCCGCGCAGATGGCGCGCCTGCAGGTCCTTTCCATCGGCGGCAATGCGCGCGTCCAGCGCATCGGCGGCCGGTGCATCCTTCAGTGCGGTGGCGAAGGCCAGGCGGGCGCGGCCACGCACGGCGCGGTCATCGGTGGCCAGGTTGGCCGGCAGGGCGTCGATCAGCTTGCCTGCTTCGTCCACCCCGCCGATCTGCAGCAGGGCCAACGCCAGGTCCAGCTTCAGTTCGTCCTTGTCCGGCTCGGCGGCGATCTGCGCGCGCAGCACGTCCACTTGGCCCTGCGGGTCCAGCGGTGCCTCTTCTTCGCTGCTGGTATCGCCCACGTCGGCCGGCACGATGCCGTGCTGGGCCAGGAATTCGCGCAGCTGGCCTTCCGGAATGGCACCCGGGAAGCCGTCCACCAGCTGGCCGCCCTTGACCAGGAACACAGTGGGCACCGAGCGGATCTGGAAGGCCGCGGCGATCTGCTGCTCGGCATCCACGTCCACCTTGGCCAGCTCGAAGGCGCCGTTGTACTCGGCGGCCAGCTTTTCCAGCATCGGCCCCAGGGTCTTGCACGGGCCGCACCAGGTGGCCCAGAAGTCGACCAGCACCGGCGTCTGCAGCGACTTCTGCAGGACTTCGGCCTCGAAGGTCGCGGTCGTGGCGTCGAATACGTAGGTCGTCTCGGTCATGGGGGCACATCGTTCGGCAACAGGAGACCGATTCTATGGTGTCGATCGATGACGGTCTCAACCCTTTCCTCACGTCTTGGCTTGGCGCCCCGCGTGCCGGCCGCGACAATGGGCGCTTCTTCTGTCGTACGGGTAGGCACCATGTCGTGGGTCCGGATTGATGGTTGGCTGGGGCTGTGCGCCGCACTGCTGTTCATTGCCGCGGTGGTCGGCTTCGGTGCGGGCCTGGGCGGCTATGCGCAGGCGGTGCACCCGGTTGCCCTGCTTGGCGCGCACGGGGTGCCGCATGCCTGGGCGTTCAACCTGCTGGGCTTCGTGGCGCCGGGCATGCTGGCGATGCTGGTGGCCGAGCGCCTGCGCCGGCGACTGCCGGCCACCGAAGGCTGGGCGGGCCGGGTGGGCAGCCAGATGCTGCTGCTGGCCGGTCTGGCCTTCGCGGCCATGGGCGTGCTGCCGCTGGACCTGGACGATCTGCATGGCGGCGCCAGCCAGTTGCATGCCAGTGCCTGGATGGTCTGGGTGCTGGGGTTCGTGGCCGGCGCCTGCATGCTCGGGGCCGGCCGCCTGCGCGACCCCGGTGCACGGGCGCCGGGCGTGCTGGCGCTGGTGGTCGGCATCGCCGCCGCGGTAGCCGCCTTGGGCCTGCAGGGGGTGCTGCCGGCGCCGTTCGCGCAGCGCCTGGCGTTTGCCTGCTGGGCGGTCTGGCTGGCGCTGGCGCTGCCCCTGTCGCGGGGGCGCTGAGACTGCCCGCGATGGGCGGGATTGGAGACGTTTGCCGCACTGCGGTACGCTGTACCGCTTTGCCGCCGCATCCGCGTGTTCCATGACCAGCGCTGAACCCATCGCCTACGACCCGCAGCAGGTTGAATCCGCCGCCCAGCAGTACTGGGACGCCACCCGTGCCTTCGAGGTCAGCGAGACCTCGGACAAGCCGAAGTACTACTGCCTGTCGATGCTTCCGTACCCGTCCGGTGCGCTGCACATGGGCCACGTGCGCAACTACACCATTGGCGACGTGATCAGCCGCTACAAGCGCATGACCGGCCACAACGTGCTGCAGCCGATGGGCTGGGACGCGTTCGGCCTGCCGGCGGAAAACGCGGCCATCAAGAACAAGACCGCGCCGGCGGCGTGGACCTACAAGAACATCGACCACATGCGCAGCCAGCTGAAATCGCTGGGCTATGCCATCGACTGGTCGCGCGAGTTCGCCACCTGCCGCCCGGACTACTACGTCCACGAGCAGCGCATGTTCACCCGCCTGATGCGCAAGGGCCTGGCCTATCGCCGCAACTCGGTGGTGAACTGGGACCCGGTGGACCAGACCGTGCTGGCCAACGAGCAGGTGATCGACGGCCGCGGCTGGCGTTCGGGCGCGCTGGTGGAAAAGCGCGAGATCCCACAGTGGTTCCTGCGCATCACCGATTACGCCCAGGAGCTGCTGGACGGCCTGGATGAACTGGACGGCTGGCCGGAATCGGTCAAGACCATGCAGCGCAACTGGATCGGCCGTTCCGAAGGCCTGGAAATCCAGTTCGACGTGCGCGATGCCGATGGCAGCGCGCTGGACCCGCTGCGCGTGTTCACCACCCGTCCGGACACCGTGATGGGCGTGACCTTCGTGTCGATCGCCGCCGAACACCCGCTGGCCCTGCATGCGGCCAAGAGCAACCCGGCGCTGGCCGCGCTGCTGGCCGAGCTGAAGCAGGGTGGGGTGACCGAGGCCGAGCTGGAAACCCAGGAAAAGCGCGGCATGGATACCGGCCTGCGCGCGATCCATCCGGTCACCGGCGAACAGGTGCCGGTGTGGGTGGCCAATTTCGTGCTGATGGGCTACGGCACCGGCGCGGTGATGGCCGTTCCCGGCCACGACCAGCGCGACAACGAGGTGGCCAACAAGTACGGCCTGCCGATCGTGCAGGTCATCGCGCTGAAGGATGCGCGCAACGACGACGAGCGCACCTGGGACGCCACCCGCTGGCAGGACTGGTACAGCGACAAGAGCCGGCAGACCGAACTGGTCAACTCGGCCGAATTCGACGGCCTGGATTTCCAGGGCGCCTTTGAAGCCCTGGCCGAACGGTTCGAGCGCAAGGCCCAGGGCCAGCGCCGGGTGAACTACCGCCTGCGCGACTGGGGCGTCAGCCGCCAGCGTTACTGGGGCTGCCCGATTCCGGTGATCTACTGCGACAAGTGTGGCGCGGTGCCGGTGCCGGAAGAGCAGCTGCCAGTGGTGCTGCCGGAAGACGTGGCGTTCTCGGGTACCGGTTCGCCGATCAAGACCGACCCGGAATGGCGCAAGACCACCTGCCCGGATTGTGGCGGCGCGGCCGAGCGCGAAACCGACACCTTCGATACCTTCATGGAATCGAGCTGGTACTACGCCCGCTACACCTCGCCGGGTGCGCGTGATGCGGTGGACAAGCGCGGCAACTACTGGCTGCCGGTGGACCAGTACATCGGCGGCATCGAGCACGCGATCCTGCACCTGATGTACTTCCGCTTCTACCACAAGCTGCTGCGCGACGCGCGCATGGTGGACAGCAACGAACCGGCGCGCAATCTGCTGTGCCAGGGCATGGTGATCGCCGAAACCTACTACCGCCCGAACCCGGACGGCTCGAAGGACTGGATCAACCCGGCCGACGTGGACGTGCAGCGCGATGAGCGCGGCCGCATCACCGGGGCCACCCTGGTGGCCGACGGCCAGCCGGTGGTGGTGGGGGGCACCGAAAAGATGTCCAAGTCGAAGAACAACGGCGTGGATCCGCAGGCCATGGTTGGCAAGTACGGCGCCGACACCGTGCGTCTGTTCTCGATGTTCGCCGCACCGCCGGAACAGTCGCTGGAGTGGAACGAAGCCGGCGTGGACGGCATGGCTCGCTTCCTGCGCCGCCTGTGGACCCAGGTGCACAAGCACGCCGAAGAGGGCGTGGCACCGGCCCTGGACGTGGCGGCGCTGGATGCCAACCAGAAGGCGCTGCGCCGCAAGACCCACGAAACCATCGGCAAGGTCGGTGACGACTACGGCCGCCGCCACAGCTTCAACACTGCCATCGCGGCGGTGATGGAACTGATGAACGCACTGGCCAAGTTCGACGATGCCAGCGCGCAGGGCCGCGCGGTGCGCCAGGAGGCCCTGCAGGCCGTGGTATTGCTGCTGAACCCGATCACCCCGCACGCCAGCCATGCCCTGTGGCAGGTGCTGGGCCACGGCGAAACGCTGCTGGAAGACCAGGCGTTCCCGCAGGCCGACAGCACCGCGCTGGTGCGCGATGCGGTCACCCTGGCAGTGCAGGTGAACGGCAAGCTGCGCGGCACCATCGAGGTTGCCGCCGATGCCGCGCGCGACCATATCGAAACGCTGGCACAGGCCGAGCCGAACGCGGCCAAGTTCATGGAAGGCCTGACGGTGCGCAAGATCATCATCGTGCCCGGCAAGATCGTGAACATCGTCGCTGCCTGATGTGTCCGGCACCGGCCGCCCGTGTGGCGGCCGGTGCGTGTTCCCCACGCCGGCGTCAGCGGCCGATGGCCCTGCGTTCACGCGTGATCGGGCAGGCTGTCTGTTGCCGTGATCGCCCGGCTCCGCCAGACTGTTCCCATGACCCGAATCCTGCTTGCCCTCGTCCTTGCCCTCGGCCTTGCCGGCTGTGGCTTCCATCTGCGCAACAAGCTGATGCTGCCCACCGACACGGCGCCAGTGAAGGTGGTCTCCACCGCGCCTTACAGCGAACTGGTCAAGCTGCTCAACCGCAGCCTGCTGGCGTCCGGGGCCAAGCTGGCCGATGACGAAAGCACCGGGCCGAGTACCCAGCTGCAGGTGCTGTCCGAGCGCTGGGGCGATCTGCCCATCGCCATCGATGCGCAGGGCCGTGCCCAGGAATACAGCCTGCGCTATGCGGTCATCTTCATCTTCCGCCGCGAAGACGGCAGCGAACTGGTGCCGCAGCAGGTGATCGAACTGTCGCGCGATTACGTGTCGCCGCCGACCGACGCCACCGGTACCACCACCGAACGCGAGATCCTGGCCGATGAACTGCGCCGGGAAATGTCGGCGTCCATCATCCGCCGCATCGACAGCGTGGTGCGCGCCGAACTGGAACGTGGCGGCAGCCTGGCAGCGCCCAAGCCGGCCGCGGCCCAGGACGTGCAGCCCACGCCGGCACCGCCGGTCGAGCGCTGAGCCGGCGCAGCGATGGAACTGCGTCCGGAGCAGTTGGCCAGCCAGGGCGGTGATACCGCGCTGGCGCCGGTGTACCTGATCGCCGGGCCGGAAACCCTGCGTGTGCTGGAAGCGGCCGATGCCGTGCGCGCACGCGCGCGCGCCGCCGGCATTGGCGAACGTGAAGTGTTCGATGCCGATGGCCGCGACTTCGACTGGAACCAGCTCGACGCCAGCTTCAATGCGCCCAGCCTGTTCAGCGCTCGCCGGCTGGTGGAAGTACGCCTGCCCAGCGGCAAGCCGGGCAAGGACGGCGCCGAAGTGATCAGCCAGTTCTGCGCCAACCCGGCGCCGGACGTGGTGCTGCTGATCACCGCCAACGAATGGAGCAAGGCCCACCAGGGCAAGTGGGCCGAAGCGGTGAACCGCGTCGGCGTGCTGTCGGTGGCTTGGGCGATCAAGCCGCACGAACTGCCCGACTGGATCGAGCGCCGCCTGCGTGGCAAGGGCCTGCGCGCCGATCCCGCCGCGGTGCAGCGCCTGGCCGAACGCGTGGAAGGCAACCTGCTGGCGGCCGCGCAGGAGATCGACAAGCTGGCACTGCTGGCCGACGGCCAGCCGCTGGACGTGGAACGGATGGAATCGCTGGTGGCCGACGCCGCCCGCTACGACGTGTTCCGTCTGCTGGAAGCCACGTTCTCCGGGCAGCCGCAGGCGGTGTTGCGCATGCTGGCCGGGTTGCGCGGCGAAGGCGAGGCGGTGGCCGCGCTGATGCCGATGGTCATCCGCGAACTGCTGGCCGGTGCCGGCCTGGCCCGGGTGCAGGCGCGCGGCGGCAATCTGGCCGCGGAAATGAAGTCGCGCGGTATCTGGGAATCGCGCCAGGCGCCCTACAAGCGTGCGTTGCAGCGCCACCCGGAAGGCAAGCGCTGGGAACGTTTCGTGGCCGAAGCCGGCCTGGTGGATCGCATTGCCAAGGGGCGCGCCGACGGCGATGCCTGGCTGGCCCTGGAGCGGTTGCTGGTGGCGGTGGCCGAGGCCCGCGCCGTGCGCCTGCTGGCCCGGGCCTGAGCCATGAGCCTGCGCATCTATTACGGGGGCACCTTCGATCCGGTGCACCTGGGGCATCTGGCGATCGCCCGCGCCGCACGCGATGAACTGCAGGTGGCGGTGCGGCTGCTGCCGGCGGCCGATCCGCCGCACCGCGCGCCGCCGGGGGCCACCGCCGAGCAGCGCTGCCGCATGCTCTCGCTGGCCATTGGCGACGAGCCGGGCCTGCTGCTGGACCGGCGCGAACTGGAACGGGCCAAGCGCTTCCCGGGTCGTCCTTCCTACACCGTCGACACCCTGCGCGAACTGCGCGCCGAGCTGGGCCCGAGCCGGCCGCTGGCCTGGCTGGTTGGCGCCGACAGCCTGCTGGCCCTGCCGGCCTGGCACGAGTGGCAGGCCTTGTTCGACCTGGCCCACTTCATCGTTGCCGAGCGCCCGGGCAGCCCGCTGCAGGATTCGGTGGATGGCGCCCTGGGCCAGGCCCTGGATGGCCGCTGGGCCGACAACGAGCAGGCCCTGTTCGCCAGCCCGGGCGGGCGGGTGCTGCGCCTGCACCACCCGCTGCGCTCGGAATCGGCCAGCGCGGTGCGTGCGCAGATTGCCGCCACCGGCCCGTGGCGGGCCCTGCTGCCGCCGGCGGTGGCCGATTACGTGGTGGACCACGGTCTGTACCGCCCGGCCACCCCGTGAATGCCGCGGGCGCGCCTTGCCCGTATAATCGCCCCCACGTTTATCGAGTCGATCCGTTTTGAGCAACCAGACCCAGCCCCAGACCATCAAGGTCGAACTGCCCAGCCCGCCGCCTTCGGTGCCGGAACTGCTGGCCAGCGTCCGCCAAGCCACCGAAGACCTGAAGGCCAAGGACCCGGTCGAGATCGACGTGCGTGGCAAGTCCAGCGTCGCCGACTATCTGGTCATCGTCTCCGGTACCTCCACCCGCCACGTGAAGTCGATCGCCGATGAAGTCGTGCGCTTCGCCAAGAAGATCGACGTGATGCCGCTGGGCGTGGAAGGCGAGCGCGAAGCCGAATGGGTGCTGGTGGACCTGGGCGACGTGATCGTGCACGTGATGCTGCCGCGCGTGCGCGAGTTCTACGCGCTGGAGCGCCTGTGGACCGTGGGCGACCAGCCGCCGACCAGCGACGACGAAGTGGCCTGAGCCGCGCGTTGACGCACCCCTTCGACGGCGCCGATGGCGCCGTCGACGTTTGTGGAGGACTGTTTGATGAAAGCCCGTCTGATCGCCACCGGCGAACGTGCCCCCAGCTGGGTGGCGCAAGGGTTTGCCGAGTACCAGAAGCGGCTCTCGCACTGGTTGCCGTTTGAACTGGTGGAAATCGAACCCGGCCTGCGTGGCAAGGGCCGCGATGCGCGCCGTGCCACTGAAGACGAAGGCAAGCGGGTGATCGCGGCATTGCCGAAGAACGCCTACGTGGTGGCACTGGATGTGCCCGGTCGCCAGCTCAGTTCCGAACAGCTGGCACAGCGCCTGGAGCACTGGCGCGGGCAGGGCAGGGACCTGGCTTTCCTGATCGGCGGCCCGGAAGGGCATTCGCCAGAAGTGTCCGCGCTGGCCGACGAGAAGTGGTCGATCGGCCCGTTGACCCTGCCGCACATGCTGGTACGGCTGGTGGTGGCCGAGCAGTTGTATCGGGCCGCGGCAATGATTGCCAATCACCCCTACCATCGCGCGTGAAGAGTGGTTATACTAGTCGTCTGCCCGAATAGCTCAGCCGGTTAGAGCACTTGACTGTTAATCAGGGGGTCGTTGGTTCGAGTCCAACTTCGGGCGCCACCTTTGAAAACCTGCATCGCGAGATGCAGGTTTTTTTTTGTGCGTGATGGCTGCACTTCGTAGAGTCGAGCTTGCTCGACTGCTGTGCGCGCGCTGCAAGAGCCAGTCGAGCAAGCTCGACTCTACAAGGGCGGTGGCGCAGTCGAGCAAGCTCGACGCTACAACGTCAGTGCGCCGCGCCAGAACGCGACCAGGGTGGCGATCGCCACCACCACGATCGCGCCGAACAGCACCGCTTCCCAGCGGGTGAACACGGCCTGCCCATGCTGGCGCCGGGTCAGCGCGAACAGCACCACGCCGGGCACATACAGCAGCACCGACAGCAGCAGGTTGTCCACGCCGCCGGCATAGACCAGCCACAACGCGTAGGCGCTGGCCAGCAGCGCAACGCCGAAGTCGCGCCAGCGCACACCGGTTTCCCCGGCATACGCCTGGCCACGCCAGGCCAGCTGCACGGCGAAGGCCGCCGACAGGAAATACGGCACCAGGCTCATCGATGCGGCCAGCAGCACCAGGCTGGTGTAGCTGCCCGAATTGAACAGCACCAGCAGCAGGAACAGCTGGATCAGGCCGTTGCTCATCCAGAGCGCATTGGCCGGTACGCCGCGCGCGTTCTCGCGGCCCAGGAAGGCGGGCATGGTGCCGTCGCCGGCGGCGGCATACAGCACTTCACCGCACAGCAGCACCCATGCCAGCAGCGCGCCGAGCACGGAAATGACCGAGCCGATGATGATCACGGTAGCGCCCCACTCGCCGACGATGGCGCGCAGCACATATGCCATCGAGGGATTGGGCAGGCCCGCCAGCTCGGCCTGCGACAGCACCCCCATCGCCAGCAGGCTGACCAGCACCAGCAGCAGCCACACCCCGACGAAACCGATCACCGTGGCGCGGCCGACGTCGGCGCGGCGGGCCGCCCGCCGCGAATAGATGCTGGCCCCTTCGATGCCGATGAACACCCACACCGTCACCAGCATCATGCCGCGCAGCTGCGTGCCCAGATCGCCCAGCACGGGTGTGCCGAAGAAGTCGGCGCGGAACACATCCATGCGGAATGCCCCGGCGGCCAGCACCAGGAACAGGGCGATCGGGACCAGCTTGGCCACGGTCACCAGGCCGTTGATGATGGCGGCGGTGCGCAGGCCCCGCAGTACCAGCAGGTGCACCGTCCACAGCAGCAGCGAAGAGGCGGCGAAGGCCACGGGCGTGTTGCCCTCGCCGAACACCGGCAGGAAGTGGCCCAGGCCGCTGAAGATCAGCACGAAGAAGCTGGCATTGCCCAGCACCGAGGCCACCCAGTAGCCCCACGCGGCGGAAAAGCCGATGTAGTTGCCGAAGCCCTCGCGCGCATAGGCGTAGATGCCGGTGTCCAGGTCGGGCCGACGGTTGGCCAGTGCCTGGAACACGAAGGCCAGCATCAGCATGCCGGCGCCGCTCAGGGCCCAGCCGATCAGCGCTGCGGCCGGCCCGGCGCTGCGGGCCACGTTCTGTGGCAGCGAGAAAATGCCGGCGCCGACCATCGAACCGACGACAAGCGCGGTCAGCGCGGCCAGGCCCAGGCGTTGCGTGGAAGACGGCATGCGGTCGTGCCTCGCGCGGTAGGCCTTCATCATGGCCGCGCGCATGTGGTGAAAAAGCAAAGGCCCGGGACATGCCCGGGCCTTTGCAGTGCGGTTGACCTTCGTGGATCAGTTGAAGGTGTACTTGGCGCCGACGGTGAAGTAACGACCAATCGCACCGCTGAAGTGCAGCGGGTTGTAGTTGACCGCGCCGTAGGTGGACGGGTCGAGCGGGGCGATGCGGTCGAACACGTTCTGCACCGAGGCGTTCAGCTCGAACGCATCGGTGATGTTCCAGCGACCGGACAGATCGAAGGTGGTGAACGAAGAGATCTTCTCCACCGGCGAGCCGTCTTCATAGAAGGCCAGGTAGTCGCCACCGCGGCGATCCTTGTTTTCCATGCTGTCGATGTAGTTCACCACGCCGCTCACGCTCCACGGCCCCTGCTTCCAGGTGGTGCCGAAGTTGATGCGGTCCTGCGGGGTGCCGATGCAGTTGGTCACGTCGCAGTTGCCGTGCGTGCCCACGTAGTCGACGGTGGTGTCACCCTCGGTGCGCTCGAACTTCAGCAGGTGGCTCCACTGCAGGTCCATTTCCAGCTGGCCCGGGCCCAGGTCGAAGGTCTGGCGGATATCGGTATCGATACCGCGCACACGCGACGAGTTGGCGTTCACGTACTGCGTGTTGACCGCCAGGATGGTGCCGCTGTTGGCCACGCCGCCGATGTTGTTGCTGTCGCGCAGGACGTTGCCGGCGGCGATGGCGTCGGCGGTGCTGCCCTGGGCGATTTCGTTGGTGCGCTTGATTTCCCAGGCATCAACCGTCAGCGAGGTGCTGGAGGTCGGCTGCAGCACGATACCCACCGAGTAGCTCTTCGACTCTTCCGGCTTCAGGCCGGAATTGGGGCGGGTGATGATGGCCACCGAACGCGCGGTGCACTCGTTGTCCGGGTCGATGGCGCAGCGCACCGGATCGCGGGCGTTGGAGAAGGCGGCCAGGCCACCGTCACCGTTTTCGGCCGGGTTCGGCGCACGGAAGCCTTCGGCGTAGCTGGCGCGCAGGGCGATCCAGTCGGCCGGGGTGAACTTCACGCCCAGCTTCGGGGTGGCTTTGCCTTCACCGCTTTCGTACTTGTCGTAGCGCAGTGCGGCCGACAGTTCCAACTGTTCCAGCACCGGCGCGGACAGTTCGACGTAGCCCGCGTACACGTTCTGGGTACCGTCATAGGCCGAGTAGCCCAGGCCGATGATGTCACCCTGGTCGGTGTAGGTCTGCGGGGTCAGGCTGTTGCTGGTCTTGCGCCATTCGGTACCCATGGCCAGGCCAAGCGGGCCGCCCTTCAGATCCATCAGGCTGCGCGAGACGGTGAAGTCGAACATGTCCAGGCTGGACTTGGCGCGGGCACTGATGGTGGGCGAGATGTAGTCGTAAAGCGCCTGCGAATTCAGGCCGGCGTTGTCGCCGATGCGCCACACACCGCCGGCGCAGGCCGGGTCACCCAGCGCGCACTGCACGGCGCTGTAGCGCAGGAAGCCGGTGCGCTTGTTGACCAGGTCGGTGCCCGAATGCAGGTAGGCGGTGTCGTAGCTCCAGTCGCCCCAGTTGCCCTTCACGCCCACCAGGAAACGGTTGAACTCGTTGGTGTTGTTGGTGACGCGCGGGCCGACATCCCAGGCCGAATAGCGCAGGCGCGAGGCCTGGCCGGGAATCGGGTTGTCCGGATGGGTCGGGCTGAGCACCACGGCACCGTCGCCGCTGCTGGCGTTGACCGGGCCGCCGGGGTAGCCCCAGCCGCCGGAAACACCGGACGGCGTGTTGCTGAAGATCGTTTCCTTCTTCGAGTAGCCGATCTCGGTGTAGACCTCGCCGCCTTCGCCGAAGGCGAAGCTGGCGCGGCCGAACACGTTCACGTACTTCTCTTCCGGGCTCAGGTCGCGGTACAGCTGAGCCGGATTCCACAGGCAGCCCTGCGCCTGTGCGGTGGCATCGCTCTGGCCGGGAATGGTGGTCAGGTCGGCGCAGCCCGGCAGTGCGACCAGGAAGGCCGGGTTTTCATCGTCCACGTTGCGGTCATCGAACACCGAACCGTTCGGGCCCACGCCACCGGCGGTGCCGCCGGACAGGTAGGCGCCGCCCAGGAACTGCGCATCGGCGGCGTCATAGCCCCAGCGACGGATGTCACCGGTGCCGATCCACTTGCGGTTCTTGCGGTCGCTGATCTTGATCGCGTCGGTCTTGCCGACGTCCAGGCTGAAGAACGCATTCCAGCCGTCGCTGGACAGGTCACCAGTACCGGCGGTCAGCGTGGCCTTCTTGGCATCGCCGTCGCCATCGCCGGATACGCCGTACGAACCGCGCAGGATCGCGCCCTGGAAGTCGCTGCGCAGGATGATGTTGACCACGCCGGCGATCGCATCGGAACCGTAGATGGCCGAGGCGCCGTCCTTCAGCACTTCCACGCGCTCGACGGCGTCAAGCGGAATGGTGCTGAGGTCGGTGAACACCTTCTGGCCATCATCGGCCAGGCCATAGGTGGCCATGCGGCGGCCGTTCAACAGCACCAGCGTGGAGCCGGCGCCCAGGCCGCGCAGCGAGATGCCGGCGCCACCGCCGGCAAAACCATTGCCGAAGGTCTTGGGAATGGAACCTGCACCGTCGGAGGTGAGCGTCTGCAGGTATTCGGCCACGGTGGTCTTGCCACTGCGGTCGATTTCCTGGCGGGTCACCACCTGCACCGGCGAGGGCGTTTCGGTGTTGGTGCGGGGAATGTTCGAACCGGTCACGGTGATCCGGTCGAGGTTGGTGGCCTGGTCCTGTGCGAAGGCAGGGGAGACCACGGCGCCGGCCAGCAGCAGAGCGCCGCCGGTGAGGATGTGGGTAATGGAAAATGCCAGGTGGTTTTGGCGGCGGCTGGCGGGCCGTTGGATCGGGTGTTTCACAGCTTCTCTCCTGACTGGAAAACTCGAGCATCGAGGGCTGTCACCGGTGTGCCCCGGGACGCGTCAATCTAGGTTTCTGTCAGGTGACGGCGTTGTGAAGTTTTACTGAATTCGTAACAGAAATGTGATCGCGACTGAAGAATTGGAGAGTCATGGCCGGGTTGTGGCGCAGCCCGCGTTGGAGCCGGCCCGGCAGATCGCCGGGCCGGTCCGTGGGTCAATCGGGCAGGCTGAACTGCACCGGCACCATGCCGATGGCGGACACCGCCTGGCCATCACGCTCGGCCGGGACGAAGCGCCAGTGGCGCAGCACCTGCTGGCGGGCGGCTTGGTCCAGGCTGCGCGAGCCACTGCTGCGTTCAATGCTGACGTTCACCGGCTGCCCGTTCGGATCCACCTCCACCCGCAGCAGCACCGTGCCCTGTTCGTGGTTGCGCAGGGCCGGCACCGGATAGCTCGGCGGCGGCGCGCTGCGGTACTGCAGCTGGGCGCCGGTGACCGGAGCACCCGGCTGCAGCGCGGGCGGCGCTTCCACCGCCACCTCGGCGGCCGCCGGCAGGATGATGCCCTGGGCCTCGTCGAGTGTTGCGGTGGGCGCGGGCAGGGGCGGGGTCACGGTCGGCACCGGCTGCGATTTCGGCACCAGCTTCACCACTTCCGGCTTGGGCGGCAACGGGGTGGGCTCAAGCGGCTTGGGATCTTCCTTGGGGATGAAACGCACCGTGGTGTCGTCGCGCGGCAGGGCGCTGATGGCCTGGTAGGTTGCCGGGATCAGCAGCAGCAACAGCGCGAGCAGGTGCAGGGCAATGGCCGCGCTCCAGGCGGCAATGCGGGCGGGGTCGAAGTGCAGGGATGCAGCGGGATACGTACGAACCATGGTCCACCTCCATGCCAGTGTTGAAGTCCTCAACGCACCAGGGCCGCCATCGGGGTTGCCGCACGCGGCTGGCAGTTCATCATTAGCGCCAGCCACCGGCCACTGCCTAGAGTCAGGTGCGACGCCGTTGGGCTGGGCTTCAGATACAAGGAAGGGGCCCGCGGTGGCGGACCCCTTCTTTGTCTTTTGCAGGTCGCCAACCTGGGGGGCGCCTGCGCCAGCGGCTGCCAACCACGGCTGGCATCTACCGCCTTGCGTGACGGTTACCGCCCCAGTTCGAACACGACGTCCAGGTTCACCGACACGGTCGATTCACCCGGTGCCACCGGGGTGGCCTTGTCCATCGCCGCGCCGGCGGCCATCGCGCGCATCATCGGCATCGGGCGGAAGCCGCCATTGCTGTTCTCGGAAATGCTGACGATCCGGCGCACCTGCAGGCCCAGCGACTTCGCATAGGTCTGGGCACGGGCCTGGGCCTTCTTCAGCGCGGCCAGGCGGGCTTCGTCGTAGACCGGCTCGGGCTGGTCGATCTCGAACTGCGGGCCATTGATCTGGTTGGCGCCCTGTGCGGCCAGGGCATCAAGCACCTTGCCCAGCTTGGCGATGTCACGCACCTTCAGGCTGACCGTGTTGCTGGCCTGGTAGCCGGTGATCTTCGGCGCTTCGTTGTCGGCATAGCGGTACTGCGGGTTCAGGCTGACGCCGCTGGTCTGCACGTCGCGCTCGGCAATGCCGGCGGCCTTGATCGCGGCCAGCACCTTGTCCATCTGCTGGGCGTTCTGGCGCATGGCGCTGTTGCCGTCGGCGGCCTGGGTGACCACGCCGGCCGACAGGGTGGCCACGTCCGGCACGCGGGTGGCTTCGGCGTTGGCCGAGATGTTCAGCAGGGTGCCTTCGGCGGCGGCGACCGCGGGCGGCGGCGGCGGGGCAGCATGGGCGGTCATCGAAGCTCCAAGAGCGAGGGACAGGGCAAGCAGCAGCGGGGTGGCGGTGCGGCGCATGGGATCTCCTTGGTGTGCCGGTGAGGGTGGTGTCGTAGCGATGAACGCGCTGTGAGTCCGTTCGGGGTTGAAGGCGTTCAAGGCGGGGTTGCCGACGATTCAGGTGGCGGCCTCAGGTTATGCTGTGCTGATGCTCTATCTCGCTTCCCGCTCGCCCCGACGCAACCAACTGCTGGCCCGACTCGAACGCCCCTTCCAGGCCCTGGACCTGGAGGTGCCCGAGCAGCGTGCGCCGGAGGAAAGTGCCGAACAGTATGTATGTCGGGTGGCCGCCGACAAGGCGCGCGCCGGGCTGGCCCGGGTGCTGGACACCGACCCGCAGGCGCGGGTGCTGGGCTCGGATACCGAGGTGGTGCTGGACGGCCAGGTGTTCGGCAAGCCGGCCGACGCGGCCGAGGCCTGCGCGATGCTGGCGCGCCTGGCCGGGCGCACCCACCAGGTGATGACCGCGGTGGTGGTCGTGCACGCGCAGGGCCTGGAGACCGAGCTGGTGGTCTCCGAGGTCACCTTCGCGCCGATCGCCGCGGCCGACATCGCCGCCTACGTGGCCACCGGCGAACCGCTGGACAAGGCCGGCGCCTATGCCATCCAGGGCGGCGCCGAGCGCTGGATCGAACACCTGTCAGGCAGCTATTCCGGCGTGATGGGGCTGCCGTTGCTGCACACTGATCGCCTGCTGGCCCGCTGCGGCGTGCCGGCCCCCACTGCCCATGCCGCCAGGGAGGCTGCCGATGTCTGAGGAAATCCTGGTCAATGTGACCCCGCGCGAAACCCGGGTCGCGGTGATCGAAAACGGCATGCTGCAGGAACTGCACATCGAGCGCGGCTGGCGCCGGGGTGTGGTCGGCAACATCTACAAGGGCAAGGTGCAGCGGGTGATGCCCGGCATGCAGGCCGCGTTCGTGGAAGTGGGCTTGGAGCGCGCCGCGTTCCTGCACGCCAACGACGTGGTGCGGCCGGCCCCGGTGGCCAGTGCCGATACCGAGAACACCACCCTGCCGCCGCCGTCCAGCGTGCCGATCGTGGAACTGCTGCGCGACGGCCAGGACATCGTGGTGCAGGTGGTGAAGGACCCGATCGGCACCAAGGGCGCGCGCCTGACCACGCAGATCAGCATTCCCTCGCGCTACATGGTGCTGCTGCCGCAGTCGAAGGTGGTGGGCGTTTCGGCGCGCATCGAAGACGAAGGCGAGCGTGCGCGGCTGAAGGCGCTGGTGACCGAACTGTCGGCGCAGCACGGTGGCTACGGCTACATCGTGCGCACCAATGCCGAAGGACAGCCGGCCGAAGCCATTGCCGAGGACATCGCTTATCTGTCGCGGGTCTGGAACGTGGTCGAGCGCCGTGGCCGCGAGGCGCCCTCGTGCAGCAACATCTATGAAGACCTGAGCCTGCCGCTGCGCTCGGTGCGCGACCTGATCCGCAAGGACGTGGACAAGGTGAAGGTCGATTCCAAGGAAACCTTCGCCCAGCTGCAGGCATTCGTGGCCAAGTACATGCCGGTGCTGGCCGAGAAGATCGAGCTGTACAGCGGTGACCGCCCCATCTTCGACATGTTCGGCGTGGAAGACGAGATCGGCCGCGCGCTGGACAAGCAGGTGCCGCTGAAATCCGGTGGCTACCTGGTGATCGACCAGACCGAGGCGATGACCACCATCGATGTGAACACCGGTTCGTTCCTGGGCCAGCGCAACCTGGAAGAAACCGTGTTCCGCACCAACCTGGAGGCCGCGCAGGCGGTGGCCAGGCAGCTGCGGCTGCGCAACCTGGGCGGCATCATCATCATCGATTTCATCGACATGGACGATGCCGAGCACCGCCGCCAGGTGCTGCGCACGCTGGAAAAGGCGCTGGCCCGCGACCATGCCAAGACCACCGTCTACGACTTCTCGCCGCTGGGCCTGGTGGAGATGACCCGCAAGCGCACCGTGGAAAGCCTGGAGCGCCAGCTGTCGGAAACCTGCCCGCAGTGCAGTGGTCGCGGCAGCATCAAGACCACCGAAACGGTGACCTACGAAATCTTCCGCGAGATCACCCGTGCGGTGCGCCAGTTCGATGCCGCGCGCCTGCTGGTGATCGCCTCGACCAAGGTGGTGGCACGCATCACCGAAGAGGAATCGGCCGCCGTGGCCGAGCTGGAGGAATTCCTCGGCAAGAGCATCCGTTTTCAGGCGGACGAGCAGTACCTGCAGGAGCAGTTCGATGTGGTTCTGCTCTGATCCACGCCGGCTGCGGTCCGGCGCTGGCCGATGAGCGCGCCGCCGCGCCTGCGACTGCGAAGGATCCGCCGTCATCTGATTGCCGCGTGCGCGGTAGGCCTGGTCGTGCTTGCCCTGCTGGTGGGCACGCTCAGCCAGCTGTTGCCGCTGGCCGAGCGCCACCCGCAGCAGATCGCCGCGTGGCTGAGCGCGCGGGCTGGCCAGCCGGTGCGTTTCGAGCGCCTGCAGACTGCCTGGACCCGGCGCGGCCCGTTGCTGCAACTGCAGGGGCTGCGTATCGGCGCCGGGCAGGGGCTGGCCATTGGCGAAGCCGAAGTACTGGTATCGATGTACAGCGGGTTGCTGCCGGGGCGCTCGCTGACCGAGCTGCGCCTGCGTGGGCTGTCGCTGGACCTGCAGCAGGCCGCTGACGGCCGCTGGAGCGTGCGTGGCCTGCCGCAGTCCAGCGGTGCGGGCGATCCGTTGGATGCGCTGCGCCGGCTGGGCGAGTTGCAGGTGATTGGCGGACAACTGGCCGTGCATGCGCCCGCGCTGGGCATCGACGCCACGCTGCCGCGCCTCGATCTGCGCCTGCGCGTGCAGGGCGACCGGCTGCAGGTGGGCGTGCGTGCCTGGGCCCAGGCCGAGGCCCTGCCGCTGACGGCAGTGCTGGAACTGGACCGGCGCAAAGGCAATGGCCAGGCGTGGCTGGGGGCCGACCCGGTGGACTTCCATGCCTGGGCGCCGCTGCTGGCCGGTGCCGGCGTGCGCCTGCGCGAAGGCAAGGGCGAGTTGAACCTGTGGCTGACCCTGCGCGATTTCGCGCCGGTGGCGGTGACCACCGATTCGGACCTGCGTGGGCTGCGTATTGAAGGCGCACCGATGCCGGGCGTGGCGCGCCCGCAGGTGCAGCTGCAGCGCCTGCAGGCACGGCTGCGCTGGCAACGCCAGGCCGACGGCTGGGTGCTGCAGGTGCCGAAGCTGCGCCTGCAGGGCGAAGACGGCGCCCAACAACTGGATGGCCTGCAGGTGCGCCTGGGCCGGCAGCTGCAGATCAGCAGCGGTGCGGTGCAGGCCGGCACGGCCGTGCGCGCGCTGGCCCTGAGCGACCGGCTGGACCCGGGCCTGCGCCGTTGGCTGTACCTGGCCCGGCCACAGCTGGACGTGGCCGCGCTGCAGGTGCGGGGTGAACGCGATGGCCCGCTGTGGGCGCAGGGCGAGCTGCAGTCGCTGGGCTTTGCCAGCGTGGCCGGCGCGCCGGGCCTGCGCGGCCTGGGCGGGCGTTTCGAAGGCGATGCCAATGGCTTCAGCCTGCAGCTGCAGCCGCAGCGGCAACTGCAGTTCGATTGGCCCAGCGGCTTCGGCGTGCGCCACGACCTGCACCTGGCCGGGCAGGTGGTCGGCTGGCGCGATGAAGCCGGTGGTTGGCGCATCGGCACCCCGGCCCTGCGCGTGCAGGGCACCGATTACGCGGCCGACGTGCGTGGCGGGCTGTGGTTCCAGGGCGACGGCACGCGGCCGTGGATGCAGTTGGCGGCCAAGCTGGACGATGTGCCGATGACCGCCGCCAAGCGCTTCTGGATCCATTCCAAGATGAGCAAGGGCGCCACCGACTGGCTGGATATGGCCCTGGCCGGTGGCCAGGTGCGGGGCGGTATCGGTCTGGTCAGTGGTGACCTGGACGACTGGCCGTTCGACAACAACGATGGCCGTTTCGAAGCCACTGGCCACATCAGCAACGGGCAGATCCGCTTCCAGCACGATTGGCCGCTGATGGGCCAGGTGGATGCCGATGTTGCCTTCATCGGGCCGGGCTTCCATATCCAGGGCCGTGGCGACCTGGCCGGGGTGGCGGTGCAGCACTTTGAAGCCGGCATTCCCGATTTCGGCCAGCAGCCGCTGTACGTGCGCGCCGACAGCCGCAGCGAAGCGGGTGCGTTATTGGCCATGCTGCGCCAGAGCGGCCTGCACAAGGAATACGGCGACACCCTGGACAACCTGAGCGCCAGCGGCCCGGCCAACGTGCATTTCGATCTGCTGCAGCCCCTGCACCATGACGAAGGCGGTGGCCACCTGCAGGGCACGGTGGACCTGGCCGGGGTGAAGCTGGCCGACAAGCGCTTCGACGTGGCATTCGATGGCATGCACGGCCAGGCCCGCTACAGCAACGCCGGGTTCGCCGCCGAATCGCTGGCGGTGCGCCACCTGGGCCAGGACGGCACGCTGAGCCTGCGCGCCGGCGGCTTCGTGCGCGATGCGCGGCTGGCCTTCGAATCGGAGTTGTCGGCCAGCCTGGATGCGGGCGTGCTGATCGACCGCGCGCCGGAAATGGCCTGGCTGAAGCCTTACATCAACGGCACCTCGCCGTGGACGATCGCGGTCAACCTGCCCAAGGTCGCCCCCGGCAGCGCCGCCCCGCCCAGTGAGCTGCGCCTGCGCTCGGACCTGGTAGGCACCCGCCTGGATCTGCCGGCGCCGTTGGACAAGCCGGCCGCCGAGCCGCTGGCCACCACCGTGGCCGCGCAGCTGCCGATGGGGGCCGGACGCATCGATGTGGCCTTTGGCGACCGGCTGGCGCTGGCTGCGCGCAGCCACAACAACCAGACCGGTGTACAGGTCACCCTGGGCAGCAGCCAGGTGGACCGCGAGCCGCCGCCCAGCGGACTGACCATCAATGGCCGCAGCCCCACCCTGGACGCGCTGGAATGGATCGGGCTGGCCCGCGGTGCCGACGGCGATGGCGATCCCATGCCGCTGCGCACGGTGGATGTGCAGGTGGGCCAGCTGATGCTGATCGGCGGTGTGTTCGCGCAGACCCGGCTGCAGCTGCACCCCGGGCCGCAGGCGCTGGATGTACGCATGGACGGCCCATCGCTGGCCGGCCGCCTGAGCGTGCCCAATGCCGACGGTGGCACCATCAGCGGCACGCTTGACCGTGTGTACTGGCAATCCCCGCCTGCAGCTGCCGGCGCGGCAACCCCGCCCGCCGCGAAAGTGCAGGCCGGTGCCGACGACATGGACCCGGCCAAGCTGCCGCCGTTCGCGCTGGACATCGCCGACCTGAAGTTCGGCAAGGTGGTGCTGGGCCAGGCCGTGCTGCGCACCCGCCCGCTGGCGCAGGGCCTGAGCGTGGACGAGCTGCGCTTCCGCGCGCCGGACCAGGAAATCGACATCACCGGCCGCTGGCTGGGCAAGAGCGCCGGTGCGCGTACTGAACTGAACGCCCAGGTGCGCAGTGAGGATCTGGGGGGGCTGCTGCAGAACTTCGATTACGCCGGCCAGTTGCGGGGCGGCTCCGGCCAGGCCCAGCTGCAGGCCTCGTGGGCCGGCGGCCCGTCCGACTTCCAGCTGGGCAACCTGCAGGGGCAGCTGGACATCCATGCACGCAACGGCCAGCTGCTGGAACTGGACCCGGGGGCCGGCCGCGTGCTGGGCCTGCTGAGCGTGGCCCAGCTGCCGCGCCGGCTGATGTTCGACTTCCGTGATTTCTTCTCCAAGGGCTTTGCCTTCAATCAGATCGAGGGCGGCATGCAGTTCGGCAACGGCATGGCGCGCACCGACAAGGTGCTGATCGAAGGCCCCGCAGCGAACATCACCATCCGCGGCCAGACCGACCTGCGCCAGCAGCAGTTCGACCAGACCATTGATGTGAACCCGCGCGCCGGCAACCTGCTGACCGTGGTCGGCGCGGTGGCCGGTGGCCCGGTGGGCGCCGCCCTGGGCGCGGCCACCAATGCGGTATTGTCCAAGCCACTGGGTGAGATCGGCGCGCGCACCTACCGGGTGACCGGGCCGTGGAAGGAGCCCAAGGTGGAAGTGATCGAGCGCAGCCGTGACCGCAGCCCCGCGCCGGCCCCGGTGCCCGTGCCGGTTCCGCCGCCGACCGTGACCGACCTGCCGCGCCCGCGCTGAGCGCGGCGCCCCCCGTTCATCGCGTGGCCTTGCCTGGCCACGCCAGCACCCCCAGATCGAGACCATGACTGATACTGCCCTGACCCTTGCCCACGACCGCCTGCTGCGCCCCGGCGGCCTGGATACCGCTGGCCTGGAGCGCGCCTTCGGCCAGCTGCTCGGCCCCGGCGTGGACTTCGGCGACCTGTACTTCCAGCACGCCCGGCGCGAGAGCTGGAGCGTGGAAGACGGCATCGTCAAGGATGGCGCTCATTCCATCGAACAGGGCGTGGGCGTGCGCGCCATTGCCGGGGAAAAGACCGGCTTCGCCTATTCCGACGATATCCATGCCGATGCACTGCTGACTGCGGCACAGTCGGCGCGCGCGATTTCCCGCGAGGGCGGCGCACAGCAGGGCCGTTCGCTGCTGCGCGGCAACGCCCGCGCGCTGTACCCCACGCTGGACCCGATCGACAGCCTGGGCAATGAAGCCAAGGTGGACGTGCTCAAGCGCCTGGATGGCTACCTGCGCGCGGCCGACCCGCGGGTGAAGCAGGTGATGGTCAGCCTGTCCGGCGGCGTGGACACCGTGCTGGTTGCCCGCACCGACGGCGTGCTGGGCGCCGACGTGCGCCCACTGGTGCGCCTGAACGTGCAGGTGATCGTGGAACAGAACGGTCGCCGCGAATCCGGTTATGCCGGTGGTGGCGGCCGCTATGGATACGCCGAACTGTTCGCCGATGGCCGCCCCGAAGCCTTCGCCCGCGAAGCGCTGCGCCAGGCGCTGGTGAACCTGGAAGCGGTGCCGGCCCCAGCTGGAGTGATGCCGGTGGTGCTGGGCCCGGGCTGGCCCGGCGTGCTGCTGCACGAGGCGGTGGGCCACGGCCTGGAAGGTGATTTCAACCGCAAGGGCACCAGCGTGTACGCCGGCCGCATCGGCGAACGCGTGGCCGCGCCGGGCGTGACCATCGTTGACGATGGCACCCTGGACGGGCGCCGCGGTTCGCTGAACATCGATGACGAAGGCCACCCCAGCCAGTGCACCACGCTGATCGAGGACGGCATCCTGGTGGGCTACATGCAGGATGCGCTGAACGCGCGCCTGATGGGCATGGCCCCCACGGGCAACGGGCGCCGCGAATCGTTCGCGCACCTGACCATGCCGCGCATGACCAACACCTACATGCGTGCCGGCCAGCACGACCCGCAGGAGATGATCCGGTCGGTGAAGAAGGGCCTGTATGCGGTCAACTTCGGCGGCGGCCAGGTGGACATCACCAGCGGCAAGTACGTGTTCTCGGCCACCGAGGCCTATCTGATCGAAGACGGCCGCATCACCGCGCCGGTGAAGGGCGCCACGCTGATCGGCAATGGCCCGGAAACCATGCAGAAGGTGCACATGGTCGGCAACGACCTGGCCTTGGACGAGGGCGTGGGCATCTGTGGCAAGGATGGCCAGAGCGTGCCGGTCGGTGTCGGCCAGCCCTCGCTGCTGATCGAGGGGCTGACCGTGGGCGGTACCCAGGCCTGAGCGCGGCGATGGCCAGCGCCCATGCCCGCACCGGCGGGGACTCAGTCCTCGTCGGCTTCGTCGGTGCCGACGTCGTCGGCCTCGTCGGCCGCGGCCTTCAGGCCCAGCGCCGCCGGCAGCATCAGCGCGCGCAGCACCTGGAAGATCTCGCGGTAGGCGCGCGGCGGCTTGTTCTTGGCCTTTTCGGCCTGGGCGTTGCGCACCAGCGTGCGCAGCTGCTGGCGGTCGGCCTGCGGGTAGTCGTCCAGCAGGGCGGCCAGGGCCTTGTCGCCCTCGGCCAGCAGGCGCTCGCGCCAGTCTTCGGCGCGGTGCATCATCGCCACTTCGCGGCGGCCGGTTTCACTGTTGGCGTCCAGCGCATCGCGGATCGCGTCCAGCGTGGCCTCGTCCTCGCGGCGCATGTGCTTGGCCAGGAACGCCAGCTGTCGCTTGTGGGCGATGTGGGCGGTAATGCGCTTGCACTCGGCGATATGCGGCAGCAGGTCCTCCGGGATCGGCAGGCGCGCCAGCTGGGCCGGGGTCAGCGACACCAGCTTCTCGCCCAGGGCCAGCACGTCAAGTGCGTCGCGCCGGTTCTGGCTGCGGCTCTTGTCGTGGAATTCACCGGTTTCTTCGTCGCGTCCGCGCATCGTTCCTACCTGATCTCAAAAAAAGTCGCCCGGCGTGATGCCGGGCCCAACCTGTACAGGATAAAGCATTGAACGTGATCGCCCCTGAAGTCGCCACCGGCGACGACAGCCTGGCCCGGCTGGAACGGCTGGCCGACCTTTCCCAGCAGCTGATCGACCGCGCCCGCGCGCTGGGCGCCAGCCAGACCGAGGTGAGCTGCAGCGAGGACCGCGGGCTGGAGGTCAATGTCCGCCTTGGCGAGGTGGAAACCGTGCAGTCCACCCGCGACCGCGGCATTGCGGTGACCGTCTACTTCGGCCAGCGCAAGGGCAGTGCCAGCACCGCCGACCTGAACGAAGCCAGCCTGCAGGCCACGGTCGAGCAGGCCTGCGCCATTGCCCGGCATACCGAGGACGACCCGGCCGCCGGCCTGGCCGACGCGGCGCTGATGGCCCGCGATTTCCCCGATCTGGACAGCTGGCACCCGTGGGCGCTGCAGGCTGACCAGGCAGTGGACCTGGCCCTGGCCTGCGAGGCTGCTGGCCGCCAGGCCGATGCGCAGATCCGCAATTCCGACGGCGCTTCGGTGTCGAGCATGCAGAGCGTATCGGTGTACGCCAACTCGCATGGCTTCATCGGTCGCGAGCGCGGCACCCACCATTCGATTGGCTGCGCACTGATTGCCGGCACCGGCGATGGCATGCAGCGGGACGGCTGGTACACCGGCGCGCTGGCCCGCGAAGATCTGGAAGACCCGGCCCACGTGGGCCGCCGCGCTGCCGAGCGCACCGTGGCCCGGCTGCAGCCGCGCTCGCTGCCCACCGGCAGCCTGCCGGTGCTGTTTGCCCCGGAAGTGGCGCGCAGCCTGGTCGGCCACCTGCTCTCGGCCGTGTCCGGTGGCGCCCTGTACCGCCAGGCCAGCTTCCTGCTGGACAGCGTGGGCCAGCGCCTGTTCCCCGAGTGGATGCAGATCGAAGAGCTGCCGCACCTGCGCCGCGGCCTGCGTTCGGCCGCCTTCGATGGCGATGGCGTGGCCACCCGCGCCTCGGCCCTGGTGACCGACGGCGTGCTGCAGCGCTACGTGCTGGGCAGCTATTCGGCGCGCAAGCTGGGCCTGCAGACCACCGCCAATGCCGGCGGCGTGCACAACCTGCAGCTGGCCGCCAATGCCGGCTCCCTGCACGAAATTGCCCGGCAGATGGGCAACGGCCTGCTGGTGACCGAACTGATGGGGCAGGGCGTGAACGGGGTAACCGGTGACTACTCGCGCGGTGCCGGTGGCTTCCGGGTCGAGAACGGCGAGATCCAGTACCCGGTCGATGGCATCACCATTGCCGGCAACCTGCGCGACATGTTCGCCAGCATTGAAGCGGTGGGCAGCGATGTCGACCCGCGCTCGCACATCCGCACCGGCTCGATCCTGGTGGGACGGATGACGATCGCCGGTAATGATTGATGGCGTTGATGGCGTAAGCTATGCCCGCCTGACGCGACCGGCCCTCAGCTGGTCGCGCATGACCACCCAAAAAAAGGAGTTTTGTCGTGAGCGATTTCGATAACGTCCCGGCGGCCGGCAACGCGCCGTCCGACCAGCGCACCATGGCGCTGGCCGCGCACCTGCTGGGCATCTTCACCGGTTTCATCGGTGCCCTGATCATCTGGCTGATCAACAAGGACGACGCAGGCAAGTCCTTCGTCACCGACCAGGCCAAGGAAGCGCTGAACTTCCAGATCACCATCGCCATCGCGATGTTCATCTGCATCATCCTGACCTTCGTGATCATCGGCGCCATCCTGGCCCCGATCGTCGGCCTGCTCAGCCTGGTCTTCAGCATCATCGCTGCGGTCAAGGCCAACAACGGCGAGCTGTACCGCTACCCGTTCGCGCTGCGCCTGATCAAGTAATTCTGGCGGCACGTGCACAGCAGAACGCCCGGCAATGCCGGGCGTTTCTGTTTCCATCGCCGGTAGCGCCGGGCCACGCCCCGCGAGCGCACAGCGCGATCAATGATCGCGTTCCACCGCCAACGTGGCCAGCGCACGCAGCGCGTCGGCTTCTTCGTGGTAACCGGCCAGTGCCGCCTGCATGCGCGCGGCCAGGTCGCGCAGGTGCGCCTTGGCCCCGTCCATGCCCAGCAGCGCCGGGAAGGTGCTCTTGTCCTGGGCCTGGTCCTTGCCGGCGGTCTTGCCCAGCTGCTCGGAACTGGCCTCGACATCGAGGATGTCATCGCGCACCTGGAAGGCCAGGCCCAGCGCATCGGCGAAACCGTCCAGCTGCGCCAGCACCGGCGCCGGTGCCTGGCCACACAGCGCGCCCATGCGTACCGCCGCGCGGATCAGCGCACCGGTCTTCAGCGCGTGCATGCGGGTGAGCGCGGCCAGCGACTGCTGCTGGCCGGTGGCGTCGATATCCAATGCCTGGCCGCCGCACATGCCGGCCGCGCCGGAGGCGTGGGCCAGGGTCTGCAGGCAGGCCACGCGCAGGCTGGCCGGCAGCGCGGCATCGGCCAGCAGGCCGAAGGCGCGGGTCTGCAGGGCATCGCCGGCCAGGATCGCGGTGGCTTCGTCGAATGCGATATGCGTGGTCGGCTTGCCGCGGCGCAGGGCGTCATCGTCCATGGCCGGCAGGTCATCGTGTACCAGCGAATAGGCGTGGATCAGCTCCACGGCCATCGCGGCCGCATCCAGTTGCTCCGGCGGCGCACCAAACAGACGGCCGCTGGCATAGACCAGCAATGGCCGCATGCGCTTGCCGCCGCCCAGCACCGAATAGCGCATGGCCTGGTGCAGACGCTGCGGCGCATCGGCCGGCGAGGGCAGGGCGGCGTCAAGCTGGCTTTCAATACGGTCGCGCCAGTGCGCGAACAGCGCCTCAACCGTCATGGCTGGGCGGGTCGAACGGTTCGGCGGTGTCCGGCTGGGCCGGATCGCTGAGCAGGCGTACGCGCAGTTCGGCCTGCTCCAGCGCCTGCTGGCACTGGCGGTACAGACCCACGCCACGTTCGTAAGCACTGAGCGACGCTTCCAGACTGAGCTCGCCGGTTTCCATCTGCTCCACCAGCTGTTCCAGCGATTCGAGCGACTGCTCGAACTGGGCGACCGGGGAGACGTTTTCGGGGGACTTCTTGGCCATGCGACAAGTGTGGACGGCAGCCGCGCGGGGGTCAATTCACCAGCCGCCGGGGCGCCACTGCAGCTGCGCGTCGTGGGCCTGCAGCCACGCCCGCAGGGGGGCGGACACCACCACGTCGGCGGCGGCCAGCAACTGCTCGCCGTCGAACAGCAACGGCAGCTGCGCGCGCCGCCAGGGCGCCAGGTGCTCGCGCTGCAGGCAGTCCTTCAGCGCGTGTGAATGGGTGCGGCCGGGCAGCAGGATGCGCTCGCCCCCCTGCCGTGCGCGTACCTGCAAGGGCTGGGAAAAGGCCTCGCAGCCCAGCAGGCACAGTTGTCCGCCGTCGGGCAGTGGCAGCGGTGCGCGGCCATCCCAGGCGGCGTGCCAGGCGGTCGGCAACGTCGGCAGCACGGCCGGCAGCAGGTAGGCATGTCCACGCCATTGCTGGATCGCGTGGTCCTGCCAGCGCACCTGCGCCTGCCGATCACTGGGCGCTGCCAGCAGTTCCTGCTGCAGCTGCTGCAGCACCGTGGCCGGCAGCGGTGCGGCGCCGTGCGCGCGCACCCAGGCACGCAGCACGCGTGCGGCACGCGCAGGCGCCACCTGGCCCAGCAGCTCCAGCGACAGCACGCGTGGTGCCACTTCCAGGTGCGCGATCAGTTCGGCATCTTCCTCGTCCAGCATCGCCCGCGTCTGCGCGCAGTGGTCGGCGCTGCCGGCCAGGGCGGCGGCTGCGTGTGGCCAGCGTTGGCGCAGCAGCGGCAGGACCTGCAGGCGCAGGAAATTACGGTCGGCGTGGTCGTGGTCGTTGCTGGGGTCTTCGATCCAGCGCAGGGCATGCTGCTGCGCGCAGTCGTGCAGCGCGCTGCGCGCGGTGTGCAGCAGGGGCCGCCACAGGCGGTGGCCGTGCAATGTGCTGTCGGCGGCGATCGCCGCCAGGCCATCGATGCCTGAGCCACGCAATGCGCGCAGCAGGAACGTTTCGGCCTGGTCATCCTGATGGTGGGCCAGGGCGAGGGTTTCACCCGGCCGCAGTTCGGCAGCAAAGGCGGCGCGCCGGGCCTGGCGCGCGGCACCTTCCAGCCCCAGGCCGTCGGCTGTAGCGACCTGTACGCGATGCACAGCCAGGTCGATACCCAGAGCATCGCACTGCTGCTGGCAGTGCCTGACCCAGGCATCGGCATCGGCCTGCAGGCCGTGGTGGACATGCACCGCGCGCAGCGGCGTGGCGCTGGCCTGTGCGCAGCGCCAGAGCCAATGCAGCAGCACGGTCGAATCCAGCCCGCCGCTGTAGGCGACCAGCAGCGGTGCATCCAACGGGACAAGGGCAGGGAAGTCACTCACGGCGGCAAGTATAGGGTGGGGGGGCTGGCAGGGCTGCGCCCTGCACCCGCTCAATCCAACGTCAACGTCAACGTCAACGTCAAAAGCCGGGTATCCGTGGTTTGGCGGGGTGGGTCCGGTTGCGGGGGACGCCGTGAATCCGTCCGTGGAGGCTTGGCCGCGGCATCCATGCCGCGGACACCCCCGCAACCGGACCCACCCCGCCTTCGACAGTTTCCCGCGATCTGTCGGAACGGCGTTCTGCTCTGGTGGGTGTCGACCTTGGTCGACACAGTAGATCCACGCCATGCGTGGATGAAATTGTCAGATATCGAAACGAATGCGGGGTCAGAGCCCGTTGCGCAGCAACGGGATCCGACCCCATGCCATCTGTCGGAACAGCGTTCTGCTCTGGTGGGTGTCGACCTTGGTCGGCACAGTAGATCCACGCCATGCGTGGATGAATCTGTCAGATATCCAAAGAAATTCTGGGGTCAGAGCCCGTTGCGCAGCAACGGGATCCGACCCCATGCCATGCGATCTGTCGGAACGGCGTTCTGCTCTGGTGGGTGTCGACCTTGGTCGACACAGTGGATCCACGCCATGCGTGGATGAACCTGTCAGATATCCAAAAGTAGTCTGGGGTCAGAGCCCGTTGCGCAGCAACGGGATCCGACCCCATGCCATGCGATCTGCCGGAACGGCGTTCTGCTCTGGTGGGTGTCGACCTTGGTCGGCACAGTAGATCCACGCCATGCGTGGATGAATCTGTCAGATATCCAAAAGAATTCTGGGGTCAGAGCCCGTTGCGCAGCAACGGGATCCGACCCCGATTCAATTCGATATCTGACAGATGTGTCGACCAAGGTCGACACCTGCCAACAGCCGCGGGAATCTGTCAGAGGTTGGGCGGTGTCGGATTGCGGGGTGTCAGCCGCGTGGATGCGGCTGCCAAGCCTACACGGACGTACTTGCGGCGTCCCCGCAATCCGACACCTCCCCGCCATCCCACGGAATGCCGCTTTTGCCGTTGCCGTTGCCGTTGCTTCAGTCGAGCATGGCTCGACTCTACAGGGGTGCAGGGCGCAGCCCTGCCGAAAAACCTACTTCAGCCGACGGCCGCTGCGGTCGATGCGGAACCAGTCACCGCCTTCCATCGGCGTGTGCCCGTCAGCATCGGGCGTGCCGCGCCGGCAGCCGTTGCAGACTTCAGCCACACCGTCGTGGAAGGGCCAGGCGAAATCGAAGGTCGGTTCGATCACTTGCCGCAACGTTACGTCGAAGTAACCGATCCGCTCACCCACGCGGCCACGCAGCAGACCTTCCTGCAGCGTGTCCGGGCCGTTGTCCCAGGTGATGACCGCCAGGCTGCGGCCAGTGCGCTCCACATAATGGAAACCGCCGCCGGCATGAACCACCGCCAGCCCCTGCGCGTCGTAGGGCAATGCGGCCAGCGCGGTGGCGTCCAGCCGCGGCTGACCTTCGGCCACGGTGCAGCCCGGCAACGCCACCAGCCCTTCGCTTTCGGTCAGCAGCTGGCACGCAGGCGCTTGTGCCTGCGCACCGGCACTGGCCAGCACGCCCAGCAGGGCCAGCCACCGCGCAATGCGGCGGCCGGCCCCCACGGCAGGGGCCGGCTGCGGCCTCACTTGGCCTCGGCCTTGCGTTCGAAGGCGTTCGGCGCCGGCAGCTGCACCGGCACACCCTGCGCATCGCAGGTGCGGGCCTGGCACAGGCGCGCGCGCAGGGCCGGGGCCGCCTGCACGATCATGTGGTAGATCGCGTTCTGCTCCAGCGTGCCGCGGATCGCCTGGCTGCCCGGGCCACGGGCCCAGATGCCCACGTCTTCGCCGCCGTGAGATTCGGACTTCATCGGCACCAGCGCTTCCTGCATGTAATCGGGGTGCTCGGTGTCCACCGCGTGCAGGTCGGGGCGTCCCTTGGCCTGCTCGAACGTGCTGGGGTTGTGCGGGTAGCGCTTCGGTCCGGCCGGCTGCTGGTTGGTGGCGCCGGTGTGGCCGGGGCCGTTGGCGTAGCTCAGCGTGGTGTAGGGCTGGCCGTTGCCGTCCAGGGCGTTGTCCAGCTTGCCGGCACCGTCTTCGCCCCCCTTGTCCTTCACCTTGCCCAGGATCGGGTTGCCACGCGCCGGGTAGCCGACGAAGTTGAGGGTGTGCGAGTGGTCGGCGGTGACGATGATCAGGGTGTCATCGGCCGAGGTCAGTTCGTTGGCCACGCGCACTGCATCGGACAACGCAACGGTTTCGGTCAGCGCGCGGTAGGCGTTGCCACTGTGGTTGGCATGGTCGATGCGTGCGCCTTCGATCATCAGCACGTAGCCTTCCTTGTGCTGGGCCAGGTTCTTGATCGCCGCGGCGGTCAGTTCGGCCAGGCTCGGCTCGCCGGACGGATCCTGCGGGCGCTCGTATTCGTAACGCATGTGGTCCGGTTCGAACAGGCCGAGCAGGGCCGGGGCGTTGGCGGCGGCGGCCAGCTGCTTGCTGTTCCACACATACGCACCCTGCGGATGCGCCTGCTGCCATTCCTGCACCAGGCTGCGGCCGTCCAGGCGCTGGCCGACCTTGTCGTCATATTCGGGGTCGCGCTCTTCCACGGTGGTGAACTCACCACGACCGCCGCCCAGGGCGACCAGCGGGCCGCGCCCATAGCGCGAGGTGGACAGCAACTGCTGGGCGATGTCCTGGCAGCCGGCGGCCTTGGCTTCCTCGGTCAGGTCGGTGTCGTTTTCCCAGTTGCGCTCGGGCGAATGGGCGTAGGTGGCGGCCGGGGTGGCGTGGGTCAGGCGCGCGGTGGAGACGATGCCGGTGGCCAGGCCGGCGCTGTCGGCCAGCTGCAGCCAGGTCAGCAGGCCTTTGGACAGGCTGTCGGCGCAGTCGGTGCGGCTGCCGGCGCTGACGCCGATGGCGCCCATGTGGGTCTTCACGCCGGTGGTGATGGCGGTCATGGTGCCGGCTGAATCCGGCGTCTGCGAATCGGTGTTGTAGGTCTTGCTGAACGCCGTGGCCGGGAAGCGCTCCCACGACAGCAGGTTCTCTTCGCCGGCGCTGCCCTTGCGCTGGCCTTCATAGATGCGTGCGGCGGCCACGGTGGTCAGGCTCATGCCATCGCCCAGGAACAGGATGACGTTTTTGGCCTTTCCGGCCATCGCGCCGTTGGCTGCGGCCTGTGCGGCGCCACTGCGGTACCACCACTGCGGGGTTTCGCCGGCCGGATGGGCGACAGGATCGACGGCGACCTTCAGGCCGGCCGGGGCAGTGGCGGGGGCGGTGCTGGCGCAGGCTCCCAACAGCAGGGTGGTGGCGCAGGCGGCCAACAGAGAGACGGAACGACGCATGGACGCTGGGATCTCACAAACTGTAACGGGACGTTCATTATGCCCGGCCCAGCAAGGCACGCCGATGACACACTGATTTGCCGGTGCGGCGGTCGTTCCCGCGGCAGGCTTGGGCTATCGTGGAACCATCCCTTCCTTCCCCTCTGGATTGCCTATGAAGCTGGTCTCTGCCTGGCTGCGGATTCCATTCTGGCAGCGCGTGGTCGGTGGCTTCGTGCTCGGCGCGCTGGCCGGCTGGGCGCTGGGCCCGGCCGCGGAAACGTGGTTCGGCCCGCTCGGCGAACTGTATGTCACCCTGATCAAGATGATCGCGGTGCCGCTGGTGTTCTTCGCGGTCATCAACGCGATCTCGTCGCTGCATGGCCAGAAATCGGTCGCCGCGCTCAGTGGCCGCACCTTCCTGTGGTTCGTGATCACCGCGGCGCTGGCCGTCTGCGTGGGCCTGGGTGTGGGCACGGTGCTGCAGCCTGGTGCCGGTGGCCTGCAACTGTCGATGGCCAGCAACTACGTGCCGCGCGAAGTGCCCAGCGTGGTGCAGGTGCTGCTGGACGTGGTGCCGTCCAACGTGTTCTACGCGTTGTCGGGCATCGGCACCAAGGTCAACGCGGCCGGCGAGACCGTGCTGGCGGCCGGTCGCGGTTCGATCCTGCCGGTCATCTTCTTCGCCGGCCTGGTCGGTTTTGCCATCGTCAAGCTGGGCGAGAAGGTGACCGAGGCGCGCAAGCTGGTCGGGCAGATGAGCGACATCATGATCCAGGTGACCCGCTTCGTGCTGGAAGTCACCCCGATCGGTACGTTCGGCCTGATCGCCGGCCTGGTCGGCAGCTACGGTTTCGAAAAACTGCTGCCGCTGGGCCATTTCGTGCTGGCGCTGTACGTGGCCTGCGCGCTGCACATCGTGGTGGTCTACAGCGCGCTGCTGCTGTCGCACGGCCTGAACCCGCTGAAGTTCTTCCGCGGCGCGGCGCCGGGCATGCAGGTGGCCTTCGTCAGTTCGTCCAGCTTCGCGGCGATGCCGGTGGCCTTGCGCTCGATCACCCACAACCTGGGGGTGAACAAGGACTACGGTTCGTTCGCGGTGCCGCTGGGCGCCAGCATCAAGATGGATGGCTGCGGTGCGATCTACCCGGCGCTGTGCGCGGTGTTCATTGCCCAGTACAGCGGCGTGCCGCTTACCCCGGAACAGTACGTGGTGGTGCTGATCGCTTCGGTGCTGGGCAGCTTCGGTACCGCCGGCGTTCCGGGCACCGCGGTGATCATGGCCACCGTGGTGCTGAGCGCGGCCAACCTGCCGCTGGAAACCATCGGCTACCTGTATGCCATCGATCGCATCCTGGACATGATGCGCACGATGACGAATGTGACGGGGCAGATGCTGGTGCCGGTGCTGGTGGCCAAGGAAACCGGGCTGCTGGACCAGAGCGTGTACGACAACCCCAGCACCAATGTCGGTATCGACGATCCCGACCCGACCCCGCCGCGCAGCTGAAGCGGGGCTGCAACGGGTTGTATCAGCCCCTGTAACAGGACTGATACAGCCCCCGCGCAGCCCGTGAATCCTGCGTTTCGCGCGCGTTAAGCCCAACGAAATCCCAACGCGGCTGTAACACCGCGGCATCAACCGGCGCGCGTGAGCGCACGCGCAGGCCTTGTGCAACGGGCCTGCGGAAGTTGGCACGGAAACTGCTCCCTCCCTGCGCATAAGCAACGGGAGAGCGGCATGGACGGCAGCAGCATCCTCATTGGTAGTCCGGTTCGGCAGATGGCACTGCTGCTGGCCCTGGCCTGCCCGCTGGCCGCCGCCGCATCCGGTGCGCGCCAGGGCGTCAAGGCGCAGCCGGGCGAAATCGTGCTGCTGCGCGATGTGTCCACGCGCCCGGCCTACCGCATGGCCCCGCCCGGCGTGGCGTTGATCGCCGACCCCAAGCCACAGCGCGAGATCGCCGGTGCACTCGGCAGCAGCGGCGCGCACGGTGGCATGGACGAACTCAGCGACGATGACTACGCCGGGCTGGGCGCTGGGCAGACCCAGCAGTTGGCCGCGCCCGGTGGCACCACGGTGGAGCGGGTGACCCACCAGGCGCTGGGGGGCACGCTCGGGCGTTCCGGTGACAGCATGATGAGCGGCAGCAACCTGAGCGGGGCGATGAGCGGCCCGCTGGGTGCGGTGGGCAACACCACCCGCGGCATCGGCGATACGGTGCGCGGTGCGCTGTCGCAGTTCCCGCTGGGCGCACCCGCTCCGGGCGGTGGCAAATGATGCGGCGCACGCGGGGCCTGCTGCTGGTGGTGGTGCTGCTGCCGGCCACGGCGCTGGCCGACGACTACAGCGGCATGCTGGCCTACCTGGATATCGCCCGCATCGACGGCCGCGCGCTGGCTGGGGCCAGCGGCGCCATCGCGGTGAACCAGGCCGCGGGCGATCTCAACATCCAGGCCAATCTGCAGGGCATGGCCAGCGGCGACCAGGCCAACGTGGCCGTGGCCGCACGCCAGCAGCACGGCGGCAACGTGGTGCTGTCGGCACCGTTGCAGGCCAGCGCACATATCGCCGGGGAAGCATTGGCCGGCGCCAGTGGCATCGCATCGATCAACCAGGCCAGCGGCATCGCCAACACGACGCTCAACGTCGTCAGCGCGACGCTGGCCCGGCAAGGGATACGCGAATCCGATGACGCGGCATTGGCCGCAGCGGATATCGCGTCAGCAGGGGGGCAGGGCGACACCGGTGACGGTGTTGCGGCGGGTATCCGCAGTGTCGGCGTCGCTTCGACGGCACTGCGGGGCTTCGACGGTGTCCTGCAACTCAATCAGATCGCGGGAGCGCGCAATGACACGGCCAACGTGCTGACCATGGCCGTGCAGGGCAACCCGTGAGCAACAACCACCCGATGTATCACCTGATGAGAGAGAGGGCACCATGAACGCGAACCTGAAAAGGACCGTGCTTGCGATGGCGATTGCCACGGCCTCCACTGCGGCTGCGGCCAACGGCTGGGACAACCAGAACGCCAACGCCAACATCAACCACAACCATGTCGTGACCGAAACCCGCAACGACACCCACAACCACACCGACAACGAGGTCCGCAACTGGACCCGTACCAACACCACGGTACGCAGCAACACCGACACCTCCAACATCACCCGCAACCGCACGGTGAACGAGCAGGTACAGAAGCACAGCAACATCCAGGCCGACGAGCGCAAGGAAAAGAACAACCACGGTGTCGACGTGAACCTGGAAAAGGACCTGCGCCTGAGCTCGGACATCAGCTTCTCGGGTGATCCGGAAGTGACCGGCTCGATCGATCTGGATTCGGCCGCCATCGCGGTCATCGACAACCGCCAGTCGATCAGCAACAACGTAGGCTCCAACAGCCTGGTCACCAACAGCGCCTCCATTGCTGACGATGTCGGCGCTGGTGCGTCGGGCAACCTCGGCTTCAACGTGGTAGCCGGTGACAACAACGCGCAGGACAACGCCGCTTCGCTGTCCGCCGCTGACGCGTCCTTCAGCTTCGGCATGGCCGACGCCGAAGTGTTCGTCAACCAGGCCGGTATGGGCAACGTCACCATGAACTCCGGCGTCACCAACGCCGCCAGCCTCGGTGGCAATGCCTTCGGTGGCGCGTCGGGCAACATCGGCGTGAACATCGCCTCGGGCAACAACAACGAGCAGAAGAACGCGCTCGCTGCTTCGGTGGCCACCAGTGCCATGGCCCAGTCCAGCATCAGCTCCAACCAGATCTCCAGCGGCAACGCGGTGTCCAATGCCGGCTATGTGCAGTCCTACACCGACACCGTGGAAGTGGGCATGAGCGGTGGCGTGGGCGGCCTGACCCTGGCCTACGGCGCCGGCACCTACAGCGGCCGTGGCAACGCTTACCAGATGGCGAACTACTACCTCGACACCTGGGACGGCGACCTGCCGCATCCGGACGGCAACAGCACCGGGCACATCGATCTGGACAACGAGATCCAGAACGCAACGATGAACCCGTACCGTCAGGGCGTGGGTGGCCTGGGCTTCGACACGCGTGAAAGCGGCACCAGCCAGTTCGTCGAACTGGGCATTGCCGACCTGTACGCCAGCCTGAGCGGCACCGTCACCACCACCCGTTGGGTGAACGTCAACGCCACCAACACCTCGGCGCTGTCCGGCAGTGCCTTCTCCGGGGCGTCGGGCAACATCGGCGTGAACGTGGCGTCTGGCACCGGCAACCTGCAGGCCAACAGCCTGGCCCTGGCCGTGGCCCAGCCCAGCACCGGCGGTGGCGGCGGTACCGGTGGCGGCGAGTAACACCGCGCGTGACCGCTTTCGCAGCTGACCTGCGTTGAGCGCAACAAGCCCGGCCGTCCGCCAATGGCCGGGTTCCCCGGGAGCCCCTGTCCCTCCTCCCCCTTGGGGCAGGGGCTCCTTCCTTTCCGTGGAGAGCACCATGGCCGGTTCCCGTTGGTGGTTGCGTGTTCTGACCTGCCTGCTGTTGCTGGGCAGTGCCGGTGCCTGGGCCGGGGACGTCGCCTTCAGCGGCGTGCTGCCCAACGGTGCGCTGATGCAGCAGAAGGTGGAAAGCATGCAGGAGCGGCGCTACCGCAACCTGGTGCGGCAACACACCGACTACAGCTGTGGGGCCGCCGCGCTGGCCACGATCCTGCGCTACGCCTACCACCTGGACACCACCGAAGCCACGGTGATCGAGGGAATGATGGGGGTTTCCGATCCACAACTGGTCAAGGAGCGCGGTTTCTCGCTGCTGGACATCAAGCGCTATGTCGAATCGCTGGGCATGCGCGGCCGCGGCTACCGCATTGATGAAACGCGCCTGCGCACCCTGCGGGTGCCGGGACTGGTGCTGATGGATGTGCGCGGTTTCCGCCACTTCGTGGTGCTCAAGCAGGTGCGGGGCGGCGTGGTGGAAGTGGCCGACCCGATCCTGGGCAACCGTGCGCTGCCGCTGCCGGAGTTCCTGGAAGCCTGGCCGTCGCGCGCCGTTTTCGTCGTCATCGGCAGCGACTTCGATCGCAATACGGTCCTGCTGCAACCGAGCGAACGGCCAAGTGCACGCGCGCTGTATGCGCGGCAGGGACCGATCACCGATGCCGAGCTGGTCGACTTCGGCTTCAGCCATGCCGACCTGTTCTGAAGGAGGCACGATCATGTTTTGCCAACGTGTACTGATTGCTGCGCTGCTGGTACTTCCTGCGTTGCCCGCGTGGGCCGCAGACGGTGCACCGGGGCGTGGCCTGAAGGAAATTCCCGATCCGGAGCTGAACCTGATGCGTGGCCGCTACACCGTGGGCGGCAACAACGTGGCCTGGTTCGGCGTCACCATGATTTCGCAGTGGAAGGGCAATGACGGCGGCGCGGTGCAGGGTGCGCTCACCCTGGGCATGGATTTCCGCCAGGGCAGTACGCCCAAGCTGACCTTCCAGCCCAGCGTGCAGGTCACCGCCGCCGATGCACCGCTACCCGATACCAGTGGCCGCAGCATCGACAGCACCGGTCTGGCCAATGCCAGTGGCCTGTTGCAGAGCGTGCAGGTGGCGGGCGATGGCAACACCGCGCGCAACGTCACCTCGCTCACCATCCGTGATGGCGCCGTGCCCGTGGCCGGCAGTGATGACGGCACGCGCATCGCCCAGGTACAGCTGGGCGGCGCCAGCGCCAGCGCGGTGCTGGACGGCAACCAGGCACGCCTGCTGTTGCAGGTCGATGGCCAGGGCATGGTGCAGCAGTGGATCCGCAATGGCAGCGTCGGCCAGGGCATTGCCCTGAGTGGCGACGGCCAGAACGCCAGCAACCGGCTGCAGCTGGAGCTGGTACGCAATTCCGTGGCCGGCAACCTGCCGTTGAGCCAGAACGTGGCCCAGGCAATCGCGCTGAACCGCGGCATGGGCCCGGGCCAGTAAACCGGTCCGGTCAAGGGGGACGAACGTTCAACGCAGGTCACTGACATGCATACCTATTTGCGGCTTACCCCGCTGGCGCTGGCGGCGCTGGCGGCCAACGCCTTCGCCCAGCAGCCGGCGGCCAATGATACGGCCGACGTGCAGGCACTGATCGGCCAACTGGAACAACTGAAAGCCAACTACGCGCAGGAGGTACGGCGCCTGCGCGAACTGGACATGCAGGTGCAGGCCATGCAGGCCCGCCTGAACGGTCGCGCCGGCGCGGCATCCACACCGGCGGCGCCACTGGCCCCGGCGGCCGCGGCCGCAGTACCGCCCAGCAGCGAGGGCTATGCCAGCACCGCTGCCGAAGCGCAGCAGGCCAAGCAGGAAGCGCGACGCAGCGTGGACGACGTGAAGCAGCAGCAGGCGGCGCTGTTCTCACGCAGGTTCACCCTGGAAAACAGCCTGACCTATGCCCGCTACGACAGGAAGCAGTTGACCCTCAATGGCTTCCTGGCGCTGGATGCGATCTTCCTGGGCAACATCGCCATCGAGAACGTCGAATCCGATTCGCTCACCTACAACCTGGCCGCGCGCTGGGGCGTGAGCCCGAACCTGACCTTGAACGCCGACGTGCCCTACCTGGCACGGCGCACGGTGTACCAGAAGGGCGGTGCCGGCGGTGCCGCCGCTGCGATCGCGCAGGAAGAAACCAACGGCAATGGCCTGGGCGATGTGAGCGTGAGCGCGAACTACCGGCTGTTCGGCGAACGTGGCTGGCGGCCGGAAACCGTGCTGACCGGCGGAGTGACCGCACCGACCGGGCGTGCCCCCTACGGGCTGGACTGGAAGGTGATCGAGCGTGATGACGACGACTACATCCGCTTTGCGGTGCCGCGCGAACAGCCCACCGGCAATGGCGTGTGGCAGGCCAACCTGGGTGTGTCGATGGTCAAGACCGCCGACCCGGCGATCCTGTTCGCCAACGCCGGTTACATCCATTCGTTCCCGCGGGGTTTCAGCGATATCGACAGCAACCCGGACACCACCAACCCGGGTGATGTGAAGCTGGGCGGATCGGTGTACTTCGGCGCAGGCGTGGCGTTTGCCTTCAACGAACGCACCAGCCTGAGCATCTCCTTCAGCGACAAGATCACCGCCCGCGCCTCGACGCGGTTCAAGGGCGGGCAATGGGTGAAGGTGATCGGCAGTGATGCCAATGCCGCCTCGCTGAACCTGGGCGTGACCTATGCGTTGAACCAGAACACCACGCTGGTCACCCTGCTGGGTATCGGCCTGACCCCCGACGCGCCGGACTTCACCCTGGCATTCAAGGTGCCGTACATGCTGTAGCGAAGGGCTGACGCCATGCATCGGTAGCGCCGGGCCATGCCCGGCGTTTCGTTTCCGCGACCGCGGAGGGGTGTCACTTTCTTTGCTTGTGCACCGTGCTGCAGGAGCAGCGCGGAACGGCGCAGCCGGCTCGTAGGGTGGCGCACATGGATGTGCGCCATCAAGAAAGTAACCAAAGAAACACACCGCCGTCGGCGAGCCGGCGCTGCGGGCCGGTACCCTGCGCTCCTCGGCCCGTCGAGGGACGGCGCCGAACTCGCTGCGCTCAGACACCGGCGCCTCTTCGCCCTCGCCGGACCTGCGGTGCTCGGCTCGCTTCAAGGCGGATCCAAATCAACGTCAACGGCAACGGCAACGGCAACGGCAACGGCAACGGCAACGGCAGCCGGGCGTCAGCGCTCCGGGGGCAGTTCCAGGCGGTGCTTGCGGCACAGCCGGTAGACGGTTACGCGCGATACCTGCATGTGCCGGGCGCAGGCGGAGACGTTGTAGCCGTGCTGGCGCAATGCCTGCAGCAGCAGATCGCGTTCCACCTGGCCACGGGCATCCTGCAGCAGTGCACGGGGTTCGGGCAGTGCGTCGTCGGCAAGTTCGAGGTCGGCGGCGGTGATCAGTTCGCCCTCGGCCACGATGGCCGCGCGCTGCACGCGGTTCAGCAGCTCGCGCACATTGCCGGGCCAGCCGAAACCACCCATCGCTTGTCGGGCGCCGGTGTCGAAACCGCGCGCGCGGCCGGGATGGCGCTGGCGGAAGCCGCGCAGGAAATGATCGGCCAGCAGCAGCACATCGCTGCCACGCTCGCGCAGCGGGGGCATCGGCAGGCGCAGCACGTTCAGGCGGTAATACAGGTCGCGGCGGAAGCGGCCCTGGGCCACCGCCTGCTCCAGTTCGACATGGGTGGCGGCCAGCACGCGCACATCCACCCGCAGCGGCTGGTTGCTGCCCACGCGTTCGAGCGTGCCTTCCTGCAGCACGCGCAGCAGGCTGGTCTGCGCATCGCCGGGCAGGTCGCCCACCTCGTCCAGGAACACGGTGCCGCCATGGGCCGATTCGAACAGGCCGATGCGGCGCTGGGCGGCGCCGGTGAACGCGCCGCGCTCATGGCCGAACAGCTCCGACTGCACCAGGTTGGCGGGAATGGCGCCGCAGTTCACCGCCAGGAAGGGCTTGCCGGCCCGTCCAGAGAGTGCATGCAGGGCCTGCGCCGCCAGTTCCTTGCCGGTGCCGGTTTCGCCGGTGACCAGGACCGGCAGATCCACCGGCGCGAACTTGTGCAGGGCCGCGCGCACGGCCAGCACGCGCGGGCTGTCACCGATCAGGGCGGGCAGACCGCCGCCGTCGCAGGCGCGTGCCGGGTCGGTGGTGTCACCGTCGGCCTGGCGCTGCATGGTGGACACCATCGCGCCCAGTTCCAGCGGCAGGGTGAACTGGTTCTGGCAGGCCAGCAGCACGTCGGTCCAGGCGGGGGGAGGGCTGTGTACGTCCGCCGGCAGCACCGCCAGCCAGGGCAGGTGCTGGTGCTGCTGCACCCAGGGCAGCAGTGCCTGCAGCGCGTCCAGATCGAGGTGGCGCAGGTCGATCACCGCCACTAGGTGGTCGCGACCGCGCAGGCCGACCGCCATCGCCGGCCCGGGCGCCACGCAGCGCAGCTGCCAGCCGGCGGCGGCCAGCGCGCCACGCTCGGACGCCTGCGGCTGTCCGAACCAGATCACGCAACGTGATGGAATTTCCAGGCTTGCTGCCATTCCTTTCCCCCCGGCACGCAGACAGCGCGGGCGGGGTCTGGCTGGGTATCCCGGCATGCCGCCCCACGCCGGGTTACGCAGGCCGCGGGCTGGCGGCCGGCCGCGGCCCAACGGACCGTGACATCAAGCACCAACGCACGGGGCGACGGCCAGCGGCCAACGGCGCGGCCACGAAAAAGCCGCTGCAGGGCAGCGGCTCGGTCGTTCAGGCGGTGACGGTGCGGGCGGCGGTCAGAGATCGACCCGGCGCGCCTGCATGAACTTGTTGCCCCAGTAGCCGCTGAGCAGGGTGTCCACGCGCACGTCCTTGCCGGTGCTCGGGGCGTGCAGGAAGCGACCTTCGCCCACGTAGATGCCAACATGGTCGACCCGGCCCTTGCGGCCGAAGAACACCAGATCACCGGCAGCCAACGAGGCGCGGTCGTTGATCAGCTGGGCGTTGTTGTCGTGGGCCATTTCGCGCGAGACGCGCGGCAGTTCGATGCCCAGTGCCGAACGGAACACGTAGCCCACCAGACCGCTGCAGTCGAAGCCGCTGTCCGGGTTGCTGCCGCCCCAGCGGTACGGGGTGCCCAGCAGGGTCATCGCGCGGCGCAGCAGCGACTGCACCTTGCCGTTGTCGGCTTCACTGCCGACCACGACACTGCCATTGGCGGTGCTGCTGGTGTCGTAGTTGGCAAGCAGGCGGCTGAGATCGCCGGCGACCATGGCCGAGCGGTCCATCAGCGGAATGGTGTCGTTGGCAGCCAGGTGCGGCAGCAGGGCGGCCAGGGTGGCGCTGGCGGCGGCGTCGGCGCGGCTGCGCTGGGCGGCGGGTTCGGCCTTGGCGGCCGGCTTGGCGGTGGCTTCCACGGAAGCCGTTGCCGGTGCATCGGAGCGGTTCGGAGCGGTCTGCGCCCAGGCCGAAAGGCTGGAGAGGCAGAGTGCCAGGCCCAGCAGCAGCGGGCGGACACGATGTGAAGGAACGGCGGTCTGGCCTTGGCCTTGCAGGTCGTCAGTCGTCACGCGTCGGTCACAGAAAAAAAACGATGGGGCATCATGCCCTGTAAAAGCCACGATAAGTTAAAAATTCCGTTATAAAATCGTTATTTACAGAGTGATGTTCGTCACAGTTTTGAACATATCGCCTGTTCAGTTTAGCGAAGGACGCGTTTTGCTCCTGTGTAGTGGTCTTTCCAGTAGGGACCACTGAGCGAATCAAGGCGCACCGTGCCGCCGGTGCTGGGCGCGTGCACGAAGCGGCCTTCGCCCACGTAGATGCCCACGTGGGTCACGTTGCCGCGACTGCCGAAGAACACCAGATCGCCGGTGGCCAGGCGCTGCGGGTCGATCTTTGGGCCCTGCACTGCGGCCAGGTCGCGCGAGGTGCGCGGCAGCTTCAGGTCGACCATTTCCCGGTACACATAGGTGACCAGGCCGCTGCAATCGAAGCCCGAATCAGGCGTGTTACCGCCATAGCGGTAGGGCGTGCCGACCAGGCTGATTGCGCGCATCAGCACCGAATTGGCGGCCTCGGGGTTGTCCGGCGTGGTCGCCGGCCAATGCGCCGAGGGCGGCGGCGGGGCGGGGCGGGTGGCCTTGCCGCCGCCGCAGGCGGACAGCAACAGGGGCAGGGCCAGCAGCAGGGCGGGCGCGAAGAGCCGGCGCGGGCCGGACGAAACTGGCGTGATGTGCATGATCTCCGGATAATGCGCCACCTTGGATTGGCCGTCATGATGGCGGCGTCCCCGCCGGGCGACAACCCGCCCCAACCCGCCTGCCTCCGGCAGATCCAGACAGAGTTGCGCATGAAGATCGAAAAAGACCGCGTTGTCCGCTTCCACTACACCGTTTCCGAAGTCGGCCAGGCGCCGATCGAGTCGTCCAAGGACCGCGGCGAGCCGCTGGCGATCCTGATCGGCCACGGCAACATCATCCCGGGCCTGGAAAACGCCATGATGGACCAGGAAGCCGGTGCGACCTTCAGCGTCGACGTGACCGCTGCAGACGCCTACGGCGAACGCCGCGAGGGCCTGTCCCAGCGCGTGCCGAAGAAGCACTTCGGCAATGCCAAGCTGGCCCCGGGCCAGCAGGTCGTGCTGCAGACCAACTTCGGCCCGCGCGCGGTCACCGTGCAGAAGGTCGGCATGAGCGTGGTCGACGTTGACCTGAACCACCCGATGGCCGGCAAGGACCTGCATTTCGACGTGGAAATCGTCGAAGTGCGCGAAGCCGGCAAGGAAGAGATCGAACACGGCCACGTGCACGGCGACGGCGGTCACCAGCACTGATCGCTGCACGATCGTGATGCCCGCAACGGCCCGCTTCGGCGGGCCGTTGTGTTTGCGGGCAGGGCCGCGGGCAGGCCCGCAGTGCGACCGGCGGCGGCATAATGACGGACCTGTCCACCGGATGATCCGTGAACGCCGCACTTCCTTCCCTGCAGCCGGTTACCTCCGGCGAACGCATCGCCGTGCTGGATGTGCTGCGCGGGGTGGCCCTGCTGGGCATCCTGCTGATGAACATCGAGGCCTTCGCCGGCCCGCTGGAGCTGGCCTTCACCGGCATCGACACGCACTGGCAGGGCATCGACTACTGGGCCGATGCCTTCGTCTACGTGTTCGTGCAGGGCAAATTCTTCACCCTGTTCTCGCTGCTGTTCGGTGCAGGCTTCGCGGTCATGGCCCAGCGCGCCGAAGCGGCCGACCGTGACTTCGCCCCGTTCTACCTGCGCCGCAGCGCGGGCCTGCTGCTGATCGGGCTGTGCCATGCGCTGCTGGTCTGGTCCGGCGACATCCTGGTGCTGTATGCGCTGGCGTCGCTGCCGTTGCTGGCCTGCCGTGAAGCGCCGCGCAGCTGGTTGCCCTGGATGGGGGCCACGGTCTATCTGGGCGGCGTGCTGCTGATGCTGCTGGTCGGGGCCATGGTATCGATGGCCACGCCGCAGGATCTGCAGAAGATGCTGGCCGATGCCCAGCAGAGCATCGACCAGCAACGCCTGGTGTATGGGCAGGGCAGCTGGCTGCAGGCCAATGGCCAGCGCCTACACGAGTTCGGCGTGGCGCTGGGCGGCATGATCATTTCCGGGCCGCAGGTGCTGGGCATGTTCCTGCTCGGCAGCTGGTTTACCAGCAGCGGTGCGCTGGCCGCACCGGAACGTTTCCCGCGCCTGTACGCGCTGCTGCGCTGGGTCGCACTGCCGCTGGGCCTGCTGCTGACGCTGGCCGGCACGTACTGGAAGCCCTACCTGCAGCCCGGCGCCTACGATCTGACCACCACCGCCGCCATGGCCCTGGTGGCGATCGGCGCGGTGCCCATGTGCCTGGGTTACCTGGCGTGGATCGTGCGCTGGCGCGTGGCCCTGCGCGGCCTGGCCGCGGTGGGGCGCATGGCGCTGACCCATTACCTGCTGCAGTCGCTGCTGTGCACGCTGCTGTTCTACCACCATGGGCTGGGGGCGTTCGAGCAGGTGCCGCGCGCCTGGCAGCTGCTGCTGGCGCTGGCGCTGTTCGCGGCGCAGGTGTTGATCAGCCACGTGTGGCTGCGTCGTTTCCGCTTCGGGCCGGTGGAATGGCTGTGGCGGGCGATGACCTATCGGCAGTGGCCGGCCATGCGCCAGGCCCGCGCGGCCGACTGACGTGCCGTATCACTCACGCGGGGCTGCCGGCCTGCCGTGGCATGCTGGCCGCGTGCGCGTGGCGTACCCCGATGATGTTGTTGTTTCCCCAGACTGCGAGCGATTGCCATGAGTACTGCGCCCTTCGACTATGACCTGATCGTGCTGGGCGGTGGTTCTGCCGGCCTGGCCGGCGCGATCCGCGCCGCGCAGTACGGCAAGCGGGTGGCGCTGCTGGAACCGGGCGAGCTGGGCGGTACCTGCGTGAACATCGGCTGCGTGCCGAAGAAAGCGATGTGGCTGGCGGCCGATCTGGCCGAGCGTATCGGCCTGGCCCATGCAATGGGTTTCGATGTGCCGGCGCGTCCTGCGCTGTCCTGGAAGGAGCTGGTGATCCACCGCCAGGCCTACATCACCAACATCCACAAGAGCTACCACGCGCGCCTGGACGAGACCGGCGTGGTGCGCATTCCCGCGCGCGGCCACCTGCTGGATGCGCACACCGTGGCCTGCGCCGATGGCGTGCGCTACAGCGCCCAGCACATCCTGATCGCCACCGGCGCGCACCCGCAGCGGCCCGATGTGCCCGGCGCCGAGCTGGGCCTGGTATCGGATGATTTCTTCGATCTGCGCGCGGCGCCGGCCGAGGTGGCGATCGTCGGTGGTGGCTACATCGCCGTGGAACTGGCCGGCCTGCTGCAGGCACTGGGCAGCCGGGTCAGCCTGCTGGTGCGCGGGCAGCGCCTGCTGGACCGTTTCGACCACGAGCTGACCGAACAGCTGGCCGAAAACCTGCGCCAGCAGGGCGTGCGCATCTGCTTCGAGTTCGACCTGAAGGCATTGCAGCGCGAGGGCCAGCAGGTGCGCGTGGTGGGCGCGCAGGGGGCGCTGGACTGCGCGTTCGATGCGGTGTTCTTCGCTACCGGCCGCCGCGGCAACAGTGCGGATCTGGGCCTGGAAACGCTGGGCATCGGCATCGGTGAGCACCGCCAGGTGCAGGTCGATGAGTGGCAGACCACGGCGGTGCCGAGCGTGCACGCGGTGGGTGATATTGCCGGCAAGGTCGGTCTGACCCCGGTGGCGGTGGCCGCAGCGCGGCGCCTGATGGACCGTTTGTTCGGCGGCAAGCCGGAATCGAAGATGGATTATGAGACCGTCCCCAGCGTGGTGTTCTCGCATCCGCCGCTGGGCGCGGTTGGCCTGAGCGAACAGCAGGCGCGCGAGTGCTTCGATCAGGTAACGGTCTACCACAGCCGGTTCCGGCCGATGCTGCAGGCGCTGGCCAACGGCACCCAGCGCAGCCTGTTCAAGATGGTGTGTGCGGGCCCGGAAGAACGCGTGGTCGGCATCCATCTGCTGGGTGAGGCCGCCGATGAGATCCTGCAGGGCTTTGCGGTGGCGGTGAAGATGGGCGCGACCAAGGCACAGTTCGACGCCACCGTGGCGATCCATCCCACCTCGTCGGAAGAAGTGGTGTTGATGCGGTAACCCGGCTGGGTAGAGTCGAGCTTGCTCGACTGATCAACCTTGCTCGACTGATGGATCGCGCATAGTCGAGCAAGCTCGACTCTACCGCCGGCGGCCCGCCGCGCGTGCGACAATGGGCGCCCCACGATTGCCCCTGGCCGCCCCGCGCGGCCTGTTGCCGTTCCCATGCCCAGCCCGTCTTCGCGCATCGCCACCGCTTCGCCCCGTATCGCGCTGGGCGGCATCGGGCTGGCCGCGATCGGTGCCGTTGCGGCTTCCGGCAAGGCCATCATCGTCAAGCTGGGCCTGCGCCATGGCGTGGATGCGACCACGCTGCTGGCCCTGCGCATGCTGATGGCGTTGCCGCTGTTCGTACTCATGGCGCTGTGGAGCGCACGCCGCGCCGAACCGCTGTCCTGGGCGGACCGTGCGCGTGTGCTGTGGCTCGGCTTCACCGGCTACTACCTGTCCAGCCTGCTCGATTTCCAGGGGCTGCAGTACATCAGCGTGACCCTGGAACGGCTGATCCTGTACTTGAACCCGACCCTGGTGCTGCTGATCAACGTGCTGCTGGCGCGGCAGCGGCCGGGGCGCTGGCAGATCGCCGCGCTGGTGCTCAGCTACCTGGGGGTGCTGCTGGCCTTCGGCCATGACCTGCAGCGCGAGGGCGGGCAGATCATCATCGGCAGTCTGCTGGTGCTGGGCAGTGCGCTCAGCTATGCGCTGTACCTGTTCGGCAGCGGGCAGGTGGTGGCGCGCGTGGGCGCGGTGCGGCTGACCGCCTATGCCAGCTGCGTGGCCAGCGTGCTGGTGCTGCTGCACTTTGCGGTGACCCACCCGCTGCCGCTGCTGTGGCAGGCACCGGCGCCGGTGCAGTGGTTGTCGCTGGTCAATGCCACGGTGTGCACGGTGCTGCCGGTGCTGGCGATCATGCTGGCGGTGCAGCGCGTGGGTTCGTCGCTGGCCGCGCAGGTGGGTATGCTGGGCCCTGTTTCCACCATCGTGATGAGCCTATGGTTGCTCGACGAACCGATGGGGCCGACGCAGATCGCCGGCACCGTGCTGGTCCTGCTGGGCGTGCTGCTGGTGACGCGCCTGCGGCGCTGACCCCGGAACAGGCGCGCGCGCGCATCCTGCAGGTGATCCATGCCATTCCGCCGGGCCAGGTGATGGGCTACGGCCAGGTCGCCATGCGTGCCGGTCTGCCCGGTCGCGCCCGCCTGACCGCCCGCGTGCTGGGGCAGAACGACGATCCCGGCCTGCCCTGGCACCGGGTGCTGCGTTCGGACGGCCGTATCGCCATGGCCGAAGGATCGGCGGGCTGGCGCGAGCAGGCGCAGCGGCTGCGTGCGGAAGGCGTGGTGGTCACCAATGGCCGCGTGCGCATGCCGGCGATCGACCCGGCCGCCGCCCTGGACGCGGCGCTGTGGGGCCCGGCCTGAGCATCGCCGCCGGCTGAACCGGCACGCCAGCGCCGTCGCCAAACCCACACCCTGCACCGGCTATGATGGCGTTCGTTCCATGCCGGTCATCCCATGTTCCCGCGACTGCCCACCGTTACCAAGGCCCTGCTGATCGCCAACGCGATCCTGTTCCTGCTGCAGCAGCCGTTCCTGCTCGGCATGCAGACCTTTGCCCCGTTCATGCTGCAGCCCTTGCAGCAAGGCTTCGACGCCTTCTCGCCGGGCGGCAACTTCCAGCCTTGGCAGCTGCTGACCTATGGTTTCCTGCACGGCAGCTTCGGCCATCTGTTCTTCAACATGCTGGCCGTCTTCATGTTTGGCGCGCCGCTGGAACAGACCTGGGGCGAGAAGCGGTTCCTGATCTATTACCTGGTGTGCGTGGTGGGCGCCGGCCTGTGCCAGTTGCTGGTCGGCTCGTTGCTGGAAGATCCGGCGCCGGTGCTGGGCGCATCCGGCGGTGTGTTCGGCCTGCTGCTGGCCTACGGCATGCTGTTCCCGAACCAGCGGGTGATGCTGCTGTTCCCGCCCATTCCGATGAAGGCACGCACCTTCGTGATCCTGTTCGGCGTGGGCGAACTGGTGCTGGGCATGACCGGCTGGCAGCCGGGCGTGGCCCACTTCGCGCACTTGGGCGGCATGCTGTTCGGCTGGCTGCTGATCCGCTACTGGCGCGGCCAACCACCGTTCAACAAGCGCCGCCCACCCGGCCCGCCAAAGCGCCCGAACCACCTGCGCAGCGTGAAGTAAGGCGCGCCGCGCCTTGCTTCACGCGGGGAGGTGCCGACCGTTGGTCGGCACACATTCAACCGGATCATTTGACGCGGGTAGGTGCCAACCTTGGTTGGCACACGCAAAGGCGTGCCAACCCAAGTTGGCACCTACCCATGCCGACCATCTCACAGATCCTGCAACACCACCTGCGCGGCATTGTGCCCCGGTGCTCCGGTTACGCCGCCACCGGGATGGGTGCCCGACCCACACAGATACAGGCCGGGCAGGGCGCCGCGATACCCGGCCTGGCCCACCATCGGCCGCGCTGAGAACAGCTGGTTGGCGCTGAGCGCGCCATGGAAGATGTCGCCGCCGATCAGCCCGAAGGTGCGCTCCAGATCCAGCGGCGACAGCACCTGCCGGCCCAGCACGCTGGCCGCGAACCCGGGTGCATCGCGATCAACGGTGGCGATCATCAGATCGGCCACGGTGTCACGGTGATCATCCCAGTGCATGCCGCCTGGCAGCACCGGCGCCACGTGCTGGCAGAACAGGCTGGCCACGTGCTGCCCCGGCGGCGCCAGCGAATCATCCAGGGTGCTGGGAATCAGCATCTCCACGATCGGTTCGCGCGACCAGCCGTCGCGGCGTGCATCCAGCCACGCGCGATCCATGTAGTCCAGGCTGGGGGCCAGGATGATGCCCGCGCTCAGGTGTGGGCCGGGACCGGGCAGGGCACGGAAGTCGGGCAGGGCAGACAGCGCCACGTTCATGCGGAAGGTGCCCGAACCACAGCGCCACTGCGCCATGCGCTCGCGGGTGGGTGCCGGTACCTGCTGCGGTTCCAGCAACTGTTCGTACAGCAGTTTCGGATTGACGTTGGCCACCACCGCGTGGGCGCGCTCGCTGCTGCCGTCGGCCAGCACCACGCCGACCACGCGCCCGTGTTCGACCTGCAGGTGGCGCACGGCGGCATCGACCCGCAGTTCGGCGCCGGCCTCGCGTGCAGCCGCGGCAATGGCCTGGCTGATCGCGCCCATGCCACCGATCGCGTGGCCCCAGGCGCCCTTCACCCCGTTGCACTGGCCGAACACATGGTGCAGCAGTACGTAGGCGCTGCCTGGCGTATACGGGCTGGCGTAGTTGCCGACGATGCCGTCGAAGCCGAACAGTGCCTTGATCGGTTCGCTCTCGAACCAGCGGTCCAGGTACTCGGCGGCCGACAGGGTGAACAGGTCCAGCAGTTCTTGCCGCAGCGCCGGGTCCAGGGCCGCCAGCTCGCGGCCCAGCCGGCCCATCTGCCACAGCGCCGGAAGCGCATGCCAGCCGGCGTCCACGCCCAGGTCGGGCGGCGCGCGCAGTGCCCAGGCGCGCAGCACGTCGGCGAAGATTTCCAGGCGGGCTTCATAGGCGGGCAGGGCCTGTGCATCGCGCGCGGAAAACTTCGCCACCTCGGCCTGGGTGCGGCCCGGTGCTGCCAGCAGGTAGCGGCCATCGGCCAGCGGCAGGAAGTTGTTTACCGGCCGCGCAACGATGCGCAGCCCGTGCTGGTGCAGCTGCAGGTCGTCGATCACCTTCGGCTGCAGCAGCGATACGGTGTACGAGGCCACCGAGTTGCGGAAACCCGGGTGGAATTCTTCGGTGACGGCGGCCCCACCCAGCACCGCGCGTCGTTCCAGCACCAGTACCCTGTGCCCGGCGCGGGCCAGATAGGCCGCGCACACCAGACCGTTGTGGCCGCCACCGACGATGATCGCGTCCCAGTGGTTCATGCCTGCGCGATGGCCGCTTCGATGGTGGCGATGTCGATTTTCTTCATCGGCATCATGGCGTTGAACGCGCGTCGCGCCAGTGCTTTGTCGTTGCTGGTCACCGCGTCCATCAATACGCGCGGGCTGATCTGCCAGGACACGCCCCAGCGGTCCTTGCACCAGCCACATTCGCTTTCCTGGCCGCCGTTGCCGACGATGGCGTTCCACAGCCGGTCGGTTTCGGCCTGGTCCTCGGTCTGGATCTGGAACGAAAACGCTTCGCTGTGTTTGAACGCCGGGCCGCCATTGAGGCCCACGCAGGGAATGCCGTACACGGTGAATTCCACCATCAGCACATCGCCCGCGCGACCGTCGGGGTAGTCACTGGGCGCGGCATGCACGGCGGTCACCGCACTGTCGGCAAAGGTCTGGGCATAGAAGGTGGCCGCCGCCAGGGCGTCCTTGTCGTACCACACGCAGATGGTGTTCTTGTGGGCCATGGCCGGGCTCCGCAACGGTCGATGGCGCAGCGATAGCACGGCGCCCGTTAACACCGGATCGTGCTGCGCTGCAGGAGCGCCAGGCGGCGCGCTACCATGGCGCAACGACACGACAGGGAAGGCGCGTGAAGATCCTGGTTCTGGGTGGGTACGGTGTGTTCGGTGGGCGCTTGGTGCGGTTGCTGGCCGATCTTGCGCAGTTGGAGCTGTTGATTGCAGGCCGCAACCTGGCGGCGGCGCAGGCGTTCTGCGCGACCCATCAGGGCCAGCCGCGGGTACGCCCGCTGCAGGTGGACCGGCGGCAACTGGTTCCGGTACTGCAGGCCGAGCGCCCTGACCTGGTGGTCGATGCCTCCGGCCCCTTCCAGGATTACGGCGAGCACCGCTACAGCGCGGTGGAAGCGTGCATCGCTGCCGGCATCGATTACCTGGATTTCGCCGATGCCACCGACTTCGTGTTCGGCGTGTCCGCCTACGATGCACAGGCCCGCGCGGCCGGTGTGTACGTGCTGTCCGGGGTCAGCAGTTTCCCGGTGCTGACCGCTGCGGTGCTGCGGCAGATGGCCACGCGCATGGACATTGTGCGGGTGGAAGGGGGTATCGCACCGTCACCGTTCGCAGGCATCGGCCTGAACGTGATGCGCGCGGTGGTGGGCTATGCCGGTTCGCCGGTGAAACTGCGCCGGCACGGCCGCGATGGCCACGGCGTTGGTCTGGCCGAGAGCCGCCGTTTCACCGTCGCGGTGCCGGGGCGCCTGCCGCTGCGCAACCTGCATTTTTCGCTGGTGGATGTGCCGGACCTGCAGGTGCTGCCGCCCGAACACCCGACCATGACCGATATCTGGATGGGCGCCGGCCCGGTGCCGGAAGTGCTGCACCGGGTGCTGAACCTGCTGGCCAAGGCGCGCTGGCGCTTCAAGCTGCCCTCGCTGGAACCGTGTTCGCGCCTGTTCTACACCGTGCTGAACCTGATGAAGTTCGGCGAACACCGCGGCGGCATGATCGTGCGCGCGCAGGGCACCTGCAATGGCGCGCCGGTTGAACAGAGCTGGCACCTGCTGGCCGAGGCCGATGACGGTCCCTACATTCCATCGATGGCGATCGAAGCGGTGATCCGCAAGCAACTGGCCGGTGAGCGGCCGGCACCGGGCGCGCGCGCGGCCACCCACGCGTTGGAACTGTCCGACTACGAACAGCTGTTTGTCGGCCGCACCATCCACACCGGTTTCCGCCGCGACATGCCCGGTGCCAGCCTGTACCAGCGCGTGCTGGGCGACGCGTACGCGCGATTGCCGGCCACCGTGCAGGCGCTGCATGCACCGGGTGCGGCGCAGCGCTGGGTGGGGCAGGCGCAGGTGGAGCGTGGGCGCGGCGTGTTGTCGCGCGTGCTGGGCAGGATCTTCGGTTTCCCCGCCGCCGCTGCGAACGTGCCGGTGACCGTGCAGTTCAGCCCCGAAGCGGGCGGCGAGCGCTGGACGCGCACCTTCAATGGGCAGCGCTTCTCTTCGCTGCAGACCGAAGGCAAGGGGCGCGACGAGGCGCTGCTGGTCGAGCGCTTCGGTGCCGTGGCGGTCGCCTTGGCGCTGGTGGTGGACGGCGGACGGCTGCAGCTGGTGCCGCGCAGCTGGTCGGTGCTGGGCATCCCGCTGCCGCGCGCACTGCTGCCCGGTGACCAGAGCTTCGAGTACGAGGCGGATGGACGTTTCGTGTTCGACGTGGAGATTGGCGCGCCGGGGGTGGGGCGCATCGTGCACTACCGCGGCACGTTGCAGCCGGGTTGACGGGCATCCGCGCATGGCGTGGATCGACCCAGGTACATGCGGAAAAGGCGCCCGAAGGCGCCTTTTCCGTTACTGCATCACCGCTGCATTCAACGCCAGACCTTGATCTGCTCGGCGTCGGTGCGCTGCATCGGCTGGCCGGCCTTGCAGCTGAAGGTCGCGCCGAAGGCCGGCAGGTTCGACAGCGGCCCGTTGGTGCGCCAGCGGCCCGGTGCACGGATGTCGGCGGTCAGGCGGCGCGCGGCTTCGTTCGGCGACAGCTGCTGCGGCCACAGCGCGGCCCAGGCGCGGAAGAAGCCCTGCTGCTGGGCCGGCTTTGCCTTGGGTTCCTGTGCCGTGTAGGCGGCCCAGGCCAGTTCCAGGCCAGCGATGTCGGCCAGGTTCTCTTCCTGGGTCAGCGTGCCGTTCACCTTGGCACCCTTCACACCGGGGAATTCGTAGGCGCCGTACTGCGCGGCCACGCGGTTGCCCAGCAGGGTCCAGGCGGTCTTGTCAGCGGGCGTCCACCAGCTGCGCAGCTCGCCCTTGGCATCCACCAGGGCGCCCTTGGCATCGATGGCGCGGTTCAGTTCGTGGCCGACCAGGCCGCCGAAGCTGCCGAACTTGTCGGCGGCGTCGGCCTTGGCGTTGAACACCGGGCCCTGCAGGATGGCGGCGGTGACGATCAGGCGGTTCTGGGCCAGATCGTAGGCCAGCGACGGTTGCTGCGGCAGCACGTCCCAGCGGCGGTCGGCGTTGCCCTTGCCGATGCGCTTCATCTCTTCGCGGTGGCGCCAGGTGGAGGCGATCAGCATGTTGCCGCCGAACGAACCACGGCCCATCGGCTGCACGCTGTAGTCCAGATCGCGCAGCGGGGTGCCGATCTCGATCTTCAGTGCGGCCAGCTTGGCCTGCGCTTCGGTCTTGGCCTCGGCGCTCATCCAGGTGCTGTTCTTCACCGCGTCGATCTGCACTTCACGCACCTTGTCGACGATCCACGCCGCCTGGCGGCGGTCTTCGGCCGACAGGTAACGCGCGGCATATTCGCGGCCGACCATCGGGCCGGCGGCCACGTTGATGGCGTCCAGCACGCTTTCCCAGCGCTGCGGCGGCAGGGTTTCACCGCGCAGCACGCGGCCGCGGAATTCGAATTCCGCATCGCGGTAGGCCTTGGACAGGTACGGCGCCATCGAATCACCCACGCGCCAGCGCAGGTAGGCCTTCCACTGGTCCGGCTTGAGCTTGGTGACCATGCCGTCGAGCTGCTTGAACAGCTGCGGGTCGGCCAGCGAGACCAGGTCGTCGTTCACGCCCTGCGCCTTCAGGAAGGCATCCAGCTGCAGGTTGCGGTAGCGGCTGTTCAGATCCTTGGTGGAGATCGGCGCGTAGTTGTTGAACGGGTTGTTGATGCCGGCCAGCGACTGCGCATTGCGCGCCAGTTCGGTTTCCAGCGCGATCACCGACTGCGCTTCGGCATCCAGCTTGGCGGCCGGGGTGCCGGTCAGGGCCAGGATCTGCTTCACGTAGTTGCGGTAGCGGCCCATCAGGGCGACCGTGTCCGCGTCGGTGCGGGTGTAGAACGCCGGATCGGGCAGGCCCATGCCGCCCTGCATGAAGTAGCCGATGTGGCGGTCCAGCGCCTTCAGGTCCACGTCCGGGCCAAAGTTGAAGGCCACCGGAATACCGACCTGGTGCAGCGCGGCGATCGAGGCCGGTACATCCTTGGCCTTCTTGATGGCATTGATGCGGGTCAGCAGCGGGGCGATCGGGTTCGAACCGTCCGCTTCCACGGCGGCTTCGTCCAGGCCGCTGGCCCAGAAGTCGCCCAGCAGCTTCTGCACGTTGCCCTGCGGCGCCTTCATCGAGGCGTCCAGCAGTTCACGCTGCTGCTGGCGGCTGCGGTCGACCAGCTGGCCCAGCGCGGTCGCAGCACCGGTCTGCGGGGCCGGGTTGACCTTCAGCCAGCCGGCGTTGGTGGCGTCGTAGAAATCGCTGCACTGGGCGCTCACGGCAGGCGCGCGCGCGGCCTTCTTCTTGGCGGCGAATGCATCGTGGGTCGGGACCAGGGTCGCCAGGCTGATGCCCAGGGCGACGGCAAGCGGACGGAAGTTGGGCATGTAGAACGAATCCGTGATGGATTGAGGGCGGGCGAACTATAGCAAGCCGTGCATGGGCGCGGCATGCACGCGTCACGCGGTGCTGCGTTTGCCCGCGGCAGCAGATCCACGCCATGCGTGGATGGCGTTGCCTGCACGGGATCCGACCCCGGAAAAACAAAGGCCCGGGACGTCCCGGGCCTTTGCAGATCTACCGCAGCCTCAGCCGTGGCTTACCAGATCACCACCTGCTGGTCGCCGGTGCGGGCCATCGGCGAACCGGCCTTGCACTGGAACGCCGCAGCGAAGGTCGGCAGGTTCGACGGCGCACCCATGGCGCGGAACTGCGCCGGGGCGTGCGGGTCGGTGGCCAGGCGGACCTTGGCGTTTTCCGGGGTGTACTTGGTGCGCCACACGGTGGCCCAGTTGAAGAAGAAGCGCTGGTCGCGGCTGAAGCCATCGACCTTCGGGTCTTCCTTGCCGGCGCTGGCCTTCTGCAGGGCGTCGTAGGCCGTGGCCAGGCCGCCCAGGTCGGCGATGTTCTCGCCCAGGGTCAGCTTGCCGTTCACCGCCTGGCCGTCCACCTTGTACTGGTCGAACTGCTTGACCAGCTTGCCGGTCAGGCCCGCGAAGTTCTTCGAATCGCCTTCGGTCCACCAGTTCTCGAAGTTGCCAGTCGGCCCGAAGCGGCTGCCCTGGTCGTCGTAACCGTGGGTCATTTCGTGGCCGATGACCGCGCCGATTCCGCCGTAGTTCAGGGCGTCGTCGGCCTTCGGGTCGAAGAACGGCGGCTGCAGGATGGCGGCCGGGAACACGATCTCGTTCTGCAGCGGGTTGTAGTAGGCGTTGACGGTCTGCGGGGTCATGCCCCACTCGGTCTTGTCCACCGGCTTGCCGATCTTGGACAGGTTGTACTGGTAGTTGAACGCGGTGGCCGCGCGCACGTTGCCCAGGTAGCTGTCACGGTTGGTCTGCAGGCCCGACCAGTCGCGCCACTTGTCCGGGTAGCCGATCTTCGGGGTGAAGGTTTCCCACTTGGCGATGGCCTTGGCCTTGGTTTCATCGCTCATCCAGGACAGGCCCTGGATGCGGTCCTTCAGCGAGGCGGCCAGGTTCTTCACCAGGTCTTCCATCTTCGCCTTGGCTTCCGGCGAGAAGGCCACCTTCACGTACAGCTGGCCGAAGGCTTCGCCGGCGTCGCTTTCAATGGTGCCCAGCACGCGCTTCCAGCGCGGCTTCTGTTCCTTCTGGCCGTTCAGGGTCTTGCCGTAGAAGTTGTAGCTTTCCTGCACGAAGGCTTCGGACAGGTACGGCGAGGCGCCATCAACGGTGTGGAAGCGCAGGTAGGCGCGCCAGATCGACGGATCGGTATCGGCCAGGGCCTTGCTCACTTCCTGGTGGAAGGTCGGGATGGCCAGCGAGAACTTCTCCGGCGCGGCGACGTTCTGCGACTTGAAGAACTCGGTCCAGCTGAAGTTCGGGGTCAGCGCGTCGGCCTCGGCCAGGGTGACCGGGTGGTAGAACAGGGACACGTCGCGCGACAGTTCTTCGCTCGACTTGGAGGCCTTGGCCAGGCGGGTTTCGAACTTGACCACGTCCTCGGCCTGCTTGGCGGCATCAGCCGCAGCCACGCCGGACAGTTCCAGCACCTTGGCCACGTGGGCCTGGTAGGCCTTCAGCTTGTCGGCGTTCTTGGCGTCGGTGTAGTAGGTGGTATCGGGCAGGCCCAGGCCGCCCTGGCTGGCGTAGGCCATGTTCATGGCCGAGTTCTTGAAGTCGGCTTCGGCCCCGAAGCCGAACAGCACGTTCTCGCCCTTGGCCGCGCTGCTGCGCAGGTAATCGGCGATGGCGGCCTTGTCCTGCAGGCCATCGATGGCGGCCAGGTCGGCCTTCAGCGGCTCGATGCCCTGGGCGTTGATCTTGGCCTCGTCCATGCCGGTGGCCCACAGGTCACCGACCACCTTTTCAATGTGGTCCGGGTTCTTCACCTGCGCCACCTGCTCGACCAGCTGGTGCTGCACGGCCACCGAACGCTCGTCCAGGATGGTGAAGGCGCCCCAGCTGGTGCGGTCGCCCGGAATTTCGTTGGCGGCCAGCCACTTGCTGTTCACGTAGTCGCCGAAGGCGGTGCAGGCGTCCTTGCTGGCGTCCAGGTCACCGGGCTGGAAGGCGTTGTAGGCCGGCAGCTTGCTCTCGTCCAGCTTGTAGGCGGTGGCGGCTTCGGCGGCGGCCGGCGTGGAGGCGGCGGCGTCCTTTGCCGGGGTATCAGTCTTGCCGCAGCCGACCAGCGCGGCCGAAACGGCCAGGGTCAGCAGCACGATCTTGGGAGTACGGGTCACTTGAATGGCCTCCAGGCCGAGTGAGTCAGGGAAAGGCCGCATGGACGGCCGTGGGCCGAACAATACGCCTGCGGCCCAGCCTGCAAGGGTGTCGAAGGTCATGGCCGATTGCAAACCCCCCAGCCGTTGGCCGGACCGCCAGATACGGAAAAGGGCGGCTTGCGCCACCCTTTCCGGGTACTGCCTTGAAGCGCTATCAGAACTTGTACGAGGCGCCCATGTAGAAGTAGCGGCCCACGTTGTCATACAGCGCCGAACCCACGTCCGAACCGAAGTAGTTCACCGGCGGATCCTTGTCGAAGGCGTTGTCGATGCCCAGGTACACGTCGATCTTGTCGCCCGGGAAGCGATAGCCGAACTGGAAGTTGTTGTACACGTAGGAACCGTTGCGGATCGGGCTCTGCGAACCGGGGTTGCTGTTGTAGCTGTCCGGGGTCACGCGCAGGTTGCCGTCCACGTAGGTCATGTCCCACGACGCACGCCACTGGCCCAGCGAGTACTTGGTCTGCAACTGGGCGCGCCAGCGCGGATCGGTCACGTAGGTGACGTACTCGGTGTACTCATCCGGGAAGTCCTGGAAGGCCCATTCGCGGGACTGCAGCAGACGGGTACCGACGAAGCGCACCACGGTATCGCCGCCGGCCAGCTTGAAGCGGTAGTCCATTTCCAGGTCGACACCGATGCGGCGCGAGCGGGCCAGGTTCTCGTTCAGCGCGGTCCAGCGGGTGATCGAGTATTCCGGGAACACACGGCCCTGGGCGTCGGTGAAGCCACCGGCCGGCGCACGCACGATCTGGTCACAGAACGCGTTGCCCACGCCCCCCGGCGAATCGACGCAGCGGGTCGCGTTGGTCTGCGCGGTGACCGCACCGATGGCGTCCTTCAGGTTGATGTTCCAGTAGTCGATCGACATGCCGAACCCTTCCAGGAACTCCGGCTGCCACACCAGGCCGTAGGTGAAGCTGCGAGCGCGCTCGGGCTTCAGGTTCGGGTTGCCGCCGCTCACGCCGGGGCGGGTGGCGGTGTAGGTGTCGACCCAGCCCACCGGAATGCCCAGCGCCGAGCAGTTGGCCTGGCGCAGCACCGGGTCCTTGGCGGTGGACGGACGGTTGGTGTTGGTCACCAGGTAGTTGCAGGGATCGGCGACGCTGGCGAAGTTCTCGCTCTGCGGGTTGTACAGCTCACCGATGCTCGGTGCGCGCACCGCCTGCGACAGGGTACCGCGGGCACGCAGCGACGGGATGATGGTCCAGTCCAGGCCGACCTTCCAGGTGGTGGTCTTGCCGATGCTGCTGTAGTCGGACCAGCGACCGGCGGCATCCATGGTCAGGTTGTAGATACCCGGGATGTCGGCCAGCAGCGGCACGGTGGTTTCCACGAACGCTTCACGCACGTCGTACTTGCCGGCGCGGTTGGGAATGGCGTTGAGGAAGGTCAGGCCCTGTGCAGCCAGCGGATCGGTGATTTCGCGGCTCTTCTCGCGGCGGTATTCCACGCCGCCGGCCACGCCCACATCACCGGCCGGCAGGCTGAACAGCGAGCCGTTGGCAACCGATGCGCTGAACACGCTCTGCTGGATGCGCGAGAAGTTGTACGAATTGACGTTCATCCAGTCGCGTGCGGCCTGGGTGACCTGGCCGTTGCCCAGCACGCTGAACGGAACGCATCCGTCACGGCCGAACGCGGAGTAGACGCGGCCGGTGTGCGGATTGATGGCGTTCGGGTTCAGGGTGGTGCGGCAGGTGACCTGGCCGGTGGCCGGGTCGATCACCGCGTCCAGACCCGCCTGCCAACGCTCGTTGATGCGGTTGTTCAGGTTCCAGCGCTTGACCTCGCTCTGGCCCCAGTTGCCGTACACATCGTAGGTCCAGTTTTCGCTCAGGTTGCCTTCCATGCCGAACACGAAGCGCTGGGTGTTGCGCTCCACGTGCTCGCCGCGCTGGCCGGCATCGACGTTGAAGCGGTTCAGCACGATCGAGGAGGCACCGTTGGCCAGCATCAGCGCACGCAGTTCCGGCGACACGTAGGCGTTGTCGCGCTGGATGCGGATGTTGGTGTCGAACGACGGCTGGGCCAGGAAGTCCGACTCGGTCTCGGTGTACTTGCCTTCGAAGTACAGGCGGTGGTTGTCGGTCAGATCGAAGTTGACGATCGTGTTCACGCTCTTGCGATCGAACTCCGGCTGCAGGTCAGCCACGGCGTTCAGATCGGCGAAGTCGCAGTTGGTGCAGCTGCTGTTGCTGACGACGATGCCGTCGTAGCGCTGCTTGCGGAACGTGCCATCCGGGTTGAACTGGTAGCGGTTGCCCCAGGTGGCCGGATTGGTGGCACTGAAGGTGCCCAGGGTGAACGTACCGCCGTAGGAGATCGAGTGGTTGCCGCCCGGGCCGCTCAGCACGGTCTGCGGGTTGCTTTCGCTCGGCGGCTTGGACGAGTCGTAGTTCGGGTTCGGAACCGAGACCAGGTACTCGCGGCCGATCGCACGGTCGGTGCGCACGAAGCGGTCCTGCTTGCTGTATTCCAGCGCAATGGCGGCGTTGCCGCGGCCACCGGCGAAATCGGTGCCGGCCGACACGCTGACGAACGAGCGGTTGAAGCCGCCTTCATCGGCCATGCCGGTCTGGCCACGGATTTCCGCGCCATCGAAGGACTTCTTCATGATGAAGTTGACCACGCCGGCCACGGCGTCGGCGCCGTACACGGCCGAGGCGCCACCGGTGATGACTTCCACGCGCTCGATCCATTCCACCGGAATGGTGTTCACGTCCACCGAGGTCGAACCGGAGGTCGCACCCACGTGGCGGCGGCCGTTCACCAGCACCAGCGTGCGCGAGGTGCCCATGCCGCGCAGGTCCAGCAGGCCTACGCCAGCGGTACCGATGAAGCGGGTGGAGTTGCCCAGCGTGTAGCTCGGGGTCAGCGCCGGCATGCGGGTCATTAGGTCGCCGATGTTGTTCGCGCCGGTGGCGCGGATTTCTTCGGCAGTGATGGCCGTCACCGGTGACGGGGTGACGAAGCCGGTGCGCGCGATACGCGAGCCGGTCACGCTGATGCGATCCAGATCGACCGGGTTGGAACCCGGGGTGGCTTCCTGTGCCAGGACGGGTGCGGCGGCGAACATCAGGCCGGCCAGCAATGCATTGGTCAGCGGGTGGCGACCGGGCAAGCGATGGTGCGTCATCAAGTGAATCCCCCTAAGAAGTGTGAAACGCCGGACTTCCCTGCCGACGTTCTGCAAATGTTCATGCGTCATCCTGACGTCACCGGAACCTAACACGGTCTTAACGAGAAATGTACGGTTGTGTCACAAGAGTTTGCTAAATCAGTCAGTTCGACACACAAAACTGCAACAAATACAGCGTCTTAGTCTCAGTTTCCTTTGCAACTTCTAGCGGCCTGAGTGGACGATGAATGGGGCTGTCGGCTTAACAATGCGCAGCCGGCCGGGTGCTGGCCTGCGGTGGCATGACCGTCAGGCAAAAAAAGACCCCGCCGAAGCGGGGTCTCCAGTCAACGCGTTGTGGGTGTGGCTTACTTCGCGCCGAAGTCGTACTTGGCCTGCACGTAGATCGCACGCCCGTAGGCGCTGTACAGGTAGTTGTTGTACGGCTGGCCGCTGGTGCCGGCGTAGCTGAAGCGCTGGTTGTCAGGCAGCTTGTTGAACACGTTGTTGACCATCAGCGACAGGGTCAGGTTGTCCATCGCGCGGTAGTTCACGCTCAGGTTGTAGGTGGTGTAGGAACCCCACTTGCCGGCCTTGTAGCCCGAGCTGTGCACGTAGTCGTAGCCGTTGCCCGCGTAAGCCATGTAGTTCGGCGTCTTGCCGATGTAGTTGGCATACAGGGTGGTGGTCCACTTGTCCTTGGCCCAGGCGATGGAGCCATCGGCGCGCACCTTGGCGTAGGAATCGTAGACCCACATCGCGTACGGGTCACGCAGCAGGTCCAGGTACTCGTCGCCCGGCTGCGGCTGCAGTTCGCGCTTGAGCATGTTGGTGTAGTTGCCCGAGAACTGCAGCGAGCCGAAGCGACCGATGTCCTGCACGTACTTGAAGCTGGCCGTCAGTGCCTGCAGGTTCTGCCGGGCGACGTTCATCTTCGGCGTGTAGATCTCATCCAGCACGCCCGAGGCATCGCGGGTGATCCAGTCGCTCACGTTCTGGCAGCTGGCCGAGGTGTTGTTGGTCTGGCCGTTGCGGCAGTAGTACTCAGCCAGCAGCAACTGGTCGGAGCTGAGGGTGTTGACCTCGTTCTCGATCTTCCAGTTGTAGTAGTCCAGCGACACCGACAGGTTGTTGATCGGTGCCCAGACCACGCCCGCGTTCCAGACGTCGGCGGTGATCGGTTCCAGGTCCGGGTTGCCGGACTGGGTGCCGAACACCGACACGCTGTCGTACGGGCAGCCGGTGGTGTCGACCGGGTTGAAGCCCAGCTGACCGCAGCGGTAGTAGTCGGTCGAACCGTTGGCGTAGTAGCCGCTCACGCCCTGGAAGGCATCGGACAGGGTCGGCGCGCGGAAGGCGGTGCCGTACTTGCCGCGGAACAGCAGGCTCTCGATCGGGCGGAACTCCAGGCCCACGCTGTAGGTGGCCTTGTCGATGGTGTTGCCACCGATCTTGAAGGCGTCATAGCGACCCGAGCCGGTCACGGTCAGCGAGTCGAGCAGCGGCAGGCGCAGTTCGCTGGTCACCGCGTAGCTGCTGCGGTGGCCGGCGCCGGACACCGCCGTGGTGCCCCACACGCTGCCATCGACCAGGCGGGCATCGGGGGTGTAATCCCAACCTTCGCTGCCGCCTTCGACCACCACCGCGAAGCCGGCATCACCGCCGGGCAGGCTGAACAGCGAACCGTTGGTGACCTGTGCGCGCAGCAGGTTCTGCCAGGTGCGGCTCTGGCTGTAGGTGTAGCCGGTGAAGCTCTGGAAATCACCCGACGGCAGCGGCGAGTAGAACGCATCCCAGTCCGGGCTGTAGATGTTGTAGCCGGTGCTGGTGGTGCCCAGCACCGGGCCCAGCACGCGGTTCTCGAAGTAGTCGTTGATCGGGTCGGCCCAGCGCACGAAGTTGCGCTCGGTCAGCTTGTACTCGCCACGGGTGAAGCTGGCGCTGTAATCCCAGTTGCCCGCCGTACCACGGCCGCCCAGGGTGACCTGGTAGGCTTTGTTGCGGTCGGTGTTCATGATGTCGCGGTAGCCGGCGCCGCCGATGTCCTCCGGCGCGAACACGCGCTGCAGGTTCATGTACTGGCCGCTGTCCTGGTCGTAGAAGCGACCCCAACCGGAGGAGGTGCCCCACCAGGTGTAGTTCGAACCGGTGGCGTACTTCACTTCTTCCAGGCTGTACAGCGCATCGCCGAACAGCTGGAAGTTGTCAGTCACATCGAAGGTGGCCGAGCTGTAGATCTGCCCGCTTTCCTTGCCGTTCTTGATGGTCTTGTAACCGGTGCCGTAGACCGAGCCGCAGGCCTGGCCGGTGGGGCGGGTGCCCAGCACGGTGGTGCCACCGAACTGGCCGGCCACGTCGGCGCACAGGTCCGGGTCCATCATCGCGTAGCGGTTGCCGTTGGCCGGCAGCAGCACCAGGAAATCGTTGGACACGTACTGCGGGCTGTAACCATCGGGGTTGTTGACCTTGGTCAGGTCACGCTGGTAACCCCAGATCGGGCTGGTCTTTTCGTACTGCACGTTCACCAGCGCGTTGAAGCGGTCATCCTTGGAATTGAAGCCGCGCGCCGCGCTGAAGCGGAAGCTGTTGCCGCCGCCTTCGCTGTAGGCACCGCCGCGCACGCTCACCGTGCCGCCGTCCATGCGCTCCTTGAGGATGATGTTGACCACGCCGGCGATGGCGTCCGAACCGTACAGCGAGGACTGGCCGCCCGGCAGGATCTCGATGCGCTCGACGATGTCGATCGGAATGCCGCTGATGTTGTTGAACGTATCGCTGCCGTTGTACAGCGCCGGATACGAAAGCATCGGGCGACCGTTGATCAGGTACTTGGTGTAGCCCGGGCTGAGGCCGAACATGCCAGCCGCTTCAGCGCCCTGGGTGAACGAGGCCGAGGTCTGGCCGCCCTGCAGGCCGCCGGTGGACAGCGAGGACTGCTGCAGCACATCGGCCACGCTGGTGAAACCGCGGGTCTGGATGTCTTCGGCAGTGACCGTCAGGACCGGAGTGTGGTTCTCGATCTCGGTCTGCGGAATCAGCGAGCCGGTAACCGTCACGCGGTCCAGCTGGGTGGTGGCGCCGTCCTGTGCCGCGGCGGCGCCGCTGGCCAGCAGGGTGCCGATCAGGGCGAGAGTCAGTGGGTGACGCGAAAACGCATTGCGGTTGCTGTGCATGAAGGATCCCCATCGAAACAGATCAAGGCGGTGTCATCCATGACGGCTTTAAGGTGTGTTCAGTTGCATTCCATTCATCTGGACCGTAACACGGCTTTAACAAGCCCCACACGTGCCTGTCACAGCCGTTCGGCAGGGACGTCTTGAAAACGTTTTATCAATCAATGACTAAGCGGATTATTTGGAAGTGTGTCAGTTTGTTGCGGTGCGCAATACTGTGTTGCGGCCTCAATAAAAGGCATGTATATCAGTGGCTTGCGTCTTGCGCTGCGCGTGCGGCCGCTGCCGCCAGGGAGCCGGGTCCGGCCCAGCTTGTATGATGGCCGGCTCTCAATTCAGATCTCTTCGGAGTCCGCAGTGAACAGTCAGACCCGCCGTCCCCATGCCAGCCAGGTCCAGAAGGGCCTGACCCCGCATGCGCGCATCCGCAACGTGATCGCGGTGGGCTCGGGCAAGGGCGGGGTGGGCAAGTCCACCACCTCGGTGAACCTGGCCGTGGCGCTGCAGCAGCTGGGCGCACGCGTGGGCGTGCTCGATGCCGATATCTATGGCCCCAGCGTGCCGGCCATGCTGGGCCTGTCCGGCCGCCCGGAAAGCCCGGACAACAAGAGCATCGAACCGATGCGCGCGTTCGGCGTGGACACCATGTCCATCGGCTACCTGGTGGAAGACGAGACGCCGCTGATCATGCGCGCACCGCGTGCCACTGCAGCGCTCACCCAGTTGTTCGAGGACACGCTGTGGGATGACCTGGATTACCTGCTGATCGACCTGCCGCCGGGCACCGGCGACATCCAGCTGACCCTGGTGCAGAAGATCCCGCTGGCCGGTGCGGTGATCGTCACCACCCCGCAGGACATCGCCACGCTGGATGCGAAGAAAGCGCTGAAGATGTTCGAGAAGGTCGAGGTGCCGGTGCTGGGCGTGGTCGAGAACATGGCCGTGCATACCTGCAGCAACTGCGGGCATGTGGAACACCTGTTCGGTGAAGGGGGCGGTGAGCGCATGGCCGCGCAGTACGGCGTGCCGCTGCTGGGCTCGCTGCCGTTGCAGATCGATATCCGCGAACAGGGCGATGCCGGTACGCCGATCACCGCCGCACAGCCCGATTCGGCCACCGCCCAGGCCTACCGCCAGGCCGCGCAGCGGCTGATCGAGGAGGTGGGCAAGCGCCCGCGTGGCTCCATTCCGATCCTGTCTTCGCTGCTGTGAGCGCCGTGGCGGCGCCCCACCGGGCGCCCCCGGCCCCCTGCTAGAATCCCCGCGCCCCTCGCACCCAGGACAAAGCATGAGCATCAAGAGTGACCGTTGGATCCGCCGCATGTCCGAGCAGCACGGCATGATCGAGCCCTTCGAGGCCGGGCAGGTGAAGCAGGCCAACGGCGAGCGCATCGTCAGCTACGGCACGTCCAGCTACGGCTACGACGTGCGCTGCTCGCGCGAGTTCAAGGTGTTCACCAACATCAACTCCACCATCGTCGATCCCAAGCACTTCGACCCGGGCAGCTTCGTGGATATCGTCGGCGATGAGTGCATCATTCCGCCGAACAGCTTCGCGCTGGCGCGCACCGTCGAGTACTTCCGCATTCCGCGCGACACCCTGGTGGTGTGCCTGGGCAAGAGCACCTACGCGCGCTGCGGCATCATCGTCAACGTGACCCCGCTGGAACCGGAATGGGAAGGGCACGTGACCCTGGAATTCAGCAACACCACGCCGCTGCCGGCGCGCATCTATGCCAACGAAGGCGTGGCGCAGATGCTGTTCTTCCAGGCCGCTGCCGATGACGTCTGCGAGACGTCCTACAAGGACCGTGGTGGCAAGTACCAGGGCCAGACCGGCGTGACCCTGCCGCGCACCTGAGCGCACGGGTCATCGCGTATCGGTAGCGCCGGGCCATGCCCGGCGTTGGGGAATTCGCCGGGCATGACCGCCCGGCGTTCTCTTATTTGCCGCGCCCGAACAGCATGGCGATGCCCACGCCCACCAGTGCCACCGGCCACCAGGTCAGCAGCAGCTTGGACAGGTTCAGATGCGTCCAGCCCAGGTTGCTGGCAAGCATGAACAGGCCGATCAGGATCAGCAGGATGGCGGCGACGAGGTTGAATCGCATCGGGTCGGCACTGTCTCAGGAGTGGGCCGGATATCCTAGCCGTTCCTTCCAGTAGGCGACATGCTGGTCCAGTGCCGCCGGCTCGTAGCGGTGGGCCGGGCCGCTGCCCCAGACCGGGCCGGGCCAGGCCGGATCACCGTCGTGGCGGCCGATCACATGGAAATGCAGCTGGCGCACGATGTTGCCCAGCGCGCCGATGTTGATCTTCTCCACCCCGTCCGAGCCCTTCAGGGCCTTGCAGGCGCGGTTGAGTTCGGTGCGCAGCTTGTCCTGCTGCTCGCCGTCCAGCTCGATCCACTCGGTCACCCCGGCCAGGCGCGGTACCAGCACCAGCCAGGGGAAGCGCTCATCGTTCATCAACCGCACTTGCGACAACGGGCCTTCGGCGACCAGCACGCTATCGGTGGCCAGGCGTGTATCCAGTTCGAACTCGCTCATCCAAGATGCTCCGTGAAGAAGTCCAGGGTGCGTTGCAGCGCCAGGGCGGCGCTGTCTGGATCATACGCATGTCCGACGTCGCGGTTGAAGGCGTGGTCGGCCGGATAGACGTAAGTGGGCATCTGCGGCAGTTTTTCGCGGTGGGCCTGCACCGCCTCCGGCGGAATGCTCTTGTCCTGCGCGCCGAAGTGGAAGATCACCGGCGCCTTGGGCGTTTCGTCCAGATAGTTCACGTTGCGGCCGCCGTAGTAGCTCACCGAGGGCAGGCCCAGGCGCATGGCCGCCAGCAGGGCCACGCTGCCGCCCCAGCAGTAGCCGACCGTGCCGACCTTGCCGTACGGGGCCAGCCGCGTCGCGGCGGCGCGTACCACTTCCAGGGCCTTTTCCATGCCCAGGGTGTTCACCCGTTCCAGCCCATCCTTCACGCCTTCGGCGGTGTAGGGCAGGGCATCGGTGTCGGCCTCGGCGCCATCGACCAGATCGAAGAACGACGGCGCCAGCACCGCATAGCCCTGGGCGGCGAAGCGCTCGGCCACGCTGCGGATATGCGGGTTGGCGCCGAAGATCTCCTGCACCACCACCAGGCCGGCGCGCGGTTTGCCCTCGGGCAGGGCCTGCCAGGCGCGAACCGGGCCGTGGTGCGTATCCAGGGTGATCCATTCGGACATCGTCGGGAACCTCGTTGCAGGGGACAGGTCCGCATTGTCGGTGCTGGCTGGGTTAGCGGCGCGTCAGTGGCTGTGCCCGATCAGGCGGCTGGCCGTTCAGGCGCAGGCGCCAACCCCGGTATACTGGCGCCCTTTCAGGCCCCGGCCCCCAGGTCCCCCTGCCATGCCGGCAGGGGCCCAGGCCCCCAGAGTCCCGCGATTTCCATGTCCCAGCTGAACCCCAAAGTCGGCTTCGTCAGCCTTGGCTGCCCGAAGGCCCTTGTCGATTCCGAGCGCATCCTGACCCAGCTCCGCTCGGAAGGGTATGACATCGTCCCGTCCTACGATTCGGCCGACGTGGTGGTGGTCAACACCTGCGGCTTCATCGATTCGGCGGTGACCGAATCGCTGGATGCGATCGGCGAGGCCATGAACCAGAACGGCAAGGTGATCGTCACCGGCTGCCTGGGCAAGCGCCCGGAGCAGATCCGCGAGGCCTACCCGAACGTGCTGGCGGTGTCCGGCCCGCAGGACTACCAGAGCGTGATGGAAGCGGTGCATGAAGCGCTGCCGCCCAAGCACGACCCGTTCGTGGACCTGGTGCCCGACTACGGCATCAAGCTGACCCCGCGCCACTACGCCTATCTGAAGATTTCCGAAGGCTGCAACCACCACTGCAGCTTCTGCATCATTCCCTCGATGCGCGGCAAACTGGTCTCGCGCCCGGTCGATGACGTGCTGCGCGAGGCCGAGCGGCTGGTGCGTGGCGGGGTGAAGGAACTGCTGGTGGTTTCGCAGGACACCTCCGCCTACGGCGTGGACGTGAAGTACGCCGAAAAGATGTGGCGCGACAAGGCCTACCAGACCCGTCTGAAGGCGCTGTGCGAAGGCCTGTCCGAGCTCGATGCCTGGGTGCGCATGCACTACGTCTACCCGTACCCGCACGTGGACGAGGTGGTGCCGCTGATGGCGGAGAACCGCATCCTGCCGTACCTGGATATTCCGTTCCAGCACGCCAGCCCGCGCATCCTGCGCCTGATGAAGCGCCCCGGTGCGGTGGAAAAGACCCTGGAGCGCGTGCAGAACTGGCGCCGCATCGCCCCGGACATCACCGTGCGTTCGACCTTCATCGTCGGCTTCCCCGGCGAGACCGAGGCCGAGTTCGAAGAGCTGCTCTCGTTCCTGGACGAGGCGCAGCTGGACCGCGTCGGTGCCTTCGCCTATTCGCCGGTGGAAGGTGCCACTGCGAACGCGCTGCCGGACCCGGTGCCGGAAGAAGTGAAGCAGGAGCGCCTGGCGCGCTTCATGGAAAAGCAGGCGCAGATTTCCGCTTCGCGCCTGGAAGCCAAGATCGGCACCGTGCAGCAGTGCCTGGTCGATGCCATCGAAGGCGATATCGCCGTGGCCCGTTCGCGCGCCGATGCGCCGGAAATCGACGGCCTGGTGCATATCCAGAACGCCGACCAGGTGGCGCTGCGCGTGGGCGAGTTCGTCGACGTGGAGATCACCGAAAGCGACGACCACGATCTGTACGGCGATGCGCTGCCGCCGAGCACGCGCCCGGCGTTCGACCTCAAGGTTCTGTGACAACAGCGATGGCCGCTGACGCCGGCCATCGACGCTTCGTGCCGCCGCCGCGTGCGGCGGTGGCGGCAGCGGTCTTCCAGCACCCCCTGTATGCCGGCCTGGCGGCCTTCGCTGATCTGCTGGCCGCACCTGGTTGGCCCAGCGTGCCTGCGCTGGATGCGCGCCTGGCCGTGCCGGGCCTGCAGCTGGTGGAACAGGACGCCGCGCTGCTGACCGATGGCCTGCACTACGAAACCCGCATTGCCCAGGGCCGCCTCGCCACGCGTGCGGAAAACTGGCATGACCTGTTCAACGCCCTGGTCTGGGCCAGCCAGCGGCCGTTGAAGCGTGTACTCAATCGCCAGCAGTGCCGGCACATCGCCGCGATGGCACCCGGCCAGCGCAACCGCGCGCAGGCCGCGCTGACCCAGTTTGATGAAACCGGCGTGGTGGTGCGGGTGCGCGACCCAGAGCTGCTTGCTGCGTGGGACGCGCATGACTGGTCGGCACTGTTAGCGCCCGCACCCTGGAAGGCGGGGCGCATCGCAGTGGCGACCGTGTTTGGCCACGCGCTGATGGAGCAGGCGCTGCTGCCCGGGCGGCGACTGGTGGGCAAGTGTCTGGTGGTGCGTGGCGATGAGGATACGGCCTGCATCGAAGCGGTGGTGCAGGCCATCGAACAGGGCCAGGCGCTGACTGATCCATTGCAGCTGCGGCCGCTGCCGCTGGCCGGCATTCCCGGTTGGCACGGCGAACAGGACGCCGCCTTCTACGCCGATGCCGATTACTTCCGCCCGTTGCGTGAAGGGCGCCAGTACCCGCCGCCGCTGCACATGGCCGGGTAGAGTCGACTGTCAGTCGACTGCTTTTCCCGCAATCTGCATCCACGCATGGCGTGGATCTACTGTCGATGCTTTTCCTGCAATCTGCGAAAGCCCCGCGCTGCGCGCGGTAGTCGACTGACAGTCGACTCTACCGGCGCGGAGGGCGCCAGTACCCGCCGCCGCTGGACATGGCCGGGTAGAGTCGACTGTCAGTCGACTGCTTATCCTGCAATCTGCATCCACGCATGGCGTGGATCTACTGTCGATGCTTTTCCTGCAATCTGCGAAAGCCCCGCGCTGCGCGCGGTAGTCGACTGACAGTCGACTCTACCTGGCCGGGTATTCCACCCCGATCACCGCGAACGTGAACTGCCCGCCGGGCAGTTCCACCGAAAACTCATCGTCGATGCGCTTCTTCAGCAGCGCCCGCGCCAGCGGCGAATCAATGCTGATCCAGCCCAGTCCGGCATCGGTCTCGTCCGGGCCAACAATGCGATAACGGCTGGTCTGCCCGCTGTCCACGTTTTCCAGATCTACCCAGGCGCCGAAGAACACCGCCTGCGGGTCGGTCGGGGTGGTGTCCACCACGCGCAGTGCGTCCAGGCGCTTGGTCAGGTAGCGCACCCGGCGATCAATCTCGCCCAGCTGCTTCTTGCGGTAGGTGTATTCGGCGTTCTCGGAACGATCGCCCTCGGCCGCCGCGGCGGCCAGCGCCTTCACCACCTCGGGGCGGCGCACGCGCCACAGCTCATCCAGTTCGGCTTTCAGGTGGGCATGGCCGGCGGCGGTGATCAGGGCAGTGCTTTTTTCTGCGGGCGGACGCCAACGGGACATGCAGTACGGATTCTTGTCAGGAGTAAGGAATGGGGTCGGAGCCCTTTCCCACGGAAAGGGCTCTGACCCCAGCGGTGGAGCGTCAGCGCTTGCCGCCGAAGATGCCACCCAGCAGCCCGCGCACGATCTGGTTGCCCAGCTTGGTGCCCACGGTGCGGGTGGTCTGCTTGGCCATGGTTTCAATCATGCCCTGACGGCGCTTGGTGCCGAAGATCGCATCCTTGATCGCCTGGCCGAAGCCGCCTTCCTGCGCCTCGTCCTGCTCGCGGCTGCGTGCGGCCGGGGCCTCGGCCTTCGCCACCGCCTTCTGCGCGCGCTGGGCCAGCAGTTCGGCGGCCGATTCGCGGTTCACCGCCGTGTCGTAGCGGGTGCCTACCGGGCTGCCGGCACGCACCTGCGCGCGTTCGGCTTCGGTTATCGACCCCATCCGGCAGCGCGGCGGGGCGATCATGGTCTGCTGCACCGGCATCGGCACGCCCTTGTCCTGCAGCAAGGACACCAGCGCCTCGCCGGTGCCGAGCTGGCCCAGCGCCCTGGCCACGTCCAGCTTCGGGTTCGGCACAAAGGTCTCGGCGGCGGTCTTCACTGCTTTCTGGTCGCGCGGGGTGAACGCGCGCAGCGCGTGCTGCACCCGGTTGCCCAGCTGGCCCAGGATGTTGGCCGGCACGTCGTCGGGGAACTGCGAGCAGAAGTACACGCCCACGCCCTTGGAACGTATCAGCCGCACCACCTGTTCGATGCGCTGCACCAGCGATGCCGGCGCGTCGTCGAACAGCAGGTGGGCCTCGTCGAAGATGAAGACCAGCTTGGGCTTTTCCACGTCGCCCACTTCGGGAAGCTGTTCGAACAGCTCGGACAGCAGCCACAGCAGGAAGGTGGAATACAGCTTGGGCTTGAGTACCAGCTGGTCGGCGGCCAGGATGCCGATCACGCCGCGCCCGTCGTGATTGACCCGCATGATGTCGGCCAGCTCCAGCGCTGGCTCGCCGAAGAAGCCTTCGCCGCCGTCCTGGGCCAGGCGCAGCAGCGCGCGCTGGATGGCCGCGATCGACTGCGCGCTGACCAGGCCGTACTCGGTGGAAATGTCCTTGCGCTCTTCGGCCACCAGGGCCAGCAGGGCGCGCAGGTCGTCCATGTCCAGCAGCAGCAGGCCGCGGTCGTCGGCCAGCTTGAACACGATGTCCAGCACACCGGACTGGGTGTCGTTCAATTCCAGGATGCGCGCCAGCAGGGTCGGGCCCATTTCGCTGACGGTGGTTCGTACCGGGTGTCCCAGCTTGCCGTACAGGTCCCAGAACACGGTGGGACTGCCTTCCGGGGCGTAGTTGGCCACGCCGATCTGCGCGGCGCGCTGCAGCAGGCTGTCGCTGCCCGTGCCGGGCACCGCCAGGCCGGACACATCGCCCTTCACATCGGCCAGGAACACCGGCACCCCGCGCCGCGAGAAGCCCTCGGCCAGGGTCATCAGGGTCACGGTCTTGCCGGTGCCGGTGGCGCCGGCCACCAGGCCGTGGCGGTTGCCCAGTTTCGGCAGCAGGGTAACGGCCACATCGTCGGTCATGCCTTTGCCGAGCAGAATCGGATCCATGGTCCAGCCCTTGTGGTGAATGCGGTCAATGTTAACCGGCGGCGGCAGCCGGTCGCCGGCCGGGTTGCCCGGACCTTGGCGGCACCGCTACTCTGCCTGCCTGTTTCGCACACAGTGCCACCAATGCCCGTTCCTGTCCTGATTTCCCGCACCTGGCCGCTGCTGGCCCTGGTTGGCCTGGTTTCCCTGACGCCCGACGCCCATGCACAGCGGGTGTCGGCGCGGGACAAGGTGAAAGTGGACGCGCTGCAGCAGCGCATGGCCGCGGCCGAAAAGCGCTATGGCGACGCCTTGCTGCTGGTGGCCAATGCCGATCCCAAGGGCAGCAACGAGGCCGATGCCGCGCTGGAGGACATGGAAGATGTCATCAGCGAATGCGTGAAGCAGAAGGGCTGCCAGATGGGCAGCATGCTGGCCACCTACAAGCGCCTGCTGAAGCGCGATGCCGACGCCGCCAGCGACGAAGACGCCACCGCCGATGCCGGCGACCGCCTGGAGGCCGACCCGGACCACGTCGGCCCGCTGGCTGCCGATGTGCCCGAGGCGGCGCGCGCGGCCGCCCTGCTGAACGACAAGCGCCATGCCTTCGACAACATGGTCGAGTACAACCCGGCCGTGCAGGCGGGCATCCGCCGCTGGCTGACCGACATGCGCCCGGCGCTGATGACCACCTACGAGAACTACCAGAACCTGCGCGCGGTGATGTGGCCGGAATGGGAAAAGCGTGGCCTGCCCGAGGCCCTGCTGTTCGGCATCATGGCCAAGGAATCCAATGGCCGCGTGCACGCCTCTTCGCGTGCCGGTGCGGCCGGGCTGATGCAGTTCATGCCGGCCACCGGCCGCCGCTTCGGCCTGGGCCCGGATGGCACCGGCTTCGATACCCGTTTCGATGCACGCAGCGCGGCCGAAGCCAGCGCCACCTACATCAACGAGCGCATGCGCGAACTGAACAACAGCGTTGAGCTGTCGCTGGCCGGTTACAACGGCGGCGAAGGCCGCGCCGCCCGCGTGGCCCGCGAAAACCCGGGGCAGAGCTTCTGGGTGGACCGCGTCTACAACCAGTTCCCGGGGGAAACCAAGGACTACGTGCCGATGGTGATCGCCGCGGCGTGGATCTACCTGCACCCGCAGCAGTACGGCGTGGAGTTCCCGAAGATCAACGCTCAGCCGGCCACGGTGCGCCTGGCCCGGTCGACCACCATCTATGAACTGACCATCTGCCTGGGCAGCCACGGCACCCGCGATGGCTACATGCGCGCGCTGCGCAACCTCAACCCGCGCTATGAAGCCGACGGCTGGATTCCGGCCGGCACCCTCATCAATGCGACCACGCGCATCGCCAGCCTGTACCAGCGCAACTGCGTCAGCGGCCCGCGGGCGGACCTGGCGCGTACGCTCATCACCGCCGATCTGAACGCGGCCATCGTGCGCCCCAGCGCGACCACCTACACCGGCAGCGTCGCGGTGGGTGGGCTCGTGCCGGTGGCCGATCCGAACGCGGCCAGCCCGGTGGCCACGACCCCGAGCGCGCCGGTGGCCGCACCGCGTCCGGCCCCCGCGCCGCGCGCCAAGCCGGCACGCAGCCACAAGGTCGGCAAGGGCGAGACCCTGGGTCGCATTGCAGCCAAGTTCCAGTGCGACGTGCCGGTGCTGGCGCGCGCCAATGGCCTGAAGGCCCCTTCCTACAGCCTGCGCCAGGGTCAGACCCTGAAGCTGCAGGGCTGCGACAAGTAACTGCCCGGAGACCCCACCGCATGGACCTGCAAGCCACCCGCGACCTGTTCGAGAACCTGCGCGAGAACACCGACTGGGATCTCAGCGTGCCCCTGCTGTGGGGCTACTACTTCGTGCATTCCACCCCCGAGCGCCTGCAGGCGCTGGCAGCCAGCCTGCAGGAGCAGGGCTACACGGTGGTGGACCAGTTCGAGCAGGAGCCGGAAGAGGGCGATGCGCCCTTCCACGTGCTGCACGTGGAGCGCGTCGAGATCCACGACGAAGCCTCGCTGGACCTGCGCAACCAGGAACTGGCCGCACTGGCCAGCCAGCTGGGCGTTGAAGACTACGACGGCGTGGACGTCGGCCCGGCCCCGACCCTGCAGTAGCGTCGAGCTTGCTCGACTGCTCGGGTTTTGTAGAGTCGAGCTTGCTCGACTGCATTGCGCGCGTCAGTCGAGCAAGCTCGACTCTACGACGGCATCCCCGGCATTCCGAGAATGCCCGGGATCCCGCCGCCCAACCCTCATCGCAGCGTTGCCAGCGCCTGGCCCAGCTGCACCGGGCTTTCCGCGCCCAGCTGCGGGGCGAATTCGGCCACGCCCGGCGGCAGCAGCACGATCACGGTCGAGCCGTAGTTGAAGCGCGCCATCTCGGCGAAACGCTCCAGCACGATGCCCTGGCCGCGGTAATCCTTGCGGGTGATGCGGTCGCCGTAGGCGGGAATCTCTTCACCACTCCAGACCGTTTCCACGCCCGACACCAGCAGCGCGCCGACCATCACGCTCACCATCGGGCCGAAGCTGGTGTCGAAATGGCAGACCAGGCGCTCGTTGCGGGCAAACAGGCGCGGCACGCCGTTCACCGCCGCCGGGCCCACGCTGAACAGTCGGCCCGGCACGTGCACGGTCTCGCGCAGGGTGCCGGTCCAGGGCATGTGCACGCGGTGGTAATCGCGCGGCGACAGGTACACCGTGGCGAACAGGCCGTCGTTGTACGGCTTGGCATCTTCCGTGCTGCCCAGCAGTTCGGCGGCGGTGAACGACTGGCCCTTGGCCTGGAAAATGCGGCCGGCCTCGATCTTCCCCAGCTGGCTGATGCGGCCGTCGGCGGGCATCAGCAGCCGGCGCAGGTCAGCGTCGGCCACGCGCGCGCCCGGCTTCAGCGCACGGGTGAAGAACTGGTTGAAGGTGGGGTAGCTGCGCGGGTCGGGGTTGGCCGCTTCGTCCAGGTTGACGTCGAACTTGCGGGTAACCGTGTCGATCAACCAGCGCGACACGCGCGGATCGTCCGAGTACGCCAGCGAGCGCGCCATCGAAGACAGCAGGCGGTGGGGCAGGGCATACGTCAGGGCGGTGGTCAGGCTCATGGGGCGGATTTCTCGGTCAGCTTCTGCAGGTCGCGGGCAATGGCCGGCGCGTTGAACGGGGGGCGCACCAGGCCGGCAAGGCGGCCCTGCGGGTCAAGCACGGCCAGGCTGGCCGAATGCTCGACGGTGTAATCCTCGGGGTTTTCGTCGAAATGCTTGCCCGGCACCTTCTGGAACACGAAGCCCAGCGAGGTGGCAAAGCGCTCCAGCGAGGGAATGTCGGCGCTGGCGGCCAGGGTGTCCTTGTGGAACCCGTGCACGTACTCACCCAGGCGGGTGGCGTTGTCGCGGTCCGGGTCGACCGACACGAACAGCACGCGCGGGCGCAGCGTGTCCGGCAGGTTCTCCCACTGGTTCTGCGCGCCGGCCAGCTCGGCCAGGGTGGTCGGGCACACGTCCGGGCAGAACGTGAAGCCCAGGAACACCAGCGTCCAGTGGCCCTTCAACTCGCCCGGGATCAGGCGGGTGCCGTCGGACTGGGCCAGGTTGAAGTCGGGCAGAGGGCGCGCCTGCGGGTACAGGGTGATCGCCTCGGTGGCCGGCTGGTTGGCCGCCGGCTTCGGCGCGAACACCTGCTGCGCGGCCAGCAGGCCCAGGCCCGCGGCCAGGGCGATCAGCAGGATGATGCCGACGTTGCGATTGAACATGGGGGCTCCCGCGCGAAGTGGGCCCCATCATACCGGCTGTGGCCGGATCGTTTCCGTCGCAACGGATGCCGGCGCAGGCCGCAAGCCCTATAATCGTGGGCCACTTTGCCCGCAGTACCGCCATGACCGCTGAAACGGCCGCCGAACTCGACACGATCATCGACCTGATCCGCTACGGCACCAGCCGTTTCAACGCCGCGGGCCTGACCTTCGGGCACAGCTACGACAACGCCCTGGACGAGGCCACCCAGCTGGTGCTGCACAGCCTGCACCTGCCGCACGACCTGGGCCCGGCCTACGGCCAGGCGCGCCTGCTGCAGGAAGAAAAGCTGCGCGTGCTGGAGCTGTTCCAGCGCCGCATCGACGAACGCATCCCCGCCGCCTACCTGACTGGCGAGGCCTGGTTTGCCGGGCTCAGCTTCAAGAGCGACAAGCGCGCGCTGGTGCCACGCTCGCCCATCGCCGAGCTGATCGAGTGCGGCTTCGAACCGTGGCTGGCCGGCCGCGATGTCAGCCGCGCGCTGGACCTGTGCACCGGCTCGGGCTGCATCGCCATTGCCATGGGCCACTACTACCCGAACTGGGAAGTGGACGGCGTGGACCTGAGCGATGACGCGCTGTCGCTGGCCGAAGAGAACAAGGAGCGCCTGCAGGCGCACAACGTCACGCTGCTGAAGTCGGACCTGTTCAACGGCCTGACCGGTCGCCACTACGACCTGATCGTCACCAACCCGCCCTACGTCACCAACGACGAGACCGATGCCCTGCCGCAGGAATACTCCTACGAGCCGGAAATGGGCCTGCGCGCCGGCGACGACGGCCTGGACCTGGTGCTGAAGATCCTGCGTGACGCCCCGCTGCACCTGAGCGAAGACGGCCTGCTGATCTGCGAAGTGGGCGAATCCGAACAGCATCTGATCAAGCTGCTGCCGGAAGTCGACTTCGCCTGGATCGAATTCAAGGTCGGCCAGATGGGCATCTTCGCGGTCGAATGCCGTGAACTGATCGCCCACAGCGCCCGCATCACCGAACTGGCGGCGCAGCGCCCGTGAGCTCCAATTCGTTCGGCAAGCTGTTCACCGTCACCACGTTCGGCGAATCGCACGGGCCGGCCATCGGCTGCGTGATCGATGGCTGTCCGCCGGGGCTGGCGCTGGATGCGGCCGAATTCGCCCACGACCTGCAGCGCCGTGCCACCGGCAAGAGCCGGCACACCTCGGCGCGGCGCGAGGCCGACGAGGTCGAGATCCTCTCGGGCGTGTACCAGGGCCTGACCACCGGCACCCCCATCGCGCTGCTGATCCGCAACACCGACCAGCGCAGCAAGGATTACGCCAGCATCGGCCAGCAGTTCCGTCCGGGCCATGCCGACTACAGCTACTGGCACAAGTACGGCATCCGCGATCCGCGTGGTGGTGGCCGCTCCTCTGCGCGTGAAACCACCATGCGCGTGGCCGCCGGCGTGGTCGCCAAGAAGTGGCTGGCCGAGCGCTTCGGGGTGACCGTGCGTGGCTACCTGTCGCAGCTGGGCGAGATCCGTCCGTCTGGTTTCGACTGGTCGGCGGTGGAAGACAACCCGTTCTTCTGGCCGCACGCCGAACAGGTGCCGCAGCTGGAGGCGTACATGGATGCGCTGCGCAAGTCCGGTGATTCGGTCGGTGCGCGCGTGGACGTGGTGGCCGACAACGTGCCGCCGGGCTGGGGTGAACCCATCTACGGCAAGCTCGATGGCGACCTGGCCGCCGCGCTGATGAGCATCAACGCGGTCAAGGGCGTGGAGATCGGCGACGGCTTCGCCAGCGCCGCGCAGAAGGGCACCGAACACCGCGATCTGCTGACCCCGCAGGGCTTTGCCAGCAATCATGCCGGCGGCATCCTCGGCGGCATTTCCACCGGCCAGCCGGTGGTCGCCTCCATCGTGCTGAAGCCCACCTCCAGCCTGCGCCTGCCGGGTCCGTCGCTGGATACCGAAGGCAATGTGGTGGACGTGGTCACCACCGGCCGTCACGACCCCTGCGTCGGCATCCGCGCCACCCCCATCGCCGAGGCCATGATGGCCCTGGTGCTGATGGACCAGGCACTGCGCCACCGCGCCCAGTGTGGCGACGTCGGTACCATCACCCCGCGCATTCCCGGGCAGATCGATGGCTGATACGCGGCCGACGGTATGGGTGAGCCAGCCGCTGATCGACGCGGCCATCGCGCCGCTGCGCGATCGCGTGCGGCTGCTCGCCACCGAAACCGTCACCGCCTGGTCGTCGCAGCAGATCGCCGAACAACTGGCCTCGGTCGACGGCGCCATCATCACCCTCAACGAGCGCATCGGCGCGGCCCAGCTGGCCGATGCCGCGCAGCTGCAGGTGATCGCCAACGTCGGCGTGGGCTACAACAACCTGGACGTGGACGCGCTCAGCGCGGCCGGCATCCTGGCCAGCAATACCCCCGATGTGCTGACCGAAACCACGGCCGACCTGGGCTTTGCCCTGCTGATGGCCACCGCGCGTCGCATCACCGAATCCGAGCGCTGGCTGCGCGAGGGCAAGTGGGGGCAGTGGTCGTTCCAGACCATGCTCGGCGCCGATATCCATGGCAGCACCCTGGGCATCCTCGGCATGGGCCGCATCGGCCAGGGCATTGCCCGCCGCGGCGCGCACGGCTTCGGCATGAAGGTGCTGTACCACAACCGTTCGCGGCTGCCGGCCGACACCGAGGCGGCACTGGGCGCGACCTACGTGGACCTGGACACGCTGCTGGCGCAGTCCGACCACCTGGTCACCGTGCTGCCGTACACCCCGGCCTCGCACCACATCATCGACGCCGCCGCGCTGGCGAAGATGAAGCCCTCGGCCACCCTGGTGAACATCGCCCGCGGCGGCATCGTCGATGAACTGGCCCTGGTCGATGCACTGGCCAACGGCCGCCTGGCCGCCGCTGGGCTGGATGTCTACGAGGGTGAACCGAAGGTGCGCCCGGAACTGCTGGCGCTGCGCAACGTGGTGCTGACCCCGCATATCGGCAGCGCCTCGCTGGGCACGCGCACGGCCATGGTGCAGCTGGCGGTGGACAACCTGCTGGCCGGCCTGGGCCTGTCGGGCAGCCCGACTGCGATGCCGAGCGCGATCAATGCCGACGCAGCCCTGGCCGCGCGTGCCGTGCTGGGTAAAAAAAGCGGGAAACGATAGGGAACCTCCACGCGCCCCGTCCGAGGAGGTTCCCCGAACCCAGCTGTCGTGCGTGAGTTTTCCCCTTCCCGTTTTTCGTGAGAGTTCCCCCATGAGCAATGCACAACGCAGCTTCCACGTCGCCATCGTCGGCGCCACCGGTGCGGTCGGCGAGACCATGCTGTCCATCCTGGCCGAGCGCGGCTTCCCCGTCGGCACCCTGAGCCTGCTCGCCTCCGAGCGCTCGGCCGGTGGCGAAGTCGACTACGAAGGCCAGAAGATCAAGATCCAGGACCTGGCCACCTTCGATCCCAGCGGCGTTGAAATTGCCCTGTTCTCGGCCGGCGGCAGCGTGTCCAAGGAATACGCACCGAAGTTCGCCGCGGCCGGTGCCGTGGTGATCGACAACTCCTCGGCCTTCCGTTACGACGACGACGTGCCGCTGGTGGTGTCCGAGGTCAACCCGGACCAGGTCGGCAACCGTCCGCGCGGCATCATCGCCAACCCGAACTGCTCGACCATGCAGATGCTGGTCGCGCTGGCGCCGCTGCACCGCAAGTACGGCATCGAGCGCATCAACGTGTCCACCTACCAGTCGGTGTCCGGCGGTGGCCGTTCGGCGATGGAAGAGCTGGGCAAGCAGACCGGCCAGCTGCTCAGCTTCCAGGACATCGATCCGCAGCGCTTCCCGGTGCAGATCGCCTTCAACCTGATCCCGCACATCGACGATTTCCAGGACAACGGCTTCACCAAGGAAGAAATGAAGCTCGTGTGGGAAACCCGCAAGATCCTCGGTGACGACAGCATCCTGGTGAACCCGACCGCCGTGCGCGTGCCGGTGTTCTACGGTCATTCCGAATCGGTGGCGATCGAAACCCGCGACAAGGTCACCGTGGCCGAAGCGCGTGCGCTGCTGGAACAGGCACCGGGCGTGGAAGTGGTGGACCGTCACGAAGCCGGCGGTTACCCGACCCCGGTCACCCATGCCTCGGGCACCGATGCGGTTTACGTCGGCCGCATCCGCGAAGACCTGTCGCACCCGCGCGGCCTGAACCTGTGGATCGTGTCGGACAACGTGCGCAAGGGCGCCGCCCTGAACGCCGTGCAGCTGGCCGAGCTGGTCGCCGCCGAACAGCGCTGATACCCGCTGTCCTGTAGAGCCGGGCCACGCCCGGCTGCTTCGGCCGTTCGTAGAGTCGAGCTTGCTCGACTGCTTCTGCCGTTCGTAGAGTCGAGCTTGCTCGACTGCTTCGAAGGCAGTCGAGCAAGCTCGACTCTACGGGGCATCGCCGCCACCCGATGGGCGCGTATCGTCCCACCCGGTGGGTGCGGACCTTGGTCCGCACGCTTTATAGTGTCGCCCATGAACAAACGGGCCAAGGGCGCACGCCGCCCGCTCACCTATCTTTCCGCAGCACTGCTGGCCCTGGCCAGCAGTTCGGCCATGGCCCTGGGTCTGGGCGACATCCGCGTGCTGTCGCGCCCCGGCCAGCCCTTGCTGGCCGAGATCCCCGTCGTTTCGGCCGATCCCTCCGAACTGGAAAACCTGCGGGTGGCGCTGGCTTCGCCGGTCACCTTCGAACGCGTGGGCCTGCAACGGCCGACCGGGCTGGTCAGCGAACTGCAGTTCGAACTGACCACCAATGCGCAGGGCAGGGCAGTGGTGCGGGTGACCTCGCAGACCCCGGTCGAGACCCCATCGCTGAGTTTCCTGATCGAAGCCGACTGGGGCCAAGGGCGCCTGGTGCGCGAATACTCGGCCCTGGTGGATGCGCCGGCCAGTGCCCTGACCGTGGCCGAACCGGAAATCGTGGCGCCGGCGGGCATGTTGCCGGACACCATCGTCCGCGATACCCCGGCACCCACACCGCCTGCCGCTGCACCCTCTGCGCCGTCGACGCCCGCCAAGGCGCCCACCCGTGCAACGGCCGCGGCGGCACCGCGCGCCGCGGCGCCGGCCGCCAATGGCAGTGTGACCGTGCAGCACGGCCAGACCCTTTCGCAGATTGCCGACGCGGTCGCGCGTGGCAACCAGGTCAGCCGTGACCGGGCGATGATCGCCCTGCTGCGCGCCAACCCCGAAGCCTTCATCCGTGGCAACGCCAACCTGCTCAAGCAGGGCGCGGTGCTGCGGGTGCCGGACCAGGCCGCGCTGGCTGCCGTCGATGCAGCCGAAGCGGCGGCCATGCTGCGCGAACACGCGGCGCAATGGCGGCAGGCACGCACCGTGCCGCAGCCGGCCGGCGCGCCGGCGGCGCTCGCCACCACGGCATCGGCTGCACCGGCCCCCGCCACCGGGGCGCGTCTTGAGATTGCTCCAGCGCTGGCGGCCGACGCTGCCCACGCGGGCACAACCACCGGCACCGCTGCCGGCAGCGAGGGTGACATGCTGGGCAATGAACAACTGCGACAGGCCAAGGAAGATATCGCCACCCGCGATGCCGAGATCGGCGAGTTGAAGCAGCGCGTGGCCGAACTGGAAAAGCTGAAGGATCAGCAGCAATCGCTGATCGCCCTGAAGGACAACGACCTGGCCGCTGCGCAGCAACGCCTGGAACAGCCGGCGGGCGCAACCAGTGCAGGCACCCCGTGGTACTGGCTGGGGCTGCCGTTGCTGCTGCTCATGGCAGGTGCGGCCTGGCTGATGCGCCGGCGCAGGCCTTCGCCCCTGCCGCCGCTGCGCGATGAAAGCGATGCGGCCGCCCTGGCCGCAGCGGTACCCGCCGGTGCAGCGCTGGACACCGTGGCCGAGCAGTCGGCGTGGGCGTCCCCGGCGTCCGGCGATGCTCGCCAGGAGCCGGCGATGCCGGAATGGGCCATCGCGGCCGAGACCCACCAGGACGCGCAGGACGCCGCCTCCGCGCGCGCCGACGCGTTCGACGCGACCACGCCGCTTGAGGACACCGAAAGCGAACTGCCGGCCGCCGTGGCCGCGCCGCCGCAATGGGATGCGCCGGAGCCGGAACCGGAACCGGAAGTGCAAGACGAGGCCGCGCCGGTCGATGCGGCCCCTGCGGAGACCCCGGCCGTGGACGTACCCGACTACGCCCTGCACGCCGAACAGCAGCCGCAGTTCCGCGGCGTGTTCGACCTGCCGGCCGAGCTGCACGAAGACCCTGTCGCCGCAGAGACCGACGCCGCTGACGCCGCCGAGGAAGCGCCGGTTGCCGCGCAGCCCGATGCACACGACTGGACACCGCGCCCCGGCCAGGAGCGGCTGGAACTGGCCATCGCCTATCTGGACCTGGGCGACGCGCAGACCGCACGTACCCTGTTGCAGGAAGTGGCCGAGCAGGGCGATGTGCACTGCCAGGCGCAGGCACGCGAACTGCTGGCACGCTTGGATTGATTCCCCATGACGGACACTGCCATGACCCGCGAACGCCGCATCGACTACGTTGAATTCGCCTCCAGCGATCCCGCCGCCAGCCGTGCGTTCTTCGAAACCGTGTTCGGCTGGTCGTTCGTCGATTACGGCAGTGATTACACCACGTTCGATGATGGCCGCCTGCAGGGTGGCTTCTTCCGCGCAACGCCGCAGCAGGCCAGCAGCGGCGCGCCGCTGCTGGTGCTCTACGCCGACCAGCTGCTGCCGGTACAGAGCGCGGTCCAGCAGGCCGGTGGCCGCATCGTGCGCGAGGTGTTCTCGTTCCCGGGTGGCAGCCGCTTCCAGTTCATCGAACCGGGTGGCAACGAACTGGCGGTCTGGTCCGAGCGCGATCCGGCCTGACCGCACCCCCCAAGGCAAGATCGAGGTAGCACATGCGTTACGCGCTTGGCGTCGAATATGACGGCAGCGATTTCAGGGGCTGGCAGAACCTGGGCGAAGGCGGTCCCAGCGTGCAGGCCAGCCTGGAACAGGCCCTGTCATCGGTTGCCGATGCGCCGCTGCAGGTGGTCTGTGCCGGGCGTACCGACGCCGGCGTACACGGCCAGTGCCAGGTCGTCCATTTCGATACCGATGTCGTGCGTGACCCGCGCGCGTGGATGCTGGGCACCACCACCCGTCTGCCGCGGTCCATTGCGGTGCGCTGGTGCGTACCGGTGGCCGACGATTTCCACGCCCGCTTTTCAGCGCGGGCACGGCGTTACCGCTACCGCCTGCTGAACCGCGAGGTGCGCCCTGCGCTGGACCGGCAGACCCTGAGCTGGGAGCGGCGCGCGCTGGATGCTGGCCTGATGCACCAGGCCGGCCAGGCCCTGCTGGGCGAGAACGACTTCAGCGCCTTCCGTTCGGTGCAGTGCCAGGCCCTGCATGCGCGGCGCGAGCTGCAGTCGCTGCAGGTCAGCCGCCAGGGCGAGGTGATCGAGGTGGCAGTGCAGGGCAATGCATTCCTTCATCACATGGTTCGCAATATCGTCGGTTCGCTGATCCTGGTCGGCAGCGGCGAAAAACCAGTGGAATGGATCGCCGAACTGCTGGCCGGACGCGACCGCACCGTGGCCGGGCCCACCGCTCCCCCGCAGGGACTGGTGTTCCTGGGGCCACTGTACCCCGACAACTGGCACCTGCCCGCCGAGGTCACTCTATGAGCCGCTCGTACTACCGCACCCGCATCAAGTTCTGTGGCATGACCCGCGCCGGCGACGTGCGCCTGGCCGGTGAACTGGGCGTCGATGCGGTGGGGTTCATCTTCGCCCGTGAAAGCAGCCGCCGCGTGGCCCCGGCCGAAGCCCGGGCGATGCGCCAGGCGATCGCGCCGATGGTCGATGTGGTGGCCTTGTTCCGCAACAACAGCAAGGAAGAGGTGCGCGAGGTGCTGCGCACCGTGCGACCGACCCTGCTGCAGTTCCACGGCGAGGAAGACGAAAGCTTCTGCCGCAGCTTCAACATGCCCTATCTGAAGGCCATTGCCATGGGCGGGCGCGAGGAGGTCAACGCACGCACGCTGCAACTGCGTTACCCCAGTGCGGCCGGCTTCCTGTTCGACAGCCATGCGCCCGGTGGCGGCGGCGGTACCGGCGTGGCCTTCGACTGGGCGCGCATCCCCACCGGCCTGCACCGTCCGTTCCTGCTGGCCGGCGGCCTGACCCCGGACAACGTGAAGGAAGCCGTGCTGGCCACCCTGCCGTGGGGGGTGGACGTATCCAGCGGCATCGAAGTCGAGCCGGGCATCAAGGACGGCTACAAGATGCGCACCTTCGTGGAAGAAGTCCGCAGCGCCGACTGCACCGTGCTGGATTGACCGCCACGGGGCGGGGGCGGCCGCAACGGCCGCTGCCCCGCGTCTTCACATTTGTCCCTGCACGTCCTCTTCACATAGGATAAAAGGGAACGCTGCGGCCATGAGGGCCGCGGCGGGGATCGACGGGGCCGCCACCGGCGGTGTCCGAACGGGCGTATCGCGCCCACAGCCCTGGAAGGCAAGCGATGCAGGAGTTCCTGACCGTAGTGTTCGGTTACCCGACCCTGCCGTACAGCGTGGTGCTGTCGGTGGCGCTGGTGTATTGGGGGCTTGCCGCCTTTGGCCTGGTCGATGACGGGTTTGGCGATCTCGGCGCCGATGGCGCGCTCGACGGTGGCACCGATCTGCATGGCTTGTCGGCCCTGCTGCAGCGCTTCGGCCTGGGCGGGGTGCCGGTCATGGTGGTGGTCACCCTGCTGGCCCTGTTCGGCTGGGTACTGACCTATTTCGTCCACCTCTATCTGCTGCTGCCGCTGCCGGACCTGCTGCGCTGGTCCATCGGCACCGGCGTCGCCCTGCTGGCACCGCTGCCGGCCGTGCCACTCACCGCCCTGCTGCTGCGCCCCATCCGCCGCTTCCTGCTGCGCCTGCGCCCGGTGCCGCAGGCCTCGCTGCTGGGCCGCATCGGCGTGGTGGCCTCGCCCAGGGTGGACGCACGCAACGGCCACGCCACCGTCGATGACGGCGGTGCCGGGCTGGTCCTGCAGGTGCGCAGCGACATCGAACTGCAGCGTGGCGAGCGCATCGTGCTGGTCGAGCACGTGGCCGAACAGCATTACTACCGGGTGGTCCGCGCCGATGCGGTCGCCCTCGATTTCCAGGACAACCTGCTTCCGGGCAACAAGGAGAATCACCCATGAGTTTCAGTGGCGCGGCCCCGTTCCTGATCATCCTGATCACCGTCGTGGTGGGCCTGCTCGGCCTGGCGGGTCTGTTCAAGGCGTTCTACCGCAAGGTTGACCAGGGTGTGGCCCTGATCGTCAACGACATGAGTTCTACGCCCAAGGTGCACTTCACCGGCGCGCTCATCATTCCGGTGCTGTACCGCGCCGAGCTGATGCGCATCAGCCTGATCACCCTGCAGATCGACCGCCGCGGCAAGGAAGGCCTGATCTGCCGCGACAACATGCGCGCCGACATCGCCGTGGCCTTCTACCTGCGGGTGAACGAGACCCAGGCCGACGTGCTGCGGGTGGCCAAGGCCATCGGCGCCGACCGTGCCTCGGACAAGCACGCGGTGGACGAACTGTTCAACGCCAAGTTCTCCGAAGCGCTGAAGACGGTCGGCAAGAAGTTCGACTTCACCGAACTGTTCGAAAAGCGCCAGGAATTCCGCGACGAGATCATCGCGGTGATCGGCAACGATCTGAACGGCTACGTGCTGGAAGACGTGGCCATCGATTACCTGGAGCAGACTCCGAAGGCGCTGCTGGACCAGTTCAACATCCTCGACGCGCAGGGCATCCGCAAGATCACCGAGCTGACTGCCGCGCAGAACGTGGTGACCAACGAGCTGGAGCAGAACGAGAAGCTGGCCATCACCAAGAAGAACGTGGAAGCGCGCGAAGCACTGCTGGCCCTGGAACGCCAGCAGGCCGAGGCCGAGGCGCGGCAGAAGCGCGAGATCGAAACCATCCGCGCCCGCGAGGAAGCCGAGACGGCCAAGGTGCAGGAAGAGCAGCGCCAGCTGTCCGAGAACGCGCGTATCGAAGCACAGCAGCTGATCGAGATCCGCGACCAGAACCGCCTGCGCGAAGTGGAAGTGGCCGAGCAGAACCGCCAGCGCGCAGTGGCCATCGAAGCCGAGCGCGTGGAGCGCGCCCGCCAGCTGGAGCAGGTCACCACCGACCGCGAAGTGCAGCTGCAGGGCGTGGAGCGTGACAAGGTGGTCGAGCAGGGCAAGATGGACGTGGCCAACATCACCCGCGAACGCATCTCCATCGACAAGACCGTGGCCCAGGAGGAAGAACGCATCAAGGAAGTGCGCGAAGTCTCCGAAGCCGACCGCCAGAAGCAGGTGCTGATCCTGGAAGCCGAAGCCAAGGCGCAGGAAGCGCTGGTGCGCGAAGTGAAGGAAGCGCAGGCGCGCGAAACCGCCTCCAAGCACCGCGCGGTGGAACTGACCACCCTGGCCCAGGCCGAGCACGAAGCAGCCGGCAAGCAGGCCGAGGCCAAGCGCCTGCTGGCCGATGCGTTCCGCGCCGAACAGGCCGCGCCGGGCCTGGCCGAAGCGCAGGTACGTGAAGCCTCGGCGCTGGCCATCGAGAAGGTCGGCATTGCCGAGGCCCGCGTGATCGAGGCCAAGGCCGATGCCACCCTGAAGCAGGGCAGCAACGAGGCGCGCGTGCTGGCCGAGACGCTGCAGGCACAGGCGCAGGGCGAAGAGAAGATGGGCCTGGCCCGTGCCACCGCCACCGAATCGCTGGGCAACGCCGAAGCCGGCGTGGTGCAGAAGAAGCTGCTGGCCGAGGCCGAAGGCCTGGTGCGCAAGTTCGAAGCCATCGCCTCGCTCAGCGACCAGGCACGTGGCCACGAAGAGTTCCGCATGATGCTGGACAACAGCTTGAAGCAGGCGCTGGCGTCGATCGAGGCAGGCAAGGAAGTCTCGCGCGAGAACGCCAACGTCATCGCCAGCGCCCTGCGCAACGCCGACATCGATCTGGTCGGCGGCGACGGCGGCATGTTCGAAAACCTGGTCAAGGCGGTTTCGCTCGGCAAGTCGATCGAAGGCTTCGCCGGCAAGAGCCCGATCGTGCAGGAGCTGATGCAGCGCTACCTGGGCGTGGCCGTGGCCGAACCGGCAGCGCGGCAGATCGCCGAGGACGCCGACGCGGTGCCGACCGTGTCGGCCACCGTGGTCGACAGCGCCCGTTGATGCACCGCGCGGTGGCCGTCATGGCCACCGCACGTCCACGACGGCCGCCGCAGCGGCCGTCCATCCGTGAGCGGGAAGCCTGCTGATGTCCGAAACGAATTCAACCGCCGACAGCGCCACCGCGGCGGCGGCCGACACCGTCGACCAGGCCGTGGCCCAGGGCGGTGCCTACGAAGTGCTGCGCCGTCGCCTGGTCGAACAGGGCCAGCGCCTGCAGGCCCTGGCCGATACCCTGAACCGGCAGCGCCTGGCCGAGTTCGGCGACAGCCGCCTGGAGGTGGTCGGTCGCTTCCGCATCCGCAGCGAGAACAACTGCGTCGGCCGCGACATCGTGCAGGTCGGCCCCGATCGCCTGCTGTTCGGCTACAACGTGTTCATCGGGCTGAAGACCCAGACCCGCATCGAAGATGTGTTCGGTCTGTACCGCCTGGTGCAGGGCCCCGATGGCTACGACGTGGCTGCGCTGGAGCTGAAGGGCAGCTTCCTCGACCAGCCCGGCTTCGTGCACGACTTCAACGAACTCTATGCCTACTACAAGCACGCGCGCCTGCTGCAGCTGATCGTGGTGGGCGACAAGCTGCTGGCCTCGTTCCAGATCGGCCAACGCAGCAGCGATGTGCGCGTTTTCCGCTGGGCGCTGTCGCGCGATGGCGAACTGACCTACCTCGATGCGCGCGGCGAGCGTGACATCGCCCTGCCGCCGCCGTTCGATTTCGAATGGACCAAGGCCACCCGCGACCTGGCGGTGAACGGCCGCCATTCGCACCTGAACATCCTCGACACCCTGTTCGTGGAAACCACCGGTGGCGACCTGACCATCAAGGTGGAAAACAACACCGAGACCGGGCAGGGCATCTACAGCGAGCCGGTGGAAGACAGCACCCAGTCGCTGGACGATGCGCAGTTCGAGTTCGCCCGGGTCGGCTCGCTGCTGCTGCTGAAGGTGCTGCCGTATCGCGAAACGGTCTGGCGTGGCCTGATCTACAACACGCTCACCGGCGCCATCGTGCGCAACGATGCCATCGTGCAGGCCTGCGTGCAGCTGCCCGAAGACCACGGCGTGATCTTCCCCGGCGGTTACTACCTGCAGGGCGGCGAGCACAAGGCCTTCGATGCCTCCATGGCCGGCATGCAGTTCAAGCGCAGCATCCGTTCGCCCAACGGCGAGGACGTGCTGTACATCTTCTATGAGCGCGAAGGCGGCCGCTCGGCGCTGTTCGTGTACAACACCATCCAGCGCGTGCTGCAGAACCCGGTGTTCGGCCACGGCTACGCGTTCATGCAGGATGGGCGCATGGTGCTGTTCAACGCCGAAGGCGCCGAACCCACCCGCATCCACCCGATGCAGGTCTGGCAGACGCCGTTCAGCAGTGACGAATTCGCTGCCAGCCGGCCGCCGGGCAACACCTTCATGGGCCGCATCGGCAACGCCGAACTGGTGCGCGGCATCTCCAACCTGTTCAACCTGGCCCGCGAGATCGACGGCCAGGATGTGTCGGTGCAGCGCTACCAGCGCCTGGTGGCCGATACCCGCCGCCTGTTCGACGCCCACCACTGGCTGGGTGACGAGGCCTGCGACGGCGCCGAGGCCCTGCTGCGGCAGATCAGCGCCACCGGCGAATCGGTGCTGGACGAATACGAGAAAGTGCAGTCGATCCGCCAGCAGTCGGCGCAGGCCATGGCCGAGGCGGAGGCCGCCTACAAGGCGCTGCTGGGCCGGCTGCAGCCGGAGAACTGGAACGAGGTGCAGGCCTTCGTCGAGGCGCTGAACGCGATCACCGCGCTGCGTGGCCGCCTGCTGACCCTGCGCGAACTGCGCTACATCGACACCGATCGCATCGAAGCGATGGGCGTCGAACTGGTGCAGGCCCACGAGCGGGTGGGTGCAGCCACCGGCAGCTTCCTGGCCGGCGATGCGGCCCTGGCGCCGCTGGCCGCACGCCTGCAGGGGCTGGATGAAGCGGCCCAGCAGGCCGCCAGTGCGCGCCAGCTGGACGAGCAGCTGCAGGGGCTGCGTGACATGGCCGCCGACCTGGACATGCTGTCGCAGCTGATGGCGGGCCTGAAGGTGGACGACGCCACCGCACGCACGCGCGTGGTGGAAGCCATTTCCACCCTGTATGGCCGCTTGAACCAGGCCCGCGCGCGTGCCGAACAGCGCAGGAAGACCCTGGGCAGTGCCGAATCGGTGGCACAGTTCGCCGCGCAGTTCGCACTGTTCTCGCAGTCGATCACCAGTGCGCTGGCCATGGCCAGCGATCCGGAAAAGGCCGATGACCAGCTGTCGCGCCTGCTGGTGCAGCTGGAAGAACTGGAAAGCCAGTTCGGCGAGCACGAGCAGTTCCTCGGCGACATCCTCAGCAAGCGCGAAGAGCTGGTGGAAGCCTTCGACACGCACAAGCAGGCGCTGCTGGATGACCGCCAGCGCAAGGCGCGCTCGGTGCTCGATGCGGCCAACCGCATCCTCGACGGCCTGGCCAAGCGCACCGAGCGCTTCGCCAGTGCCGACGAGCTGAATGCCTTCTTCGCAGGCGACCCGCTGATCCTCAAGCTGCGCGAACTGGCCGAGCGCCTGCGTGCGCTGCGCGACAACGTGAAGGCCGACGATATCGAGGCGCGCCTGAAGGGCGTACGCGACCAGGCCGTGCGCCAGTTGCGTGACCGCAGCGATCTGTACGAAGCCGGCGGCAACGTGGTGCGGCTGGGGCCGCGCCATCGCTTCAGCGTGAACACCCAGGCATTGGACCTGACCCTGCTGCCGCGCGGCGACACCCTGGCCATCCATCTCACCGGCACCGACTTCCTGGAAACCCTGCACGACCCGGAACTGGACGCGCTGAAGCCGTTCTGGCCGGTCACCCTAGATTCGGAATCCGACGCGATCTACCGCGGCGAATATCTGGCCGGTTGCGTGCTGCGTGCCGCCGAAGAAGGGCGCGGCGGCCTGGATCTGCCGCAGCTGATGCACGATGCCGCCGAACCGGATGCGCTGGACCAGCGTGTGCGCGCGTTCGCAGCGCCGCGCTACCGCGAAGGCTACGAACGCGGCATCCACGACCACGACGCCGCGCTGATCCTGCGTGCGCTGCTGCCGCTGCAGCAGGCCGCCGGGCCGCTGCGGCATGCGCCGCGCGTGCGCGCGCTGGCCTTGTTGTTCTGGGCCGCGCAGCAGCGCGAGGATGCCGTGGCGCAGTGGCCCAGCCGCCAGGCCGGCGCCGACACCATTGCCCGTCTGTTCGGTTCGGACGAAGGGCGGCTGGCGCTGCGCGCGGAAATGGCGCAGGCCCTGCATGATCACGCACAGGCACACGGCCTTCCGTTCGACGCCGACATGGCCGCCGATGCCGCGGCCTACCTGGCCGATGAGCTGCACAATGGCGAGCCGGTGTTCAGCATCAGCCGCCACGCCCAGGCCCTGCTGGACGCGCTATCCCAACAGTTGGAGCAGGCCGGCCAGCGCGATGCGTTCGAGCGCGCGCTGCAGCGCAGCCAGGACCCGCTGGCCACGCGCTGGGCATCGGCCGGGCAGTGGCTGCGTGCCTTGGCCGGGCTGCCGGCGCAGGCCGCCCATGCCGGCTACGTCGACGAAGCCGCTGCGCTGCTGCTGGTACAGCGGCAACTGCGCACGCGTGCCAGCGAAGCCATCCTGCGCGCCGAAGTGAAGGGGTTGCTGGGCGAGCACCCGCGCATCCACGGCGGCACCCTGGTGCTGACCCTGGACGATTTCCAGTCGCGCCTGCAGCACCACCTGCAGCGCTTCGTGCCGTCCTTCCACGCCTACCAGAGCGTGCGCCAGGGCATCATCACCCGCGAACGCGACACCCTGCGCCTGTCTGAGTTCAAGCCGCGGCCGCTGTCCTCGTTCGTGCGCAACAAGCTCATCAACGACGTCTACCTGGGCGTGATCGGCGACAACCTGGCCAAGCAGATGGGCACGGTGGGCGAGAACAAGCGCAGCGACCTGATGGGCCTGCTGATGATGATTTCGCCCCCCGGCTACGGCAAGACCACGTTGATGGAATACGTGGCGCACCGCCTGGGCCTGGTCTTCATGAAGATCAACGGGCCGGCGCTGGGCCATGAAGTGCGTTCGCTGGACCCGCAGCAGGCGCCCGACGCGACCTCGCGGCAGGAGCTGGAAAAGCTGAACCTGGCGCTGGAAATGGGCAACAACACCATGCTGTATGTCGATGACATCCAGCACACCCATCCCGAGTTCCTGCAGAAGTTCATTTCACTGTGCGATGGCACGCGCCGCATCGAAGGCGTGTGGCGTGGCAGGACGCGCACCTATGACATGCGCGGCAAGAAGTTCTGCGTGGTGATGGCCGGCAACCCGTACACCGAGTCCGGCGAAGTGTTCAAGATTCCGGACATGCTGGCCAACCGCGCCGACATCTACAACCTGGGCGATGTGCTGGGTGGCATGGAAGCGGCGTTTACCCTCAGCTACATCGAGAACAGCCTCACCTCCAACCCGGTGCTGGCGCCGCTGGCCACGCGCGACATGGCCGATCTGTACCTGCTGGTTGATCGGGCGATGGGCAAGGACGTGTCCACCAACGGTCTCAGCCATGCCTACAGCGGGGCCGAGGTGAACGAGATCACCGCCACCCTGCAGCGCATGCTGCGGGTGCGCGACGTGGTCTACCGGGTCAACCAGCAGTACATCGCCAGTGCCGCGCAGGATGATCGCTACCGCACCGAGCCGCCGTTCCGGCTGCAGGGCAGCTACCGAAACATGAACAAGCTGGCCGAGAAGATTTCGCCGGTGATGAACGAGGACGAGCTGCAGCAGTTGGTTTCCGACCATTACCTGGGCGAGGCGCAGCTGCTGACCACCGGCGCCGAAGAGAACCTGTTGAAGCTGGCCGAACTGCGTGGCGTGCTGGATGACGCGCAGGCGCAGCGCTGGGCGCAGATCAAGCGCGATTTCCTGCGCAACAAGGCCATGGGCGCCGACGAAGGGGATGTGGGTGGGCGGGTGGTGGCGCAGTTGGCCGACATCGCCAGCGCGCTGCAGCTGCCGCCGCCAGCGCCCGCGCAGGCCCCGGCACCGCCCGCCGATCCGGCACCGTGGGCGGCGCTGCTGGAGGCGCTGCACCGCCTTGCCGAGGCGCGCCCCGCGCCTGCGCCAACCACCGCGCCAACGGCCGCGCCGGCCGTGGTGCAGGCCGCACCGCTGGCCGAAGACCTGCGGGCCGGTCTGGCACCGCTGCTGCAGGTGCTGGTGTCCTCGCAGGAACAGCAGGTGCAGCTGTCGCAGACCCTAGCGGCCTTTGCTGGCTGGGCGCGGCAGCAGGTGCAGGCCGAACCGGTGGCCGACCTGCGCCGGCGTCCGCGCGTACGCCGCGCGTCCACGCCGGAAGAACGCGCGCTGGACGAAGCCCTGATGCGCCACTTCTATGGTGAATCGCTGCCACCGGAAAGCGGTGCCGACGAAACGCCGCGGCCACCGCCGCTGCCGTGAGCCAGCCCCTGCCCACGCCGCAGTTGCCGGCCAGCGCCGATGCCACGGCGCTGGCCGACTATGGCGCGCCGCTGCTGCGTGCGTTGCAGGCCGGCGAGCCGACACCTGTTGTCGGTGATGCACACGGCCTTGTGCAGGCGCTGGCGCGCATTGCTCTGGCGGTACAGGGCGCCGATCCGGCGCGGCTGCGACGCCAGGAAAGCTGGTGGGGCAGGTTGCTGGGCCGCGACGTCACCCGCCAGGCGCAGGCGCAGGTATTGCAGTCGCAATTGGGGGTGCTGGTGCTGCAGGCACGCGAGCAGGCGCAGCGCCTGCAGGAGCACCTGCAGCAGCGCCAGGCCGCCATCGCCCACGCCCAGACCGCTGCACAGGCACTGCAGCACTGGGCCGATGCCGCGCAGCCATTGCTGGCGACGCTGCCCGCACACGCGCAGGCCGGGTTGGCCGCGCGCGTGGACCACCTGCAGCGCCTGTCGGCCCTGCGCACGCTGGACGCAGGGCAATGGCAACTGTTGAACGAACAGGACCAGGCGCTGCTGCAGCGATTTGCCCACATCCACGACATCCTGCTGCCGGCCTGGCGGCAGGCCGCATTGGCCGGCCAGGCGCAGGCCCGTGCCGTGCAGGCCGCACAGGCCGCCGACCTGCAGGCACAGATCGACCACGAAGTGGCCGCCGCTCAGGCTAGACTGCGCTGAGCCGGCCGCCGCTGCCGCTTACCCATCTGCAAGGAGACTGCCCGATGACCCAGGACAGCCACATCAACGGCGGCCTCGTGCCGAGCGCCGCCACCCCCGCCACGATCGATGAAAGCACGCTGCAGGCCCTGGGCCTGGTGGCGGACGACCTGCCGCGCATCGCGCAGATCCGCCAGGAACTGGACGACCTGCGCCCCGGCAACCTGCAGGTGTTCGGTCGTGAAGCCGCCACCCGCACCGCGGCGTTCTCCAGCCAGCTGCTGGACCAGGTGCGCAACCGCGATCTGGACGCCAGTGGCGAGAAACTGGGCGAAGTCGTGCGCATCGCGCGCAGCTTGAAGCTGGACGGCTTTGCCCAGCGATCGAAGGTGCCGATCATCGGCGGCCTGATCGACCGCCTGCGTGCGTCCAAGGGCGAGCTGGTGCAGAAGTTCAGCGACACCAACGCGCAGATTGAACAACTGCTGGGCGATGTCGGCGCGAAGCAGACGCTGATGGGCAAGCGCGTGGGCGAGTTCGACCGCATGCATGACATCGTGCGCGAAGAACGCCATGCACTAGGCCTGTACGCCGCCGCCGGCAAGCAGCGGCTGGCCGAACTGCAGGCCGAACAGCTGGCCGGGCAGGGCACTGACGACCCGCAGCAGCGCATCCGTCAGAGCGAGATCGACAACGCGATCCGCCTGATCGAAAAGCGCGTGTCCGACCTGCTGCTGATGCAGCATGCCGCCGACCAGTCGCTGCCGATGATCCGCTTGATCCAGGCCAACGCGCTGCAGCTGATCGAGAAGTTCAACACGGTGCGCGAGATCACCATTCCTTCGTGGAAGCGCCAGTTCGCGATCCAGCTCTCGCTGAGCGAACAGAAGAACGCCGCGGAACTGGCCACCTCGATCGACGATGCCACCAACGAGCTGATGCGCCGCAATGCCGATCTGCTGCGCCAGGCCTCGGTGGATACGGCGCGCAGCAACCAGCGTGGGGTGATCGACGTGGCCACCCTGCGCCACGTGCACGACCAGTTGATCGCCACCGTGGAAGAAGTGCGCAGCATCCATCGAGAAGGCATGCAGCAGCGCCAGCAGGCCGAAGTGGAACTGTCGCGCCTGCGCGAAGACCTGCAGCAGCGCCTGGCGGCGCCAACCGCGCCCTGAGTGCACCGTAGCGTCGAGCTTGCTCGACTGCGGCCGCCCTCTACCGTCGAACTCGCTCGACTGCCGTCGCCGTAGAGTCGAGCTTGCTCGACTGCCCTGGCTGTGCCTTCGCTCCAGTCGAGCAAGCTCGACTCTACGATCTGGAGCAGTCGAGCAAGCTCGACTCTACGATCTGGAGCAGTCGAGCAAGCTCGACGCTACAGTTGCTGCATAGCCCACTCGGCCAGCGCTTCCACGCGTGGGTCAACTGGACCGTCCGGCCAGGCCAGCACCCAGAACCCGCCGGTCGCTGAGAACCCCCACGGGGCAATCAGTCGCCCGGCGGCCAGGTCTTCGGCCACCAGCGGTTCCGGCGCGATCGCCGGGCCCAGCCCAGCCACCGCTGCTTCCAGCAGGTAGTACAGATGTTCGAAGCCGGTGCCGAACTGCAACTGGTCCGCATCCAGCCCATGTGACTGCGCCCAGCCCGGCCACGCCTGCGGGCGCGAATGGGTGTGCAGCACGCGTTCGAGCAGCAGGGCCGACGGCGCGGCGTGGCGCAGGCGCTGCGCGGCCGGGTGTGAAGGCGCCACCACCACGCCCACCCGTTCCGGTGCCAGTTCGCGTACCTGCCAGCCGCGCGGCCAGGGCCCTTCGGCCAGCAGCAGCACCGCGTCCAGTGCCGCCTGCGCCTCGGTGAAGGCTCCATCCAGTGCCGACCATTGCAGGTTCACCCCGGGCAGCGCCGCCTGCAGCGCGGGCAGCCGCGGAATCATCCAGCGCGCCAGCACGCTGCCGCTGCAGCCGAGTACCAGGGCAGGGGAGGCGGCGGGCCGGCGCAGTTCGCGCACGCAGCGTTCGATGCCGGCAAATGCCTCGCCGCACGCCGCCTGCAGACGCTGACCGGCGTCGGTCAAGCGCAGGCCGCGCCCGGAGCGCTGGAACAGCGCCAGACCCAGGTGGTCTTCCAGCAGTTTCAACTGCCGGCTCACCGCACCATGGGTCACATGCAGGGCCTGCGCAGCGCGACCCACCCCGCCCAGGCGGGCGGTGGCTTCGAAGGCGCGCAGGGCGTTGAGCGGCGGCAGCAGAGAGGTGCTCACGTGAGATTTCCTGACAGTACACGCCAGATAATATCGATATTCCGGTCAGGATCCGTGCGCTAGAGTATCCACCTGTCTCGAACCAGCGGTCGCTTCCATGTCTGCCTCCCCCATTGCCGACTACCACGCCTTCCCGGATGCTCAGGGCCACTTCGGCCGCTACGGCGGCAGTTTCGTTGCCGAAACCCTGGTCGGCCCGCTGCAGGAACTGGCCCAGGCCTACGACCAGGCCCGCCAGGACCCGGAATTCCAGCGTGCCTACGACCGCGATCTGGCCCATTACGTGGGCCGGCCCAGCCCGATCTACCACGCCCAGCGCCTGAGCGACCACGTCGGCGGTGCGCAGATCCTGCTCAAGCGCGAAGACCTGAACCACACCGGCGCGCACAAGATCAACAACACCATCGGCCAGGCGCTGCTGGCGGCTCGCATGGGCAAGAAGCGCATCATCGCCGAGACCGGTGCCGGCCAGCACGGCGTGGCCAGTGCCACCGTCGCCGCGCGCCTGGGCCTTGAATGCGTGGTCTACATGGGGGCCACCGACATCGAGCGGCAGAAGATCAACGTCTACCGCATGAAGCTGCTGGGCGCCACCGTGGTGCCGGTCACCTCCGGCTCGGCCACGCTGAAGGATGCACTCAACGAAGCCATGCGCGACTGGGTGACCAACGTGCAGGACACCTTCTACATCATCGGCACCGTGGCCGGCCCCGATCCGTACCCGCGCATGGTGCGTGACTTCAACGCCATCGTCGGCCGCGAGGCGCGCGAGCAGATGCTGGCCGAGTACGGCCGCCTGCCGGACGCGATCACCGCCTGCGTGGGCGGCGGCAGCAATGCCATCGGCCTGTTCCATGCCTTCCTCAACGATCGCCAGGTCGAGATCGTCGGTGCCGAAGCGGCCGGCGACGGCATCCATACCGGCCGTCACGCGGCGTCCATCGCTGCTGGCCGCCCGGGCGTGCTGCACGGCAACCGCACCTATGTGCTGTGCGACGACGATGGCCAGATCATCGAAACCCATTCGGTGTCGGCCGGCCTGGATTACCCCGGCGTCGGTCCGGAGCACGCGTTCCTGGCCGACAGTGGCCGCGCGCGCTACCTGGGCATCACCGATGAGGAAGCGCTGCAGGCGTTCCACCTGCTGGCGCACACCGAAGGCATCCTGCCGGCACTGGAATCCAGCCATGCCCTGGCGCAGGCGATCAAGCTGGCGCGCGAGCGCCCGCGCGACCAGATCGTGCTGTGCAATCTGTCCGGTCGTGGCGACAAGGATGTGCACACCATCGCCGCGCGCGAGGGTCTGGTGCTGTGAACGGCGTGCTGCGCCATGGCGGCGTGCTGGCGCTGGCCGTCGGCCTGGGCGGCTGCGCGCCACCCGAGCCGCCGGTGCTGGCGCCGGAAGCGGCCACCCCGGCGGCGATCGCCGCCTCGCAGCACCCGGCCAGCAACGATGACGACCTGGCGCATCGCCCCATCGATGACGCCCCCGCGCCTGCGCCCATTGCCGCGCCGGCCGCAGACGAAGCACCTGCGGTGGTGTCGGTCGCGTTGGACCATGCCGGTGATGTGCTGGTCGGCCAGCGATTCAGCGAACTGCAGGGGGAGAGCGAATGGCACTCCGCCGGCCTGCACGAAGCCACCCAGGGGCGCTGCGAGTACTACGAGCGCGGTCTGTTGCCCGAAGGGGTGTCGATGCTGGTGCAGGACGACGATGTGGTGCGCTTCGATCTGGCGCCCATCGATGATTCCGGCCAGGTCGTGCTGCAGCCCGGGCCGTTCGGGCTGCACCTGGACATGCCCCGTGCGCAGGCCCTGAAGCGGCTGCCCGCCGGCACCAGTGCCCAACCGTACGGGGCCGATGCGGAAGCCGGTGAAAGCCTGCTCTGGCAGGACCCGGGGTCGGACCTGGCGATCCGCGTGGAGATCGTCGGTGGCGTGGTATCGAGGATGTACTGGGGCGCCAGTGGCGCCGTTGAATTGATTGAAGGATGTAGCTGAAATGTCCGTTGAACGTATCGATGCCTGCTTTGCCCGCCTGCGTGCCGCCGGCCGCAAGGCACTCATTCCCTTCATTACCGCCGGCGACCCGTCGCTGGAAGCCACCGTGCCGGTCATGCATGCGCTGGTCGAGGCCGGTGCCGATGTGATCGAGCTGGGCGTGCCGTTCTCCGACCCGATGGCCGACGGCCCGACCATCCAGCGCAGCTCCGAACGCGCGCTGGCGCGCGGCGCAGGCAGCCGTTACGTGCTGCAGGCGGTGGCCGAGTTCCGCCAGCGTGACACGCAGACGCCGGTGGTGCTGATGGGCTACCTGAACCCGGTTGAGATCCACGGTTACGCGGCGTTCGCGCAGGCGGCCGTGCTGGCCGGCGTGGATGGCGTGCTGCTGGTCGACCTGCCGCCGGAAGAGGCCGGCGAGGCGAAGCTGGCCTTCGATGTGGCCGGCCTGGCGCTGGTGCTGCTGGCCTCGCCCACCACCAGCGATGCGCGTGCGCAGACCCTGCTGTCGCTGGCACGCGGCTATCTGTATTACGTCAGCTTCGCCGGCGTTACCGGTGCCTCCGAGCGCCTGGACAGCCAGGCCGCAAGCGCGCGCCTGCAGGCCCTGCGCGCCGGGGCGACGGTGCCGGTGGTGGCCGGCTTCGGCATCAAGGATGCCGCCAGTGCAGCGGCCATGGCCGTGCAGGCCGACGGCGTGGTGGTCGGCAGTGCGCTGGTGGCGGCGTTGGCCGATGCCGCCTCGCCGGAACAGGCGGCGCAGCAGGCGCACGCATTCCTGGCGCCCCTGCGCCAGGCCCTGGACGCCTGACGGCCGCGCCCGGGCGTGGCCCGGCGCTGCGCGCGCAGCGTTGTCGCGCTAAACGTACGTCACAGCATGGTTTTTTCCGAACCCCCGGCAATCACGCGGGGGTGCACGGGCAGGGGGAGCGGCGCTAGACTGTCGGCCTTTGCGGCCTTCGGGCCGCCCTGAACGGAAGTGTCCTCCCGCATGAGTTGGCTCAGCAAGTTGATGCCGTCCGGCATCCGCACCGACAACACCCCCAGCAAGAAGCGCAGCGTCCCCGAGGGCCTGTGGGAAAAGTGCAGCAGCTGCGGCAGCGCGCTGTACCGCCCCGAGCTGGAAGAAAACCTGGAGGTCTGCCCGAAGTGCGGCCACCACATGGCGATCCGCGCCCGCGCGCGCCTGGCCGCGCTGTTTGACGCGGACAGCACCACCGAGATCGCGGCGCGCCTGGGGCCGACCGACCTGCTGAAGTTCAAGGACCAGAAGAAGTACAGCGAGCGCATCAAGATCGCGCAGAAGAACACCGGCGAGTACGACGCGCTGATCGCCATGCGCGGCCTGCTCAAGGGCCGTCCGCTGGTGGCGTCCTCGTTCGATTTCGCCTTCATGGGCGGTTCGATGGGCTCGGTGGTGGGTGAGCGCTTCGCGCTGGCCGCCGAAACCGCGCTGGAAATCGGCGCCCCCTACGTGTGCTTCTCCGCCAGTGGCGGCGCGCGCATGCAGGAAGGCCTGTTCTCGCTGATGCAGATGGCCAAGACCTCGGCCGCGCTGGGCAAGCTGCGCGAGGCCGGCCTGCCGTACATCTCGGTGCTGACCCACCCGACCACCGGTGGCGTGTCGGCCTCGTTTGCGATGCTGGGCGACATCAACATCGCCGAACCGCAGGCCCTGATCGGCTTCGCCGGCCCGCGCGTGATCGAACAGACCGTGCGCGAAAAGCTGCCCGAAGGCTTCCAGCGCTCGGAGTTCCTGCTCGAGCACGGTGCCATCGACCAGATCTGCGACCGCCGCGAAATGCGTGACCGCCTGGCCGATCTGCTGGCCATGCTCGGCCGTCAGCCGCGGCCGGAGGTGGCTTGATGGGAGGCCGCAAGTACTTCGGTACCGACGGCATCCGCGGGCGCGTCGGCCAGAGCCCGATTTCGGCCGATTTCGTGCTGCGCCTGGGCAATGCCCTGGGCCGTGTGCTGGTGGCCCAGCGCGGCGCGCATGGGCGTCGCCCGATCGTGGTGATCGGCAAGGACACCCGCATTTCCGGCTACATGTTCGAAGCCGCGCTGGAAGCGGGCCTGGTCGCCGCCGGTGCCGACGTGCAGCTGCTGGGCCCGATGCCCACGCCGGCCGTGGCCTTCCTCACCCGTACCTTGGGCGTGGATGCCGGCATCGTCATCAGTGCCTCGCACAACCCGCATTACGACAACGGCATCAAGTTCTTCTCCGCCCAGGGCGAGAAGCTGGATGACGCCACCGAACTGGCGCTGGAAGCGGCGCTGGACGTGCCGTTCACCACGGCCGAATCAGAGCAGCTGGGCAAGGCCTCGCGTGCCCGTGAAGCGGTGGGCCGCTACATCGAGTTCTGCAAGGCCAGCGTGCCGCGTTCGTTCGATCTGCGTGGCGTGCGCCTGGTGCTGGACTGCGCACACGGCGCCACCTACCAGATCGCGCCGCTGCTGTTCCGCGAGCTGGGTGCCGATGTCATCGGCATCGGTGGCGAACCCAACGGCGTGAACATCAACGACGGCGTGGGCTCGACCCACATCGACAACCTTGCCGCCAAGGTACGCGAGACAGGCGCTGACCTGGGCATCGCCTTCGACGGCGACGGCGATCGTGTGCTGATGGCCGACGACCAAGGTACCCCGGTCGACGGTGACGACCTGCTCTACATCCTGGCGCGCGCGTGGCAGGCCGAAGGCCGCCTGCGTGGTCCGGTGGTCGGCACCCTGATGAGCAACTACGGCCTGGAAAAGGCGCTGGCCGAGCTGCAGATTCCGTTCCAGCGCAGCAACGTGGGCGACCGCTACGTGCACCAGGCGCTGATCGAGGGCAACGGCGTGCTCGGCGGCGAAGCCTCCGGCCACCTGCTGTGCCTGGACCGCGCCACCACCGGCGATGGCATCGTCAGTGCGCTGCAGGTGCTGGTGGCGCTCAAGCGCAGCGGGCAGACCCTGCGCCAGGCGCTGCAGCCGTTGTCGAAGGTGCCGCAGAAGACCGTCAACGTGCGACTGGGCGATGTATCGGCCAAGGCCACCGTACAGGCCGACAGCGTGCAGTCGGCACTGGTGGAAGCACAGCAGGCCGTCAGTGGCCGTGGCCGTGCGTTCCTGCGTCCCTCCGGCACCGAGCCGGTAGTGCGCGTTACCGTGGAAGCCGACGACGCCACCCTGATGCAGGACACCCTGGACCGGCTGTCGGGCGCGGTGAAATCCGCCGCAACGGCCTGACCTTCGGCTCAGCCTGCATAATGCAGAACGCCCCGGCAAGCCGGGGCGTTTTCGTTTCCGCCGCGCACAAATGCAGGCAATGCCTAGGGCCCAGGCACCATTTTCTTCTGGCGTGCCTTGAAGCCGTTGAAGATCGGCGCCAGCAGCGGGTGGTAGCTCTGCGCGATGCGCTTGCGCAGCCAGCTGGCCGGGCGGTTGCGGATCGCGAAGCGATAGATGCGTTCCGGATCGCCACCGACCACGTTGCGGCCGAACGGATGGGTGGTGTGCAGGTAGCGGAACCCATGTGCGCGCGCGACCTCGATGTGGTCCTGGTCAAAATCACCATACGGCCAGCACAGGGTGTCGGACACTTCGCCCAGCTGCGCCTGCAGCACCTGCCGCGCCCGTGCCAGGTCCTGGTCGATGCCATCGCGTCGCTGCGCGCGGTCCAGGTCCTGCCGCTGCAGCCAGCGGGTATGGGTGTGGGTATGGCAGTGCACCTCGAAGGTGCCTGCCTCGATGGCGGCGCGTGCTTCGCTCCAGCGCATCATCACATCGTCGCAGCGGTTGTCCTGGAAGATCGCCGTCTCGCAGCCGCGGTGGTCCGGCGTCGGCGGCAGCTCGGCTCCGGCCACGCCGGCATGTGCGCGCACCGGGCCTTCGCCCATCCAGCCGGTCACCACGAACACCACCGCGTGCATGCCGTACTTCTGCAGGATCGGGTGCGCATACACCCAGTTGTCCAGGTAACCGTCGTCGAAGGTGATCACGATCGATTTGCGGGGCACCGGCTTGCCGGCCAGGAAGCCGGCGTACTGGTCCAGCGTGAGCGAGGTCCAGCCTTCGCGCGCCAGCCAGGCGATCTGGCTTTCGAAGTTTTCCGGCGACACGGTGATCATGCCCGGCGACGGGCTTACGTGATGGTGCATCAGCACCGGTACGGTTCGTGCGTCAGCCATGTCCCAGCTCCTTCAGCCACTGGTGATAATAGTATTCGGTGGTTTCGCCGTGGCCGGCCGGGGTGAACCGGTGCGCGCTGCGCATCCAGTCCCAGCCGGCACGGCCCATCAGGCGGCGGCGTTCGGGGTCATCCACCAGCAGGCGCAGCGCGGCTGTCAATGCGGCGCGGTCGCCCAGCCGCGTCAGCAGCGCGTTGCTGCCATCGACCACCATTTCTGGAACACCGCCCACGCGCGTGGCCACGATCGGCACGCCCACGAACGCCGCTTCCAGGAACACCGTGCCGGCCGCTTCCTTGTGCGAGGCCAGGGCGAAGATGTCGAAGCCGGCCATCAGCCGGCAGGCGCCGTCGCGGTAGCCCAGCAGGTGGACCTGCTGCTGCAGCCCCAGTGCATCGCGCAGGGCCTGCAGGCGGGCCATCACCGGTTCGCCATCGCCCACCACCACCAGGTGCAGGTTGCGGTTGGCCTGGCACAGCGGTGCGATGGCTTGCAGCAGGTCGGCATGGCCCTTGGGTTCGCGCAGCACGGCCACGCAGCCCACCACGATATCGTCGGCGCTGAAACCCAGTTCAGCGCGCACCTCGGCGCGCACGTCCTGCAGGCACTGCCACGGGTCGGGCTTGCGGATGTCGCTCCACTGCGGCGGCACCGCAATCGGCGGCACGATGCCGATGCTGGCCGCGGGAACGCCGCGCTCGGCCAGCAGCTGCTTGACGAAACTGCTGACGGTCAGCACCCGGTGCGGGAGCCCGGTGTAGGTCAGCAATGAATTGACCGGGCTCATCAGGTGGCGCGAGCGCACCACCAGCGGCGTGCCGCCCAGGCGCGCGCCGGCGGCGGCGATCAGGGCGTCGCGACGGCTGGTGGTGTTGACCACGTCGTAGCGTTCACGGCGCACCAGGCGTGCCACCGACCAGATGCCGCGCAGCAGGCGCGCCAGGCCGCCCATGCGCAGGGTATGCACGGTGAACCCCGCATCGCGGGCCAGGCCGGCCAGGCGCGCACCGGGCTGGCACAGCAGTGCCACCTCGTGGCCGCGCGCACGCATGGCCTGCATGTGGCGGAAAATGTAGATCTCCTGGCCGCCCATTCCGGTGGCGGCCTCGGTGTGCAGGATGCGCAGCGGGCGAGTCATGGTTGAAGCCGTCCTGTGGTTCAACGATTGCGGAAGCGGGTCAGCGCTTCCCAGGCCGCGCGCAGGCTGGCCGGGTCCGGCGCCTGCTGCGGCAAGGGGTGGTAGCGGCGGTCCAGCGTGGTGGCGTTGCCGAACTTGTCGAACACGTGGATCGCATCGCCGTGGCGCACCGCGCGCTGCGACCAGCTTTCCACCACCAGCGAACGGGTGCCCTGCGGTTCGGCCAGCAGGTCCTGGCCGGTGCTGTAGTCGGCCAGTGCGTTCTCGCAGCCCAGGCCGTGGCGCATCAGCGTCGGTACCCAGTCTTCGTGCGAGCTGGTGCGGGCGTCCTGCGCGGCCGCCTGCCCAGGCCAGTGCAGCACGAACGGCACCTGCAGCTGGTAGTCGGAGAAGTTGCCGTTGTGGCCCCAGTAGTTCAGGCCCAGGTCGTTGAACTCTTCGGCGTGGTCACCGGTGACCAGCACGATGGTGTCCTCGTCCAGCCCCTGCGCGCGCAGCGTTTCCAGCAGCCGCCCGACCAGGCTGTCGGCGTAGTGCACGGCGGTGTGGTAGCGGTTCAATTCCGGAGTCGGGTCGTGATCCGGGCCGAACTTCAGGAAGTCGATGTCCTCGGCCATGGGCTGGGCGACCGCCGGGTAGTCGGCGGGCATGTGGTAGGGCGCATGGGTGGAATCGAGGAAGACGAAGCCGAACCACGGGCGCTTGCCCGCCTGGCTGGCCACGATGTCCTGCTGCAGCGATTCGACGATGGCGCGGTCACGCCCGGCCGAATCGCGATCGCGCGGGCCCTGGTGCAGCTGGCTGCGCACATCGGAAAACACGGTGCGGTCGAACTCGGGGCTGTACAGCGGCGCACTGCCGTACAGGTGCAGGTCGTAACCCTGCTGCTGCAGCACCTTGAACAGCTGCGACCCGCGCTGCTCGGCCAGCATGGTGGGCCAGTAGCCGCCGGGCAGCCCGTACATCAGGCCGAACAGCCCGTAGCGGGTGGCATTGCCGGTGCTGAAGTGCTGTAGGTACACGCGCGAAGACTGCGCCAGCGCAGCCGTATTGGGCATGAACTGCGGCGTCAGTGCGTCCTTGCGCAGTGATTCCAGCACCACCATCAGCACGTTCGGGCGCTGGTGGCTCTGGCAGCGCAGCGGCTGCAGCGGGTAGTTCAGCTGCGCATGGCGCGGGTCGGGCAGCCCGGCCTGCGGCTGGCTGACCACGCCCAGCCGGCGCATGAAGCTCTTGGCGGTGATCGGCTGGGCCCAGGGCAGGTAGTTCCATTGGCTGATGACCGCACGTTCGCCCAGCGCGTCGTAGTAGGCCGTGGCCACCTGTCCGCCGGCCATCAGCACGGCCACCACTGCCCAGGCCTGCAGCACCCGGCGCCGCAGTCGCGCCGCCGGCAGCAGCTTCCAGCAGGCCCAGGCCAGCAGGGCCTGCGCGCCGAACAGGGCGCTGATCATCGCGATCGCCTGCAGCCAGGTCTTCCAGGACAGGCTCACCTGGTCGTGCAGGGCCCCGCCGAACACCATGTTGGCGACCATGGCATTGATGTGGAAGCGGTACAGGGCGAAGACCTTGGCATCCACCAGCAACAGGCACAGCCACAGGCCCTGCATCACGATGGCCGAAACCGTCAGAATGCGCGCGCGCCGTGGCCACAGCCCCAGCGCCAACGGCAGCAGGCCTGCCACCGCACCCAGCGCCAGCAGGTGGCCGGGCAGTGCCACCGACAGGTAGGTCAGGCCCAGCGCACCGCCGGGGTTGTCGCGCACGGGAATGTTGCCCAGCGCGATCAGCGCCGCCAGCACGGCGTTGCCGGCAATGAACAAGGACCACCACGCCAGCCGCTGCCAGCGGCGATCGGCGCCCTGGACGGGCGGGGAGGGGGCGTTGAAGGGAGCGGCATCCATGGCGACGACGGGGTTCAGCAGGGGCAGGGGGGGGCGCGTGTGACGAGAGCGTCAAGGCGCGCGGGGCGGCGCATTGTATCGGTTTGTTTCAATGTATCGGTGTGGGAATTGGGCCGATCTGTCACAATGTTCAGGTGGCCCACAGACAGCTGTCGGGCCGAACAGACCCACGACAAGCCAGGAACCGCTGTGAGCCAGATCCCCACCCTCGACATCACCCGTTTCGACAGCGACCGCGAGGCCTTCGTGGCCGAGCTGGGCGCGGCCTACCGCCAATGGGGATTCGCGGGCATCCGCAACCACGGCATCCCGCAGGCCGACATCGACGCGGCCTACGATGTCTTCAAGGCCTTCTTCGCCCTGCCGGACGAGGTCAAGCGCAAGTACCACGTGGCTGGCAGCGGCGGCGCCCGCGGCTACACCCCGTTCGGCGTGGAAACCGCCAAGGGTTCCAAGCACTTCGACCTGAAGGAGTTCTGGCACATCGGTCGCGAGATCGCCGATGACTCCAAGTACCGTGACGTGATGGCGCCGAACCTGTGGCCGACCGAGGTCGAGGGCTTCCGCGAGCGCGGCTACGGCCTGTACCAGGCGCTGGACAACCTGGGTTCGCGCGTGTTGTCGGCGCTGGCCCTGCACATTGGCCTGCCGGAGGACTTCTTCGCCGACAAGACCAATTTCGGCAATTCGATCCTGCGCCCTATCCATTACCCGCCGATCACCACCGACGACATTCCGAACGTGCGTGCCGGTGCCCATGGCGACATCAACTTCATCACCCTGCTGGTCGGTGCCAGTGCCGCGGGTCTGGAAGTGCAGTCGCATGATGGCCAGTGGGTGCCGTTCACCTCGGACGCCGACACCATCGTGGTCAACATCGGCGACATGCTGCAGCGCCTGACCAACCACGTGTACCCGTCCACCATCCACCGCGTGGTGAACCCCCCGGGCGAGCTGGCCCGCCAGCCGCGCTACTCGGTGCCGTTCTTCCTGCACCCGAACCCGGACTTCCTGATCGACGTGCTGCCCTCGTGCATCACCCCGGAAAACCCCAGCCGCTACCCGGAGCCGATCACCGCCCACGGCTTCCTGGAAGAGCGCCTGCGCGAGATCAAGCTGAAGTAATGAGAAGGCCGCCGAAAGGCGGCCTTTTTCTTTGCAGGGTTGCACCCTGCACCCGCAGAGGCCAGAGCCAGAGCCAGAGCAGCTCTGGGGTGTTCCGTGGGGAGGCGGGGAGGTGTCGGATGGCGGGGACGCCGTTAACCCATCCATGGGGGCTTGGCCGCGGCATCCATGCCGCGGACACCCCGCCATCCGACACCTCCCCGCCTTCGACGGTTTCCCGGTGACGGTGGGTCAATCCCGTTTCCGGTAGATCCACGCCATGCGTGGATGAAATCTGTGAGGGGCGAACGGGGAGGGGTCAGATCCCTTTTCCTGCGGAAAAGGGATCTGACCCCGGAACCCACCCGGAATGCCGCTTCTGCTCTTGCTCCTGCTCTTCTTTTTTCTTTCCGTGGCGGGCGGAACCGCTGGAATGTGTCAGGGGCCGGGCGGGTGGGTTGCGCAGGGGCGCAGGCGCCATGGATGGCGCCTACGAGCTTACAAGGACGTACTTGCAGCGTCCCCTGCGCGGCCCACCCGCCCGGCCAACCCAATAAAACCCACCGGGCCGTTCGCGACCAACCCAACCGCCCCGCCACGAGGGGCTGCGCCGTTGGCTGAAAATCCATGTAACCGCTTACACGGAAACGGATTTTTGCCATAGCGGGTATCATGGGCGGCTGAGTTCATACAGGAGCCACCGCCATGCGCCGCAAGATCGTCGCCGGAAACTGGAAGCTGCACGGCAGCCGTCAATTCGCCACCGAGCTGCTCGGCCAGGTGGCCGCCGGGCTGCCCAAGGCCGGGGTGGAGGTGGTCATTCTGCCGCCGCTGCCGTACCTGGGCGAGCTGGTCGAGGACTTCGGCGAGACCGGCCTGGTGTTTGGTGCCCAGGACGTCAGCAGCAATGAAAAGGGCGCCTACACCGGCGAGGTCTGTGCGGCCATGCTGCACGAGGTCGGCGCCCGCTACGGCCTGGTCGGCCACTCCGAGCGCCGCCAGTACCACCAGGAGAGCAGCGAGCTGGTCGCCCGCAAGTTCGCTGCGGCCCTGCACGCCGGCCTGGTGCCGGTGCTGTGCGTGGGTGAAACCCTGGAACAGCGCGAGGCCGGGCAGACCGAAGCGGTCATCGCCAGCCAGCTGGCACCGGTGCTGGCGCTTGTCGGCGCCGAGGGGTTTGCCAACGCCGTGGTGGCCTACGAGCCGGTCTGGGCCATCGGTACCGGCAGGACCGCCAGCAAGGAGCAGGCCCAGCAGGTGCACGCCTTCATTCGTGGCGAAGTCGCGCGCATGGATGCTAGAATCGCCGATTCACTGCCCATTCTTTACGGCGGTAGCGTGAAACCCGACAATGCCGGGGAACTGTTCGCGCAGCCGGATGTCGATGGTGGGCTGGTCGGCGGCGCCTCGCTGGTGGCCGCGGATTTCCTGGCCATCGCGCAGGCGGCGGCACACATTTAGTCAAGACAGCCGGCTCAGCGTCGGCCTAACAGTCCGAGGGCGGATTTCCAATGCTGATGTTGATCCTCAATGTCGTCTACGTGCTGGTGGCCGTAGCCATGATCGCGCTGATCCTGATGCAGCGTGGCTCGGGCGCGGCAGCGGGCTCGGGCTTTGGTGCTGGCGCCTCGGGGACTGTGTTCGGCGCGCGCGGCGCGTCCAACTTCCTGTCCAAGTCCACCAAGTGGCTGGCCGTGGTGTTCTTCGGCATCAGCCTGTTCATGGCTTGGTACGCCGGCCATGGCACCCGTCCGGCGGCCGACCAGGACCTGGGCCTGATGTCCGCCCCGGCGGCCAGCGCCCCGGCCGTTCCGGCGGGTGAACTGCCGGCTGCGCCGAAGGCTGCGGAGGTCCCGGCGGCGCCGGTTCCGGCCGCCACTGTGCCGGCTCAGGCGGAAACTTCCACTTCTGGTGAAGAAAAGCCGTCCGAAGGCTCCCAGAAAGACTGAAGCCGGTTACAATACGCGGCGCATCGGGTTGTCTGACTGATGTGATCGTTTGCCCAGGTGGCGGAATTGGTAGACGCACTACCTTGAGGTGGTAGCGACTTAGGTCGTAGGGGTTCGAGTCCCCTCTTGGGCACCATTTGTAAGTAAAGCGGGTTCTCCTGGCGCGCAATGCGCCAGCCGTTTCCCGTCCACTCCCCCATGCCAAAGCGCCTGCAGGCGCGGCGGCAGAGGCAAGAGAGAATCGCTGTGCTGGCCGAATATTTGCCGTCTCTGCTGTTTCTGATCGTCGCCACCGGTATCGGCATCACGCTGATGCTGATTGGTCGATTCCTCGGCCCCCGCCGCCCCGATCTGGAAAAGCTGTCGCCGTACGAATGCGGCTTCGAGGCCTTCGAAGACGCGCGCATGAAGTTCGACGTGCGCTACTACCTGATCGCGATCCAGTTCATCGTCTTCGACCTGGAAATCATCTTCATCGTGCCGTGGACCCAGGTCTTCATGGAGCTGGGCGCCCGTTCGCTCGTCACCATGGGCCTGTTCGTCGGCATGCTGTTCCTCGGTTTCATTTACGTCTGGAAGAAGGGAGCGCTGGAATGGGAGTGATTCAGACTCTCGATGGCCTCATGAACAACCCGGTCCCGGAAGGGCGGGTGGATGACATCCTGCGGCCGGAAGGCGACAACCCCCTGCTGGAAAAGGGCTTTGTCACCACCAGTGTCGATGCCCTGCTGAACTGGGCGCGCACCGGCTCCATGTGGCCTATGACCTTCGGTCTGGCCTGCTGTGCGGTGGAAATGATGCACGCCGGTGCGGCGCGTCTGGACCTTGACCGCTACGGCGTGGTGTTCCGTCCGTCGCCGCGTCAGTCCGACGTGATGATCGTGGCCGGCACCCTGGTCAACAAGATGGCCCCGGCGCTGCGCAAGGTCTACGACCAGATGCCGGACCCGAAGTGGGTCATCTCGATGGGCAGCTGCGCCAATGGCGGCGGCTACTACCATTACTCCTATTCTGTCGTGCGCGGCTGTGATCGCGTGGTGCCGGTGGACGTCTATGTCCCGGGCTGCCCGCCGACCGCCGAGGCGCTGGTGTACGGGATCCTGCAGCTGCAGAAGAAGATCTGGCGTACACAGACCATCGCCCGCTGACCCTTTTCACCTGACAAGAGCGCGCCAAGCCCCCATGGCAGAGCAAGCATCCTTCATCGACCGACTCTCCGCACGTTTCGCTGGTGCGAAGGTCATCGTGGTCGAACCCCGCGGCGAAGTGACGCTGGAGGTGCCTGCGGCTCAGTGGCACGCCACTGCCCTGGCGCTGCGTGACGAGTTTGGTTTCGAGCAGGCCGTGGACCTGTGCGGCGTCGATTATCTGGGCTATGGCTCGGACGAATGGGACACCGCCGACGTTTCCTCGCAGGGCTTCAGCCGTGGCGTGGAAGGCAAGGCGCAGGGCCGCTTCGCCTGGGGCGAGTTCCCCAGCGAAGAGAACGGTGCCGATGGCGCCCGCCCGCAGCACATGCCGACCCAGCGTTTCGCCGTGGTCGCCCAGCTGCGCTCGTACCAGCACAACCTGATGTTGCACCTGCGCTGCTTCGCCCCTGACGAAGCAATGCCGGTGGTGTCCTCGCTGACCGGCATCTGGCCGGGCCTGAACTGGTTCGAGCGCGAAGCGTTCGACCTGTACGGTGTGATCTTCGAAGGTCACCCGGACCTGCGCCGGATCCTGACCGACTACGGTTTCGTCGGCCATCCGTTCCGCAAGGACTTCCCGCTGATCGGCAACGTCGAAGTCCGCTACGACGAAGAAAAGAAGCGCGTGATCTACGAACCGGTCACCTCGGTGGAGCCGCGCGTCGGCGTGCCGCGCGTGATCCGCGACGACGCCCGTCTGCAGACCGCAGAAGGTGAGCGCGCGCAGGAGGCAGTGAAGTGAGCCACGTACACCAGGCTGGCGAAGCCTTCGCCAGCAACCCCGCCGAAAGCCGGCAGGAAATCCGCAACTACACCATGAACTTCGGCCCGCAGCATCCGGCCGCCCACGGTGTGCTGCGCCTGATCCTGGAAATGGACGGCGAAACCATCATGCGTGCCGACCCCCACGTGGGCCTGCTGCACCGTGGTACCGAAAAGCTGGCCGAGTCCAAGCCGTTCAACCAGTCGATCGGCTACATGGATCGCCTGGATTACGTGTCGATGATGTGCAACGAGCACGCCTACGTGCGCGCGATCGAAACCCTGATGGGTATCGAAGCGCCCGAGCGTGCGCAGTACATCCGCACCATGTACGACGAAATCACCCGCATCCTGAACCACCTGATGTGGCTGGGCTCCAACGCGCTCGATCTGGGCGCCATGGCGGTCATGCTGTACGCCTTCCGCGAACGCGAAGAGCTGATGGATTGCTACGAAGCCGTCTCCGGCGCGCGCATGCACGCGGCGTACTACCGTCCGGGCGGTGTCTACCGCGACCTGCCGGACCACATGCCGAAGTACAAGGAATCGCGCTGGCACAAGGGCAAGGCGCTGAAGCAGCTCAATGCTTCGCGTGAAGGCTCGCTGCTGGACTTCCTGGAGAACTTCACCGTCGAGTTCCCCAAGCGTATCGATGAATACGAAACCCTGCTGACCGACAACCGCATCTGGAAGCAGCGTACGGTCGGCATTGGCGTGGTCAGCCCGGAACTGGCCCACCAGTGGGGCATGACCGGCGTGATGCTGCGCGGCTCGGGCGTTGCCTGGGACCTGCGCAAGAAGCGTCCGTACGCCAAGTACGATGCCGTCGATTTCGACATCCCGCTGGGCAAGGAAGGCGACTGCTACGACCGTTACCTGGTCCGCGTTGCCGAAATGCGCGAATCCAACCGCATCATCAAGCAGTGCGTGGCGTGGCTGAAGGCCAACCCGGGCCCGGTGATGGTGAAGAACTTCAAGGTCGCTCCGCCCAGGCGCGAGGACATGAAGGACGACATGGAAGCGCTGATCCACCACTTCAAGCTGTTCAGCGAAGGCTATTGCGTGCCGGCCGGTGAAACCTATTCGGCGGTGGAGGCCCCGAAGGGTGAGTTCGGCTGCTACCTGGTCTCCGATGGCGCCAACAAGCCCTTCCGCGTGCACCTGCGTGCCCCCGGCTTCGCCCACCTGTCCTCGATCGATTCGATCGTGCGTGGCCACATGCTGGCCGACGTGGTGGCCATGATCGGTACCTACGATCTGGTGTTCGGCGAGGTTGACCGGTAATGCCGTCCGCCACGCCAACGCCCGCTGCAGGCAGCCGGCGCAAGCCGGCGCCGCAGTCTCTGGAATTTCACGTTATGCATTTCGCTGAGGTCGGCCGATGAAGGCGACAGGTAATTTCGAGGCGGCGCGCGACGTCGACCCGATGGTAGTGCTGAGCGACAAGACCCGCGCTCACATCGATCACTGGCTGTCCAAGTTCCCGCCGGACCGCAAGCGCTCTGCCGTGCTGCAGGGCCTGCATGCGGCCCAGGAGCAGAACGAGGGCTGGCTGACCGACGAGCTGATCGCCGGCGTGGCCAAGTACCTGGACCTGCCGCCGGTGTGGGCCTACGAAGTGGCCAGCTTCTACTCGATGTTCGAGACCGAGAAGGTGGGCCGCAACAACGTGGCCATCTGCACCAACATCAGCTGCTGGCTCAATGGCGCCGAAGACATCGTGCGCCATTGCGAGAAGAAGCTGGGCATCAAGCACGGCCAGTCCACCCCGGACGGCCGCGTCTACCTCAAGCGCGAGGAAGAGTGCCTGGCGGGCTGCGGTGGCGCACCGATGATGGTCATCAACGGTCACTACCATGAGCGTCTGACCCTGGAAAAGGTCGACGAGCTGCTGGACGGGCTGGAGTAAGGGCATGGCACATCACCACGAATCCAAGGGTCCGGTCGGCCCCGCGCCGCTGCCGCACCAGGTGGTCTACACCACCCTGCATTACGACACCCCGTGGTCGTACGAAAGCTACCTGAAGACCGGTGGCTACGCCGCCCTGCGCAAGATCCTCGAAGAGAAGATCCCGCCGGAGCAGGTCATCGAGATGGTCAAGGCCTCCGGCCTGCGTGGCCGCGGTGGCGCTGGCTTCCCGACCGGCCTGAAGTGGTCCTTCATGCCCAAGGGCAACATGCAGAAGTACATCCTCTGCAATTCGGACGAATCCGAGCCGGGCACCTGCAAGGACCGCGACATCCTGCGCTACAACCCGCATTCGGTGGTGGAAGGCATGGCGATCGCCTGCTACGCCACCGGCTCGACCGTGGGCTACAACTACCTGCGCGGTGAGTTCCACCACGAGCCGTTCGAGCACTTCGAACAGGCCCTGGCCGACGCCTATGCAAATGGCTGGCTGGGCAAGAACGTGATGGGCTCGGGCGTGGACATCGACATCTACGGTGCCCTGGGCGCCGGCGCCTACATCTGCGGCGAAGAAACCGCGCTGATGGAATCGCTGGAAGGCAAGAAGGGCCAGCCGCGCTACAAGCCGCCGTTCCCGGCGAACTTCGGCCTGTACGGCAAGCCGTCCACCATCAACAACACCGAAACCTACGGTTCGGTGCCGGCGATCATCCGCAACGGCCCGGAGTGGTTCAAGGGCCTGAGCCTGACCGGCAACGGCGGCCCGAAGTGCTTCTCGGTGTCCGGTTGCGTGCAGAACGGCGGCAACTTCGAAGTGCCGCTGGGCACCACCTTCGACGACCTGCTGGAAATGGCCGGTGGCCTGCGTCCGGGCCGCACCCTGAAGGGCGCGATTCCGGGCGGCGTGTCCATGCCGGTGCTGACCGCGGCCGAGCTGAAGGGCCTGCCGATGGACTACGACACCATCCGTGCGCTGGGCTCCGGCCTGGGTTCGGGCGCCGTCGTGGTGCTGGATGACAGCGTGTGCTGCGTCAAGTTCGCCTGCCGCATCAGCCAGTTCTTCCACAAGGAATCCTGTGGCCAGTGCACCCCGTGCCGCGAAGGTACCGGCTGGATGCATCGCGTGCTGGAGCGCATCGTCGCCGGCAAGGCCACGATGGAAGACCTGCACCAGCTGAAGGCAGTGGCCGGCCAGATCGAAGGCCACACCATCTGTGCGTTCGGCGAAGCGGCTGCATGGCCCATCCAGGGCTTCCTGCGCCAGTTCTGGGACGAGTTCGAGTACTACATCGTCAACGGTCATTCGATGGTTGACGGCAAGAAGGTGGAGGCAGCCGCTGCATGAGCGCGCAACCCGTAAATCCGAGCGTCCCACCCGATCACGTCACCATCGAGATCGATGGCAAGTCGCTGGTCGTGCCCAAGGGCTCGATGATCATCCAGGCCGCCGACAAGGCCGGCATCTCCATTCCGCGCTTCTGCTACCACGAGAAGCTGCCGATCGCCGCCAACTGCCGCATGTGCCTGGTGGACGTGGAGAAGTCGCCGAAGCCGGCGCCGGCCTGCGCCACCCCGGTGATGGACGGCATGAAGGTCGCTACCCGCAGTGAGAAGGCGCTCAAGTTCCAGCGTTCGGTGATGGAGTTCCTGCTCATCAACCACCCGCTGGACTGCCCGATCTGCGACCAAGGCGGCGAGTGCGAGCTGCAGGACGTTTCGCTGGGCTATGGCCGTTCGGTCAGCCGCTTCAACGAGCGCAAGCGCGTGGTGCCCGACGAGGACATGGGTCCGCTGGTCGCCACCGAAATGACCCGCTGCATCCAGTGCACCCGCTGCGTGCGCTTCACCGCCGACGTGGCAGGCACCTATGAACTGGGTGGCATGTACCGCGGCGAGAACCTGCAGATCGGTACCTACGACGGCAAGCCGCTGACCACCGAGCTGTCCGGCAACGTGGTTGACGTCTGCCCGGTCGGCGCGCTGACCAACAAGGTGTTCCAGTTCCGCGCCCGCCCGTGGGAACTGACCGCGCGCGAATCGCTGGGCTACCACGACGCGATGGGTTCGAACCTGTTCCTGCACGTGCGTCGCGGCGAAGTGCTGCGCACCGTGCCGCGCGACAACGAAGCGGTGAACGAGTGCTGGCTGTCCGACCGCGACCGCTATTCGCACCAGGGCCTGTACAGCGAAGATCGTGCGGTCAAGCCGCTGCGCAAGGTCAATGGTGAGTGGAAGGAAGTGAGCTGGGCTGAAGGCCTGGCCGCGGCTGCCGAGATCCTCAAGGCGCACCAGGGTGACCACCTGGGCGTGCTGGTGCATCCGTCCACCTCCAACGAGGAAGGCGCGCTGCTGGCCCGCCTGGCCAAGGGCCTGGGCTCGAACAACATCGACCACCGCATCAACAACCGCGACTTCTCCGACGCCGCCATCGCCGAAGTCTTCGGCCTGCCGCTGGCTGAAATCGAAGGCGCCGACCGCATCGTCGTTCTGGGCAGCAACATCCGCCACGAACTGCCGCTGCTGCACGCCCGCCTGCGCAAGGCGCAGACCACCAAGGGCGCGAAGATCCACGTCATCAACCCGGTTGATTTCGACTTCGCCTTCGGCATCGCCGGCAAGCAGATCGTGGCACCGTCGAAGTTCGTCGAAGCGCTGGCCAGCGAAGAACTGCGTTCGGCAGTGCAGGGCGGTACCAACACCGTGCTGATCGTCGGTGGCATCGCCGAAAACCACCCGCAGGCCGCCGCGATCCGCGCCGCTGCGCGTGATTTCGCTGCCGCCACCGGTGCCAAGCTGTGCCGCATCCCGCAGGGCGCCAATGCCTTGGGCCTGACCCGCGCCGGCGTGCTGCCGGCCGGCAAGGACGTGGCCGCCATGCTGGCGCAGCCGCGCCAGGCCTACGTGGTGTACGGCCTGGAACCGGGCTTGGACTTCGCCGACGCCCCGGCCGCGCGCAAGGCGCTGGTCGGTGCCAAGGTGGTGGCTTTCAGCCAGTTCGCCTGTGTTTCCACCCGCGACGTTGCCGACGTCATCCTGCCGATCGGTGCGCTGCCGGAAATCGACGCCACCCTGACCAACCTCGATGGTCGCGAGCAGTCGGCCCGTGCCGGCGGCAAGCTGCCGGGCGAGGCCCGTGAAGGCTGGCGCGTGCTGCGTGCGCTGGGCGGTGACATGGCCCTGGCCGGTTTCGACTTCACCGACCTGGCCGGCCTGCGCGCCAGCCTGGCCCCGGTGTCGGTCGCCGTGGCCGCTTCGGCCCAGCCGGCCGTTGGCGGCGAAGGCCTGGAAGTGGCTTCGACCGCTGCGATCTACCGCACCGATGCGGTGGTCCGCCGCGCGCCGGCGCTGCAGTCGCACCCGCTGAACAACGCCCCGCGCATCGTGCTGAACGCTGACGATGCCGCGCGCCTGCAGCTGCAGGAAGGGCAGATGGCCAAGGTCGGCACCGATGCCGGCAAGGCCACCCTGCCGGTGGTGGTCGACGCCCGCGTCGCTGCGGGTTCGGTCTGGATTGAATCGGGCCACGGCGCGACCGCGCCGCTGGGTGCCGCTCGCGTATCGGTGGTGGCTGCATGAACGAATTGCTGTTGAACGCGGTCGACCCGCTGCACCAGTGGCTGCTTGCCCTGGGTGACATCGGCGCGCTGATCTGGATCATCCTGAAGATCCTGGTGATCGCCGTGCCGGTGATCGTCTCGGTGGCCTTCTACGTGGTCTGGGAACGCAAGCTGATCGGCTGGATGCACGTCCGCCACGGCCCGATGTACGTGGGCATGGGCATCTTCCAGGCCTTCGCCGACGTCTTCAAGCTGCTGTTCAAGGAAGTGCTGCAGCCGAGCAGCGCCAACAAGGCGATCTTCCTGCTGGCGCCGCTGATCACCCTGGCCCCGGCCTTCGCGGCGTGGTCGGTGGTGCCCTTCGATTCGCAGATCGTGCTGTCCAACGCCAATGCTGGCCTGCTGTACCTGCTGGCGATGACCTCGCTGGGCATCTACGGCATCATCCTGGCCGGTTGGGCATCCAACTCGAAGTACGCGTTCCTGGGTGCCATGCGCGCCTCGGCGCAGATGATCAGCTACGAAATCGCCATGGGCTTCGCCCTGGTCGGCGTGATGATCGCGGCGGGCAGCCTGAACCTGAGCAACATCGTGATGGCGCAGGCCGGCAGCTCCGGCTTCTTCGACTGGTTCCTGCTGCCGCTGTTCCCGCTGTTCGTCATCTACTGGGTGTCGGGCGTGGCTGAAACCAACCGCGCGCCGTTCGACGTGGTGGAAGGCGAATCGGAAATCGTGGCCGGCCACATGGTCGAATACTCCGGCGGCGCCTTCGCGCTGTTCTTCCTGGCCGAATACGCGAACATGATCCTGATCAGCTTCCTGATCTCGATCTTCTTCCTCGGCGGCTGGCTGAGCCCGATCCAGGGCTGGGTCGACCTGGGCAACATCTCGCCGCTGGTCGACTGGATCTGGAAGGGCGGTGCACCGTGGCTGTTCGTCAAGGTGTTCTTCTTCGCCAGTGCCTACATCTGGTTCCGTGCCAGCTTCCCGCGCTTCCGCTATGACCAGATCATGCGCCTGGGCTGGAAGGTCTTCATTCCGCTGGCCATTCTGTGGATCGCGGTTACCGCCGTCATGGTGTTCTTCGGCGTGATTCAAAAGGGCGTCTAAGTGATGAACAGGATTACCCATTACTTCAAGAGCCTGCTGCTGCTCGAACTGCTGGCCGGTCTTTGGCTGACGCTGAAGTACAGCTTCAAGCCGAAGTACACGATGATGTACCCGATGGAGAAGTTCCCGCAGTCGCCGCGCTTCCGTGGCCTGCACGCGCTGCGCCGTTACCCCAACGGCGAAGAGCGCTGCATCGCCTGCAAGCTGTGTGAGGCGGTCTGCCCGGCGCTGGCCATCACCATCGACTCGGCCAAGCGCGAAGACGGCACCCGCCGTACCACCCGCTACGACATCGATCTGTTCAAGTGCATCTTCTGCGGCTTCTGCGAAGAAAGCTGCCCGGTGGACTCGATCGTCGAAACCCACATCCTCGAGTACCACTTCGAGAAGCGTGGCGAAAACATCGTTACCAAGCCGCAGCTGCTGGCCCTGGGCGACCGTCTCGAAACCGAGATCGCCGAGCGTCGTGCCGCCGATGCCGCTTACCGCTGAGGTCGAGAGATGGATTGGGTAAATATCGCTTTCTGGGTGTTCGCCATCGCGGCAACGGTTTCGGCCGGTGCGGTGATCAGCGTGCGCAACCCGGTTCACGCCGTGCTCTGCCTGGTGTTGACCTTCTTCTCCATTGCCTGCGTGTGGCTGCTGGTGGGCGCCGAATTCCTCGGCGTGGCGCTGGTGCTGGTCTACGTGGGTGCGGTGATGGTGCTGTTCCTGTTCGTGGTGATGATGCTGGACATCGACCCCACCAAGATGCGCGAAGGCTGGGTGCGCTACCTGCCGGTGGGCCTGGTGGTTGCCGTGGCCATGCTGGTGCAGATGCTCATCCTGATCGGCGTGAAGGGCAGGGCGGTCAACGCCTTCCCGGCCGACAACGCTGCCGCGCTGGCGGCTGACAGCTCCAACATCACCTGGCTGGCACGCACGCTGTTCACCGAATACCTGCTGCCGTTCGAGTTCGCCGCCGTCATCCTGACCGTGGCCGTGGTGGCCGCCGTCATGCTGACCCTGCGCCGCCGTACCGGCGTGAAGAGCCAGAACCCGGGCGACCAGACCATGGTCAAGGCAGGCAACCGTCTGCGCATGGTCAAGATGGGCGCAGAACAGCCGGTCGTGCACAGCAACAGCAAGCCGGCCGCCGGCGAGGAGACCCAGCCGTGATTACCCTTGGCCACATGCTTGCGCTGGGCGCGGTGCTGTTCGCCATCAGCCTGGCCGGCATCTTCCTGAACCGGAAGAACGTCATCGTGCTGCTGATGTCGATCGAACTGATGCTGCTGTCGGTGAACGTGAACTTCGTTGCGTTCTCCCGCCAGCTGGGTGATCCGTCCGGCCAGCTGTTCGTGTTCTTCATCCTGACCGTCGCCGCTGCCGAGGCCGCCATCGGCCTGGCGATCCTGGTGACCCTGTTCCGTACCCGCCGCACGATCAATGTCGGCGAAGTCGATTCGTTGAAGGGCTGATCCACAGATGGAAATCACTCTCTCCAAGAGTCTGTTGATCGCAGTGGTGCTTGCACCGCTGTTCGGCAGCATCATCGCCGGCCTGTTCGGTCGCCAGGTCAAGCGCTTCGGCGCGCAGACCGTCACCATCCTCGGCGTGGCCATCAGCTGCGCCCTGTCGATGTACACGCTGTACCAGCTGCTGTGGGGCGGCGCGCAGCCGTTCAACCAGAACCTGTACACCTTCTTCGAAGTCGGCCAGTACTCGGCCCACGTCGGTTTCATGGTCGACAAGCTCACCGCCATGATGATGGTGGTGGTCACCTTCGTGTCGCTGCTGGTGCACATCTACACCATCGGCTACATGGAAGAAGACCCGGGCTACCAGCGCTTCTTCAGCTACATCTCGCTGTTCACCTTCTCGATGCTCACCCTGGTGATGAGCAACAACTTCCTGCAGCTGTTCTTCGGCTGGGAAGCGGTGGGCCTGGTGTCGTACCTGCTGATCGGTTTCTGGTTCAAACGCCCGACCGCGATCTTCGCCAACATGAAGGCGTTCCTGGTCAACCGCGTCGGTGACTTCGGCTTCCTGCTGGGTATCGCCGGCGTGCTGTGGGTGTTCGGCACCCTGGACTATTCTCAGGTGTTCTCGCAGGCCGGCGTGCTGGCCAGCCCTGAAGCCAAGATGCAGATCTGGGACGGCACCCTGTTCGGCATGCAGCTGCTGAGCGCGCCGGTGGTCTGGTCGATCGCCACTGTCATCTGCATCAGCCTGTTCATCGGTGCCATGGGCAAGTCGGCCCAGGTTCCGCTGCACGTGTGGCTGCCCGATTCGATGGAAGGCCCGACCCCGATCTCGGCACTGATCCACGCCGCGACCATGGTCACCGCGGGTATCTTCATGGTCACCCGCATGTCGCCGCTGTTCGAGCTGTCGCAGACCGCGCTGAACTTCATCCTGTTCATCGGTGCCACCACGGCCTTCTTCACCGGCCTGATCGGTATCGTGCAGAACGACATCAAGCGCGTGGTCGCGTACTCGACCCTGTCGCAGCTGGGCTACATGACCGTGGCACTGGGCGTGTCGGCCTACTCGGCCGCAGTGTTCCACCTGATGACCCACGCCTTCTTCAAGGCGCTGCTGTTCCTGGGTGCCGGTTCGGTCATCATCGCCATGCACCACGAGCAGGACATGCGCAAGATGGGCGGCCTGCGCAAGTACATGCCGATCACCTTCATCACCATGTGGATCGGTACGCTGGCCCTGGTCGGTACGCCGTTCTTCTCCGGCTTCTACTCGAAGGACACCATCATCGAGGCGGCCGAGATCCACGCCCACATGCAGCACACCTGGGTGGCCACCTACGGCTACTGGGCAGTGCTGGGTGGCGTGCTGGTCACCAGCTTCTACAGCTTCCGCCTGCTGTTCCTGACCTTCCACGGTCCGGAGCGCTTCCGTGACGCGCACCACGACGACCATGGCCACGGCCATGACGATCACCACGCGGCCGATGCCCATCATGCCGATGCGCACCACGGCGATGCCCATGACGACCACGGCCATGGCCACGGTCCGCATGAGCCGCACGAAACCCCGTGGGTGGTGACCCTGCCGCTGATCCTGCTGGCCATTCCGTCCATCGCCATCGGTTTCTTCAGCATCGGTCCGATGCTGCATGGTACCGACTGGGCCGGCCACCACGCGCACGCGGCCATCAAGGGCCAGGTCAACACGTTCTTCACCGGCATCGTCGATTTCTACGATCCGGCCAAGAACACCGTGGCCTTCCTGGGTGAAGAGTTCCATGGCCCGGTGGCGTTCGCGCTGCACGGCATGATGCTGCCGCCGTTCTGGCTGACCCTGGCGGGCTTCCTGCTGGCCGCGCTGTTCTACCTGTGGAAGCCGGACCTGTCGGGCAAGGCACGCAAGACCTTCGCCCCGCTGGTGTCGGTGCTGGAAAACAAGTACGGCTTCGACAAGCTGTGGATCGATGGCTTTGCCGGCGGCAGCGTCAAGCTCGGCAAGGTGTCGCGCTGGATCGACAGCAACATCGTCGATGGCGTGGTCAATCTCTCGGCACGTGTTGTGGACGTTGCAGCCGGCGTGCTGCGTCGTACCCAATCCGGTTTCCTCTATCACTACGCCTTCGCGATGATCATCGGCCTGATTGCCCTGCTGGGCGTGCTGATGCATTACCTGCGTTGATGACCTGTACGGAATAAGAAGACGTGTCGAACTGGCCCCTACTCAGTGTCCTCATCTGGCTGCCGATCATCGGCGGTGCCCTGATTCTTGCGATCCGTGATGCGCAGACCGCCCGCTGGGCGTCGCTGGGCGTCGCGCTGCTGACCTTCGCGGCAAGCCTGCCGCTGCTGGCCGGCTACGATCCGGGCATCGATGCCCTGCAGTTCGTCGAGACCCACGCGTGGATCCCGGCGTACAACATCGGCTACAACCTGGGCGTGGACGGCATTGCCGTGGCGCTGATCCTGCTGACCACGCTGGTCAGCGTGCTCGCCCTGATCGGTGCCTGGAGCGCGATCAACAAGCGCGTGAACCAGTACGTGGCGGCCTTCCTGATCCTGGAAGGCGTCACCGTCGGCATCTTCGCTGCCACCGACGCGATGCTGTTCTACGTGTTCTTCGAAGCGATGCTGATCCCGATGTTCCTGATCATCGGTGTCTGGGGCGGCCCGCGCCGCATCTACGCAGCGCTGAAGTTCTTCCTGTACACCTTCCTCGGCTCGGTGCTGATGCTGGTGGCGCTTATCTACCTGTACATGAAGGGCGGCAGCTTCCAGCTGGCCGACCTGTACGCGCTGCAGCTGTCGGCCACCGAGCAGACGTGGATCTTCTTCGCCTTCCTGATCGCCTTCGCGGTGAAGGTGCCGATGTTCCCGGTGCACACCTGGCTGCCGGACGCGCACGTGGAAGCGCCGACCGCCGGTTCGGTCATCCTGGCCGCCATCGCCCTGAAGATCGGTGGCTACGGCTTCCTGCGCTTCAACCTGCCGATCGTGCCGGATGCTTCCAACGAATGGGCTTGGCTGGTCATCGCACTGTCCCTGATCGCGGTGATCTACGTCGGCCTGGTCGCCCTGGTGCAGGACGACATGAAGAAGCTGATCGCCTATTCGTCGATCGCGCACATGGGCTTTGTCACCCTGGGCACCTTCATCGCCCTGTGGCTGGTGCGTGAGGCCGGCAATGCCGACGCCGCCCGCCTGGGCCTGCAGGGTGCGATGGTGCAGATGATCTCGCACGGTTTCGTGTCCGGTGCGATGTTCTCCTGCGTGGGCGTGCTGTATGACCGCATGCACAGCCGCCGCATCGCCGATTACGGCGGCGTGGTGAATGTCATGCCCTGGTTCGCCACCTTCGCCATGCTGTTCTTCATGGCCAATGCCGGCCTGCCGGGCACCAGCGGTTTCGTTGGTGAATTCATGGTCATCCTGTCGGCCTTCCAGCGGAACCCGTGGATTGCCCTGGGCGCGGCCACCACCCTGATCATCGGTGCGGCTTACACCCTGTGGCTGTACAAGCGCATCTTCTTCGGTGAAGTGGCCAATAGCCACGTGGCCGAACTGAAGGACATCAACGGCCGCGAATGGCTGGTGCTGGGCGTGTTCGCCGTCGGCGTGCTGGCTCTGGGCATCTACCCCAAGCCGCTGACCGACCTGATGGAGCCCTCGATCGCCAAGCTGGCCATGCAGATCGCATCCAGCAAGCTGCTGTAATTCCAGGATTTGATGATGACCACCTCGCCGCTGCTGCCATTGACCGCCGCCGACCTGCCACCGCTCGCCCCCGAGCTGGTGCTGATCGGCAGCGCCTTCGCCCTGATGATCCTCGACCTGTTCGTCAGCAACCGGAACAAGATCGTCACCCATCTGTTCTCGCTCGCGGCGCTGGCCGTGGTGCTGTTCATGCTGGCTACCGGCGTGGGCGGGCAGGGCGAGGTCTTCCACGGCATGTTCGTGCGCGACACGGCCGCCGACGTCATGAAGACCGGCATCGTGCTGCTCAGCGGCCTGACCCTGGTCTACGGCTGGCGCTACCTGCGTGACCGCAACCTGTTCCAGGGCGAGATCCCGGTGCTGATCCTGTTCGGCACCGCCGGCATGATGATCCTGGTCTCGGCCGGCAGCCTGCTGATGGTGTACCTGGGCCTGGAACTGCTGGCGCTGTGCTCCTACGCGCTGGTGGCCAGCAACCGCGACAACGGCCTGGCCTCGGAAGCGGCGATGAAGTACATCGTCCTTGGTTCGCTGGCCTCGGGCCTGCTGCTGTACGGCATGTCGCTGATCTATGGCGCCACCGGCAGCCTGCACCTGGATGTCATCCGTGACGCCATCCCGCACTCGGAAGAGCGCGTGCTGCTGATCACCGGTGCGGTGTTCATGATCGCCGGCGTCGCCTTCAAGCTCGGTGCCGCGCCGTTCCACATGTGGCTGCCCGACGTGTACCAGGGTGCCTCGGCACCGATCGCGCTGTTCATCAGCTCGGCACCGAAGCTGGCCGCGTTCGGCATGGCCTACCGCCTGCTGGAAATGGGCGTGGGCCCGCTGTCCACCGAGCTGCAGCTGCTGATCGGCGGCCTGGCCGCGGTGTCGCTGGTGCTGGGCAACCTGATGGCCATCGCGCAGAGCAACCTTAAGCGCATGCTGGCGTTCTCCACGGTCTCGCACATCGGCTTCCTGCTGATGGGTATCGCCGGTGGCGGCGCGCAGGGCTATGCCGCCGCGCTGTTCTACGCACTGGCCTACGCCATCATGTCCACCGCCGCTTTCGGCGCGATCATCGCGCTGTCGCGTGCGGGCTTTGAAGCCGAGAACATCGAAGACTTCAAGGGCCTTAATGCCCGCAACCCGTGGATGGCCGGCCTGGTGCTGTGCATCATGGCGTCGCTGGCCGGCATCCCGCCGTTCCTGGGCTTCTGGACCAAGCTGGCCGTGCTGGGCGCTGCCGTCAACGGCGGCCTGCTGTGGCTGGCCATCCTGGGCGTGCTGTGCGCCGTGGTGGGCTGCTTCTACTACCTGCGTGTCATCAAGGTCATGTACTTCGATGAGCCGGTGGGCGAGGCCATGCCGCGCAGCAACGACCGCGTGCTGGGCGTGGTGCTGGGCGTGAACGCGCTGGCACTGCTGGCCCTGGGCCTGTCCTGGAACCCGATCATGCTGTGGTGCCAGAAGGCTTTTGCGCATCTTGCATAAAAGTTGACACAAAGCTGCGCGATTCGTGTAATATGCGCAGCCTGAGTTGTCACTGCAGCGGTTCAGCCAGAACATCGTTGCGGTAGCCCTCCTCGAAAGAGCAGGGCAGCAGTTCAAACACTTCCGGTGCGGGGTGGAGCAGTCTGGCAGCTCGTCGGGCTCATAACCCGAAGGTCGCAGGTTCAAATCCTGCCCCCGCTACCAACGTCATATCGGCGCCAACCGGTTTGATGAATGAGGGAAGGCTTGCATGTTTTGAAGCCATCGCTCATAATTCCGCTTCTGATGCGGGGTGGAGCAGTCTGGCAGCTCGTCGGGCTCATAACCCGAAGGTCGCAGGTTCAAATCCTGCCCCCGCTACCAAGTAAAGAGATCGCCTTCGAAGTCCTGCTTCGAGGGCGTTTTTCTTTGGGGGCCACGTACTTGTAGAGTCGAGCCATGCTCGACTGCCGGTGCGGAAAAGGGATCTAACCCCTGGCCCGTGCCTTGCACCAGCGCGGTGCAACCGCTATCATCAGCGGCCTAGCACTACCCCTGAAGGCGGTCTCCAATCGGGAGTCCGGACCCGGAAGGAGGGCCGCAGCTCGCTTACACACGGCGCTGCAACCGGAATCCAGTCACCGGAGTCTTTCCGGAAAAGGGGCCCTGCGGGCCCTTTGTCGTTTCCGGGGCGTCATGTTTCCCCGCCGGCCGTGGCCGGCACCCAACCAAGAGATCAAGGCAGGCTGTGAGCGACAAGGCAACCGACATCGCGAATCTGCTCGCCCCGACCGTTGTGTCGCTGGGCCTGGAGCTGCTGGGCGTTGAATATCTGCCGGCCCCCGGCGGTGCAACCCTGCGTCTTTACATCGACGTGCCGCTGGCTGAGCAGCCCGAGCGCATCATCAACGTGGACGACTGCGAGCGCGTCAGCCGCGAAGTGTCCGCACAGATGGACGTGGAAGACCCGATCAGCGGCAACTACACGCTGGAAGTGTCTTCGCCGGGCGTCGACCGCCCGCTGTTCAACCTGGAACAGTTCGGCCGCCACCTGGGCGAAATGGCCAAGGTCGTGCTGAAGCTGCCGCAGGACAACCGTCGTCGCCTGCAGGGCCGCATCGAGGCGACCGACGAGGCCGCAGACACCATCACCTTCATCGTCGACAAGGCGGAAGTGGTGGTCTCGGCCGACAACATCGACAAGGCCCGGATCATGCCGGACTGGGTTGCCCTGGGCCTGGCCCCGAGCAAGCCGACCGGCCCGGCGCCGAAGCGTCCGAAGACGGACAAGAATTCTTCTTCCAACGAGCCGGCGGCAAAGAAGCCGCGCGCGGAGTGAGCCAATGAGCAAGGAACTGTTGCTGGTAGTGGACGCGGTCGCCAACGAAAAGGGCGTGCCGCGTGAAGTGATCTTCGATGCCATCGAGGCCGCCCTGGCCTCGGCAGCGAAGAAGCGCTATCCCGACGAGGAAGTGCTGACCCGCGTGGTCATCGACCACAAGGATGGCAGCTACGAAACCTACCGCCGCTGGGAAGTGGTGGCCGATGACGTGGTCATGGAATCGCCGGACCGGCAGATCCGCCTGATGGACGCCGTCGACGAAGCCGAAGGCGTGGACGTCGGCGACTACATCGAAGAGCAGATCGAAAACCCCGATTTCGGCCGCATCGCCGCCCAGGCTGCCAAGCAGGTCATCGTGCAGCGTGTGCGCGAAGCCGAGCGCCAGCAGGTGGTCGATGCGTGGAAGGACCGCGTGGGTGAGCTGATCACCGGTGTGGTCAAGCGCGCCGAGCGCGGCAACATCTACGTGGACCTGGGCGGCAACGCCGAAGGCTTCATTCCGAAGGACAAGGGCATTCCGCGCGACGTGCTGCGCGCCGGCGACCGCGTGCGTGGTTACCTGGCCGAAGTGCGTTCGGAACCCCGTGGCCCGCAGCTGTTCATCAGCCGCGCCGCACCGGAATTCATGATCGAGCTGTTCAAGCTGGAAGTGCCGGAAGTCGGCCAGGGGCTGGTGGAAATCAAGGCCTGCGCCCGCGATCCGGGCGACCGCGCCAAGATCGCCGTGCTGGCCCACGATACCCGTACCGATCCCATCGGTGCCTGCATCGGCATGCGCGGTTCGCGCGTGCAGGCCGTGTCCAACGAGCTCAATGGCGAGCGCGTGGACATCGTGCTGTGGAACGAAAGCCCGGCCAACTTCGTCATCAATGCCATGGCGCCGGCCGAAGTGCAGTCGATCATCGTCGATGAAGACAAGCACTCGATGGACCTGGCCGTGGCCGAAGACCGTCTGGCCCAGGCCATCGGCAAGGGTGGCCAGAACGTGCGCCTGGCCAGCCGCCTGACCGGTTGGCAGCTGAACGTGATGACCCAGGACCAGGTCACCGCCAAGTCGGAAGCCGAGCAGGCTTCGGCCCGCCAGCTGTTCATGGACAAGCTGGAAGTGGACGAGGAAATCGCCGGCATCCTGGTGACCGAAGGCTTCGGCACGGTCGAAGAAATTGCATATGTCCCGGTCGGCGAACTGCTGGCCGTGGAAGGTTTCGACGAAGACATCGTCGAAGAGCTGCGCGCTCGTGCCCGCGATGCGCTGCTCAATGAGGCCCTGGCAGTCGAAGAAGGCCTTGAAGACGGCCAGCCGGCGCAGGACCTGCTGTCCCTGAAGGGCATGGACGAAGCCACCGCGTATGCGCTGGCCGGCCACGGCGTGCGTACCAGCGAGGAGCTTTCCGACCTGGCCGCCGACGAGGTCATGGACTTCGGCATTGAAGGGCTGGACCAGGAGCGCGCCGCGGCGCTGATCCTGGCCGCGCGTGCCGAGGAGATCGCCCGACTGGAACGCGGCGAATGAGCCGGCAATGAACAGGGCCCTGAGCCGATCAGGGCGTAGAATCCGCGCCACCTCCATCTGCGGGGGGGCGCCCACAAGATCATAGGATCCGAATGTCGCAGCAAACCACCATCCGCAAGCTTGCCGAACTGGTCAACACACCGGTCGAGAAACTGCTGGAACAGCTGGCCGGTGCCGGCATGAAGTTCAGCGGTCCCGACCAGGTCGTGACCAGCACCGAGAAGGTGAAGCTCCTGGGCTTCCTTCGTCGTTCGCACGGCAAGCCCGAGCAGGCCCCGGAAGAGACCGATCAGTCTGCAAAGAAGATCACCCTCAACCGCCGGAAACAGCAGGAAGTGACGGTCAATTCTGGTCGCAGCAAGACGACCGTGAATGTCGAGGTGCGCCAGAAGCGTACCTACGTCAAGGATGGTGCTCGCCCGATGACGCCGGACGAAGAGCGCGCCGACATCCTGCGCAAGCTGGAAGAGTCGCGCGCCCGCAACCTTGCCGAACAGCAGGCCCTGGCCGAGAAGGATCGTCTGCGCGACGAAGCCATCGTCCGTGCCCGTGAGGAAGAGATTGCGGCCAAGGAACGCGCAGAGGCCGAAAAGAAGGCTGCCGAAGAAGCCGCGGCTGCCGCCAAGGCTGCCGAGGCGGCTGCCGCCACCAAGCCCAAGCGCGCACCGATCGATGAAACCGCGCCGCGTCCGCCGCGCACGCCGGCCGCCGCTCCGGCTACGCCGCGCAGTGCGCCGCCGCCGCCGCGCAGCGACGACCGCAACAACCGCAGCGCGCCGCGCAACGAGCGTGGCCCGGGCGATCGCTTCGCCGGCCAGATGCATCTGTCGGCGGCCGACCGTGCGCGTCGTGGCAACAGCAACAACAGCAACAACCGGGGTCGTCCGGGTGGTCGCAACCAGAGTGGCGGCCGTCGTGACATGTCGCGTGGCGGCAACAACGCCGGTCCGCACGCGTTCGAGCGTCCGACCGCACCGGTCGTGCGTGAAGTGGCGATCGGCGAGACCATCACCGTGGCCGACCTGGCGCAGAAGCTCGCGCTGAAGGGCGGCGAGGTGGTGAAGGCGCTGTTCAAGATGGGCGTGATGGCCACCATCACCCAGTCCATCGACCACGACACCGCTGCGCTGGTGACCGAAGAACTCGGCCACAAGGCGATCCGTGCCAATGACAACGACGCCGAAGACGCACTGCTGGCCTCGACCGGTGAAAACCAGGGCGAAGCCGTCCAGCGTCCGCCGGTGGTCACCATCATGGGCCACGTCGACCACGGCAAGACCTCGCTGCTGGATTACATCCGTCGCACCAAGGTTGCCCACGGCGAAGCCGGCGGCATCACCCAGCACATCGGTGCGTACCACGTTGATACGCCCAAGGGCGTCATCAGCTTCCTGGATACCCCGGGCCACGCCGCGTTCACCTCGATGCGTGCCCGCGGTGCCAAGCTGACCGACATCGTGGTGCTGGTGGTGGCGGCCGATGACGGCGTCATGCCGCAGACCAAGGAAGCGATCCAGCACGCCCGCTCGGCCGGCGTGCCGCTGATCGTGGCGATCAACAAGATTGACAAGTCCGGCGCCGACCCGATGCGCGTCAAGAACGAGCTGCTGTCCGAGCAGGTCGTGGCCGAAGAGTTCGGCGGTGACATCCAGATGGTGGAGATCTCGGCCAAGACCGGCCTGGGCATCGATGACCTGCTGGACGCCGTGTCGGTGCAGGCCGAACTGCTGGAACTGAAGGCTGTCGACCAAGGCCGCGCCTCGGGCGTGGTGATCGAATCGTCGCTGGACAAGGGCCGTGGCCCGGTCGCTACCGTGCTGGTGCAGCAGGGCCGCCTGAAGAAGGGCGACTATCTGGTGTGCGGCATCCAGTACGGCCGCGTGCGTGCGCTGTTCGACGAAACCGGCAAGCAGCCGGAATTCGCTGGTCCGTCCATCCCGGTGCAGGTCCTGGGCCTGTCCGGCGTGCCGGAAGCCGGTGATGACTTCGTGGTGGTCGAGGACGAGCGCCTGGCCAAGGACGTTGCCCAGCAGCGTGAGACCAAGCGCCGTGAATCGCGCCTGGTGGCCACCGCTGGCAGCCGCATGGAAGACATCATGGCGACCCTGGGCAAGGGCGAGGGCCAGCAGGTCCTCAACCTGGTCATCAAGGCCGACGTGCAGGGTTCGGTGCAGGCGCTGAGCCAGGCACTGGTCGCGCTGTCCAACGAAGACATCCGCATCAACGTGATCCACTCCGGCGTGGGCGGCATCACCGAATCGGACGCCAACTCGGCGGCTGCTTCGAAGGCCACCGTCATCGGCTTCAACGTGCGTGCGGATGCTTCGGCCCGTCGCATCATCGAATCCAACGGCGTGGACCTGCGTTACTTCTCGATCATCTATGACGTGATCGACCAGGTGAAGCAGGTGGCCTCCGGTCTGCTGGGCGTGGAAATCCGCGAAGAGATCATCGGTATCGCCGAAGTCCGCGACGTGTTCCGCAGCTCCAAGCTGGGCGCCGTTGCCGGCTCGATGGTCATTGAGGGCGTGGTCAAGCGCAACAAGCCGATCCGCGTGCTGCGCGACAGCGTGGTCATCTTCGAAGGCGAGCTGGAATCGCTGCGCCGCTTCAAGGAAAACGTCGAGGAAGTCCGCAACGGTACCGAATGCGGTATCGCGGTGAAGGCCTACAACGACGTGAAGCCGGGTGACCAGATCGAGTGCTTCGAGCGTATCGAAGTGCCGCGCACCCTGTAATGCTGCAAGGGGCCGGTCCTCGCGGACCGGTCCGCCAACCCGGTGGCGCGCGACCTTGGTCGCGTCACCGCCCCTGGTAGGGCCCGACCTTGGTCGGGTCACATTCAAATCAAGAGCCTGACCGCGTGCCCAAAACCTTCCATCGAACCGACCGTGTCTCCGCCCAGCTGCGCCGTGAACTCGGCACCCTGGTGCACAACGCCGTGCGCGAGCACGGGTTGCCCTCGGTGAGCGTGTCCGACGTGGAAATCACCCGCGACATGGCCCATGCCAAGGTGTTCGTCACCGCGCTGATGCCGGAACGTTCGGCCGAAGCAGTCAAGGGCCTGCGCGAGCTGGGCTATCGCCTGCGCATGGACCTGGCCCGGGCGATGAAGCTGCGCCACGTGCCTGAGCTGCATTTCCACTACGACGACTCGGTCGATCGTGGTGAGCACATCGACAACATCCTGCGCGACCTGCCCGATACGCTGGCCGCAGAGAAGCGTCGCAAGAGCGACGAAGAATAACCGCGCGACGCCGGGCATGCCCGGCGTTGTTGCATTCCAGCTGCGCGATGTCTGATGCAGACCGCGCTGCGGCAGTCGAGCACGGCTCGACTCTACGAAATGCTGTCATGACCCGAATTCAGTTCCGCCGCCTGGATGGCATCCTGCTGCTCGACAAGTCGACCGGCATGAGCTCCAACGCCGCCCTGCAGGTGGCGCGCCGCCTGTTCCGTGCCGAGAAGGGTGGCCACACCGGCAGCCTGGACCCGCTGGCCACCGGCCTGCTGCCGCTGTGCTTTGGCGAAGCGACCAAGATCGCGGGCCTGCTGCTGGGCTCTGCCAAGGCCTATGACGCCGAGATCGTGCTCGGCCAGACCACCGACACCGATGACGCCGAAGGCCAGGTGCTGCTGCAGCGCCCGGTGCCGGCCATCAGCGCCGACGCCCTGCAGGCGGCGCTTGTCCCGTTGACTGGCAGCATCCGCCAGCGCGCACCGATCTATTCGGCGCTGAAGCAGGGCGGCGAGCCGTTGTATGTGAAGGCCCGCCGCGGCGAGGCCATCGAAGCCCCGGAGCGCGAGGTCCAGGTGCATGCCATCGAGGTGCTGGAGCAGCAGCCCGAGCGCCTGCGCCTGCGCGTGACCTGCGGCTCGGGCACCTACATCCGCAGCCTGGCCCGTGACCTGGGCGAGGCATTGGGCTGCGGCGCGCATATCAGTGCGCTGCGCCGGCTCTGGGTCGAACCGTTCCGTGATCCGGTGATGGTGACCTTGGACCAGCTGCGCGCCATGGTCGAGGCCGGCGACGAGGCCGGCATGGAGGCGCTGCTGCTGCCGCTGGCGGCCGGCCTGGCCGAGTACCCCCGGGTCGAACTGGATGCCGAACAGGCCCACCGCTTCTGTGTCGGGCAGCGCCAGCGCGATGCTGCCTGGCCCCCGGGCCTGGTGGCCGTATACGGGCCCGATGGCACCCCGCAGGGCCTGGGCCAGGTCGATGCCGGCGGCCTGCTGGCGCCGCAGCGCCGCTTCAACCTGTAACCGGGACGGGGCGCATTCAGCCCCGGTCCTTGTTCCGCCGGGCCCCGACCGTTACAATTTCGCGGCCGTTTTCCGGCAGCCTGCTCCGGCAGGTTTCATCCTCGTAGTCCACGGCGAGCCTGGCGGTGCGCGAAGCGCGTTCCTGCCGGCCACGCATCACAGAGAAAAAAGAAATGTCGATCGACACCCAGAAGGTCATTGAAGACAACAAGCGCAGCTCGGCTGACACCGGCTCCCCGGAAGTGCAGGTCGCCCTGCTGACCGCCCGCATCGAGCTGCTGACCGGCCACTTCAAGACCCACAAGAAGGACCACCACAGCCGCCGCGGCCTGCTGCAGATGGTCAACCGCCGTCGCAGCCTGCTCGACTACCTGAAGAAGAAGGACGTCGAGCGTTACAAGGCCCTGATTGAAAAGCTTGGCCTGCGTCGCTAAGCAACGAATCCCCCGCGGCGCAGCGATGCGCCGCGGTTTTGTTTTGTAGCACCGCAATCCCCGATTCAGGCCGGAACGATCCGGCCACCCGCAGGCGGCAAGGGTCGCCGACGGTCCAATTCGCAGACAGCATCCCCAAGGACACCCTCCGTGGCAAAAATCACCAAAACCTTCCAGTACGGCAAGCACACCGTCACGCTTGAGACCGGCGAAGTCGCCCGCCAGGCAAGCGGCGCCGTCATCGTCAAGATGGACGACACCGTACTGCTGGTCACCGCCGTCGCCGCCAAGAGCGCGCGCGAAGGCCAGGACTTCTTCCCGCTGACCGTCGATTATCAGGAAAAGTTCTACGCCGGCGGCCGTATCCCGGGTGGTTTCTTCAAGCGTGAAGGCCGTGCGACCGAGAAGGAAACCCTGATCTCGCGCCTGATCGACCGTCCGATCCGCCCGCTGTTCCCGGAAGACTACAAGAACGAAGTGCAGATCATCGCCACGGTCATGTCGCTGAACCCGGACGTGGACGGCGACATCCCGGCCCTGATCGGCGCCTCGGCTGCCCTGGCCCTGGCCGGCACCCCGTTCATGGGTCCGATCGGCGCTGCCAAGGTCGGCTACAAGAACGGCGAGTACATCCTGAACCCGACCGTCAGCGAACTGGCTGACTCGCAGCTGGAACTGGTCGTCGCCGGTACCTCCAACGCCGTGCTGATGGTTGAATCCGAAGCCGCGCTGCTGTCCGAAGAAGTGATGCTGGGCGCCGTGACCTTCGGTCACCGCGAAATGCAGAAGGTCATCAACGCGATCAACGAGCTGACCGTCGAAGCCGGCACCAAGCCGTCGACCTGGGAAGCCCCGGCCAAGAACGACGTGCTGATCGGCGCCCTGAAGGAAGCCATCGGCCCGCGCCTGGGCGAAGCCTTCCAGGTGCGCGACAAGCTGCAGCGCCGCGACGCCATCTCGGCGATCAAGAAGGACGTGGTCGAAAGCCTGGCTGGCCGCGTGGCCGCCGAAGGCTGGAACCCGGCCGAGCTGTCGAAGGAATTCGGCGAGCTGGAATACCGCACCATGCGTGACTCGGTGCTGGACACCAAGGTCCGCATCGACGGCCGTGCGCTGGACACCGTCCGCCCGATCGCCGTGAAGACCGGCGTGCTGCCGCGTACCCACGGTTCCTCGCTGTTCACCCGCGGCGAAACCCAGGCCATCGTGACCATCACCCTGGGCACCGCCCGTGACGGCCAGGTCATCGACGCCGTTGCCGGTGAGTACAAGGAAAACTTCCTGTTCCATTACAACTTCCCTCCGTTCTCGGTGGGTGAGTGCGGCCGCATGATGGGCCCGAAGCGCCGCGAAATCGGCCACGGTCGCCTGGCCAAGCGCGGCGTGCTGGCTGTCATGCCGTCGCTGGAAGCCTTCCCGTACACCATCCGCGTCGTCTCGGAAATCACCGAGTCGAACGGTTCCTCGTCGATGGCCTCGGTCTGCGGCTCGTCGCTGGCCCTGATGGACGCCGGCGTGCCGGTGAAGGCCCCGGTGGCCGGTATCGCCATGGGTCTGGTCAAGGAAGGCGATCGTTTCGTCGTCCTGTCCGACATCCTGGGTGACGAAGATCACCTGGGCGACATGGACTTCAAGGTGGCCGGTACCGCTGAGGGCATCTCCGCCCTGCAGATGGACATCAAGATCGAAGGCATCACCGAAGAGATCATGAAGCAGGCTCTGCAGCAGGCCAAGGCCGGCCGTCTGCACATCCTGGGCGAAATGGCCCATGGCCTGACCGCTCCGCGCGAAGAGCTGTCGGACTACGCGCCGCGTCTGCTGACCATCAAGATCCACCCGGACAAGATCCGCGAAGTGATCGGCAAGGGTGGTTCAACCATCCAGGCCATCACCAAGGAAACGGGCACCCAGATCGACATCCAGGACGACGGCACCATCGTCATCGCCTCGGTCAATGCCATCGCTGCCCAGGCCGCCAAGGCCCGCATCGAGCAGATCACCTCGGACGTCGAGCCGGGCCGCATCTACGAAGGCAAGGTCGCCAAGATCATGGACTTCGGTGCGTTCGTCACGATCCTGCCGGGCAAGGACGGTCTGGTCCACGTGTCGCAGATCTCCAGCGACCGCGTCGAGAAGGTCGGCGACGTGCTGAAGGAAGGCGACGTGGTCAAGGTCAAGGTGCTGGAAGTCGACAAGCAGGGCCGTATCCGCCTGTCGATGAAGGCCGTGGAAGAAGGCGAAGGCGCCAGCGCCGAGTAATCGACCTCCGGTCGATGACGGTAGGTGTCAACCTTGGTTGACACCCCACCGCTGGCATCGCAATCATGAAAAAGCGGGCTTCGGCCCGCTTTTTCTTTGCCTGCGCTTCGCCCCGGTCTTGCCGCTATGCTGCGCCCATGGACAGCCTGCGCCTGCTCGACCTGGAGATCGATCGCCCGTCGCAACGGGTCAGCCGCGACGGCGAGGTACTGCCCGTCAGCGGCCTGAGCTGGACTCTGTTGGACGTGCTGCTGGCCCATGGCACCGACGTCGTGGAATTCGACACCTTGGCCGCCCAGGTCTGGGCACCGGCCGTGGTGGGCGAAGACGCGATCAGCCAGCGGGTGAAGCTGCTCCGCCAGGCGCTCGGTGACGACGGCCGCAATCCCCGCTACATCCGCTCGGTCCGCGGGCGCGGCTACCAGCTGTGTGCACCGCCGCTGCCGGTCATTGCGCCCACGCCGCGCGCCCGCTGGCGCCGCTGGGCCGCGCTGGTCACCTCGATGGCCGCGCTGCTGGCGGTCGCTGTCAGACTGTTGCTCTGGTCACAGCCTGCGCCGCAAGGCGCCGCGCAGTCGCTGCTGCAGCGTGCCGATTATTACGCCGGCATCGGCCAGGCCAGCAACAACGAACGGGCGATCAGCCTGTACCGGCAGGCCCTGCAGGCCGATCCGGAATCCGCGCCGGCCCGGCGCGGCCTGTCACGCGCTCTGTCCGCGCAGGGCTGCCTGTTCAATGGCAGTCCTGCGCAGATAAGGGAGGCGCTGGCATTGGCAGAGCAGGAGCGCCAGCGGGCGCCGCAAGAGGCCGCCACGCATGCGCTCTGGGGCTACGCGCAGGATTGCCTGGGTGACATGCGCCAGGCCATGGCCGGCTACCGCCACGCCATCGAACTGGACCCTGGCGACGAACGCAGCCGAGCGTCGCTGGCCTACCTGCAGCAGGAGCGCGGCGAGCTGGCCACCGCGCTGCGCCAGAACCTGTCGTTGAAGGCGCCCGAACGCGTGCGCTTCCGTGATGTGCAGGTCGCGCGCGAACTGGAACTGCTCGGCTTCACCCAGGCAGCCGGGCAGCGTCACGCGCACAACTTCCAGCTGTACCCGGACAATGTCTTTTCGAACATCGCCTGGCCGCGCAGCCTGTACCTAGCCGGCGCACCGCAGCAGGCGCGGCAGGCGCTGGACGAAGCCCTGGCACGTGGCACGCCGCACCCGCAGCTGCGCCGCCTGCAGGGGGAACTGGCGCTGTTGGCCGGTGACCCGGCAGCAGCGGCCCAGGCCTTCGAACTGGGCCGGCAACTGCGGCCGCAGCAGTCGCTCGGCCAGACCCTGGCGGCCCTGCATGGCGCGCAACCAGCGCAGGCGGCATGGATCCGCCAGCGCCTGCAGCAGCTGGGTGACCAGGCAGGGGCAGGGGATGGCTGGCCCGATGCAGCCATCGAGCGGGCGCTGCTGCTGCAGGCCCTGGGCCAGACCGACCACGCCGTGGCGGCACTACAGCAGGCCGTCGACGACGGTTTCCGCGACGTGGCCTGGCTGCGTACCACGCCCCTGTTCGTGCCCCTGCGCCGCGCACCCGGGTGGCCGGCGCTGCTGGAGCGCCTGGATACCGACATTGCGCGCCAGCGGGCGCAGGTACTGGCCGCCGCCTGGCGGCCAGATGACCTGGCCAGCCTCAGTGCAGCGCCGGCAGCAGGAACTCGGTAAGGATGCGCCGCGATTGCGGGTGGGCGAAGCTGCGGTTGAACGCTTGGGTAGTGACGACCGCCACCGCGCGTTGCTCGGGCAGCACGAACACGTAGTTGCCGCCGTTGCCGGACATCGCCCACACCGTGCGCGGTGCACCCTGCGCGTCCAGTTTCAGGCCCCACCACTGGTAGCCGTAATCGCTGCCATCGGAGGTGGTCGCCTGCGCCTGCACCATCGCCTCGATGTAGTCCTGCGGAACCAGCTGCTGGCCCTGCCAACGGCCCCGGTCGAGCACCAGCTGCCCAAGCCGGGCCAGATCGCGGCTGCGGTAGCGGGTCCCGCCGCCGCCCATGCCGATGCCTTCCGGCGAACGGTTCCAGTGGCGCTCGGTGATGCCCAGTGGGCGCTCCAGCGCGGTGGCGGCGAAGTCGGCCAGCGGCTGCCCGGTGGCTTGTTCAAGCACCGCGCCCAGCACGAAGGAATTGGCGGTGCAGTAGGCGAACGCGCGGCCATGCGGGCTGTCCTGCGGGCGCTGCATCCACGGCGCGAAGCCTTTCACCGGCAGGCCCAGGGCAAAGTCCAGCCAGCGTTCGCCCACGTACATGCGCTCCTCGTTGCCGGCCGAGAACGGATTCTCGTCGTCGCATTCCCACAGGCTGCTCATGGTCAGCAGGTCCTGCACGGTGGTGGCGCGCAGGCGGGGGTCAATGCTGTGGCTGGCGGTGTAGGCCGGGAAGTAGTCGTACACGCGCGCCTGCACGCCCGGAAGCCGGTGCTGGCCGATGGCCGCGCCGACCAGCAGTGCGGTCACGCTCTTGCTGGCCGAACGCACGTCATGCAGGGTCTGCGCGTCGGCACCGTTGAAGTAGCCCTCGTAGACCACCTTGCCATCGACCTGCAGCAGCACGCTGCGCACCTGCTTGAGCTCATCGCGGGCGATGGCCTGTTCCAGCGCCTTCAGGCGCGCCGTATCCAAGGGGGCTGCGGTGCAGGGCAGGGTGGTGCACAGCAGCAGGATGAGAAGGGTGATCGTGCGCATCGGCAAGGCTCCGTTGAAGGGAGCCCTGATTCAGCCAGCGTGCCGTCTGAAGTGCTGGAAATCCGGCTGAAGAATTCTGAAAGCCCGGTGTGGCGGGCCTCTGCAGGTAGCGTCGAGCTTGCTCGACTGCCCTTGAGATTGCGCCAACCGCAGTCGAGCAAGCTCGATGCTACGGGTCCTCGCCCAGCCACCAGACCCGGCCGCGCGCATGTCCAGCGGACGACATGACCGGACATCCGCGCCGCAGCGCCAAGCGTTTGCTAACGTGGCTGCGCCATTGATCCGGGAGATCCCATGTTCCGCCAGTCCGTCGCCGTCCTTGCCGTGCTGATTGCCGGCGCATTGCCCACGGTTGCACGGGCCGCACCGGCACAGCCGCCCATTCTCGGTGCGTACTATCCCGAAGGCTCGGCGGAGCGCTACCCGGTGTCGCGCATTCCGGCCGAGCGGCTGACCCACCTCTTCTACGCGTTCTCCACCATCGAGGACGGGCGCTGCACGGTCGGCGCGGAAGCGCCGCAGAACTTCGCCGCGCTGGCCGAGCTGAAAAAAACCCATCCGCACCTGCGCACGCTGATCTCGATTGGCGGCTGGGGCGCAGGCGGTTTCTCCGACGCGGCGCTGACCGCGGCCAGCCGCAAGCGCTTGGTCGATTCGTGCATGGCGCTGTTCTTCGAACGCCATGCAGGCAGCTTCGATGGTGTGGACATCGACTGGGAATTTCCGGTCAGCGGCGGATCGAAGGAACTGGCCCATCGCCCGCAGGATCGCGCCAACCTGACCCTGCTGGCGCAGGCGTTCCGCGCGGCGCTGGATGCGCGCGGCCGCAAGGCAGGGCAGCCGATGCTGCTGACCGCGGCGCTGGCCGCCGGTCGCCTGCAGACCGATGGCCCCTACGACCCGGCGGCGAGCTATGACCTGCCTGCGCTGGCCGCAGTGTTCGATTTCATCAACCTGATGAGCTATGACATGGGCACCGGCTTCTCGGCGGTGTCCACCTTCAATGCGCCGTTGCATGAAGTGCCGGCTGACCCGCTGGCGCCGGAACTGCGGCGCTGGAACAACGTGGCCGGCGCGGTGCAGTACTACCGCGAACACGGCGTGCCGGCGCACAAGCTGGTGCTGGGCGTGCCGTTCTATGGTCGCGGCTTCAAGGTTACTGGCGATGCCGCCGACGGCCTGTACCAGACCTACAGCGCACCGGCCGATGCCGGCGACTGGCGGGTGATCAAGGCGCGTTATCTGGACCAGCCCGGGTGGGCGAAGCACTGGCAGCCGCAGGCACAGAGCCCCTGGTTGTACAACGCCGAACAGAAGGTGTTCATCAGCTACGAAGACCCGCGTTCGATCGGCCTGCGCGCGCAGTTCGCGCGTGCGCAGGGCCTGGCCGGCGTGTTCATGTGGGAGCTGACCGGCGACGACGAACAGGCCAGTCTGCTCAATGCCATGCTCGCCCCGTGGCAGAAGGCCCGCGTCGGCGATTGAGCCTGTGCTTGTGGTGATCCCGCTTTCGTAGAGTCGAGCTTGCTCGACTGCCTTTCGCGCAGAGCAACAACAGTCGAGCAAGCTCGACTCTACCGGGGCTTGCCCGTGGCAGAAGGCCCGCGCCTTCGGCGTAGAGTCGAGCTTGCTCGACTGCTCTTGGCGCGGAGCAACAGCAGTCGAGCAAGCTCGACTCTGCCGGGCGAGGCATAGCGCGCCGGGCCATGCCCGACGGTTTCATCAATTCGCCCAGACGCTGTTGGGGTCGCCGCTGCGGGCGCGGCGTTGGCTGGCCACTGCCAACCGCGCAAAGCCTGCGGCCATGGCCAGGGCCACCACGTCGATCCAGAACAGCGGCCAGTGCCCACGCCCCGCGGCCAGCCACAGCCAATCGCCGTTGAGCGCGCCATGCGCCACCGGTACCAGCGCCGTGCTGATCGCCGCTGCCCATAGCAGTTCACGCGCGGCCTGTGCCGGGCGACGCAGTGCCGCCCACAGTGCGCATGCCGCCCACGTGCCGAAGCAGGCCCAGCGGATACCGTGGTCCACGCTGGCCGGGGCCACCCGTTCCAGCACCAGCGCGGTGATGAAGGCGACCGAGATCGCCACGCACAGGCCGATGCACACGCCCACCGTCGCCCGTGCCATGTTCACCCCCGAAAGCGGCTGCTGGACCTGGCGCCGCTTGCGCCGCGATTCGATCCACAGCAGGTTGCCCGAATAGAACAGGAAGGCGCCGCCCAGCCCCAGCAGGAAGTAAAGCCAGACCACCACGCCGTTGCCGAATTCGCCGAAGTGCAGGGCATAGGCCGCGCTCAGCGTGGCGTGGTTGGCATCGCGACGCCCCGGCAACTGGGTGGCCAGGACCTCGCCGCTGGCCACGTCCAGCGCGACCGAACCCAATGGGCCCAGGGTGCCGCTGGATTCGCCGGTAATCTCGATGGTGGCCTGGCTGTCGCCGCCGTTGGCCAGCTTCAGGTACGCCGGTTCGAAATCGGTCACGCCCTGTGCGCGTGCGGCTTCCACGGCGCGCGCATGAAGCAGGCGCAGGCTGCCCGGCGCGGCCGGCACGCCGCTGGCCTCGCGCACCGGCGCCGTATCCATGGCCGCAGGCACGGCCTGCAGCGCCTTGCCGTCGTAGATCAGCGGATTGAGCAGGGCAATCTGGATGAACACCAGGCACAGCAGGGCGCCGGTCACCGCGAACATCAGATGGAACGGCAGGCTGAGCACGCCGATCACGTTGTGCGCGTCCTGCCACATCTGCTTCAGGTTGCGGCCGGGCCGTAGCGCGAACAGATCGCCCAGCAGCTTGGGCAGGTGGATGACCAGCCCGCTGAGCAGGGCCATACCGTACAGCAGGCTGACGATGCCCATCACGTACAGGCCGGCCACAGGCAGACCCAGGCTGTAATGCAGCTCGTTCACCAGCTCGGCCAGGCCGGTCTGCGGCGGCGTGGCGCTGCCGCCGGTGTGGCCCGGCCAGGCGTAGCGCCAGCTGCCATCGCCGGCCTGCCAGTAGGCCAGCGGCCGCGGGTGGTCGTCACCGGGGAAGGTCATGCCGACATGGCGGCGGGCCTCGGCGTGCTGGGCCAGCACGTCATCGAGCAGGTACTGCGCATCGTCCAGCCCGGCCGGCAGGGCCGAGGCGGCGCCCGGTGTCTGCCACAGCGGCAGATCGTGGTGGAACAGGGTGAGTGCGCCAGCGTAGAAGGCCACGAACAGGCCGAAGCCGGCCACCAGGCCGACCCAGGTATGCAGCGTGGTGAAGGTGCGCAGGGTCTGCGAACTGAATTTCATGCGGAAAGTCTCACTGCACCGCGCCGGTCAGGCGCAGCAGCCACAGGGCAAGGAAGCCGGCGGCGGCGCACGCCGACAGGACCAGCCAGGCGCGGGTGGGCGAGCGGAAGCTGAAGGCCCACAGCGCCGCCAGCATCCACAGGGGCACGAAGGCGATCAGGCCTGGAACCAGCGCACTGGTCCACGGCCCTGGCGGCAGCCAGGTCAACAGGCCGGTGGCCGCGGCGGCCAGGAAGAATCCGGCCAGCAGGCCGGCGAAGGCGCGCATCCACATCAGCGCGGCTCCACGCCGGGCCGGTGCCAGGCGGCCAGCGCCGGCAGCAGCAGGGCGGTCAGCATCCACGCGCACAGCATCACCACCAGCCCGGTGGCGAAGCCCAGTTCAGCCATCCACAGCCACAGCGCGGCGGCGGCCGCCACCAGGCCGATCTGCCGGCCCAGGCGCCCGGCGCGGCGCAGGCGCGGCCAGCGGCAGTGCGGCGAGGCGGCATAGAAGGCGACGGCAGAGAACATCGACGCCAGCAGGCCGAGGCTGCAGAAGCCCAGGCTGGACAGAGCCACGGTAATCATCGGCGGTTCCCGTGCTGGCGCAGGACCGACAGCTGCGGGACACAGGCGGGGCCGGCGGCGGCCGGTCGAGGCGGGTGGCGCATCACGGGGTCCTGGGCAAGCGGGGCGGGCGGGCATCGGCTGCGCCGACCGCACATGGTAATCATTGCTATTTCACCCCGCCAGCAGGTCCCATTCAGTCCTGCGCCCAGGCGCTTGGGCTTTGTCGTGCGCTGGTTTAAGATCAGTGCCTGACCCTCTGGAACAAGGTGGCCCGCGCCCATGCGCCGGCCGAGCGTGCGACATGAGCACTACCACCGCCCATCGCTGATCTGCCCCCGAAGGCCCTGTTCCAGGCGCCCTCGTGGCGCTTTTTTATTGCCCGGGCGTCCGCCCGGGACTGCATTCCAGCCCGCAGCGCGGGCCCCGCACGAAGCCCTATCGATGATCAACATCACCCTTCCCGACGGCAGCCGCCGCGAATTCGAAAACCCCGTCAGCGTCATGGACGTCGCCCAGTCGATCGGCGCCGGCCTGGCCAAGGCCACCATCGCCGGTTCGGTCGATGGCGTGCTGGTCGATGCCAGCGACGTGATCGCCAAGGACGCCAGCCTGCGCATCATCACTGCCAAGGACGAGGAGGGCGTGGAAATCATCCGCCACTCCTGTGCCCACCTGGTCGGCCACGCCGTCAAGCAGCTGTACCCGGACGTGAAGATGGTGATCGGCCCGGTCATTGCCGAGGGCTTCTACTACGACATCTATTCCGAGCGCCCGTTCACGCCGGACGACATGGCCGCCATCGAAAAGCGCATGGGTGAACTGATCGCCCAGGATTACGACGTCATCAAGAAGATGACCCCGCGCGCGGAAGTGATCGAGATCTTCAAGGCGCGTGGCGAGGACTACAAGCTGCGCCTGATCGAGGACATGTCCGACGACATCCAGGCCATGGGCATGTACTACCACCAGGAATACGTGGACATGTGCCGCGGCCCGCACGTGCCGAACACGCGCTTCCTGAAGGCCTTCAAGCTGACCCGCATTTCCGGCGCGTACTGGCGCGGCGATGCGCAGAACGAACAGCTGCAGCGCATCTACGGCACCGCCTGGGCCGACAAGAAGCAGCTCGAGGCCTACATCAAGCGTATCGAAGAAGCCGAAATGCGCGACCACCGCCGCATCGGCAAGCAGCAGGACCTGTTCCACCTGCAGGAAGAAGCGCCGGGCCTGGTGTTCTGGCACCCCAAGGGCTGGGCGCTGTGGCAGGTGGTCGAGCAGTACATGCGCAAGGTCTACCGCAGCAGCGGCTACGGCGAAGTGCGCTGCCCGCAGATCCTGGACGTGAGCCTGTGGAAGAAGTCCGGCCACTGGGACAACTACCAGGACAACATGTTCTTCACCGAATCGGAGAAGCGCACCTACGCGGTCAAGCCGATGAACTGCCCGGGCCACGTGCAGGTGTTCAACCAGGGCCTGCACAGCTACCGCGACCTGCCGATCCGCTACGGTGAATTCGGTTCCTGCCACCGCAACGAGCCGTCCGGCGCGCTGCACGGCATCCTGCGCGTGCGCGGTTTCACCCAGGACGACGGCCATGTGTTCTGCACCGAGAGCCAGATCGAATCGGAAGTGACCGCGTTCCACCAGCAGGCGCTGGCGGTGTACCAGCACTTCGGCTTCGACGAGATCCAGATCAAGATCGCGCTGCGCCCGGAATCGCGCCTGGGCGACGACGCCACCTGGGACAAGGCCGAAGGCGCGCTGCGCTCGGCGCTGTCCAGCTGTGGCGTGGAATGGCAGGAGCTGCCGGGCGAGGGTGCCTTCTACGGCCCGAAGATCGAGTACCACCTGAAGGACGCCATCGGCCGCACCTGGCAGCTGGGCACCATGCAGGTCGATTTCATGATGCCCGGCCGCCTGGGCGCCGAGTACGTGGACGAAAACAGCCAGAAGAAGCACCCGGTCATGCTGCACCGGGCCATCGTCGGTTCGATGGAGCGCTTCCTGGGCATCCTGATCGAGCACCATGCCGGCCAGTTCCCGGCCTGGCTGGCGCCGACCCAGGTGGTGGTGGCCAATATCACCGATGCCCAAGCTGAATACGTCACGGGCGTGACCCAAACCCTTGCGGAGCAAGGCTTCCGCGTCAGCTCGGATTTGCGTAACGAGAAGATCGGCTATAAAATCCGCGAGCATACGTTGCAGCGCGTGCCTTACCTGCTGGTCATCGGTGACCGCGAGAAGGAAAATGGGGCTGTGGCGGTGCGTACGCGTTCTGGCGAAGACCTGGGCAGCATGAGTCTGCAGGCCTTCATCGAACGGCTGCAGGCCGAGGGCGCGTAAGCAAAGGTCCGGTCCGGGGGCATAGGCACCCGGGCCGGTTCGATACCCTTGGGAGAACGTAATATCAGCACCCCTGACAACAAACAGAACCGCAGGAATCAGGAAATCCGTGTGCCGCGCGTCCGCGTAATCGGCAGTGACGGAGAAATGATCGGCGTGTTGTCGCGCGACGAAGCGCTGTCCATGGCCGAAGATGAAGGCCTGGACCTGGTCGAAATCCAGCCGCAGGCCGATCCGCCGGTCTGCAAGATCATGGACTTCGGCAAGTTCAAGTTCGAAGCGCAGAAGAAGGCCAGCGAGGCCAAGAAGAAGACCAAGCAGGTCGAGATCAAGGAAGTGAAGTTCCGTCCGGTCACGGACGAGGGCGACTACCAGATCAAGCTGCGCAAGATGCGTGGTTTCCTTGAAGACGGTGACAAGATCAAGGTCAACATCCGTTTCCGTGGCCGTGAAATGAGCCACCAGGAACTGGGTCGTGAAATGGCCAACCGCATCGAGGCCGATCTGGGCGAGGACATCGTCATTGAAAGCCGTCCGCGCCTGGAAGGGCGCCAGATGGTGATGATGATCGCGCCGAAGAAGAAGACCTGAGGCCTGGCGGGCCGCCCTTCGGGGCGCCTGGCTGAAAGGTTCAGGGTAATGGGGCGCCACGGGCGCCCCTTTGCTTTTGCGGCACTGTACGGAAACGGTTGAAAGGGCTGGTGGCGGGGCGGATTTGCCTGTATCATACCCGGCTCGACCCACCCAGGACGGGTCGTACGCCGATCATGGCAGGACGGAAAGAGTGGCAATGGCCACCGCCAGATCAGTCAGAAACCAGGGTCACCCCCATCAAGGACATTGCAATGCCCAAGATCAAGACCAACCGGGCAGCGGCCAAGCGTTTCCGCAAGACCGCCTCGGGCAAGTACAAGTGCGGCCACGCCAACCGTAGCCACATCCTCACGAAGAAAGCGACCAAGCGTAAGCGTAACCTGCGTCAGACGAACCACGTCCGTGCAGAAGACGCCGGCCGTCTGGATCGTATGCTCCCTTACCTCTGAGGAACTGAAAAATGGCACGAGTTAAGCGTGGCGTACAGGCGCGTCGCCGCCACAAGAAGATTCTGGATCTGGCCAAGGGCTATTACAACGCCCGTCGCAAGGTCTTCCGCGTTGCCAAGCAGGCCGTCATCAAGGCGCAGCAGTACGCCTACATCGGCCGTAAGCAGAAGAAGCGCAACTTCCGTTCGCTGTGGATCACCCGTATCAATGCGGCTGCCCGCATCAACGGCCTGAGCTACAGCCGCTTCATGAACGGCCTGCTGAAGGCCGGCATCACCCTGGACCGCAAGGTCCTGGCTGATATCGCCGTGCACGACGCAGCCGGTTTTGCTGCGCTGGCCGAAAAGGCCAAGGGCGCACTGGCGGCATAAGTCCTTCCCGATGCCGTTTCCGTTCACGGTGAACGGTGTCAGGTAGAGGCAATGCATGGGGAAGGGCGCAAGTCCTTCCCCATTCTTTTTTGGGTTCCGGCAATGCCGCAGGCGCGCGTTGCGGGGACCGGCGGTGGCGACAGGGGTCGGCCCTTCGCGCATCGCGATGGCAGACCGACTGGAGTTCCGGCCCCCCATGAGCGACATCCAATCCCTCACCACCCAGGCGCTGGCCGACGTGGCCGCCGCACAGAGCCCCGACGTGCTGGAACAGCTGCGCGTGGCCCTGCTCGGCAAGAGCGGCAGCATCACCGCGCAGCTGAAGCAGCTGGGCACCCTGCCGGCCGACGAGCGCAAGGCCGCCGGTGAGGCCATCAACCAGGCCCGTGACGCGCTGTCCAGCGCGCTGGGCGAGCGCAAGGCCGTGCTGGAAAACGCCGCACTGGATGCGCGCCTGGCCGCCGAAGCCATCGACATCACCCTGCCGGGCCGCAATGGCGAGCGCGCCGGCCTGCACCCGATCACCCGCACCCTGGAGCGCATCACCGGCATTTTCGGCCGGCTGGGCTACGAGCTTTCCGAAGGGCCGGAAATCGAGGACGACTGGCACAACTTCGAGGCACTGAACTTCCCGCCGCACCATCCGGCGCGCGCCATGCACGACACCTTCTACTTCGGTGATGGCCGCCTGCTGCGCACGCATACCTCCGGTGTGCAGGTGCGCTACATGGGCCAGCACCAGCCGCCGCTGCGCATGATCGCCGCCGGCAAGGTGTACCGCAGCGACAGCGACCAGACCCATTCGCCGATGTTCCACCAGGTGGAAGGCCTGCTGGTGGACGAGCATTCGAACTTCGCCGACCTGAAGGGCACGCTGGCCGAGTTCGTGCGCGCGTTCTTCGAGCGCGATTTCGAAATGCGCTTCCGCCCCAGCTACTTCCCGTTCGTGGAACCGGGCGCGGAAGTGGACATCGCCTGGCAGCAGCCCGACGGCAGCACCCGCTGGCTGGAAGTGCTGGGCTGCGGCATGGTGCACCCGAACGTGCTGCGCAACGTGGGCATCGATCCGGAACGCTACACCGGCTTCGCCTTCGGCCTGGGCGTGGAGCGCTTCGCCATGCTGCGCTATGGCGTGAACGACCTGCGCGCGTTCTTCGAAAACGACGTGCGATTCCTGAAACAGTTCGCGTAAGCGCCGACTCGTAGAGTCGAGCTTGCTCGACTGTTCCTGTATCGACTGCTCCTAAATTCGCAGGCCCAGGCGCATGCGCCGGGCCCACCAGGGTGACACCATGAAATTCTCCGAAAACTGGCTGCGCAGCCACGTCCCGACCTCTGCCTCGCGCGATGAACTGAGCGCGGTGCTGACCGCCATCGGTCTGGAAGTGGAAGAGGTGACCGCGCTCGGCAACGGTCTGCAGCACGTGGTCGTGGCACGCATCGTCGAGGCCGTGCGCCATCCCGAAGCCGATCGCCTGCAGGTGTGCAAGGTCGATGCGGGGCAGGGCGAACTGCTGCAGATCGTCTGCGGTGCGCCCAATGCGCGCCCGGGCCTGGTTGCGCCGCTGGCGATGGTCGGTGCGCAGATCGGTGACCTGAAGATCAAGCCGGCCAAGCTGCGTGGCGTGGAATCCAACGGCATGCTGTGCTCGGCCAAGGAACTGGGCCTGGACAACGATGCATCGGGCCTGCTGGAACTGCCCGATGACGCGCCGGTCGGCCAGACCCTGGTCGAGTACCTGGGCCTGCCCGACGCCAGCATCGAGATCAAGCTGACCCCCAACCGCGCCGACTGCTTCAGCGTGCGTGGCATCGCCTACGACGTGGCCGCCGCCACCCGCAGTGAAGTGCTGGCGTTCGCCGCCGAGGCGATTGCGCCGGTTGGCAGCCGCGAACTCGCCATCACCCTTGCTGCCGGCGCTGAAGCGCCGCGCTACCTGGGCCGCGTGATCGAAGGCGTGAATGCCGCCGCCAAGACCCCGCTGTGGATGGCCGAGCGCCTGCGTCGCAGTGGCGTGCGCCCGGTGTCGCTGCTGGTCGACATCACCCAGTACGTGATGCTGGAACTGGGCCAGCCGATGCACGCCTACGACCTGGGCACCCTGCAGGGCAGCATCGGCGTGCGCCGTTCGCGCGCCAATGAAACCATCAAGCTGCTCGACGGCCGCGATGCGGTGCTGGACGACAGCTTCCTTGTGGTGACCGATGCCGACCGCGCGGTCGGCCTGGCCGGCCTGATGGGCGGCTTCGACACCCGCGTGACCGACGACACCACCGCGGTGTTCCTGGAGGCCGCGCACTTCGCCCCGGCCGCCATCATGGGCCGTGGCCGCAAGCTGGGCCTGCACACCGATGCCGGCCACCGTTTCGAACGTGGCGTGGACCCGGCACTGCCGCGCACCGCCATCGAGTACGCCACCCGTCTGGTGCTGGATCTGGCCGGCGGTACCCCGGCGCCGGTTACCGAGGCGGTCAACCAGGCGGACCTGCCGCAGGCGGCAACGATTACCCTGCGCCGCGCCCGCATCACCCGCGTGCTGGGCATCACCATTGAAGACGCCGAAGTCGAGCGCATCCTGCGCGCGCTGGGCATGGGCGTGACCGCGGCCGGCGAAGGCTGGCAGGTGACCGCGCCGAGCCGCCGCTTCGACATCGCCATCGAAGAAGACCTGATCGAGGAACTGGCCCGTATCCACGGTTACGAGCAGATTCCGACCACCCTGCCGGGCGGTGCTGCACGCGTGGCGATGCCGACCGAGACCCAGCTGGACGTGCTGAGCGTGCGCCGCCAGCTGATCGCCCGCGACCTGCAGGAAACCCTGAATTTCGCCTTCGTCGACGATGCTCTGCTGACCCAGTGGCAGCTGCGCGAGAGCCTGGTGCCGCTGGCCAACCCGCTGTCGGCCGAGCTGGCGGTGATGCGCCCGGCGCTGCTGCCGGGCCTGGTCGCCACCCTGGGCCGCAATGCCGCCCGTCAGCTGGCGCGCGTGCGCCTGTTCGAGGTCGGCCGGGTGTTCGCCCAGCAGGACGGCGAAGGCCGGCCGGCACCGCTGGAAACCCCGCGCGTGGCCGCCGCGGTGTGCGGCGATGCGCAGGCCGTGCAGTGGGGCCTGCCGACCCGCAAGGTCGACTTCCATGATCTGAAGGGCGACCTGGAATCGCTGGCGGCCGCCAGCGGCGCCGTGCTCGAATTCCGTCCGTCGCAGCGCCCGTTCGGCCATCCGGCCCGTTCGGCCGAGATCCATCGCGACGGTGTGGCGATCGGCTGGATCGGCCAGATCCACCCGCGCCTGGCCAAGGCCATGGACATCGAAGTGGATGTCTATGCGTTCGAGCTGGACCTGGAGCCGCTCAGTGCCCGTGCACTGCCGCGTGCCGGCGAGCTGTCGCGGTTCCCGGCGGTGCGCCGCGACTTGGCGTTCCTGGTGCCTGAACAGGTGGCCTGGAGCGACCTGGCTGCCACCATCCGCCAGGCCGCCGGGCCGCTGCTGCGCGAGCTGAACCTGTTCGACCGTTACGTCGGGCAGGGGGTCGAGCCGGGGTTCAAGAGTCTCGCTATGGGCTTGATTTTGCAGGACAAGTCGCGCACTCTGACGGACCGCGACGTGGAAGCGGTGGTGGCCGAGGCGGTCACTGCCATCGAGCGTGAACACCACGCCCGGATCCGCGGCTGAGCGGGCAGCACTCGGGGGTAGCAGGCAATGGCATTGACCAAGGCGGAGATGGCGGAAAAGCTGTTCGACGAAGTCGGTCTGAACAAGCGGGAAGCCAAGGAATTCGTCGACGCGTTTTTCGATGTGCTGCGTGAAGCATTGGAACAGGGACGTCAGGTGAAGCTGTCGGGCTTCGGTAATTTCGATCTGCGGCGCAAGAGCCAGCGCCCGGGTCGCAACCCCAAGACCGGCGAGGAAATTCCCATTTCCGCCCGTACGGTGGTCACCTTCCGTCCGGGCCAGAAGCTCAAGGAGAGGGTGGAAGCTTATGCTGGATCCGGGCAGTAACCGCGAACTTCCGCCGATCCCGGCCAAGCGCTACTTCACCATTGGTGAAGTAAGCGAGCTGTGCGACGTCAAGCCGCACGTGCTGCGCTACTGGGAAACCGAATTTCCCAGCCTTGAGCCGGCCAAGCGCCGTGGAAACCGCCGCTACTACCAGCGCCACGACGTGCTGATGGTGCGGCAGATCCGCAGCCTGCTGTACGAACAGGGCTACACCATCGGCGGCGCGCGCCTGCGCCTGGACGGTCCGGATGCGCGCGAGGAATCGGCGCTGAGCAACCAGATCATCAAGCAGGTGCGGATGGAACTGGAAGAAGTGCTGCAACTGCTGCGACGCTGAACCTTTTTTCCAAGTAATCCGCTATACTTCACGGCCCGCCACACAGGCGGGGACATTGCAGCATCAGTCGGGGCGTAGCGCAGCCTGGTAGCGCATCTGCCTGGGGGGCAGAGGGTCGTCGGTTCGAATCCGGCCGTCCCGACCATTACTGCAATGAACCGAAAAGCCCGCGCATCACAGCGTGGGCTTTCTTGTTGCGCCGGTGTATGCTGCGCGCCACTCGTATCACCGCGGCTGCTGACCCCGGTCCTTACGAGAACACTGCATGTACCACCACCGAAACCGCGCCTGGCGTCGTGCCACGGCGCGCCTGCATGGCGGCGATCGCGCAACGCGCGTGGCGCTGATCAAGCCTGAAAAGAACTGGAAGCTGATGTACCTGCGCAGCGCAAAGCTGGCGCGTGCACGGCAACTGGGCTTCATCTATCCCATCCAGACCGTGCGCCAGCAGCTGGAGCAGCCATGATCAACCTGCTCTTCGTCTGCAGTCGCAACCAGTTGCGCAGCCCCACCGCCGAAGCCATCTGGCGACGGCGGCCGGGCTTCAACGCGCGCTCGGCCGGCACCAGCCCGCATGCGCGGCGGCCCATCAGCGTGCAGGATCTGCGCTGGGCCGATGTGATCTTCGTGATGGAAGCCAAGCACCAGCATCGCCTGCAGGCGCAGTTCGCGCGCCTGCTGCTGCACACGCCGCTGCACTGCCTGGACATTCCCGACGATTACGCCTGCATGGACCCGGCGTTGATGGCGCTGCTGGAAACGCGCGTGGGCGCGTGCCTGGCCCAGGGCGCAGGCACGCGCGCGTAACCGCCGGCCGTTCAGCGTGCAGACCCATACGCCCAGGTACTTCCCGTATCATCATCCGCACATCCGATCGCATCGGTATTCCTTCGCGTTCTTCGCCGCGCCAGCGGGCTGGAGCTTCCAGCCCCGGGTTGCGGCGTAGTGGCGTGCAGGCGATGTGCGGACCACGACGACCACAGGGGGTTGCGTTGATCAGCAGTATCGTCATTCATCGCTCGGCCGGCGAAGGCACGGCCGACGTGCAGGTCCTGGACACCACGTTCAAGGGCAAGCGCGTGTTCGTGTCCTGGGGCCTGCGCGGCGTCGAGTTGAGCCGCGAGGCAGAGCCGGCCGGCACCGTGGCCGCGCGCCGCGCTCTGCAGCACCTGTCACGGCAGGTGGAAGGCCCGCGCAGCGGCGAAGTGTTCATTGCCAGCCAGTCCGGCGTGGCCATCAGCGTGTATCGCTTGTTGACCGAAGCGCGCAGCGGCGATGCGCTGTTCTTCCTGTGCGATTCGCCCGCCGTGATGGACTGGCTGGAAACAGCGCTGGAAATCCAGGCGCCGTAGCGTCGAGCTGGCTCTACAAAGCGTCGGCCAGCGCGGCGTCCACCGCGGCACGGGCGTGCAGGGTGGTGGTATCGAACAGCGGTACCGGGCTGTCCTGTTCCCGTACCAGCAACATGATCTCGGTGCATCCCAGGATGATGGCTTCGGCGCCGCGCGCCACCAGGCGTGCGATCACCTCCACATAGCGCTGCCGCGAGGCTTCACTCACCACGCCGGCAATCAGCTCGCGGTAGATGATGTCGTGCACGTCGCGGCGGTCGTCGGCGTCCGGCACCAGCACCTGCAACCCGAAGCGCTCGCTCAGCCGCTTGCGGTAGAAGTCTTCTTCCATGGTGAAGGCGGTGCCGAGCAGGCCGACCGTGCGCAGGTCGGCGCGGCGGATGGCGTTGGCGGTCGGATCGGCGATATGCAGCAGCGGCAGCGGGCAGGCCGCTTCCAGTTGTGGGGCCAGCTTGTGCATGGTGTTGGTGCAGACCACCAGCAGGTCGGCGCCCCCTGCCTGCAGCCGGCGGGCGGCGTCGGTCATCTCCGCGCCCAGCGCGTCCCAGTCGCCGTCGTGCTGCAGCTGTTTGATGCGGGCAAAATCCACCGACCATAGCAGCAGCTGCGCCGAGTGCGCGCCGCCCAGCCGCTGGCGGACATCCTCGTTGATGAGGCGGTAGTACTGCGCCGAGCTTTCCCAGCTCATGCCGCCAATCAGGCCCAAGGTCTTCATGTGTGTCTCCGTGCTGGAAGCCGCATTGCAGCACAGACCGGCCCTCGCATGCCGGCTGCCTTCTGTAACCGTCGATCCGGCTCCGGGCTGTACGTACTGCCGCGCGGCGCCAACCCTTAAGCTGGTGGGCGTCCCGCGTCGAGAACAGCAATGGCCCTGCAAACCTGGTGGTGGTTCCTGGCCGCCGTATTCGTGCTGTGTGGCACACCCGGTCCGAACATGCTGCACATCCTCGGCCGTAGTGTCGGGCTGGGCTTCCGCCGCAGCGTGCCGGCCATGGCCGGTTGCCTGTTAGCCATGCTGCTGGTGCTGGCTGCGTCGGCAGCGGGTCTGAGTGCCGTACTGCGCTCATCGCCGCTGGTGTTCGACGGGCTGCGTTACCTGGGCGTGGCCTACCTGGCCTGGCTGGGTATCAAGGCCTGGCGTGACAGCCTGCAGGTGCGTGCCGCAAGCACCGGCGATGCGGCGCTGCCGGCGTTGGTGCACGGCCACGCAGCGGTGTTTCGAGGTGGCCTGCTGGTGGGCTTGAGCAATCCCAAGCTGCTGCTGTTCGCCGCGCCGTTCCTGCCACAGTTCATCGATCCGGCACGTGCGCAGGGCATGCAGTACGCGGTGCTGGTGGCCACCTTCGCTGGCTGCGAACTGTTCTGGTATGTGATGTACGCCGCCGGTGGCCATGGCCTGCGCCGCTGGCTGGCCAGGCCGTTCGCGCAGCGCTGGTTCGAACGCCTGATGGGCACGGTGTTCCTGGCGTTCGCCGTGGCCCTGCTGCGCTTCCGGCCGCGCTGAGCCGCGGCGATTTCACGCTGCAGGTGCGGCCTGTTCACGTACCTGGCATCGGCGTTTGCCTAGCCTGATCACACCAATGAATGCCCCGCAGGGGAAAGGTTTGACATGATCAAGTGGGCCATCATTTTCGCCATCATCGGCCTGATCGCCGGCGTGCTGGGCTTCGGCGGCATCGCCGGTGCGGCCGTGGGGATCGCCAAGTTCCTGTTCTGGGCAGGCATCATCATCGCTGTGATCCTGTTCGTGCTGGGCATGAAGGTTGCCAAGAAGGTCGCCTAGGCTGCCGCCGGCAGGGTCTCCGACGGCGAACGGCACAGCTTCAGTGCTTCCTGCGCCATGGCCAGGGCATTGCGGCGCTCTTCCTCGCCAAGCGGTTGTCCGTAAGCCGTGGCCCAGTAGCCATCGGCCACGCAACGTGCGGCGTACAGACGTGCGTCGCACGCCTCGGCGGGGAATTCGGCCAACAGGCGCCGCATCCACGCACGCCAGTGCGCCAACAGGGCTGGTTCAAGCAGATGGGCCAGGCTCAGGCCGATATCGTTGGCCTGTTCCTGCTGCAGCAGGTGGTCGAAGCAGGCGCGCACATAGGCGCGGCTGGAGCGGCCGTAGGCGATGTCATCCTGCTCGAGCAGGAAGCGTACGTGCACTTCGAAATCGTCGGTGAGTGCGGCCAGGGCAGCGTCGATCAAGGCCTGCTTGTTGGCGAAGTGGTGGAACAGCGCGCCCTTGCTGACACCTGCGGCATCGGCCACCTCCTGCACGGTCAGCGCAGCCAAGCCGTGCTGGGCGATCAGGCGGGCGGTGCACAGCAGCAGCGCTTGGCGCACGCTGTCCGGTGCGTTGCGGCGGATACGGGGAGAAGGGGCGGACATACGGAAGAAACCGACTGGACGGTATGCATGATACCGCGCGTCATCGCCGCACCGTCCGCCTCGTCAATCGAAGTAGACCGCCAGGCCGGTGCCGACCTGCAGGTCCGGGCTGTCGGCATCGAGGCCGGCGTCGAAGGAGGCGTCCAGCTGCACGCGCGGGCGCAGCATCCAAGTGATCCCCGCACCGGCCACGCGCTGGTCCGGCGCGCCGCGGCTGTGGGTCAGGCCGGCTTCGACAAACAGGCTCAGGCGGTCAGTGGCCGCCAGTGACAGGCTGGGCGACCAGGTGGTGCTGCGCTCGCCGTCGCCGCGCTGGTGGCTGCCATACAGCGCGGCGCTCCAGCGTTCGCCCAGCGCCTGTTCCACGCTGAGCGCGAGCGCGTACTGGTGCCCTTCGCTGAAATCGGCATCGCCACGGGCCACCACGGCACTGGCCAGCAGCGCCCACGCGGTGCGCTCGGTGCTGCCTGGCCCAGCCCATTTCAGGGCTAGCTGGGTATCGCCGCTGCCGTGCTGGCGTTGGGTCGGCAGGTCCGCGCTGCGCACGCTCTGGCGCTGCCACGGGGTGGTCGACACCTGCAGTTCCAGTTGCCCTGAAAGCCCGGTGCGCAACAGGACGTCGCCCGCCAGCGAGCGGGTGCGCACGCCATCGCGGTCACGGTCGCGTTGCCAGGTGGGTAGGCCGACTTCCAGTGCCAGCGCGCCGCGCGGCACCGTATCGGTGCCGAAGCCGAGGCCGGGACGATCAAAGGCCGGCAGTTCGTCGGCCAGGGCCGGCGTGGCCAGCAGCCACAGGCACGGAATCAGGAGGCGGCGCATGGGCGAGGCGATCCGGCAGGAAGTCACCTGCAGCATGCGCGGCGCGCCCGTGCGCAGCGCGTGAGGTCGCGGCGATCAGTCGCCGATGCGGGCGAAGCGCGGCTGCGGGCCGTCGGCGCCGGGCACCTGCTCGACGAACATCGGGTAGGGCCGCACCCACAGCTCGCCTTCGCCGTACAGCGCGCGGTACAGCACCAACGGTTCCAGGGTCTCGCTGCTGCGCACGATATCCACGACCTGGTACAGGCCGCCCTTGAAGTGGCGGTAGCGGCCCGGGGCCAAGGCGGGCAGGGGGGACAATTCGGTCATCGGGAATCTCGCGGGGGGGCTGCTGTCAGGGGCGGGCCGGGTGCGGCGGCGCGGCACACCAGGCACCGATGGCCTCGGCCGTATTGGCCAGACCCTGTGCCTGGGCCAGTTCCCAGGGCCGTTCGCAGCGCTGGCTGCGCGCGCACCACTGGTAGCCGGCCGAGCCGATGCAGCCGTGTTCGTCGCGATCGCCACCTACCTGCGCAGGCGCCGGCGGCGACGCGGCGCTTTCGGCCGGGGTGGTCGATGGCGGCGCACAGGCCACCAGCAGCGCGCACAGCGCTGGGATCAGCAAGGCGAGTCGCATGGTGATGGCCCTAGGCTTGAAAGCGTCATTTTCAGGCGCTTTCAAGCCAGTCGGCAAGCGCTTACGTCAACGAAGCGCGCAGCAGTTCTTCAATCAGCACGACGTAGCAGGCAACGAAATAGAACTTCAGCAGCGTGGAACGCTGGGTGGAAAGCAAGGTGCGCATGTGGAAGGGGCCCCCGTTGGTGACGATAGTGTGAAACGACTGCGACTTCGTGACAAGGGTCACGAATTTTCTTCACTAAACGTCCTCAGGGATGTGACGAGGCCGCCAGCCCGCGCTTTGCGTACGGATTTTTCGGACAAATCTGATAGGCGTCCCCGGAACCGCTGGCTACCGTATCCCCCATAGCACCGGTCGGGGTTCCCCGACCTGGATTTTCCAACTGCAGGAGCTCGAGATGGTCATCACCGTCCAATGCCACGCCCAGCGCTGGTCGCTCATCGATCCCCGCTCGCAGGAAGTGCAGGCCTTCGACAGCGGCGCAGTCGCCTTCGACACGGCCGCCGCCCACGCCAGCGAGCACCACCACCGGACCGGGCAGAGCAGCACGGTGCGGGTGGCCGCGCTGGGCAACGCCGTGGACGCCCTGCGCTTCGGGCACTGAGCGGGCCAGCGGGTGGTCAGGTCGCGTTCGGTTGTTTGAACGCATCAGGAACCGCTGCCGTTTCCCCCTCTGTGCGCGCCGGGCCGAATCCCCGATGCTTGGCTCCATCGTATTCAGGTGGAGAAAGATGGATGGGCAAGGAACTGCGTGGATGGACGCTGGGCGCTCTGCTGCCCCTGCTGGCGCTGGCCGGCACGGCGCAGGCCCAGCGCTACGGCTACGACGAGCGTTACGACGATCGCGGCAGCAGTGGCATCGTGCGCTGCGAGTCGGTGAAGGGGCGCAGCAACGAATGCCGTCTGGACGGGCGGGCGCGCTTGATCCGCCAGCTGTCCGGCTCGCCGTGCGTGGAAGGTGATACCTGGGGCCAGTCGCGGTCGGGCGTGTGGGTGACCCGCGGCTGCCGCGCCGAGTTCGTCGGTGAATCCCGGGGTGGATGGGGCGGTGGCCACGGCTGGGGCGGTGGTAACAGTGGCGGCCAGGTGATTGCCTGCCATTCCAACGATCATCGCCAGCAGTACTGCGATGCGCGGGTGCGCCGCGGCGTGCGGCTGGTGCGGCAGGAATCGCGCAGCGCCTGCATTGAAGGCCGCAGCTGGGGCTGGGACCGTCGCGGGGTCTGGGTGAGTGATGGCTGCCGGGCGCAGTTCCAGGTGAACTGACGCGCGCGTCGGATTGCGAGCGAATCAGAAAAATCTGATAGCGATCACAGTTTTTTCATCGTATTGTCGGCAACCGGGACGTCATGGACGCCCCGGCCCGCGTCGCTGCCCGGCCCAGGAAGGGCTCGCCTCCGTCGCGGTTTCATACGCTGTTCCAAGGAGTGAGCAACGCATGTTGATCCGACTGCAATGCGAGCAGCGCCAGTGGCGCGTGCTGCACCCGGACAGGCCCGAACCGATCGGGTTCCGCGATGGCGTACGCGCCTTTGATTTCGCCGAAACCCTGGCCCGCCTGCATTTCACCGACACCGGCCAGCGCGCCGCCGTGCGCGTGGAAGCCAGCGGCGCATTTGTCGAGGCGATCAGCTACGGCTGAGGCGGCCATCCACGCATGGCGTGGATCTACCGGGGCGTCGAGGTTGGGGTCAGAGCCCTTTCCTGCGGAAAGGGATCCGACCCCTTATCCACGCGTGGCGTGGATCTACTCAGCTGGCCGCGCTCAACGGTGCCGCGCCATTGGCCAACTGCGGCCAGCGCTTGAGCACCGCCGCACGGATGCCGGCCGCGTCGATCCCGGCCTCGGCCAGCAGGTCTTCGCGGCTGGCATGGTGCTGGAAGGCATCGGGCAGGCCCAAGTGCAGGATCGGGCGCAGCACGTCTTCTGCATTCAGCAACTCGCCCACGGCCGAGCCAGCGCCGCCGGCCACTACGTTGTCTTCGATGGTCACCAGGCCCTCGTGCTGGGCGGCCATGGCCAGCACCAGCTCGCGGTCCAGCGGCTTGATGAAGCGCATGTTGACCACGCTCAGGCCCAGTTCGCGGCCCACCTGCTCGGCGGCCGGAACCGTGCTGCCGAAGGCGAGCAGGGCGATGCGGCTGCCCTGCACGCGCAGCTCGCCCTTGCCGATCGGCAAGGTGGAAAGATCGTTGCCGGCGGCAACGCCGGTGCCGCTGCCGCGCGGGTAACGCACCGCGGCCGGGCCCGGGTGCTGCAGGCCGGTGCTGAGCATCTGCCGGCACTCGGCCTCGTCAGACGGGGCCATCACCACCATGTTCGGCACGCAGCGCAGGAAGCTCAGGTCCAGGTTGCCGGCATGGGTGGCACCGTCCGGGCCGACCACGCCGGCGCGGTCGATGGCGAACAGCACGTCCAGGTCCTGGATGGCCACGTCGTGCACCAGTTGGTCGTAGGCGCGCTGCAGGAACGTGGAATAGATCGCCACGACCGGCTTGCCGCCCTGGGTGGCCATGCCAGCGGCCAGGGTGACCGCGTGCTGCTCGGCGATGGCCACGTCGAAGTAGCGCTGCGGGTATTCCTTGCTGAAGCGCACCAGGCCCGAGCCCTCGCGCATGGCCGGGGTGATGCCGTACAGGCGCGGTTCGGCGGCGGCGGCATCGCACAGCCAGTCGCTGAACACATCGGTGTAGGTGAGCTTCTTGGCGCCGGCCTTGGCCACCAGGCCCTTGTCCGGATCAAACGGCCCCACGGCGTGATAGCCGATCTGGTCGCCTTCGGCGGGCTCGTAGCCCTTGCCCTTGGTGGTCATCACGTGCAGCAGCTTCGGCCCCTTGGAGGCGCGCAGCGTCTTCAGCGTGGACAGCAGGGCCGGCATGTCGTGGCCGTCGATCGGGCCGGTGTAGTGGAAGCCCATTTCCTCGAACATCGTGGAGGGCACGAACATGCCCTTCCAGTGTTCTTCCCAGCGCTTGACGAAGCGCGCGGGATTGTTCTTCTTGTCGCCCAGGATCTTCTTGCCGCCTTCGCGCAGTGCGTTCAGCGTGCGGCTGCCGGTGGCGCGGCCGAGCATCTTGGTCAGCCCGCCGACAGCCTCGGAAATCGACATGTTGTTGTCGTTGAGGATCACCAGCAGGTTCGGTTCGGGGTCCATGCCACCGGCGTGCATCAGCGCTTCGAAGGCCATGCCGGCGGTCATGGCGCCATCGCCGATCACCGCCACCACCTGGCGTTCATCGCCGGCGGCCTGGCGCGCGATGGCCATGCCCAGCGCCGCGGAAATGGAGGTGGACGAATGGCCGACCCCGAAAGTGTCGTACTCGCTCTCCTCGCGCTTGGGGAACGGCGCGACGCCGTCCTTCTGCTTGACGGTGTGGATCTCGTCGCGGCGGCCGGTGAGGATCTTGTGCGGGTAGGTCTGGTGGCCCACGTCCCAGACCAGCTGGTCGTGCGGGGTCTTGTACAGGTAATGCAGCGCCACGGTGAGTTCGATCACGCCCAGGCCGGCGGCGAAGTGGCCCCCGCTCTTGCCCACCGATTCGATCAGGTAGGCGCGCAGTTCATCGGCGACCGCGCGCATCTCGGATTCGTCGAACGTGCGCAGGTCATCCGGGGTGCGGATGCGCGCGAGGCGGGGATAGCGGGCAGAGTCGATCATCGTGTTCGCACTTGTTCTGAACGGCCATTTTCGCCCTCAATCGGGGGTGGGGCAAGCAAACGCCGCTATCCGTGACAGGACAGTGACGGTTGCCGGTGGCGGTGTTCAGGTGCTGAGCTTGGAACGCTTGGGCAACTGTGCCTTCAGGAAGGCCATCTGGTCGGCCAGGATGTTGCGGTTGGACAGGATCAGGTGCTCGATCCAGCTGGGCCGGTACGGTACTGCCAGCAAGGGCATGCCAGCCTGCTGCGGGGTGCGGTCGCTCTTGCGCGAATTGCAGTGGAAGCAGGCGGTGACTACATTTTCCCAGCAGTCCAGGCCGCCCTTGGACAGCGGAATGACGTGGTCGCGGGTGAGCGTGGGGCGGTTGAACTGCTGGCCGCAGTACAGGCACAGGTGTGCATCGCGGGCGAACAGGGCCGGGTTGGTCAGGTTCGGGGTGGGGTCGATGGCGCGCGAACGGGCGTGGCCACGTGCGGCGATGATCGGGTGCAGGTCCATGCCGCTCTGCGTGCCGCTGAGCCGGTTGGTGCCACCGTGGATATGCAGGCAGGGGTCGCCCAGGGTCCAGGCCACGGCGTCGCGGGCGTAGAGACAGGCTGCGTCCTGCCAGGTGATCCAGTCCAGTACACGGCCGTGGGCGTCCAGGGACAGCAGCCTGACCGTTCCGGGGCGGTGCAGGGTGCCTGCGTTGGGCGATGCTTCGGCGCCCGGAGCAGAAAACGAGGCTCCGGTTTCGATCAGACCCAAGCGTGTAGTGTCTGTCTCCATCGGGAAAACAGCTTATACCTGAATGTTGACAATTTGTGTATCGCCCGTTGGGCGTTACACAAATTGTCAACATCCAGGTCCGCGCATTCCTCCTATCCCCCGCGCCATTGGCGCGCCCCCCTTAACAAAGGGGGGGCTTTTCTCCAGACAGAGGGTCGGGGGCTGCCGGGTCGGGGTCGGATCCCTTTCCCGCAGGAAAGGGCTCTGACCCCAGATCCAATCGCCGCGGGGCGCGGTCGGGGTCAGAGCCCATTCCCGTAGGGAATGGGATCCGACCCCGGGGCTCCGGCTCAGGCGCCGAAGCGTTCGTCGTCCATGGCCATCAGCGGGGCGGCGCCGGCTTGGATGGCGGCGGCGTGGCTGAGGGTGCGCGGCAGCACGCGGGCGAAGTAGAAGCGCGCGGTTTCGCGCTTGCCCTGGGCGAAGGCGGCGCCGTGTGCGCTGGCATCGGCGGCGGCCACGCTGCGTGCCCACCAGTAGGCCAGCACCACGTAGCCGGAATAGAACAGGTAGTCGTAGCTGGCCGCGCCCAGTTCGTCCGGGTTGCCGGCCGCGCGCTGCAGTACGTCCATCGTCAGCTTGCCCCATTCGGCGGCCTTGGCGCGCAGCGGGCCGATGAACTCGGCCAGGGCCTCGTTGCCCTCGTGTTCCTTGGCGAAGGCTTCGATCTCGGCCAGCATCAGCTTCAGGCCGGCGCCCTGGCTGGAGGCGGTCTTGCGGCCGATCAGGTCCAGCGCCTGGATGCCGGTGGTGCCTTCGTACAGCGTGGTGATGCGGGCGTCGCGCGCCAGCTGCTCCATGCCGTGTTCGCGGATGTAGCCGTGGCCACCGAAGCACTGCAGCGCGTTGTAGGTGTTCTCGATGCCCCATTCGGTCTGGCAGGCCTTCGAGATGGGGGTGAGGAAGCTGACCAGCGTGTCGGCGCGCTCGCGCTCGGCCGCATCATCGGCGCTGTGTGCCACGTCGATCAGGGTGGCCGCATGCAGGGCCAGCAGGCGGCTGCCTTCCACCAGCGACTTGATGGTCAGCAGCATGCGCCGCACGTCGGGATGCACCAGGATCGGATCGGCGGCCTTGTCCGGGAACTTCGCCCCGCTCAGGGCGCGCGACTGCAGGCGCTCGCGGCTGTACTTCAGCGCGTTCTGGTAGGCGCGCTCGGACAGGCCGATGCCCTGCAGGCCAACGCCCAGGCGCGCAGTGTTCATCATGGTGAACATGGCCTGCAGGCCCTTGTGCGGCTGGCCGACCAGGTAGCCCTGCGCACCGTCGAAGTTCATCACGCAGGTGACCGAACCCTTGATGCCCATCTTGTGCTCGATCGAGCCGCAGCGCAGTGCGTTGCGCTCGCCGACATTGCCGTCGCGGTCGACCTTGAACTTGGGGGTGACGAACAGCGAGATGCCCTTGGCGCCGGCCGGTGCGTCGGGCAGCTTGGCCAGCACCAAGTGCACGATGTTTTCGGTCAGATCATGTTCGCCGGCGGTGATGAAGATCTTGGTGCCGGTGATCGCATAGCTGCCGTCGGCGTTCGGCTCGGCCTTGGTCTTCAGCAGGCCCAGGTCGGTGCCGCAGTGCGGTTCGGTCAGGCACATCGTGCCGGTCCAGCGCCCTTCGATCAGCGGCTTCAGGAAGGCGTCGTGCTGCCACGCTTCGCCATGCTGCTTCAGCGCTTCAATGGCGCCGTGGGAGAGCAGCGGGAAGTTGCCCCAGGCCAGGTTGGCGGCGTTGATCATTTCATTCAGCGGCACGCCCAGGGTGTGCGGCAGGCCCTGGCCGCCCAGTTCCGGCGAAGCGGTCAGGCCGGTCCAGCCGCCTTCCACGAACTGGTCGTAGGCCTGCTTGAAGCCGGGCGGGGTGGTCACTTCGCCGCTGGTCTGGTCGAGCACGCAGCCGATCTCATCGCCCACGCTGTTCAGCGGCGCCAGCACGCTGGCACTGAAACGGCCGGCTTCTTCCAGCACCGCATCGACCACGTCGGCGGTGGCGTCGGTGAAGCCCAGGCGGGCGAACAGCGGTTCCACCTTGAGCACGTCGTGCAGGGCGAAACGGAGGTCGGAAAGCGGTGCGGTATAGCTGCTCATCGGGTACGTCTCGATCAGGGAATGGGGAGCGGCGACGCGCGCCGCTGCAGGGAAGGACTCAGCGCAGCACGCCGGGCAGGCCGGGGGCCTGGTTCAGGGTGCTGCGGCCGGAAATATCGAAACTGCGCTGCTTCTTGTCTTCGGGCGTGGCCGCGACCGTGCCCTTCAGGCTGTAGGCCAGGGTGCGGTTGCCGGCCAGCGCGTCGGCCACCACCAGGCGCGCGGCGGCGCTGGGGGTGAATTCAAGGGTGACCACATCGGCCGACACCCCGCCGATGGAAATGGCCGGGCGGGCCTGCAGGATGCCCGCCTCGGTGTCGCCGACGGTCAGTGCCAGGGCCACGTCATCGAAGGTCATGGGCATGGAGCTGAAATTCTGCAGGCGCAGGGCCACGGTCCAGCCGCCGTCGGCGCGCACGGTCAACTGCTGCAGGCTGGCCGCCGGTTCCGAAACACGCTTGACGATGCCATCGCTGCAAGCAGCCAGGGCCAGGGTACACAGGATGATCAAGGCGATACGGAAGCGGTGGAGCATGGGCGCAGGTCCTCTGGGAGCAGTGCGTGGAGTAAGCATACTACGGCGTATGGTTGAATGGATCGCCGCTGGCGACCTTCACAAGGGTAGCGTGTGAAGATGGCGCGCTGCTGTCACCGCCACGCTCAGGGCGATGCGGTCTCAACCAGCGGCGCCATCATCCGCAGCGGCGCCAGGTCGTAGCCCATCTGCTCGGCCCGAGCCTTCAACTGTTCGAACAGGGCGCGGTCCATGCGCGGTTCGCGCGACAGGATCCACAGGTACTTGCGGTCCGGTTCGCCGACCACGGCCCACTGATACTCCGGGTCCAGGGCGATCACCCAGTAATCGGCCCAGACCAGCGGCACCCAGCTCAACCAGTCCGGAGCGAAACGCACTTCCAGCTGCCCGGGTTGGCCGGCCACCGGGCGTGCAACGCCGTCTGCCTGCAGATAATCGCCTTCGCCGGTGCGGCAGCGGTTGCGCACGCTGATCCGGCCGTCCTGGCGCAGACCGTAGGTGGCGGTGATGTCGGCCACGCACTTCTTCTGGAACGACACCGGCAGGTGGGCGATTTCGTGCCACTGGCCGGCATAGCGGTCGATATCCAGCGCATCGACCGCGCGCACCGGTTCGGCCGCAAGGGCAGCGGGCGTAGTAATAAGCAACAGGCAGGCAAGCAGGGCAGGGCGCAGGTGCATCGGCGGGCTCCGGGCGTGAGTTTCGAGCGTAGGCGAGTCGCTGAGGCGGGATGTGAATGGCACCCCCTGCACGCAATTGGTGGCTACTTTCCGAACGGGGCGTGGCTGGATTCCTCGCCGTCGTGGGTCAGGGTGCGGGTATGCAGCATGCCCTTGCCCATGTCCCACTTGAACAGGTCCACGCCACCGCCGCCCTCGCCGTTGGCGCGCAGGCGCACCACGCCGCGGGTCTGGTTGTCCGTCAACAGAATCTGCGACGCGCCCTCGGCATCGACCATCAGGCCAATACGGTCGCGGACAGGGGCCTCGCCCCGGCCTATCGGCGCGTCCAGGGCAAGACTCGCAGCGCCGTCGTCGAACGTTGCAATGCCGCCGCGTTCAGCTCCGGTGGCATCGAAGATGAGCAATCCAGCCGATCGGCTGCGCCTGCCGTCATCCATGTCGTCCTGGCTGATCTCCACGCGCACGGTTCCGCGATCGTCCAGCACCTGCAGTCTGCGTGTGGTCAATTCATCGATGTGCATAGGCGTATGGCCCTGCATGACCAGCCAGGCGATGGTGGCTGCCATGGGCACCAGCAGGAGAGCCAGGCTGGCGACCAGCCAATGCAGGCGTCGCAGCGCCCGATGCAGTTGGGGCAGGGTGGGGCTGTCGTCCATGTCGTCCTCGCTCCATGCGGTGAGTCAATGAACCTACTACAGATCGACGACAGCGAAGCGGGCAAAAAAAAAAGACCTGCATTTCTGCAGGTCTTCATACATGGTGGCCGAGGACGGAATCGAACCGCCGACACGGGGATTTTCAATCCCCTGCTCTACCAACTGAGCTACTCGGCCCTGTATCTGGAAAAAAAAGACCTGCATTTCTGCAGGCCTTCGAAAGTGGTGGCCGAGGACGGAATCGAACCGCCGACACGGGGATTTTCAATCCCCTGCTCTACCAACTGAGCTACTCGGCCACTTGTTTCGTTGCAGCGAGGTCGCTGCCGAGGACGCGCATGATACGGAGGTAGACCGAATTCGGCAAGCGTTTTGGCAAAAAACCTTCACATTGCCGTCTGCGCGCGCGCAAGTGCTTGATCCTGCGTGCGCGGCGGAATGCAGGCCGCCGGTGGGCGGGGATGGTGGCTTCGGCCTGCTGCAGGGGCGCAACTTCGGCAAGCGGGTGGTGAAGCTTGATTGAGCCTGCCAAGGCGATGCGGCCGGGCAGGGCGGTGCACTAGCGGTAGGACAACCCACTGCTGGCCATGAAGCCCTTCGGGTCGAACACCGCCCAGGCCTCGCCCCAGTCGAAACGGGCGCGGCCGGCGTTGAGCGGGCATCCCAGCGCCTTGGCCAAAGCGCGGCGCATGAACGCCACTTCGGCATCGATGGCGGCCTGGGTGGGCCAGCCGTCTTCCATCGGCGCGCCGGGCAGCTGCACGCCGATGGACAGCATCGACAGCGCCTGCCCGTGGAAGCACAGGGCGACTGCCGCCGGCACGCCCTGCAGCTGAAGGGCGTGCAGGTGCAGCCACTGGTAGCCGTTGCCGAGGTCGCGGCTGTGCTGCAGCAGCGCGGCAAAACCCGCGCATGCCTGTGCCAGCGTGAGCGTCGGCCCGATCCTCAGCGGCAGCTCACCCAGGCCGATGCTGCCGTCGGCGGCGTCGAAATCAAGCGCCCACGGTGCGCTGCCAGGCGCACTCACGGTGCGAAGCGCACCTGTCGTGGATCGCTGACGTTGATCTGCGTCTGGTAGTAGTACTTGCCGCTGGGCTGGCCGTTGGCATTGATGAAGTCGATGCGGACCCGGCGCGCGGTGCCGCCCACCAGCAGGCGGCGGTTCTGCAGGTAGTCCAGCTTCAGGCCCAGCGCTTCTTCCAGTGCGGGGCGCAGCGCGGCATCCATGCTGAGGGTGATGTTCAGCGGGTGCCGGTAGTCGCGTTCGCTGTTGAGGTAGATGCGGCCATCGTCGCTGCCGACGGCCTGCACGCTCATGGCGAAGGTGCCGGAAATGCCGCGCGCTGGATCGTCCTGCGCGGCACGCACAGCTTCGTAGTTGCCGATGTAGCCGGGCACCGGCGGCGGCGCGGCAGCCAGGCGATGGGCGCAGCCGGTCGTCAGCAGCAGCGGGACCAGCAGTGAGGCCAACAGGGCGGGGCGATTCATGGCGCTTCCTTGTGCGTCGGTGGATGTGCCGATTGTGGCCGCGCCTGGGTTGCAGCTACAAGCGCGCTGTCCAATCGGCCCGATGATCGGGCATGCTGGGCCGCGTACCACATCGACCAGGGAAGGACATGCCGAGGACCGCCGACGTTCATGCCATCGATTGGGGCGCGCTGCAGTGTGCCTATGGCGACGCCTCTGAAGCGGGCGCACTGCTGGCCGCGCTGATGGACCCGCAGCACCAGCAGGACTGGAACGACATCTGGTCGCATCTATGCCACCAGGGCACGGTCTACCCTGCCAGCCACGCCGCGCTGCCGGTGCTGCTGTCAATCGCGCGGCAGACCGGGCGCAGCGACGGTGATGATGCGCTGCTGCTGGCCGGTGCGATCGTCGCCGGCTCGGACGTGGGCGACCCGGGCCTGGCGCCGCACGGCGATGTCATCCAGGCGCTGCGCAGCAAGGTGCTCACGCGCCTGCAGGGCAGTGGCCGGGAGGCAGTGCCGCTGTCCGGGGATGGGCATGGCCCGCGTGGCTGGCTGCGCCAGGCGTGGCTGGGGCTGAGTGGTGAAAAAGCCTGGTCGCAGCACCTGGACCGGCTAGCCGAGGGCGAGCTCGTGGGTGAGTGCGTGGCCTGTTCGGCCGACCTGTACTGCACGCTGGATGTTGAAGCCCCGTACGTCTGCCATGAGGATCCGGTGTTCGGTGCGCCGTCGGCGACGTCGGCGCTGCTGCCTGGTGACCCGGTCGGCGTGGCCGAGGAGTGGCTGATGCAGCAGGTGCGCGGCGATGGCGATATCCGCGCCGGGCAGCTGCTGGAACTGGCCTTCGGTCATTCCGTATGCAGTGCGTGCGGGCATCCGTTCGCGGTGCGCGAGTGCGTGCAGGCCTGAGCCGTAGGCGCCTGCACGCGGCGGTTGGGCCGTTGTTGCAGAATTACATCGCGCGCTGCAGCGCCTGCAGCAGGGTGTCGTAGTCCCAGCTGTCATCGTGGCGCACGCCGTTGATGAAGAAACAGGGCGTGCCATTCACGCCGCTGCGCACGCCGCCCATGAAGTCGGCTTCGATGCGTGCATCGTCGGCGCCGGCCAATGCGGCACGCACGCGTTCCGGCGGCAACTGCAGCAGTTCGCCATAGCGCTGCAGGTCATGCGGTGCCAGCGCACCCTGGCGTTCGTACAGCAGGTCATGGGCGCTCCAGAAGTGTCCGGCGTCGGCTGCGGCTTCGGCCAGGCGCGCGGCATTCAGGGCATCCGGGTGCATTTCGCTGAGCGGGAAGTTGCGGAACACCAGCCGCAGCGAATCGCCCAAAGCCTGCTGCAGGGCCTTCACGATGGGGTAGGCCTGGCCGCAGTACGGGCACTGGTAGTCGCCATATTCGACCAGAGTGACCGCCGCATCGGCCGGGCCGCTGGCATGATCGCTGGCGCTGACGGGAACGTGCAGGCGGCTCATGGGGTCACCTCCGCTGCCGCCGTGCGCGGCAGGCGTGACAGCGCATCCAGAATGCCATCGGCACCAGGATTGATGCCCAGCGGCGACAGGTAGCTCCAGCGCACGATGCCCTGCGCATCGATCACGAACAGCGCACGTTCGCAGACCCCATCGTGCTCGCGATAGGCACCGAACTGCCGGGCGACGGCGCCCTTGGGTTCGAAGTCAGCCAGCAGCGGGAAGTGCAGATGGCGCTGTTCGGCGAACGCGGCGTGGCACCAGACACCATCCACCGAGATGCCGATCAACTGCGCGCCCTGTCGCTGGAACTCGGGCAGCAACTGGTTGTACAGGGCCATCTGGTCGCCGCATACCGGGCTCCAGTCAGCGGGGTAGAAGGCAAGAATGACCGGGCGGCCACGCAGCTCTGCCAGGGTGACGGTCTGGTCGGGCGTGGCGGGCAGGCGGAAGTCGGGGGCGGGCGTTCCCGGCGGCAGCGGGGCGTGCGCAGGTTCGGGGCGGGGCAGGGAGGACATGGCGGGCTCCTGGCGGGATGGGGATGGCGCGCGGTGGAATCTGCATCGGCAGCGCCATCGTCGGCCGGTAGCGCCGGGCTGCCCATTGCGCCTTGGTTTCCGCCGCTCATACCAGGGTATGCACGCGCCGCTCGCGGCAGCGCGACCACGGACTCACGGCCGCGCCGCTACCGTGGTCGTGCAAGCCCGGCACGGTGCCGGTGCGGAGCCCGCCATGACTACTCCCCGCACGCCTTCGCCCGCCGAAAAGGATGCCGGTACCCAGGAAAGCCGCCAGGACCAGCACCAGGACGACGTGGCCAAGCGCCGCCCTGGCCAGAACGATCAGAAGGTGCATGACGAGAACACACGGCGACCACAACGCAAGGATGGGAGCCAGGAGCCGGGTTGAGCCGGAAATCGGCGGGTCGAGGCTCAGTTGGCCAGGGTCATGCGGACGGCGGCGTCTGCGTGGCGCGGGCCACTTCGGCGAACCAGTCCGCGAGTTCGTGCATGTCGATCTGCTGGATCAGTGCAGGATTGATGGGATCGGCGGGTGCGGTCGGCAGGATGGCGGCCGCGACCTCGATCGCGCAGTACCCCGTACCGTCCCAGAGGCCTGCCAGATAGGAGGAGAGGGGAGCGCCCTCCCACAGCGGTGCTGCTGATGGCCATGATTGCTGATCTTGCATCGGGCGCCAGCGACCGTAAGGGCGCACCTCGCTCCGGCGTTGTGCAAGCCATCGGATTGCAGCCTCCTTGGCCACGCCCGCTGCGTCTTCCAGCTCCCGATGCCCGGACACGATCCTGATCTTCTCCCGGATGCCGTCGTAAGACAGTTCGCGTAGGCGCAGGACAACGAGCAACTGACTTCCCCGCAACCGCGCCTGTTCAAGACCAAGCCCATGGGCGACATCAGCGACGTAGCTGGGAATGTATTGACCCTTCCAGCCGGGAATGAGGGTTGAAAGCGGGATCAGATGTGGATCGGGTAGCGAGGCATGGTCCATGGGACCCCTTCCTGCATGTGGCGCTCCGCGCCGCGGGTACTCCCATCCTATCGGTTCCGGCAGTCCGTGCCCAAAGAAAAAGCCCGCAGATCACTGGGATCTACGGGCTTCTTTGAAAATGGTGGAGCCAAGGAGGATCGAACTCCTGACCTCGTCATTGCGAACGACGCGCTCTCCCAGCTGAGCTATGGCCCCACGGCGAAGCCAGTGTAGCGCCGCCGCCGGGGGCTTGCCAACCCGCGTGGGCGGCAGTCGTGGCAGGCTGGGTGCCTTGACTGCCGGAAGACGCCCCGTGACCGACTACCGTCCCATCGCGTGCGACCTGCATGATGTGCTGGAAATCGCCTGCCTGCACCGCGCCCTGCTGCAGGTGGAACTGATCGATGGCCGCACCTTCGTGGCCCGCGCGCGGACCACGCTTAGCACGCCTGGCAAAGAGGAATTCCTGCTGCTGGACGCCGATGACGGCGAGCAGCGCATCCGCCTGGACCATCTGCTGGCGGTGACCACGCTGGGCGCAGACGGTCTGCCCGGACCGCGTACCGTGCTGGCCGTGCCTGGCCCTGGTGAAACTGAACAAAGTTTATGAATCAAGGGCTTGGCGCTGTCAATAACCTGAAGCGGCTAGGCCGGGTGGCATAAAGAGGACCAGAACGGTGCCGTTAAGAGGGAGCGTTTCGCGCGCTCCCTTCCACGGACATTTCCCCTGATGATGGCCCCGGCTGCATCCCGATTTTCCGCCTCGCCGCCGAAGCGGACCCTGACCATCGCAACCCGCCTGGCGCTGCTGATGGTGGCGATCACCACCGTGGCCTTCGCTGCGCTGGCGATCCTGATCTACCGCGATACGGCCGACAGCTACCAGCAGCGCGTGGTTGCTGGCCTGGATAGCAGCACGGTGCTGATGCGCGATTCGGTGCAGCTGTATGACCGCAGCCTGGGCGAAAGCACCCAGCGCATCGCCGGTACCTTCCGCGCGATGCTGCCGCAGGGCGAGGCGCTGGCCGATGCCACCGCGCCCATCGACGTGGCCGGCCGCAGTGCGCCGACCCTGCGCCTGGGCACGCAGGCGATCGGCCCGGCATCGACCGAGGTTGATCGCTTCGCCGAGGCGACCGGCGGCGTTGCCACCGTGTTCGTGCGTGACGGCGAAGACTTCGTCCGCGTGGCGACTTCGTTGCGCAACGCGCAGGGCGAACGCGCGCTGGGCACCGTGCTGGACCACGCCAACCCGGCCTATGCGCGGGTGCGCGCGGGGCAGGGCTACACGGGGCCGGCGCACCTGTTCGGCACCGATTACATGACCCACTACATGCCGATCCCGGCGGCCGATGGCAGCGTGGCTGGCATCGCGTTCGTGGGGCAGGACTACTCGCAGGGCCTGGCCGCACTGAAGACGCGCCTGCGCGAGGCGACGCTGGGCCGCGAGGGCCGCTTCATCGTGGTCGACACGCGCCAGGGCAAGGACCACGGTCGCGTGCTGGCCGCCGCCGATGGCGAAGGTGGCCTGCTGCAGGAACGCGTGGCCGCGGCCGATATGCCGGCATTGCAGGCGCTGCTGGATGGCCGCAGCACGCAGGCGCGTCTGCATCTGCGCCCGGCCGATGGTGGCCCCGAGCAGGCCTGGTTCGCGGCGGCGCAGCGCTACGGCGCCTGGCAGTGGCTGGTGATCGGCCTGGAACCGGAATCGGTGCTGGCAGAGGTGCTGAACGGCCTGATGCTGCGCATCGCGCTGATTTCCGTGCTGGCGCTGACCACCGTGGTCGTGTTGATCGTGCTGGTGGTGCGGCGCCTGCTGGGTCGTCCGCTGGCGGCAGCGGCGCAGGTCGCCCGCGATGTGGCCAGCGGGTGCCTGGACCGCGAAATCGACAGCGGCCGCGATGATGAGGTCGGCCGTCTGCTGGGGTCGTTGCAGCAGATGCGCGCCAAGCTGCGCGAGATCCTGCAGGCGCAGGCCAGCATGAGCGAACGCCATGCGGCGGGCGCGGTCAGCCACCGGATCGACGAGCTGGCCTTCGAGGGGGAGTTCCGCGCCATGGTGGCCGGCACCAACGCGCTGGTGGCGGCGCACCTGCAGACCCAGCAGCGCATGGTGGCCCTGGTCCAGCGCTACGCTGAAGGCGATCTGCAACAGACCATGGACGTGCTGCCCGGCGAACAGGTGGCCATCACGCAGGCGCTGAACGGCGTGCGCGGCAAGCTGCAGGGCATCAACGGCGAGATCAAGCGCCTGGTTGCGGCGGCGGCGGCCGGTGATTTCAGCGTGCGCGGCGATGCGCAGGCCTTCGCCAATGACTTCCAGCAGATGGTGCAGGGCCTGAACAGCGTGATGGCGACTGCCGATGACAACCTGCTGGCGCTGTCGGGCCTGCTGCGCAACCTGGCCGAAGGTGACCTGCGGCACCGCATGGACGGGCAGTCGCAGGGGGTGTTCGCGCGCATGCGCGAGGACGCCAATGCGACGGTGGGGTCGCTGGCCGGCATCGTCGGCCGCATCCAGCAGGCCGCCGCTGCGGTCAGCACGGCCGCTGCGGAAATCGCTGCCGGCAACGATGATCTGTCCCGCCGTACCGAACAGCAGGCTGCCAACCTGGAAGAGTCTGCCGCCTCGATCGAGGAAATGACCTCGGCCGTGCGGCAGAACGCCGACCACGCACGCCGCGCAGACCGCCTGGCGACCGAGGCGGCGCAGGTGGCCGGGCGCGGGGGCGCGGCCATGGCCGAGATGGAAGCGACGATGGGCCAGATCGATGCCGCCTCGCGGCGCATCGCCGAGATCATCACGGTGATCGATGGCATCGCCTTCCAGACGAATATCCTGGCGCTGAATGCCGCCGTCGAAGCGGCACGCGCCGGTGAGGACGGCCGCGGCTTCGCGGTGGTCGCCAGCGAGGTGCGCGCGCTGGCACAGCGCTCGACGCTGGCGGCGGCGGAGATCAAGGCACTGATTGAAGAATCGGTGGCCCGCGTGGCCGAAGGCAACGTGCTGGCCGGCGATGCCGGGCGCACCATCCAGGACGTGGTTGCCTCGGTGACCGAACTGGGCGGGCTGGTGGGCGAGATCGCCCATGCCTGCCAGGAACAGGCGGCGGGCATCGAACTGGTCAACCAGAGCATCGTGCAGATGGATGGCGTGACCCAGCAGAACGCCGCGCTGGTGGAAGAGGCGTCCGCTTCGGCCCGTTCCATGAGCGAACAGGCCCACGCATTGCAGGACGCGGCCGGCCGTTTCGTGCTGCAGCGGCGCCCGACACTGGCCACGGCGTAAGGGAAGGCGGGGCCGGAAGGCGGTGGCGCAGGCTGCCGTCTTCCATCGTGCACTTTGCCGCAGCGGGCGGGACGCGGACTGCGACGGGATGCGCAACGAAATCGTAACAATTCGGGCGATAATGGGCGCTTGCGCAGTGGTTCCCCCTCTACCGCCCGGCTTGCGCAGGCCGCCCGGACGTCTCCCAAGAGCTTTCGATGCCTTCCCATATCGCTTCCCGTCGTTCGACGGGCATGTCGTCTTCCTCGCTTTCCTTCCGCCGCGACCCGCTGGCCCTGGCCTGTGCCGGCCTGGCCCTGGCCGCCAGCTTCGGCGCCGCCGCGCAGGACAGCGCACCGACCCCGACCGGCCTGGACACGATCACCGTGACCGCCGAACACCGTGAGCAGAACCTGCAGGAAGTGCCGGTGTCGGTGGGCGTGGTGCAGGGCGAGCGCATGCGCGATTTCACCGCCGGCGGCGATGACACCCTGCTGGCGCTGTCCGGCCGCGTGCCCAGTCTGTATGCGGAAACCACCACCGGTCGCATCTTCCCGCGCTTCTATATCCGTGGCCTGGGCAACATCGATTTCTACCTGGGTGCCTCGCAGCCGGTGTCGATCATCCAGGACGACGTGGTGCTGGAACACGTGGTGCTGAAGTCCAACCCGGTCTACGACGTGGACCAGGTGGAAGTGCTGCGCGGCCCGCAGGGCTCGCTGTTCGGTCGCAACACCACCGCCGGCATCGTCAAGTTCGACACCCTGAAGCCGACCGATGAGTACACCGGCCGGGTCAGCGCCAGCTACGCCACCTACAACAGCGTGTCGGTCGATGGCGGCTTCGGTGGCCCGATCAACGACATCGCCTCGTTCCGCGTGTCGGCGCTCTACCAGCACCGCGATGACTACGTGGACAACACCTACCGTGGCCCCAGCGCCGACGGCACGGTCAGCCCGAAGAAGAACGCCATGGGCGGCTTCGATGACCGCAACGTGCGTGCGCAGCTGCTGCTCAAGCCCAGCGACCAGTTCTCGATCCTGGCTTCGGCCCACGCCCGCGATTATGACGGCACCTCGACCCTGTTCCTGCGCGGTGCGCTGACCAAGGGCTCGAACCAGACCGACGTGCCGCGCGACAAGGTGGCCTATGACGAAGCCGACAACAACCCGCAGGCCTACAAGACCTACGGCGGTTCGGTGAAGGCGATCTACGATTTCGGTGCGGTCGATTTCACCTCCATCACCGCTTACGAAACCACCTCCGGCTACAGCCGTGGCGACACCGACGGCGGCGCCGCGGCGGACTTCCCGTTCAATGGCGTGGCCAATGGCTACGGTCAGTCGATGGGTCAGATCCGTGACCTGGACCAGTGGACCCAGGAATTCCGCCTGGCCAGCCACGATGACAGCGCCCTGCAGTGGCAGGCCGGTGCGTTCTACTTCAACGGCAGCGACACCACCGATTTCTACCAGCGCGGCTGGTTCCTGCAGGGCGCGGCGCGCAACCCGAACAACTGGGTGCGCCTGCGCAACAAGAACACCTCGTGGGCCGGTTTTGGCCAGCTCAGCTACGCCTTCACCGACAAGCTCAGCGTGACCGCCGGCCTGCGCCAGACCCGCGACGAGAAGCACACGCGCCTGCTGAAGACGGCCGACACCGCCGCCGGCGTGGTGACCTACAAGGGCCGTACGGATGTGAAGATGTCCGACACCACCCCGAGCTGGGACGTCAGCGCGATGTACCAGTTCAACCCGAACGTAAGCGTCTACGCCAAGGTTGCACGTGGCTTCCGCGGCCCGACCATCCAGGGCCGTTCGGCCGTGTTCAACGCTGATTTCACCACCGCCGACTCGGAGACCATCCTGTCCTGGGAAGCCGGCGTGAAGAGCAGCCTGTGGGACAACCGCCTGCGCCTGAATGCCACCGCGTTCACCTACACGGTCAACGACATCCAGCTCAACGGCAACGATTCGGACGGCAACGGCGTGTTGTTCAACGCCGACAAGGCCAAGGCCTACGGCTTCGAAGCGGACATGGAACTGCGCCCGATCCCGAACCTGACCCTGAGTGCCGGTGTCAGCCTGCTGCACAGCGAGATCCAGGACAAGCGCGTGTATGCGCAGGTCTGCGGCCTGAACGGCCAGGTGGTGTGCACGGTGAACGACCCGACCATCAAGGTCGGCGCCAACACCTTCGCCCAGATCGATGGCAACCCGCTGCCGAACGCGCCGAAGTACAACATCAACTTCGCCGCGCGTTACGACATGCCGGTCAGCGACGCGGGCACGATGTTCGTGTCCACCGACTGGAACAAGCAGGGCTACACCAGCTTCGTGCTGTATGACAGCCAGGAGTTCAACTCCAAGGGTGATTTCGAAGGTGGCCTGAAGCTGGGTTACTCCGGCAACTACGGTGCCTACGAAGTGGCGCTGTTCGCGCGCAACATCACCAACGAAAAGAACCTGAAGGGTGTGATCGAAAACTACATGGCCGCGGTCTACAACGAACCGCGCACCGTGGGTGTTTCGTTGAACATGAACTGGTAAGGCCTGCTTGATCGGTTAACGAAAACGGCGCTCTTCGGAGCGCCGTTTTTCGTTGGGAAGGCCTGGCAAGCCGCCGCTGCATGCTAGGCTGCCGCGCTGTGTTGAACGGACCTCGACCATTATCCAGACGCTGTACCAGCAGTACGCCGATGCTCGCGCCGCCAAGACCCTGATTGAACAATGCCGGGCGCAGGTGGTGCGCTGGCGTTGGGCCAGCGGCGACATGGCGCACGACGCGCCGTTCATGGCCGAAAAGTATGGCGTGCGCCGCAGTCGCTGGCTGGACGATGCCAAGGCGGACCCGGATGCGCATGTGCACCATGGTTCGACGCGCAGGAGCGCATCGTGCTTGCCGTGGCTGACAACGGGGCCAGGACCACGGTGTGGCTGCACGGCACCGAGCAGCGGCACAGCCTGAGCTTCTACCGCAGTGGACGCATTGCCTCGGCCCGCGCCTGGCACGAACCCGGCGGGCGCCTGCAGCACAGTGAGCTGACCGTTGGCCATCGCGGTCACGACAGTACGTATCACTGGGACGGCGAAGTGCTGCTGCGCGTGGTGGTGCGCAACTGGGGGGACGAGCGCCCGAGCTGGTGGTGCCAGGATGTCTACAGCTACGATGAGGCCGGCGCCCTGGACCGTATCGAACTGCAGTATCTGCATGAAGACGGCACACCCACCGGCAGCCAGCGCCTGCAGTACCAGCACCCGCGCCGCGGCGAAACCCTGGCCGCCGCCGCTGCAGATGTGGAGCGTCGGCTGATGCAGGCCATCGCCACGCAGCTGCCGCTGATTCCACGCGACGAGCCGCTGTATTGCCTGCTGCTGTGCTTCACCGATGGCGATTTCAGTTCGGCCTGGCCACCGTTCATCACCTGGGGGCGCCAGTCCTACCGGCAGGCGGTGCTTGAACGCGGTGAGGACGTTGCCTACTACCTGTGGGCAACGGACGAGATGCGTGCCGGCCAGCGCGACGACGATGAGTGCTGGTTCGACGATCCAGCCCTGCTGGACGCGTGCAAGCGCCATGGCCGGTTGATGGAGATGCGTGGCAGTACCACCTCGGCGATGCGCCTGCTCACGCGGGTGGCGGCGTGGCTGGATGCGCCGGAACAGCGCGCCCACCTGCACACCACCGAAGACTTCGTGGTGGCGGTGGCCGACAACACCGGCGCGGTGGACCCGCTGCCGGCGATGCGCAAGGCGATCGGTGCGCAGCGCTGGGCGCGCCTGAAGGCGGCCGGCTACGTGTGATAGGGGAGTGCCGCGCCGGTCGGGCGCGGCGGCCTGTCATGCCGGCAGCAGGGCCTGCAGGCGTGCTTCCAGTTCCTGTTGGCGCCAGCCGGCCAGTGCAGCCGGCCACTGGCGACGTTCCAGATAACTTTCCAGGTGCTTGCGCGAGGCCAGCACGCCATCGGCCAGACCCAGCTCGCGGCTGCGTTCGGCCACCGCATCCTGCAGCTTCTTGATGGTCTTCTTGTCGGCGTCGGTGGCCTGCACGGCCAGCGGTGCTTCGGCCTCATCGGGCAGCGGCGTTTCCAGCGCCTGCCACACGGCGGCGGTGAGCTTGCGCGGGGCTTTCGGGAACTGCTCGAACAGCTTGCCCAGCGCGGCCAGGTCGGCCGGCGGGGTGCGTGCCAGGGTGGCGGCCAGTTCGTTGTCCAGGATCCAGCTGCGCGGGCGGTCGCTGCTGCGGGCCTGGCCGTCGCGCCAGCGCAGCAGGCGCAGCAGGCGGTGCTGCGCGGCCGCGTCGAGGAACTGTGCCGCGCGCATGCCCAGGTGCGGCCAACGGTCTTCATCGTTGGCAACATTGGCCAGCAGGCGTTCGGCATCGTCCTGCAGCCACTGGCGGCGGCCCAGCGCCTGCAGCTTGGCTTCGATCGCATCGTGCAGGGCAAACAGATGCTCGACGTCGTCGGCGGCGTACTGCAACTGCGATTCAGACAGCGGACGGCGCATCCAGTCCGAGCGCGTTTCGCCCTTGGCCAGCGTTACCCCGGTAATTTCCTGCACCAGTTTCTGGTAGCCCATGCCACCGCCGATACCGGCCAGCGCCGCGCCGATCTGGGTGTCGAACAAGGGCCGGGGCAGCACGCCGCAGGTCCACTTGAAGGCCACCAGGTCTTCGCTGGCGCTGTGCATGACCTTGATGATCGATTCATCGGTCAGCCACGGTGCCAGCGCTTCGGGCATGCCGGGAATCAGCGGATCGATCAACAGGATGTCGTTGCCCACGGCCATCTGCACCAGGGCCAGCTGCGGCCAGAAGGTGCGTTCGCGGATGAATTCGGTGTCCAGGCCGATACGGGCCGGGCGCTGCTGGCGGTAGGCGTCCAGCTCGGCGGGGGTGGTGATCCAGATTGCCACGGGTGGGGGCCTGCTACTCGGGTTTGCTCAGGCAGGGGAGAATAGCCTAACGTCGGTGCGCACCCGTACCGAAGGAGCCTCCGTTTGCGTTTTGCCCTGCCGATTGCGCTGTGTGCCGCCCTGGGCCTGGCCCTGGCCGCGTGTACGCCGTCGCCACCTGCAAGCCCGTCGGCCGGCGAACCGGAACGTCCGCGGCCCAAGGTGGACGACACGGCTGCTGCGGCGGCGAAGGGCACGGTGACCATTGCCGGCGAGGATGCCAGCGAGGACGTGCAACGCTGGACCCCCGCACGGGTGGATCGGCAGGGGCGGACGCTGGCGCAGCTGCGCCGTGCCGCCGAACAGGCGTTCAGCGACGGGCGGCTGTACGAGGACGGCGAGGCGGCCATTCCGCTGTGGTTGGAGGTGCAGGAAGAAGCCCCAGACGACCGCGCGGCCCGTGCGGGCCTGCAGCGCGCCCGGCAGCGCCTGCAGCAGCAGGCCGACGCCCTGCTGGCGCGGCCGCTGCAGCAGCGCGAAGCACTGGCCGAGGCAGGGCGGCAGGCGCTGGTACTGCTGACCCTGGCACCCAACGACCCGAAGGTGCGCGCGCTGCAGAGCCGGGTGGAGACCGCCCAGCGCGTGGTGGAATACAACCGCTCGGGCGAGGACGATCTGCGCGCCGGTCGGGTGGGCGAGGACGGTGACGGGGCCATTCCGGCGTTCCGCGAGGCGCTGGCGCTGGATGCCAACAACCGCCGTGCCCGGCAGGGCCTGGCCGCCGCCGAAAGCGCGCTGATCCGGCGTGCCGAAGACGCCGCGCGCAGCCGTGATTTTGCTTCCGCCGGGGCCTGGCTGGCCGAAGCCAGCAAGGTGCGGGATTCGTCGCCGACCATCGCCGGTGCGTTCGAGCGCATCGAGCAGATCCGCGCCGCGACCCTGATGCAGTTGCGTGACGGCGGGCTGCGCGACCTGGAAACGCCGCAGGGCCTGAAGCCGGCCCGCGAAAAGCTGGCCGAGGCCTTGCGCATCGCCTTGCCGGGCGATGCCGTGGTGGCGCAGTTGCGCGAACGCATCGACCTGGCCACCCACTACGGCAGTTTCCGCCCCGGGCAGGTATTCAGCGACCCCCTGCGGGATGGCGGGCGCGGGCCGCAGATGATCGTGGTGCCGCATGGCGGCTTCCAGATGGGCGCCGGTGACACCGAACCGGGTGCCAGCGATGCCGAGCGACCGTCACACTACGTGCGGTTTGAACGTGGTTTTGCCATGGCGATCACCGAGGTGACCGTGGCCGATTTCGAGCGTTTCGTGAAGGCCACCAGCGCGCGCCCGCGTGCGACCCGTCGCGGCCACTCGGTGGTGTATGACGAGCGCAGCGGCAACTTCATCCGCCGCAGCGGCGTGGACTGGCGCTCGGACTACGATGGCAGTCGTGCGATGGGCAATTCGCCGGTGATGCACGTGAGCGTGCGCGATGCGGAAAACTACGCCACGTGGCTGTCCGAGCAGACCGGCCGTGCCTACCGCCTGCCCAGCGAAGCCGAGTTCGAGTACGCCCTGCGGGCCGGCGGCAGTGGCCGCTACCCGTGGGGGGATGCTGGGCTGCCGCCTGCAGGCAGTGGCAACTACACCGGCAGCCAGGATGTTTCCCCGTCAGGCCGGCACTGGCACAACGCCTTCGTGGGCTATGGCGATGGCTGGTGGGGGCCGGCGCTGGTGGGCAGCTTCCAGGCCAATGCCTTCGGCCTGCACGACATGGGCGGCAACCTGAGTGAGTGGGTGGCCGATTGCTGGCATTCCAGCTACCGCCGCGCCCCGGCCGATGGCGTGGCCTGGTACAACCCGGGCTGCCGTTCGCGGGTGATCCGTGGTGGCAACTGGGCCAACGCGCCCGAGCAGACCCGTGCGGCGTGGCGCCAATCCCAGGATTCGGACACCACCAATGCCCGCATCGGCTTCCGCCTGGTGCGCGGCATCTGATGCGCCTGTTTCACCCCGCGCAGGCAGCGCCGCACTAAGATTGCAGCGTGCCCGCCGGCCGGCGGGGTCCGCCGGAAGACCTGCCGATGCGCAACGATCCCTTTTCCCGCTCGCCGCAACAGGGTTCGCCACGGCGCGGCCTGTTCGGCAACATCCGCTGGTGGGTACTGCTGCTGGCCGCCGGCTATGCAGCGTACTACTGGTTTTCCAACCGAACGGTGGACCCGTACACCGGCGAGAAGGTGCTGATCGACAGCAGCCTGGATGCCAGCGAAGAACGTGCGTTGGGATTGCAGGCCTACCAGCAGATCCTGGCGCAGGAACGGCCACTGGACCCCAACGCGCAGATCTCACGCGATGTGCGCGCCATCGCCCAGCGCCTGATCGCCAAGGTGGATGTGGTGGAAACCGCGCTGGCGCAGGAACATGGGCTGCAGCCGGGGCACTTCTCGCGCGATTTCGAGTGGGAAGTGAACGTGATTCCCAGTGACCAGGCCAACGCCTTCTGTCTGCCCGGCGGCAAGATGGCCGTGTACACCGGGCTGGTGCCGGTGGCGCGTACCACAGATGCCATGGCGGTGGTGATGGGGCACGAGATCGCCCATGCGCTGCTGCGCCATGGTGCACAGCGCATGGCCCAGCAGAAGCTGACCCAGATCGGGCAGATGGCCGGTGCGGCCAGCGGCATGGATGCGCAGCAGCAACAGATGATGATGTCGGCGATGGGTTACGGCTATCTGTTGCCGTACGCGCGCAGCCACGAGACGCAGGCCGATGAAGTGGGTCTGATGCTGGCGGCGGCGGCGTGCTTCGACCCGCGCGAGGCGATTCCGCTGTGGCAACGCATGGGGCAGGCCAGTGGTGGCCAGTCGCCGCCGGAGTTTTCGTCGACCCATCCCAATCCCGGCACCCGCATCCAGAACCTGCAGGCGCTGATGCCGAAGGCCCTGGAGTACCGGCAGAAGTTCTGCGAGCAGGCGCGGTAGAGGGGGCGGCAGGGCTCGCAGCCCTGCACCTGCTTGGATCAACGGCAACGGCAACGGCAACGTCAAAGGCGGGTTTCCCGGGGATGGCGGGGCGGTGTCGGATTGCGGGGACGCCGCAAGTACGTCCGTGTAGGCTTGGCAGCCGCATCCATGCGGCTGACACCCCGCACTCCGACACCGCCCCACCTCTGACAGATCGCCGCGGTCTGTCGGAATGGCATTCTGCTCTGGTAGGTGTCGACCTTGGTCGACACGGTAGATCCACGCCATGCGTGGATGAAATTGTCAGACATCGAAAAGAATGCGGGGTCAGAGCCCGTTGCTACGCAACGGGATCCGACCCCGTGCTGTTCCGACAGTTCGCGGGAATCTGTCAGATGTGGGGCGGTGTGGGTGGGCAGGACCGCAGGCGCCATGGATGGCGCCTACGAGCCCCCATGGACGGGTTTACGGCGTGTCCTGCCCACCCACACCGCCCCGCCATCCCGCGCAATGCACGCTGTTGCTGTTGCTGTTGCCGTTGCTTCAGTCGAGCATGGCTCGACTACAGGGGTGCAGGGCGCAGCCCTGCCGAACAACCCCTCACTTGACCTGTACGTCGATCACGCCGTCACCCACGCGGGCCTGCAGGGCATCGCCCGGCTGCACCTGGTCGATGTGCCGCACCAGCGCGCCGTCGTCGGCACGGGTCAGGATGCTGTAGCCGCGCGCCACGGTGGCCAGCGGACTGACCGCCTCCAGTGATCGCGCCAGCCCGCGCAGGCGCAGGGCGTCGCGTTCCAGCAGCCGCTGCAACGCGGCCTGCGGACGCCCGCGCAACACGAGCAGGCGCCGCTGCATCTCGTCCAGCTGGCGCTGCGGGTGGTGCGCGCGCAGCACGGCCGCGGCATGGCGCAGGCGCGCCGCACGACGCTCCTGCTGTTGATTGAACGCGGCATGCAGGCGTCGGCCCAGATCCACCTGGCGGCGGCGCAGCAGGTCCAGTCGCGCCTGCGGGCTCTGCGCGTTCAGACGCAGCAACGCACGGTCGGCGCGCTGCATCGCCTGCTGCATCGTATGCCGCTGCAGCTGCACCATGCGCGCCGCGCTGCGGCGCAGGCGCAGGGCCAGTTCGCGCTGGTCCGGTACCAGCAGTTCGGCGGCCACCGACGGTGTGGGCGCGCGCAGGTCGGCAGCGAAATCGCTGAGGCTGAAGTCGGTCTCGTGGCCGACGGCCGAGACCACTGGCGTGCCGCTGGCAGCGATCGCGCGGGCCAGCGCCTCGTCGTTGAAGGCCCACAGGTCTTCCAGTGAACCACCACCACGGGTGAGCAGGATCACGTCGTAGCGGCCGCTGGCATCGGCGGCCTGCAGCAACCGGGTGATCTGCGCGGCGGCGCTGCTGCCCTGTACCAGGGTCGGCAGCAGGTCCACTTCCAGCAGCGGGAAGCGCCGCGCCAGCACACTCAGCACGTCGCGCACGGCGGCACCGGTGGGCGATGTGATCACCGCCAGGCGTTGCACGTGCGCAGGCATGGGCCGCTTGCGCGCGGGGTCGAACAGCCCCTCGGCCTGCAGCCGTGCCTTCAGTTCCTCGAACGCGCGGCGCAGGGCGCCTTCGCCGGCCTCTTCCATATGGTCGAGCACCATCTGGTACTCACCGCGCGCGTCGTACAGCGTCACCTTGCCGCGCACCAGCACGCGCATGCCCTCGCGTGGCACGAACTTCAGGTACTGCGCCTTCATCCGGAACATGGCGGCACGCAGCTGCGCGCGTGCATCCTTCAGGGTGAAGTACAGGTGCCCGGAGGCGGGGCGGGCCACGCTGCCCAGTTCTGCTTCCACCCAGATGGCCGGGAAACTGCCTTCCAGCAGGTCGCGGGCCAGCGTGTTGAGCTGGCTGGGGGTGAGGATGTCGTTGTTGCGAGATTGCATGGATGCGGCGCGTGGCGGGTGGAACGGGGGCTCAGGATCGCACGTCAGGCTGCGCCGTGCTGGGCCAGGGCCCACTGCACGTGCTCGCGCACCACGGGCGAGGGATCGTTGGCGCGGGTATGCAGTGCGGCCAGTGCCTCGGCCGATGCCGGCGCATTGCCCAGCGCCACGGCAATATTACGCAGCCAGCGTTCATGGCCGCTGCGGCGGATCGGGCTGCCCTCGGTGCGGCGCAGGAACTCCGCTTCGTCCCAGGCGAAAAGCTGGTCCAGGCGCGCGGTATCCAGGTTGTTGCGCGCGCGGAAATCGGCCTCGTCGGTGCGCTTGGCGAACTTGTTCCAGGGGCAGACCAGCTGGCAGTCATCGCAGCCATAGATGCGGTTGCCGATCAGCGGCCGCATGTCTTCGGGAATCGCGCCGTCGTGCTCGATGGTCAGGTAGGAAATGCAGCGGCGTGCATCCAGTCGATGCGGCGCGGTGATGGCCTGGGTGGGGCACACATCGATACAGCGCGTGCAGGTGCCGCAGTGCGCGGTGGCCGCTGCATCGATCGGCAGCGGAATGTCGATGTAGATTTCGCCGATGAAGAACCACGAGCCGCCATGGCGATCGATCAGACAGGTGTGCTTGCCGATCCAGCCCAGCCCGGCGTTGCGTGCCAGCGCACGTTCCAGCACCGGTGCGGAATCGACGAAGACGCGGTAGCCCAGCGGGGCGACTTCGTCGTTGATCTGTGTGGCCAGCTTCTGCAGCCGGTTGCGCATCAGCTTGTGGTAATCGCGGCCCAGCGCGTAGCGCGCCACATAGGCGCGGCCGGGATCGGCCAGGGTCGCCCAGGCTTCGGTGTCGTCCTTGTGGCTGTAATCCATGCCCACCGAAATCACCCGCACGGTGCCGGGCAACAGTTCAGCGGGGCGGGCGCGCAGCGTGCCGTGGCGGGCCATCCAGTCCATGGTGCCGTACAGGCCCTGGCCCAGCCAATCGGCCAGGTGCGCTTCATCCTCGCCCAACTCGATGCCGGCGATGCCGCAGCGCTGGAAGCCGTGCGCGCGCGCCAGATCGCGGATGCGCTGCACGGCCAGGGCCGGATCGAGGGGGGCAGGGGCAGGGGACATGCGCACCAGTATAAAATCTCCGCATGGCCAACCTTGCCGATCTGTTCGATTCCGCTGCCGCGCGTGCGCTCGATGCGCAGGCGTCGGCGCTCGCCGGCGATGGCGGCTGGGAGCTGATGGCCCAGGCCGGGCTGGCCGCGTGGCAGCGTCTGTTGCGGTACTGGCCGCAGGCGCTGCACGTGGGCGTGGTGGTGGGCAGTGGCAACAATGGCGGCGATGGCCTGGTGCTGGCCCGCCACGCGCAGCTGGCCGGGCGCCGGGTGAGCGTGCTGACCCAGCCGGGCAGACCGCCGGGCACCCCGCTGGCACGCCGCGCCGCGTCGGATTTCAAGTCCGTCGGGGGCGCGCTGACCGAGTTCGACGGAACGCTGCCCGACGCCGATGTCTGGGTGGATGCCCTGTTCGGCCTGGGCTTCGACCGTGCGCCGGAAGGCGTGGCCAAGGCGCTGATCGGCGCGTTGAACGCGCAGGGCTCACCGGTGCTGGCGCTGGATGTGCCCAGCGGCGTCGACGCCGACCGCGGCAGCGTGCCCGGTGTCGCGGTGCATGCCACGCTGACGCTGCAGTTCATCGTGGCACATCGCGGCCTGTATACCGGCAACGCACTGGAGCATGTGGGCGAACACGCCCTGGCGGCGCTGCAACTGCCCAAAGCGGCGTGGCAGGGCGTGGAAGCGGCCGCTGAATGCTGGACGGCTGATCGCCTGGCGGCGCTGCTGCCGCCGCGGCGGGCCAACACGCACAAGGGGGAATCGGGCCACGTCCTGTGCGTGGGCGGTAACCATGGCAGTGGCGGCGCCATCGCCCTGGCGGCCGAAGCCGCCCTGCGCGCGGGTGCGGGCTTGTTGAGCATCGGCACCCGTCGCGATCACGTCGGCCCGTTGCTGGCCCGTCTGCCCGAAGCCATGGCCCATGCGCTGGAAGACGGTGACGCGCTGCCGGCGCTGCTGGGCCGGGCCGGCGTGGTGGCGATCGGTCCGGGCCTGGGCCAGGACGACTGGGCGCGCGCGCTGTTTACGCGGGTAACGGCCTGCGGCAAGCCGCTGGTGATCGACGCTGACGCCCTGAACCTGCTGGCCCAGGACCCGCACAGCATTGCCGATGCCATCCTGACCCCGCACCCCGGCGAGGCAGCCCGCCTGCTGGAAACCACTACTGCCGCCATCCAGGCCGACCGTGCCGGCAGTGCGCAGGCACTGGCGCAGCGCTATCACGCGGTGGTGGTGCTGAAGGGCGCCGGCAGCATTGTTGCTGCGCCGGGGCAGGCGCCGCGCCTGATCGCCGCGGGCAACCCCGGCATGGCCGTGGGTGGCATGGGCGACCTGCTGACCGGCATCATTGCCAGCCTGCGCGCGCAGGGGCTGTCCGCCTTCGACGCGGCGGCCGCTGGCGCGCTCCTGCACGCCCTGGCCGGCGATGCCGCTGTGGCCGATGGTGCGCGCGGCCTGCTTCCTACTGATCTGCTGGCGCCCCTGCGGCGGCTGGCCAACCCGGAACACCCCCGATGACTGAATTCTTCCTTGCAGATCCCGAGGCCACCGAACTGCTGGGCCAGTGGCTGGCCGCGACCCGTCCGCCGCAGGCGGTGGTTGAACTGCGTGGCGACCTGGGCGCTGGCAAATCCACTACCGCCCGTGCGCTGCTGCGTGCGCTGGGCGTGCAAGGGGCCATCCGCAGCCCGACCTACACCCTGGTCGAGCGCTATCCGCTGGCCAGCGGTGGCGAGGCCTGGCACCTGGACCTGTATCGCATCGGCCAGGCCGGCGAGCTGGATTTCCTGGGATTGGACGAGGGAAGTGCGGTGCTGTGGCTGGTGGAATGGCCCGAACGTGGCGCCGGTGCGCTGCCGCCTACCGACCTGGTGGTGGCGCTGGACATCGAAGGCCATGGCCGGCGCGTCCGTCTCACTGGCGTCAGCGACGCAGGCCGGGAATGGCTGGATCGGCTCCCCGATGGGGGCGACTTGCAGGCCATTTCTGTCGCCTGACGAGAACAAACATCGGCAGGTTACGGATTATTAAGGAAAAAGGTGTTGCATTCCATTCAGCGCGGTGATTGAATCCTGAGCCATGCGCCTGGGGAACCGTCTCATCGCCATCTGTGCCGCCGTCGGACTGGGTCTGACGAGCGCGGCTGCGTGGGCGGGCGAGGTTCGCCAGGTGGTGCTGAACACCGGTTCGACCGGCACCCGCGCCGAGATCGCGCTGGTTGGCAGTGGCGGCTACAAGACCCTGTCGCTGTCCTCGCCGAACCGGCTGGTGGTCGATTTCCCCGATTCCAGCGCGGTGCGCAACCTGAAGATGCCGGCCGCACAGGGCGTGGTTACGGCTGTGCGTACCGGTCAGCCGGTGCCCGGCACGTTCCGCGTGGTCTTCGACCTGGCCGAATCGGTGGCGCCGTTCCGCCCGCAGATGCAGCGTGAAGGCAATGAATCCAAGCTGGTGATCGAGTGGCCCGGTGACGGCGCGGCACCGGTTGCCAGTGCGCCGGCCGCGCAGCCCCCCGTTGCCAGCCCGGCGCCCGCGCCCACGCCGGCGGCGCAGAGCGCGCAGACTCGCGGTGATGCCGCCCGCGCTACCGCGCTGCTGACCGCGCAGGTGCAGCAGCAGGCCAGCGCCAGCGCGGCGGCTCCGGTGGCACCGGCGCCCGCACCCACGACCACTCCGGCACAGGTAGCTGCAGCGGGCACCGTGGCCGCCAGTACACCGCCTGCCGGTTCCCCGGCCGCCATTCTGGCCGGGCAGCCGACCCGCGCCGTGGTCAGTACGCCGGCCGCACCGGCGCCGACGCCCGCAGCCCCCACCGAGGCGCCGCGCCCGGCCATGCCCAGCGATGCCTCGCGTATCCGCATGCAGCCCGGTATGCGCCATCTGGTGGTGGCGATCGATCCGGGGCACGGTGGCCAGGATCCGGGCGCGATCGGCCCGACCGGCAAGCGCGAGAAGGACGTGACCTTGGCGGTTGCGCGTGAACTGGCGCGCCAGGTCAACGCAACGCCGGGCCTGAAGGCCTTCCTGACCCGCGACAGCGACGTCTTCATCCCGCTGCCGATGCGTGCGCAGAAGGCGCGTGCGAACAAGGCCGACATTTTCATCTCGATCCACGCCGACGCCGCGGAAAACCGCTCGGCCACCGGTTCGTCGGTGTACGTGCTGTCCACCAAGGGCGCGTCCTCGCAGCGTGCGCGTTGGCTGGCAGACAAGGAAAACGCGGCCGACCTGGTCGGCGGCGTGCGCCTGCAGCAGACCGAAGGCACCCTGGCCAACGTGCTGCTGGACCTGGCCCAGAGTGGTTACATGAAGGCATCCGAAGACGCGGCCGGGCACGTGCTGGGCGGGTTGAAGCGGATCGGCAACAACCACAAGCCGAACATCGAGCGGGCCAACTTCGCGGTGCTGCGCACCTCGGACATGCCGGCCATGCTGGTGGAAACGGCCTTCATCTCCAACCCGGACGAAGAGCGCCGCCTGATCGACCCGGCGTACCAGCGCAAGGTTGCCGGCGCCGTGCTGGATGGCGTGCACACCTTCTTCAGCCGCCAGCCGCCGCCGGGCACGCTGTACGCCGCCCGTGCCCAGGCCGAGATCGACGCCGCGGCCACCATGGCCGGCGGCAGCAAGTAACCCGCCGAAGGCGGGTTTCTGCTTTCTGTAGAGTCGAGCCGCGCTCGACTGGACCTTACCGGCAACCCGTTAGTCGAGCATGGCTCGACTCTACCCATGGCGGCTCCGCTATCATCGCTGCATGAAGTCTGATGCTCATCCGCGCCCGATCCGGCCGTTGCCGGAAATCCTGATCAACCAGATCGCCGCCGGCGAAGTGGTCGAACGCCCTGCGTCGGTCGTGAAGGAGCTGGTCGAGAACGCCATCGATGCCGGCGCCAGCCGCGTCGACATCGATCTGGAAGAGGGCGGCGTGCGCCTGATCCGCATCCGCGACAACGGCAGCGGCATCGCGCCGGAACAGTTGCCGCTGGCGGTATCGCGGCACGCGACCAGCAAGATCGCTGATCTGGACGATCTGGAATCGGTGGCCACGCTGGGCTTCCGCGGCGAAGCGCTGCCGTCGATCGCCTCGGTCAGCCGCTTCACCCTGGCCTCGCGCCGCGCGCATGACGAACACGGTTCGGCGCTGCAGATCGAAGGCGGCAAGATCGGTGAAGTGACCCCGCGCGCGCATGCGCCGGGCACCACGGTGGAAGTGCGCGAGCTGTTCTACAACGTGCCGGCACGGCGCAAGTTCCTGCGCGCCGAGCGCACCGAACTGGGCCATATCGAAGAGTGGCTGCGTTCGCTGGCGCTGGCACGGCCCGATGTCGAGCTGCGCGTGTCGCACAACGGCAAGGCATCACGGCGCTACAAGCCGGGTGATCTGTACTCCGATACGCGGTTGGCGGAAACGCTGGGCGAGGATTTCGCCACCCAGGCGGTGCGCGTGGACCACAGCGGTGCCGGCCTGCGCCTGCACGGCTGGATCGCCCAGCCGCATTATTCGCGGGCCAGTGCCGACCAGCAGTATCTGTACGTGAACGGCCGTTCGGTGCGCGACCGCAGCGTGGCGCACGCGGTGAAGATGGCCTACGGCGATGTGCTGTATCACGGCCGCCAGCCGGCGTATGTGCTGTTCCTGGAGCTGGACCCGACCCGGGTGGACGTGAACGTGCATCCGGCCAAGCACGAAGTGCGCTTTCGTGATTCGCGGCTGGTGCACGATTTCGTCTACCGCACACTGAAGGACGCGCTGGCCGATACCCGCGCCGGTGTGTCCGCGCAGGAGATCGGTGCCGGTGCGGCCCACCCCGTGGACGCCGCGGGTGCGCCGGTGCAGTCCAGTGCCGGGGCGTCGGGCTTTGGCCTGGTGCGCGGGCCCGCGCTCGGTTCGGGCGGCGGCGGTGGTGGTTTCTCCGGCTGGCGCCCGCAGCAGCCGCTGGGCCTGCAGGTGGCCGATGCGCCGGCCGCCTACGCCGCGCTGTACGCCAGCACCGGTGCCGGTGAGCGCAGCGGCGCGCTGCCGCCCATGCCGAGCGAGAACGGCCTGCCGGTAACCAGCGCCGATGCCGGCGTGCCGCCGCTGGGCTACGCCATCGCCCAGTTGCATGGCATCTACATTCTGGCCGAGAACGCCGAAGGCCTGATCGTGGTGGACATGCATGCCGCCCACGAGCGCATCGGCTACGAACGGCTGAAGAACGCGCACGATGGCATCGGCCTGCAGTCGCAGCCGTTGCTGGTGCCGATCACCCTGGCCGTCGGCGAGCGCGAGGCCGATACCGCCGAAACCGAAGCGGAAACGCTGGCCGCGCTGGGGTTTGAAGTGACCCGTGCCGGCCCGGGCGCGCTGCATGTGCGCAGCATTCCGGCGCTGCTGGCCAATGCCGAGCCGGAGGGCCTGCTGCGCGACGTGCTGACCGATCTGCGCGAGCACGGCCAGAGCCGGCGCATTGCCAGTGCGCGTGACGAACTGCTGTCGACCATGGCCTGCCACGGCGCGGTGCGCGCCAACCGTCGCCTGACCGTGCCGGAAATGAACGCGCTGCTGCGCGACATGGAGATCACCGAGCGGTCCGGCCAGTGCAACCACGGTCGGCCGACCTGGGCGCGTTTTTCGCTGGCGGAGATCGACCGCTGGTTCCTGCGCGGCCGCTGAGCCGCGTCACGTTGAGGGGAGCATCGATGCGTTACTGGGGAGCGGGCGGCCTGCTGGTCGCCCTGGCGCTGGCAGCCTGCAGTCCGGCCCCTGCGCCGGTGCCGGCACAGACCGAAGATCCGGCCTTCGCCGCGCAACAGCAGCAGTGGCGTGTGCAGCGCTACCAGGATCTGGTGCGGCCCGATGGCTGGACCGCGCTGGTGGGCCTGCACTGGCTGCAGAACAAATCGCACTTCATCGGTAGCGGTGCCACCAGTGGCATCCGCCTGGCGGTGGGCCCGGCCAAGCTGGGCCTGCTGCGTCGTGAAGGCAGTCAATGGTGGTTCACCCCCGAAGCCGGCACCGACGTGACCCACGAGGGACAGCCGGTGCGGGGGCGGATCCGCATGGGCACCGACAAGGACGCGCAGCCCACGCTGCTGGCCTTCGATGGCGGCAAGGGCCAGTTGAGCCTGATCCGCCGTGGCCCGCGTGACGCGCTGCGGGTGAAGCACGCCGATGCGGCGGCCCGGCGCGATTTTGCCGGCCTGCAGTACTGGCCGGGCGGTACCCAGTGGCAGGTGCCGGCGCGGTTCATCGCCCACCCTGCGGGCAAGACCCTGCCCATCGTCGACATCACCGGCCTGACCACCGACATGCCCAATGCAGGGGCGGTGGAGTTCGAGCGTGATGGACGGCAATGGCGCCTGGAAGCCATCGGTGAACCTGGCCAGCCCCTGTTCCTGATCTTCGCCGACCGCACCAGTGGCCATGGCAGCTATCCGGCCGGTCGCTACCTGGACACCGCCGCGCCGGCCGCGGACGGCAGCCTGACCCTGGACTTCAACCACGCCTACAACCCGCCCTGTGCCTTCACCGCCTTCGCGACCTGTCCGCTGTCGCCGCCGGAAAACCGGATGGACCTGCGCGTGGATGCGGGCGAGAAGGCCTACCACCTGCCCCCGGGAGAGGGCTGACCATGTCGATCAGAACCCTGTTGCGAAGTGCTGCACTGTTGCTGGCCTGTGCCGTTGCGCCCCTGGCGGCCGCGCGCGGTGCGCCTGCCGAGAGCGGCGCCAGCAAGCCGCCGGTACCGCTGCTGTGGAAGGTGACCGGCGCCGGTGATGCGCGCCTGTACCTGCTCGGCTCGTTCCACCTGCTGACCGCGCAGGACTATCCGCTGTCGGCCGATGTTGAAAAGGCCTTCGACGCCTCGCAGCGCGTGGTGTTCGAACTGTCGCCGGAAGACATGCAATCGCCGCAGCTGGCCAGCCGCATGGTGCAGGCTGCCACCCGCACCGACGGCAGCGAGCTCAAGCGTGACCTGGACAAGGCGAACTGGCAGAAGCTGCAGGCGTTTGCCGCCAGCAACAACCTGCCGCTGGCGCAGTTGCAGGGCATGAAGGCCTGGTTCGTGGGCCTGACCATTTCGGTCGGGCAGATGCAGAAGATGGGCTTGGACCCGGCGCTGGGCCTGGACCGCCATTTCATGGAGCGCGCGCAGAAGACCGGGCGCAGGACCGCGGGCCTGGAAGACATCGATACCCAGATCAGCATGCTGGACGGCATGAGCGCCACCGAACAGCGGCAGATGCTGGCCGAGGCGCTGGACGAGGTGGCCAAGGGCGATGCGCAGGCGCGCCAGCTGCACGATGCCTGGCGCCGTGGCGATGAGCGCCTGCTGTGGAACAAGATGGCCGTGGAGATGCGCCAGCAGTACCCGCAGCTCTACCAGCGCATCAACACCGGCCGCAACGACGCCTGGGTGCCCAAGCTGGTGCCGTACCTGCAGGCCGGGCAGGGTGGCACCCTGGTGGTGGTGGGCGGGCTGCACCTGCTGGGCAGCGATGGGGTGGTGGAAAAGCTGAAGGCCAAGGGCTACAAGGTCGAGCGCGTGTGCACAGGGTGCAAGCGGTAGATCTACGCCACGCATGGATGCCGCGGTAACGACGGCTGCAACAAAAAACGGCGCGCCAGGGGCGCGCCGTTTTCGTTGCAGCCGATGACCGGACTCAGCGCCGGGTCTTGCCGCCGGTGCCGGTGCCGGTGCTGGCACCGCCCTCGTTCGGCTTGCTGCCGGTACCGGTACCGGTGCCGCCCGGGCGAGGGCCGCCGAAGCCGGCGCCCATGTTGCGCTGGAACTCCTGCCACAGCTCCAGGTTGCGTTCGGTCAGCTGGTTCATCATCGCCCACGGGGTCTGCCCCAGCAGATTGCCCATCTGCTGGCGGAACTGCTGCTGCTGGTCCAGGAAGACCTGCATGCTGCGTTCCAGGTAGTTGCCCATGAAGCCCTGCAGCGAATCGCCATAGAAGCGGATCAGCTGGCTCAGCAGCTGGGTGGACAGCATCGGTTCGCCGTCCTGTTCCTGGTCGGCAATGATCTGCAGCAGCACCGAGCGGGTCAGGTCGTCGCCGCTCTTGGCGTCGCGGACCTCGAAATCCTCGCCATCCAGGATCAGCTGGCGCACGTCTTCGATGGTGATGTAGCTGGAAATCTCGGTGTCGTACAGACGACGATTCGGATACTTCTTGATGATGCGGGTCGCAGCCATGAAGCGGTACTCGTCACAGTAGATGTGCAGCATGGCGCAGTGCACAAGCCTTGGCAACCGCCCCAGCCCCCGCCGGGCTTGGCTTTGCACGCCGATCATGTTGCGCAGCAAGGGTTTGCGTGCTGCGCAGCATGAGCGCGGCGCGACCGCCCCGGAGCGGCGCGGCCGCCCGGGTTGCGCGGCTTACCAGCCCATGTGGTGGCCGCCGTTGATATCCAGGTTGCTGCCGGTGATCCAGGCTGCCTCGTCGGCCACCAGGAACGACACGCCATAGGCGATTTCTTCCGGCTTGCCCAGGCGCCCGGTGGGAATGTCGGCAATGATCTTGGCGCGCACCTCTTCGGGCACGGCCATCACCATGTCGGTGGCTACGTAGCCCGGCGAAATGGTGTTGACGGTGATGCCGAAGCCGGCGTTCTCGCGAGCGAGCGAGATGGTGAAGCCGTGCATGCCGGCCTTGGCCGCGGCGTAGTTGGCCTGGCCATACTGGCCCTTCAGGCCGTTGATCGAGCTGATCTGGATGACCCGGCCCCAGCCGCGGCGGCGCATGCCTTCGATCACCGGGCGGGTGACGTTGAACACCGAATTGAGGTTGGTGTTGATCACATCGTGCCACTGCTCGGCACGCATGCGATGGAAGGTGGTGTCGCGGGTGATGCCGGCGTTGTTGACCAGGATCTCGACCGGGCCCAGTTCGGCTTCCACCGCGCGCACCATGGCCTCGGCGCTGGCCGGGTCGGAGACATCGCCGGGGAAGATCGACACGTTGTAGCCGCGCGCAGTCATGGCCTGCTGCCAGGCGCGGGCCTTGGCTTCGTCGCGGTAGTTGGTGGCGACCCGGTGGCCCTGGTCGGCCAGGCGTTGGCAGATGGCGGTACCGATGCCGCCGGTTCCGCCGGTGACCAGTGCGACGCGAGATGTCATGGAATGCTGTCCGGGTTTCAGGTGGGGGAAGGGGGATTCTGCAACATCGGCGCGGAAAGTGCGCCGTCGGCCAGCAGGATGTCCTGCCGTGGCAGGCGCGCCGGATCGAAGGCGTGCCGGGCGGCCTGCAGCAGCGCGGGCAGGTCTTCGCAGTCGTCCAGGGCCGCCGGCGGTTGCCCCAGCAACGCCCACAGCTGGCGCAGGACCGGCAGCGGCCGCGCGCTGTCCACCGGCAGGGCCGCCAGCGATTTGGACAGCTTGTGGCCCGGCGTATCCAGCAGCAGCGGCAGGTGCCAGTAGCGCGGCACGGCCAGGCCCAGGGCCTGCTGCAGCAGGATCTGGCGCGCGGTGGAATCGAGCAGGTCGGCGCCGCGCACCACCTCGGTCACGCCCTGCGCGGCATCGTCCACCACCACCGCCAGCTGGTAGGCCCAGCAGCCATCGGCGCGGCGCAGCACGAAATCGCCAACCTCGGCGTGTACGTCCTGCTGCTGCGGGCCGCGCAGGCCGTCGACGAAGCGGACCATGCTGCCCGGCGGCACCCGGAAGCGGACGGCCGGGTCCGGTCGCGGTGAGCGGGCCACGCAGCGGTGGTGGATGCCGCCGCTGGCCGCCAGGTCGCTGCGGCTGCAGTGGCAGACGAAGGCCAGGTCGCTGGCCAGCAGCACATCCAGCGCGGCCTGGTAGACGGAGTTGCGCTCGCTCTGCCAGAGCACCGGGCCATCGTGGGCCAGGCCGAAATCGGCCAGGGTGCGCAACTGCGCCTGCGCCGCACCAGGCACCGTGCGCGGCGGATCCACGTCTTCAATGCGCAGCCGCCACAGGCCGCCGGCGTGGCGCGCGAGCAGCCAACTGCCGAAGGCGGCAAGCAGGGAACCGGGGTGCAGCAGGCCGGTGGGCGAGGGCGCAAAGCGGCCGCAGGGAATGGGGGAGGTCATGCTGGCTGAATCGTCGGTCAGGTTGGCGCTTGAATTCAAGCTGACTGCACCGCAAATTGGCAGATATCGACCCCTTCCGAGCCGGAATTTCCCATGTTCACCCGCATCGCACTCTTTCTAGCCACGAACTTTGCCGTGCTTATCCTGGCCAGCATCGTGATGTCGCTGCTGGGGGTCAATCCCAGCCAGATGAGCGGCCTGCTGGTGATGGCCGCGATCTTCGGCTTCGGCGGCTCCTTCATTTCGCTGCTGCTGTCCAAGTGGATGGCCAAGCGTTCCACCGGCGCGGTGGTGATCACCGAGCCGCGCAACCCGACCGAGCGCTGGCTGCTGGCCACCGTTGAACGCCAGGCCAAGGCCGCCGGCATCGGCATGCCGGAAGTGGCCGTGTATGACGGCCCGGAAATCAATGCGTTCGCCACCGGCGCGAACCGCAACAACGCGCTGGTGGCCGTATCCACCGGCCTGCTGCACAACATGAGCGAAGACGAGGCCGAGGCCGTGCTGGGCCACGAGATCGCCCACGTGGCCAACGGTGACATGATCACCATGGCGTTGCTGCAGGGCGTGCTGAACACCTTCGTGATCGTGCTGGCCCGCGTGGTCGGTGGTGTGATCGACAGTGCGCTGTCGGGTAACCGCGAAGGCGGCGGCCGTGGCTTTGCGTACTACATCATCGTGTTCGTGCTGGAGATGGTGTTCGGCCTGTTCGCCACCATGATCTCGATGTGGTTCTCGCGCCATCGCGAATTCCGTGCCGACGCCGGTGGTGCATCGCTGGCCGGTCGCCAGAAGATGATTGCCGCGCTGGAGCGCCTGCAGCTGAACCATGGCCAGAGCACGCTGCCCAGCCAGATCGCCGCCTTCGGCATTGCCGGCTCGAGCGCCAAGAAGCTGTTCATGAGCCACCCGCCGCTGGAAGAGCGCATTGCCGCGCTGCGGGCTTCGACGGTGGCGTAAGTCTCGGCTTTCAAGGTAGTGCAGGAACGCCTGGCCCCGCGCCGGGCGTTCTTGTTTGCGGCAATGTATGCGTCGGTAGTGCCGGGTCATGCCCGGCGGATCATTTCCGCGCCTGCGGAGAGGTGTCACTTTCTTTGCTCGTGCAAAGAAAGTAACCAAAGGAACACGCCGCCATCCGCGAGCCGTCGTGCTGCGCACGACGTTTCCCTGCGCTCCTCGGTGACCCAGGGGACGGCGCGGAACTCGCTGCGCTCAGACACCCGCGCCTCTTCGCCCCTGGTTCCCCTGCGGTGCTCGGCTCGCTACAAGGCGGACCCACGTCAAGGTCAAAAGCCACAGCCGCCCGTACCTGGCAGCATGGAGAACCGTGATGCATCGCAGTCTACGCAAACAAAAACGGCACCCTCCCGGGTGCCGTTTCGATGCGCCGCTGCGATGCGCCGCTCAGAACTTGGCGTCGAACTCGGCGGCGTAGGCGGTGTTTACCAGCACCTTCTGCAGGGCTTCGGCCACCTTCAGGTTGCCGGCCACGATCTGGTGGGTGTCCGGGCCGCGGTTGTCCATGCGGGCCAGGGTGGCGCCCTTGAAGTCGCACACCTTGCCGCCGGCTTCGCGCACCAGCAGCAGGCCAGCGGCCACGTCCCAGGCCTTCACGCCGGCTTCGAAGTAGGCATCGGCGCGGCCGCAGGCCACGTAGGCCAGGTCCAGCGCGGCCGAACCGGTGCGGCGCACGTCTTCGGCATGCACCAGCAGTGCGTCCAGCGCCTTCAGCTGTGCGCTGGCGCGGCTGCGCTCACGCGGCGCGAAGCCGGTGTGGATCATGGTGCCTTCCAGGTCCTTGCGGTCGGCCACACGGATGCGACGGTCGTTGAGCACGGCGCCGGCACCACGGCTGGCGGTGAACAGTTCATTGCGCAGCGGGTCGAAGATCACCGCGTCGGTCGGTTCGCCGTTTTCCACCAGGGCGATGGACACGCAGTAGTGCGGCACGCCGCGCAGGTAGTTGCTGGTGCCGTCGAGCGGGTCGATGACCCACATCTGGCGACGCTCGCCCTGCACGCCACCTTCTTCACCGAAGATGCCGTAGTCGGGGTAGGCGCGCTTGAGTTCCTTGACGATCACCTTTTCCGCATCGGCATCGACTTCGCTGGCGTAGTCCATGCGGCCCTTCTGCACCACATTCAGCGCCTCGAGCTTGTTGATGTTGCGCAACAGGACGTTGCCGGCGAGGCGGGCGGCCTTGACCATGACGGTGACGGCGGGTTTCTGCATGGCGTGGGCTCCCGGAAAGGCAGAAGAGAAGGGCTGGCGGGGGAAAAGAGCGGGTCCGGCGCAGTGGCCGGCCGCACAGTTTACCATTGGTCTTCGTCCAGCTCGACCTTTTCCCTGTTCATGTCCCAGTTTCCCGCCGCCACCCGCATCCGTTTCGTCCTTGTAGGCACCCAGCACCCCGGCAACATGGGGGCCGCCGCGCGTGCCCTGAAGACCATGGGCCTGGCCCGGCTGGTGCTGGTCGCCCCCGAAAAGCCGCTGGACGAGGAGGCCTTCCGCCGCTCGGCCGGTGCCGAAGACGTGCTGGGCGACGCGCCCGTGGTGTCCACCCTGGCCGAGGCCGTGGCCGACTGCACCCTGGTGTTGGGCTGCACGGCCCGCGCGCGCCGGGTGCAGCTGGAGGAGTTCCTGCCGGTTGATGCCGCCGCCCGTGCGGTGGACAAGGCCGGGCAGGGCGCTGAGGTGGCGCTGGTGTTCGGCCGCGAGCGCACCGGCCTGACCAACGAAGAGCTGCAGCTGTGCCACGCCGCCGTGCATATTCCGTCCGACCCGGCGTTCAGTTCGCTCAACCTGGCCGCGGCGGTGCAGGTGCTGGCCTATGAAACGCGCATGCGCCTGCTGGCCCAGCAGCCGGTGGTACGGGCTGAAGAAGGCCTGCGCGAACAGGCGGCCAGCCATGAACAGCTGGAGAGCTTCTTCGGCCAGCTGGGGCAGACCCTGGATGAGATCGATTTCCACAAGGGGCGGGCGCCCGAGTCGGCCATGCGCAAGCTGCGCCGCCTGTTCCTGCGCGCCGAGCCCAGCGAGCAGGAAGTGCGCCTGCTGCGCGGCATTCTGGCCGACGCCCAGCGCATGGCCCGGCTGGCGCAGCCGAAGGATTCGCAAGGCTGACGAAGTTCTCATTTTTTCAGGTAGTCTGTCGCGATTACCTGGGGGATGAATCGTGCTGTCGGGTCTGCGGAAGGCAATGCAGGGGGGACTGCTGAGCCTGGCCTGGGTGCTGTTGGCCGGGATGGCGCATGCTGCGCCGGCGCCCGACCCGGTGCTGGTGCTGGGGCGGATCAGCGACAACCCGAAGGCACATTACGAACAGCTGCAGCCGCTGCTGGACTACGTCGTGGCCCGCATGCACGACGTGGGCATCCGCGAAGGACGGATCCTGATGGCGCGCGATCCGCAGCAGATGGCCAGCTACCTGCGCCGCGGCCGGGTCGACTGGGTCACGGAGACGGCCGGGACTGCCGTGGCGCTGGGCCTGCGCAGTGGTGCGCAACCGCTGCTGCTGACCGAGCGCAGCGGCGTGCGCGAGTACCACACGGTGTTCTTCGTGCGCCGCGACAGCGCGCTGCAACGAGTGGAAGACCTGCGCGGGCATCGCCTGGCCCTGCAGAACACCGCGTCCACCAGCGCCTACCTGGTGCCGGTGATGACCCTGCTTGAGCGCGGGGTGACGCCGCAGATCCTGGCCGGCAACTGGGATGTGCCCGGGCCGGACGCGGTGGGCTATGTGTTTGCGCGCAGCGAGCTGAACGTGGCCACCTTCGTGCACAAGGGGCTGGTAGATGGTGGTGCGGTCAGCAGCGTGGACTGGGACGATGAGGCGCGGGTGCCGGCAGCGTTCCGCCGCGACTTCCGCGTGCTGCTGCGCACCGAACCTTACCCGCGCGCGGTGGAAGTGGTGCGTGGCGACCTGGACCCGCGGGTGCGCGAGCGGCTGCAGCAGGTGCTGCTGCAGGCGGCGTCCGATCCACGTGCGCAGGTGGCATTGCAGCGATTTTTTGGTACTTCCGGTTTCCACCGCGTCGATGCGCATGCGCAGCAGCGGCTGGATGAATTGAAACAAGGGTTGACGCGCGTGCGGATGGAAGTTGAATGAAATGGCTCGGCTCCGGGATGCAGGCCCGATTCCTGCTCGCCATGGGCGGGGCAATGCTGGTGGTGATCGCGATCCTGGCCGTCCTGCTGGGGCGTCAGGCATCGATGCAGAGCGAGGTGAAGAGCCTCAGCGGCGGGGTGATCCACGAGCTGTTCGATCGCAGCGTGCGCAGCCGCGGCGAGGCGCTGGCGCGTGAACTGTCCGATTCATTGGCCAACCCGCTGTACTACAACGACCTGGACCAGGTTGGTGCGCTGGTGCGCGGCACGGCGCGGCAGCCGGTGGTGCGCTATGTGCTGGTGTTCGACGAGCGCGGGCGCCTGGTGCACGACGGCTCGCTGGACGTGGCCGGCTTCGGCCGCGAAATGGACGACCCGCTGGCCCGTGGCGCGGTGAAGGCACAGACCCTGGTGGTGCAGCAGTCGCCCACCGTGCTGGACAACGCCATGCCGATCACCGTGGGCAAGCAGCGTATCGGCGGCGTGCGCGTCGGCATGGCGCTGGACGAGGTGCATGAGCGCGAAGTGGCCGCCAACGCCACCCTGGGCCAGCGCCTGCAGCAGGTCGGCAGCCGCCACCTGGGCTGGCTGCTGCTGATGCTGGGCCTGCTGGTGGTGATCGGGGTGGTGGTGATCATGTACGTGCAGCGCACGCTGGTCACGCCCATCCGCGAGCTGGCTGCGGCGGCACGCCGTATCGAAGCCGGTGATTACCAGGCGCCGCTGGCCGAAAACACCCGCGACGACGAGGTGGGTGAGCTGGTGCGCGGCTTCGCCCGCATGCGCGATGCCATTGCCCGCCATGACCGCGAAGTGCGGCACATGGCCTATACCGATGCGCTGACCGGGCTGACCAACCGGCTGGCCTTCCGCGAAGCACTGGACCACCGCCTGATGGCGGCGCGCGCGTCCGGGCACCGCCTGGGGCTGCTGTTTGCCGACATCGATGACTTCAAGCGGGTGAACGACACCCTCGGCCATGAGGCCGGTGACGAGGCGCTGCTGCAGTTCGCCCAGCGCATTTCCAGCGCGGTGGCCGAAGCCGGCGGTGACGAAGCCTTGCTGGCGCGGTTCGGTGGCGACGAGTTCGTGATCCTGGTCGGCGACGGTGACGTGGCGGCCAATGCCCGCCTGCTGGCCGAAGTGCTGGTGCGCGAGCTGGGCAAGCCGCTGGTGGTGCAGGGCCGCGAGCTGTTCCTGGGCACCTCCATCGGTGTGACCCTGTTCCCCGACGATGCCGCCGATGCAACCACGCTGCTGAAGAACGGCGACATCGCCATGTACCAGGCCAAGATGGCCGGCAAGAACTGCTTCCGTTACTACAGCCGGGCCATGGACCACGCGGTCGAACGCCGCGTGCACATGGAACAGGAACTGCGCGGCGCCTGGGAGCGCGGCGAGCTGCGCCTGGCCTACCAGCCGATCTTCCGCATGCGCGATCGCCGCCTGGTGGGCGTGGAAGTGCTGCTGCGCTGGCAGCATCCCACGCTGGGAACCATTCCGCCGTCGGTGTTCATTGAAGTGGCCGAGCAGAGTGGGCTGATCGAGATCATCGGGCCGAAGGTGCTGCGCGCCGCCTGCATGGAGGCCTCGCAGTGGCCGCGCGGCGCGGCCGGCGATGAACTGTTCGTGTCGGTGAACGTGTCGCCGCGGCAGTTGCGCGGCGGTGAACTGCCCGCGCTGGTGGCGCAGTGCCTGCACGAATCCGGCTTGCCGGCTTCACGCCTGCACCTGGAGCTGACCGAAACGGCGGTGATCGGCGATGAAATGGTTGCCGCACAGCTGCTGGACAAGCTGCACCGCACCGGCGTAAAGGTGTGGCTGGACGACTTCGGTACCGGCTTCTCCGGCCTCAGCCACCTGCGCCAGGTGCCGGTGGATGGCGTGAAGATCGACAAGAGCTTCGTGGCCGACATGCAGCGCGACCCGGATGACCTGGCCCTGACCACGGCGATCATCGCCATGGCCCATGCACTGGGCATCACCGTGGTGGCCGAAGGCATCGAGCAGGAAGCGCAGTTCGAGCTGCTGGCCCAGCGCGGCTGCGACCTGGGCCAGGGTTACCGCTTGAGCCACCCGGTGACCGCCACCGAAGTGGTGCGGATGATCGAATCGGGGCTTTGACAACCCGTTGTCCAGGGGTCAGATCCCTTTTCGCAGGAAAAGGGCTCTGACCCCGGCCATGGCCTTACACCGGGCGCTTGCTCGGGTCGCCCGGCAGTTCCCGCACCAGCTTCGGCACCAGGTAACCGGACAGCCGCGCGGTCAGGCCGGCCACCAGCGCCTTGGCCTGCACATCGTCCACTTCGAAGTGGGCCACGCCTTCCACCCGGTCCAGCTGGTGCAGGTAGTACGGCAGCACGCCGGCGGCGAAGCTGCGTTCGCTCAGGTCCTGCAGGGCCTGCACGCTGTCGTTCACCCCGCGCAGCAGCACCGCCTGGTTCAGCAGCTGCGCACCGGTGCCGCGCAGGCGCGCCATGGCGCCGTCGACGTTGGCATCGAACTCGTTGGCATGGTTGGCGTGAACCACAATCGCCAGCGGCCAGGGCAGGCTGCCCAGCCAGGCCAGCAGTTCATCGTCCACGCGCTCGGGCAGCACGATGGGCAGGCGGGTGTGGATGCGCAGGCGGCGCACGTGCGGAATCTGCCGCAGCGCGTCGGTCAGTTCCACCAGCTTGTGAGTGGCCAACGACAGCGGGTCGCCGCCGGACAGGATCATCTCGTCGATGTCCGCATCGTCGGCAATGGCCTGCACCGCCTCCTGCCAGCCGCCCTTGGCCGCGTTTTCCGCGCCATAGTCGAAGTGCCGGCGGAAGCAGTAGCGACAGTTGATCGCGCAGCTGCCGGTGGCCACCAGCAGGGCACGGCCACGGTACTTCTGGATGACCCCGGTGGCCTTCTTGGCCGCGCCATCGCCCACCGCATCGAAGCTGAACCCGGGGACCACCTGCATTTCCGCATCGATCGGCAGCACTTGGCGCAGCAGCGGGTCGCTGGCATCGCCGTGGCGCATGCGGGCGACGAACCCCTGCGGCACGCGCAGCGCGAACTGCGCCATGGCCGCTTCGGAAACCCCCAGCGCCGCCGGGTCCAGGCCCAGCTGGGCCAGCAGCTGCTGCGGGTCACGCAGTGCCTGCCGCCAGAGCTGCTGCCAGCGTGCGGGCGCGCCCGGAGACTGGGGCCGGGGGAAGGCGGAAAGCTGCATGGAGAGGGGGCCTGCGGTTATCATGGGGGCATAAATCAGTTGCCCACCGGGGTTCCGGTGGGCTTTCCATTCTATCCGGCTCGCCGCACCCGCGGCGGTTTTGCCATTTGAGGAGCTTGAGCATGGCCACTGTGGGCATGAATGACGTCAAGAACGGGATGAAGATCCTGGTCAACAACGAACCGGCGGTCATCACGGATACCGAGTATGTGAAGCCGGGCAAGGGCCAGGCCTTCACCCGCGTGAAGTACCGCTTCATCCGTTCCGGCCGCGTGGTGGAACTGACCATGAAGGCGACCGACGACCTGGAAGTGGCCGACGTTGTCGACACCGACATGAACTACATGTACAGCGATGGCGAGTACTGGCACTTCATGGACCCGGAAACCTTCGAGCAGGTGCAGGCCGACAAGGCCGGCATGGGCGGCGCCGAAAAGTGGCTGAAGGGCGAAGAAGCCTGCATCGTGACCCTGTTCAACGGTGCGCCGATCTTCGTGCAGCCGCCGAACTTCGTTGAACTGAAGATCACCGAAACCGATCCGGGCGTGCGTGGTGACACCTCGGGCGGCGGCGGCAAGCCGGCCACCCTGGAAACCGGTGCCGTGGTGCGCGTGCCGCTGTTCGTCAACCAGGATGAAATCATCAAGGTTGATACCCGCTCGGGCGAATACTCCTCGCGCGTCAAGTAATCCGGCGCAGCCGGATTACCTGTAGAGCCGAGCCATGCTCGGCGTTCCGGGCACCGCCCGGACCCGTTGCTGGCGCCCATGGCGCCGCAGCGGACAGCCGCCGGGCATGGCCCGGCGCTACCGCCTCCCGCCAGGCGCGCCCCTGCCATCACGTTCCCCCACAGCCAAGTGAGCCCGCATGAGCGATAGCCCGCACCTCCCCGAAGCCTGCGACCTGCTCATCGAAGCCGGTCATGTCGTTCCGATCGAGCCGCATGCGGTGGTGCTGGAAGACCATGCCGTGGCCGTGCGTGGCAGCGAAATCGTTGCCATTCTGCCGCGTGCCGAGGCCCGCGCGCGCTTCCGCGCCGCGCAGGTGGTCAGCCGTCCCGAGGCGGCGCTGATGCCGGGGCTGGTGAACGCGCATACGCACAACCCGATGACCCTGCTGCGCGGCGTGGCCGACGATCTGCCGTTGATGACCTGGCTGCAGCAGCACATCTGGCCGGTGGAAGCGGCGGTGATCGGGCCCGAATTCGTGGCCGACGGCACCACTCTGGCCATTGCCGAGATGCTGCGCGGTGGCACCACCTGTGCCAACGAAAACTATTTCTTCGGTGACGTGCAGGCCGCGGTCTACAAGAAGCACGGTTTCCGCGCGCTGGTCGGTGCGGTCATCATCGATTTCCCCACCGCCTGGGCCAAGACCGATGACGAGTACTTCGCCAAGGCCGGTGAGCTGCACGACCAGTGGCGCAGCGACCCGCTGATCGGCACCGCGTTCGCGCCGCATGCGCCGTACACGGTGAACGACGCCAATTTCGAGCGCGTGCGCATGCTGTCCGACCAGTTGGACATGCAGGTGCACCTGCACACCCATGAAACCGCGCAGGAAATCACCGATTCGATCAAGCTGCACGGCCAGCGCCCGCTGGCGCGGCTGGATCGCCTGGGCCTGGTCAACGACCGCCTGATCGCGGTGCACATGACCCAGCTGACCGATGCGGAAATCCACCTGTGCGCCGAACGTGGCGTCAGCGTGGTGCACTGCCCGGAATCGAACCTGAAGCTGGCGTCGGGCTTCTGCCCGGCCTGCGCCCTGCAGCGCGCCGGGGTGAACCTGGCGATCGGTACCGACGGCTGCGCCAGCAACAACGACCTGGACATGTTCAGCGAGAACCGCACCGCGGCCATCCTGGCCAAGGCCGTGGCCGACGATGCCACCGCGCTGGACGCGGCCACCACGCTGCGCGCCTCGACCCTGGGCGGCGCACGCGCGCTGGGCTTCGGCGAGCGCATCGGTTCGATCGAAGTCGGCAAGCAGGCCGACCTGGTCTGCGTTGACCTGTCCGCGCTGGAAACCCAGCCGCTGCACAACGTGCTGTCGCAGCTGGTGTACGCCACCGGCCGCCAGCAGGTCAGCGACGTCTGGATTGCCGGCAAGCCCAAGCTGGTGCAGCGCGAGCTGGTCGGCATGGACCTGCCCGGCATCATCGCCAATGCGCGCCAGTGGCGCGAGCGCATCCGCCATATCCGCGCCTGACCGACGGCGCCGCAAGGATTTCCCATGACCGCCCCGCACGCATCCTCCAATTTCGATCAGGCCGAGCTGGACAAGTTCGCCGCACTCGCCAACCGCTGGTGGGATGCTGACGGCCCGCAGAAGCCACTGCACGCGCTCAATCCGGTGCGCCTGAAGTACGTGGCCGACCGCGTGCCGCTGCGCGGCGCGCGCGTGCTGGACATCGGCTGCGGCGGTGGCCTGCTGAGCGAGGCGCTGGCCCAGGCCGGCGCCGAGGTAACCGCCATCGACCTTGCCCCGGAACTGGTGAAGGTCGCCCGCCTGCACGCGCTGGAAAGCGGCGCGAAGGTGGACTACCGCGTGCAGGCCGCCGAGGACCTGGCCGCCGAACAGCCCGGCAGCTTCGATGTGGTCACCTGCATGGAAATGCTCGAGCACGTGCCGGATCCGGGTGCGATCATCGAGGCCTGCAAGCGCCTGCTGAAGCCGGGCGGCCACCTGTTCCTGTCCACCATCAACCGCACTGCCGCCGCGTTTGCGGTGGCCATTGTCGGCGCCGAGTACGTGGCACGGCTGCTGCCCAAGGGCACCCACCACTACCAGGAATTCATCAAGCCGGCCGAGCTGGCCCGCTGGCTGCGCGAGGCGGATGTGCAGCTGGTGGATGTGAGTGGCATGGCCTACGAGCCGTGGCGCAACCACGCCCGGCTGAGCAGCCGCACCGACATCAACTACCTGGCCTACGCGGTCAAGCCGGAATGAGCAGCGCATCGTTCCCGCGCGCGGTGCTGTTCGACCTGGATGGCACCCTGCTGGACAGTGCGCCGGACTTCGTCGCCACCTGCGATGCGATGCTGGCCGAACGCGGCCGCGCGCCGGTGGACCCGGCGCAGCTGCGCCCGGTGGTGTCCAAGGGGTCGCGCGCCATGGTCGGCGCCGCCTTCCCGGATCTGGACGACGCCGCGCGTGACGCATTGATTCCCGAATTCCTGCAGCGCTATGAGGCGCTGATCGGCCGGCACGCGGTGCTGTTCGACGGCGTGGCCGGCATGCTGGCCGCGCTGGATGCGGCGGGCACGGTGTGGGGCATCGTCACCAACAAGCCGGAATACCTGGCGCGCCTGGTCCTGCCGCAGCAGGGCTGGCAGCAGCGCTGCGCGGTGCTGGTGGGTGGCGATACGCTGGCCGAACGCAAGCCGCACCCGCTGCCGCTGCTGCATGCCGCGCAGGCCATGGGCGTTGCCGCCGAAGACTGCGTGTACGTGGGCGACGACGAGCGCGACATCCTCGCCGCGCGCGCGGCCGCCATGCCGTCGGTGGCGGCGCTGTGGGGCTACCGCCTGCACAGCGACGATCCGCTGGCCTGGCAGGCCGACGTGCTGGTGGAAAACGCCGAACTTCTGCAACTGGCCAGTCTGTGGCCGACCCGGCCGGCAGCCCCGGCCCAGCCGTAAGGAACAACGTAGTGAGCAGTACCGCGCTGGAAAGCTTCCTCGACAAGTGGCGCAGCCGCTGGCCGGAATGGTCGGTGGCCGCACCGTTCGTGGCCGAGCCGCAACGTGACCTGGCCGTGGCGTGGTTCGCGCTGCTGCAGGAATTCGACGACATGCTCAACACCAGTGGCGACCCGCTGCCGGCCGACGCCAAGCTGGCGTGGTGGGGCGAAGAGCTGCGCAGCTGGGCCGGGCAGCGCTCGCGCCATCCGCTGGGGCGCCTGCTGGAGCCGGTGCGTGCGCCGTGGGCGCAGCTGGCCGAGGCCCTGCCGGACCTGGTCGAGGCACGTACCGTCGCGCTGGATGCTGCCGGCGCCGAGCGCGCGCTGGCCAACTACGCTGACGCCGTGGCTGCGGTGGAAGCGGTGCTGTTCAACGACACCCCGCGCAAGGGTGCTGGCCGTGCCGTGCAGCTGCAGACCCTGGCCCAGCGGCTGCAGGACGCTGGCGTGGCCGGTGTGCCGCGCAGCCTGCTGGACGAGGACGCCAGCACGGCCAGCCAGCGCTGGGCGCAGCATCTGCTGAAGGGGTGGGGCACCCGTGTGCCGGGCCCGCGCCCGCGCCGTATCTGGTCCAGCCTGGCCCGCGCCCGCGTGGCCGCGCAGGCCGCAGGCAAGCCGATCGAAGCCACCCCGGTACGCACGCTGCTGCGCGTGTGGTGGGCCGCACGCGGCTGATCGCTCCTTGCGGGTGCCGACCTTGGTCCGCACACGGCTGATCGCTGTTGGTGGGTGCGGACCTTGGTCCGCACGCTCTGGGGATCGTGCCGACCAAGGTCGGCACCTACCAAGGCGCAGTGCGCTCGCCGGGTATGGCCCGGCGCTACCGGAATATGACCCCACCCAAGCGCGTGGCGCGCGCTATTTGCGTTCCAGCACCAGCAACGGGTCGATGCGGGTATCGAACCAGTTCATGCCCCAGTGCAGGTGCGGGCCGGTGGCGCGGCCGGTAGCGCCGACGGCGGCAATCACCTGGCCCTGCTCGACACGATCGCCCACCTTCACGTCGATGCGTGACAAGTGCAGGAAGTTCGAGCTGATGCCGTAGCCATGGTCGATCAGCAGCGTGCCGCCGGTCAGGTACAGATCCGGGCCGGCGAAGGTGACCACGCCGGCAGCCGGTGCTTTGACCGGGGTGCCGGTGGGCACCGCTATATCCATGCCGGAATGGCCCGCGCCAGGCTGGCCGTTGTACACGCGGGCATTGCCGAAGCGACCGCTGATGCGGCCCTGCACCGGCCAGATGAAGGTCTGGGTGAAATCGGTGCGGTTGTCATCGCGGGCGCGCGCCGCGGTCACCTGCGCCTGTTCGCGCTTGATGCGTTCGGCAATCGCCGGCGGCGGATTCACCGTCTTCGGCGGCACGCCGTTCACGCGCTCGGTCGGCCAGTCGCGTGGGGTGACGGTGATCGTGGCCGTCTCGCTGCCGCCATCTGGGCGCTGCACCTGCACCTGCAGCGGGCCCTTCTCGTCGCGGCCAATGCCGAACACCACGCTGCCGTAGTTGCTTACGCGCAGGTCACGGCCGGCGTAGCGCACGCGGCTGCCAGCCGGCACCTTGCCGATCACCATGGCGCCCTGCGAGGCGCTGGGCGGGAATACCACGCGGCTGTCGATCAGGCTGCCGATGCCATCCTGCGCCTGTGCCGGCGGTGCGCTGAACAGGGGCGCGGCCAGCAGCAGCGCCCCGAACAGAAGTGCCGGACGCATCAGCGGTCGTAGGTCATGCGCTGGCCGGCCGGTTCGCCCACCAGCTTGCTGCCGTCCCACACCAGCTGGCCGTTCACCCAGGTCGAGGCCACGCGCGAACGGAAGGTGGTGCCTTCAAACGGCGACCAGCCGCACTTGGACAGCACGTCCTCGCGCTTGACGGTGAACGGCACGTCTTCCACCAGCACCAGGTCGGCGAAGTAGCCTTCGCGCAGGAAGCCGCGCTCTTCCACGTCGAACAGCTGCGCCGGGGCGTGGGCGAACTTCTGCACCACCTGCTCGCGGGTCAGCTTGCCTTCGTGCACGCGCTCCAGTGCGGCCACCAGGGCGTATTGCACCAGCGGCAGGCCCGAGGGCGCCTGCGCATAGGGCTTCTGCTTCTCTTCCCAGGTATGCGGGGCGTGGTCGGTGGCCAGCACGTCCAGCACATCGTCAGCCAGCGCGGCGGTGATCGCCTCGCGGTCGGACACTTCCTTGATGGCCGGGTTGCACTTGATCAGGTTGCCCTTGGTCGCGTAATCCGGGCGCGCGAAGTGCAGGAAGTGCACGCAGGTTTCGGCGGTGATCTGCTTGCGGCTGCCGTCGGCACGGATCAGCGGGCCCTTCTCGAACAGTGCCAGTTCGTCGGCGGTGGAAATGTGCAGCACGTGCAGGCGGGTGCCGTGCTTGCGTGCCAGCGACATGGCCAGGCGGGTCGACTTGATGCAGGCCTCGCGCGAGCGGATGTCCGGGTGCATGTCCGGGGTCAGCGCATCGCCGTACTTTTCCTGGAACGCCTTCAGGTTGGCATCGATCATCGGCGTGTCTTCGCAGTGCGTGATGATCGGGGTCGGGCATTCGCGGAAGATCGCATCCAGCGTGTCCGGGTCGTCCACCAGCATGTTGCCGGTGGATGCGCCCATGAACACCTTCACGCCCGGCGCCTTCTTCGGGTCCAGTGCGCGGATTGCTTCCAGGTTGTCATTGCTGGCGCCGTGGTAGAAGCCGTAGTTGGCCCAGGCGCGGCCGCGGGCCAGTTCGTACTTGGCCTCCAGGATGGTCGAATCCAACGTGGGCGGGTTGGTGTTGGGCATGTCCATGAAGCTGGTCAGGCCGCCGGCCACGGCCGCCGCCGATTCGCTGGCGATGTCGCCCTTGTGGGTCAGGCCCGGTTCGCGGAAATGCACCTGGTCGTCGATCATGCCGGGCAGCAGCCAGCGCCCCGCCGCGTCCACCACCTGTTCGCCGTCGCGCGGGCTCAGCCCGCTGCCGATCTGCGCGATGCGGCCGTTCTCGATGCGCAGGTCGCCGTCGAAGGTGCGGCCTTCGTTGACCATGCGGGCATTGGTGATGAGGGTGGAGGACATGTCAGTGTTTTCCTGTGCAACGGCAAGAAGGGGCGTGGGAAGACTCGGGCACTGGATCGAAGCCGCCGGGATGGAAGGGGTGGCAGCGGCCCAGCCGGCGCGCGGCCAGCCAGCTGCCGCGCAGCGGGCCGTGGCGGCCGATGGCCTCCATCGCGTATTCAGAACAACTGGGCACGAAACGGCAGCGCGGCCCCAGCAGGGGGCTGATGAAGCGCTTGTAGAAGCGCAGCAGGGCGATGAGCAGGCGCGAGATCACCCAGTCATCTTATGCCAGTTGGCATGAAGGCCGCATTTGTGCAGGATGGGCCGTTGGTCGCATGTCGCCGATGGCCTGCGACCGGTGCTGGCACCCTTGCAGGTGCCGGCCAGGTTCCGCACCGCGCAGGGCGGCCAGGTTGTTCGGACCGCCACGTTGGGCCCGCTGGCTCCAGGACTGAATGGAGCAGGCCCCCAAGGTTGCTGCTGCCGGTCGGGTAGGCTATAAAGGCCCGCTTTCCCGGGCCCCGGGGAATCCAAGGAAGAGCGTTTCGTGGCTGCTAAAAAAACTGCAAAGAAGGCCGTCAAGGCCGCCAAGAAAACCGCCAAGCCTGTTGTGAAGAAGTTGGCGGCCAAGCCCGTTGCCCCGAAGTCGGCCAGCAAGCCGGCAGCGAAGGCGGCGTCATCGCAACCGGCGGCCAGGAAGGCCACCGCAAAGAAGACCCCGGCCAAGGCCGCCAAACCCGCCGTGGCCAAGAAGGCAGCGCCGGCGAAGGCCAAGCCTGCGGCCGCGGCGAAGAAGGCCCCGGTGGCGAAGAAGACCGCTGCCAAGGCTGCTCCGGTGAAGAAGGCTGCCGCCAAGCCGGCGCCCAAACCGGTTGCCAAGAAGGCCGCGCCCAAGCCGGCACCGAAGCCGGTGGCCAGCAAGGGTGCTGCCAAGCCCGCCGCGAAAAAGGCGGCTGCCGCTAAACCGGCGCCCGCACCTGCCGTTGTAAAGAAGGCCGCAAAGAATGTTGCCAAGCCGGTTGCAAAGCCGGCCCCGGCCCCCGTAGTGAAGTCCGCACCGAAGCCTGCCGCAAAGCCTGCTCCGGCCAAGCCTGTCCCGGCCAAGACCGCCCCCGTGGTTGCTGCCCCTCCGGCCCCCAAGCCGGCTGCGGCCGCTGCCCCGGTTGCATCGAAGGCCCCGCAATCCAAGAATCCCGTGCCCGTTTCGAAATCGCCTGCCAAGACCGCCGTGAAATCCGCCGTGAATCCTGATACCGCTCCGAAGACCGTGTCGCGCCCCGTCGGCAAGGTTGCCGTGGCTGTGACCGCCCGTTCGGCGGCGCCGGCCCCGCGCAGCAAGTACAAGGTCATCGAATACAAGACCGACGAGGCCACTGGCCGCCCGATCCTGCCGGCTGGCTACAAGCCGTCCTCGGAAGAGGAATACATGAGCTCGCTGCAGCAGGAATACTTCCGTCAGCGCCTGCAGAACTGGCGCGGCGACCTAGTGGAAGAATCCAAGCAGACCATCGAGAACCTGCGCGAGGAAGTGCGTGACATCGGCGACGAAGCCGAGCGTGCAACCCGCGAGACCGAGAACTCGCTGGAACTGCGCACCCGTGACCGCTACCGCAAGCTGATCGGCAAGATCGACAGCACCCTCAAGCGCCTGGAAGCAGGTGACTACGGCTACTGCGTGGATACCGGTGAAGAAATCGGCCTGGAGCGCCTGGAAGCGCGCCTGACCGCCGAGCGCACCATCGACGCCCAGGAGCGTTGGGAGCACCTGCAGAAGCAGCAGGGCGACTGATTCCAGAGCGTTGTGTGGTCATGCGAAAAACCCGGCCTTGGCCGGGTTTTTTGTTTGTAGCGTCGAGCCATGCTCGACTGCTGGCTCTTGTAGGGTCGAGCCATGCTCGACTGGCGCTTCTGAAGAGCAGTCGAGCATGGCTCGACTCTACAACGGCGAGCTTATTGCAGGTCGCGCAGGTTCAACTTCCGCAGCGTCGGGTTCTTCCACGCGGTAATGCCGGCCACGCCCAGCACCGCGCAGCCGCCCAGCACCACCGCCGGCACCAGGCCCAGCAGCTTGGCCATCGTGCCGGCGTAGAACGCGCCCAGTTCGTTGGACGAGCTGATGAAGATGCCGTTGATGGAAGACACGCGCCCGCGCATTTCCTCGGGCGTGGCCAGCTGCAGGATGGTCGAGCGCACCACCACCGACACGCCATCGAATGCCCCGTAGAACAGCAGGATCAGCGCCGACAGCCAGAAGTGCTGGGACAGGCCGAAGCTGACCACGCACAGGCCGAACCCGGCCACGGCGAACAGCAGCACGCGCCCGGCGTTCTTCTGCAGCGGGTGGCGGGCAAGCCACAGGCCGACCGCGATCGAACCCAGCGCCGGAGCCGCGCGCAGGATGCCCAGCCCTTCCGGGCCGTGGTGCAGGATCTCCTGCAGGAAGGCCGGCAGCATCGCCACCACGCCGCCCAGCAGCACCGAGAACATGTCCAGCGCCATCGCGCCGACCATGATGCGGTTGCCGACCACGAAGCGGGCACCTTCGGCGATGCTCTTGAAGATCGGCGCAGCCGGGCCGTCATGCACCGGCTCGCTCACTTTCAGCGTGGCCAGGCAGCCCAGGGCGACCAGTGCGAAGCCGGTGGCCACCGCGTAGGACAGGCCCTTGCCGCCCCAGCCGACCAGGATGCCGCCCAGCGCCGGGCCCACCACCATGCCCGACTGGAACACCACGCTGCCCAGCCCGGCGCCGCGCGCGAACTGCTCACGGGCCAGCACGCGGGCGAACAGGGCGTTGTAGATGGGTGACAGGAAGGCACGCACCATGCCGGTCAGGGCGATGGCCGCATAGATCGGCCACACCCCGTGGAACGGCAACCAGCCCTTTGCCACGCAGGTCAGCACAATGGCCGTGGCCACCAGCCCGGCGCAGGCGACCATGCCCAGCCGGCGGCGCGGCAGGTGGTCCACCAGGTAGCCGGCAAACGGCGCCACGCAGAAGAACGGCAGCACCTCGGCCAGGCCGACCAGGCCCAGCGAGAACGGATTGCGGGTGACTTCGTAGATGTGCCAGCCGACGGTGACGGCCACCACCTGGTAGGACAGCATGGCGAAGATGCGGTAGGCCAGCAGCTTGGCAAAGCCGGGCCGGCCCAGCAGGGCCAGCGCGCCTTCGTCTTCGGTGGTGGCCGCGGTCACGGCTGTTCGCGCTGCAGCTGGGCCTGCGCGGTCTCTCGGATGAAGGCCAGCATCGCGGCCACGCCGTTGCTGCGGGTGGGCGAGAGGTGGCGGGCCAGGCCGATGTCCTGGATGTAGCTGGGTTCGGTGGCCAGGATTTCCTGGGCCGAGCGGCCCGAGTACACGCGCAGGGCCAGGAAGATCAGGCCCGAGACGATGGCCGAATCGCTGATGGCGTGGAAGCGCAGCGACTGCGCGTTGCCTTCCGGCACGATCCACACCATCGACTGGCAGCCCTGCAGGCGGTGCTCTTCGGTCTTCCACTCTTCTGGGAACGCCGGCAGCTTGCGGCCCAGATCGATCAGGTACTGGTAGCGTTCGGACCAGTCAGCGAAGAAGGTGAATTCTTCGGCAATGGAGCTCTGCGCCTCGGTGGCGGTGGGTTCAAGCGGGAACGGGGAGTCGGTCACAACGGTCTCTGCAGTGGGGGCGTGGCCGGGGGCGCCGGCCACGGGGCAGGGCGGTCAGGCGCGCTTGCGCACCCAGCGCACGCCCTGCGGGGTGTCTTCCAGCACGATGCCCTCGGCGGCCAGCTGGTCGCGGATGGCGTCGGAGCGGGCGAAATCGCGGGCCTGCTTGGCTGCGGCACGCTCGTCGATCAGGCCCTGGATGCGCGCATCGTCGTCGCCTTCGCTGGCGGCGGTGCCGAACCACTGCGCCGGGTCGGCCTGCAGCAGGCCCAGCGCCAGGCCGGCGCCGAGCAGTTCGCCCTTCAGGCGCGCGCGCTGGGTCGGGTCGGTGGCACGGCGGGCTTCGCCGGCAATGCGGGCGACCTCGGCCAGTGCCTGCGGGGTGTTCAGGTCATCGTCCAGGGTGGCCTCCACCGACGCCGGAATGACGGCCGCAGCATCCACGTCCAGCAGGTCGCGCAGGGTGCCGTACAGACGGTCCAGGGTGCGCGCGGACTGTTCGATGAGCGCATCGGACCAGTCCAGCGGCTGCCGGTAGTGGGCCGACAGCAGGGCCAGGCGCAGCGCTTCGGGCGGGTGCTGGCGCACCAGGTCGTGCACGCGCTCGATGTTGCCCAGCGACTTGCTCATCTTGGCGCCGCCGAAGTTGAGCATGCCGTTGTGCAGCCAGAAGCGGGCGAAGACCTTGCCGCCGTGGGCGCATTCGCTCTGCGCGATCTCGTTCTCGTGGTGCGGGAACTGCAGGTCCACGCCGCCGGCGTGGATGTCGATGGTCTCGCCCAAGTGGGCGGCGGCCATCGCCGAGCACTCGATGTGCCAGCCCGGGCGGCCGCGGCCCCACGGCGATTCCCAGCCGGGCAGGTCGTCGCTGGACGGCTTCCACAGCACGAAATCGCCGGCGTCGCGCTTGTACGGCGCCACTTCCACGCGGGCGCCGGCCAGCATTTCTTCCGGGTCGCGGCGCGACAGCTTGCCGTAGCCATCGAAACTGGCCACCGCGAACAGCACGTGGCCCTCGGCGGCGTAGGCATGGCCGTTGTCGATCAGCTGCTCGATCATGGTGATGATCTGCGGCATGTGCGCGGTCACTTCCGGCTCGATGTCCGGCGGCACCACGCCCAGCGCGGCCATGTCTTCACGGTAGGCGGCGGCGAACTTGTCGGTGATGGTGCTGATCGGTACGCCCTGCTCGCGCGCGGCGGTGTTGATCTTGTCGTCCACGTCGGTGATGTTGCGGGCGTAGCGCAGCGCGCCGAAGCGGCGCCGCAGCAGGTCGGCCAGCACCCCGAACACCACCGGGCCACGGGCGTTGCCGATATGCACGTAATTGTAGACCGTGGGGCCGCACACATACAGGGTCGGACAGGCCGGATCGATCGGGGTGAACGGTTCGAGCTGGCGAGTCAGGTTGTTGTGCAGGCGCAGGGTCATGGGGATCGGGGTGGGGGACAAGCCTGTGATTTTAGAACGTGTCGGGCCCCTTTGGGGGCGCCGGGGCCCACCGGCGGGCGGGGTGGGGTGGGCAGGAGCGGCGCGGACGGGTAATGTTCAGCCCCTTGCGGTCGTCACTGCCTACACTATTGCCGTGCCCTTCCTTCCGTCGCCAATGAAAACCACCGCGTTGCTGACCCTGGCCTGCCTGTCGGCGGCGCCATTCGTGGTCCGGGCCCAGGAGGCCGAGCCGCGCAACCGTGTGGTGATCGTGGAGAACGTGAAGTTCGACTACGCCCAGGTGCTGAACGTCGAGCCGGTGTTCCAGACCCTGCGCGCCACCCGCACCGAAGAACACTGCGAGCCAGTGTCCACCCGGACCCTGGCCCCGGTGAACGTGACCGGCGAGGAGCCGGTGGAGGACAAGGGCAGGATCGGCCGCTTCTGGGACTCGGTGCGCTCGATGTTCAAGCGCAGCGACGAGGAGGCCGCCGCCGAGGTGGCCGCCGAGAACCCGGCCCCGGCCCCGGCCAACAATGGCCCCATGCTGACCCGCGACTGCCGCATCGTGCCGGTGGGCCGTGAATTCCGCCGCCCCATCGCCTACGACGTGGATTACGTCTACAAGGGCACCAAGTACCGCTCGCGGCTGCCGGAAGACCCCGGCAACCGGCTGAAGATCCGGGTGTCGATTACCCCCTGGGTGGGCGCGGACCAGACCGCTGGCGCTTCGCCCTGATTCTGCGACGCCTGCCCCTTGCGCAGGCCCCCCGCCCATGCAAAGATGTTCGGCCATGAAGCTCACCGACTTCCAGCACGACAGCAGCGCCGCCCGCCAGGCCACTGGCATGACGTCGCGTGCCCGTCGACCGGAACCCCACATTTCCGCTGGGTAACCGGAGCTTTCTGCTGTTCGTCCGAAAAAAACCCAGCCCGCCGGCTGGGTTTTTTCGTTTCCGCGTCCTGAAAGCTTCATCTGCAGCCATTTCGCACCACCCTGTTTGCCGGTTTTCCCTTCCACCGCGCCGCAGCCCGGCGCCGCCACGCAAGGAAAGATGATGTCCCCCAAGCACTTCCTGAACACCCAGGACTGGAGCCGCAGCGAGCTTGACGCCCTGCTGACCCAGGCCGAGCTGTTCAAGCGCAACAAGATCGGCGACCAGCTCAAGGGCAAGTCGATCGCGCTGGTGTTCTTCAACCCGTCCATGCGCACCCGTACCAGCTTCGAACTGGGCGCCTTCCAGCTCGGTGCCCACGCGGTGGTGCTGCAGCCGGGCAAGGATGCGTGGCCGATCGAGTTCAACCTCGGCACGGTGATGGATGGCGATACCGAAGAGCACATCGCCGAAGTGGCCAAGGTGCTGGGCCGTTACTGCGACATCATCGCCGTGCGCGCGTTCCCCAAGTTCGTGGACTGGGCCTACGACCGCCAGGACATCGTCCTCAACAGCTTCGCCAAGTACTCGCCGGTGCCGGTCATCAACATGGAGACCATCACCCACCCGTGCCAGGAGCTGGCCCACATCATGGCCCTGCAGGAGCACTTCGGTACGCAGGACCTGCGTGGCAAGAAGTACGTGCTGACCTGGACCTACCACCCCAAGCCGCTGAACACCGCGGTGGCCAATTCGGCGCTGACGATCGCCACCCGCATGGGCATGGACGTGACCCTGCTGTGCCCGACCGCCGATTACATCCTGGACGACCGCTACATGGGCTGGGCCGAGCAGAACGTGGCCGAGAGCGGCGGTTCGCTGAAGATCAGCCATGATATCGACAGCGCCTACGCCGGTGCCGACGTGGTGTACGCCAAGAGCTGGGGCGCGCTGCCGTTCTTCGGCAACTGGGAGCCGGAAAAGCCCATCCGCGACCAGTACAAGCACTTCATCGTGGACGAACGCAAGATGGCGCTGACCAACAACGGTGTGTTCAGCCACTGCCTGCCGCTGCGCCGCAACGTGAAGGCCACCGACGGCGTGATGGATTCGCCGCAGTGCATCGCCATCAACGAAGCCGAGAACCGCCTGCACGTGCAGAAGGCGATCATGGCCGCGGTTGCCGGTCGCTGATTTTTTTCCGATTCAATCATTTCCGCCGGGCACGGCCCGGCGCTACCAGGACATACCCTCCCCATGAGCAACAAAGACGTCGTTCTCGCCTTCTCCGGCGGCCTGGATACCAGCTTCTGCGTGCCCTACCTGCAGGAGCGCGGCTACAACGTGCACACCGTGTTCGCCGATACCGGCGGCGTGGATGATGAAGAGCGCGATTTCATCGAAAAGCGCGCCGCCGAACTGGGCGTCACCAGCCACGTGACCGTCAACGGTGGCCCGGCCATCTGGGAAGGCTTCGTCAAGCCGTTCGTGTGGGCCGGCGAAGGCTACCAGGGCCAGTACCCGCTGCTGGTGTCCGACCGTTACCTGATCGTCGATGCCGCGCTGAAGCGTGCCGCCGAACTGGGCACCAACATCATCGCCCACGGCTGCACCGGCATGGGCAACGACCAGGTCCGCTTCGACCTGGCCGTGAAGGCCCTGGGTGACTACCAGATCATCGCGCCGATCCGCGAGATCCAGAAGGAACACACCCAGACCCGCGCCTACGAGCAGAAGTACCTGGAAGAGCGCGGCTTCGGCGTGCGCGCCAAGCAGCAGGCCTACACCATCAACGAGAACCTGCTGGGCGTGACCATGTCCGGCGGCGAGATCGACCGTTGGGAAGCGCCGGGCGAAGGCGCCCGCGGCTGGTGCTCGCCGCGCAGCGAGTGGCCGGAACAGGCGCTCACCGTCACCCTGAAGTTCGTGGAAGGCGAAGCCGTCGAACTGAACGGCAAGGCCCTGCCGGGCGACCAGATCCTGGCCCAGCTGAACAAGCTGTTCGCCCCCTATGGCGTCGGCCGTGGCGTCTACACCGGCGACACCGTGATCGGCCTGAAGGGCCGCATCGTGTTCGAAGCCCCGGGCCTGGTTTCGCTGCTGGCCGCGCACCGCGCGCTGGAAGATGCGGTGCTGACCAAGCAGCAGAACCGCTTCAAGCCGGACGTGGCGCGCAAGTGGGTGGAGCTGGTGTACGAAGGCTTCTACCACGACCCGCTGAAGACCGACATCGAAGCGTTCCTGAAGTCCTCGCAGGCCAAGGTGAACGGCGAAGTGGTGCTGGAAACCCGTGGCGGCCGCGTTGACGCGGTGGCGGTGAAGTCGCCGCACCTGCTCAACACCAAGGGTGCCACCTACGCACAGTCGGCCGACTGGGGCGTGGAAGAAGCCGAAGGCTTCATCAAGCTGTTCGGCATGAGCTCGACCTTGTATGCGCAGGTGAACCGCTGAGACCGCATTTGCCCTGGCCCCGTGCGGGCCAGGGCAGATGGCAGCCGGATGAAACGATGAGCGCATTACGCATCAGCACCGATCCGCAGGACCTGGACGTTGCCCTGATCCATCATTTCCTGTCCACCCAGGCGTATTGGAGCCCGGGCATCGGGCGCGACGTGGTGGAACGGGCAATCAGCGGTTCGCTGTGTTTTGGCGCTTACCTGGAGGCGTTCGGCCAGGTTGCGTTCGCGCGCGTCATCACCGACGGCGCCACGTTTGCCTACCTGGCCGATGTGTTCGTGTTGCCGCAGCACCGCGGCCAGGGCTACAGCAAGCAGCTGGTGCAGGCCATCATGGCGCACCCGCAGCTGCAGGGCCTGCGCCGCTTCATGCTGGCCACCAGCGATGCACATGGGCTGTACTCCGGCTTCGGCTTCAGCGCACCGGCACGACCGGAGCTGCTGATGGAAATCGTACACCTGAACCCTTACGCCCCGGCCTCGGCCGTTTGAACACCCAGTTGACCCCATGACCGACCTGCTTGCTTCCACCCTGCAGCACCTCCAGGCTCTGGTGTCTTTCGACACCCGCAACCCGCCGCGTGCGATCACCACTGGCGGCATCTTCGATTACCTGCGTGCGAACCTGCCCGGCTTCAACGTCGAAGTGATCGACCATGGTGCCGGTGCGGTCAGCCTGTACGCGGTGCGCGGTACGCCGAAGTACCTGTTCAACGTGCACCTGGATACCGTGCCCGATTCGCCGCACTGGACTGCCGATCCGCACGTGATGCGCCGGCTGGACGACCGCGTGGTCGGCCTTGGCGTGTGCGACATCAAGGGCGCGGCGGCGGCACTGGTGGCCGCGGCCAACGCCAGCGATGGTGATGCGGCGTTCCTGTTCTCCAGCGACGAGGAAGCCAACGATCCGCGCTGCATCGCTGCGTTCCTGGCCCGTGGACTGCCCTATGAAGCGGTGCTGGTGGCCGAACCGACCATGAGCGAGGCGGTGCTGGCGCACCGTGGCATCAGCTCGGTGCTGATGCAGTTCGCCGGCCGCGCCGGCCATGCCTCGGGCAAGCAGGATGCCGCCGCCAGTGCACTGCACCAGGCCATGCGCTGGGGCAACCGCGCGCTGGATCATGTGGAATCGCTGGCCTCGGCACGCTTCGGCGGCCTGACCGGCCTGCGCTTCAACATCGGCCGCGTGGATGGCGGCATCAAGGCCAACATGATCGCGCCTGCCGCCGAGGTGCGCTTCGGCTTCCGCCCGCTGCCGTCGATGGATATCGATGCGCTGCTGGCGACCTTCGCCGGTTTCGCCGAGCCGGAAGCGGCCGTGTTCACCGAAACCTTCCGCGGCCCCAGCCTGCCGGCCGGTGACATCGCCGAGGCCGAGCACCGCCGCCTGCTGGCACGCGACGTGGCCGATGCGCTGGACCTGCCGATCGGCAATGCGGTGGATTTCTGGACCGAGGCCTCGCTGTTCTCAGCCGGTGGCTACACCACGCTGGTGTTTGGCCCGGGCGATATCGCCCAGGCCCATACCGCCGATGAGTTCGTGACGCTGGACCAGCTGCAGCGCTATACCGACGCCGTGCACCGCATCATCGCCGCCGGCGCCTGATTCCTCCTTTCCGACGAAACCGAAATGTCTCCTGCCCTCCAGCCCCACCGCCAGACCCGCCAGACCATCGTGCGCCTGCTTTCCAGCATGGCCAGCGCGAAGGAGATCAGCCAGTACCTCAAGCGCTTTTCGCAGTTGGATGCCAAGCGCTTCGCTGTGGTGAAGGTTGGCGGTGCCGTGCTGCGCGACGATCTTGAAGCGCTGACCTCCTCGCTGTCCTTCCTGCAGGAAGTGGGCCTGACCCCGATCGTGCTGCACGGCGCCGGCCCGCAGCTGGATGCGGAACTGTCCGCCGCCGGCATCGAGAAGCAGACGGTCAACGGCCTGCGCGTGACCTCGCCGGAGGCCCTGGCCATCGTGCGCCGGGTGTTCCAGCAGTCCAACCTGCGCCTGGTCGAAGCTCTGCAGCAGAACGGCGCGCGTGCCACCTCCATTACCGGCGGCGTGTTCGAAGCCGAATATCTGGACCTGGACACCTTTGGTCTGGTGGGCGAAGTGAAGAAGGTGAACCTGGCGCCGATCGAAGCCAGCCTGCGCGCCGGCTCCATTCCGGTCATCACCAGCCTGGGTGAAACCGCCGGTGGGCAGATCCTGAACGTCAACGCCGACTTCGCCGCCAACGAGCTGGTGCAGGAACTGCAGCCCTACAAGATCATCTTCCTGACCGGCACCGGCGGCCTGCTGGACGAGCAGGGCACGGTGATCGATTCGATCAACCTGTCCACCGAGTACGACCACCTGATCGCGCAGCCGTGGATCCACGGCGGCATGAAGGTGAAGATCGAACAGATCAAGGACCTGCTGGATCGCCTGCCGCTGGAATCGTCGGTGTCGATCACCCGTCCGGCCGACCTGGCCAAGGAACTGTTCACCCACAAGGGCTCGGGCACGCTGGTGCGCAAAGGCGAGAAAGTGCTGCGCGCCACCGAATGGAGCGAACTGGACCTGCCGCGCCTGAAGGGGCTGATCGAATCCAGCTTCGGCCGCACCCTGGTGCCCGATTACTTCCAGAAGACCCGCCTGCTGCGCGCCTATGTGAGCGAGAACTACCGCACCGCGGTCATCCTCACCGACGAGGCCGAGGGCGTGTACCTGGACAAGTTCGCGGTGCTGGACGACGCGCAGGGCGAAGGCCTGGGCCGAGCGGTGTGGAACGTGATGCTGGAGGAAACCCCGCAGCTGTTCTGGCGCTCGCGCCACGGCAACCCGATCAACCACTTCTATTACGCCGAATCCGATGGCTGCTACAAGCAGGACCAGTGGAAGGTGTTCTGGTTCGGCGCCGATGGCATCGACCGCATCAAGACCTATGTCGACCACTGCGCCCAGCGCACGCCGAGCCTGCAGGGCTGAGCCATGATGCCTGCCGATGCCTGGAACAGCGTTCCCACCCTGCGCGGCCAGCATGTGCTGCTGGAACCGCTGCAGCGTGCGCACGTGTCCGGCCTGGCCGCGGCGCTGGAAGGCAGCGGCCTGGACCAGCTCTGGTACACCCAGGTGCCTTCGCCGCAGCAGGCAGGGCACTACGTGCAGGCCGCGCTGGATGCACAGGCCGAAGGCAAGGTGCTGCCGTTCGTGATTCGTGATGCGGCCGGCGCCATCGTCGGCAGCACCCGCTTCTATGGGCTGGAAGCGGACGTTCCCAAACTCAGCCTGGGGTACACCTGGTATGCGCCGCGCGTGCAGCGCACCGGGGTGAACACCGAGGCCAAGCTGCTGTTGCTGCGGCATGCCTTCGAGGTGATGGGCTGCATCAGCGTGGTGCTGGAAACCAGCTGGTTCAACCATGCCTCGCGCACCGCCATCGCCCGCCTGGGTGCCAAGCAGGACGGCGTGCTGCGCAACCACAAGCGGCATGCCGACGGCACGCCGCGTGACACTGTCATCTTTTCCATCATCGACGCGGAATGGCAGGGCGTGAAACGCCACCTGCAGCACCGCCTGGACCAACACGCATGAACGATTCGACTTTCACCCTGGGCATTGTCGGTGCCCGTGGCCATACCGGCGCCGAGCTGATCAAGCTGGTGGCCGCCCACCCGCGCTTGAAGCTGGCCTTCGTGTCTTCGCGCGAGCGTGCCGGCCAGCGCCTGGCCGACCACCACCCCGAAGTGCAGGGCGACCTGCAGTACGAAAACCTGGATGCCGATGCCGTGGCCGCCAAGGGCGTGGATGCGGTGATCCTGGCCCTGCCCAATGGCCTGGCCGCCCCGTTCGTGGCCGCGCTGGACGCCGCCAGGCCTGACACGGTGATCGTCGATCTGTCGGCCGATTACCGCTTTGACAACGGCTGGTACTACGGCCTGCCCGAGCTCACCCGCAGCCGTTATAGCGGCCAGAAGCACATCAGCAACCCGGGCTGCTACGCCACCGCGATGCAGTTGGCCGTACACCCGCTGCTGGACCTGCTGGCCGGCCCGCCGCAGTGCTTCGGTGTGTCCGGCTACTCCGGCGCCGGCACCACGCCGTCGGACAAGAACAACGTCGAGCTGCTGGCCGGCAACCTGATGCCGTACGCGCTGACCAACCACGTGCACGAGCGCGAAGTGTCGGTGCAGCTGGGCGTGGCCGTGGAATTCATGCCGCACGTGGCGCCTCATTTCCGTGGCATCACCCTGACCGCGAACCTGTGGTTGAACCAGGTGCAGACCCGCGAGCAGATCGTCGCGCGTTTCCAGCAGGCCTACGCTGGCGAACCGCTGGTGGAGGTGGTGGACGAAGCACCGTGGGTCAGCCGCATTGCCGGCCGCCATGGCGCCCAGGTCGGTGGTTTCACCCTGGCACCCGGCGGCAAGCGGGTGGTGGTGGTGGCCACTCTGGACAACCTGCTGAAGGGCGCGGCCACCCAGGCCATGCAGAACCTCAACCTTGCGCTGGGCATCGACGAACTGACGTCGATCCCGCACTGAACACGTATTACGGAGCCCCCCATGGCAGACCTTCTTTGGCAGAAGCCGGGCGTCGCGGTCGACGCACAGATCCAGACCTTCCTCGCCGGCGATGACGTGATCCTCGACCGTGAATTCTTCCTGCACGATATCGCCGCCAGCGCCGCGCACGCCGAAGGCCTGCAGCACATCGGCATCCTCAGTGCCGACGAACTGGCCGGCCTGCTGCGCGAACTGGACCTGCTGGCGCAGGACTTCCGCGCTGGCCGTTTCGTGCTGGACACGCAGTACGAAGATGGTCATTCGGCCATCGAAGCGCGCCTGACCGAACGCCTGGGCGATGCCGGGCGCAAGATCCACACCGGGCGCAGCCGCAACGACCAGATCCTGGTGGCCACCCGCCTGTGGCTGAAGGAAAAGCTGCAGCGCGTGGCCCATCTCAGTGCCGAGGTGGCCAAGGTGGCGCTGGACCGCGCGCAGGCCGAGAAGGACCTGCCGATTCCCGGCTACACCCACATCCAGCGTGCCGTGGTGTCTTCGGCGGGCATGTGGTGGGCCGGTTGGGCCGAAGCCTTCATCGACAACGCGGTGCGCGCGCGCGACACCCACGCACTGGTGGATGCCAACCCGCTGGGCACCGCCGCCGGCTATGGCGTGAACCTGCCGCTGGACCGCGAACACACCACCGCTGCACTGGGCTTTGCGCGCATGCAGGTGTCGCCGATCTACGCACAGCTGTCGCGTGGCAAGTTCGAGCTGGCCGCGCTGGAAGCACTGGGCGGCGCCACGCTGGACCTGCGCCGCATCGCCTGGGATCTTTCGCTGTTCACCAGTGCCGAATTCGGTTTCGTCGCGTTGCCGGCGCAGTACACCACCGGCAGCTCGATCATGCCGAACAAGCGCAACCCGGACGTGATCGAATTGATGCGCGCCACCCACGCCAGCGTGGCAGCAGCGCGTACCGAGATCGAGCAGCTGCTGTCGCTGCCGTCGGGCTACCACCGCGACCTGCAGTCGTCCAAGGGCGCCATCTTCCACGGCTTCGGTCGCGGCCTGGCCGCGCTGGAACTGCTGCCGGCGCTGCTGGCAAACCTGGAGTGGCGCGACGACAAGCTGCGTGCAGCCATCGATTCGGGCATGTATGCCACCGACGTTGCGGTGGAAGCGGCCGTGGCCGGTGTGCCGTTCCGCGAGGCCTACAAGGCCGCCGCTGCCGGCGCTGACAGTGCAGGGCAGGGGCGTACCCCGGAAGGCAGCCTGGCCGCGCGCGTGTCGCCCGGTTCGGCCGCCGACCTGCGCCTGGACGAACTGCGCGCGCGCTGGCTGGCGCTGGCCTGATGGCGGGCACTGTCTACCTGGTCATGGCCCTGCGCCTGCCCACGTTCACCCAGGCCGCGGTGCAGCCGCACCTGGATTTCCTGGACACGCTGCGCGATCAGGGCCAGCTGCAGCAGACCGGTGGCTTCACCGATGGCAGCGGCGGCGCCTACGTGCTGTGCAACGTGGACAGCCTGGCGCAGGCCCAGGCCATCGTCGCCACCGATCCGCTGGTGACGATGCAGGCCTCGCAATTGACCGTGCACGAATGGCGTACCCGCTGAGATCCCGCTGATGACACACCCCGCCGCCCACGTCGCCTCGCCGTTCCCCGAACAAGCGCTGCCGCCGTGGCGGCGTGCGGTGCTGAAGGTGGGCAGTAGTCTTCTGGCCGCCGATGGCGGCGGGCTGTCGCCGCGCCATGCGCTGGGCCTGGCCCAGTTCGTGTCGGCCCATGTGCTGGCCGGCCGCGAAGTGGTGATCGTCTCCTCCGGCGCTGTAGCAGCGGGGCGCGCGATCCTGCCGCGCGTGGACGAACCCGGCGCGGCCATGGCCGCCCGCCAGGCGCTGGCCGCACTGGGCCAGGCGCAGCTGATCGGCCTGTGGCAGCGTTTCTTCGAACGGCCGGTGGCGCAGGTGCTGCTGACCCACGACGACCTGCGCAACCGCCGCCGCTACCTCAATGCGCGCGCAACGCTGAACGAGCTGCTGCGGCTGGGTGCACTGCCGGTGGTGAATGAGAACGACACCGTTTCGGTGGACGAACTCAAGCTTGGTGACAACGACAACCTGGCCGCCACGGTGGCCGCGCTGGTCGATGCCGATGCGCTGTTCATCGCCACCGACATCGACGGGCTGTACAGCGCCGACCCGCGCACGGTGGCCGACGCGCAGCCGCTGCATGACGTGGCCGAACTGAGCGACGCCGTGCTGGCCATGGCCGGCGGTGCAGGCTCGCGTGCCGGTACCGGTGGCATGCGGACCAAGCTGGAAGCCGCTGCCAAGGCCGGTCGGCTTGGTATTGAAACCTATCTGTTCAACGGCCGCAGCGGTGACGTGGTGCGCGCGCTGACCCGCGATCGGCTGTTTGGCACGCGCATCCACGCCGCCCGCAGCCGTGAAGCGGCGCGCAAGCATTGGCTGCGGCATGCCCCGCTGGCCGAGGGCGCGATCCTGGTCGATGCCGGTGCCGCGCAGGCCATGCGCGAGAAGGGCGCTTCGCTGTTGCCCGGCGGCATCACCGGCGCCGACGGCGCGTTCCGTCGCGGTGACATGGTGCAGGTGTGCTGGAACAGCGACGCGGGGCGGGTCTGCGTGGCGCGCGGGGTCAGCCAGTACGCCGCCGACGATGTGCGCCGCATCGCCGGGCGCCACACGCGCGACATCCAGGCCGTGCTCGGCTACAACTACGGTGGCACGGTCGTGCATCGCGACGATCTGGTGCTGCCATGAACCAACCGCAGGACATCCCCATGAGTGAAATCGAAGCGCAGGCGCGGGCCTGCCGTGACGCGGCCACGGTGATTGCTGGGCTGGACAGTGCGGCGCGCCGTGCGTTGCTGCTGTGCATGGCACAGGCACTGGAAGCGAACGCTGGCCTGATCCTGGCCGGCAACGCACGCGATCTGGCAGCAGCGCGGGAAAAAGGCGTGGGTGCGGCGATGCTGGACCGCCTGGCGTTGGACCCGGCGCGGTTGTTCGGCATGGCCGAAGCGGTGCGCGAAGTGGCCGCGCTGCCCGATCCGGTGGGGCAGGTAACCCGCGACGATGTGCGCCCCAACGGTATCCGCGTGCAGAAGGTGCGCGTGCCGCTGGGCGTGATCGCGATGATCTACGAGGCACGCCCGAACGTGACCGCAGAGGCCGCCGCGCTGTGCCTGAAGGCCGGCAACGGGGTGATCCTGCGCGGTGGTTCCGAGGCCATCCATTCCAACACCGCCATCGCCCAGGCCCTGGCCGGTGCACTGAAGGCCAACGGCGTGCCGCCGGCGGCGGTGACCGTGCTGACCGATCAGCGCCGCGAGGCCATGCTGGAACTGCTGCAGCTGCACGAGCTGATCGACCTGGCCATTCCGCGTGGCGGTGAAGGCCTGATCCGCTTCGTTGCCGAACACGCACGGGTTCCGGTCATCAAGCACTACAAGGGTGTCTGCCATCTGTTCGTGGATGCCAGCGCTGATCTGGACAAGGCCGTTGCGCTGCTGGTGGATGGCAAGTGCAGCCGCCCGGCGGCGTGCAATTCGCTGGAAACGCTGCTGGTGCACCGCGACGTGGCCGAGGCATTCCTGCCGCGCGCGGCGCAGGCGCTGGGCGAGCGCGGGGTGGAGCTGCGTGCCGACGCGCGCGCGCAGCCGTTGCTGCCGGGCAGCACGGCCGCTACCGACGAGGATTTCGCTGCCGAGTTCCTCGATCTGGTGCTGGCAGTCGGCGTGGTCGATGACCTGGACGCGGCGATCGCCCACATCCGCACGTATACCTCTGACCATACCGAAGTGATTGCGACCGAAGACGCCGGCAATGCCGAGCGCTTCGTCAACGCGCTGCGTTCGGCGGTGGTGATGGTCAACGCGTCCTCGCGTTTTTCCGATGGTGGCCAGCTGGGGCTGGGCAGCGAGATCGGCATTTCCACCACGCGCCTGCACGCGTATGGCCCGATGGGGTTGGAAGCGCTGACCGTGGAACGGTTCGTGGTACGTGGCGAAGGGCAGACCCGGTAGGGGGCTTTGCGGCAGGGCCTGCGGCCCTGCACCTGCTGCACGTCAACGTCAAAAGCGTGCATTCCGTGGGATGGCGGGGTGGTGTCGGAATGCGGGGACGCCGCAAGTCCCCCTCCGGGGCCCAGCCCAGCCGCTGGCGGCTGTGCGGTCGGGCGCTTGCGAAGCAGTGCTTCGCAATCAAAGCGCCCTCACCCCTGTAGGCTTGGCAGCCGCATCCATGCGGCTGACACCCCGCATTCCGACACCGCCCCACCTCTGACAGTTTCCCGCGATCTGTGGGAACGGAAAGGGGTCAGATCCCGTTGCTGCGCAACGGGCTCTGACCCCGGAATTGTTTCGGCATCCGTCAGTAGATCCACGCCATGCGTGGATGATTCATTCGATATCTGACGGATGTGTCGACCAAGGTCGACACCTACCGTTGGCGAGCCCTGCCGGAACGGCAAGGGATCGGATCTCGTTGCTGCGCACCGGGCTCCGACCCTGGATTCAATATTCGATTCTCATGGAAGTTCATCCACGCATGGCGTGGATCTACTGTGTCGACCAAGGTCGACACCCACCCACACCGCCCCGCCATCCCGCGGAATGCTGCTGCTGTTGCCGTTGCCGTTGCCGTTGCTTCAGTCGAGCATGGCTCGACTCTACAGAGGTGCAGGGCTGCAAGCCCTGCCAAAAAAACACCCCTTACAAAAGCGGCTGCCGCGTCAGGCCCACCGGGCGTGCGTTGTCATCCATGTGCAGCGTCACCGCCTTGGCATTCACCAGCAGATCGGCCAGTGCATCGCTGGCACCGAGCGAGTGGGCGATCTCCGCCCGGCTCGAATCCACCCGCGGCGCGCGCCGTTCCTTGCCGGCGAAACGGTAGCGGTTGTACTCGGCCCAGGCGATCAGCAGCAGCGCGCAGCACACCAGGATGATCGGCAGCGCGATCATCACGAACGGGTCCAAGTGCTGCTTGTGCTGGTACAACTGCACGAAGGCCATCTGCCCGCCCAGCAGCCACGAGATCAGCGTGACCAGCGGTGCCCACAGGTAGAAGTAGAAGCCCCAGAAGGCCAGGGTGACGAAGCCCCAGGCCGTGCGCTGCAGGCGCGGCTGCTGGCGAGGCTTCTGGATCAACCGCGAATCGAAGCGGTTGGACGGTTTCTTGGTGGTGGTGCCACGCACGGTGCTCATCGGATCCCCCGGTCAGGGCTGACCCAGGTGGCGCGCTTGCCGCGGCGCTTGAACAGCGTTTTCGGCAATGCCACCAGAGTGGTGAACAGGCTGATCAACCAGTACGCCATCGGGTACCAGATGACCCAGAAGTAGTTGCGTCCAATGTGTGTTTCGTAACGACGGTCGATGATCAGGCTGCTGGCGAACTGCAGCAGGCAGACCAGCGCCAGGATCACGCCGTGCCACTGCGGCAGCAGCGTATCGATGTACAGCGGGGCCGGCAGTGGAACGAACTTGCCCAGCGCCCACAGCACCACGATCAGCAACATGGTGTACGCCCAGAACACGCTCAGGATGTACTCCAGCAACACCCCCCACATCCGCCGCTTGCGCCAGCTGAACAGCGAAGTGCCATGCCGCAGCAGCACTTCCACGCCACCCTGGGCCCAGCGCAGGCGCTGCCGCCACAGACCCTTCAGGGTTTCGGGCATCAGGATGAAGCACAGCGCGTTGGGCTCGTAACGGATGTCCCAGTGGTCCAGCTGCAGGCGCCAGCTGATGTCGATGTCCTCGGTCACCATGTCGTCGGCCCAGTAGCCGATGCGGTGCAGGGCGGTGCGGCGGAACGCGGCGATCACCCCGGACACGGTGAAGATGCGCCCGTACACGCGCTGGGCGCGCTTGATCATGCCGATGATCGAAGAGAACTCGGCCACCTGCAGGCGTCCCAGCAGGGTGGAACGGTTGCGGATGCGCGGATTGCCCGTCACCGCGCCCACGCGCGGGCCGCTGGTCAGGTGCCAGACCATCCAGTGCATGGCGAACTCTTCCAGCATCGCATCGCCATCGATGCACACCAGGTATTCCGAACGCGCGGCCAGCGCGCCCATGCGAAGTGCATTGGCCTTGCCCAGGTTGCGGTCCAGGTGCACCACGCGCAGGCGCGGGTGCTGTGCGGCCAGTGCATCCAGGCGCGCGCCGGTGTCATCGCGGCTGCCATCGTTGATGGCGATCACTTCGAAATCCGGGTAGCGCTGGGCCAGCGCCGCGCCGATGGTGTCGTCCAGGTTGTCCGATTCGTTGTGGCAGGGAATCAGCAGCGTGGCGAACGGGTATTCGGCCATCGGTGGCGGATCGTTGCGCGGCCGCGACTTCCGCTCGCGGCGGAAGAAGTAGTACAGGCCACCGGACATCCAGAAGAACGCCATCACCATCGGGTAGAAGAAGGCGAACTGGAACAGGGCATACAGCCAGGGGCTCATGTCCATGTCACTTCTCCGGGTACGGGAAGTTGCGCGCAGACATCGCGGCGCGCGCGTCCACGGTCGACGGCTTGTCGGCAATGAAATCGTCCGGGTACCACGCGAAGTGGCGTACACCCTGTGCCTGCAGGCGGCGCACCTGGGCGCGCAGGCGCTGGCCGCTGATCGGCGTCTGCGTGCGCCAATCCACGGTCTGCAGTTCGAACATGGTGTGCTTCAGGTCCGGGTCGTGCGCGCGCACGGCGGTGACCAGGCGGTCCAGCCACCGCTCGGGGTGGCGGCTGCCTTCCATCCACGGCATGGCCATCAGCGCGGTGCGGTCGTAGGCCTTGTTGAACAGGTCCAGGCGCTGGGCGAACCAGGTGGCGCTCTGCGGTTCCAGCACCGGCTGGGCGTACAGGTTGCGCACCGTGCCCAGCTTCGGCCGCCAGCGCTGCGCGATGTCACGCAGTTCCAGGGTGAAGTCGATCAGTGCCTGGGTACGGCCGCCATCGGCGCCTTCCTGCGGCAGCTGCGCCAGTTCGGTGTCGCGCACATAGGCATCGTCATGGAACAGCAGGCCTTCGAAGTACGAGTTGATGGCCAGGTCTTCGTAGATGTCCTTGATGATCTGCCGCGCCTGCGGCTTGGTGAAGTCCAACCGGTACATGCCATCGTCTTCGGGGCTGGCGATGCCCAGCGCGCTGCGCTGTGCGGCGTCGGGCAGTTCGTAGCCCAGTACCGGCAGCCACGCATACACCTTCACCCCGGCGCGGGTCTTCAGCTGCCAGGCCACGCGGTTGAACAGGTCCGCACGCATCGGCAGGTGGCGGTTGGGGAAGTACAGCGCATCGGCGGTGTTGTTGCCGTCCGGATCGGCGAAGGCCTGCAGGTAGACGTGGGTCGGGCCGACCTTCTTCACCCGCTCGATCAGCGCATCCAGGTTGCGCGCCTGCTGCGCGGGGTTGGCGTCGTACACCGCATCCATGTCGATCTGCAGCGCGCGGGTGCCATCCAGGCTGACATTGCGGCGCAGTTCAAAGGCCAGCGAGGCCGTGTTCGGGTTGTTGGTCACCAGCAGGCGTGCCAGACCGTGCAGGTCGCGGGTCACCGGCGTGCTGCGGCCTTCCAGGTCGAACGACACCGGCATGCCCAGCTGCTCGGCAATATCGTTGCTCAGCTGGTTGTAGGCGGCGTACGGCCAGACGATCGCCTTCGGCGTCACCCCCAGCTCTTTCCTGATCAGCTGCACGCTGCGGCCCAGGTCGGCACGCAGGCGCTGTTCGTACTCCTGCGCGGTTTCGTAGCGCTGCGCCTTGGGGTCGTACACGCGGGTGATCACCGCCGGGGTCTGGTTGCCCTGCGGGTTGGACTGCACGCCGTGGTGCAGGTTGTCGGTGTGGCTGGCCAGTTCGATCAGCCCGCTGGACTGCATCTCGCGCAGCTGTGCCCAGGTCAGGAAATCGTCATGGCCGAACGGGCGGTAGCCATAGTCGATGGTGCGGCCCGGCGCCATGTCCACGTAGTCGGTGATCACCGCCACCAGCGCCGGGTAGTTGTAGGCGCGCAGCAGCGGGTACACGCGCGTATAGACGCTGCGCAGGCCGTCATCGAAGGTCAGCAGCACCGGCCGTGGCGGCAGCGTGGCTTCCCCGCGCGAGGCCTTGATCAGCTGCGACAGCGAGATCGGGTGGTAGCCATGCGCCGACAGCCAGTCCAGGTGTGCGGCGAAGTTCTGCGTGCTGACCGCGTAGGCGTCGGCGTCGGCCTTTTCGCGCACGTCATCGCGGATGTCGTGGTAGCTCAGGATCAGCAGGCCGTTGTCGCTGGCATCCAGCTCGGTGGGCTGCTGGGCGCCGGCCGGCAGTGCCAGGGCCAGCAGGCCCAGCAGCACGGTGGTCATCAGGTAGCGAAGCATCCGTTCCATCTCACTCTCCCCAGTGCAGCGCGGCATCGAAGCCGATATGACGTTCACGTTGGCCGTCGTAGACCGGCCGCGACCAGCTCACCCCGTATTCCAGGATGCGCCCCTGGCTGAACTGCCATTCGTGGCGGTAGGCCACGCTGGGAATCAGTGCGCTGCCATAGCCTTCCTGCCAGTAGTCGCCCAGCGACACCGTCAGGCGGTGGCGGAAGTGGCGTTCATAGTGGCGCCACAGCTGCTGGTCGATGCGCAGGCCGATCTCCACCGAGCGGTCGCGCGAGGGGTTGAAGTACGGTGCGTCGTCCTGGCTGCCACGGCTGGTGTAGACGCTGCCCAAGCCATCGATCAGCAGGCGCGGGCGGGTCAGCAGGCGCTGCTCGATGGCGCTGGTCAGGGTGTCGCGGCGGTTGCCATCGTCGTAGCGGAACTGGCTGCCGCCCAGGCTCCAGTGGGTGCGCTCGTTACGGGTGTAGTCCACGGCCACGGCCACGCTGTCGGCGGTGATGCCCGAGACGCGGGCCTGCATCGAGGCTTCCGGATCGTTGCGCGCGGCGGTGACGCCGGCATGCCACTGGTCGTTGAACTGCCAGCCGAAGCCACCGCGCAGGCCGGTGTCGCCGATGCTGTCGTTGGGACGAAGCACGGCGGCTTCGGCGTCGGCGCGACCAAACCGGTAGCGCACGCCGGCACCCATCCACAGCGGGTTGATCTTCTGGTCCTGGAAGGTGACCGAACGGCGGTCGGCGAAGGCGAACAGGCGCCAGCGGTCGTCCAGGATCGGCGTGGCCACTTCCATGCCGTAATGCAGGTCGTCGTTGCCCAGCGGCGAGGTGCCGCCGCCGCCCGAGCTGCGGCCGCCTTCAACGGTGGCCTGCAGCTGCCAGCCACGGTGTGCGCGCCAGTCGCGGTCCATGCGCAGCACCGAGGGCTGGTTGGGGTAGCGTTCCAGCAGATCGTCGTGCAGCGGCCGCGCCAGATCGTCGCGCTGCAGCTGCACGTAGGCCTCGTGCATGCCCAGCCGCGGCGAGACGTCGCGCGGGTCCAGGGTGTAGGCCATCTGGTGGCGTTCCAGCGAACGCCGCGGCCAGCCGCGCATCTGGTACACGCTGCCCAGTGCAGTCTGCAGGCCGCCGTTGCCCGGGCCCACGTCCACCAGGGCTTCCAGTTCGCGCTGCGCGGTGGGCAGGTCGCCGCTGTAGGCGCGGATCATCGCCAGGTTCACGTCGGCCTCGTAGCGCGCCCAATTGGCGTACGGGCTCTTGCCACCGCCCCAGCGCCAGGCCGGTTCGTCCTTCTGCCACGTCTGCAGGTAGCCGATGGCCTTTTCTGCCTGCTCGGTCTCCAGGTAGGCGTAGGCCAGTTCAGAGCGCGACTGGAAGCGCGACGGATCGTTCTTCACCGCCGCTTCCAGCAGCGGAATGGCTTCGTCGGGGTGCTGGGTGGCCATCATCGAATCGCCCACCGCCGGCAGCACATAGTCGGGCAGGGCATGGCCTTCGGCCTGCAGGGCGCGCGCTTCATCGCGCACCTGTGCGTGCCGTGACAGGCGGTTGAGCAGGATCAGCCGGTCCATGCGGATGCGCAGGGGGGCCTGCGCCAGCGGCGTGCCGTCGCGCTGCACGTACTGCTCCATTTCAGCCAGCGCGTCCTCGGCCTCGTCCAGGCGCGAATCTTCGGTCTGGCCGTAGGCCAGGCTCCAGTTCACCAGCTTGGCCACGTAGTTCGCTTCCAGCCGGGCCTTCTGGTCGGCATCGAACAACTGCGGCCGTGCCTGATACAGGCGCCAGGCGCGGTGCGCATTGCCGATGTCGCCCAGGGTGAGCACCTGCAGCTTGTACAGCAGGTCATCGTTGGGTTCGGCCTGCTGCGCGCGCTCGATGGCGGCCAGCGCATCAACCCAGTGGGCCTGGTCACGGTAATGGCCGATTTCAGCCAGCCGATCGGCACGGGTGGCCTGGGTGGGCGGCGGCGCCGCGTGGGCCCCGGACGCCAGAGCGGCGCAGGCCAGGCCGACGCAGAGCGCCAGCGGTCGGTGAACAACCATGAATTCCCCCTTCAGCATCCATTCTTAGATGATGTGCAAAAAGTGTGACGCACATCACATGCCAACTTTAGCCGACACGCCCCAAGGAGGCCAGAGCCTCGCTGTTCCCTCTACACGCAACCGCCACCGGATACAGGCCATTTCCATCGCGCCGCCCCTTCCGCCAAAGGCTTGGACTGCGAAACATCAGTGCACCGGCCGCCGCAGCGGCACGGAGTGCGGGCGCGGAGGGGCGTGGCGGCCGGTCGGCCTGGACGCGCCCCGCGTCAGCTTTGGACACGCTACGTCAGTTTGCGCCGAAGCAGTGTGTAGACGCGCGGGGGAAGGTGGCCCGGATCACCACAGATCTTCCAGGCGGCGCGGCTTGCACGCCACCCAGGACGCGCACAGCATGACGGTGGCACAACCGAACAGGAAGCCGAACGGCAGGCCCCAGCCGTTGCTGACCGTGTGCAGCCAGCCGACCAGGAACGGCCCCAGGCAGCTGAAGCTGTAACCCACGCCCTGCATGAAGCCGGACAGCGCCGCCGAGCCGGTGGCGGTGCGCGTGCGCAGGTTGATCAGGGTCAGTGCCAGCGGGAAGGTGGACGGGCCCACGCCCAGCAGGGCGGCCCACAGCAGGGGCGCCTTCATCGGCGCCAGCAGCAGGCCGGCAAAGGCGATCACGAACGAGAAGAAGCCGATCAGCACCAGCGGGAACGGGTTCTGCAGGCGCACCGCCAGCGACGGGATGACCAGCGACGGCAGCAGCCCCAGCGCCGAGAACACGGCCACCATCACCCCGCCGAAGGCCGGCGTGGCGCCAGCTTCCACCACGATGCGCGGCAGCCAGGTGAACATCGAATAGGTCATCAGCGAGGTCATGCCGAACATCAGCGACATGCTCCAGCCCAGCGACGTGCGCCAGACCTTGCCGTGCGGCTGCGCGCTGGGATCGTTGGCCGCCCACTGCGCGTGCGGCGCGCGTCGGGCCAGCATCAGCCACGGCAGGGCGGCGGCCAGGGCCAGCAGCGCCCACATGCCCAGCGACACGCGCCAGCCGGCCGCCTGCGCCACCGGCACCGCCAGCAGCGCCGGCAGCATGGTGCCCAGCTGCAGCATGCTGATGTACAGCGTGCTCATGGTACCCACCTTGTTGGCGAAGTAGCGCTTCACCAGCGGCGGTACCACCACGTTGCCGATGCCCATGCCGGCCAGTGCCATCACCGAACCCAGCAGCAGGGTGCCGACGTTGCCGGCGCTGGAGCGCAGCAGCAGGCCGGCCATGGCCAGGGTCATGGCCAGCAGGGTGGTGCGTTCCAGCCCCAGGCGCCGGGCCAGGGCCGGGGTGGCCACGCCGAACAGGGCGAACGAGGCGGTCGGCAGCATGCCCAGCACGCCGGTCATGGTGGTGCCGAAGCCGAAATGCTGGCCCAGCACGTCCAGCAGCGGGGTGATGGAGGTGACAGCGGTGCGCAGGTTCACGGCCGCCAGCAGGATGGCAGCGAAGGCGAGCAGCCGCCCGTGCAGCAGTGAGGGCGAGTCGTGGGAGGCGGTGGTCATGCGGAATCCTTGCAGGTGGCGCACGCGGGAACGTGGGCGTGCAGCGGCGGCACTGGACCGGGCCGGTGCGGCAGGTGGGGGCAGGGGGCCATTGTACGTGGCCGCGGCATTGCGGCCGCCACGCGGGCGGGGCGCGGATTTCAGATACAAAAAAACCCGGAGGACTGTCGTCTTCCAGGCTTCTTGCTGACCAGCGAAGTGGTCGGGGAGACAGGATTCGAACCTGCGACCTCTACGTCCCGAACGTAGCGCTCTACCAGACTGAGCTACACCCCGAAGGGAGCCGCCTATTCTAGCTGTTCACCCCGATGGCGGCAAGGGGTGAAAGCCGTTTCCTTCACACTGCCAGGCAGTGTCACTTCAGGGAACAAAAAAGCCTGGACAACTTCACCAGGCTTCAATGCGACCACAAAAGTGGTCGGGGAGACAGGATTCGAACCTGCGACCTCTACGTCCCGAACGTAGCGCTCTACCAGACTGAGCTACACCCCGAAGGAGCCGCCTAAGATACCGTGTGAAGGCCAAGGCGGCAAGGTTTTTTTACAACTCAGCGACGGTTTTCCTGTTCGAGCCGGTTCTGCTCGCGCGATTCGAACCACATGCCGTTGAGGATGGCTACGGTGGAGGCCAGGCCGGTGCCGAGAATCCAGGCGAAATACCACATGTTCGTTTCTCCTCTTTTCGGGGTAGGTGCCGACCGTGGGTCGGCACACCTTCAAATCAATACGCGTTCGGGTTCTCGTCCATCTCTTCGGTGGTCGTCTTGCCCTTCAGCACGCGGTACACCCAGGTGGTGTAGGCCAGGATGATCGGCAGGAAGATCGCCGTGGCCACCAGCATGATGCCCAGCGTCAGGTGGCTGGACGAGCTGTCCCAGACGGTCAGGCTGGAACCGGGCTGGCTGGAAGACGGCAGCAGGAACGGGAAGATGGCAAAGCCAACGGTGAGGATGATGCCGGCAATCGACGCGCCCGAGGCGATGAACGCCAGGCCGCCACGACGGGCCCGCAGCAGCGCCGCGCTGGCCAGTGCACCCAGCAGGCCCAGCACCGGGAACACGATGGTGAGCGGCATGCTGCTGTAGTTGCGCAGCCAGCCACCGGCGGCCGTGCCGATGGCCGCGGTCTTCAGCAGCGGGTTGGTCGGGCCGTCGGTCACCACCTGCGAGGTGATCTGGTAGCCGGGCAGGCCGAAGGCCACCCAGGCACCGGCTGCGGCGAACAGCACGAAGCTGATGATCGCCGCCACGCTGCCGTAGCGGGCAGCACGATCGGCCACCGGGCCATCGGTCTTGATCACCAGCATGGCGGCGCCGTGCGACACCAGCATGGCCACGCTCACCAGACCTGCCACCAGCGCGAACGGGGTCAGCAGGCCGAAGAACGAGCCGGTGTAGAAGATGCGCATGCTGTCATCGAAGTGGAACGGCACGCCCAGCAGCACGTTGCCCACCGCCACACCGGCGATCAGGCCCGGCAGCAGGCCACCGACGAACAGCACCCGGTCCCAGTTGTCGCGCCAGCGCTTGCTGGGCAGCTTGCTGCGGTACTTGAAGCCGACCGGACGCAGGATCAGCCCGAACAGCATGGCAAACACCGCCAAGTAGAAGCCGGAGAAGCTGACCGCGTACAGCGGCGGCCATGCGGCGAAGATCGCGCCGCCACCCAGCACCAGCCACACCTGGTTGCCTTCCCACACCGGGCCGACGGTGTTGATCACCAGCCGGCGCTCTTCATCGGTCTTGGCCACGAAGGGCAGCAGGGTGCCCACGCCCAGGTCGAAGCCATCCATCACCGCCCAGCCGATCAGCAGGATGCCCAGCAGCAACCACCAGATCACGCGCAGCGTGGTGTAATCCAATCCAAGAAATTCCATGTGCGTTCTCCTGCCTCAGACCTGGCCGGGGGCCGGCATTGCGGCATTGGGGGATGCGGGGCGGATGTCGGCCTGCAGCGTCGGCAGGATCTCGTCCGGGCCCTTGCGGATCGCCTTCAGCATCAGCTTCACCTCGATCACCAGCAGCACCGTGTACAGCGCGGTGAAGATGGCCAGCGTGGTCAGGATTTCATGCAGGGCCAGGCCCGACGCGGCATAGAAGGTGGGCAGCACGCCATCCACCGCCCACGGCTGGCGACCGTATTCGGCCACGAACCAACCGCACTCGATCGCGATCCACGGCACCGGCAGCGACCACACCGCCAGCTTCAGGAACCAGCGCTTGTCCTGGAAGTTGTTGCGGCAGGAGAAGTAGAACGCCAGGGCGAAGAAGGCGATGAGGTAAAAGCCCAGGCCAGCCATCACGCGGAAGGTCCAGAACAACGGCGCCACGCGCGGCACGGTATCCAGCGCGGCCTTGGAGATTTCTTCCGGCGTGGCGTTGAGGATGTCCTCGCGGTAACGCTTCAGCAGCAGGCCGTGGCCCAGGTCCTGCCAGTGGCGGTCGAACATCTCGCGCGCTTCCACATCGTCCTTGTTGGCGCGGATGCGTTCCAGCGCACCGTAGGCCAGCTGGCCGCCGCGGATGCGGTGTTCGGCGCGCTCCACCAGTTCCAGGATGCCCGGGATCGGCTGGTTGGTGGAACGGGTGGCGATCAGGCCCATCAGGTACGGAATCTTGATCGCGTAGTCGTTCTGCTGGGTGGTCTGGTTGGGAATGCCGAAGGCGGTAAAGTCGGCCGGTGCACGCTCGGTTTCCCACATCGCTTCAATGGCGGCCAGCTTCATCTTCTGGTGTTCGCTGGCGGCGTAACCACTTTCGTCACCCAGCACCACTACCGACAGCGACGACAGCAGGCCGAACGCAGCGGCCACCGCGAACGAGCGGCGGGCCATGTCGCGGTGCTTGTTGCGCAGCAGGTACAAAGCGCTGATCGACATCACGAAGATCGCACCGGTCACGTAGCCGGCGCTGACGGTGTGCACGAACTTGGCCTGGGCCACCGGGTTCAGCAGCACGGCGGCGAAATCCACCACTTCCATGCGCATCGTTTCCGGGTTGAACACCGCGCCGGTCGGGTTCTGCATCCAGCCGTTGGCGATCAGGATCCACACCGCCGACAGATTGGTGCCCAGCGCCATCAGCCAGGTCACCGCCAGGTGCTTGACCGGGCTCAGCCGCTTCCAGCCGAAGAAGAACAGGCCGATGAAGGTGGCTTCCAGGAAGAACGCCATCAGGCCTTCGATGGCCAGCGGCGCACCGAAGATATCGCCCACGTAGTGGCTGTAGTACGACCAGTTCATGCCGAACTGGAATTCCATCACCAGGCCAGTGGCCACGCCGATGGCGAAGTTGATGCCGAACAGGGCGCCCCAGAACAGGGTCATCTGCCGCCAGACCTGTTGGCGTGTCATCACGTACACGCTTTCCATGATGGCCACCATGAAGGACAGGCCAAGGGTGAGCGGTACGAATAGGAAGTGGTACATCGCGGTCAAAGCGAATTGCAGCCGCGACAGTTCTACGACTGTCTGATCAATCATGGCCTGGCTACCTCGTTGGATAGTGCCGTTGCAGGTGGCGGGAAGGGTGGTCTACGGGGTGGATGATGTGACCGACTACTTCAAACAGCCTTGATCCAGATCAATGTATGAATGGCTCTACACGGGGATCGTATGCCAAACCGGATGAAGACTGCGACCGCTGGCCGCAGGGGAGGGCCCCTGTGTGTGCCTACAATGCCGGCCATGCCCTGTTGCCCGTGACCCCCTTGAGCGCTGCCGAATCTTCCGTTGTTGCCACCGACCCGCACGCCGAATCGGCCCTGCAGCGTCGTACCCGTACGGCCTGGCTGGCTGATCTGGCACGCGTGGCGCGGGGCCGCCAGCGCCTGGCGGGGCTGTGCCTGGGCCTGTCCGGCGCGTTGCTGATCGGCCAGGCCGCGGCCATCGCCTGGCTGGTGCAGCACGTGCTGGTGCAGCGTGCGCCGCTGTCGTCGGCGCTGCCAGTGCTGGCCGGGCTGGTGGTCATCCTGCTGCTGCGCACCGCACTGGGCGGCGCCAGCCAGGCTGCGGCAGGCGACGTGGCCGACGCCGCGCGTTTGGCCCTGCGTGAGCGCGTGTTCGCACGGCTGCTGGGGCAGGGCCCGCTGTGGCTGCGGCAGCGTCGTACCGGCGAGCTGGGCGAACTGATGCTGCATCACGGCGATGCGATTGAGAACTATTACAGCGGGTTCCTGCCGGTACGCACCGAAGTGGTGGTGGTGCCGCTGCTGATCCTGGCGGCGGTGGCCTGGGTGGACTGGGTGGTGGCGCTGATCCTGCTGTTCACCGCGCCGCTGGTGCCGTTCTTCATGATGCTGGTCGGCTGGGGTGCCGAAGCCGCCGGTCGCGCGCAACTGGGTGAACTGGCGCGCATGAGCGGGCACTTCGCCGATCGCATCAAGGGGCTGGGCCTGCTGCGCCTGTACGGCCGCGGCGATGCTGAACTGGCCGGTGTGGAAGCGGCCGCCGAAGGGGTGCGCGTGCGTACGCTGAAGGTGCTGCGCATCGCCTTCCTGTCGTCCACCGTGCTGGAATTCTTCGCCTCGGTAAGCGTGGCGATGGTGGCGCTCTACCTGGGGCTGAGCTACCTGGGCCTGATGTCGCTGCACGCCACGGTGCCGACATTGGGTGCGGGGCTGTTCTGCCTGCTGCTGGCGCCGGAATTCTACGCGCCGCTGCGGCGGTTGGCGGCCCATTACCACGACCGCGCCAACGCGCTGGCCGCTGCCGCCGAAGTGGAACGTCTGCTGCACGCATTGCCTGAAGAGGCGGCGCTGCCAGAGGAAGGCATGGCCACGCGCGCGCCCGAACCGGCCGAGGCCGCGTTGCCGCCGCTGCAGGCGCAGGGCCTGGTGCTGCGGCCCTTGGGCGCACCGCAGGATGTGCTGAGTGGGCTGGATGTACGCCTGGAACCCGGCCAACGCCTGGCCCTGATTGGCCCCAGTGGTTCGGGCAAGAGCACGCTGCTGGAGGCACTGGCGGGCTGGCTGCCGCCGCGCGAAGGACGCGTGCAGGTGCGCCCCGGCGTGCAGGTGGCCTACGCCAGCCAGCGCCCGTACCTGTTCCATGGGTCGATTGCCGATAACCTGCGCCTGGCCGATCCCGGTGCCAGTGATGCACGGTTGCGCGCGGTGGCCGAAGCGGCCCAGGTGTTGCAGTTCGCCCAGCGCCTGCCGCAGGGCCTGGACACGATGATCGGTGAGCGCGGCTTCGGCCTGTCTGGTGGCGAGGCGCGGCGCATCGGCCTGGCGCGGTTGTTGCTTCGCGATCCGCAGGTGCTGCTGCTGGACGAGCCCACTGCGTTCCTGGATGCCGACACCGAGGCCGCACTGCTGCGCAGCCTGGCCGCCTACGCGCGCGGCCGCGCCGTGGTGGTGGCCACCCACAGCCCGGCGGTGATCGCCTGGGCCGATCGCTGCCTGCTGCTGCCCGAGGGCCGCCTGGTGGACCCGGCGCAGGCGGTGCGCGCATGAGCCGCTCGCCCGATTCGCTGCGCGCGGTCTTCATGCGCCACCGTCCACGGCTGCTGCTGACCGTGCTGCTGTTGTGGATCACGATGCTGGCCGGCACCGCGCTGCTGGGGCTGTCCGGTGGCTTCCTGACCGCCGCGGCGCTGGCCGGTGCCGCAGGGCTGGCACAGGGCTTCAATTTCTTCTCGCCGTCGGCCGGCATCCGCGGGCTGACCATGGCGCGCATCGTCTCGCGCTACTTCGAAAAGCTGATAGGCCACGATGCGACCCTGCGCATCGCGCGCGACCTGCGCGTGTGGTTCTTCCGCCGTGCGCTGCCGCTGGCACCGGCGCGGCTGGGGGCCACCCGTACCGGTGAACTGCTGGCACGCCTGCTGGGTGACATCGGCGAGGTCGATGGACTGCTGGTGCGCGCGCTCGGGCCCCTGTTCGCGCTCGCTGCGCTGTCACTGGTGGCCATCGCATCGGCAGCGCTGATCCTGCCCGCGGCGGCCGTGCTGCTGGCCGTGCTGGCGCTGCTGATCGGCTTCGGCGTGCCGTGGCTGGGCGTGCGCGGGCGCGATGCCGAAGAAGCCGACCGTGCTGCGCATCGCGCCGCGTTGCGCACCGCTGCGTTCGAAGGGCTGGAAGGCGCGGGTGACCTTGCGGCCCTGCATGCGGCTACCGCGTGGCAGTTGAAGGTGCGCGTTGCAGCCAAGCAACTGGCGGCGCGCGATCGGCGCCGGCGCTGGCGCCTGATTGCAGCGTCCACCCTGCACGGCGCGGTGGCCGGGCTGGGCCTGGTCGGCATGTTGGCGCTGGCCCTGCACGCGGCCGAACAGCAGCGTATTGCTGCGGAAATGGCCGCAGGCCTGGTGTTCCTGACCGTGGCGCTGATCGAGCTGTGGGCCGGCATGGGCCTGGCCTGGCAATCGCTGCAGTCTGGCCGCATTGCGGCCGAGCGTCTGCAGGCCATCGTCGAACAACCCGCCGCCGTGGACGAGCCGCAAGCGCCGCAGCCGGTGCCGCAGGCATCGGCGGTGCAGTGGGATGACGTGCATTTCCAGTGGCCGGGCGCGGCGCGGCCGGTGCTGTGCGGGCTGCAGCTGCGCTTGGCCCCGGGTGAACGCATCGCGATCCGTGGTGACAGCGGTTGCGGCAAGACCACCCTGTCCAGCCTGCTGCTGCGCTTGTGGGACCCGCAGCAGGGGCGCTTGAGCTATGGCGGCCAGGACCTGCGCACGTTCGCCCAGGCCGATTGGCACCGGCAACTGGCCTGGCTGCCGCAGAACGCGCCGGTCTTTGCCGGCAGCGTGGCCGACAACCTGCGCCTGGGCGACCCGGATGCCAGCGATGCCACGCTGTGGGCCGTGCTGCGCCGGGTGCGGCTGGGCGAGTGGGCCGAGCGCAACGGCGGCCTGGACGCCTGGGTGGGCGAGAACGGCGCGACGATGTCGGCGGGGCAGGCACGTCGCCTTGCGCTGGCGCGCGCGCTGTTGCGCAATGCGCCCATCCTGGTGCTGGACGAACCTACCGAAGGGCTGGACGTGGATACCGCGCACGCGTTGCTGCGCGACCTGCCGGCGCTGCTGGACGGCCGCAGCCTGCTGGTGATCACCCACGACGACCTGCCGGACGGCGTGGTGGATGCGCAGTACCGCCTGCGAGATGGCGTAGTGGTGCGCGAAACCTAATCGCGGTGGTCGCGCCGGGCCATGCCCGGCGGGGGCTCAGCGCGAAAATTCGCGCAGCATCACCGCGATCGAGGCCACGTTCGCCACCACGCACAGCCAGAACACCCACTGGAATTCCGCCTTGCGGTGCTTGTGCCGGAACAGCGCCTGGCCCAGCAGCGCACCGGGCCAGCCACCGGCGAACGCCAGAAGCTGCAACGTGCGTTCGGGAATGCGCCACTGCTTGCGCTGTGCCGCCCGCTTGTCATGCCCGTACAGCCCGAACGACACCACGCTGGCCAGCACGCACCAGCCGACCAGCCACAGCGGCAGCACGCCACTGACCGTCAACGCGATGAGCGCGCCGAACGCGGCCAGCGCGAGGTTGCGCCGCCAGGCCACTTACAGTCCGTCGAGGAAACCGCGCACGGCCGGGCCGAAGCGATCGAAATCGACGAGGAATGCGTCGTGCCCCTGCGGCGAGTCCAGGCCGATGAAGCGCGCGTCGGCGCCACCGGCACGCAGGCCGTCGGCCACCTGTTGCTGCTGCTGCACCGGGAACAGGATGTCGGTGTTGGCGCCGATGGCCAGCGCCTTTTCGACACGGATCTTCGCCAGCCCGGCCAGCACGTCACCGTCGGCATACTCGGCCAGGTCGAACCAGTCCATCGAACGACTCAGGTACAGGTAGCAGTTGGGATCGAAGAAGCGCACGAAGCGCCGTGCGTGGCCTTCCAGATAGCTTTCCACCTGGAATTCCAGGCCGAACGGATCGTCGTCGGTCTGGTCCGAATCCAGTCGCACGCGTCCGAAGCGGCCATCCCATTCCAGCGCCGAACGATAGGTGATCACCCCGAGCTTGCGCGCCATGCGCATGCCCGATTCTGGGTAGTGCGCATCGTCGTAGCGGCCGCCGTTCCACTGCGGGTCCAGGCGGATGGCTTCGCGCTGCAGTGAACGGATGGCGATGGAGAACGGCAACGCCTGCGCGCTGCCGGAAATGTTGATGTGGCTGCGGGCGATGCCCGGCTGCAGCATCAGCACCGCCAGCGCGGTCATGCCGCCCATCGAATTGCCGATCACGCAGGCCAGCTGTTCGATGCCCAGCGCATGCACGACCTCGATGGCTGCGCGCGCACCGTCTTCCACCGACAGTTCCGGGAAGTCGAGGCGATAGGGCTCGCCAGTGGCCGGATTCAACGAGGCCGGGCCGGTAGAGCCCTTGCAGCTGCCCAGCGAGTTCACGCAGACCACGAACCAGCGGTCGGTGTCGATCGGCTTGCCCGCGCCGACCATCGCTTCCCACCAGCCCGGGGCCGGGTTGTCGTCATTGGCCGCCGCGTGGGCATCGGGCGACAGCCCGGTGACGATCAGGATCGCGTTGCGGCCGTCGGCGGCCAGCGTGCCCCAGGTCTCGTAGGCCACGCGCGCGCCGTGCAGGGCGCCACCGCGCTTGAACGGGAACGGCGAGGGCAGGGCATGGAAGCGGGTGCCGGGCGGAATGAATTCAGTCATGGCGCCATTCTAGCGGGGCGGCCCGTGGAGCTGGCGGCACGCTGGTTTCCATGGACGGCATGCGCGCAAAGCCGCCGGGCATGGCCCGGCGCTACCGGTCATGCGGCCCGGCGAGCGCAGCGGTGCGCGAACTACGGGAACCGCAGTTCCACCACGCCGTCATGCGGCAGCGTTACCCGCACCGCCTCGCTCTGCAGGTCGCCTTCGCCACGGTTGGCGCTGCCGCTGCGTGAAATGCGCGCCAGCACCTCCACCTCGCGGTGCGCCGACAGCGGTGCGGTCGGCATCGGGCTGTCAGCGTCGCCCAGACCGACCGTGGCCGGGAAGGCGGTCAACGGCAGCTTGCGCGCCGCCACCGGCATTGGCGGGCCGCCCACGGCGCGGGCCAGCACGAACACCTGCGCACTGGCCGGCCAGTCGCCGTGCTTCACCGCGTCGGGCAGCTGCACCTGCAGCTGCAGCAACGCCGGTGCCGCCGTGGTGGAAGGATCGACTGACTGTCCCGCGGCTTCGCGGGCAATCGCAATCTGCGCCTGCAGGGCCTGCGCGGCGCCCGGTTCCAGCTGCGGCAGCAGGCTGCTCCAGATCTCGGCCGCTTCGGCATTGCGGCCGCGCTGGCGCAGGGCAATGCCCAGCAGCCAGCTGGCCCGCTCGGCCTGCGGTGCCACCCGCCGCGCCTGCTGCAACCACGCCATGGCGGTGTCATCGAACTGCTTGCCGGCATCGGCCTGCGCGCGCGCCTGCGCCGCTTCCACCAGCACGCCTGCATCGTCCGGTGCCAATGCTGCGGCACGTGCAAAGGCATCGGCCGCCGCCTGTGCATCGCCCAGTTCGGTCTGTGAACGGCCCAGCAGCGCCCAGCCATCGGCGCGTTGCGGATCGCGATCAAGGGCCTGCTGCAGCGCCGTTACACCGTCGCGCAGGGTCGCCACCGACGGCGCCGGCTGCACCTGCGCTGCGCGCGGGTCGCCCACCAGCAGGTACAGGCAGGCACCGGCCACGCCCAGCGCGAACACGCCCAGTACGAAACCGCGGCGCCCCTGCCGGCGCAGCGGCCACAGCACCAGCGCGGCCATCACCGCGGCCACCAGGCCGGCCAGCACGGGCAGTGTGTAGCTCACCAGCCATCTCCTTCATCGGCGTTGCGGTCGGCCGCTGCCGGTGCCAGCGTGCGGCCGCGCCGGCGCACGATGCCCAGCACCAGCAGGGCACCACCGCCAAGGATCAGCAACGGCCCGCCCCACAGCAGCCAGGTACCCGGCTGCAGCGGCGGCTGGTACAGCACGAATTCGCCGTAGCGGGCGACCATGAACTGTTTGATCTGAGCATCGTCGTGGCCCTGCTGCATCAGCTGCAGCACTTCACGGCGCAGGTCCTGGGCGATCTGTGCGTTGGAATCGGCCAGCGACTGGTTCTGGCACTGTACGCAGCGCAGCTGCGCGGCCAGGTCGTGGAAGCGGGCCTCTTCGGCCGCGCTGCGGAAGGCGAGCGGCCGTGGGTCGTGCAGCGGCTGCTGCGCCAGTGCGGGCAGCGCCGCGCACAGCAGCAGCGCCAGCAGCGCGTTACGGATTGCCGTGCAGGCCGGTATCGGCATGGCCCTGGGCCTTTTCGATCTTCTGCAGCGCGGGAATCAGCTTTTCGTCCACCACCTGCTGGGTCATCGCGCCGCTGTACTTCCAGCGCACGATGCCACTGCCATCGACCAGGAAGGTTTCCGGCGCGGCGGTAACGCCCCAGTCGATCGCGGTACGGCCTTCCATGTCACTGAGCACCACCATGAACGGGTTGCCCAATGTCTCCAGCCAGTGCAGCGCATCGGTGGGCTCGTCCTTCCAGTTGTAGCCGATCACGCGCACGCGCTTGCTTTCGGCGAAGCGGGTCAGCACCGGGTGTTCCTCGCGGCAGGCCGCGCACCAGCTGCCCCACACGTTCAGCAGGTAGGGCGCACCGCGCAGCTCTTCGCTGCGCACGGTCATGCCGGGGTCGTGCAGCACCGGCAGCGCGAAGGCGGGGGCCGGCTTGTCGATCAGCGCGGAAGGCAGCACGTCGCGCTGCGGATCCCCCGACTTCATCACCCCGTACACCATCAACCCCAGCAGGCCGAAGAAGAACAGCACGCCGATGACGATGGCGATGGGGGGCAGCGGGCGCGATGGACGCGAGGCAGGGGACGACGACATGAAAACTCCTACGGACGACGGAAACGGCGGTCGGCGGCGGTGATGAATCCGCCCAGTGCCATCAGCAGTGCGCCCAGCCAGATCCAGCGCACGAACGGTTTGATGTGCACCCGTACCGCCCACGCATTGTTGCCCAGCGGCTCGCCCAATGCCACGTAGACATCACCGTTCAGGCGTGCATCGATGCCGGCCTCGGTCATCACCTGGCCGCCGCTGGCGTACTGGCGTTTTTCCGGGTGCAGCAGGGCCTGCTCGCGGCCGTTGCGGAACACCCGCAGGTGGCCACGGTCGGCCACGAAATTGGGGCCTTCGCGGTGGTCCACGCCTTCGAAGCGGACTTCGTAGCGGCCGACGACCAGCTGCTGCCCCGGCGCCAGCGCCACTTCGCGCTGCACGTTCAGTGCTTCCACCAGCAGCGCCCCGGCCAGGAACACTGCCATGCCGCCATGGGCCACGATCATGCCGAGCATTTCGGCGGTGAAGCGGCCATTGCCGCGCAGCCGCTGCCAGACGAAGCGGGCGGTGCCCAGGCCGACCCAGGCCGCGGCCGCGACGCCCAGCCCTGCCTTCCAGCCATTCTGCGGCGCCTGCCACCACGCCAGCGCACCCAGCACGATGGCCAGCCCCATCCACGGCGCCAGCAGGGCCAAGGCGCGCGAGGGCTGGTCGCGTTGCCACTTCACCAGCGGCCCGAACGGCAGCAGCAGCACCAGCGGCGCCATCAGCAGCAGGAACAGGCTGCCGAAGTACGGTGGGCCGACCGAAATCTTGCCCAGCGACAAGGCATCGGCCAGCAGCGGGTACAGGGTGCCCAGCAGCACCATGGCGCAGGCCGTGGCCAGCAACAGGTTGTTGCCCAGCAGCAGGGTCTCGCGCGAGGTGGCGGTGAAGCCGCGGCGTGGATCATCGCTGTCCATGCCCAGACGGCCGGCACGCAGCGCGTACAGCAGCAGGCTGCCACCGACCAGCAGCGACAGGAAGATCAGGATGAACAGGCCACGCGACGGGTCGGCGGCGAACGAATGCACGCTGGTCAGCACGCCCGAGCGCACCAGGAAGGTGCCCAGCAGGGACAGCGCGAAGGCGGCGATGGCCAGCAGCAGGGTCCAGCTGCCGAAGGTGCCGCGCTTTTCAGTGACGGCCTGCGAATGGATCAGTGCGGCGCCGACCAGCCACGGCATGAAACTGGCGTTCTCCACCGGGTCCCAGAACCACCAGCCGCCCCAGCCCAGCTCGTAATACGCCCACCAGCTGCCCAGTGCGATGCCCAGGGTCAAAAAGCCCCACGCCACGTTGGTCCACGGCCGCGTCCAGCGCTGCCAGCGTGCATCCACGCGGCCTTCCAGCAGCGCGGCGACGGCGAAGGCGAAGGGCACCGAAAACCCGACGTAGCCCAGGTACAGCATCGGAGGGTGGATGATCAGGCCCGGGTCCTGCAGCAGCGGATTCAGGTCGCGGCCTTCCAGCGGCGCCGGGTTCAGGCGCAGGAACGGGTTGGAGGTGAAGATCAGGAAGGCCAGGAAGCCGACGCTGACCACGCCCATCACCGCCAGCACGCGGGCCTGCACCGGGGCCGGCAACTGCCGCGAGAACAGCGCCACGGCACCGGTCCACAGCGCCAGCACCAGTGCCCACATCAGCAGCGAACCCTCGTGCGCGCCCCACACCGCCGAATAGCGGTAGATCAGCGGCAGCAGCGAATTGGAATTTTCGGCCACGTAGCGCACCGAAAAGTCCTGCTGCACGAAGGCCGCCGTCAGCACCGCGAAGGCAGCGGCCACCAGCAGCAGCTGGGCGAAGGCGGCCGGGCGTGCGGTGGCCATCCAGGCGCTGTTGCCGCGCTGCGCGCCGGCCAGCGGCAGGCCGGCCTGCAGCAGCGCCGCCAGCAACGCACACAACAGCAGGATCTGACCCAGTTCTGGCAGCACTCCCGGCAGCACTCAGCGCACCTCGGGCGCCGTTACCGGCACGTCGTGCTTGCGATGGGCATCGCCCATCTTGTCGGCCACTTCCTTGGGCACGTAATTCTCATCGTGCTTGGCCAACACTTCGTCGGCCACGAACACCCCGTCCTGCAGGCGGCCGCTGGCGACCACGGCGGTACCCTCGCGGAACATGTCCGGCAGGATGCGATCGGTGCTGACCGGCAGCGTGGCATCGCCATCGGTCACCACGAAATGTGCCTGCAGCGAACCACTGGGGCGATCGAAGGAGCCCTTCACCACCATGCCGCCCAGGCGGAAGCGCGACTGCGCGTCGACATCCCCGCGCAGCACTTCAGACGGCGTGTAGAGATAGGCGATATTGCGCTGCAGGGCGAAGGCCACCAGGGTGGTCGCCAGCCCGGATGCCAACAGCAGCAGCATTACCCAGACCATGCGGCGTCGCTGCACCGGCGTCATCGGCTGAGCTCGGTGGCCAGCGGCGCCGCTGCCGGGCCGTTGCTGCGCGCCTGCAACCGCTGCTGGCGGCGTTGTGCCTGTTGCCGGGCGTGGCGCAGGCGCAGCCAGGAACCCAGCGCATCGCAGCCCAGCACCAGCAGGAACACCGAGAACGCCGCGATCAGATAGGGCAGGTGGGTCATGGCCGTGGCTCCGTGTGGCGGGCTGCCGGTTGCGTGCCGAAGCGTTCGCCGATCCAGGCCTTGCCGGCCTCGCGGGCGATGTTGTCGGCGCGCGCCTTGGCCAGCAGCGAGCCGACGAACCACAGCTTGGTGGCCACCACCATCCACCACAGCGGCGCAATCAGTTCCGGGCGTACCGCGTTTTCGCCGAACACATTGATCGACTGGCGCTGGTGCAGTGCCCCCCACCAGTCCACCGAATAGCGGATGACCGGCAGCAGGCCCACGCCGATGATCGCCAGCAGCCCGGCGGCGCGCGCGGCGCTGCGGCGGTCCTCGATGGCGTGGTACAGCCCGATCACGCCCAGGTACAGGAACAGCAGGATCAGCTCACTGGTCATGCGCGGGTCCCAGTCCCACCAAGTGCCCCAGGTGCCTTTTCCCCAGATGCTGCCGGTCAGCAGGGTGATCAGGGTGAAGCCGGCGCCCATCGGCGCACAGGCCATGGCCAGGATTTCGCAGATCTTGATCCGCCAGATCAGTGCGATGGCGGAATAGGCCGCCATCAGCGCGAACACGAACAGGCTCATCCAGGCACTGGGCACGTGGATGTAGATGATGCGGAAGGCATCGTGCTGGTTCTGTTCCGGCGGCGCCACGAACAGCCCCTGCCACAGGCCGATCAGCAGCACCGGTACCGCTGCGGCGTAGAACACGCGGGACCAGCGCGCGGCGAAACGATCGAAGGTCGGAGGTGAACCGAGTTGGTGGAACCAGCGGACGATCGGATTCATGCGTGGCGGCTATCCAGCAGGGATGGATTGGCTCTCAGCTCGTTCAACTCAGAGAAATACGGATGGCCGCGGCCGTGGCCAGCGGTGCCAGCACCAGGGCAACCACCAGCCCCGCGCCCAGCATCAGCAGCGCACCGACTGGATCCTGCCCACGGCCGGCTGCCGCCAGACTGCCTGCACCGAACACCAGCACCGGTACATACAGCGGCAACGACAGCAACGCCACGAGAATACCAGAGCGCCGGATGCCGACGGTCAGTGCTGCCACCACACCGCCGATCAGGCTCAACACGGGTGTTCCCAGCAGCAACGATGCCAGCAACATCGTCAGTTGGTCATGTGGCAGATGCAGCATTTCCGCCAGCAACGGGCTGACCACGATCAGCGGCAGCGCCGTGGTGGCCCAGTGCACCAGCACCCGCACCAATACCAGCCAGGCCAACGGCACCGGGGCCAGCAGCCATTGTTCCAGCGAGCCGTCTTCGGCATCGGAACGGAACAGCGAGTCCAGCGCCAGTTGCCCGGCCAGCAGAACCGCCAGCCACAGCACGGCACCGGCCGTAGCGGCCAGCGACTGCGGATCGCGGCCCTGGGCCAGGGCGAACAGCACCACCACCAGCAGCGCGAACAGCAGCGGCTGCAGGGCATCGCCACGGCGGCGCCACAGCAGGCGCATGTCGCGCGCCACCAGGGCGCGCGCGGTCTGCCACAGACCCGGTTCGGTGCCCGGCGCGATCATGCGGCTTCTCCCTGGGCAAGATCCGGCTGCAGTTGCAGCAGGCGCGTGCGTACCGGCGGTGCGGCATAGGCACCATGGGTGGTGACCAGGGCGGCACCGCCACTGCGCAGGTGCGCCGAAATCATCCGGTTGACCAGGTTGATGCCGTCCAGGTCCAGGTTGGCGTAGGGCTCGTCCAGCAGCCACAGCGGGGCCGGTGACAGCCAGATGCGGGCCAGTGCCAGCCGCCGTTTCTGCCCGGCCGACAGGTGCCGCACCAGGGTGTCCTCGTAACCGGCCAGGCCGACGATGGCCAGCGCATTGCCCGGCATCTGCCGCGCACGCCGCCCATGCAGGCCGCACAGGAAGTGCAGGTTTTCCAGCGTGTCCAGGTCCGGCTTCAGCGCGGGCAGGTGGCTCAGGTAGGCCACGTAGCGCGCGCGCTCGGCCGTGCTGGCCTGCTTGCCGTCGATGCGTACCTGACCGGCGCCCGGCCGGGCCAGGCCGGCCAGCACGCGCAGCAGGGTGGTCTTGCCGGCGCCGTTGCCGCCCTGCACCAGCAGCGCCTCGCCGGCGTCCACATGGAAGTCCAGCGGGCCGAACACGGGCTCATCATTGCGGGAGAAGCTCAGGCCGCTGGCGGCCAGCAATGCAGGGGTGTTCAAGGGCCAGGGATCTTCATGCCGGGGTGCGGCGGCAATTGTAGCGGTGAATGCGGCCCCGGTAGCGCCGGACCAGGGCGGCTGGCGACGTGGAATATGCAAAGAACGGCCCGGTTCCGCAGGCAGGGCGTGGATTTCGTACACTTCCGGGCCTTGTTCTCCCATATTCCAGGCCGATGCAACCGAACACCAAGCTGCCCAAGGTCGGCACCACCATCTTCACGGTCATGTCCCAGCTCGCCGCCGAACACGGCGCGGTCAACCTGGGCCAGGGCTTCCCGGACTTCTCCGCACCGCAGCGGCTGATCGACGAGACCAGCAAGGCCATGGCGGCCGGCTTGAACCAGTACCCGCCGATGACCGGCGTGGCGCCGCTGCGCCAGGCCATCGCGCAGAAGTCGCTGGACCTGTACGGCGCCACCATCGACCCGGACACCGAGATCACCGTGACCAGCGGTGCCACCGAGGCCATCTTCAACGCCATCCACGCCGTGGTGCGTGCCGGCGAGGAAGTGATCGTGCTGGACCCGGCCTACGACTGCTACGAACCGGCCATCGAGCTGGCCGGCGCCACCGCCGTGCACGTGCCGCTGGACCCGCAGACCTTTGCCGTGGACTGGGACCGCGTGCGCGCGGCAATCACCCCGCGCACCCGCATGCTGATGGTCAACACCCCGCACAACCCGTCCGGCGCCATGCTGGACGAGGCCGACATGCAGGCGCTGGCCGACCTGCTGCGCGGTACGCAGATCTACCTGATTTCCGATGAGGTGTACGAGCACATCATCTACGACGGCCGCCGCCACGAATCGGCGCTGCGTTACCCGGAACTGCGCGAGCGCACCTTCGTCATCTCCAGCTTCGGCAAGACCTACCACTGCACCGGCTGGAAGATCGGCTACGCGGTGGCGCCGCCGCTGCTGACCGCCGAATTCCGCAAGGTGCACCAGTACAACACCTTCACCAGCTTCGGCCCGGCCCAGTATGGGTTTGCCGCGATGATCCGCGACGAGCCGGAACACCACCTGGAACTGGGTGCGTTCTACCAGGCCAAGCGCGATCGCTTCCGCGAACAGCTGGCCGGCACGCGCCTGAAGCCGCTGCCGGTGCCGGGCGGCTACTTCCAGCTGGTCGACTATTCGGACATCAGCGATCTGCCCGACCACGAATTCGTGAAGTGGCTGACGATTGAAAAGGGCGTGACCGCCATTCCGCTGTCGCCGTTCTACGAAACCGCGCCGGTGGGCCAGCGCCTGGTGCGCCTGTGCTTTGCCAAGAACGAAGCCACCCTGGACGCGGCGATCGAACGCCTGCGCCTGCTCTGAGGGGACACGACCATGCAGGACCTGCGTATTTCCCTCGTCCAGGGCGACACCCGCTGGCATGACCCGACGGGCAACCGCGATTACTACGGCGCGCTGCTGGCGCCGCTGGCCGGCCGCACCGACCTGGTGATCCTGCCGGAGACCTTCACCAGTGGGTTTTCCAACGATGCCATTGCCCAGGCCGAGGGCATGGACGGCCCGACGGTGGCCTGGCTGCGCGAGCAGGCACGTGCGCTGGATGCCGCGGTGATCGGCAGCGTGCAGCTGCGCGAAGGCGAGGGCGTGTACAACCGCCTGCTGTTTGCCACGCCTGATGGCGAACTGCAGTACTACGACAAGCGCCACCTGTTCCGCTACGGCGGCGAGCACGAACGCTATGCCGCCGGCCGCGACCGCCTGAGCGTGGAATGGAAGGGCTGGCGGATCAACCCGCAGGTCTGCTACGACCTGCGTTTCCCGGTGTTCTGCCGCAACCGCTACAACGTGGAGCGGGCAGGGCAGATGGATTTCGACCTGCAGATCTTCGTGGCCAACTGGCCCTCGGCACGTGCCTATGCGTGGAAGACCCTGCTGCGCGCACGCGCCATCGAGAACCTGTGCTTCGTGGCGGCAGTCAACCGCATCGGTGTGGACGGCAACCAGCTGCACTACGCCGGCGACAGTGCGGTGATCGATTTTCTGGGCCAGCCGCAGGTGGAGATCCGCGAGCGCGAGCAGGTGGTCACCACCACCATCTCGGCCGAGGCCCTGGCCGCGCACCGCGCGCGCTTCCCGGCCATGCTCGATGCCGACGCCTTCCATCTGGACGAGCGCGCCTGAGCGCACGCTGCGGCGGCTGAACGCTTGCCGCACCCACGCGCGCGCCTGCATCCACCGTGCACGCGCGCGCTGCTAGATTCGCCGGCAGTCCGAATGAAGTGGAAGTGCTGCCGATGAAGAAGTCCCTTGCCCTGCTGCTGGCCCTTGCCGCCAGCGCCCTGGCCCCGGCCGCGCAGGCCGGCGGCAACCTGGATTGCCAGTTGCGCTACAACCTGTCCGGCTGGTCGCTGATCTACAAGACCGCCTCGGGCACCGGCACGGTCCGCTGCAGCAACGGCGCCAGCATGCCGGTGCGCATCCAGCTCAAGGGCGGTGGCCTGACCGTGGGCAAGTCGAAGATCACCGATGGCCGTGGCAGTTTCACCGGCGCCAGCAGCGTGGGTGAGCTGCTGGGCACCTATGCCTCGGTCGGTGCCCATGCCGGTGCGGTGAAATCCAGCAACGCCCAGGTGATGACCAAGGGCGACATCTCGCTGGCCCTGTCCGGCACCGGCAAGGGCTGGGACCTGGGCGTGGATGGTGCGGCGTTCACCATCAGCCGCCGCTGAGCCTTACCAGCCGATCTGCAGGTGCCAGGCGTGGCCGGTCACGCTGAGCTGTTCGACCACGTAGCCGCGATCCTGGTAATGCGCCAGTACCGCTTCGGCCTGGCCTTCGCGGGCCTGGCCGCGCGGCAGGGACACTACGATGCGGCGTTCGCCCTTGCGCGAGTTGGCGTCGATGGAATGATCGATGTCCTGGATGAATTCGCCGGTGGTGCGGCCAGCGAGGTCGGCGTTGGCGCGGGCCTGGTCGGGGGTGATGCCGGTCATGGGTGTTGCCTTGTCGTGTGAGTGAGCCTTGACGATAGGCAGCGGCCGCACCAGATGCGGCGACCTATGGCACAAATGGCCTGTTTTCAAACAATTCCTAGAGAAAGCCCGCGCAACGATCAGGCGCCCTCACGACCCAGCCACCAACAAAAAACCCCGGCCGAAGCCGGGGTTTTTCATTTCAGCGAGGACCGCGATCAGCCGCCGCGCGGGCCGCTGCGGCGCGGGCCGCCTGGGCCGCGGTTGCCACCAGGGCCACCCGGGCCACGGTTGCCACCCGGACCGCCGGGACCACGGTTGCCGCCCGGGCCACGGTTGCCACCGGGACCGCCCGGACCGCGACCGCCCGGACGGGCGCCGTGCGCCGGCTTCGGGCTGCCATACGGGTTGAAGCCCGGGGTGGCATGGTCGGACGGGAAGCTGGGGGCATTGCCCGGATGGCCGTACGGGTGCTTGTTGCCCTGGCCCTGCGAGCGGTTGCCCGCGCCGGCCGGACGACCCTGGCCGCCACCGGCGCCACCACGGCCTTCGCCGCCGAAGCCGCCACGGCCCTGGCCGCCGGCATTACCGCGACCTTCGCCGCCGAACCCACCACGGCCCTGGCCGCCGCCGGCACCCGCACCCGGGCCCTTCGGCTTGCCGTACGGACGGCCCTGGCCGCCTGCGCCCGGACCACGGGCACCCGGGCCACGCGCGCCGGGGCCGGCGTTGCGGTGGCCGCTCGGGCCGGTGCTCACGCCATCGGGCACATACCAGGTGCGGAACGCGGCCGGGTTGCCTTCCGGCAGCGAACGATCGTTCTTCGGCGCGCGCTGCTTGAACGGCTTCTGCGACTGCTTGGCCGCCGCTTCACCGCTGACGGTCAGGCCGCCCTTGAAGCCGCCGCCCTTGCCGCCACGGCCACGGCCGCGGTCTTCGCGCACGTTGTCGAAGCGGCGCAGTTCGCGGCCTTCATCGGCCGTGCTGTGGCCATTGACGTAAGCGTTGCCGCGGCCACCTTCGCGCACGCGCACGGTGGTCTTGGCGGCGCGGCGCTGGCCGATCACCGGCTGCAGGGTCAGCGCCGACGGCGCGCCTTCTTCCAGCTTCAGCTGCGCACGCAGGGCTTCCACCTGGGCGCTGGGCAGTTCCACGGTCTGGCCACGGGCCAGTTCGCGCGGCAGCGACACCTTGCCGTAGCGGGTGCGCTTGAGGCGGCTGACCTGGCAGCCCTGCGATTCCCACAGGCGGCGCACTTCGCGGTTGCGGCCTTCCTTCACTACCACGCGGAACCAGTCGTGCGAGTCGGTGCCGCCGATGCGTTCGATCTCGTCGAACTTGGCCGGGCCGTCTTCCAGCGCCACGCCACGGGCCAGGCGGTCGACGATCGCGTCGCTGACCTTTTCTTCGCCTTCCGGCGCACGCACGCGCACCACGTACTCGCGCTCGACCTCGAACGACGGGTGCATCATGGCATTGGCCAGTTCACCGTCGGTGGTGGCCAGCAGCAGGCCGGTGGTGTTGATGTCCAGGCGGCCGATCGCGATCCAGCGCGCGCCCTTCAGCGGCGGCAGCGCTTCGAACACGGTCGGGCGGCCTTCGGGATCTTCGCGGGTGGTCACTTCGCCTTCCGGCTTGTTGTAGACCAGCACGCGCGAGGGTTCGGCCAGTGCGGTGGCGACGAAGCCGCGGCCGTCCAGCTCGATCTTGTCGCCGCTCTTGACCGACATGCCGGTCTGCGCGACTTCACCGTTGACCTTGACCAGGCCTTCGGCGATGCGCTGTTCCAGCGCGCGGCGCGAACCCAGCCCGGCCTGGGCCAGCACCTTGTGCAGGCGCTCTTCCAGCTTGAACTGTTCGGAGGTGGCTTCGCGCTTCAGCGACAGCTTGTTACGGGGGGTGTCACTCATCAGATTTGCTCCGGCCGACGGTTTCGAGGTCGGCCTCTGGTTCGGAATCGGCTTGGTCAACAGCCACGGTCGTCATCGCGACGGCGTTGTCTTCGCGTTCGTTCACGGGAACCGCGCGCTCGCCCGGCGCGGAATCGGGGTGCCCAGCATCGAAGGGCGAAGGTGCTTGCTCGTCACTGGCCGGTGCAGGGGCTGCGCCGGCGGAATCGGGGGTGTTGCCAGTGCCTGCGTCCAGGCGGGTGTCATCGTTGGCAGCGCCGTCAGGGTCGGCACTGATGTCCGGGCCGGCGGCGCCGGCGGCGGCCGGGCCGTCACGGTCCAGTGCCAGCTGCGGCTCCAGCTCGCCCAGGTCCTTCAGTTCGGACAGTGGCGGCAATTCGTCCAGCCGCTTCAGCCCAAAGTAGTCCAGGAAGCCCTTGGTGGTGCCAAACAGCGCCGGCTTGCCGGGTACGTCGCGGTGGCCGACCACGCGGATCCACTCGCGTTCTTCCAGCGCCTGGATGATGTTGCTGCTGACGGCCACGCCGCGCACCTGCTCGATCTCGCCGCGGGTGATCGGCTGCCGGTAGGCGATCAGCGCCAGCGTTTCCAGGGTGGCGCGGGTGTAGCGGGTCTTGCGTTCGGTCCACAGCCGGCTGATCCAGCCATGCACTTCGGCGGTCACCTGGTAGCGGAAGCCGGAGGCTACCTCCAACAGTTCCACGCCGCGGCCGGCGCAGGCCTCGCGCAGCTGTTCCAGGGCGCGCTCAATGCTGCCCGGCGGCGCCGGCTCGTCTTCCGGGAACAGGTCTTTCAGCTGGGCCAGGGTGAGCGGCTGGCTGGACGCCAGCAGGGCACCTTCGACAATACGGTTGATCAGCGGTTGGTCCATCGGCAGGCAGCGCTCACTCGTTCTCGTTGGCGGCGTCGTTGTCGTCGAACTCGCTGCTGAACTGCAGCGGGGCGTTGGTGTTGCCGGCCGCCAGCGATTTCACGTAGATCGCCGCCAGCGGTTCTTCCTGCACGATGTCCAGCAGCTGTTCCTTGGCCAGTTCCAGCATGGCCAGGAAGGTGACCAGCACGCCCAGCTTGCCTTCCTCGGCGGTGAACAGACTTTCAAACCGGTAGAACCGGCCATCTTCCATGCGGCCCAGGATCTCGCCCATGCGCTGGCGCACGCTCAGTGCCTCGCGCTTGATCGCATGGCCAGTGAACAGCTCGGCGCGCTTGAGCACGTCGTGCAGGGCCAGCAGCATTTCCTTCAGGTCCACCGGCGGCGGCAGCTTCACCGTCGCTCGTTCCGGCATGAACGCATGCGCCACCGTGGTGTCGCGGTCCTGCCGGGGCAGGGCGTCGATATCCTCCGCCGCCTGCTTGAAACGTTCGTACTCCTGCAGCCGGCGCACCAGCTCGGCGCGCGGGTCGGCCTCGTCGCCGTCCTCGCTGACCGGGCGCGGCAGCAGCATGCGCGACTTCACTTCGGCCAGGATCGCGGCCATCACCAGGTATTCGGCGGCCAGCTCGAAACGCAGCTCGCGCATCACCGTGATGTATTCCACGTACTGCCGGGTGATCTCGGCCACGGGAATGTCCAGCACGTCCAGGTTCTGCCGGCGGATCAGGTACAGCAGCAGGTCCAGCGGCCCTTCGAAGGCATCCAGGATGACTTCCAGCGCGTCCGGCGGGATGTACAGATCCTGCGGAATCTGCAGGACCGGTTGCCCATGCACCACGGCCAGCGGCATTTCCTGCTGCTGGGGGGCGGGCGGCCGGGTTGGCGGGTTCGCGTCGAGCGCGAGTTTGGAAGTCATCTAATGGACGTCAGTATTGCAACGGACCAGTCGCGGTACCCGCCATGCCGGGCCAACGCCACGGCCACGGGGGCACCAGGCACGCCTGTCTCGGCGCGATTCCACACATATGAAACAGCAGCACGCGCTGCACAACAGCGGCAGCGACAAGACTACGGGGAGGTCGTCTACGTGGCCCGTCAGGAAGCGGCGGGGCGATCGTCGGGGGCTGCGGAAGCCGCGGAAACCGACGGGCTGCTGCATCCAGCCACGTGCAATTGACCCTAGGGTAAGGCTTTGCCGCGCCAGTGTCCAGCAACGGCAGGCAACCGGCTGGCATTGGCTAGAATCGGCGCACCGCAACATGAACGAGGAACCACCCCATGTGGTACGTGATTGAAGGCTATGACGGCCAGGATGTGCTGGCCCAGCGGCTGCAAGTACGCCCGCAGCATCTGGCGCGACTGCAGGCGCTGAACGACCAGGGGCGCCTGCTGCTGGCCGGTCCTTGCCCGGCCATCGACAGCGAAGACCCGGGTCCGGCCGGCTTCAGCGGCTCGGTGGTCATCGCCGCATTCGACTCGCTGGCGCAGGCACAGGAATGGGCCGAAGCCGACCCGTACGTGGCTGCGGGCGTGTACGTACGCACCCAGGTGCGTCCGTTCCGCAAGGTGCTGCCATGAACGCGCGGCGCATCGAACAGATTCGTGATGCGCTGCAACAAGCATTGGTCCCCAGCGTGCTGGAGATCGAAGACGCCAGTCATCGCCATGCCGGCCATGCCGGCGCGCGCGATGGGCGCGGCCATTTCAACGTGCACGTGGTCAGCGAACGCTTCGCCGGCATGGCCCCGCTTGCGCGCCACCGCGCGGTCTACGCCGCGCTGGGCAGCCTGATGGACACCGACATCCATGCGCTGTCCATCCGTGCACATACCCCGTCAGAACAGGGCTGAACATGACCCAGATACTGTCTTTGCAGGTCACCGTGCGGGCCTGCCCGGGACAACTTTTTGTGTCCGGAATGGGACATTCGCCTAACGGACAGTTTACAAGCGCAGATGGAAACGCTTACATTCCGCGCCAAGCTGGTGGGTCCAAGCCGTGGAGGGCGGCTTCGTGAACAAGGCAGCCATAACAATCAAAGATGTCGCACGCGAAGCCCGGGTCTCCGTGGCCACGGTTTCCCGCGCGCTCAACGGGCATGAGAACGTTGCCGAACCGGTCCGCCAGCTTGTGCTGGAAGTGGCCGCGCGGCTGCGTTACACCCCACATGCTGCCGCGCGCAGCCTCAGCAGCCGCCGTACCAATACGGTGGGCGTGGTGCTGCCCGATCTGTACGGTGAATTCTTCTCCGAGCTGATGCGCGGCATCGACGGGGTGGCCCGCAGCCGCCGCCAGCACCTGCTGGTGTCCAGCTACCACGGCGACCAGGAACAGCAGGGCGCAGCGCTGCGCGCCATGCGCGGCCGCGTCGATGGCCTGCTGGTGCTGTCCCCGTATGCGGAAAGCCCGGGGTTCCTGACCGACAACCTGCCGCAGTCGCTGCCCACCGTGCTGATCAACACCTACCTGCCCACGCAGGACCACCCGGTGTTGAGCATCGACGACCACGCAGGGGCGATGGCCATGACCCGCCACCTGCTCGATGCCGGCCACCGCCGCATCGCTTTCATTTCAGGCCCGGACCTCAACTTCGACGCGCGCGAGCGCCTGCGCGGCTTCCGTGACGCGCTGGCGGCTGCTGGCAACGGCGCCGAAGGCATCGAGCTGCCCGGTGATTTCGACGAAGCTTCCGGCCATCGCGCCGGTCAGGAGTTGCTGGCAGCCGGTGCGCTGCCCGATGCCGTGTTCGCCGCCAACGACATGATGGCCTTGGGGTGTCTGTATGCGTTCGCGCAGGCAGGCGTCCACGTGCCCACCGATGTCGCCCTGGCGGGTTTCGATGACATTCCGCTGGCGCGGTTCGTACACCCATCGTTGACCACCATGCAGGTCAGTATCGCCGAGTTGGGCGATCGGGCCATGACGCGCCTGTTGCAGTTGATGGACGGCACTACCACGGAAGGGGCAGGGGACAAGCAGACGCTGGTACCCCGCCTGATCGTTCGAGATTCCACCACCTCGCCATCCGGCCGTTGAAGCCGGAGGCTTTCCTTTTCTTTTGACTGATCGCAGGAACCGCGCAAGCGGGACCACCACCCGGAGATTGAGTTGATGATGCATTCCACCATCCGCACGCCGGCACGCCGGCTGCTGAGCACCGCCCTGGTCAGCTGCCTGATGTTGGCCGCTGCCCCGAACGTGATGGCCCAGTCGGCCAACGCCAGCCTGCGTGGCCAGGTGTCCGGCGCCCAGGCCGGCGCGGAAGTGACCGCCACCAACGTGGCCACCGGTTCGGTGCGTCGTGGCACCGTGCGTGCCGACGGCAGCTACTCGCTGATGGGCCTGGACCCGGGCACCTATGACGTGGTGGCCAACGGCCAGACCCAGAAGGTCACCGTCACCGTGGCCTCCACCGCCACGCTGAACTTCAGCGAAGCGGCCGCCACCGGCGGCGGCACCACCGCGGCCACCAACCTGGACACCGTGAACGTGGTCGCGCCGACCCTGCTGCAGGAAGTGCGCACCTCCGAAGTCGGCAAGACCGTCAGCCTGCAGCAGATCCAGACCACCCCCCAGGTGTCGCGCAACTTCCTGGAGTTCGCCGACGCCGTGCCGGGCATGATCTTCACCCGTGATGCCAAGGGCAACACCTCGCTCCGCGGCGGTGCCACCAATGCCGACGGCACCAACGTCTACATCGACGGCGTGGGCCAGAAGAGCTACGTGAAGGGCGGCGGCGTGGCCGGCCAGTCCGGCAGCGCCGGCAACCCGTTCCCGCAGCTGGCCATCGGCGAATACAAGGTCATCAGCGGCAACTACAAGGCCGAGTACGGCCAGGTGTCCAGCGCCGCGGTGACCGCCGCGACCAAGTCCGGTACCAATGAATTCAAGGGTGAGGCGTTCTACCGCTACACCGACGAAGACATGCGCGCCAAGACCCCGGCCGAGCGCCAGGCCGGCCAGGAAAAGATGGTCTCGGCCGAGAAGGAATACGGCTTCGCCCTGGGCGGCCCGATCGTCAAGGACAAGGCCCACTTCTTCGTGACCTACGAAGCCAAGCGCTTCGACCTGCCGGTCACCATCGCGCCGGACGGTGCGGTGACCAGCAGCGTGGGTCTGCTGCCGGCTGACGGCGCTGCCGGCCTCGGCCCGGCCAGCCAGCCGTTCCAGCAGGACCTGATCTTCGCCAAGGTCGACTTCGAGCCGACCGACAACGATCGCATCGAGCTGACCTTCCAGGACCGCGACGAAACCCAGCAGCAGTTCAGTGGCCAGACCTCGCCGGAAGCCGGCCGTGAAGTGGTCAACACCGACCGCCGCTATGCGCTGCGCTGGAACCACAGCGGTGAGCGTTACTACAACGAATTGATGGTCACCCACGAAGATTCGTTCAACAACCCGACCCCGCTGACCCTGGCCAACGGCATCACCTACACCGCACCGGACGGCACCGAAGACCGCACCATCGTGAAGGTCGGCGGCGCTTCGGCACTGGATTCGCAGGTGAAGGGCCAGAAGGGCTGGTCGATCGAAGACAACCTGACCCTGGATGGCATCCAGTGGGCGGGCGACCACACCATCAAGATGGGCGCCAAGTACAAGGAAATCGATCTGTACGCCTCTGACGCGGCGCAGATCAACCCGACCTTCACCTACACCCTGGGCGATCCGGACTTCCCGTCGGACATCCCGTACAAGGCACAGTTCGTCAAGCCGGTCACCGGCGTGTCGGGCGTGTCCGGTGAAGTGCGTTCCAAGGCCAAGCAGCTGGGTCTGTTCATCCAGGACGACTGGCAGGTCAACGACCACCTGCAGATCAACTTGGGCCTGCGCTGGGACTACGAAAAGAACCCGGCTTACCTGGACTTCGTGACCCCGCAGCAGGTGGTGGACGCCATCTACTCGCAGGACCCGCGCGCTGCCGCCGGCCAGACCTACGCCGATTCGCTGGCGCTGGGCGGCCTGGACATCAGCGATTACATCAGCAACGGCCACAACCGCAAGGCGTTCAAGGATGCCTGGCAGCCGCGCCTGGGCTTCTCGTATGACATCAACGCCGACGAGCAGCACGTGATCCACGGTGGTGCCGGCCGTTCCTACGACCGCGACCTGTTCGACAACCTGCAGCTGGAAACCACCAAGCTGGCCCTGCCGCAGCCGACCATCTACTTCCGCAACCCGACCACCGGCACCTGCATCAACGGCCAGGCCGCCTGCTACGACTGGAACCCGAACCTGCTCAACGGCATCGGCAACCTGCAGGCCCTGGTGGGCGCCACCAGCAATGCCGGTCTGGAAGTGGACCTGCTCAACAACAAGCTGAAGGCCCCGTACTCGGATCAGTTCAGCCTGGGTATGAGCAACCAGATCGGTGACTGGCTGACCGACGCCACCATCGCCCGTACCCTGAGCTACGACGGCTTCGCCTTCACCCTGGGCAACCGTTACCCGACCGGCCAGTTCTTCGATGACCCGCGCCTGTGCGGCGGCACCGACCCGGGCCTGAGCCAGGCCTGGAGCTGCAACGTGCCGGGCTTCGGCAGCCTGATCATCGGCCAGCAGGGCATCAAGACCCGTGCCACCCAGGTGCTGCTGTCGGCGCAGAAGCCGTTCACCAAGGAAAGCGGCTGGGGCACCTCGATCGCCTACACCTGGACGACCGCGCGCCACAACCGCGACATCAACGAGAAGTACGCGTTCGACCGCGGCCTGATCGGTGACTACCCGACCATCCGTTCCAACGGCGCGCCGCGCCACCGCCTGGTGGTGACCGGTTCGTACGCGGGCTTCTGGGGCATCACCTTCGGCGGCAAGATCACCCTGGCCACCCCGACTGCCGTCAACGACTGGTACGGCATCCCGCAGGCCAGCGGCTACACCCTGCCGACCCCGCAGGCCGCCGTGCCCAACGCCAATGGCAAGTTCCTGATCGGTGGCAAGGTGTTCGGCTACCGCTCGGTCGACCTGCAGGCGACGAAGACGTTCAAGATGCCGGGTGATACCGAGCTGTACGCTCGCCTGGACATCATCAACGTGTTCAACTTCGACAACTTCTCCAGCTACAACTACATCAAGAGCAACGGCAAGCTGGAAGCCAGCTACAACGAGACCGGTGACATCATCGGTACGCCGCGCCAGATCAAGGCCGAAGTGGGCTTCCGCTTCTGATGATCGCGCTTGGTACCGCCGGTTCGCCGGCGGTACCGGTTGTGCAATGGCCGGCCGTGATGGCCGGTCCATTGCCCATGCCAGTGCACCGCGACTGCACGCTGCACTGGCATGGGCAATGACGCCGACACCCGGGCCACGTTTTTCGTGGTTTTTTAAGAGTCCGTGCTGTAAACGATTTCAGGTGTTTGGACGTTATGCTCTTCCATCGAACAGCCCACCGGAGGAACCGCGCCATGCAGGCACGCCACCTGTTGACCGCCGCTGCGATGACCCTGTCCATCGCCGCCTGCAAACCGGCCCAGCAGGAAGCGCCGGCCAAGCCCAAGCCGCAGGTGATCCTGGTCGAGGCCGACGCACCGCCGCGGCCGATGAAGCCGGAACTGCCGCCGCTGTTCGACGATATCGAGCGCCGCACCTTCCAGTTCTTCTGGGATACCACCAATGAACTGAACGGCCTGACCCCGGACCGTTATCCCTCGCGTCCGTTCGCCAGCATCGCCTCGGTGGGCTTCGCGCTGACCGCCTACCCGATCGGGATCGAGAACGGGTGGGTCAGCCGCAACCAGGCCATCGACCGCACCCTGACCACGCTGAAGTTCTTCCGCGATGTGCCGATGGGCCCGCAGCGCACCGGCAAGGCCGGTTACAAGGGCTTCTACTACCACTTCCTGGACATGCAGGAAGGCCGTCGCTACGACAGCTGGGTGGAACTGTCCTCCGTGGATACCGCGCTGCTGATGATGGGCGTGCTGTTCGCCCAGTCGTACTACGACGGCGACGACCCGCGCGAAAAAGAGATCCGGCAGATCGCCGACAGCCTGTACAAGCAGGTGGACTGGCCGTGGCTGCAGCAGCGCGCACCGCTCATTTCGATGGGCTGGTTCCCCGAAAGCGGCTTCATCGACCACGACTGGATGGGCTACAACGAGGCGATGATGGTCTACATCCTCGCCCTGGGCTCGCCCAGCCACCCGGTCAGCCCGGATGCGTGGACCGTGTGGACCCGCACCTACGACAACGACTGGGGCGTCTACCAGGGCCAGGAATACTTGTCCTTCGGGCCGCTGTTCGGCCACCAGTACAGCCACGTCTGGATCGATTTCCGCGATATCCAGGACGCGTACATGCGCGAACGCGGCAGCACCTACTTCCTCAACAGCCGTTCGGCGGCGCTGGCCCAGCGTGAGTACGCCATCGCCAACCCGATGAACTGGAAGGACTACGGCGAGAACGTGTGGGGCCTGACCGCCAGCGATGGCCCGCAGAACACCACCCAGGAATACCGCGGCGAGCAGCGCCAGTTCCGCCATTACTCCTCGCGCGGCGCAGGCCTGCGCGAGAACTTCGACGACGGCACCATCGCCCCGACCGCGGCGGTGTCCTCGATCGTGTTCGCGCCGGAGGAAGTGATCCCGGCCACGGTGGAGATGCACAAGCGCTACGGCGACTACATCTATTCCAGCTACGGGTTCCTGGATTCGTTCAACCCCAGCTTCAACTACGACATTCCGATCAAGACCGGGCGCCTGGTGCCCGACCGCGGCTGGGTCGCCAGCGATTACATCGCCATCGACCAGGGCCCGATCCTGACCATGATCGCCAACTACCGCGATGATTTCGTCTGGGAAGTGATGAAGAAGAACCCGTACATCCGCAAGGGTCTGGAGCGGGCAGGGTTCAGTGGTGGCTGGCTGGCGCCGGAAGGCGAGTTCCAGCCGCTGCAGCTGCAGAAGGATGAGAAGGCCGCGGCGGCGCGCGCGGTGGGTATCGCAGAATCGCGCGCGGCCGCCGCGCAGGAACAGAAGAACAATGCCAACCGCAACACTGGACAGGGGAAGTAAGCCGGTGCAACCCTGGACCCATCGCCTGCGCCGCTGGGCGCTGCCGCTGCTGGCTGCGCTTGCCGTTGCCGGCTGCGCCCGCACCGAGCCGGGCACCACCACCGTGCGCTTCTGGGCCATGGGCCGTGAAGCGGAAGTGGTCAGCGAGCTGATCCACGAGTTCGAAGCCGAGAATCCCGGCATCAAGGTGGATGTGCAGAACATTCCGTGGACGGCCGCGCATGAAAAGCTGCTGACCGCCTTCGCAGCCGATGGCCTGCCCGATGTCTGCCAGCTCGGCAACACCTGGGTGCCCGAGTTCGCCGAACTGGATGCACTGACCCCGCTGCAGCCGTTCGTGCAGCGCTCCACCGTGGTCGATCCGCAGGATTATTTCCAGGGCATCTGGGATACCAACGTGATCCACGGCGAGCTGGTGGGCGTGCCCTGGTACGTCGATACGCGCCTGATCTACTACCGCAAGGACCTGCTGGCCAAGGCCGGTTTTGACCACCCGCCGCGCACCTGGGCCGACTGGGACCAGCAGATGGCGGCGATCAAGAAGATGCAGGGCCCGAACCGCTATGCGGTGCTGATGCCGATCAACGAATTCGAGCAGCAGCTGTCGCTGGCGCTGCAGCAGCCCGATCCGCTGCTGCGTGACGACGACACCCGTGGCAACTTCGCCAGCCCCGGCTTCCGCCGCACCCTGGCGTTCTACTCGAACATGTTCGAGCAGGGCTGGGCACCGAAGATGTCCGAGACGCAGATCTCCAACGTCTGGGATGAATTCTTCCGCGGCTTCAACGTCTTCTACATCTCCGGGCCCTGGAACATCCGCGAGTTCAAGAAGCTGCAGCCCAAGGAACTGGAAGGGCAGTGGGGCACCGCTGCGCTGCCGGGTCCGGACGGTCCGGGCGCCGGCATCGCCGGCGGCACCAGCCTGGTGATCTTCCGCAAGTCGCAGCAGAAGGAAGCCTCGTGGAAGCTGATCGAGTTCCTGTCGCGGCCGGAGATCCAGGCCCGCTTCCATTCCATCATCGGCGACCTGCCGCCGCGTCGCAGCACCTGGAACGCGCCTTCGCTGGCGGGCGATCCGCTGGCCGCGGCCTTCCGTGACCAGCTGGAGCGGGTCAAGCCCACGCCGAAGGTGCTGGAGTGGGAGCGCATCGTGCAGGAAATGCGCATCGTCACCGAAAAGGTGGTGCGCGGTGGCCTGCCGCAGGACAAGGCCGTGGAAGAGCTGGACCAGCGCGTGGACAAGGTGCTGGCCAAGCGCCGCTGGATGCATGAACAACAACGCCTGCAGGGCGGCGGTGCGCAGGCACCTGCCGATGCGCCGGCCGCAGCGGCCGGGAGCCCGCAATGAAACGTACTTCGCTTGCCGGCTGGATCTTCGCCGGCCCCTCGCTGATCGTGCTGGGTCTGTTCTTCGGCCTGCCGGTGGCCTCGGCGCTGGCGCTGAGCGTGACCGACTTCGATCTGTATGCCCTGTCCGACAGCAGCAACCTGCGGTTCGTCGGCCTGGGCAACTACATCGATCTGCTGCAGACCCCGATGTTCTGGAAGTCGCTGTGGAATACCACCTACTTCGTGCTGATCGGCGTACCGCTGTCGATCGGCGTGTCGCTGGGCGCGGCGATGCTGCTGAACGCACCGGCGGCGCGCTTCAAGGCGATGTTCCGCACCGCGCTGTTCGCCCCGGTGGTGACCACCCTGGTGGCGGTAGCGGTGATCTGGCGCTACCTGTTCCACACCAGCTACGGCTTGGTGAACTATGGCCTGGGCCACATCGGCATCAGCCCGATCGACTGGCTGGGTGACCCAAACTGGGCCATGCCCACCATCATGCTGTTCGCCGTGTGGAAGAACTTCGGCTACAACATGGTGATCTTCCTGGCCGGCCTGCAGGCCATTCCGCATGACCTGTACGAGGCCGCGCGCATCGACGGTGCCTCGCGCTGGAAGCAGTTCCTGCACATCACCCTGCCGATGCTCGGCCCGGTGCTGCTGGTGGTCGGGGTCATTACCGTGTCCGGTTACTTCCAGCTGTTCGCCGAACCCTACGTGATGACCCGCGGCGACCCACTGCAGAGCACCGTCAGCGTGCTGTATTTCATGTTCGAGGAAGGCTTCAAGTGGTGGAACCTGGGTCGCGCCTCCGCGGTGGCGTTCCTGCTGTTCCTGATCATCCTGGCGGTGACCACCGTGATGCTGCGTTTCGGCCGCAAGAGGCAGTTGGTATGAGTCGTGAAATCGGCCAGTCGCGCTGGCACCCGTGGATGGTCAATGGTGCGTTGCTGGTGCTGGCCCTGGTCAGCCTGGCACCGCTGCTGTGGATGGTCTCGGTCTCGTTCATGCCGCAGGGCGAGGCCACCCATTTCCCGCCGCCGTTGCTGCCCTCGCACGTCACCACGCGCAACTACCTGGAGTTGTTCGCGCGCACCGGCATGGGCGGCAACTTCGCCAACAGCCTGCTGGTGTCGCTGGCCATCACCCTGGGCTCGCTGCTGCTCAACACCATGGCCGGCTACGCCTTCGCCAAGCTGAACTTCGTCGGCCGCGAGCGTCTGTTCCAGGTGTTGATGGCTGCGCTGGTCATTCCGGCGCAGGTGGCCATGCTGCCGCTGTTCCTGCTGATGAAGCAGCTGGGCCTGGTCAACAGCTTCGGCGGCGTGATCGTGCCGGCCCTGGCCAGCGTGTTCGGCATCTTCCTGGTGCGCCAGTACGCCCGCTCCATTCCCGATGAACTGCTGGAAGCGGCGCGCATCGACGGGGCAGGGGAGCTGCGGATCTTCTTCCAGATCGTGCTGCCGATGCTCAAGCCGGTGCTGGTCACCCTGGCGATCTTTACTTTCATGGGCGCATGGAACGATTTCATGTGGCCGTTGATCGTGTTGACCGACCAGGAGCACTACACTTTGCCGGTGGCACTGGCCACCCTCTCGCGCGAACACATCATGGACGTGGAAATGATGATGGCCGGCGCGGTGGTCACCGTGGTTCCGGTGCTGGCCCTGTTCCTGGTGCTGCAGCGGTACTACATCCAAGGTCTGTTGCTGGGGAGTGTGAAGGGATGAAGCGTGCGATCGCCGTTGGATTGGGCCTGCTGTGGTCTTCCCTGGCGATCGCCGCACCACCGGCGCTGCCCGCGCCGAAGGTGCTGGATGACTTCGACGACATCGGCGCATGGAAGCTGGTGCTGTCCGACCAGGTCAGTGGTTCGCTGCGCCCGGTCACCGCACCGGGCGGTGGCCGCGCGCTGTGCCTGGATTACGACTTCCACAAGGTCTCCGGCTATGTGGGCCTGCGCCGTGCGCTGAACATCGAATACCCGGTCAACTACCGCTTCGGCTTCCAGCTGCGCGGCGATTCGCCGGGCAACGACCTGCAGTTCAAGCTGATCGACGCCAGCGGTGACAACGTGTGGTGGGTCAACCGCCCCGGTTACAGCTTCCCCAAGGCCTGGACGCCGGTGGAGTACCGCCGGCGCCAGATCGACAAGGCGTGGGGGCCGTCGCCGGACAAGGAGATGGCGCGCAGTGCCGCGGTCGAGTTCACCATCTACAGCAAGGTGGGTGGGCGCGGCACCGTGTGCTTCGACAAGCTGACCCTGCAGGGCCTGCCGGCGCAGGACACCTCGCCGCTGCACCCGGCGGTAATTGCCGATACCGCGCCTGCGCTGCAGGACCGCATGATCGACGGCAAGAGCGATACCTTCTGGATCAGCGGCGGGGTCAAGCAGCAGACCATCAGCCTGGATCTGCACAACACGCGCGAGATCGGCGGGGCGGTGATCGACTGGCTGCCCAGTCTGGAAGCGACCCGCTACACCGTGCGCACCTCGCAGGACGGCCGCGACTGGCGCACCGTGCGCGAAGTGACCAATGGCGGCGGTGGTCGTGACTGGCTGGCGTTGCCCGACACCGACGCGCGCTATGTGCGCTTCGACCTGCAGGGCGGCCCGAACTGGCGCTACGGCATCCGTGACATCGCGCTGAAGCCGCTGGCCTTTGCGGCCACGCCCAACGCGTTCCTCTCGTCGGTGGCTGCAGACCTGCCGCGCGGCGCGCTGCCGCGTGCCTTCGTGGGCGAGCAGCCGTACTGGACCCTGCTGGGTCTGGATGGTGGCCAGGAACAGGCGCTGATCAGCGAAGACGGCGCGCTGGAGCCGGCCAAGGGCAGCTTCAGCATCGAGCCGTTCGTCCGCCTGGATGGCAAGCTGCTGGACTGGTCCAACGTGGCCATCACCCAATCGCTGCAGGACCGCTACCTGCCCATCGCCAACGTCGATTGGGTGCATGAGAAGGCCGGGCTGTCGGTCACCGGTTTCGTGCAGGGCACGCCCGAGCGCGCGCAGCTGATCGGCCGCTACCGCTTGAGCAACCCGGACAAGGTGGCGCACGAGTACACCCTGGCCTTGGCGATCCGGCCGTGGCAGGTGAATCCGCCGACCCAGTTCCTGAACACCACCGGCGGCTTCAGCCGCATCGACAGCCTGGACGTGGGCGAGCAGCTGGTGCGCATCAATGGCGAGCCGCGGGTCTACCCGCTGCAGGCGCCCGATGCGCGCTTCGCCACCACGTTCGATGGCAAGCTGGACGCGATGCACCTGGCCAGCGGCAAGCTGCCCGGCACCACGGCGGTGAAGGACAGCACCGGGCTGGCCTCCGGCGCCTTGCTGTACACCATCAAGCTGGAGCCGGGGCAGAGCCGCGAAGTGGCGGTGGTGCTGCCGCAGACCGGCAGCTGGGCGCCGCAGGCGCTGGACGTGGCCAAGGCGCAGCAGCAGGTGGCCGCGCAGTGGCGGCAGAAGCTGGGCGTGGTGTCGCTGCAGGTGCCGGCCGCCGGCCAGCCGCTGGTGGAAACCCTGCGCACCGCCGTCGCCCATATGCTGATTTCCCGCGTGGGACCGCGCCTGCAGCCGGGCACGCGCTCCTATGCGCGCAGCTGGATCCGCGATGGCGCGATGATTTCCGAAGGGCTGCTGCGCATGGGCCGCAGCGATGCGGTGCGTGACTACGTGAACTGGTACGCGCCCTTCCAGTTCGAGAACGGCAAGGTGCCGTGCTGCGTGGATGCGCGCGGCAGCGACCCGGTGCCGGAGAACGACAGCCATGGCGAACTGATCTACAACATCGCCGAGTACTGGCGCTACACCGGCGATGGCACCTTCCTGGAACTGATGTGGCCGCATGTGCAGGGCGCCTACCAGTACATGGAACAGCTGCGCGCCAGCGAGCGCACCGAAGAGAACCGTGCGCGCAATCCCGCGTTCTACGGGATGATGCCGGCTTCGATCAGCCACGAAGGTTATTCGGCCAAGCCGATGCATTCGTACTGGGACAACTTCTGGGCACTGCGCGGCTACAAGGACGCGGCGATCATCGCCGCGCAGCTGGGCAAGGTCGAAGCGATGCAGATCAGCGAATCGCGCGACCAGTTCCGTGATGACCTGCAGGCATCGCTGCAGTCGGCCATGCAGCAGCATCGCATCGACTTCCTGCCCGGTTCGGCCGAGCTGGGGGACTTCGATGCCACCTCCACCACCATCGCCCTGGCACCCGGTGGTGAGCAGGGGCGCCTGCCGCAGCCCGCGCTGGACAGCACGTTCGAGCGCTACTGGAACGAATTCGTGGCGCGCCGCGACGGCAAGCGCGAATGGAAGGATTACACCCCGTACGAGTGGCGCAACGTGGCCGCGTTCGTGCGCCTGGGCTGGCGTGACCGCGCCTGGCAGGCCAGCCAGTTCTTCTTCAAGGACCGCGCGCCGCAGGCCTGGAACCAGTGGGCCGAAGTGGTCTCGCGCACGCCGCGCACGCCGTTCTTCGTGGGCGACCTGCCGCATGCCTGGGTGGCCTCGGACTTCGTGCGCTCGGCGCTGGACATGTTCGCCTACAACCGCGATGTGGATGACGCGCTGGTGCTGGCCGCAGGTATTCCCACGGCCTGGTTCCAGGGCGAGGGCATTGCCGTGCAGGGCCTGCGCACCCCGCAGGGGCAGTTGAACTACCGCCTGCAGCGCAACGACAAGCAGCTGGTGCTGGAAGTGCAGCCGGGCCTGCTGCCGCCGGTGGGTGGCGTGGTGCTGCCGTGGCCCTACAGCGGCGAACCCGGCGCGGCCACGGTCAATGGCGAGCCGGCCGAATGGGTGGACAACGAGCTGCACGTGCACGCGCTGCCAGCGCGGGTGGAAATTGAAGTGCCAAGTGCGGTGCGCCGCGCCGAACGCAAGGGGCAGTAAACATGGTGTTGAAGCAGGGGAGGGCGCGCGTGGCACTGCGCGCCCTGGGGCTGGCGATGGCACTGGCATGGCCCGCGTTGGCGGTGGCGCAGCAGGCAGGTGAACCTGCCGTGGCGCAGGCATCGACCGCGCCCGGCATGGGCATGGTCACCTTCAACCTGCACCATGACCGCGAAGACTGGCCGACCCGGCGGCGCACGATCGTGGCCGAGCTCAAGCGCCTGCAGCCCGATGCCATTGCCCTGCAGGAAGTGATCCAGCGCCGCAACGTGCGCAACCAGGCCCAGTGGCTGGCCAGCCAGCTCGGTTACAAATACGTCTTCGTATCCACCGATCCGGTGGGTGCGCCCAAGCGCTATGGCAACGCCCTGCTGACCCGGCGCCCGATCCTGGCCCACGGCGAGCACCTGCTGCAGCCGCTGGATGACTACCGCACCGTGGCCCACCTGCGCATCGACGTGGACGGGCAGCCGGTGAACGTCTATGCCACGCATCTGAACGAGCGCAGTGACGAGCGCGGCCAGGGCATCCGCCGCAGCCAGGTGGAAGACCTGCTGCGCTTCATCACCGAAACCTCGGCCGGTGCGCCGGTGGTGATTGCCGGTGATTTCAACGCCCTGGTCGATGCCGGCGACCTGAGCGAACTGCGCAGCCACTACGGTGACAGCTACGGCAGTGTGCACGTGAACACCGACCTGGCGGCGGTCAGTACCTTGAACCGGCACTATTACCCGGCGCCCTCGCGCATCGACCACATCTTCTTCCAGCAGGACCGAATGGTGGCGCGCGAAGCCAAGATCCTGTTCGACCAGCCCGACGACAGCGGTCGCTGGGCGTCGGACCACTACGGCGTGTGGACCCGCCTGCAGTTCGCCCCGGCCCGCTGATGCCACGGGGCTTCATGCTCTGGTAGGTGCCAACCTTGGTCGGCACGGACGCATCCGCGTGCGGTGAATCAAAGGCGCTCTGGTAGGTGCCAACCTTGGTTGGCACGGACGCATCCGCGTGCGGTGAATCAAAGTCAGTTCCGCACCCGCGCTCTGGTAGGTGCCGACCTTGGTCGGCACAGCCGTTCGGCGCGCGACCGGGCATTGGTGCGGACCAAGGTCCGCACCCACCGGAAGTGGGCCACAGCCATTCATTGGTAGCTGCCAACCAGGGTTGGCAGCGACCAAGGCCGTACGGGCCGCACAAACAAAAACGGCGGGGATCATCGATCCCCGCCGTTTCGTTCTACGCGATCAAAGAACGATCAGTTCGCCGGCGGCGTGCGCTTGGCGGCTTCTTCGTCTTCGTCCGACGCCGGGGCCTCGGCAGCCTGGCTGGCCGAATCGGCGTGGCCATCGGCCACCGGGTCGATCGACGGCGTCACCACGGCTTCGGCCACCGGCGCGGCAGCTTCAACCGGCGCGGCTTCCACCACGGCCGGGGCCACCGGCTGCTCGACCACCGGCTCAACGTGCACGACCGGCGCGGCTTCGACTGCCGGTGCGGCGACCGGCGCGGCCTCGGCCACTGGAGCAACCTCAGCGGCGACCGGCTTGGCCTCGGCCACCGGGGCGGCGTCGGTCACGACCGGAGCGGCTTCCACCACCAGAGCGGCTTCAACCACGGCCGGGGCCGCTTCGGCCACCGGAGCGGCCTCGACCACGGCCGGCTTCACCTCGGCCACGGGGGCGGCGGCAACCGGCTGCACCGGGGTGGCCGCATCGATGGCATCCAGCATGCTGGTCTGCACCGGGGTCGGCTTCGCCTGTTCCGGCTGCGGGGCGGCTTCGCGGGCCACCGGCACGTCCACGGACTGCACTTCGGCAACGGCTTCCAGTACGGCGCTGCTGACCGCAGCCACCGGCGCGGCAGCGGCAACAGCAGCCGGTGCGCGCGCGGGCTTCTCGGCTTCTACGCTGGCCGGCTCGATCTCATCGTCGAAATCGAACTCGGGCTGCGAACGCGCCGGCTGCTGGGCAGCGACCGCAGCGGGCGCGCTGCTGTCGCGGTTCGGTTCGACCACGTCCTGGTCTTCGCCTTCGTCACCTTCGTCCTGGTCATCGCCCAGCACGTCGGCGCCGTTGGCGTTCTCGGCGCCACCGCGACGACGACGACGGCCACCGCGACGGCCGCGACGACGACGGGTTGCGCCTTCACCGGCCTGCTCGCCGTTGGCCGCATCGGCCGCAGCGTCTTCATCGCCGGCAACCACGCCTTCGGCCTCAACGGCCGGGGTCGGGGTCGTGTCAGCGGGGGCCGCGACCTGCGCTGCCGGAGCGGCAACCGGGGTCGCCACCGGTGCGGTGGCTTCCTGCGCGGTGACCATGTTGGCGGCCACGGCAGTGGCGGCGACCGCGGCGGCCGGCACGGCGTCCACGGCCTCTTCGGCGGCGTTGCGCTGCGGCTTGTCGGTCAGCTTCTCGCCATCCTGCGGACGCGGCTGGCGCGGCTGCTTCAGCTTCGGCTGCTGCTGGCCTTGGCCCGGGTTGGGGTTCTGGCCCTGCTGCTCGTTGCGCGGCTTGTTCTGCTGCGGCTGCTGCGGCTGGGCAGCGTCCTTCTGCTGCTTGCCCTGCTGCGCGTTGCCGTTGTTGTTGTTGTTGTTGTTGTTGCGGCCGTCCTTGCGCTTGCCGCCATCCTTCTGCGCGTTGCCATTGCCGCCGTTGCCACGGTTCTCGTCGCGACGGTCCTTGTTACGGTCCTTGTTTCGATCCTTGTTGCGGTCCTTGCGCTGGCCGCCGTCGTGCTGCGGCTGGCGCGCGGCCGGGGCCGGCGCGGCGGCCGGGGCCGGTTCGCCACCAAAGATGCGCTTCAGCCAACCGACCACGCCGCCGCTGCTGGCAGCGGCCGGGGCAGCTGCAGCCACCGGGGCCGGGGCCGGCGCAGCGGCCGGTTCGGCTTCGGCACGCACCGGGGCCGGCGCAGTGTGCTTGACCTGGGTGACCGCCGGCGGCGGGATGTTCAGCTGGCCCTTGGTCAGGGCATGCACCGGCAGCTTGCGCGGGGTGCCGCGCTGGTAGCTGGGCTTGTTGCTCTCTTCACCCAGCTCGTTCTCGCGCAGGCGGGTAACGGTGTAGTGCGGGGTGTGCAGCTGCTCGTCGGCAACGATCACGATTGGCGCTTCGTGGCGGCGTTCGATCTCGCGCAGCGCGCTGCGCTTCTCGTTCAGAAGGTAATTGGCGATCTCCACCGGGGCCTGGACCAGCACCTGCCCGGTGTTTTCCTTCATCGCATGCTCTTCGGCCACGCGGATGATCGACAGCGACAGCGACTCGACGCTGCGCATGCGGCCATGGCCATCGCAGCGCGGGCAGACGATCTGGCTGGATTCGCCCAGGCTCGGGCGCAGGCGCTGGCGGCTCATTTCCAGCAGGCCGAAGCGCGAGATGCGGCCGACCTGCACGCGCGCACGGTCGTACTTCAGCGCGTTGGCCAGGCGGTTCTCGACTTCGCGCTGGTGCTTGTTGGAGGCCATGTCGATGAAGTCGATCACCACCAGGCCGCCCAGGTCGCGCAGGCGCAGCTGGCGGGCCACTTCCTCGGCCGCTTCCAGGTTGGTCTGGAAGGCGGTGTCTTCGATGTCGCTGCCCTTGGTGGCGCGCGAGGAGTTCACGTCTACGGCGGTCAGCGCTTCGGTCTGGTCCACCACGATCGAGCCACCCGACGGCAGGCGCACGTTGCGCTCGTAGGCACCTTCGATCTGCGATTCGATCTGGAAGCGGTTGAACAGCGGGATGTCGTCCTTGTAGTGCTTGAGCTTGCGCAGGGTCTGCGGCATCACCTGCTGCATGAACTCCTTGGCGTGCTCGTACATCTCCTCGGTGTCCACCAGGATCTCGCCGATGTCGGCGCGCAGGTAGTCACGCAGGGCGCGCACGATCAGACGCGATTCCTGGTAGATCAGGAACGGGGCCGGCTTGCTCAGGGCGGCTTCGGCAATGGCGCGCCAGACGCTCAGCAGGTAGTCCAGGTCCCACTGCAGCTCTTCGGCATCGCGGCCGACGCCGGCGGTGCGGATGATCACGCCCATGTCGTCGGGGATGTTCAGCTTGTCCAGGGCGTCCTTCAACGCGGCCCGGTCTTCGCCCTCGATGCGACGGGAGACACCGCCGGCGCTGGGCGAATTCGGCATCAGCACCATGTAGCGGCCGGCCAGGGAGATGAACGTGGTCAGGGCGGCGCCCTTGTTGCCACGCTCTTCCTTGTCGACCTGCACGACCACTTCCTGGCCTTCCTTCAGCAGTTCGCGGATGCCGGCCTTGTTGTGGTCGACGCCGGCCTGGAAGTAGTCGCGGGAGATTTCCTTCAGCGGCAGGAAGCCATGGCGGCCGCCGCCGTATTCGACGAAGGCCGCTTCCAGCGAGGGCTCGATGCGGAAGATCCGGCCCTTGTAGATGTTGGACTTCTTCTGTTCCTTGGACGGCTGCTCGATATCGATGTCATACAACGACTGGCCATCGACGATGGCAACACGCAGCTCTTCGGCCTGCGTGGCGTTGATCAGCATTCGCTTCATTCTTGCGTTCCTCGCAAGCGGCTACCGCGCGGAACGCCATGGGGTTTCGCCTCTGGATACGGCTCGCCGCCCATTCGCGCATGCGCGGGGAGGGCAGCTTCGGTTTCCAGCGCTACGACACCACGGCAGGCCGCGGGAGCGCTTCACTCTTATGGGTTTTGGGGTGTTGCAGGGCCGCAGGCAGCTGTCAGCCAGGCTGGAGCGCCACGCGGGACATGTTCAGCTCGGTTGCGTGTCAGGCATCCGGCGATGGCCGGGAAGGCCGGTGAGCCGCTAACATGGCCGCCCCGCGGGCGGTGGTCGCGCACTGTGCCGGATTCGTCGGAAGCTGGGCTTCTGGCCCTGAGTAACTTCCAACGAAATCAATCCCTTATCTCGCCCCCCGAGTGTAACAGAATAAACAGCCCGATGACTGCATCAGACCCCACCAAGCCGGCCGGCGACAAGCCTTCCGTGCGCATGATCACCGTTCCCGAGGACCGCGCCGGCCAGCGGCTGGACAACTTCCTGCTGGGCCAGCTGAAGGGCGCCCCGCGCAGCCTGGTCTACAAGCTGGTGCGCAGCGGCCAGGTACGTGTGAATGGCGGCCGCGCCAAGGCCGAACGCAAGCTGGAGGCGGGCGACGAGGTGCGTGTGCCACCGGTTCGTCTCACCGAGGAAGGAGACAAGGCCGGCCCGCCCGAGGCGTTCATGCGCCGGCTGGAGCAGGCGATCGTGTTCGAGGACGCGCGCCTGCTGGCCCTGAACAAGCCCACCGGCGTGGCCAGCCATGGTGGCAGCGGCATCAGTTTCGGCGCCATCGAGACCCTGCGTGCGCTGCGCCCGGGGCAGACCCTGGAGCTGGTCCATCGGCTTGATCGCGACACCTCGGGCCTGCTGATTGTGGCCAAGAAACGTTCGGCGCTGAGCGAACTGCAGGCCCTGCTGCGTGAAGACCACGGTGCCGGCATCCGCAAGCGCTACCTGACCCTGCTGGCCGGGCGCATGCCCGACGGTGTGATGACGGTGGACGCCCCGCTGCACGTGGGCCTGCGCCAGGGCGGCGAGCGCCATGTGCAGGTGAACGCGATCGGCAAGGAATCGATCAGCCACTTCCGCGTTCTTGAACGGCGCGGTGGGCATTCCTACTGCGAGGTGCGCATCGAGACCGGCCGTACCCACCAGATCCGCGCGCATGCCCAGCACCTGGGGCACCCGGTGGCCGGTGACGATAAGTACGGCGATCCTGCCGTCAACAAGCGGCTTCGTGAGCAGATCGGGCTGAAGCGCCTGTTCCTGCACGCGGCCTCGCTGGAGTTTGCGCTGGACGCCGGCAAGACCCCGTACGTGCTGAACGCGCCGCTGGCCGACGAGCTTGTGGAAGCGTTGGACCGCCTGCGCTGAGGGGAGGGTAGAGTCGAGCTTGCTCGACTGGCTTTGCGCGCGACCCGACCGAAGAGCCGTCGAGCAAGCTCGACGCTACCTGGGGGCGGTAGATCCACGCCATGCGTGGATGCGCCGTGCGGAGGCCGTCACCACTTGAACAGCACCAGGCTGATCGCCAGCGTGCCCATGCCGGCCACCAGCCCGTACACGGTCTCGTGGCCCTTGGCATAGCGTTTGGCCGCCGGCAGCAGCTCGTCCAGCGCCAGGAACACCATCACCCCGGCAATCAGGCCGAACACCCAGCCGAACGTGGCGTGCGACAGCGCGCCCTTCAGCAGGAAATAACCGATCACCGCACCCACCGGCTCGGCCAGGCCCGACAGCAGGCTGGCGGCGAAGGCGTGCAGCTTGTTCTGCGTGGCGAAGTACACCGGCACCGCGATCGCGATGCCTTCGGGAATGTTGTGGATGGCGATGGCAAACGCCAGCGGCATGCCCACCGACGGGCTTTCCAGGGTGGCAAAGAACGTGGCCAGCCCTTCCGGGAAGTTGTGCGCGGTGATGGCGATGGCCGTCAGCAGGCCGACCCGCTTGATGTACGCCTTGTTGTTGTCGCGGAACGCCGGGTCCTGCTTGTCCAGCGTCTCATGCGGGTTGGGGATCAAGTGGTCGATCACCACGATCGCCAGCATGCCCAGCAGAAAGGCTGCCGTGCCGTAGGTGAAGCCGCTGCGCTCGCCGTAGGCCAGCGAGAACGAGTCGATGGCCTTGTTCAGGATTTCCGACAGCGAGACATAGACCATCGCGCCGCCGGCGAAGGCCAGGCCAAAGGCCAGCAGGCGCGGGTTGGGCCGGCGCGAGAACAGCACCAGCAGGCTGCCGATGGCCGTGGCCAGGCCGGCCGCCAGGGTGACGGCCAGCGCCATCCAGATGTTTTCAGGGGGGATCTGCAGCATGTGCCGACGCGTTCCAGGGGGTCAGTCGACCGCCCCGGCACGGGCCGGGGCGGCAAGGGCGAGGCGGGCGTCGGCTGGCCTCGTCGCAGTCAGCGCGATCAGCCGCCGCGGCGCGCGCGCTCTTCAATGGCAAAGCACTGGTCAGGCTTGGGCTGCGGCGGGTTGAAGCTGACCGGCACCTGGATCGTGGCCGGCACCGCCGCGCCATTGCGGGTGGCGGCCTTGAACTGCCAGCCCTGCACGGCGGAGCGGGCCAGTTCGTCCAGCTGCGGGTTGCCCGCGCCGGTCAGCAGGGCCACGTCGCTGGGCTTGCCGTCGGTGCCGATCACTACCTTGAAGGTGCTGGTGCCGCCCACGCCCAGGCAGGCCAGTTCCAGCGGGTACTGCGGCGGCGGCGTCTTCACCGCGGCCACTTCGGTGGGCGGCGCGGCCGGCGCCGCCGGCGGTTCTGCGCCGCCGCAGCCGGCCAGGCCGGTGGCAGCCAACAGGGAAAGGGACAGCAGTCGCACATTCATCACTTTTGCTCCGTCAGGGCCGAAGTCTTGGCCGCGCAGATGAAGTCGTTCTCGCTCAGGCCGCCCACGTCGTGGGTGGAATAGCGCACGACGGCGCGGTCGTAGTGCACGCCCAGGTCCGGGTGGTGGTCCTCGTGGTGGGCGATCCAGGCCAGCGCGTTCACGAAGGCCATGGTTTCGTAGTAGTTCTTGAAGCGGAAGGTACGCAGCAGGGCCTGGCCGGCCTCGGCCAGCTCCCAGCCCGGCACCTGCGGCAGCAGCTCGGCCAGGCGGGCCTCGCCCAGCTTGTGGTCGCTGCCCTTTCGCGGCACGCAGTGCGCCTGTGCCAGCGGAATCAGGTCGGACATGGGTTCCTCCACCTCGTGTTGACTGAACAATGCGCCGGACAGTGTATAAATCGAATGAGCGGCCGACGCTGACTTGGCTAGAATAGCCTGATGATCCAGATCTCCGACACTGCCCAGACCCATTTCCGCAAGCTGATCGAACGTGAGGGCGTGCCCGGCATGGGCGTGCGCCTGAGCGCCGTCGATCCCGGCACCCCGCGCGCCGATGCGCGCCTGGAGTTCGCCGAGCCGACCGATCTGCTGGGCGACGAATGGGCCGTGGATTGCGACGGCTTCACCCTGTACGTCGACGCCACCAGCGTCGGCTGGCTCGATGGCGCGGAAATCGACATCGTGCCCGGCACCGCCGGTACGCAGCAGCTGACCATCAAGGCGCCGCGCATCAAGGGCGAAGCGCCCGGCGAAGCGGCTTCGCTGGTGGAGCGCGTGCATTGGGTCGTGGAAAACGAGGTGAACCCGCAGCTGGCCTCGCACGGCGGCAAGGTGGCCGTGCAGGAAGTTTCGGCCGACGGCGTGGTGCTGCTGCGCTTCGGTGGCGGCTGCCAGGGCTGCGGCATGGCCGATGTCACCCTGAAGCAGGGTATTGAAAAGACCCTGATGGGCCGGGTGCCGGGCGTGACGGCGGTGCGTGACGCCACCGACCACGACAGCGGCCACGCGCCGTACATTCCCCGCGGCAACGCCGCCTGACCGGCACCGCGTGCCTCTGCCCAGGGCTGAGCAACTTGTCGATGTGCTGCTGGCACGCCAGCAGCAGCGTCTCATTCTCGAAAAGCACACCCGCCTGCCGTATGGCTGGGCGATCTGGCTGCGCTCGCTGAAACCCCTGCCACGCCTGTTCCATGCCCGCGATGTGATTGCGGTGCTGCTGCCGCGGCCGCTGCCGGGGCGTCCGGGACGACTGCCGGCACTGTCGCCGTGGAATGCGGCGCGCCGCCTGTTCTGGCAGGACTGGGAGCCGGCGCCGCGTGACCAGCGCTGGATGCGCTGGACCTCGGCCGTGCTCAGTGCCGTGCTGCACCTGCTGTTCTTCCTGCTGCTGCTGTGGGTGGCGGTGATCCGCACCACCGAGCCCGATGCGGACGGCGCCGAAGGCGAGCGGGTACAGATTGAATTCATCGGTGCCGGCGCGCAGGAAGGCGGTGGCGACCAGGCCGGTGCCGAAGCCGCCGCTGCGGCAGCGCCAGCCGGTTCCAGCGCCGCCAGCGGTGCGCCCGGCGGTGCTGCCACTGCACCGCAGCCGCAACCGCAGCCCGTTCCGCCCGCACCTGCAAAGCCCGCCGCGGCGGCTGCGGCGAGTGCGCCGCCGGTGGCAGAGCCGGCGCCTGCGGTAGAGACCGCGCCGCCGCCTTCACCGGTGCAGGCCACCGAGGTCGCTGAGGTCACGTCCGATTTCGTGGTGCCGCCAGTGACGGTGCCGCGTACCGAAGTGAGCGTGGTGCCGCGCAGTGTCACCCCCAGCGTGACCGAGCGCAGCGTGCCGCTGCTGCAGGCGCCGGCCACCCCTACGCCCGTGGCACCGACGCAGGTGGTGGTGCAGACGCCTGCACCGCGCGATATCCAGGTGCGCGAGCGCGAAGTGGCCGTGGTGGATGCACCCGTGCTGTCGCCGCAGCCGATGCGCAGCGTGGAAGTGCCGGTGTCGATGCCGCAGCGCGAAGTGCAGGTGCGCGAACGCGAAGTGCAGGCGGTAGTTGATCCACAGGTGCGCATGGCGACCGTGGCCGGCCGCGAGCCGACCGTGCGGGCGCCACAGGGCCGTGACGTGCAGGTGCGCGAGCGTGCGATCGCCCCGGCACCGGCAGCCGCGCCGTCGTCGGCCACCGGTAATGCGGCTGCGCAGGCCGCGGCAGCCTCGGCGCAGAGCGTGGCCAGCACGGCGGCCACTGCAGCGGCCACGGCCGCGGCGAAACCGGCACAGGCCGGTGCGCGGCCGGCGCCGACACCGGGCAGCTGGGCCACGCCGGCGCGCGGCGATGATTGGGGCGCCTCCAGTCGCAATCGTGACGGTGCCGCGCAGGGCAGCAGCCAGGCCAGCCGCAGTGGCCAGGGCGAGGGCTTGTTCAACGCCGACGGCAGTGTGCGCGTGCCCGGCCAGGACGGCGCGGACGCGGCCGAGCGCGGCGCCCCGGGCGGGGCCAACGATGGCTGGAGCAAGGAGCGCATCGCCCAGTCCGGCACCTGGCTCAAGCGGCCGCCGTACGACTACACGCCCACCTCGTTCGACAAGTACTGGGTGCCGCAGGAATCACTGCTGGCCGAATGGGTACGCAAGGGCATCAAGGCCATGGAGATTCCATTGCCTGGCACCAGCACGAAGATTTCCTGCGTGATCTCGATCCTGCAGGCCGGTGGCGGCTGCGGCCTGAGCGACCCGAACATGCAGGACCAGCCGGCGATCGCGCGACCGCCGCCGGATATCCCGTTCAAGAAAGAGCTGCAGGAAGATAACGGCAGCCGGTAACGGGGCTGCCGCGCTGGTAGATCCACGCCATGCGTGGATGACTCGCCGAGGCCGCTGCGTGACCCTCACTCGCTCTGCGAGAGAAACACCCAGAACGGCACATCACGGCCCACCCAGTCGCGGCAGGCTTCATCCATCACGTCCAGCAGCGTGTCGAACTCCTTGCCCGCCTCGGCACGCAGGATATCCACGTCGGCCAGGAACAGTGCATAGCCCGGCGCCGGCAGCCACTGCAGGTCGCGCAGATTGTCTGAAAGGGCATCCCAGTTGCCACCGAAACCGGCGGGGAAGTCGAGCTGCGCCGACAGCCGCGCCAGCAGCGTGCGCTTGTCGGCCACGCCCTGCAGGTCGATGCGGATCACCTTCAATTGTGCATCGCGCATGGCGGCCGACAGTGCGGCAATGTCGCCGGTATCGATGGCATAGACGCCAGCATTGTTGATGTCGTGCAGGCCGAGGCCGAAATCATCGTGGCTCATGGGCGGTCTCCGGAAGCGGGTACGGTGAAACTGCGGAACGATTCGTAGTGGTCATCGGTGTAGTACCAGGCCTGGGCCGGGTCGCCGCCGGTAACGATGCGGCGGGCGCCGCGGTTGCGTGCGCCCGGGGTGTCGACGGTGTATTCGCGGTAATAGCCGCGGTCGCGCGGCGGCAGCCGCTGTTCGCGGTTGCCGAAGGTGCTGCCATCCTGGCGGTGCGGGAACGGGCCGCCGCGCTGGATGAGGGCGATGGTCTGCCGCGCCTCGGCCGGCAGGAAGGCGGGCAGGGCATCGTTGCGGGCGCTGGCCGTGGGTGCCGCCACGGCCGGTTGGCCGGCAAGGCTGGGCGCGAACTGTGGCGGCGCCGGCCGCTGCAGGAAATGGTTGACCAGCAGACCCAGCAACAGCAGGGCGATGGCGGTGATCAGCAGCCGGGGGTTGCGCATGGGCGGGCGGGGCAGGGAAGGTGCATGCACTGTAGCGCCTGCGCGCTGCATCGCGCATGAGGACAGCGGCAGCGTCACCGCTGCGTAACAATTGCCGGAAGGCTCACGGGCAGGACGCAATTTCCTTTACATCCCCCTTGGTAATCTTCGCGTCTGTCCCCATCATTCAACGCGCACTGCCCGGCGACACCGCCGGGTGCCCTCGCTATCAGGAGATGCATCATGGCCTACACCCTGCCCAAGCTGTCCTACGCCTACGACGCTCTGGAACCGCATATCGATGCGGCGACGATGGAAATCCATCACACCAAGCACCACCAGACCTACATCAACAACGTCAACGCAGCGCTGGAAGGCACCGAGTACGCCGACCTGCCGGTGGACGAACTGGTGAAGAAGCTGAAGTCGCTGCCGGAAAACCTGCAGGGTCCGGTGCGCAACAACGGTGGTGGCCATGCCAACCACTCGCTGTTCTGGACCGTGATGGCCCCCAACGCCGGCGGCAACCCGGTGGGCGACGTGGCCAAGGCCATCGACAAGGACCTGGGCGGCTTCGACAAGTTCAAGGATGCCTTCACCAAGGCTGCGCTGACCCGCTTCGGCAGCGGCTGGGCCTGGCTGAGCGTCACCCCGGACAAGAAGGTCGTGGTTGAAAGCACCGGCAACCAGGACAGCCCGCTGATGGAAGGCAACACGCCGATCCTGGGCCTGGACGTGTGGGAACACGCGTACTACCTGAAGTACCAGAACCGCCGTCCGGAATACATCGGCGCGTTCTTCAACGTGATCGACTGGAACGAAGTCGAGCGTCGTTACCAGGAAGCGATCGCCTGATCGCTGCACTGGGATGAAACGAAGAGGCCGGGGCAAACGCCGGCCTTTTTGTTTGCGTGCGGTGGGCGCAACGCGGCGATCATTCGCTGGACGCGGGCACACCCTGCAGGCGCAGCGTGGCCATCACCCCCAGCCGCACGCCGGGTGCATCCCCTGCGGCCGGCAGGTCGATGGCCTGCTGGCGGATGCCGCCGAAATGCTTGACCTGGAACAGCACGTCCAGGCCGTGCCCGCTGGCACCGCCACCATTGGCGGCCGCCGTGTCCGGGCGTCCGCCGGGATTGCGCCGGGCCGGCTGGAAGCCCGGCGTGCTGCGCACCAGTTCGGTGGTGGGCGCGGCGAAGTCGCCGGCAATCAGGCTGGGCAGGCCTTCGGCGGTGGCGTCGATCCAGGCCATCAGGTCGCTGGTCTGGTGCTGGCGCGCGCTGGCCTCGTCCGCCTCCGGGCGCAGGCGCGCCACATAGACATTCAGCAGCGCCTCGCCCAGCCGCAGCCGCAGCATGCCCGCCGCACTGAAGGTGCCCGGCGGATGCAGCAGGGTCACCCCGTCTTCGCTTACCGGCAGTCGGGTCAGCATGGCGTTCCCGTGGCGCAGCGGCTGGCTTGGCGGGTCGGCGGTGACGAAGTCGCAGCTGTAACGCAGGCGGCTGGCCAGCCAGCACGCCGGGTTGCGGCCCTGTTCCTGCAGCACCTGCTGCACGGAAATCACATCGGGCTGCAGCTCGGTGAGCAGTTGCAGCACCTGTTCGCGCCGCTGCTTCCACTGCGCGTCATCGCGGCTGGGCAGTTCCAGCGCCGCCACGGTCAGCTGCCGCACGTCGCCGGCCGCGCCGGGCGCCGGCGGCAGCTGCGGGCGCGCCAGGGCGGGCAGGACCATCAGCAGCGCAAGGCTGCCGAGCAGGAAGCGGGCGGGGGCGAGGGGGCGCATAACGATAAGTTTACGCTTTCGCCGTGCAGGTGCCGTGACTTCCGGCACGGTGCGGCGCGCCTGCCATGGATCGGCGGCGCTGTCATGCAGCCCTGCAGCGTGCTTCGCGGGCGCAGGTTCCGGTAACCTTCACCCTTTCGCTTTGCAGGAATGCCTTACAGGATGAGCCACGACGCAGTCGCCCCCATCGCCGGCCAGGGAAAGATGCCGCGCCAGATTCCGTACATCATCGGCAATGAGGCCTGCGAACGGTTCAGTTTCTACGGGATGCGCAACATCCTGGTGCAGTTCCTGATCACCTCGCTGCTGCTGCAGGAACTCACTGCAGAAGGCCGCGCCGGTGAAGCCAAGGACATCATGCACAGCTTCATGATCGGCGTGTATTTCTTCCCGCTGCTCGGTGGCTGGTTGGCTGACAGGTTCTTCGGCAAGTACCACACCATCCTGTGGTTCAGCCTGGTCTACTGCGCCGGCCACCTGTGCCTGGCGCTGTTCGAGAACAGCCGCGAAGGCTTCTTCCTGGGCCTGGGCCTGATCGCGCTGGGCGCCGGTGGCATCAAGCCGCTGGTGGCCTCGTTCATGGGCGACCAGTTCGACCAGAGCAACAAGCACCTGGCCAAGATCGTCTTCGACGCCTTCTACTGGATCATCAACTTCGGCTCGCTGTTCGCCTCGCTGCTGATCCCGCTGGTGCTGAAGAACTGGGGCCCGCAGTGGGCCTTTGGTATTCCGGGCATCCTGATGTTCATCGCCACCTTCGTGTTCTGGCTGGGTCGCAAGCGCTACGTGCTGGTGCCGCTGCCGCCGAAGGATCCGCATTCGTTCGCCAACGTGGTGCGCACCGCGCTGACCGCGCGCGTGGCCGGCCAGAGCCGTCCGGGCCTGGTGATGGCCATTGCCGGTCTGGTGCTGGCCGCCGCCTCGTTCGGCCTGGTCGGTTCGCTGGGCATCGTGATCTGCCTGTGCCTGGCGCTGGTGGCCATCCTGGCCGGCATCGGCGGCGGCACCTGGCTGCAGCTGGACCGCGCCCGCGCGCAGCATCCGGCCGAAGCCGTGGAAGGCGTACGCGCGGTGCTGCGCGTGCTGGTCATCTTCGCCCTGACCACGCCGTTCTTCTCGCTGTTCGACCAGAAGGCCTCCACCTGGGTGTTGCAGGGCCAGCAGATGCAGATGCCGAGCTGGTTCACCGCCTCGCAGATGCAGGCGCTGAACCCGCTGCTGGTGATGATCCTGATCCCGTTCAACAACCTGGTGCTGTACCCGGCGCTGCGCCGCTTCGGCTTCGAGCCGACCGCGCTGCGCCGCATGACCGCCGGTATCGCCTTCAGCGGCCTGGCCTGGATCGTGGTGGGCGGCATCCAGGTGGTGATGGACGGTGGCAATGCCATGTCGATCTTCTGGCAGATGCTGCCGTATGCGCTGCTGACCTTCGGTGAAGTGCTGGTCTCGGCCACCGGCCTGGAGTTCGCCTACAGCCAGGCGCCGCAGGCCATGAAGGGCGTGGTGATGAGCTTCTGGAACCTGACCACCACCATCGGCAACCTGTGGGTGCTGCTGTCCAACGCGGCGGTGCGCAACGAGGCGGTGACCCACAAGATCGCCAGCACGGGACTGAGCGAGGCGGCGTTCCTGATGTTCTTCTTCGCCGGCTTCGCCTTCATTGCGGCGTTCGCCTTCGGTTGGTATGCACGACGCTATCGTATGGTCGACAACTACCGCAGCGCCTGAGCCTGACCTGACATGACCCCCGTCAATCTCCTGTTGATCGCCATCACCGCCGTGCTGTCCTGGATGGCGTTCAACAATCGCAAGCTGGCTGACCGCCTGATCCTGTGGCCGCCGGCGGTGGACCGCCACCGCCAGTACGACCGCCTGGTCACCTACGGCTTCATCCATGCCGACTGGCCGCACCTGATCTTCAACATGTTCACCCTGTTCTTCTTCGGGGGGTACATCGAGAGCGTGATGGTGCAGCTGACCGGCAGCTTCCTGACCTATCCGGCGTTCTACCTGGGGGCGCTGCTGGTGTCGATCCTGCCCAGCTACCTGAAGAACCAGAAGAATCCGAACTACCTCAGCCTGGGCGCGTCCGGTGCGGTGTCGGCGGTGCTGTTCGCCTACATTCTGCTGAACCCCTGGAAGATCATCCTGGTGTTCTTCATTCCGGCGCCGGCCATCGTGTATGCCGCGTTCTACGTCGGCTACAGCATCTGGATGGACAAGCGCGGCGGCGATCGCATCAACCACAGCGCGCATCTGGCGGGCGCAGCGTTCGGCATCATCTTCATGCTGGCCATGCAGCCGGCCATCTTCAGCCACTTCCTGCGCGAGCTGTCCAACCCCACCTTCAGCCTGGGCGGCTGAAGCGTGCCTGGGGTCGGATCCGATGGATCCGACCCCGGTCTACCCGGTTTCAGGCCTGGCTGGCCTGGCCGTAGGTATCCAGCAGCCGCGAATACACTTCCTCGCCGATGCGCTGGAAGTCCTGCTCTTCGGTCTGCCCTTCCACAGCCAGCTGCAGGAGGCCTTCCAGCAGGGCGCGGTCGGTATCGGATGGGGACGGGTTGGGGTGCATGACGGGCCTCCACGGCAGAGTACGGGGACATCGTTCGCAAGGGCCGTGCCAGCGCGGCCGTACCCCTGCGAAGGGGTTAGCGGCCGCCCGCGCTGCAGCTTGAGGGGCACAAACTGACGCAGCCCGGCAGTCCTTGCCCCTGTTCAGGCTTCACGCGATCATGGCGCCCGGCTGCGCACCATCCACGCAGTCGCCGCAGGAGACAGTCCCATGGCTTCGGTCACACCCCCCGGTCTGGCCTATGAGGTCGCGCATGACCAGGCCAACCACCGTTTCACCGCCCGCGTGCGCGGGCACGTGGCGGTGCTGGACTACCAGCTCAAGCGCAAGCGGATGGTGATCACCCACACCGAAGTGCCCGAGCCGATTGCCGGCCGGGGTGTTGCCGGCGAGTTGACGCGGGTGGCGCTACGCTTCGCCCGTGAGCACAAGTACAAAGTGGTGCCGGCCTGCGCGTATGCCGAGGCATTCCTGCAGCGGCATGAGGAGTTCCACGACCTGCTGGTGGGGTGATGCCGGCGGGCCACGCTTCAGCCACCGCGGGCGATGATGTACGAACATGAACAGGGGATCCCGATGAAGAACGGAAACAACCGGCCGTTGCGCGCAAGCGTGCTGGCCGGGGCAATGGGCGTGCTGCTGCTGGCCGGTTGCCAGCGCGGTGACGATGCGGCACCGGCCACCGACAGCGCACCCAGCGCCGACGCCAGTGCACAGGACACGGTGCAGGCGCCTGCCGCCGAAGCGCCGCTGGACCTGCGCGATGTGATCGAAAACAACGAACGCGAGGTGGTGGGAATCAGCTACCCGGCCGGCATCGACCGCTACCCGGGCCTGGCCCGCGCGCTGCAGGACTACGCAACTTCGGCACGCAGCGATCTGCAGCAGGCGCTCGATGGCCTGGGCAACGACAAGCCGACCATGCCCTACGAGCTGTCGCTGAGCTTCGAGAAAGTGCTGGAAACCCCGCAGCTGGTGGTGGTCAGTGCCGATGGCAGCCGTTACACCGGTGGCGCCCACGGCGAACCGCTGGTGGCACGTTTCGTCTGGCTGCCGCAGCAGCAGCAGATGCTGAGCGCCGACAAGCTGGTGGCCGACAGCAAGGGCTGGAAGACGGTCAGTGATTTCGTGGCCGACCAGTTGCGCGAACGCGTGGCCACGCGCCTGAGCGGCGAAGACATGGAACCGGCCGAGCTGCAGGAATCGCTGCGCAATGCCTCGCGCATGATTGCCGAGGGCACCGGCCCGCAGGCCGACAACTTCAGCCAGTTCCAGCCGCTGACCGATGACAAGGGCCAGATCACCGCCCTGCGTTTCGTGTTCCCGCCCTACCAGGTGGGGCCGTATTCGGATGGCACGCAGACCGCCGATGTACCGGCCGCCGTGCTGTTGCCGCACGTGGCCAAGGACTACGTGGAACTGTTCGCCCGCGGTTGACCGCCCAGCAGGAGGTGTCGTGGATACAGGGTTGCAGGAGCGGGTGACCGGCCTGCTCCACGAAGCCGGGGTCCGCATTGGCGGCACCCAGCCACAGGACATCCAGGTGCATGACCCGCGCTTCTTCGCGCGGGTCATGGGCCAGGGCTCGCTCGGCCTGGGCGAAAGCTACATGGATGGCTGGTGGGACGCCAACGTGCTGGATGAATTCCTGGTGCAGCTGATGCAGGCGCACCTGGATGAGCGCGTGCACGGCTGGCGCGAAGTGGCCGATGCCTTGAAGGCGCGTTTGTTCAACCTGCAGGCCGGGCAGGGCAGCTACGAGGTGGGCCGGCGCCACTACGACCTGGGCAACGATCTCTACCAGGCCATGCTGGGCCAGTACATGGTCTACAGCTGTGGCTACTGGCGCAACGCGGTGGACCTGGATGCGGCGCAGGAGGCCAAGCTGGACCTGGTCTGCCGCAAGCTGGGCCTGCGCCCGGGCCAACGGGTGCTGGACATCGGCTGCGGTTGGGGCGAAGCACTGAAGTACGCCGCCGAGCGCTACGGCGTGAGCGGTGTGGGCGTGACCATTTCCCAAGAGCAGGCCGCGTTCGCCCGTGAGCGCTGTGCCGGGTTGCCGATCGAGATCCGCCTGCAGGATTACCGCGAACTGGACGAACCGTTCGATGCGATTTTCTCGATCGGCATGTTCGAACACGTGGGCGACAAGAACTACGGCAGTTTCTTCGAGGTGGCGCGGCGCTGCCTGTCGCCACGTGGCCTGCTGTTGCTGCACACCATCGGCAGCAACATCTCCCGCCACCGCACCGACCCGTGGATTGCCCGCTACATCTTCCCCAACTCGATGCTGCCCTCGGCGGTGCAGATCAGCCGCGCGTTCGAAGGGCGGTTCGTGCTGGAGGACTGGCACAACTTCGGCACCGACTACGACCTGACCCTGCAGGCGTGGCGGCGCAATGTGGAAGCGGCCTGGCCGACCCTGGACGCGCAGCGCTACGACGAGCGCTTCCGCCGCATGTGGAGGTTCTACCTGGCCGGTTCGATGGCCAGCTTCCGCTGTCGCCATGCGCAGCTGTGGCAGCTGGTGCTGTCGCCCGATGGCGTGCCGGGTGGATACGTCGCGCCGCGTTGAGTACAGGCATGGGGTCAGAGCCCTTTCCTGTGGAAAGGGATCCGACCCCGGGGTCGGATCCCATTTCGTAGAAATGGGCTCTGACCCCGGCCCACAAAAAACCGCCCGGTCTCCCGGGCGGTTTTCGTTTCACGCTACCAGGCGGGCGATCAGTTGCTGGCGCCGGTCAGGCCACGCTTTTCCAGCAGCGGTTCGATCTGCGGCTCGTGGCCGGCGAAATCGCGGAACAGCTGCATGGCATCCACGCTGCCGCCCTTGGACAGCAGGGTGGCGCGGAAGTGGTCGCCATTCTTGCGGCTCAGGCCGCCGTTGTCGCGGAACCACTTCTGGGTGTTGGCGTCCAGCACTTCCGACCAGATGTAGGCGTAGTAGCCGGCCGAGTAGCCGCCCATGATGTGGCTGAAGTACGGGGTCTTGTAGCGCGGCGGCACCGGCGCGTAGTAGATGCCGTCCTTTTCCAGGGCCGCACGTTCGAAGGCCATCACGTCCTTGGCCGCCGGCACCTGGTCAGCGCCGATCTGGTGCCAGCGCTGGTCCAGCATGGCCGCACCCAGGTATTCGGTGGTGGCAAAGCCCTGATTGAACTTGGCCGCGGCCAGCACCTTGTCCAGCAGCGCCTGCGGCATGGCCGAACCGTTCTGGTAGTGCTTGGCGTAGTTCTTCAGGATGGCCGGGTTGTCCGACCACATCTCGTTCACCTGCGAGGGGAACTCGACGAAGTCACGCGGCACCGCGGTGCCCGAGAAGTACGGGTACTTCACGTTGGAGAACATGCCGTGCAGGGCGTGGCCGAACTCGTGGAAGGTGGTGGTCACCTCATCCCAGGTCAGCAGGGTCGGCTGGCCGGCCGGCGGCTTGGGAATGTTCAGGTGGTTGGCCACCACCGGCTTGAAGCCGGTCAGTTCGGACTGCGAAACGTAGGAGTTCATCCACGCACCGCCACGCTTGGACGCGCGCGCATACGGGTCGAAGATGAAGATCGCCAGCTGGCTGCCATCGGCATCGAACACGTCGTAGACGGTCACGTCATCGTGGTAGACCGGCAGGTCGGTGCGCTGCTTGAAGGTCAGGCCGAATTCCTGGTTGGCGGCGAAGAACACGCCGTTTTCCAGCACGTTCTTCATTTCGAAGTACGGCTTCAGCTGCGACTCGTCGAAGTTGTACTTGGCCTGGCGCACCTTCTCGCTGTAGAACGCCCAGTCCCACGGTTCCAGGGCGAAGGTCGGCTTGCCGGCGGCCTTCTGTTCCTTGTCGATCATCGCCTGCAGGTCGGCGGCTTCGCGCTTGGCGTTGGCCACCGCGGCCGGGGCCAGCTTGCCCAGCATGGCGTTGACCGCTTCGGGGGTCTTGGCGGTCTGGTTGGTCAGGTTGTAGGCGGCGAAGTTGGCAAAGCCCATCAGCTTGGCCTTGTCGGCACGCAGCTGCATGATGCGCGAGACCAGCGCGGTGTTGTCGAACTCACCGCCACGGCTGCCGCGGCTGATCGACGCTTCGTAGATCTTCTGGCGCAGCGCGCGGTTGGCCAGGTTGGTCAGCGGCGGCTGGCCGGTGGTGTTGAGCAGGGTGATCACGTACTTGCCGTCCAGGCCACGGGCCTTGGCGGCTTCGGCAGCGGCGGCGATCTGTTCCTGCGACAGCCCGTCCAGTTCCTTCACGTCGTTGACGGTGATCGCCGAAGCATTTACTTCCGACTGCACGTTCTGGCTGAACTTGGTGCCCAGGTTGGCCAGTTCAGCATTCATCTTCTTCAGCGTGGCCTTGTCGGCCTCGGACAGCTTGGCGCCGGCGCGCACGTAGTTGTCGTAGTACTTCTCGACCAGGCGCACGCCTTCGGCATCCAGGCCCAGCTGGGTGCGGGTGTCATACAGCGCCTGGATGCGCGCGAACAGCTTGCCGTTCAGTGCGATTGCATCGCTGTGTGCGGCGAACTTCGCCGAGTAGTCGGCCTGCAGCTTCTTGCGCGCGTCGTTGGTGTCGGCGCCGACCAGGCTGAAGAACACGGTGGTCGCGCGGTCCAGCACGTCGCCGCTCTTTTCCAGGGCGATGATGGTGTTGTCGAAGGTCGGCTGGGCCTTGTTGTTGGCAATCGCCTCCACTTCCTTCAGCTGCTGCGCCATGCCGGCGTCGAAGGCCGGGGCGAAGTCGCTGTCCTTGATCTTGTCGAACTGCGGGAAGTGCAGCGGCAGCGGGCTGTCGGCGAAGAACGGGTTGGCCTGCTGGGCGTTGGCGGCAGCCGCCGGGGTGGCAGCGCTGGCCGAATAGGCGGGCAGGGCAAGGCCGAGGGTCATGGCCACGGCAAGGGCAAGGCGGGTGGTCAAGGCGGAACTCCGGTAAGACAGACAAGGGCCCGAGCGTAACCTGCGCAGCGGGCTGGGCACTTGTGTCGAAAGGCATGGACGCCACCGGCGCGGGCGGGGCGCTGCGATTACCATGGGGTTTTCCTGTCGGGAACGCTGCCATGGCCACCGCCTTCGATTTCACCTTCGTAGACCTGGGCGGCCAGCCGCAGGCCCTGGCCCAGTACGCCGGTCGCCCGCTGCTGTTGGTGAACGTGGCCAGCCGCTGCGGCTTCACCCCGCAGTACACCGGGCTGGAACAGCTGTGGCAGGATTACCGCGAGCGCGGTCTGGTGGTGGTCGGCTTCCCGTGCAACCAGTTCGGCGCGCAGGAGCCGGGCGATGCGGCGCAGATCCGCCAGTTCTGCTCGCTGGATTACCCGGTCAGCTTCCCGCTGTCGCAGAAGATCGAGGTCAACGGCGAAGGAGCCGATCCGCTGTGGGCGTGGCTGTCGCAGCAGAAGCGCGGGCTGCTGGGCAGCGCGCGCATCAAGTGGAACTTCAGCAAGTTCCTGGTCGATCGGCAGGGCAACGTGGTGGACCGCTTTGCCCCCACCACCAAGCCCGAGCAGCTGCGTGGGGCCATCGAAGCGCTGCTGTAACCGCCCACGCCCCGGGGTAGCGCCAGGCCACGCCCGGCCTTGCGCGCGCTTGCCGCCGCTCAGTTGGCTGCGGTGCCCGCCTGCGATGGGCGATTGCGCACGTCTTCAGGCAGCGCAGCGATGATTTCCTCCAGGATGCCCGGCAGGCTCGCTTCGCTGTAGCCGCGATGGGCATGGGCGACCTGTCCATCGCGGCCGATGATGAACATGTGTGGCACCGCGGCGATGCCGTACTGCTCGGCCAAGGCGCCACGCGGATCGTGCAGGTAGTCCAGCTTCGGCCAGTCGCGGTGGCGCACCAGCCGGTTCACGTCGTTGCGCGGTTCGCCCCAGTTGATCGCGTAGACCTTCATCGCGTCTTCGCCGACGACCTTCTGCAGGTGCGCCAAGATCGGCAGTTCCTTGCGGCAGGGCCCGCACCAGGATGCCCAGAAGGTCACGATAACCACCTTGCCGCGCTGGTCGGCCAGGTTGACCGGCTTGCCCTGGCGGTCGTTGCCCAGCGCCTGTGGCGGTAGGTCGCCCGGGGCGGGCGATTCGGCCAGGGCCGGAAGGGCCATGACCGCAAGCGCGGCCGCACACACCCACGCCCGCACCGACTGCGGGAACCGCTTGTTCGTCATCCTTGAGCCCCTGTTCGGGCCGACGGCCCGTGCAGCGCAGACGATGCCGGGAAGGCAGCGTCCACGCAAGGGGCAGGGCAGGACTTACTTTTCGACGAACGCCCGCTCGAACACGTAGTGGCCCGGCTGGCCGATGCGCGGCGAGACCTGGAAGCCGCGTGCATCGAGCACTGCGCGCAGGTCGGCCAGCATCTGCGGGCTGCCGCAGATCATCGCGCGGTCGTTTTCCGGGTTCAGTTCCGGCAGGCCCAGGGTGCGCTGCATCTCGCCGCTTTCCATCAGCGAGGTCAGGCGGCCCTGGTTGGCGAACGGTTCGCGGGTCACGGCCGGGTAGTACAGCAGCTTGTCGCCGATCATCTCGCCCAGGAACTCGTGCTCACGCAGTTCCTTTTCGAAATAATCGCGGTAGGCCAGGTCCTTTTCGTAGCGCACGCCATGGCACAGGATCACCTTGTCGAAGCGCTCGTAGGTTTCCGGGTCCTTGATGACCGACAGCCACGGCGCCATGCCCGTGCCGGTGCCCAGCAGGTACAGGTTCTTGCCCGGGTGCAGGTCGCTGATCAGCAGGGTGCCGGTGGGCTTCTTGCCGACCAGTACCTTGTCGCCCGGCTTGATGTGCTGCAGGCGCGAGGTCAGCGGGCCGTCCTGCACCTTGATGCTGAAGAACTCCAGGTGCTCTTCCCAGTTCGCGCTGGCGATGGAATAGGCACGCAGCAGCGGCCGCGCCTCGGTTTCCAGGCCGATCATCACGAACTGGCCGTTCTCGAAACGGAAACCGCTGTCGCGGGTCAGGGTGAAGCTGAAGTAGGCGTCGGTCCAGTGGCGGACCTCAAGCACCGTTTCGGCGCCGAAAGCAGAAGACATGGGGTAGTCGGGGCATGGTTTCGTCCCCTCCATTCTACCCCAAATGAGAGAAGTTCTCATTGGCCGGAACGAGAGGCGTTCTCAGCCCGCCGGCACGGTTCAGCGATAGCCCGCCGCCTGCAGTTCGAACAGCTCGGCATAGCGCCCGCCCTGGGCCATCAGTTCGGCGTGGGTGCCGCTGGCCTCCAGCCGGCCTTCGGCCAGCACCAGGATGCGATCGGCCATGCGCACCGAAGAGAAACGGTGCGAAATGAGCACCGCGGTGCGCTGCTCGGCCAGTTCGCGGAAGCGCTGGAACACTTCGAACTCGGCGCGGGCATCCAGTGCCGCGGTGGGCTCGTCCAGGATCATCACCTGCGCATCGCGCATCCACGCGCGGGCGATGGCGATCTTCTGCCACTGCCCCCCGGACAGGTCCACGCCCTGCTTGAAGCGCCGACCGATCAACTGCTGGTAGCCGCCGGGCAGGGCATCGATCACTTCTTCGGCCATGCCGCGGCGCGCTGCATCGGCAATGCGCGCCTGGTCGGCCATGGCCTCCACCTGGCCCACGCCGATGTTCTCGGCGGCGGTCAGGTTGTAGCGCACGAAATCCTGGAAGATCACGCCCAGGTTGGCGCGCAGGTCGTCCAGGTCGTAGTCGCGCAGGTCACGGCCATCCAGCAGGATGCGGCCTTCATCCGGCTCGTACAGCCGCGCGAGCAGCTTCACCAGGGTGGTCTTGCCGGCGCCGTTTTCGCCCACCAAAGCCAGTACTTCGCCGGCGTGCAGCTGGAAGTCCAGGTGGCGCACCGCCCACTGCTCGGCATCGGGGTAGCGGAAGCCCACGTTCTCGAACACGAATCCCTGCTGGATCGGGCGCGGCACCGGCAACGCGTTGTCGCGCGAATGGATTTCCGGCTGGATCTGGAAGAACGAATACAGATCGTCCAGGTACAGCGCCTGGCTGGCCACCTGCGAGAACCCGATCAGCAGCCCTTCCAGCAGTTGGCGCAGGCGCAGGAAACTGCCGGCCAGGAAGGTCAGGTCACCAATGCTGAAATCGCCGCGCACCGTGCGCCAGGCGATGTACGCGTAGGCGGTGTAGTAACCCAGCGTGCCCAGCGCCGCCAGCAGCGTGCCCCAGAACGCGCGACGCCGCGCCAGCGCACGGTTGGCCAGGAACAGCGCGGCCGACAGCCGCCGGTAGCGCTCCACCAGAAAGCGGTGCAGGTTGAAGATCTTCACTTCCTTGGCTGTTTCCACGCTGGCGCCGAGCTGGCGCAGGTAGTCCAGCTGGCGGCGCTCGGGCGTCCACAGGAAGTTGAGGCTGTAGCCGGCCGCGTTGAAATGCGATTCGCCGATGAAGGCGGGCACCAGGGCCAGCGCCAGCAGCACGATCAGCCACGGCGCGTAGACCAGCAGGCCCACGGCCAGGCTGACCACGGTGATCGCATCCTGCACCTGGCCGAACAACTGGCTCATCAGGTTCATCCGGCCCATGGTCTGGCGCCGGGCGCGGTCCAGCTTGTCCTGCAGGTCGGGGTCTTCGAAGTCTTCCAGGTCCAGCGTGGCGGCATGCTCCATCAAGCGCACGCTGGTGGCGTTGGCGAACAGTTCCGACAGCAGCGCGTCGGCGTAGCTGACCAGCCGCCCCAGCAGGTCCGAGGCGATGGCCAGGCCGAATTCCAGCGCCAGCAATCCCAGAATCGGGTTCAACAGGCCGCTGGACAGCGCTTCGCCCAGCGGCGGGAAGCCGGCACCGTGCTGGCTCAGGTGCAGGGCGGTATCGATGATCAGCTTGCCCACGTACAGCATGGCCACCGGCAGCAGTGCGCGGATGATGCGCAGGCCGAGGCTGGCCAGGGTCAATGCCGGGCTGGTCTGCCACACCTGGCGCAGGAACGGCGGCAGGTTGCGCATGGCTTTGAAGCGCTGGCGCAGGCTGGGTTTCTTTTCGTTGGCAGCAGGCATGCCGCCATTGTGCGCGCGCACGGCGTGCAGATGGGGTCAGATCCCTTTGCAGCGCAAAGGGCTCTGACCCCTCGACCCATCGTGTCGACCAAGGTCGACACCTACCAACAGCAGCGGGACACCCGCCCCGCCATCCCACAGAACCCCAGCTGTTGACGTTGCCCTTGCTCTGGCCGTTGCCTCGGCGGGTGCCGGGCGCAGCCCGGCCAGAAAAGCCCCTTACGGCAGCGGCGGCAGCAGGCCGGCGCCCAGCCGGTTCCAGGCATTGATCACCGCAATGCCCATGCTCAGGTCGCTGATGCCCTTTTCGTCGAAGTGCGGCGCCAGTGCATCGAACGCGGCCTGCGACGGTGCGCCATCGGTCAGCCTTGTCAGCGCCTCGGCCCAGCCCAGCGCCGCGCGTTCGCGGGCATCGAAGAAGCGGCTTTCGTGCCATGCGGGCAGGGTGTCCAGCTTGCGTGGCTCGATGCCGCCCTTGCGCAGCGCGGTGCCGTGCATGTCCATGCAGTAGCCACAGCCGTTGAGCTGGGACACGCGCAGGAACACCAGTTCCATCAACGCCGGGTCGATCGAGCTGTCATGCACCGCCTTGCTGGTGGCCAGCAGGCCCTTGAAGGCCTCGGCGGCCAGGCGGGTGTAGGGAACGCGGGGAGAGGCGTGGTCGGACATGTTCGGCTCCACGGCGGCCACGATGGCCGCCTTTCTCTACCAGGACGCCGCCGCGTCCGCCGCCGTGACAGCCGCCGACAATTTTTCCGGGTTCAGCACGCTGTAGACCTCGGCGATGCGCCCGTCCACCACCTGCACCGTGGTGACCGAATGCAGGCGCTGGCCATCGAAGCGCAGGATCGCCGGTTCGCCGTTCACATAGCCCAGCTGCGCGGTGTGGCCCAGGCCGCGCTGGGCAATGGCCCAGAACAGCCGGCCGATGCGCTCGGCGCCCAGCAGCGGCCGGATCGCGGCGGTCACCACACCGCCGCCATCAGAGACCAGGCGCGCGTTGGCATGCAGCAGGGCCTGCACGGCCTGGCTGTCGCCCTGCTGGGTGGCGTGCATGAAGCGCGCCAGCAGTTCGCGGTGCTGGCTGGCATCGGCGTTGAAGCGCGGGCGCCCGGCCTGCAGGCGCTGCCTGGCCCGATGCACCAGCTGGCGGCAGTTGGCCTGGCTGTGGCCGATCAGCTCGGCGATCTCGGCATAGTCGTGGTCGAACACTTCCTTCAGCAGGAAAGCGGCGCGCTCTTCCGGTCCCAACTGTTCCAGCAGGGTCAGGAAGGCCACCGAGACATCGTCGGCCAGCGCGTGGCGTTGCGCCGGGCCAGGGGCCGGGTCGGGTTCCAGGCTGATCGCCAGCGGTTCGGCCAGCCACGGGCCCACGTAGTGCGCGCGCTCGCGCCGGGCCGCGCGCAGGCGGTCCAGGCCCAGTCGCGTGGTGGCGGTCACCAGCCACGCCTCGGCATCGCGCACGCTGGCCGGGTCGGCGCCGGACCAGCGCAGCCAGGCGTCCTGCACCACGTCCTCGGCGTCGGCGCGGCTGCCCAGCAGGCGGTAAGCCAGCGCCATCAGGCGCGGGCGGTGGGTCTGGAAGGTCGATTCAGCGTTCATGTTGGCAAGGACGCCAGAGAGGGCAGGGGCGTGACAGAGGGGGCGGGGTCAGAGCCCTTTCCCGCGGAAAGGGATCTGACCCCTGCGAATCTACGCGCAGTCGGCGGAGGGGGTAAAATGGGCGGATTACCCCCGCCAGCCTTGAGCAAGCGAGCAAGCCGTGACATCGATCAAGCAGGAAGACCTCATCCAGTCCATCGCCGACGCGCTGCAGTACATCTCGTACTACCACCCGGTCGACTACATCAAGAACCTCGCCGCTGCCTACGAGCGCGAAGAGTCGCCGGCCGCGAAGGAAGCGATGGCCCAGATCCTGATCAATTCGCGGATGTGCGCCGAAGGCCACCGTCCGATCTGCCAGGACACCGGCATCGTCACCGTGTTCCTGGAAATCGGCATGGACGTGCGTTGGGACGACGCCACCATGGGCGTGGAAGACATGGCCAACGAAGGCGTGCGCCGCGCCTACCTGCACCCGGACAACAAGCTGCGTGCCTCGGTGCTGGCCGATCCGGCCGGCAAGCGCATCAACACCAAGGACAACACCCCGGGCGTGGTGAACGTGAAGGTGGTGCCGGGCAACACGGTCGATGTGATCGTGGCCGCCAAGGGCGGTGGTTCGGAAGCCAAGACCAAGTTCGCCATGCTCAACCCGTCCGACTCCATCGTCGACTGGGTGCTGAAGACCGTGCCGACGATGGGCGCCGGCTGGTGCCCGCCGGGCATGCTCGGCATCGGCATTGGTGGCACCGCTGAGAAGGCGATGCTGCTGGCCAAGGAAGCGCTGATGGAGCCGATCGACATCACCGAGCTGCAGGCCCGTGGTGCATCCAACCGCATCGAAGAGCTGCGCCTGGAACTGTACGAAAAGGTCAATGCGCTGGGTATCGGCGCGCAGGGCCTGGGCGGCCTGACCACCGTGCTGGACATCAAGATCAACGATTACCCGACTCACGCGGCCAACCTGCCGGTGGCGATGATTCCGAACTGCGCTGCCACCCGCCATGCGCACTTCACCCTGGATGGCAGCGGCCCGGTGATGCTGGATCCGCCGTCGCTGGAAGACTGGCCGAAGCTGACCTACGACGCGTCCAAGGGCACCCGCGTGGACCTGGACACGATCACCCCCGAAGACGTGGCCAACTGGAAGCCGGGCCAGACCCTGCTGCTCAACGGCAAGCTGCTGACCGGCCGCGACGCCGCGCACAAGCGCATGGTCGACATGCTCAACAAGGGTGAGGAACTGCCGGTCGATCTGAAGGGTCGCTTCATCTACTACGTCGGCCCGGTCGATCCGGTGCGCGATGAAGTGGTGGGCCCGGCCGGCCCGACCACCGCCACCCGCATGGACAAGTTCACCGAACAGGTGCTCGCCCAGACCGGCCTGCTGGGCATGGTCGGCAAGGCCGAGCGCGGCCCGGCCGCGATCGAGGCCATCAAGAAGCACAAGTCGGCCTACCTGATGGCGGTCGGTGGTTCGGCCTACCTGGTGTCCAAGGCGATCAAGGCGGCCAAGGTGGTCGGTTTCGCAGATCTGGGCATGGAAGCGATCTACGAATTCACCGTGCAGGACATGCCGGTGACCGTGGCAGTCGATTCCACCGGCGAATCGGTGCACAAGACTGGCCCGCGCGAATGGCAGGCCCGCATCGGCAAGATTCCGGTGGTGGTGGAGTAATCCACAACGGAATTACGGAAAACGGCGCCGCAGGGCGCCGTTTTTCGTTGACCGGCCGTGATCGCCCGCGACACGACGGGGTAGAGTCGACTGTCAGTCGACTATCGCGCGCAGCGCGGGATTTTCGTGGCCTGGGCGAACAGCAGTCGACTGACAGTCGACTCTACCGAGCGTGCACGGTCGCCGGATCGGACGTGCATCGTCGCGCGATTGCCCGCTGCTACAACAGCTCCAGCACAGTTTCCGGCGGGCGGCACAGCCGCGTGCCCTTGGGCGTGCGCACCACGGGCCGGTTGATCAGGCGCGGGTGTTCGGCCATGGCGGCCAACAGGGTGGCGTCATCCGCGTCGGCCAGGTCCAGTTCGGCGAACTGCGCCTCCTTGCTGCGCACCAGCTCACGGGCGCTCAGGCCGGATTCGGCCAGCACCGCACGCAGGCTTGCGATGCCAGGCGGGGTGCTCAGGTAATCGACCACCACCGGCTCGATGCCGGCGTCGCGGATCAGGGCCAGGGCCCCGCGCGAATTGCTGCACGCCGGGTTGTGCCAGATCGTCACCGACATCAGAACCACTCCAGCAGCGACACGCCCACGCCCACGTAGGTGGCCTTGTGGTTGTAGTCGATCAGGCTTTCGCCGTAGCCGTCGAAGATCTGCACGTGGCCGCGCAGCAGGTTGCTGATCGGGAAGCCGTAATCGAGCTGCAGCGCGCCGTGCGAGCGGTCGCCGGTGCGCAGCGAATGGCGTGCCATCAGCGAGACCTCATGGCCGTTGCGGTTCCAGATGAGCGTGGCATCGCCACGGCCCATGTAGTCTTCAATGTCCGGGTTGTTGTCGTCGCTGCGCGTTTCCGGAATGCGGTACCAGGGCCGCAGCACCAGCGCCCAGTTCTCGCGGTCCAGGCCGATGTTGAGCATCACCCGGTTCCAGCTGCGCGACAGCGGGTCGGCGCGGCCGTTGGACTGGTGGTTCAGGCTGATGCCGGTCATGCGCCCGCGCCAGCCGCCAATCGAATAGCCGTTGCGGAACACCATCATCACTTCCGGCTCGTAGTTCGTTTCGCGGAAGGGGCGGGAATTCTCGGCGTTGTAGGCCTGCCAGCGCGAACTCTGGGTATAGCCGGCCCAGATATCGCCGTTGTCGCCGAACAGGTTCTCGGTGATCTTGGTCTTGAAGCTGATCTGGAACTTCAGCTCGGTGCTGTCCAGCACCTGCGGCGTGGTCACGCTGTTGACCGGGTTCGGGGACTGCGGCATCTGGTTCTTGTCGCTGGTCCAGAACGCGGGCAGCAGGTACACCGGCTTGTAGGCGCGCAGCTGGAACGGGCCCAGCTTGGAGTCTTCGGCCAGTTCCCAGCGGCTGTCCAGCAGCGAGCCGCGGCCGGCGTTTGCCAGCGCGCTGTCATCCGGGGCAGGGCGGAAGATGTCACCCACGCGGGCGCGCAGGTTCTCTTCGCCCTGGCTCAGGCGCGCGGCACGGCGTTGTTCGCGCAGCGCCTGCGCGGCCTGCTGGGCGGCCGCATCGGCAGCGGCGGTGGCCTCGGCACTGTGGCCGAACAGCCGGTCGTAGCAGGCCAGGCGGGCGGCATCGGTGTCGATGGCCGCGCAGCCGGCCGGTGTGGTGGTGGCGGTCGGCACGATCTCCTGCGCGGCCACGGGCGCGGCGGCCAGGGCCAGCGCCAGTGGAGCAAGGCGGGGGAGCAGAGCGGGGAGGGTCATTGCAGCAGGCCCTTCAAAATGAATACGGTGGATGCACAGTGTGGCGGCTGCCCGCACCTGCGGCCAGCCCCTTCGGTTTATGCCCAGCACCGGCGTGCGCGGGGTGTGAAGACGGGCCGCTAGAGGAACCAGGCAAAGGCGAACAGCCCCAGCATGGCGATGACCAGCGCCAGCTTCAGTGCCAGCCCCAGCAGGATGCCCAGCCAGGTGGCCAGGCCCACCTTGGTGGAACGGCCCAGCTCGCGGCTGTGCCAGTACTCGCCCAGCAGGGCGCCCACCAGCGGGCCGGCGAACAGGCCGATGGGCATGAAGAACAGGCCCACGATGCTGCCCACGAAGGTGCCCCAGAGTGCCTTGCGGCTGGCGCCGACCCGTTGCGCACCCACCACGGTGGCCAGCACGTCGACCAGCAGCGACAGCACGGTCAACACGGCCAGGATCACCAGGGTGGGCCAGCCCACATGCACGAAACCGTCAGCCCAGGCGGCCAGCAGCAGGCCCAGGAACACCAGCGGCACCCCCGGAAGGGCCGGCAGCACGATGCCGGCCAGGCCGACCAGGACAGAAATGACCGCTAGCAGGTACAAGATGAATGAGAGGTCCATGCTGGTCCGTATGGTTGGCTTTTTGGGCTTGACAGTGAAAGATTTTGCCAGTTGCTTTTTCGTTTTGGTCGGGTTAAGTTGCAGTCGCTGAGCTTGGCAAGGTCACCGTGGATCGTGGCCTGATGAAGCAAGATCTCACCGATCCGCTGCATCGTTGCACCTCGCTTCCCCCTTGCTTGTCAGCCGCCCAACCAGGCGTATCCAACAACAAGAGAGAGTCACCAGGGAGTTAGTGAGATGTCTGATCGCGAGAGCGGTACCGTCAAGTGGTTCAACGATGCGAAGGGCTTCGGCTTCATCAGCCGTGAAAACGGCGAAGATGTGTTCGTGCACTTCCGTGCCATCCAGACCCAGGGCTTCAAGAGCCTGAAGGAAGGCCAGAAGGTCACCTTCACCGTCGTGCAGGGCCAGAAGGGCCTGCAGGCCGATGCCGTGCAGCCGGTCTGACCGGAACGCATCGCGTTGAACGAAAAAGGCCCGCGCAAGCGGGCCTTTTTCTTTGCCAGTGGCCCGGGGCAGGTCAGCGCAGGATCACCCGGCCGTTGACCACGCGCACGTAGGTGTTTTCGCGGATACCGGCCAGGTCGCGCTGGTTCACCACCACGGTGCGGCCATCATCCATGCGCACGGTGATGTCGTAGGTATCGCTGGTCACGTTCTTCTGGATCTGGTTGCCGGCCAGCGCGCCACCCACCGCGCCTGCGGCGGCGGCGATGTTCTTGTTGCCGCGGCTGCCGCCGGTGTGGTCGGAAATCTCATGGCCGGCAACGGCGCCGACCAGACCGCCCAGGATGGCGCCGGTGGCGGCCGGTGCGGTTCGGCCCGAGGCCACGGTGTTGATGCGGGTGACGATACCGCAGTCCGCGCAACGGCCCTGGTTGTAGCCGGAGTTGTTGCCGTAGCCGCCGTTGTTGTAGCCATTGTTGTAACCACCGCCGCCGTAACCGGGCGAGGTGGCGCAGCCGGCCAGCGCGAGGGTGGCGATGGTGGCGGCAGCGATGAGCTGGATCTTCATGGGGCGTCTCCTGGCCGTGAAGGCGGGTGCGGGTGGTGCTGCGTCATGCAGCAGGGTGGCTGGCATCGTCCGCTTTCCCACGTGAACAAGGTGCCAACCGCGACAGCGCATTCCGGCTGGAAGATGAATCAGCGGAAATCCTGGTGGCAGGCTCGGCAATCGTCCTGCACGGCCTGCACCCGCGTGGCCAGTGCCGTGCAGTCAGCCGGCGGCGCGGCCAGCGCGTCGTTGAGCCGGCCGCGGTAGGCACTGGCATGGGCCTGGAAGCGGCGGTCGTGTTGCAGTTGCGGGAAGGCCAGGTCCAGGTCGTTGGACAGCAGGCGCAACGCCTGCAGGCGCGGCACGCTGTCGGCCAGGCTGCAGCGGTTCTGCTGCTGGGCCTGCTGCAGCAGTTGCGACTGCCGCTGCATCACCTGCATCAGGCTGTCGGGAAACGGATCGCGACGGGCCTGCAGGGCACGGCCCACCATCACCGTGGCCACCAGGCCTATCAGCAGGCCCAGGGCCAGCACGAACAGATAGCGGTAGGCCGTGGTCTGGCCGGGGGAGGGGCTGGCAGTCATGCGGGCACTCCGGGCATGCAACGGTGGGTTCGGTTGTGGCGCGCTGTGGCGACCGCCGCCTGCACGTTAAAATAGCCGCATGAACGAACAGGTCAAAGAACGCTTCGCCGGCATTGAACGGCTGTATGGCGTGGGTGCGCTCGAGCGCCTGCAGGGCAGCCGCGTGGCGGTGGTGGGCATGGGCGGCGTCGGCTCGTGGGTGGTCGAAGCGCTGGCGCGTTCGGCGGTGGGGCACCTGACCCTGATCGATGCCGACGATATCTGCGTGTCCAACACCAACCGCCAGTTGCCGGCCATGGAGGGCAACTACGGGCGCAACAAGTCGGTGGCGATGGCCGAGCGCTGTCGTGCCATCAATCCGCAGATCGAGGTGGATGCGGTGGAGGCGTTCCTGACCACCGGCAACATGGCCGAACTGCTGGACCGCAGCTTCGATCTGGTCATCGACGCCTGCGACAGCTTCCGGGTGAAGGTGGAAACCATTGCCTGGTGCCGCCGCCGCAAGCTGCCGCTGTTGACCGTGGGCGCAGCCGGTGGCCGCACCGATCCCACCCTGGTGCGCATCCGCGATGTCTCGCGCACCGAACATGACGCCATGCTGGCGCTGATCCGCAAGAAGCTGCGCAGCGAGTTCAACTTCCCCAAGAACGCCAAGCGCTACTTCGGCGTGCCGGCGGTCTATTCGCTGGAAAACGTGAAGTACCCGCAGGCCGATGGCAGTGTCTGCGGCCTGCGCCCCAACCTGGGCGCCGATGCAGCGTTGAAGCTGGATTGCGGTGCCGGCCTGGGCGCGGCCACGCACATCACCGGCGCCTTCGCGTTCGCAGCAGCGGGCAAGGCGCTGGAGATGCTGCTGGAGCCGAAGAAAGTGAAGGCCGAAGCAGACGCCGCCCAGGACCGGTAGCGCCGGGCCATGCCCGGCGACGGGTCACACCTTGGGCAGGTTGAACAACCGCCGGGCGTTGTCGGCGGTCGCCTGGGCCACCGCCTCTACGGCTACCCCACGCAGCGCGGCCACGTGGCGGGCAATCACTGCCAGCCGCGCCGGCTCGTTGCGCTGGCCGCGAATGCCAGCATCGGGCTGGTCGGGCGCATCGGTTTCCAGCAGCAGCTGTTCCAGCGGTATTTCGCGCACCAGCCGGTGCAGGCGCTGGGCGCGCTCATGCGTCAGCGGCCCGCCCAGGCCCAGCAGAAAGCCCTGCTTGTGCAACTGCACGGCCTGTTCGGGGCTGCCGGAATAGCTGTGCACCACCCCGCGCAGCCCGCCGATGCGGCGTATCGCGGCGATCACCGCATCCACTGCCTTGCGCGCGTGCACGATCACCGGCAGGTCGAATTCCCGCGCCAGCTGCAACTGGCCCAGGAAATAGTCCTGCTGGGCCTGCATATCCAGATCGCCCACGAAGAAATCCAGACCGCATTCGCCGATGGCACACGGGCGCTCGCGCTCGATCCAGTCGCGCAGCTGCTGCAGATGCTCGGGCCGGTGCTCGGCCAGGAACATCGGGTGCAGGCCGTACGCCGGGTACAGCCCCGGCGCGTGCTGGCAGACCTGGCGCAGCTTCGGCCAGCTGGCGGCAGTAACCGCCGGCACCACCTGGGCCTGCACGCCGGCCGCCCGGGCGCGCGCGATCACCGCATCGCGGTCGGGGTCGAATTCGCTGGCATCCAGGTGGCAATGGCTGTCGATCAGCACGCTCAACCCTGCTGCAACGGCGGCGGCACGGCCGCGCCGCGCTGCTTCCAGTTGGCCAGCAGCAGCGTGCCCAGGCCCAGCAGCAGCTCATCCACGAACGGAATCGGGTCGGGAATGAAGAAGGTGATGGCAAACAGACCGGCGGTCAGCTTGAACAGGGTGGGGTAGCGCAGCCGGCGTGCCCATTGCAGAACCGGCAGCAGCATCGGGTTGGCCATGGTGGAAGTCCATGCGGGGAATGTGCAAACGCTATCACGGGCACAGCATTTCCAGATGCTGAATGGGTTACGGCCATGAGCAGGAAATGTGGAGATTCCGTTCAGGCGGACCATGCTGCAATCTGTTCCAAGAACGTTGCGGATCGTCCGCAGGGAGCAGGTCATGAAAAGCACAACTACAACGGTCCTGGTCGCAGCAGGCGCACTGCTGGTCGGTGGTATTGCTACCGCCGCCTTCATGAAGAGCGGCTCGTCGGCCGACGTGGCCGGTTCGGCCCAGCCCTCGGCCGAATCCCGCCTGGCCGATGGCAACGCGGCCGATGACGGCGCGCGCACCGATACGCTCGACCCGAGCGCGCCGCGTGGGCTGGAATACGCCGATGTGCTGAAGGTCGATCCGATCACTGAAAAGCAGAAGGCCTACGCCACGGTCATCGGCACCGATGCGGTGCGCGAGACCTCCACCACCCAGACCCCGCACGAAGTCTGCCAGGACGTGGTGGTGCAGGAGCGCCTGCCCGAGCGTGATGGCAACGTCGGTGGCACCGTGGTCGGCGCCGTGGTTGGTGGCCTGCTGGGCAACCAGGTCGGTGGCGGCAACGGCAAGAAGGCCGCTACCGCTGCCGGTGCCGTGGCCGGTGGCTTCATCGGCAACCAGGTGGACAAGCGCCACGTGGGCGGCCGCGTGGTGAACCGCACCGAGCGCCAGTGCCACACCGAAACGGCCACCTCGGAATCCAGCCGCGTGACCGGCTACAACGTGACCTACCGCAACGAAGACGGCACCACCGGCACCATGCGCATGGCCAGCAAGCCGGGCAACCGCATCGCCATGGGCACCAACGACGTGGTGAAGGGTTACAACGTGACCTACCGCTACGACGGCGCCGAAAAGACCGTGCGCCTGGACAACAAGCCGGCCAGCGATCGCCTGCCGGTGGTCGATGGCCAGCTGGTCACCCAGACCGCGGCAGCGGGCGATACGGCCGCCAATCGCCAGTAACGCACGCAGTGCAGCGGGTATCGGACAGGCCGGCATTTGCCGGCCTGTTTCGTTTGCGGGTCTGGATTCCGGGCCGGTATCGACGATGATGTCCGGCCATGGTCTGGCAGAGGAACCGGCATGAGCATCTTCGATCTGCGCATCGAAACCGAGCGGCTGATCCTGCGTCCGCCGCAGGCGCAGGACCTGCAGCCTTACCTGGCGTTCTGTGCCGATGAGGAAGTGATGCGCAGCCTGGGCGGGGTGCAGCCACCGTCGGCGGCCTGGCGCAGCTTCTGCAGCCTGGCCGGTGCCTGGCAGTTATTCGGGTACTCGATGTTCAGCGTGATCGAAAAAGCCAGCGGCGAGTGGGTCGGCCGCATGGGCCCCTGGCAGCCGCTGGGCTGGCCCGGCCCGGAAGTGGGCTGGAGCATCCGCCGCGCCAGTTGGGGGCAGGGCTATGCGCCGGAGGCGGCGGTGGCGGCCATCGATTGGGCCTTCGCTACGCAGGACTGGCAGGAAGTGATCCATACCATTGCCGAGGACAACGAAAAGTCCAGGGCCGTGGCGCGCAAGCTGGGCAGCCAGCTGCTGCGCATGGGCCAGTTGCCGCCGCCCTACCAGGGCCCGCCGCTGCAGATCTGGGGGCAGTCGCGCGCGCAGTGGCAGCAGCGCCCGCGCTGATTGTGTGACGGCCTGCGCGCCGATGCTGCATCCGCGCTTGGCAGCGCTGCCGGCTGTTGCCAGACTGCACCCAGCCGGCCGTCGGCCGGGTTTCGCTGGAGCAGGCAATGGTGGAAGAACGCGTTCCGTTGACGGTGCATGGCATGTCGGTGTCCGGCAACTGCCACAAGGTGCGGTTGCTGCTGGAACAGGTGGGTAGCCGCTACCGCTGGGTGGAAGTGGACAGTGCGCATGGCCAGACCCACACGCCTGAATTCCTGGCGCTCAATCCCAATGCCAAAGTGCCGTTGATCGTGCGCGATGACGGCCGCGTACTGACCGAATCCAACGCGATCCTGTTCTGGCTGGCCGAAGGCACCCCGTACCTACCGGCCGATGGCTGGGAGCGCGCGCAGGCGCTGAGCTGGATGTTCTTCGAGCAGTACACCCATGAGCCCTGCATCGCGGTGGCGCGCTTCATCCGCGGCTGGACCGAGCAGGATTCGCCGCGCCGGGCCGAGCTGCCGCGCCTGCACGAGCGTGCGCAGCACGCGCTGGCGGTAATGGAACAGCACCTGCGGCAGGCGATGTGGTTCACCGGCAGCCATTACGGTATTGCCGATATCGCGCTGTTTGCCTACACGCATGTGGCCGAAGACGGTGGCATCAGCCTGCAGCCCTTCCCGGAAATACGCGGTTGGCTGCAGCGGGTGCGCGAGCAACCGCGCTTCGTGCCCATGCCGGCGGTCACCGCCGAGGTGCAGGCACGACTGGATGCACGCGCGTAGAGTCGAGCTTGCTCGACTGGTTTCCAGCGTAGTCGAGCAAGCTCGACGCTACGAAAGCTGGGCCGCGTGCCACGCCCGGCGGAATGCAGCAACGACACGGAGGGTGTTCGATGTTTGCAGTCGTTCCAGATCCGATTCCCGCACGCATGCGCGCGCTGAACCGCGCCGAGGTGTGTGATGTCAATTTCCTTGAAGCGGTGCGTGGATGGGACGGGGTGCCGCGACAGCGCCCGGCACCGGATGCACCGATCCTGCCCGGCAGCGGTCTGGGCGCCGCTGCGTTCGGTGAGCTGTTCGAATCACAGCTGGCCAGCCGCCAGCTGGACCTGATGGCCCGTGTGCTGCGGGTGCAGAACAAGGTCTTCTACACCATCGGTTCGTCCGGGCATGAAGGCAACGCGCTGCTGGCGCGGGCGTGCCGGCACACCGATCCGGCCTTCCTGCACTATCGCTCCGGGGCGTTCATGATCGAGCGTTCGCGGCACGTGCCCGGCCTGGACCCGCTGCGCGATGCGGCGCTGTCCTTCGCCGCCAGCGCCGAAGATCCGGCCAGCGGGGGGCGGCACAAGGTCTGGGGCAGCCGCCCGCTGTGGGTGCTCCCGCAGACGTCCACCATTGCCTCGCACCTGCCCAAGGCGGTCGGCACCGCCCTGGCCATCGAGAGCGGCAAGCGCCTGGGGCAGCCACTGCCGATTCCGGCCGACAGCCTGGTGCTGTGTTCCTTTGGCGATGCCTCGGCCAACCATGCCACCGCGCAGACCGCCTTCAACACCGCCATGTGGGCGGCCTACCAGAAGCTGCCGGTGCCGGTGCTGTTCGTCTGCGAAGACAATGGCCTGGGCATTTCGGTGAAGACGCCCGAAGGCTGGATCGCCGAACGCTTCAGCCGCCAGCCGGGCCTGGACTACTTCTTTGCCGATGGCCTGGACCTGGCCGCCGGCCACAGCCAGGTGCAGGCCGCGGTGGAGCACTGCCGGCGCACGCGGCGGCCCACCTTCCTGCACCTGCGTACCACGCGGCTGATGGGCCACGCCGGCACCGATTTCGAAGTGGAATGGCGCGCGCTGGCCGACCTGTGCGCGGCCGAGGCGCAGGACCCGCTGCTGCGCTCGGCGCAGATTGCGCTGGAATCGGGCTGGATGACCGCTGCGCAGATCGAGCAGGCCTACGAAGACCTGCGCGCGCGCTGCCTGGCAGCCGCCCACCAGGCCGATGCACGGCCCAAGCTGCAGTCGCTGGACGAAGTGCTGGCGCCGCTGGCGCCGTACTCGCCCGCCGCGGTGCAGGCCGAAGCGGAGCGGGTGCTGGCGCCGGCACTGCGTGAATCGATGTACGGCGGCGCCGATCATCTGCCCGAGGCGCAGCCGCCACGGCATCTGGCGGTGCAGATCAACCAGGCCCTGCAGGAGCTGCTGGGCAAGTACCCGCAGGCGGTGCTGTTCGGCGAAGACGTGGCGCAGAAAGGCGGGGTCTACACCGTCACCCGCGACCTGCTGCGCCGCTTCGGTCCACGCCGGGTGTTCAACACCCTGCTGGATGAAACCATGATCCTGGGCATGGCCCAGGGCCTGGCCAACCTGGGCCTGCTGCCGATACCGGAAATCCAGTACCTGGCTTACCTGCACAACGCCATCGACCAGCTGCGGGGCGAGGCCTGCTCGCTGCAGTTCTTCTCCAACGACCAGTTCCGCAACCCGATGCTGGTGCGGGTGGCCGGCCTGGGCTACCAGAAGGGCTTCGGCGGCCACTTCCACAACGACAACTCCATTACCGCCCTGCGCGATATTCCCGGGCTGGTGGTCGGTTGCCCCTCGCGCGGCGACGATGCGGTGATGATGCTGCGCACGCTGGCCGCGCTGGCGCGGGTGGATGGGCGGGTGTCGGTGTTCCTGGAGCCGATCGCGCTGTACATGACCAAGGACCTGCACGCAGCAGGCGATGGCCAGTGGCTGTTCGACTATCCGCCGCCGGGGCAGGCCCTGGTGCCCGGCGAAGGCCGCGTCTATGCGCCCGAGGCGCAGGACCTGCTGGTGATCACTTACGGCAACGGCGTGCCGATAGCCCTGCGCGCGGCACGCCGTATCGAGCAGCAGCTGGGCTGGCAGGTGCGCGTGCTCGACCTGCGCTGGCTGGTGCCGCTGCCGGCGGCGTTCATTGCCGCCCAGGCCGCCGACGCACGGCGGGTGCTGGTGCTGGACGAGGGCCGCCACAGCGGCGGGGTGGGCGAGGGCGTGGTGACCGCCCTGGTCGAGGCCGGGCTGGGCCACCTGCCGCTGCGCCGGGTCTGCGGCGCCGATACCTATACGCCGCTGGCGGGGGCAGCAATGTTCGGGCTTCCAAGCGACAATGCAGTGGTTGGCGCCGCCCTGGACCTGGCGCAGGAAACCTGATGCATGTGTGGATTGGCGGGAATGTTGTTGCCGGCGGCGCAGGCCCCGGCCGAGCGGCTGCAGGCGCAGGCGCTGGCCATGGGCCAGGCGCTGCACCACCGTGGGCCCGATGACGGTGGCACCTGGGTGGACGCGGCGGCTGGCATTGCCCTGGCCCACCGGCGGCTGAGCATCCTCGACCTGTCGCCGCTGGGGCATCAGCCGATGGCGTCCAGCGATGGCCGTTACGTGATGGCCTACAACGGCGAGGTCTACAACTTCGCCACGCTGCGTGCCGAGCTGGAACCGCTGGGCCACAGCTTCCGCGGACATTCCGATACCGAAGTGCTGCTGGCGGCGGTGCTGCAATGGGGCGTGGAAGACACCCTGCAGCGCGCCAACGGCATGTTCGCCATCGCCCTGTGGGACCGCCAGCAGCAGTGCCTGTGGCTGGCCCGCGACCGGGTGGGCAAGAAACCGCTGTACTACGGCTGGGCCGGCGACACCCTGGTGTTCGGCTCGGAGCTGAAGGCGCTGTGGCAGCACCCGGAGTTCGACAACGAGATTGACCGCGATGCGCTGACCCTGCTGCTGCGCCTGGATTACATTCCCGCCCCGCACAGCATCCACCAGCGCTGCTTCAAGCTGATGCCCGGCCGGGTGCTGCGGCTGGATGCGGCCACGGTGGCCGCCGGTGCGGGCGCACACCGGCCCGAGCAGGCGCAGCGGCCGTACTGGGACGCGCGTGCGCGCATGCAGTCGGCGCTGGCCGCACCGTTCCAGGGCACCATCGAGGAGGCCGAAGAACAGCTCGACGGCCTGCTGCGCGATGCGGTTTCGCTGCGCATGGTGGCCGACGTGCCGGTGGGCGTGTTCCTGTCCGGCGGCACCGACTCCTCGCTGGTGGCCGCGCTGATGCAGGCGCAGAGCGCCACGCCGGTGCACAGCTTCAGCATCGGCTTTACCGGTTCGCACCACGACGAGGCGCCGCTGGCGCGGGAACTGGCCACCCACCTGGGCTGCGACCACACCGAACTGTATGTGAGCGGCGCCGATGCGCTGGCGGTGGTGCCGCAGTTGCCGGCCATGTTCGATGAACCCTTCGCCGATGCCTCGCAGGTGCCGACCGCACTGGTCGCGCGGCTGGCGCGGCAGGGCGTGACCGTGGCGCTGTCTGGTGACGGTGGCGACGAACTGTTCTTTGGCTACATGCGCTACGTGCGCGCGCTGCGCAACTGGCAGATGCTGGGGCGCGTGCCGGCGCCGCTGCGGCGCTGGATGGGCGCGCGTGCGCACCAGCAGGGCGAGGCCTCGCGTACCGGTGGGCTGGCCGCGCTGCTGGCCGAAACCGGCGCGCGCGGCATCGGCGATGTGTACCGCAACCGCATTTCGCGCTGGCGCGACCCGGCGGCGGCGGTGATCGGTGCACGCGAGGCGGGCAGCTTCTACGACCTGGCCGACCCGCTGCACGGGGCCGGCACGCCGGCCGACGCGATGATGCTGGCCGATTTCGTTTCCTACCTGCCCGATGATCTGCTGTGCAAGGTGGACCGCACCTCGATGGCGGTCAGCCTGGAGGCGCGGGCACCGCTGCTGGATTGGCGGGTGGCCGAGTTTGCCTGGTCGCTGCCGCTGGCGTTCAAGCGCAGCCAGGACACCAGCAAGGTGCTGCTCAAGCGCGTGCTCGGCCGCTACGTGCCGCAGAACATGGTGCATCGACCCAAGCGCGGCTTTGGCGCACCGGTGAGCGACTGGCTGAAGGGCGACCTGCGCCCGTGGGCCGACGATCTGCTGCAGCCGGCGCGGCTGGAGCGCGAAGGCGTGCTGTCGGCGGCGGCGGTGCAGCCGCTGTGGCAGCAGTTCCTGGGCGGCCAGCGCAAGTGGCATACCCATCTGTGGAACGTGCTGATGTTCCAAGCCTGGCAGGACCACTGGCGGCAGGTGCGCGCAGGCGTCACCCGCGGCTGATCTTCACCGGGGCACATCGGGCCGGCCGCTAGGCTGGTCCTTTCCCCATCAGGAGTGTGCCGCCATGCCTGTACCCACCATCGCCGTGTTTGTTGGCAGCCTTCGCAAGGAATCGTGCAACCGCCGGCTGGCGCTGGCCCTGGAGAAGCTGGCCGGTTCGCGCGCGCGGTTCCAGTACGTGCGCATCGACGATCTGCCGCTGTACAACCAGGATTTCGATGGCAGCTACCCGGCCCAGGGCACCCGTCTGAAGGATGAGGTGCGCGGCGCCGACGCGGTGTTGTTCGTCACCCCCGAATACAACCGCTCGGTGCCGGGCGTGCTGAAGAACGCCATCGACATCGGCTCGCGGCCGTATGGCGACAGCGCCTTCGGCGGCAAACCGGCGGCGGTGATCGGTGCCTCCATCGGCCAGATCGGCACGGCCGTGGCCCAGCAGCACCTGCGCAACAGCCTGGCCTTCCTGGACATGCACGTGCTCGGCCAGCCCGAAGCGTTCATCCACTTCAAGGATGAGCTGATCGGCGCCGATGGCACGATCCACAACGAGGGCACGCAGAAGTTCCTGCAGGGCTATGTGGACCGCTTCCTGCAGTTGATCGCGGTGCATGCCAAGGGCGACTGAGGTTGCCAGCGGGGTCAGAGCCCTCTGCTGTGCAGAGGGATCTGACCCCTCGCTGCCGGGGTCGGATCCCGGCGCGCAGCGCCGGGCTCCGACCCCATGCGATAATGACCGTCTCAGGCTGTGCAACCGCGCTGTGCCGCGGCAGCCATCCCCCGTTCGTCCACGGCTTATCCACAGAGTTGTCCATGGCCGCCGGTGTGGGTGCATGCCTACACTGGCCCCGGCCACTTTCGCAGGAAATACCGCAGCATGTCCGCCCGTCCCGGCTTCCGTTCCAACCGCAAAGACCGCGGCGATGGCTTTGATCGTGATCGTGATCGTGACGATTCGCGCATCGACCAACTGCGTGTGCCGCCGCATTCGGTGGAAGCCGAGCAGGCGGTGCTGGGCGGCCTGATGCTGGCCCCGGAAGCCTACGACCGGGTCAACGACCAGCTGAACGAAACCGACTTCTATCGCCGCGATCACCAGATGATCTACCGGGCGATCCGCGAGCTGTCCGAGCGCGAGCGGCCGTTCGATGCGGTCACCCTGGGCGAGTGGTTCGAATCGCAGGGCAAGATGGAGCTGGTGGGCGATGGCGCTTACCTGATCGAGCTGGCCAGCACCACGCCGTCGGCCGCCAACATCGTGGCCTATGCCGAGATCGTGCGCGACAAGGCGGTGCTGCGGCAGCTGATCCAGGTCGGCACCGACATTGTCAACGACGGTTTCCAGCCCGAAGGTCGCGACAGCAGTGAACTGCTGGCGTCGGCGGAAAAGAGCGTGTTCGCCATTGCCGAACAAGGCGCGCGCGGCCGTACCGATTTCGTGGCGATGCCCGGCGCACTGAAGGATGCCTTCGAAGAGCTGCGCAACCGCTTCGAGAACGGCGGCAACATCACCGGCTTGCCCACCGGCTACACCGATTTCGATGCGATGACCGCCGGCCTGCAGCCGACCGATCTGATCATCCTGGCCGCGCGCCCGGCGATGGGCAAGACCACCTTCGCGCTGAACATCGCCGAGTATGCGGCGATCAAATCGAAGAAGGGCGTGGCGGTGTTTTCGATGGAAATGTCCGCATCGCAGCTGGCGATGCGCCTGATTTCCTCAAACGGCCGCATCAACGCGCAGCGCCTGCGTACCGGCCAGCTGGAAGACGAGGACTGGAGCCGGGTCACCAGCGCGATCAAGATGCTGAAGGAAACCAAGATCTTCATTGACGATACGCCGGGCGTGTCGCCGGAGATCCTGCGTTCCAAGTGCCGCCGCCTGAAGCGCGAGCACGACCTGGGCCTGATCGTGATCGACTACCTGCAGCTGATGAGCGTGCCGGGCAACAGCGAAAACCGCGCGACCGAAATCTCGGAAATCTCGCGTTCGCTGAAGGGCCTGGCCAAGGAACTGAACGTGCCGGTGATCGCGCTTTCGCAGCTGAACCGCTCGCTGGAAACGCGTACCGACAAGCGCCCGGTGATGGCCGACCTTCGCGAATCGGGCGCAATCGAGCAGGACGCGGACATGATCGTGTTCATCTACCGCGACGATTACTACAACAAGGAAAATTCGCCTGACAAGGGCCTGGCCGAGATCATCATCGGCAAGCACCGTGGTGGTCCCACCGGTTCGTGCAAGTTGAAGTTCTTCGGCGAATACACCCGCTTCGACAACCTGGCCCACGATTCGGTCGGTTCGTTCGAATAACGCCTGCGGGCGTTACCGTAGCGCCGGGCCATGCCCGGCCGATTCCCACGGTTTCGTCAGCCCCAGCGCGGTTTCGTCGCAAACCGTTTGCGGCCGGGCGGGCAGGGCGCCAAGGTGATCCCAGGCGGCAGGGTGCCGCCGCAAGGGAGACCTGTCATGAAGACGCTGTTCGCGCTGGGCGTGTGGTGCCTATTGTTCGTGCTGTGCTGGCCGCTCGCGATCCTGGCCCTGCTGCTGTGGCCAGTGGTCTGGCTGCTGAGCCTGCCGTTCCGCCTGGTCGGCATCACCTTCTCGGCCCTGTTTGCCTTCCTGCGTGCGCTGTTCATGCTGCCGGCGCGGCTGCTGGGTGGCCGGGCGGTGGCGGCATGAGGGCGCTGCTGTTGCTGGGCCTGGCCCTGCTGGCAGGCCCGGCCCTGGCCGAACCACCGCCGCCGGCACCCACCTCTGCCTGGTTGGAGCGGCAGCAGGTGGCTGCCGCCGATGAAGCCAACGCCGCGGCGGCCAAGCCGCCGAAGAAGCCCGAGGCCAAGGAACGCTGTCGGGTCACGAAGGAATGGAAGGTCGGCGAGACGGTGGTGCAGCACAAGGTCTGCGAAGATCCGCCAAAGAAGCCGGCTGGAAAGGTGTAGCGCCGAGCCCATGCCCGGCTCTGAACGAAAACGGACAACAAAAAACCCCGCCGAAGCGGGGTTTTTCGTTTTCGGTTCAGTGCCGACCAACGGTCGGCACCCACCCCGAAGACGAACGATCAGTTCGCCTTGTGGATGGCACGCTTGCTGACCGCCATGGCCGCGTCGTGGATCACTTCCGACAGCGACGGGTGGGCGTGGCAGATGCGGGCCAGGTCATCGGCCGAACCGCTGAACTCCATGGTCAGCACGCCTTCGTGCACCAGCTCGGACACGTTGGCGCCGACCAGGTGCATGCCGAGGATGCGATCGGTTTCGGCATGGGCCAGGATCTTCACGAAGCCTGCCGGCTCGATCATCGCCACGGCACGGCCGTTGGCGGCGAACGGGAAGCTGCCGGCCTTGTACGGAATGCCTTCGGCCTTCAGCTGGGCTTCGGTCTTGCCAACCCAGGCCAGTTCCGGCTCGGTGTAGATGACCCACGGGATGGTGTCGAAGTTGACGTGGCCCGGCAGGCCAGCGATCAGTTCGGCCACCGCGATGCCTTCCTCGAAGCCCTTGTGCGCCAGCATCGGGCCGCGCACGCAGTCGCCGACCGCCCACACGCCGTTGACGCCAGTGTGGCAGTGCGCATCGACTTCGATCTGGCCACGGTCGTTGATCTTCACGCCGGTGCCTTCGGCCAGCAGGCCCTTGGTGGCGGCGCGACGGCCAACGGCCACCAGCAGCTTGTCCACGGTCAGGGTCTTTTCGCCTTCGCTGTCGGTATAGGTGACAACGACTTCCTTCTTCTTGCCCTTGCCGGTGATCTCGGTCTTGGAGACCTTGGCGCCCAGGCGGATATCCAGGCCCTGCTTCTTGAATTCCTTGGCAGCGGTCTTGGCCACTTCGGCGTCGGCCACGGCCAGGAACTCCGGCAGTGCTTCCAGAATGGTGACTTCAGCGCCCAGGCGCTTCCACACGCTGCCCAGTTCCAGGCCGATCACGCCGGCGCCGATCACGGCCAGGCGGTTCGGCACTTCGGTGAAGTCCAGGCCGCCGACGTTGTCGACGATGGTCTCGCCGTCGAACTTGGCGAACGGCAGTTCGATCGAATCCGAACCGGCGGCGATGATCACGTTGGTGCCCTTCAGCTCGACGATGGAACCGTCATGCTGGGTGACCTTGACCACGTTGCCCGGCTGCAGTTCGCCGAAGCCGTAATAGGCGGCGACCTTGTTGGCCTTGAACAGCATGCCGATGCCGCCGGTGAACTGCTTGACGATCTTGTCCTTGCGGCCAACCATCGCTTCGACGTCGATCTTGGCGTCCTTGAAGCTGATGCCGTGGTCGCCAAAGATGTGGCCCATGTTCCAGAACTGGCGCGAGGAATCCAGCAGCGCCTTGGACGGGATGCAGCCCACGCGCAGGCAGGTGCCACCCAGGGCCGGCTTGCCGTCCTTGCCCAGCGCTGCGTCGATGCAGGCGGTCTTCAGGCCCAGCTGTGCGGCGCGGATGGCCGCGTGGTAACCGGCCGGGCCGGCACCGATGACGACGACGTCGAATTGTTCAGCCATTGAATTATTCCTTGTTGCTATACCAGAACCCCTCCGCGCGGACGCGGAGGGGCGGGAGGTCTCTTACAGGCCGAACAGCATGCGGCCCGGGTTTTCCAGCTGGTTCTTGATGTCCACCAGGAACTGCACCGAGTCCTTGCCATCGATGATGCGGTGGTCGTAGGACAGCGCCAGGTACATCATCGGTGCGATCACGACCTGGCCGTTCTGGGCGATCGGACGCTCCTTGATGGCGTGCATGCCCAGGATGGCGCTCTGCGGCGGGTTGATGATCGGGGTCGACAGCAGCGAACCGAAGGTGCCGCCGTTGGTGACGGTGAAGGTGCCGCCCTGCAGTTCGTCCAGGCCCAGCTTGCCGTCACGCGCCTTCTTGGCGTAGTCGGCAATGGTCTTTTCGATGTCGGCGAAGGACATGCGCTCGACGTTGCGCAGCACCGGGGTCACCAGACCCTTCTCGGTCGACACGGCGATCGAGATGTCCGAGTAGCCGTGGTAGATGATGTCGTCGCCGTCGATGGAGGCGTTGACCAGCGGGAAGCGCTGCAGGGCGTTGGCCGCGGCCTTCACGAAGAAGCTCATGAAGCCCAGCTTGATGCCGTGGGCCTTGACGAACTCGTCCTGCAGTTCCTTGCGCGCAGCCGAGACCTTGGACAGGTCGACTTCGTTGAAGGTGGTCAGCATGGCGGTGGAGTTCTTCGACTCCATCAGGCGTTCGGCAATGCGCTTGCGGATGCGGGTCATCGGCACGCGTTCTTCCGGACGAGCGCCACCGGCCTTGCCGGCGCCGCCGTTGCGGGCGAAGTTGACGATGTCTTCCTTGGTGACCGCGCCGCGACGGCCGGTGCCGTCCACGTCGGCCGGGTTCACGCCTTCGGTGATGGCGGTGAAGCGGGCGCCCGGGGGCAGGCTGTCGGCAGCCGACTTGGCAGCCGGGGCCGGTGCAGCAGCGGCGGCCGGAGCGGCAGCAGCCGGGGCAGCGGCGGCAGCCGGAGCGGCTTCAGCGGCCGGAGCCGGGGCAGCAGCCACGGCGCCTTCTTCGATGATCGCCACGACCTGGCTGGAGGTGACGGTGTCGCCTTCCTTGAACTTGATTTCCTTGATCACGCCATCGACCGGCGACGGCACTTCCAGGACGACCTTGTCGGTTTCCAGGTCAAGCAGGTTTTCGTCGCGCTTGACGGCGTCGCCCACCTTCTTGTGCCAGGTGGCGATGGTGCCGTCGGCGACGGATTCGGGCAGTACCGGGGCTTTGACTTCGGTGGCCATTGCGGGAGCTTCCTGGTTTGTCTTCTAAATAGGGGGAGGAGTTATTCAGCGACCTGGTCGTTGAACGGGTTGACCAGTGCGTCGGCGACCAGCTGCTGCTGTTCACGCACGTGGTCAGCCATGTGGCCGGCAGCCGGCGAAGCCGAACGCGCGCGACCGGCGTAGTGCAGGTTCTGGCCATCGGCCAGGCAGAACTGCAGGTGGTGGCGGATCTGGTACCACGCGCCCTGGTTCTGCGGTTCTTCCTGCGTCCACACCACGTCGGTGGCGTTGCCGTACTTCTTCAGCTCGGCAGCCAGCAGCGCGCGCGGGAACGGGTACAGCTGTTCCACGCGGATGATGGCCACGTCGTCCTGGCCACGCTTGGTCTGGTCTTCCAGCAGGTCGTAGTAGACCTTGCCCGAGCACAGCACCACGCGCTTGACCTTCTTGGCGTCTGCGTTGGCGTCGCCAATCAGGTGCTGGAACTCGCCATTGGCCAGTTCGTCCAGGGTGGACACGGCCAGCTTGTGGCGCAGCAGCGACTTGGGCGACATCACCACCAGCGGCTTGCGGGTGGTCAGGTGCAGCTGGCGGCGCAGCATGTGGAAGGCCTGGGCCGGGGTGGACGGCACCACGACCAGCATGTTTTCCAGCGCGCACAGCTGCAGGAAGCGCTCCAGGCGCGCCGAGCTGTGTTCCGGGCCCTGACCTTCGTAGCCGTGCGGCAGCAGCAGGGTCAGGCCGGAAATGCGGCCCCACTTGGCTTCACCGGCGGCGATGAACTGGTCGATGACCACCTGCGCGCCGTTGGCGAAGTCACCGAACTGGCCTTCCCAGATGCACAGGGTGTTGGGGTCGGTGGTGGAGAAGCCGTACTCGTAGGCCATCACCGCTTCTTCGCTCAGCAGCGAATCGATGACGGTGGCCTTTTCCGGCGAATCCACCAGCTGCCGCAGCGGCAGGTAGTAGTTGTCGGTGGCCTGGTCGTGCAGGATCGCGTGGCGGTGGGTGAAGGTGCCGCGGCCCACGTCCTGGCCGACCAGGCGCAGGGCATTGCCTTCGTCCAGCAGGGTGGCGTAGGCCAGATTCTCGGCAAAGCCCCAGTCACCCGGGATCTCGCCGGCGGCCATCTTGCGGCGGTCGTCGTACACCTTGGCCACGCGCGAGTGCAGCTGCACTTCTTCGGGCACGGTGTTGATCAGCTTGGCCAGCTCCAGCAGCTTGGCCTTGTCGACCTTGGTCGAGATCGGATCGGACAGCTTGCCTTCCAGCAGCTTCGGCCAATCGACGAACAGCGGGCTGGTCGGCGGGGTCTTTTCAACCTTGGCCAGCTCGGTGGTCACTTCGCCGCCGTCCAGCTTGTCGCGGTATGCATCGACCATCGCCTTGCCGGCGCCGGCGGCGATCACGCCTGCCTTTTCCAGCTGCTCGGCGTACATCTCGCGGGTGGTCGGGTGCTTGCGGATCACCTGGTACATCAGCGGCTGGGTGATCGCCGGTTCGTCGGCCTCGTTGTGGCCCCAACGGCGGTAGCACATCAGGTCGATGACCACGTCCTTGGCGAACTTCTGGCGGAACTCGAAGGCCAGCTGTGCAGCGAACACCACCGCTTCCGGGTCATCGCCGTTCACGTGCAGCACCGGTGCGGCGATCATCTTCGCCACGTCGGTGGCATAGCGCGTGGAGCGCGTGTCCTGCGGATTGGAGGTGGTGAAACCGACCTGGTTGTTGACCACGATGTGCACAGTGCCGCCAACGGCGAAGCCGCGGGCCTGCGACATCTGGAACAGCTCCATGACCACGCCCTGGCCGGAGAAGGCCGCGTCGCCGTGAATCAGGATCGGCATGACCTGCTTGCGCGCGGTGTCCTTGCGGCGCTCCTGGCGCGAACGCACGGAACCGGCCACGACCGGGTCAGCGATTTCCAGGTGCGACGGGTTGAACGCCAGCGCCAGGTGCACCGGGCCGCCTTCGGTGGCCACGTCGGCCGAGAAGCCCATGTGGTACTTCACGTCACCGGCCGAAGCGTGCTCGTCGTGTTCGAACTTGCCTTCGAATTCGTCGAACAGCTTGCGCGGGTTCTTGCCCAGGGTGTTGACCAGCACGTTCAGGCGGCCACGGTGGGCCATGCCGATCACCACGTCCTTGACCCCATCCTTGCCGGCGCTGCGGATGATGGTGTCCATCATCGGGATGAGCGAGTCGCCGCCTTCCAGCGAGAAGCGCTTCTGGCCGACGTACTTGGTGTGCAGGTAGCGTTCCAGGCCTTCGGCGGCGGTCAGGCGCTCCAGGGTGCGGCGCTGGGTGTCAGCGTCCAGCTGGTAGTTGCCACCGGCCAGTTCCAGCTTCTTGTAGATCCACTGGCGCTGCTCGACCTCGGAGATGTGCATAAACTCCGCACCGATCGAACCGGTGTAGGTCGCCTTCAGGCGTGCCAGCAGGTCGCGCAGCTTCATGCGCGGCTGACCGCCCACGCCGCCGGTGCTGAACTCGCTGTTCAGATCGCCATCGGACAGGCTGTGGAAGGGCAGGCCCAGGTCCGGGGTGTTGACCGGCTTGGTCAGGCCCAGCGGGTCCAGGCGGGCATCGAGGTGGCCGCGCGAACGGTAGGCGGTGATCAGACGACCGACATTGCGCTCACGCTCGTCGCCCGCACCGCTGCCGGTGCCGGCTTTCAGCGCATCCTTGGCCGCGTCCGCAATGTGGGAGATGACGGCCGAGTGCGGAATGTCGCCTGCTTCGCGGCCCTTGAAGCCGTCGAAGTAGGTCTTCCATTTGGGATCGACACTATCCGGGGAGACCAGGTACTGCTCGTACAGGTCCTCGACATAGGAGGCGTTGCCGCCGGCGAGTTGCGAAGATTGCGCAAACTGCTTCAGTTGATTGTCCACGATGGAGGGTGTTGATTCGCTTTGTGGGGTATGGCTTCAGAAGGACCCTGCAGGAAAATGAATAGCCCTGCACGGGCGCGTTCAAACAGCCAAATTGTACCCCCATCCGCACGGGATGGGGCAGCAACGGCGGCATTGCGCGCGCCGCGGTGTCGGTGCCAGACAGGTTTGTCCGCGTGGGCCGTGTCAGATGCCGAGGGCACGCAGTTCGCTGCATTCGCGCGAACGGTCCCAGACGCGCTGCAATTGCTGCTCGAACGGCTGTGAACGTGCAGGCAGGGCGATGCCGGCTTCACCGTCCAGGCGGTGGCCGATAAGACGAAAGTAGAAGTCGCCCGCGTCGTTGACCAGGCAGGCCGAGGCCAGTGCGCGGTCGACCGGATCGCTCACTTCACGGAACTGGATCACGCTGGGCAGGCGCTGGTACAGCGCCAGCAGCGGCGCCCCGGCACTGGCAATCGCGGCGGCGTCGTGCACGATCACCCGCAGTTGCTTGTCATGGCGGGCCGTGGCGAAGCGGCGCAGGGCCGCCTGCACCGGCCGCGCATCCAGCAGCCCGGGGTCCAGCTGGCGGCTGTGCAGCCAGAGCTGGCGGCGGGCCCGGTGGATGATGGCGGTGGTGATGGCCACCGCCTCGGCCCGGCTGTCGATGGCGCTGGCCACGCCCAGCCGCCGCCGCATCTGCTGGTGGCCGATGCCGGCTTCCTCGAACACCTCGCCTTCGGGCAGGAAGCCCAGGCGTGCGTAGAAGTCGCGCGCCGGCAGCTGCGCGTGCAGGTGCAGGTCGGCCAAGCCCAGGCGGCGACCGGCGTCCACCAACGCCTCCAGCAGGGCCTCGCCAACGCCCTGGTTGCGGTGGCTGGCCAGCACGGCCATGCGGCCGATGCGGCCATCCGGGGCCAGGCGCCCGGTGCCGACGGGCTGGCCATCGACGTCCAGGGCCAGCACATGGGCACTGACCGGGTCCAGCGCGTCGCGCTCCAGCTCGGCGGCAATGCCCTGTTCCTGCACGAACACCCGCTGCCGCACGTCGTGGATGGCAACGTGGGCCTCGGCGTGGCTGACCTGCTGGACCCGGATCATGGCCATGGCTCAGGCGCGACCGTCGTCGCTGTCGTCTTCGTCGTGGTCATCGAAGTTGACAATGACCTCGATCCCGTCGTCGTGCACGGTCACGGTGTGGACATCGTCGGACACGACCTCGTCGTCAAGTTCGGCGACCTGGTCGTGGCCTTCCACCACTTCGCCCAGCACGTCGTGGTCGCCGGCTTCCTCGTCTTCATCCTCGTCGGCGTAGACCTCGTTCGGGTCGATCAGCTGGAACACGCCGCCGACCAGCAGCTGCTGCAGCACCGCGCGGCCCTTGTCCGACAGCCCGCGATAGGCGGCGGCATCGAGCTGTTCGGCGCCGGCCAGGCGCTGCGCGTCCTTGGCGGGCAGGGCGAAATCCTGGCCGCTGACATACAGGCTGGCGCCGCGCTTGGCCCTGCGCCAGGCCAGGCGTGCCCACGGGTGGCGCTGCAGCAGCAGGCCCGAGGCCAGCGCCTGCACCACTTCTTCCGGCGCTGGCGCGGCCTGGTGGGCCATCACTTCGCCGGCGGCGCGGTAGGTGGTGATGAAGCGGCCGAACCAGTCGCCCAGTTTGTCCGGGTCGTTCATGCGGATGGCGTTGAGCGCGGTGATCACCCGGGCCATCGCCACCGTATCGATTTCGTTCGGGTCGGCCGGCACCTTCAGGTCGGCATCCTGGTAGCGGATGTTCTCGTCGGCATCGGCGATCAGGGTGTCCAGGTAGTCGCTGATCAGCTCGGCCGAGGACGGCGCGCGCATGCCGAAGGAGAACGTCAGGCAGGGGTCTTCGGCTACGCCGTGGTGCGGCACGTTCGGCGGCAGGTACAGCATGTCACCCGGCGCCAGCACCCAGTCATGGGTGGGCTTGAACACCTGCAGCAGCTTCAGTTCCACATCGGGGCGGAAGCCCAGCGGCGGGCGCTTGCCCTTGATCGATTCGCTGGCATCGATCTGCCAGCGGCGGTGGCCGTGGGCCTGCAGCAGGAACACGTCGTACTGGTCGACATGGGCGCCGACCGAGCCGCCGGTGGCGGCGAAGCTGATCATCACATCGTCCATGCGCCAGCGCGGCAGGAAGCTGAAGTGCTCGATCAGCGCGCGCACGTCCTTGTCCCACTTGTCCACGTCCTGCACCAGCAGGGTCCAGTCGTGGTCGGGCAGGGCGGGGAACACGTCTTCCTGGAACGGGCCGCTGCGCACGCGCCAGCTGTCCTGGGCCTTGTCATGCTGGATCAGGCGCGCCAGCACGCCTTCTTCGCAGGCCAGCCCAGCCAGGTCTTCCGGCTGCACCGGGGTCTGGAAATCGGCGAACGCATTGCGGATCAGCAGCGGGCGCTTCTGCCAGAAGTCGCGCAGGAAGGTGGCCGGGGCCATGCCCAGCGGCTTGCCGGGGCGGGCGGTGACTTCAATGAGCGGAGCGGAGGACTTGCGGGCGGCCATGGGGGAATCCTTGCAGCGGAAAGCGGGAGGGGCGGCGCGGCGGGCCGCCAAGGTCTCCATTGTCCGCCGTTCGCTGGGATTGCGCACGTGCGATGGTTTGTCGCGGGGTTCCGGCCAACGGCGGAGCCCCTCGTGGCGGGTGGGGCGCCCAACGGCAGAATCGCGTTTGGCCGGGCGGGTGGGCTGCGCGGGGGACGCTGCAAGTACGTCCCTGTAAGCTTGGCCGCCGCATCCATGCGGCGGACACCCCCGCGCAGCCCACCCGCCCGGCCCCTGACAGTTTCCTGCGCGGCCCGCCACGGAATGGAAAGAAGAAAAGCAAAGGCAACAGCGGGTCGCGCGCTGCGCTTGCTCGCGTAGCGTGGAGCTTGCTCGACTGAGCGGAAGCAGTCGAGCAAGGCTCGACTCTACAAAGAGCCCAAAACAAAGAGGGACGCGGCGAAGCCGCGTCCCTCTTTCAAATTCCGTCCCGACAACCCAACGCTCTTCGATCCGCAACCGGGAAACTGTCAGGGGTGGGGCGGGTTGGGTTCGCGGGGGTGTCCGCGGCATGGATGCCGCGGCCAAGCCTCCACGGACGGATTCACGGCGTCCCCCGCGAACCCAACCCGTCCCACCCAGCTCGCAGCAACCCAGAGCCCGGATCGCAGTTGCAGTTGCAGTTGCAGTTGCTGTTGCTGTTGCTGTTGCCTGCCGCAGGCAGCGCCCGCGGCCGCCGCCGCAAGGAAAACCTTAGATCTTCTTCGCCAGCGACTCGGCCAGGCCGGTGTAGCTGCCCGGGGTCATCTCCAGCAGGCGCTGCTTGGCATCGGCCGGCAGCTCCAGACCCTGCACGAACGTACGCATCGACTCGGCCGTGATGCCCTGACCACGGGTCAGTGCCTTCAGCTGCTCGTACGGATTGGGCAGGCCGTGGCGGCGCATGACCGTCTGCACGGCCTCGGCCAGCACTTCCCACGCCGCATCCAGATCGGCATCCAGGCGCTGCGGGTTCACTTCCAGCTTGCCCAGGCCCTTGGCCAGCGAATCCAACGCCACCTGGCTGTGGCCGAACGCGGTGCCCAGCGCACGCAGCACGGTGGAATCGGTCAGGTCACGCTGCCAGCGGCTGATCGGCAGCTTGGCGCTGAAGTGTTCGAACAGCGCGTTGGCAATGCCGAAGTTGCCTTCGGCGTTCTCGAAATCGATCGGGTTCACCTTGTGCGGCATGGTCGACGAGCCCACTTCGCCTTCCTTCAGGCGCTGCTTGAAGTAGCCCAGCGAGATGTAGCCCCAGATGTCACGGGCCAGGTCGATCAGGATGATGTTGGCGCGACGCGCCGCATCGCCGATCTCGGCCACGTTGTCGTGCGGCTCGATCTGGGTGGTGTACGGGTTGAACACCAGGCCCAGGCCGGTGACGAAGCGCTCGGCGAACGCCGGCCAGTCCACGTCCGGGTAGCTGGCCACGTGCGCGTTGTAGTTGCCCACCGCGCCGTTGATCTTGCCGGTCAGTTCCACCGCGGCGATCTGCCGGCGCTGGCGCTCCAGGCGGGCGACCACGTTGGCCAGTTCCTTGCCCAGGGTGGTGGGCGAAGCGGTCTGGCCATGGGTGCGCGACAGCATCGGCTGGCCGGCCTGGGCGTGGGCCAGGGTGCGCAGCGTGGTGGCGATGCCGTCCAGGGTCGGCAGCAGCACTTCGCGGCGGGCCTGTTCCAGCATCAGGCCGTAGCTGAGGTTGTTGATGTCTTCGCTGGTGCAGGCGAAATGCACGAATTCCAGCGCCGGGGCCAGCTCGGCGTCGTCCTTCAGCTGTTCCTTGATGAAGTACTCGACGGCCTTGACGTCGTGGTTGGTGGTGCGCTCGATTTCCTTCACGCGCGCAGCCTGGGCCGGGCTGAAGCCGGCGGCCAGGGCGCGCAGGCGGGCGATGGCGCCCTCGGAGAACGGCGCCAGTTCGACGATGCCCGGCTCGGCGGCCAGCGCCAGCAGCCATTCCACCTCGACCACGATACGGGCCTTGATCAGGCCATATTCGGAGAAGATCGGACGCAGGGCGTCGACCTTGCCGGCATAACGGCCATCGAGCGGGGACAGGGCGAGCAGGGCGGAATCGGACATGTCGGCAGGGCTGGGGCAGGCGGCGGGGGCCATATTCTACGACGCGGGGCCTTTGCATGCTCGGTAGCGCCGGGCCATGACCGGCCGATGGCGGCCGCGCTGCGCGCTCGCCGGGCACGGCCCGGCGCTACGCGTGTAAACGGCCCTGCGGACGGAATGATCTGGCCCGTCCTCGTCATCCCATGCTTCGGACAAGAGAGTATCGTTACCGCAGCCGCCAGCCCGGGAAGCGACACCCTGCCAGCCGCCGCTTCCCTTTCCCCAACAGAAGTAGTGCGGAGTCGATGCAATGAGCAAAGCTGCAAGCAAGGGTGGAACCGCCGGGTTCCGTGTTGAACATGACAGCATGGGTGAACTGCAGGTACCTGCCGACGCCCTGTGGGGCGCGCAGACCCAGCGCGCGGTGCAGAACTTCCCGGTGTCGGGCCAGCGCATGCCGCGCGGCTTCATCCGTGCCCTGGGCCTGGTGAAGGGCGCCGCCGCCGGCGTCAATGCCGACCTGGGCCATCTGCCCAAGGGCGTGGCCAAGGCCATCCAGTCGGCCGCGGCCGAGGTGGCCCGCGGTGACTGGGACGCGCATTTCCCGATCGATGTCTACCAGACCGGTTCGGGCACGTCCTCGAACATGAACGCCAACGAGGTCATCGCCACCCTGGCCAATCGCGGCGGCAAGGCCGGCAAGGCCAGCGTGCACCCCAATGACCACGTCAACCAGGGGCAGAGCTCCAACGATGTGATTCCCACCGCGCTGCGGGTTTCGGCCGTGCTGGCCGCGCAGGAGCACCTGCTGCCGGCGCTGGCGCACCTGCGCAAGGTCATCGATCGCAAGGGCCGCAGCCTGCGCAAGGTGGTCAAGACCGGCCGCACCCATCTGATGGATGCCATGCCGCTGACCTTCGAGCAGGAGTTCGGCGCGTGGTCGGCGCAGCTGGCCTCGGCCCAGGCGCGCATCGACGACAGCCTCAAGCGCCTGCGCCGCCTGCCGCTGGGCGGCACCGCCATCGGCACCGGCATCAATGCCGATCCGCGCTTCGGCGCGCAGGTGGCCAAGGCGTTGAAGCAGCAGACCGGGGCGAAGTTCGACAGCGCCGACAACAAGTTCGAAGGGCTGGCCGCGCAGGACGATGCGGTGGAACTGTCCGGTCAGCTCAATGCGCTGGCGGTGGCCCTGATCAAGATCGCCAACGATCTGCGCTGGATGAACGCCGGCCCGTTGGCCGGGCTGGGCGAGATCGAACTGCCGGCGCTGCAGCCGGGCAGCTCGATCATGCCGGGCAAGGTGAATCCGGTCATTCCCGAAGCGACCGTGATGGCCTGCGCGCAGGTGATCGGCCACCACACCGCGATCACCGTGGCCGGGCAGACCGGCAACTTCCAGTTGAACGTGACCCTGCCGCTGATCGCAGTGAACCTGCTCGATGGCATCGGCCTGCTGGCCAATGTGTCCACCCTGCTGGCCGACAGTGCCATCGACGGCCTGAAGGTGCGCCAGGACCGCGTGGCCGAAGCGCTGGCCCGCAACCCGATCCTGGTGACGGCGCTGAATCCGATCATCGGCTATGAAAAGGCCGCGGCGATTGCCAAGCGCGCCTACAAGGAACAGCGCCCGGTGCTGGAGGTGGCGCTGGAAGACAGCGGGCTGGCCGAGGCCGAGCTGCGCCGCCTGCTGGACCCGACTGCGCTGACCGCCGGTGGCATCCAGGCCGGTGGTGGTGGCGCCGGCGGTTGATCGTCCGGTTGCGTACGTAAACGGGAAACGCCGCCCTGGGGCGGCGTTTTTCGTTTCAGCGACGGTCGGCGACGATGTTGCCGAAGGTGTCGGTGTAATCCTTGAATTCGGGGATGGTCTGCACCAGGTTGGCGGGGATCACCTCCAGCCCTTCCGGCGGCTGGATCTTCACCGGCTGCATGTTGGGGTCGGCCGGGGCGGCCACCAGGGTGTTCTGGCGCAGCACCTGCAGCTTGCCGAACATGGTCTGCAGCATCTGCCGCTGGGTGTCGTCCAGCGGAATCTGGATCTCGTCCATCTTCATCGTGCCGTCGGCCAGGATGATGATGTTCGGCGCGGGCTGGCGGCGCACGGTCACCATGGTCTGGCTGACCGAAATCTTCGGCTTGCCGCGTTCGGCGCGGTGGTTGCGGTACTCCTGGTCGCAGCCGGCCAGGCCCAGGCAGAGCAGGGCGGTCAGCAGCAGAAACAGCTTCTTCATGGCGGTCGATCGGGGCAAACGGGGTGCTTAGTGTAATCCCGCCCGGCCACGACGGCCGGCAACGCGGGGGCGCTGCCGGCCGGGTGCGACGAAATGTCTCAGGGTGCGCGCACGACCACGTTGTCCTTGCCGCAGTCGTCCACGTCGCTCTGGTCCATGGTGGCGTAGGGCTGGAAAGCCGGCAGGTCGCGTGCCAGCGCCTGCTGGCTGGCCAGCATGGCCGGCAGGCGGTTGCACAGCTGCTTGGCCTGGGCTTCGATCTTGGCCGCTTCGTCGTTGATGCGCTTTTCGATGCCCTCGCTGTCACCGCTGAAGACGCCCTTCAGGGCTTCGCCGGCGGCATTGACGCCCAGCCGCGCACCGGCCATGCCGATGTCCATGCCGTCGCTGGCGATGCCGGCGATGTGGCCGCGGTATTCCTGCAGCTGGCGCCGCTGCGCTTCATTGGTCGGCGACTCGGTGCCGCCGATCAGCAGGCGGCCGTCCGGGGTGATCTCGGCACGGGCCTGGCCCTTGCCGGAAATCTTGATGTTGCCCTGGGCGATCTCGCGGCGCGCCTTGTCGGTGGCGTCCTTGATCTCCTTGCCCACCGTGCTGCTGGCCTCGGCCACGGTCTTGTCGGCGCTGTCGGTGGTGGACGATGGGGACGTGCCGCCGCAGGCCATCAGCGGCAGGCACAGCAGGGTGGCGGGCAGCAGGCGCAGCAGGTTCATGACAGTTCCCTTCCGTTGAATGAGGTGGAATTACTTGCCGCGCGGCAGGGTGACGCTGCCGCCGATATCGCGGTGGCGCACATCGCCACTGCCGCTGTGCTGCACGGTCAGGCTGCCGCGGGCGCCATTGACGGTGATGTCGCCCGAGCCGTGGCTGCGCACGCGGACGTTGCCGCCCACCTCGCTGATCTCCACGTCGCCGGAGCCGACCACGCCCACCTCGACATCGCCCTTGACCCGCTGGAAATCGATATCGCCCGAGCCCACGGTTTCCAGGCGCACGCTGCCGCCCACCTCGAACAGGTCCAGATCGCCCGAGCCGACGGTGCCGGTGCGGGCATCGCCGCGGATGTTGCGCGCCTTCACTTCGCCCGAGCCCAGCGACAGCAGCTCCAGCGAGCCGGCGCCGTCGATGTCCAGGTCGCCCGAACCGACGGCGGCATGCACGCTGCCGCGGGTGCCGCGGGCACGGCCATCGCCGGAGCCCACGTCCATGCTCAGCGACTGCGCGTTCTCAACGCTGCCATCGCCGGAGCCGATCTTGAACTGCAGCGGAAGGTTGTCCGGCACGCTGCCGCCGATGTCCAGCCAGGCATAGCTGTTGCCCAGCGACAGCGCCGAGCGGCCGTCGCGGCGCAGGCTGACCACCAGCTTGTCGCCCACCCGCTGCTGGTCCAGCACCAGCTGGTCCAGCCAGTCGGCAGTGGAGGCACAGGCACGACCTTCCAGCTGGCCGCCGCCACTGCGGGCGACCACCTTCAGGTCATGCTGGTTCACTTCGAACACCATCGCTTTCACCCCGGCTGTTTCCAGCTTCAGCGCGCGCGGCGCCGAGTGCTTGCAGTTCGGGGCATCGGCAGCCAGCGCCGACAGCGGCAACAGCAACAACGCAGAGCAGGCAAGCAGGGTACGCATATGGGTGCCTCCAGTAGTGGTAGAGGGGAGCGTCAGATTTCGCCAGCGCGCCGACGCAGGCGGATGGCGATGAAGATGAAGGCCACGCCGAACGCCGCGCCGATCCACAGATCGGGCATCGCCAGCGACTTCAGCTGCTGGGCAGGGTTCATCAACGAGACGATCGTATCCAGGCTCTTGTGTTCGTCGCTGGCGCCAAGGCGATACAGCAGATCCACGCCTGGAACGGTGCCCAGCAGCAGGCGGCCGACGATGTGCTGCCAGAACCAGCCGGTGCTCATGTCGAACAGGTGCATCACCTTGGTGGTGCTGACGATGATGCCGGCGAACAGGGGCAGCATCACCGCCCACAGGAACGGCTTGCTCTTGGCCCAGGCCGAGCAGAGCAGCAGCCAGCCGGCAGTGGGCAGCGCCCACAATGCATAGACGGGAATGGCGGCGAGCAGGCCGGCGGACAGGGTGAGCGGGCTGGCCGGGTCCCAGATCAGGGTGGTAGGGCTGCCGCCATGGGTCAACGCAACCAGGCTGATGATCAGCAGGAAGCCGAACATGGTGGCGATGCCAGCCAGCGTGGCGACCAGCGGGGCCACGACCAGTGCGCTGAGCACCTTGGACAGTACGGTCTGGGTATCGGACAGCGGCAGCGACTTCCAGAACAGGATGCTGCGGTCGCGGCGATCGTCGTACAGCGCACCCAGGCAGTAGAAGAACACCACGAAGGCCAGTACCAGGAAGGGCCAGGTCGAACTGAGGATGAGGGTCAGGTCCAGGCCGTTGCCCAGGTCCGCCATGTCCTTGGCGCTGATCTGGCGGGTCAACAGGCCCAGATCCAGGCCGTTGATGTTCACGTCCTCGCCGTCGATGTGCAGGCCGCCATCGCGCGCGGCACGATGCAGGGCGAACAGGCCCAGGCCGATGCCGACGCCGCTCATCAGCAACGAGACAATGCCGGCGATGACCGGGGCGTACAGGAAACCGCCGCGGTTTTCCCAGTATTCGCGCTTGAGCAGCCAGCGCAGCGTGCCTGCGGGGCTGACCGGATGATTGACGGCATTCATGCGTAGGTCCCCTTCATGACAGCAACGAACAGATCGGCCAGGCCCGCATTGCGCGTTTCGCCCAGGGTGGAAAGCTGGCTGCGCGGCACGCCGTCATACAGCAGCACGGTCTTGCCGAACGCCTGGCTGCGCTCGTCGATCGGCTTGAGGGCGCGCGCGGTTTCCAGCTGTTCGGCGCCGACCAGCAGTTCGGTATAGCGCTCGCCCACCTCGTCCATTTCGGCGCTGAGCACGATGCGGCCGTCACGGATGAACATCACATCGCTGAGGATGTGCTCGATCTCTTCCACCTGGTGGGTGGTGACGATGATGGTCTTCTGCTCGTCGAAGTAGTCTTCCAGCAGGCGCTGGTAGAACTCCTTGCGGTACAGGATGTCCAGGCCCAGGGTCGGCTCGTCCAGCACCAGGATGCGGGCGTCGATGGCCATCACCAGGGCCAGGTGCAGCTGCACGATCATGCCTTTGGACAGCTCGCGCACGCGCTGTTTGGGCTGCAGTTTGGTGCTGGCCAGGAAGCGTTCGCAGCGGGCGCGGTCGAAGCGCGGGTGTACGCCGGCGACGAAGTTGATGGCCTCGCGTACGCGCAGCCAGCGCGGCAGCACGGCCACGTCGGCGATGAAGCAGATCTCCTTCATCAGCTCGTCGCGGTGCAGGCGCGGGTCACGGCCGAGCACGCTCAGTTCGCCCTCCACCTCGGTCAGGCCCAGGATGGCCTTCAGGGCGGTGGTCTTGCCCGCGCCATTGGGGCCGATCAGGCCGACGATGCGCCCGGCGGGGATGTCGAAGGTGGTGTTGTCGAGGGCGAGGGTGTTCTTGTAGGCCTTGCGCAGACCCTTGGCGGTAATCACCGCCGGGCTGGATTCAACGTTCACGACACTGGCATTCATGAGGATTTCCCCTGGGGCAGCAATTCGTTCAGGCTCAGGCCCAGGCGCTGGATGCGCTCCAGCACCGCCGGCCATTCGTCGTTGAGGAAGCGGTCGCGCTCGCTGCTGCGCAGCTGCGTGGCCGCCTGCTCGGTCATGAACATGCCCAGGCCGCGGCGCTTTTCCACCAGGCCTTCATCGGCCAGCTCCTGGTAAGCGCGCGAAACGGTGATGGGGTTCAGTTGATAGTCGGCCGCCACCTGGCGGACCGAGGGCAGGGCATCGCCCGGCTTCAGGATGCCGTCGAGCATCATGGCAATCACGCGCTCCTTCAGCTGGCGGTAGATGGGAGCGCCGTCGCTCCACTGGATGTCGCTCATGGTCAGCTCCGTGGGGTCAGCGGCTGTGCGAACGAGAAATACGGCATGGACAGGGAGCTGTGCAGCCGACGCGGGGGGGAGGGTTCGGCGGTCCCTGCCGGGGTGGAGATCGCGTCCTGCGTGGAATCGGGGGAGGGGGAGGAGTCTGCCGGCGGTGCCGGCAGCAGCAGCCACGTCAGCACGAACAGGGTTGAAACAGCGGTGACCGCGGGAGCGGTATGGCTGCGACGCATCCGGATGTTCATGGTTCCCCCTGTCTCAGGTGACTGGTGTTGTATGCAACTATAACACCGGCACGCCTATGTGCAACCCCCGACGCGCCCAACTGATGGCAGGGGCCATGAACGGGCGCGGTTGCGAATCCAAGCTGTTGATTTCATTGCAATGGCATCGGCGGACGCCGTCCTGGACACGGGCCTGGCATTCATACATGTGTACAGCGTGTCCAGCAAGGGCGCGCCAATCGGGCCCCGCGCGTGCCGCCATGGCGGGCAAAGTGGATGCCCGGCGGCCGCGACAGTGCGCTGGCAGGCCGGTGCTATAGTTCGGCCGATCCCCGGTCTGCAAGGGCCGGGCCCCTGTTGCAGCTACCGTGGAATGTCCCGCATGCCTGTGTTTTTCACTGCTCCGAGCCGCCTGCGCGGCCTGTCCCTGCTGGCTGTGCTGGCGCTGGGCCTGGCGGGTTCCGCCAGCGCCGTGGCGGCCGACCTGCTGGACGTGAATTACCGGCCGCTGGCCGGCAAGCAGCAGGTGAACCTGCTCAAGCGCTACCAGGGCCAGGTGCTGCTGGTGGTCAATACGGCCAGCAAGTGCGGCTACACCCCCCAGTACGAAGGGCTGGAAGCGCTGCAGAAGCAGTACGCCAGCCGCGGTTTCGCCGTGCTGGGTTTCCCGTCCAACGACTTCAAGGGGCAGGAACCGGGCGATGAGAAGCAGATCCAGGATTTCTGTACGCTCACCTATGGGGTGAAGTTCCCCATGTTCGAGAAGGTGCACGTGGTGGGCGAACAGGCCACGCCGCTGTACCAGCGCCTGACCGCCGCCACCGGCGTGGCCCCGGGCTGGAACTTCCACAAATACCTGATCGGCCGCGACGGCAAGGTCATCGCCCAGTTCGCCAGCAAGGTGACCCCGGATGATCCGCAGCTGGGCGCGGCCATCAGCAAGGCGCTGGCCGCACCGGCACCGCGTTGATCACCGGCACGCATGCCTCGACATCTCCGGCATGCGTGCGACAATGGTTCTTTTCGCGCCGACGTCGGCGCCCAGACACTTCCAGGAATGCAGCGAATGAAGATGGGAATGCGCGGCGCCGCGGCGTCGGTTCTGATTCTGGCGATGGGTACCTCTGGTGTCGCCCTGTCGCAACAACCGGCCGCACCGGCGGCCGCCAAGGAGACCGCAACCTTGAATTCCCCCAAGCAGAAGCTCGGCTACGCCATCGGTCTGGATGTGGCCAAGTCGTTCGCGCCGATCGCCGATGAAATCGACGTGGCCGCACTGCGCACCGCCGTGGAGCGTTCGTTCGAAGGCCTGCAGCCGCAGATCACCCAGGACCAGGCCAAGGCCACCGATGCCGCCCTGCGCCAGGTAGTGATGGCCCGCAATGGCCAGCAGGTGCCGGGCGTTGCGCCGGGCTCGCAGCCGCCGAAGGTGGACCGCGTGAAGGTCGCGCAGATGATCGGTTCGTACTCCATCGGCCCGTCGCTGGCGCAGCTGAAGGACGATATCGATACCGCCTCGCTGTTTGACGCGATCAGCACCGGCCTGACCAAGGGCCAGGCGAAGATGACCGAAGCTGACGCAACCGCCACCATCCAGTCGTTCATGGGTGCCAAGCAGGCCGAGATGCAGGCCAAGGCCGCGCAGGCCGCGCAGACCAACCGCAGCGAAGGCAATGCCTTCCTGGCCAAGAACAAGACCCAGCCGGGCGTGGTGACCACCCCGTCGGGCCTGCAGTATCAGGTGATCCGCCCGGGTAGCGGCGAGCGTCCGCTGCCGAGCAGCAAGGTGCGCGTGAACTACGAAGGCAAGCTGCTGGACGGCACCGTCTTCGACAGCTCCGCGGGCCGTGGCCCGGCCGAGTTCGGTCTGGACCAGGTCATCAAGGGCTGGACCGAAGGCGTGGCGCTGATGCCGGTGGGCTCGAAGTACCGCTTCTGGATCCCGGGCGAACTGGCCTACGGTGAGAACGGTACCCCGGGCGGCCCGATCGGCCCGAACGCCACCCTGACCTTCGACGTCGAGCTGCTGGGCGTCCTGCCGTAAGCGACCACGGAGCCAGCACGGATATGCGCGTTGCGATTTTCGGTACCGGGTACGTCGGTCTGGTGACCGGCACCTGCCTGGCCGACGTAGGCCACCAGGTGGTCTGCGTCGACATCGACCAGGCCAAGGTGGATGGGCTCAACCAGGGCATCATCCCGATCTACGAACCCGGTCTTGAGCCTATGGTGAAGGCCAACCATGCCGCGCTGCGGCTGTCCTTCACCACCGATGGCGCCAGCGCCATCGGCCACGGCCAGGTGGTCTTCATTGCGGTGGGTACGCCCCCCGACGAAGACGGCAGCGCCGATCTGCAGTACGTGCTGGCGGTGGCCCGCACCATCGGGCGCCACATGGCGGTGCCGACGGTGGTGGTGAACAAATCGACGGTGCCGGTGGGCACCGCCGACAAGGTGCGCGCGGCCATTGCCGAAGAGCTGGCGGCGCGCGGTGCGGACATCGCCTTCGATGTGGTGTCCAACCCCGAATTCCTGAAGGAAGGCGATGCGGTGGCCGACTGCATGCGCCCGGACCGCATCATCATCGGTGCCAGCAGCGCCGACTCGGTGGCGGTGATGCGCCGCCTGTACGCACCGTTCAACCGCAACCACGATCGCGTGGTGGAAATGGACGTGCGTTCGGCCGAGCTGACCAAGTACGCGGCCAACGCGATGCTGGCGACCAAGATTTCGTTCATGAACGAAATCGCCAACATCGCCGAACGCGTGGGTGCCGACGTCGAGCAAGTCCGCCAGGGCATCGGTTCGGACCCGCGCATCGGCTGGCACTTCATCTATCCCGGTGCCGGCTACGGCGGCTCGTGCTTCCCCAAGGACGTGCAGGCGCTGGCGCGCACCGCCCAGCAGTACGGCCTGGAGCCGAAGCTGTTGAACGCGGTCGAAGCGGTGAACGATGCCCAGAAGGGGCACCTGTTCGCGCTCATCCAGCGCCACTACGACAAGGGCGAGGACGAGGGCGTGCGCGGCAAGACCTTTGCCGTGTGGGGCCTGGCCTTCAAACCCAACACCGATGACATGCGCGAAGCCTCCAGCCGCCGCCTGCTGGCGCAGCTGTGGGAAGGCGGTGCCACGGTGCGTGCCTACGATCCGGAAGCGATGCACGAATCGCAGCGCATCTTCGGTGAGCGCGATGACCTGGTGTTCTGCGCCAATGCCAGCGAAGCGCTGGAAGGCGCCGATGCACTGGTGGTGGTGACCGAGTGGAAGCAGTTCCGCAGCCCCGATTTCCAGATGCTGCGCGAGCGGCTGAAGGATGCGGTGGTGTTCGACGGGCGCAACCTGTACGACCCGGCGGAAGTGGAAGCCGCCGGCGTGGCGTACTACGGTATCGGCCGGGGGCGTTCGCTGCATGTCTGAGCTGCCCACCGAACGCGAACAGGCGCTGGAAGCGCGCCTGGTCGAGCTGGAAATGCGCGTGTCCTTCCAGGAACACGCGCTGGCCGAACTGAGCGATGCATTGGCCGACGCCCGCATGCAGGGCACGCGCAACGCCGATGTGCTGCGCGTGCTGCTGGAAGACCTGGGCAAGGTGCGCAACGCACTGAATTCTTCTGATCCGGCGAGCGAACCGCCGCCGCCGCACTACTGATCTGCATTCCTATGAGCGATACCCTCCGCGACCAGCTGATGGGCCTGGGCTTCAAGCCGGCGCCCAAGCCCGAGCGCAAGAACGATGCCCCCCGCCGTGATGGCCGCCCGCAGGGCAAGGGCGGCAATGGCAATGGAAAGCCGCAGGGCGCAGGCAAGGGCGAGCACAAGCCCGGTGAGCGCCGTGGTGGCCACGGCCACGCTGGCGCAGGCAAGCCCGGGCAGTCCCGTGGGCCGGGCGCGCAGGGCCCGCGCAAGCCGCGTTCTGCCGAGGAAATGGACCTGGCCAAGGCCTATGCCATCCGCGCGCAGAAAGAAAAGCAGGAACGCATTGAAAGCGAACGCCTGAAGCAGGAAGAGGCGCGCGTGCGCCGCGAGGCCAAGGCCAAGCTGGAAGAACTGCTGAAGGACAAGAGCCTGAATGCCGAGGCGGCCGATATCGCCCGCCACTTCCCGTATGGCGGCAAGATCAAGCGCATCTACGTCACCCCCGAACAGCTGACCGCGCTCAATGCCGGTGAACTGGGTGTGGTCCAGCTCAATGGCCGCTACCTGCTGGTGACCGCTGAAGTGCTGGCGCAGTCCGAGGCGGTGTTCGCCGCGTCGGTGGCGCTGAAGGTCGACCCGAACGCGCCGGCCGAGGAAGACCCGTACGCCGATCCGCAGTACCAGGTGCCCGACGACCTGGTCTGGTAACGCACGACCGCCGTGGCGCCCCCTGCGGCAGCAGCGGCAGGGGGAGATGGATGTCCACTGATCCAAGCCGCGGCTACGTGCCGCACATTGACGGCCTGCGCGCGATTGCCGTGCTGGCCGTCATCGTGTTCCACCTCGACCCGGCCTGGCTGCCGGGTGGCTTCACCGGGGTGGACGTGTTCTTCGTCATCTCCGGCTTCGTGGTCAGTGCGTCGGTGCATCGCCTGCCGGCCCTGTCCTGGCGCGCCTCGATGCTGCGCTTCTATGCGCGCCGGGTACGCCGCATCGCGCCTGCGCTGGTGGCCTGCCTGCTGGCGACGGCCGTGGCCAGCGTGTTGTTCATTCCTGATTCGTGGCTCAGCGAAGCATCCGACAAAACCGGGTTGATGGCCTTCTTCGGGCTGAGCAACTGGGTGCTGGCGGCCGTTGGCAACGACTACTTCGCGCCCAAGGCCGAGTTCAATCCCTATACGCACACCTGGTCGCTGGGGGTGGAAGAGCAGTTCTACCTGCTGTTCCCGCTGCTGTTCCTGGCCTGGGCCCGCGGCCCGCGCGGCCGTTGGCTGAGCCTTGCGCTGTTCGCCGCGGTAAGCGTGGGCTCGTTGCTGCATGCGGCCCTGCTGGGGTTGCGTGATGCGCCGCCGGCCTGGGCGTTCTACGCCACCAGCACCCGCTTGTGGCAGCTGGGCGTGGGCGTTCTGCTGTTCCAGCTGCTGCATGTGGCCGATCGTGGTGAGCCTGGCAGTGCTGCACGGGTGGGCCGTTGGCGCTGGGCGTGGTCAGCGTTGGCCCTGCTGTCGCTGGGCGCACTGGGCTGGGCGCTGTGGACGGCGCGTGCGGGGCGCTCGCCGTGGCCGGACGGCGTGCTGCCGGCGCTGTCCACCGCCGGCCTGCTGCTGGCCCTGCACCAGCACCCGCAGGCATGGATCGCGCGGCTGTTGGCCAGTGCGCCGATGCGGCGGATCGGCCTGCTGTCCTATTCGCTGTACCTGTGGCATTGGCCGGTGTTCGTGCTGATGCGCTGGACCGTGGGCCTGGAAACCGCCCTGCAGATGGCCGCGGCCAGTGCGCTGGTGGCGCTGCTGGCATGGATCTCGTGGCGCTGGATCGAGCAGCCCTTCCGTGGCCCCAAATGGCAGCACCTGGCACCCGGGCGCTGGGTCGCCGCCGGCGTGCTGACCCTGCTGCTGGCCGGTGGCCTGCAGGCGTTGCTGTACTGGCAGTCGCCCCTGCTGTCGCTCAGCACGGTCAGTCGCCATCCGGCGGACTGGTACCCCGACGGCAAGAGCGTGGCGGCTGATTACCCTGGGTGCGCGCTGCAGGTGGGCAAGCACCGCTACCCCGGTGGCAGCGCACGCACCTTCGCCCGCGGCGACTGCCCGCGCGCAGGGGCCGTGCAGGGGCCGGCGCAGGTGTTCCTGGCCGGCGACTCGCATGCCATGGCCTACCGCGAGCTGCTGCAGCGGCTGGCGCTGGAAACTGGTTCGACGGTGTCGCTGTACGGCCGCGGTGGCTGCCCGCAGATCAGCCTGCAGCAGTGGCGGGGTGCCGGTGCGGGCTGTGCGGAGCATGATGCGGCCGTGCGCGCGGACATCGCCGCACGCGCGCAGCCGGGTGATGTGGTGGTGCTGGTGTCGCTGCGGGTACCGCGCCTGTCCGACCAGTATGTGTTGTTCGACGCGCAGGCGCAGTTGGCGGGCGAGCGCAGTGCACAGGCCGCCGCCGGCCGCAACGCCGAGGTGGCCGAGGCCATCGCGCAGTGGCTGCCGCTAGCCCAGCGCGGCGTGCGTATCGTGATCGAAGCGCCGAAGCCGGTGCTGCCGGCGCCGCCATATCGGTGTTCCGACCGCTTCAATGCAGGCAATGCGGTCTGCCGCAACGGGCTGGACATTGCGCGGGCGGACATGGAAGCGCTGCGCGCACCGATGCTGGGCAGCCTGCAGCAGGTGGTCGATGGCCTGCCAGGCGCAGTGCTGTGGGATCCCTTGCCCGACCTATGCACCGCCACGACGTGCGCGGCGCAGCGTGATGGCCGACCGTTGTTCTTCGACGGCGACCATCTGAGCGGTCATGGCAACCGCGTGCTGCTGCCGTCCCTGCAGCGGATGTTGCAGCCCTAGCGCCGGGCCGCGCCCGGCATACGGGCCGGTCGGGCATCAGCGCTCGATCGCTTGCCCGGCCTGCCATACAGCGTGGATGTGCTGGGTATTGCCGATGTCGACCAGGGGATCGGCATCGAGCACCAGCAGGTCGGCACGCTTGCCGGCGGCAATGCGGCCGCGATCGTCCATGCCCAGCAGCGCGGCGGCGTCGGCGGTGGCGGTCTGCAGGGCCTGGGCCGGACTGAAGCCGGCCTCGGTCAGCAGCTTCAGTTCGCGGTGTTCGGCAAACCCAATCACCCGCTGTGGCATCGCCCCGGCATCGGTGCCGAAACCGAACTTCACCTTGGCCGCGCTCAGCCGGCGCAGGTTTTCCAGGTTCATCGCCACCGCTGCGCGCGCGCCGGGAATGTTGGCCCCGGCCAGCTGCTCGCGCTGCCACTGCGGCTGCTGCCAGCGCGCGCGCACCGCAGCGGGCAGGGCATCGCGCAGGAACGGCTGCTGCAGTGCCTGCGGGTTTTCCGCATACCAGTAGTTGGCTTCGTCGATGTTCACCGTGGCGATGTACCAGGTGCCCTGGTCGTGCATCTTCCGCGCCAGCATCGGGTCCACCGCGCGATCGCGGATACCGTGGGCGATGATGTCCACGCGTGCATCCACCAGGTCGCGCGCCTGGTCCAGGTCGTGGATGTGCGCGGCCACCTTCAGGCCACGCGCATGGGCCTCGGCAATGGCGGCGCGGTAGATCTCCGGTGCCATCATCGGGAACTTGCCGCCCAGCGAATCCACCCAGAGCTTGATCACGTCCACGCCGTCGGCCTGCTGCGTGGCGACGGCGGCGCGGGCTTCTTCGGCATTGCGTGGCCGCGCCACCGGGTCGTGGGCCAGGCCCATCGCGGCCGCCGGCGGTGCACCGGCGAAGGCACCGATGCCGGCACCCGCGCCGTACAGCTGCGCGCCCAGTGCGGGCGAGGCGTTCACTTCCTTGCGGATATCGAAGAAGGCCGGGCCGTTCATGCCCAGCGCGGTGACCGTGGTGATGCCGTAGCGCTGGAACTTTCGCAGGTCGCGCACCACGTTGTCACGGGTGTAAAAGCGATCACCGTGCTGCAACCCTTCGGTGTTGCCCACGTGCGCGTGGTTGCTGACCAAGCCGGGCAGCAGGGTCTTGCCCTGGTAGTCGATGCGCCGGGCTGCGGTGGCGGCGGCCGGCAGCGGCGTGCCGACATGCACGATGCGCTCGCCGTCGATCAGGACCGGGGTAATGCCCAGGTCGCGGCGACCGTCGAACACCCGGGCGTTTTCCAGCAGGATCGGCTGCGCGGCAGCAGAAACGGCGGCGGTGGCGGCAAGCAGCAGCGCCCACAGGCGGGTCAGTCGCATCGGCAACTCCGGTCAGGGGGAAGCCCGAGGGTAACCGATGGGCCGCCCGCAGGCGTGTGCGCCGGGTTTATTCGGGGTCGTAATCCAGGTTCGACGCCAGCCAGCGCTCGGCCTGTGCACGCTCCACGCCCTTGCGCCGCGCGTAGTCGATCACCTGTTCACGGCTCAGGCGGCCGACCACGAAGTACTGACTCTGCGGGTGGCTGAAGTAATAGCCCGACACGGCAGCGGTGGGCAGCATGGCGAAGCTTTCGGTCAGTTCCATGCTGGCGTGGGTTTCGGCCTGCAGCAGATCGAACAGCCGGCGCTTCTCGCTGTGCTCGGGGCAGGCTGGGTAGCCGGGGGCGGGGCGAATACCGCGGTACTGCTCATCGATCAGCGCTTCGTTGTCGAGCGTCTCGGCATGGTCGTAGCCCCAGAACTCTGTGCGCACGCGCTGGTGCAGTCGTTCGGCCAGCGCTTCGGCGAAGCGGTCGGCCAGCGCCTTCAGAAGGATGGCGTTATAGTCGTCGTGGTCGGCCTCGAAGCGGGCCACGTGTGCATCGATGCCGATGCCGGCGGTGACCGCGAATGCGCCGATCCAGTCCTGCCTGCCGCTGTCGGCGGGGGCGATGAAATCGGCCAGGCAGAAATCGGGGCGCTCGGCCGGTTTGTCCACCTGCTGGCGCAGGAAGTGCAGGGTGGTCTCAGCAGACGGGTGCTGCACGCGGACATCGTCGCCCACGCTGTTGGCCGGCCACAGGCCGAACACGGCCTTGGCGGTCAGCCACTGCTCGTCCACGATGCGCGCCAGCATCGCCCGCGCATCGCGGTACAGATCGCTGGCCTGGGGGCCGACGATCTCGTCGGTCAGGATCGCCGGGAACTTGCCGGCCAGTTCCCAGGCCTGGAAGAACGGCGTCCAGTCGATGTAGTCGACCAGCTCGGCCAACGGGTAGTCATCGAATACATGCAGGCCGGGCTGCTTCGGCGCAGGCGGGGTGTAGCTGTCCCAGCCGCCCTGGAACTTCTGCCCGCGTGCATGTTCCAGGCTGACCAGGCGCTTGGCGTCACCGCGGTTGCGATGGCGCGCGCGGATCTCGGCATAGTCCGCTTCGTTGGCGGCCACGAAGGCATCGCGCAGCTCGCGCGAGATCAGCGACTGTGCAACGCCCACCGCGCGCGAGGCATCCTTCACCCACACGGTGGGGGCCTGGTAATGCGGGTCGATCTTCAGCGCGGTGTGCGCGCGCGAGGTGGTGGCGCCGCCGATCAGCAAGGGCAGGTCGAAGCCCTGCCGCTGCATTTCGCGGGCAACGTGGCTCATCTCCTCCAGCGACGGGGTGATCAGGCCGGACAGGCCGACCAGATCGGCGTTGTGTTCGCGCGCGGCGTCGAGGATCTTCTGCGCCGGCACCATCACGCCCAGGTCGATCACTTCGAAGTTGTTGCAGGCCAGGACCACGCCGACGATGTTCTTGCCGATGTCATGCACATCGCCCTTCACCGTGGCCATGATGATGCGGCCGTTGCTCTTGGCGGTATCGCCGCTGCGTGCCTTTTCGGCCTCGATGTACGGCAGCAGGTAGGCCACCGCCTTCTTCATCACGCGCGCGGATTTGACCACCTGCGGCAGGAACATCTTGCCGGCCCCGAACAGGTCGCCGACGATGTTCATGCCATCCATCAGCGGGCCTTCGATCACGTCCAGCGGGCGGCTGGAGCCCTGCCGGGCAAGTTCGGTGTCTTCCTCCACCCAGGCGTCCAGGCCGTGTACCAGCGCGTGCGCCAGACGCTGCGCCACCGGTTTTTCGCGCCAGGACAGGTCCTCGGTCTTGGCCGCGCCCTTCTTGCCCTTGTAGCGCTCGGCGATCTCCAGCAGGCGCTCGGTGGCGTCGCTGCGGCGGTTGAGGATCACATCCTCCACGCGCTCGCGCAGGTCCGGTTCCAGCTCGTCGTAGATCGGCATGGCGCCGGCGTTGACGATGCCCATGTCCATGCCGGCGGCAATAGCGTGGTACAGGAAGACCGAATGGATGGCCTGGCGTACCGTCTCGTTGCCACGGAACGAGAACGACACGTTGGAGACGCCGCCGGAGACATGGCAGTGCGGCAGGGTCTGCTTGATGATGCGGGTGGCTTCGATGAAGTCCACCGCATAGTTGTCGTGCTCTTCGATGCCGGTGGCTACGGCGAAGATGTTCGGGTCGAAGATGATGTCCTGCGGCGGAAAGCCGATCTCATCGACCAGGATGCGGTAGGCGCGGGTGCAGATCTCCACCTTGCGTGCGCAGGTGTCGGCCTGGCCGGTTTCGTCGAAGGCCATCACCACCGCGGCAGCGCCGTAGCGCAGCACCTTGCGCGCGTGCTCGCGGAACAGGGCTTCGCCTTCCTTCAGCGAGATCGAGTTGACCACGCTCTTGCCCTGCAGGCACTTCAGGCCGGCTTCGATCACGCTCCACTTCGACGAATCGACCATCACCGGAATGCGCGCGATGTCCGGCTCGGACATGATCAGGTTCAGGTAGCGGGTCATCGCCGCTTCCGAATCGATCAGGCCTTCGTCCATGTTCACATCGAGGATCTGTGCACCGCTGGCCACCTGCTGCCGGGCAACGTCCACCGCCTCTTCGTAGCGGCCTTCCTTGATGAGCTTGCGGAACTGCGCGCTGCCGGTGACGTTGGTGCGTTCGCCGACGTTGACGAACAGCAGGTCCGGGGTGATGACCAGCGGTTCCAGGCCGGACAGGCGGGTGTAGGGCGTGGTGCTCATGCGGCCTGCTGCTCCTGTGCGCCGGGCACCGCGCGCGGTGGCAGCCCGGCCACGGCCTGGGCGATGGCACGGATATGGTCCGGGGTGGAGCCGCAGCAGCCACCCACGAGGTTCAGCAGTCCATCTTCGGCAAAGCTGCGCAGCGTGGCGGCCATTTCCTCGGGCGTTTCATCGTACTCGCCGAAGGCGTTGGGCAGGCCGGCGTTGGGGTGCGCGCTGACGTAGCAGTGGGCGACCTGGGCCAGGGTTTCCACATGCGGACGCATCGCGTCGGCGCCCAGTGCGCAGTTCAGGCCGATCGACAGCGGCCGCGAATGCGCCAGCGAGGCGTGGAAGGCTTCGGCGGTCTGCCCGGACAGGGTGCGCCCGGAGGCATCGGTAATCGTGCCGGAGATCATGATGGGCAGGCGCGCACCGCGCGCATCGAAGGCCTCTTCGATGGCGTACAGGGCGGCCTTGGCGTTCAGCGTGTCGAAGATGGTTTCGACCATCAGGGTGTCCGCGCCGCCATCGATCAGGCCGTCAATGGCCTCGCGATAGGTATCGCGCAGGGCGTCGAAGCTGGTGTTGCGGAAGCCGGGATCGTTCACGTCCGGGCTGATCGAGGCGGTGCGGCTGGTCGGGCCCAGTACGCCGATCACGAAACGCGGCTTGTCCGGGGTGCCGGCCTGAACTGCATCGCAGCAGGCGCGCGCCACGGCGGCACCGGCCTTGTTCAGTTCGTACACCAGGTGTTCGAGGTGGTAATCAGCCTGGCTGACCGAGGTCGCGTTGAACGTATTGGTTTCCACCAGATCCGCGCCGGCCTGCAGGTAGGCGGTGTGGATGTCGGCGATGACCTGCGGCCGGGTCAGCAGCAGCAGATCGTTGTTGCCCTTCAGGTCATGGCCTTCCGGCGCGCCATGGTCGCAGCCGGGGCCGTGGCTGTGGTCGTAGCCATCGGCGAAGCGTTCGCCGCGGTAGTCCGCTTCCTGCAGGCCGTGGCGCTGGATCATCGTGCCCATCGCACCATCGATGATCAGGATGCGCGCGCGCAGGGCGTCGAGCAGGGCGTTGGTACGTTCGGGATGCAACCACGGCAGGCTGGACACGGCGACCTCAGGGCTTGTTGGCGATCAGCGAGATGACTTCAAAGTGCGGCGGGCGCTTTTCGCGGGTTACGGTTTCCAGGCTCGATACCTGCAGGCCGGCCTTGTCCACGAACTTGCGCAGTTCCTTGTCGCTGAAACCGAGGTTGACGTGGCCATAGGCTTCCACTGCCGCCTTGTGTTCGTGGCGGGCCAGGCTGCACAGCAGCAGGCGACCGCCCGGGCGCAGCACGCGGGCCGCCTCGGTCACCGCCTGTGCCGGCTTGCTGGCATAGGTCAGCGCGTGCATCAGCACCACCAGGTCGAAGCTGCGGTCCTTGAAGGGCAGGGCATGCATGTCGCCTTCGCGCACTTCCACGTTGGGCAGGCGGCGCAGGCGCTCGCTGGCCGCGGCCACCACGCGCGCGCTGGTGTCGATGCAGATGTAGCGCTTGGCATGTGGGGCCACCAGTTCGGCCAGCACGCCATCGCCGGAGGCGATGTCCAGCACGTCGCCGGTTTCCAACAGCGGCAGCGCGGTGCGCGCCAGCGCTTCCCAGGTACGGCCCGGGGAATAGTGGCGTTCCATGTCGCCGGCCACGCTGTCGGCCCAGTTCTGGTCGGCGGCGCGGTGGGCCAGCACGGCGGCCACGCGTTCAGCATCCTGGCGCAGCAGCGGATCATCGCTTCCATTGCTCAGGGCATGCCACAATGCACGCTGCGCCGGGTCCAGCTGGGCCTCGTCGAAGCGGTAGTAGGCCGACACGCCCGAGCGGCGGTCGCGCACCAGGCCGGCTTCCTTCAGCCGCGCCAGATGGGTGGACACCCGCGGCTGTGCCAGCCGGGTGATGGCCGACAACTCGGCCACGGTCAGCTCTTCCTGCTCCAGCAGCGCCAGCAGGCGCACGCGGGTGGCGTCGGCGAACACCTTCAGGCGGGTCGACCAGTCTTCCAGATCCATAAATATCTACCTATCGCGATATAGAGATATATTCGCCGACGGGTGCTGTCGTGGTCAAGCCGGTGCGGGGGGCGAGTCAGCCGCCGATGCCCGCCCGCAGTTACAATCGGCACATCCGGGGGCGCCTGTTGCGGCCCCCGTCATCATGTACCTGGGAGGGTGTTGTGGATTTCAGCTTTACCGAAGAGCAGTTGATGCTGCAGGACGTGGCGCGGCGCATCGCGCAGGAAAAGATCGCCCCCAGCGCGGAGCACCATGACCGCACCGGCGAGTTCCCCCTTGAGAACATCCGCCTGCTGGGCGAGAACGGCCTGATGGGCATCGAAGTGCCGACCCAGTACGGTGGCGCGGGCATGGACCCGATCGCCTACGTGTTGGCGATGGTGGAAGTGGCCGCCGGCGATGCCGCGCATTCGACCATCATGTCGGTGAACAATTCGCTGTTCTGCAACGGCATCCTGACCCACGGCAGCGAGGCGCAGAAGCAGAAGTATGTGCGCGCCATTGCCGAGGGCGAGGCCATCGGCGCCTTCGCGCTGACCGAGCCGCAGTCCGGTTCCGATGCCACCGCCATGCGCTGCCGCGCGGTGAAGCAGGCCGACGGCACCTACGTGATCAACGGCAAGAAGAGCTGGATCACCTCCGGCCCGGTGGCCAAGTACATCGTGCTGTTCGCGATGAGCGAGCCGGACAAGGGCGCGCGTGGCATCACCGCCTTCCTGGTCGACACCGACAAGGCCGGCTTTGGCCGCGGCAAGACCGAGCCCAAGCTGGGCATCCGTGCGTCGGCCACCTGCGAGATCGAGTTCAACGATTACGTGGCGCAGCCCGATGAAGTGCTGGGCCAGGAAGGCGAGGGCTTCAAGATCGCCATGGGCGTGCTCGACGCCGGCCGCATCGGCATCGCCTCGCAGGCGATCGGCATCGCCCGCGCCGCCTATGAAGCCACGATCGAATACGTGAAGGACCGCAAGGCCTTCGGCGCAGCCATCGGCACGTTCCAGATGACCCAGGCCAAGATTGCCGACATGAAGTGCAAGCTGGACGCAGCGCTGCTGCTGACCCTGCGCGCGGCGTGGGTGAAGGGCGAGGGCAAGCGCTTCAGCAACGAGGCGGCCATCGCCAAGCTGACCGCCTCGGAAGCGGCGATGTGGATCACCCACCAGGCCGTGCAGATCCACGGCGGCATGGGCTATTCCAAGGAAATGCCGCTGGAGCGCTACTTCCGTGATGCCAAGATCACCGAGATCTACGAAGGCACCTCGGAGATCCAGCGCCTGGTGATCGCCCGCAACGAGACCGGGCTGCGCTGAGCCGCATGGGGGCCCGCCCTGGTAGGTGCCAACCTTGGTTGGCACGCTTCCAGGGCGCCAACCAAGGTTGGCGACTACCAGGCTCCCGCCGCTCTGGCACCAACAAGAAGACCCCGGTGGGCTGCGCCGCTGCAATGGCGGCGCATGGGAGCCCGCTCGGTGGGTGCCAACCTTGGTTGGCACGCATCTACGGGCACCAACCAAGTTTGGCGCCTACCGGAAGGCCAGGCGCAGGCTAGCGCGGCACCTGGCAGTGCAGCTGCCTGCCATCCCATCGGCAGATCGGACCGGAGGGTGCCGCACCGGGGTTGACCTCGATCTGCACCCCGTACAGGTGAGCCGAGTCCAGCCAGCGCTGGTAGTCGTCACCATTGTTGAAGTGGTAGTTGCCACATACCCTTCGCCGGTTTCGGTATTGGAGGCGGCGCCATCGGGAATGCGGTTGCCCTGGGCATCCACGCTTTCACCGGTCACGTACCGGGCCTTGTCCACGGCGTCTGGTGAGATGACCAACCGGGTCTGCGAGCCGTCACGCCAGGTGATGACATAGGTGACGGTGTCGACGCCGAACAGCTTGCTCACCCAGCTCAGGACGATGGATGAAATCGTCGTCGCCAGTGAATTCCAGGCGGGTTGCTGGCTGTCAGCGCCGCTGAAGGCGCGGCCGATGGCCAGCTCCAGTTGGCTGCGGTAGGTCGCTGACTGCACGACGTCGTACGCGTTCAGCGCTTTCATGGCGTCAGGAAAGCTGATGCCGTTGGCCATCTGCGGATCGTCCGGATGCACGGGCACCACGGCGCCGCGCCCGAATGCCTGCGGCACGAACTGGGTGCCGGGGCCGAGATGCGCGTTTGGCAGGGCAAGAATGCGGTTGAACATGCGCGTGACCTCGGCCGGGGCCGGCGTGGGCAGCGCACGGTATCGCTGAAGCTCCCTGTCGTATTCCACGTTAAAGGCGCTCAACCGCTGTTGTTGCGGATCGACGACGACCGTCAGCCCGGTGCCCGACTGCAGCGCCGCGGCGCGAGGGTCTGCACAGTTGAAGCAGGGAACGACGCCTCCGGCGCTGGCATCCAGATGCAGGGCCAAGCCGACCGTAAGTAGAAGCCAGGCAGCGACAAGACGCCTGGCAGAAGAGAGTGACGGGTGCATGGTTCGGTCATTCCGTTGAAGGAATGCTCTGGATAGCGTTCTGCGCGCGTGCGAACCGGGAACCGGATCCCATCTGCCTAATGTCTGATCGCATGCGCAGGTTTGAGTCGCGATTGACGCGCTGGAAGGCCGCAGATGCAGCGCGATACCCAGCACAAGGCGCTGGCAGCCGCAGTCAGGCCCGACAATTGCGACACAACGCGCGCCGCCATGGTCAAATGCGATCCGCTTTTCGTTGTGGAGACGTTGAATGATCTATCGCGGTTGGGGGTTTGTGACCCTGGTGACGCCGATTGCAGCGATCCTGCTGCTGGCGTATTTCTTCCCGCACGATGGCCCGAAGGGCAATATTCCGCTGCAGCAGGTGCTACTGGGCGCGGGCCTGGGTGCTGCGCTGAACGTGCTGCTGGGGCTGTGGTTGAACCGCGCGCCGCGGCAGAAGGGTGAGGCCGCGCCGCATCATTTCTTCTTCGTGCCGATGCAGTGGGTGGCGCTGCTGATCGTGGTGGTGTGCGGCGCGATCGCGTTGCTGCGCTGAAGCGCGGCGAGTGCCAACCAAGGTTGGCACCTACCCGAACCGCCCGCACATGGTGGGTGCCAACCAAGGTTGGCACCTACCCGAACCGCCCGCACATGGTGGGTGCAACCTTGGTTGGCACGCATCCCGGTAGTCGCCAACAAAAAGGCCCCGGATCGCTCCGGGGCCTTTTCATTTCACTCTACCGCCGGATCAACGATCCGGACGGTGTGCCGATTCGGCGTCGCGCTGGCGTTCCATGAACTCCTTGGACGGTTCATCCAGCTTGTCGCCCAGCATGCGGCGCACCACCACGAAGAACACCGGGATCATCAGAAGACCCAGCAGGGTGGCAAACAGCATGCCGCCGATCACGCCGGTACCGATGGCGTGGCGCGAGTTGGCGCCGGCACCGGTGGAGATGGCCATCGGGATCACGCCCATGATGAAGGCGAACGAGGTCATCAGGATCGGGCGGAAACGCAGGCGTGCCGCTTCGATGGTGGCATCGCGCAGGGTCTTGCCCGCTGCACGCTGCTCCACCGCGAATTCCACGATCAGGATCGCGTTCTTCGCGGCCAGGCCGATCACGGTGATCATGCCGATCTTGAAGAAGATGTCGTTGGGCAGGCCACGCATCATCGACAGGCCGATGGCACCCAGCACGCCCAGCGGCACCACCAGCAGCACCGCCACCGGAATCGACCAGCTTTCATACAGCGCGGCCAGGCAGAGGAACACCACCACCACCGACAGCACCAGCAGCAGGGTGGCTGCGTTGCCCGCCAGGATTTCCTGGTAGGACATGCCCGACCAGTCGTAACCATAGCCGGCCGGCAGGTCGTTGTTGACGATGTCTTCCATCGCGGTCATCGCTTCACCCGAGCTCTTGCCCGGTGCCTGCGAACCGACGATGTTGATGGCTGAATAGCCGTTGTAGCGGCTCAGCGACGGCGGTGCCGACACCCACTCGGAACTGACCACGGTGCTCAGCGGGATCATCGCGCTGGTGCCATCGGCGTTCGTGGTCAGGCTGGACGGGCTGTAGAAGCTCTTCAGCGATTCCTGGCCGGTACGGTACGGCGCGTCGGCCTGCATGGTCACGCGCTTGATGCGGCCCTGGTAGAAGAAGTCGTTCACGTACACCGGGGCCAGCATCAGCTGCACCGTGCTGTACACGTCCGACACCGACATGCCCATCGACTGCGCCTGCACGCGGTCCACGTGCAGCTGCAGCTGCGGGGCGTTTTCCAGGCCGTTGGGGCGCACGCCGGCCAGCTTGTCGGTTTCCTGCGCGGCCTTGCCCAGCAGCATGTTGCGCGCCTGGGTCAGCTGTTCGTAGCCCTGGCCGCCACGGTCCTGCAGCCACATGTCGAAGCCGCCGAACTGGCCCAGACCCTGCACGGTGGGCAGGTTGACCACGAAGATCTGCGCTTCCTTGATGCCGTAGAACGCGCCGTTCATGTTCTGGATGAACTCCGGCACGGTGACCTTGCGCTCGTCCCAAGGCTTGAGGCGGATGAAGCCCATGCCCACGTTTTCGCCGGAACCGACGAAGCTGAAGCCGGCAATCTGCATCAGGCCTTCATAGCCTTCCTGCTTTTCCAGGATGCCGCGCATCTGGGCGAAGACTTCGTTGGTCTGGCTCTTCGGCGAACCCGGCGGCAGCTGCACGATGGCCAGTGCGTAGCCCTGGTCTTCTTCAGGCAGGAAGCTGCCCGGCATGCGGGTGAACAGGAAGCCGCACAGCGCGGTCAGCACCACGGCGAGGATCATCCAGCGCGGCGCATGCTTCACCGCCGAGGTGATGTGGCCGACGTAGGTGTGGCTGATCTTGTCGTAGTACTTGTTGAACGTGCGGTAGACGATGTTCGGGTGGTCGTTGTGGGTCGGCTTCAGGAAGGTGGCACACAGGGCCGGGGTGAAGCCCAGCGCCAGGAACGCCGAGAAGCCCATCGAAATGGCGATGGTCAGTGCGAACTGCTTGTAGATCTCACCGGCCGCGCCGCCCTGCAGCGCCGACGGAATGAACACTGCCGCCAGAACAACGGTGATGGCCACCACCGCGCCGGTGATCTGGGTCATCGCCTTCTGCGTGGCCGGCTTGGGCGCCAGGCCCTCCTCGGTCATGATGCGTTCGACGTTCTCGATCACCACGATCGCGTCATCGACCACGATGCCGATGGCCAGCACCATCGCGAACAGGGTCAGCTGGTTGATCGTGAAGCCGATCATCCACATGCCCAGGAAGGTACCCAGCAGGGCCACCGGAATGACCAGGGTGGGGATGATGGTGGCGCGGAAGTTCTGCAGGAAGATCAGCATCACCAGGAACACCAGCAACACCGCTTCGAACAGGGTCTTGACCACTTCCTCGATGGAGATCTTGACGAAGGTGGTGCTGTCGTACGGCGAGAACCAGCTCACGCCCGCCGGGAAGCTGGGCTGCAGTTCGTCCATCTTGGCGCGCACCGCATCGGCCACGTTCAGGGCGTTTGCGCCCGGCAGCAGCTGGATGGCGAAGGCGCCGGTGGGGGCACCGTTGTACTGGGTGTCGAAGCCGTAGTTGTTGGCGCCGAAGCCGATACGGGCGATGTCCTTCAGCAGCACGCGCGAGCCGTCGGCGTTGGCACGCAGGATGATGTTCTCGAACTCTTCGGGCGAGCTGAAGCGGCCTTCGGCCGAGACCGTGGCGGTGAAGTGGCCATCGGGCGAGGGGTCCGAACCCAGCGAACCGGCAGCGAACTGCACGTTCTGGGCGCGCACCGCCGCCAGCACCTGGCTGGCCGACAGGCCGTAGCCCTGCATCTTTTCCGGGTTCAGCCAGATGTTCATGGCGTACTCGGAACCGAACTGCTGGGTGCTGCCGACGCCGGGGATACGCGAGACCTGGTCGAGCACGCGCGAGCCGACGATGTCGTTCAGCGCATCACGGGTGATCGACGGGGTTTCCGAACGCAGGCCCACCACCATCAGGAAGCCGGCGTTGGCCTTGGCCACCACCACGCCCTGCTGGGTCACTTCGGTGGGCAGGCGCGGCGTGGCCAGCGATACCTTGTTCTGCACCTGCACCTGGGCGATGTCCGGGTCGGTACCGGTTTCAAAGGTCAGGGTGATCTGCGCACGGCCGTTGGACGAAGACGACGAGCTGAAATACAGCAGGTGATCGATACCGGTCAGCTGCTGCTCGATCACCTGGGTGACCGATTTTTCCGTCGTGTCCGCGCTGGCGCCCGGGTAGGTGGCCGACACGGTCACCTGCGGTGGGGCGATGTTGGGGTAGGACTCCACGCCAAGGTTGAGGATCGCGATCACGCCGCTGAGCGAGATCAGGATCGCCACCACCCAGGCGAAGACCGGATGTTCGATGAAAAATTTAGGCATGACGGAAGGGTCCCGTTACTGCTTGTTCGATTCGGTGGCAGCCGGTTCGGCCTTGTCGGCCGCTTCGGCCGGGGCCTTGTCGGCGGCCGGTGCGGCACCGGCGGCGGCCGGCTTGGCGCTGGCATTGGCGTCCTGGCCCGGGGTCCAGGGCTTGGCCGTGGCCGGTGCCCCTTCCTTGACCTTCTGCACGCCGGCCACGATCACCTTGTCACCGGCAGCCAGGCCGTCGCTGACCAGCCAGTTGCCGCCCTGGGCACCGTCGGTCTTCACGTTCTTGCGCACCACCTTGCCGTCGGCGCCGACCACCATCACGAAGCCGCCCATGGTGTCGCGCTGCAGGGCCTGCTGCGGAACCAGGTAGGCGTTGTTGCGGTCACCCAGGTTGGCCTGGAAGCTGACGAAGGCGCCCGGAAGCAGGATCTGCTGCGGGTTCGGCAGCACCGCACGCAGGGATACCGCACCGGTGGTCGGGTCCACGGTGGTGGACGAGAAGTCCAGGGTGCCCTGTTCGCTGTAGGTGGTGCCGTCGGACAGCTTCACCGCCACGGTGGCCTTGCCATCGCCGGACAGCGCCAGCGCGCCCTTGGCCTGCTGCGCGCGCAGCAGGCTCAGTTCGTCCACGCTCAGCGAGAAGTTCACGTACAGCGGGTCCAGCTGGTCCACGGTGGTCAGCAGGGTCACATCGCCCTGGCCGACCAGCGCGCCCTCGGTCACCTGCTGCTTGTTGGCCACGCCGCTGATCGGCGCGGTCACTTCGGCATAGCCCAGGCTGATGCGCGAGGACGACACGGCCGCTTCGGCCTGCTTCACCGCGGCCAGCGCGGTGCGCTCGGTGGCCTGGGCCGCGTCCAGGTCGGACTTGGACACGTACTGCTGCGGGGCCAGCGAACGGGCGCGGTCGGCGGCGACCTTGGCGTTGGCATAGGTGGCGCGGGCCGAGGCCAGCTGGGCTTCCGAAGCATTCAGTTCGGCGCGCAGCGGGGCCGGATCGATCAGGAACAGGGTCTGGCCCTGCTTGACCTGGCTGCCTTCCTGATAGACGCGCTTGAGCAGCACGCCGGGCACGCGGGCGCGCACGTCGGCACTGCGGTAGGGCGACAGGCGGCCGACCAGTTCACGCTGCAGCGGCAGGGTCTGCGGCTTGGCATCGATCACGCCCACTTCCGGCGGCGGGGGCGTCTGCTGTTCCGGCTTCTTGCAGGCCGCCAGGGCGACAGCGACGGCGCACGTCAAGGCAAGGGTGCGGAGTGGGGCGGTCATCAGGAGAAACTCCGGTGTTGGTTTGTAGACGGGACCGCTGCCGGTTCCGGCGCGAACGCGCGCAGGAAACCGTCAACGGAGAACTCGGCCCAGCGCCTGCGCGCACGCGCGTCATCGCGATGGGGGGTATGGAAGCGTTGTTTGTCGAAATCCTGACCGGCGATCATGCTCAGCAGCAGTTCGGCCATGTAGTGCGGGTCGTCATGCCGGAGCAGGCCACGCCTGCAAACGGTATCAATCCATTCAGCAAGATGAAGTGTCAGCGCCCCGGCGCCTTCCCGGTACAGCGTACGCGCCTCTTCGGGGAACTGGGATGCATCGGCGGCAATCAGTCGGCAGGCCTGGCCCACGTGGGGCTGGTTGAAGTGCTCCAGGAAGTCGGTGGCGAACTGCAACAGGCTGGCACGCAGGTCGTCACTGCGGAGTGCACGCAGCAGGATGCCGCTGGCATCGCCCACGTGCCGCTGCACGACCCGGCGCAGCAGGTCCTGCTTGTTGCCGTAGCGCGAGTACAGCGTCTGCTTGGAACAGCCGGCCTGCTGGGCCACCGCGTCCATGCTCATCTGCATGCCCTGGCGGCCCAGCAGTTCGCGCACGGCATCGAACACGCGCTCATCGCGCGCGTCCACGGCAACGGGGAGGGTAGTGGGGTTCACGCGGTGGACTATACCGTCCAGTTCAGGATTGTGGAATCGTGCCGATAGTCCTGCCTGTCACCTGCCGCGTGGTTTTCCGTAACACGCTTTGCCGATCCTGTCGGCAGCGGCGCAACGCCCGTGCGCGCCATACCGGTGCGAACTGAATAGGCGTCTAAACCGCAGCAAACCCGAATCTGGTTATTCCGTCCTGCAGCAAGGCCTTTACGCGGGATAGGTCTACAATTTCATTTTCCCAACTGAGCAAGCGCATCGCTCTGCCATGAAACCGCAAAAAACCGCAGCCAAGACCGTGAAGAACAAGACCAAGCCAGCTGAGTCGGAGGTCGCAGTGACCGCTGGTTTCTCCCTGGAGCCGGTGTACACGGCCTTGCGCAAGCGTTACCCCTCTGCCGCGCAGGCCGAGGCAGTGGCATTCGCCGCGGATTTCTACAAGCGCATGGAGTCGGACGAGTTCCCGCACCACAGCGCTGACGAGTGGGCCGCGCTGGCCGCCGACACGCTGGAATTCGCCCGTGCCCGCAAGGCCGGCAAGGCCAATGTGCGCGTGTTCAATCCGACCACCAAGGCCAACGGCTGGGAATCGCCGCACACGGTGCTGCAGATCGTCAATGACGATATGCCGTTCCTCGTCGATACCGTCACCATGACCCTGGCCGAACAGGGCGTGGGCGTGCACGTGCTGGGCCACCCGGTGCTGCGCTTCACCCGCGACAAGGCCGGCAAGCTGGCCAAGGTGGGCGAGGGCGAAGCCGAATCGGTGATGCTGCTGGAAATCGACCGCCAGCCGGCCGATGCCATGGCCGTCATCGAGCAGGCCATCAACAAGGCGCTGGACGAAGTGCGCGCCATCGTGCGCGACTGGCAGCCGATGAAGGACAAGGCCCTGGCCTTGGCCGACGACCTGGGCAGCCGCACGCTGCCGGTGGACGAGACCTCGCGCGCCGAAGCACAGGAATTCCTGCGCTGGGCCGCCGACAACCACTTCACCTTCTTCGGCTACCGCGAATACCGCGTTGAGAAGCAGGGCAAGGAAGAAGTGCTGGCACCGCTGAACGACACCGGCCTGGGCCTGATGCGCGGCAAGGACAAGTCCGCTGCGCGCCCGGTCAAGACGCTGGCCGCGCAGGGCCTGAACACCACGTCCGGGCTGAAGGACGCGCTGATCCTGACCAAGACCAATGCCCGTTCGCGCGTGCACCGTGCCGGTTACATGGACTACATCGGCGTGCTGGAATTCGACGCCAAGGGCAAGATCATCGGCGAACAGCGCTTCCTGGGCCTGTTCACCTCCAGCGCCTACAACCGCCGCCCGTGGGAAATCCCGCTGGTGCGCCAGCGCCACGAACACGTGATGAAGCAGTCCGGCCTGGCCCCGGCCAGCCACAGCGGCAAGGCCCTGCGCCACATCCTGGAAACCCTGCCGCGCGAAGAGCTGTTCCAGTCCAGCGAGGACGAACTGCTGCGCACCGCCATGGGCGTGCTGGGCCTGCAGGAACGCGTGCGCAGCCGCCTGTTCCTGCGCCGCGACAAGTACAGCCGTTTCATTTCCGCACTGGTCTACCTGCCGCGCGAGCGCTTCAACACCGACGTGCGCCTGCGCATCGAGGCCATGCTGAAGGAAGCGCTGCACGGTGAGTACGTGGACAGCTCGGTGGTGCTGGGCGAATCGCCGCTGGCCCAGGTGCACCTGATCGTGCGCCCCAAGCCGGGCGAAATGCTGGACGTCGATACCGCCGAACTGGAACAGAAGCTGGCCCAGGTGCTGCGCAACTGGCAGGACGACCTGCGTGAAGCGCTGGTGTCGCGCCATGGTGAAACCGAAGGCCTGCGCATTGCCGCGCGTATCGGCAAGGCACTGCCGGCCGGCTACATCGAAGACAACAGCACCGCCGTTGCCGCCAACGATGTCAGCCAGCTCGACGCGCTGACCGGCCCGGACGACCTGCGCCTGAGCCTGCAGGCCGTGCCGCGCGAAAGCGGCGATGGCCTGCGCCTGAAGCTGTACCGCCAGCTGGATGACATTCCGCTGTCGGACGCGCTGCCGATGATGGAGAACATGGGCCTGCGCGTGATCGCCGAGCGCCCGTACCGCCTGTCGGTGGACAACGCGCCGGTGTACGTGCAGGACTTCGAAGTCGAATCGACCGCCGGCGCCATCGATGCCGCGCGCGTGGATGAAGCCTTCGGCGAGACCTTCGCCCGCGTCTGGCACGGCGATGCCGAGAACGATGGCTTCAACCGCCTGGTGCTGGCCGCCGGCCTGCACTGGCGCCAGGTCGCCATGCTGCGCGGCTACTGCAAGTACCTGCTGCAGACCGGCGTGCCGTTCTCGCAGGCGTACGTGGAAGGCACCTTCGCCCGCTACCCGCTGCTGGCGCGCCTGCTGGTGGAGCTGTTCGAAGCCCGCTTCGATCCGGCCACCGGCCATGAAAGCAAGGACGACATCGCCGCGGGCCAGGCCCATCTGAAGGCCCACTTCGATGTGCTGGCCGCCGGCGACGAGGCCACCCTGAAGGTGCTCAAGACCGTGGTCGACGCTCGCAAGGGTGACCGCGATGCGCAGATGCAGGCCGCGCGCGATGCGCTGCTGAAGCTGATGGACCGCGTGTCCAGCCTGGACGAGGACCGCATCCTGCGCTCGTTCATGGGCGTGATCGATGCGACCCTGCGTACCAGCTACTACCAGACCGATGCCAATGGCCAGCACGGCCATGTCATCAGCTTCAAGTTCGATTCGGCGCTGGTGCCGGACCTGCCCAAGCCGCGCCCCTACCGCGAAATCTTCGTCTACGGCCCGCGCGTGGAAGGTACCCACCTGCGCTTCGGTGCCGTGGCCCGAGGCGGCCTGCGCTGGTCGGACCGCCGCGAAGACTTCCGTACCGAAGTACTGGGCCTGGTGAAGGCGCAGATGGTGAAGAACACCGTGATCGTGCCGGTCGGCGCCAAGGGTGGTTTCTTCGCCAAGATGCCGCCGGTGAACGGTGATCGCGATGCGATCTTCGCCAACGGCGTGGCCTGCTACAAGCTGTTCATCCAGGGCCTGCTGGACATCACCGACAACATCGTCAACAACAAGATCGTGCCGCCGGTGGACGTTGTGCGCCACGACATGGACGACCCGTACCTGGTGGTGGCGGCCGACAAGGGCACGGCGACCTTCAGTGACATCGCCAACGGCCTGGCCATCGCCCACGGCTTCTGGATGGGCGATGCGTTCGCCTCCGGTGGTTCGGTCGGCTACGACCACAAGGGCATGGGCATTACCGCGCGCGGTGCGTGGGAATCGGTCAAGCGCCACTTCCGTGCGCTGGGCCGTGACAGCCAGACCCAGGACTTCACCACCGTCGGCGTGGGCGACATGTCCGGCGACGTGTTCGGCAACGGCATGCTGCTGTCGCGCCACATCCGCCTGCTGGCCGCGTTCGACCACCGCCACATCTTCCTGGACCCGAACCCGGATGCGGCCACCTCGTTCGTCGAGCGTGAGCGCATGTTCACCGTGCCGCGTTCCAGCTGGGCCGACTACGATGCCAAGCTGATCAGCAAGGGCGGCGGCATCTATCCGCGCAGCCTGAAGTCGATCGAGATCACCCCGCAGGTGCGTGAAGCACTGGGCCTGGACGAGAACGTCAAGGCGCTGTCGCCGAACGATCTGATGAGCGCGATCCTGAAGGCACCGGTGGACCTGCTGTGGAACGGCGGCATCGGTACCTACGTGAAGGCTGCCAGCGAACAGCACAGCGATGTCGGCGACCGCGCCAACAATGCGCTGCGCGTGAATGGTGGCGAGCTGCGCTGCAAGGTGGTGGGCGAGGGCGGCAACCTGGGCATGACCCAGCTGGGCCGCATCGAAGCCGCCCAGGCCGGCGTGCTGCTCAACACCGACTTCATCGACAACTCGGCCGGTGTGGATACCTCCGACCACGAAGTCAACATCAAGATCCTGCTCAACGATGTGGTGCGGGCCAAGAAGCTGACCGTTGAACAGCGTAACAAGCTGCTGGCGTCGATGACCGACGAAGTGGCCGACCTGGTGCTGAACGACAACTACCGCCAGAACCAGGCGCTGAGCCTGATGGAGCGGATGGCCGTCAAGCGCCTGGGTTCCAAGCAGCACTTCATCCGCACGCTGGAACAGCAGGGCCTGCTGGATCGCCAGATCGAGTTCCTGCCGTCCGATGCCGAGCTGTCCCAGCGCAAGGCGCGTGGCCAGGGCCTGACCCGTCCGGAACTGTCGGTGCTGCTGTCCTATTCCAAGCTGGTGGCGTTCGCCCAGCTGCTGGATTCGGACATTCCCGAAGACCCGTACCTGTCCAAGGAACTGCAGCGCTACTTCCCGACCCCGCTGCAGAAGAAGTACGCCGACGCGATGGAGCGTCACCGCCTGAAGCGCGAAATCATCGCCACGGCCGTGACCAACCAGACCATCAACCGCATGGGTGCCACCTTCCTGATGCGCATGCAGGAAGACACCGGCCGTTCCATTGCCGAGGTTGCCAAGGCCTACACCATCAGCCGCGAAACGCTGGATGCCCGCGCGCTGTGGGCACAGATCGACGCGCTGGACGGCAAGCTGCCCGAATCGGTGCAGATCGACGCACTGGAAGTGATCTGGAAGCTGCAGCGTTCGTTCGTGCGTTGGCTGCTGTCGCGCCCGGGCCCGATGCCGGGCATCACCGAGGCGGTGAACCGCTACCAGGGTCCGTTCAACGACATCCGCGTCGCGTCGGGCGTGCTGCCTGATTCGCAGCGTCCGACCTACGAAGCCCTGGTGGCCGAGTGGAAGGAGAAGGGCCTGCCGTCGGCACTGGCACAGCAGCTGGCGGAACTGCACTTCCTGGAGCCGGCCTTCGACATCATCGAACTGGCCCGTACCCGCAAGCTGAAGCCGGTGGACGTGTCCAAGATCCACTTCCGCCTGGGCGATGCCCTGCAGCTGCCGTGGCTGTTCGAGCAGATCGACGCGCTGGAGGTCAATGGCCGCTGGCATGCCGTGGCCCGTGGCGTGCTGCGCGATGAGCTGGCCCACCACCACCGCAACCTGGCCGGCCAGGTGCTGGCGACCAAGGGCGGCAGTGCCGAGGCCAAGGTGTCGGCGTGGATCGGCCGCGACGACAACAGCCTGCGCTTTACCCTGTCGATGCTGGCCGAACTGGCCGAGCAGAAGACCCTGGACTACCCGACCGTTTCGGTCGCGGTGCAGCGCCTGGGCCAGCTGGCGGCGCATGGTGCGTAAGCGCATTCGCGCTGACGCCCCACGGTTTGCTCTGCAAACCGTGGGCCCCATGCCAACCATGCTCCCAGACCCCCGCGCCGTTGGCGCGCCCCCCTGACTCAGGGGGGGCTCCTGATCTGCAGCAGTTGGAGGAACGGCCCCGCGAAAGCGGGGCCGTTCTGTTTCTGCGTGCATTCGCCGGGCATGGCCCGGCGCTACCGACGCACGGGCCATGCCCGGCGAGCGCAGCGGCGCTCGGTTATGCTCTTGAACAGCCTTCCCCCGGATCCACCCATGAGCGACACCCCCCGCATCGCGTTCCTGGCCAGCACCACCGAACCTGCGCAGATGGCCCGCGCGGCCATGGTGTCGCGCTATGGCGACCATGCGCCCGACCAGGCCGATGTGCTGTGCCCGTTGGGCGGCGACGGTTTCATGCTGCAGACCCTGCACCGCCATGGCCACCTGGGCAAACCGGTGTTCGGCATGAAGCTGGGCACGGTCGGCTTCCTGATGAACCAGTACCGCGGCGACGATGACGTGCAGGCCCGCATCGCCCGCGCCGAGCCAGCCAACCTGCGCCCGCTGGAAATGATCGCGCTGACCGAGTCGGGCACCAGTACCGGCTCGCTGGCCTACAACGATGTGTCGCTGCTGCGGCAGACCCGCCAGGCCGCGCATATCGGCATCGATCTGAACGGCCAGGAGCGCGTGGCCGAGCTGATCGGCGATGGCGTGCTGGTGGCCACGCCGGCCGGGAGCACCGCCTACAACTATTCCGCGCACGGCCCGGTACTGCCGCTGGGCTCCCACACCATCGCCCTGACGCCGCTGGCCCCGTACCGGCCACGCCGCTGGCGCGGCGCCATCCTCAAGGCCGACACCGAAGTGCGCTTCCGCGTGCTGGACCCGTACAAGCGGCCGGTGAGCGTGACCGCCGATTCGCACGAGACGCGTGACGTGGTGGAAGTGACCATCCGCGAATCCAAGGACCGCCGGGTGACCCTGCTGTTCGACCCGGAACACAACCTGGAAGACCGCATCCTGAGCGAACAGTTCGTTTTTTAAGGGACAATACGCCGCCGGCCCCCGCCGTCCGCTGCAAGGAACCCCCGCCATGGGCGACAACACCCCCCGTTTGCTGACCGTCGCGGTAACCTCGCGCGCGCTGTTCGATCTGGAAGAGAGCCACGCGCTGTTCGAGAGCGATGGCGTGGCGGCCTATGCCGAATACCAGCGCCAGCACGAGGATGACATCCTGGGGCCGGGTGTCGCGTTCCCGGTGGTGCGCAAGCTGTTGGCACTGAACCAGGGCGCCAGCCCGGAAAACCCGCGGGTGGAAGTGATCCTGCTGTCGCGCAATTCGGCCGACACTGGCCTGCGCATCTTCAATTCCATCCAGCACTACGGGCTGGGCATCATCCGCGCCACCTTCACCGCCGGCGAGCCCACCTGGCCGTATGTGAAGCCGTTCGGCACCGATCTGTTCCTGTCGGCCAACCCCGAATCGGTGCGCAGTGCGCTGCGCCATGGCATTGCCGCGGCCACCATCCTGCCCAAGCCGCCGGGTGAAACCGCCGCGGCCGCCGAAGACCAGGTGGTGCACAGCGAGCGCAACGCCGGCCAGCTGCGCATCGCCTTCGATGGCGACGCGGTGATCTTCGGTGATGAAAGCGAGCGCATTTCGCGCGAGCAGGGCGTGGAAGCGTTTGGCCGCCACGAGCGCGAGCGGGCGCGCGAGCCGCTCAGCGGCGGCCCGTTCCGCGGCTTCCTGTCGGCACTGCACACGCTGCAGGAAGTGTTCCCGGCCGGTGAGAGTGCGCCGATCCGCACCGCGCTGGTGACCGCGCGTTCGGCGCCGGCGCACGAGCGGGTGATCCGCACCCTGCGCGAATGGGGCGTGCGCCTGGATGAAGCGTTGTTCCTGGGTGGCCGGCACAAGGGCCCGTTCCTGCAGGCCTTCGGCGCGGACATCTTCTTCGACGATTCCCAGCACAACATCGACAGCGCCCGCGAACACGTGGCCGCCGGCCACGTGCCGCACGGTGTCGCCAACGAAGGGTGACGCCATGATGGGTGGGTGCCAACCGTTGGTTGGCACGTCATCGCCCCGGTAGGTGCCAACCTTGGTTGGCACGGTTGTGCGTCAATGCCCACCAAGGTGGGCATCTACCAAAGTGGGGCTTACGGGCTGCCCGACATCCCCAGCTGCAGGTCCACCACCTTCCAGCGCAGGCCCTGCGGCTCCAGCACCACCTTCAAGGGGGGCTGGCCCGGCCCGCGCTCCACGTCCACCACGAACCGGTCCAGTGCCTCGAAATGGTGTTCGGCGTGTTTCAGCGGCTGCGCCGGTTCGGTCGGGCCGAAGGCATCACCGCCCTGCAGTTCGTTGCGGCCACGCTTCCACAACACGTGGCCCTGCAGCAAGGCACCGATGCCCGTAGGCGTGATCATCGTGTCCACCGCCGCGCCGCCCAACTGGTCGCCCAGGCCGTACAACAGCGCGCCGAAGGGGCTGCTGGCCACCTCGGGCCCGGCCTGGCGCACCAGGTAATCATTGAGCTGCGCGCGCAGGCTGCTGCGCACGCGCGGGAAGTCCACGTAGCGCTCCAGCCGCGCGGTGTCGCGCTGCTCGATGGCCTTGGACAGGCCGTGGACGGTCAGGTAGGGGCCGCCGAACCACGACGCGCACACGGCCGCAACCGCCAGGATCAGGACGCCGATGAGTTTCTTCATGCCGCCCAGACTGCCGCAAACGCCGACCGCGCAGGTGAAGAGTCAGTGACTGGGTGAGCCGCGGCCATCACCGAAGGCGACCACCAGCCGCTGCCGTTCGGCGGCGCTGAGTGCGTCCACGCGGGTCGCCAGCACCTCATCCAGGCTGCGCAGGCGGGTGGTGCCGAGGATGCCGCTGGCCACGCCCGGGTGCTGCAGCACATAGGCGAACGCGGTCTGCGCCGGGCGCTGGCCATCGATGCCGGCCACCGCGCGGCGCATCGCGCCCGCACTGCGCATCAACTGGCGGCTGCTCGGTTTCAGCCACGCACGGGCCAGGTACCAGGCATCGGCCAGCCGGGGCAGGCGCGGGCGTGCTGGCAGCAGGTGCCCCTGTGCCAGCACCGTGCCGGCCAGCACGCCGATACCGGCGGCGTGCAGCCGATCGATCAGCGGTGCGCGGTCCTGCTGCAGCGCGTTGAAATCCAGCAGCACTACGTCGAAGGCCTGCGGGTGGTCGATCATCCATAGCAGCGTGGCGGCCGAATGGGTGTTGATGCCGGTGTGCCGGATCAGCCCGCGTTCGCGCAGGCGGGCCAGCGCGTGCAGCAGCTCGTCGTTGATGTCGTGCTGGCTGGCGCCGTGCAGCTGGTACACGTCCAGGTAGTCCAGGCCCAGGTTGCGCAGCGACGCCTCGCAACTGGCGGTGATCGCCGCCGGCGAGAAATCACGCTGCTCGGCACCGCTGATCCCGGCCTGCCCGGTCAGCGTGCCGCCCTTGCTTGAAATCACCAGTGATTCGCGCGGGAAGCGTGCCAGCAACGGGCGCAGGATGCGGCCCAGGCGCGGCTCGGCGTGGAAGCCGGAGTAGTTGTGGCCGGTGTCGAGCAGGTTCACGCCCTGCGCCAGCGCGTGCCCGACCACTGCTGCAGCGGCGTCCTCGGCGAAGCGCGGATGGCCCCAGAAGCCGGAACAGCCCAGCCCGACCGGTGAGACGGCCAGCCCGGTGCGGCCCAGCATGCGGCGCTGTTGGGCCAGGGGCAGGGCGTCGACCATCAGAACTCCAGGTCCAGTGCCGCGCACAGGTAGTCCACGAACGGCGCCAGGGTGGCCAGGTCCTTGCCCAGGGTGGACAGGAGGCGCGGGCCGGTCATGGTGTCATCGTCCAGCGAACGCCACATGACCCAGTTGCGGTGCTTCAGATCGTCGATGAATTCGAAGTCGGCCGGGAAGCCGCGCGGCGGCCGCACCAGCTTCTCGCTCTGCTCGAAGTCGAAACGCTTGCGCAGGGGCGCGCCGTGCGCGGCCGCCTTCCAGCTGCCCGGGTTGTCCAGGATGAAGTGGCGCACGCGCCGCTGGGTCTCCGGTTCCGGGTGCCACAGGCCGGCGCCGACGAAGCTCTCGCCGGGCTGCAGGTGGATGTAGAACGAGGGCGCGGCCACTTCGCGACGGCGCTCGTGGAACAGGCGCGCACCCTGCCAGGTCTTGTACGGCGACTTGTCGTTGGAGAAGCGTGCGTCACGGTGGATGCGGAACAGCGATCCGCCGACGCCGCGGGTGTCGGCACGGAAGTGCTCACTGACCTCGCCCAGCGCGGGCTGCAGGTCGCCCAGCAGGCGCAGGAACGGCTGCCGCACGTGGTCTTCGTACTGCTGGCGATGGTCGTTGAACCAGGCCTTTTCGTTATGCCGCGCCAGGCTGCGCAGGAACTTGAAACTGGCCTCGGAAAAATACGTACTCACAGCTGCTCCTGCAGGTGGTGGCCCCAGTCGCGCAGCGACTGCAGCAGCTCGGCGCGGCGCACGTCGTCGGGCGCTTCGGCGGCCAGCGCGTCGATCTGCTGCTGGTACTGGGGCAGGTTCAGTTCGCCCAGGCCCTGTTCGCCCAGCAGGCGTTGGCGGCGGTACGCCTGCCATCGTTCCTGTTCGGCCGGCGACAGGGTGCCGGGATGGTTGCGGGCGCGGTAGCGGAACAGCAGTTCGGGCAATCGCGGGTCGCGGAAGCGCTCTTCCAGCGCGGCCAGCTGCTGCGGCGCGCTGGTGCGGGCCAGGGCCAGCAACGGCTTGTCGCCGGCGCCGAGGAAACCGTCGTACAACGAGGCGTCCACATCGGTCAGCATCGGTGGGCGTGGCTGGTTGAACACCTGGCGGGCCTTCTCGGCCAGCTGCGGCGCGACCTCGCGCAGGCGCGCGGCCTTGGCTTCGATCGCGGCCACGTCCAGTCCCAGCCGCGCATGGTCATCGGCACGCAGGTGGTTCCAGGCCACCAGCGCCGGCACCTTGTTCAGATGCACTTCCTTCAGCGGCACGCGGGCCACGCCCTCGGGCAGTTCGCTGGCGCGCAGGTACAGGCGCTGGGCGATCACCTCGGCCGGCAGCGCCAGCAGGTCGTCCACTTCGCCGTCCAGATCGAACACGATGGCGCGGTTTCCGATGGTCGGGTGCATGGCCAGCGGCAGCACCGGCGCCGCGCACAGACGACTGGCCGGGTAGCGCATGGAAATGTGCAGTACCGGCTGCATCGCCGCCACGTCCAGCAGGCTGCCGACAAAGCGCTTGTCGCGAAGCTTCAGGGCGTAGTCCCACAGGCGCGGCTGCGATTGCTTGAACAGGCGGGCCATGCCCAGCGTGGCGCGCACATCGGAAAGTGCTTCATGCGCATCGCCTTCGCGCACGCCATTGGCCTCGGCCAGGTGTTCGAGCTTGAACGAGGTCGCGCCGTCTTCGCGCTGCGGCCACTGGATGCCGTCCGGGCGCAGTGCGCGCATCAGCCGCAGCATGTCCAGCAGGTCCCAGCGCGAATTGCCGTTGCGCCACTCGCGCTCGTAAGGATCGTGGAAGTTGCGGAACAGGCCGTAGCGGATGAACTCGTCGTCGAAACGCAGGGTGTTGTAACCCAGCGCACAGGTGCCGGGCCGTGACATCTGTTCGTTGATGCGGTCGAACGCCTCGGCCTCGCTCACGCCCTCGGCCATGGCCTGCTGCGGGGTGATGCCGGTGACCAGGGTGGCCATGGGCGAGGGCAGCAGATCATCGGCCGGGCGCACGAAGAAGCTGACCGGCGTGTCGATCACGTTCAGATCGGCATCGGTGCGCATGGCCGCGAACTGCGCGATGCGGGTGCGGCGCGGATCCTGGCCGAAGGTTTCCAGGTCGTAGAACAGGAAGCTGTCAGCCATCAGTGCGCGCCCTCCAGCACCGGCAGCTGCGCGTGGATCTGCGCTTCCAGTGCGGCCCAGTCGATGTTGTCCAGCGTGGTGTGGCCGGCCGTGGCCGCCACCAGCATGTCGCGCTGCAGTTCGGTGCGGCGCAGCGCTTCGGCATACGGCGTGTGCAGGAAGGTGACCATGGTGTAGTGCGGCACGAAGCGGGTCGGCCAGCGCCGTTGCAGCTCCTGTTCCAGCTCGCGCTGCAGCAGGAAGGCCGGGTCGGCCACGCGGTCACGCATTTCAAGGTAGTTTTCCAGCGCCATCTGCTGGATCGCCTGCGCATTGGGTTTGCGTTCGGCTTCGAAGGCGGCGAAGGCGCCCTGTAGGTCGTCGGCGTCCATCAGGTGCCGGGCCAGCGCCACGCAATCTTCGAACGCGCAGTTCATGCCCTGGCCGTGGAAGGGCACCATCGCATGCGCGGCATCGCCGATCAGCACGGCGCGGCCGTCCTGGTGCCAGCGCTCCAGGGTCAGCGTGCCCAGCAGGCCCGGCGGGTGCTGTTCCCAGTCCGCGCGCAGGTCCGGGATCAGCGGCAGCGCATCGGCGAATTCGGCGGCGAACAGCGCCTCGGCCTGCGCGCCGGTGTTGACCGTGGCGAAGCTGGGGTTGCCCTGGTTGGGCAGGAACAGGGTGACGGTGAAGGTGCCTTCGTGGTTGGGCAGGGCAATGCACATGTAGTGGCCGCGCGGCCAGATGTGCAGCGCATTGCGCTCGATGCGGAAGCTGCCATCGGCGGCCGGTGGGATTTCCAGTTCCTTGTAGGAATGGTCGAGGAAGGCGATGTCCTCGCCCAGCGGCGTGCGCCGGTTCATTGCCGCACGCAGTGCCGAACCGGCACCGTCGGCGCCGATCAGGCTGTCGAAGCGGATGTCATGCGGGCTGTCGTCGCGGTCATCGATGAAGCGCGCGTAGCCGGCGTCGAAATCCACGGTGTGCAGGCGGCGGTGGAAATGCACGGTGGCACCGGCTTCTTCGGCCAGCTGCAGCAGCGTGGTGTTCAGTTCACTGCGATGGATCGACCAGATCACTTCGCTGTCGTCGCGGCCATAGCGCTGCAGCTGCGGATTGCCTTCGCGTGGGTGAACCATGCGCCCGCGCATCATCACCGCGCGGGCCATCACTTCGTCCTCCACGCCGGCCTGGCGCAGCGCATTGCGGCCGCGCTCGGCCAGGGCCAGGTTGATCGAACGGCCGCTTTCATAATCGGCCACGCGCGGGTCGCCGCGGCGTTCGTACAGGGTGATGCGCCAGCCCTGCCGCGACAGCAGGATGGCCAGCAGGGAACCGGCCAGGCCGGCGCCGATGATGCTCAGGGAGCGGGAGGCGTGTGCGATCAACGAACTGTCCAGCAATAGGGGAGGGCGCGGCTTACAGGCCGGCCCAGGCTTCCACTTCCTCGACGAAATGGTGCACGTCCAGGTAGCGGTTGTAGAGCGGGGTGGGCGAAATGCGGATGACGTCCGGCTCGCGCCAGTCGCCGAGCACGCCGACGCCACGCAGGTATTCGAACAGCGCGCGGCCACGTTCGCGGCCGCCGATCACCCGCAGCGACAGCTGGCAGCCGCGGCGCTCCGGTTCGGATGGGGTGACCACGTCCAGCACCTGCGGCAGGCGCGCGCGCACCAGCGCATCGAGCAGGCCGGTCAGCGCCAGCGATTTGCTGCGCAGCGCCTCCATGCCGGCGCGTTCGAACAGGTCCAGCGAGGCGCGCAGCGGGGCCAGGCCCAGGATCGGCGGATTGCTCAACTGCCAGCCTTCGGCGCCCACGGCCGGGGTGAACTGCGGCGACATCTGGAAGCGCGTGGCCTCTTCATGGCCCCACCAGCCGGCAAAACGCGGCAGGGTGGTATCGCGGTGATGGCGCTCGTGCACGAAGGCACCGGCCACGGCACCCGGGCCGCTGTTGAGGTACTTGTAGTGGCACCACACGGCAAAGTCCGGCGCCACATCGTGCAGGTGCAGCGGCACGTTGCCGACCGAATGGGCCAGGTCGAAACCGATGCGGGCGCCCTGCAGGCGCGCGGCGCGGGTGATCGCGTCCAGGTCGAACACCTGGCCGCTGCGGTACTGCACGCCGGGCCACAGCACCAGCGCCAGGCGCGGGCCGTGTTCGGCGATGGCGCGCTCGATCGCGGCCAGCGAAATCGTACCGGTGGCTTCATCCGGCTGCACTTCCACCAGGCAGTCGGCCGGGTCGAAGCCGTGGAAGCGGATCTGCGCTTCCACCGCGTGGCGGTCGGTGGGGAAGGCGCCGGCTTCCATCAGGATGACCGGGCGCTGCGCGGTGGGCCGGTAGAAGCTGACCATCATCAGGTGCAGGTTCACGCTCAGCGTGTTCATCGCCACCACTTCGCTGGGCAGGGCGCCGACCACGCGGGCCAGCTGCGCGCTCACCAGGCGGTGGTAGGACAGCCACTGGGTGGGGCCGGTGAAGTGGCCTTCCACGGCCAGTTCGCCCCACTGCTTCATGACCTCCTGCACGGCGGCCTGCGCGCCGCGCGGCTGCAGGCCCAGCGAGTTGCCGACGAAGTAGGTCTGCTCACCGCCGCCATGGCGCGGAATCAGGAATTCGTTGCGCAGTGGGCGCAGCGGATCGGCAGCGTCCAGGGCAATGGCGTGGGTGCGACTGAGCAGATCGGACATGGGCGGGCAACAGGCTGCAACGGGATTGCCAGTGTAGCGCCTGGCGCCTGCCCGGGGCGTCGCGGCCACGCTTCGAGCGCCGCGTCTGCTGGTAGTGGCCAACCTTGGTTGGCGCTCGCAGATCCATGCGCCCACCAAGGTGGGCGCCTACCGGTGCGGGCGCCGCGTTTTCTGGTAGTGGCCAACCTTGGTTGGCGCCGGTAGATCCATGCGCCCACCAAGGTGGGCGCCTACCGGTGCGGGCGCCGCGCTTTCCGGTAGTGGCCAACCTTGGTTGGCGCTCGCAGATCCATGCGCCCACCAAGGTGGGCGTCTACCGGTGCGGGCGTCGCGTTTTCTGGTAGTGGCCAACCTTGGTTGGCGCTCGCAGATCCATGCGCCCACCAAGGTGGGCGCCTACCGGTGCGGGCGTCAGCCCGCTGCGGGCGCCGGCAACGGGTCCACGTGCCCGCATTCACTGCAGGTGCGCAGTTCCAGGCTCGCCTGGTAGCGCGCGAACACCTTGGGCAGGTCGGTCTCGATGTTCTGCAGGGTGAAGTACTCTTCGTACAGCTTGTGATTGCACTGCTCGCAATGCCAGATCACGCCATCGCGCTCGTGCGCCAGGCGCTTGCGCTCGACCACCAGGCCGACGCCGCCGGGCGGGCGCCGCGGCGAATGCGGCACCTTGCCCGGCAGCAGGAAGATCTCGCCGGCACGGATCGGAATATCGCGCACGGCGCCGTCTTCCTGCACCTTCAGCACCATCTCGCCTTCCAGCTGGTAGAACCACTCCGGGCCTTCGTCGTAGTGGTAGTCGGTGCGCGAATTCGGCCCGCCCACCACCATCACGATGAAATCGCCGTTCTCGATCATCTTGTTGCCCACCGGCGGCTTCAGCAGGTGCCGGTGTTCTTCGATCCAGGCCAGCAGGTTGATCGGCGAGGCGAGCATGGCAGTCTCCGGTCGGTCAGTCGCGCTTGCCGTGGCGGGGCACGAAGGCCAGGGCCTTTTCGTACGCCGGCTTCAGCTCGTCCTGGGCGCCGACATCGATGCCCATTTCGCTCACCCGGCCGTCCTTCAGGCTGTACACCCAGCCGTGCACCATCAGCTTCTGGCCACGCGCCCAGGCGTCTTCCACGATGGTGGAGCGGCACAGGTTGGCCACCTGTTCGATCACGTTCAGTTCGCACAGGCGGGCGTGCTTGAGCTCGTCATCGTCGATCGCATCGAGGATGGCCGCGTGCTTCTGTGCCACATCGCCCACGTGGCGCAGCCAGTTATCGGCCAGGCCGACGCGGGTGTTGTGCAGGCAGGCGTGCACGCCGCCGCAGCCGTAGTGGCCCACGATCAGGATGTGCTTCACCTTCAGCTGGTCCACCGCGTACTGCACCACGCTCAGGCAGTTCAGGTCGCTGTGGGCCACCACGTTGGCCACGTTGCGGTGCACGAACACCTCGCCCGGGGCCATGCCGATGATCTGGTTGGCCGGCACGCGCGAATCGGAACAGCCGATCCACAGGTATTCCGGATGCTGCTGCTTGGCCAGCTGGTGGAAGAACTCAGGGTCTTCCTTTTCGATGCGGTCGGCCCATTCGCGGTTGTTCTGCAGCAGCTTGTGGATGTCTTTCATGTTCGTGTGTCCCTGACGTCAGGTGGGCGCACGAGGCGGCCCTGCCGGCCGCGTCGTGGTGGGGAAACGGGCGCTCAGCCGCCGGCGGCGGCCTCGTCGCGGTGCCAGCGCATCCACTGCGCCAGCTCGGTGGATGCGGGGGTGTGCAGCTCATCCAGCGCAGCGATCACCGCCAGCTGGTTGGCTTCAGGGTGGTTCTGGCTCAGCTTCAGCTTCACCTGCACGTGTTCAACCTGGAAACGGAAGCCGACGATGGCGCGCAGTTCCGGGCCGTGTTCGGGGCGGTCGGCCTCGAACTGCCACTGCTGGCCGACACTGGCTTCGTAATGGTCGCTGATGGCGCCGACCAGGTCGGCCAGTGCGGCCGGGTCGTCGAACCGCTGCAGCTGCCCGCGCAGTTCGGCGGCGGCGTAGTTCCAGGTGGGAACGCGTGCGGCGGGTTCCTTGTCGGGGTACCAGCTGGCCGACACGTACCCGTGCGGGCCATCCACCAGCACCTTGGCCGGGCCCTCGCGGCGCGACTGGGGGTTGGCCCGGGCCCAGTGCCCGCGCAGCTCGATCCGGGTGCCCTGGCGCTGGTACAGCACCGGCATCCGGGTCAGTTCCGGCAGGCCGTCGTCACCGGTGGTCAGCAGCGTGACAAACGCATCGCGGGCCAGCAGGCGGTCCAGCCAGCGCAGGTCGGTTTCGGCGAAGGCGCGCGGGGTGAACATCGGCCTGGGCTCAGGCGCGCCCGCCCAGCGACTGCACCATGCGGCCGCGCAGGCCTTCATCGCTGCCGGCCTGCGGCGGCTGCACTTCATGCAGGCTGAAGCCGCGGACCAGCGCGTCTTCTTCGTCCAGGCCGTCGTACTCGACGAACTCGGCATCGAACAGCTGCGAACGGGCGGTATCTTCGCTGTCGTAGCTCAGCGTGTTGCCATCGCTGTCCAGCACTTCGGCGGTGCCGGCCGGGCGCACGCGCAGGCGGGCCCAGATCAGGGTGTTGCCAAGGCTGGCCAGCCACCAGCTGTCGCGGGCGTCGTTGTTGTCGTTCATGTGCGTATTACCAGAGCGAGGCCAGCCAGAGCAGGGCAGCCATGCCCAGTCCGGCCAGCAGGGTCAGCAGCGATACCCAGGCCGGCGTCGCCAGCCCGGACAGCGAACGGTCCGGCTGCTGGCGATAGTCGCGGCGCAGCAGCCAGGCCAGGGCGTCGGGCTTGAGGAAGGCGCCACTGCCAAAGCGTGCGGCAAGCGCCGGGTGGCGATCGCGCACGTGCACCAGGGTCAGCGGCCAGAAGATCACGAAGGCACTGAACCCGGCCACTGCAACGCCGACGAAACAGAGGGCGAAGAACAGGGTCATGGGGGCAGTACCTCCGTGCTCGTGTGGGGCTTAGAAGTCCGCGCTGCCCGGGGCGCGCGGGTAGGGAATGGCATCGCGGATGTTGGACAGGCCGCAGACGTAGACCACCAGGCGCTCGAAGCCCAGGCCGAAACCGGCGTGCGGCACCGAGCCGTAGCGGCGGAAATCGCGGTACCAGCTGTAGTGCTCGCGATCCAGGCCGAACTGCGCCATGCGCGCGTCCAGCACGTCCAGGCGCTCTTCGCGCTGGCTGCCGCCGATGATCTCGCCGATGCCCGGGGCCAGCACGTCCATCGCGGCAACGGTCTTGCCGTCGTCGTTCAGGCGCATGTAGAAGGCCTTGATGTGCTCGGGGTAGTTGGTCACCACCACCGGGCGGCCGACGTGTTCTTCGGTCAGCCAGCGCTCGTGCTCGGTCTGCAGGTCCAGGCCCCATTCGACCGGGAAGTCGAACTTCTTGCCGGACTTCTGCAGCAGGCTGACCGCATCGGTGTAGTCGATGCGCTCGAACGGCGCGTTGATGAAGTCTTCCAGCTTGGTGATCGCGTTCTTGTCCACGCGCTCGGCGATGAAGGCCAGGTCGTCGCCACGCTCGTTCAGTACCGCACGGAACAGGTACTTCAGGAACTCTTCGGCCAGGCGCGCGTCTTCGGCCAGGTCGGCGAAGGCGATTTCCGGCTCGATCATCCAGAACTCCGCCAGGTGGCGGGTGGTGTGGCTGTTTTCGGCGCGGAAGGTCGGGCCGAAGGTGTAGACCTTGCTCAGCGCCAGGCAGTAGGCCTCGACGTTCAGCTGGCCGGACACGGTCAGGAAGGTTTCCTTGCCGAAGAAGTCGCGGCTGAAGTCGATCGCGCCCTTCTCGTCACGCGGCAGGTTCACCATGTCCAGGGTGGACACGCGGAACATCTGGCCGGCGCCTTCGGCGTCGGAGGTGGTGATGATCGGGGTGCTGATCCAGTTGAAGCCGTTCTCGTGGAAGAAACGGTGCACGGCCTGGGCCAGGCAGTTGCGGATGCGGGTGACCGCGCCGAACAGGTTGGTGCGCGGGCGCAGGTGCGCCACTTCACGCAGGAACTCCGGCGACATCGGCTTGGGCTGGATCGGGTAGGTCAGCGGGTCTTCGACCCAACCAACCACTTCCAGCGCGCTGGCCTGGATCTCGAACGACTGGCCCTTGCCCTGCGACTTCACCAGGGTGCCAGTGGCGATGACCGAGCAGCCGCTGGTCAGGCGCTTGATCTCGTCGAAGGTGCCCAGGGTGTCGTTGGCCACGACCTGGATCGGGGCGAAGCAGGAGCCGTCGCTCACATTCACGAAAGCCAGATTCGCTGAACCGCGCACCGTGCGCACCCAACCGCGTACCGTGACTTCGCCGCCTTCCGGGATCTTCCCGGCAAGCGCATGTTCAACGCTGACCACCGTCATGACTTGAATCCTCTGCTGATCGACTCGATCTGTGAACACGGGAGTTTACCGGTTGCAGCGTTCTGCTTGCGAGGCATTTTTCGCGCCGCTGGGCTCCTTATAATGTCCCCGTACCCTTGGAGTGAGCCTCATGGCCGTCAGCCTGACCCCGATCGCCTTCGAGCGCGTGCAGCGCTTCGTAGCCCAGACCCCCGGCGCCCTGGGCCTGCGCTTCGGCGTGACCAAGACCGGTTGCTCCGGCTGGGGCCATGTGACCGACCTGGCCCGTGACGAGCGCGAGGGTGACACCGTGTTCGACCAGGACGGGGTGAAGATCTACGTCGATGCCAAGAGCCTGGCCCTGGTGGACGGCACCGTGATCGACTTCGGCAAGCATGGCCTGAGCGAGACGTTCACGTTCAGCAACCCGAACGCCACCGCCGAGTGCGGGTGCGGTGAAAGCTTCACGACCGACGCCGACAAGGCCTGACGCGCGGTTGTGGCACCCGCCGGGCATGGCCCGGCGCTACCTCGCCGGGGAAAGGCCCGGCGCAACCCCGCCGGGCATGGCCCGGCGCAACCCGCCTGGCAGGTGCCGACCGCAACCCGCCTGGTAGGTGCCGACCTTGGTCGGCACGAATGGACCCACGGATGGAACGCCCTGTTTTCACCTACCACCCCAACGCCTACGCGACCGCCTTCGAAACGGTCGATGGGGTCTGTGACGGCTGCGGCCAGTCGCGCACGCTGCGCTACCGCGGGTCGTTCTACGCCGCCCTGAAACCCGACTACCTGTGCCCGTGGTGTATCGCCGATGGCACCGCATCGGCACGCTTCGAGGGCGAATTCACCGGCTGGACCGATATCGAGGGGGTGTCGCCGGACCCGGCCGACCCGCCGCCGAGCATCCGCCGTGAGATGCTGCTGGAGATCTGCGAACGCACCCCTGGCTACCCGTCCTGGCAGCAGTCGGTCTGGCTGAGCCATTGTGAACGGCCCTGCGCGTTCCTCGGATTCGCCAGCGGCGAAGACCTGCTGCCGATCCTGGACCAGGTCCGGCCGGACGTGGCGGCGGTCAATCCGCGCGACGCCGACGGGGTATTGGAGTGGCTGACCCGTGATGGCGAGATGGTCGGTTGCCTGTTCCAGTGCCTGCAGTGCGGCCAGCACCGCCTTCACGTCGATCTGGGCTGAATACGTTCTCCGGGCATGACCCGGCGCTACCTGCCCCTCGGCGGGCCGGGTTGCCCGCCACCCCCATCTGCGCCATAATGCGCGGCTTCCTGCCCTCTGGGCGGGAACCCTTGCCCCACCGCGGTATCCACGGCGGGGGGCTGTCCGGCCGCAAGGCCACATCCGAAAGGTAGAAAAAACATGAGTCGTCATTACGAAATCGTGTTCATGGTCCACCCGGACCAGAGCGAGCAGGTCCCGGCCATGATCGAGCGCTACAAGTCGCTGGTCGAGAACGGCAACGGCACCATCCACCGTCTGGAAGACTGGGGCCGCCGCCAGCTGGCGTACCCGATCCAGAACCTGGTGAAGGCGCACTACGTGCTGCTGAACATCGAAGCCGACCAGGCCGTGCTGAACGAGCTGACCGAAAGCTTCCGCTTCAACGACGCCGTGCTGCGCAACCTGGTCATCAAGCGTGACGAGGCTGACACCGAGCAGTCGCTGATCATGAAGAGCAAGGACGAGAAGGGTGACAAGCCGGAGCGCGGTGAGCGCCGTCGTCGTGACGACGAAGAAGGCGAGTCCACCACCACCGCTGACAACGAAGCCGGCGACGACGCCGCTTCCGCCGCCTAAGGAGCCTTCCCATGTCCAAGTTCTTCCGTCGCCGCAAGTTCTGCAAGTTCACGGCTGAAGGTGTGAAGGAGATCGACTACAAGGATCTCAACACCCTGCGCCAGTACCTGACCGAGAACGGCAAGATCGTGCCGAGCCGCGTCACCGGTACCAAGTCGAAGTACCAGCGTCAGCTGGCGACCGCCGTCAAGCGCGCTCGCTTCCTGGCCCTGATCCCGTACACCGACAACCACGACGTCTGATGCCCGGCGGGGCGGCCCCGTGCCGCCCCGCTGTGCCAGCTATTCGGACAGCCACAGTTGCGGGGCGCTGCCTCGCTAACGAATAACTTATCTGGAGCACTACCATGCAGCTGATCCTCCTGCAGAAGGTCACCAACCTCGGCAACCTGGGTGACCTGGTCACCGTCAAGCCGGGTTACGGCCGTAACTTCCTCGTGCCGCAGGGCAAGGCCGTGCCGGCCACCGAGACCAACAAGGCCGAGTTCGAAGCCAAGCGCGCCGAATACGAAGCCAAGGCACAGTCCATCCACGCCGACGCTGAAGCCCGCAAGGCCAAGCTGGAAGGCGCGAGCGTGACCATCGCCGCCAACGCTTCGACCGAAGGCAAGCTGTACGGCTCGGTCGGCGCCCGCGAAATCGCCGATGCCTTCACCGCTGCCGGCCTGGAGCTGAGCAAGAGCGAAGTCATCCTGGGCGAAGGCGCCTTCCGCAACATCGGTGAATACGACGTCCTGGTGCACCTGCACGCCGACGTGGAAACCACCGTCAAGGTTGTGGTCGAAGCCGAAAAGGCCTGATTCCGGGCCGAAAGGCCGGGTATCACCGCAGAACGGGCGCCCGCAGGGGGGCCCGTTTTGTTTTGGGCGGCCGCCGCCCGCCCTGCGATGTTCCACGCCCCGCGTAGAACATGCCGTGTAGAACCGGGCCACATCGGTATACTCAGGGCGTCACGCCCATGCCATTGTCGGCGATCCCAGCAGGATCAATGACTTGCAGGGCAAGCAGGCCGCCCGCCGGCCCCAGCCCGGAACCCCTATGCGTCTTTCCACGATCAAGCTGTCCGGCTTCAAGTCGTTCGTCGATCCGACCACCCTGCACCTGCCGACCAACATGACCGGCGTGGTGGGACCCAATGGTTGCGGCAAGTCGAACATCATCGACGCCGTGCGCTGGGTCATGGGTGAGAGTTCGGCCAGCCGTCTGCGCGGCGACTCGCTGACCGACGTGATCTTCTCCGGTTCCAATGCGCGCAAGCCGGTCTCGCAGGCCACCGTCGAGCTGATCTTCGACAACTCCGATCATACGATTTCCGGCGAATACGCCTCGTTCAACGAAATCTCGGTCAAGCGCACGGTCAGCCGCGATGGCACCAGCAACTATTATCTGAACGGCACCAAGTGCCGCCGTCGCGACATTACTGATCTGTTCCTGGGCACCGGCCTGGGCCCACGCAGCTACTCGATCATCGAGCAGGGCATGATCAGCCAGATCATCGAGGCGCGCCCGGAAGACCTGCGCGTGTACCTGGAAGAGGCCGCCGGCATTTCCAAGTACAAGGAACGCCGCAAGGAAACCGAAACCCGCATCCGCCACACCCGCGAGAACCTGGACCGGCTGGGCGACCTGCGCGATGAAATCGGCAAGCAGCTCGAACACCTGAAGCGCCAGGCCAAGCAGGCCGAGCAGTACCAGGCGCTGCAGGAAGAGCGCCGGGTGAAGGATGGGCAGTGGAAGGCGCTGGAATTCCGCGGCCTGGATGGCCGTCTTTCCAAGCTGCGCGAAGGCCTGCTGCAGGAAGAAACGCGTCTGCAGCAGCTGATTGCCGAGCAGCGCGAGGCCGAAGCCCATATCGAAACCTCGCGCGTGCGCCGCGAAGAGGCGGCCGACGCCCTGAATACCGCACAGGCGGCGGTCTACCAGGTGGGCAGCACATTGGCCCGGGTGGAGCAGCAGATCCAGCACCAGCGCGAACTGTCGCAGCGCCTGCACAAGGCGCGCGACGAAACCCAGCAGGCGCTGGCCGAGCTGGGCCAGCACATCAGCGGCGACGAGGCGCGCCTGGGCGTGCTGCGCGAGGCCGTCGAAGACGCGACCCCGCAGCTGGAAGCGCTGCAGGAAGAGAACGAGATCAAGCAGGAAAGCCTGCGCGAGGCCGAAGACCGCCTGGCCAGCTGGCAGCAGCGCTGGGAACAACACACTTCGCAGAGTTCGGAAGCTTCGCGTGCCGGCGATGTCGAGCGCACCCGCGTGGACTACCTGGACAAGCAGATCCTGGATGCCGACCGCCGCCGCGAGGCGCTGGCGGCCGAGCGCGCCGGCCTGGATGTCGAGGCACTGGAAGAGGCGTTCGAACAGCTGCACCTGCAGCACGACACGCAGAAGACCGCGCTGGACGAGCTGACCGAAGAGGTCGAGCACCGCAAGGAAGGCGTGGCCGCCGTGCAGGAGCAGCAGCGCGCGGGCCAGAACGAACTGGCCGAGCTGCACAAACAGGTCAATGGCCTGCGCGGGCGCCTGGCCTCGCTGGAAACCTTGCAGCAGGCCGCACTGGGCCAGGAGCAGGGCGCTGCGGTGGCCTGGTTGCAGTCGCACGGCCTGGATTCGGCGGCACGCGTCGGCGAGCGTCTGGACGTCGATGCTGGCTGGGAAAATGCCGTTGAAAGTGCGCTGGGCGAACTGATCGAAGGCGTGCTGGTCGATGACCCGTCCCGCCTGGTCGACGCGCTCGGCGAGCTGGGCGAGGGCCGCATTGCCCTGGTCGCCAGCGATGACGCCGCGCTGGATGTGGCTCCGACCTCGCTGGCCGCACGCGTGCGTGGCCCGGCGGCCATCCGTCGCCTGCTGGCGCACCTGCACGGTGCCCGCGACCTGGCCGAGGCCAAGACGCTGCAGGCCGGTCTGCCTGAAGGCGATTCCATCATCACCCAGCACGGCGAGCGCCTGGGCCAGGGCTGGCTGCGCGTGTCGCGCTCCGGCGCCGCGCAGCAGGGCGCCTTGCTGCGCGAGCGCGAGATCAATGAACTGCGCGAGCAGATCGAACAGCTGCAGGACCGCGAGGCCGAGCTGGAAGAGCGCTTGGCCGGACTGCGCGAGCAGTTGCTGGCCGCCGAGCAGCAGCGCGAGGACGCGCAGCGCACGTTGTACCAGGCCCATCGCGGCGTATCCGAACTGGCCGGCCAGCTGCAGGGCCAGCAGGGCAAGGTAGAGGCTGCGCGTGCCCGCATCGACCGCATCGAAGGTGAGCTGAAGCAGTTGCTGGAGACGCTGGAGGCCAACAACGAACAGGCGCGCGAAGCGCGTTCGCGGCTGGAAAACGCGGTCAGCAGCATGGGCGACTTGGAATCGACCCGGCAGGGCCTGGAAAGCGAGCGCCGCCAGCTGACCGAAGCGCGCGATCTGGCCCGTGATGCTGCACGTGCGGCGCGCGAGCGTTCGCATGCGCTGGCACTGACCCTGGAATCGCAGCGTGCGCAGCTGGCGTCGCTCGGCCAGGCGCTGGAGCGCATGAGCACCCAGCGTGGCCAGCTGGATTCGCGCCTGGGCGAACTGCATTCGCAGCTGGACGATGGCGATTCGCCGGTGGAATCGCTGCAGGCCGAGCACCAGCGTGCGCTGGAAGAGCGTGTGCGCGCCGATCGCGTGCTGACCGAGGCGCGCACCCTGCTGGACGGCATCGATGCCGACCTGCGCACCTATGAACAGACCCGCCACCAGCGTGACGAGCAGGCATTGGCGCAGCGCGAGCGTATTTCCCAGCGTCGGCTGGACCAGCAGGCGCTGGTGCTGAGCGCCGAAACCCTGCAGGCTGCCGTGGAAAAGGCCGGCTTCGTGATGGGCGAAGTGCTGGAGGCGCTGCCGGACGATGCGCGCCTGGCCGAGTGGGAACAGGCCGTGCACCAGATTGATGCGCGCATGCGCCGGCTGGAGCCGGTGAACCTGGCCGCCATCCACGAGTACGGCGAGGCCTCGCAGCGCTCGGACTACCTGGATGCGCAGCACACCGACCTGACCACCGCGCTGGAAACCCTGGAAGATGCGATCCGCAAGATCGACCGCGAAACCCGCGGACGCTTCAAGGACACCTTCGACCGGGTCAACGCCGGCGTGCAGGCGCTGTATCCGCGTCTGTTCGGCGGCGGCCATGCCTACCTGGAACTGACCGGCGAAGACCTGCTCGACACCGGCGTGACCATCATGGCGCGCCCGCCGGGCAAGCGCGTGTCCAGCATTTCGCTGCTGTCCGGCGGCGAAAAGGCGATGACCGCGGTGGCCCTGGTGTTTGCCATCTTCCAGCTCAACCCCGCGCCGTTCTGCCTGCTGGACGAAGTGGACGCGCCACTGGACGAGGCCAACGTCGGTCGCCTGGCCAACATGGTCAAGGAAATGAGCGAGAAGGTGCAGTTCCTGTTCGTCAGCCATAACAAGGCGACGATGGAAGCGGCGCACCAGCTTTCCGGCGTGACCATGCGCGAACCGGGCGTCAGCCGCCTGGTCAGCGTGGACCTGGAAGAAGCCGCGCGATTGGCGGGCGCGGCCTGACGTGCCATTCTAGTTACCTGAATGAACTAGCCGGAGAACCCATCGAATGTCCGACACGGCACTGTTGCGCATCGGCATCCTGGCCGCCGGCCTGCTGCTGGTGGCTGCGATCTTCCTGTTTGGTCGCCCCAAGAAGAAGCCGCAGGGGCGCCGCGTGGACGGCCCCGAGCCGGCTGCAGGCGAGCGCCGCGAACCGGTACTGGGCGAAGACGGCGTACCGCTGGCCGAGACCCGCAGCGAACCCGGCCTGGGCGAAGAGGGCCAGCAGGCCGAGCTGGGTCTGGCCGATGCAGACGGCGCAGCCAACGACCTTGGCAAGCGCGCCACCCAGGATTTCGACAAGATCGTTTCGCTGTTCGTGGCCGCCCGCGCGGGCGAACAGCTGCGCGGCGAAGACATCGTGGTGGCGGCGGAAAAGACCGGCCTGGTATTCGGCCATATGAACGTGTTCCACCGGCTGGTGGAAGGCCACCCCGAGCGCGGCCCGATTTTCTCGATGGCCAGCATCATGAAGCCGGGCAGCTTCGACATGGCCAACATCCGCGCCATGGAAACCCCGGCCATCGCCTTCTTCCTGACCCTGCCGGCACCGCTGACCGCGCTCGATGCCTGGGAAAAGATGCTGCCCACCGTGCAGCGCATGGCCGAACTGCTTGATGGCGTGGTGCTGGATGACAGCCGCAACGCCCTGGGCCGCCAGCGCATCGCCCATATCCGTGACGAACTGCGCGCCTACGACCGCCAGCACCAGGCCCCGCCGCTGACCAAGACCCCGCGCTGGTAACAGCGCCAGTCGAGCATGGCTCGACTCTACATATCGGCGCAACTTTGTAGAGTCGAGCCATGCTCGACTCAAAATACTACGGCGACCGATCAAACCAACGGCACCACGCAAACGGATGATCGCCAAGCTGCGCCGAAAGCCCCGCGCGTACGGGATTGGCGGCGATGTACAGCGCCTGGCTTTTCAAGGATTCGTCGCACCGTACTGCGTGGTCATAGTAGCCACGCTGCCAGAGAGGGCCGTCGGTCCCAACCAGACGGCTGCCGCGCGACTTCATCATCTGCACCGACGCAGCAAGGGTTCCTGAGCGCAGTTGCATCAACCAGTGCACGTGGTCGGGCATGACCGCCCAGGCAAGATTGAGGCATCGGCCCTCCTGCTGGATCCATTGCAGGCCCGCAACAACGATGGCGGCGCGTTCTGGATCGTCAAAGTACCGACGGCGTTGATGGGTGACCGTCGTGATCGCATAGACATTCCGTACCTGCGACCAACGGCCTTTCAGGAGAAGTGGACTGGGCATGCCTCAGCATTGGCTGGGCAAGGCTGCTTGGGTATCGCTTGAACGCGGTCAGGTTTGTAGGAAAGGCCCCAGTCGAGCATGGCTCGACTCTACAGATGGGTCGCCCTCGGCGTCATGCCGGTACGCCGGCCACCTTCGCAAACGCGCGGCGGAACGCTGCCATCTCCGCTTCGGTGCCCACGGTGACCCGCACGCGCTGTGGCCAGATCGGCCAGCTGCGGCCGATCACCACGCCGTTGTCGGCCATGGCCTTGGCAAAGGCACTGCCGTCGCGCTGCACATCCACCACGAAGCAGTTCGCTTCGGAGGGCACGCAGCTGAAACCTCGCTTTCCCAGCCAGGCGATGGTGGCCTGGCGTACCTGCGCGTTCTGCTGGCGCCGCTGCGGCACCAGCTGCGCGTCGCCCAGGCTGGCCAGCGCTGCGGCCAGGGCAGGTACGGGCAGCGGGTTCTCGCCCAGGCTGGCCAGTTCGCGCAGGCGCTCGGGATGGGCGGCGGCCACGCCCAGGCGCAGGCCGGCCATGCCATACAGCTTGGAAAACGTGCGCAGCACGATCAGGTCATCGCGCTGGGCGACCTGGCCGATCAGGCTGGGCTGGTCGCTGTACTGCAGGTAGGCCTCGTCCACCAGTACGCGGGTGGCCGCCGGCTTGTTGGCCAGCAGCCAGGCCAGTTCGGCCGGCGCGCTGATCGATCCGGTCGGGTTGTTCGGGTTGCAGACGTAGATAAGGCCGGTGGGCCGTGCGTGCGCCGCTGCCACCATCGCCCGCAGATCGTGCGCGCCGTCCTCGCGCAGCGGCACCTTGGATACCTGCGCGCCGCGCGCAGCAGCCAGGTCACCCAGCGCCTCGAAGGTGGGGTCGGCCACCACCAGCGCGGACTGCGGCCCGGTCCAAAGCGTGGCGGCGCGGTTCAAGGGTTCGCTAGAACCCGGGTACAGGCGCACATGGTCGGCCGGGACGGCATTCTGGGTGGCGAAGAGATCGCGCACCTGCCCGGCCAGGGCGAACTGATAGCGCCCACTGCCGGCGATGCTGTCGCGTGCGGCCTGTTGGGCGGCGGGCGCGGGGCCGTAGGGGCACTCATTGAAGTTCAACAGCACCGGGCCAGCTGCCACGGGCGCCGGTTGCGCTGCAGCAGCGCGGGGCAGACCCGTGCCGGCAACAGCCAGGCCGACGCCGGCCAGGTGCAGGAAATGGCGGCGCGATGTGGGCAGGGTCACGGGCGGGATTCCAGTGGGGCGGTTGCCGCACGCTAGCGCTGGTAGGGCAGGGCGGCAAGCCCACCGGTCGGTAGAGTCGAGCTTGCTCGACTGCCGCCCCTGTAGAGTCGAGCCATGCTCGACTGCGCTGTCGGCCCCAGTCGAGCAAGCACGGCAGTCGAGCAAGCTCGACTCTACAAAGAACGGCAATACGGGGCCTGACGGCCGGGCGCGGTAGAATTCCCGGCCATCCCAGAACCACCGGATTCCGATGAGGCCCAGCCCCGCCGAACGCGCCGAGGATCTCCGCCAGCAGATCGCCCAGGCCAACCGTGCCTATCACGAGCTGGATGCGCCGGAAATTCCCGATGCTGATTACGACCGTCTGGTCCGCGCGCTGGAGGCACTGGAGCGCGAGCATCCCGAGCTGGCCCGCGCCGACAGCCCGACCCAGCAGGTGGGCGCGCGCCCGTCCGGCCGCTTCGCCGAAGTCGCCCACGCGGTCCCGATGCTGTCGCTGTCCAATGCGTTCAGCGATGAGGAAGTGGCGGATTTCGTGCGCCGTATCGACGAGCGCCTGCGCCGTGGCGCGCTGCGCTTTTCCGCCGAACCGAAGATGGACGGCCTGGCGATCAGCCTGCGCTACGAGGACGGCCAGTTCGTGCTGGGCGCGACCCGCGGCGACGGCAGCACCGGCGAGGACGTGACCGCCAACCTGCGGCAGATCGCCGATATTCCCAAGCGCCTGCAGGGCAATGGTTGGCCCGATGTGCTGGAAGTGCGTGGCGAGGTATACATGGCCCGCGCCGATTTCGAGGCCTACAACGAGCGTGCGCGCCTGCACGGCGGCAAGGTGCTGGCCAACCCGCGCAACGCGGCGGCCGGTTCGCTGCGCCAGCTCGACGCGAAGATCAGTGCGCAGCGTCGGCTCAGCTTCTTCGCCTACGGCACCGGCGAAGTGCAGGGCGGCGAGCTGCCGGACACCCATTCGGGCACGCTGGCGCAGCTGGGGGCCTGGGGCTTCCCGGTCAGCGAGCTGTGCCAGGTGGTGGAAGGCAGCGATGGGCTGCTGGGCTACTACCGCATGATCGGCGAGCGCCGTGACGGCCTGCCGTTCGATATCGATGGGGTGGTCTACAAGCTGGACGACCGCGCCGGCCAGCAGACGATGGGCTTCGTTTCGCGCGCACCGCGCTGGGCCATCGCACACAAGTTCCCGGCGCAGGAACAGAGCACCACGGTGGAGGCGATCGAGATCCAGATCGGCCGTACCGGTGCGGCCACGCCGGTCGCGCGTCTGGCGCCGGTGGCAGTGGCCGGGGTGATCGTGTCCAACGCCACGCTGCACAACGCCGACCAGATCGCGCGCCTGGACGTACGCGTGGGCGACAGCGTGATCGTGCGCCGTGCCGGCGATGTCATTCCCGAAGTGGTCAGCGTCATCATGGACCGTCGCCCGCCGGGCACCACGCCCTGGCAGATGCCCACCCACTGCCCGGTGTGCGGTGCGGAGATCGTGCGCGAAGAGGGTGCGGCCGCATGGCGCTGTTCGGGCGAACTGTCCTGCCCGGCGCAGCGCAAGGAAGCCATTGCGCACTTCGCATCGCGCCGCGCCATGGATATCGACGGCCTGGGTGACAAGTACATTGAAACGCTGGTGGATGCCGGCATCGTGAAAAGCGTGGCGGATCTGTACCGCCTGCGCCGCGACACCCTGCTGCACCTGAAGCTGGTGCTCGATGCCGAAGATCCCTCGGCCCTGGCCGCCGCACTGAAGCTGCACCTGCCCGCCGAGGGCAGTGGCGCGGTGCTCGCCGCCGTGCTGAAGCTGGACGCCGCCGATGCGGGCTGGCGCGCGCAGGCGCTGGTGCAGCCGGCCAGCTTCGAATGGAACACGAAGAAGATCGCCACCAAGTGGGCCGACAACCTGATCGCGGCCATCGATGCCAGCCGCGACGCCACGCTGGAACGGCTGTTGTTCGCGCTGGGCATCGAGCACGTGGGCGAAAGCACGGCCAAGGCACTGGCGCAGTGGTTCGGTGATCTGGAACTGATCCGCCACCTGCCGTGGCCGCTGTTCAAGCGCGTGCCGGATATCGGCGGTGAAGTCGCGCGCTCGCTGGGGCATTTCTTCGAGCAGCCCGGCAACCAGCAGGCCATCGACGATCTGCTGCAGGTGGGGCAGGTGCGCATTGCCGATGCCCATCCGCCCAGCGCCAAGCTGCGCGAAGGGTTGGATCTGGCCCAGCTGCTGGTGGAAGCCGAGATTCCCGGCATCACCCGCCTGCGCGCGGAAAAGCTGGTGGCAGCGTTGCCGTCCGCGCAGGCGGTGCTGGACGCCGAGCACGGCCAGTTCGTCAACGCCGGCCTGCCCGATGACACCGCGCGCGGGCTGGCGCAGTGGCTGGACAGCGACGGCCATGGCGCAATGCTGCTGGCCGCAGAGCGCGCCATGCAGCACATCCTGGCGCACGCACCGGCCCTGGCCGAAGTGGTGGCCGGGCCGCTGGACGGGCAGACCGTGGTGCTGACCGGCACCCTGGCCCAGCTCACCCGCGATGTGGCCAAGGAACGCCTGGAAGCGCTGGGCGCCAAGGTGTCGGGCAGCGTCTCGAAGAAGACCAGCTTCCTGGTGGCAGGCACCGAAGCCGGTTCCAAGCTGGACAAGGCGCAGTCGCTGGGCGTGCCGGTGTGGGACGAAGATCGCCTGCTGGCCTATCTGGCCGAACACGAGTGATGAACCCGCCGGGCGCCGCGCGCACCCGGCCTGAAGCAAGAGAGGACTACCGATGCAGATCGCCCCGCTGGATTTCCGCCTGGCCACCCGTGCCGATGAAGAGGCATTGATTGCCTTGATGCGCGACTTCTACGCCGAAGACAAGATCGAATTCGATGATGCCCGCGTTCGCCGCGGGGTCGATGCGCTGCTGGCCGACCCGCGCAATGGCGAGGTACTGCTGTGGCTGGACGAAGCCGGCGAGGTGGTCGGCCATGCCGTGCTGGCGATGGGCTTCAGCCTGGAGCAGGGCGGCCATTTCGTGTTGCTGGACGAGCTCTACCTGAGCCATCGCGCACGTGGCCGTGGTCGCGGCAAGCAGGCGCTGGCCATCTGCGAACAACGTGCACGCGGCCGCGGCGTCACCCGTCTGCGGCTTGAAGTAAACCACCACAACGAACTGGCACGCCGCCTGTACCTGGCCAGCGGCTATATCGATGACACCCGCAGCCTGCTGACCCTGCCGCTGGACCATCCACGCGCCGAGGGCATCCTGTGAATCCGCAGCTGATGCGCACGCTGCAGCAGCGCGCGGCGTTGAATGCGCTGCTGCGCCGTTTCTTCGCCGAACGCGATGTGATGGAAGTGGAAACGCCGATCCTGTCGGTGGCTGGCAACACCGAGCCGAACATCGACAGCTTCCATACCGATTTCAGTGGTCACGTCGATGCCGGTGGCCGCCGCCGCTGGCTGCGCACCTCGCCCGAATATCCGCTCAAGCGTCTGCTGGCGGCCGGCGTGGGCGACTGCTACGAGCTGGGCCGGGTGTTCCGCAACGGCGAAGCGGGCGGCCGCCACAACCCCGAATTCACCATGCTGGAATGGTATCGGGTCGGCTGGGACCACCACCGCTTGATGCACGAAACCGCCGAGCTGGTACGCCAGGCGCTGGCCCTGGTGGGGCGCACTGCCAGCCTGCGCGTGCTCAGCTATCGCGAGCTGTTCCAGCAGCATGCCGGCGTGGATCCCTTCGCTGCCGACGAGGCAGCACTGCGCGCGGCGCTGGGCGAGGTGCACATCGACCCGGTCGGGCTGACCCGCGATGACTGGCTGGACCTGCTGATGACCCATCGCATCCAACCGCACTTCGATGACGCGGTGATGACGGCGGTGCATGACTGGCCCGCCAGCCAGGCGGCGCTGGCCCGCATCCGTGCCGGCAGCCCGCCGCTGGCCGAACGCTTCGAGCTGTACCTGGGCACGGTGGAGCTGGCCAACGGCTACCACGAACTGAACGATGCCCATGAACAGCGCGCGCGCTTCAACAGCGATCTGCAGCGCCGCCACGCGCGTGGGCAGGTGCAGCCGGCACTGGATGAAGCGCTGCTGGACGCACTGCCGGGCCTGCCCGACTGCGCGGGCGTGGCGGTGGGCGTGGACCGCCTGCTGATGGCGATGAACGGCACGCCGCGCATTGCCGATGTGCTGGCCTTCGACTTCGCCCATGCATGAGCGCGGCGTGCGCGCGCTCTTCGCGCCGCCGCTGCAGCGCCTGAACGGATCGAGCACATTCCACGCTTGATTCAGCAATGGCGATGATGCTCTTATCACGCCTGATGCCAGACACTGGCAGCGTGGTTATCGACTCGGTTGGGGAAAGCTTTGGTCAAGTGGTTGGCGGTCGTAGCGGCACCGGTGTACTCCATGGCGATATGGGGCGCGGTCATGCCGTTGCCGGCGTCGGCGCAGACCGGTTATGACGGCCAGGTCATCACCTGTGAATCGCGCGACATGGGCTGGGTGCACTGCGACCTGGACGTCAGCAATGGCGTCGACCTGGTACGGCAGTTGTCCAGCAACAGCTGCATCCGCGGCAGCGAATGGGGCACCGACCGCAGCGGCGTGTGGGTCACCCTGGGCTGCCGCGCCGAGTTCCGCGCACGCCCGGCCGCCGGTACTGCCGCCACGACGGCCAGCCCCGAGACCGGCAAGCGCCTGGTGCGCCGGGTGGTGCGCTGCGAATCCAGCGGACGGCCGCAGAGCTGCCCCGTGCGGCTGGACGGCGCGCCGGTGCGGCTGCTGCGCCAGTTGTCGGTGCTGCCGTGCCGGGAAGGGCAGGGCTGGGGCTACAAGCGCAATGAAATCTGGACCAGCCGTGGCTGCCAGGGCGATTTCGAGGTGGCCGACGAACAGGGCCGCTTCGTCGATATGCCGCGCCGGCTGACCTGCGAATCCAAATCCAAGCGGCGTCGCTTCTGCGGGGCCAGCATCAGCGCCGGCGCCGTGGTGTCGCGGCAGATTTCAGGCACCGCCTGCGTGGAAGGGCAGACCTGGGGCTGGAACCGCAACGGGATCTGGGTGGACGGCGGCTGCCGGGCCGAATTCTCGGTGAATTGACCGCCCGGCAGGGCCACGGGGCAGGGGCTGGCCCTACAATGGGCCCATGAACACTGCCACCGATCTCGATTACGCCCGTTACGACCACATCCGCCCGATCCTGTGGACCGGCGACGCGCTGCAGCTGCTGGACCAGCGCAAGCTGCCGTTCGTGGTGGAACACGTTGCCTGCCATGACAGCGACGAAGTTGCCGCCGCCATCCATGCGCTGACCGTACGTGGCGCGCCGGCCATCGGCATCGCTGCGGCCTGGGGCGTGGTGCTGGCCGCGGGCGATGTGCAGGCCGCCGACGGCGCGCATGCGCTGCAGCAGCTGGAACCGGCGCTGCAGCGCCTGAATGCCTCGCGCCCGACCGCAGTGAACCTGGCCTGGGCGCTGGCGCGCATGCGCCGCGCGCTGTCTGCCGCCGGCGCCGACTGGAAGGCCGTGCTGGAAGCCGAGGCGCAGGCCATTGCCGAAGAAGACCTGGCCGCCAACCGCCACATGGGCGCGCTGGGCGCGGGCCTGATCGAGGCCGGCAGCGGCGTGCTGACCCACTGCAACACCGGTTCGCTGGCCACGGCCGGTTTCGGCACCGCCCTGGGCGTGATCCGCGCCGGCATGGCCCAGCAGCGTATCGCCCGGGTGTTTGCCGGCGAAACCCGGCCGTGGCTGCAGGGTGCGCGCCTGACCGTGTGGGAACTGCAGCAGGACGGCATCGACGCCACCCTGATCGCCGATTCGGCTGCCTCGCACCTGATGAAGACCGGTGCGGTGCAGTGGGTGATCGTCGGCGCCGACCGCATCTGCGCCAACGGCGATACCGCCAATAAGATCGGCACCTACCAGCTGGCCATCGCCGCCCGCCACCACGGGGTGAAGTTCATGGTGGTGGCACCGTCGTCCACGGTGGACATGGATACCGTGGACGGCAGCCAGATCGAGATCGAGCAGCGCGACCCGGGCGAGCTGTACGGCGTGGGCGGTACCCGCACCGTGGCCGAGGGCATCGCCGCCTGGAACCCGGTGTTCGACGTGACCCCGGGCGAGCTGATCGACGCCATCGTGACCGAGCGCGGGGTCATCCTGAACCCGACCGTGGAAAACATGCGGGCCGCGTTCGGCGGTTGACGGACAGGCGGGGTCAGAGCCCTTTCCCGCGGAAAGGGATCTGACCCCGGCCCCGGTCGTGCCGGCCGCTGCCCGGCAATCCCCTAAGTTCCTGATTTGTGCCGGTAAAACCCCCGTAAACACGGGCGGAAAACGGCCCGTTGTGGTAGTATCGGCAGGTTGAATCGAGGTTCCGGCACGACCCCTCCTGCAGTGGGCTGCGCCGGACTGGACCGCTACCAGACAACGGAACCCGAATGGCAGAAACCGCCAAGGAAATCATCCAGGTCAACCTGGAAGACGAGATGCGCAAGAGCTACCTCGATTACGCCATGAGCGTGATCGTGGGGCGTGCGCTGCCCGATGCGCGCGATGGCCTCAAGCCCGTGCATCGCCGTGTGCTGTTCGCGATGAACGAACTGAACGCGCACAGCAACAAGCCTTACTTCAAGTCGGCGCGTATCGTCGGTGACGTGATCGGTAAGTACCACCCGCACGGCGATCAGTCGGTCTACGACACGCTGGTGCGCCTGGCACAGCCGTTCTCGCTGCGCTACATGCTGGTCGATGGCCAGGGTAACTTCGGTTCGATCGACGGCGACTCCGCCGCGGCGATGCGTTACACCGAAGCCCGCATGTCCCGCCTCGCCCACGAGCTGATGGCGGACATCGACAAGGAAACCGTCGATTTCCAGCCCAACTACGACGAAAAGGAACTGGAGCCGACGGTCATGCCGACCCGGTTCCCGAACCTTCTGGTCAATGGTTCGGCCGGCATCGCGGTGGGCATGGCCACCAACATCCCGCCGCACAACCTGAGCGAATCGATCAACGCCTGCATCGCGCTGATCGACAACCCGGAAATCGACGTCGACGGCCTGATGGAGTACATCCCGGGCCCGGATTTCCCGACCGCAGGCATCATCAACGGCACCGCTGGCATCGTCGCCGGCTACCGCACCGGCCGTGGCCGCGTGCGCATCCGTGCCAAGGCCGATATCGAAGTGGCCGACAACGGCCGCGAATCGATCATCGTCACTGAAATTCCTTACCAGGTGAACAAGGCGCGTCTGATCGAAAAGATCGCCGAGCTGGTCAAGGAAAAGAAGATCGAAGGCATCAGCGAGCTGCGCGATGAGTCCGACAAGGACGGCATGCGCATCTACATCGAGATCAAGCGCGGTGAATCTGCCGAGGTTGTGCTGAACAACCTGTACCAGCAGACGCAGATGGAATCGGTGTTCGGCATCAACATGGTGGCGCTGGTCGATGGCCGCCCGCAGTTGATGAACCTCAAGCAGATGCTGGAGGCGTTCGTCCGCCACCGTCGCGAAGTGGTCACCCGCCGCACTGTGTTCGAGCTGCGCAAGGCGCGCGCCCGTGCCCACGTGCTGGAAGGCCTGACCGTTGCGCTGGCCAACATCGACGAGATGATCGAACTGATCAAGACCTCGCCGAACCCCAACGAAGCGCGCGAACGCATGCTCGCCCGCCTGTGGGAGCCGGGCCTGGTCGGTTCGATGCTGGGCGCTGCAGGCGCTGAAGCCTCGCGCCCGGAAGACCTGCCCAAGGGCGTGGGCCTGATCGAGGGCGGCTACCAGCTGACCGAGATCCAGGCCACGCAGATCCTGGAAATGCGCCTGCACCGCCTGACCGGGCTGGAGCAGGACCGCCTGACCGAGGAATACAAGCAGCTGCTGGAAGTGATCGCCGGGCTGATCCACATCCTGGAAGATCCCGACCGCCTGCTGCAGGTGATCCGCGAAGAGCTGATCAACGTGAAGGCCGAGTTCGGCGACGAGCGTCGTACCGAAATCCGCCACAGCGAAGAAGACCTGGACATCCTGGACCTGATCGCGCCGGAAGACGTGGTGGTGACCGTGTCCCACGCCGGTTACGTGAAGCGCCAGCCGGTCAGCGTCTACCGCGCGCAGCGCCGCGGCGGCCGTGGCCGCAGTGCGGCGGCGACCAAGGAAGAGGATTTCATCGAACAGCTGTGGCTGGTCAACACGCACGACACGCTGCTGACCTTCACCAGCTCGGGCAAGGTGTTCTGGCTGCCGGTCTACCAGCTGCCCGAAGCCGGTTCCAACGCCCGCGGCCGTCCGATCATCAACTGGATTCCGCTGGAACCGGGTGAACGCGTGCAGGCCGTGCTGCCGGTGCGTGAGTACGCCGATGGCCAGTTCGTGTTCTTCGCCACCAGAAACGGCACGGTGAAGAAGACCCCGCTGAGCGAGTTCGCCTTCCGTCTGGCCCGCGGCAAGATCGCGATCAACCTGGACGAAGGCGATGCCCTGGTCGGCGTCGGCCTGACCGATGGCGAGCGTGACATCCTGCTGTTCGCCTCCAACGGCAAGACCGTGCGCTTCGGTGAAGACAAGGTCCGTTCGATGGGCCGTACCGCTACCGGCGTGCGCGGCATCAAGATGCCGGCCGGCGAGGAAGTGGTCAGCCTGATCGTGGCCGAAAGTGCCGGTGGCATCGAGGACGAAAACGAGGACGACAACGGTGTCGAGGAAACCGCCGCCAATGGCGATGCGGTGATCGACGGCGCCGACGACGCCAGCGTGCAGTACATCCTGACCGCCACCGAAAACGGCTACGGCAAGCGCACCCCGCTGCCGGACTACCCGCGCAAGGGCCGTGGCACGCAGGGCGTGATCGGCATCCAGACCACCGAGCGCAACGGCAAGCTGGTCGCCGCGGTGCTGATGGGGTCGGGCGACGAAGTCCTGCTGATCTCCGACGGCGGCACCCTGGTGCGTACCCGCGGCTCGGAAATCAGCCGCGTGGGCCGCAACACCCAGGGCGTGACGCTCATCCGCCTGTCCAAGGACGAGAAGCTGCAGGCGGTGGAGCGCATGGACGCCTCGATCGACGAGGACGAGGACGAGGTGGCTGCTGCCGCCCCGGCCGAAGCCCCTGCACCGAGCGAGGACGCGCCGCAGGCGTAAGCCCGCCTCGCGACGTCACCTCAACAACGCCGGCCTCGTGCCGGCGTTGTTGTATCCGGCGCTCACCGCACGCGCACTTCACAGCGACGGTGGGATAACAGACCATGCTGCCCCCGGAGATCGACGATGTCCGCCACGCCGCAGTCCGCCGCACCCGTTGTGTCCCGCCACCCATTGGTAACCGTGCTGGCCCTGCTGCTGGTCGTGCTGGGGCTGGTCATCGGTGGCCTGGGCGCGTGGCTGGGTAGCCTGGGCGGCTCCTGCTACTACGCCATCGCCGGTGCCGGCCTGCTGGCCAGCGGCATCCTGCTATGGGGCAATCGCCGCAGCGGCGCACTGGTCTACGCGGCGCTGTTCGTCGGCACCCTGCTGTGGACCTGGTGGGAATCGGGCAGCGATTACTGGCGCTGGGTGCCGCGGCTGGGCATGGTGACCGCGCTGGGCATCGTGCTGGCGTTCGTGGCACCCACCCTGCGCACGCCGGTGCCGAAGCGGCTGTCGCGCAGCGTTGGAGGTGTGCTGATCCTGGTGTTCCTGGCCGCCTTCGCGCTTGCCTTTGCCCCGCATGGTCAAGTGGATGGCCGCCAGCCGTACCCCGAGGCCGCGGTCAGTGCTGGCCTGGACCCCACGCGCGACACCACCGGGCTGCAGCCGTCCGACCAACCTGCCGAAGAGGACTGGGCGGCATGGGGCCGCAGCAACGCGGCCACGCGTTTTTCGCCGCTGCAGCAGATCACCCCGAAGAACGTGGGTACCCTGCAGCTGGCCTGGCAGTTCCGCACCGGTGATGTGCCGCGAAAGCGCTGGGGTGCCGAGACCACACCGCTGAAGATCGGCAACCGTCTGTACCTGTGCAGTGCGCGCAACCAGTTGATCGCGCTGGACGCGGCCAGCGGCAATGAAGTCTGGCGCTTCGATCCCAAAGTGCGCGACGCCTCCATTCCCTATACCGCGGCCTGCCGTGGCGTGGCCTATTACGAGCAGCCCAGTGCGCCCACGGTGGCCGATGCCGTGCTGGCCGATGTGGCCGCCGATCTGGCTCTGCCGGCGCCGCCGCCCACCCCGATGCACCGCGCAGCCGCAGACGGCAGCCGGCCGTTCTGCAGTGCCCGCATCATCGAAGGCACGCTGGATGGCCGCCTGATTGCCGTGGATGCAGACACCGGGCGACCCTGCGCCGCCTTCGGCAACAACGGCCAGGTGGACATCACCTTGGGCATGGGCGAGGTGCCGCCGGGCTATGTGTCCATCACCTCGCCGCCGGCCATCGTGCGGGGGCTGATCATCACCGGCCACCAGGTGCTGGACGGCCAGCGCCGCGATGCGCCGTCCGGGGTCATCCAGGCCTACGACGCGATGACCGGCAAGCTGCGCTGGGCCTGGGACATGGACCAGCCCGAGCGCAGCGGCCTGCCGCCGCGCGACCAGACCTACACCCGCGGCACGCCCAACATGTGGACCACGGCCACTGGCGATGAGCAGCTGGGCCTGGTCTACCTGCCGATGGGCAATTCGGCCGCTGACTACTGGAGCGGCTCGCGCACTGAAAACCAGAACCGCTACGCCACCTCGCTGGTGGCCCTGGACGTGACCACCGGCAAGCCCGCCTGGCATTTCCAGGCCGTGCGCAAGGATGTCTGGGATTACGACCTGGGGTCGCAGGCCAGCCTGATCGAGTACCCGACCGCGGCCGGCAAGGTGCCGGCCATCCTGCTGCCCACCAAGCAGGGCGACCTCTACATCCTGGACCGGCGCAACGGCCAACTGCTGACGCCCGCCGAAGAGCGCCCGGTGCCGCAGGGCGGGGCGGAGCCGGAGCAGCGCTCGCCCACCCAACTGTTCTCGCTGTACCACACGCTGCGCCGCGACCATGACCTGACCGAGCGTGACATGTGGGGGCTGACCCCCATCGACCAGCTGGTCTGCCGCATCCAGTTCCGCAAGGCGCACTACGAAGGGTTCTACACGCCGCCCACCAGCGACCGCCACTCCATCGAGTACCCCGGCTACAACGGTGGCTCGGATTGGGGCAGCGTGGCCATCGATACGCGGCGCGGCATCATCGTGGCCAACTACAACGACATGCCCAACTACAACCGGCTGGTACCGCGTGCCGAGGCCGACCGCAAGGGCTGGCTGCCACGCGAACAGATCCGCGCCGACAACAAGGGCGGTGCCGAAGGTGCGGGCGACCCGCAGGTCGGCACGCCGTACGCGATCGACGTCAATGCCGGTTGGCGGCTGCCGTTCACTGGCCTGCTGTGCAAACAGCCCCCCTACGGCGGCATCCGCGCCATCGACCTGCGCAGTGGCAAGCTGCTGTGGGACCGCCCGTTTGGCAGTGCGCGCGGCAACGGCCCGTTCGGTATCCGTTCCGGCCTGCCGATCGAGATCGGCACGCCCAACAATGGTGGCGCCGTGGTGACCGCCAGCGGACTGATCTTCATCGCCGCCGCCACCGATGATCTGCTGCGCGCCATCGACCTGAAGACCGGCAAGGAACTGTGGCACGCCAAGCTGCCGGCCGGCGGTCAGGCCAATCCGATGGTGTACGCGCAGGGCGGACGGCAGTATGTCGTGATCGTCGCGGCCGGGCACCACTTCATGGAAACCCCGAAGGGCGATTACGTGATGGCGTATGCGTTGCCGGAATGACGATGCCCTTGGGGTCGTGTTCTGGATGCCTCCTGGGTACCGCCGATGGAAAGCTGTGACTCGGGTCGCAGAACATGGACGCGGCAACGGGCAGCATCCATCATCGGAAGAAGACGGGGCCAGCCCAGTGCCCCCATGGAAGGCATCGTATGTTGACGTTTCAACGTGTGCGCGGGCGGCGCATCGCAGTTCCGGCGGCACTGCTGACTTTGGCCGCGTGCTTGTGCATTGCGGTACACGCTGCACCTCAGGCGGAGGCACGGAAGCGGCCAAGCGGAGCTCAGCTCCTGGCTGGTGATGCACGACACCTTACGCCGGCGTACGGGCAATGCATGGCCAGCGCCAATGCGCTTGACGCCCGCCAACGCTGTGTCGACGCTGAGTTCAGGATCCATGACACCGCTCTTAACGAAGCTTACGTCGCAGCACGATCGAAGATGGCCGTCGCTGACCAGGTCGTGCTTCGCAATCTGCAGCGGCAATGGCTTGGCCAGCGTGACAGCAGATGCCCGCAGGCAGGGGATGCCGCGGTCCAGCTGGATGCGCAGCAGTGCCGCACCCATATGACGTTGCTGCGCGCCCGTCAGCTGCAGGGCAGTGGGGCTGCAGCCCTGGTCGCCGAAGCCAAGGCAGCCCCCATCACACCAGCGCAGGTCGCCACCTATACAGCCGACGCCGCGCCTGATCACGACGGCAGGATCATCCTGCAGCCTGGTCAGGGTGTGATCTCGCCTCCATTACAGGTGACGTTCAACGTGGCCGATTGTAGTGGCACGGACAACGTGACCACCTGTCAGGTGCAGGCGATGAAGGTGACGCGCGGCGCTCGCAACGTCGCTGTCACCGGCGTGCAGCCGCAGCTGACCCGCGTGGGTGCAGGTGCCGGTGCAAAGGTAGCCGAGCTGCTGACAGTCGCCGATCTGAACGGAGACGGTGCGCCGGATCTGCAGGTCTGGCTGGACAACAACGGTGTCTATAACGTCCCCGTGTATGCGTTTTACCTGCTCGACGCCAACGCCAATCGCTATGTGCGTGCAAGCGCGCTGGAAACGGCTATTGGTGGGCGGGACATCGATCGTATCGAGAACGGCAGGTTTGTTCTGCGCGCCCAAGTCAGTCCGTGCGAGCGCGAGGACAAGGTTATCCAGCTAAGCGGAAGCGAAACGCGCACGTTGCTGGAACGCCGCTACAACACCTGCAACGGTGAACGCCCGACCGAATCAGAGCTTCTGAATTAGCGTCCGCAGCGAACGGAATCGATCTGTACAAGGAGTATTGAGATATGAGTGACGGCTATGGAAAAAGCAGCGTCGGATTCGGCCTGACCCGTGATCAGTCGGTGGAGATGATCGTCCGGACCTGCATCGATAATGGCATTACCGATCACCGGCAGATCGCGTATGTGCTGGCGACAGCTCAGCACGAATCGCGCGATTTCGCGGCACCTGAGGAAGATTGGGGAAGGAAGCAGGCAGTGGATCTTCGTTACTTTGGTGGCGAAGAGTACTACGGTCGTGGCTTTGCGCATCTTACCCATGTGAACAACTACGAACGGCTGGGTGAGGCACTCGGCATGGGTCGCGAGTTGGCCGAACATCCGGAACGGGCGGCGGAAGCGGAAATCGCTACGAAAGTGCTGGTTGTTGGCATGCGCGACGGCATGTTTGGTGCGCGCCTGTCGGACCATATCAATAGCAATCATGTTGACTATCGGCAGGCACGGGCGTCGGTCAATGGTGGCGAGCTGAACAATGGCAGCCCGTACCCTGACAGCATCGCCGTACTGGCCACCGGTTGGGAGACTGAGGTGGCAGGCTTGGTCCAGCGTGTACAGCAGCCGGGCTTCCAAATGCCGGTGCCGACCAGCCAAGGGCCGGTTGCCGCAATGGACCTTCACCGTGGGGACGCCAGCCAGCAGGTGTTCGAGGCACAGCAATACCTCCAGCGTCTGGGAATGCGCAACAATGCCAATGTCGAGATCAAGCCTGATGGAGACTTCGGCGCATCCACCGAGCAGGCCGTACTCCGTTTTCAGACCGAGCGCGGAATCATTCCGGCCAACGGCCACATCGACGAGGCGTTGATGCAGCGCTTGCGGGCGGACACGCTCACACTCGACCCGGACTTCAAGCGCAGATCGGTGACCGATCTGACCGGCCCACTGGCCGATGGCAACCTGCAGCCCGGCGAGAGGGGGGAGCCGGTGTTCGAGATGCGTCGCCAACTTGAAGCGCTGGGTTATCTGACCGAACCCAACCAACGCCAGGAGCGTGCTGCGCGCACCTATGACGCAGACATGCAGGCCGCAATGCGCAGTTTCCAGCAGGATCAGGGCCTGCCGCTGCGACCGGGCGGTGTCATCGATGGAGATGCGCGACACCAGCTCAACGATGCTGCCGTAGCAATTGAGCACGCTCCCACCACAGAGTTCGAGCGCGCCGAGAACTGGCCGCCTCAGCGCCCACCCTATACCCGCACCGAGTTTCAGCCGGACCAAGTGCAGGCACGGCAACAGGCCGTTGCCGACCCAGTAGTGCCGGCATCTGAACAAGCGGAACTGGCGTGGGTGCAGCCCGGCAGCGCAGCCCCGTCGCTGTCGCCGAACGATGCCGCGTTGTTCCAGCGCATTCGCGATGGCGTCCCGGATGCCGTTGGTGATGACCATGTTCTACAAGCGGTTCTGGAGTGCAAGCGCAACGGCATCCAGAGTGCCGAGCGCGTGGATCGGGTGATGGTGGCGGGTGATCGACTATGGGTGGCCGGTCTGATACCCGGCGAACGCGCCAGTGTTGATACCGCGCAGCCCGCACGCTCGATGGATGAGACAGCTCGTGAGCTGTCGAGCGAAAACCTGCAGCGCGAGCAACAATGGGCCATCGACACCCGCCAACACGAGAATGGAGGGCCCTCGCTGGTCTGATGCTGGGGGAGAGTGGCAGCGTAGGATGGCCACAGACTTGGTACGCGAGGAAGTATCCATGTTCATGCGCTTTCGTCTGACAAGCCTGTTGATCCTGGCGCTTACGTTGCCCTCACTTTGTACGCAGACCGCCAACGCGGCGCCACCGGCGCCCGATGCCCGCACAGCCGCCGATGACTGGCTGGCCGCGTTCAATGCCGGCAGCCTGCAGCAGCTGCAGTCCTTTGCCGAGCGCTATGCCAAGACCGAAGGCAGCACCCCGCAGGACTATCTGGAATTCCGCGACTCCACCGGGCCGCTGAAGCTGCTGGAGGTACGGCAGAGCACGCCAATGCAGACCACCCTGCTGGTGCTGGGCGAGCGCAGCGAGCGCGCGCTGCTGGTGCACGCGCAGATGGATCCGGCCCATCCGGCGCAGCTGAAACAGTTCCACCTGGAAGGTACGCCGACGCCGGAGCAATTCCAGCCGGCCCGCGTTCCGCTGCCGCAGTTGATGGCCGATGCGCGCACGAAGCTGGATGCGCTGGCGGCCCAGGATGCGCTGTCCGGCAGTGTACTGGTCGCGCAGAACGGTCGCGTGCTGTTGGATTGGCATGGTGGCCTGGCCGACCGTGCCGCGAAGACACCGGTGGCGGCGCAGACCCGGTTCCGGCTGGCCTCGTCCAACAAGATGTTCACCGCGGTGGCCATCCTGCAACTGGTGCAGGCCGGCAAGCTTGGTCTGGACGACACGATCGGCAAACACCTGCCGGACTACCCGAACACGACCGTCGCCGAAGCGGTGACCGTGCGGCAGCTGCTGAACCACACCAGCGGCCTGGGCGACTTCTTCGCGGATGACTTCGAACAGTACTCCGCATCATTGAAGACGCTGGACGACTACGTGCAGCGCTTCGCCAAGGATGCACCGCAGTTCACGCCGGGCAGTCAGGACAGCTACTCGAACTACGGGTTCATCGTGCTCGGTCGCCTCATCGAGGCGGTATCCGGCCAGTCGTACTACGACTACGTGGATGCGCACATCCTGCGGCCGACCGGCATGACCGGCACCGGCTTCGAGCCGGAATCGGTAGGGGTGCCGCAGCGTGCCGTTGCCTACACCCGGGTGCAGGGGCAGTGGGCGCGCGAAACGAAGACGCTGCCCTGGCGTGGCATGTCCGCCGGCGGCGGCTACAGCACCGCCGCCGACCTGCTGAAATTCTGCGAGGCGCTGCGCAGCGGCGCACTGGTGGCGCCGGAACTGCTGCAGCAGGCCACACGCGCACAGAACCACAAGGGCTGGTATGGCTATGGGTTCGTGGTGCAGGGGCAGGGCCGCCAGCGCCAGTACGGGCACGAGGGCGGCGCACCCGGGTCGAACAGTGCCATCGTGGTGCTGCCCGAGCAGGGCTACGTGGTGATTGGACTGGCCAACGTCGATCCAGACGCGGTGGGCAATGTGGTCAACTACATCGCCCGACGCCTGCCGCTTTGATCAACGCTTGCCGGGCACCGGCGCATCGGCGGCAATCAGTTTTTCCTGCTTCAGCTCGGCCCAGAAATCGGCGGGAATGGCGATGGCCATCGAGGCCACGTTCGCCTGTACCTGCTCGGCGCTGCGCGCACCGGGAATGATCGAGGAAACCACCTCGGGCGCATCGGCGAACTGCAGGGCCGCGGTGCGCAGGTCGATGCCGTGGCGTTCGCAGATGGCGGCCATGCGTGCACGCTTGGCCGGTGCCCATTCGGGAATCGGACTGCCGTACAGGTAGCGCTCGCGGCCGGTCAGGTAGCCGGCCAGCAGGGGAGAGCCGACCATCACCGACACGCCTTTCTCGGCCAGCTTCGGGAAGGTGTCGTGCAGGGTGGCTTCGTGGTCCAGCAGCGAGTACTGGCAGGCCAGCAGCATGATGTCCGGATCGGCTTCGGCCACCGCGCGCAACGCGGGCTGGGGGCGATTCACGCCGAAGCCCCAGGCCTTGATCAGCCCTTCCTCGCGCATGCGCGTCAGCTCGGGCATGGCGCCCTTCAGGGCCTCGGCGAAGCGTTGTTCCCAAGGCATGCCCAGGTCAGTGTTCTCGGGCGAAAGATCATGGATCAGCACGATATCCAGCTGCGCCACGCCCAGCCGGTTCAGGCTGTCTTCCACCGAGCGCCGGGTGCCGGCCGCGGAGTAATCGTAGGCGTAGCGGAACGGGGCCGGGTCGTGCCAATTGGTTTTCTGCAGCGGCCCAGCGGTGCCGGTCAGCAGGCGGCCGGTCTTGCTGGATAGTGTGTACTGGTCCGGCGCATGGCTGTGCAGCTCGCGGCCCATGCGCCGTTCGCTCAGGCCCAGCCCGTACCACGGCGATGTATCAAACGTGCGGATGCCGGCCGCCCACGCGGCGGCCATGGTGGCTTGTGCGGCCGCATCGGTGGTGGGCGCCAGACTGCCGCCCAGTGGCGCCCCACCCAGCCCCAGGCGGGTCTGCGGGCGATAGCGACCGCCTGCCTGCGGCGGGTTGCGGGCCAATGTGGCCCCAGGGCGCGGCGTGCCGCGGGTCGGCAGCACGCTGCCCGGCGCAGGCGATTGCGCGAACAGCGGTGCGGTGGCCGAGAGAGCGGCCGCAGCGGCGGCCAGGGAAAGGAAGCGGCGTCGTGAGGTCACGTCAGTCTCCTGTGCGGAAGGCGGGCGGGTGTCTCGCAGAGCCGGTTCACTGTACCGCGCAGGTGTGTCGGGCGCGTGCACGCGCGGCGCCCGTTCGCACGCTCAGCGCTGCGGCACCCGCACCATCCTGTTCATCAGGTGCTCCACCACGCCGGCCGGATCGGCGCTGCGGCCCACGTGCGTGCTGGACATCTGCACGATGGAGCTGCGTTTGGCGGTGAGGAAATGGAAACGCGCGCGCGCGGGCAGCTGCGCGATCGGGCCCGCGTTGGCGTCGCCGCGGCAGATCGCCACGATTGCATCCAGCCAGGGCTGCAGCGCGTCCTGGTCGAGTGCGGGCGCGAACGCGTGCATGCGCGCCGGGTCGATCTCGATGGCCGCTTCCAGATGGCGAGCGCCAGGGCAGGAGACGATCACCCCGACGTTGATGAACTCTTCGCGTTCCACCCGCGGTACCACGCGGATGACCGCATAGTCATACGTGTGCAGCGTGGGCACGGATGGCCTCCTGCACGAACACAGCACGCACCTTCAGGCGGTGCTTGAGATAGTTGATATAGCCCTGGCGGTAGGCCTGCGGGCTGTCGAAGGCGGGCTCGTTGACCAGCCAGCTGTCCGGTACCAGGCCGACGATGCGTTCGATCTCCGCATCGGGAAGGCGCGCGGCCAGTTCGGCGTCCACCTCGGCGATGCGGCTGGCGAAGGACAGCAGCACGTGGTCGCGGATCAGCGTGAACGGCTTCTCGCAGGCATCGGCGGCGTTGTCCCAGTCGTGATGGAAGTACATCGCCGCACCGTGGTCGATCAGGTACAGCTTGCGGTGCCAGACCATCAGGTTGGGGTTGCGCGTGGTGCGGTCCACGTTGCTGGTGAAGGCATCGAACCAGACGATGCGCGAGGCCAGGTCGGCATCGACCGGCATGGCCGCCGGATCGTAGTTGATCGCGCCGGGCAGGTAGTCCAGGCCCAGGTTCAGGCCCTCGCTGGCGCGGATCAGGTCCTGGATCTCCGGGTCCGGTTCGGTGCGGGCGAATTCGCTGTCCAGCTCAATGAACAGAATTTCCGGAATGGGCAGGCCCACGCTGCGGGCCATCTCGCCGGCGATCAGCTCGGCAATCAGGGCCTTGGGCCCCTGGCCGGCGCCGCGGAACTTGAGCACGGCCATGCCGTCGTCGTCGGTCTCGACCACGGCGGGCAGGGAACCCCCTTCGCGGAGTGGGGTGATGTAGCGGAGGGCATGGACGGTGCGCATGCGCGCATTCTAGCGTGGCGTGTGGAGGGAGCGCCGGAGGATCTTCCGCTGTGCCGGTGCCCGGCAGCCTCGGAGGGGCTGCCGACCGCCTTCTATTGCACGCTCACCAGACGAACGCAGTCGTGCACTGCCTGGCCATTGGCTGCAGCGTGTTCTGGGACCGTGTCCACCTTGATGCTCAGCTGCGCGCGCTCAAAGCGGTGGTAGATGGTCCGGCCGTGCTCGCCGCGCACCGTTTCCCAGGCAAAACCCGCCGCATGAAGCGCCGTTGCGAACCGGTTGAAATCCACCTGGCAGATGGCGGTGGCCGGCGCCTTCTGCTGCGGACCGGTGTCGATGAAGTTCAGATCCAGTCGCGCGTCCGGCGTGCCAGCCTGTTTCAGTTCCAGGCCGTAGCTCCACTCAGAAGTGAGGGCGCCACCGTAGCCGAAGTGACCGGGTGCGAAGGTGCGGGCGGGCTCGCGCAATGCGGCGGATACGCGCTCGAGGGTCAGGTCGCTTGCGGAGGTTGTGGCCTGGATCAGTTCGAGCAGACGCAACAGTAGCTGTCCGGCGCCCAGTGGTGTGGTGGGCAGGTTATCCGAGGCCGCTGCGGCCGCGGCGCCAGGACGTTGCGCTGTCGGCGCGGTGCTCGCCTTGATGGTCATTCCGCGAATGCAACGCTTGCCATTGGTTTCCTGGGTGCCTGATGTTCCTATCGTATCAACGGATATATCTATTCCAGGCTTTGCAAATGCTTCAGACACCGGCCTCTCGTGCTCGCCATGGACGGTGGCATTCGAGAATCCCGACTGGACAAGTTCCGAGGAGGCCTGCTCAAAATCCATTGCGCAGATTGCGTCAGTGCTGGCAGACCTTGAGGGCGTCGAATCAAAGAAATCGAGGTCCAGGCGCTTGCCCGTCCTTACATTTCCGGAAAGCTCCAGTGCGAACGTCCAGTCTGATCCGACTCTGTCGCTGTAGCCAACTCGGCCATCGCCGAGATCTTCCGCGGGCGAGCCGAGCATGGATGCAAGCGTTTCTCTGTCTATTTCATTCGGGGATGAAACGCTGGCAGCAAGTTCTACAACCCTTCTCAACAGCTGATCAGCAGCCAGTGGAGAATGCGCTGTGGGCGCTGTGGGCGCTGTGGCGCTGGCCACCGTTGCTGGGCTCTTGCTTTCGTGCGCCTCTGAATAGCGGCTGCAAAAGCTTGAGAGCATGACCAGAATCACCGCGCAGAGGCGTGCGGGTTGCCGTCTAACAGTCATGATTCCGGTCTCTCTGAGGGAGCTTTTCTGAGCATCGCGCGTTGCCGTTGAAGAGGCAATGAGTGATCGTTTGCTTCTCTGCATGACGATGGTTGATCGATGCGGTGTGCGCAGTTTACGTTTAAGCCCCCCGTCGCGACGTGCGTACGCGGTTGGCAACGGAATGGAGCAATGCGATGGCGTGGGGTGTTGACGAAATCTATCTGGCTGCGACAGAGCGGGCGATGGCTTGGGCTGCGTCATCGTCGTTCGCGCACCTGGCATACGTGGTGAAGGACCCGGTTGCAACGTGCTGGGCGCAGAGCTTGCATCGCCACGAAGTTGGCAAGTCGGGCCTGCTGGTGCTCCGCGGTGTGGGCAGTCCGGAGGGGAGTCAGTCCGGGCGCACGCCGGGTGCGGTGCACTGGACCGGGCTGCTGCCGGACGCAGGCGCGGCGCCGGCCGATGCAACTGTCGGCGCGCAGCTCCAGGCCTATATCACGCAGGTGGACATGCGCGGCCTGGATGCGCCGGATACCTTCCGTATGTGGTTGCGCGATCTGTCGCACCGCCTGCAGCAGCCGGTGATGTTCTACACCGCATCAACGTTCGGTGGGTCATACGACTACGACTATGCGCTGACCTACACGCCGCAGGAGCGTCTGCATGCAACGCGTTTCGACGGCCTGCGTCCCTGCAGCCCAACGGCGCTGCAGTCAGGCCTCGCGTGCCTGTCGATCACGCTGCCAACTACCTTTTTCGCGCTGCACGAGCGGGCTTTCGACTGGCCGTCGCGGGCGTTGCTGCGCTGAGCCAGCAGAGTCGGCTGCTGCTGTCGGAGTGACCACGGCCGTATGAATGCGGGGGGCTTCAGCTGTGCTTCCTGCAGTGGGTGAACTTACCGGAGGTCGCGCAGCATCGGCACCGAACGTAACGGCCGCTGTCTGCCAGTACCCGTGTCCCTGCATTGGACCCGATCTTCACTTCCCCCTGCCGCAGCCAATGGCAGCATCGAGCCGTGGGGAGACTGAACCGGCCAGGATGGCCGTGGTGTACGCAAGCTGCCATCCTTCAAGCGTTTCCACGATGTACTTGCAGGCTTTGGAGGTGCACCGATGAGCGACGAATCCATTCCCATGCTGCCGCCACTGGACAACGCCAAGGCGCGGCAGATGATCGGCAAGGTGGTTCTGGTTGGCATCACCCGTTATGGCGGGGATGGCCAGATGCGCGATCAGCAGCAGTATTCAGGCACCGTGCTGCGCATTAGCGCCGAAGAGGGTGTGGTGCTGGCCGACGAGGACGATGGCCACGAGCATTATCTGCCGCCGATGCTGGACCAGTACCGGCCGGCCGAGCCGGGTGAGTATCAGCTGCGCACCGGGGGCGCCATCGTGGTGGACCCCGATTACCTGACCACCTGGGATCTGCACGCCCAGCAGTAGAACACCGACTCCGTTTCGCCGGGCATGGCCCGGCGCTACCGGAGGTCGCCGACGCCCGTAGTGGCGCCGGGCCATGCCCGGCGTGCATTGCTTCCGGCCCATGGACGGGCGGGGCCGGGGTGCTACCTTCGATGCATGCCCGTAGCACGGGCACCGGATCGAACCCAGGGGTTGAGGATGCTCATTCGTCGTACGTCACTGGCAGCGGCCATCGCCGTTGCTTCCTTTGGCCTGCTGGCCGCCGGCCCGGCACTTGCCGATTACGTAAAGCCGCCAGAACAACTGCTCAAGGTGCTGAAGGCACCGCCGCCGCCGGTTCCCAGCGTGGACCCCAGCGGGCAGCGCCTGTTGCTGACCACCGCACAGACCTATCCGTCCATCGCCCGTGTGGCCCAGCCCTACCTGAAGCTGGCCGGCGTGCGTCTGGAGCCGAGAAACCGCAGCCGTCATGACACTCCCGGTGGTTACGGCATTCCGGCCTGCGTGGCCGACTTCAGCGTGGTAGAAATTGCCAGCGGCAAGACCACCCCGGTGACGCTGCCGCAGGGCTGCGCCGGTGGCGCGCAGTGGTCGGCCGATGGCCGTCACTTCGCGTTCCAGAATGCGGTGGCCGACAGCGTGCAGCTGTGGGTGGGCGACGCCGCCACTGGCCAGGTCAAGCAGGTGCCGGGCGTGCAGTTGAACCCGATCTTCGGCAGCACCGTGCAGTGGCTGGGCGGCAGCAACAACCTGCTGGTGAAGCTGGTGCCGGCCAACCAGGGCGACGCGCCGTCCAACGGCGGCGTGCCGACCGGCCCGGATGCACAGGAATCGCTGGGCAGCAGTGGCGAGAGCAGTACCTACGAAGCCCGCGATACGCTCACCAGCGTGCACGATGAAAAGCTGTTCGCGTACTACGGGGCTTCGCAGCTGGCCGTGGTCGACACCGCCAGCGGCCAGGTGCACCCGGTGGGCAGCGCCGCGATCTTCAACGACGTGAGCGCCGCGCCCGATGGCGTGCACGTGCTGACCGAATCGATCAAGCCGCCGTTCTCGCATGCGGTCACCTACCAGCGCTTCGCCAACGATGTGGCGGTGCTGGACATCACCAGTGGCAAGACCACCGCCATCGCCAGCCTGCCGCTGGCCGACCGCGTGCCGGTGCACGGCGTGCCCGAAGGCCCACGCGGTTTCGACTGGCGCTCCACCGATCCGGCCACCCTGGTCTATGCCGAAGCGCTGGACAAGGGCGACTGGAAGGTGACCGTGCCGCACCGCGACCGCGTGCTGATGCTGAAGGCGCCGTTCAACGGCAAGCCGGTGGAGATCGCCCGCACCGCGCAGCGGTTCGAAGGCCTGGCCTGGTCGGCCGACCCGGCGGTGTCGTTCCTGTTCGAGAATGATGAGAACAGGCACTGGGTGCAGACCCGCATCGTCGATGTCGACCAGCCGAAGAAGGCAGGTCGCCTGCTGTGGGACATGTCCAGCGATGAGCTGTACGGTGATCCGGGCAACCTGGTGTTCAAGCGCCTGCCCAACGGTGCGGCCGTGGTGCGCCAGGAAGGCAATTTCGTGTTCCTGCGCGGGCAGGGGGCTTCGCCGCAGGGTGACCGCCCGTTCCTGGACCGCCTGGACCTGGGCTCGCTGAAGAGCGAGCGCCTGTTCCGCAGCGATGCCGATGCCTACGAACAGTTCCTCGGTTTCAGCAACACGCCCGGCCGCTACCTGACCTGGCACCAGTCGGTGATGGACCCGCCGAATGCCTTCGTTCGCCAGCAGGGCGAAGCGGTGGCTGCTGCGAAGGAAGGCGAGGCGCAGTTCGCCTCCACCGCCACTGCGCTGACCACGCTGACCGACCCGACCCCGGAAGTGCGGCAGATCAAGAAGCAGCTGGTGACCTACAAGCGCGCCGATGGCGTGGATCTGTCTTTCACCCTGTACACCCCGCCGGGCTACAAGGAAGGCCAGCGCGTGCCGGCCATCCTGTATGCCTATCCGGCTGACTTCGCCAATGCCGCGCAGGCCGGCCAGGTGTCCGGTTCGCAGCAGACTTTCACCCGCCTGCAGCCGTACCGGCTGATGCTGCTGGCCGGTTACGCGATCATCGACAACGCCTCGTTCCCGATCGTCGGCGATCCCAAGACTGCCTATGACACCTACCTGGAGCAGCTGGAAGCCGATGCCAAGGCGGCGGTGGACAAGGCCGTGGACATGGGCGTGGTCGACCGCAACCGTATCGGTGTGACCGGCCACAGCCACGGCGGCTTGATGACGGCCAACCTGATCGCCCACACCAACCTGTTCAAGGCGGGCGTGGCGACCAGTGGCTCGTACAACAAGACCTTCACCCCGTTCGGCTTCCAGAACGAGCGGCGGTCGGTGTGGCAGGCGCAGGACGTGTACCTGAAGGCCTCGCCGTTCTTCTACGCCGACAAGATCAAGCTGCCGCTGCTGCTGGTACACGGCGAGGACGATGCCAACCCGGGCACCGAACCGTTCCAGTCGCGCAAGCTGTACCAGGCGATCCGTGGCAATGGCGGTACCACCCGCCTGGTCATGCTGCCCAACGAGCCGCACTGGTACACCGCGCTGGAATCGAACGAACAGCTGGTCTCGGAAATGCTGAACTGGTTCGACACCTACGTGAAGAACGCCCGGTAACGTCGAGCTCGCTCGACTGCCTTTGTAGAGTCGAGCTTGCTCGACTGCTGTAAACAGGGCCGCCCCAGGGCGGCCCTTCTTGCCACGGATACTCATGAGAAAGGCTGTACGGGAACTCTCAGGATGGGGATGGCTGCTGATCGGCCTGTTGTCCAGCGGCACCGCCGCCGTGGGCTGCACCGCGCTTGGCCGGTTTGCGATCCCGCAGTTCGTTGAGCGGTTTGCCGAAGCGGGCCAGCCGCTGCCGCTGATCACCCAGCTGTTTGCCAGCAGTTACGGGCTGGCCTGGCTGGGTCCAGCGCTGGTGGTTGCCGCCTGGCTGGCAGGACGTGCGCGGCTGTCGGCGTTGATCGGCAGCGTGGCGGTGATGCTGGCAACTCCGCTCGCCATGTTTGCCGCCTACCTGCCGTTGTTCAGGCTGGGTACGTTGTACTGATCGGCGCGCGGCCCGATGGCCGCGATCGTGACCGGGTGCCGCCAACCATGACCTCCGGCCCGTCGCAGGGCGCTCAGCGCGTACTACTCTCAGTGATTCAAGGCGCGTGCGTGCCACCTTCCACTGGAGTTGTCGATGTCCCGTTCGTTGCTGGTCGTCGTTTCCGCGGTGTTGACGCTGTCCCCGCTGCCGCTGCTGGCCGCCAGGGCGCCCGCACAGGACCTGGCCGCCGAGGTCAATCCTTTCATCGGCACCACCAACGCCGGCAACGTCTACCCAGGGCCCACGGTGCCCTTCGGCATGGTGGCCTTCAGCCCGGAAATGACCGCGCTGCCGGGCAAGCGGTTTCCCATCGCCGCCCCCGGTGGCTACGAGTGGCGCAGCAACGGCGTGCGCGGTTTCAGCCTGACCCACGTCAACGGAACCGGCTGTACCGGTGCCAGTGGCGATATTCCGCTGATGCCGGTCACGCTGCCGGTAGAGCTGTCGCCGTCGTCAGCCGATGCCGGCATGCGTTACACCAGCCTGCTGGACCACCGCAAGGAATCGGCCAGCCCCGGTGCCTACACACTCACCCTGGACAACGGGGTGGCGGTCAGCCTGGCGGCCACGGCGCGCACCGCGGTCGGCCAGTTCCAGTTTCCGGCCGACAAGCCGGCCAACCTGCTGTTCCGCACCTCCGACAGCGAAGTGGGCAGCAGCGATTCGACCATCATCATCGACCCGGCCACGCGCACCGTGCGCGGCTCGGTCACCAGCGGCAACTTCTGCGGCTATCTGGCCGAAGACCGCCGCGAGAGTTACTACACCCTGCATTTCGTGGCCGAGTTCGACCAGCCGTTCGACGTGGGTGGCACCTGGCGCCATGACACCGTGCAGGCCGGCGCGCGCGAGGGGGGCGGGGGCACCACCTATGGCAGCATGGGCCACCCACCGGCCGGCAAGGGCGCGGGTGGCTGGATCCGTTTCGATGCCAAGCGCACGCCGGTGGTGACCGCACGCATCGGCATTTCCTACGTGGATGAAGCCGGCGCGCGGGCCAACCTGCGCCGCGAGAGTCCGCAGGGCACCACGGTGGCCGCCACCCAGGCCGCCACGCGTGCGAAGTGGAACGAGCTGCTGGGCCAGGTACGGGTGCAGGGTGGCACGCCCGATGAGCGGACCGTGTTCTATACCGCGCTGTACCACGCCATGCTGGCGCCCAACCTGCACAGCGACGCCGATGGGCGTTACCGCGGCATGGACGGCAGGGTGCATGCGCTGGCCAAGCGGCAGCAGGCGCAGTACGCCAATTACTCGGGCTGGGATGTCTATCGCTCGCAGCTGCAGCTGCTGACCCTGCTGCAGCCGCAGGTCGGTTCGGACGTGGCGCAGTCGCTGCTCAACCAGGCCGACCAGAACGGCGGGGTGTGGGATCGCTGGACCCACATCACCGGCGCCACCGGCGTGATGAACGGCGATCCATCGCCGCCGTCGGTGGCGGCCATCCATGCGTTCGGCGGGCGCAGCTTCGATCTGCAGCTTGCCTACGCCTCGCTTAAAAAGGCCGCGACCGTTCCGACCGCGCGCGATCTCGACACGCGTGGTTGCCCGGTGTTGTGCGTGGGCCAGCGCCCGGGCCTGGACCAGTGGCTGGCGCTGAACTACATGCCCGAAGGGGCGCCGGGGTGGGGGAGTGCGGCCGATACGCTGGAGATGGTCAGCGCCGATTTCGGCCTGTCCGAACTGGCGCAGGCGGCCGGCGATGCGCAGGGGGCGCGCCAGTTCCGTGAGCGCTCCGGTTGGTGGCGCAATCTGTACAACCCGAAGGCCACCGCGCAGCAGGGCTACATCCAGCCGCGCAATGCAGATGGCAGCTGGCCGGCGTTCGACCCCGCCGCCGACGATGGTTTTGTCGAAGGCAGCGGTGCGCAGTACCTGTGGATGGTGCCCTTCGATCCCGCCGGTCTGTTCGCAGCATTGGGGGGCCGCGAGGCCAGCATCGCGCGGCTTGATGCGTTCTTCCGCAAGCCCGACGGTACATGGGCGGTGACCAAGTCCGGCCCGCTGCACGCCGAACTGGACAATGAACCGTCCATCGCCGCGCCGTGGCTGTACAACTTCCTCGGCCAGCCGTGGAAGACCCAGGAAACCGTGCGGCAAGCGATGCGCCAGATCTGGACCAACACCCCCGAGGGCATGCCCGGCAACGATGACCTTGGCCAGATGTCGTCGTGGTACGTGTGGTCGGCGCTGGGCCTGTACCCGGTGTACCCGGGCCGCGCGGATCTGGTGATCGGCAGCCCGCTGTTCACCGAAGCGGTGATTACCCGCCCGGGCGCGAAGATCTTGGTGCGGGCACGCGGTGCAGCGATGGATGCGCCGTACGTGCAATCGCTGCGGGTGAATGGCAGGGCCAGCAACGCAAGCTGGCTGCCGTCCAGCTTCGTACAGCGCGGCGGCACCTTGGACTTCGAGCTGGGTACCACCAAGAACGAGCAGTGGGGCGCGCAGGACGTTCCGCCCTCGCACGGGCCCCACTGATCGATGCCCTGTGAGGATGAACCACCCGTAGATCCACGCCCTGCGTGGATGACGCGCCCCCCGGCCTTGCTGGCCTCACCGTGCAACAGGTGAACGGCAGCCAGAGTCTCCAGGAACAACAATGATCCATTTTCTACGCACCCGATGCCGCGCCACCGCAGTGGCACTCGCAATGAGCGCCACCTGCGCACAGGCGCAGCCGCCCGTGGCGATCAATCCTTTGCTGGTGAAGCCCGTGGACCAGCTCCGCCCGGATGAGGTGCGCTACATGCAGCAGCGCCTTTCCGACTGGCCCGATCTGGGCCGCTACCGTGAAGCCAATGCGCGTGTGCCTGCCAAGCAGGCCGGTGTGCCGCGCGTGCTGTTCTTCGGCGATTCCATTACCCAGGGGTGGGGCGAAAAGGATCCTGCGGCGTTCTTCCCCGGCAAGGGCTATCTCAACCGCGGTATCAGCGGCCAGACCACGCCGCAGATGCTGCTGCGCTTCGGCCAGGATGTGATCGCGCTGCAGCCGGACGTGGTGGTCATCCTCGCCGGTACCAACGATATCGCCGGCAATACCGGCGCCAGCACGCAGGCGATGATCGAAGACAACCTGCACGCGATGGTCGAGCTGGCGCGCGTGCACGGCGTGCGCGTGGTGATGGCGTCGGTACTGCCGGTGAGCGAGTACCCGTGGATGCCGGGCATCGAGCCGGCGCCGAAGGTGCGCGCCCTGAATGCCGCGCTCAAGCAGTATGCCGACGCGCAGGGGCTGGTGTACCTGGATTACTACACGGCCATGGCCAATGCAGCCGGTGGCCTGGATCCTGCCCTGGCCGCCGATGGCGTGCATCCCACCGCGAAGGGCTATGCGCTGATGGCACCGTTGGCCGAGGCCGCTATTGCGCGGGCGCTGCAAGCGGCGCCGCGCGGCGCGCCCGGATCGCACTGACTGCGCATGGCGGCAGTGTCCAGCAAGGTGGTCGAAGCGATGGCGCGCGCCGTGTTCAAGCGCAGCCCTGTGCTGGTAACGGAGCTGTACTCGCGTGCCGGTGGGCAACCGCGGCGCTACGACTCTGCCGAGGCGCTGTGCGAACACGGCCGGGCGTTGCAGTGCGTGTCTGGCGGCATGCTGCTGGTGGGTGTGCAGTTCGCGGACATGGGCGGCGCCGTACGCGTGCGCCCGTTTGACACCGGGCGCGGCGACTTCGGGCGCGTGACCGTGTCAGGTTGGGGCCTGATCTCGATCCTGCTCCCGATCGCGATCGATGCGAACGTCGCGGCCAAAGTGCAGGCTCTGACCGAGCGCGCCGCACTGGCCCGCGAGCGCGGTGCGCTCGATGTTCCACCGGTGTGCGACTGGAACTGGAAGGCGGTGGAATCGCACAAGCGCCGCTTGCACGATGTGCTCAGGCGGGCGCTGTAAGGCGCTGCTCAGCCGTCGTCGCGCTTCAACGCCGCATCGGCCGCCAGCAGCGCTTCGGCCGCTGCACTCAGCGGCGGCGAGGGCGGCGTGGCGCTGCCAATGGCCGCCATCATCCGTTCCATGCCCACGAACGCGCGCGCTCGCCGATCGTAGATGCCGGTGACCAGCAGCGCCCGCGTGGCCACCTTCTGTTCCGGACCGATCAGTACGCGTTGTTCCATGATCACCCGCGTGCCCACCCAGCCGGCAAGTCGGGTTTCCAGGGTGTAGCGCTGGAACGGGCGCAGTTCGCGGCGGAACTGGATGGTGCCGGCGCCGACGATGGGCGCCCATTTTTCGCGCAGCGCCACCTTGCCCAGGCCCATGCGCAGGATCAGGTCCAGCCGGCCCAGATCGAAAATGTTCCAGTAGCGGCCATTGGTCATGTGCAGGTTGCTGTCCAGATCGTTGGGCAGGACGCGGAATTGCAGGCGGGAAACTCCGAACGGGGCATCCAGGCGCGGGCGGAACAGGCTGCACAGCAGCAGGTGGAGCAGGCGGAACCAGAGATTCATGGCTATGACGACTGTTATAGAGCGGGCGTTACGCTAATCTATGACGACTGTCCTAGCAAGGAGCCCAGCATGAGCCCACGCGCGAGCGATGCCCCCCAGCGTGTAATCGATGCGGCGGCCCAGATGCTGGCGCGGGTGGGCCTCAATGCCACCAGCATCCGCGAGGTCACCAAGCTGGCTGACGCCCCGCTGGGGTCGACCTACCACCACTTCCCCGGCGGCAAGCAGGAACTGCTGGCCAAGGCCACGACGCTGGCCGGCGACAAGGTGGAAGCCCTGCTGCTGGAACTGCTGCGCGATGGCGCCGTGCCTGGCCTGGAGCGATTCCTGGCGATGTGGCGCGAGCGCCTGCTGCGCTCGCAGTTCCGCGCCGGCTGCCCGGTGCTAGCCGCGGCGGTGGAAGAGCCCGTGGAGGCGGTTGCCAGCCAGCCGCGCGCGGCGGCGGCTGAGGTGTTCGCGCGCTGGCAGGGGCATCTGGTCCAGGCCTTCATCGGCGATGGTCATGCGCCGGAACAGGCCGCGGGTCTGGCCAGCCTGGTCATTGCCAGCGTGGAAGGCGCGGTGGCGATGAGCCGCGCGCTGCAGGACATCGCCCCGTTCGACCAGGTAGCCGCGCAACTGCTGAAGGCGGCGCGCGCGGGTTGAGCGGTCGGCGGGTTGAGCAGCGTGCTATTTGAACAGCATGTACAGCCAGCCGAGCAGCACCGGAACCACCACCGAAACGATCGATGCCCCCAGCCAGCGCAGGTAGCCGACCTGCGCCGGCAAGCCCTGCCGCTTCAACGCCCAGGCATGCAGCGGCAGCACCAGCAGGGCCTGTACGACCAGGACAGCCAATCCAGCCATCCAGAGCAGGATGACCCCCAGACAGCCGTCGCTGAAGCAGTAGGTGGCGGCCCACGATCCCCAGCCGGCCAGGCCGATCATCGGCACGAAAAGAAGGAGAGCAAGGGGGCGGGTGAACTGGTGGGCCTGCATGGCGTGCAACGTCCTGTGTCAGGCCGGCCACGATAGCGGCCCCGCTGCAGCAGCGCCATGCCGCAGTCACCTTCATTCGCGGTTAGAATCGGCCATCACCACCACCGCGTGCCCGGCAAGGATGTCCGCATGCTGCACCACCTCTCCCTGGGTGTCCGTAATCTGGATGCCGCCGCGCGTTTCTACGATGCCGCCCTGGCAGCCCTCGGTTTCCGCCGCGTGTTCGAGGACGACGAGGCGATCGGCTACGGCCTGATCGACGATCAGGACATCCTGTGCCTGAAACAGCGTGATGATGCGCTGGCGCCCGGGCCCGGCTTCCATCTTGCGTTTGCCGCACCGTCGCGCGAGGCCGTGGATGCATTCCATGCCGCGGCGCTGGCCACGGGCGGGCGCGACAACGGTGCCCCCGGGCTGCGCACCGATTACGGCGACCATTACTACGCCACGTTCGTCGTCGACCCGGATGGTCATCGCATCGAGGCTGTCTACAAGGGAGCAACGCCTTGACCGCACTGGGTTGGCTGGCGCAGACGCTGGCGCCCGATGTGGTCACGCCGATCCAAGTGGCGCGCGCGCCGTAGCGTGGCGCCAAGGTTGCAGAACGAAGCAGGGAGGATCATGCACGTACGCATCATCTGGAGGCGCATCCTGTGGTTGGTCGTGGCCTTTGTGGCGCTGGCGCTGCTGGTGGAGCGCACGTGGCAGGCGCCTCCGGTCCGCATCGGTCCAATGCCCGTCGTGCTGGGCACCGCGCAGATGCAGGCCGAGGTGATGGCGCTGGCGATCCGGCAGGTTCGGCCGCCTTGGCCGCCGATGCCGCCGCCGCCGCCGATGGTGAAAGCGCTGTCGAGGCAGGGGGGCGCTGCCTTGCCACTCCCGCCCCCGCCGCACACAGAGGCAGCGGTTCCAGCGCCATTGGCGAACGTGACCACGCCCGCCGGCCACGGTGCTGCAGTAAAGGATGTCGGGCGCTGGCGGCCACCGCGACAGCCCACGCTGGATACCCCGGCGCCTTCCTGGGCCAGGGTAATGGAGTGGACGCTGCCTTTCTGCAGGCAGCGCCCCGCCATGACCGATTGCCAAAATGATGCTGCGCTGGCCCGTTTCCCCGATGACGAAGGTGAGGCGCTGTTCCGGCTGCGGCAGGAACTGGAGGCTGCACAGCGCGCCGCCAATGCGCGGCGTTCGCGCGTGCCCGAGCAGGCGCTGGCGGGTACGCAGCGCATGACCCTTCAACAGTTGCAGAGGATGAAGGCGGAGGACGGGCCGGGCTGCGACGGGAACGTGACCCAACGGCAGTTGCAGATCGTTTCGCTGTCACGCCCGGTGTTCACTGTCGACGGGCAGTGGGCGATGATTTCGGTGGTCAGTGGTAGCTGCTTCAGCGGCCATGGTCAGCAGGAGAAGTTCCTGCTGCACCGAGAGGATGGCCGTTGGGTATTTGAGCGGGAGGACTGGGCGGCGGAGTACGCAGCCGCCGTGGGGCGGGCCCCGATACGGGGCGAACAAATCAATTGACAGAAAGGAGACGCGAAATGGATATCGCAATGCGCAGCAACAGCATCTGGCTTCGATGCGCGCTGGGGGTGGCTCTGGCGCTGCTGCTGCCGTTCACCGGCCTGGCACAGTCGTCGCCTCCCGCCGCGGTGCCGGCCACCGAAGCGGCGACCGCCAGCGAAGCGGCGACCGCCAGCGAAGAGGCGAAGTGCCGCGCGTGCGGCTATGAGCGGGTAGGGCGCAAGGTGGATATCGCCCTGGTGGTGTTGATCGCCGTGTCTCTGGTCAGCGTGCTGGTCGCGCTGTCGCGCGAATGGGGTACGACCTCGCAGCGCTGGACCTGCCGCAGCCTGGCGTTGTTCATGCTGGCCGTGGGGGCGGTGCTGCTGTGGCGCGCGGGCAGTGTGTTGTATCTGGGCTACAACCCGTGGCAGGAAGACGCTGCAGCCGTTGATGCCGGTTGGGCCACTGCACTGCTCAGCACATCGCCGAAGTGGCTGATGGCGGTGCTGCTGATCGGGGCCGCACCGACGCTGTGGAAGCGCAGCGAGCGACTGCCGCGCTGGCGTATTTCCTGAACCACCACAACGAGTCTTGAACCGCTTCTGCAAGGGTTGGCGCCGGGACGTTCCCGGCGCCAATCGCCGTGCTCAGTCGAAGCGCAAGCGCACCCCTGCATAGACACCGCGGCCTTCGCCCGGTGTCGAACGGGCCACGTCCTTGCCGGCGTCGTCATAGCCGGGCGTGACCGTTGCCGCGTAATGGCGGTCGCCGATGTTGCGCACTTCGGCCCAGGCCTGCCAGCGGCCACCCGGTGCGTCGTAACCGATGCGGCTGCCGAAGATCACGTGGCTGTCGGCCCAGTAGCTGTTGGCGTAGTCCACGGCGATGCGCGAGGCATATTCGGTGTTCAGCGCCGCGTACAGGCCTGATGCGTGATAGAAACGCAGTTCGGCCTGGTAGCTGTGTTGCGGCAGGCCAGGCAGGCGGTTGCTGCCGAAGCGCGCATCGTGGCGGTAGCGGAAATCGCTGAAGGTATAGGCCTGGCGCAGTGACAGGCGGCCCGGCACGCCCTGCCACAGCGTGCTGTCCAGGCCAGCTTCGATGCCACGGTGCACGGTGGGGCTGGCGTTGTTTTCCGCGATGAACAGGTTCGGCACCGGCTGCAGTTCCACCGTCAGCAGTTCGTGGTTCACGTGCGCGTAGTAGCCGGTCAGCTCCCAGCGGCCGAGCGCCGCGTCACCGCGCGCACCCAGTTCCAGCGTGGTGGCGGTCTGGTTCTGCATCGGCACCGGGCTGCGCTGGCGGCCAGTGGACGGCCCATTGCCCGCAGCGAAGTACTGGTTCGAACCCCAGATCATCGACCACGGATGGGGCGCTTCCACCGAACGGCTCAGGTTGCCGAACCACTGCGTCTGCGCGCTGTGCTGCCAGGTGAAGCCCAGGCGCGGCGCGTAGTCCCAGTCGTGCTCGCGCAGGCGGCCGCCGCTGCTGGGCCAGGTCACCTGCACGTCGCGCTGGGTGTTGATCAGGGCCAGACCGGTCTGCACGCGCAGGCGCTCGTTCAAGGCCAGGCTGTTGCCGATGTGCAGGGTGCTGTCGGTGCCGTGGTGGCGGAAATCGCGCGTGTGGGTACCGGCGGCATAGCCGTTGCTGGCAAAGCGCAGCGACTCGCGCACGTTCGCCTGCAGGTCGTGGGTTACGCGCAGGCCGACGGTGGTTTCGCTGTCCAGCCCGAACAGCAGATGGCGACGGCGGTAGTCCAGCGTGGCATTCAGATTGGCGTAGTCCAGCTGCTGGCGGTACAGGCTCTCGTTCAAGTCCATCGGGTACTTGTGATAGACCAGCCCGGCCTGCAGCGAGGAATCCTCGTCGATCTGCAGCGTGGTCATGTTGCCGATCCAGGTGCTGCCTGGCTGCGGGCGACGCGCGTCGATGGCCAGGTTGGCGGCGTTGGCCGCGCGTGGGTCGTTGCGGATCTGTGCGCGGGTCAGGCGCCCGGGCGTTTCGTGATTGGTCTCGCGGTAGCGCACGAAGAAGCGGGTCTGCAGGTCCGGGCTGATCTGCCAGCCGATGTTGGCCATCGCGCCCTTGCCATCGCCACGCGCGTGGTCCTGGTAGCCGTCGAACTCGGTATCGGTATAGGCGAGGAAGTAGTCGACATCGCCGCTGACGGCGCCCCAGCTGATGCCGCGCTTCTGGTAGCCACGGCTGCCGGCTTCGTAATGCAGCTGCACGCCGGCCGAATCACGGCCGCTGCGGCTGACGTAGTCGATCGCGCCGCCCAGTGCCAGCGCGCCGCGCTCGAAGCCGTTGGCACCGCGCAGTACCTCCACCCGCGACAGCCACAGCGGTTCCAGCAGCTCGTAGGGCGTGCCGCCCGGGCCGGTCAACGGCAGGCCATCGAGCGAAACGGCGATGCCCGAGGCATGCGCGCCGGGCCCGCGGTTGATGCCTGAGCCGCGGATCGACACCTTGGTGCCCTCGTTGCCCGGCGACTGCGCACTGATGCCCGGCTGGTAGGCCAGTACATCGGCGCTGCTGGACAACCGGCTGTCGGCCTTGGCCACATCGATGACATTGCTGGCGCCGGGCACGCGCTTCAGCGCCTCACGTGCCTGCGCGCTGGCATCGGCGGCGGTGACCTGCACGGCATCAAGCGTGGTGGCCTGCGGGGCGGCGTTGGCCGTGGCAGCAAGGCTGAAGGACACGGCCAGGAACAGCAGCGACGGGGTGGGGCGGTAAGACGGAAGCGACATGCGGACGGGCTGTAAACCAATAAAGTGGCGCGCAAGTTAACAGGTCGCGCGCGCCACGTCACCCACCGGCAGCGTATGGGCCGCCCACGCTCTTGTAGAGTCGAGCTTGCTCGACTGGCCTTTCCCGGGACGGCGAGAAGAGCAGTCGAGCAAGCTCGACTCTACAGGAGCATCCCGGTAGTGCCGGGCCGTGCCCGGCGACGCTCGATCAGCCCAGAATCCCCGGCAGGTCCAATCCCTTCTCCTTCGCGCATTCCACCGCGATCTCATACCCGGCATCGGCATGGCGCATCACGCCGGTGGCCGGGTCGTTCCACAGCACGCGGCCAATCCGCTTCGCCGCCGCTTCGGTCCCGTCGCACACGATCACCATGCCGGCATGCTGCGAGAAGCCCATGCCCACGCCGCCGCCATGGTGCAGCGACACCCAGGTGGCGCCGCTGGCGGTGTTCAACAGGGCATTGAGCAGCGGCCAGTCGGACACTGCATCGGAGCCGTCGGCCATTGCTTCGGTTTCGCGGTTCGGCGAGGCCACGCTGCCACTGTCCAGATGGTCGCGGCCGATCACTACCGGCGCCTTCAGTTCACCGTTGGCCACCATCTCGTTGAAGGCCAGGCCCAGGCGATCACGGTCGCCCAGGCCGACCCAGCAGATGCGTGCTGGCAGGCCCTGGAACTTGATCTTCTCGGCGGCCATGTCCAGCCAGCGGTGCAGGTGCGGGTTGTCGGGAATCAGTTCCTTCACCTTGGCATCGGTCTTGGCGATGTCTTCCGGATCGCCGCTCAGTGCGGCCCAGCGGAACGGGCCGATGCCGCGGCAGAACAGCGGGCGGATATAGGCCGGCACGAAGCCGGGGAAATCGAAGGCATCTTCCACGCCTTCTTCCAGCGCCATCTGCCGCAGGTTGTTACCGTAATCCACGGTGGGCACGCCCAGCGCATGGAAACCGAGCATGGCGCGGATGTGGTTGGCCATCGATTCGCGCGCGGCCTTTTCCACGACCTTCGGCGCGGAAACGCGCTTCTGGTCCCATTCCTCAACGGTCCAGCCCTGCGGCAGGTAGCCGTTCACCGGGTCGTGGGCCGAGGTCTGGTCGGTCAGCAGGTCCGGCTTCACGCCGCGGATCAGCAGTTCGTCCAGCACGTCGGCCACGTTGCCCAGCAGGCCCACCGACAGCGGCTTCCTGGCCGTGCACGATTCCTCGATCAGGCGCAGCGCCTCGTCCAGATTGTCGGTCCAGGTGTCCAGGTAACCGGTGCGCAGGCGCATGTCGATGCTGCTCTTGCGGCATTCCACCGCCAGGCACGAGGCACCGGCCATCACCGCGGCCAGCGGCTGCGCGCCGCCCATGCCGCCCAGGCCGCCGGTGAACAGCCACTTGCCGGCCAGGTTGCCGTTGTAATGCTGGCGGCCCATTTCCACGAAGGTTTCGTAGGTGCCCTGCACGATGCCCTGCGCGCCGATGTAGATCCAGCTGCCGGCGGTCATCTGGCCGTACATGGCCAGGCCCTTCTTATCCAGTTCGTTGAAGTGGTCCCAGTTGGCCCAGCGCGGCACCAGGTTGGAATTGGCGATCAGCACGCGCGGCGCATCGGCATGGGTGCGGAACACACCCACCGGCTTGCCCGACTGCACCAGCAGGGTCTGGTCATCGTCCAGCCGCTTCAGCGTTTCCACGATGGCATCGAAGCTTTCCCAGTCGCGCGCGGCGCGGCCGATGCCGCCGTACACCACCAGTTCCTGCGGGCGCTCGGCCACGTCCGGGTGCAGGTTGTTCATCAGCATGCGCAGCGGCGCTTCGGTCAGCCAGCTCTTGGCATTCAGCGTGCTACCGGTCGGCGCGATGATGGTGCGGCTGGGGTCGTTGCGGGTCATGCGGCGCTCCGGTTGGTAGCGAATTCAAGGCAGGCATTGAGCACCTGCGCCAGGGTGTGGCGCAGCGGTGCGGCGTGGTCGGGGTCCAGCGGGGTGGGCCAGCTGTGCTCGTCCACCTGGTCGGGCAGCGGCTCGTGCATGTAGCCGCGGCAGGCCAGTTCCATCTGCAGCGAATGCACGCCGCCGGGGATGTCGCTGTAGTGCCGGGTGATCCAGCCGCCCTTGAAGCGGCCGTTGCGCACCTGGCTCATGCCGCTGATCTTCAGCAGGTTTTCCACCACATCGCTGAGCGCGTTGTCGCAGGACGTATCCGGTGCGCCGGACGGACCGGCGGTGCCCAGGTTGAACTGCGGCAGTTCGCCATCGAACAGATGCGGAATGTGCGAACGGATCGAATGCGCGTCGTACATCACCACCGTGCCGTGCTGCGCACGCAGACGCGCGATCTGTGCAGTCAATTCATCGTGATAGGGCGCGAAATACGTGTCGCGGCGGCGCGCGATCTCCGCTTCGTCCGGTTCGCGACCCGCGTGGTACAGCGGCTGGTTGTCGAAGGTGGTCAGCGGGCACAGGCCGGTGGTGTTCTGGCCCGGGTACAACGAGACACCACTCGGGTCGCGGTTGAGGTCGATCACCGAGCGCGAAATCGCCGAACGTACCGTGGTCGCGCCCATGCCGCGCGCGAAGTCGTACAGCTCGTGCACCCACCAGTCGGCATCGCGCCGCGCCAGCCACGGCGAGTGGTAGGCGCCCATCAGTTCGTGCGGCAGTTCGCTGCCGGTGTGCGGGAAGCTGACGATCAGCGGCGCATCGCCCTCGTGCACGGTCAGCCAGTCGGGGCGGGTGTTCATGCCTGCGGCTCCACGGTGGGCAGCAGGTCACCCAGGCCCTGTGCCAGCGCACCGCTGCGCACCAGATCGGTGGCGGCCACCATGTCCGGGTGGAAGTAGCGGTCTTCTTCCAGCGTCGGCACCTGCGCGCGCAGGGTGGCGCGCACGCTTTCCAGTGCGGCGCTGGAGCGCAGGGGCGCGTGGAAATCGCAGCCCTGGGCCGCGGCCAGCAGCTCGATGCCGATCACGTTGGCCGCGTTCTCGGCCATCTGCATCAGGCGGCGCGCGCCATGTGCGGCCATCGATACGTGGTCTTCCTGATTGGCCGAGGTCGGGATCGAATCGACACTGGCCGGGTAGGCGCGCTGCTTGTTCTCCGAAACCAGCGCCGCGGCGGTCACCTGCGGAATCATGAAGCCGGAATTCAAACCGGGGCGCGGGGTCAGGAAGGCGGGCAGGCCGGACAGCGCCGGGTCCACCAGCATGGCCAGGCGGCGCTCGCTGATCGAACCGATCTCGCACACCGCCATGGCCAGCATGTCGGCGGCGAAGGCCACTGGTTCGGCGTGGAAGTTGCCACCGGACAGCGCTTCGCCGGTATCGGTGAATACCAACGGATTGTCGGACACGCCGTTGGCTTCGATTTCCAGCGTGGTCGCCGCCTGGCGCAGGATGTCCAGTGCCGCGCCCATCACCTGCGGTTGGCAGCGCAGGCAGTACGGGTCCTGCACGCGTACGTCGTTGTCGCGGTGCGATTCGCGGATGTCCGAACCCTGCATCAGCGAACGCAGGGTGGCGGCGGTGGCGATCTGCCCGCGTTGGCCACGGATGGCGTGGATGCGCGGATCGAACGGCGTGTCCGAGCCCTTGGCCGCTTCCACAGAAAGTGCGCCGGTCACCAGCGCGGCCTGGAACACGGTCTCGATCTCGAACAGCCCGGCCAGCGCGTACGCGGTGGAGAACTGGGTGCCGTTGAGCAGGGCCAGGCCTTCCTTCGCGCCCAGTTCCACCGGCTGCAGGCCCGCGCGTGCCAGGGCTTCCACGGCCGGCAGACGTTCCTGGCCAACGAAGGCCTCGCCCACGCCCAGCATCACGCTGGCCAGGTGCGAGAGCGGTGCCAGATCGCCGGACGCACCGACCGAGCCCTGTGCCGGCACTACCGGCAGCACGCCCTTCACCAGCATCGCTTCCAGCAGCAGCAGGGTCTCTTCGCGCACGCCCGAAGCACCCTGGGCCAGGCTGACCAGCTTCAGCGCCATCATCAGCCGCACCACGCTGGCCGGCATCGGTTCGCCCACGCCAGCGGCATGCGACAGCACGATGTTCCGCTGCAGGTTGGCCAGGTCTTCGCGCTCGATGCGCACGCTGGCCAGCTTGCCGAAGCCGGTATTGATGCCATACACCGGCGCGCCCTTGGCGACGATGGCGGCCACGGCGGCGGCACTGGCGCGCACCACCGGCAGCGCGGCCGGGTCCAGAGCAAGCGGCGTGCCGCGGTAGACCTGCCGCCACTGGGCAAGGGTGACATGGCCGGGGCGAAGAACCAGGGTGTTGCTCATGTATTGCTCCAGGAAGCAGGCAGGTCGGGCTGCCCGCGCACCACGCGCGCGTGCAGCGGGTTGAATCCCATGCGATAGACCAGGTCGGCCGGCGCGTCGATGTCCCAGATCGCGAGGTCGCAGTCCATGCCCACGGCCAGGCGGCCGATGCGTTCACTGCGGCCCAGCGCGCGTGCCGCTTCACGGGTGAAGCCGGCAATGCATTCGTCCACGGTCAGGCGGAACAGGGTGGCGCCCATGTTCATCGCCAGCAGCGGACTGGTCAGCGGCGAAGTGCCGGGGTTGCTGTCGGTGGCCAGGGCCAGCGGCACGCCGGCCGCACGCAGCGCGGCAATCGGGGGCAGGGTGGTATCGCGGGTGAAATAGAAGGCGCCGGGCAACAGCACGGCCACGGTGCCGGTGGCGGCCATGGCGGCGATGCCGGCCGCATCCAGATGTTCGATATGGTCGGCCGACAGCGCGCCGAAGCCGGCGGCCAGTTCGGCGCCATGCTGGTTGCTCATCTGTTCGGCGTGGATCTTCACTGCCAGGCCGCTGGCACGGGCCGCCTCGAAGACCTGCCGCGCCTGCGCCGGCGAGAACGCGATGCTCTCGCAGAACACGTCCACCGCTTCGGCCAGGCCTTCGGCGGCGATGGCCGGAATCATCACGTTGCACACCTCGTCGGTGTACTCCTGCGCCTGCCGGCCCGGCGGCACCGCGTGCGCGCCCAGGAAGGTGGTGGCCACGTTCACCTGGCATTGCTCGCCCAGCGCGCGCGCGACCTGCAACTGCTTGCGTTCGTCGGCCAGGGTCAGGCCATAGCCGGATTTGATCTCGACCGTGGTCACCCCTTCGGCGCGCATCGCCAGCAGGCGCGGGCGGCTTTCCGCGGCCAACTGCTCCGCGCTGGCCGCACGGGTGGCGCGTACGGTAGAGACGATGCCGCCGCCGGCGCGGGCGATATCGGCATAGCTGACGCCCTGCAGGCGCTGCTGGAATTCGTTGGCGCGGTTGCCGGCGTAGACCAGGTGCGTGTGGCAGTCGACCAGCCCGGGCGAGATCCAGCGGCCCTCGCCATCGAAACGCGTGGTCGGGCGCAGGTGGGCATCGCTGCCGGCCGGGCCGACGTGGACGATGCGGCCGTCGGCGCAGGCCAGCACGCCGTCGCGGATGATTCCCAGGCCCTCGCCATCAAGGGTCATCAGGTGGACATTGGACCAGAGGGTGTCGACGTGCATGGCATCCACTACGCGGCTGTGCTTATATGTCTATACAATATAAGCGTCCCTTTCGGGTTGTCCAGCCATGTCCGATTCGCGTTCCCCTGCCGCTTTCCACGCTGCCCATGCCTTGCTGGCCGACGGCTGGGCCCGTGATGTGCGCCTGCAGGTGCAGCACGGTCGCATCACGGCAATCAGTACGGGGCAGGCTGCCGAAGCAGGCGATACCCGCATCGGCATCGCCGTGCCGGGCCTGCCGAACCTGCACAGCCACGCCTTCCAGCGCGGCATGGCTGGCCTGACCGAGATCGGCGGCGGCGACGGCGACAGCTTCTGGAGCTGGCGCGAGCTGATGTACCGCTTCCTGGCCCACCTGCGACCCGATGCGGTGCAGGCCATCGCCGCCCAGGCGTACATGGAAATGCTGGAAAGCGGCTTCACCCGAGTGGGCGAATTCCACTACCTGCACCACGATGCCGATGGCCAGCGGTACGCGAACCGCGCCGAGATGAGCGCGCGCATTGCCGCCGCTGCGGCGCAGACCGGCATCGGCCTGACCCTGCTGCCGGTGTTCTATGCCCACGCCGATTTCGGCGGCGCGCCGCCCAATCCGGCGCAGCGCCGCTTGATCCACGACGTGGAAGGTTTCGCGCAACTGCTGGATGCGGCCAAGCCGGCATTGGCCGCGCTGCCCGATGCGGTGCTGGGCATCGCGCCGCACAGCCTGCGGGCGGTCACCGGCGAAGAATTGAGTGCGCTGCTGCCGTTGACCGACGGCCCGGTGCATATCCATATCGCCGAGCAGGTGCGCGAAGTCGACGCCTGCCTGGCCTGGAGCGGCCAGCGCCCGGTGCAATGGCTGTACAACCATGCGCCGGTGGACGCGCGCTGGTGCCTGGTGCATGCCACCCATATCACCGACGACGAGCGCGCCGCGATGGTGGCCAGCCAGGCGGTGGCCGGGCTGTGCCCGATCACCGAGGCCAACCTGGGTGACGGCCTGTTCCCGATGCAGGCGTTCGCGCGCGAAGGCGGGCGCTTTGGCGTCGGCTGCGATTCGAACGTGCTGATCGACGCGGCCGAAGAGCTGCGCCTGCTGGAGTATGGCCAGCGCCTGAGCCTGCGCGGCCGCAACGTGCTGGCCCCGGATGCCCGCCGCAGCAGTGGCCGTTTCCTGTTTGAAGGCGCTCTGCACGGCGGTGCACAGGCGCTGGGCGTGGCCGCTGGCCTGCAGGTCGGCGCCAGTGCCGATCTGCTGGAGCTGGACGGCACGCACCCGGCCCTGCAGGCGCGACAGAATGACGCATGGCTTGACAGCTGGGTCTTCGCTGCACGTAATGGCGCGCTGCGTTCGGTCTGGCGCCATGGCCGCCAGGTCGTGGCAGACGGCCGCCATCTGCAGCGCGAGGCCATCACCACTGCCTTTGCCGCCGCGTTGCGTGGCGTGCTGGGCTGATCGCCTCCCTGCTCATCGAGATCCCCCCCCCGTGAAGGCCCGCAAGTCCGCCACGCTCAACCAGCGTATCCGCAGCGATCTGGAAAGCCGCATCCTCAGTGGAGAGTGGGCGCCGGGTTTCCGCATTCCATACGAGCACGAGCTGATGGAGCAGTACGGCTGCTCGCGGATGACGGTGAACAAGGTGCTGACCGCGCTGGCCGAGAGCGGCATGATCGAGCGTCGGCGCCGCGCCGGTTCGTTCGTGGCCAGGCAGCCGCCGCACCTGGAACAGGTGGCGCTGGAAATTCCCGATATCGCGATGGAAGTCGGCTCGCGCGGCCATCAGTACACCTACCGCCTGCTGCAGCGCGAACTGCGTGGGGCCAGCGCGGGCAATGCCGGCGAAGAAGAGCTGGCCGGTGCGGGCTCGCTGTTGGCGATGCGCTGCCTGCATCTGGCCGATGACCGGCCGCTGGCGCTGGAACATCGCCTGATCAGCCCGGTGGGCGTGCCCGAAGTGCTGGAGGTGGATTTCAGCACCACCGCGCCCGGCAGCTGGCTGCTGCAGAACGTGTCCTGGACCCGCGCCCAGCACCGCATCAGTGCCTGGGGCGCCGACGCCGCCGCGGCCAAGCTGCTGCAGGTGGCGCCGGGCACCGCCTGTCTGGTGATCGAGCGCCTGACCTGGCGCGGCGATCAGCCGATCACCCGGGTGCGGCAGGTGTTCCTGGGCGATGCCTGGGACCTGGTGGCGCGCTTCGCGCCGGGCGGGCGCTGAGGCGGCCAATCCACGCCATGCGTGGATGGCGTTCCTTCAACCGGCAGATCTGTCGCCTTGAACTCTGTCGGGGCGTGTGTACGATGTGTATCGTCCCCGGCATGAAGAGCGGGGACCTTATCCGGGAGCTGCGCGAGGCGGGTTGGACCTGTTGTCGAATCCGTGGCTCCCATCATGTATTCGTGCATCCGCATTGCCCGCACATCGTTACCGTGCCGCATCCCAGGAAAGATCTGGGAATTGGCCTGGTCAAGGCAATCCGGAAGCTTGCTGGACTGAAGTAGAGGCTCCCATGCGATATCCAGTCTTGATCGAAGCCGGTGATGAACACACTGCTTGGGGCGTGGTGGTGCCGGATCTCCCGGGCTGCTTCTCTGCCGCGGACACGCTCGATGACGCACTACGTTCGGCCGAAGAGGCTGCGCTTGCCTGGATTGACGCCGCACTGGATGCCGGGCACTCGATCCCAACACCGTCGGCACCACAGAAACTGGTCGCCGACGCGGCAGGTGGAACGCAATGGATTCTTGCCTATATCAGCATCGATCCCGCACTGCTGGATGACACCATCGAGCGGGTGAACATCAGCCTGCCGCGTCGGATCCTGTCGAGGTTGGATGCGCAGGCCAAGGCGGCCGGGGAAACACGTTCAAGTTACATCGCCCATCTTGCCGCGTTGGCTTGACGGCGGCGGGCGGCGCAACCATCCACGCATGGCGTGGATCTACTGGGTGAGACCACGCAGGTTGATCCACGCAACGCCAGGTAGATCCACGCCATGCGTGGATGCCTCACCCTCAATACGTGGCGCACTGCCGCCAGCGCACCGGCTCGTCCACGCCCGGGCGGGCGTTGAGCTGCACGCGCACGGTGCGCAGGGCAGGGTAGCGCAGCACTTCCTGGCAGACGCGCGGCCAGACCTGCTCCAGTTCGCCGGTGCGGTTGATGGCCAGGGTCTGCCGGGTCAGCCAGACGCCGCTGGCAATGCCGCTCTGGCCGGCCAGGGCGCGGGCCAGTTCGGCCTGGTAGCGCTCCAGCGTGGCCGCATCGGGGTTGGGATTGCTGCGGCTGTCGTCGCCAGCCTTGGCTGTCGGCACCACGGGCGCGCTGGCCGGGGGCGCATCCGCCGCTGGTGACGGCGCCGGCGCTGCGACGGGCGCGGCCGGTGCAACCGCTGGGCTGGCAGTCGCCATGGGCGCGGGCGCAGGCTCGGCCACGGCAACCGGTGCATCGGCGTGCAGCCCCTGCAGGCTGACCCCGACCAACAGGCCCACGGTCACCGCACCCAGGGCGGAAATGGCGATGCGCCGCACGGCCTCGTGGCGGGCGCTGGCACGCACGCGGCTTTCGATATCGCCGGGCAGGTAAGGCTGCAGCAGCGGCCACAGGCGCGGGCCGTCCAGCACTTCCACCGCCTGCTTCTCGGCGGCGGCCAGCCCATCACGCTCCACCCGCCCTTCGGTGATCAACAGGCCACCCTTGGCCCCGCCAAGCCGCGCAGCCGCGCCCAGTTCGTTCACCGCCGCCGTACCAATGCGGTAGGCCAGGCCGTGCTTGCACCAGACCATCCAGGTGTTGGGGCCGTCGGTCAGCACGAAATCGCTGCGCGGCTCGCGCGCATCCTCGTCCGCGTCATGCGCCTCGCGCAGCCCGCGCTGCTCGCTCAGCATGCGCTTGATCAGCGTGGAAAACTCACGCCAATGCATGCCGGCCAGGGCCTGCAGGCCCAGTCGCATTTCCGTTCGCCGCCGCTTCACCCACCACAGATAGACAACAGCCAGGGTGCAGATGAGCAGGGCCGACAGCAGGGCCAGAATCCAAGGGAGCATGCAGGTGCGAACGGAAGGAAAAATTCAGAAGCCGACAGTGTAAAGGCCACACTGGGCGATTGCGTCAGGGTGTTCCCGACAAGAAGCGTGATGCAGCGCGCAGATCAGCGCTGTGCAGACACGAAAAAACCCGCCAATCCTGAAGCCGTGAGGGGAGGGAACAAACGGCAGGCGAAGCGATTGGCGGGTTCTCGCGATTGTCAGACAAATTTTATTGCATTGCAACAATCAACCGGTCAGGCGGCGCCCGGCCCCTGGTGGCTGCCGGGGGCGGGGGCATCAGTGCCCGATGCGGCACGGTTTTCCAGCTTGGCCAGGCGCGCATGCAGTGCATCCAGGCGAGCTTCCAGTGCAGCCACATCCTGCGCGGTGGGCACATGCATGCGTTTCAGTACGCCCTGCACCTGCTCGTCGAAGGCCTTCTCCACCTTCGTCCAGGTGCCCGATGCCTTTTCGCGGGCCTCATCCAGCGACTGTTCCACATTGTCGCGCCAGCCCGGGCCCTGTTCGCCGCTGCGTTCGCGACGGCGGGCTTCCCACGCTTCGCCTTCCTTCACCAGGCCATCGAAGAAGCGGTTGCCTTCGGCCTGTGCCCGGCCCAGTGCGCCCAGCCCGGCCAGCCAGACCTGTTGTGCCGAATCGCTCAACTTGCGCGAAAAGCGCCCGGCCTGTTCGCCGAAGCTGGCGTCGTCGTCGCGGCGGTCGTCGTTGTCGTAGGTGTTCATCGCACTCCCGGGGAGGTTGGGCCTGCCCCGAGAGTAGCGCGGCGTTGCGTTGCTGGGCCGTGATGGCCCGGCGCCGGGGTTCAGCCCAGCTTTTCCTTCAGCACGCGCTGGATCTCGCTTTCCACCATGCCCTTCATGGCCGACAGCAGGAAGCCGAGCTTGGCGGTCACCCGCACCGCGCCCGGCTGCAGCTCGATCGCACCGTCCACGCCGCTGCCGCTGAAGTTCAGCACGTCGGCCGCCCAGCTCGACTTCAGGCCGAAGCGCTCGGACAGCTTGGCGGCCACCTGTTCGATGGCTTCGCGCGCCTGCGCGTCGGGCAGGGAATGGGCGTGGCGGACGTCGATGCTGGACATGCAGGCTCCTGGCGCAGGGCCGGGTTGTAGGAAGAGGGCGGCCATTGTGCGCATCGGCGGGCGCGGCGCCAAGCACTCACGCGGGGTTCTTCTGCGTTGGCGGCCAACCTGCTAGTCTGCGCCGCGTGCAGAACCTGCTTGTTCACTTCAGTCAACACCAACAGCCCGACCAGCCGCTGCGGCCCGGGGTGCAGCGCATCGTGCGCCAGGCCAATGGCAGCGTGCGGCTGGGCGATGCCGGCAACGGCGCCCTGTTGCTGGCGCAGTTCTGCCTGGATGATCGCGGTCTGTGGCTGCAGGTCGGCAACGGTATCCGTGGCATCCACGTGAATGGTCGCCCGGTGCGGCGCATGGCCCTGCTGCGTGCGGGCGATGCGGTGTATGTGGACGGCGTGGAAATGGTCCTGCAGGGCGAGGTGGAGACCCTGCTGCAGGCACCGGCGCCGACGGCGCAGGCCGATCCGGGCATCGACGAACAGCGCGTGCTGCGTGGGGTGGGCGGCCTGCACCATGGTCGCGGTTTCACCCTGGCACGGCCGCGGCTGATCGGTCGCGGTGACGATGCCGACATCGCCATTGACGAGCCGGCCTTCGCCGACCAGCACGCTCGGGTCGAACTGCATGGCGAGCGGGTACTGCTGCGTGACCTGGGCAGTGCCGAAGGCAGCCGGGTGAACGGCGTGGCCGTGCGCCACTGCTGGCTGCAGGCCGGCGACCAGCTGGTGTTCGATGGCCAGCATCGCTTCGTGCTGGAAGTGCCGCACGACCCGCGCCGGCGCCCGGCGCCCAGCGCGGACGACGAGGCGGCAGACAGCGAACAGGCGCCGGTGGCCCCGGCGGCGCCGCGTCACGTGCGCCGCTGGCCGTGGCTGCTGGCCAGTGCCCTGCTGCTGGCTGGCGTGCTCAGCCTGCTGCTCTGGTTCGGCGCGCGCTGAACCCGTCCCGCCGGGCATGGCCCGGCGCTACCGCCCGACCCAACCCGCTTCGGTAGGTGCCAACCTTGGTTGGCACGATGCCCCCGGCCGCATGACGCCCTGACCGCTTCGGTAGGTGCCAACCTTGGTTGGCACATTGCCGCCGGCCGCATGACGCCTGACGGCGTACGCCGACCAAGGTCGGCGGCTACCAGCGCAGGACACGCCCCGCTTCGGTAGGTGCCAACCTTGGTTGGCACATTGCGCCGGCCGGCGATTGGATACGAATGCAACCAAATTTCCCTTGCGCGACAAGGCCGCAAGGCTGGTGCGCTGCGGCATACTAGGGGTCTTGCCCCACAGGTGTGACATGACGCGCGCGTTCAACTTCAGTGCCGGCCCTGCAACCTTGCCGGAATCGGTCCTGCGCCAGGCGCAGGCGGAAATGCTGGACTGGCACGGTGCCGGCGCCTCGATCGTGGAAATGAGCCATCGCGGCCCGGAATTCATGTCCGTGGCCGCCGAGGCCGAGGCCGACCTGCGCCGCCTGCTCGATATCCCCGACGACTACGCGGTGCTGTTCCTGCCCGGGGGTGCCACCACCCAGCAGGCGCTCATCCCGCTCAACTTCGCCAAGCCCGGCCAGCGCGCCGACTATGTCGTAAGTGGCCATTGGGGAAAGACGGCGGTCAAACAGGCCGGCCCCTATGTGGATGTGAACATCGCCGCCAGCAGCGAAGCCAACGGCTATCGCGAACTGCCCGCGCGCGCGGGCTGGCAGCTCTCGGCCGATGCCGCCTACGTGCACATCACCGCCAACGAGACCATCCACGGCGTCGAATTCCGTGATGTGCCCGATACCGGCACTGTGCCGCTGGTGGCCGATTTCAGCTCGTCCATCGCCAGCGAACCGCTGGATGTGCGCCGCTACGGCATCATCTATGCCGGTGCGCAGAAGAACCTGGGCCCGGTCGGCATTGCGGTGATGATCATCCGCCGCGACCTGCTGGAGCGCGCCGGCCAGCCGCGCGCGGACATCTTCGATTACCGCTCGCACGTCGCGCGCGATTCCATGCTCAACACCCCGCCCACCTGGAACTGGTATCTGGCCGGCCTGGTGTTCAAGTGGATGCTGGCCGAAGGTGGCGTGGTCGAATTCGCCAAGCGCAATGCCGCCAAGGCCGCGCTGGTGTACGGCGCCATCGATGCTTCCGGCGGCTTCTATCGCAATGAAGTCGCGCCCTCGGCACGCTCGCGGATGAACATCCCGTTCTTCCTGCCCAGCACCGACCTGGACGCGCGTTTCGTGGCCGAGGCCAAGGCCGCCGGGCTGCTGGCGTTGAAGGGTCACAAGGTGGTGGGCGGCATCCGCGCTTCGCTGTACAACGCCATGCCGCTGGCCGGGGCTGAGGCGCTGGTCGCCTTCATGGCCGATTTCCAGCAGCGTCACGGTTGAGCACTGAACGGCGCGCACCGCCCGGTGCGTGCCCTGCAACAAGGAATTCCAATGGCAAGCAAACCCGCCAAGAAGGCGCCCGCCAAGGCTGAAACGGCCAAGGGCAGCGCGGCCCTCAAGGGCAAGAAGACCGCCACTGCGGCCCCCACGCTGGCACCGCTGGCGCTGGCCGACGTGCGCGCCAAGATCGACCAGATCGACCGCGACATCCAGGGCCTGATCGCCGAACGCGCGCAGTTTGCCCACCAAGTGGGCAAGGCCAAGGGCAAGCTGGCCGCCGCCGTCGATTACTACCGCCCCGAGCGCGAAGCCCAGGTGCTGCGCATGGTGGTGGACCGCAACGAAGGCCCGCTCAGCGACGAACTGCTGGTGCACGTGTTCCGCGAAATCATGTCGGCCTGCCTGGCCCAGCAGGAACCGCTGAAGATCGGTTACCTCGGCCCGGAAGGCACCTTCAGCCAGCAGGCCGTGCTCAAGCACTTCGGCCGCTCGGCACTGGGCCTGCCGATGGCCAGCATCGAAGAAGTGTTCCAGGAAGTGGAAGCGGGCAACGCCGATTTCGGCGTGGTGCCGGTGGAAAATTCGGGGCAGGGCACCATCCAGATCACCCTGGACATGTTCCTGACCTCCAACCTGAAGATCTGCGGCGAAGTGGAACTGCGTGTGCATCAGTACCTGATGTCACGCAGCGGGCGCATCGAAGATGTCGAGCGCGTCTACGGCCACCCGCAATCCTTCATGCAGACCTCGGCCTGGATGCGTGCCAACCTGCCGAAGGCAGAGAAGATCCCAGTGTCCAGCAACGCCGAAGGCGCGCGCCGTGCACGCAATGCCGACGATGCTGCGGCCATCGGTGGTGAAAGCGCCGGCCACGTGTACGGCCTGAAGAAGGTCGTGACCAAGCCGATCCAGAACGATGCCGACAACACCACCCGTTTCCTGGTGGTGGGCCGCAACATCTTCCCGACTTCCGGCCACGACCGTACCTCGGTCCTGGTGTTCATCCATGACAAGCCCGGCGCGCTGTTCGATGTGCTCAGCCCGTTCGCCCGCCACGGCATCAGCATGAACCGCATCGAATCGCGCCCGTCGCACCACGGCAAGTGGGAATACGGCTTCTTCATCGATCTGGCCGGCCATATCGACGATGCCCCCATGCAGGCCGCGCTGGCCGAACTGGAAGCGCACTCGGCGCAGATCAAGGTGCTGGGTTCCTACCCGGTGGCAGTGCCCTGATTGCTGTGGCGGCCACGTGCCGCGCCCCTTGAAGCACCGCTGGCCCGCCGGCGTTTACGGAACGATCGAACGATGAGCAACGCGCAACACTGGATTGCCCGCAAGGGCCAGCCCCTGCAGGGCAGCCTGACCATTCCCGGCGACAAGTCGGTGTCGCACCGCTCGGTGATGTTCGCCGCGCTGGCCGATGGCACCTCGCAGATCGACGGCTTCCTGGAAGGCGAAGACACCCGCGCCACCGCGCGCATCTTCAGCCAGCTGGGCGTGCGCATCGAAACCCCCAGCGCCTCGCAGCGCATCGTGCATGGCGTCGGCATCGATGGCCTGCGGGCGCCCAGCGCGCCGCTGGACTGCGGCAACGCCGGCACCGGTATGCGCCTGCTGGCCGGTCTGCTGGCCGGCCAGGCCTTCGACTGCACGCTGGTGGGCGATGAATCGCTGTCGGGCCGTCCGATGCGCCGGGTGACCGGTCCGCTGTCGCAGATGGGCGCGAAGATCGACACGCAGGACGATGGCACCCCGCCGCTGCACGTGCACGGTGGCCAGGCGCTGCACGGGATTGATTTCGCCTCGCCGGTGGCCAGTGCGCAGGTCAAGTCGGCGGTCCTGCTGGCCGGCCTGTATGCGCAGGGCGAAACCAGTGTGGTGGAGCCGCACCCGACCCGCGATTACACCGAGCGCATGCTGTCGGCATTCGGTGTGGACATTGAATTCTCGCCGGGCAAGGCCCGTCTGCGCGGCGGCCAGCGTCTGCGTGCCACTGACATCGTGGTGCCGGCTGATTTCTCCTCTGCCGCATTCTTCCTGGTCGCCGCCAGCATCATTCCCGGTTCGCACATCCGCCTGAAGCAGGTGGGCCTGAACCCGCGCCGCACCGGTCTGCTGCACGCGGTGCGCCTGATGGGCGCGGACATCATCGAAGAAAATCCGGCCGAGCAGGGCGGGGAAGCGGTGGCCGACCTGGTGGTGCGCCATGCCCCGCTGAAGGGCGCGCGCATTCCCGAGGAACTGGTGCCGGACATGATCGATGAGTTCCCGGCGCTATTCGTTGCCGCCGCGGCCGCCGAAGGCCAGACCGTGGTGACCGGCGCGGCCGAACTGCGGGTGAAGGAATCGGACCGCCTGGCGGCCATGGCCACCGGCCTGCGCGCGCTGGGCATGCAGGTGGACGAAACCGAAGACGGCGCCACCCTCCACGGCGGCGTGACCCTGGGCAGCGGCACCATCGAAAGCCACGGTGACCACCGCATTGCCATGGCGTTTGCCATTGCCGGGCAGATCAGCAGCGGCGAGGTGCGCATCAACGACATCGCCAACGTCGCCACTTCGTTCCCGGATTTCGACGGCCTGGCCCGCAGCGCAGGCTTCAATCTGGCCTGACGGTAGAGTCGAGCCACGCTCGACTGTTGCACACCTGTAGAGTCGAGCCATGCTCGACTGCTGCGCACCGTCAGTCGAGCATGGCTCGACTCTACAGGGCGGTGTGCTGCAAAAAAAGGCGGAGGCCGAAGCCTCCGCCACATCACGAACCCCTCGTCCGCGATCAACGCTGTTCGGTACGGAAATCCACCGGCACGCGCACCACACTGGCCACGGCGCGCCCCTCATGCATGGCCGGCTGGAACTTCCAGCCCTGCACGGTATTGATCACGGCGCGGTCCAGGTCGCGGCTGCGTTCGCCGCTGCGCGACACGATGCTGGCCTGGGTTACGTTGCCGCGGGTATCCACGTTCAGGCTGGCCACCACGCTGCCCTGCACGCCGCTACGCAGCGCCGCAGCGGGATAGGTCGGCTTGGCATTGCTGGCCAGCGGGCGCGCCTCACGGTTGTTCACGGCCGGAGCGCTGCGTCGGGTGGCGTTGGCCGGTGCCGCGGTGCGGGCCGCTGGCGCCGTGGTGGCAACCGGGGTATCGGTGGCTGGCAGCATGCGCTCGCCCACCGGGGCCGGCGCCACGTCTTCCTGATTGGCAAAGCGCAGCCAGACGAAGGCCGCTGCGAACATTGCCACGATCAGCGCCATCCACAGCCACGGCGACGTCGGCCGGTGCGGCACATCCTGCTGCAGCTGGGGCGAATGAAGGTTTTCGTGGGTAGTAGCCGTCATTGCTTGCTCCTCGCGTCTGTAACGACGCCCCGAGTCTGGACCGGGCAGCAGTGGCAATGTGTCAGCGTTGCGTCAACGCAACCGGCAGGGTTCAGGTTGCCTGCCGGGCACCGTTCAGTTACTGCGGCTTGAAGTCGAACGGCACTTCAATGCTGCCCGGCACGGCCTGGCCGTTGCTCTGCGCCGGGGTGAAACGCCAGCGGCGCACGGCGTCGGTGGCCGCACGGTCCAGGTCACGCGAACCGCTGCGCTGGATCACCGTCACGTTGTTCGGGTAGCCGGTGGCATCCACGTCCACGCGTACCACCACGCTGCCGGCCTCGCCACGGCGCAGGGCGGCGGGCGGGTAGCTGGGCGCGGGCGACTGCTCGGCAATCGGCATCGGCTGCGAGGTGGCTGCAGCCGGCGCGGCCGTGCCCGGCGCAGGGGCGGCCGGGTCCACTGCGGCCGGCGGCGGCGGGGCGGTTTCCACCAGCTTCGGCGCCTCGTCCTCGGGCAGCGGCGCCGGCTTGGCATCGGGCATGTCGCTGGAGCCCGCCGCGGCCGGCAACGGCTCGGGCAGCGGCTCGATCTGTGCCGTTTCCTGCGGGGTGGCCGTGGCCGGGTCGGCGCGGAAGAATTCCTTGTCGCGGCCGGTCAGCCAGACCACCACGAACAGCGCGATGCCCACGCCGAAGGCGATGCCGGCGATCTTCAGGGCGTTGCGCGGAATGTGCACAGTGAACGACTTGGCAGAGGACGAGCGAGGTGCAGACATGGACCAGACCAGCGTGAAGTACCCCGATTCTGCCACGCCCGGAATGAACCGGGCGGCAGAAATCCGTATAACAGGCGATAATCCCGTCCCTGTTACCCACCACGACACCTGCCATGCTTGATCCAGCCCTGCTCCGCCACCAGCCCGCCGACCTCGCCGAACGCCTGCGCACCAGCCGCGGCTTCGAGCTCGACGTGTCTGCCCTGGAGTCCCTGGAGGCCGATCGCAAGCGTATCCAGGTGCGTACCCAGGAGCTGCAGAGCCTGCGCAACAGCCGTTCCAAGGCCATCGGCCAGGCCAAGGCCAAGGGCGAGGACGTCTCGGCCATCATGGCTGAAGTGGCCGCGTTCGCCGACGAGCTGAAGGCCTCTGAAGTGGCTCTTGACGAGCTGCGCGAGAAGATCGACACCATCGCCGCCGGCATTCCGAATTTGCCGGCCGATGACGTGCCGGCTGGTGCCGACGAGAACGACAACGTCGAGCAGGCGCGCTGGGGCAGCCCGCGCAGCTTCGATTTCCCGGTGCTGGACCATGTTGAACTGGGCGCGCGCAACGCCGGCCTGGACGCGGAAACCGCGGCCAAGCTGTCCGGCTCGCGTTTCACCGTACTGCGCGGCCAGGTGGCCCGCCTGCACCGTGCCCTGGCCCAGTTCATGCTGGACCTGCACGCCGGTGAGCACGGCTACGAAGAAACCAACGTGCCGCTGCTGGTCAACGCCGATTCGCTGCGCGGCACCGGCCAGCTGCCGAAGTTCGAGGACGACCTGTTCAAGACCGCCGTGGGTGATTCCACGCGCTACCTGATCCCGACCTCGGAAGTGCCGCTGACCAACCTGGTGCGCGACGAGATTGTCGACGCCGAGCGCCTGCCGCTGCGCGTGACCGCCCATTCCATGTGCTTCCGCGCCGAAGCTGGCAGCGGTGGCCGCGACGTGCGCGGCATGATCCGCCAGCACCAGTTCGAGAAGGTGGAACTGGTGTCGATCTGCCGCCCGGAAGACAGCGACGCCGAGCACCAGCGCATGACCCGTTGCGCCGAAGTGGTGCTGGAAAAGCTGGGCCTGCCGTATCGCAAGGTGCTGCTGTGCACCGGCGACATGGGCTTCTCGGCCATCAAGACCTACGATCTGGAAGTCTGGCTGCCATCGCAGAACACCTACCGCGAAATCAGCTCGTGCTCGAACACCGGTGATTTCCAGGCCCGCCGCATGCAGGCCCGCTGGCGCAACCCGGCCACCGGCAAGCCGGAGCTGGTGCACACCCTGAACGGCTCGGGCGTGGCCGTGGGTCGCGCCATGATCGCGGTGATGGAGAACTACCAGAACGCCGACGGCACCATCACTGTGCCTGACGTGCTGCGCCCCTACATGGGCGGTATCGAAACCATCGGCTGAACCCGCTGGGGTGGGTGCCATGTTTGCATGGCACTGCTCCTGCTTTGGTAGGTGCCTTGCTTGCATGGCACTTCTTCAGCCTTGGTAGGTGCCTTGCTTGCATGGCGCCGCTCCTGCTTTGGTGGGTGCCTTGCTTGCATGGCACCGCTCCTGCTCTGGTAGGTGCCTTGCTTGCATGGCACTGCTTCAGCCTTGGTAGGTGCCTTGCTTGCATGGCGCCGCTCCTGCTTTGGTGGGTGCCTTGCTTGCATGGCAGCGCATCCACGCATGGCGTGGATCTACCGCATCCACGCAGGGCGTGGATGAACCCCGCGATCACCCCACCACCGCACCTTCTCCAACGGCACCCACCCGGGCTCGCCGTCTTCCGGCACGCACCACGCCCATCCATTCAGCGTGCGCAGCCCGCGCAATCGCTGTCCCGGGTCCACATCCAGCTCCCGCGCGCAGTAATCCTGCGTGGCAAATGCGCCACCGTGCGCATCGCGCCCGATCACCGGCGCCGGCACGAACCCCGGCTCCTGCCCCTCGGCCTGGCATAGAAACCAGTCTTCCCAACCCTCAGGGCCTTCATAACGTTCGCCCACCACCAGCGCCTGCCCACGGCGCAGGGTGATCGGTTGCGGAAATTCGCTGCGGTGCGCAGTGGTCACGATGTAATCCATACCCCCAGCCTACCGGCCGCAGGCAACAAAAAACGGCCCCGCAATGCGGAGCCGTCAGGGTGGGCCGGGATGGGGGAGGGGCTCCCGGCCCGCAATCAGCGCCCTCGACGAGGAGGGGGGAGGGCGCCGATCGCTGGAACGCTGTACTTACGCAGCCACTTCTTCGGCAGCGTGCGACGGCAGGGCCGACAGCGCGCCGGCAATGGCGTCTTCGCGGTGCTTGGGCGAATAGGCAATGCCCTCGGCGCGCACGAATTCCACATTGTCGATGCCCATGAAGGCGAACACCTGGCGCAGGAAGGGTTCCTGGAAGTCGGCCGGCGAATCGGTGTAGATGCCACCGCGGGCGCTCACCACGATCACGCGCTTGCCACCGGCCAGGCCCACCGGGCCGTTCTCGGTGTACTTGAAGGTGCGGCCGGCCACGGCCACGCGGTCAATCCAGGCCTTCAGCGTCGACGGAATGCTGAAGTTGTACATCGGCGCGCCGATGACAAGGATGTCGGCGGCCAGGAACTGCTGCATCACCTGTTCAGCATCGGCCGCCTCGGCGGCATCGGCGCCGGCCAGCGAACCGCTGCGCAGATGGGGTACCGGATTGGCGTCCAGATCGCGATAATCGACCTGCAGGCCGTCGATCTGGTCCTTGAACTGGGCGACCACCGCCGCAGTCAGCTGGCGCGAGACGGAGTTGTCGCCAAGCACGCTGGCGTCGAGATGCAGAAGCTTCATGGCAGTCACCTATGTTCGGGAAGGAGGGGCGGGTTCGCCGCCGACGGAGAGAACGATAGGTTGTTGCATGGGCGGGATAAAGGTGGTTCAATGCCACGAATTGTTCTAGATATGGAACTCGGGTATGCATGACCTGAATGACCTGTACTACTTCGCCATGGTCGTGGACCACGGCGGTTTCGCCGCCGCCGAGCGCGCCCTGGGTATTCCCAAATCGCGCCTGAGCCGCCGTATCAGCCAGCTGGAAACCGACCTGGGCGTGCGCCTGCTGCAGCGTTCCACGCGCCGGTTCGCGGTCACCGACGTCGGCACAAGCGTGCACCGCCACGCGCAGACCATGCTGGCCGAGGCCCAGGCCGCGCGCGAAGTGGTGGACCGCCTGAGTGCCGAGCCGCGCGGCGTGGTGCGCGCCAGCGTGCCCGTCTCGTTGGCGCAGATGCAGCTGCCCAAGCTCCTGCCCAAGTTCCTGGAGCAGTACCCGAAGGTGCGCCTGCAGCTGAACATCAGCAACCGCCGCGTGGACATCATCAATGAAGGCTACGACGTGGCCCTGCGCGTGCGTTCGCGCCTGGACGACGATGGCAGCCTGGTCATGCGGAGCTTCGGCCAGGTACAGGAACTGCTGGTAGCCAGCCCGAAGTACCTGGACCGCGCCGGCCGCCCGAAGGACCCGGAAGAGCTGACCCAGCACGTCACCCTCAGCATCAGCGAAGACGAGGCGCGCCAGCGCTGGGAACTGCATGGCCCGGAAGGCGAAGTGCGCCGGGTGGACCTGCAGCCGCGCGTGGCCGGCTTCGACTTCCCGCTGCTGCAGAGCATGGTGAAGGACGGCTTCGGCATCACCATGCTGCCCGAAACCGTGTGCGCCGAAGCCGTGCGCAACGGTGAACTGGAAGTGGTGCTGCCGGACTGGTCGCTGCCGCAGGGCGTGTGCCATGCCGTGTTTGCCTCGCGCCGCGGCCTGCTGCCGGCAGTGCGCGTGTTCATCGACTTCCTGGCCGAACACTTGCCGCCGCAGCTGGAGGCCTCGCGCCTGGATTGTGGTGGCGCGTGCGAGAAGGCCAAGGAGAAGATCAAGGCCAGCGCCCTGGGCGCCCTGGCCGTGGATGCGGGCTGAAGTCTGCCGATAGCGCTGGGTCACGCCCGGCGTTACGCCGGTCTTGGGCAAATCGCCCGGCCGTGCGAGAATGCGTGCCCGGCCAGCAGGCTGGGCCGATACGGAGAGATGGCCGAGCGGTTTAAGGCACCGGTCTTGAAAACCGGCGAAGGGTTAAACCTTCCGTGGGTTCGAATCCCACTCTCTCCGCCAGAATTCTTAAAAAGCCCCTAGAAATAGGGGCTTTTTTGTTGTCTCAGCTATTGCTACCCGCCCAGCTACCCATCCACCTACAGCGGTCGATTCTGCGCGATCTGCTGCCGAACCCAACCCTGCACCTCGGATTGTATCCACAGTGCACGACGGCCGATGCGGATCGAGCGAGGGAACCGCCCAGCTTTGATCTCGCCGTAGATGAAGGTAGTGCCCATTCCGGTCATCTGCCGGACGCGGTCGAGCGACAGCAGCTCTTCCAGCCGTTCAGCGGCGCCCATGATTGCCTCCCGTGCGCTGTAGCTGAGTGGAGTCTGCCAGGCCGAGCTTGAACTGCACCACGTTGTCGGCGGTTGCCGGCGCCGGCACCGGGCGCGTGCTGCGCGCGGGCCGGTTGATCCGGCGCCACTCGGCCAGCGCCGTGTCGGGGTTCTCGCTCTTGCTGGTCGCCCGGCATGCGCACTCGACCAGGTGGCCACCGCCGGCGCTCGGGCGGCGCTCGTCATGGATGTGGCGCGCGCGGTGCCCGGCGGCGCAGTTCGGCAGGCCTTCGGGATGGCTGATCTGCTTCTGGGTCATGGCTTCTTGCACTCCGGATATTGGGCTTCCAACTTCTCGATCAGGAAAGCGGCCTGTCTGGCGCGGTACTCGCGGTCGTAGCGGTTGAGCCCGCCGGGGCGGGCGTCGCGCAGCCACCGCAGCGGCTCAAGTAGCCATCGGGGGTCGAAAGGGAGCGTGGCGCGCGGGTCCGCAGCTTTCACCAGCGGCACGCAGTCGGGGCCGGCCCAGTCCTGAGGATCGCCGCACTTGGTACAGGTGCCGTCCTTGAAGTAGTGGTCAAGGTCGGGCTTCTGCACGCGCGGGGCCTCCCACAAGGCGCGCACGATCCAGCCGCGCTTTGCGGCGTGGTAGACGTGCTCAGGGGTGGCAGTGATCCAGCAGCCAGGGGCGGAGTCGCCTTGGTTGCGGTACTCCCAGCGCACGGGCGGCTGGGAGTACAGCTGCTGCAGCAGCGTGTCGCCCCATTCGCGGACCTGGTCGGCCGACACGGGCGCGCCAGCGGCGCCCAGCCTGCGCATGGTGGCGATGACCGCGGCAACGGGCGACGATGCTTGGCTGGCTGCAACGGCGGCCGCAGGGGTGGCTGGGTAGGTGGCGGCGTTCAAGCGGCATGCTCCAGTTGCAGTGGTACAGAGATACGGGTGGCACTCTTGGCGCTGAGGATGTGGCTACCCCACTGCTGCGCCATTGCCGCAGCGATGGCGGGGTCGAAGCGCGAGCGTTCCTTTTCACGATCCGCGCCGGGCGGCATCAGGTGGCATCGGGCCTCGATCTTCCCGTGCTGCTCGATCACCTGCGCCTTCGTGTGGCTGGGCACCAATGCCGGCAGATTCCTCAGCCAGAGCGTTGCCGCCTTCGTAAAGGGGTTGCCGAAGTCGTAGGGCTGAACGGTCTGCGTCGGCCGCCCCAACACGCTCATCGCCAAGCCGTGTGGCTTCGAGTTCTCTGCCGCGATGAATTCCACCGGTGCGGCCATCAGGTCGGCGAACAGCAGTGCGCCCTCCAAGAAGTCACGCATGCGGTTGGGGTACTTTGGATGCCGGCGGCGGTCAGGCTGCGCCAGCGCCGTGTCATCCGGGTGGTACATCCAGCGAATGCCCGCCAGCGTGTTGTAGGTGCAATAGGGATGGGCCACCATCGCCAGCCAGCGGCCGGCTTGAAGGTGGTTCCGCACATCTTCCTGGATGTGCCAGCGCGGATCGCCCTCGGTGGGGCGCAGGTCGCACGAGTAGACATCGAAGCCGAAGGCGCGGAACGCCGACGCCACGGTGTCGCTGTACTCGCAGGCAACGAGGATGGGCAGCAGCTTAGCCATTGCCTTCGCCTTCCTGCACCCGATATCCAGCAGAGCGATAGATATGGCGGAATCGGTCCGCTACTCTTGGTTTCTTCAAAGCGATTGTGAGAATGCGATGAGCTACAAGGAAGTTCCGAACGTAGGCTGGGGCGATGTCTATCGCGGGGCTAAGTACTCGGTTACCGCTGCTCTGGTTTCGGTAATTGGCGGGCCTGACGACGGGAAGTACCAAGGTATTTATCGAATCGGCGGAGCACCTACTGCTGGCACTCGCTGTCTCGACAAACTCGACACTATTCAGCTTGCTATGGATGACGCTGAGAAATCGGCAAAACAAGAGATCGATCGCCGACTCGATTCGGTGAAGCCGTAGGAGTGAGCGCGGGGCGCGGCTTGTTTTAGACATTCCGTACCACCTGGCTATCGATAAGCGCCAGCAGGCGTAGCGCCTCGGCATGCTTCTCAGGGCTGCCGGTCGGCCATTCGGGATTTGCGTGGCCGCGCTCCTGCCATTCCATCAGCTCAACGCATTCGCGGAACTGCCCCAGGTCCACGGCCTGCGCCGCCGCATCAGCACGGGCTGCGTTCCAGAACGGCTCCGCCCAATGACCGGCCGGCGGCGGCGTGTGGCCCTGCGCGCCGACCATCAACGTGCCGGCGATAACGTCGCACACGCGGGCGCGGATGCCTGCCGGATCGGCATTGAGCGAGTAAGGAAGGTCCACGGCCTGCGCGGGCGGGGCGGCGAGGGCGGCAGCCCCCATCGCGGCGTCGATCACGTCATCGATCAGGTCACCATCCGAGCAGGCCAGATGCTCAATAGCCTGCGGGCTCTGGTCGATGAAGTCGCGCAGCCAGCGATAGCGCGCGGCATCGCGCTGCTGCATCGCATCCACCTGACCGGCCGGGAAGGGCTGGGCGGCGAGGTGCGTTGCCAGCGCGCAGGCGAAGTCGGCAGCCAGACGCGTGGTGATGTAGGCGCGGAAGTCGTGGCGGCCCACTTGGTTGGCAAAGTACTCGGCAACGTAGGCGCGGGCGCCTTCGCTGGTGTCCAGATTGTGGCCGGTGGACCTCTTGTCGTTGCTCATGCCTGGATGTCCTTGCTGTTGGTGGAGCGCGCGCCGCGCGCCCTGACTTCGAGTTGTTCGGCCATGCCGAGGTAGTAGGCGTGCCGTTCCAGGCGGATCGATTCGGAGAACTGGAAGTGCCTCAGCGACTCTTCCGCCTGCACGCGCCAGGCGGCTGCCTCGCGCGCTGGGTCGTCATCGAAAATGTCCATCTGGACCGGCTTGGCCATGGATCAGTGCTTGTCGACGGCGCGATGGCGGCTGTAACCCATGCCTTCGATGGGGATTTCGCCCCAGGTGAGGGTTGCGCCGGGGATTGGCTCCGGCTTGGCTTCACGCCAGGGCTGCGTGGAGCCGGCCTTACGCCTCTCCTGCCACTCGGCCTTCGCCTTGTCGCGGTGGGGCTTCTGCATGCGTGCCAGGATCCGGCGCACGCAATGCTTGAGGTCTGTGGTCTGGACGACGATGCGCGGAGGCCGGTTGCCTTTGGCGGTCGTGTAGCCGGAGACGAAGCCGGCGACCTGCTCGCGGATCAGTTCGATGCGGGGCAGCTCGCCGTTTTCCTTCTTGGCGAACTCGGGTTCATGCTGGAAATCGACAACGACGGAATCGGTCATGGCGGATCTCTGAGGAATAGGTTGCCGGCTGTGTGGAAGTCCCGCCGGCGTGGGAGGCCGGTTGCGCCGGCCGGGCGGTTGCTCAGTGCGTGTCGTCAGCCGGCAGGGCCGGACGGCGACGGGCGGCGCTCTTGCGCTGCATCTCGGCGCGGAAGGCCGGCCAGCAGCGGCGGGTGTCCCGGATGCCAGACCCGCCGAAGTAGGCGATGCCGAATAGGCAGACGAGGACGAAGGAATCGGCGCCGGTGTAGATGGCGCGCGCAAGCAGCGCCATCAGGAGGCCGACGATCACGGCGCAGTAGAAGGGCAGGGCGAGGTGGCGCATTAGGCCTGGCTCCACGCGCGCTGCGGTTCACGGCGCAGCGACTTCTTCATGCGGCTGATGGCAGCAGCGGCACTGCCGCCGCGCAGGAAGTCGAGCCGTGCCAGGTCGGCGACGGTGTTGGCGAAGGCCGGGCGGTGACCGATGCGCAGTGCGGCGAGGCGGACGGCGTCGGCTACGGCGCGGCCGCGCTGCTGCGGGCCCACCAAGATGGCGACGGCGCTCATGCGGCCCCCTTGCCGCTCAGGGCGTCGGTGTACTGCTTGGCGGTAGTGCCGCCGATGCGCAGCGCCTGGGCGGCGCGCATCAACTCACGAGCCAGTTGGTCGGCCTCTGCCGCATCGACGTGGATGCGGGAACAGCCAACGGTGATGGTGATGACGCCCTGGTCGGGCATCGGCGCGGCGGAAGGGGTCAGGTCTTTGAAGGCGCCGAGGGACAGGCTGGCCATGTGTGATCTCCTGCGCCCGGCCCCGGGATGGGGCTGCGTTGGGCGACGACCGTAGATTAGGAGTGGCTAATCTAGGAGTCAATAGGAGTGGCTAATAAATTTCTGAACTCGGGACTCGTCCGCGCGGCGCATGCTACGGTGCCGCGTCAAAACTACAGGAGGGGATCTGCCATGGAGTGGGCTTTTACGGGGGTGACGCTGTTCCTAGGGCTGTTGGGCCTGGTCCTCACCGTGTTGTGGATCTTCGTTCCATTCGCAATCTTCGGGATCAAGCCGCTGCTGCAGGACATTCTTGCGGAGCTGCGCAGGGCCAACGCTATTGCAGAGGCCCGAACGCCCCCCGCACCTGGCCACGTGGCGCCGCAGACGGAAGGGGATGAGCCACAGGGCGCATTGGCGACCATCCGTGCCGCCGTCAGGCAGGCTGATCGGCCCTGAGGAGGGCCAAAAGCAGCTGCTGGAATCGCCGCCGGCTAATATTTTTATGAACGGATCTGGGCGGCTATCCCAGCAGCGAGTCTGCATGGGTGCCCGTAGAAGGGAACTTTCCCCCAAAGGTGCACGGCCAGGCCGCACGCTGGAGCCGTGGATTGGTAGCCAGTGGCAGCACCTGCTGACACGCCACTATCCAGTGATACTGCCGAGTTCACGTCCGGCGCAAAGGCCGGCTTCGTGGGGTGCTGACCGTCCACGTTTAACGTTAAACGGAAGGGCTTCTGCCCTCATTGGTGAGGGCTGGACATCCCCAGCGCGAAGATGAACGAGATTTCAGCTTCGCGCGCCGAATCTGGACCGGGCGCCGAATAGCGCGCTGTTCAGCAACCGATCGATGGACGATCTGCGCAAACTGAATGCTTAAAGATCATCGTGGAACTAGTGGGCCGACGGGCCTTCCCCGAGTTCTCGGACGGGATGCGAGACACCGAAAAGCATTGGCGCTATTGGCTTCACTAAAGTTTTACGGCCAAAGGCCGACAGTGTTTACGAGGGTAGAGTTGGTGTGACAGGTTTCACGGAACGCGACCAAACATGACTGCCAGTTTTGTGTCAACCAACAAGTTGTTGTTTTCGCGGAAGTGAAACCCTAAGATTACGCCAGAGGTCGCGTAGCCGAGGCTACTCTGGACTTCGCGGCCGCCTAGATAGGCGGTCTTTTGTTTGCTCATTGAAGAGCTACTGAGGAAATTCACATGTCTATTCGTGAAATCAAGATCCAAGTTCGTGGAGTCATAGAGCGAGATGGAGACTTGTTTCATGCGTACGCTCCTGACCTGAAGGGCGTGCATGCTTGCGGCTCAACTGCGGAAGAGGCTGCGAAGGGTCTTCATGAAGGGATCTCTTACTACTTCATGTCACTTGCGAAGCACAACGAGCCGATGCCAGTCGGCTTGATCACCCTTGATCGGGAGCATTCGAGCGATCTCGCGATGGCCTGGACGCTTTTGAAGGAACAGGTGAAGGAGCAGGTCCTTGGCTCCAAAAGGAAAAAGAAGTACATCGAAGAGGTCACTCTCCCCACTCGTGAGGGCGCTTTGGCGACGTGCTGATAAATGGGATATCCAGGGCCTGTATGGAAGCAGCTCAAGTCCCTCACCGCTGATGACTTAGAGCGTGCCCTAAAGAAAGACGGATGGCTGTGCGACATGGATGGGGGGTCCATGCGCATCTATGTCCATCCGGACGCGACGATCAAACCACGTCCGCGCGTGTCGATTCACTACCATCCTCACAAGACATACGGGCCGAAGATGCTCCAAGCTCTTCTGAGCGATATCGGATGGTCTGAAGATCAGATGCGTGATCTCAAGCTCATCAAGTGAAGAGCCCCGCTCAGGCGGGGCTTTTTCGTTGTCCCAACTTGGGACGCTAGGGTAGTTTCTTCGCCACTTAGAACTTCCGCAGACCTGCGTGGATCAACGCCTTTCCCAGGATGCTCATGTCGCCAGGATCCGGACGGTAGGCAGGGAAGTCGGTGTTGACGCTTACGACGTAGAGACCGTCGCCGCGTTTCTGCAGCATCTTGATCTGCGTCTCGCCACCGACGTTGATGAGGTAGTAATCGTCGCCGTCGAAGTAGTCGCAGCTGGTGTCGATCCAGACAATGTCGCCGTCTTCCAGCTTGGGCCGCATGGACGGGCCTCGACCGGTGATGATCTGGATCCTGCCAGGCTGGGGCAGGTAGCCGAGCTTCCGGCGGACCTCCCACTCTGCCACCTCGATGGTCTTTACTACCTCGGGGTAGTCCTGGTTGACGATCCCTACACCCATTCCTGCGCCCCCTTCAAACAAGTCGAAGCGAACATAGCCCGGAGGCGTCTCAGAGGGAGCGACCCACTCGACGGGCTCAGCGCCGGAGAGCATCTGCCCCTTGCCCGTGGCCAGCCAGGTCTGGTCTACGCCTAGGGCCTTAGCCGCGGCGAGCAGGTTCTCCCCGCGCAGGAACTTTGATTTGCCGCTGAACCATCCATTGACGCTGGGTGCGGAGATTCCTACCCGCCTGGCGAGCTCGGCTTTAGTGATCTGGGCGTGCGCGATGGCAGCCGCCAAACGTTCGGCAAGAGTAGTCATTAGGAAAGGCTAACTGCATTTGAGTTAGGACTGGCTATTGACTGGGTCATTAGCTAGTCCTAATCTTGCCGATATGGACAACCTTACCGCTTCCGAGATCATCGATCGCCTGGGTGGAACCACCGAGGTGGCCCGCCTCTGTCGGATCAAGCCGCCGTCCGTGAGCGAGTGGCGCGCGACAGGCATTCCGCCCGCGCGACGGCAGTTCCTGGAACTGCTGAGGCCCGACGCGTTCGGCGCAGCTGGCCCGGCGCGAAGCCAAGTGGTCGCCGAAACCCGCGCGCTGGTGGACAGCCGCATGAACAAGCGCTCGCTGCGCGCCCGGTTGGGCCTGAGCAACGACAAGCACCTGGCGAAGGTGCTGGGCCTGCCGGTGGAGCAGGTCAGCGGCTGGGCTGACGAAGACATGGTTCCGGCATTGCCGCAGGTAATGAAGCTGCTGGGGCATACCGAGCAGGACGCCCCGGCCACCCGGATCAACGACGACCCCGACGCGGACCGCATTGGCCCGGTCGATACCGCCTGAAAGGCCATCCCTGGCCGTCGTCCCTGAGTTGTCTCTGTCCATGGCGCCCATCGTGCGCCGCCCGGGCCCAGCCCGAAACCCTGAAATGCCGTACCTCCCAAGGTGACCCGATGACCTGCCGCACCTCACCCCTCAATTGGCTCGATGCCCTCTACAACTCCGTGCGCGAGACGCCGGGCGGCGTTGAAGCCGCAGCTGCCTTCCTGGCCCAGCGCCGGGGCAAGTCGATGCACCCGGAAACGCTGCGCGCCAAGCTGCGCGGGCTGGAGGGTGAATCGGTGACGCTCCAGATCGCGGAGCTGCTGACCGAGTGGATGCAGGAGCAGACCGGCGGCAGTGAGCGCGCGCTGGTCTGGCTGCAATCGCTGGTGGCCCGCTTCGGCATGGCCGCCGACGTGGTGCCGCCGGCGCCGGAGGGCGGCTGGTCCGACGAGATCGGCGCCATCCAGATGAAGCTGCTGGAGATCACCAGCCGCGTGGGGAAGTTGTCCGGCACGGCCGTGGACGCGATCGCTGATTCGACCATCACGAACGCCGAAGCCGAGCAGATGATCGCGGAGATCCGCGCGCTGCGCACGATGGCCAACCGCCTGGAGCGCAACGTGGCGCGCGCTGCGGCGAAGGGGAGGGCGGTGCGATGAGCCATCTGGCCCGTTCCAACGATCCCAACAGCAGCCACGCGGCTGCGGCGGAGCTTATCTCCACCGGCAAGCTGCTGGACCAGCAGACGCGCGCTGCAGCGGCAGTGCATCGCCACCCTGGGCAGAGCAGCCTGCATCTGGCCGCGCTGACTGGCCTTGACCGCCACATGCTCGGCCGTCGCCTGCCGGAGCTGGCCCGCCAAGGGAAGATCTGGCGCGGCCCTGCAGCGCCGTGTGCCACGACGGGCAAGAGCGCCTGCACGTGGTTCCCGGTAGCCCCGGGCGAAAACCTGTCGCTGGGGCTCTGACATGTCGACCATCATCATGTCGCAGTGCTGGCCGCTGCAGGGCCTGAGCGTCACGCAGAAGGCGGTGCTGATCTCGCTGGCCGACCAGGCGAACGACGACGGCGTGTGCTGGCCGGCAGTTGGCACCATCGCAGCGCGCTGCTGCATGTCCCCGCGCGCTGTGCGCACCGCCATGGATCATCTGGAGGTCGTTGGCCTGCTGACCCGCGACCGCAGGTTCAACAGCAGCACGGTCTACAACGTCACCCCGGCCAAGTTCGACAAGGACGCTGCACCGTCGAAGGGCGCTCGCAAGGCTGGTAAATCGGGTGCTGCACCGGGCGCAGGCGCTGCGCCCCATGCAGGGGGTGCGCCCGCTGCAGGTGGGGATGCGCCCGCTGCAGGAGGGGATGCACCGGGCGCAGGTCTGGAGGTGCGCCCCGTGCCGCCTAACCGTCATATAACCACCAATGAACCGTCAGAAGAACCGTCATCTCCGGCGGGCCTGTCGGCCGCGCCGCTGACGAAGGCGGAGCAGGAAGAGCAGATGCAGCTGGCCTGCAAGGCGACGTGGTCCGCCTACCGGGCTGCCTACCGCATCCGCCACGGTGTGGACCCCGTCCGCAACGCGAAGGTCAACACCAACGTTCGGGATCTGGTGAAACGGCTGGGCCGCGAAGAGGCGCCGCTGGTGGCCGGCTGGTTCCTGAGCGTCAACGAGCATTACGCCGTGAAGCGCATGCACGACCTTGGCGTTCTGCTGGCCGGCGCCGAGGCGTACCGCACGCAGTGGGCGACGGGGCGGCAGGTGACCGACACCAGCGCCCACCAGCAGGATCAGACGCAGGCCAATGCCAACGCGGCCAACGACGCCAAGGCGCTGCTGCGCCGTTTGAAGGGGAACGCCGATGCTCAGTGATGCCGAGCAGGACACGCTGGTCGAAATGCTGGTGGCCACGGCCGAGGTGATGGGCGAGCAGATCCGTCCGACCGCTGCGGCGTACATGGTCACCGACCTGGCGACGTACCCCCTGCGCGTGCTGGCCGAGGCGCTGACCGCGTGCCGCCGCGAGGTAAAGGGCCGGCTGAGCCTGGCCGCGATCATGGAGCGCATCGACGACGGCCATCCGGCCCCGAACGAAGCGTGGGCCGTGGCCATCCGCGCTACTGACGAGGCGGTGACCCTGGTGTGGACCGAGCAGACCCGGGACGCATGGACGGCGGCGCTGCCGCTGGTCGAGGAGGGCGACAAGATCGCAGCCCGGCAGGCGTTCCTGGAGGTGTATGCCCGGTTGGTGAAGTGCGCGCGCGCTGTGGGTGGCTGCGCCGTCTACCAGCCGTCGCTGGGTCACGATGCCAGCGCCCGGGCCGCAGCGCTGCAGCTGGCGGTCGACGCCGGTCGCCTTGCGCATCAGCAGGTGGCCGAGCACTTGGCACTGCCGGCGCCCACGCCCGCGTTCAACCCGCTGGCGCTGCTGGCCGGCCGAGTGGAGGCCAGCCCGGAAGCGAACGAGCGCACCCGGAAGCGGCTTGCAGAGATCGCCGAGCTGTTCGGTTCCGCTCAGGACGCCGCGGCATGAGGCAGGACCACGTCGAACTGGAAGTGCGGCCGGCGTCGGAGCCGGTAGCCGAGGCCGGCTGGTATCTGGCCTATGGCTACGGGATCAAGCCGCTGGTGCTGTACGCGACCCGTGGGATGACCGTGTGGCGCGACGGCATGCGCCAGATCCCGATCACCCGCTATGCCGGCCCCGTGCCGGAGCTGCGCTGATGTGGTCGAAAGCCCCGCCGCCGACCAAGGAAGAAGCGGCCCGGATCGAGCTGGCGAAGACCGGCCCCTGCATGGCCTGTCTGGTGCGGTACTCGCAGGGCCTGATGGCGCAGCGCTACGTGGTCTACGGCTGCGAATACAACCACGCCAAGTCGGGAAACATCCGGCGCGGCCACTTCTACGGGTACGCGCTGTGCCAATGGCATCACCAGCGCTACCGCCGCGAATGGATGACCCAGCAGCAGATGGTGGACCGATGGGGGCCGCCCCTGCATTGGTCCAAGAAGTTCCATGACGCATTCGGCTCAGACGACGAGCTGATTGACCAGCAGACCTACATCAACGAACTGAGGGCAGCAGCATGAAAAACCGGAAGGCCCTAGCGCCGACGACCAACCCCCAGCGCACCCCGCGCGAGCGGCGGATGGATCACAACACCGTTTCCCGACCCAAGCGGGTGAAGGCCGCGCGGTCCGCCACGGGTCCGGCAATGACGGTGGACGAGTTCGTAGCGCAGGGCGGGGTGGTGCAGCGCCTGGCGGCCAGCTGGGAGCAGGCAGCATGATCGAGCTGGCAACGGCTGAGCACGAAACCGTCTGGGGGCGCAGTGAAGAACCGGCCGCGCGGGTGACTGCTGCAACCAGCGTTGCGCTCCGGCGGGTTATGTCGGGAAAAGAATGTTTTGAAGCAGTGGCAGTGCTTTGTGCCAGTTCTCAAGGCCAGCATCCACAAGCTTCAAAGCCAGGTGTTTGGTCGTCTCGCCCGGCAGCTCTCGGAGCTGATCAAGGTATCGCTTCTTTTCAGCCTGCGGGATCTCTGATTCCTGAATTTTCGACGCGATTAGAGACTTCAAGGTGTCCTCATGAAGCTTGATCGTAATCACTCCAAGAATCGCGGACAGGCCACCGTCGTCGGCAAGGAAATCGATTCCCTTTGCGGTAATGACCGCCCCAATGGGAGATGCCCTTCGGCCGTGATTGCCAGGGTAGACGCCATGGATCAGGCCGTGTTCGTGCAGGTAGGCAATGTTCACTCGCAGCCTGCGGTCATCACCGCGAAAGGGTTGCATGTCCGCTGCTGCGGGGTACGTGGCCGCCGCGCACTGAAGAATTTCTCGCTGAAAGCCGCGATCAAGCAGTTCTGCCATGTGGCCGTCTCCGGTAGTGATTGCGCTGGCTGGCTCTCCCAATGCTATCGGAAGGCGGGCGCCCACCGAAAAGGGAGGGCCTTTTACGGAACTGCCTTCATGGATGGCAGCAAGCCTTTCCACAGGGAATTCGGCAGCGACGCCGATCTCCTAGAGATGCTAGGCAACGGGGAGACTACATGAAGGAGCTAATCCTGCCGTGGCCGAGCAAGGACCTGTCGCCGAATGCCCGCGTGAACCGGTGGCGGAAGGCTGAGGCAACGGCCAATGCCCGCCGGACGGCCGCGATGCTTGCGTACAACGCGGGCTGGAAGGGCATGCAGCTGCCCGCCGGCCGTTTGTATCTCTGGATCGATTGCTACCAGGCGCCGGGCAAGAAACTGCCGGACGACGACAACATGGTCGGCCGCTGCAAGCCCTATAGGGACGGCATCGCGCAGATCCTGGGGATAGACGACGGACGCTTCCTGTCGCGGCCTTTCGTCCACGATGAACGCCGGCCGGGTGGCCAGGTTGTGATCCGCATCACGGGTGGGCCCGAGCCGGGCAGGTAGGTCGCGGGCTGTGCGACGGATGGGGAACAAGCTGGCTGGATGGACCTGACCCGCTATGACGACAAGGCGCTGGAGCTGCTGAGCGGCATCCAGCAGGAGATAGCCGAAATGCGATGGACCCGGGCGTGGACGGCACCGGGCCAACGCGGCAAGGCCGAGCAGGCGCTGCGCCGATCACGCGCGCTGCGCCGCGAAATCAACCGACGAGATCGATTAAGGGGGAAGGGATGAAAGACGCACGCGAGTTGCTGTCCAGCCGCACAGGCGCGAAGACGGTCAATTTTGAATCCAGCGGCGGTGGTGGAAAGCCCACCCTGACCAGCCAGGACGTTGCTGCTGCTTTGGCATATGTGCCAGCTGGGCTCGGGCGAGAGTTGCTTGAGGCTCTGTGGTGGCCCGAAAGCGGCGCAAGGCGGCGTGACGCGCTGCGCCAAGCCGTGATCGGGTTGGTTGCACCCGAGTTCACCAGGCAGATGCACCACCTGGCCACGGTGCGGACTGAGTTCGGCATCGCCAAGGCGTGCATGGGGTGGGGGGGCAACCAGGTGACGGACACGCAGCGTCGCGAGCTGCTGAGGACCGAACACGCGCTAGATGAGGCGCGCGCTGCGGCCTGGCCGAACAACACCATGGAGCAGCTTGGGGTGCTGGCCGGCGCGGTCATTGCGGAGATGGCCAGCTGTGGCTGCTGCAAGACCTGCGAAGGCACGCGTGTTCAGGCTGCGACGACGGGGAGCGGAGTCGTTGAATGCGAGGCGTGCGGCGGCATGGGGCTGGAGCAGCTCAGCGGCCGCAAGCGTGGGGCAGCGATCGGTGCCGACGACGCGGCGTATCGGCGGTTCTGGCGTCCGGTGTATGAGTGGATGCTGCAGCGCATGCGTAGTGCGGAGCATGTTGCTGCCGAGCAGTTCTCCCGGGCGCTGAATCGCGCTGCGTAGTGAGGACTTGCAGGGTCCGCAGAATGGCGGGCAAATTGATCACCATTCAAACGCAAGCCCCGGCCCAGCCGGGGCTTTGCTTTTTTGGGTGAAGCCCTCTGATCAGTGACTTGCCCAAGTGCTGTAGATGTACCAGCCAATAAGCCATAGGCCGGATCCGAATCCGAGTGCGACGGTTGGTATGAGGACCAGCAGCCAAGCCCTGTGTGCGCGGCGATTGAAGTCCAGCAAGGACGCCTTGAACTGCGCTACGCCTGCAGGTGTGGGATTCTCATTGAGGCGTTGGTTCGCTAGTTGAACCGCGAATCCCCTGCGTACTGACATGTAGACCTCATAGCCGATGTAGCAGAGCAAGGAAAGTAGGAAAAGAGTGCCGATCCACGCGTGATGTGGCTGGGGTATCACCTGAGCGGACTTTCCCCAGAACGTTAGAAAGCCGGCGTAGCCAGCCGCAATGATCAGCTTGGTGTAGGTCTCATTGGCTGATCGTTCCTTGTCCATCGCCTTGTTGAGCGCCTCGGCCTCCTTCTCCGACTCTACGGTTCGCTGATGGTTCTGCAGGCCCTCAAGGCCCTTTTCTAGAGTCGCTAAACGGCGCTGAGTAAGTTGTTCGGTGTATCGGGCTTCCGGCGATTGATTCATATACCCCCCAGGTGGTTTGTTCGCTGATTATGCGCACGTCGCCGCCAAATACTGGAATTGAGGACACACCCAATGGCTGAGATCACTCGCCAAGAGGCTGGCGGCATGAACGTTGTGGCTTTCCTCGACATGCTGGCCTGGTCCGAGGGGACCGATAATGGTAAGCAGCCGACGAAGAACCGTGGCTATGACGTGATCGTCGGCGGCCAGCGGTTCAGGAGCTACGCCGATCACCCGCGAGTGCTGGTGGACCTGCCCAAGCTCAAGATCCAGTCAACTGCCGCAGGTCGCTATCAGCTGCTGCGCAGGTACTACGATGCGTACCGGAAGACGTTGGGCCTGAATGACTTCTCCCCACTGAGCCAGGACAAGATCGCGCTCCAGCAGATCCGGGAGCGCCGCGCGCTGCCCCTGATCCAAGCCGGCAAGATCACGGAGGCCATCAAGGCGGTCAGCAACATCTGGGCGAGCCTGCCCGGCGCTGGCTATGGTCAGCACGAACACAAGCTTGCCGACCTGTTGGCCGTTTACCGAAAGGCCGGCGGGGCGGTGGCGCCGTGACTGAGCCCGTGAGCACCCTAAAAACCATAGTCGGAACGTTCACCGCGGCAGTGGTCGCGCCAGCGACGGCCGACGCACTGCGCGAGGCCGAGCGAATCATTCTTGGCGTTCCGCAGTCGGTGCTGCTGGTCGCTATGGCAGGGGCGCTGATTGGCGTCCTTCTACTGCCCGAGAAGGACGCCGAGCGCGTGGCAGCTGATGCCACCCGCCGGGCCGGCCATCGCCTTCTGCAGACCGCCGCGCGCTGGGCGGCCCTGGCCGTGGCGGTCGTGGCCTACGCCATCGTGGCCGCATGGGTCATAGCCGTTGCCGCATCCATCTGGCCGTCACTGGCTGGCGCCCCACAGCTGCCGTTGGCCGGATTGTCCGGCGTCCTGATCCGCCGGCTGTTGCCCGGCTACGTGCGCATGGTGGAGAGGGCGACCGGCGCCATCGGAGGCGAGAAGCCATGAGCGAGATGATCCGATTCCTGCACGAGCTGTGGGCGCTGGTGGTCGGCGCCGCTGCCGACGCGCTGCGCTGGCTGAGAAAGCCTGGCAGCAAGGTCAAGTTGGTGTGCGCGGTGTTGGCTTTCAGCTGCATGGTGTCCGGCCTGACCGCATGGGAGAAAGAGCAGAAGATCCGGGACCTGAGCGCCCAGGTCATCAAGGTACAGGCCGACTGGAAAGCGGATGCTGCCCGGCTGCAGTCTGATGTGGACACGCGCGATCAGCGACTGGCCGAGGTGGCCATTGCCCTCCGGGCGGAGGCCGAGAAGCTGGAAGCCCTCAAGGCAGAGAGCGCGGCAGCCCTTCAGGAGTTGGCCGGAAAGATCGAGGCGTCCGAGAAGGAGGCATCTACCTGGCGCGGTCGCTATGAAACGCGGCCGGATACGTGCAAGGCCGCGCTGGAGCTGCTCGATTCCGCCTGCCCAGCACTGAAGGGGTACTGATATGCGCGTCATCGTCGTCTTGACCGCAGCGCTGCTGGCCGGGTGCCAGGCGGCGCCTACCAAGCCGAATCCGCCGCCGGCGACGGTAATAGCTGTTCCGGTGGCAACGTACGTTCCCATCGATCCCCAGTTGCGCAAGCGGTGCAAGTGGGTACGGGACGCCGCTCCATCGGCCGTGTTCGACGTGAGCAATGGCCGGAAGCGTTGCCTCTTGCAGTACGAAGCGCAGCTGGACGCCATCGATCAGATCGAAGGCAACCCGGTGCCAGGTGGAAGTGATGGCCGATAACCGTCTGGATCGCCTGTTGGCGTTGGTCGAGAGACAGCACGCGATCATCGAGGAACAGGGCAAGCAGATTAGCCAACAGTCCGAAAGCATCGCGCTGCTGACACAGTCAGTGGCCATGCTACTGGGCGAGGAATTTGGCACACCGGTCTCTGATGATGCAAAGCCAGAGCGGCGTGCGGATCTGGACGGGAATACCTACTGATGCCCGTCCGACCGCCGAAGCATCGACCACACGGGCGGGCGGGAGCGGCGTACGCACCTCCCGCTAGAGACCGACAGGCTGATCGTGCATTGCCAACGAACTCAACCCCTTGGCTTCGACTGCGAGCGAAGGTGCTGGCCGCATCGCCGCTGTGTGTGAGCTGCCAGGCGCTGGGGCGAATCAAGCCGGCCACCCACGTCGATCACGTCGATGGTGATAGCCGGAACAACGAGTTGACCAACCTCCAAGGCCTATGCGCGCAATGCCACAACGCTAAGACGGCGCGCGAGGACGGCGGATTCGGCAATCGGCGGCGGAAGCCTGTCGTTCCAAAAACGGAACGAAATATAACGAAAAATTAATAGTTCGTGGTGGGGGAGGGGCAAAAGTTCAGTCGCCTCCCGCTTCGATACGTGCGCCCCCCTGTTTTTTTCCACCGTCAGTTGGGAAAAACCATTTTTTGAGGTGCAGCCGTTGCGCTGCTGGAACGAGCCATGGGCAATCCCCGCAAACCGACATCGCTAAAGGTGGTGGCGGGGACTGATCGTCCGGACCGCGACGCACCGCTGGCAGTGGATCTTCCGCTGGTATCTGATGTGCCGCTGGCACCGGACTGGCTACCGAACGCCCACGCCATCAAAGAGTGGGATAGGCTCGCGCCAATCCTTCATGCCAACAAGCTGCTCACCGAAGCCGGCCTGTCGGCGCTCGGGCAGCTGTGTGCGCTGCACGGGAATACAGTGCAGATGTATGCCGCCGGCCTGGCGCCCGTCGCTTCCATGGTGTCGCAGCTGCGCGGCCTTATGAATGACTTCGGCCTGACGCCAGTTGCCCAGGGCAAGGTCCGGCCAGCTGGAGATTCTGCGAAGCAAGGCAACGCCTTCGCGAACAACGGCCAGAAGCGGAAGAGTCGTGCGTGACTATGTCGGCATCGCCAAGGCCTACGCAGAGAAGGCGATAGCCGACAAGAAAGGAAAACGGTTCGGAAAGCTGATCCGCCAGGCGGCAAAGCGCTTCCTGACTGACCTCAAGCGGGCAAGCAGGAAGCGACCGCCCTTCCTGTTTGACGAGTGGCATGCATGCGACCCATGCGACTTCATCGAGAAGTTGCCTCACGTTGAGGGTAAGTGGGCACGCCCCGAGATCGAGCTGCACGAATCCCACGTCTTCTTCGTGGTTCAGCTCTTCGGCTTCCGCAACCATGACGGAAGCCGGCGCTTTACATCTGCGCTTTTCGCTGTGGCCAGAAAGAACGCAAAGTCAACGCTGGCCGCTGCGATCCTGCTTTACTGCCAATGCTGTGAGGAAGAGGAAGGCGCGCAGATCATCTCCGCGGCGACCACCGGCAGCCAGGCGCGAATCATCTTCAACGTCGCCAAGCGCATGACAGAGAAGACGCCGGATCTGCAGGAGGCATTCGGATTGGCCTGCTGGGCCAATGCGATCAGTCGGGTGGAGACGGGAGCGACCTTCAAGCCCATCAACGCCAAGGCAAGCACGCAAGACGGCCTCAACCCGTCCCATGTTGGGCTGGACGAGATCCATGCGCATAAGTCAGCCGACCTCCTGAACGTCCTTACATCGGCTGCCGGCGCACGCAGCAGCCCTCTCTGGCTGTACACCACTACGGAGGGGTACACCAACCCAGGCCCTTGGGGTGAGCTGCGGCAGTTCGCCAAACAGGTGTTGGCGGGAATTCTGGGTGATAGTGCCGACCACTTTCTGGTGGTCTTCTATGCTGTCGATGAGGACGATGACGAATTTGACGAGGGCGCTTGGCAGAAGGCCAACCCTCTGATGGACGCAAATCCGCACCTGATAAAGGCGATCCGAAAGGAGGCTGTTGAGGCGCGGCAGATGCCGTCCAAGCTTGCTGAGTTCAAGATCAAGCGGCTCAACAGGCCGGCTTCTTCGGCCACTGGCTGGGTGGACCTGACCAAGTGGCAGAGGTGCGGCGGGCATGTGGATCTGGCTTGGCTCGAAGGTCACCCATGCTGGGGGGCGCTCGACCTTGCGAGTACCACTGACCTGACGTCTTGGCGCCTGGTATGGAAGGTGGAGGGCGTGTACTTCACCTGGGGCCGTAGGTTCGTCCCCGAGGACGCCGTGCGCGTGCGAACGGAGCGAGGGGTTGTGCCCTATGCCGGCTGGGTAGCCGCAGGCCTGATCGAAGTGACGCCTGGCGAAGTCACCGACTACGAGGTGGTTGAGGCGCGGATGCGCCAGGATATTGAACTTTTCAAGCCAGCGGCTGTCGCCTATGACCGATGGAATGCCCAAGAAATCAGCCAGCGCCTTCTGGCCGATGGAATCCCGCTGGTCGAGTTCAACCAGACCACGAAGAACTATCACCCGGCGATGCAGGAGCTTGAGCGGCTCTACATCAAAAAGGCCATCCAGCATGGAAACGATCCCGTGCTGAATTGGTGCGCGTCCAACCTGTTGGTGGTGAAAGACGGGAATCTCAATCAGAAGCCCGACAAGAAACGCTCGCCCGACAAGATCGACGACATGGTTTCGCTGCTTATGGCGATTGGCCTCTCCATTACCCCTGAAGAAGACGACGGCGACCTGGACGGCTTCTTCTCAAATCCAATCGTGGTGTGAAAATGACGAAGGACGCAAAGCAGAGAGGGCCCGGAAAGATCAAGTCCTCGGTCCTGCGCTGGCTCGGCGTGCCCATAGGCCTAACCGATGAGGCCTTCTGGGCCGCCTGGTCCGGCGGTGGCTCCAGCGCAGGAAAGGCCGTGAATCAACGCACGGTGCTTCAACTGTCTGCCGCCATGGCATGCGTGAGGCTGCTTGCACAGGTTATTGCAACTCTTCCGGTTGGGTTCTTCGAACGGAAGCCAGATGGAACGCGGGTGTCTGCCAACAGGCATCCGCTTTACGAGATCCTGCACAACCAGCCGAATGCTGATATGACGGCCGTGCAGTTCTGGGAAGTCGTGATGGTCAGCTTGCTCCTGTGGGGCAACGCGTACGCAGAGAAGACCGTCAGCTCAGGACGCCTGGTCAACCTAGAGTTCCTGCAGCCGCAGAGAATGGCTGTGAGGCGGCTTCCAACGGGGGAGCTTGAGTATCGGTACTCCGGCGCCGATGGGCGCCAGCGAGTGATCCCCGAAGAGCGAATGTGGCACATCCGTGGGTTCAGCACGGACGGGACGATGGGGATATCTTCCATCCAAGCCGGCGCCCACGTGTTCGGTGCGGCCATGGCCGCAGACGAGGCCTCATCGAAGGTGTTTGCCAACGGGATGAGTGTGGGCGGCGTGCTGACCACCGACCAAATCCTGACCGACAAGAACAGGACCACTTTCCGCGAGAACATGAAGGCCGAGTTTGCAGGCGCCATGAACGCCGGCAAGACGATGTTGCTTGAGGCGGGAATGAAGTATCAGCAGGTCCCGATGAACCCGGAGGACGCGCAGCTTCTGGCCACCCGTTCCTTCAACGTGGAAGAAATCTGCCGCTGGTTTGGCGTGCCTCCCTTCATGGTTGGCCACGCCGAAAAGTCCACCAGCTGGGGCACCGGCATCGAGCAGCAGATGATCGGCTTCCTGACCTTCTCCCTGGCGCCATGGTTGCGGCGGATCGAGCAGTCGATCCGGAAGGACTTGATGGCGCCCGCTGAGCGGGCCAGGTACTTCGCCGAGTTCGCAGTGGAAGGACTCTTGCGCGCCGACAGTGCAGCCCGCGCGTCCTTCTACAGCACGATGGTCCAGAACGGGATCTATTCCCGCGATGATTGCCGAGAGCGGGAGAACTTGCCTCGCAAGGGCGGCAAGGCCGCCGAACTGACAGTGCAGTCCAATCTTCTGCCCATCGACATGCTGGGCTCTAACACCGGTGACCAGCAGGCCCGTTCGGCGCTGGTGGCCTGGCTGCAATCTGACGATGGGAAAACGACATGAATCGAAAAAATGCGGCCCTGAAGATCAGGGACTTCGACCTCTCCGTGAAGGCCGTCAGCGATGACGGCCTTTTCTCTGGGTACGGTTCGGTGTTCGGGACGGTCGATTCCTACCGTGAGGTGGTCGCGCCCGGGGCGTTCAGCGAGAGCCTGGCAGAGATCAAAGCCAAGGGCCGGCCGGTGCCGGTCCTGTGGCAGCACCGCAGCGGTGAGCCCATCGGGGTTTACACCAGCCTGGTGGAGGATGCACACGGCCTGAAGGTTGAGGGCCAGCTCATCATCGACGGTGTGGCCCGCGCCAAGGAGGCGCACGCGCTGATGAAGGCCGGCGCCGTGTCAGGTCTGTCCATCGGCTACTACGTCCGTGAGGACAGCTGGGATGAGAAGGAGCGCGTACGCACGCTCAAGAAGGTTGAGCTGGTGGAAATCAGCTTGGTCACCTTTCCGGCGAACGACGATGCCCGCATCGACGCCATCAAGTCGAAGCTGGCGCATGGCTCCCTGCCGACCATGCCTGAATTTGAGCAGATCCTGCGTGAGGCAGGGTTCTCGAAAAGCCAATCCGCGGTGATCGCCAACCGCGGATTGAAGCATCTGCTGGACCGGAGCGAGTCCGGGAGCAAGGCGATTGAAGAAAACACGACCGTCCCTGTTCTGGGGCGGCTGACCCTCCCGACTTTCTGAGGTACAACTATGTCCCGCTACACCGCACTGGCCAGCTCGATTGGCCGCGAAATGAAGAATGCCCAGCACCTGGACGACACGCTGGATCTGAAGGGCCTCATCAGCCAGCTGAACGAGCGTGACAACGAGATCAAGCTGTTCGCCGAGAAGGCGAGCAACGAGATCAGGGAGCATGGCAAGGTCCTGGACGACACCAAGGGCGCGCTGGACCTGCTCTCCAAGGGGGGCATCGAGATCAATGCCCGCCTGCTGGAAGTGGAACAGAAGCTGGCGCGCCGCTTCTCGGCCAACGATCCCGTTGACCTCAAGAGCATCGGCGAGCAGTTCACCGAGCACGAAGGCTTCACCGACCTGGTTGCCAAGGGTCGTGGCATCGCCCGGATGAACCTGAAGGCGGTGACCTCGATCACCAGCGCAACCACGGGCACCGGCGGCGTCGGCGCGGCCATCCAGCCGACGCGGGTTCCCGGCATCGTCGCAGGTCCGGATCGCCCCTTCACCATTCGCGACCTCATCATGCCGGGCCGCACGGGCTCCAACGCAATCGAGTTCGTGCAGGAATCGGGCTTCCAGAACATGGCGGCCCCGGTGGCAGAAACTGCCATGAAGCCGCAGTCCGACCTGTCGTTCGAGCTGAAGACCACCACGGTCAAGACCTTGGCCCACTGGTTCCTGGCCTCCAAGCAGGTTCTGGCCGACGTGCCGCTGCTGCAGAGCTACATCAACGGCCGTGCAATCTACGGCCTGAAGTACGTGGAAGAAGAGCAGCTGCTGGCAGGCGATGGCACCGGGCAGAATCTGCTCGGCCTGATTCCGCAGGCAACCGCGTTCAATGAAACCCTGCGTAAGGCCGGCGATACCAAGATCGATATCCTGCGCCGTGCCATCCTGCAGGTCCGTGTTGCCGAGTACCGTGCCAGTGGTATCGCCCTGAACCCGGTGGACTGGGCAGACATCGAGCTGCAGAAGGATGAGCAGGGCCGCTACATCTGGGTGAACGTCGTGGAAGGCGGTCAGCCCCGCATGTGGAAGCTGCCCGTGGTGGACTCCACCGCGGTGCCGGAGGGCGAATTCCTGGTGGGTGCCTTCGATATCGCGGCCCAGGTGTTCGACCGCGAGGACGCAGCTGTCGAGGTTTCGACGGAGGACGGCGACAACTTCCGCAAGAACATGGTGACCATCCGCGCGGAAGAGCGCGTGGGCCTGGCCGTGTATCGGCCGGAGTCGTTCGTGCACGGGTCGTTCGAGGGCCCGTAAGGCTCATCACCGTTGATATGGAGCGGCGGGCTTCGAGCCCGCCGCTGGAGGACCAACATGGGATTCATCGCATTGAAGGGGTTCAATGACCCCAACGCCGAAGGTGGATATCAGAAGCGCGGCAAGCCCTGGAGCGGCCCGGAACAGCGAGCGAAGGATCTGCAGAATCTTGGCCTGATCGGCCACGCTGATGCGGGTGGCAAGTCGGCTCCGCTGCCGTCCAACAAGATGGCCCAACCGGCGTCCAACAAGGTGACGCAGACCGCCCAGGTCGCTGGCGCGGCCCTGGTGCGTCAGAAGGCCGAGAAGGTCACTACTGCCCTGGCGGGGGTGAGCGATCGCGCCACGCTGGAAGCTGCCCATGCGGCCGAGAGCGCCAAGGGCGCCAAGGCCCGTGAAGCGGTCCTGGCTGCCATCGACACCGCACTGGCCGCTCTGCCCGCAACGCAGGAGTGAGCCATGCTCATCGAACTGGCTGAGGCAAAGCAAAGCCTGCCGGTGATCCACGACGCCGACGACGCCCTCATTACCGGGCACATTGAGGCGGCGCAGGACTACATCGAGCAGTACATCGGTCGGTCGGTGCCCTGGATGGATGGATCGGAGCCGCCTGCAGCGGCTCCGATCCCGCCTGCGATCAAGCAGGCGGCCCATCTTCTCGTCGGCGATTACTACTTCAAGAAGGACGAAAGCGATCTGGCTGTCCGCCGATTGTTGAATCCTTATCGCCTGTCCTGGGGGGTGTGATGGCCGGCAAGTACATGCACCGGGTCACCTTGCAAGTGGAGGAACGGGTGCGCCTTCCCCTCGGCGGCGACCGAACGTCCTGGGTGGATTGGAAGATCGACGTTCCGGCCGAAGTAGTGCCACTGTCCGGCCGAGAGTTCACCGCGGCCACGGCGGAACACGGCCAGGTCAGTGCGCGTATCGAGGTGCCATTCCTGCCCGGCGTGGTCAATACCATGCGGCTGCTCTTCGACGGCCAGATTTACGCCATTCGTGCGGTGCTCCCTGACCCCACCGCGCGCCGCCATCTCAACCTCATGGTCGATGCAGGGATCTCCGATGGCTGAGCATCTGCAAATCAGCGGGCTCGACGGCCTGCTGGCTTCGCTCAAATTGTTGCCCGTCGAGCTGCAGGGGAAGCCATTGCAGGCGGCCATGCGTCGCGGCGGTAACGTGATCCGAGATGCCGCGCGTGCCCGCGTGCGGCGGGCTAGTGGCTATCTGGCACAGCAGATCGTGGTGCGCCGCGCGAACGCTAGGAACCGGAACAGAGCTGGCGTTGGCCCCGGCGGGGAGTACTTCACCGTCGGCGTGAAGACCGGTAAGCGGGTGAAGTACGCGAACACCAAACGGAACCGGCGCCAGCGGCGCGTCGGCAAATCCTACGTGCAGGCGGGGTGGGCCTATTACTGGCGATACCTGGAGTTTGGGACCAGAAAGATGGCTGCAAAGCCGTTCCTTACCCCGGCAGCGGAGGCTAAGGGAGCAGAGGCGGCGCAGCTGATTATCGATCAGACCCGGGCGGCCATCGACAAGGTGATGCGGGCAAAGGGGTGGCGTTGATGGTTCCTTTGATTCAGTCATTGCTGCAGGGCGATTCCGAGGTAAGGCGGGTGCTGGGCGATCCCATCCGTGTTTACCCCAGTACGGCCCCGCAGGACACGGAGCTGCCCTACGCCACGTGGCAGGCGGTCGGTGGGTCACCGCTCGGCGTGCTGTCTGAGCGTCCGCCCGCTGACGGCTGGCGCGTGCGGATTGCCGTATGGGGTGGGGACAGCGGCCAGGCCAACGAGGCTGCGCTGGCGGTCCGCGATGCCATTGAGGCCGTGGGCAGCATCGAGAGCTTCAATCCACCGCCGGATGACGACGACACCGGCGCCTTCGGCATCTCCTTCGACGTGCGCCTGCTGCAGATTCGTTAGCGATGCAGGTCACCTTCTATCCGCCGGCGCGAGCCGGCTTTTTCTTGCCCGGCACCGGGCCCCAAGCAGAGGTAGACCATGGGACAGGTTCTCAAGTCCAAGCACACCCAGCTGTTCATTGCCATCGGAGCGGCCGAGGTCATCAAGGTGACCCGCGTGCGCTCCGTCGGCTTCCCCGATGGCCAGGCGTCGGAGATCGATATCTCCGACTTCGATGACGACTGGGATCAGTTCGTCGCCGGCCGCAAGGCCACCGGCAGCACCACCATCGAGGTCATCTATGACTCGGAGGATTCCGAAGCGCTGGAAGAACTGCACCGCAGCGGCGCGGTCGTGAACTTCCTGGTGACGGCGCCGGCGTCGGAGACGGCCGGCGTTGCCAAGCCGGTCGCGGTGGATGGGGTCATCACGCCGCCCACCACCGTGGTCAGCAAGCAGTTCAACGGTTTCGTGCAGAACTTCGCCGTGACCGTGGCGGACAACGACGTCTGGAAGGCGACGCTGACCATCCGTGGTTCCGGTGCCGTCACCACGCACCGCCCGGACTGACCGGCACAACGGCGCTCTCTCGCTTGGCCCGCGGAAGCGGGCCACTCTCTTTGGCAGGGCGCGCGGATCCTCCGCGTGTTAGCCGTGCGCGGCCCGCGCGCCCTGCCGCCATATCTGGAAACGGCCAATGAGCAAGACCAACGAAACCAACGAAGCCCAGCCGCTGGAGCCGGTGAGCATCCTGCAGGCTTTCACTAACGCCGGCATGTTCGCGGCCAAGGATGTGCAGCCGGATACCATCGAGCTGCCGGATGGCAGAAAGGCGCAGTTCTACGTGCGCTCGCTGCCTGACACCGAGTTTCGCGACCTGTACGCCATGGGCGACCGCTCCAAGCTGATCGCAGCCACGATCTGCGACGCGGAGGGAAAGCGCGTGATGACCCCGAAGCAGGCCGGCGAGCTGAAACCCAAGGTGGCGGCCAGCCTGCAATCCATCGCGCTCAAGCACGCCGGCTTCGGCAGTGATGCCGTCGCCCTGCTGGAAGAAGCGGGAAACGAATAAGGAAGCGCGGCGAGGATTGGTTTTGGCACGTCCTCGCCGGGCACCTGCATCGTACGGTGGCAGAGCTTCGCGCCACCATGTCTCGGCGGGAGTTCCTGTGGTGGTGGGAGTTCCACAAGCGAAACCCCATCGACCCGGTGAGCATCCACCAGAAGCCAGCTGCGCTGATCGCGTACGTCACTGCTGCGCACAGCCAGGGCGGCACCAAGCGCAACATGCAGCACTTCCTGGACACGTTGGTGCCACGATCCGACGAGGACGAGGCAAACGACTGGTTCGAATCACTCGGATGACCCATGGCCGATACCTTCGGGCGCTTTGCCGCGCTTCCAATTGGCCCTCTGCTCGCGGCCCGCGACGGAGGGCTCACCCTGGCAACTACTGCGGCTGCCGATACGAACCGCTGCGCTCGCTCCGACTTCGCACTGGCCGACGGCCTTGTGGGGGTCGAGTTCGCGCTGTGGGGCGATGACGACCTGGCGGCAGTGGTCGGCTTCGTGACCGCCGCGGCCCCGCTGGATGAATCGCCTGGTTCCAATGGCGATGGCATCGGCTGGGAGCTGGCTACCGGGAGGCTGGTGCAGGGCATTGGCGCCATCGCCACCGGACTGCCGGCGGTAGCCCACGGCGATATCGTGGGCCTGCGCGTTGCCTTCGGCAGCCCCTCGCGGCTGAACCTGTACCTCAATGGCGTCCTGATCCACCAGCGCGACCTCCTGCTGGCCGGCCCACTGCATTTCGCTGCGGGTCTGGCTGCATCCAAGGCTGGCGGATTGTGTCTGGCCGTCAACGCGGGGCAGTGGGCCGCGCGTAGCGAGGCGGCGCTGGCCGGCTGGAAGCTCGATGCCAGCAACTCGGCCCAGGCGCCACTGAGGTTGGCCGACGCTGACTGGCTCAGCGCGCCTGGCGACAGCCCGGCCAACGCTCGATACGAAGGCCTTGTCGCCGAGGGCGTCAGCCTGGTGCAGGAGCTGAGCTTCTGGCCCTGGGGCGGCGATCCAGTTTCGCAGACGGCGGCCGCGCAGTGCTTGGTGGCCGACGCCGACGGGGTGCTGGACGCATTGGCACTTTCCGGTGGTTCGGGCGAGTCTGTCCGCATCATGATGGTGGACGAGTCCGCCATGCTGTCCGACGCGGAACCTGCGTTCCGCTGCGCAATCGATCAGATAGAGATCAACGACGACGGGAGCAAGACCCTGCACCTGCGGGACGCACACGACTACTTGAGCCAGACGCTGAACCGTGGCGTATTCCTGCCCAATATCGAGTCCCTTGCCTGGAAGCCCCAGCCCGTCGTGATCGGCGCGGTGGCCAGCGTGCCGGCCGCCGGCGGCAACTCGGATGCGACGGCGATGTTTCTGGCCGACGTGCCGGTGTTCGTCGAATCGGTCATGGACCGCGGCGACCTGATGGAGCCGGGCACGTTCAGCAGCTCGCCGGACGGGCAGCAGCTGCTGATGAAGTCGCCACCGGTGACCCCGGTGGTAGCCGACCTTTCGAGTATCGGACCCGGCATGGCGCCTGCAACGCTGACCGCTGCCGTCGCTGATGTGATGGGTAGGTTGGGGCAGGGCGCATGGTCTGCGGCCGACTGCGGGGCTGTGGACGCGGCCACCGGCTATGCGGGCGTTGGGTACTACGCTGGCACCTCGATCACCGGCCGGGATGCGTTGAACGCGATCCTGCCCAGCTTCGGGGTGGGGTGCTACCAAGACGCGGCCGGCATCCTTCGATTCGTCCAGGTCGTTGCGCCGGAATCGTTCACTGGGCCGATGGCGTTTGAACTGTCCGAAGCCGATATGGCCAGCGACCTGGTGGGGGTGCCGGACGAGGCGCCGAACCTTACCCGCCGCATGGCCTACCGGCCGAACGCGCAGGCGTTGGGTGCGTCCGACCTGGTGACGGACGTGATTGACGTTCCCCAGGCCCGCCGCGACGAACTGACGGCGCTGTACCGGGGCCAGGTGTACGCGGCTGGGCCGTTGGACCCGCACTACCGCCGGGCCGATGCGGCAGACCCGGTGATCTCGCTGTTCTGGCATGCGGCCGACGCCCAGGGGGAGATCGACCGGGTGGTGGCGATATACCAGCGGCAGCGTTTCTTCTACCAGGTGACCGTGCGAGGCGACCAGCAGCTGGCACCGCTCCCCGGGCAAGTCGGGCGGCTGACCTACGGGCGCTACGGCCTGGCCGATGGCAAGCCGGTGCTGGTGCGGCGCGTGGAGCGCAACCCTGCCACGGGTGATGTGGTGCTGACGGTGTGGGGGTAAGGGCGTGCTTATTGGATTTGGAATGCCGGCGGTGGAAACGGCCACCCTAACCGGTGGCACCTGGATGACCGCCGATCAGGGCAGTGCGCTTTTCGACGGAAAGCCCGCACGCGCCTCCCGTGTGAGACGCACGGGCGATCTCGCAATCACCATCACGCTTGCCCAAGCCATCGTGCCTGGGATCATCGCAGTGTTGGGCCTGAGCGTGCCGGCGGGAGTCGAGGTCCGCGCTGCTGGCGCAAGGGCTACGACGGTCAAGCTTCCGGACGGCAGCGTGTGCACGTGGCTCTTTCCGCCTCCAAGTGTGCCGCTGGCGGTGGTGTCGGTCGAGATCGACACCACCGCCGTCAACGTGGATATCGGCGAGATCGCCATCTTCCGATCAGTCGATGTGGGTATCAGCGATGGCTGGGGTGTCGTCACCATCGACACCAGCGCCCACACCCGCACCAAGGGGGCGCAGCTCAACACGGTCGTCGGCGCCACGTATCGCCGCCTGACCTGCAACCTGTCGGGCCGGCCAACCGAGCTTGTGCGCGGCGGCGGCCTGGCCGGCGGCGTGGACTGGGAAACGATTGCTGCCGCCATGGCTGGGCGCCGGCGGTCCTGTCTGGTGCCGCAGTTCAGGGATATCGCATCGAAGGTGTTCGACCCCGCGCTGGCGGCCAGGTCGGCGATGTATGGATATCCCACCCAGCTGCCGAGCGCGGAGAACATCAGCCGCAACTACTTCACCGGCTCGCTGGAGTACGAGGAAGTCCCGGCCTGACCCAGCCGTAGAACAATGGCATCATGCCCCGAATGACCGATCATAGGGGGGACGTGGATGTACATCTTTCTGGCCGTTGTGGGTCTGTTGGCCACGCTTGTGGGGGCCTTGATGCTCACCAAAGCAACCATGGGCGTTGGTGTGATTGCCTTCGGAATATTCCTGGCCGCCCTGGCCCGTATCATTCAGGCGGAGCGCCACCAGGCGCAACTGCTCGGTAAGTAAGCCGGATCCCCGGCGCCCGTCAAAAGCCCCGCCTTGTGCGGGGCTTTCTCGTTTCTGGAGCCGACATGTCCCTGTACACCCTCACCGTCGATCTGCTGATGAAGACCGGATCCTTCGTGAAGGATACCGGCAAGGCCGCCCGCCAGTTCGAGCAGTCGATGGATCGCATGCAGGCCACTGCGAAGCGTGCCGGGACCGCAATCGGGCTTGCGATCTCCGCCGGCATAACAAGCACCAGCGCAGCTGCTGTTGCTTGGTCGCGCCAGGTCGCGGACCTCAGTGTGCAGTACGAGCGCATGGGCACGCTGGCTGGCACCAGCTCCGAAGCCTTCCAGCGAATGGCTGCTGGTGCGAACGTTGTAGGGATCAGCCACGAGAAGCTGGCCGACATCCTCAAGGATGTGCAGGACAAGATCGGTGATTACGTCCAGACGGGCGGCGGCGCGATGGCCGACTTCTTCGACAACATCGCACGGCGCACAGGCGTCACTGCGGAGCAGATGCGAAAGCTGTCTGGTCCAGATGCGCTCGGGCTGTACTTCAACAGCCTGGAGCGGGCCAACCTGTCGCAGTCCGAAATGACCTTCTACATGGAGGCCATTGCCAGCGATTCCTCAATGCTGATGCCCCTGCTGCGGAACAACAGCGCCGGCTTCCGCCAATGGGGTGACGCGGCTGAGGCGGCCGGCGCGATCATCGATGGAAAGACCACGAAGGCGACAGTGCGTCTGCGCGAGATTACGCAGGAAGCGGATCTCGCGATGATGGGGTTGAAGGTCAGCGTTGCCGAAGAGCTGCTGCCGACACTGAACAACCTCACCGAGTTCATGGCGTCGCAGCAGACGCGAAACGCTTTTGCCTCCGCTACCAAGTGGGTAGCCGAGCTGACGGGGGAAATGGCGAATGGTGCTGTTCAGATAGTCAACCTGATTGGCCGCTATGCCGAGCTGCAGGCTCTGGAGGGTGCATCGTCCGACTCGCTCAGTAGCGCAACCGAAGACGCTCTCAACGAAAAGATGGGCGAGCTGGGGGCGCGTCGTCGCCTGCTGCTTTCCGTGGAATCGCCTTCCGCGGAGCGTGACAAAGAGGCCGAACGACTGCAGGCCGAGAGGGTGCGCATCCAGCGCGAGCTGACGCGCAGGTATGGCCCCCAGGTCACGCTGATCGACAACGGGCAGATGCTCCCCGACAGCGCGCTGAAATCGGCGTCCGTTGGCTACAAGCCAACCGGGAATATCGATAAGGGGGCTGGAGACAAAGCTGCAGATGAGGCCAAGCGGCGCGCCGACGAGATGGCGCGCTACAGGCAGCAGGCAGAAGAAGCCGCCGGCGCCATGGATGGTCCTCTGGCCGAGGCGATGGCCAAGCACCTTGGCAACATGGCCGAGTACAACGACCTGTTGTCGAAGGGCAACATTGCCCAGGCCGATGCCAATGTGCTGATGGGGCAGAGCGCCCTGGAGTACGCGAAGGTGGCGGCCGAGGTCGAAAAAGCCATGGGCGGGCCGGAACAGCTGTTGGCCACGTTCGATTCCGAGCTGGTGATGCTGGGCAAGGTTGGCCGGGCGCGCGAGCTGTACCGCCGCCAGCTCGTCAACGAGAAGGACATGCGCGACGAGCTGCAGAAGGCTGTGGAGGCAGCGGGCAGCAAGGAGGCGCTGGCCTTGGCCAAGGGCGCCTCCAGCTATGCAGAGTACGAGCGGGCCATGCTCGACGCCGCTGCAGCGGCGGCCGAGCTGTCGCTGCAGGTCGAGGAGTCGGCGGCCCATGCCGAGGCTCTGGCGAACGTGATCGTGTCCGGCCTGTCCGATGGCGTCGATGCATTCGCCGACTTCGCTGCCGACGGCCTGCGCAACTTCGACAACCTGTGGGATGACCTCAAGAACGTCGCCAAACGCGGGCTGCGCGACATGATTGAGGAGATCGCCAAGCAGAAGCTGATTATCCCCATTCAAACCCAGATCATGAACGGGATCAGCGGGCAGGGCGGCGGACTAAGCCTGCAGAGCATCATGGGACTGTTCGGTGGCAACGGCACCGCGGCGGGTGGCCAGAACGCCAGCACCATCGCCGGCCTGCTGTCACAAGGCCAGGGGCTGTTCGGTGGCGCATCTGCGGCCGGCAGCGCGACCGCGGCGAACTCCCTCGGGGGCAGCATGGCGAGCCTGGCCGCGTTGACGGGTGGCGGCACCGCCTCCACCGGTGCGGCGACCGGCGCCGCCGGCGCGGCAACCGGGGCGCTGGCCGGCGTCGCGGCGTTCGCGCCGTATGCCGCCCTGATCGCTATGGGCATGCAGATGGCCGGCAGCGCGTACAAGGAAGGGTTCGGGCTGGAGAATCAGAACAAGATGGACCTGTTGAACCGGGGCCATCTGGCATCTGGCGGCCTGCTCACGCCGGTGATGATCGACAGCATGTCGCTGGACTACCTTGGCCGCGCGCTGGGGATGAGCAGCAAGACCGCGGCCATCTTCTCCGGCAGTTCCCTGATGGGTAAGGCCTTCGGCCGCAGCGCGCCGAAGATCACCGGGCAGGGCATCACCGGCTCATATGGGTTCGGTGGCCTGGACGGCCAGAGCTACGCCGAAGTGAAGCAGAAGGGCGGCTGGTTCCGTTCGGACAAGAAGTGGACGCAGTACGGCACGCTGGATCCGGGCATTGATCGCACGTTTGATATGGCGGCGCGGCAGATCCGTGGGGCAACCACGGACCTGGCCAAGCAGCTGGGCGTGGATCTCACCCGGAAGCTGGCGTCGGTGAGGGTGGATCTGGGCAAGCTGCAGATGTCTTCCGATTCGGAGGAAGCGCAGAAGCAGCTGGAGGCCTACCTAGCCGACATGCAGGATCGGCTGTTCACCGAGGCGGTGAAGGCGTCCGGCTTCGGTGGGCAGTTGGATGGGTACTTCGGATCGGCGGACGTGTTCAACGCCCTGAGCGCATCCATCGAGCTGGCCGTGGGCAATGCGGACGACCTCGGCCGCGCGCTGACCGGGCTGGAGATCGATAAGGTCAACAAGGCCGTGGACTACTTCCAGGACCTGGCCAGCGTGGCTGGCACGGACCTGGCCACGCAGATCCAGAAGGTGACCGGGTTGCTTGGGAACTACGCCACGCTGATGGCGGACGTGTCCACGCAGCTGCTCACCGGTGACCTGTCCAGCTACCAGCAGCAGGCGCTGACCATCGAGCGGACCTACCGCCAGCAGGTGAAGGCGGCCAACGACTACGCCAAGGCGCTGGGCCTGTCCGGTGCAAGGGCTGAGGATCTGGCCAAGATCGAGGCCCTGCGGGCCATGAACATGGGCAAGCTGCAGGCGCAGATCGACAAGGACAAGAAGGCCATGCAGTACGGCCTTTCGATCAGCGACCTGTCGCCGCTGACGGACCAGGAGAAGCTGGGCGAGGCGATGAAGGAGCTGGAGCGGGCCGTGGCCGGCGGCGACACCAGCGCCGCGCAGGCGGCCGCGCAGGCCGCGCTGGACTTCGGTCGGAACCTCTACGCCAGTGGCCAGGACTACAACGGCCTGTACGACCAGGTCACCGGCCTGATCGACGGCATGAAGGTGGGCGACCTCGATATGGAGGACGGCACCAGCATGGGCGCGCTGGCCGATGTGATCGAGGCGCTGCCGGACAATTTCAGCCGCGCCGTGTTCGACCTGGTGGTGGACAGCAACGGGCAGGCGCAGACCACGGCCGCCGTGCAGCAGAGCAACGCGCTGCTGACAGATGTAAAGGGGCTGCTGCAGGACCTGCTTTCGACAACCACTCAGGGCGTGCGGGCTGCCAGCAGTAGCGATCTGCGCAAGGGACTCAACGCGAGGTAAACCGCAATGCAAGCAAGGAAACTCACGCTGGTGGAAATCGGCGTGGGCGCTCTGCCGTCTCCGACGCCGCCGGCGCCGCGCTTCTCGAATTGGTTCCCAGTTGCCTACCGGGCACCGGATGTGCCGCCGGTGGAGGGGGTGACCCCGACGCCGGTGGCCGATGGCGTCCTGCTCGAATGGCCTGCCGTAGACCAGGCTGGCGTCATCTACGTGATCGAGCGTGGCCCGGCCCAGGATGGGCCGTGGACGGAGATCTACCGGACCACCGAAACCCGCTACGTCTACAGCGACGCCAGCGGCACGCAGTGGTGGTTCCGGATCACCCCGACGGTGCGGGGCAAGCCAGGCGGCGGCACGGTGGTGGTGGCCACGCCGACCCCGGCCACCGCTGATCTGATCGAGCAGCAGCTGCGGTTGAGCAAGGAAATCTCAGACCGGATCGAGGCCGATGCGCTGGAAGCGGCAGCCCGTGCCGATGGCCTGGCCGCTGCTGCCCGTGATCTGTTGGCCGAGGCCGTGCTGCGAGAGCAGGACGTGGCCGATGCCATGGGCGCGATCGCGCAGGAGGCGCAGGATCGCGCCTATGCGGTGCTCAATGAGCGGCTGGAGCGCGAGGCGGCAATCAGCCTGGAGGCAGAGACGCGGCAGAGCGACATGGAGTCGCTGTCGCGCGCGCTGTCCGAAGTCGTGGCCGGCAGCGGCACTCAGTTCGACAGCCGCAAGATCTGGTACTTCGACACGGCCGCCGAGAACTGGATCGGCAATGGCGCGGATCCAACGGTGATGGATGGCTGGCTGCGGCCGGCCAACGCCGCCGATTCCCCGTGGGTACAGTCTCCGCCCGCTCTGGAGATCGATGGCAGCGCCTATCGATTCGCCAAGCTGCGGGTGAAGCGCGTAGGCACGCCGGCATGGAACGGCACCCTGCAGTGGATCACGGCAGACGACCAGGCTTGGGACGATGAGAAGCGCGTGCCGGTGCCTGAGCCGCTCTGGGACGACCACGGCGTGGCGACTGTGGACGTGGCCGATATCGCCTGGTGGCCCGGAGAGATCGATGCCATCCGGTTGCAGTTCGGCGATGAGCAGGCGGTGGCCAACTACTTCCTGCTGGACTGGGTGGCCATCGGCCGTCCGACCCCGGGCGCCGGGGTGGCCCTGGTGCAGGATGAGGCACGCGCCCGGGTGGCCGCTGACAGCGCCGAGGCCAGCCGAAGGGAGACGCTGGCCGCGCAGCTGCGCGGCGACTATGACGGCACGGACATTTCCCAGGTAGCCACAGGGCTTTTCGCTGTTGAACGGGATGCCCGCGTAAGCGCAGATGAGGCCAGCGCCTCCGCGATTGAAGTCCTTCAGGCCCGCATGCCGGTGGGCGACGGATTGCTGGCCACCGAGGCCAGCGTTACCGAAGAGAGCCAAGCCCGGGCCGACGGCGACAGCGCCAACGCTGAGGCCATCCAGCTGGTGCAGGCCCGCATGCCGGAAGGCGAGGGGGCCGTGGCGTCCGGAGCGGCGCTGGAATCCGTATCGGCAAGGGTGGAGGAAACCGAGGAAGGGCTGCGTGCGGTCGGTGAGCGCGTAACCTCGGTCACTGCGCAGCTGGAAGGTCAGCACGCAGGCGATGAGGATTCCTTCGCTGGGGATGAGGACGTGTACGCCGGCACGCGCACGGTGCTTTCCGCCATCGCGGAGGGGGATTTGGCTCAGGCCCAAAGCGTCACGCGGCTGGATGCCGAGCTGGGGCAGTTCAAGGCGCTGGCCACGCAGCAGATTGAAGCTGTCGCCACCGACGTTTCGGTGCAGGCGCAGCGCGTGGACGCGGTGCAGGTCGAGCTGGAGGGCAAGGCATCCGCCGAGGCCGTCTCCCAGCTTCGGGCATCGGTGGAGCAGAACGCCGATGGGATCGTAGCCGTGTCCGAATCCCTGCAGGGGGTCAAGGTCGAATTGGGCGAGAAGGCCAGCGCTCAGGTTGTGCAGGGCATGGAAGCCCGTGTGCAGGAGACCGAAGGTGGCTTGGCGCAGGTCATGGCCAAGGCCTTTCTGCACCTGATTGCCGATAGCGGGGCTGGGCCGCTGATCGGCGGCATGGAGCTGGGCAACGACGGCAACGTGGTCAGCCTGCGCTTCCTGACGAACAGCATGGAGATCGTCGCGCCCAATGGTGCAGCCGAGGGCATGGAGTGGCGCTCGGGCTACTTGCGGGTTTGGAAGGGCGCTGCGCAGCGAATCATCGGCCCTGGATTCGGCGCCGCCGGTGACAACTTGGTGGACTACTTCGGGCCGAACGTCGGCGCCGCGGCCGCTTCCAAGGCCAACGCCATGATGTGGATGGACGCCAGTGGCAGTGCCTACTTCGGTGGGCAGCTCTCCGCCGGCGTGCTGCGCAACGCCGTGCAGACCACGACCACCCAGGCTATCGGGACGGAGCTGGTCAACGGGCCGTTTTCCACCAATGGCCGGGTGCGCACCGTCACTGTCAGCTTCACCAGGCGGCACCGGCGGACGCAGACCATATCTGGCTCGACCGGGTTTGTTGCCGGTGCAGGCCAGAACACCGCGCGGGTGGAGGTCTATCGAAAGATCGGCAACGCCGGCGAGACGCTTTGGCAGGTGCTCAACGCCGCTGGCGGCGTGGTCATCAATAACGAGCGCGACGGTCCTGACGAGGCCGATTCGTCCTGGGGCGGAGCTTTCACCATCAACGACACCAGCCCCAGCTCCGATACGGTCCAGTATCGCGCGGTGATTACCGGCTTTACCGAGCAGACCGTGACGCACACCTCTGGCTCGTTCCAGGGGCAAACCCTCACGCAGAGCCTATCGATGATCTCGGTAGAGCAATAGCAGGAGCCGCAATGGCACTTCAACAGATCGATATCAATACGCCGCAGCCCAACGGCAAGTTCGGCGAGTCCACGCGCTCGGCGAACATCAAGATCAACGCGAACACGACGGAGATTGGCCAGCGGCTCGAATCTCTTGAGTCGAACACCGGCGGCGCCGGCGAGGCTATCGACGACCTCCGTTCGGGCCTGCAGCAGGAGGTGCTGGATCGACAGCAGGAAACCCAGGAACGCCTGGCGGTAGAAGCGGCCCTTAGTGAGCAGCTCGACGTTGAGCGAGTTGCGCGGCAGCAGCAGGCGGAAAGCCTTGGTGCTCGCATCACTGGTAGGAATCGTCTGGTCAATGGCAACTTCGATTTCAGCCAGCGTGGCAATTCAGGCATCGTCAGCAGCGCCGCGCTGTACACCGCAGACCGCTGGATTTGCTCGGCGGCTGGCGGTGTCCAATGCAATTGGGGCATTGGCTCCCCGGCTGTTGGAGAAATTCCTTGGGCACGCCGTTTCCTTGGCTTCAACATCGTGGCGGGCACAACGTCTGCATGGGTGGGGCAGCGCATTGAGAATGCCAGCACCTTTGCCGGTGGTAAGGCTACTGTTTCGTTCTGGGCGCGGAGCGGGGTAGCGGGAAAGAAAGTGGGCCTTCTTATTCAACAAGTGTTCGGTTCTGGTGGCTCGGCGATTGTGCAGGTGGACGGGCCTTTGTTCACCCTCGGAACCGCCTTTCAGAAGTTCACTGCAACCTTTGATGTGCCGAGTGTTTCTGGAAAAACGTACGGCGCAAACGATAATTTGCTGTTGTGCTTCTTCTACACGGACAACCGGGTCGAACTGTTTGGGGGGCAGCTTGTCGGACAAGCGGGGCTGTTCGAACTTGCTCAAGTTCAGTTCGAAAGCGGCGAGAAGGCGACGGAGTTCGATTTCCGGCCCTATGGATACGAACTAGCACTGTGCCAGCGCTACTACTGCAAATCGTTCCCGGTCGGCACAGTCCCAGCAACGGGTCTAGCGGCTGGTTCCGCGCAGAACGCCACCGCATTTAATGCATCGCAGGTGAGAACAGGCACAATAGCGTTCCCGGTGACCATGCGAGCAGCACCTGCTCTGCTTCTCTACACGACGTCGGATGCTAATCAGCAGGGCAACGGTGCTGCGCTGTGGAACGGTTCGGTATGGAATTCTGCTGCCAGTTGGGCGTTTGACCTTAGTACGCCCGTAGGATTCACGGTAAACGGAACTTTCGGCACAGGGCTGACCGTGAATGGCTCATACCTCACGCGTTTCAATTGGTCGGCAGACGCGGAGATCTAATCATGTATCAGCTAACCGAAAACCCCGACATCATTCGTTGTGTCGAAACCGGCGCCGACATTCCGCGCGGCCATCGCTGGTGGAGCGACTATGAAGAGTGGCTGGCCGAAGGCAACGAACCTGCCCAGATCGAGCTGGTTGGCCCGGCGCCACACTCGCCTGAGCATTACCGCGCGATCCGCGATGCCGCCTTCGCGTGGATGTCGAGCACGGTTGTGGCGCGCGGTTACGAGACCATCGAAAGTTGCGCCAGCTACTACAACAGTGGCGTTGAACGCTACCGACTGGAGGCGCGTGCCCTGGTTGCTTGGCGCGATGACGTGAACCAGACGCTGGAGCAGCTGGTGCTGGACCCGCCGCCGGGCGTCATTACGTGGGACCAGGTGCGCGCGCTGTTGCCGCAGCCAGAGGCGTACCCTTGGCCGGGTACAGTGGAGTTGCCTCTGAGCGCTGAGGCCGCGCCGCCGGTGGCTATCTCCTAAGCCACGGCCTGCAACAGACCCTCGCGGTTGTGGCGCGCTGTTCACGCGCCCTGCACCCTTTCCCTGAGATTATGAACAGGCACCGGACGCAACTCTCAACGGATTCGGGAGACTACTTCGGACTACCGGGATTCTTCATGCTCAGCCCCGCCAGGATGAGCTCTTAGTGATCTGATTGCGGCGCGCCACCCCCTCGTTTGTAGTCAGCTCCAACGGATACCGGTGGTCCGATCTAAACGCCAAGCGACGCTATGGCGTGTGTCGATGAAGACAAGGACGGTCCTCATCGGCACCACTCTTTTTGAACCAGTCGGAAGAGGATTGCAGCTCGGACTACTCGCTCCAGGAGTTGTCCTCGGAAGTTGCGCCGGGTATCCGCCAGCCAGCCCATACCTTGGGCCATCATTAAGCGAAGCAGGAGCTATACGAAATCCTGCAGCCGAGCTCTGCTGATTGCCTGCCTGTTATCGCAGCTGGGGCAGGACACGACAGCCGCGCCATCCACATCGTCCAAGCCACGACCAGCAGTGGCAGAGAACCAGCGCTGGCACTTTAGGCACGTCGCATCGATGCGGGTTACCTGGATGAGCGTTCCGTCGTCGCGCTTCATGCCGGCGACAGCGCTTAATTGGAAAAGACCGGTGTTGGGCATGATCTGCGTGTCGTGGGCAAACCCCATCTTGCACGCAGCTTGGACGAAGCGCCACAAGACCTTGGCCTAACGCTGGCAAGCAGTTGATGCGCCGTGCGTCATCTGAGCGACTGACGGAGCCTTTGGGCAACCTTCACGCACTCCCGAAGCGCCGATGACGCTGTGTTGAGCGCAAATCGGACAGGGTACGCGCTAGCCCGCCCACCAGGAATTTGTTCATGGCTTCGCAATCCCCACCCCGTAGTGCTGCCGGGGACACCGGTCGCTTTCATCTACTTCGGGTCGAATGCGAAAGTTTGGACCAGGGCAAAGTTACGAAAGTTCTAAAGGTGCAGGCTCACTGCAAGCACTGTGGCAGCGAATTCATGGCTTGCGAGCCTGTCGGCCTGGTTTCTGTGTCTGGCGGAGCGGTGCTCAGTTGCACCCGTTGCAGCAATCGACAAGCCATCAGCCAAGGGGTGTTTGAGACCTTTCCAGGCTCTGAATGCCTCGGCAAGGAGGGCTGAAGCATTCAGATATATGTGAGGGCGTCGTCACCAGGATCGGCTTAGATTCTCCAATGAGCGAAGCCGGAGCTACCATGACCTTGACCCTTATTCAGGCAACGATCCTCAAGGCGATTCAGCGGCGAATGGTGATTTCACCGGTCGAACGTGGCTGGGCTATCGGAGAGGGGTTCGCTGAAGGCACTTCAAGCGATGGCGTCAAGCTGACTTCGGCGGGGCGTTGCGCGCTTGCAGAGTTTGCCTAGTCGGGTGGCTTGCTGGTTTTCCGGGCACTGTCGTCCGGCTGGTGCGTGCAGTTGCTACCCTAATTTACGTTGGTCCATCAGGTGTTGGGGGAATTTGTGCCGCTTCGTGCCATTGCCTACGCAAGTGAGGCAGTCGAAGGTTTTTCATTTTGCGACACGGAGGAGCTAATACGTGCTGCTGCCAGCTTCAATAGCAGAGCAGGGGTGACGGGGGTTCTGCTCTTCGATGGAGTGCGTTTTCTCCAGTACATTGAAGGACCAGAGGACGGGATAGAGGCTGTGTACAGCCGGATTCTTGCCGACAAGCAACACAAGAAACTGATGGAGCTAGGCAGGGGCAGAGTCCCCCGGCGACACTTTCCGTTCTGGGCGATGAAGACCGTGGTGTCCATCTCGGACGAGATGCAGATGCTATCCAGGGCGGATTGGAGTGGAATGCGCTGCATTGAAGGCTTCGGCGAAATCCCCTCCAGCGGCCTACTGTTGCTCCAGGGGGTGCTTGCTCCAAGTATGCCTCCCATGTCCCCTAGTTTGCCCTGCCCGTAGTCCGCCGGGCAGCAGCTTCGATTTGCTCCGTTAGTAACGCTAGAACCTGCCTGAAGCCAGCGGCGAAGACCTGGCTCTCATCCGCTTCGTGACGCTTGATGATCGCAGGGACGAGAGCTTGCCAGTCCCTCGATAGCGCGCAGGGATCATGGTGGGTCACTATCGCGGTGCGAATCGCGTACTCCAATCCCTTAAGGTAGCCACGCTGCGCGGATAGTTCCGCTTCACAAGTCGCCAGTCGTTCTTCCAGCTCCGGTGGAGTCGAGCTCATGTTGCACCTTGTCGATAGACATGGGGGTGGGGATGGGGAGATATTTGCCGGGTCAACCGGAGAGGCCTATTGAGCATCCTCAACGTTCTACTGCGTCCTGACCAGCTGCTGGTCGCCGTTGACACTCTCGCAGAAGACGCCCTTACCGGGGCGAAATCTTCCGGCGCGAAGCTGCTCCTCATCCCCCAGCACAACCTTGTGCTCGCCACCCGGGGCAGCACGCAGTTCTTTCTGCGCATCTATGAGCTTGCGCTGCAGGCTAGCTTCCGAGCGGACTTCACCATGGAGCAGCTGGGCAAAGAGCTGGGCCTGGTGGCGGATCAGTTGTGGCCGGCCTATGAGAGGGCGGCCGTGGACGCCGGCATACCCCGCGAGGCGCTGGGAACCGAATTGGTGCTTGGGGGCTGGTCGCCCCAAGCGGGGCGGATGGTGGCGACTGCCTACGCGAAAAGCGACAGCGGCGTGGCCGCGGTGGTCCAGCCGCTGGCCGGTGGGCTGGCATCGCCTGGGGAGCCACTGCAGGGCAGACCCGACAGCTTCGCACCGGACGCCGTTCTCACTGCCGCACGCATCCAGGCGACGTGGCTGAACAAGGCCACGGGCAGAGAAGCCGCCGGGGGACGCGTGCTTGCTGCCGTACTGCGCAGCGGGCAGGCGGTGATCCAAGATCTAGGGCCGGTATAGATCGTCGGGCGTCAGCCCAGCTAGCGCCAAGATCCTATCCTTTCTCACCTGCTCGCCCCAGAGGATCCAGGCTTGGTCGACGGTCAGCAGTCCCGTCGCCCTGCAGGCTGGGCACGTGAGCTCTATCCCACCATCCACTTCAGCAAGCCCACACCCTCGCGACATGCGCGATTCGTCCCCGCATGAGCCGCATTTGGCATGCAGAGCTTCGACTTGCTCGATCGTTCCGTTGAGGCGCAGCAGAGGGCGGATCCGAAGGATCCGGAAAGCAGTTGAGGGTGTCATGTGTCGAGCCTGTAAGGGGCTAGACACGGGGGCGAAGGATTTCGCACCTGAGAGGAGCCAGATTCGTCAACCATACAGCATGAACCGTTAAGAACTTCGTGCTGGACAAATTCTCTACGTAGGAAGCCGTGCCGTAAAGGAGCTCAACTCGGGGGGCATGTCCGGCCGTGGCCTGAGTGTCAGGACCAGCCCGACCCGTCAGGGCGACATTGTCCGACGGTGCCGGCGGGCCAGTGCGCGCATCCTGACCTTGCCGGGTCCGGGGTCGCAGGTCGCTCAACCCGGATGCGCCTGAGCAGCACTTGGCCGGCACCACTACAATGGTTCAGGCGACAGAATCGCCGTCGTCGCAGCATCTGCGACCGCCGGGCGTATGCTCCCGGACATGCTCATTCCAAGCGTCTATCAGTGGTTGCACTCCGTCCCGATTCCGTCTGGCTGGGTCCAGACGGGTGATCGCTGGGGGCTTTGGTACAACGGCCGCGAGACGGCCAGCGTTGCCCCTGACGGACGGCCAGGTCTGCGCCTGTGGATGGAGGGTCAGAAGATGTGGCACGTGAAGGAGGCGAGGGTGGCCAGCGTGCGCCAGGGGAAGCGCTTCGCGGAGCGCTGGTGCGCTGCCAGGCTATATCCGGGCCTGCCGCTGCGCGAGGCGGTGGCCCGCCTGACCGATACCACCCCCGGCGCGCCGGCCGCTCCGCTTCCCGGTCTACCGCCTACCCGCGAGCAGTTGCAGCAGGCCCAACGCCTGGACGAGGCCTCAGCTGTCGCTGCGGCCCGAGTGAAGGCGGCGCTGGAGCCGCGGCGGGCGCCGGTGGTGACCAAGCCCAGGGCAAAAAATCCAATGAAGGCCTGGGTAAAGGCGTCGCGGCGAATCCAGTGGCCGTCGTAAAAAGGTAGCGCCCGGATGGGACCGGGCGCTATGCATCAGAACAGGCTCAGCTGATGCGGGTAAGAGCGCCAGTGCTGGCAAACCTGCTCCAGGCTGCCGAAGCGAATCCTGGTGTAAGCACGCACTCGCACGCTCTTGGGCTTGGCTGCAATGCAGTCCATGGCCAAAGTCCTCTTAGGGCTTTGGAGGCGATATTTGCCTGCAGCGTCGCACGGGTGATAGAGTTCCCCCGTCTTCAAGAGACAGCTACAGGTGGCAGAGGGACGCCCCCACTGCCATGCCGAGCCCGATAGCGTTGGCGCGCTATTGGGCTTTTTTCGTTAGCGAGTTGACATGCCTAGCGGCACTTGCCAACATCGACTTCTCGGCCGATTCATGTTGTGAGGAAATGGCGGGTTAGCACCATCTACACCCTCCAGTCCGAGCAGTCCCTTCGGTTCGGGTCAGGTCGTTCACCTGTGTTACTCCTCCTCTGACGCGGTTGCACCCGCGTCAGAGGCTTCGAATTTGATCTCGCGTCGCGCTGGCGAGTCTATGTAGACGTGGCCGCGTTCCGACAAGGCGTAGGTCCCATCGGTTTTTAATTCCAAAAAGCCATACTTGGTCCGGTACGCGTACAAGAACGTGCTGAGTGCAGCGCGATTCATGCCAAGCCCACGCCTTTCAACGAACTCGAACGTGGAGTCCGACGTCGCTGGTATGCGCAAGAAGCGAAGGAGTTCGATTGCCTGCGCAGACACTTGACGCTTTGGCTGAACGAATTGGCTCTCTTCACCGCCTTGACTCCTTTCTCCGCTGAACTCGCTCGGCTCGGATTGCGCCTGAGGCGGGGCAATGAACGGATTCATCGGCCCGGGCGGCGCAATGAACGGGTTCCTTGACTCAGGCGGGGCAATGAACGGATTCACCGGCGCCGGCGGCGCTGGCGCGGGCGGCGGCGGTGCCGGCGGGAGCGGATTGGAAGGCGAAACTCTGGGAAGGGCCTGCGTGAACGGGCTCACCTCCGCTGCGGGCAGTTGGGGCAGCGGTGGAAGGCCTGGGTAAATTGGTGCAGAGGAGGCCGCCAGAGACGCTGGAGGCACAGCCTCATACTTGACGGTTCCAATTTCACTTGAGGCCAGACTGATGCTATTGGAGCCGCTCAGCTTTCGTTCCAGGGCAGCGTCCACATCGTCCTGAGCGCCATCCGCCAACCCTTCGAGCGCTGCAATTCGCGCTAGGCAAGCTGCGATGCGCTTTTCGTACTCTGAAATCTTCGCGCGCTCCATAGCGATGGCTGCGGCGTAAGGGCTGGTCGGCGTGTTCATGATGCGAACAATACCCCTCACCTCAGCCAAATGGAAGTGTGAGGCGAAAATTTCTAGTTCGGTGCGTGTATCTTGAGCCGGCGCGCTGAACAAAATATAGTTTAATCAACATCTTAGCTTGTTTCCTTGTGGAGTCTGATGAGGTGGAGTCGTGCATTCTCGATGATTCGGCGTGAAGTTCCGTGATTCACGGTGCTGTCGCGTGAGGTGAGACGGGCCTCTCTTTGGCATAGCGCGTTCACGTTTCGTTCATTATGTACGCGCACCAAGCAGCCATCAAAGATCTGCGCTTTTCGAGCATCGTGCCGCGCTTGTAGGCCGCTTTCGCTTTGTCTCGTATTTGATGAGCGAGCGCCGCCTCTGACAGATCGTCGGGATAGTCAGTTGTCTCACTCGCCCAGTCCTTGAAGGTCGATCTGAAACCGTGGACGGTGACGTGGCCAAATCCCATGCGCCTCAACAGCGCCAGCATTGCGTTTTCGCTGAGGGGCTCGCCAGTCAGGTCGTTGGGGAACAATAGCGCGCGCTGCGTGCGTGGCCGGACCAACGCCATAGCTGCCGAAGACAGAGGGACTGTGTGTTCTGCTTTCGCCTTCATGCGACTACCGGGGACTGTCCATGTGCCGGCGCGAAGGTCAATCTCCGCAGGTACGGCTCCGAGCGTCATTCCTGTGCGAGCAGCAGTGAGGATGGTGAACTCCAGGGCCCGCGCGGCCTCACCGTGACGCCGCGCTAGGGCGGCCATGAATGCTGGCATGTCGGCATAGGGCAGGGCGGCGAAATTCTCTACCTTTGATACGGCTGTCGGCTTGGGCAGGATCATGGCCAAGTGCCCGCGCCACCTAGCCGGATTCTCGCCGGCGCGTTTCTTCTGGACCGTCGCGGCATCCAGCACGGCTTCAATGCGCTGTCTCACCCGACTGGCGGTTTCGGTCTTGCTGGTCCAGATCGGCCGCAGGACCGCCAGTACGTCCTCGGTCTCGACCCGATCTACGCGAAGGTCACCGATGATCGGCCTGGCGTAGGTTTCCAGCGTGCTGGTCCATTGAGCCCCGTGCTTCGGATTGGTCCAGCCGGCTCGACGCTCCGCAATGTACAACTCGGCAGCCTCCCAGAACGTGGGGGTGCTGGCCGCGGCGACCGCCGCAGCGCGCCTTCCCGCGAGTGGATCGTGGCCGGCTTGCACCATCTTTCTCGCGGCATCAGCTGCCGCCCGCGCATCGGCTAGGCCGATCACATGCAGCGGGCCAAGTCCCATTTCTGGGCGCCTCCCTTCAAAGCGATACCGAAAGACCCAGCTCTTCGCCCCGGAAGCCGTAACCTGTAGGTACAGGCCGCCACCGTCGGCGTGGTAGCCCGGCTCCGTGATTGTGGCCACCCGTCTCGCCGTCAGGCGATTGATCTTCAGACCCATTCCTACCCATCCATGTACCCGCCCAATTGACGCGGTTTCCCGCGAAGGCGTGCGAACCAGACCGGATGGTGAAACATAGCTGGCGCAGGGGCTGAGACTGGTTTCACGAAGGCGCACGGAAGCTAGGGGACGCCCTAAATTCAGACACTCTCTCCGCCAGAATATTTGGAAAGCCTCTGGAAACAGGGGCTTTCTTTTTTGCCGTGCCGGCCTATGAAAGACCCCTGGCGAGGCATTTTCATCCGTCATCTGGCTGCGCAATCACGTGAGAGCAACGAACAGATGGGGTTCGGTTGCGCAGCAATTACCCCATGCGCATCGCATCTCGCGCCTGCTCGTGGGCTTGCTCTTTCTGGGCAACCTGCTGCTGCGCCTGTGAGATCTGCTCTGCCTTGGCGAGTGATTGTTCCACTGGGGTGTTGATCGCGTCGCTGATGGCTACCGATGCCCGCAGGTGTGCCGGGTTGTCGAGCTCACCTTGCACAACGAACATGCGCGGGCCAGAGCCGTCGGAAGATGGGTTGCCCAGGACGACGTGATCGACCCGATTCAGGCCGCCACTCTTGGCCGATGCCAACAGGCTGGCGCAGATGCGTTCGCTGGTTTCATCGAAGCTGCGTCCATGCGTGGAGTCCACGGCCGATACACCATTGCGGATCTGTTGATAGAGCGGATGATCAGGGTGTCCTTTCTCCCTGGGATCTTGGTTCATCTTGTCCAGGGTCGATTCGATGCTTTCCTGTAGTGGACTCTTGGGTGCGAAGCCCGGGTTGCTCAGCGAAGGCGAGCCCTTGTCGGTTGCTTCTTGCGTAAGTCGCTCACCAGGTTTGAGTGCACTGTGTGCCCGTTGTTCCGCTTCGGCCTCGCGGCGAGCGTACTCGCCGGCTTCCTCGGTGCCCCGCAGATGATTGATCCCATCACGCAGTAGCCCTGGGCCGCCACCTACAACGACGGTGGCTCCGACGCGTACTTGATGGATGTCACTGCGGTACTCAGTGACCCGGCGCAGGTCGTCGGGGTCGGTGATCCGTGCGCTGGGGTCGTCAAGGACGGACTGCACCGGCCCTTTGTCGGTCATGCGATCAAGGAAATGAACCACCCGATGGGAGTCGCCCAACTGCACCGCTACGGCCGCGGAGATGGCGTGCCCGCTCCCCAATCCAGGTGCCAGAAGGGACCCGACGCGTTGGCCCTGTTCGGCGCTGCGCAGAACCTCCAGTTCCTTGGAGAGCGCATACATCTCAACCTTGCCGTAATGGGGGCCGCCTGCGCTCACCAGGTCGCCTGCCATGACATGGTTGGTGAAGGGTGCCGCATTGGCGGGCTGGCCCTCGGGAATGCGGTACGCCAATCCGGCAGCGCCGTAGGGATTGAACGCGTCGCCGGGGAGGTTTTAGTGATGTGCGGTGATCTGTGCAAGCGCGCCACCCAGGGAGTGGCCGGTGACGTGTACAGGGCCGTACCCCATTTCATTCGCCATCTTGATGGCTTGTTTGGTCAGCGCGAGGGCATCGTCGAGCTGTGGGTTGATTCGGGCGGCAACCATGGTGGCGTCGATCCCGCCATCTAGCAGTGGCTCGCGATCAAACTCGGTGCCGCGGTGGGCAACAATGACTTCGTTCGTTGCTAGGCTGCGATAGACGGTGCCTTGATATCCGGTATTGGAGTCGCTTCTGGCCAGTATCTGGTACTTGATACCCGCAATGGTGATGAACGCATCGTCTAAGGGAGGGGATTCATACGTGCTGTTGGAGAGCGCGGCGGCGGTAACAGGAGTCATCGAATCTCTCCTTCAGCCTTTCTGGAAATCTCGATAGGGAAGTACTTTGAGCGCTCACCTTGGGGGATTTTCTGGAATTGGCTGTCGGTCCAGATGCTCGCTCGCTCGGGTGTCTGTCCTGGAGTCAATGGTCTAAGTGTCTTCTCCACGTATGTAGTAGAGCGCGCTTTATCTTCGATCTCTGGAAAGAAGGCGGGAATATCTACTCTGATAGGGCGGCCTTCGACGTCCAGCGTGAACGATGCTTGCACAAAGCGTGGTGTCCAGTTACATGGTCCGCGGCCATAGTAGTCGGCGACCTCCATCCCATCTTTGAACACTGTGGCAGCGAACTCGGTCTTGCTGACGCGTTGCACTGGAAAGACCACTGACTGGCGTTGCGGCGCGTACTGGACGCCCTCGTAGTTGTCGATCGGCGGGAGACAGAGCGGGTCTATTTCGTAGGAGACGAAGACCTTGGGAGCTGGGACGTCCACGGGCGCATCCTGTACCCGAATCACGATAGCAAGCGCGTCCGTGGGAGCAGGATTCTCGCGGTAGGCCGGGTAGGAACGGTCCTCACTGCAGCCAGGCGCGACGACGGTAACCAAGGCGATGAGAACTACACGAGGAAGAGGCTGGAGGGATGTCAGCATGATCGGTCCATGTCGCTGATTGAGATGCTGTTCGGGGGCGCCAGTACAGGCTTGCTACAAAGCATGGCTTCCCGGGCGTTAAGCAGTCGGCTGGGCCAGCCAGACCGTTAGTTCGCGCTGTGTCGCCTGGATGGTCAATCTTAGAATCTTGAGGAGATATCTATCGCAAAGTACTTGGGGTGATCTGCGAGCGGGCGCTTTTCGAACATGGTCTGGGACAATGTCCAAGCCCGTTCAGGTGTCTGCCCGGGAATCAACGGTTTTAGTGCCTTCGCTACGTAGGTGGTTGAGCGGCCCTCATCTTCAAGTCTCTGGAACGCGACGCCAACTTTCGCGTCAATTGAGCGGCCATCCACGACCATTGGAAATGAAGCTTGCACGGTGTTGGGCGTCCAGTTGCATGGGCCACGACCGTAGTAGTCAGCAACGGCCATCCCGTCTTTGAACGCTTTACTGGTGAATTCGGTTGAACTGATGCGTTGCACCTGCAATTGAACAGAATGCCATTTGGGTTCGTAATTCACGCGCTCGTAGTTGTCGATCGGCGGCAGGCAACGTGGGTCAATTTCGTAAAGGACGGTTATCTTGGGCGTTGGGACGCTCACGGGTGCATCGCGGACCCGGATCACGATCGGCAGGGCATCCCTGGGAGCAGGATTCTCGCGGTACACCGGGTACGAACGGTCCTTGCTGCAGCCTGGGGCGGCAACGGCGATCAAAGCAATCAACACAACACGAGGAAGGGTCTGGAGGGTTGTCAGCATCATCGGTCCATGTCGCTGATTGAGGTGCTACCGGGCGGCGCCAGTACAGGCTTACTACAAAGCATGGCTCTCATTGCGTGACGCAGTTTGCAGGACTGCCCAGATCGTAGATCAGCTGGGCAGAGCGTGTCGCCTTGAAGGATGAAGCCCTGACTGACTTCTTGGGCAGATGCGACAGTTCCCGCTCTCTCAGCTTCACGTTCATCGGCGCGCCATTGCGAGGCGTGCGCTGACCATACGATCCGCTCTGGCCAGGCCTACCCGCGCCGCCCGCCCCTCGGCTTGTTATGGCACAACGGATAACTGGAACACGACCGGAACGCTCCATGCGGCCCATTCCGATCCACGAACACCCCCACCTTGCACACCGGGCAGCGCTCCTCATTGATCGCCACACCCGACACGCTCGTAACCTCCACCACGCCATCCTCCACCAGCTCATCCAGGAACGGCGAGCGTTTGCCCTGCAGCGTAAACATCGCAACACTCCGCCGCGCACGCGTCAGCGCCACATAGAACAGTCGCCGCTCTTCGCCCAGCGGGAAGGTATCGCCTTCGGGCATCGCCAGCGAAAGCACCGGGTCGTCCGCTCGCAGGCTGGGGAAACCGCGGTTTACCATTCCCGGCAGAATCACATAGTCCGCCTCGCGCCCCTTTGAACGGTGCGCGGTCAGGAACTCCACGTCCATCGTGCTGCCAAAGGCCGTCTTCCAATCCGCCGGTAGTGCGCTGCGATCATTCCGGTAGCGGCCCAGAATGAACACGGTCACGCGCCCGTTGCGGCCGCGAGGCACCGCGCCGGACAGCAGTTGCTGATGCAGCGTAGCCAGATACTGGCGAACGCCATCCTGAACTTCTTCGCGCCGGGTCATCTGGAATGCCTGCAGCACCGGTCCAACAGGCGCCGTCGAAGAACGCACCGCCTTGGCAATCTGCGCCGGGTTGCGGCTGATGAAGCGGCTGGAGATATCGCACAGTTCCTGCGGGCAGCGGAAGGTCTGCTCCAGTTTCAGTACCTGGCCGTGCCCCATCCATTCGCGGAAACCGGTCATCACCGAAACATCGGCACCGGCGAAACGGTTGATGGACTGCCAGTCGTCGCCCACCGCAAACAGATAACGGCCCGGGCGGTTGACCAGGGCGCGGCACAGGCGGGCGCGGGCGCGCGATGCATCCTGGAATTCGTCGGCCATCACCAGTTCGTAGGGCGATTCATAGTGGCCCTGTTCCAGCAGTCCGGCGGCCATGTTCAACATGTCCTCGAAATCGATGCTGCGCTCGTCGACCAGTGCATCATCCCAGGCCTGGAATACGGGCCCGGCGATTTCCAGGAAGCGCCGGTAGCGTTCCTTGAACTGGTCTTCGGGCATCTGCCGCAGGCGCTCGGCCATGTCTTCCAGGCTCAGGCAGTTGCTCTTGGCATGGGCGATGAAGGTGCGCATCAAGCCGATCAGATCGGCATCGGGCATGGGCTTGGCGCCGGCGTCGGGCAGTTCACGGTCCGGGTTCGGGTCCAATTCAATGCGCGATTCGCCCAGCCGTTCCGACAGGTGGTGCAGGGCCTCGCCACTGCGCAGCCCGAACGAGGTGGTCTCGACCAGCGCGGTCCCGCGTGCGGCGTGCTGCTCGCGCTTCCAGCGCACACCCTCGGCGTAGTTGGCGAACTGCTGTGGCGGCCGGCCGTCGGCGTCCAGCGCGAAGTGCTCGTGATACAGCGCGGCATCCGGGTAATAGAAGGCCGGGCGGTATTGGCGATGGGTATCGGTGGCGGTATCGAATTCGTAGCGCCGCTCGTAGTCGTAGGCCACGCCGTTGTAGAACAGCCAATCGGCAATCACGCACTCTTCCAGGCTCTTCACCCGCTCGCCCTGCAGGGTGCGGATATAGGGTGTGCCATCGCGGTCGTAGCCATCGGCCAGCATCTGCGCGCCCAGCGGCGGCAGATCGCGGCCGAACACCAGGCGGAACATGTCCCACTGGGTGCGGAAGTGGGTCGAGCGGTCCTTCAGGTCGTCCACCAGTTCGGCCAGCTTGTTGAAGCCCAGCGCTGCATCGATGGCCCATTCGGGAATATCGGGCTTGCGGCCGGTGGCCTTGGCGATGATCGACAGGCCCAGTGCGTGGAAGGTGCGCGCCTCCACCACGGTATCGCCCATGCCCAGCCGCTCAAACGACCGCTGCGCGCGTTCTTCCAGTTCCTTGGCGGCATCCTTGTTGAAGGCCAGCATGACGATGCGTTCGGGCGCAACGAAGCCGCGATCAATGGCATAGGCGGCCTTGGCGACCATCGTCGAGGTCTTGCCGGAGCCGGCCGCGGCGACCACCTGCACGTGGTTGTCGAAACAGATGACCGCGCGGGCCTGTTCCTCGGTCAGTGGCTTGCTCTCGACCCGGTGCAGGAAACTGCGGGCCAGCACCAGCTCGCGCGTTGCCATGGTCGCGTTGGCTTCGGCCCAGACGGACGGCCAATCCAGTTCCCAATCGTGCAGGGCGTCCAGCGCGGCACGGTGGCTGTGCGACTGCAGGTCGTCGTGCACATCCTCATCGAGGAACAGCCGCTGCAGCGCGGACGGCTGCAACGGCAGGGCAGGGCGCTCGGCCAGCAGTGCCTGCTGTTGTTCGTGCGTGATCCAGCGGCGGCCGGCGCTGCCGCGGTCGGTCAGGGCATCTGCCTCGGCCAGCCAGCCCTGGATCTGCGCCAGGATGTCCGCAAAGAGCGCCTTGCGCCCACGGGTGGTGCAGGTAAGCCAGATCTGCTGCACGGCGGCCGAAAGCTGCGACGCCTGGCGGTTGGGCAGGCCATCCACCGACAGCGTTTCACCGTCGTCGCGCTGCAGCTCGACCCGGGCCCAGAACAGGCCTGGAATGATCCGCACACGCGCGTCGCAATCCACGTGCTGCCGGTACTGCGCGCTCCCAATCGAGAGTTCGACCTGTTCGCCATCCAGCCGCAGCCGCCAGTCCGGCGAGCGGGTCACACGTTGGCCCCAGCCCGAGGGGCGCCATTCCATAGACATCCAGATACTGCCTTGCGTACGTCACTAGGCGTAAAGCGCCCTTACAGCCCCATGATAAAGGGGCTTGATGGCGTGCGCGGCGTTTCCGGGTCAGGCCAGGCAGTGGGCCAGCGATGGCGTTGCACCACCGCTGGCCCGATCGCCGTCAGGCATTCACATCCACAACGATTCGCCCGCGCACCTTGCCCGGGATGATCTGCTCGTACACATCCAGCACTTCGGCCAGCCCGATCTGCTGCACCGTGCTTTCCAGCTTCTTCGGGTCCAGATCGGTGGCCAGGCGATCCCAGGCGCGCTGGCGCACCTGCTGCGGTGCGTTCACCGAATCCACGCCTGCCAGGGTGACGTTGCGCAGGATGAACGGCAGCACGGAACCGTGCAGCGCATCGCTCTGCGCCAGGCCGCAGGCGGCCACCGCGCCGCGGTACTTCGTTTCGGCCAGGGCATTGACCAGGGTGGGGCCGCCGGCCACGTCTACCACGCCCGCCCAGCGTTCGGAGCTGATCGGCTTCTTGCGCGGCTCGGACAGCTCCGCGCGGTCGATGATCTCGGCCGCGCCCAGGCTGTGCAGGTAGTCGGCATGTTCCGGGCGGCCGGTGGCGGCCACCACGCGATAGCCCAGCTTGGACAGGATGGCCACGGCAATCGAGCCGACGCCGCCATTGGCGCCGGTTACCAGCACATCGCCCTTGTCCGGGGTCACGCCGGCATCTTCCAGCGCCAGCACGCACAGCATCGCGGTATAGCCGGCGGTGCCGATGGCCATGGCATCGCGGGTGGTCAGGTTGCTGGGGATCTTGTTCAGCCACTCACCACGCACGCGCGCGCGCTGGGCCAAGCCTCCGTGGTGGCCCATGCTCAGATCCCAGCCATTGAGCACCACGCGATCACCGGTCTTGAAATCGGCATTGCTGGATTCCAGCACCACACCGGCCAGGTCGATACCTGGAATCAGCGGAAACTTCTGGATGACCGGGCGGCTGTTGGTCAGCGCCAGCGCGTCCTTGTAATTCAGGGTCGAATAATCGACCTGCACCAGCACATCGCCGTCCATCAGGTCGGCCTCATCAAAATCGACCAGTTCAGTAACGACGCGGTCGTCGGTCTTGCTCGAAAGTAGTGCCTTGAATGTCATCGCGGGCCTCACGGTCAATGGATGCGCCCATGCTAGGCTCGCACCGTGATTGCAACAAGAACGATGGTTTTTCGTAGGTACTATGGTTTTCCGGAGTATTCATGCGTAGCAGGCGTTGGGACAACAAAAGTGGTTGTGCCGTGGAAGTCACCCTTTCGGTGATGGGTGGCGTGTGGAAGCCGATCATTCTGTTCCACCTGATCAAGGGCAGGCGCCGGTTCATGGAACTGACGCGGCGGGTGCCCAACGCCACCCAATCGATGTTGACCAGCCAACTGCGCGAACTGGAGGCCGATGGCGTGGTGATCCGCCATGTCTATCCGGAAGTGCCGCCGAAGGTGGAGTACGAACTGTCCGAGTTCGGCCACACGCTGGTGCCGGTGCTGCTGGCCATGCGCGAGTGGGGCGAAACCTATCGCGGGTACCAGAGCGCGCGCGATGACAGTTGACGCGTAAGGTGTCGCGATTGGCCCGTCGGAGCGAGTTGAATTGCGGCTGGCGTGGGTGATCGCTGAAAGCCAGCAGCGCCATTGAAGGGGCTATTCGTCACGGCGTGACGCATGTGCCCCGACCACGCTATGGCGGCGTATTTCCCTACTTTTCATCCACGAAAGACTGCGGCAATCATCGCCACGCCAAGGCACCCGCCCTGGCCGGGATTGGCGTCCCGAACTTACGTACCACTACCGGTCGGATTTGCAGCTCATCCTGCAATCGCGACAATGCACCGCCTGCCAGTCTTTGGCGGACGGTGCGTGGGGATCTCGTGATCCGCCGGCTTCAGTGGTACGTATCCGGCACGCCAACCCGCACCGTCCGCCACCTTGCTTTCGCAGGTGGCCACACCGTGAGGTTGCCGCCATGTCCGACCTGCTTCCCGACTATCCCCGACTGCATGCGATGCTGGGAAATGCCACGCGCGATCTGCCCAATGCCATCGCTGAACAGCTGGAAGACGCGCTCTGCGATTCGCCCGACGGCCTCGCGCCGTCCGCCTTCTTCGCACACCTGAAAGGCCATGGCAGGAACCTGCGTGCCGACGGCCAACCGTGGGGCGAACATCGCCTGACCCCCACCCGCGCGTTCGATCTGGCCCTGGCTACGCGCTGCGCGTCGGGCATTACCGCATTGACCGCCGTGCTGCATGCCGCCCATGTGGCGCGGGAAAGTGATGATCCGGCGGGCTGCCCCTCGGCGGCCGTGGTCGATGGACTGTTCGACGCCTGCGAAGCCTTGTCGCTGCAGGTAGAACGGTGTCTGGTTCCGTGATAACCCACGATTCGCTGCCTACACGGTAGGTGCCCACCTTGGTGGGCACGAGCGGTAAAGCGGGACCGCGCAGGGTGGCCGGCATTTCGGTAGGTGCCCACCTTGGTGGGCACGAGGGGTAAAGCGGGACCGCGCAGGGCCGGCTTTTCGGTAGGTGCCCACCTTGGTGGGCACGAGGGATAGGCGGAGACCAATGCCCACCAAGGTGGGCATCTACCAAAGCGAGACCGCGCAGGGTAGGCGGAGAGCAATGCCCACCAAGGTGGGCATCTACCAAAGCGAGACCGCGCAGGGTAGGCGGAGAGCAATGCCCACCAAGGTGGGCATCTACCAAAGCAGGGCCAGGCAAAGCGCAATGCCCACCAAGGTGGGCATCTACCGGGCGCTGCCGTGCGCCGCTTCGGTCATCACCTGGGCCAGTTGCTTCAGCGAATACGGCTTCCGCAGCAGGGTGAAACCATGCCCCGGGTCGCGTGCCAGCAGTTCGCTGTAGCCGCTGGTCAGGATGATCGGCAGCTTCGGGAACTGGGTGCGGATCGTGCGTGCCAGCTCCAGGCCGTTGGTGCCGGGCATCACCACGTCGGTGAACACAAGCTGGAAGCGCGCGGCGTCGTGTTCCAGTTCGGCCATGGCCTCAGCCGCGTTGCGCGCCAGCACCACGCCGTAGTCCAGCTCGCGCAGCGCGCCAACGGCGAAGTCGGCCACGTCCACGTTGTCTTCCACCACCAGCACGCACAGCCCGCCGCCACTGGCCAGGCCGTGGTGCGGGGCAGGGCGCGGCACGCTGTCGGTGCATTGGGTCAGCGGCAGGTACAGGGTGAAGCAGGTGCCCGCGCCCGGCCGGCTCTGCACGTCCACTTCGCCTTCGGACTGCTTCACGAAGCCGAACACCTGGCTCAGTCCCAGCCCGGTGCCGGCGCCCACGCCCTTGGTGGTGAAGAACGGTTCGAAGATGCGTTCCAGCACCGAAGGATCAATGCCACTGCCGGAATCGGTCACGCTTATCGCAGCAAAATCGCCCTTCAGCGGAATCGACTGGCGCACCGACGGCACGGTGCTGACCCGTTGCACTGCCAGTGTCACCTTGCCGTGGCCCTCGATCGCATCGCGCGCGTTTACCGCAATATTGATCAGCGCGGTATCCAGCTGGTTGCGGTCCAGCAGCACCGGCAGCGGCACATTCGGCAGGTCCAGAGCTACATCAATGCGTGCGCCCACCACGGTGGTGATGATGTCCGCCAGCGCCTGCACGCTTTCGCACAGGTCAAACACTTCCGGTGACAGGCTCTGCCGCCGCGAGAACGCCAGCAGCTGGGCGGTCAGTTTGGTCGCACGCTCGGCCGCCGATTCGATCGCCTGGGCGTAGCGCCGGCGCGGGTCATCGCTGGGCCAGCCGTACAGCAGCATGTCCACCGAACCGGTGATCACCTGCAGCAGGTTGTTGAAGTCGTGCGCCACGCCGCCGGTCAACTGGCCCATGGCTTCCAGTTTCTGTGCCTGGCGCAGCTGCTCGCGTGCGCGCACCAGTTCCAAGTGTGCCTCGCGTGCTTCCTGGGTAATGGCGGCCACCTGGCGGCTGTGCAGGTCGCGTTCGATCACCCGCTCGGTCTGCTCGCTCACCACGCACAGCAGGCCGGCGATTTCGCCGTTGCCCAGCCGCAGCGGCGAATACGAGAAGGTCCACCAGGTTTCCTTCATCGCGCCGTCGCGGTCCATCATCAGGCGCAGGTTCTGGAAGCTGCGCGCGGTGCCGGCGAAGGCATCGTCGATGGCCTGGCTGACGTCGGCCCAGACATCGGCCCACACCACGTCCAGGCGTGCGCCCATGGCGCCGTGCAGCTTGCCGCCCAGCAGCGGCAGGTAGGCATCGTTGAAGAAGAACGCCTTGTCCTGCGGCCCCCAGGCAATCCACATCGGCTCGGGGGAATCGAACACCATGGCCAGCACGGTGCGCAGTTCGGCCGGCATCTGCGCGGCCTGCGCGGTCTGTGCCCAGTCACTGTCCTGCAGCAGACGATACGCCAGCTGCTCGGGCGCAGAGACCGGAAGGGAAAAGGCGTGCATGGCCGCTCAGGGCAGGAAGGTGGCATAGCGTACCCGACGGCGTGTGTGCATGCTCTACACGCCGCCGGGTGGTCATTGCGGCATCAGAAGCTGTACGCCGCCTGCAAGTACACCCGGCGCGGTTCGCCGGGGAAGTGGCCGTTGCGCTCGATGAAGCCGCTGGCCGCATACACCTTGTCGAACAGGTTCTTCACGTTGGCCTGGAACTGCCACTGCTGCCAGGTGGTCTTCCAGCTCATGTCGAACACGGCGTACGGCTTCACCCGCTGGCCGTCCAGGCTGACGCGCTCACCCACGTAATCGGCACCAAAGCCGATGGCCGAATGCAGGGCGGGCAGGTCGTAGCGGGTCCACAGGCCCAGCTTGTTGCGCGGCGCATTGGCGAAGCGATCGCCGGAGGCATTGGTGATCCCGTTCGGGCCGGCGTCCTTCACCCGCGCATCGTTGTAGGCGTAGGTCAGGTTCAGCACCCAGCGTTCGGTCAGGTCGGCCAGCAGGTCCATTTCCATGCCGGTGCTGCGCACCAGGCCCAGCGCGGCCAGCTGGTTCACCCCGCCCACCACTTCGCCGGTGGCCTGCACGATGTTGCTGCGGTCGATGCGGTAGGCGGCCAGGTTCAGGGTTACCCGGTCGGCCAGCAGCGATTTCATGCCCACTTCCCACTGCTTGCTGCGCTCGGCATCGAACGGACCGCCGGCGGCTGAATTCTGGTTCGCCGCAGTCTGCGGCACGAAACCGCTGGCCACGTTGGCGTACAGGTTCAGGCCGTCGCGCACGATGAAGGTGCTGCCCAATCGCCAGCTGATGTCGTTGCCATCCACGCTGCTGTGGGCGATGCGGTCTTCATCCTTGAAGCCGTCCCAGCGCAGGCCGGCCAGCGCGTGCCAGCGCGGGGTCAGGGTCAGCTCATCCTGCAGGTAGCCACCGTAGCGCTGGCTGCGGGTGGACGTGCTGCGCCAGGGCAGGGCGGCCAGGTTGTAGTCATGCCAGGTGATGGCGCCGTACACCGGGTTGAACAGGTCGATGCCCTGCACCGGGCCGGCGCCACGGGCCAGGTCGGCACTGTTGGCGGTCTGCGCGGTGAAGTCCGCATCGGTCTGGTACACATCGGCGCCGAACAGCACCTTGTGTTCGATGCCGCCGGTGCGGGTGCGCCACACCGCATTGGCGTTGGCGGTGACCGCGTCGTTGTCGCGGATCTGGTTGCGCAGCTGGCGGGTCATCCACTCGGCCACGCCGTCGCCGTCGCGGTCGATCAGCCCCATCGGCTCGTGGTACATCTGGTGTTCGCTGTTCTTGAACCAGCGCGCCGCCACGTCCACGTCCAGTGCATCGGTGGGGGCGAAGCGGTACTGCGCCAGCGCCACCTTGGCGCGCATGTCCAGGAAGTCGCTGGCTTCGTTGTGGTTCCAGCGGCGGTCGGTCAGGAAGGTGCCGTTGTCGTCCACCGGCACGCCGCGCAGGCGGTTGCCGCCCAGCTTCTGGGTGATATCGGTGAACTGCAGCACCAGCTCGCCGGTGTCGCCCACGTCGAAGGCCAGCGAGGCATCGCCAATCACGCTTTCACTGTCGGTGTTCCAGCGCACGCCCGATTCGCTATCGCCATAGATGCCCGCGCGATAGCGCACGCTGCCGCTGCGGTTCAACGGGCCGGTGCCTTCAATCGACGCGGCGCGGAAATCCTCGTTGCCGACCTGCAGCTCAATGCGGCGCTCGGCGCTGGCCTTGGGCTTGCGGGTGACGTAGTTGATCACGCCGCCGGCATCGCCGCCGCCGTACAGGGCGCCGGCCGGGCCTTTCAGTACTTCCACCCGCTCGATGTTGAACAGCTGCGGCACCGAAAAGCCGGCGTAGGGATCGCCGCGCAGGCCGTCGTACAGCACATTCTCCTGGCGGAAGCCGCGCAGGGTTACACCGGCGTAGCTGAAGAAACTGATGCCGCTGATGCTGCGGTACAGGTCGGTCACCTGGCGGGCGGCCTGGTCGTCGATCAGTTCGCGCGGCAGCACCTGGATCGACTGTGGCACCAGGGTCAGCGGGGTGTCGGTGCGGGTGCCGACGGCGGCGTCGTCCACCCGGTACAACGTCTGTGCGCGGCCACGCACTTCCACTTTGTCCAGATCCTGCACGCCGGCAGGCGGGCTGTCGGCGGCGTGGGTAGTGTGTGCGGCAATAGCCAAGGGCAGGGCGAGCGCGGCGCACAGGGCGCGGCGGCGGGGCAAACTAGTGGGCATGGGCAGTGCGGGGGTGGCTGCAAATGAGAAATATTAGCATTTGCAACACTTCGACACGCATCCCCCGTTCGGGCAATGCCGTTTCGTTTCAGAGGCGCAGGGTCAGTACCGTGCCCGAATCGCTGGCGCTGACCACCGACAGCGTGCCGCCATGGGCCTTGGCGATCTGCGAGGCGATGTACAGCCCCAGGCCGAGGCCGGAATCCAAGCGCTTTTCCTGCGGGCGTGAGAACGGCTCGAACAGCGCCGCCAGCTGCGCCTGCGGGATCACCCCGCCGTTGGCCACCTCAATCCGCAGGCCGTCGCCCTCGCTGCGGCCGGTCACGCGAACGGGTTCCCCGGCGGTGCCATGCACGGCGGCGTTGATGACCAGATTGGCCAGCAACTGGCACAGGCGCGCGCCGTCACAGCGGAACACCGGCGGCAACTGAAGATCCAGCTCGCAACGGCGCTGCGGATAGGCGCGCATGGCCTCGCGGCAGGCCACGGCCAGTACCCCGGAAAGATCGGACCAGTCTTCCAGCTTCAGGGCAATGCCGGTGCCCAGCCGGCCCCGGGCGAAATCCAGGGTCACATCGATCAGCTCGGCGATGCGGTCGGTGCTGTCGTTGATGTGCTCCAGCACCTTCTGCTGGGCCACGCTCAGCGTACCCAGCAAAAGCAGGTCGGCGCCGGCACGGATGGCCTGCACGGGGTTGCGCAGATCGTGGGCCAGCACCGCGATGAACTCCTCGCGCTCCTTGCCCACCCGCAGCAGCTCGGCGTTGTTGTGCTCGGATTCGGCCAGTTGCACGTCGCGGGTGGTCCCATCACGCCTCAGGCCATCGATCAGTTCCGCATCGGCGTCGTGGCTGTGCACGGCATCGATCTGCCCGGCCACCAGCCGCGCCAGCATCGTCAGCGCCGCCACATGGCTCTCGTCCACCGGCCGGGGCAGCGGATCGAGCGTGCAGAGCGTACCGAAGATGTTGCCGTCAGCCAGGGTGATCGGCACGGAGATATAGCTGCGGAAACCGTACAGGCCGGGTACCGGGCTGTGCTGGAAATCCGGGTGGGCATGTGCGTCGGCAAACCAGACCGGGCACTGCTGGGCCTTCACGTCCCTGCAGAAGGTCTTGTTGATGTCCAGCACCATGCCGTTGCTGATGCCCAGGCCGGCGCGGTCAACACTCTGCACGGCCCGCCAGTGCGCATCGGTTACTTCGCCCACCAGCGCCACGCGCATGCCCGTCAACTGGCAGGCGAGGTCCAGCGAGGGGCGGAAGCCGATTGGTGAGGGCATCGCAGGCAATCCGGCATCGCGTCTGGGCAGGGGCAGTATAGCGACGTGCGGTGCGCCAGCGGTTCACTCGGCCACCTGGGTATCCAGCAGCGGACGGCTGTGGCCGGTGAACAGCTGATCCGGATCCATCGGCCGGGCCAGGGCAAATCCCTGGATCTCATCGCAGCCCAGTGCGCGCAGGCGGCTGACCTGGTCGGCACTCTCGGCGCCTTCGGCCACCACGCTGTAGCCCAGGCGATGGGCCAGGCCGATGATCGCTTCCACCTTCACGCTGGACCGGTTGTCCAGGCACAGGCGATCGATCAGCGACTTGTCCAGCTTCAGCGTGCTGATCGGCAGTTCGGTCAGGTAACCAAAGTTACTGTAGCCGCTGCCGAAGTCGTCCACCGCCACGCGGATGCCCGCATCGGCCATCCGCTTCAGTTGTTCGCCCTGCTGCGAATCGGCACGCAGCCATTGGCTTTCTGTGATCTCCACTTCAATCTGCGTGCAGGCCAGGCCGCGCCGGTCGATCCCGGCAATCAAGCGCTCGGCCGCGCCTTCGCGGGCCATGTCGCGGGCCGAGTAGTTGATCGACAGGTTCAGCGGCAGGCCATCGGCGTGCCAGCGTGCAAGCTGGTCCAGTGCGCGGTCCACCACCCAGTCGGTGATGCCGTGCATCAATGCGGTGCGTTCGAACACCGGAATGAACTCGGCCGGGCTGACCGGACCCAGTTGCGGGTGGTTCCAGCGGATCAGCACTTCGGCCGCGACGGGCTGCAGGTCGCGGGCGCGGAAGCGGGGCTGGTAGACCAGATGGAACTCGTCCTGCTGCAGCGCCGTGCGCCCGTCGGTGGCCAACCGGTAGCCGCGACGGGTACTGGCATCGTGGCCCTGCGAGTACCAGCGGAAGGGCGCGCGGGCGGACACCGCCGCGCTCAGCCCCACCAGCAGGCGGCGGATCACTTCCCCCGCGCTGTGCTGGCCCAGGGTCAGCTCGCACACGCCGGCGTGGAAGCCCGGTGACATCGGCACTTCGGCAGCCATCATCGGCCGGGTCACCCGCGCCTGCAGTTCGGCCAGCAGGGCTTCCACCGCGCTGGCCTGCTCCAGATCCAGCACGAAGGCGAAGCGCGCCACGCCCACGTGGTAGACCTGGGCCAGCCCGTCCAGTGCCACCTTCAGGCGCACGCCGGTGCGCCGTATCAGCGTTTCCAGCGGCGCCATGCCCAGCACCTGTCCCGCCTCGGTGGAAACGGCGGTATCGAACACATCCACCAGCACCGCATGCATGAAGGTTCCCGGCTCGCGTTCGGCCAGCGCATCGTGGTCCAGCATGAACTGCTGGCGATCAGGCAGGCCGCTCACCGGGTCGCTGCGTCCGCTCATCGCCCGCAGCTCCAGTTCGTTCATGGCCGCCCGGGCCAGCGTTTCCAACTGCCGCCGCTCGGCCTCGGACAGCGTGCGCGGTGCATCGTCCATCACACAGAACGCGCCGATGGCCACGCCGTTGCGCGCCACCAGGGGCGCCCCGGCATAGAAGCGCAGGTGTGGCTCGCCCGCCACCAGCGGATTGCTGGCATGCCGCGGGTGTTGCAGCAGATCGTCGATCACCAGCGTTTCGGTTGAACCAATCGTGCTGGCGCAGATGGAATCGCGGATATGGGTCTGCGACACCGCCAGACCGCGGCGCGAGACCAGCCGCTGACGGTCGATCTGCAGCAGCGACACGAACGCGACCGGCACGTTGAGGGTGTGCGTGGCCAGCTCGGTCAGGCTGTCCAGCGAGGCGCCACTGATCTCGCCCAGCGCATTGAGGCTGGCGAGGGTGGACATTCGTTCTTCATCACGGCTGGCGGGCATGTACGGCACATCGTTACGGCGATCGGGGCGCTACACCGCCAGCATGCCGCAGGCGGCGCGAAGGCGGTGTGGCGTCGGCTTGCGCGAAGCGGCCCTGCGATCCTGCCCACTGAATCCTTCAGCTGGGCAGGGCAGGGCATGCGTTTACGCTGCGCGCTGCAACGTCGCGTGCGGTGCGCCAGCGGCTGTGATCCTGAACGTCGCTGCCGCCTGGTCCAGCGCGCTGGCCTGCTCGGCCATGGCGCGCGCCGATGCACTGGCCTCTTCCACCAGCGCGGCGTTCTGCTGGGTGGCCTCGTCCATCTGCGCGATGGTCTGGTTCACCTGCTCGATGCCGGATGCCTGTTCGCTGCTGGCCTGGGCGATCTGCTGGATCAGCTTGTCGGTCTGGGCGGCGGCGGCGCGCAGTTGCTCGATGGCCTGTTCGGACTGGCGGGCGATGCCGATGCCGGCCTGCACGTTCTCGCCGGAGGTTTCGATCAGCGCCTTGATGTCCTTGGCCGACGCTGCCGCGCGCTGGGCCAGGGTACGCACCTCGCTGGCCACCACGGCGAAGCCGCGCCCCTGTTCCCCGGCGCGTGCCGCTTCCACGGCGGCATTCAGGGCCAGGATGTTGGTCTGGAAGGCGATGCCATCGATCAGGCCCACCATCTCGCCGATCCGCTGGGACGAGGCGTCGATCTGCTGCATCACCTGCACCACATCCTGTACTGCGCGGGCGGTGCGCTGCACGGCATCACCGGCGCTGCGCGATGCGGCGTTGGCATGCTGGGCATGCTCGGCGTTCTGGCGCACGGTCGACGTCAGTTCTTCCATCGACGCGGCGGTTTCCTCCAGGTTGGCCGCCTGGCTCTCGGTGCGGCGCGAAAGGTCCGCGTTGCCGGCGGCAATTTCGTCCGAGGCGTTGGCAATCGATGCTGCGGCCGTCTGGATGCGCTGGACGATGCCCGACAGGTTCTCGGCGGTGCGGTTGGTGTCGCGCTGCATGGCCGCGAACACGCCCTGGTAGCTGCCCTGCAGGCGGCGGGTCAGGTCGCCCTCGGCCATCGCGCCCAGTACCACCGACAAGGCCTTCAGGCTGCCATCGGCGGTTTCCATCAACTGGTTCAGATCCACGATCATGCGCTGGAAGTCGTGGCGGTAGGCCCCGGCATCGCCGCGTGCGCTGAAGTCGCCGGCGGCTGCCGCGCGGGCCAGGCGCTGGATGTCCTGGTTGATCGCATACAGGCTGGCCTTGGCCGCATCCATCGATTCATGCAGCATCGCGCGGCTGCCGGGCAGGCGCCGGGCGTCGCGGCGCAGATCGCCCTGGGCGTATTCGTTCAGCACCTCGATCGCATCGACGATGGCGTCCAGGTGCTCGAACACCATGGTGTTCATGCCCTCGGCCAGCTCGCCATACACGCCCGGGAAGTCGGTCGGCATGCGATGGGTGATGTCCTCGGCGGCATGCTTGTCGATCATCTGCCGGGTCTGCTGGGAGAAGCGCTGCAGCAGCTGCACCATGCCATCGGTGGCACGCAGCATCTGGCCCACCTCGTCCTGGCTGTCATCCTGGGCGCGCACGCTCAGGTCGCCACGGGTCACCGCATTGATCGAGGCCTGCACGCGTGCCAGCGGCACGGTCAGGCTGCGCGAGATCAGCCACGCGGCCAGGATGCCCAGCGCCAGGCTGGCCACGCCGAACAGGGTCAGCAGGCCAGTGGTGCGCGCCGCCAGTGACTGCATCTCCGCCGCCGCTTCCGCTACGAGCTTCTGCTGCAGATCGGCGAACTCGCTCAGTGCCGTGTTCCATTGCGCCGCGGCCGGCGCCACCTTGTCCAGCAGCAGGGCGTCGGCGGCCTGGAAGTCGCCCGCACGCATGCGCGCGTCCAGCTCGGCCAGTGCGGCCTGTGTGGCCTGCTGGTGCGCGGCCACCTTGTCACGCATGGTCTGTGCCAGCGGGCTGGTGGCTGGCCGTGCAGTGAAGTGCTGCCAGATCTGATCGTAGCGCGCGGTCTGCGCCTGCACGGTGGCCAGGTCGCGGTCCAGTGCCTGGCCGCGGCGCAGCAGCATATCGCGGCGCAGCAGCAACAGTTCCTTGTTGATGATCAGCATGTCGTACAGCTCGCCCATGCGGGTCACGCGTACGTTCACCGCGTTGTCGAACTGTTGCCGCTGTTTGTAGTTGCTGTGCAGGGCGATCGCAAGAATGGTGGCGATCATCAACAACAGGATGGAAAAACCAGCGGTAAGGCGGGTGCCTACCTTGAAGCGGCGCAGTGTGTTCAATTTGTGAAGTCCGGTAGTCGTCGTAAGCCCGACTGCCGGGCGTGTCTGCACAGGCGAGAGTCCCGGCAGGCAGTAAGACGGTAGCGGCGCTGCAAGCCGAAGCTTTAGCGCAATGGTTCGGTTTTTTTTCGAAGGCGCCTGCGCATCAAGCAATGCAGAGCACGAACACCGCCGACAGCGCGACCATCAGCACGAACACGCGTCGGCTCAGGGCCAGGCAGGCGAGGCCTGCGGCCAATGCCCATGCACCGAGCAGGACACAGGCCAGCAGCCACAGGCCCATGCCCATCAGCGAGCCGGACACTACGCCCGACAGCGCCAGCGCCTTGAACAGGCCCACGCCCAGCACGCTGCCCAACAGCCCTGCCTGCAGGGCGACGGCATCATGGCGGGCAGGGGAGGGGCGGTGCTGCATGGCTGCACTCTGCCGCAAGCCACATCCACGCCATGTGTTTTTCAAGGGGTCGGATCCCTTTCCAGCGGAAAGGGCTCTGACCCCAATCCCGTAGCTCACGCATCGTCATCCAGCGCATCGCCATCCCAATCGGGCAGCGCGCTGTCGGCACGCAGCGCATCGGGGTTTACCGGCTCCAGCAGGGTGTAATCATCGCGTTGCGGGTCGCGGACACCCAGGCCGACATAGGCAGCCTCCAGCACGGCGGTATGCGCCTGTCGTCGCAGTTGCGCCGGGGTGGTCAGCTCGCCACGCAGCCAGGCCGCCGCGGCCGCGGGTTCCACAAACACCGGCCCATCGGCAGACAGCGGCGCCGGGATCGACGGATTGCCATCGGTCAGGATCGAAAACGTGTCGCGCATGTCGCCGGCCTCGTCCTGCCAGTGTTCCCACAGCCCCGCCGCCAGCAGGGCCAGGCCATCCTGGCGCTGCACGAACATGGGCCAGGGCTGTCGTCGTTGCCGGTCCCATTTGAAATAGCCCGTCATCGGCACGATGCAGCGCCGCTTGCTCCAAGCATCGGCAAAGATGCGGCTGCGCGGGGCGCGCTCCAGCCGGGCCGTGACGGTGGTGTAGGGCGTGGACGGTTGTTTCGACCAGCGCGGTACCAGGCCCCACTGCATTTCCGCAACGACTGTCGTGGTCGCGTCATCGGCGGCGCCGGCCGCCCAGACCCAGGCGTGGCCGTCCTTGCCAATGTTGTAGTGCGCATCTCCCGTTGCCAGTGCTGCGGCCACGTCACCGGGCAGGGCAGCAGGGAAGCTGTCCGCGTCCACGAAGGCCTGCACGAAACGTCGCATGACCGCTCCGTCGCTGCCTCAGCGCGGCGGATGTGCCTGCAGCACGTCGCGTCCTCGCGGGGTCAGGTCGATGTCACCGTCCTCGGCCTGTACGGCAAGGCCTGCGGCGACCGCCCAGGTTGCGGCGTCGCTGTCTAACTGTTCCGCATCGGCAATGGCCTGCAGGATCCGTCGCTGTGCTCCTGTCAGTGTCGCGTCCATGTTCATACCCCGAGCACGCGCGGCTGCCAGTCGGCCACGCGTGCATTGCTCACGGCCTGATGGCAGCCGCAGTCTTCACAGCGGAACAGGGTGCCGCCCGGCAGGTGCAGTAGATTGCCTTCGGTGGACGAGGTCGTGGCTTCGCAATGGTTGCACGTCACCGTCAGCGACGTGATGCGTTCGACCCCGCCGGCCATGTTGAAGACGGCCTCGAAGGCGCGAATGGCGAAATGACCGGTGTCCGACATGAGGGGAAGGGGGGCAGGGGAAGGTGCATTCATCGTCACACTTTCACCTGTGATGACCCCGTCAGCCCGATGCGGTGGCGAGATCAAATCCAGCTACTGGACACAGCCCTGCCAGCGGCAAGGGCTGTGTCCAGGGCCTCAGGCGGCCTTGCGGCGGCGGTCTACCATCACCGAGACGCACCACAGCAGCAGGCCGCCGATGGCGGTCGCCGCGCCCACGTAACCGGTGGTGGCCGGGCTGAAGCCGGCGCTGATGGCCATGCCGCCCAGCCACGGGCCCAGTGCATTGGCCGTATTGAAAGCAGCGTGGTTGGACGCGGCGGCCAGGGTCTGCGCTTCGCCGGCCACGTCCATCAGGCGGGTCTGCAGCACGGCCGCCAGTGCGCCCATGGTGCCCACCGTCACGATCATCGGGCCGATGGTCCATACCGACTGCGCTGCCAACGGGTACAGCAGCAGCATCACGATCGACCAGGCCAGCACCACGGCGGCGGCCTTGAAGTGGAACTTGTCCACCAGCCAGCCGCCGGCAATATTGCCGATGATCGCGCCGATGCCGAACACGCCTACGGCCAGCGGCATCCACGATTCGGCCACGCCGGTCACCTGCACCAGCGTCGGGGCCAGATAGGTGAACACACAGAACATGCCGGCGAAGCCGACCGCACCGATCGCCAGCGCCAGCCACACCTGGGTGGTGTTGAAGGCGCGTAGCTCGCGCATGGGGGAAGTACGCACCTCGTCCGGGTCCGGCAGCAAGAAGCGGGCGATCATCACGACGGTGGCGATGGCCAGCAGGCTGACCAGGGCGAAGGCGGTGCGCCAGCTGACCTGCTGGCCCAGCCAGGTGGTGAGCGGATTGCCGATCAGGATCGCAATCGACAGGCCCAACAGCACCCGCGACATGGCCTGGCCGCGCTGGCCGGCCGGGCTGATTGCCGCGGCCACCAGCATGGCCACGCCGAAGTAGGCGCCGTGCGGCAGGCCGGCGACGAAGCGGGCGACCAGCATGGTGGCGTAGTTCGGTGCCAGCGCGCTGGCCAGGTTGCCCACGGCGTAGAAGCCCATCAGCGCCAGCAGCAGCTTGCGCCGCGGGAAGCTGGCGCCGACGAAGGCCAGGATCGGGGCGCCGACCACCACGCCGATGGCGTAGGCACTGATCAGGTGGCCCACCTGGGTTTCGCTGATGGACAGGCCGCGGCTGATTTCCAGCATCAGGCCCATGCTGGCGAATTCACTGGTGCCGATGGCAAAGCCGCCCAGCGACAGGGCGATGATGATCAGGGTGCGCTGGCGGGGCGTGAGCCGTGCGGCCAGGGAGGAATTGGGGCTCATGCGGGGGCGCGATGGGGCAAGGGAACGGGCCATTGTACTGCTGCACTGCAGCAGGCGGCAGCGGCGTTCAGGAAAATCAGTGTTCGGCCGATTGTGCGCCTGGGCGGCCGTGTCGATCTGCCCGGCGTGGGCGCCGGTCGCCACCGCGCGGGCGCATGCCAACCCGTGCAGGGTGGTCTTCGAAGCACAGACGTGTATTGTCGGGGATGGCACCCGCGCGTTGGCACCCCTGGTGGAGCGACGCACGGGCCCGTCGTGGGAACGACATGTGAACGCCGTCACGGAGTGAAGCAATGCAGCAGTACACACACCAACTTGAACTACGTGGGCGCTACCGATTGGTAGCGGTGACCCACGCGCCGGTGTACGCTCCCGGCGATGTGATCGGGCATGCGGTCATCGCCGATGACGGGGAACGTCTGTCCGATCTGATGTCGCTGGCCGAGGCGCGGCACTACCTGGAAGGGCTGCTGCGGGAAGAGGGCATCGAGCCCGGGCTGGAGGATGAAAACCACCTGCGGAAGAAGGCGTCACGCTGGCGCCGCCGCTAGTTCGTCGCGCCCTTGGGCGCATCATGGAGGATTCGGGTGTTGCCCAGTAAGAAGTATCTGCTCATCGCCATCGCCGCCCTGGCGACCCTGGTGCTCGGGTTTGCGCTGTCCGGTTATCTGACCCTGCTGTTGCTCGGCCTGGATACCAAGCTCTTCACCTGGAACACCTATTACCAGTATTTCAATGCCCTGGGCCAGCCGCAGGTCGCCCCGTTCGTGGGCAAGATCAAGTGGGCCGGCTACCTTGGCTTCGGTGTGCCGCTGCTGCTGCTGGCGGTGATCGCGCTGGTGGCGCTGCTGAAGAAGGACAAGCGCTCGCTGCACGGCGATGCCCGCTTTGCCACCAGTGCCGACCTGGCCAAGCACGGCATGTTCAAGAAGACCGGGCAGAGCATCGTGGTCGGCAGCCACGGCGGCAAGCTGGTGCGCCTGGATGGCCAGCAGTTCGTGATCCTGGCCGCGCCCACCCGTTCGGGCAAGGGCGTGGGCGTAGTCATTCCGAACCTGCTGGAATACGGCGAATCGCTGGTTGTGCTGGACATCAAGCAGGAAAACTTCGACCTGACCAGTGGCTGGCGCGCCAGCCAGGGCCAGGAAATCTACCTGTTCAATCCCTTCGCCGAAGACCGCCGCACGCACCGCTGGAACCCGCTCAGCTATGTGTCCGACGATCCGGCCTTCCGTGTTTCGGACCTGATGAGCATCGCCGCCATGCTGTACCCCGATGGCGCCGAGGACCAGAAGTTCTGGGTCAGCCAGGCCCGCAATGCCTTCATCGCCTTCACTCTGTACCTGTTCGAGAACTGGGACGACGAACGTGCCAGCGGCTTCCCCGGCGGCATGGGCACGCCCACGCTGGGTGCGGTGTACCGCCTGTCCTCCGGTGACGGCACCGATCTGAAGAAGTTCCTGAAGAGCCTTTCCGAGCGGCCGTTCCTGAGCAGCAATGCGCGCTCGGCGTTCGCCAACATGCTGTCCCAGGCCGATGAGACCTTCGCCTCGATCCTGGGCACCTTCAAGGAGCCGCTGAACGCCTGGATCAATCCGGTGCTGGACAAGGCCACCAGCACCAACGACTTCCTGCTCACCGACGTGCGCAAGAAGAAGATGACCATCTATATCGGCATCCAGCCCAACAAGCTGGCCGAAAGCCGCCTGATCATCAACCTGTTCTTCAGCCAGCTGATCAACCTCAATACCAAGGAACTGCCCAAGTCCAACCCGGACCTGAAGTACCAGTGCCTGCTGCTGATGGACGAATTCACCTCGATCGGCAAGGTGGACATCATCGCCTCGGCGGTGTCCTACATGGCCGGCTACAACGTGCGCCTGCTGCCCATCATCCAGAGCATGTCCCAGCTCGATGCCACCTATGGCCGGGAAACCTCGCGCACCATCATCACCAACCACGCGCTGCAGATCCTGTACGCGCCGCGCGAACAGCAGGACGCCAACGACTACTCGGACATGCTGGGCTACACGACCATCCGCAAGAAGAACGTGACCCATGCCCGTGAGAAGACCCACAGCTACAGCGAAGAGCGGCGTGCGCTGATGCTGCCGCAGGAACTGAAGGCGATGGGTCCGGACCAGGAGGTATTCCTGTACGAAGGCATCCCGCATCCGGTGAAGTGCGACAAGATCCGCTATTACAAGGATCGCTATTTCACGTCGCGTCTACTTCCGAAAGTTGACGCGCCGGTGCTCGATATTTGAATTGTCGAGTGCTGAATGTGACGCATGCACGAATTCATGGATGTGAATTCGTGAAGTGCGTCAAAAAAACACCATACGTTGATGGAATTCAGACTTGTCTGACATGGAATTGACGTGCGGTTGTGCGACTCTATGCACGGCTTGGGAATCCTCGGGATTCAGCTTGCTTTCAGAGTGGCCAGGAGTTTCAGCCATTGGAACAGGGATGGTTCCGACGTTGGTGAGGGCGCATGAGCGCGGCTTGGAAAAGCCGTGGTCTGCGACCTGGTTGGCAGCTTTCGGGCTGCAGGGGAACCGTGACAGTTGTGCCCTGTTAAGTGCGCTTACTGTGACGTTTCTGGCGTGCGCCATGCAGCGCCGGACGACCAGGGGACCAACATCGGGACTGCTTTTTCGTACGTCAAAGTGAAGCCCGTATGAATCAGGCGTTTATCGTGAAAATGTCCATCGCCGCAGCCGCGGCGTTGATGGTGGCCGGTTGCGCCACCAAGCCCGCACCCGATTTCGGCGGACGCTGGAAGCCGGTGAACCGGTTTGCCACGGCCCCGACCGAAATCCCGCTCTATACCAGCTATGTGTACCAGGCGTCGCCGATGGACGGCACGCTGAAGGCGATGCTTGAGCGTTGGGCCAAGGATTCCGGCCGCACCTTGGATTATCGCCTCAGCTCGGATTTCACCCTGTATGGCGCGGTGTCGGACATCGACACCACCAACGCACAGCAGGCCGTGATCGACCTCACGGCAGCCTATGCGGCACAAGGTGTTTCCGTCTCCATCGTGGGCAACCAGATTGTCGTGCAGAACGCCGGATCGACGCCCACTGCGGCGGTTCCGGCGGCTGACGCCAACAGCGGCAGCTGAGCCCCACCGAAATCATCGAACGTGCCGCACCCCGCGCCCGCCGCAGGGGCGTCACGCCCATTGATGTTTCAGCAGTACGGAAGAATCCATGTTCCGCAAGAAGGATGCAGGCAACAGCCAGAAGGTCGAGCAGTCGGTCGCCAAGGCGGTCAGCTACGAGATCACCGTGGCCGACATGGCACGACGCAGCGAGCGCCGCGCCTGGTGGGTGGCCACCGGTTCGTTGCTGATGTCGCTGGCGCTGGCGGGCGGCTACTACTACATGCTGCCGCTGAAAGAGAAGGTGCCGTTCCTGGTGATGGCCGATGCCTACACCGGTACGGCCACGGTGGCGCGGCTGACGGGCAATTTCGAAGGCCAGTCGATCACCGCCAGCGATGCGATCAACCGCAGCAACGTCGCCCAGTACGTGATGGCGCGTGAATCCTACGATTTCGCGGTCATGGGCCTGCGTGACTGGGCCCTGGTGCATGTGATGTCCGACACGCGCACCAGCTCGGCCATCCGTGCCTTCTATTCGCAGAACAATCCGCAGAGCCCTGTCGTGCTGTACGGCAAGGACCGGGCGATCCGGGTGAAGATTCTCAGCATCACCCCGCTGGAAGCACAGGTGAATGGTGGCTTCCGCGGCGCCTCGGTGCGCATCCAGCGCAGCGTGTACGACAAGAACAAGGCCACCACCTCGTACCTGGACAACCAGCTCATCACGCTGCGGTTCCGCTACGACAGCAACCTTGCCTTGAACGAGCAGCAGCGCATCCTCAACCCGCTGGGCATGCAGGTGTTCGAGTACCGTCGCGACAACGACTACTCGCGCGGCGTGCCGGGTCCGGACGAGGCGCAGTTGCAGCAGCAGGCAGAACAGCAGGCGCTGCAGGCACAGCAGGGGGTCTACGACCCGAACAATCCTGCTGCGGCCACCATGATCGATCCGGCCACCGGCCAGCCGTTGGCGGTGCCGGGCGATGTGCAGGTCACCCCGCCCATGCCGGGGCAGCAACCCATGCCGGGGCAGCCGATGCCCGGCCAGCCCGTGCAGCAGGCTCAGCCGATGCAGCAAGGCCAACCGATGCAGGGCCAACCCATGCCCGGGCAGACCATGCCCGGCCAGCCGGCCATGAGGCCGGCGCAGTACCAATCCACCGGAAATGCTGATGGAGCAAGCAACCGATGAGTAGTCGAAAAGTCAGGGGGAGCGCATTGGCGCTGCTGTCGTTGCTGTCGCTGGTGTTCTCCACCGGTGCCATTGCACAGGCAGTGGACCATTACGAGTATGAAAAGGATCGCATCTATCCGGTTCGCACCGGCCTGGGCCTTACCACCCAGATCGAGTTGAGCCCGAACGAGAAGATCCTCGACTACAGCACCGGCTTCAGCAACGGCTGGGAGCTGACCCGTCGCGAGAACGTGTTCTACATCAAGCCGAAGAATGTGGACGTGGACACCAACATGATGGTGCGCACCGAAACCCATTCCTACATCTTCGAACTGAAGGTGGTGGCCACCGACTGGCGCCAGCTGGAACAGGCCCGCCGCGCCGGCGTGCAGTACAAGATCGCCTTCTCCTACCCGAACGACACCGTGTTCGGCGTGGCCCAGCAGGCAGTGGAAGAAGAAGCGCAGCCGCTGCTGAGCAGCGAACTGGCCAAGGATCGCCAGTACAACTTCAACTACTCCTATTCGACCAGCAAGGCGAAGAAGATGGGGTGGCTGATCCCCGTCAATGCCTATGACGATGGCCGTTTCACGTACCTGAAACTGCCCAACTCGCCCGAATACAAGACCGGCATTTTCCCGGCCGTGTTCGGTCGTGAGAAAGAGTACGGCGAGGACTTCGTGGTCAACACCACGGTCGAGGGCAACACCCTGATCGTCCACGGCACCTACCCGTACCTGGTCATCCGCCACGGCGAGTACGTCGTTGGCCTGCGAAGGAACGTGAAGAAATGAGCCAGCAGAACACCCCCGGCAACGATCCGAACAACGCCCGCGACGACGGGCAGTCGCCCTACGGTGGCCAGGGCCAAGGGCCGGCCGAGTCGACCTCCAATCCTTACTTCGGCACCCAGCAGACCGAGGCTGCACCGAACCTGGATGCGGCGGCTCCGCAGCTGCGCTCGGCCGAAGAGCAGCGGCTGAACCGCAAGGCGCTGATGTTCCTTGGCGGCATCGTGGTGCTGCTGGTGGCCATGGGCTTCCTGCTGTTCCGCAAGGGCCAGGACGACAAGAACGCAGCGCCCTCCAACCGCCAGGAAGCCCGGGTATCCACGCCGGACCTGCCGACCGTTGCGCCTGCGCCGAGTGCAGCGGCGCCCGTCGCGCCGGCCGATCCGATCCCGATGCTGCCGCCGCCGCCGCAGCAGGACATTCCGATGGTCAGCCTGCAGGACTCTGACCGTGCGCGCATGCGCCAGTCGTCCGAGCCGCAAGGTCCGTCGCTGCTGGACCGCCGTATTGGCAGCAGCAGCGGATTCGGCGCCGGCGATGGCAATGCCAAGCCGCAAGGGCAGGGCACTGATTACAGCCAGGCGATGATCGCCGCCATGCAGGCCGCCAACCCGCAGGCCCAGCAGCAGCAGAAAGTGCGCCGTGGTCCGGACGTGGAAGACGTGTCCAACGCCAGCTTCATCCAGAGTCCGGATGCCCTGCTGGTGCGCGGTACCTACCTGCGCTGCGTGCTGGAAACCCGCATCATCACCGACATTGCCGGCTACACCTCGTGCCTGCTGACCGAACCGGTCTACTCGATCAACGGCCGCAATCTGTTGCTGCCGAAGGGTTCGAAGATCTATGGCTCCTACGGTGGCGGCCCCAACGGCAAGCGCGTGGAAGTCATCTGGGATCGCGTCACCACGCCGAACGGTATCGACGTGGCCATGTCCAGCCCAGGTATCGATGGGCTGGGCGGTGCGGGCCATCCTGGCCAGTACAGCGCGCACTGGGGCAGCCGCATTGCGTCGGCGCTGATGATCAGCCTGATCGCCGATGCGTTCAAGTACGCCGCAGCCGAGCACGGCCCGGAATCGACCACCGTGGCCAGCAACGGGTTCGCCGTGCAGTCGCCGTATGAAAGCGCGACCGCCCGCACCATGGAGCGCTTGGCCAACGAAGCACTCAGCGAAGGTCGTCGCCCGCCGACGGTCACCATCAACCAGGGCACCATCGTGAACGTCTACGTCGCAAAGGACGTCGACTTCACCAACGTGCTCAACCCGCGCCGGTAATTCATAGAACGATCATGGACGCCGAAGTGTCTCCCATTGCCCTTGTTTCCAGCGAATTCCTGCGCTATCAGTACGAAGTGCTGGGCATCGCGGAGTACATGAGCTCGCCCGACGTGACGGAAATCTGCATCAACCGTCCGGGCGAGCTGTACCTGGAAACCCGGGCGGGGTGGCAGCGCGTGGACGTGCCGGGCCTGACCTTCGAGCGGGCCCGGCAGTTCTGCACCGCGGTGGTGAACGAGAGCAACACCGGCCAGCGCATCACCGATGCCGATCCGGTGGTCTCGCTCACCTTCCCCACCGGGCAGCGTGCGCAGTTCGTGATCCCGCCTGCGTGCGATGCCGGCAAGGTGTCCATCACCATCCGTCTGCCGTCCAAGCACACCAAATCTCTCACCCAGTATCACGAAGACGGGTTCTTCAACCAGATCCTGGAACAGGACGGCAGCCTGAGCGAGCAGGACCGCGAGCTGCTGGAACTGCGGCATTCGCGCGAATACGCCGAGTTCTTCCGGCGTGCGGTGATGTATCGCAAGAACATCGTGGTGTCCGGCGCCACCGGTAGCGGCAAGACCACCTTCATGAAGGCACTGGTCAACCACATTCCGGACAACGAGCGCCTGGTCACCATCGAGGATGCCCGCGAGCTGTTCCTGACCCAGCCCAACGTGGTGCACCTGCTGTACTCCAAGGGCGGGCAGAGCACCAGCAATGTCACTGCCAAGAGCTGCATGGAAGCCTGCCTGCGCATGAAGCCCGAGCGCATCATCCTGGCCGAGCTGCGAGGCGACGAAGCGTTCTACTTCATCCGTAACTGCGCCTCCGGTCACCCGGGTTCGATCACCAGCTGCCATGCCGGCAGCCCGGAGCAGACCTGGGACCAGCTGGCGCTGATGGTGAAGGCCTCCAATGAAGGCTCGGGCCTGGAATTCGATGTCATCAAGCGCTTGCTGATGATGACCATCGATATCGTCGTGCATATCAAGGCGCATGCTGGTTCGCGTTACATCACCGGCATCGATTTCAATCCTGGGCGTGCCCAGGGGCAGGAGGGCTGAACGATGTTGCCAGGCCTGGAAATGATGGCATGCCCGGAAATGGCCGTGTCCATGGACGTCATGCAGCACGTCATCAACGTGGAATCCTCGCGCAACCCCTTCGCCATTGGTGTGGTGGGCGGCGCGCTGGTGCGCCAGCCCAAGGGGCTGGATGAAGCGCTGGCCACCGTGCGCATGCTGGAAGAGAAGGGCTACAACTTCTCGGTGGGCCTGGCCCAGGTGAACCGCTACAACCTGGCCAAGTACGGCCTGGATTCCTACGAAAAAGCCTTCCAGCAGTGTGCCAACCTGCAGGCGGGCTCGCGCATCCTGGCCGAATGCTACAAGCGTTCTGGCCAGGACTGGGGCAAGTCGTTCAGCTGCTACTACTCAGGTAATTTCACCACCGGCTTCCGCCATGGCTACGTGCAGAAGATCTACGATTCGATGCGCCGTGGGCAGCAGGTGGCCAGCAATGGCGCAGTGCCGATCGATGTGGTCAGCCGTGGCGAGCGTCGTACGGTAAAGGTTGAACACCATCCGCAGACGCTGTCGCCGGTGCAGTCGCGCATCGTCGCCCAGGCCGACGCGCCGGTGTATGTGCCGTCCAACGATCCGGCCCGTGCCTACACGGTCTACCCCTCGGCGGGCGCCATGGCGCGCAGCAGTGCCTTGAACCTGGCCGACCAGGCGCTGTCGCGCGTGGTGCTGGGTTCGGTGGATCGCATGATGCAGCCGCAGGCCCAGCCCCAGGCCATGCCACAGCAGATGCCGCAGCAGTTGCCGCAGGCTGGTGCCGACCAGGCCATGCCGCAGCAGCTGCCCGGCGTGGCAGCGGGCAGCGGGCAGCCGGTCATGCTGCGCCCGTGGAGCGAGCGCAACCAGCCGGTGGCCGCTCCAGAAAACGCATACAACGTGCCTGCGCAGGGAGCGCCGGTGCAACAGATTCCCGCAGGGGATGCGGCCTTCGTGTTCTGACGAAGTCGTGGTACGGCCAGACCCCCGGCTGGCCGATTCAGTTGTGTTAGTCCATCAACAAGGAAATCAATCCATGAAGCGATTCAATCTCGATCTGGCCCAGGCCCAGCGCACGCTGAAGACCATGCTGATGGCCGTTGCCTTTGTCGGCCTGGTGTTTGCCCCGCAGGCCATCGCCAGCGGCACCGACTTCGGCGGAACCGATGAAAAGGTCTGCGGCTTCTTCAACAACATCAATGGTCTGCTGAACATTGCCTCGATCGCCGTGGTCACCATCGCGGTCATCTTCGCTGGCTACCAGATTGCCTTCGCCCACAAGCGCATTGCCGACGTGGCCCCGATCCTGATCGGTGGCGTGCTGATCGGTGCTGCCGGCCAGATCGCCCGCATGCTGCTGGGTGAAGGCAGCGACGGCAACTGCTCGGGCAGCTCGGCCGCCATCATCAACAACGTGCTGCAGTACTACAGTGCATAAGAACGTGCTGTTCCGCGGCTGCACGCGCCCGGCGATGTTCCTGGGCGTTCCCTACCTGCCATTTTTCATGGTGGCAGGTGGGTTGTTGCTGCTGAGTGTGTACACGAACTTCTGGTTCCTGCTCACCATTCCTGTCGCCATTTTCATCATGCGACAGATGGCCAAGCGCGACGAGCTGATCTTCCGTCTGCTGGGGCTCCGCCTGCTGTTCAAGTTCAAGGCGCGCAACCTGCAGGACCACGATGGAATGTGGGTGTTCAGCCCGAACCACTACCGCAAGAAACCCGCCCGCATGGATTGACGGGCAACGGCCGGGCAGGTGTACGCACCTGTCCGGCCACCTCGTAGTTCCCCGGCTTACCTTTTGGAAGCAGTCGCATGTTCTCTCCAGATACCTCCATCAGCGAATTCATTCCCCTGTCGTCGCATGTGGCGCCGAACGTGGTCAAGACCACGGGCGGTGACTATCTGTTGACCTGGTACCTGGAAGGGCTGCCCTTCGTCGGCCGCGAAGAGTGGGAACTGGAGCACCGCCACAACACCTTCAACCGCCTGCTGCAGACCCTGCGTGCGCCGGACTTCGTCAACGTCGCCTTCTGGGTGCACGACATCCGCCGGCGCCGCACGCTGAAGGGCAAGAGCCACTACGGGCAGCGCTTCAACCAGGACGTGGCTGACCAGTACATGGGCATGCTGTCCTCGCAGCGCATCATGCAGAACGAGCTGTACCTGACCATGATCTATCGCCCGGTCGTGGCCGGTAAGCGTTTCGTGGAAAAGTCGGCCAGCATCGAAAAGCTGCAGGGCGAGCAGGACCAGGCCGTTGAAAAGCTGCTGGAGTTGGCCGGCAACGTCGAAGCGGTGATCCGCGATTACGCGCCGTACCGCCTGGGCATGTATGAAGCCAAGAATGGCGTGGTGTTTTCCGAAACGCTGGAGCTGTTCGGCTACCTGATCAACCGCGTGGACGAGCCGGTGCCGGTGCTGCCCGCCCCGGTGAAAGACTATCTGCCGATCAGCCGCCACATGTTCTCGGCCAAGACCGGTGACTACGTCATCAACACGCCCAATGGTGCCAATCACTTCGGCGCCATCCTGAACATCAAGGAGTACGCCGAGGGAACCTACCCGGGCATCCTCAATGGTCTGAAGTACCTGGACTACGAGTACGTCATCACCCATTCCTTCAGCCCGATGGGCCGCCAGGACGCACTGAAGGTGCTCGATCGCACCAAGGGCATGATGATCTCCTCCGGCGACAAGGCGGTCAGCCAGATTGCCGAGCTCGACTACGCCATGGACCAGTTGTCCTCGGGCAATTTCGTGCTGGGTGAATACCACTTCATCATGGCGGTCTACGGCGACAGCCAGGCCAAGCTTTCGCAGAACGTGGCGACCACGCGCGCCGAGCTGTCCAATGCCGGCTTCGTGTCGACCAAGGAAGACCTGGCCATCACCTCGTCGTTCTATTCGCAGCTGCCGGGCAACTGGCGCTATCGCACGCGATTGGCCAACGTCAGCTCGCTGAACTTCCTGGGCCTGTCTCCGCTTCACAATTTCGCCACCGGCAAGCAGCACAACAACCCCTGGGGCGACTGCGTCACCACGCTGCAGACCACCAACGGCCAGCCGTACTACTTCAACTTCCACGCCACGCACCCCTCCGAGAATTCGCTGGGTGAGAAGGCCATCGCCAACACCATGGTGATCGGTAAGTCCGGTACCGGTAAGACCGCGCTGATCAACTTCCTGCTCAGCCAGGTGCAGAAGTACGATCCGTCGCCCACCATCTTCTTCTTCGACAAGGACCGAGGCGCCGAGATCTTCGTGCGTGCCTGTGGTGGCAACTACCTGGCCCTGGAGAACGGCGCGCCGACCGGCTTCAATCCGTTCCAGTGCGAGAACAGCGAAGCCAACGTGCAGTTCCTGGCCGACCTGATCAAGGTGCTGGCCGGCAAGCGCGAATACAGTGCCCGCGAAGAGGAAGACATCTACCGCGCGGTGGAAAGCATGCTGGACACGCCCATGCACCTGCGCAGCATGACCAACTTCCAGAAGAGCCTGCCCAACATGGGCGATGACGGGCTGTACGCGCGCATGCGCCGCTGGACCTCGGGCAACTCGCTCGGCTGGGTGTTCGACAACCCCGTTGATACCGTGGACCTGAGCAAGGCCAACATCATCGGCTTTGACTACACCGACATCATCGACAACCCCGAAGTGCGCGTGCCGGTCATCAACTACCTGCTGCACCGCCTGGAATCGCTGATCGACGGTCGTCCGCTGATCTACGTGATGGACGAATTCTGGAAGATCCTGGACGGCGAGGGTGGCCTGAAGGAGTTCGCCAAGAACAAGCAGAAGACCATCCGTAAGCAGAATGGTCTGGGCATCTTCGCTACGCAGAGCCCGGAAGACGCGCTTAAGAGTGACATCTCCGCTGCCCTGATCGAACAGACCGCCACGCTGATCCTGCTGCCGAACCCGAACGCCAGCAAGAGCGACTACATGGACGGCCTGAAGCTGACCGAGGCCGAGTTCAAGGTGGTAACTGCGCTGGACGAGCGCTCGCGCTGCTTCCTGGTCAAGCAGGGCCACGCCTCCAGCGTGTGCCAGCTCAACCTGCGCGGCATGGACGACATCCTGTCGGTCATTTCGGCATCGACCGACAACATCGAAGTCATGCACCGGGTGCTGCAGACCGCGGCGGTGCGCGCCCGCGTGTCCGTGGACGAACTGACCCCGGACCAGTGGCTGGACGCGTTCTACAAGAATCGAAAGGGCTCGGGCAAGCGAGCCGACAAGGACCAGGAGGAGGCGGCATGAAAACCATCACCGAACTGCAAAAGGAAACTGCCATGGGCATTGAAACCCGAAAGAGCGCGCCGCGTCGTCGGCGCTTGGCGCCGCTGTTCGCGGCCATGTTGACCCTGGGCATGAGCTTCAGCACCGGTACGCATCAGGCACAGGCCATGACCGTGTATGACCCGGCCAACTGGATCATGAACTTCCTGCAGGAATACAAGTCTGCCGGCGAGTACGTGACCGAAGCCGGGCGCTGGAGCGAGACGGCCGGGCAGTACATGAAGACCATCGAGAACTGGATCTCCAAGCTGCAGAACATGCAGCAGATCATTGCGTCTCCGCTGATGCCGCCCACCCCGACGCTTACCCGCATTCCGGATTACTGGAACGTTGCCGAGAAGTGTGGCGGCGGCTCGATGGTCAGCCAGGAAGGCCTGATGTCGCTGCTGGGTGTCAGTCCGGGCGGGGATATCGGTGCGCAGCAGCGCTCGATCTGCGCCTACATCCAGGTGCTGGAGAACCGCAAGTACAACGAGACCGTGGACGTGGTGACCAAGTCGCTGCCGGCCATGGAGCAGATGCTCGGTACGCTGCGCAAGATCCGCAACGCGTTCCGCAATGAGGCAGCCATCCAGGAAGATATTTCCAACAATTCGGCCAGCCAGCTGGCGTTGGACAAGTCGTTCAAGGAGTGGGAGACCGCGATGAAGGTCTACGACCAGCAGATCGCGGCCCTGCAGGGGCGCCAGCGCAACCTGACCGAGCGCGCATTGAAGGGCGAGAGCAGCCCGCTTGGCACAGTGATCAAGGCTGCCGCGCTGAAAACCGCGCTCTCCAAGTGAACCACGTGCGTAACGCACTCCAGCAGGGCCCCAACGCGGGGCGGGTGATGTGATGAGTCAGGGAATGATGCAGGGCATGGTGATCGGGGATCTGCTGCACGGAACGCTGTTCGCCTCAGTGGGCGACTTCGTGTTCTTCAAGCTGATCCTGGAGTACCTGCGAGAGGAAATCGCGAACTTCGGCGAAGGCGTGCTCGGTCGCATGATGACCTGGGTGGGCTCGATCGCGCTGGTGCTGATGACGCTGTGGGTGCTGATCCAGGGCTTCCGCATCGTGACCGGGCGCAGCCGCGATTCGATGGCGGCGCTGGCCACCAACATGGCGCGCGCGGCGCTCATCGTCACCGTGGCCACGTCCATGGCGATGTTCGGCAAGGATCTGCAGTCCTTCCTGACCCAGGACGTCCAGGACGAGATCACCTACGTGGTGACCGGCAAGGATGACACGGCCGAAGAACTGATCGACCGCAACCTGGGCTACATGCAGTTGGCACTGACGTCGGTGAGCGTGCTCGACGTGGCCGGCGACGTCACCCTGGACAGCGCGAAGACGCGTGCGATGTGGTTCATCGGCCTGGGCACGGGCGGCCCTGCGGTCACCGCCGGTGCCATGCTGCTGCTGTACCAGGTCGCGATGGCCATGTTCATCGGCTTCGGTCCACTGTTCATTCTGTGTCTGCTGTTCGAGCAGACCAAATCCTTGTTCCAACGCTGGTTGTTCTATGGCATCGGCACTATGTTCTCGATGGCGGTGCTGGCCGCCATGACAGGCATCGCCATGGAAATGGTGGCCCGCGTTGCCGCCTCGTTCTGGGGCGCTGCCGCACTGGGCGCGCTGCTGAGCACGAATCTGACCGAAGGCATGAGCAGCATGGCGCTGCAGCAGGGCGGCATGGGCCTGATCCTGACGACGCTGATTCTGACTGCACCCCCAATGGCTGCGATGTTCTTCCAGGGCACCCTGGGTACCTTCATGGCATATTCGCAGATAGGCGGAAGTGCTGGTGCGGCTTCGCCTGGCCCGCAGGGTCAGCCGCCGGGCTCGCATGGTGGTGGCGGTGGTGGTGGTGTATTTACGCCGCATGCACCAACCAATCATGGCGGAGTGAATGAAGTGAATAGAGGTTCGGCGCGTTCTGGTTTCGGCGATGGGCCGTCTTCTAATACGGGCCAGCGCGGCGCAGCAAACAACGAACGAGATTGAGGTCTGATATGTCCATTCGCGTGATGTGCTTGCTCCTGATGCTGTTGGCCTGCACGGCTGTCTCAACGGCACACGCGGAGGGTGGATGCCCCCCCGGCATGTACCCGATTGGAGGTCAGGGCGTTCAAGGCTGTGCTCCTATTCCTGGTGCTCAAGGCAGTGGCGCGGGCTCCTCGGTTTCTGCTCCAGCTCCTCCGCGCCCAACGGGCGAGTGGATCACGACCTGGGGCGCGCTCGCGGGGGCGGTCGAAGGAATGCAAGGTGGTGCGTCGGAGAGTGAACTCACCGAGCGCGCTGCGAGACGCAAGGCGATCGAGGACTGCGAGAAGCGCGCTGGCGGACGATGCCAGGTTGAATTTGTTTATCACCAACAGTGCGCGGCAGCGGTGGTGTCCGAGCTGGCATCGACCGGCACCAACTATGCCAGCGCCGCGACGGCAGATGAGGCGACAGAGGCCGCCATGCGTAATTGCAGGAAGGCCGGAGGCAAGCAGTGCCGGTCTATTTACTCGGCGTGTGCTGTACCGTTCTTCAAGAAGTATTAGTCTCGTCCGATCTGCCGTCCAAACGCTCGGGTGCCTATGATTCGTCGGATTCTCGTTGCCGTGCTGTTGATCGGCGCTGGGGTCAGTGGCACAACTGCTTATGCCGAGGGAGGGTGTCCGCCGGGTTCCTATCCGATCGGGGGCCAAGGCGTGCAGGGATGTGCTCCCATCCCGGGCGCCGGTGGTGGACAGAGCGGCTCCAGTATCCCGACACCTCCTCGGCCAACCGGGCGATGGCACGATGCATGGGGCGCGATTGCCCATTCCAAGTCGACGTCAGTAGTGGGAACTGCAAGCGCTGAGACTTCCCGCCGTTCTGCCGAGCGCACCGCGCTGAAGAAGTGCGCGGTTGAAGGTGCCAAAGACTGCGCGGTGGTCATGGCATACACGAACCAGTGTTTTGCCTGGGTCATCCCCAATGTTGGTGGGCCGGGGGCACAATCAGGTATGGCAAGGGCGGCGACGATGGAGTTGGCCAGCGAGCTCGCCCAGAAGGAATGCAAGGACGGTGCTGGCGATGCCTGCAAGCCTTTCTACTCAGACTGTGCCGAACCCACGTTTGAGCGCTTCTGACTGGAATTGGGGAGCTGTGGCTGTCTACCCAAGGTTCACGTAATGGCAGACGTATGCTGCGCGCCGGAAGGGAGTTCGCATGATGGTCCGTTCACGCACCAGCTACTCCGCGTGGCTGATCAAGCCAGCCACAGTGGTGCTGGCGCTGGTGTTGGCGTGGCCAGTCTTTGCTGAAGGCGGCTGCCCCTCGGGCTACTACCCGATCGGCGGCCAAGGTGTGCAAGGCTGTGCTCCAATTCCCGGAAGTCAGTCCAGTGGAGCGCCGGCCCAAGTTGGCGTGGTCGCGCCGCCCAGACCGTCGGGTGAGTGGTTGACGACCTGGGGTGCAGTTGCGCAGTCGCCTACGTCCGATCTTGTAGGGACGGCGGCGAACAAGCCGAGTGAGCGTGCTGCGGAGTCTGAGGCCCTGCGCATTTGCGCATCCGAAGGCGCGAAAGACTGTAAGACGTCGCTTACCTATTACAACCAGTGCGTGGCATTCTCCGTGCCGAAATCTGGCAAAGGCAGGGGCTCGGTCAATACGGCCGTCGATCTGTCCACCGCCAAGAAGGATGCGCTGGACAGTTGCAGTGACACGGGTGGTGGGCGCTGCGTAATCTCTCACACTGAATGTTCGGAGCCAGTGTTCAGTGAATTCTAGTGCTCACGTGCCCACGTGCTTTCTGGATGGTGTTACGTCTGCGCTATCGCAGTATCGGGGAAGGCGAGATGGTGATTTCGCTTGTGCTTTGGGATGTGTGCTGCTGATGAGCGGCCTATGGATCTCTTCAACGGCCGTGGAGGCGGTTCAATGAAGCTGCTCGCGCGTTTTGTCGTAATAGGCATTGCGATGCTTGGAACGAACGTGGTCTTCGCCGAGGGCGGATGTCCTCCGGGCACGTATCCCATCGGCGGCCAAGGCGTTCAAGGCTGTGCTCCTATTCCGGGCGCTCAAGGCGGCGGCGCCGGTTCCTCTGTTTCTGCACCGGCCCCTCCGCGTCCGACCGGCGAGTGGATTACCACTTGGGGGGCGCTCGCGGGCGCCGTCGAAGGAAAGCAAGGCGGGGCTTCGGTTAGCGAGCTCACCGAGCATGAAGCCAGGCGTAAGGCAGTCGAAGACTGTGAGAAGCGAGCTGGCGGGCGGTGTAATGTCGAATTTGTCTATCATCAACAGTGCGTGGCGGCAGTAGTGTCTGAGTTGGAATCAACCGGAACTATTTACGTCAGTGAGGCGACGGTAGAGACGGCGACAGAATTGGCCTTGGAGGATTGCAGGAAAGCCGGCGGGAAGCAGTGCAGGTCGATCTATTCGGCGTGTACAGTTCCGTACTTCAAGAAGTACTAGTCGCAGTTCGTAGTCCGGCTACGTTCTGCTGTTCTTCACTGAGCTATGGAGTGCGTTGTTCAACCGTGCGTCGCATGTTTCATGGGGTGTTGGACGGCGCAGACGATTCACCCCGGTTCGGTTTGACATACTGCGCCATCGATCAGCTTCTCGATGGCCGTGCTGGCCGCTATGACAGGCATCGCCGGGGAAGTGGTTGCCCGTGTTCGGGACACCGTGCAGGAGTGATGGCTCGGGGTCCCTGCTTCGTGGGTTCGCGAGACCAGCTCAGAGCACCGGGCAACGTGGCGCAGAAAATCGTGAACGAGGTTGAGGTTTCATATGTCGATTCGCATCGTGCGTTTTGCCACCATTCCCGTGTTCTGTTTCGCGGCTTTCCTGGCCTATGCCGAGGGAGGATGTCCTCCTGGCATGTACCCCATAGGAGGACAGGGCGTTCAGGGCTGCGCGCCAATTCCCGGAGCGCAGGGCGGGGGCGTGAGCGCCCCCTCAACAACGCCTGTGCCGCCACGTCCACTGGGCGAATGGATCAAGACCTGGGGTGCTTTGGCAAGGCCATCCAAGGGAAATATGGGTGGCGCTGTGGCCAACGAACTTACCGAGACTGCCGCCAGGAGGAAGGCGGTAGAGAACTGCGAGCAGAACGGCGGGGGTGAGTGTAAGGTTGATTTTGTCTACCAGAATCAATGTGTCTCTGCTGTCTCCTCCCCAGAGTTGACTTCCCGGGGGACGAATTATGTCAGCGCTGCAACTGAGGACGAAGCAATCGAAGCCGCGCTGCAGGATTGCAGGAAGGCTGGAGGCACGCAGTGCCAGAGTATCTACTCGGCGTGTAGTGTTCCTTTTTTCATGAAGTACTAGAGCTGGTTCCTGAAATGGTCAAGCTTTGCTCCGCAACGACGCCACGCGCTTGTTGATCAAGCGAGCGGAGCCTGTTTCAGTAGCGCAATTGGAAACAGGGTGTTTGCGGTGTCCGGCGCGTATCCCGTCAGGCCTTGCGTGCTTACCTTCAAGGCCCACCTGTACGCATCGCCGATCAACTGTTGCGAGGGTAGTTCAATGAGGCTGAAAAACGTGCGTCTTGTCGCAATCAGCACGACGCTGTTTTGGACAAATCTCGTCTTCGCCGAGGGTGGTTGCCCAGCGGGCATGTACCCCATCGGCGGACAGGGGGTGCAGGGCTGTGCGCCGATTCCAGGTGCGAGTGGCTCGACCTCTCAGCAGCTTCCGGCCCTTCCGCCGCGGCCGACTGGGCAATGGCATAAGACATGGGGCGCCATGGCCATCGGCAGGGGTGGGGATACGGGCGTTTCGAAGGGCAAAGACTCGAAGCGAGAAGCAGAGGAGGTGGCGCTTGCGCAGTGCGCAACCTGGGGAGCGGATGACTGCAAAGTCATGCTTGCCTACGAAAATCAATGCGCTGCAATAGCCACCCCCAAGGCGTCAAATACCGGCTCATCGTTTGCAGGGGGTCCAACCGTGGGGAGCGCCTCGGACACTGCAATGAAGTCCTGCAGGGAAGAGGGAGGCATGCAGTGTGAGATCGTCTATTCTGACTGTAGCGAACCGCGGTTCGAGAGATTCTGACAGGGACGCCTGGTATGGGGCGGTTTGGGGCGCAGGCGCATTGGTTCCTGGCGGTGCGCGCCACGCTGATGCAGCCAGGACAAGGGAGTAGTGATCTTGTGAACGTTTGTTCTCTACGCATTGCACTGTTGCCGTTGCTTTATCTCGCCATTTCCGTCGTATACGCGGAAGGTGGATGCCCCGCTGGCATGTACCCGATTGGTGGGCAGGGCGTTCAAGGCTGCGCCCCCATTCCTGGCGCGCAAGGCGCCGGAGCCAGTGGAACCTCTTCCGCGCCCCTGCCGCCCCGCCCGCTGGGAGAATGGATCGAGACCTGGGGGGCGCTCGCCGGTTCAATCGAAGGAGAGGAAGGCGGTGCTTCGGTAAGTGAGTTGACGGAGGCAGCGGCCCGCGAAAAATCGATAGCGAACTGTGAGCGCCAAGGTGGAGGGCGCTGCAAGGTCGTGTTCGTCTACCAGAACCAATGCGTCTCGGCAGTGACTTCCGAGCTCGCTTCCACTGGCACAAAATATGTTACTGGAGCGAGCGAGGAAATCGCGACGAAGCTTGCTGTTCAAGATTGCGAAAAAGCCGGTGGCAAGCAGTGCAAGTCCATCTATTCCGCTTGCACCGTTCCTTTCTTCAAGAAGTACTGACGAGCGCCAGTGGTCATCCGCCGCGTTCTGCTCCATGGCGGAAACGAGTGAGATTGAGGTGTGCCATGGTCATTCGCATCATCCCCGTTGCCCTGTTGCTCCTGATCGCTTTCGCTGTCACACCCGCCTACGCTGAAGGCGGCTGTCCGCCGGGTATGTATCCCATTGGCGGGCAGGGCGTCCAAGGCTGCGCGCCGATTCCCGGGGCCCAAGCAGGGGCTGGAGGTGGGGCGTCGTCCACGCCCCTGCCGCCGCGTCCTACCGGCGAGTGGATCAAGACCTGGGGCGCGCTGGCCGGCGCAGTTGACGGTACCGCAGGCGGTGCGTCGGTGAACCAGCTTACTGAGGATGCGGCGCGTCTGAAGGCTGTTGAGAACTGTGAGCGCCAAGGTGGTGGGCGCTGCAAAGTTGACTTCGTCTACCAGAACCAATGCGTGTCCGCAGTGAACTCTGAACTGGTCTCTACCGGTACCAAGTACGCCAGCGCAGCGTCGGTGGAGTCAGCGACCAGACTCGCGGTCCAGGCATGCACAGCGGCCGGCGGAAAGGAGTGCAGGTCCATCTACTCTGCCTGTGCAGTTCCATTTTTCAGGGAGTACTAGTGCCATGCGCGCACGTTTCTTTTTCGCATTGCTGCTGGGTGGCATGGCCGTGACGGGGACCGCCCATGCCGAGGGCGGCTGCCCATCCGGCATGTATCCCATCGGCGGCCAGGGCGTGCAGGGCTGTGCGCCGATTCCAGGGGCGTCAGCAGGGCAGGGCGGTGCAAGTCCGCCCGCGCCGCCGCGACCCACTGGGCGCTGGCACGATGCCTGGGGCGCAATTGCGCACTCCAGATCAACGTCACTGGTCGGCACTGCAACGGCGGAGACGTCGCGTCTTTCTGCGGAGCGGACTGCGCTGAAGAAGTGCGCTGTCGAGGGCGCAGACGACTGCACGGTCGTGATGACTTATTCCAATCAGTGTTTCGCCTAGGTGGTACCAGGTGTGGTTGGACCGGGAACCCAGTCCGGCATGGCACAGGCGCCGACCTTGGAAGAGGCCACAGCGCTTGCCCAGAAGGAATGCAAGGACGGTGCTGGCGATGCCTGCAAGCCTTTCTATTCAGACTGCGCCGAACCGACATTCGAGCGCTTCTGATTGGGTTTGGCGAAGGGCATGCCGATGCCCGGGCACGGGCGTGTTCGGCGCGGCGTCAGCTAAAGGGAGTAACAAGGTCATGAATATCCACGTTCTGCGCATCGGGCTGTTGATGTTGCTGCATCTTGCCGCCTTCGCCGTCCATGCCGAGGGCGGCTGCCCACCGGGCATGTATCCCATCGGCGGTCAGGGCGTGCAGGGCTGTGCGCCGATTCCCGGGGCCTCCGGCGGTGCAGGACCGGTCCCAAGCGCTGCGCCGGCGCGTCCCTTGGGGGAATGGCTGACACGTTGGGGGGCTGTGGTGGAATCGCCGTCCTCCAATCTCGTTGGCACTTCGGCAAACGAATCCAGCGAGGAGCGCGCGGTGGCTGTGGCCACCCGGAAGTGCGCCGCGGAGGGAGCGCAGGGCTGCAAGCCTACGGTGACTTACTACAACCAGTGCGTTGCCTTTGCTGTCCCGTCTTCCGGCAAGGGCCAAGGGTCGCTTGATACTGCGGCGGACACGGAGACCGTGGCGCAGAACGCAGTCGGAAACTGCAAGGACACCGGTGGCGGCAAGTGCCACGTTGTGTATGCGGAGTGCTCGCTTCCTGAATTCAGCAGATTCTAAGCCGCGGGCGTGGGTAAAGAACATCCGCTCGGCGACTGCGAACCACGCAGGGGGCCGGCGTCATTCGTAGCAGGGTGAATCAATGAAAAGCATCGCCGCGCGCGCTTTCGCTGTGCTCGTCGGTTTGTCAGGCGTGGGCGCAGCCCACGCCGAGGGCGGCTGCCCATCAGGTATGTATCCCATCGGCGGCCAGGGCGTGCAGGGCTGTGCGCCCATGGGCGGCGCAGCAGGTTCTACGTCACAGCAGATGGCCTCGCCACCGCCCAGGCCCTTGGGCGAGTGGATCCGTACCTGGGGCGGAGTGGCGGTGTCTGAGACCACATCGGACGCAGGCGTGTCCACAGGACAGCTGACCAAGAAGGATGCCGAGCGCGATGCCATGGCCAAGTGCGCGAACAGCGGTGCTCGCGACTGCAAGGTGAGCGTCACCTACTTCAATCAATGTATGTCCTGGGTCGTGCCCAGTGGTCGCACGGGTAATGGCAGGTCCGGTATCGGCACCGGCCCGACACTGGAGCGTGCAGCCGAACTGGCGCAGGGGATCTGCCAGAACGACATGCCCGGCGCGTGTGCGCTTGTGTATGAGAACTGCACCGAGCAGATCTTCAGGCCGTACTGATGGTGTCGCCCACAGCGCACCCGCTTCGCGAAAGTCACACTTTTTTTGTGACTGAAACCGCTCTTTCAGCGCTTACCCCTTCGACGTAACGAATGCCCTCGCGGTAAGCTCGCTTTGCGTCAGAAACGTGACGCGTCGGTGCACCGCATGCAGGAGCTTTCCCGTCCATGAGGACTCTGTCTGTCCCGTCCCAGGGTGACGCTTGCCACCATCGCCGCGGCGACGGTGCCGGGGCTATGATCCGTTTCGACGGACAGCCCGGTGCAGGTGGACCTGGCGTCCGTGCCCGCGGAGCGGGTGGGCACCGGCGGCATGACATTGAAGGAGTGGGAGGGGATGGAGAACCGGAGTGGCGCGCACATGGACAATGCCCTGGCATTCGTTCCGTCTGGCGCGAACCTGCTGGAAGCCGTCAGGGGCGTGTGCAACGGCGACGGTGTGCAGTATCAGCTGCTGGTGATCGACCAGCCCGCGCCGGAAGGCCTGGTGGCCGGCCAGCATGGTCCCAACCGGGTATTGCTGTTGCTGCGCGGTGACGGCGGCGGCCGCTGGCAGCTGGCCGCGCGCAACGACAAGCTGGTGCCGTGTTCGACCCGGGGTGGCCTGGCCGGCGACCCTTTTGCGTATGCAATGGTTGAGGAAGACACGTTCAGCGTGATCACCAACGGCGGCAGCCGGCAGCGCTGGAGCAGCACCTACACGTTCCGCTATGCCTCGGCGGAGCGGGATTGCTGGGTCGACACCGTGCGCCGCAAGGTGGTGGACATCGAAACCGAGGCGACCAACATCCGCGAATTCTCGGCGGCCGAAATCGGCCGTGTGCGATTCGAGGATTTCGATCCGGCCAGCGTCGCAGAGGTGACGCTTCCATGAGCCAGGCTTCAACCGGCGGGACGGAACCCGCGCTGATGACTACCCAGGAGTGGCACCGTGTCGAGGGATAGGGAGTCGCAACTGCTGCGGCAGGCGACTGCGGCAGGCATCGATTCGCCACGCGAACTGGCCAATTTCATGGCCCAGGCGGGGCACGAGTCGCGCGGCCTGTCGCGTCTGAACGAGAGCTTCAACTACACCCGGGGCATCTCGCAGATTCCGGTGGAAGCGGCGTGGCGCAACGGCAACGACGCGCTGGAGTCGGCGCGCCAGGAGGCCCTGCGTGGGCGCCCGGAGGCGCTGGCCGAGCTGATGTACGGCGGCCGGCTGGGCAACGATGCGCCAGGCGACGCGCTGACCTACCACGGGCGCGGCTACCTGCCGCTGACCGGTAAGGACGCTTACGCGCGCGCCGGCCAGGCGCTGGATCTGGATCTGTTGAACCACCCCGAGCTGGCCGCGCAGCCCGAACACGCCGGTCGCATCGCGGTCTGGCAGTGGCAGCAACACGTACCGGAGCAGGCGCGCGAGGATGTGCGCGAGGCAACCTATGCCATCAATGGTGCGATGAACGGGGTGGAGGATCGGCTGCGCCGCTTCGACGGCTGGCAGCAGAAGCTGACCCCCGACGTGATGGAGCGCCTGGGGCGTGGCGAGGTGGGCGAACGCGCCGCGGTGGCGCGTGACTTGACCGATCCCAACCACGTCGGCCATGGCCTGTTCCTGGGCGCGCGCAACGGCTTGCAGCAGCTTGGGCCGGGCAGTGGCCTGCGCACGCCGCAGGAACTGGACAATGCCGCTGCGGCCCTGGCCGCAGGTGCGCACAAGGCGGGGTTGCAGCAGATTGACCACGTGGTCGCTGGCGCGGACGGGCGCATGCTGTTTGCCGTGCAGGGCAACATGGGCGACCCGGCCATGCAGCGCTGTGCGGTGGAACGCGCGCAGGCCGCCCAGCAACCGCTGGAGGAAAGCAGCCGGCAACTGGTGGCCGATGCCACTGCACGGCAGGAACAGTCGGCTTCGATCAACCGCGAGCAGGAACAGCAGCGCTCGCGATCGCTGTAAGCGCGGTCCGCCTGGGCACAGGCGTGGGATCGCATGGGTTGGGTGCCTGCGGGCGCCTTCATGGAACTTCCTTGTAGGGACACAACATGCAGAATCGTGAATCACCCGCGCGGCGTGCTGCCGCGCATCGCCCGCGCTGCGGCGTACGCCTGGCGCCGTTGTGGGCGCTGTCGCTGGCACTGACCGCCACGTTGGCCCAGGCACAGGACGCGCCTGCTGCTGCGGAAGACGTTGCACCGGCAGTCGCATCGGCAGTGGCGGCTGAGGCCGCACCGGCTCCGGCGCCCGTGGCCGAGGCGGCACAGGCACCGGCACCGGCGCCTGCCCCGGCTGCCGAACCGGCAGCGGAACCTGCGGTAGCGGTAGCGCCGGCCGCACCCGTGGCGGCCGAAGCTGCGCCCGCACCGACTGTCGCACCGGCGGAAACGCCTGCCGCGCCGGTAGCGGAGGCTCCGGCCGCTCCGTCGGCACCCGTCGCGCAACCGGCACCACCTGCACTGGCCGTAATGCCGCTGCCGCCGGACCAGGCCACCGAACGCCAGCTCGGCGCGCGTTGCCCGGTCGATCTGGCCGGGCGCCTGGCGCCGCAGGGCGATCTGATGATCGGCGCCTGCCAGGGCACGCTGCCCGCGCATCTGGCCGCATTGCTGGTGGCCGTGCCGGAACAGGACATCCTGCTGCCGCGCGCCTGGCGCGAACGCGAGGTGCGCCAGCGCGTGTGGTTCAAGGCGGTTGCTGGCTTCGGCCAGCGGCCGGATTTCATCGCCCGGCTGGGCGATGTCTGGGTGCGTTCGTTCGAAGGCGCTGATCCGACGATCACCACCTATCTGGTGCAGGCGCCGTTTGAGTGCGCCGACCGCGCATTGCCGACCGATGCGCGTCCCGATCCGGTGCGCGTGCCGGCCGGTGCCTGCCAGCAGGCCTACGTCAGCCAGCGTGTGTACCAGATGGGGGCCGATGGCGTGACCCGGGACGTCACCGCCAAGGTGATGCCGTCGGCACCGTCGATCACCGAGGCCGACCGCGCCCGCCAGCAGGCGCGCGAAGGCCGGGTGCTGCTGGACCACAGCAAGTTGCAGTACGGTCCGGCGCTGCGCTGGTACGTGCAGTATCCGGAGTCGCCGCAGAAGACCGGCCCGCACGCATTCAGCGACTGGAATCGCGAACACCTGGCCTTCGTGGTCTGGAACGGGCAGAACTTCGAACTGCGCGAGCGTGTGGCGCGCAGGCAATGGCCGTGTGACCCGGTCGCGCCCGGCGATCGCGCCTGCGGTGGCTTCCCGGATTCGGGCCCGGATGTCTACGTGACGGCCGACAACGCGGCCGGCGACAGCACCGCGGCGATCTCCAGCCCGTAACGGCTCTATTGCGTGCTGCACGAACGGGAGCCGGCAGGTCCGGCTCCCGTTTGCGCAAGCCGTCGTCCGTCAGGAGGGCAGGGCGCGTGCCTGGCTCTGCACCAGCTCCTGCTGCGGGTCGCGTTCCTGGCTCTGGCGCTGCGCGGTCTGCTGCTCGATGCGCTGGGTGCTCTGTTCCAGCGGCGTGTGGGTGGCCACTGCGGTATCCACCGATACCCGCAGATGGCCGGGATCACCACTCTGGCCCTGCACCGCAAAACTGCGCGCGGCATCGCCGCTCATCACCACCTCGTCGATGCGCTGGCCGCCGGCGGCGTGCATTTCCGCTGCCAGGGAACCTGCCAGCTGCGTGCTCATCGCATCGGGCGTGCGCCCGGCACGTGCGTCCAGGGCGTGTACGCCGCGCAGGGCATCGTTGAACAGTGGATTGCCAGCATGGTCACGTTCGGTGATACCCGGCAACGGCGCCACCGGGGCTTCCCGCCGTGCCGGTTCGCCCGGCTGCAGCGGGCCGCGGCTGTGGTCGTAGATGTCGTACAGGTTGCCGGTGATGCCACGCGCGCCAATGGTGATGCCACGGCGCACGCGCTCCACCTCGTTGCGGTACTCGCCGATCATCCGGCTGTTGTCGCGGGCCAGCTCCTGCGTGCCCGCGGTGTTCAAGACCGAATCGTCGCCCAGGAAGTTGCTGAGCTTGTGCGAGCCCAGTGACGAGGCCGCCGCGCCCAGTGCACTGTCGGGAATGAGCGCGCGGAAGCGGCTGTTGCTGAATCCCCAGCTGCCCAGCGTGTCGATCTCCTTCTGCGTGGCGTACATGCGCACGTCACCGAAGTGCTGCGAGGCCGCGCTGACCGGGTCGGCCGCCATCACGTGGTTGAGCACGTTGTGGCCGCCTTCGGGAATGCGGTAGGTCAGGCTGACCGCGCCGTAGGCGTTGAAGGTTTCGCCCTTCAGATCGAAGTGATGGGCCGAAATCTGCGCCAGCGTGCCGCCCAGCGAATGCCCGGTCACGCTTACTTCGGGGGTCTGGCCCAGGTCGCGGCCTTCTTTCTGCGCATAGGCCAGGGCGTGGCGGGTCAGTTCCAGTGCGTCGTTGGCCTGCAGGTTGCGCCGGGCCAGCACCATGCCGCCGTCGGTCAGGATGCCGTCGCGACCGATCTGTTCGGTGCCACGGTGGGCGACCACGATCTCGTGGGTATCCACGCGCTGGTAGATGGTGCCCTGGTAGCCGTTTAGGCGGTTGTTGGCGTGTTCCAGCACGCGGTAGGCGTGGCCATTGAGGATGACCGGCTGCTCCTGCGCTGGATCGTGGCGGCCGACCCGTTCATCGCGGTAGGCATCGCTGGCCAGCGCGGCGTAGTCCTGGCTGGTCACGGTCATGGGCTGACCTCGTGCGCGCTCAGAGTGGCCGAGAACAGGGCGTCGCGCAGCTCGGCGCGGAAGCGGTTGGGGTCCTGCTGGCCGCTGGCGCCGTAGTCGGGCATGTCATCCACGCGCGGGTAGTCGCCGCGCGGGTAGTGCCGGGTTTCGGCGCGCCCGCCCGTGAACGGATCGGCGCCCAGGAAGGACAGGAAGCGGGTTTCGCCGTCGGCGCCGGTGGCCTTGAGCATGGCGCCGGCACCGCTGAACGACCAGGTGCAGACGCCGCGGCCGTAGTAGTCCTCGTCCAGCATGCGGTCCAGGTAGACGGTGCCGCGATACTCGTTGTCGGCCACCTTGCGCAGGGTCACCGGCTCCTGGCTGGTGATGCGCGCGGGGGTGCCGGTTTCCGGCTCGATGTAGCCGCATTGGTCTTCGTTGGTGACGTCGTACTGGGCCACGCCTTCGACCACCGCGAAATCGCCGGGTGGGTTGGCCAGCCGCAGGACCAGTTCATAGGCCTTGCGGGGGGCGGGGTTGAGCTTTGCCAGGCCGCGCCCTCCCTGGGCGACGTTGGCGGCGGCGGAATCAAACTCCTGTGACATGAGAGCCTCCGGGCTGCAGGCGATCAGCAGCGACAGAACAACGCAGGGAAATGTGCGGCCGCGCATCCTCAGGCCGCCTGTGGGGCGGGGCAGGGACGGTGCGGCAACACGGCAGGCAGCGTCTGCAGATGTACAGCCGTGCGCGCGAACGCCAACGCCATGTGCACGGCAGGTCTCCTTTCCTTGGGGACGGGAGTTTTGATTATGGGAGGCCATGACGACACGGTGCCACCGCTTGCGGCCCTGTCATGTCATTAAATTGACGCGTCCGACCCCGCCTGCTTCGTGGAAATGCCTTTCTCCCCAAGGGCTTGCGGCACCGGCAGTACGTCGGAACCACCGGTAGACGGGTGTCTCAATTCGTGAGGTGGGTCAACAATTCACATGGAGTGTGCAGGCCCGCCAGCGTTGCGGTTGCGTGAATCCGCACGCCGCGCCATCGTGTGCGCGCTTCCCTGGAGTCCCTGAAATGCCTTTCATCCGCCCCGAACAACCGGCCGACGTGGCCGCCATTCACGCCCTTACCGAGGCCGCCTTCCGGCAGGCCGAGCACAGCAGCCATACCGAGCAGTTCATCTTGGATGCGCTGCGGGCGCGCGGCGAACTGACGGTGTCGCTGGTTGCCGAGCAGGACGGTGAGGTGGTCGGCCATGTGGCGGTGTCGCCGGTTGCGGTGAGCGACGGCAGTACCGGCTGGTTTGGCCTGGGGCCCATTTCGGTGCTGCCGGCCCGGCAGGGGCAGGGCGTGGGCGCGGCGTTGATGCAGGCCGCTATCGACGCACTGCGCGGCCAGCAGGCGCACGGCTGCGTGCTGCTGGGCGAGCCGGCCTACTACGGTCGGTTTGGTTTCCGCGCCGACCCGGGGCTGATCCTGCCGGGGGTGCCTGCGGAGTATTTCCAGGCCCTGTGCCTGCAGCCGCCGATGGCGCAGGGCGAGGTGCGCTATTCGCCAGCGTTCGAGGCGACTGCGCCGCTGTGATGGGGTCAGATCCGTTTTCCGACGCAGCGCAGCTCTGACCCCGGCGTCACGGCGCCTGCCACGGGCGCGGTTCCGGCGCCGGCGGCGGAATGCGGTAACCACCGATGTGCGTCAGCAGTTCATTGGTGCGGCGTTGTTCGGCCAGCAGTTCACGCATGAGACTGCGCACACCGAAGATCGCGAACGGCACCAGGATCCACACCACGCTCATGACGGTGGCGAAGATGAAGAACAGAATCTGCCCTCCCATTGCGGGCACTCCTTCCTTGGGAAAACGTCGAATCTAGCAGTGTGAGCGGCCGGCCACCCGGCCTGCACGCGCCCGGGGCGTACAATGCCGGCCGTCCGGCATGGCCGGGTCTTCACTGCGAGAACCACCATGAGCGATTCCCTGGGCGTGCCCGTGCACGATGCTGATGAACACTGGATGCGCCACGCGCTGGCGCTGGCCGAGCGCGCGCAGCACGTGTTCGATGAGATTCCGGTGGGCGCAGTGCTGGTGGGCGCCGATGGCCAGGTGTTGGGCGAGGGCTGGAACCTCAACATCGCCAGCCACGACCCCAGCGCGCATGCCGAAATCGTCGCCATGCGCGAGGGCGGTCGGGTGCTGGCCAACCACCGTCTGGTGGGCAGCACCCTGTACGTGACGCTGGAACCGTGTGCCATGTGTGCCATGGCCATCGTGCATGCGCGCGTGGCCCGGCTGGTCTATGGCGCCAGCGACCCGAAGACCGGTGCCTGTGGCAGCGTGTTCAACCTGCTGGGCGATGCGCGACACAACCACCGGGTGGAGATCCATGGCGGCGTGCTGGCCAAGGAGGCCAGCCTGCGCCTGACCAACTACTTCCGCGCCAAGCGTGGCAAGCCACCGCTGCTGCTGGAAAACCACGCCGACGAGGCCTGAGCAGCGAAAGGGTATGATGGTCGCCCCTTTCCTATTCCTGCGGCGGGCCACGTGCCTGCCCGGCAACGAGACGACACGATGGCCGACAACGGCGCGAGCAACGAGCGACTGATCTGGATCGACCTGGAAATGACCGGGTTGGATACCGACAACGATTCGATCATCGAGATCGCCACGGTCGTGACCGACGCGCAGTTGAACGTGCTGGCCGAAGGCCCGGAATTCGCCATTCACCACCCGCTGGAAACGCTGGAGGCGATGGATGAGTGGAACCGCAACCAGCACCGCCGTTCCGGGCTGTGGCAGCGCGTGCTGGACAGCACCACTACGCTGGGCCAGGCCGAAGCGCAGACCATCAACTTCCTGGCGCAGTGGATTCCGGCCGGCGCTTCGCCGATGAGTGGCAACTCCATCTGCCAGGATCGCCGCTTCCTGCACCGGCAGATGCCGCGGCTGGAAAAGTATTTCCACTACCGCAACCTGGACGTATCCACGGTGAAGGAACTGGCCAAGCGCTGGGCCCCGAGCGTGGCCGCGGGCCTGACCAAGAACAGCAACCACACCGCGCTGAGCGATGTGCACGATTCCATCGCCGAACTGCGCCATTACCGCCAGTTCATGGGCGAGCTGTCGGGCCTGCCGGTCGCCTGAGCGGGACGCCGGGCCGCGTGGCTGCGACGATCTGTTCAACTTCCGGGCGCTATGATCGGCCCCATGAACGAGCCGATCCTGCTGCCGCGCGATATCGCCCACGATGCCCAGGACTGGGGCGACCTGCAGCGGGCGGTCGCCCTGCTGGAGGCGCCTACAATCACCGCGCGCATGGCCAACCTGGTGGGCACGCCGCTGGAGTTCGCGGTGAAGGCGCTGCCGACTGCCGTGTCCGGCCGCATCCATGGCGCTGTGCAGGCCGCCTTGTCCAAGTCCGCGCAGGCGGCGTTGTGGAGCATGGGCAACACGCCCGGGAAATCTGCGTCCACCCGCTGGCACAAGCTGGCCGCAGCCACGTCCGGCGCGGTGGGCGGTGCGTTCGGCTTCGCCGCGCTGTTCATTGAACTGCCGGTGTCGACAACGATCATGATGCGCGCGGTGGCCGATGTCGCCCGCAGCGAAGGCTTCGACCTGTCGCAGTTCTGCACGCGCCAGGCCTGCCTGGAGGTGTTCGCACTGGGCGGAAATTCGCCGCGTGACGATGCCAGCGAAACCGGCTATTACCTGGCGCGCGGCTTCACCACCGATGTGATGCGGCATCTGTCGGCCGAACTGGCTGGGCGCGTGGTGACCGGGCGCGACCTGACCCTGGGCGTGGCGCCGAAGGAGGCCGGCAAGCTGCTGGCCAAGCTGGTGGAGAAAGTGGCGGCCCGCTTCGGCGTGGTGGTGACTGAAAAGTTCGCCGCGCAGGCGGTGCCGATCGTCGGCGCCGCGGCGGGTGCAACGCTCAATACGATGTTCACCGACTACTACCAGGACATGGCGCGTGGCCATTTCATCGTGCGCCGGCTGGAGCTGAAGTACGGCGAGGATGTGGTGCGCGCGTGCTACGACCGCATTGCCCATGGCGGGGCGTTGATCGAACCAACGCTGTAACCGCGCAGCACCGCGGGTGCGGCCTTCATCCTTGCCCGCTGTATCCGCGCAGCGTTGACGGTAGAGTCGACCGTTGGTCGACTGCTTTTGGCCGACCGGTCATGAAAGCCCGCGCTGCGCGCGATAGTCGACCAACGGTCGACTCTACCGTCCATCCTTGCCTGAGCGGCACAACTGTTTTGCCAGACTGCGTCTGTTGTGCCGCGCGCGGTACCCCCACTCTTGTGGGCAGTCCCCCGCACGAGATGCTGCCATGTTGTTCACCCCCTATCGCCTGGGCCCGCTGCGCCTGCCCAACCGTATCGTGATGCCGCCGATGACCCGCTCGCGGGCGGCGGCCGGCAATGTCGCCACCGCGCAGATGGCGCAGTACTACGCGCAGCGTGCCAGCGCCGGGCTGATCGTGAGTGAAGGCACGCAGATCAGCCCGCAGGGCCAGGGCTATGCGTGGACGCCGGGCATCCACAGCGCCGAGCAGGTGCAGGGCTGGCGGCAGGTGACCGATGCGGTGCACGCCGCCGGTGGCCGCATCTACGCGCAGCTGTGGCATGTGGGCCGTGTTTCCCACGTGGCCCTGCAGCCCGATGGCGCCGCGCCGGTGTCTTCGTCGGCGCTGCTGGCCGAGGGCGTGAAGGTGTTCGTGGACCCGACCGGCGCCGGCCCGGACGCCGGGGTGGGCGAGATGCTGCAGCACTCGATGCCGCGCGCGCTGGCCGAAGACGAAATCCCCGGCATCATCGCCGATTACGCCCAGGCCACCCGCAATGCGCTGGCGGCCGGCTTCGATGGCGTGGAGCTGCATGGCGCCAACGGGTACCTGATCAACCAGTTCATTGATTCGCAGGCCAACCAGCGCACCGATGGCTACGGTGGCGCGCTGCAGAACCGCCTGCGCTTCCTGCGCGAGGTGGTGCAGTCGGTGGTGGCGGTGGCCGGTGGTGATCGCGTGGGCGTGCGGCTGGCGCCGCTGACCACCCTGCAGGGTGCGGTGGATGACACGCCGCAGGCGACCTATCTGGCTGCCGCGCATCTGCTGGGCCAGCTGGGCGTGGGCTACGTGCACATTGCCGAGGCCGACTGGGAAGACGCACCGGAGATGCCGGTGGCGTTCAAGCAGGCGCTGCGGATGGTCTACCCTGGCACGCTGATCTATGCCGGCAAGTACAGTGCCGAGCGCGCCGAGCAGGCGCTGGCCGAGGGCTGGGCCGATCTGATCGGGTTCGGCAGGCCGTTCATTGCCAACCCGGATCTGCCCGAGCGGCTGCGTACCGGGGCGGCGTTGAACGCACCGGACCGCGCGACCTACTTCGGTGGCGGAGCGGCGGGCTACACCGATTACCCGGTGCTGGACGAGGCTGTCGAGGCCTGATGCTGGCAGAGGTGCCGACCAACGGTCGGCACCCACCGGCATCGGTAGCGCCGGGCCATGCCCGACGGGAACCTGGAAATCAGGGCTTGTCGCGCACCAGCGCGTCGGCTTCCAGCACGCCGCCGTCCTTGCCGTGCAGGTACAGGTGCATGTCCTGCTGCGGGTAGGGAATATTGATGCCGGCCTTGTCGTAGCCCAGCTTGATCTGCTCCAGCAGCGTGACCTTGGTGCCGAAGTGGTCGGCCGACTTCACGTAGCAGCGGATGCCCAGGTTGATGGCATGCGCGCCCAGTTCGTACACCACCACGTCCGGTTCGGGCGTGGCCAGCACGCGCGGGTCGGCCTTCATCAGCGCCAATGCAGTGTCGCGCGCCTGCTGGATGTTGTCCTCGTAGCCGATGCCCACCACCAGCTCCACACGGCGGGTGGGTTCGGCGGTCAGGTTGATGATCGGCGCGGCGGTGATCAGCGTGTTGGGAATGGTGGTGTGCTGGTTGTCGGCGCCGGTGATGACGGTCTGGAAGATGCGCACTTCGCGCACGGTACCGGTCTGCCCGGCCACGGTAACCACGTCACCCACGCGGAACGGGCGCAAGGTCACCAGCATCACCCCGGAGGCGATGTTGGACAGCGAGTCCTTCAATGCCAGGCCGACGGCCAGGCCGGCGGTGCCGAGCACGGCCAGCAGCGGGGTGATCTGCACCCCCAGCGTGCCGATGGCCAGGATCACCACGATCACCAGCGAGGCGGCGTAGACCACGTTGCGCAGGAAGCTGCCCAGCATCGGGTCCACGCCCATGCGCGCGGTGGCGCGCGGCATCGCGTTGGACAGGCGACGGGCCAGCCACATGCCGATCAACAGCACCACGATGGCGGCCAGCAGCGGCACCCCATACGTTTCCAGCAGGCGCTCCCAGTCCAGCGAGTGGAACCAGGACGCAGTGGGGGGGGCGGGTGGGGCAGTGGCAGTCATGGGGGCTCCTTGGCAGGGACGGCAACGGCGTGCGCGCACGCCAGAAACAACAAACCCCGCAGTAGCGGGGTTTGCGCGCAGCGCCAGTATGGGCCGACGACGATGAACACGACGTCAGCCCATGCCACTGCGACCTCAGCTGTTGGCCTTCAGCTTGGCCAGGCGCAGCCAGGTGTCGACCACGGTGTCCGGGTTCAGCGACACCGACTCGATGCCTTCCTGCATCAGCCATTCGGCCAGATCCGGATGGTCGGACGGGCCCTGGCCGCAGATGCCGACGTACTTGCCCTTGGCACGCGCCGACTTGATGGCCATCGACAGCAGCTTCTTCACCGCCGGGTTCCGCTCGTCGAACAGGTGCGCAACGATCGACGAATCGCGGTCCAGGCCCAGGGTGAGCTGGGTCAGATCGTTGGAACCGATCGAGAAGCCGTCGAAGATTTCCAGGAACTCATCGGCCAGCAGTGCGTTGGACGGCACTTCGCACATCATGATGATCTTCAGGCCGTTCTCGCCCTGCTTCAGACCGTTCTGGGCCAGCACCTCGACCACCTTGCGGCCTTCTTCCAGGGTGCGCACGAACGGAATCATGACCCACAGGTTGTCCAGGCCCATTTCGTTGCGCACGCGCAGCACGGCCTGACATTCCAGCGCGAAGGCGGCGGCAAAGCTCGGATCGACGTAACGGCTGGCGCCGCGGAAGCCGATCATCGGGTTCTCTTCGTGCGGCTCGTAGTTGCTGCCGCCGACCAGGTTGGCGTACTCGTTGGACTTGAAGTCCGACAGGCGCACGATCACCGGGTTCGGTGCGACCGAGGCGGTGAGGGTGGCGATGCCTTCGGCCAGGCGGTTCACGTAGAAGCTGACCGGATCACCGTAGCCGGCGATCTTCTCGTCGATCTTCTTCTTGGTGGCCGCATCCTGGCGGTCGTATTCCAGCAGCGCATTCGGGTGGATGCCGATGTGGCTGGCGATGATCATTTCCAGGCGGGCCAGGCCGATGCCGGCGTTCGGCAGCTGGCCGAAGTCGAAGGCACGTTCCGGGTTGGCCACGTTCATCATGATCTTCAGCGGCGCCGCCGGCATGTTGCCCAGGTCGGTGGTGGTGCGCTCGAACTTCAGCTGGCCTTCGTAGATGAAACCGGTATCGCCTTCAGCGCAGCTGACGGTGACCGGCTGGCCATCTTCGATGACCTTGGTCGCATTGCCCGAACCGACCACGGCAGGCACGCCCAGTTCGCGGGCGATGATGGCGGCGTGGCAGGTGCGGCCGCCACGGTTGGTGACGATGGCCGAGGCGCGCTTCATCACCGGTTCCCAATCCGGGTCGGTCATGTCGGCGATCAGCACGTCGCCGGGCTGCACGCGGTTCATGTCGTCCAGGGTCTTGACCACGCGGGCCACGCCCGAGCCGATCTTGGCGCCGACGGCGCGACCTTCGGCCAGCACGTTGCCGCCCTTTTCGGTCAGCGCGAAGCGCTCGATCTGGGTGGCGTGGCTGCGCGACTTCACCGTTTCCGGCCGTGCCTGCACGATGAACAGCTTGCCGCTGACACCGTCCTTGGCCCACTCGATGTCCATCGGGCGGCCGTAATGCTTTTCGATCACCAGCGCCTGCTTGGACAGTTCCTGCACGTCCTCGTCGCTGATGGAGAAGGTGCTGCGCAGGTCGGCCGGGGTGTCTTCGATCTTGACGCGCTCACCGGGCACGTCCGAATACACCATGCGGATCGCCTTGCTGCCCAGCGAGCGGCGCAGGATCGCCGGCTTGCCGGCCTGCAGGGTGGGCTTGTAGACGTAGAACTCGTCCGGGTTCACCGCGCCCTGCACGACCATTTCGCCCAGGCCGAACGAGGAGGTGACGAAGACCACGTCACGGAAGCCCGATTCGGTGTCCAGGGTGAACAGCACGCCGGAGGAACCGACGCCCGAACGCACCATCAGCTGCACGCCGGCGGACAGGAACACGTCTTCGTGCTTGAAGCCGTGGTGCACGCGGTAGGCGATGGCGCGGTCGTTGTACAGCGAGGCGAACACTTCCTTGACCTTGTGCACGACATCGTCGGCACCGGTCACGTTGAGGAAGGTTTCCTGCTGGCCGGCGAAGGAGGCATCGGGCAGATCTTCGGCAGTGGCCGAGGAGCGCACGGCCACGGCCACGTCGCCGCCGCCGTTGTCGGCGCTCAGCTTGGCGTAGGCACTGCGGATGTCCTGGTCCAGCTGCGGCTGCAGCGGCGCATCGATCACCCAGCTGCGGATCTCCTTGCCGGCCGCGGTCAGCGCGGTCACGTCTTCGACGTCCAGCGTGGCCAGCTTGTCGAAGATGCGCTTGGACAGGTCGTTGTGTGCGATGAAGTCCTTGAAGGCTTCAGACGTGGTCGCATAGCCTCCGGGGACGGAGACGCCCAGACCGGCCAGGTTGCCGATCATCTCGCCCAGCGAGGAATTCTTGCCGCCCACGCGGGCCAGATCGGCCAGACGCAGTTCGTGCAACCACAGGATGTTCTCGTTCAAGCGCGATGCTCCGTTTGGCCATCGCCCGAGGCGGGCTGAGTGGCCGCGTCCGTAGGAAGAAGTCGATATGATGCCGGGCAGACCACCGTCGGCACAAGCTTGTGCTGGCGGCCCTTTTAAGCTTCGTAGGGGGTAAAAGCGCGCATGTCGACCATCCGACCGGTGTTCTACGTTTCCGATGGAACCGGTATCACCGCTGAAACCATTGGGCATAGCCTGCTCACCCAGTTCACCGGGTTCAGCTTCATTACCGACCGAATGTCTTTTGTCGATGACCCCGAAAAAGCGCGTGAAGCCTGTGCCCGGATCCATGCGGCGGGGGAGCGCTACCAGGTTCGGCCGATCGTGGTGAACAGTTGCGTGGACCAGAGCCTGAGCCTGATCCTGGCCGAAAGCGGGGCGCTGATGCTGGATGTGTTCGCCCCGTTCATCGAGCCGCTGGAGCGGGAACTGGCCAGCCCGCGCCTGGCCCGGGTCGGCCAGGCCCACGGCATGGTGGATTTCGACACCTACCACCGCCGCATCAATGCGATGAACTTCGCCCTGACCCACGATGATGGGATCGCGGTGAACTATGACGATGCCGACGTGATCCTGGTGGCGGTGTCGCGGGCCGGCAAGACCCCCACGTGCATCTACCTGGCCCTGCATTACGGGGTACGCGCGGCCAATTACCCGCTCACCGACGAGGACCTGGAGAGCGACCGCCTGCCGCCGCGCCTGCGCAACTACCGGCGCAAGCTGTTCGGCCTGACCATCGACCCGGACCGCCTGCAGCAGATCCGCCAGGAACGCCGGCCGAATTCGCGCTACGCCAACCTGGACACCTGCAAGCGCGAGGTGGCCGCGGCCGAGGTGATGTTCCAGATGGAGCGGATCCCGACCCTGAGCACCACCCATACCTCGATCGAGGAGATTTCCAGCAAGGTGCTGGCCACGCTGGGGCTGCAGCGCGAGCTGTATTGACCGGTGCGGCCCGCCGGGTGCCGTGGTCGGTAGCGCCGGGCCATGCCCGGCGGTGGTTGAAACGCCCCCTTTGGCCGGGGCCATCGTGCCCCCACGTTGTATGGCCAACGTGTAGGATCGACCCATGGCCCACGCCTCGCCCCGAACCGAACGCATTCCCCGCCTCAGCCGGCTGAGCTGGCTGATGGGCCTGTATGCCGAGAATTACCGGCACCTGGTGCGCCTGTTCGCGCCGGCCGAACTGACCGCTGGCAGCTATGTTTCCTCGGTGGGCGACGGCCTGGACGTGCGCCTGGACGTGATCGAATGCCACCGTTACACGGTGGAGCTGCGCCTGACCTACGACCTGGCCGACCCGGTGACCGGCGAACCGGACCCCTCGGCCTATGTGCGCCTGTACCGGGATGCCCGCCAGGCCGAGACCACCCACTGCTACGTGGGCCGCCGCTGGCAGGACACCATGGGGCTGTACCCGCCACCGGCCGAGCTGATCAACCACCGCATGCGCATGAACACCTTCCTGGGCAAGTGGCTGGAATACCTGGCTGAGCGCGGCCATGGCGTGGCCACCCTGCGCCGCGACCCGGACGGCCCCGCAGCGGTTTCGGCCGAACGCCGCCTGTCGCTGGTGCGCTGATCGGCCATAATCGTGGGCTGACCCGCCGCCGGATCCGCCCCATGCCGTATACCCCGATCGTCGCCACCCTGGGCTATGTGCTGTCGCCCGATCGCCGCCAGGTGCTGATGATCCACCGCAATACCCGGCCCGGTGACCACCACCTGGGCAAGTACAACGGTCTGGGCGGCAAGGTCGAGCCCAGCGAGGACGTGGCCGCCGGCATGCGCCGTGAGATCGCCGAGGAGGCGGGCATCGACTGCACGGCCATGCGCCTGCGCGGCACCATCAGCTGGCCGGGCTTCGGCAAGCACGGCGAGGACTGGTTCGGCTTCGTCTTCGTGATCGACAGCTTCGAGGGCACCCCGCACGGCGGCAACCACGAAGGCACCCTGGAGTGGGTGGACGTGGACAAGCTGGACACGCTGCCGATGTGGGAAGGCGACCGCAACTTCCTGCCGCTGGTGTTCGATGCCGACCCGCGGCCGTTCCACGGGGTGATGCCGTACCGCGACGGGCGCATGCAGAGCTGGTCGTTCAGCCGGCTGTGAGGCGGTCGGGCGCCGCAGTGCTCGCCGGGCATGGCCCGGCGCTACCGATCTGACCCCGGCGGGGTGGCTCAGCGGCGCTGGGCCAGCAGCAGGTGGAAATACTTGTCCCGCGTCTGCCCATCATTGCCGACCGCCGTCTCGCGGTGCGCGCGCCAGCCGCACACACTGAACCCGGCCACGCGCAGGGCCAGCTCCACCGCGTCCAGTTCGTGCAGGTGGAAATCATCGGTGAAGGGCAGGGTGCGCATGAAGGCGGCATCGCCGAAGGCCAGGCACGCGCGGCCACCCCGGCGCAGCACGCGGGCCAGCTCGGTCAGTACCGGGGCCAGGTCCGGCCAGAAGTACAGCGTGTTGACTGCCAATGCGGCATCGATGCTGGCATCGGCGACCGGCAGGACGTGGGCATCGCCCGTGCGCAGCGCGGCGCGGTCGGCCAGTCCCGCCGCGGCAAGGTGCTGGTTGCCGGCCTCGACCATGGCCGTGGACAGTTCAATGCCCAGATAGCGGCTGCCCTGGGCCTGCAGCAGCAGCGGCACGAAGGCCGCGTTGCCGGGGCCGATTTCCAGAACGTGTTCGTGATCGGCAACGGCCAGCAGGGCGATGGCGGCCTGGTTCAGTGCCGCGTTGCTGCGGTTCATCGATTCGCCCATGGCCAGCGCGGCCTCGCCATGGGGCTGCCGCAACTGCGCGGCCAGCGTACGTGCATCCAGCATCAACATCGTCCGTCAAGGGGGGAACTCGGACGTGGCGGCGGCGGGTCCGCCGTTGACCATAGCGCTGCGCGCCCGGGTTGGGAAGTAGGAAAACCCCGCACCGTGGTGATGAGAAAATAGCCAGCGTCGCAGCCCCTGCGACGGGGTTGTCCACAGGGGGTGTGGATTACGCGTGGGCAACTTTGTGGATAAGCCGTGGCAGGCGCCACCCCCCTAGGCTGTCAAGATGGGTGGCGAAAAATTCACCGCAGGTGAGCGGGCGTGATGCCCGGGTGAAGGCGGGTCATCGCCGCGCTGTTGTCCGCGCCGGTGGTCGCGGTACCCTGTGGCCCTTGATGCCCCGTGAGATTCCATGAAACGTCATTTCTCGATGCTGCGCGAATTCCAGCTGGCCGATTGGTTCACCCTGGCCAATGCGTTCTGCGGCACCGGCGCGGTGTTTGCCGCGATGCGCTTCCTGCAGGACGGCGAGCGTGGCTACCTGCTGTTTGGCATGGCGCTGATCCCGCTGGCCTTCATCTTCGACGCGCTGGATGGCCGTATCGCACGCTGGCGCAAATCCAGTTCCACCCTGGGCCGCGAACTCGATTCGCTGTCCGACGTGATCTCCTTCGGCGTGGCGCCGGCGGCGCTGGCCTATGCCTGCGGCATGCAGGGTGGCTGGGACTGGCTGGTACTGAGCTATTTCGTCTGCTGCGGGGTCAGCCGCCTGGCCCGCTACAACGTGACTGCCGAGGCGCTGGCCGGTGACGAGGGCAAGGTCAAGTACTTCGAGGGCACGCCCATTCCCACCAGCCTGGCGCTGGTGATCGTGCTGGCCATCGCCGCCGGCACCGATGCCATCGGCCGGGACATCTGGTTCGGGCAGTGGCAGATCGGCCCGTGGCAGCTGCACCCGATGGTGCTGTTGTTCGCACTGTCCGGTTCGCTGATGATCAGCAAGACCCTGCGCATTCCCAAGCCCTGATGCAGCCCCGCGGAGGCGCACGATGACCAGCTCGGCCCACGACGCCGGCAGCAGCGATTTCGAAGCCCTGGCCCGGCAGTACTTCGGCGCCTGGGGCGATGCCCTGCGCCACGCCGGCGCACCGGGTACACCGGCCGGTGATGACCCGGCCAGCTGGCAGCGCCTGTTCGACTGGTGGGGGCAGCTGTTGCCCGAACAGGGGCAGGGCGCGCCGGAAGACGCGCTGCGCCGGTTCCGCGAACAGGCCGGCAGCTGGTACGGCACCATGCAGGAAGTGGCCGCGCGCTTTGCCGGTCGCGACGCCAGCAGCGCCGATGTGGCCCAGGCCTGGCGCGAGGCGGTGAACGGACAGGGCGAGGGCATGCTGCAGTGGATGCTGCAGGGCGCGCGCGGCAGCACCCAGGCCGGATCGTCGGTGCCCGAATTCGCCGCCTGGCTGCAGCAGTGGCAGCTGCAAGCCGGCCCCTGGCTGCAGAGCCCGGCGTTCGGCCCGGGCCGCGAGCACCAGGCGCGCTGGCAATCACTGCTGCGCGCGCAGGAGGAGTACCAGCAGCACTCGCGCGCCTACGTGGAGCAGATCAAGCAGGCGTTGGATGAAGCCTTCACCCTGTTCGAGCAACGCCTGGCCGAGCACGAACAGCCCGGCAGCCAGCTGACCAGTGCGCGGGCGATGTTCGACCTGTGGATCGAAGTGGCCGAAGAGGCCTATGCCAAGGTCGCCCTGTCCGAGCCGTTCCAGCAGGTGTATGCCTCGCTGGGCAACGCGCAGATGCGCCTGCGCGCAGGCCTGCAACGCGAGGTGGAACAGATGAGTGAACGCATCGGCCTGCCGACGCGGAGTGAGATGGATACCGCGCACCGGCGCATTGCCGAGCTGGAGCGCAGCCTGCGCCGCCTGCAGGCGCAGGTGGCGGTGCTGGCCGGAACGGCAGCCGTGGACCCGGTGGCACAGCCGGCGGCGGCCAAGGTGAAGCCGGCGCCGCGCAAGGCAGCGAAGAAGGCGGCGCCGGTGAAGAAGGCCGCCACGAAGAAAGCGGTGGCAAAGAAAGCACCGGCCAAGACAGCGACGGCCAAGACAGCGACGGCCAAGAAGACCACCGCGCGCGCGGCGCCGAAGGTGCGTGGGCGATGAAAGGGCCGCTGGGCTTCAATGCCGACGATCTGATGCAGGAAACCCTGGCCATGCAGCGCAAGCTGATGGAAGGGTTGAAGCTGCTGCCGCAGGTGGAGGACGTGGACTACGGCGCCACCGCCCGCGAGGAAGTCTGGCGCGATGGCAAGGTGGTGCTGTACCGCTTCGTTGGTGAGCAAGCGCCCACCCGGCGCCGGCCCCTGCTGATCGTCTACGCGCTGGTGAACCGGCCCTACATGGTCGACCTGCAGGCCGACCGCTCGCTGGTGCAGAAACTGCTGGCACTGGGCCAGGATGTGTATGTGCTGGACTGGGGCTACCCGGACCGCTCCGAGCGTTTCCAGACGCTGGAAGACTACCTGCTGCGCTATATCGACGGCGCCGTGGATGCGCTGCGCGCGCGCAGCGGCGAGCCGGTGGACATGCTGGGCATCTGCCAGGGCGGTGTGTTCGCCCTGTGCTACGCCGCGCTGCGCCGGCAGAAGCTGGCCAGCCTGATCACCATGGTCACCCCGGTCGATTTCCATACCGCCGACAACATGCTGTCGCACTGGGCCCGGCAGGTGGACGTGGACCTGCTGGTCGATACGCTGGGCAACATCCCGGCCGACCTGATGAATGCCAGCTACCTGATGCTCAAGCCGTTCCGCTTGAACGTGCAGAAGTACGTGGGACTGCTCGACATCCTGGATGACAAGGCGGCGCTGGAAGATTTCCTGCGCATGGAGAAATGGATCTTCGACTCGCCGGACCTCGCCGGTGAGGCATTCCGTGACTTCATCAAGCAGTTCTACCAAGGCAACGGGCTGGTGAACGGCACGGTGCGCATCGGCGAAGAGGCCGTGGATCTGTCGCAAGTAACGCTGCCGGTGCTGAACATCTACGCCGAGCAGGATCACCTGGTGCCACCCGATGCCTCGCGCGCGATGCGCGGGCGCCTGGGCACGCAGGACTACACCGAGTCCAGTTTCCGCGGCGGTCACATCGGCATCTACGTCTCCGGCCGCGCCCAGCGCGAAGTCCCGGCCACCATCGACGGCTGGCTGAACGCCCGCGACCGGTAGAGTCGAGCTTGCTCGACCGCCCTTGGCCACGACCCGGAAACCACGATGTCCCGACGAACCCTTCTCATCCTCGCTGCAGTGCTGGCCGCCCCGCTGGCCCATGCCGCCCCCGATCCCCAGGCCCAGCGTGAGATCGCCCAGCTGATCGGCAGCCTGGACGGCTCGACGTGCCAGTTCCAGCGCAATGGCAGTTGGCATGACGCCGCCGCCGCCCGTGCGCACCTGCAGCGCAAGTACGATTACCTGCTGAAAAAGAAGCTGGTCGACACTCCGGAACAGTTCATTGAACGGGCTGCCAGCCAGAGCAGCATGAGCGGCAAGCCGTACCGGATCCGCTGCCCGGGCCAGCCGGAGCAGAGCGCCGCCGCCTGGTTCAGCGCCCGCCTGCAGGCCCTGCGCCAACGCACGCCGTAGACAAGGGGCGGTGTAGAGTCGAGCCACGCTCGACTGCCTTTTCCGTAACCTGGGAGAACCACCATGAACACCACGCCGAAAACGCTGTCGCGTTCACTGAACGACCGCATGATCGCCGGCGTGATGGGGGGCATCGCCCACCGTTTCGGCTGGAGCCCGACGCTGCTGCGGGTGGTCTATGTGCTGGTGTCGCTGGCGTCGGCCGCGTTCCCCGGCATCCTGGTCTACCTGATCCTGTGGCTGCTGATTCCCAACGAGGCCGATTGAACACGGCCGCCTCCCGTCCGGTGCCGCTGTGGCTGCGCGCCGTGCAGGTGCTGGGCGCGCTGTGGACCCTCCCCAATTCGTTGATCGGCCTGCTGGCCGGGCTGGCGGGCCTGCTGGGTGGCGCCAGGCCGCGCTGGAGCGGCCGCGACTGCGCGCTGGTGTTCGACCGCTGGCCGTGGGGCCCGGGCGGGGCGATCACTCTGGGCAATGTGATCCTGCACACCGGCCACGATCTGGGCATGTGCTGCCGCACCTATGCGCACCAGGCGGGGTGGGGCGTGGAGCCGTTGATCCGGCTGGATGACCATGAGCGGGCGCATGTGTACCAGTACCTGGTGCTGGGGCCGCTGTACCTGCCGGTGTATCTGCTGTGCGGGGGCGTGAGTGCGCGCAATCCGTTCGAGCGCGCGGCCGATCGCTACGCCCGGTTCGGGCACGGCTGGTGGCCGTAGGTTCCAGCCAACGGCGCAGCCCCTCGTGGCTGGGGTCGGTAGAGTCGACCAGTCAGCAGTCGACTGGCATCGTGGGTTGGGCCGGGCGGGGTGGGTTCGCGGGACACGCCGTAAACCCATCCATGGGGGCTCGATGGCGCCATCCATGGCGCCAACGGTCCCGCGAACCCACCCCGCCCGACCCCTGACAGTTTCCGTGCGCGTCCAGCCACGGAAAAGAAAAAGAAAAGCAGAAGCGGGTCGCTCGCTGCGCTTGCTCGCAGCCGAGCGTGGCTATCCCGGTCGTCCTGACCGGCACCCTTCGGGCCGTCGCCGTGGGCGACGTTGGCAGCGGCTCCTGCCGCTGCCTTCGGCTCTACAGGAAGCAAAGAGCCGCCGGCCAAGCTGCTCTGCTTTTGATCTTCTTTTTCTTTTCCGTGGGTGGCGGACGCAGCAGCCATCTGTCAGAGGGCGGTCGGGTCGGGTTCGCGGGGGTGTCCGCGGCATGGATGCCGCGGCCAAGCCCCCATGGAAGGGTTTACGGCGTCCCCCGCGAACCCGACCCGACCGCCCAGCGCGACGGTTTTGCCGTTGATCGACCAGCTCCCAGCCACCCACGAGGGGCTGCGCCGTTGGCTGGCAACGCCCGTTTGTTAGTTGGAAGTTAAAGATCCGTAAGCGTTCTGCTGTGATCGGGCCGTCATCTGCATGCAACTGATCGTCATTAGCCTTCGTGACGTTCCAGTCAGCTTGGTCGCGGTAAGCTCTACCCCGATGAGCCCACAAGTACCGCTCATCGTGTGCAGTACGTAGTAGCAATTCGGAGGAAGACATCACATGGCGATTGTTCTTTATGTCGGTGGTAGCAAGGACGGCGAGAAGGGCGTGGTGCCCTACGGCTTCAGCAAATCCCGCGCCGACACCGCGCTGGGGCCGGAGTTCTACACAGAGCGGTTCATGGAACTGCAGGGTGTCGGCAAGGTCCGCTTGATGGCATTGGAAAGCATGCGTGACGATATCGTCATGCAGCGTGCGGCCCGCCATTACCGCTGACCTTCGCACCATGCGGCAGGGTGCGCCCACGCGCGCGCACCCGCGCCGGCATCCCAGCCCGGCCAGCACGGCCCCCTCTGCCAGGATGCCGGCGTCCCCACCCGGTGCTGCCGCCTGAACCCTGCTGCTGTCAACGCTTGTATGCCCGTGCCGGGCATGGCCAGAATGGGTCTTTCCCGTAACGCGGCACAGACCGGAAGCAATGCACGACGCCAAGAACGCCCAGAGCGCGCTCGCCCAGCAGATCGCCCAGACCATCGCCGTCGAGATCGGTGCCCAGTCCACCCAAGTGCGTGCCGCCGTCGGTCTGCTCGACGAGGGCGCCAGCGTGCCCTTCATCGCCCGGTACCGCAAGGAAGTGACCGGTGGCCTGGACGATACCCAGCTGCGCAACCTGGAAGTGCGCCTGACTTATCTGCGTGAGCTGGAAGACCGCCGCGCCGCGGTGTTGGCCAGCATCGACGAACAGGGCAAGCTGAGCGACGCGCTGCGCAACGACATCCTGGCTGCCGATACCAAGAGCCGGCTGGAAGATCTGTACCTGCCCTACAAGCCCAAGCGCCGCACCCGCGCGCAGATTGCACGCGAAGCGGGGCTGGAACCGCTGGCCGATGGCCTGCTGGGCGACCCCACCCAGGACCCGCAGGCCTTCGCCGCCACCTTCGTCGACAGCGACAAGGGCGTGGCCGACGCCAAGGCCGCGCTGGAAGGCGCGCGCGCGATCCTGATGGAGCGCTGGGGCGAGGATGCTGCGCTAGTGGGCGAACTGCGCACCTGGCTTGGCGATACCGGCGTGATCCGCGCGCGCGTGGCCGAGGGCAAGGAGACCGAGGGCGCCAAGTACCGCGACTATTTCGAACATGCCGAAGCGCTGGCGAAGATTCCGTCGCATCGGCTGCTGGCGCTGTTCCGTGCCCGCCGCGAGGAAATCCTGTTCCTGGAGCTGGACCCGGGCAGCGATGCCGAGGCCGGCCACCAGTACGCCGAAGGGCGCGTGGCGCGCAAGGCCGGCATCGCCGACCAGGGCCGGGCGGCCGACCGCTGGCTGCTGGACGCCTGCCGCCTGACCTGGCGGGCCAAGCTGCATACCCACCTGTTGCTGGACCTGTTCAACCAGGCCCGCGAAAAGGCCGAGGCCGAAGCGATCGCGGTGTTCGGTGACAACCTGAAGGATCTGCTGCTGGCTGCCCCGGCGGGCCCGAAGACGGTGCTGGGGCTGGACCCCGGCATCCGCACCGGTTGCAAGATTGCCGTGGTCGACGCAACCGGCAAGCTGCTGGCCACCGAAACCATCTACCCGCATGAGCCGCGGCGGCAGTGGGATCAGTCGCTGCAGACGATCAAGCAGTTGTGCACCCGGCACAACGTGGAACTGATCGCGATCGGCAACGGCACTGCCAGTCGCGAGACCGACAAGCTGGCCGGTGAGGCGATCAAGGCCATCGGCAACCCGAAGCTGCAGAAGGTGGTGGTCAGCGAAGCCGGTGCATCGGTGTATTCGGCCTCGGAATTCGCCGCCAAGGAATTCCCGGGCCTGGACGTGTCGCTGCGTGGCGCGGTGTCCATTGCCCGCCGCCTGCAGGATCCGCTGGCCGAACTGGTGAAGATCGAGCCCAAGGCGATTGGTGTGGGCCAGTACCAGCACGACGTGGACCAGTACCGCCTGGCGCGCGCGCTGGATGCCCGCGTGGAGGACTGCGTGAACGCGGTGGGCGTGTACGTGAACACCGCCTCGGCGGCGCTGCTGTCGCGCGTGTCGGGGCTGTCGTCCACGGTGGCCGAGAACATCGTGCGCCACCGCGATGACAACGGCCCGTTCAAGCGCCGCAAGGACCTGCTGAAGGTCGCGCGGCTGGGTGAAAAGACGTTCGAACAGTGCGCCGGCTTCCTGCGCATTGCCGATGGCGACCAGCCGCTGGACGCCTCGGCCGTGCACCCGGAAGCCTACCCGCTGGTCGAGCGCATCGTGGCCAGCACCGCGCGCCCGATCAAGGCGCTGATCGGTGATGGCAGCTTCCTGCGTGGGCTCAAGCCGGAACAGTTCACCGACGCCACCTTCGGCGTGCCGACCGTGCGCGACATCCTGAAAGAGCTGGAAAAGCCGGGCCGCGACCCGCGTCCCGAGTTCAAGGCGGCGCGCTTTGCCGAGGGCGTGGAAGACATCAAGGACCTGCGCGAAGGCATGGTGCTGGAAGGCGTGGTCAGCAACGTGGCCGCCTTCGGCGCATTCGTCGATATCGGCGTGCACCAGGACGGCCTGGTCCATATTTCCGCGCTGTCGGACACCTTCGTGAAGGACCCGCGCGAGGTGGTCAAGGCCGGCGACATCGTGAAGGTGAAGGTGCTGGAGGTGGACGTGGCGCGCAAGCGCATCGCCCTGACCCGGCGCCTGGACGATACCCCGGGCCAGGCCACCAGCCGCCCCGGTGCGCGCGATGAGCGCGGCCAGGGCGGGCCGGCGCGGCGCGATGGCGGTGCAAACCGTGGCCCCAACCGCGGCCAGGGGCAGGGCGCTGCGCGTCCCCCCACCTCGGCGCCGCCGGCCAACAATGCCCTGGCCGAAGCCTTCGCCCGGGCCAAGCGCAGCTGAGCCATCGCCCCCCGGCCACGCCTGCCGTGGCGGGGGGACTTGTCGGCCTTCCCCGGCGTGCGCACACTGGCGCCCATGGGGGGCCGCGGGCCGCCCTGCAGGGCGCCGGGGAGGGCCATGACGCCAGCACGAGCCGCCAACGCGACCGCAGGCTGCAGCGCCGGGCTGCGGCTTGGCTGTGCCCGCCGTTCCGCGCGGGGGCGTCGATGACCGGGCACGGCCACGACGCCAACGCCAACGCGCTGCTGGAGCGGCGCCTGCAGGAACTGTCCGAGGAACGCCGCCGTCTGGCGATGATCATCGAAGGCACCGCCGCCGGCACCTGGGAATGGAATGTGCAGACCGGGCAGATGCGGGTGAACGCGCGCTGGGCCGAGATCGTCGGCTACCGCCTGGACGAGCTGGAGCCGATCTGCCAGGAAACCTTCATCGCGCTGGTGCACCCCGACGACCTGGCCCATTCCGACGCGGCGCTGGAGGCGCACTTCCAGGGCCACAGCGACCATTACCGCTGCCTGCTGCGCATGCGCCACAAGAACGGCCAGTGGATCTGGATCCACGACCGTGGCCGCGTGTACGAATGGGACGGGCAGGGCCGCCCGCTGTGGATGGCTGGGGCGCATGCCGACGTGACCGAACTGCAGTTGGCGCGCCAGGACGCCGCCGACATGCGCCACCGGCTGCAGGCGGTGGTCGACGCGTCCGACGAAGTGGCGGTGATCGCCACCGATACCGAGGGGCTGATCACCCTGTTCAACACCGGGGCCGAACGGCTGCTGGGCTATGCCGCCAGTGAGGTGGTCGGCAAGCTCAATCCCGGTGTGTTCCATGAGCCGGACGAAATGCGTGCCTACCTGGCCCCGCTGGCCGACGCCGATGGCCAGCCGCCGTCGGTGTTCCAGGCGTTGACCGCGCAGGCGCAGGGCCAGACCTTTTCGCGGCAGTGGACCTTCCTGCGCAAGGACGGCCAGCGCCGCCAGGTGCGCCTGTCGATCAGCCGCATGGACGGCGCCGACGGCGAGCGCATCGGTTATGTCGGCATGGCCATCGACATCGCCGAGATCCTGCAGGCGCGTGCCGAAGCGCGACTGGCGGCGGACAAGTTCGCCGGTGCGTTCACCTCCGCGGCGCTGGGCATGGCTCTGGTGTCGCTGGAAGGGCGCTGGCTGGATGTGAACGATGCGCTGTGCCGCATCCTGGGCTACCCGCGCGAAGAATTGCTGCAGGTCGACTTCCAGCGCCTGACCCACCCGGCCGACCTGCAGGCCGACCTGCAGCTGGTGCAGGACCTGTTGAGTGGCCGGCGCAACCATTACCACCTGGAAAAGCGCTACCTGGACCGCGACGGCAACACGATCTGGGCGCGCCTTTCCGTCTCGCTGGTGCGCAACGAACGCGGCGAGCCGCTGCATTTCGTGTCGCAGATCCAGGACATCACTGGCCAGCGCAGCAGCGAACAGCGCCTGTTTGAAAGCGAGCAGCGCAGCCGCATCACCCTGGACGCGGTGGCCGACCTGGTGCTGAGCGTGACCCTGCAGGGGCGCATCGAATACGCCAATGCCGCCGCGGTGCGCATGCTGTCCGGTGATGGCGCGCTGACCCTGGCCGGGCACAACGTGAAGGACGTGCTGGCGCTGACCACCGAATACGCACCGAACTCGGTGCTGGACGTGGCGGTGCTGCTGGACCCGGACAGCAATGCGGTGGACCTGCATGCCGACCTGCTGCTGCGCCTGGGCACGGCCACGGTGCCGGTGGACCTGACCCGGGCTTGGCTGCGCGACGATGAAGGGCATGTGCGCGGTGCGGTATGGGTGCTGCGCGATGACACCCAGCAGCGCGCGCGACAGCGCGAAGCCCGGCACCTGGCCGAGATGGATCCGCTGACCGAACTGAGCAACCGCCGTGGCTTCGAGGTGCACCTGCAGCAGGCGATCACCCATGTCGAGCGCACCGGCCAGGCCGCCTCGCTGATGTACATCGACCTGGACCGCTTCAAGCCGGTGAACGACACCTGGGGTCATCTGGCCGGCGATGCGGTGCTGTGGGCGGTGGCCAGCGTGCTGCGCCATGGTGTTCGCGATTCGGACGTAGTGGCCCGGCTGGGCGGCGACGAATTCGCGGTGATCCTGTCCGGCTGCGGCCCGCGTCGCGCTGCACGCATTGCCGGTGAACTGCTGAACACCCTGGCCGCGCTGGCCATTCCGTGGGATCAGGCGGTGCTGCGAATCGGCGCCAGCATCGGCATTGCGCCGCTGGCGCCGGGCATGGGCGTGGACCAGGCGGTGGCCGCCGCCGACGCACAGTGCTACCGGGCCAAGGCGCTGGGCCGCAACAACGTTCAGGTGCAGGGGCTGACTGCAGATCTGCCACCCGAAGACGGCGACGGCGGCTGAACCGGCCCGTACCAAGGGCCCGCATGAAGGATGTTTCATTTGCCCGCCCCGGCCGATTTGGCGAGCATGGGCGGGTCTGAACACCCCAGGACCCCATGTCGCGCGTACTGACCATCGAGGACGATGCCATCACTGCCCAGGAAATCGTGGCGGAGCTGGGCAGCCATGGCCTGCAGGTGGACTGGGTGGCCGATGGGCGCGAAGGCCTGGTGCGCGCGGCCAGCGGCGAGTACGACGCCATTACCCTGGACCGCATGCTGCCGGGGTTGGACGGCCTGGCGATCGTGACCACCCTGCGCCGCATCGGCGTGAACACCCCGGTACTGATGCTCAGTGCGCTGTCGGACGTGGATGAGCGGGTGCGCGGCCTGCGTGCCGGTGGCGATGACTACCTGACCAAGCCGTTTGCCTCCGATGAAATGGCCGCGCGGGTGGAGGTGCTGCTGCGCCGCCGCCAGCAACCGGCCGGCAACGATATCGCGTTGCGCGTGGGCGACCTGCAGCTGGACCTGCTGGCGCGCACCGCACAGCGCGGTGGCCGCACCCTGAGCCTGCTGCCGACCGAGTTCAAGCTGCTGGAATACCTGATGCGAAATGCTGGCCAGGTGCTGACCCGCATGATGCTGTTCGAGGAAGTGTGGGGTTACCACTTCGACCCGGGCACCAACCTGATCGACGTCCACATCGGCCGGCTGCGGCGCAAGCTCGACCTGCCCGGCGGGCCTTCCATGATCCGCACCGTGCGGGGTTCGGGTTATGTCCTCAGCGAAGCTGTCTGACGGCTGGCGCTCATCCAGCAGCCGCTTGCTGGGCCTGTACAGCCTGCTGTTCGTGGCGTGGTGCAGCGTGCTGCTGGGTGTCCTGTACTGGCGGGTGTCGCATTACCTCGATGACCTGGCGCAGTCGGCGCTGCTGCAGCGTGCGCATCTGTTCGAACACTTCACCGGCGATGCGCTGTGCGAGGCGCTGCGCGAGAACCGCCGGTACGACGTGCACGGCATCGATGCCTATGGTGTCTTCACTGCGGCTGGCATGCCGTTGGCCGGCCCGTTGAAGGCGCTGCCGGCGCAGCTGCCGCTCGATGGTCAGGTGCACCGGGTCAGCGGATTGCCCTTGTCCGATCCGACGGCGGTGGGCAAGCGCGGCTTCGGCCTGGCCATGCCCACCCGCGATGACCGCGTGCTGGTGCTGGTGCGCTACAGCGGGCCCTTGAACGAAGTGAACCATCTGATCCTGGACGCGCTGCTGTGGGGGGTATCGCTGACCCTGCTGCCAGGCCTGCTGGGCTGGCATCTGCTGCGGCGGCGCCCGCTGCGGCGCATCCAGGCGATCGAGCAGGCCACCGCGCGCATCGTTGCCGGTGACTTGGGGCAACGCCTGCCGGTGGCCGATCGCCGCGACGAGCTGGACATGCTGGCGGCCATCGTCAACGCCATGCTGGACCGCATCGAGCAGTTGATGACCGAGGTGAAAGGGGTCTGTGACAACATTGCGCATGACCTGCGCACGCCCCTGACCCGCATGCGCGCGCAGTTGTATCGGCTGCGCCAGCAGCTGGGCGAGGGCGACACGCAGGCCGTGGCGCTGGACCAGGTATTGGATGAAACCGATACGTTGATGGCGCGCTTCCGCGCGCTGCTGCGCATTTCCGAACTGGAGGACCACCAGCGGCGCTCCGGTTTCGTCGAGCTGGCGCCGGAGGCGCTGCTGCAGGAAATCCATGCGTTCTATGCGCCGCTGGCCGAGGAGAAGGGTCAATGGCTGCGGCTGGAAGTGGCGGCGGACCTGCCCAGCGTGGTGGGTGATCGCGGGCTGTTGTTCGAAGCCATCGGCAACCTGCTGGACAACGCGATCCGGTTTTCGCCCGAAGGCGGGCGCGTGCAGTTGTCGGCGCGTGCTGAGGCCGGGGCGACGTGCATCGTGGTGGAAGATTCCGGGCCGGGCATTGCCGAGGCCGAGCGTGAGCTGGTGTTCCAGCGTTTCCACCGCAGCGAGGCCAGCCAGGGCGGCGGCTTCGGTCTGGGGCTGTCGATCGTGGCGGCCATCGCCGGCCTGCACGGTTTCCGGCTGGGGGTAGCGCAGTCGCCACTGGGCGGCGCCAGCTTCAGCCTGCTGTGCCGGCCGCAGGTGTTGTAGGAGGAGGTGTTTATGCAGGGCTTGCAGCCCTGCACCCGCTCCATGCAACGGCAACTTCAAAAGCTGGGGATCCGTGGGGTGGCGGGGCGGTGTCGGAGTGCGGGGACGCCGCAAGTACGTCCGTGTAGGCTTGGCAGCCGCATCCATGCGGCTGACACGCCGCACTCCGACACCGCCCCGCCTCTGACAGATTCCCGCGATCTGTCGGAATGGCGTTCTGCCCTGGTGGGTGTCGACCTTGGTCGACACGGTAGATCCACGCCATGCGTGGATTGATTCATTCGATACCTGAAAAATTGTGTCGACCAAGGTCGACACCTACCAACAGCCGCGGGAATCTGTCAGGGGCGGGGTGGGGTGGGTGGGCAGGACCGCAGGCGCCATGGATGGCGCCTACGAGCCTACAGGGACGTACTTGCGGCGTGTCCTGCCCACCCACACCTCCCCGCCACCCCACGGAATGCTGCTTTTGACGTTGCTTCAGTCGAGCACGGCTCGACTCTACAGGGGTGCAGGGCGCAGCCCTGCCGAACACCCCTTTCATGAAATATGTTTCATGCGCGGCACAGCCTTGTTTTAGGCGCCAGCACGGATACTTCACGGCCTGCGCTGCCCGCGGTGGGCAGTGGCACTGTTGGAGAGCTGCATGCTCGGCTTGGTCAGGACCGCGCTCAACAAGCCTTACACCTTCGTGGTGATGGCCATTTTCATCTGCATCGTCGGCCCGCTCAGCGCGCTGCGCACGCCCACCGATGTGTTTCCCGATATCGGCATTCCGGTCGTGGCCGTAGTCTGGCAGTACACCGGCCTGTCGCCCGATGCGATGGCCGGGCGCGTGATCTCGCCCTACGAGCGCGCGCTCAGCACCACCGTCAACGATATCGAGCACATCGAATCGCAGTCGCTGGCCGGCATGGGCGTGGTCAAAGTGTTCTTCCAGCCGGGCGTGGATATCCGCACGGCCAATGCGCAGATCACCGCCATCTCGCAGACCATCGTCAAGCAGATGCCGGCCGGCATGACCCCGCCGCTGATCCTCAACTACAGCGCCTCCACCGTGCCGGTGCTGCAGATGGCGTTCTCCAGCCCCACGCTGGGCGAATCGCAGATCCGCGACCTGGCGCAGAACAGCGTGCGCCCACCGCTCACCTCCATTGCCGGCCTGGCTATTCCCGCGCCCTACGGCGGCAAGCAGCGGCAGATCACCCTGGACCTGGATCCGCAGGCGCTGGCCGCCAAGGGCCTGTCGGCGCAGGACGTGGGCAACGCACTGGCGGCGCAGAACCAGATCACCCCGGTGGGTACGGCCAAGCTGGGCAGCAACGAGTTCACCGTGCTGCTCAACAACAGTCCCACCGACATCCAGGCGCTGAATGATCTGCCGATCCGCACGGTGAACGGTGCAGTGGTGACCATCGGCCAGGTGGCGCACGTGCGCGACGGCTCACCGCCGCAGACCAACATCGTGCGGGTGAACGGCGGTCATTCGGTGTTGATGGCCGCCCTGAAGAACGGCGATGCATCCACGCTCACCCTCGTCAGCCGCATCCGCGACATGTTGCCGCAGATCAGCGAGACCCTGCCGCCGTCCCTGAAGATTTCGCTGTTGGGCGATGCCTCCACCTTCGTGCGCGAATCGATCGGCAGCGTGGCCCGCGAGGGCATCATTGCCGCACTGCTGACCAGCGTGATGATCCTGGTGTTCCTGGGCAGCTGGCGCTCGACGGTGATCATCGCCGCGTCCATTCCGCTGGCGGTGCTGTCGGCCATCGCGCTGCTGTCGGCGGCGGGGCAGACACTGAACGTGATGACCCTGGGTGGCTTGGCGCTGGCGGTGGGCATCCTGGTGGACGATGCGACGGTCACCATCGAAAACGTAAACTGGCACCTGGAGCAGGGCAAGGGCGTGCGCGAGGCGATCCTGGACGGCGCCGCGCAGATCGTCGGCCCGGCGTTCGTGTCGCTGCTGTGCATCTGCATCGTGTTCGTGCCGATGTTCCTGCTGGACGGCATTGCCGGCTATCTGTTCCGGCCGATGGCGCTGGCGGTGATTTTCGCCATGGCCAGTTCGTTCGTGCTGTCGCGCACCTTGGTGCCGACCATGGCGCTGTACCTACTGAAGCCGCACCGGGTGGAAGGGGGCGTGGGTCACCACCCCGAGGATGCCTTCCTGAACCACCATGAGGGCGACCACCCGCAGCATCGCCGCGCACGTCTGGCGGCGATGCTGGTGCGCTGGCAGCAGCGCTTCGAGGCCGGGTTCTCCGCCGTGCGCGACCGGTATCACGCGGTGCTGGGACTGGCCTTGGCCAACCGCCGACGCTTCCTGTTCGGCTTCATGGCCTGCGTGCTGCTGTCCTTCGCGCTGCTGCCCACCCTGGGCCAGGACTTCTTCCCGGCCACCGAAGCCAGTGCATTGTCGCTGCACGTGCGGCTGCCGCTGGGCACGCGCATCGAGGAAACCGCAGCGGCCTTCGACCGCATCGAAGCGCGCATCCGGCAGGTGGTGCCGCCGCACGAGATCGACGCCATCGTCGACAACCTGGGCCTGCCGATGACCGGCATCAACATGGCCTACAGCGCCAGCGGCACCATCGGGCCGCAGGACGGTGACATCCAGGTCTCGCTGAAGCCGGGCCATGGCGATGCTGCTGCGTATGAAAAGCGCCTGCGCGAAGTACTGCCGTCGGCCTTCCCCGGCACCAGCTTTGCTTTCCTGCCGGCCGATACCAGCAGCCAGATCCTGAACTTCGGTTCGCCCGCGCCGCTGGATGTACGCATTGCCGGGCCCGATGCCGCCGGCAACCGCGCCTATGCGCAGGAACTGCAGCGCCGCCTGCGGCATGTGCCGGGGCTCGTGGATCTGCGCCTGCAGCAGCCCGACGGCTACCCGACGCTGCAGGTGGACGTGGATCGCCTGCGTGCCAACGGGCTGGGCATTACCGAACGCGATGTGACCAACAGCATGGTGGCCTCGCTGGCCGGTAGCGGGCAGGTGGCGCCCACGTTCTGGCTCAGCCCGAAGAACGGCATCTCCTACAGCGTGGTGGCCGCCACCCCGCAGTACCGCATGGACAGCCTGGCCGCGCTGCAGGCACTGCCGGTGACCGGCAGCAGTGGCACGCCGCAGGTACTGGGCGGCCTGGCGCAGATCCAGCGCGGTTCCAGCTCGGCGGTGGTCAGCCACTACAACGTGCAGCCCACGCTGGACCTGTACGCCAGCGTGCAGGGCCGCGATCTGGGTGCCGTGGCGGCCGACGTGCAGCATGTGATCGATGGCATGGCCGGCCAACGCCCGCGGGGCACCCAGGTCGGCCTGCATGGCCAGATCGATGCGCTGCATGTGGCCTTCACTGGCCTGGGCTACGGCCTGCTGGCCGCGATCGTGCTGATCTACCTGCTGATCGTCATCAACTTCCAGTCCTGGACCGATCCGTTCGTGATCATCACCGCGTTGCCCGCCGGCCTGGCCGGTGTGGTGTGGATGCTGTTCCTGACCCACACCACGCTGTCGGTGCCGGCATTGACCGGGGCCATCCTGTGCATGGGCGTGGCCACGGCCAATTCGATCCTGGTGGTCAGCTTCTGCCGCGAGCGACTGGCCGAGCATGGCGATGCCGCCAAGGCCGCGCTGGAAGCAGGCTTCACCCGTTTCCGCCCGGTGTGCATGACCGCCCTGGCGATGATTCTGGGCATGCTGCCGACCGCACTGTCCACCGAACAGAACGCGCCGCTGGGCCGCGCTGTGATCGGCGGCCTGCTGCTGGCGACCTGCGCCACCCTGTTGTTCGTGCCGGTGGTGTTTGCCCTGGCCCATTCCCGCAAGTCCGAAACCGCCCCCGCCGGAGAGCCCCTGCATGTCTGATGCTTCCTTGCCGCAGGCGCCGCTGCGCCGCCGTCTGATCCTGGGGGCTGCCACTGCCGTGGCGGTCGTGGCCGCTGGCCTGGCGCTGCGTGCGCAGCAGGCCCATGCGGTGGGCGAATGGACCGAACAGCAGGCCGTACCGGCCGTGCAGGTGGTCACCGCCGGTGCGCAGGGCGAAGCGGGCACGCTGACCTTGCCGGCGCATCTGGGGGCTTGGACCGAGGCGCCGATCCATGCCCGCGTGGGCGGCTACCTGAAATCCTGGAACGCCGATATCGGCCAGTCGGTGAAGGCCGGCCAGGTGCTGGCGGTGATCGACAGCCCGGAACTGGACCAGCAGATTGCACAGGCGCATGCGCACCTGTTGCAGGCGCAGGCGGATGCAGCGTTGGCCAAGGTCAGTGCCGAGCGCTGGCAGGGCATGCTGGGCAGCCACTCGGTATCGCGCCAGGAAGCCGATGAGAAGCAGGCCAATGCCGTGGCCGCGCAGGCCAGCGTGGAAGCGGCGCAGGCCGACTATGCGCGGCTGCAGGAACTGGGGCGCTACCGCACGCTGCGCGCGCCCTTCGACGGCACCGTTACCGCGCGCCTGACCGACGTGGGCCAGTTGATCCGCGCCGATGACAGTGGCCGCGAGCTGTTCAACATTGCCGATACCCGCCGCCTGCGGCTGATGGTGCCGGTGCCGCAGAACAGTGCGGCCAGCATCCAGCCGGGACTGCAGGCCACGCTGCAGGTACCGGGTCTGGCCGGCCGCCATTTCACCGCCACGTTGCAGGGTGATTCCAGCGCGATCGACCGCAGCTCGGGCACGCTGCTGGCGCAGTTCGTAGTGGACAACGCCGACGGTGCCCTGCTGCCCGGCAGCTATGCCGAGGTGACCCTGCCGCTGCAGGGCGGCGCCGACGGCGTAAGCGTACCGGCCGACGTGCTGATCTTCCGTGCCAAGGGCACCCAGGTGGCGGTGCTGGATGCGCACGACGTGGTGCATCTGCGTGACATCCATATCGCCAGCGACCTGGGCAGCACGCTGCGCATCGACCACGGCCTGAAGGCCGGCGAGCGGCTGATTCCGAACCCACCCGATGCGTTGCGCGAGGGCGATCACGTGCGCGTGGTGGCCGCGGCAAAGGAGCCTGCCCATGCGCGCGGTTGAGACCGGCGTCGCCGCGTCGCTGGCGCTGCTGCTGGCCGGGTGTTCGCTGGCGCCGACCTACCGGGTGCCTGCGGTGCAGGTGCCGCTGGCGTACGAGCAGCCGACCGCTGCTGCGGCGCAGCCGGCACTGGCGCAGGACTGGTGGCGGGCATTCAACGACCCCGTGCTGGACCGGTTGCAGGTGCAGTTGCGCCAGGCCAACCCGAACCTGGCGCTGGCCGTGGCGCACTACGATGCCGCGCGCGCCGCCGCAGGCGAGACGGCCTCCGCACGCGCACCCCAGGTCGGCTTCAGCACCGGCCCGATGCGCCAGCGGCAGTCCGACGACAAGCCGCTGCGCAGTGCCACCCAGCCAGCGGTGTATGACAGCAATGCGGCCACGTTCTCGCTGTCCTTCGATCTGGATCTGTGGGGCCGGCTGCGCAACGCGGCGGCGGCCGGGCATGCGCGCGCGCAGGCCAGTGCAGATGACCTGGCCGCGGCACGGCTCAGCCTGTCCCAGCAGTTGACCGCCACCTACCTGCAACTGCGCAACACCGAGGCGCAGCAGGCCATCCTGCGCGACAGCATCGACGACTACCAGCAGGCGCTGCGCCTGACCCAGGACCGCTTCCAGGGCGAGATCGCGTCGGAACTGGATGTGGCGCGCGCACGCCATCAGCTGGCCAGTGCGCAGGCCGATCTGGATGCGCTGCAGGTGCACCAGGCCATGCTGCGGCACGCGCTGGCCGAACTGGTGGGGGCGCCGGCCAGTGGCTTCAGCGTGGGGCCGATGGCACAGGCACCGATCCTGCCGCAGGTGCCCGCCGATCTGCCCAGCGCCCTGCTGCAGCAGCGCCCGGACATTGCCGCTGCCGAGCGCCGGGTGTTCGCTGCCAACGCTGGCATCGGCGTGGCGCGCGCGGCATGGTTCCCGCAGCTGAGCCTGACCGGCCTGTTCGGTGGCCAGACCTCGGGCAGCAGCGCGCTGCTGGATGCCGGCAACCGCTACTGGGCGCTGGGCCCGCTGGCGGCATTGCCGGTGTTCGACGGCGGCCGGCGCAAGGCCGCCAAAGCCGAGGCCTATGCCGAATTCGATGCGGCCTCGGCGCAGTACCGGGCCACGGTGCTGGCGGCGATCCGTCAGGTGGAGGACCAGCTGGTGCAGCTGCACGGACTGGCCGACCAGCGCGGCCACGAGGAAGAGGCCGTGCAGGCCGCCCGCCGTACCGAGCAGATCGCCCGTGACCGCTACGCCGGTGGCGCGGTGAGCTATCTGGACGTGGTGACTGCGCAGACTGACGCGCGGCAGGCGCAACTGGGGCTGCAGGACATCCAGGGCCGCCAGCTGCAGGCCAGCGCCGCCCTGATGGCCGCCCTGGGTGGGGGCTGGTCGGTAGTGGCAGACACGCGCGAGTGAGGGTGTCTCAACCTGTGAGAGGGCGGGGCGGAACAATGCCGTCATCGCAGTTCTCACGGGAGTACGGCATGAATGCTTGGATCGGCAACACCATCGGCGCCTACGCGCCGGCTTTCATTGGCTGGGTGCTGGCGCTGGCCGGTTGGCTGCGGCTGGAACAGCTGCGCATCGATCCGCAGGCCCAGGCGCTGGTGCCGGTGCTGCAATGGGGCGTGGTGAGTGCGCTACTGGTCACGTTGGGGTGCATCGTGGCGGCCAGCGCGATGCTGGCCCGGCGCAGCCGTTCGTAGCGTCGAGCTTGCTCGACGGTTTTTCCTGGGGCAGTCGAGCAAGCTCGACTCTACGGAGCGGGACGTCGAGCACGCTCGACGCCACGGTCACGCGGCCCTCAGCGCAGCAGCGGCGCGGTATCAACCAGCTGCACGTCGTGCATCTGGTCCAGGTAGGCCTCGTAGTACCACTTGTGTGACGCACCGACGATGGCCAGCATGCGCGTGCCGGGGTACTGGCCCAGTACGTCGCGGATGTTGGCGACCATGCGCAGGTTGCGGGTTTCCCAGTAGCCCAGGTAATTGCGGCCGAAACCCTGCGGCGACGGTTCGACCAGCGTTGCGCCGAAGTCGCTGTCATAGACCAGCTTGGCGGTAGCCGGATCATTGTCGTTGCGGTAGATCGCCATCAGCCCGTCAGGCGCTGCGACATCGGCGTACAGGCGGTCGTAGGCCGCCCGCCGTGTTGCCCCGGCGGAGGTGTTCCATGCCGCGCGGATCGCCTTGGCGTAGTCCTTCTGCAGTGCCTGCGGGGTAGGGGCATCGGCGGTATGGTCGTCCACCGACCACAGTCGCTCCAGGCCCAGGCGTGCGGCCAGTTCGGCGGCGACCAGACTGACTTCGTCCTTGCGCGCCGCACGGGCGTCCAGGAATTCGACCAGTTCCGCGGTCAGGCTGTCGCCCGCGCGTCGCTCGGCGGTGGGCAGGCGCAGCCACTGCACGATGGCCGAACCGCGCTCGCCTGCGGCCAGGAACACGGCGGCCAGGTGGCGACGCTGTGCCGGCGTCGGCGCCTTCGGCCAGTCCGCCAGCAGGCGCTCCATCTCGGCATTCGCAGTGGGAACATCCATGCCTGTGGCGGCTTGCGCCGGAGCGGTGTCGACGCAGTAGCTCTTGACGCTGTCGGCATAGCGGGTGGGATTGCGACGCATGAAGTCGCACTGCAGGCCGGACACGTTCTCAACCGCGATGGCGGTGGGCTGCCAGGCCTGCAGGCGCCCCAGCAGCGGCTCCAGCTGCGCAGGCTTGAATGCCTCCGGCAGGCCGGACAGATGCGGGCTGCCCAGCACCAGCACTTCGTTCACCCGTCCGGCGGGCGGACCCTTCAATTGATCGGGGCGGAACGAGGGGCGATAGCGCCCGTCGTCGGCAGCGGCCAGGGCACTGGCACCGCACAGTGACAACAGGGCAAGACAACGGAGCGGTCGCAGCATTTAGTTTCCTTGCATGAGGTGGCTTCCGTGGAAGTGCACAGCCTGCCAGTGCATGCGCGCACGCATATCTCCCGAAGGTCATGTAAACCTTGTGGCGCTGGCATGCATCGCAGGTTCAAGGGGTGTGCGCGACACTGCCGTTGTAGAGTCGAGCTTGCTCGACTGCTTTTTCCAGGACAGTCGAGCAAGCTCGACTCTACGAAGCGGACAGTCGAGCAAGCTCGACTCTACCGGGCAGGTTGTCGGGCACGCTCGACGTGGGTGACGCACAAGAAGGAAGCATCTGAATGGAAGCAGCCATTCCCATCGCAATGGTCGGTGCCCTGCTGGGTACTCTGGTCGGTTTCATCGGCCCGGTTCGCTGGCCCTGGCAGTTGCTGCGGTTGGCACCGCTGCTGGTGCTGCCGGGCGCGTTGTACATCCTGCAGCACACCAGCTGGATTCTGGGTGGGGGCGGGCCGTGGGTGAACGCTGCCCTGCTGGCCCTGATTGGCGCGGCGGGCTACCTGCCGTCGGTGCTGGCGGTGGCCGTGCTGCGCTGGGCGATCTGGCGCCGGGGCTGAACCGAGGCCGCAAGAAAGTCCTCAAGGCCCGGCAATGGCGGCCGATATCCAGACTGCCTCCCTTGCCGGAGGCGCTTGCTGCCGCTCCGCGCCATCGCTCGAGTGACGCCGCCCCCAGGTGTCTGCAGGTTCCAGGCAATCGATGTTCCCGTGGGCATTCCGCCCATGGGCCGCACCGCTCACGGAAACCAAGGAACAGACCATGCTCATGCCAGGCTTCACCGCGGGCGCGCAGGCGCCGGCTGAAACACCGTCCCGTTGGTCCTTCTGGCGCGCCCTGCAGGGGCGTCTGGCTGGGCAGGGCGGCACTGCCGCTTCCGAGACCGCGGCCGAGCGCGAACGCGCCGACATGGCGGCCCAGGTCGCGGCACTGCACCGGGTGCAGGCGGTCATCGAGTTCGCGCTGGACGGCACCATCCTGCAGGCCAACGACAACTTCCTGCAGGCGGTGGGTTACACCGAAGATGAGATCCGCGGCAAGCACCATTCCCTGTTCGTAGACCCCGAACACGCCCGCAGCGCCGAGTACCGGGCGTTCTGGGCACGCCTGGGGCAGGGCGAATTCGACGCGGGCCAGTACCGCCGTTTCGGCAAGGGGGGCCGCGAGATCTGGATCCAGGCCTCGTACAACCCGGTGCTGGACCGCTTCGGGCGACCGGTGAAAGTGGTGAAGTTCGCCACTGACATCACCGCGCAGAAGCAGCAGGCCGCCGAGCTGGCCGGGCAGCTGGCGGCGATCGACAAATCACAGGCGGTGATCGAGTTCAGCATGGACGGGCGGATCCTGACCGCCAACGCGAACTTCCTGGCCGCCACCGGCTACACGCTGGACGAGGTGAAGGGGCAGCACCACTCGCTGTTCGTCGAACCGGAGTACCGGGCCAGCCCGGCCTACCAGCAGTTCTGGGAAAAGCTGGGGCGCGGCGAATACGATGCAGGCCAGTACCGGCGGCTGGGCAAGAACGGCCGCGAGGTGTGGATCCAGGCCAGCTACAACCCGATCCTGGACGTGAACGGCCGACCGCTGAAGGTCGTGAAGTACGCCACCGACATCACCGCGCAGATGCACGAAAGCCAGGCCATGCGGCAGGCCGTGGCGCAGACCCGCGAAGTTGTTGCGGCGGCCAAGCTGGGCGATCTGACCGGGCGCATTCCGCTGGACGGCAAGCGTGGCCCGGTGGCCGAGCTGTGCGAGGGCGTGAACGCGCTGGTGGAGACCATGGCCGGCATCATCGGCCAGATCAAGTTCGCCGCCGACACCATTGCCGTGGGCGCCAGCGAGATTGCGCTGGGCAACAGCGACCTGTCGCAGCGCACCGAACAGCAGGCCGCATCGCTGGAAGAAACGGCCGTTTCGATGAAGGGGCTGGCCGACACCGTTCAGCGCACCGCCGGCAATGCCCGCCAGGCCAGCACGCTGGCCGGCGGCGCGGCCGAAGTAGCTGCACGCGGTGGCAGCGTGGTGCATGAGGTGGTGTCCACGATGGCCGTCATCAACGCGTCGTCGCGGCGCATCGTCGACATCATCGGGGTGATCGACGGCATTGCCTTCCAGACCAACATTCTGGCCCTGAACGCCGCGGTGGAAGCCGCGCGCGCTGGCGAGCATGGGCGTGGCTTTGCCGTGGTGGCCACCGAGATCCGTGAGCTGTCGCAGCGCTCGGCCAGCGCAGCCAAGGAGATCAAGCGATTGATCGACGAATCGGTGGCCAATGTCGGCGCCGGTACCGCCCAGGTGGAAAGCGCCGGGCGCACCATGGACGAGATCGTGCGCGACGTGCGCCGGGTGAGCGATCTGATGGCCGACATCAGCAGCGCCGCGCAGCAGCAGAGCGACGACATCCAGCAGATGAACCAGGCCGTGGACCTGATCGACCAGGGCACGCAGCAGAATGCTGCGCTGGTGGAAGAGGCGTCGGCGGCGGCGCGCAGCATGGAAGAGCAGTCTGCGCAGCTGCTGCAGACCGTGGCCGGGTTCCGGGTAGAGGCCGGGGCAGGGCACGGGCCTGCCGGGCATGCGCCGGTGCTGCGGGTGGTGTGAGCGCTCGGCAGGCCCAGAAACGCCAAAGGCCAGGTCGATGACCTGGCCTTTGATGCGTTGGTGCCGGTGAAAGGACTCGAACCTTCATGGGGTTACCCCCGGCTGATTTTGAGTCAGCTGCGTATACCATTCCGCCACACCGGCAGCAGCGGGCTAGTGTAACCGAGCCCGACGGCTGTTCATAGAGGGAGCCGGAAACTGAGACGATCCCCCCGTAATTTGTCGGTAACGGCACTGTGATGGCTATACTGCACCGGCTTAACACGTGCCGGAGCAAGAGCCCATGTCAGCGTTGCAGGACCTTCGGGTGCTGGTGGTCGAGAACGACGAAATGAGCGCCTCGCTGCTGCAGATGCAGTTGGAACAGTTCGGCGCCGAAGTGATCGGTGTGGCCGCTTCGGTGGCCGATGCGCTGCGTCTGCTGGCCGCCCAACGCCCGGACGTGGTGCTGCTGGATTACCGCCTGGCCCGCAACGAAACCAGCGAACCGGTGGCGACGGCCCTGGTCGAGGCAGGCGTACCGTTTGTGCTGGCCACCGGCATGAGTGCTGCGCAGTTGCCGGCCGCGATGGGCGCCGGCGTGCTGCTGGTCAAGCCTTACCTGTCCATTGATCTGTGTACCGCGCTGCAGCGTGCGGTGGGGCGATCCAGTCAGGCGGCCTCTTCGTACACGTAGTGGATGTCCTCGCGGTCGTCCAGGATCGCGTACTGCAGCCCCAGCTGGTCCGGATCCGGATTCAGCCAATCATCCAGATGTTCGGCCCGGATCGGCACCACGCCGCGGTCGTGGCCGGCGGCTGCCACGTCGGTCGGCGGCGCATCGGTAATGGTGGCAAACGATAGCAGGCGGCCTTCGGGCCCTTCCCATTCCGCCCACAGGCAGGCCAGCAGCAGGTCGCGCGGCGGGTCGGGGCGGAATTCGAGGATCACGTCCTGTTCCTTCTCGTCGCTGCCCAGCTGTCGCCCGGCGATGGCATGGCGCGGTACGTGCTCGTAGAACGCGCGCACCATCACCACCCCGTGGCGAAGGCCGAAGGCGCCGCGCCAGTAGCCCTCCAGGCTGTCGCGTCGCGCGTTGTAGGTACCCGGATAGAGCACGTCGTTGCGCGCCGGTTTGTCCGGAAGGCGGCATTGATAGCGCATCGGCTTGATCACCCGCTGGCCGTTCTCGCTGACCATGACCGGCGCGTAGGTGCCGGGGAAGATGCGGTTGTCGCGCGGCAGCAGCTGCACGCGGTGCAGATCATCCAGGCGCGCCTGCGCACGCTCGATGCGGTTGCCGGCCACGCGCAGGTCGTTGCGGGCCTTCTGCGTGGGACGGGTGGCCAGCGTGGCGGCGGCAATGTCGCGGCGCTCGCTCTGTTTCACCAGCTCGGCCTGCAGCGCCTGCTGTTCTTCGGCGTGCCATTGCTGGATCTTCGCCACGATGTCGCGGCCCTGCTCAGTGCGTGCGCCGGCAAAGCCATCGTCCATGGCCTTGGGGGTCTTGGGCCGCTTCTTGCCGGGATCGTGCGCGTACAGTTCGGCGAACTCCTCCAGCGACAGCACGGCGCCGTATTCACGGACAAGCTTGGCGTAGTCGGCGCGGATCAGGGCGGAATAGCACATGCGGGCGTGGCCGGTGGAGGTCGCAGCGGCTGCGACGGGAGTGCGGCAGGATAGCCGGACAATCCGGGAGAACGTGTATGAATGCTGCAAGCAACTGCCAGTTCCGCGACGCGGTGCCCACGGTGGAAGACTACTGCCAACTGCGGGCCCTGGCTGGGTTGAGTGCCAAGACGCGTGAGGCCGCCGAGCGTGCGCTGCCCAATACGGTGTTCGGGGTGTGCGCCTACCAGGGCAGTGAACTGGTGGCGATGGGCCGGATCATTGGTGACGGCGGCTGCCATCTGCAGGTGTGCGACATCGCGGTGCTGCCGCGGCTGCAGGGGCAGGGGCTGGGCAAGCAGGTGATGGCGCGGCTGGATGACTGGATGCGGGCCAATCTGCCGCCATCGGCATACGTGAGCCTGCTTGCCGATGGCGAGGCGCACCGCCTGTACGCGCAGTTCGGGTTCGCACCCACCGCGCCGGCATCGATCGGCATGTACCGGCGGTTTTGAGTTCAAGGCGGTGAGGCATCTGCCAGGATCGCAGGCGAAAAAAAAACCGGCCGAAGCCGGGTTTTTCAAAGAATTGGCGTCCCCACGGGGATTCGAACCCCGGTCGCCACCGTGAAAGGGTGATGTCCTAGGCCTCTAGACGATGGGGACGCACGAAAACTTCAAGTTGTAGAACTTCGACGGCCTAATGTCGAAGTGGTGGAGCCAAGCGGGATCGAACCGCTGACCTCCTGCATGCCATGCAGGCGCTCTCCCAGCTGAGCTATGGCCCCAATGAAACCGCGGATGATCTGCCGGGAGCAGAGTCCGTTTTGAAACTGGCGTCCCCACGGGGATTCGAACCCCGGTCGCCACCGTGAAAGGGTGATGTCCTAGGCCTCTAGACGATGGGGACGCACGAAAAACTTCAAGTTGTAGAACCTTCGACGGCCTAATGTCGAAAGTGGTGGAGCCAAGCGGGATCGAACCGCTGACCTCCTGCATGCCATGCAGGCGCTCTCCCAGCTGAGCTATGGCCCCGTGTTACCGAGCCGCCTATCTTACCAACGTATTCACCTTTGTGGAAGCTTTTTTTTTCGCTTTCTTCGTTGGGGTTCCGTCAGGCCACGAGGGCCGGGGATCCACAACGCCACAACCTGAACGCCGGTGGGCGGTGAACAAAAAAGACCCGGTTATCGGCCGGGTCCTCGTTGTTCATGATGAGTTGGCGTCCCCACGGGGATTCGAACCCCGGTCGCCACCGTGAAAGGGTGATGTCCTAGGCCTCTAGACGATGGGGACGCAGATCTCATCAATGTTCTTTGCGACCTTTCGACGGCCTAATGCCGAAAGTTTGGTGGAGCCAAGCGGGATCGAACCGCTGACCTCCTGCATGCCATGCAGGCGCTCTCCCAGCTGAGCTATGGCCCCACGTCGCTGAGGAGCGAAATAATAGCTGTGCCCCCGGGGGTTGGCAAGCGTTTGTTGCACTTTTCTTCACGTCGTTTGCGACGCCCGTGTCAGCCACCCGGCATACGCTGTGCGCGCAGGCGCAGCGCGTTGCTGATCACCGAAACCGAACTCAGGCTCATCGCCACCGCAGCCAGCATTGGCGACAGCGAAATGCCCCAGGGCACCAGCACACCGGCGGCCACCGGAATGCCCAGGCCGTTGTAGAGGAAGGCGAAGCCCAGGTTCTGCCGCATGTTGCGCACGGCTGCACGCGACAACTGGCGCGCACGCAGGATGCCGCGCAGATCACCCTTCACCAGCGTGACCTGTGCACTGGACATGGCCACATCGGTGCCGGTGCCCATGGCAATGCCGACGGCGGCGCTGGCCAGGGCCGGCGCGTCGTTGATGCCATCGCCGGCCATCGCCACCGTGCGGCCCTGCGCCTGCAGCTGCTCCACCAGTGCGGCCTTGTCAGCCGGGCGCGTTTCGCCGTGTACCTCGTCCAGGCCCAGCGTGCTGGCCACGGCCTGTGCGGTCAGCAGGCCATCGCCGGTGGCCATGATGATGCGCAGGCCATCCTGGCGCAGCGCCGCGATCGCTTCGGCCGTGGTGGGCTTGATCGGATCGGCCACCGACAGCAGGCCGGCCAGCTGCCCGTCCGCCGCCAGGTACATCACGCTGGCACCGCGTCGGCGCAGTGCGTCGGCGGTGTCCTGCAGCGGCGTCACGTCGATGCCGTGTTCGTCCATCAGGGCGGTGTTGCCCAGCCACAGCTGGCGCCCCTCAACGCGTCCGACGACACCGAGCCCGGTGATCGAATCAAAGTCCTGCACGGGCAGCAGTTCCATCGTGCGCAGGCGTGCTTCGGCCACGATGGCGGCGGCCAGCGGATGTTCGCTGCCCTGGTCCAGGCTGGCGGCCCAGTGCAGCACCTGGTCGGGCGCATGGCCGTCGGTGGCATGCACCGTATCGAACGCCGGGCGACCTTCGGTAAGGGTGCCGGTCTTGTCCACCACCAGCGTATCGACCTTCACCAGGGCCTCGATGGCCTCGGCGTCGCGGAACAGCACACCGTGCTGCGCAGCCCGACCGGTGGCCACCATGATCGACATGGGTGTGGCCAGGCCCAGCGCACAGGGGCAGGCAATGATCAGCACCGCCACCGCACTCAGCACGCCATGGGTCCACGACGGTTCCGGGCCAAACAGACCCCAGCCGAACAGCGTCAATACGGCCACCGCCAGCACCGCCAGCACGAACCAATAGGCAACCTTGTCCGCCATGCGCTGCATCGGCGCGCGTGAGCGCTGTGCCTGCGCCACCAGCTGCACGATCTGCGCCAGCATGCTGTCATCGCCCACACGCTCGGCCTCGATCACCAGCGCGCCCGAGCCGTTCAACGTGGCGCCGATCACACTGTCACCCGCCTGCTTGCCGACGGGCACCGGTTCGCCTGTCAGCATCGATTCGTCCAGCGTGGAACGACCTTCCAGCACGCGGCCATCCACCGGCACCTTCTCGCCTGGGCGAACGCGCAGGCGGTCGCCGGCCTTCACAGCGCTCAATTCCACGTCGTGTTCGCTGCCATCGGCGTCGATGCGCCGCGCGGTCTTCGGTGCCAGCCCCAGCAGCGCCTTGATCGCCGCCGAGGTGCGGGCACGGGCACGCAGTTCCATCAACTGGCCCAGCAGGGTGAGCGAAATGATCACTGCCGCCGCTTCGAAGTACACGCCCACGTGCCCATGCTGCTGGAACGAGGGCGGGAACAGGCCCGGGGCCACGGTGGCGACCACGCTGTAGCCATAGGCCGCGATCACGCCGGTGCCGATCAAGGTCCACATGTTCGGGCTGCGGTTGCGGATCGACTGCGCCCAGCGCTGCAGGAACGGCCAACCGGCCCACAGCACCACCGGCGTGGCCAGCGCGCCTTCGATCCATACCCGCATGGTGGGCGACAGCGCGTGCAGCAGGGGCGTCATGGCCAGCATCGCCAGCGCCATGGTCGCCACGCTCAACGGCAGCGACACCCAGAAGCGGCGGCGGAAGTCGGTCAGCTCCGGGTTCTCGCCGTCATCCAGGCTGGGCATCATCGGTTCCAGCGCCATGCCGCAGATCGGGCAGGTACCGGGGCCTTCCTGCACGATTTCCGGATCCATCGGGCAGGTGTACAGCGTGCCCGCCGGCACCGGGGGCGCGACATGCGAAGCCGGGTCCAGATAGCGCTGCGGATCGGCCAGGAACTTCTGCCGGCAGCCGCCGCTGCAGAAGTGGTAGGCCGTGCCCTGGTGCTGGGCGTGGTGTGGGGTGGTGGCGGGGTCGACGTCCATGCCGCAGACCAGGTCCTTCACCGTGCTGGCGGTCTTCTTCGAGCCGCCGCAGCAACTGGCCTTGGCCGCGGTCGCGCCGTGGTCGTGCGCGGGGCCGGTATGCGTGCTGTTCATGCGTTGTCCTCGGTCAGCGCGGCCAGGATCGGGCACTGTTCAAGCGCGCCGTGGCCCGGGCAGGCATCCACCAGCTGTGACAGCGCCGCCTGCATGCGTTGCAGTTCGACCATGCGCTGTTCGATATCGGCCAGCCGCGCCCGTGCGGTATCGCGCACGCTGCCCATGTCCTGCGCATGGCGGTCGCTCAGCGCCAGCAGCTCGGCGACTTCTTCCAGGCTGAACCCCAGCGCCTTGGCGCGGCGGATGAAGCGCAGCCGGCGAAGGTCCTGCTGGCCGAAGATGCGATAGCCGCCGGCCGACCGCGCTGCGGTGGGCAGCAGGTGCTGCCGCTCGTAATAGCGGACGGTGTCGATCGGCACGCCTGCTTCGCGTGCCAGTTGCCCGATGTTCATGGCGCACTCCCGTGGAATCTGCAGCCATTGTGAACCCTTGAGTCTGGTCCAGAGTCAAGGGTTGTGAACGGAAGCCGCTCGTTCAGGGATATTTGCAACTTTCTTCATAGCCCCCGCTCCGGGGCGGTTTCTACCCTTCGTCTGCACCGGCCGCTGGATGGCCTGAACGAACGGAGGAAGGGCTGTGGACGCACTCAATAGCGAAGGATTCGTGGAGGTTGCAGTGGTGGAGTACCCGGGCGGTGACCCCTCGGCGGCGTCCGTCCTTTCCGAGATGGCGCATGTTGCCAATCGCCTGGCCCAGCAGAAGAAGCGCCCCTTCCCGCGGGTGCTGATCACGCGGTGGATCGTGCCGGCCAGCAACAGCGGTGTGCATCGGCTGGCGGGTGCGGACATGCTGGATGCGGCCATTCCTGCGGTCATCGCCTTGCCGACCCTGGTCAGCCCCGGGGCCGCGCTGCGTACCGAAGATGTGCTGCTGGACTGGCTGCGGGCACATTACGACGGTGGCAGCCTGCTGGCGGCCGCCGGCGATGGCGTGGGCGTGCTGGCCCGTGCCGGGCTGCTGGCCGGGCGCACGGTGTCCGGTCCCGACCTGAGCCGCTACCCGGGCCTGCAGGGCCAGCCGTCCAGCTGGGCGCCCAGTGAGCGCGCGCTGGTGGATGATGGCGATGTGTTGACGGTGGGCGGCAGCCAGGCCTGGCGTTTCATGGGGCTGCGCCTGCTGTACCGGCTGCATGGGCAGGGCGTGGCCAGCGAGGTGGCCGCACAGCTGGGCATCAGCGTGCCGGTGGCGATCCAGCAGGATCTGGAACGTTTCAGTGCGAACTTCGCCCATGGCGACCGTGATGTGCTGAAGGCGCAACGCTGGCTGCACACGACCGCAGCGCGGGGCGCCACACTCACCAGCATCTGTGAAATGTCCGGGCTGGAGCCGCGCACCCTGCAGCGACGTTTCCTGAAGGCCACCGGCCTGCGCCCGATTGAATATTGCCAGCGGCTGCGCATTGCCAAGGCGCAGGCCATGCTGCAACAGGGCGCCAGCATTGATGAGGTCGCCTGGGGCGTGGGCTATGCCGACCAGAGCGCGTTCCGCCGCCTGTTCCTGCGCATCATCGGGATGACACCGGCCAACTATCGGCGCCACGTGAGCTGCAACAAGCAGCGCGAGCGTGCCGCGGTGGCTGCGGCTACGGCCACCGTGCGCGGGCTGCGGCCATCGCCGGAACTGCAGATGCGGCGCGATGCCGCCTGACCCGCAACCAGGCCGCCCCTTGCCTTTGCAGCGGGCGGCTTTGAACATGCAGTGTGCTGTGATGGATTGAGTGGGCGTATGTCGAGTGTAGGGCCGGTGCCGATGCCGGTGATTCTGATCGTGTTGGCCTTGTTGGCGGCCATGGGCCTGGCGCGGCTGTGGCCGCGCGCCACGGCCGGCGATGCAGCGCCGTCGCCTGCCAGCGTGGTGCTGGACATGCTGCTGCTGGGCCTGCTGTGTGGGCGGTTGGCGTTCGTCGTGCTGAACTTCGAACTGTATGGGCCGTCACCGTGGTCGGTGTTGCAGATTGCCGATGGTGGCTACTCGCTGCCCGTGGCGCTGCTGTCAGGCGCTGGCTGGGGGCTGTGGGCGCTGCGCCGGCATCCGCGCCTGCGCCTGCCTGTGTTCAGCAGTGCGGCCCTGGGTGTGTTGTTGTGGGCGGGCGGCGGTATGGCGCTGTCGCAGTGGCGGGCCGCACACATGCCGCTGCCAGCGGTGCAGACGGTGGATCTGCACGGGCAGCCACAGGCGCTGCAGCAGTTCCAGGGGCGCCCGCTGGTGCTGAACCTGTGGGCGACCTGGTGCGGCCCGTGCCGGCGCGAGATGCCGGTCCTGGCCCAGGCGCAGCAGGCCAATCCACAGATCCAGTTCGCCTTCGTCAACCAGGGCGAAACCACCGGGGACGTGCAGGCATTCCTGTCCGCCAATGGTCTGGCGCTGGATAACGTGCTGCTGGATGAAGCGTCCGGGGCGTCCACGGTGCTGGGGGTGAAGGCGTACCCGTCCACGCTGTTCTTCGATGCGCAAGGACGCCTGCAGGAGCTGCACCTGGGTGAACTGACCGCTGCCGGCCTTGAACACAAACTGCGCCGGCTGCGGTAGCCTGCCCCGGCATTTCATTCCGGAGTTCCCATGCTGTCCATTTCCCCGCGCGTTGCGCACAAGGCCCTGATCCTGCCGGCATTGCTGGCCTTGGCTGCCTGCAGCCAGGCGCAGACCCCGCCGGACAAGGCGGGGGCCCAGCCCGCGGCGACCGCAGCCGCCGCAGCCAAGGGCGATCGCCCGGCGGTGCTGCAGGGCATCGAGAAGCACGGCTTCCAGGTCGTAGCCGAGTTCGATGCGCCCGGTGGCCTGCGTGGCTTTGCCGGCGTGGTCAATGGCCAGCAGCCGGCGGCCGCTTACGTGACGGCCGATGGCAAGAACGTGCTGGTCGGCAGCCTGTTCGATGCGCAGGGCAACGAAGTGGCCGCCGACAAGGTGGAAAAGCTGGTGGCCGGCCCGATGTCCGAACGCATCTGGAAGGATCTGGAAGGCAGCGCCTGGGTGCGCGATGGCAAGGCCGACGCGCCGCGTGTGGTGTACACCTTCAGTGATGCCAACTGCCCGTACTGCCACAAGTTCTGGGAAGCGGCACGGCCGTGGGTGGATACCGGCAAGGTGCAGCTGCGCCACGTGCTGGTGGGCGTGATCCGTGAGGACAGCCCGGCCAAGGCCGCGGCCATCCTGTCCGCGCGTGACCCCAGCGCGGCACTGCTGCAGAACGAACACCAGTTCGAGCAGGGCGGGATCAAGCCGGTGGCCACGATCAGCCCCGAACTGGCCGGCAAGCTCAATGCCAACCAGGAACTGATGATCAAGCTGGGCTTCCAGGGCACGCCGGGCATCCTGTTCCAGGATGCGCAGGGCCAGGTGCAGCGTCGCTCGGGCATGCCGCAGGGTACCGATCTGCAGACGGTGCTGGGCCCGCGCTGACGGCGCCGGGACGTGTGCCGACGCGGTTCGGCACACGTCGGTAGTGCTGTCGCATTCTGCGACATGGCGGCTGTGCGGACGGCGCAGTGGCCTCGCCGGTGTCACCGATGAAGCGTGACCTGGTTCAACAATTCTGCCTTGATTCTGGTCAAGGCCAAAAGCGACACGCTGGCTACGCTGGTGTGCATGAAACCCCGCACGGCAGCGCATTTCGCACCCCCTGGCACGTGGCTGAATCCGCAGCACCACGGCGTGCCGTTCACGACACTCTCACTCCGCGCTTGTTACCCAGACCGCTGCGACCGCCACCTCTCCGGCAGCGTGGCCGCAGCGGCGAAGACGTCGACAGCCGCAGGGCAGTGTCATCGTCCTGTTGCCTGCGATGGGCAGGCTGTCAGCGCTCGCCAACGCAGTACCTGCATTTCCAGTAGCGGTGGGGTGTCCATCCAGCTGCGCGCATGCGCACGCCGGCAGCGCCCCGCGATCGTTCGTTTGGGGAGAATGCAATGCGCGTTGCGGTACTGAGTGTGGCGTGTGCGGCGGTGCTGGCAGCAGCACCTGCCCAGGCACAGGAAGGTGCACCCGATGATGCACAGGCGCTGCGGCGCGAAATTGAAGGCATGCGGCAGACGCTGGAGCGCCTGCAGCAGCGTCTGGACCGGTTGGAGCAGCGCGATGGCAGTGCGCCGGTTGCGGCAACGCCGTCCCCACCGTTGCCCAGGCCGGAGCCGGCCACGCCAGCGCTGGCAGGCACTGCGGCAGGGCTGCACGCCACCCAGGTGCCAGGCGTTGCGCAGCCCGTTCTTCCCCAGCGTGATTCGGTGTCCGATCCCTCGACGGCGGCTTCGCGCCCGGACAGTGCGGCCGGCCCGACCGATCCTGACCTGAAGGGCTTCTTCGCCATCCCCGGTACCGACACGGTGATCCGCATCGGCGGCTACGCCAAACTGGATGCGATTGCCGATTCGCGGGCAGCCGGCGACGAAGACCAGTTCATTCCCTCGTCGATGCCTGTCGGCGGCAGCCACCGCGATGTGTCCAACTTCAACCTGCATGCCAAGCAGACACGCTTCAGTTTCGAGGCACGTCGGCCGACCACCCACGGCAACCTGCGCTTCTACCTGGAAAACGATTTCTTCGGCAGCAGCGACGGCTATCAGTTCCGGTTGCGCCACGCGTACGGGCAGTTGGGCAACACCTATGCCGGCTACGGCTATTCCAGCTTCATGGATGCCGACAGCCTGCCCGACACGCTGGACTTCGCCGGCCCGGGTGGCGCGGGCTACCTGTTGGTGGCCGGCATCCACCACAGTTTCGCGCTGGGCAAGGGCACCACGCTGACGCTGGCCGCCGAAGACCCGGATACCGAGCTGGCCGGGGCCAGCGACAGTGTGATTGCCGCCAACCGGCTGCCGGACGTGACCTTGGCCGCGCGCGTGGAACGCGACTGGGGCCACCTGCAGTTGGGCGCGGTGGCGCGCAGCCTGGCCTACGACGGTGACGGCGAACGCGACCGGCGCGTGGCCGGCGGTCTGCAGTTGAGTGGTTCGGCGGCGGTGGGCGTGCGTGACCTGCTGCTGTTCGGTGCACTGGGCGGGCGCGGCTTGAGCCGCTACACCGCCGATCTGACCGGTTCCGGCCTGGACGCGGTGGTGGATGCCGACGGGCGCCTGCGCGCGCTGGACGTGCGCGGTGGCTTCGTCGGCTACACCCATTACTGGTCCGAACTGTGGCGTTCGAACCTGATCTACGGACAGCTGACGCTGGAGCGCAACGCGGCGCTGCCGGCCGACGCCTTCCGTGAGAGCCGCTACGGCGTGTTCAACCTGATCTGGAGCCCGGCCCCGTCGTGGACGATGGGCATGGAGCTGCTGTACGGCCGCCTGGAACAACAGAGCGGCGCGCGCGGCGACACGGTCCGGGTGCAGGGCAGCCTGCAATACAACTTCATCAAGTAGACGCCAGCGGCAGTACGCCCGCGTTTTCCGTCCCCATGCCCGGTGCTGCCGGGCCCGTGCCAGGTGCAGGAGAGTGTCATGGCAGAGACAAAGAAGATCGGGGTGGTCGGTGCCACCTTCCTCGTGGCCGGCAACATGATGGGTTCAGGGGTGTTCCTGTTGCCATCGAGCCTGGCCAAGATTGGTACCGCGTCGATCTGGGGCTGGTTGATCACCACCGCCGGGGCGCTGCTGCTGGCGTTCGTGTTCGCCAAGCTGGGCAAGCTGGCGCCCAAGGCCGGCGGCCCGTATGCCTATGCGCGTGACTGGTTCGGGCCGTACATGGGCTTCCAGACCAACACCATCTACTGGTTCGCCAACTGGATCGGCAACGTAGCCATCCCGATCGCGGCGGTGGGCTATTTCAGTTACTTCTTCCCGATCCTGTCCGAGCCGCTGGTGCGCTGCATCGCCGTGCTGGTCCTGGTGTGGGCACTGAGTTTCGCCAACGTGATCGGCCCGGCCTTCGTGACCAAGGTGCAGACGGTCACCACCAGCTTCGCGCTGGTGCCGATCCTGGGCATCGCCATCTTCGGCTGGTTCTTCTTCGATGCGGACATCTTCAAGGGTGCCTACAACGTATCGGGTGAATCGAACTTCGGCGCCATTTCCAGTGCCGCCGCACTGACGCTGTGGGCGTTCATCGGCGTGGAATCGGCGTCGGTGACCGCCGGCGTGGTGGAAAACCCGGAAAAGAACGTGGCCCGCGCCACCCTGGCCGGCGTGTTCCTGGCGGCGGTTGCCTATATCGCCAGCTCGTCGGTGATCATGGGCATGGTGCCCAATGCCGAACTGCAGACCTCCGATGCGCCGTTCGCGCTGGCCGCCGCCAAGGCGGTGGGCGGCTGGGGCGGTGGCCTGGTCAGCCTGTGCGCCTTCATCGGCGCGGCCGGTTCGCTCGGTGGCTGGATCCTGCTGACCGCGCAGAGCGCCAAGGCGGCGTCCGACGATGGCCTGTTCCCCAGCATCTTCAGCAAGACCAACAAGGACGACGTGCCAGTGAAGGGCGTGCTGATCGTCGCCGTGCTGATGACCCTGGCTGTGCTGGTCACCTCCACCTCGGAAACTGCGTCGGCACAGTTCGATGTGATCACCTCGGCGGCGGTGGTGCTGACCCTGCTGCCGTACATCTATTCCTGCGTGGCCTGCTATTTCGTGGTGGAGCGCTCGCACACCATCGTGCATACCGGTGCGTTCTGGGCGCTGACCAGCCTGACGGTGGTGTACTGCCTGTGGGCGATCTACGGCTCGTCGGGAACCATCGTGCAGTACGCCTTCCTGTTCGTGCTGTTCATCACCGTGTTCTATCCCTTCTTCAGCGAGGAGCGCCGCCAGCAGCGGCAGCGCACCCGTGAGGCGGCCGCGTTGTCTGGCGGCGCCCAGCGTTCCTGAGTTCGACAAGGAGAATCAACGTGTACTTCAAGTCCCTGGATTACCCGGTCATCGTCATCGATGGCGATTACGATTCGCCGCGCATCGGCGGCATCCTGATCCGCGCGCTGGTGGAAGAGCTGCGTGGCAACGGCCAGCGCGTGCTGTGCGGCCTGAACCTGGACGATGCGCGCGCCGGTGCCCGCACCTACGTGGCGGCGTCGGCGGTGCTGATCTCGATCGATGGCAGCGAGGAAGGGGAGGGCGAGTTCCAGCGCCTGGCCGCCTTCCTGCGCGAACAGAGCGCGCGCCGGGCCAACCTGCCGGTCTTCCTGTACGGCGAGCGGCGCACCATCGAGAAGGTGCCCAGCAAGCTGCTCAAGTACATCCACGGCTTCATCTTCCTGTTCGAGGACACCAAGAACTTCGTCGCCCGCCAGGTGATGCGTGCGGCCGAAGACTACATGCACAACCTGCTGCCGCCGTTCTTCAAGGCGTTGATCCACCACGCGGCCGAATCGAACTATTCCTGGCATACCCCAGGCCATGCCGGCGGCGTGGCGTTCACCAAATCGCCGGTGGGCCGTGCGTTCCACCAGTTCTACGGCGAGAACACCCTGCGCAGCGATCTGTCGATCTCGGTGCCGGAACTGGGTTCGCTGCTGGACCACACCGGCCCGATCAAGGACGCCGAGGACGAGGCCGCGCGCAATTTCGGCGCCGACCACACCTTCTTCGTCACCAACGGCACCTCCACCGCCAACAAGATCGTCTGGCACGGCACGGTGGCCCGCGGTGACGTGGTGTTCGTCGACCGCAACTGCCACAAATCGCTGCTGCATGCGCTGATCATGACCGGCGGCGTGCCGGTCTACTTCACCCCAAGCCGCAACGCGCACGGCATCATCGGGCCGATCAGCCTGGACCAGTTCACCCCCGAGGCGCTGCAGCAGCGTATTGCCGACAACCCGCTGGCCAGCCAGGCCTACCAGGCCGGGTCGAAGCCGCGCATCGCGGTGGTCACCAATTCCACCTACGACGGTCTGTGCTACAACGCCGAAAAGATTGCCGAGGAGATCGGCAGCGCGGTGGACTTCCTGCACTTCGATGAAGCCTGGTATGCCTACGCGGCGTTCCATCCGTTCTACGAAAATCATTACGGCATGGCCAAGGGCAAGCCGCGCGAGCAGGACGCGATCATCTTCACCACCCATTCCACCCACAAGCTCCTGGCCGCGTTCTCGCAGGCGTCGATGATCCACGTGCGCAACTCGGCCAGCCGCGACCTGGATGCCGAGCGCTTCAACGAATCGTTCATGATGCATACCTCCACAAGCCCGCATTACGGGGTGATCGCGGCCTGCGACGTGGCCTCGAAGATGATGGAGGGCGAGGCCGGGCGTTCGCTGGTGCAGGAAATGCACGACGAAGCGATTGCCTTCCGCCGCGCCATGCTGCACGTGCGCGATGACCTGGGCCGCGACGACTGGTGGTTCAGCGTGTGGCAGCCCACGAAGGTGGAGCGCAGCCTGGACAAGGGCGATACGCCGGCACCGCTGGTGGCCAAGCGTGAGGAATGGTACCTGCAGCCCGATGCGCACTGGCACGGCTTCGATGGGCTGGTGGACGACTATGTGCTGATCGACCCGATCAAGGTGACCCTGCTGACCCCGGGCCTGTCGATGGACGGCAGCATGGGCAAGCTGGGCATTCCGGCGGCGGTGCTGAGCAAGTTCCTGTGGGGCCGCGGCATCACCGTGGAAAAGACCAACCTGTACTCGGTGCTGTTCCTGTTCTCGATGGGCATCACCAAGGGCAAGTGGAGCACCCTGGTGACCGAGCTGATGGCGTTCAAGGAGCTGTACGATCGCAACGCGCCGCTGAACCAGGCACTGCCGACGCTGGCCGCCGATTATCCGGTGGTCTATGCCGGCTGGGGCCTGCGTGACCTGTGTGAGGCGCTGCATGCCTTCAACCAGGAATTCGCCGTGGCCAAGGTGATGCGCGAGATGTACGTGGACCTGCCGACCCCGGTGATGACCCCGGCCGATGCCTACAACCATCTGGTGAAGGGCGAGATCGAGCGGGTGGACATCGAACAGCTCAGCGGCCGCATTGCCGCCACCATGCTGGTGCCGTACCCGCCGGGTATTCCCACCATCATGCCGGGCGAACGCTTCGGCGCCAGCGACGAGCCGATCATCCAGTCGCTGCGCATTGCCCGCGAACAGAACGCGCGCTTCCCCGGTTTCGAATCGGATGTGCACGGGCTGATCATCGAGCACGACGAAGAAGGCACCACCTACCGGGTGGAGGTGCTGAAGACCTGAATGGATACCGCCCGCGAACAACGCATCCTGCTGCTGTCGATCGGGATGACCGTGGCGGTCAGTGCGGCCGGCTTCCTGGGCGGCCTGCTGGTGGGATCGCAGGCCATCCTGTTCGACGGCATCTACAGCCTGGTGGACGTGGCCCTGACCCTGGTGTCGCTGTCGGTGCTGCGGCTGGTGGCGCGGGAGCAGAGCCCGCGCTTCCAGTACGGCTATTGGCATCTGGAACCGATGGTGGAGGCGCTGGGCGGGGTGATCCTGTCGCTGGCCTGCGTGTACGCGCTGGCCAACGCGGTAATCGGGCTGACCACCGGCGGCCACGTGGTGAAGTTCGGGCCGGCGCTGTGGTGGGCCGGTCTGATCAGTGCAACCAACCTTGGCATGGCCGCGTTCGTGGCGGGGCAGGCACGGCGCCTGCACTCGCCCTTGCTGTGGCTGGACGTGCGTGCCTGGCTGCTGGGCGGGCTGATGGCACTGGCCGTGGTGCTGGCCTTCCTGCTGGCGCTGGCCCTGCAGGACGGGCCGAGGCAGCACTGGGTACCGTACCTGGATTCGATCGTGCTGATGCTGATCAGCCTGGCCGTGCTGCCGGTGCCCACGCGCGCCGCGTTCAAGGCGCTACGCGAGGTACTGCAGGTCGCGCCCGATGACCTGGACCAGCGCGTGCAGCAGGTGATGCAGGCGTTCGTGGGCGAGCGGGGCTATGCCGGCTTCACCAGCCACGTGGCGAAGATGGGGCGCATGCGCTTCATCGAGATCCATGTGCTGACCGACCCGGCCACGCCGCTGGGCACGGTGGGCGAGGTGGATGCCATGCGCGATGAGATTGCCGTGCGCCTGGATGCACGCGGCGGCATGTTCTGGCTGACGATCGATTTCACTGCCGACCCGGCCTGGACCTGAGCGGCGGCGCCGCGCGCTTCAGCGCAGGTAATACTCCACCGGTACCACGCGTTCCTGCGGTGCCGGCAGATCATCGGGAATACGCGGCAGCGGCTGCGCGCGGCGGAAGGTCTGCAGGGCGGCCTGGTCCAGCATGGGTTCGCCACTGCTGCGTTCCAGCAGCAGCGTGCGCAGGCGGCCACTGCGGTCGACGCTGGCGCGCACCCAGGCCGTGCCCTGCTGCCGGCGCGCGCGGGCGGCACTGGGGAAATAACGGTGGCGTTCCAGACGGGCCATCAGACGTGCTTCCCAGGAATCGCTGTGGGTGCCGGCCAACTGCGGTGCCGGTGCGGCGTCGGGGGTGGGCGGTGCTGCACTGATCGACGCCGGTGCCGGGGGCGCGTCGTGGGTCGGCAGGACCAGGGCGGGTAGGGGCTGTGCCTGTGCATCGGGGGTACGACCGTCAGCGGCGGCCAGGGTGCCTTCCTTCGCGCGGCTGGGCGGGGGCGGCGACAGGGTGCGTGGCTGCGCTGGACGCGGCTGCTGGGCCTGGCTGGGACGCTCGGCCTTCAGTTCTTCCAGCGGCTGTGGTGGCGCGGTGGGGGGCAACAGGCGCAGGCTGATGCGCACCTCTTCGACCGGGGGCGTGGGCCGGGGTGTGGACGTCGTCCAGTGCAGCAGCCCCAGCACCGGCAGCAGATGCAGGCTGGCGGTGATTGCCACCGCCATCCAGTGCGTGCGACGCTCGCGTGCGCCGCGCCGCGCCGGGCGGGCAGGCGTCAACGGCAATGGCATTGGACGGAGCGCTTGGACGGGCACGGACGGCTGCGGAGAGCGGGACAGGAACGGCCCGCGGCGGCAAGGGCAGCGCGCGCACATTACCGTAAAAGAGAATCGTTTGCATTAATGCCGGGCTGTCAGGGCCCGGTTCACGGCGCGGCGTTGACCCCTGGGCGCACGTAGTAGGTCTGCCCACTGTCGTCCAGGAACAGCAGTTCCGGTTTGCCCTGCCACGAGGTGAGCATGGCGCCGGTATTGTTCTGGTGGCGGACCATCAGGGTGGCGCCGCGATCGGGGTTGGCGACCACCTTGAACACTTCGGTGGTGCCGCTGGCATCGTCCAGGGTGAGCAGGGCTTCGCCGCCGCGGTCGCTGGTGCCGTAGCCGCCGCGTTCGGAACCGTCCGGGCCGAGCAGGATCACACCGGACAGTGCCGCGGCACGCGGGCCCTGGCTGCGCCCCTTGCTGGTCGGATCGGGCACCGGCGCACCGACGATGACGCGGGCCTGGCCATTGGCATCGTGGACGACCAGGCCGCGTGCATGGATCACGCGTTCGGGTGACTGGCTGTCGTGCAGGTTCCAGGCCGTCCAGCCGGACACCAGCAGGGCGAGGGTGGATACCCCCAGGGTGGTAAGCAGCAACGCACGGGCCATCGTGTAGTCCTTCCTTGGATGTGGCGACGATAGCGGATGCAAAAGCGGATGGGTAGGGCCGACACATCAATGACCCATCAATGGAAATCGCGGCTGTGGCTGCGCAGGCCCTGCAATAGATCGTCCAGCCCCAGCATGCGCTGCACGATGACATGCTGCACGCCGTCCACGCGTTCCAGCCGGCCGTCGATCTGCATCAATTGGGTATCGACCAGGATGCGGTGCTGGCGGTCGGCCACGTGCCGCCAGACCACGGCGTTGACCATGCCGGTTTCATCTTCAAGGGTCAGGAAGGTGACCCCGCTGGCGGTCTGCGGCCGCTGCCGCATGCGCACCAGCCCGGCAATGCGCACGCGGCGGCCATGCCCGTGGGCAGCCAGCTGCGCGGCATCCAGGCAGCCGCGGCTGCGCAGCTGTGCGCGCAGGAACGACAGCGGGTGGCGGCCCAGCGTGGTGCCGGTGCTGCGGTAATCGGCCTGCATGTCGTCCCAGGCGCTGGGCAGCGGCAGCGGCACGCGCGCTTCGCCGGTGGCGCGGGCCGGGTCGAACAGCGGCAGGCGGTTTTCCACGCCGGAAACATCCCAGCGTGCGCGATGGCGATGGCCACTGAGACCGCGCAGGGCGCCGGCATCGGCCAGCAGGCCCTGCTGGCGGCGATCCAGTGCGACGCGCTGGCACAGATCGCCCACATCGTCGAACGGGCGCCGCGCGCGCTCGCGCACCAGGGCCTGCACGGCCTGTTCGCTGCAGCCATCGACCAGGCGCAGGCCCAGGCGGATGGCGGCCGCGCCCTTGCTGAAATCGAGGGTGCAGTCCCAATGGCTGTGGCGCACGTCCACCGGCAGCACGGCAATGCCATGGCGGCGCGCATCCTGCAGCAACTGGTCGGGGCTGTAGAAGCCCAGCGGCTGGCTGTTGATCAGGCTGGCGGTGAACGCGGCCGGGTGGTGGCACTTCAACCAGCAACTGACATAGGTGAGCAGGGCGAAGCTGGCGGCATGGCTTTCCGGAAAACCGTAATTGCCGAAGCCCTTGATCTGCTCGAACAGGTGTTCGCCGTATTCGCGGCTGAAGCCGTTGCGCAGCATGCCGGCCAGCAGTTTTTTCCGGTGCGGTTCCAGCCCGCCGCGGCGCTTCCAGGCGGCCATCGAACGGCGCAGGGCGTCGGCCTCGCCCGGGGTGTAGCCGGCCGCTTCCACCGCCAGCTGCATCACCTGTTCCTGGAACAGGGGAACGCCCAGGGTGCGTGCGAACACGCGTTCCAGCTGCGGTGGGTAGAGCGGGTTGGCCGGGTCGTTCAAGGCCTTGGGGCCCTGTTCGCGCAGGATCCGGCGGCGTTCCAGATAGGGGTGCACCATGTCGCCCTGGATCGGCCCGGGGCGCACGATGGCCACTTCGATCACCAAGTCGTAGAAGGTGCGCGGCTGCATGCGCGGCAGCATGGCCATCTGCGCGCGCGATTCGATCTGGAACACGCCGATGGTATCGGCGGCGCAGATCATGTCGTAGGTCGCGCTGTCCTTGGCGGGCACCGCATCCATGCGGCCGCTGTGCAGACCGTGCTGCTGCAGCAGGGCCAGGCATTTGCGGATGGCGGTGAGCATGCCCAGCGCCAGGCAGTCGACCTTCATCAGACCGGTGGCGTCCAGATCGTCCTTGTCCCACTGGATGACGGTACGGCCAGCCATGGCGGCGTTCTCCACCGGCACCAGGGTGGACAGCGGGTGTTCGGAAATCACGAAACCGCCCGGGTGCTGCGACAGGTGGCGGGGGAAGTCGATCAGCTCTTCGGTGAGTGACAGCAGCCGCCGCATCAGCGGCGTGTCCGGATCGAAGCCGCGCTCGCGCAGGGTGTCCGGCAGCGGGATGTTGCCGCCCCAATGGTCCATGGCCGCACCCAGCTCGTTCACCTGGTCCATCGGCAGGCCGAGCGCGCGGGCGACATCGCGGATCGCGCTGCGACCGCGGTAGCTGATCGCCACGGCGGTGAGCGCGGCACGCTCGCGGCCATAACGCTTGAACACGTACTGCAGCACTTCCTCGCGGCGCTCGTGTTCGAAATCGATGTCGATGTCCGGTGGTTCGTCGCGCTCTTCGGAAATGAAACGCTCGAACAGCAGGTTGCTGCGTGCCGGGTCGATCTCGGTGACGCCGAGCACGAAACACACCGCCGAATTGGCCGCCGAGCCGCGTCCCTGGCAGAGGATCTTCTGGCGGCGGGCGAAGCGCACGATGTCCTGCACGGTGAGGAAGTACGAGGCGTAGTTCTTCTTGGCGATCAAGGCCAGCTCGTGTTCGATCTGCGTGCGCTGCTTCTGTTCGATGCCTTCCGGCCAGCGCTCGGGAATGCCTTCTTCCACCAGGGCGCGCAGCCAGCTGTCCGGGGTGTGTCCTTCCGGTACCAGTTCGCGCGGGTAGGTGTACTGCAACGCATCCAGGGTGAAGTGGCAGCGCCCGGCGATGCGCACGGTCTCTGCCAGCAGTTCCGGTGGATACAGCTGGGCCAGCGCGCTGCGCGGGCGCAGGTGGCGTTCGCCGTTGGGAAACAGCCGCCAACCGGCTTCGGCCACGCTGCAGCGGTGGCGGATCGCGGTCAGCGTGTCCTGCAGGGCGCGGCGGCGGCGCACGTGCATGTGCACGTCACCACTGGCCACCAGCGGCAATGCATGGCGTTCGCCGAAGGCCTGCAGCTGCTGCAGGCGGCGCACGTCGTCATGTTCGTGGTGCAGCTCCACCGCCAGCCACAGGCGGTCGTTGAACCCGGCACGCAGCAGCGGCAGGTGGCTGGCATCAGGCTGCCGGTCCAGCCACAGGCACAGCAGGCCCTCGGCCAGGCCATGCAGATCCTCGCGCAGGCAGCGGTATTGGCCTTTGCCTGCGCGCCGCCGGCAGGTGGTGATCAGCTGGCACAGCCCGGCATAGGCATCCTGGTCGGTGCACAGCAGGGCGATCTTCGGCCCGTCTTCGATCTGCAGTTCGGCGCCGACGATCAGCGCCACGCCATGCGTCCTGGCCGCCTGCCAGGCGCGGACGATGCCGGCCAGCGAGCATTCGTCGGTGATCGCCAGAGCGCGGTAGCCCTGGCTGGCGGCGCGCGCGAACAGTTCGTCGGCGGTGGAGGCGCCGCGCTGGAAACTGAAGGCCGACAGGCAATGCAGTTCGGCATAGGCGGGCAGTTCTGCGTGCATGCCGGTTCAGCCGAACCAGCCGTGCAGCATCCACGGCGCATGCGGGTCGTTGCGCGGGCGGAACGCCCAACCGCGTTGCCCGTGCGCGGTTTCCACCACGTAGTAGTCGCGCCGCGCATCGGCCTGGTCCCACCAGCCCGATTCAATCCGTTCCGGGCCAGCAACGATACGCAGGCGCGGGTCGCGCAGCGGCTGTGGTGCCTCCAGCAGCCAACCGGGCCGCAGCGGCCAGTGCGCGGGGGGGGGGGCCGGCGACTGGGTGCCGCTGGCACGCTCGGGGCGATGGTCGGCCTGCACCGCCAGCGGTTGCACGGCATCATCGCCCAGCCGCGCGCGCAGCCGTTCGCGCAGCTGGTTCCAGGGCATGGCCTGGGCCGGGCGGGTGTCGAACAGATCGCGCGCCACCGGCACGAACGGCGGCAGTTGTTCGGCCTGCAGGCGCAGCGCGCGGCTGCCGGCGGGCAGGGCGAAGGCTTCCATGCGGTTGCGGGCGATTTCGAACAGCAGCGCGGCATCGCGTTCGGGGGCCAGCAGGCCGATGGTCAGCACGCTGGCCGGCAGCAGGTCGTGTTCGAAGTGCAGGTCGAAGCGCTGCACGCCGCCATCGCGCGAGCAGAGGAAGGCGGCAAGGTCCAGCAGCAGGCGCCGCAGTGGGAACAGCAGGGCCTGGCTGGATTCGATTTCGTATTCGAATTCGATGCGGGCATCGAAACGGTCGGGGGGCTGGTAGTAGCGCAGCGGCGTGTTGTCCAGGCCGCGCACGGCATCCAGCTGCTGCAGCACCTGCGGGGCGAAGCGGCGGGCCAGGCTGTCGCGCGGCAGGTCGAACACCGCGCCCAGCGTACGCAGGCCGGAACGGCCGAGCACGGTGACCGCATCGGCCGGCAGGCCGCTGCGTGCCAGTGGCAGCGGCGCCAACGCGGCCGCCAGCTGCGTGGCATCGATGCCCAGACCGTCGTGCACGTTGGCCAGCACGCGCGCGGCATGCGGGTTGGGCGCGGCCACCAGACGGTGGCGGAAACCGAGTTCATGCAGGCCGTGGCGCAGGCGCTGTTCAATCTGTGGCCAATCACCGAACAGGGCGCGGCTGGCGTGGATTTCCAGCACCAGCGCATGCGGGAAATCGAGGCTGACCTGCGAACTGTAGGCGTACAGCCAGCTGGCCAGCAGTTGCCGGGTCTGCTGTTCGGCGGCGGGATCGTAGTCGTGCAGCTGCATGTCCTGCACCAGCACCTGAGCGGCCGACAGCAGCATGCCCGGGCGCAGGCCGGCGGCCCGTGCGGCCGGGCTGACCGCGCGCAGCACCCGGCGCTGGGCCGGGCCCTGCAGCAGCACCAGCGGCCGCTGCGGATCCGGCTGCTGGCGCAGTACGCTGTCCAGCGCCAGTTGCGGCAACAACAGGCAGGCCCAATGCATGGCGCGGCCTCAGTGGGCGATGGCCAGCGGCAAGGGCTGCGCAGGCGGCAGCCCGCCGCGGCACTTCAGCACGCGCACCTGGCCGGGGTCGAGCTGCAGGCGCAGGCTGGCCGGCGACGGATTGCGCGCGGCGCGTGCTTCGCGGAACACGAAGCCCAGGCACTGACCACTGTCGGCGGCCACCTGCAGCCGGCGCAGGGAACGATCATCGGCCTGCTGCGGCCAGCACAGCACGGCCGCACAGGCGGCCGAGCGCAGGCACTGTTCGGCCGCCCACAGCGCCTGCTTCGGTGCGGCGTGGATGATCTGCAGCTGGGCCAGGTCCAGCCCGGCTGCGGCCCAGGCCGGGGCATGCGGCCGATGCGGCGGGGCGACCAGCACGATCGGCCGATCGCGCTGGCTCAGCTTGGCCAGTGCCGGCCAGACCAGGGCCAGTTCGCCCACGCCGGGGCAGGCCAGCAGCACTTCGCACAGCCCGCTGGCGGGCCAGCCGCCGCCGGGCAGGCGGGCATCCAGGGCCGGGTGCCCGCTGGCCAGATGGTCGCTGGCCGGGCCATGGCGGGCCGGGCCGCGCCACAGTTGGCGGCCATCCAGCAGGCGGTCCAAGGCGACGACGGCACCCATCAGCCGGTCCTCCAGGGGAGGCGCCGGGCAGGCAGGAAGCGGCGGCATTGGACGGAAACGGCAGGCATGGAACGAGTATCGACAGGCCGGTATCAGGGGCTGAGACCGGACATGCTACTCGCCTTGTGAGTAGAATTACTAATGAAATCGAGGGGTGGTTTTCAGGTTGCTGAAGGGGGCAGGGAGTGCCGACCAAGGTCGGCACCTACCCGGCATGGGACGCCCGGCGCTACCCGGCGCGTTACCGGCGTACTGGCAGGGCTACCGGGCGCAGCGGGGCGGCGTCGCCGCCGCGGATCTTCAGCGGGCCGCCGATGAAGGCGAACTCGTAGACCTGGTCACGGGCCAGTTCGTCCAGCGCCACCAGTTCGATGATCGGCGCACCCTGCTGGGCCAGCAGGTAGGTGTGCAGTGGCACGTAATCATCGGACACCTCCGAGGGGAAGGTCTCGAAGCTGAGGTTGTCGGCGCCGACGATCATCGCGCCGCTGTCTTCCACCAGGAAACGGGCCGCGTCCAGGCCCATGCCCGGCGGGTTGGCCATGTAGGCGCGGGGCTGTTCGAACAGGCGCATGCGACCGGTGCGGATCAGCACCACGTCGCCCTGCTGCAGGGTGACGTGCTGGCGTGCCAGCGCATCCTTCAGGTCCTGGCGGGTGACGCGGTAGCTGTCCGGCAGCATGTCCACGCCCTTGGCGCCGGCCACGTCGATCAGCACGCCACGGGCGATCAGCGGCGGGAATTTCTCGATGCCGGTGACCTTCCAGCCACGGTCGCCGAGGTGTTCATCGGCCTCGAAGCCATTCCAGATCTTTCCGTGGATGCCGAAGTGGTTCAGCGCATCGATATGGGTGCCGGTGTGGCTGTACATCGAAAACGCGGTGCCGGTGTAGCTGCGGGTGAGGTTCATGGCCTGGCCCACGCCCATCGGGTCGTCCACCACGGTGCCGCGCGGGGTATGGGTCATCCAGAACTGGTAGTGCGGGTCGCCGGCGTCCTGCCAGCTGGGCATGCCCACGTAGTACTCGGTGGCCAGGTCGTAGGCCTTGCCGCCGCTGACCCGCGACAGGATGGCGGCACGCGAGGCGTCGGTGATCAGGTTGAGGCGACCGATCTCGTCCCTCGGCCCCCAGGGGCTGGTGCCGACCTGCTGGCCGGACGGAACGCGTTCGTGTGCGGGCGCGGCGGTGGATGCAGCAGTGCTGGCCAGCAGCAGGGCCAGTGCGCTGGCCAGGGTACGTGGGGTCATGGGGTTTCTCCTTGCAGGGTGGGGAAGGGCGCGGTGGTGGCCGCGACCAGGGGCGCCAGGGCCTGGCGCAGCTGTGGCAGCGGCAGGGTCTGCAGGCGCAAGCCGTGGCCGCCGATGACGGTGGGAATGGAACGGATGCCGAGGGCGGCGGCTTCGGCGCGGTCGGCCTGTACGCGCTGGCGCACGGTGTCGCTGCGCATGTGGTCAGCGAAGACGCCGCGCCGGTGGCCCAGCGATTCGGCGATGTCCAGCAGGACGTCGGCATCGCCGATGTTGCGGTGCTGGTGCAGGTGCGCCCACTGCACCGCATCGAACATCGCGCCATGGGCATCGTTGCCGCCGAGCACGCCGGCCGCCTGGCAGGCCAGTGCGCCCAGCCAGCCGGAGGGGTATTCGAACGTCTGCGCGCGCATGCCGTCGATGTCGATGCGCGCGCTGTCTTCATGCGCCGCGCAGTCGGCCCAGTGGCGCAGGATGGTGTCCTTGGCGCGCGGCATGGAACCGAAGACGTCGATCATCCGGGCGCGCGAGTCCTGCAGCACGAAGCTGCGGTGGCGCACCTGGATGCCCAGTTCGGCCGAAACCTGCTGCAGGCGCGGGGCCAGCACGAAGCACCAACCGCAGACCACATCGTGGAAGAAATCGACCACCGGCGTGGCGGTGGTGGGGGAGGGAGCGGAAGACATCTGCCTGCCATCGGTGAGAGGGGAGGCGGCAGCGTAGGCAGCGCGGCGTGGCCGAAACAGCGGGTTTCGGGCAGCTCAGTTTTCGCTGGCGGTTACGAATCCAGTCCCGCGCAGCCGGGCAGTTCGGCGTGCAGGAAATCGATGAAGGCCCGTACCTTGGGTTGCAGGTGGCGCGCGGTGGGGTAGACCGCATGCACAAAGCGCGGTGGATAGCGGTGGTCGGGCAGCACCTGCTGCAGGTCGCCGCGTGCCAGCGCGGGCGCGGCCAGGAACGAGGGCAGCGCGCCGATGCCCAGGCCTGCCAGCAGCAGGTCGCGCAGCAGCAGGCTGTTGTTGGCGGTCACCCGTGCCGGCAGGGTGATCGTGACCTGGCCATCGGGGCCCAGCAGCGGCCAGCTGCCCGGTGAATCGGACAGGCTGTAGGCCAGCACGCTATGGGCATGCAGATCCTGCACGGTGTGCGGCGCGGGGTGCTGCTGCAGGTAGGACGGTGCCGCGCACAACACCTGCTGCAGCGAGGCCAGCCGCCGCGCCACCAGGCGTGAATCGTCCAGCTCGGCGCGCAGCCGCAGCGACACATCAAAGCCTTCGCCCACCGCGTCGAGCAGGCGGTCTTCCATCACCAGATCCAGCGACAGGTGCGGATGCTGCTGCAGGAAGCGCGGCAGCAGCGGCGACAGCGTGCTCAGCGCGAACGACTGCGGTGCGTTCACCCGCAGGCGGCCGGCAACCTCGCCACGCTGTTCGGCGATGCCGCGTTCCAGCGCGTCCAGTTCGTCCAGCAGGCGGCAGCACTCGCGGTAATAGGCGTGGCCGGTTTCGGTCAGGCTCATGCGCCGCGTGGTCCGCTGCAGCAGCACCACGCCCAGGTGCGCTTCCAGCGTGCGCAGCTGTTTGCTCAAGCCGGCCGCTGACAAGCCCAGATCTTCGGCCGCGCGGGCCAGGCCGCCGCGTTCGACGATGCGACGGAAGGTGCGCATCAGGTTGAAGGAATCCATGCCGCCCCCGGCGCAATGAGGGCGCCATTGTAGATCCACGCCATGCGTGGATGCCCCCCCGGCGCACGGATTGCGCCGTTTGTTCAAGCCGGCAACCCACAGGCCGCGCCAGCATGCAGGCCTCCTCACTCCCGGGTTGCCCATGAAGCACTGGATGCTCCGCCTGTATGCGCCGTTGTTCCTGTCTGGATTCGTTGCCGCTGCCGTGGTCTGGGTTGGCCATCGGCAGGGTGACCCCCTGTGGCTGCTGGCCCTGCTGGCGGTAGCCATTGCCGTTTCATTCGCCGCCGAGCGGGTCTGGCCATACGATCCCGCATTCAATCGGGCGCACGGCGACCGGCTGCGCGACAGCCTGCATGCGCTGGTCAACGAAGGCCTGAACCTGTTGTCGATCGCGGCGGTGCCTGTGCTGGCGGCGGTGATTCCGTGGCAACTGTGGCCGGTGCAGTGGCCGTTTGCGGTGCAGGTGCTGCTGGCGATCGTTGCCGCCGATCTGGGCATCACCTTGGTGCACTACGCCAGCCATCGCATCGGATGGCTGTGGCGGCTGCATGCGGTGCACCACAGCGTGACCCGCATGTACGGCTTCAACGGCCTGATGAAGCATCCGCTGCACCAGGCCGCCGAAGCGCTGGGCGGCGTGCTGCCGTTGCTGGTGCTGGGCCTGCCGATGCCGGTGGCGGCGGTGCTGGCCTTCGCCATCGCCATCCAGTTGCTGCTGCAGCATTCCAACGTGGACATGCGGCCCGGCGTGCTGGGCCGGGTGATGGCCTGGGCGCCGCTGCATCGCTTCCACCACATGCGCTACGGCACCGCAGGCGATGTCAACTTCGGGCTGTTCCTGACCGTCTGGGATCACCTGCTCGGCACCGCCTTCGATGCGCCGGGCTACCGGTTGCGCACGCATGACCTGGGCATCGGCAGCCAGCCGGACTATCCACGCGGCTATGCGGGGCAGTTGCTGGCGCCGTTCCGTGCGCTGCCCCATGGGCAGGTACCCGAAGTGCCCGAAGGGCTGCGCCGTCGCCGTTGAGTGCGCCTCAGGCAGCGCGCAGCTGCAGGCCCTTCAGCTGCGCCGCACCGATGCCGAACATGCGGCGCAGGCTGCGCGACAGATGGGCCAGATCGGCGAAGCCGGCAGCATGCGCACTGTCGGTCAGGCTGTGTCCGTGCAGGTGATGGGCCAGGGCGATGCGGAGCCGCTGCCAGAGCACCCAGCCACGCAGGGTCACGGCCAGGTCGGACTGGAAGCGGCGATGCAGCTGGCTGGTGGACAAGTGTGCGGCCCCAGCGATGTCGGCGGCCGGCACCGGGCCGGGCAGGTGCTGGGCGATGCGTTCCAGCGCCACCTGTACGCGGCGGTCCAGCGGCTGCGCACGGCTCAGCTGCGACAGGCGTTGCTGCAGGGCCGTGATGTCGGTGGACAGCGTGGGCAGCTGCTGCTGGATCTGTCCGGGATCAGCGTGGGCCGGTTCCAGGAATAGGGTGCAGCCGTCCTGCGGCGCCGAGAGGATGGCGTGCGGCGCGAAGGACGGCAGCCACAGGCGCTGGCCGTGCTGCTCCACGCCGTCGATCTCCACCTGCCAGGGCGCGCCATCGCTGAGCAACAGCTGGTGGGCGTAGTGCGCGTGCGTGCCGCTGTCACCGGCATGGCCCTGCAGCACCGCCACGTGTGCGTGCAGCAGCAAAGTGCCGTTCCAGGGCCGGGCAGGTGAGGACATGCAGCGATTGTAGATCCACGCCATGCGTGGATGGATTTCCATCGGAATTGAATCCATGGAGATCCGACCCCCGTGCCGACCAACGGTCGGCACCCACCATCATCAGCACCAGCTTCCATCAGCAGCAGGTTCCAACAGCTCGCAGGAAACCGTCGAAGGCGGGGCACTGTGGGTGTGCGGGGTGTGAGCCGCATGGATGCGGCGACCAAGCCTTATCTGACGGAAATCTGGCAGCGTAGGTGCCGAGAGCCGGCGTGGGCCGCCGTATGAGCCTGGATCTCGACGATCGCCATGGAGCTTGGCGCCCACGCCGGATTCTCCCTTGATCCGCCCGAACAGTTGCTGGAGCTGGACACTCGAAGCGATAAGACTGGGCAAGCGGGGGAGCTCTCGACCCTTCCAGACTATACGGAGTCGGGCAATGAACGGGATCGGGATTGATGTGAGCAAGCGCCGATTGGATATCGGTACGACAGACGGCGAGACCCTGCAGGTCAGCAATAGCCCTTCTGGCTAAGCTGAATTGGATGCTTGGTT
>NZ_CP025997.1:1934358-2420992 GCF_003086815.1 Stenotrophomonas sp. YAU14D1_LEIMI4_1 | reverse complement strand
CGGGACTTCTACCGGTCGCTGCGGGCCCGCGGCAAGGAAGGGAAAGTGGCCATCGTGGCCGTGATGCGCAAGATGCTGGCCATTCTCAACGCCCGCGTGCGCGACGCAGAAAGCGGACCGATCCCCGCTTGAGGCAAGCCCAAGCGCACCGCAGCGGCTGCCGGCCGGCGGCCGGCTTTGCCGTGACTGTCTGCCAGACGGCCAAAAAACCATCCGACAACACAGTTGCTCCATGGACGGATTCACGGCGTCCCCCGTAACCGGACCCACCCCGCCATCCCACGGAATGCGGCATTTGATCTTGCTGTCGCGTTTGCCGTTGTCTCTGCGGGTGCCGGGCGGCAGCCCGGCCGTCCCATCACCGCCCGTGTGGGTCCGGCCGGTGGTGCACGTACTCGACCACGGTGCCATCGGGGTGCACCGCATTGAACGCCGCGCCGGTGGGTACCACCTGCAGCGGGAAGATGATCTGCGCGCCGGCTGCGACCAATCTGTCGTGATAGGGCCGCACGTCATCGACCAGCAAGGTGCCGGTGGTGGAGGTGAACGGCGCCAGTGCGGTGTCATTGCCTTCGATCAGCAGGAACGCACCGACCATGGCCAGGCGCAGGCCGGCATCGGGGAAGGGGAAGCCCGCGTCGGCCACCACGCCCTGCAGTTGTTCGTAGAAGGCCACCCGTGCTTCCAGTTCTCCGGGGGCGACGAACACGCGGATCAGCACGCGTGGGCTGCGCTGGCTGGAGGTATCACAGCGGTCGCGCCAGAGATGGTCGAAGTCGCGGTGCAGGGTCATGGGCAACGCTCGGGGCCGGGAATTCCATTATCGGCAGCACCACACGCTGCGCTGATGACCAGCGGTGATGGCTTGATAACCACCGTGCGCGCGGGCGCCTGTGACTTAGGTCCTGTTGACAGCGATCAACGCCCTCGCACAATCTTCACATGATGGGTCGCCGTGTGCGGCCCGGGCAGGCAGGTTGTCACGCCGGGAGGAGGGTCCCGCGCGCAGACCGGCCCGTCCTTTGGCCTGCAGGTGTTGCCCGGCAACGCTTGCGCGGCATGACGCTGCACCCTTCGGCGGCACTTTCCCTGGACCGATTGCCTTGGCAACGGAATTACGCCTGCTGATGAAAACGTTTACAAAGCCGCTTGCCCTGTCCCTTGCCCTGTCTGCCGCATTGGCCGCCCCGGCCTGGGCCGACCCGGCCGCCTTCACCGTGCTGACCCTGGACCAGGCGCCTGCGCCGGACGCGATGCCGGCCCTGGCGGCGCAGCTGAAGACCCTGCAGGTGGACGCGGTGAGCGTGCGCCAAGTGCAGCGCGGTATCGGCCAGGTCGATCCGTTGCAGCTGCTCGCTGATGGCCTGGGCTACGACTACCGCTTCATTGCCGCCGGCCAGGACGATGGCCAGACCCAGCGCGGCCAGGCCGTGCTGACCCGCCTGCCGATTGCCGCGGAAAGCGGCCCGGACCAGCCGGGCCTGAACTACCTGCGCCTGGATGACGGTCGCCACACAGTGGCCGTCTACACCGACGCCGGTGCCGGCGCCGCGCAGTTGCCGGCGCTGGTGTCGCGTTCGCGGCTGGGCGCACCGGCGGTGCTGCTGGGCGCGGTGGCCAGTGAATCGGCCAAGGCAGCGGGTTTCGATCCCTCGCGCGTGGCCCTGGAAGCCGATGCCAGCTATTTCAGCGATGGCTTCCAGGCTGCCAGCAGCGCACCGTTCAAGATCGATGGCAATGGCCTGCAGGCAACCCTGCTGACCCTGGCCTACGCGGCCGACAAGGGCGGTGAGCGCCCGTGGATGGATGCCAGCCTGAACGCCGATGCGCGCGCTGCGTTGCTGCTGAAGGCGATGACCGAGGACGAGAAGTTCCAGATGCTGCACAGCTACTTCGGGCTGGGCAAGGATGGCGGTCCGCTGCCGGAAGGCGCGGTGGGTTCTGCCGGTTTCGTGCCGGCGGTGCCGCGCCTGGGCATTCCGGCGCAGCAGTCGGCCGATGCTGGCGTGGGCGTGACCAACCCGGGTGGCATCCGTCCGGGCGATTTCGCCACGGCCATGCCCTCGGGCCCGTCCACCGCCTCCAGCTGGAACCGCGAAGTCGCCTTCGCCGGTGGCGCAACCATGGGCCGTGAAGCCTGGCAGCAGCGCTTCAACATCCTGCTTTCGGGCAGCGTGAACCTGCAGCGTGACCCGCGCAACGGCCGCAATTTCGAATACGCCGGTGAAGATCCGCTGCTGGCCGGTTCGATGGTGGGCGCGCTGATCCAGGGCGTGCAGAGCCAGCACGTCATCTCCTCGATGAAGCACTTCGCGCTGAACGACATGGAGACCCGCCGCAACTTCCACGATGTGCGCATCGGCGAACAGGCCATGCACGAATCGGATCTGCTGGCCTTCGAGATTGCGCTGGAAGCCGGCCGCCCAGGCGTGGCGATGTGCTCGTACAACAAGATCAACGGCACCTACGGCTGCGAGAACGGCTACCTGATGAACCAAGTGCTGAAGCAGGAGTGGAAGTTCCCCGGTTTCGTGATGTCCGACTGGGGCGGCGTGCACAGCGGTTCGAAGGCGGCGCTGGCCGGCCTGGACCAGCAGTCGGCCGGTGAAGTGTTCGACGCGGCGGTGTTCTTCGACGAGCCGCTGCGCCTGGCCGTGCACGGCGGCGTGGTGCCGCAGGCGCGCCTGAATGACATGGTCGCGCGCATCCTGCGCACGATGTTCCTGCACGGCAACTTCGACAACCCGCCGCAGCACCAGAAGGTGGATGCCGAGGCTGGCTTCGCCGTTGCCCAGCGCACGGTGGAAGAAGGCAGCGTGCTGCTGCGCAATGAAGGCAACCTGCTGCCGCTGGCCGACAGCGTGAAGCGCATCGTCATCATTGGTGGCCATGCCGACAAGGGCGTGATCGGTGGCGGTGGTTCGTCGATGGTGGGCGTGACCGCCAAGGGCACCAATGCGGTGCCGGGCGTGCTGCCCACCACCTGGCCGGGCCCGGTGATGTTCCACCCGTCCTCGCCGCTGGAATCGCTGCGTGCAGCGCGCCCGGACGCGACCATCGAATATGTGGACGGCAGCAACGCTGCTGCGGCGGCCAAGGCTGCCGCGCAGGCGGACGTGGCCATCGTGTTCGCCACCCAGTGGGCGGCCGAGTCGGTCGACCTGCCGGACATGAAGCTGCCTGACAACCAGGATGCGCTGATCTCGGCAGTGGCCAAGGCCAACCCGAAGACCGTGCTGGTGCTGGAAACCAATGGCCCGGTGCGCACGCCGTGGCTGGCGCAGGTGCCGGCCATGCTGCAGGCCTGGTACCCGGGCATTCGTGGTGGCGAAGGCATTGCCGCGCTGCTGACCGGCCAGGTGAACCCGTCGGGCCGCCTGCCGGTGACCTGGGTGGTGGACGAATCGCAGCTGCCGCGCCCGCACGTGGATGGTCTCGGTTTCAAGCCGGCCAAGCCGTTCGGCGATGTGTTCGATTTCGATATCGAAGGCGCCAACGTGGGCTACAAGTGGATGGCCGCCAAGGGCCTGACCCCGACCTTTGCCTTCGGTCACGGTCTGTCCTACACCTCGTTTGCCTATGAAAACCTGAAGGTGAGCGTGGAAGGTTCGCGCCTGGTCGCCAGCGTGGACATCCGCAACACCGGCAAGCGCGCCGGTGCCGACGTGGCCCAGCTGTACCTGAAGCTGCCGGCCGGCAGCACCACGCCGATCCGCCTGATCGGCTACGACAAGGTGAGCCTGCAGCCGGGCGAACAGCGCCGTATCCGCATCGAAGCCGAGCCGAAGACGCTGGCGCATTACGATGCGCAGGCCCGCCAGTGGAAGATCGACGGCGGCACCTACCAGGTGCAGCTGTCGCGCAATGCGGCCGAACCGCTGCAGAGCGTGGACGTGCAGCTGGTGGAGCAGGTGCTGCGTTGATTCCGCAGCTGATGGATGCTTGAAGACACGGCCCCGCAAGGGGCCGTGTCTGTTTGTGGGGGGGGCACCGGGCCATGCCCGGCGAGCGCGGCGGCCGTCGGCCGCACATGTGCCATCAGTCGTGCCCCGGACACCACAGAACGCAAAGCCGGCGCACACTTCGGCGGGGTGGGCAGGAGTACGCTGGAACCTTTCCTGCCGAGGGGTCATCCATGCATGTGCGTGCCGTTGCTGTAGCCATCGCCCTGTGCCTGTCCAGCAGCGTGCTGGCCGCCGATACCCCGCCGATGACCCCGGACATCAGTGGCAAGCCGTTCGTTGCACCGGATATCGGCCGCGACTACGACAAGCGCGTGGTGATGGTGCCGATGCGCGACGGCACCCGTCTGTACACCGTGATCGTAGTGCCCAAGGGCGCCCACAACGCGCCGATCCTGCTGACCCGCACGCCCTACGATGCTGCCGGCCGCGCCAACCGCAGCGATTCGCCGCGCATGCGTGACCTGCTGCCGCAGGGCGACGAGGTGTTCGTCGACGGCGGCTACATCCGCGTGTTCCAGGATATCCGTGGCAAGTACGGTTCCGAAGGCGATTACGTGATGACCCGGCCGCTGCGCGGGCCGTTGAACAACACCAAGGTCGACCACGCCACCGACGCCTGGGACACCATCGACTGGCTGGTCAAGCACGTGCCGGAAAGCAACGGCAAGGTCGGCATGCTGGGCTCGTCCTACGAAGGCTTCACCGTGGTGATGGCGCTGACCAACCCGCACCCCGCGCTGAAGGTGGCCGCGCCACAGAGCCCGATGGTGGATGGCTGGATGGGCGATGACTGGCTGAACTACGGCGCCTTCCGCCAGGTCAACTTCAACTACTTCGCCATGCAGACCGAGAAGCGCGGCAAGGGCATGCCGCTGCCCAGCCTGGGCTACGACGACTACAGCACCTTCCTGCGCATTGGCTCGGCCGGCGACTACGCGCGTTTCACCGGCGTGGACCAGCTGACCTGGTGGAAGAAGCTGGTGCAGCACCCGGCCTACGATGCGTTCTGGCAGGGCCAGGCGCTGGATGCGGTGATGGCCAACACCCCCTTGAAGGTGCCCACGATGTGGCTGCAGGGCCTGTGGGACCAGGAAGACATGTGGGGCGCCAACCATGCCTACCAGGTCATGGAAGGCCGCGATACCGGCAACACCCACAACTACCTGGTGATGGGCCCGTGGCGGCACAGCCAGGTGAACTACAGTGGCAGCGAACTGGGCGCCCTGAAGTTCGATGGCGATACCGCCCTGCAGTTCCGCCGCGATGTGCTCAAGCCATTCTTCGACCAATACCTGGTGGACGGCGCGCCGAAGGCGGACACACCGCCGGTGCTGATCTACAACGCCGGTGAAAACCACTGGGACCGCCTGCAGGGCTGGCCGCGCAGCTGCGAAAAGGACTGCGCGGCGGCCAGCAAGCCGTTGTACCTGCGCGCCGGCGGCAAGCTGGCCTTCCAGGCGCCGGCGGCAGGCGAGGGTGATTACGAAGAGTATGTGTCCGACCCGGCCAAGCCGGTGCCGTTCGTGCCGCGCCCGGTTCGTTTCGGCGACCGTGACATGTGGACCACCTGGCTGGTGAAGGACCAGCGCTTCGTGGATGGTCGGCCCGACGTGCTGACCTTCATCACCGAACCCTTGAGCGAACCGCTGCGCATCGGCGGTGCGCCGGTGGTGCATCTGCAGGCGTCCACCAGTGGCACCGACAGCGACTGGGTGGTGAAGCTGATCGATGTGTATCCGGACCAGGAAGCATCGACGCCGGAGATGGGCGGCTACGAGCTGCCGGTGTCGCTGGCGATCTTCCGCGGCCGCTACCGCGAAAGCTTCAGCGAAGCCAAGCCGCTGGCCGCCAACCAGGTGCTGCCGTACCGCTTCGATCTGCCCAATGCCAACCACACCTTCCAGAAGGGGCACCGGGTGATGGTCCAGGTGCAGTCCAGCTTGTTCCCGCTGTATGACCGCAACCCGCAGACCTACGTGCCGAACATCTACCTGGCCAAGCCGGGCGATTACCAGAAGGCCACGCAGCGCGTCTGGCACAGTGCCGCGCAGGCAAGCTACATCGATCTGCCGGTGTATTGAAGGGGACGGGGTGACGCCGGGCATGTGTCGACCAAGGTCGACACCTACCAGAGCAGGCGGTAGCGCCGGGCCATGCCCGGCGCATGTGCGGCTTATGCGCCCAACGCGGGGTAATCGGTGTAGCCGTGCTCGCCGCCGCCATACAGCGTGGCCGGGTCCAGCTCGGCCAGGGCCGCGCCGCTGCGCAGGCGTGCAACCAGATCGGGGTTGGCGATGAACGCACGACCGAAGGCGACCATGTCGGCGTAGCCGCTGGCGACGGCCTGCTCGGCACTGTCCACGTCATAGCCGTTGTTGGCGATCCACGGGCCGCGGAAGTGGGCACGCAGCGCGGCGTAGTCGAACGCGATGTTGTCCCGGTCACCGCCGGTTGCGCCTTCGATCACGTGGATGAAGGCCAGCCCTTCGATGCTGTCCAGACGTTCCACCGCGCGGTTGAACAGCGGCTGCGGGTCGCTGTCGTGGGCATCGTTGACCGGCGTGACCGGCGACAGGCGCACGCCGGTACGGGCCGCGCCGATGGCCTCGGCCACGGCACTGGTTACTTCAAACAGCAGGCGCGTGCGGTTTTCGATGCTGCCACCGTAGGCATCGCTGCGCTGGTTGCTGCCGTCGCGCAGGAACTGATCGATCAGGTAGCCGTTGGCTGCATGGACTTCCACGCCATCAAAGCCCGCCGCGATGGCGTTGCGCGCGGCGATGCGGTAGTCCTCGATCAGCGCCGGGATTTCATCGATGGCCAGTGCGCGTGGCGCGGACACATCCTCAAAGCCGTTGGCGGTGAAGGTCTTGCCGTTGGCGCGGATCGCGCTGGGTGCCACCGGCACTTCACCGTCCGGCAGCAGGCTGGTGTGGGAAATGCGGCCCACATGCCACAACTGCAGCACGATGCGGCCGCCTTCTGCGTGCACGGCATCGGTAATGTGCTTCCATGCCGCCACCTGCTCGGCGCTGTAGATGCCTGGAGTGTCCAGGTAGCCCTGGCCAAGCGGACTGATCTGGGTGGCCTCGGCAATGATCAGGCCGGCGCTGGCGCGCTGCTGGTAGTAGGTGACCGCCAGCGGCGACGGTACGCGATCGGGCAGGGCGCGGTTGCGCGTAAGCGGAGCCATGGCGATGCGGTTGGCAACGGCGATATCACCCAGGCGGGTGGGCGTGAACAACACGCGGGATTCGGCACTCATCGGGGGTCCATGCACTGAAGGGGAGGTGTGCATGAGCATAGAGCGCTGCGCGTTGCAGTGATGGGAAGGATCGTTGCGTGGCGGCGGTGCGCCGCGTGCCGTTTCCGTAACACGTGGCGGCGTAGATTCAAGGGCAGGCGGGCAGGCCCGCGTCGATTGCCAACACGTGGAGTACACAGATGATCGATTATCAGCTGGGCGGAAAGACCGCCATCGTTACCGGCGGTGTTTCCGGCATCGGCTTGGCCGTGGCCGAGCTGCTGGCTGCATCGGGCGCACGCATTTCAGTGTGGGACCTGAAGCAGGACGCCGTGGATGCGACCGTGCAGGCCTTGAAGGCCAAGGGTGCCGAAGCCATCGGCATTGCGCTGGACGTGACCGACGAGGCAGCGGTGGAAGCGGCCGTGCAGCGCACGGTGAGCGAACTGGGCGGGCTGGATGTGGCCGTGAACAATGCCGGTATCGGCGGCCCTGCGGCCAGCAGCGCCGATTACCCGGTTGATGGCTGGAAGCGCGTGGTGGATGTGAACCTGACCAGCGTGTTCCTGTGCCAGCGTGCGCAGATCCAGGCGATGCGCGCGGCGGGCAAGGGCGGCAGCATCATCAACATGGCTTCGATCCTGGGCCAGGTGGGCTTTGCCGGTTCCACCGCGTACGTGGCGGCCAAGCATGGTGTGGTGGGCCTGACCCAGACGGCCGCCTGGGAACATGCTGCCGACGGCATCCGCATCAACGCGGTCGGTCCGGGCTTCATTGCCACGCCGCTGCTGGACAAGATGGATGCCAACGCGCGTGCCACGCTGGAAGCCAAGCATGCCCTGAAGCGGCTGGGCACGCCGGACGAGGTCGCTGCGTTGGTGGCCTGGCTGGCCAGCAATGATGCCTCGTTCGCGACGGGTACCTATTACGCGATCGATGGCGGTTACCTGGCGCAGTAATGCGCTCAGGTGCGGTGCCGCCGGGCCACGCCCGGCGCTACCGGGTGAAACGGCCGTGCGGGCGCCTTCACTGTGGTGCCACGCGCGGCGCGCGACGCTCCGGGAAAATACCGGAGCCTGCCGATGGAACTCACCCAGGACGTATCCATCCTGCTGCGCGTTGCCGCCGCCATGCTGTTTGGCGGCGTGCTGGGCGTCGAGCGCGAGATGGGCAAACACGCCGCGGGCCTGCGCACACACATGCTGATTGCGGGTGCGGCGGCGCTGATCGTCGGCCTGGGCGATTCGGTGGCCGAACATTTCCAGCAGGAGCGCTACCGCGACCTGCTGCAGGTCGATCCGGTGCGCCTGATCGAGGCCGTGGTGGCCTGCGTGGGGTTCGTTGCCGCCGGCACCATCCTGCGCGGTAACCGCGAAGACCAGGTCAGTGGGCTGACTACCGCCAGTTCTCTTGTGATGGCCGCCGCCATCGGCATTGCCGTGGGCATTGGCAAGTACGTGATCGCGATGGGAGTGAGCGTGCTGTGCCTGCTGGTGCTGGCGGTGATACGGCGGGTGGAGAAGAAGCTGTGAGTGCCGGGCTGGGGTCGGAGCCCCTGCGGGGATCCGACCCCGCCGCGACCAGGGTCAGATCCCCGCAGGGGCTCTGACCGTTTCTCTTAATGGTCATACCAATAAACCAGAACTAACGCTATGGTCTAATAGGCGTCTTGCGGGAATGACGGTTCAATCCGCCACCAGTGGTGCATTTGTTGCGAATAATGGTACGACCAATATTCGCGCGCCACGGACCGCCCCACTGCGGTGGGTTTCCCGTCAACGCCGAGATTTTCCATGCAGCCCTGGCAACACCTGTACGACCCCGCCGGCAACCTGTGGTTGTCCAGCCTGATCGCGCTGCTGCCGATCGCCTTCTTCTTCGTCGCCTTGGCCGTGCTGCGCATGAAGGGCTGGCTGGCCGGCACGATCACCGTGGCCATCGCGCTCGGCGTGGCCCTGCTGTTCTACCGCATGCCACTGGCGCAGGCGCTGGGCGCGGCCGGCTATGGCTTTGTCTACGGCCTGTGGCCGATCGCCTGGATCATCATCGGCGCGGTGTTCCTGTACAAGGTCTCGGTCAAGACCGGGCAGTTCGACATCATCCGCGCCTCGATCCTTTCGGTTACCGAAGACCAGCGCCTGCAGATGTTGATGGTCGGCTTTGCCTTCGGTGCGTTCCTGGAAGGCGCCGCCGGGTTCGGCGCTCCCGTGGCGATCACCGCCGCGCTGCTGGTCGGCCTGGGCTTCAAGCCGCTGTATGCGGCCGGCCTGTGCCTGATCGTCAACACCGCACCGGTGGCGTTCGGTGCCATGGGCATTCCGATCATCGTCGCGGGGCAGGTGACCGGCCTGGACGCGTTTGAGATCGGCCAGATGGCCGGGCGCCAGCTGCCGTTCCTGACCATCATCGTGCTGTTCTGGATCATGGCGATCATGGATGGCTGGCGTGGCATCAAGGAAACCTGGCCGGCGGTGCTGGTGGCCGGTGGTTCCTTCGCCATCGCCCAGTACCTGACCTCCAACTTCATTGGCCCGGAACTGCCGGACATCACCGCATCGCTGGCCTCGCTGGTCTGCCTGACCCTGTTCCTGCGCCGCTGGAAGCCGGTGCGCATCTTCCGTTTCGATACCGAAACCAGTGCGCAGGCCGCTGCACAGGCGCTGGAGGCACCGCGCCATAGCGTCGGCCAGATTGCCAAGGCGTGGTCGCCGTTCCTGATCCTTACGGCGATGGTCACCCTGTGGAGCATCAAGCCGTTCAAGGCGTTGTTCGCCGCCGGCGGTGCGCTGCAAGGCTGGGTGTTGAAGATTCCGGTGCCGGGGCTGGACCAGATGGTGCAGAAGATGCCGCCGATCGTGCCCGCGCCGCTCAGCTACGAAGCGGTCTACAAGTTCGACTGGTTCTCGGCCACTGGTACCGCCATCATCCTGGCCGCAGTGATCGCCATCATCGCCCTGCGCATGCCGGCCAAGGCCGCGCTGCAGACCTTCGGCGAAACCGTGCGCGAGCTGCGCGTGCCGATCTATTCCATCGGCATGGTGCTGGCTTTTGCCTTCATCGCCAATTACTCAGGGCTGTCGGCCACCCTGGCGCTGGCGCTTGCCCACACCGGCGATGCCTTCCCGTTCTTCTCGCCGTTCCTGGGCTGGCTGGGCGTGTTCCTGACCGGTTCGGACACGTCTTCAAATGCGCTGTTCTCTGCCTTGCAGGCCACCACCGCCCAGCAGATCGGCGTGTCCGATGTGCTGCTGGTGGCGGCCAACACCACTGGCGGGGTGACCGGCAAGATGATTTCCCCGCAGTCCATCGCCATTGCCTGTGCGGCGGTGGGCCTGGCCGGCAAGGAATCGGACCTGTTCCGCTTCACCGTCAAGCACAGCCTGATCTTCACCACGATGGTCGGCCTGATCACCCTGGCCCAGGCCTACTGGCTGACCTGGATGATTCCCTGAGCCATGGCCGCTCTGCTCCTCCAGCCTCGTGCGGTTCGGGTGACAATGGCGCCATGAGCATGCAACGGGTTTCGGACAAGGTGGCCGCGCAGCTGCGCGCGCTGGTGCAGGAACAGCAGCTGCAGCCGGGCGACCGGCTGCCGGCCGAGCGCGCCCTGGCGGTGCAGCTGGGGGTATCGCGCACGGCGCTGCGCGAGGCCATCGCGCAGCTGGCCAGCCAGGGCCTGCTGACCGCACGGGTGGGCGGCGGTACCTACGTGGCCGCACCGGCCGCACGCGCCCGGCAGGCGCTGGATGAACCGCTGGCGCCGTACCTGCCGCTGTTCCAGGGTGACCCGGAGTACCGCTTCGACGTGCTGGAAATCCGCCACGCACTGGAAGGCGCCACGGCCTGGCACGCCGCATTGCGCGCGACCGATGAGGACCGCACGCGCATCGCCGCCGCGTTCCAGACCATGATGGACGCGCACGGCAAGGATGACCCCGCCGGCGAAGCGCAGGCCGATGCCGCGTTCCATCTGTCCATTGCCGAGGCGTCGCACAACCTGGTGCTGCTGCAGGTGATGCGTGGCCTGTTCGAACTGCTGCAGACCAACATCTCGCAGAGCCGCGAGAAGCTGTACACCTCGGCCCGGACCTTCTCGCCGCTGTCTGACCAGCATCGGGAAATGATGGATGCGGTGCTGGCCGGCGACCCCGAGCGTGCGCGCGCGGCTGCGCATGCCCACCTTGAATTCGTGCACACCACCCTGCGCACGCTCGATGACAACGAAGCCCGGCGTGCACGGGCCTCGCGCCTGCCGTCCCCGCACGGCTGACTACTTCCGGTTGACCCCATGATCATTTCCGCCTCCACCGATTACCGTGCCGCAGCGCAACGCCGGCTGCCGCCGTTCCTGTTCCATTACATCGATGGCGGCGCGTATGCCGAGCACACGCTGAAGCGCAACGTTTCCGATCTGTCCGACATCGCGCTGCGCCAGCGCATCCTGCGCAACATGTCCGACCTGAGTCTGGAAACCGAGCTGTTCGGCGAGAAACTGGCGATGCCGGTGGCGCTGGCGCCGGTGGGCCTGACCGGCATGTATGCACGCCGTGGCGAAGTGCAGGCGGCACGCGCGGCCGACAGTCGCGGTATTCCGTTCACCCTGTCCACGGTGTCGGTGTGCCCGATCGAGGAAGTGGCACCGGCCATCCAGCGCCCGATGTGGTTCCAGTTGTACGTGCTGCGCGACCGTGGCTTCATGTGCAATGCGCTGGAGCGGGCGCAGGCTGCCGGCGTGACCACCCTGGTGTTCACCGTGGATATGCCGGTGCCCGGTGCGCGCTATCGTGACGCGCACTCGGGCATGAGCGGCCCCAATGCGCCGCTGCGTCGCATCGGCCAGGCCATCAGCCATCCGCGCTGGGCGTGGGATGTGGGCCTGTTCGGCCGCCCGCACGACCTGGGCAATATCTCCGCTTACCGCGGCCATCCGACCGGACTGGCGGATTACATCGGTTGGTTGGGCAGCAACTTCGATCCGTCCATTTCCTGGAAGGACCTGGAATGGATCCGCGAGTTCTGGAAGGGGCCGATGGTGATCAAGGGCATCCTCGACCCGGACGATGCGCGGGATGCAGTGAAGTTCGGTGCCGATGGCATCGTGGTCTCCAACCACGGCGGCCGCCAGCTCGATGGTGTGCTGTCCACCGCGCGGGCGCTGCCGGCCATTGCCGATGCGGTGCAGGGCGATCTGAAGATCCTGGCTGATTCGGGCATTCGCAATGGCCTGGACGTGGTGCGCATGCTGGCGCTGGGCGCCGACACGGTGTTGCTGGGGCGCGCCTTCGTCTACGCACTGGCAGCCCAGGGCGAGGCCGGCGTGGCCAACCTTCTGGACCTGATCGCCAAGGAAATGCGGGTGGCGATGACGTTGACCGGTGCGCGCCGCATTGCCGATATCGGCCGCGATTCGCTGGTGAGCCTGCCGTGAGCGGCGATGAGGCCGTGCTGCAGCAGCTGCGCCAGGCGGTCGGCCGTCGCCATGTACTGACCGGCGACAAGGCCACCCGCCGTTTCCGCCGCGGCTACCGTTTCGGTGAAGGCCCGGTGCTGGCAGTGGTGCGCCCCGGCACGCTGCTGGAACTGTGGCACGTGCTGCAGGCCGCCGTGCAGGGCGGCGCGGCGATCATCGTGCAGGCGGCCAACACCGGCCTGACGGGTGGATCGACGCCGGATGGCAATGACTATGGGCGCCCGATCGTGCTGGTCAGCACGCTGCGGATGACCGGCATCCAGCTGTTGAACGAAGGCCGCCAGGTACTGTGCCTGCCCGGTGCCACCCTGGACCGCCTTGAGCAGACGTTGGCGCCGCTGGGGCGCGAACCGCATTCGGTGATCGGTTCGTCCTGTATTGGTGCCTCGGTGCTGGGCGGGATCTGCAACAACTCCGGCGGCGCCCTGGTGCGCCGTGGCCCGGCCTACACCGAGCTGGCGCTGTATGCACAGGTCGATGCGCAGGGCCGGCTGCAACTGGTCAACCACCTGGGCATTGCCCTGGGCGATACGCCCGAGCAGATCCTGCAGCGCCTGCAGGACGGGCAGTACAGTGCGGCCGACGTGGGCGATGGCGATGGGCGCGCCGCGTCCGACCAGCGCTACAGCGACGACGTGCGCCAGGTCGATGCCGATACGCCGGCACGCTTCAATGCCGATCCTGGCCGCCATTTCGAGGCCGCCGGCTCTGCCGGCAAGCTGGCGGTCTTCGCCGTGCGCCTGGACACGTTCGAGAAAGAAGCGGCCGAAGTGTTCTACATCGGCAGCAACCGCACCGCCACGCTCACCGCCATCCGCCGTCAGCTGCTGACCGGCTTCGAGCGGTTGCCGATCGCAGGGGAGTACATCCACCGCGATGCGTATGACATCGGCGAACGTTATGGAAAGGACACCTTCCTGCTGATCGACCGCCTGGGCACCGCCCGCGTGCCGGCCGCATTCGCATTGAAGAGCCGCGTTGATGGGTGGTTCGAGCGCGTCGGGCTGCGCGGCGTGACCGACCGGGTGATGCAGGCGTTGACTGCGCTGCTGCCCTCGCACCTGCCGCCGCGCATGGGCGAGTTCCGCCAGCGCTTTGAGCATCATCTGCTGTTGAAGGTCTCCGCGCAGGATGGGGCCGAGACCGAGCGATGGCTGCGCGAGTGTTTCGCCAATCATGAGGGTGGTTTCTTCCGCTGCACGGCCGAAGAAGGGCGCAAGGCTTTCCTGCACCGGTTTGCCGTGGCCGGTGCCGCGGTGCGCTACCGCGAAGTGCATCGCGCGCAGGTGCAGGACATCGTGGCGCTCGATATCGCGCTGCGCCGGGATGATGCCGAGTGGTTCGAAACCCTGCCGGCGGATATCGACGGGCGGCTGCTGCACAAGCTCTATTACGGCCACTTCCTGTGCCACGTGTTCCATCAGGACTACATTGCGCGCAAGGGCGAAGACCCGATGGCGATCGAACATGCGATGTGGGCACTGCTGGACCAGCGCGGGGCGGAGTATCCGGCCGAGCACAACGTGGGCCATCTGTACCCGGCCAAGCCGGCGCTTGCGGCGTTTTACCGGTCGCTGGATCCGAGCAACACGTTCAACCCCGGCATCGGCCATACCTCGAAAGCGAAGGGGTGGGGCGGGTGTGATTGCCCAGCTTCGGCAGCGTCGAGCTTGCTCGACTGAACGAAGGCAGTCGAACAAGCTCGACTCTACTATCATGCGGGTTCGGCATGGATGCGCGGATGCGCAGGAGCGATGATGCACACCCCGATGTCACACGCGGCATTGGCCGCGCTGTTGCTGGCCAGCCCGGTACTGGCGCTGGCGCAGGGATCGATTCTTCCGCAGCAGAGCGATGCCGCTGGCAACGTGATGGAGCCCTTGGGCCAGGTGCTGCGCGTGGATGAACGCGGCGGACCGTCCGGCTTGTACGACTGTACCGGTGATGGCGTCTGGTGCGTGCGCGTGCTGCCCGCATCCGGTGACAGCGAGCGGCCGAGCGTGCTGGAAGTGCTGGAGACGGTGGCCGGCGAGGGCCAGCCGCAGGCGTACCACGTGAGCATCGACGTTCCGCCGGAGGGCGAGCTTTCGCTGTGGCCGTGGATCGTGCGGCTGGCGCCGGGCGTGGGCGCCGACCAGACGGTAGCCGATCCGCAGCAGCGTGCGCGGCAGAATGTGCTGGTGGGCGGCATCAGCAAGGTCACCACGATGTATTCCGGGGGCGGTACCGAGGCGTCACGCCTGCAGTTGGCACGCGTGCGGCACCTGGATGACCGCATCCAGATCGACGATGCAGTGCTGGGATCGGCGTGGACAGGCGAGGCGGAGATCCGGGCGTGCTTCGGCGAGCAGGACGTGAAGCGGCGCGCCGGGGCCTGCCATGACACCTATGGATTCTCGGCACGCCTTTCGCTGGATGCCGCTGCCACGGGCATGCCGGTGCTGCGTTACCAGACCGTGGCCACGCGTTTTCCGGCCGGTGTTTCGCGAAACGAAGATTCATTGGCCAGGGCGCCACTGACCAGGAAGGACCTGCGGACCGAGCAGGACCCGGCGTGCACCTATGCGCGCATGTTCCACTTCAGAGCGGGTGCATACCAGCCGGACCAGGCATTGCCCGATTGTTCGGGTTACACGGACCGGTAGAGTCGATCTTGCTCGACTGAACGAGATCAGTCGAGCAAGCTCGACGCTACGAAATGCCGGAGCCGGAGCAGTCGAGCAAGCTCGACTCTACGAAGGCGCCACTGACCAGGAAGGACCTGCGGACCGAGCAGGTCCCGGCGTGCACCTATGCGCGCGTGTTCCACTTCAGGGATGGTGCATACCAGCCGGACCAGGCATTGCCCGATTGTACGGGTTACACGGACCGGTAGAGTCGAGCTTGCTCGACGGAACGAAGGCAGTCGAGGTAGAGTCGAGCTTGCTCGACTGAACGAGAGCAGTCGAGCAAGGTCGACTCTACCCAAAGCCGGGGCGCGGGCCGTTGGGTGCGCGCGGGGTCATTCGCAGCGGGCGGCGGTGATGATGTTGTCCTTGTCCACGTATACGCGCAGGCGGTCGGGGCGGATGTCCTTGGTGGTGATCGTGTTCGGCCCGATCGGGTTGACCAGGCCGGCGCCGCTCTCGCGTGACAGGCGGCGCATGTTGGCTTCGTCGGCCGGCTGTCCGACGGCCCAGCCCAGGGTGCTGGCGTTGCATTGGCCGCTGCCGCTTACCTGCGGGCCGGGCGTGCTGACACAGGCCGACAGCAGCAGGGCCGAGGCGGGCAGCAGCAGGGACAGGCGGATGGCGGTCATGCGGGCGCTCCTGCGCAGGGGATTGGCTGCACCATAGCACCGCCGCCGTGCGGCCGGGAGCGGTGCGATCATTGCCGCTGGCGGCGCCACGCTGCATAGTGGCCGGTGTATCGACAGGCGTGTGATCGCAGATGAAGGCAGGCAGACTCCACCCGGCGCAGATCCTGGCAGGCGTGCTGTGCCTGTGCACGGCGGCGCTCGCCCAGGCGCAGGTCGACCCGGCCCCCGCGGCCGATGGCGCTCCGTTCGGCGCCTGGCGCAACCTGCAGACCGAGACCGGCTACGAGCCGGCGCAGCGCAACCTCGCCTTTGCCATGCTGCCGCAGGCGGCCACCCGCGGCGACCGGTTCGCGATCCTGGACCGTGAGGGCCGGCGCACGGTGTGCTGCCTGCAGGTGGCCAGCCCATCGCTGGGGGTCAATGCACTGCGCGAGCAGTACCACCTGCCTGCCGTATGGGTGGCCGATCTGAGCAATCTGCACAGCGCCGCTCGGCCGTATGTGCCGCATGTATATGCCATGCAGCGGGTGGACGAGCTGATCGACTACCGCTTCGCCGACGTGCCCGGCGCGTACAGCGATCTGGGTGGCCTGCTGCTGCCCGAAGGTGCCGCGGTGGATGCTGCGGGCACGACCGTGCGCTGGGGCCAGGCGCAGTACCAGCTGAAATTCCAGCGTCTGCCGCAGGCCGATGAGGAGGGCGCGCTGGACCGTTACACGCTGCAGTTGCTGCCTGCCGGTACGCCGCTGCAGGTCGAAGTGCCGTTCGGCACCTACTGAGGCGTTGCCGGCAGCCGGTAGAATGGCGGCCCGCCTGTACGGAACCCGCCGTGTTCACCCGTTCGTTGCTGCTGTTGTCCCTTGCCTGCGTGGCCGGCTGTGCCAGCACGCCGCCGCCGCCCGCCCACTCCGACGCGCTGTGGCGGGTCATCCAGCGTGACTGCCTGAGCGAGCAGGGTCCGCAGGGAAGCTGCCTGCAGGTGGAAACCGCCGCCGACCGGCGCGACGTGCTGGTGAAGGATACTCACGGCGATTACCAGTACCTGCTGATGCCGCTGGACAAGGTGAGCGGCATTGAAAGCCCGGCGCTGTACCGGCGCGGTGTGCCCAACTATTTCGCTGCCGCATGGCGGGCCCGCGTACACAGCGAACGGGCACTGGGCCAGGCCCTGCCGCGTGAAGTGGCCAGCCTGGCGCTGAATTCGCCGCACGGACGTTCGCAGCACCAGCTGCATATCCATGTGGACTGCCTGCGCGCCGATGTACTGCAGGCGCTGGACGCGCATGCCGCTGCGCTGGAAACCCGCTGGGCGCCGCTGCCTGTGCCCTTGCGCGGCCACCAGTACCAGGCGCGCCTGCTGCCCGGTGCCGAACTGACCGCCAATCCGCTGAACCTGCTGGCCCATGAGCTGAACGGCGTGGGCGATGTTGGCCAGTGGAGCCTGCTGGTGGCGGGCCGGCAGAACGTGCAGGGTACGCCCGGTTTCGTGCTGCTGGCGACCCGACTGGATCCGGCCAGCGGCAACGACGCCAGCGCCGAGGAACTGCAGGACCATGCGTGTTCGGTACTGACCGGCGCCGGCCAGGCGCTGGAGCGGGTGCGCTAGCCCAACTCGCCCTGTCGGCGGCGCCATTCCGGCGCGGTCAGGGCGTGCAGGTGGCGATCCTGCCAGTGCTGGCCGTCGAAGTGCTGGCCGCGCAGCACGCCCTCGTGCGCAAAGCCCGCTTCGGTCCAGGCCGATGCGATGGCCGCTGGGGTCCGTGCCGGCAGCAGGACGTACAGGCGGTGCAGGCCCACCTGTTCGAACAGGAACGGGCACAGCGCGTGCAGCGTGTCGCGCAGGCGCTCGGCACCGCGCCACGGGCCCTGGCAGAGCGGGTGCAGTTCGGCGCTGCGCGCCTGGGTGGACTGCAGGCGCACGCCCAGTTGATCCACCAGGCGACGGCTGCTGGCGTCGAACACGCCCAGCAGCAGTTGATCGTTGTCGAACTGCAGGCGTGAGCGCTGCACGCCGATCAGTAGTTGTACGTCGGCGTCCGGGCGGCAACTGAAGCCGTGCTGCGCGCGGCGTGTCACGCACAGGCCGAGCCACTCGTTCAGGTCATTGCGGTGCAGCGGGCGCACGATCACGCCGCCGTGGGCCAGGTGCAGCAGGTGCCGGCGCAGGACCGGGTGCAGTGCGGGAATGGGGGAGGGCAGGGGTTCGGTACACATGCATTCGACGGTGACCTGCCGGCCCGGCAGAAACCATCGAATACATTGCAAAACGCCTGCAGGCGTCCAGTACGCTAGGGCAACGCAGCGACGCCGTAGGATTCGATGACATAGCTGAAGGGCTGCTGCTCGCGGTCGCGCAGGAGTGCACGTACTTCCAGGATCACGCCCTGGTTGCCATCGCCACGTGGCGGCCAGAACGTCTGGTCGGCCAGGGTCTGGCGCTGGAACCCGAGCGGCCCGACCACGCGGCCGAAGGGCTCGTCGGTGCTGTCCAGCACCTGGTTCATCGCCGCGCTCAGGCGGGCAGGCAGGTACCAGTTGTCGGCCTCGGACAGCACACGGCTGCCGCAGACCAGCTGCACGCGACGGTAGTGCACGGCGCTGCCATCGGTTGCACCCAGCGCGAGCAGCACATCGGCCGGGGCAGCCTTGTCCTGGCCACGCACGCGTACCGCACGCACCCGCGCCTGCTCGGCCAGGCCGTGCTCGGCACACCAGCTTTCCAAGGTGGCGGTGGCGCTCTGGCCACTGAGCACCCGCTGATGCAGGCGTTCCACCAGCACGGCGGCGGCGATGCGCTGCTGGCCGGGGGGCGCGGGCGGCGGGGTGGTGGCCGCGGCATCGCTGGCGGTCAGGCTGGCGATCGGAGCGGCGGCCAACAGGGACGCGGCCTGCCAGCGGCGAAGACGATCGTGGCGGTCGGACGGGCCCATGCGGCATCTACAGCGGGAACAGAGCGCTATGTTACCTGTTCAGGGGTGTGTGCAGCGTGGCGACGAGACGGACGCATCGCTCTGGTGAATGTGTGGCATTGCCATATTTCGTTGGCCGATGGCAGCGAGTGGGCGCACGATGGGCCCCTTGTCTGGCCTGTGGAGTAACCCATGACCCTTCAGTTCGTTCATGGTGGCGTGGACCGCCACGGAGCGCCGCTGCACTTCCACATCCGTGACGGCCAGCTGCAGGCGATCAACGCAGCGGGCGGCGCGGCGGAAGGGGCGGAAAACGTCAATCTGGCCGGTTTCACCGTGCTCCCGGGGCTGGTCGATGGCCATATCCATCTGGACAAGAGCTTCGTCGGTGACCGCTGGCACCCGCACCAGCCGGTGGCCAGCCTGCGCGAGCGCCTGGCCGTGGAAAAGGCCGCCGTCTCCACGGCCGCGCCCATGGTCGAGCGTGCCGAGGCGCTGATCCGCCAATGCAGTGCCTTCGGCACCGTGGCCATGCGCTGCCATGTGGACATTGATGCCAGTGCCGGCCTGCAGCATCTGCAGGCGGTACGCGAGGCCGCCGAGCGTTGCGCGGACATCATGCAGATCCAGCTGGTGGCGTTTCCCCAGGCCGGGGTAATGTCCTGCCCGGGCACCGCCGAGGTGCTGCGGCAGGCCCTGGACGCTGGCGTGCAGGTGCTGGGCGGCATCGATCCGACCACGCTGGACGGTGATGCGGACGGACAGCTTGCCCTGTTGTTCGGCCTGGCCGAGCGCCAGGCCGTGCGCCTGGACATCCATCTGCATGAGCCGGGCGAAACCGGACTGGCGCAGTTGCTGCGGATTGCCGCGCGCACCCAGGCCGCTGGCCTGCAGGGCCGGGTGGCGGTCAGCCATGCCTACGCGCTGGGCGAAGTACCGCTGGCGCGTGCATTGCAGGTGGGCGAGGCGCTGGCCCGTGCGGGTGTGGCGATCATGAGCAACGCCCCGGGCGACCACCCGTTCCCGCCGTTGCGTGCGCTGCATGATGCCGGGGTGCGGGTGTTTGCCGGCAACGACAACATCCGCGATTGCTGGTGGCCGTACGGCAATGGTGATCTGCTGCAGCGGGCGATGCTGCTGGGGTACCGCTCGGGGTTCTACACCGATGCCGATCTGGATCTGGCACTGGACATGGTGACCACCCATGCCGCGCAGGCGATCGGGTTGCCGCAATACGGCATTGGCGAAGGGCTGCCGGCGACGTTCGTGGCAGTGCGCGCGGACCACGGCCCGGCGGCGGTGGCCGGCGTACCGGTGGAACGGCGCGTGGTCGTGCAGGGGCGGTGGTTGTAGTCGGCAGGGCTGCGCCCTGCACCCCTGTAGAGTCGAGCCGTGCTCGACTGAAGCAACGCCAAAAGCGGGTATTGCGTGGGGTGGCGGGGCGGTGTCGGAGTGCGGGGACGCCGCAAGTACGTCCGTGTAGGCTTGGCAGCCGCATCCATGCGGCTGACACCCCGCACTCCGACACCGCCCCACCTCTGACAGGTTCACTCGGCTGTTGGCAGGTGTCGACGATGCATTTCGAACTCGATTCGAAATTTTCGATTTCGGTTGTGATTCATCCACGCATGGCGTGGATCTACTGTCAGATACCGAAACAATTGTTGGTAGATCCACGCCGTGCGTGGATGCATGTGTTGGATATCAATTTCAATCGGGGGTCAGAGCCCGTTGCGCAGCAACGGGATCCGACCCCGTGCCGTTCCGGCAGATCGCGGGAAACTGTCGAAGGCGGGGCGGTGTCGGATTGCGGGGTGTCCGCGGCATGGATGCCGCGGCCAAGCCCCCATGGATGGGTTAACGGCGTCCCCGCAATCCGACACCCCCCCGCCATCCCACGGATAGCCCGCTGTTGACGTTGCTCCTACAGGGGGGGGCAGGGCGCAGCCCTGCAAAAGAGAACTACTCCGCTTCGCGCTGCACTTGGCGCCAGAGTTCGGCGGCCAGTGCGCGTACGGCTTCGTCTGCGTCGGGGCGGTGCAGCAACCCCAATTCGTAGTTGTCGATCACCGGAAGGCTGCGTTCCCCATCGATGATGCGATGTTCGCGGCCCACCGCGCGGCGCGGCAGCAGGCTGATGCCGATGCCATCGGCCACCGCGCCCTGGATGCCGCTGAGCGAGGAACTGGTGAACGCAATGCGCCAGCGCAGCCCCAGCGCCTCCACCGCCTGGATCATCTCGTCGCGGTACAGCCCGCGCGGCGGGAAGGTGACCAGCGGCAGCGGATCGTGCTGCAGGCTGCCGCTGCGCACACTGTCGATCCAGTGCATCGGCTCGCGCCGGCAGTGCACCGCCTGGCGGGTGTTGCGGCGCTGCTTCACCAGCACCAGGTCCAGCTCGCCATGGTCGAATCCATGGGCCAGGTCGCGGCTCAGGCCGCTGCTGATCTCCAGCTTCACCTGCGGGTGGCGGCGGCTGAAGGCTGCCAGCATGCGGGTGGTCTGCGGGTTGACGAAATCCTCGGGCACGCCGATACGTACCGCAGTTTCCACCGTGGCACCGGCCAGTGCCTGGGCCAGCTCCTCGTTCAGATCGAGCATGCGCCGTGCGTAACCCAGCAGGGTGTGGCCGGCGTCGGTGGGGTGCACATCGCGGTGGCCGCGTTCCAGCAGGCGGTGTCCAGCCAGTTCCTCCAGCCGCCGTACCTTCTGGCTTACGGTGGACTGGGTGGAGTGCAGGCGGGTGGCGGCGGTGGTGAAACTGCCACAGTCCGCCACCATCACCAGGGCCCGCAGCAGGTCCAGTTCGAACAAGGTTCTATTCGATTTGGCACTGTCAGCCATTTGAACATTTCACTTCTGGATGATTGCTGCGACTTCTACCATGCAGGAAAGGGTGCGGCAAGCGGGCCGCAGCGCCGCACCGGCCCCGCCGCAGAGGAGAAACGCAGATGCGCACCTATCGTTGCCGCCGCTGTCCCACGCTGGGTCGTCTGTTGCTGCTGTGCCTGCTGGCGATGCTGGCGTCGGCCTGCTCGGCCAGCACCGGCGCGGCCGATGTGCGCCTGCGCGAAGCCGCCGCCCGCGGTGACGCCGCGGCCGTACGGGTGGCGCTGGAGGGCGGTGCCCAGCTGGAAGCGCGCGACGCGCAGGGCCGTACGGCTCTGTTGCTGGCCACCCACGGCAACCGGCTGGCGGCGGCGCGTGTGCTGATCGACGCCGGTGCCGACGTCAATGCCAAGGATGCGATGCAGGACAGCGCCTACCTGTACGCCGGCGCGCGCGGGCTGAATGAGATTCTCGCGTTGACCCTGGCCCACGGTGCCGATCTGCGCAGTACCAACCGCTATGGCGGTACCGCGTTGATTCCGGCCGCCGACCGCGGCCACGTGGCCACGGTGCGCATGCTGCTGCGCGCCGGGGTGGCCGTGGACCACGTCAATCGCCTGCACTGGACCGCGCTGCTGGAGGCCATCCTGCTCGGGGATGGCGGCCCACGCCACGTGCAGATCGTGCAGTTGCTGCTGGAGGCCGGCGCCGATCCGCATCTGGCCGACGGCGATGGGGTGACGCCGTTGGCGCATGCCCGCCAGCGCGGCTACACCGCCATCGAGACCCTGCTGCGCCAGCATGGCGCGACCCGCTGATATCCCTTCCACCCCGCACGCCCGCGTGCCTACCAGGATGCCGTCCATGTTCCGTTGCTGCCCCTTGTCCCTTGCGATCCTTGTTGCCGTCGCGCCGCTGTCGGCGTCTGCGGCCGAACGTGCCGACCTGCTGATCCGCAACGCCACCGTGGTCGATGTCGAGCACGCGCGCAGCCTGCCCGGGCAGAGCGTGGTGATCCGTGGCGACGACATCGTGGCGGTGGGCTCGGACGCACAGCTGCGCAGCCAATGGCGCGCCAGCCGGCAGATTGATGCCGCCGGCAAGTACCTCATCCCGGGCCTGTGGGACATGCACGTACACTTCGGTGGCGGCCCGGCGCTGGTGGAGGAAAACAAGGCGCTGCTGCCGCTGTACATCGCCCACGGCATCACCACCATTCGCGATTGTTCGGGCGACCTGCCCGAACAGGTACTGCAGTGGCGCGGGCAGATTGCCGACGGCACCCTGTTCGGGCCGCGCCTGCTCAGTTCAGGGGCAAAGATTGAAGGCATCAAGCCGGTGTGGAAGGGCACCATCGAAGTCGGTGACAAGGCGCAGGTGGATCAGGCGATCACCCGGCTGCAGCGCGACAAGGTCGATTTCGTGAAGATCACCGACAGCACGCTGAAGCCGGAGTTGTTCCTGTACTCGGCCAGCGCCGCGCGCAACGCCGGTCTGAAGGCATCCGGCCATATTCCGATGGCACTGACCGTGGAGCAGGCGGTGGATGCCGGATTGGCGTCGATCGAGCACCTGGATTACGCCTTCAAGGCCGGCAGCAAGGATGAGGCGCAGATCGCCGCCGACTTCGGCGCCGGTCGCATCGACCGCGCCGAAGCCAACCGCCGCCTGGATGCCAGCTTCGACCGCGATACGGCAATGCACGCCTACCGCGACTTTGCCAAGCGCGGCGTATTCGTGACTCCGACCCTCAATGGTGGGCGCATCCTGGACTTCCTGGACCAGGATGACCATGCCAATGATCCCTACCTGGCCTACATCGGCCCCGGTCTGCGCGCGACCTACACCTGGCGCGTGGAGCGTGCGGCCAAGGCCAGCCCGGCGCAGATCGAGGCGCGCCATGCGCAGTACCACCAGGTGGCCGCGGTGCTGCCGATGCTGCAGGAAGCGGGGGTGACGATCATTGCCGGCACCGACGCAGGCTTCCTCAATTCGTACAACTTCCCCGGCATCGCCCTGCACCAGGAGCTGCAGTTGTTCGTGAAGGAAGGGCTGAGCGCACCGCAGGCGCTGTCGGCGGCCACCCGCTCCGGCCCGGCATGGTTCGGGCAGATGGATCGATACGGTGGCGTGGCCGCGGGCAAGGCTGCCGATCTGGTGCTGTTGACCGCCAACCCGCTGCAGGACATCGCGGCAACGCAGAAGATCGACAGCGTGATCCTGCGCGGGGATGTGTATGACCGCGCCGCGCTGGACAAGATGCTGGCCGATACCCGCGCCAAGGTGGCCGCGTGGAATGCGCAGTCGAGCTCGCGCGACTGAGCGGAACGCCATGAACGTAGAGTCGAGCTTGCTCGACTGAGCGGAACGCCATGAACGTAGAGTCGAGCTTGCTCGACTGAGCGGAACGCCATGAACGTAGAGTCGAGCTTGCTCGACTGAGTGGAAACCCGTTGAGCAAGCTCGACGCTACGGTAAGGCAGAGGCCGTCGAGCAAGCTCGACGCTACGGTGAGGCAGAAGCCGTCGAGCAAGCTCGACGTTACGGGTTGCCGTCGTCCAGGCTGATGATGCCGCGGCGCAGGGCCTGGGTGACCGCGTGAGTGCGGTCGCCCACGCCCAGCTTGTCCATCAGGCTCTTCATGTGCGCCTTCACTGTCTGTTCGGAGATCTGCATGCGCTCGCCGATGCGCTTGTTGGACAGGCCGCTGGCCACGTGGCGCAGTACTTCGGTTTCCCGCGGCGACAAGCGGTCTTCCACCACGTGCGCGGCGATGCTGGCGGCCACTTCGGCCGGAATGGCCGCGCGGCGGCCGTCAGCGACGGTGCGGATGGTATCCACCAGCTCGTGGCGCAGCATGTCCTTCAGCAGATAGGCACTGGCGCCGGCCTGCAGTGCGCGCACCGCACGCACGTCGCCGCGGTAAGTGGTCAGCACGATGATGCGCGCGCGCGGATCGAGCGCGCGGATCCGCACGATGGCTTCCACGCCATCCAGGCGTGGCATCTGCAGGTCCATCAGCACCACGTCGGGCTGCAGCTGCTGGTAGCGGGCAACGGCTTCCTCGCCGTCTGCGGCTTCGCCCAGCAGGCGAAGGTCGGCGTGCGCGCCCAGCAGGGCGGCCAGGCCATCGCGCAGCAGGGGGTGGTCATCGACCACCAGTACGCCGATGGGGGCGGGGGAATCAGTCATGGGTGGGGCGGCTCCAGGGCCAGCGCCAACGTGGCGCGCTTCGTTGGTACAGACGGCGGCCGGGCACGGCCAGCGCGACTTCGGTGCCCAGGCCAGGGCGGGTCCACAGCTGCAGCTCGGCACCCAGCCGCTGTGCACGCTCGCGCATGCCCTGCAGGCCCCAGTGGCCGTGGCTGGCGCCGGGGTCGGCAATGCCGATGCCATCGTCGCGCACGTGCAGCAGGAAGCTGCGTGGGCCGTAGGACAGCTCCACTTCGATGGCGCTGGCCTGGGCATGGCGCAAGGCGTTGCGGATGGCCTCGCGGCCGATCAGAAACACTTCCTCGGCGGCGTCGGTCTGCAGGGGCGGCGGGGTGCCTTCCACGGTCAGGCGCAGCGGATTGGTGCCTTCGCCGGCGTACTCGGCATGCACATCGGCCAGCGCCGTAGCCAGGTCGCGCCCACTGAACGGGCCGTCACGCAGCGCGTTCACCCGTTCGCGGCCCTCGGCCAGGTTGCGCTCGGCCAGTTGCATGGCCGATTCAAGCTGTGCGCGCACCGGCTCCGGGGTGCGTTCGGATTGGCTGATGGCATGCAGGCGCAGGATCAGCCCCTGGCTGCCCTGCAACAGGGTGTCGTGCAGGTCGCGGGCGATGCGCTCGCGCTCGCCGTGGCGTTCCTGCAGACGGGCGCGGAACAGCGCGGCCAGCTGGCCACTGCGCACGCGCACGGCCATGGCCAGCACCAGCAGCACCAGCAGCGCACACAGCAGCTTGAACCACACCGTCTGCACGAAGGTGGGGGCGATGCGGAAGCTGCGGCTGGCGGGCTCCTGGCTCCAGACGCCGTCCTCGTTGGCCGCTTCCACTTCGAAGCGGTAGCTGCCGGCGGCCAGGTTGGTGTAATAAGCGCGGGTGCTGCTGCCGGCATCCTGCCAGCTGTCATCCACCCCGGACAGACGGTAGCGATAGCGGTTGCGTTCGGGCCTTGCCAGTGACAACGCCACGAAATCGATCTGCAGCTGGGTGGTGCCGGCCGGCAGTTGCAGGCCTTCGGTCAGCGGCTGGTGCGTATCGCCATACAGCACATCGCCGATACGCACGCCCGGGGCCTGGGTATCGATATGGTTCCGGGTGGTGTCCAGCCAGGCCAGCCCCTGGTTGGTGGCCAGCCACAGCAGGCCGTCGGCGGCCAGCACCGCGGTGGGAATGGGGCCGCTCTGCAGGGCGATGCCCGGCATCCCATCCACCGCATCGAACAGGCGCGGGCTCAGCGGCGTGCCCTGCAGCAGCGCGCTGCGCAGGGTGGTTTCCTGCAGGCGTACCAGGCCGCGGCTGCCGTTCAACCAGACCCGGCCGCGGCCATCGACCACAATGCCGGTGATGCCCTCCAGCACGCCGGCCAGGTCAGTGCGCACGCTCATGAACCGGCCGTCGCCGATCCGTACCGACAGGCCCGACTCACCGCCAACCAGCAGCAGGTCACGGTGTTGCAGCAAGGCGGTGATCGGCCCCACGTCCAGCCCCTGCGCGGTGCCGTAGGTGGCTACGCCGCTGCTGTCCAAGCGGCGCACGCGCCCATCGGCATACCCCAGCAGAAGGCTGCCATCGCTGCCCTGGGCCAGGCTGGAGCAGGCACGCTCGGGCAGGCGCGGTTCGCGCAGCCAGTGCCCGGCCTGGTAATGCAGCACGGCCTGTTCGCCGGCACAGGTCCACGCATTGTCGTTGTCAGTGAACAGCAGGGCGTGGCTGGGCTGGCCGGTGAACGGGGCAGGCAGCGGAATGCGCGTGGTCTTCCCGGCTTCGGTACGGGCCAGGTTCACCCAGTCGAACTGCCACATCGGGCGCGCTTCCTGGCGCGCGGCGGCCTGCAGCTCTTTTGCGCTGCGGTCCAGCAGCTGTCGGCGCAGATCGTAGGGCTGCAGGTCTTCGCCATAGCCGTACACGCGGCCATCGTCGGTGCGCACCAGCGAGCGGTATGGGTCGGTCGGTCCGACGGCCAGGGTCTGCACGCTGCGTGCGCGGAAGCGGTTCAAACCCAGGTTGGTGCCCACCCAGATGTTGCCTTCGCGATCGAGCAACACCGGTACCGCCGACGTGGCGGTCAAACCTTCGGCGGTGTCGAAGCGCTCGATGCCGGTGGCGGTGTCGCCGTCGAAGCTGACCCGGGCCACACCACCGTGCGGGCTGAAGGTCGCCCACAGGTCGCCATTGGCGGTGAACTGCATGCGCGCGGCGAGCAGGCCGGGCAGGCGTCGCGCCTCGCGCTCGCTGGCCGGCAGCACGCCGTTGCGGTCAGCCAGCGGCAGGGTGCCGCGGTTGCGGTCGGCCAGCCACACTTCGCCACGCGGGCTCTCGGCCAGCGTGGACATCTGCGAGACGGCGATGCCAGTCGAGGTGAAGCGTGTGGCACCTGCCGGGCGCGACCACACCTGCAGGTCGGCCAGTACCCACAACGTGCCGTGGCTGTCCTGGAACACCCACTGCACGCGGCGGTCGGGCAGGCCGGTGCTGGCATCGGCCTGCCAGCGCTGCCCGTCGAACCAGCGCAGGCCGCCGTTCACTGCGGCCCACAGCCTGCCATTGCGATCGTGCTCGAAGCGCGGCACCACGCCCACGGGAACACCCTGGGCGCGGCCGTAGTTGTCCAGCCGCCCGGGCTGGCTGTGGCTGATGCCCGCCTGGAAATAACCGATCCACAGGCCCTGCTGCGCGTCGCGTGCCAGGGTGACCATGTTGGTCGAGGGGAAGCGCCGGCCCGCCGGTGGCGCCTGACGCTCGAAGCGGCGCCCGTCGAAGCGGTAGAGACCCGAGCCGGTGGCCAGCCACAGCAGGCCGTCGCGGTCCTGGGCGATATCCCATATATCGCCCGGTGCGCCCTGGCCCACGCGCCAGGCCGTGTGCTGGTAGCCGGGCATGCCGGTGCTGACCGGAGGCTGCTGCACGGCCAGCGCCATTGCCGGCAACGCCAGCGACAGGCAGCAGATCAGCCCCTGCAGGCACTGCAGGAAAGAGCGGGGAAGGGCGCGCATACCGTCATTCTGGCAGGTGCGGGGCAGCGCGGGGTGACCCGAACGGGGCAGGCGCGCGGCGCGTGGGTGCGCTACCACATCGGCATAGAGCAGGGAGGCCACCGATGCAACGCTTGTTCGTGATGTTCCCCGACCGCGCGCCGGGGATCGGCCTGCTGTGGCTGCGCCTGTGCCTGGCGGCGGCGCTGTGGCCGACGCAGGCGCCCGGCAGCGCGGTCTGGCTGGTCTGCGTGGCCGCACAGGCGCTGTTGCTGTTGGGCTGGCTGACCCCCCTGGCGGTGCCCTTGGCCCTGCTCGGGCTGTGGCTGCAGGCCGCGCCGTGGTTGCTGCTGGCACTGCCGGTGGCGCTGGTCCTGCTGGGCCCCGGGGCCTATTCAGTGGATGCACGCCAGTTCGGGCGGCGTGTGCTGGAGCGCGGGCCTCCCCCAAAAGGGTGAGTGGCACGCTGGACCGTCGGGGGTAGGGCGCGGCACGACCGCAGCGCACCATGAAGGCCCCCGTCGCGGTGCATTCGCATGGCCCTGCAAACCCCGCCTGCGTTCGCGGCAGACGCGCTTGCGCCGAATCAGTCGGCCGCACTGCAGCGCGCCCTGCGTTACATCGACGAGCACCTGTCGCAGCCGCTGCGGGTGACCGAGCTGGCCGAAGTGGCATGCGTCAGCCGCTTCCATCTGGTGCGCCTATTCCGTACTGGTACCGGTGCCAGCCCACTGCGCTATGTGCGGCGCCGGCGCATTGAGCGGGCCCGGCAACTGCTGCCCGACAGCACCGGTTCCATGTCCCACCTGGCCCAACACCTGGGCTTCTTCGACCAGAGCCATTTCGTGCGCAGTTTCCGCGCCGAGACCGGCTGCAGCCCCGGCCAGTACCTGGCCGGTGACGCCGCGCTGCGGCTGCCTGCCGAGCGCGCCTGCGGCCGCCTGACGCCCCCGCCTTCAACCACCCCTGGAGTCTGACCATGACCACCGCAACCGCAACCGCCACCCCCGCCAAGGGCCTGCTGTCGCCCACCGACCACGCCCTGGTGCTGATCGACTACCAATCGCAGATGGCCTTCGCCACGCACACCATCGACATCTCGGCCCTGCGCAACAACGTCTCGCTGATCAGCAAGGGCGCCAAGGGCTTCAACGTGCCGGTGGTGCTGACCACCGTGGCCGAGAAGTCGTTCTCCGGCCCGATGTTCCCGGAACTGCCGGAGATCTTCCCCGGCCAGACCGTGTTCGACCGCACCTCGATGAACACCTGGGAAGACCAGCCGGTGATCGATGAGATCAACCGCATCGGCAAGCGCCGCCTGGTGCTGGGTGGCCTGTGGACCAGCGTCTGCATCGTCGGCCCGACCCTGTCGGCGCTGGAGCAGGGCTTCGAGGTCTACGTGATCACCGACGCCTGTGGCGACGTGAGCGACGAAGCGCACGAGCGCGCCATCACCCGCATGGTGCAGGCCGGTGCCGTGCCGATCACCAGCGTGCAGTACCTGCTGGAACTGCAGCGCGACTGGGCGCGCGGCGAAACCTATGGCCTGACCACCGGCATCGCCCGCGACCACGCCGGTGGCTACGGCATCGGCATCCAGTACGCCAAGACCATGTTCGGCGCACAGGAAGGCGGTCACTGAGCATGATCGGCAGTCACGGCCTGGACCTGGCCTTGCTGATGCTGCGCGTGGCGGCAGGTGGATTCCTGCTGCCACACGCACTGGGCAAGCTGCTGGGCTGGTTCGGCGGCCCCGGCCTGGGTGGCTTTGCCGGCGAACTGCGCGGCTTCGGCCTGCCCTCGGCCGCGCCCCTGCCGTTGCTGCTGGCGCTGTTGCAGGTGCTGTCCGGCCTGGCCGTGCTGCTGGGCTGGCAGACCCGCGTGGCCGCGCTGGCGGCGGCCGCGTTCATTGGCTTCACCGCGCTGCTGGCCCTGCCCAAGGGCTGGTTCTGGATGCGCGGTGGGGTCGAATACCCGCTGATGTGGACCTTCGTCCTGCTGGCCATCGCCTGCGCCGGGCCCGGTGCCTGGGCGCTGGATGGCCCGCTGCTGCAGGGAGACCTTGCATGAATTCCGACCCCCACCATCCCGGCCGCCGCAACGTGCTGCTGGGTGCCGGCGCCGCGCTGGCGCTGGGCCTGGCCGGCACTGCCGCCGGCGCAATCGAATCACCCTCCAAGGAGCGCCGCATGAGCACCCTGGTCATCCGCAATGCCCGTATCACCACGCTGGACCCGCAACGCCCGCACGCGCAGGCACTGGCCGTGCAGGAAGGCCGCATCGTCGCCGTGGGCAGCGATGAGGAGATCATGCGCGGCTGGGGCAACGAGGCCACCATCCTGGATGCGCAGGGCCGTCGTCTGGTTCCCGGGTTGAATGACAGCCACACCCATCTGATCCGCGGTGGCCTGAACTACAACCTGGAGCTGCGCTGGGACGGCCTGCGTTCGCTGGCCGACGCCATGGCCATGCTGAAGGCGCAGGTCGACCGCACGCCGGCGCCGCAATGGGTGCGCGTGGTCGGCGGCTTCACCGCCAGCCAGTTCACCGAAAAGCGCCTGCCGACCCTGCAGGAACTCAATGACATCGCGCCAGACACGCCGGTGTTCCTGCTGCACCTGTACGACCGCGCGCTGTTGAACCGTGCGGCGCTGCGTGCCTGCGGCTACACCAAGGACACCCCGGACCCGCCGGGCGGGCAGATCGTGCGCGATTCGCTGGGCAACCCGACCGGCCTGCTGCTGGCCAAGCCTAACGCGCTCATCCTGTATGCCACGCTGGCCAAGGGCCCGCGCCTGCCGGTGGAATACCAGGCCAATTCCACCCGCCACTTCATGCGCGAACTGAACCGCCTGGGCATTACCTCGGTGATCGACGCCGGCGGCGGGTTCCAGAACTACCCCGAGGATTACCAGGTCATCGAGCAGCTGCATCGCGATGAGCAGCTGACGGTGCGTATCGCCTACAACCTGTTCACCCAGAACAAGGGCAACGAGGTGAACGATTTCCGCGGCTGGAGCGAGATCCTGCAGCCGCGCCAGGGCGATGACCTGCTGCGCCACAACGGTGCCGGCGAAATGCTGGTGTTCTCGGCGGCCGATTTCGAGCTGTTCAACGAGCCGCGCCCGGAACTGCCGCCGGAGCTGGAGCCGGAGCTGCACGACGTGGTCAAGCTGCTGGTGGAAAAGCGTTGGCCTTTCCGCATCCACGCCACCTACGATGAAAGCATCACCCGCATCCTGGACGTGTACGAACAGGTGAACCGCGAGGTGCCGTTCGATGGCCTGCACTGGTTCATCGACCACGCCGAAACCATCACCCCGCGCAACATCGAGCGTATCCGTGCGCTGGGCGGCGGCATTGCCGTGCAGCACCGCATGGCTTACCAGGGCGAAGCCTTCGTGCAGCGCTATGGCGTGCAGGCTGCACGCCACACCCCACCGGTCAGGCGCATGCTGGCCGAAGGCGTACCGGTGGGCGCCGGTACCGATGCCACGCGCGTGGCCAGCTACAACCCGTGGGTGGCGCTGTCGTGGCTGGTGACCGGGCGCACCGTGGGTGGGCTGGCGCTGTACGGCGACGAGAACCTGCTGGAACGCGAACAGGCCCTGCGCCTGTGGACCCAGGGCAGTGCGTGGTTCTCTGGCGACGAAGCGGTGAAGGGCACGCTGAAGGAAGGCCAGCTGGCTGATTTCATCGTGCTGTCGGCCGACTTCTTCCGCGTGGACGATGGGCAGATCGCCGATATCACCAGCCTGCTGACCGTGGTCGGCGGCCGCATCGTGCATGCCGACGGCGACTACGCCGGGCTGGCCCCGCAGTTGCCGCCGGCCATGCCGGACTGGTCGCCGGTGAACACGTTCGGCGGCTACCACGTGGGTGGCGCGGCCACCGGACTGGCCGCGGCCCACCACCATCACCACGGGGCCGCATGTGGCACCCACGGTGCGCATGGCCACGCCGCCCACCACGCCGCACCGACCGATGATCTGACTGCGTTCTGGGGCGCCATGGGGTGCTCGTGCTTCGCGTTCTGACGTTGGCTGCGTTGGCCGCGCCGTCGCTGGCGCTGGCCTGCGACGGCGGTGCCTGCACGGCAGTGGGCGATGGCCAGCTGCAGTGGGATGCCTCGGTGCGCGTGCGTGGGCTGTACTACGACCCCACGCGCTTCGGCGTGGGCGGCGGTGAGGATGGCTACGGCCTGCTGCGCGCGCTGGCCGCGGCCACCTACCGCCGGGATGACTGGGAAGCGAAGCTGCAGCTGGGCGTGCACGCCGAGGACGGCAAGGCTGGCGGCCCCGGCCGCACCGATCGCAGCGCGCTGGATGTGCAGCAGGCGTACTGGCGCTGGCAGGGCGAAGGCTGGCACGTGCAGCTGGGCCGGCAGGAAGCCGGCTACGGCAGCTCGCGGCTGCTGTCCGTGCGCGATGGCCCGAACATCCGCTTGGCCTTCGATGGTGCGCGCGTTGGCTGGAACGGACGATTGGGACAGCTGGACCTGATGGCGCTGCGCCCGGTGGAAAACCGCCCCGGTGCATTCGACGACCGCGGCGAATACGGTGCCCACCTGTGGGGCGCCTATGCCACCACTGCGCGTGGGCACGGTGCCGGGCAGTGGGATGTCTACCTGCTGGACTACCGCCGCGACGGCGCGCGCTTCGCCGCCGGCACGGGCGTGGAGCGGCGACAGACCGTGGGCACGCGCTGGTTTGGCCAGGCCGGCGGGCTGGACTGGAACACCGAACTGGTGGCCCAGGGCGGTGAGCTGCGCACGGCCGGCGCAGATCTTGATATCCGTGCGTGGACCCTCGCCACCGATACCGGCTGGCGCTGGCCCGCGCTGCCACTGCAGCCGCGGCTGGGCCTGAAGGCCGACATCGCCAGTGGCGATGGCAACCTGCATGACGGCCGGCTGGGCACGTTCAACGCGCTGTTCCCCAAATCGGCGTACTTCAGCGAGGCCAGCCTGTTGGCGCCGGCGAACCTGATGGACGTGCAGCCCACGCTGTCGCTGCGGCTGGATCCGAAGGTCACCACCGAACTGGGCGTGCAGATGGCCTGGAAGCATCGCAGCGCCGATGCGGTCTACACCACCCCCGCGCCGCTGTCGGCGCTGCCCGGCAGTGCCGGTGGCGCGCGCCGCATCGGCACCCAATACAAATCCGAAACCCGCTGGCAAGCCAGCGAACACTGGCAATGGCAGCTGCAGCTGGCCTGGGTCGATGCCGGTCCTGCACTGAAGCAGGCCGGCGGCCAGGACACCCTGTTCGCCTCGATCGTTGGAGCATGGCAATGGTGAACGCAACCGCGTCACAACCTTCCCCCCAGGCCGCAGGTGCCTGGTCCCCGCTGAAAGTCAGCATGTTCCGGGCCCTGTGGCTGGCGATCCTGGCCAGCAACATCGGCACCTGGGTGAACGACGTCGCCGCGGCCTGGGTCATGGCCGAGCGCACCGGCTCGCCGCTGATGGTGGCCCTGGTGCAGTCGGCCACCACGGTGCCGATCGTGCTGCTGGCGCTGGCCGCCGGTACCCTGGCCGACATTGTCGACCGCCGGAAATACCTGTTGTTCACCCAGGGCTGGATGCTGCTGGTGGCGGCGGTGATGGCCACGCTGACCGCGTTCGACCTGCTGACCCCCAACCTGCTGGTGCTGCTGACCTTCTGCATGGGCTGTGGTGCGGCCATGGCCATGCCGGCGCAGGCCGCAATCGTCTCTGAACTGGTGCCGCAGCCGATGCTGGCCTCGGCGGTGGCGCTGAATTCGATCGGCATCAACATCGCCCGTTCGATCGGCCCGGCCATCGGCGGCGTGATCGTGGCGCAGCTGGGTGCGGTGTGGGCCTTCGGCTTCAATGCCATCACCTTCGCCGCCATGCTGTTCGTGGTCTGGGGCTGGAAGCGCGACCCGAAGGCATCGAGCCTGCCGCCGGAGGGCTTCGGCGCGGGCCTGAAGGCCGGTCTGCGCTATGCCAGCCGTGCCGGTCGCCTGCAGGCGGTGCTGATCAAGTCGGTGGGTTTCTTCTTCTTCGCCGCCGCGATGAACGCGATGCTGCCGGTGGTGGTGCGTGGGCAGATGCATGGCGGGGCAGGGCAGTACGGCATCCTGCTGGGCTGCATTGGCATCGGTGCAGTGGGCGGTGCGCTGCTGCTGCCGAAACTGCGCGCCAAACTCGATCGCGACCTGCTGGTGCTGCTGGCGACGCTGGCGCTGGCGTGCAGCCTGGTCGGCCTGGCGCTGACCCGCAGCTGGTACGTGCTGCCGGTGGTGATGCTGGTCAATGGCTTCGCCTGGATCACCGTGCTGTCCTCGCTGCAGATCGCGGCGCAGACGGCGGTGCCGGCATGGGTGCGTGCACGTGCGCTGGCGCTGTACATCATGGTGTTCTCGGCGGGCATGGCGGCCGGTGGCCTGAGCTGGGGCGCGCTGGCCCAGCGCACTTCGCCGGAACTGGCCCTGCTGGTGGCGGCCGTGGGCGCGGTGGTGGGCGGCCTGCTGGTCTGGCGCGTGCGCATTGCCGGTACCGAAGAACTGAACCTGCGCCCGGCCGGGCATTGGCCGGCACCGGAGCTGGCAGTGCCGGTGTCGCATGATCGCGGCCCGGTGCTGGTGACGGTGGAATACCGCATTGAAGCCGGCGACCGCGCGCTGTTCCAGGCACAGATGCGCGCGCTGGGCACGATCCGCCGCCGCGACGGTGCGGTGGTGTGGGGCGTGGTGGAAGACGTGGCGACGCCTGGCGTGCACCTGGAGTATTTCGTGACCCCGTCGTGGCTGGAGCATCTGCGCCAGCATGAGCGCATTACCGCCGACGACAAGGCGATCCAGGAAACGCTGCGCGGCCTGCACCGTGGCGAGCGTGCGCCGATCGTGCGGCACTTCGTGGGTGGGCAGGATCCGTTGCCGGCCAACGTGCCGCACCATCACAGCGATATCTGAGAGCGGTCGCCGGGCATGGCCCGGCGCTACCGTGCAGGGGCGGCGGCGGCTGGGCGCCGCCGCGATGGATCACTTGCGTGCGAACGCCAGCAGGTCGGCGTTGAACTGGTCGGCATGGGTCACGGTCAGGCCGTGCGGCGCGCCCGCGTACACCTTCAGCTCGGCATCCTTGATGATCTGCGAGGACAGCTTGGCCGAGGCATCGAACGGCACGATCTGGTCATCGTCGCCATGCACCACCAGCGCCGGCACATCGATCTTCTGCAGATCGGCGGTGTAATCCACTTCCGAGAACTCGTGGATGCAGTCGTACTGACCCTTCACCCCGCCCAGCATGCCCTGCTGCCAGAACGAATCGCGCATGCCCTGGGTAACGGCATTGCCGTCGCGGTTGGCGCCGAAGAACGGCGTGGTCAGGTCCTTGAAGAACTGCGAGCGGTCACCGGCGGTACCCTTGCGGATACCGTCGAACACCTCCAGCGGGGTGCCGGCCGGGTTGCTGGCGGTCTTCAGCATCAGCGGCGGCACCGCGCCGACCAGCACCACCTTGGCCACGCGCTTGCTGCCATGGCGGCCAACGTAGTGCGCCACTTCGCCACCACCGGTGGAATGGCCGACCAGGATGGCGTCGTGCAGGTCCAGCGCTTCGATCACCGCGGCCAGGTCGTCGGCGTAGGTGTCCATGTTGTTGCCGTCCCAGGTCTGGCTGGAACGGCCGTGGCTGCGGCGGTCATGGGCGATCACGCGGTAACCGTTCTGACCCATGAACAGCATCTGCGGGTCCCAGGCGTCGGACGACAGCGGCCAGCCGTGGGCGAACACGACGGGCTGGCCGGTGCCCCAGTCCTTGTAGAAGATGCGGGCGCCGTCTTTGACGGTAACGAAGTTGCTCATCTTTGATTCCTTTGGCGGAAGGTGGAAGGCACCGGTCGCGGCGACCGGTGTAAGCGCAGTACAGCGCAGCCTGTTCCGCCGGCATTGCACGGCTGTGGCAAGAAGTCGCATTGGCCTCTGGCGGCACACTGGTTTGCGCGGAACCATGCCGGCAAGGAGGGCGTAATGAGTCGAGTGGTGGCAGGCGCGGTGCTCGCGCTGTTGTTGGCCGTGCCGGTGCAGGCACAGACCAACGTCTATAAATGCGTTGATGGCCCGCACGCGGTCTATCAGCAGACCCCGTGCCAGGGCCAAGCGGAATGGAAGTGGCAGGTTCCGGCGGACACGTCACCGGCCAGGCCCACCGTGCCGGCGGCCGCCGCTCGGCCGCGCAAGCGGCGCGCAGGAGCGGCACGGGCGGTGCTGATTCCCATCGAGCGCGATCCGGCCGGCTGCAGCCGTGCGCGCCAGCGGCGGGCGGATGCGCTGCGACCGGACTATCTGCAGCAGCGGCAGCTGGACGACGCCGTGCGTGCGGCCTGCCGTTGAGCGGACATGAAAACGGCACCCGAAGGTGCCGTTTGCGACATGCGTAGCCGGAAGGCGCGAGGGCTCAGTGGCCGTCGCCGCCAGCGCCAGCGCCAGACGCGGCATCGGCCTTGGGCAGGCTCAATTCCGGGTTGCCCTGTTCGGCCTGCAGGATCTGGATGCGACGCTGCAGGGCATCGAGCTGGCTGTTGGTGCTCTGCACATCGGTGCTCAGGCTGACCGCCTGCTGCTGTGCCTGCTGCAGCGCCGCGCTGACCTGCGCCGACTGCGCCTGCTGCTGTTCCATTTCCTGCTGCAGGGTGCGCAGGCGCTCTTCGTTGTAGGCCACCAGGCGTTCGGTGTAGCGCTTGCCCGCTTCCAGGCGCGTGGTGTCGATATACACCTGGGCCAGCTGCTCGGTCTGCTGCACGAACGTGCGGTACACGCGTTCGGCGTTGTCCACCGCATCGGTCTTGATCACGCGCCAGAAGTTCTTTTCCTGGAACAGCGCCACGTAGTAGGTAAGCGTGTTGGCGTTGAACAGCAGGCTGGCGCCGTAGTTGCCGTTATAGGTGGTGCGCAGTTCGGTCAGTTGCTGGGCATCCATCAACTGCTTCAGTTCATCCACCGTGTTGCGCACCACCGGGGCCGGGCGTGCCGGTTCGGCGGGCGCCTGGCGGTCGCCACGGGCGGCCATGGCCGACGGAGCCGCCAGAATCATGGCCGTGGCCAGCAGCGCTACCGCGCGCGGGTACCGGGCGAAGACAGTGCCCCCTGAAATTTCTCGCATGTCTGGACCATCCACGAACGTAGTGTGGTTGAGATGAATGTGATTCCCCGCCCGGAGTCTAGCATGCGCGCGCGCGGGGCCAAGCCGGGCCGCGGCGCTCAGTAGACCAGCTGCGCGGGCGTGCACTGGATCGACTGCACCTGCACATCCGTGCGCCCCAGCTCCAGCCCCAGCAGGCTGGCCAGGGTGCCGCTCAGCAGTGCGCCCACGCTGTTCAACACCGGCTTCAGCGCGGCCAGCACCGGGGTCAGCACTGCGCACAGCAGGCCACTGCAGCTGACCGAATTGCCGGGCGTGGTCACGCCGCCGCCGGCGTACTGGTCAAGGAAACCGACCGGGGCGGTCTGGATGTAGGCCGCCAGGTTGTTGCGCACGCAGCCGTTGTAGTTCAGCAGGTTGCTGACCAGGCTGTCGCAGCGGTTGATCAGCAGCCCGCCCAGCAGCGAACCCAGCACGCCGTCGAGCACGCCCAGGCCCTGGCCGGTGACGGTGGTGCGGTAGCCATCCCACACCGGGCCATCCTTGCGGCAGGTGGTCAGGTACAGCGGCGGGCAGGCGTAGGGCACGCCCTGGGTGACGGTCCAGGTGCCCAGCGGATTCAGTTGGCGGCTGGCATCACCGTCGCGCAGCAACGGAATCACCTTGTCCACGTCGTAGCGGCCGCCGGTGGGATGCGCGGCGGCCAGGTAGCGGTCGGCCAGCGCCTTGGCCGTATCGCTGGAACTCATGCCCTGCTGCGGGCTCTGCAGCATGCCCGACAGCACGCGCAGCAGCTCGTTCACCAGATCGGACACCGCCGTGCCCACCGCCAGCGGGTTGATCTGGGTGGAACCGGTCTGCCCGGCGGCCAGGGTGAGATCCTGTTGCGCGGTCAGTGCCGGCAGGGTGATGCGGTCGTTGATCAGCGGCTGGCCCAGCAGGGTCAGCAACTGCTCGCTCTGCAGGGTGGCATCGCAGACGTTCTGCTTGGAAAAGCGATCGGCCTCGGCAATCCTGCCTACGCAGGCACGCAGCACCGACGAATCCACGCGGATGGTGGCGGTCGGTGGCGCGGCACCGCATTGCAGCGATGTCAGCGTGCCCATCGCATTGGTCACGTCCACGTGCAGCGGCAGCTTCAGGCGGGTGCCCAGCAGGTTCAGCAACACGCCCACGGCGGGCACGCGGTTGCTGTCCACATCCACCATCAGCCGCACCTGTGCGTTGTACGCGCGCGCGCCGACGCCACCGATGGCGATGGAGGGGGGCTCGATCACCCCTGCCTTGACCTCGATGCCGACCAGGTTCAACCCGCTGATCTGCACGCCGTTGTTGTCGTTGGCAATGGAGATGGCCGTGTTCAACAGGTCCAGCACATTGACCTTCGATTCCAGCGCGCTGCCGATGGTGCCATCGGGCGAGACGACTTCGGCGAACAGGCCACCGCCACCGCTTTCGCTGCCCAGCGCGATGTTCAGCTGGTTGATGTCCAGGCCGGTGGACACCAGGGTGGACAGCGCCTGCAGCTGCACGCCGGCGGTGCTGTTGCGGCCCACCACTTCGGCGGTGGCGTTGACCAGCTGTGCCAGCGATACGCGGTGCACCGCCAGCAGGCGATTGAAATCGGCCACGCTCAGGTCGGCGGCAACCGGAATGCCCAGCGCCTGCAGCAGGCCCGAAGGCGTAACGCTGACCTGAGCCAGGCCATCGTAGGACAGCACGGTGGCATTGCTCACATCCAGCCCGACCAGGCGCAGGGTGGCCATCAGCGGCGAATTGCCATTGCTGCGCAGCAGCTGCGAGCCCACGCTGAACACCGCGGTGGGTTCGGCGCGGCGGGCGACCGCCTGGGTGCGTACCGTGGGCAGCGTGTTGTTCTGGCCGAAGAACGGCAGCACGCTGCGTTCGGTGGTCACGCGCACAGCGTTGCGCGGATTGGCCGCATCCACGGTGCTGCTGAAGTGGTCCTCGGCGGCGTGGGCGGCATTCCAGTTGCCGCACTGCACCTGCACCTGGCCGGGGAAGCGGTTCTGGTTGACCGCGTTCTGCCGTGCCGCGGTGTTGTCGCTGTTGTCGGCGCTGCACAGGTCCAGGCGCTGTGCGCCGGCAAGCGCTGCCAGGTCGGCCACCTTCTGTGCATCGCGCTTGGCCCAGTACAGGTAGCCCACTTCGATCAGGCCGAGCATGGCCACCAGCGCGATCATCACCAGCATCAGGGTGACCGACATGCCGCCGCGCTGGCGGTTGAAGGTGATGCGGCGTGACCGGTGCATGGCCGACCTCAGCGTGATGAGCTGGAACGGTTGCTGGAACGACCGACGTCAGGATCGAAGAAGTCGGGGATCTGGTGCTCGAAACTCTTCAGGTAGCGCGCATAGCTGGCCGTGGCCTGGTCGCCCAGGATCGGCAGGCGTGCGCCGGCCTGTTGGCCCGATGCCTGCAGCCGCAGCAGGTTGCGGACGCTGTCGCCGTGCTGCGGGCGGGCGGTGGTGCTGGCTGGTACGTACGCAGTTGGCGGGGCTGGCGGCGCAGCCGTGGTATCGACCGTGGCCAGCGGCTGCGCGGACTGCACCGTGGGTGCCGGTGTCGTCCGCTCGCCCAGCATCTGTCCGGTCAGGGGGGACTGCGTGGATTGCGCCGATGCGTGCGGCGCCGACAGGGCAACGGCAAGGGTTGCCAGGGGCAGCACGGTGCGCAGCAGGGCGGGCAGGGTCATGGGGTTCCCTCGTTGGCAGAGCGGGCGGAGCCGAAACGTTCCAGCATGGACGGTGGCAGGTGCGCCGGATCGCGGTCGGTGGTGCTGTCGCGCCGGGCCTCCGCTGCCAGCCGCATGCTGCGCGCCGGCGTTGCCGTGGCCGGCGGCGGGGGCGGCGCCACGGCGGCGCTCAGGCGCTGCTGCAGGCGGCTGCGGATCTGCTGCGCCTGCTGCTGGATGCTGCGACGGGTCTCGTCGTTGAGGTTGGCCTGCTGCGCGAGCTGTTCGGCCGTGGCGGTGTCACCGCGCAGCAGCGCCCACAGCGACAGGTTGGCGGTGGCCTTGGCGTTGCCTGGGGTCAGTTCCAGCGCCTTGGCCAGCGGTTCGCGCGCCGGTTCGAACTGCCCGGCGCGCAGCCGTGCATAGCCCAGATCGCCCAGGTAGTCGGTGTTCAACGGTTGCAGCTGGCTGGCGCGCGCCAGTGCCTGCTCGGCCGCCGCATCATCACCGGCATGGGCGGCAATCAGGCCCAACCCATGCGCGGCCGCCGCGGCCTGCGCGCCGTTTGCCAGTTGCTGGTAGAGCGCGCTGGCGGCCGCGGTCTGCCCGGTTTCGCGCAGCGCGTCGGCCTGCAGCAGGCGCAGCGCGGGCAGGTCGCCGTAGCGCTGGCGGAACGCATCCACGTGCGCCAGCGAGGCGTACCACGCGCCTTGCTGCTGCATGCGCGAGATCAGTTCCAGATAGGTGTTGCGGCTGTCCTGCGGCGCCGGTGTGGGCTCGGCCAGTGTGGGGGTGTGCAGGTACTTGGCCGTGCTGGACGCACAGCCGCTGGCCAGGGTGGCCAGGGCGAACAGCAGCAGGGCAGGGCGTGCAGCAGGCATGGACGTCATCCCATCTTCGACATGGTGGCGGCCAGCGCGACCAGCGCCGGGCCGGAAAGCACCAGCATCAGCGCTGGCAGCAGGGTCAGCATCATCACCACGGTCATCTTCACCGACAGCTTGCCGACCTTCTCTTTCAGGGTGTTGCGGCGCTGCTCGCGCAACCGCAGGCTGAACTGCTTCAACGGCTCCTGTACTGCGCCGCCGTGCGCGTGCACCTGCAGAATCAGCTGCACAAGGCTGGACAGATCGTCATCGCCATACACCTCGTTCAAGCGCCGCAGCGATTGCGCGCGGCTGCGGCCGTGGGTGTAGGCCACGTTGGCTTTCTGTAGTTCGCCGCCCAGCACCGGCAGTGCGTCGCGCAGCTTGTCGCCCAGGGTCTGCAGGCTCTGGTCCATGCTGAAACCCACGCCCTGCAGCAGGCGCAGCAGGTCGATAAGCAGTGGCAGTTCGTTGTGTACGGCGCGCTGGCGGCGCTTCACCCAGGCGCCCAGCACGAACTTGGGCAGCAGCAGGCCGGCGGCCAGTGCGCCGACCACCACCATCACTTTGGCCAGCCCATGTGCATCGCTGAGTGCGATCGCCAGTGCGACCACCACCGCAGCCAGCAGCAGGCGCAGGCCCAGGTAGATGGCGGTGCCGCGGCGGGTGTTCCAGCCGGCCAGATCCAGCAGCAGGCGGTCTTCGCTGGCCAGCAGTGCAGCTTCCAGGCGGCCCCCGCTCAGTTGCCGGCCCAGGCGTTCCAGCCAGCCCAGCGAATCGCGGCGGCTCGCTTCGGTCTCGGCATCTCGCGGCTGCAGGGCGGTCTTCAACGTGGCCTCACCGCGCGCCTCGCGCTGCCCGCGCACCCAGCTGCCCAGGCCGAGCAGGGCGATGCCGGTGGCCAGCAGCAACAACGCGCACATCCACCAGGTGTTGGCGCTCATGGTTCACCTGCGCTGGCAGTCAGTGCGGTCATAGCGATTTGGCCAGTCGGTACAGCAAGAAGGCGCCCACCAGTTCCAGGCCGACGGCCAGCGCCAGGATCTTGTGGCCCAGCGGGTGGTGCAGGATCGGCTGGAAGAAATCGGGGCTGGAAATGGCCATCAGCACGGCACTGGCCGGCGGCAGCAGGCCCAGCACCCAGGCCGACATGCGCGTTTCGGAGGTGGTGGCGGCCAGTTCCTGCTGCGCCTGTTCCAGGTCGCGCATGAAGTCACCCAGCCGTTGCAGGATCTGGTCCGAGCGCCCGCCGATACGCACGCTGACCCCGATCACCACCGCCAGCACCTTCAGCACGTCCATGCGGTAGGGCTGCGCGGCCAGCGACAGGGCGCGGTCCAGTTCCATGCCGCCGCGTGCGTGGCGCACCGTGGTGTCCAGCAGTTCGCGCAGGGGCGCGGCGGTCTGCGTGCTGGCCACCTGGAAGGCGGCCTGCAGGCTGTTGCCCAGGGCGGTCAGGCGCACCAGGTTGTCGAGGAAATCCGGCAGCTGATGCAGCAGCTTGGCCTGCAGCTTGCCGATGCGGCGCAGCAGCCACAGCCAGCAGCCGATCAGGTACAGGCCCAGGGTGAGCGGGAACATCCACGCGGTGCCCAGTCGCGCCACCGCGGTGGCCGACAGCACCAGGCCGGGCACCAGCAGCAGGACCGGCAGTTTCCAGCCGGGCTGCAGGCCTGCCCGCTGCAGCAGCGGATCACACGGCAGCGTTCGCCGGTTGCTCGCGGCAGCGGCAGCGGCAGCGGCCACGGGCGTAGCGCGGCCGCTGTCTGCAACCGGGCTGCCGGCGCCGCGGGCCAGCTGCTGTTCGGCATGCTGCAGCGAGGCCTGCCGCTGCTCGCGGCTGTGCGCGCTGCTCCACAACCAGGCGGCCAGGCCCAGCAGCACCGAGACGATGCTCAACACCATCAGCAGTACGCCAGCGCCCATGCTTACAGGTCTCCGTACAGTGAATCGCGCAGCTGTTGGCGGAAGGGCTCCAGCTTGTGCGAATGCGGGTGGAAGCCCAGCCCGATCCAGCGGTCGGTTTCGCGCCCGCTGCCGTCGACCTGCACCTCGTGGCGGAACATTTCCTGAGTGGTGATCAGGTTGTCGCTGACCCCGGTGATTTCGGTGATCGAGACCAGCACGCGGCGGCCGCTGCCCAGCCGCGAAATCTGCACGATGAAGTCGATGGCGCTGGCGATCTGCCGGCGCAGGCTGTCTTCGCTGCCCTGGAAGCCGGCGAAGCCGGCCAGCATCTCGATGCGGTACAGGCAATCGCGCGGGGTGTTGGCGTGGATGGTGGCCATCGAGCCATCGTGGCCGGTGTTCATGGCCTGCAGCATTTCCAGCACTTCGGCGCCACGCACTTCGCCCACCACGATGCGGTCCGGGCGCATGCGCAGGCTGTTGCGCACCAGGTCGCGGATGCTGATCGCGCCGTGGCCGTCGGCACCGCCAATGCGGCTTTCCAGGCGCACCACGTGCGGGTGGTTCAAGGACAGTTCGGCGGTGTCTTCCACAGTGATCACCCGCTCATTGGCCGGGATGTAGCTGGCCAGCGCGTTCAGCAGCGAGGTCTTGCCCGAACTGGTGCCGCCGGACACCAGGATGTTGCAGCGCCCCAGCACCATGGCTTTCAGCAGGGCCTGCATCGGTGCATCGAACGTGCCCTTGGCCAGCAGCTCGTCAGGGGTGAACGGGTCCTTGCGGAACTTGCGGATGGAGACCATCGGGCCGTCCACCGCCAATGGCGCGATGATGGCGTTCAGGCGGCCGCCGTTGGGCAGGCGCGCATCCACCATCGGGTTGGAATCGTCCAGGCGGCGGCCCAGCGGGGCCAGGATGCGGCGCAGGATGCGCAGCAGGTGGGTATCGTCGGTGAAGCGCTGGGTGGCGCGCTTGAGCTGCCCGCCCTGCGAGACATGCACATCCTTGAAGCCGTTGATCAGGATGTCTTCGATGGTCGGGTCATGCAGCAGGTCGTCCAAGGGCCCGAAGCCGGTCAGCTCCTTCACCAGGCCTTCGGCCACCACCTGCATCTCTTCTTCATTGATGGGAATGCGCCATTCCTGGATGAAGCTGACCGTCTGCACCTGCACCCAGCGGGCGATGGTGTCCGGCGCCCAGGAATCGATGTCGATGCGCTCGTCTTCAATGCTGTTGAGCAGGTGTTCGTGCGCGGCCGACAGCACCTTCTGGTACTGCTCGGTCTGCGCGAACGGCAGCACGCCCGGGGCCGCGTCGGGGGCGCTGGCACGGGCGAGGGCGTTCGGAAACAGGGTTACTTTGTCTTCCATTGCGATCCACCCAGGGCAAGGGCAAGTCTTTCCCGCAGGCCGTGCGGCTGCACCGGGCAGGCAGCAGGGTCCAGGCGCTGGACCAGCGGGGCGAGGGCGCGCAGGTACGGGTCGCGCGGGGCGTCCTGCAGCAGCAGATGGCCGTGGCTGGCGGCGGTGCGCACGCGCGAGCGTTCGGGCAGCGTGGCCAGCAGGGGCAGTTCGAAGCGTCGTGCAATCTGTTCCGGGCTCATGCCGGCGCTGTCGTCATGGCGGTTGATGACCAGCTGCAGGCGCTTTTCGCGGTCACGCTGACCGGAAAGATGCTTCAGCGCGTGGTCCAGCGACACCAGGGTGGCGATGGACGCATCGGCGATCAGCCAGATCTCGTCGGCCTGTTCCAGCAGCAGCGGCGGCAGTTGCCGCAGCGGGCAACCGCCGGCATCGCACAGCACGCTGGCAAACACCCCGCGCAGGCGCTGCAGCAGGGCGCCGGGATCGGAGGGCGGCACCGCGTCGCTGCCGCTGGCGCGATCCAGCAGCACCAGGCCGCTGGTATGGCGCGCCATGGCCGTGCGCGCCAGCGTGGCATCGATGCGGCTGGCGTTGCGCAGGGCGTCTTCGTAGTGGAAACGGCTGTCCAGGTTCAGATACAGAGCCAGGTCGCCGGCCGGCTGCGCCAGCTCCAGCAGCAGGCCGTCCTGTGGGTGTGCTTCGCCCTGCGCCAGCAGGTGGGTCTGCTGGGCCAGCACCGAAAGATGCGCGGCCAGGGTGCTGGTGCCCACACCGGCGCGCACGCCCAGCAGCACGATCAGCCGTGCCTTGTGCGCCTGCTGTGGGACGGCGGCGGTACGTGGCGAAAGCGCACGCCGCAGCGCGACCTCGATGCCGGCGTTGTCGCTGTCCATGTCCAGCACATCGCGCAGCCCCGCGCGCAGCGCCAGCACCACCCCTTCCACCTGGCCGGCACTGGTCGAACCCACGGCCACCAGGGCCAGCTCCGGCTGGGTCTGCTGCAGTTGCTGGGCCAGCACGGTGGACGCCGACGCATGCTCGGGCCGGAAGTCGAGCAGCACCAGGTTCTGCTGCCCGCGCTGCAGGTCCTGCGCGGAGGTCGGCTGGGTACTGTCCTGCCAATGCAGCGCCGTGCCCGGTGGCAGCTTCGCGGCCAGGCGCGGCAGCAGATCGCGGTCCACGCCATACAGGACCAGGTTCATCGGCGGTCCGGCGGGATGCAGCGGCTGTGCGGTGGCATAGGGCATGGGGGGTGTCCTTGCAGTGGCCGGTCAGCGCGAGAAGCCCGGTACCGGGTCGCGACTGATCGGGCCCAGCAGCCAGGCGCCCCATTCGGGCAGGTTCGGGCGTGCTTCCTTTTCGCCGGGCAGCGCCAGTTCGGTATTGCGCGCCAGCGGTTGCACCAGGCGCGGGGTCACGATGATCACCAGTTCCTTGTCCTGGCGCTTGTAGTCGAAGTTGCGGAAGAACGAGCCGATGATCGGCAGGTCGCCCAGCAGCGGAATCTTGTTCACCGTCGATGCTACGCTGGAACTGACCAGGCCGCCGATCACGAAGCTCTCGCCATCGCCCAGTTCCACCGTGGTATCGGCGCGGCGGGTGGTGATGGAAGGGATCTGCACGCCGTCGAGCGCGATCGCATTGCTGTAGTCCAGGTCGCTGGCTTCGGGCGCGACCTTCAGCGCAATGCGGTTCGGCGCCAGCACCGTGGGGGTGACGGTGAGGCCGATGCCGAAGGGCTTGTAGGTGATGGTGGTGGTGCCCAAGCCCTGCGGCTCCAGGATCGGCAGTTCGCCGCCGGCCAGGAAGCTGGCGCTCTGCCCGGAAAGCGCCACAAGGGTGGGTTCGGCCAGTACGCGGGCCATGCCGTTGGCCTGCAGCAGGTCCACGTCGGCATTCCAGCGGTGCTTGGTGGAACCGAACACCAGGCGGAACGCGGAGGACAGCGGCGAATCATCCTCGTTGGCGCTGCCGCCTTCTTCCATGCCCGGCAGCAAGCCGGTGTCGCCGGGCAGGCGGCCGCCGGGGCGTGCGATGCCATAGGCAAACGAACCATTCTTGTTCTGGAAGTTGATGCCGATCTGCTTCAGCGCGGTCTTGTTGAATTCCACCACCTTCACTTCCACCTGTACCACGCCGCCGCTGGCAATGGTGGAGGCATCGGCCAGCAGGCCGTCCTTGCCCAGCGCCATGGCGGCGGTCTTCTGCGCCTGCATGTGCGACAGCACGCTGTCGGTGCTTCCCTGCAGCAGGCCCTGCTGGTCCTGCTGGGTGAACGAAAGTCCGCTGTCGGCGGATCCGGCGGCGCCCTGCACGGCGCTCTGCACGCGCACCTGCACGCGCTGCGGTTCGGCGCGCGCGCGGTGCCACAGCAGCAGCGTGGTGCTGCCCGGCGCCTTGCCGACCAGCAGGGCCTGGCGCTGCCCACGCAGCATCACGATGTCGGCCACGCCGGGATCGGCAATGGCCACCCGTTCCAGATCGGCCGGCAGGGTCCACGGGCGCTGCTCACGTGCCTGCAGCACCAGATCGTCGGCGGCCAGGCTGGTGGCAGGCGCCAGCACCACCAGCAGCAGGGCCAGCCAGCGCTGGTGCAGTGATCGGGCAATGCAGTGGCGGCGTTGGGTCATGGAGGCTCCGGAATCCGGTCAGAGGGAACCGCGGGGCGCAGCGCTATCGCCGCGGATGATTTCGATGCCGGCCGGGCGCGGCGCAGTGCGGCGCGGCGCGCTGGCACGGGCACTGGGTACGGCGGGGGCGCGTTCGGTCAGGCCCTTGCCGGCCAGTGCTTCGCCGTCCAGGCCGGCAAAGGCATTGTTCTCGGGGCGCTGCAGCGCCGCCTGTTGTTCGGCGTCCAGGCCGCGCACGGGATCGAGCACGCCCTTGGCCGGCGCGAACAGCGCCACATCGGGCAGGCCGGTGTCGGCCGGATTGCGCAGGGCCAGGAACAGTTTGCCCTGCTGCGCGCCCAGCAGCAGCCGGTTCGCTTCGGCGACCGGCACGGCCAGCACCGCGCTGCGCGCAGGTTGGGTGGCCTCTGCACTGGCCTTGCTGGTGCTGCTGGAATTGCCTGCGCCGGTGATGTCGGCCGCGCGCGCGTCGTTGTCGGCGGACGTGGCCGCTGCCGCTTCCGCCGCAACCGGAATGATGTCCTGCTGACCGTAGCTCAACACCCGCAACCGCGACAGCAGCAGGCGGGTCTGCGCGACCTCCTGCGTGCCGTTGATCGCATTGTTGTTGCTGCGCAGGTTCATGAAGACATCGACGAAATCACCGGGAAGAATGCGGTTGCCGGCGCCGACCAGCTCATCCACCGGCACCGCCAGCGCGCGCTCGCCAGGCCGCAGCTGCAGCGAGAACCCCTGCGCCAGCAGCCCCTGGCTGATCGCGCTGCCTTCGGCGATGTCCTGCACCGGCACCTTGCCGACCACCGCCGCCAGGTCCGTGGGGGCGCCGGGTACCGGCTGGGTGCGCTGGGCCAGGCGTACCCCGGCCGCTGTGATCGGCTCACCGGCGGGCAGGCGGGCAATGGCTTCCACCACGGTAATGGTGGCGACGCCGGGCTGGCTGGCAATCGGTGCGGCGGCCGGCGCGGTGGTGGGTGTGCGGCCCACAACGAAGGCGACCAGGGCCAGCAGCACGGCCAATGCGATCAGCGCGATGGCGGCGATGCGGGTCAGCTTCAACATGATTCGCCTCTCCTGGTACGTGGGTCAGTTGCTGCCCAGATCGAGCTGGGCCACGGCACTGCTGCGGATCGGATCGCCCATCACCCAGCCGTACAGCGTGCCGGTGCCGGGCAGGAAGGGGTGGGCGGCATAGTCATAGCTGACCGTGACCGTCACGCATTGCGCGCTGGCCAGGCCGCTGCAGGCGGCCAAAGGGGAGACGACGATGGCGCCACTGCCGCCAGCGCTGCAATCCGGTTCCTGGCTGGAAAACTGCAGCAGCCATTGCATCGACCGGCGTGCGGCGGTACAGGCGGCGACGCGGCGTTCGTTGGCGCTGGCGTAGCGCAGCGACGCGCGTGCGCCTTCGGCCGAAGCCGTTGCCAGCGTCTGCTGCGCGGCCATGATCATCACCCCGGAAAAGGTGAACATCAGCAGCGGAATCAGCCCGAGCATCAGCATCAGCGCGAACTCAATCGTGGCGGCGCCGTGTTGCCGGCGTGGCGCGCAGCGCTTCATGCGACGCCTCCATAGGTGGTGACCAACAGCCAGCCGATGGCCGCCAGGGCCAGATAGGTTGCGTAGGGCGTGCCCGTACGGCCCTGTCGCGCCTGCTGCATGTCGCGCAGGGCAGGGTGCGCCTGCCAGTGCTGCGCCTGCAGCGTTGCCGGCAGTCGCGGTGCAAGCACCCGGGAGGCCACGACGATGCAGGCGTGCAGCCCCGCGGCCAGACTGGCGACGATCCAGACCGGCAACAGCGCCTGCCAGCCCAGCAGCAACCCCAGCGCGGCGAAGAACTTCACATCGCCGGCGCCCATCATGCGCAGCAGATGGAACGGCAGCAGCGCCAGCAAGCCCAGTACCGCGCCAAGCAGGTGCGCCGCCAGCGGTTGCGGTGTGGCGGTCAGCTGGCTGACCAGCAGCCACGGCAGCGCCAGTGCGCACGCGGCCAGCAGCCAGGCGTTGGGCACCCGACGGGCGTACAGGTCGCTGATCGCAACCCGCAGGCACAGTCCAATGGCCAGCAGTCCCAGCAGTGTCATCACGCACCCTCGTCGTCCATTACCCGCTTGTTCCGTCTGCCCCGGGCGCGGCATCGCGGTGCGATACCGGCACCGGGCCGGCGGCAGCTGCGCGTTCGGTCAGCTGCCCGTGCCGCCGCTGGCCGAGCCAGCCGCGTTGGTCACCACGTTCTTGAGTGTGGTGAACAGCGTTTCAAAGAAATCGCGGATCTGGTCGTTGCCGACCGCCACCAGGATTCCGGCGATCACGGCGGCCAGAAGGCCGTATTCCAGCGCGGTAACGCCGTCTTCTTCTTTCAGGAACTTCTTGATGGAAGCGTTCATGACGGTGATCTCCCTCTACCTGTCAGATGGTGTTGCAGGGCACTGCATGGCTGGTGGCCCGGCTCCGCCGGGATCAACCCTGGGCCTTCGCCGTCCTGGCGGAGGAGGCCGGGCGGTTGGTTCCGCCTGGCGCGTCTGCGAAGATCCGGCTCCCCGGGGCGGGCATCGGCGCATACGCGCGCGCAGCCGGCCGGTCATGGCCGTGGTGCGTGCCTGTCGTGCTGCTGCGCATGTCCATCGTGTTCCCCCTGGGTGCGGCCGCTGCTGCAACGCCGGATCACCGTGTTATCGACTTTGCCTGAACGAGGGTGGGCTGCAACCGGAACCTATATGCAAATTCGGCAGATCCGGAAAAATCATGAAGATTTCAGGCCGCTTTTGTGATCGATATCCGTTGGCTGCCACAACGATTCACGAAAGTGCAGGTTGCGTGATTATGTGATGGCTGCATGCGAAAACTGTGCCATAACCCTGTTTATATTCAGGAATGAACGCGTTGGCCGCAACGAAAGTGTGATCTGTTTACGGACACCGATTATCGGGCATACTCCCATTCAAGGTTATGCGGTTTCCGATGGTTGGTATGTGTCAGGGCCGCCGTCGGCATGCACCAGGAGGTTCGTGGAAGCAGTACACGCCCTGTAAGGCAGTGGGGGCGGTGCTGCGCGGCAAACCAACAGGGGAAAACACTGTCATGGTCGATGGTGGGGTGGCGGACAGCGCCGACAGCGGGCTCAGGTCGATCGACCTGGCCACACTCAGCGGTGTGCTGCGGGTGTGCGATGTGGAACTGCTGCTGCTGGATGGCAACGGTCCGCGCGCGGCATTCGCTTCGCGGGTGCACGAAGAAGCCTTGTTCTGCAGTCTGCACTGCGGGTTCCATTGCCGTGGCCGGTTCATGCTGCCGCCGGACTGGGCCATGCTGGGGTATCTGCACACCACTGACGACACGCTCAGCTGGTGCCACGGCGTGCCGCTGGCGCCGGGCATGGCATTGACCATTCTTCCCGAAGGCATCAGCGAATTCACCCTGAGCCCCGGCACCCAGATGACCCTGATGCTGGTGCCGGTGGAGCGCGTGCAGCGCAAGCTGGCCGAACTGAGCCTGCGCAGCACGCCGCCGGCGGGGCAGGCCCTCTCGTTGTTTACCCTCGGCGCCGATGAGCTGCCGCTGGCTCGGCATTATCACCAGCTGCACCAGCAGCTGGGCCAGGGCGGGGTGCTGCAGGCCGAGGAAACCGAGCGCCTGCTGCATGAGCACGTGCAGGCGCTGCTGGCCACCGGCCCTGGTGATCGCCCCGGGTGCAGCCGTGCGCGCCGCACCCATTACCTGATCGCGCAGCGCGCCGAGAACTTCATGCGGCTCAACCTGCGTCGCAATATATATATGAATGAAATCTGCGACGCCGCCGGGGTCAGCGAGCGCGGCCTGCGTTACGCTTTCGAGGACCTGTTCGGTACCTCGCCAAACCGATACCTGTCGATGCTGCGGCTGTGCGCGGCTTGCCGCAGCCTGTCCATGGCCGATTCCAGCCGGCGTTCGGTCAAGGCCATCGCCCTGAGCTGCGGGCTGTGGGATCTTTCGCGGTTTGCAGATAACTACCGCAAGGTATTTGGCGAACTGCCGCGCGACACGCTGATGCGCGCACCGGCACAGATCGGCCAGCCGGCCTGAGTTACTCCCTGCGTTGCTGAATACCCGGTTCTGCCGGTTTTGCATATCCGGCTGCCGAATCTGGCCGTCGTTTTGCCGGAATGCGCGATTGCCGTGCCGGAATGAAGTGCCCCGTGCGCGCGGAAAGGCGCGAAATGTCAGTCACCTGCCTTGCGGCACTCCACTGACTTTCAAGCTGTACGCCTACGGGGGAATTGCTCATGAACCGCATCTACCGACGCGTCTGGAACCGCCAGCTCAATGCCATGGTGGTCGCTTCGGAACTGGCCACCGGTGATAACGCCGGCGCCACCCTGCACGACGCGCGTAGCGCGATGCCGGCGCCGAGCCTGCTGGCCCTGGCGCTGCTGTGCGTATTGGCCAGCGGTACAGCACACGCGACCGAAAGCAACCAGTCGCTGCGTGACCTGCAGGCGCTGGCAGCCAAGTACACGCAGACGATGCCGGTGAAGGTGGATGCCGAAGTGGCGTTGGCGGCACGGGCGGCGCAGGCCAACACCGCAACCAATGCCGACGCACGCGTGGCCCTGCAATTGAACACTGGCGCGCTGCCGATCGTGCGCACTGTGCTGCCGGCCAAGGTAAACGTGACGCTGGCTGCGCCAACGCAGTCAGCACCGGCGCTGGGCGCGCAACTCAAGGCATCGGTCGCGCTGGGCGGCAGCGAAGCGGTCACGCTGGATACCGACGTGGCCGCCGCACTGCAGCCCTCGGCACAGGCGCCGCTGGCGGCGGCTGTGCAGGCCAACGCAAAGGCGAACGTCGGCGTGGGCGGGCACACCGTGGCCGCGGTCGAGGCCGCACCGCGCGTCACCCTGGGTGGCGGCGTAGACCCGGCCGGGCTGAAGGCAGCCGTCGAAGGCAGTGTGGGTGCCAAGTTGGCGGTCATCGGCCAGCGCATCGAAGGCGATGCCGATGTGGCCGCAACCGCTGCGGTCACCCTGCCGGCCAAGGAAGAAACCCCGGGGGACACCGACGATCGCGCGATCACCGCCGCCTTCGATACCGGCGTGGCGGGCAACGTGCGCGTGCAGGGCCTGGATGGCCAGCCGGTGGTGGCCGACCGCAACCTCAAGCTGGCCGCCAACGCGACCGCCACCGCACAGACCTCAGCGCTCGGCCTGGGCGGCCTGTTGAACGGCGTCGGTTCGGCGCTGGGCGGGGTGGGCGATGCGGTGGGCAGCCTGCTCAATGGCGATCTGAATGGAACGGTCGGCAACCTGACCGGCGCCGTGGGTGGTTTGGTCGGTGGGGCGGTCGGCGGTCTGGGCCTGTCATCGCCGTCGCCCATTGCCGCCAGCACCGGCAAGGCACCGGTGGCCGGCGATCCCAACGCCGGCCTGATCATCGGCACCGGCGGTGTGGTCGGCGGCCTGAGCGCGCTGATCGGCCCGACCACCGACGGCCTGTTCGGCGGCGATGGCTACCTGAGCAACGGCAACCTGCGTGTCAGCACCGCCAACGTCATGCAGACCTATTCGGCGGTCAACGCGCTGGGCATTCCGCTGGTCAATGCCTCGCCGGTGGGCAGCACGCTGAACGGCCTGGGCGGCGCGGTCACCGGCGGCAACTCGCATCTGACCCTGATCGGTGGGGTGACCTCCGACAGCTACATCTACAACATCAACAACGGCAATCCCGGTGGCCTGCTGGGCCTGCTGCTGCCCTCCGATTCGCCCGAATGGGCCGGCAAGTGCCTGGACATCGGCCTGGCTGACATCTCCTGCTGGGCGGTCAATGCCGCGCAGGACTACCAGGTGCTGATGGGCGACGGCGCCTACGCCAACGGTTCGCGGGAAGTGGTGATCGGCGCCAACGCCCGCCACGAACTGCCGCAGGTCGATGCCAACGTGGCCTTCCCCGGCAACGGCACCAATGACCCCAGCAATCCCACCGGCGTGCCCACCGCCGACTACGCCGCACGCATGGGCCATTCGGTCATCGTCGGTGACAGCGCAGTGGGCACCGCCAACGGCCAGACCCTGTTGGGTGCCGAAGCCACCTCCAACCAGGCCAATTCAGTGGCACTGGGCTTCCGCTCGGCCGCGGTGCGCGGCGCCCAGGCCAGCTACAGCGCCTACGGCCTGACCACCGCGCAGGTGTCGGCCGGCGAAGTGTCGGTGGGCAGCGCCAACGGCGGCGAACGCCAGATCACCAACGTGGCCGCGGGCAGCGCCACCACCGATGCGGTGAACGTGGCCCAGCTGCAGGGCGCCATCTCGCAGATCCAGGCCGTGGGCGATGCGGCGGTGACCTACGATCTGGACGGTGCCGGCGATCCGATCTACACCCGCGTCACCCTGGGCAATGGCACCGGCGCCACCACGGTGGCCAACCTGGCCGCCGGCGCGATCAATGCCGGCAGTACCGAAGCGGTGAATGGCGCGCAGCTCTACGCCAGCAACGATGCCATCGCGCGCTTCTTCGGCGGCCAGGCCGCGTTTGATCCGGCCACCAGTGCCTTCACCGCGCCGCTGTTCCAGATCAGCACGGTCGGCAGCGACGGCGCGATCGCGCAGGGCCTGTATGACAACGCCACCGACGCCTTCGATGCCGTGGATGGCTCGCTGGTCAATCTCAACACGCAGATCACCGATATCCGCAACGGCGGCACCAAGTACCTGCGGGTGAACTCCACCGGCGTGGAAGCGCTGGCCGCGGGCGCCGATTCGATTGCGGTCGGCAGCAATGCGCAGGCAGCCGCGGCAAACAGCATCGCCGTCGGTGCGGGCAGCCTGGCCGACCGTGACAACACGGTGTCGGTGGGCGCAGCCGGTGCGGAGCGGCAGATCACCCATGTTGCCGCGGCCACGGCGGCCACCGATGCGGTGAACCTGTCGCAGCTGCAGGCTTCCGAAGAGGGCGCGCTGCGCTATGACCTCAATGGCGATGGCAGCGTGAACTATGCCAGCGCCACCCTGGGCCAGAGCGGCACCGCCACCACGCTGCGCAACCTGGGTCCGGGCCAGGTGAGTGCGGCCAGCACCGAGGCGATCAATGGCGCGCAGCTGTTCGCGGCCAACCAGACCCTGGCCACCCACCTGGGCGGCGGCGCCACGGTCGATGCCAGCGGCGTTGTGCTGGCACCCACTTACACCCTGAACAACGTGGCCGCCGATGGCTCGCTCAGCCAGGGCAGCTACAACGACGTGGGTACCGCGTTCGGTGCAGTGAGCGTCTCGCTGGCCAACGTGGCCGAGCAGAGCGACGAGCTGGATGCGCGCGCGGTGAAGTACGATGTGGACGGCAGCGGCAACGTGGTCGATTCGATCACCCTGAGCGGTACCGGTGGCGTGCCGGTGAAAGTGACCAACGTGGCCGCCGGCAGCGTCCTGGCCGGCAGCAGCGATGCCATCACCGGCGACCAGCTGTTCGCCACCCACACCACGGTGGCCAACTACTTTGGCGGCAGCACCACCTACGACGGCAACACCGGCTTGTGGGTGGCACCCAGCTTCCGCATCTCCTCCATCGCTACCGATGGCACGCTCATCCAGAACGACTACAGCAACGTCACCGCCGCGTTCTCGGCCGTGGATGGTTCGCTGCAGGTGCTCAACCAGCGCATCAGCAGTGGCGGCAGCAGCCCCTACCTGGCGGTCAACTCCACCGCCGCCGCCGCGACCGCCGCTGGCGCCGAAGCGCTGGCGCTGGGGCCGCAGGCCAGTGCGGCCGGTGCCGGCAGCGTGGCGGTGGGCAACGGGGCCAGTGCCAGCGCCGACAACAGCGTGGCCCTGGGCAGCGGCGCGGTGGCCAGCGTGGGCGCGCAGAGCGGCTACACCGGCGCCTATGGCCAGACCGGTGCCAGCAACTCGGCCGGCGAAGTGTCGGTGGGCAGCACCGGCAGCGAACGCAAGGTGACCCACGTGGCCGATGGTTCGGACACCTACGATGCGGTGAACGTGGGCCAGTTGAACAACGGCGTGACCTACGCCATCGACCAGTCCAAGGCCTACACCGACCAGAAGATCCAGAACATCACCAACGTGGCAGGCAGCTTCCGCGCGAACAACAGCAACAACCTGGCCGATCCGGCCGCCACCGGCGCCAATTCCGCAGCTGGTGGTGCCGGTTCGGTGGCGGCCGGGGCCAACTCCACCGCACTGGGCAACGGCGCCCAGGCGCAGGCCGACAATGCGGTGGCGCTGGGTGCCGGTTCGGTGGCCGACCGTGCCAACACGGTGTCGGTCGGTGCGGCCGGCGCAGAACGCCAGGTGGTGAACGTGGCCGACGGCAGCGCCGCCACCGATGCGGTGAACGTGCGCCAGCTGCAGGCCTCGCAGCAGGGCAACATCCGCTACGACACCACCACCAACGGCGCCACCAACTACAACAGCGTCACCCTGGGCAGTACCAGCAGCGGCCCGACCACGGTGCGCAACGTGGCCGCCGGCACGGCCGGAACCGATGCGGTGAACGTGGACCAGCTGAAGTCGGGCATGGCGCAGACCCTGGACTGGTCCAAGGCCTATACCGATGAGCGCATGGGCGGTTTCGAGCGCAACCTGCGCAAGACCGACAGCCGTGCCTCGGCAGGCGTGGCCTCGGCCATGGCCACCGCTTCGCTGCCGCAGCCCAGCGAAGCGGGCCGCAACATGGCCTCGTTCGCAGCTGGCAGCTACAACGGCGAATCGGGTGTGGCGGTCGGTATCTCCGGTGTCTCCGAAGGCGGGCGCTGGATCTACAAGTTCAGCGGTTCCACCAACAGCCGCGGCGAAGCCGGCGTGGCCGTCGGTGCCGGCATCCAGTGGTGAAGCACGCCGCCGGGCGCCAACGCATCCCGGCGGCGCTGTTCCGTACAACAGGGGGAAGCACATGAAACTGCATCGCATCCTGCAATCGCGCCGCATCGTCGCCTGGCTTATGCTGTTGCTGGTGGCCGGCCTGCTGGCCGCGTGCCGCAGCCACGCACTGGCAGGCGATGGCCCGGCCGAAGCCAGCGTGGTATTCCCGGAGGCCCGCAAGGCCTCGCTGAAGGAAGGCATCTACCCGGACATCGCCGATCTGCGCCGGTTCGCGCCGGGCATGAGCAAGCGCCAGCTGTACACCCTGCTGGGCACGCCGCACTTCAACGAGGGCATGTGGGGCGTGCGCCAGTGGAACTACCTGTTCAACTTCCGCACCGCGCAGGGCGCCGAATACTTCACCTGCCAGTTCCAGGTGCGCTTCGATGACAAGGGCATTGCCCAGGGCGGCTATTGGAAGCCCGAATCCTGCGCCGCCGTGCTCGACCCGCCGCGTCCGCCGCCGCCGCCGCAGGCCGCCGCGTTGCTGGAACAACCGCTGCATCTGTCCGCCGATGCGCTGTTTTCCTTCGACAGCGCCGCCCTGAGCGCCAACGGGCAGCAGGCGGTGCAGGGTGTGCTGGGGCAGGTGCGTGAAGCCAGCCAGGTGCAGTCCATCCAGGTGGTGGGCTACACCGACCGCATCGGCAGCGCCGCGTATAACCAGCACCTGTCGCAACGGCGCGCCGAGGCCGTGCGCAGTGCGCTGGTCCAGGGCGGGGTCCCTGGCACCAGCATCCGTGCGGAAGGACGCGGCGCTGCCGACCCCCTGGTGCAGTGCGCGCAGCGCGATCGCGCCCAGCTGATCGCGTGCCTGGCGCCGAACCGGCGCGTGCAGATCGCCGGTGTGGCGCAGCCGCATTGACAGCCCGGCCACCGGGTGTGCGCTCTTCCCCGTGTTTCCCCCCTGGTCTACCGGCGGGCAGGGTTACGTCTCCCCCGTCACCCTGCCTGCCGGTGGTCCAGGCTTTACCCGGTGCCCACGATGAATGCCCAATTCCTGCCCCTGCGCATGAAGACCGATGAAACGCTGACGGTGTACGGGCCGCTGGGCAACCATGCGGTGGTGCGCATCCCCGGCCGCCGCCTACCCGGTTTGATCGTGCAGGCCGATACGGTGCTGGGCTTCCTGACCCAGCTGCAGGAAGCACAGGCCAGCCTGCGCAGTGGCCGGGCGCAGCGCGCCGATGCCGAACTGGACATGCTGGTGGACCTGCTGCAGCAGTGGCAAGCGCTGATCGAATCGCGCCTGGCCGACGCCGGCGAGGCGTTGTAGCCTGACGCCCGCGCCGGGTCTACTCGCTGTCGTCCACCCGTTCGCCCATCAATTCGCGCTGGCGCTTGTCCAGTTCTTCGGCATAGCGCTTGCGCACGAACGCCTCGGATACCACGCCCAGCACCTGGCCATCGCTGGCCACCACGGCCAGCTCATCGGCCTGGGTCTGGTCGAAGCGCTGCATCACGCTCACCACGTCGGCGCTGGCCGACAGGGCCACGTCACGGTTCTCGGCGAAATCGGTGACCGGTGCATCGGCCTTCACCCCGTCGCCGAACAGGCGCGCGATCTGCACGATGCCGGCGTAGTGGCCTTCGCCGTCGATCAGGATCACCCGGGTGCCCGAGCCCAGCGGGAAGCGCTGGCGGAAGGTGGCCGCGTCCAGGCTGTCCGGCGCGGTGGCCACGCCCTTGCGCATCATCCGCCCGGCGCTGAGGGTATGAATCCAGCCCACGTCGCGCGCACTGCGGATGTTCTCGCCACGCAGGTGCATGCGCCAGGTGGAGAACGAGTAGCCGAACCACTGCCGCACCAGCGTGCTCGATACCAGCACTGCGCTCATCACCACGCTGGTCAGCAGGAAGTCGTGGGTGCCTTCCAGCACCAACATGGCCATGGTCATCGGTGCGCCCACCACCGCCGCGGCCAGTGCGGCCATGCCGGCCAGTGCGGCCGAGGTGGCATCGATCACCGGCACGCCGGTGGCCAGCGCCAGCAGGCCGGCGAACAGCGCGCCCACCAGGGTGCCCATGAACAACGAGGCGAAGAACAACCCGCCGCGGAAGCCGAAGCCCAGCGAAATGCCCGAAGCCAGGCACTTCAGGGTCAGCAGCCCGCCGATCCAGATCAGTGGCAGGTGGGTGGTCAGGTCCAGGTGCAGCGCGCCATGCCCGGACGACAGCACCTGTGGGCTGGCCAGCGCCAGCGGAATCAGCAGCAGCCCGCCCACCACCGGGCGGCCCCAGGCGGGCAGGGGGCTGCGCTTCACCGCGCCTTCGATCGAGGCGATCAGGCGCATGATGAGGATGCCCACCATCGCGCAGCAGCAACCCAGCAGGCCGTAGATCGCATAGTCGGCCGCGCGAACATCGATGGTGGCGGCGGCCGGAAGCAGGTAGGCATCCATGCCGGCCTGGTCGGCCACGAAAGCACCGGCCAGCGCGGCCACCGCCACCGGCGCCAGGGCCGAGGGCGTGTAGGCGCCAATGACGATTTCGAAGGCATAGAACGCGCCGGCCAAGGGCGCGCCGAACGCTGCTGCAATGGCCCCGGCCGCACCGGCGCCCACCAGGGTGCGCACGTCGTTGCGGCGCAGGCGCATCACCCGGCCCAGCTGCGAACCACTGCCCGCGCCCATCTGTGTGTACGAAGCTTCCAGCCCGACCGAGGCGCCGCTGCCGTTGGACAGCAGGGTCTGCACCAGCACGATCAGGTTGTCCCGCATCGACATGCGGCCGCCGTGCAGGGCATTGGCTTCCACCGCATCCAGCAGGGGGCGCTTCATGCGGCTGGCGGCCAGGCTGACCAGGCCTACCAGCAGGCCGCCCAGCGGCAGCACCAGCAGCGCGGTCCACGGCAGTGAGGGAAGCGAGCTCAGGCGGATGCCATCGTCCAGGCCATACAGGCTGGCCTGCAGGCTGCGCGCCAGCCCGGCCTGCAGCAGGGTCAGGCCGCCGGCGATCAGGCCTACCACCAGGGCCAGCGCAATGAACCACAGGTCGCTGCCACGCAGGCGCAGGCGCAGGCCCTGGAAGGCCAGATGCAGGCGCGATGGCGAAGCGGTGGGCGACATGGTGGCGGCATGATACGCCGCCACCGTGATCGCCACCGTCACCGCATCAGGCGGCTAGGTACTCAGAAGCGGTAACGGCCCTGCACGTAGAAGGTGCGCGGCGCGGCGACCATGCGGCCGGCATTGCCGTCCACGTTGCGGGTGTACCAGCGCTTGTCGGCCAGGTTGTTCACGCCCAGCGCAATCTCGCTGTCGCCCAGCCCCGGCACCTGCCAGGCCACCTGCGCGTTCCACAGGCGCACGCCGGGTACGCGGCCCACGCGCGCATCGGCGCTCTCGGCCCAGGTGTTGGCGGCGTCGGAGAACTGGCCGCTCTGGTGGGTGCTGGACAGGTTGAAGGTCCAGCCCGACAGGGCATAGCGGGCGCCCACGCTGTCGGTGTCGCGCGAATAGAACGGCACATCCAGGCCGCGGTTGTCACCGGACTGCTGGATCGCCTTGGTCCAGGTGTAGTTCGCGTACAGCTCCAGCCCGGCCAGCGCGCTGTCTTCGGCGAACTGGTAGGCCACTGCGCTTTCCACGCCCTTGTGGTCGGTGGCGCCGATGTTCTGGAAGGTGGCCGGGGTGATGCCCGGCACCTGCAGGATCTGGTTGTCAAAGCGCATCTTGAACACGGTCACTTCCGCGCGCAGCGCACCGTCCTGCCAGCGCGCGCCCAGTTCGGTGGTCTTGGCCACTTCCGGGTTCAGTGGGTTGCTGGCGGTCTGCGAGTTCAACTGGATGTTCTGCACCGGCCCGAACGAAGTGGTGTAGTTGCCGAACACGGTCAGCTGCGGGGTCAGCAGGTAGGCGATGTTCAGCGACGGCAGCGCCTTGTCGTTGCGGCTGCTGAAGGTGGCCGCACCACCGGCCTGGCGGCGGTCCATGTCGATCCATTCCATGCGCACGCCCGGGGTGATGCGCCACTGGCCCACGGCAATGCGGTCGTCGATGTAGAACGAATGCGCGTCGGTGGCGTTGTTGAAGCGGGTGGTGGCACTTTCCGCGCCGGTGCGGCGGGTGATGGTGTAGCTGCGGTCGTTGCCGCGTTCGCGCAGGAAGCGGTAGCCGGCGGTCACGTCATGCACGGTGCTGCCCCACTGCAGGCGCTGGGTATAGCGCGGCTCGATGCCCAGCACGCGGTAGTCGCGCGGCTGCACGGTGATCTGCGTGTTGGCGGCGTTGATGAGCGCGCTGGCGCGGTTGCTTTCGTTGTAATACGCCAGTACTTCGAATTCGCGGGTATCGGACAGGGTGTTGGTGTAACCCAGGTCGATGCCGGCGCGGTGGCCCTTCCAGAAATCGGTCGGGCGGGTGTTCTGGAACGGGTCCGCTTCGTACTGGGCGCGGGTCAGGCCACCAGGGGTGAGCGAACGCACGTTGTAGTAGGACAGCTTGGCGCGCAGCTGCTGGCGCTCGTCCAGCGCATAGGCGAACTTCAGCGCCAGATCGTCGAAGCGGTCGTCGCTGCCCTGGCGCCAGCCGCGGCCGTCCTGGCCGGAATACAGCAGGGCCATGCCCAGCCCGTTGTCCGCGGTGCCGCCCAGGAAGGCGTTGTACTGGGTGCTGTCACCGCCGCCGTGGTCATTGGCGCTGTAGCGCACCCCGGCCTCGCCGTGCAGGCCGGCTTCGGTGGGAATGGCGCGGGTGCTGAAGTTGATGATGCCACCCACGTTCTGCGGCCCGTAGCGCACCGCGCCGCCGCCACGCACCACGTCGATCGATTCGATGTTGGACAGGCTGGTGGGCGCGAAGGAGAGCTGCGGCTGGCCGTACGGCGCCACCGCCAGCGGCACGCCGTCCAGCAGCACGGTGGAGCGCGGCGAGTAGCGGCCGGTCAGGCCGCGCACGCCGATGTTCAGCGAAATCGAGCTGCCGGCGGTACCGGAATTGTCGGTCACCTGTACGCCGTGAATGCGGCGCATGGCATCGCCGATGCTGGCCGCGCCGCTGGCGTCGATGCTCTGCCGGTCGACCACGGTGCGGGCGCCGGCGAAGCGCTTCACGCTGTCGTGCAGGCCGGTGCCCAGCCAGCTGCCCGAGACCTGGATGCTGTCCAGGGTGGTGGCGCTGTCCTGCGCCTGGCGGTGGCAGTCAGGCACAGGGCAAGGGCGGCGGCCAGCGGCAGGCGCGCGCCGGGGCGCAGGGTGGGGGTAGGCATCGGAGCAGGTCGGGAAGGGTGGTAAATGAGAATTATTGCTGATTGGTTGCGCGAAGGGAATCGCTCCTTCGTTCAGTGCCCTGGCCCCCGGTGCTAAAGTGCTGGGCTGCTTCCTGATACCGCGAGAACTGCATGTCCCACGCCGCTTTCTACCCCGTCGGAACCCCTGGCCAGCCGTGGGGCGCGGCCGAGCGTGCGCAGTGGCAGGCGCGCCAGCAGCGCCTGCGCCGCTACGACCAGGACGTGCTGCCGCGCATCGAGGCGCTGGCCGATCGCTTCGACAAGGTGGCCTATGGCCAGCTGGACTACGTCGGCGAGGCCTACACCCTGTTCGCCCTGCGCAGTCGCGACTGGAACCCGGCGCTGCCGGCCGTGCTGGTCACCGGCGGCGTGCACGGCTACGAAACCAGCGGGGTGATGGGCGCGCTGGAGTTTCTGGAACAGCAGGCCGGTCGCTACGCCGGCCAGGCCAATGTGCTGGTGGCCCCGTGCGTGAACCCGTGGGGCTACGAGCGCATCAACCGCTGGAACCATGATGCGATCGACCCGAACCGCAACTTCCGCGCCGACGGCCCGGCCCGCGAATCGACCGCGCTGATCGAGCTGATCACCCCGTACCAGGGCCAGTTCGTGCTGCACATCGACCTGCACGAGACCACCGACAGCGACGAGAGCGAGTTCCGCCCGGCGCTGGCCGCGCGCGATGGCAAGCCGTTCGAGCCGGGCCTGATTCCCGATGGTTTCTACCTGGTCGATGACAGCGAGAACCCGCAGCCGGCGTTCCAGCAGGCGGTGATCGCCGCAGTGGAGCAGGTGACCCACATCGCCCCGGCCGACGACAAGGGCGAGATCATCGGATCGCCGGTGGTGGCGCACGGGGTGATCGAGTACCCGCTGCGTAAGCTGGGCCTGTGCGCTGGCATCACCGGTGCGAAATTCACCACCACCACCGAGGTCTACCCCGACAGCCCGCGCGCCACGCCGCAGCAGTGCAACGATGCGCAGGTGGCGGCGGTGTGTTCGGCACTGGAGTACGCGTTGGCGAAGGGTTGATCGCAGGGCGGTCATCCATGCGCGGAGTGGATCTACCGACGGATTGCGCGGTGTCCTGTGCTGGCGGACACTGGGCTTTTCCGCAACGGAGTGCCCGCCATGTTCAGCCACGTCACCGTCGGTTCCAACGATCTTGCGGTCTCGCGCCGCTTCTACGATGCGCTGTTCGTGGCCATGGGCGGGCGGCCAGGCCTGACAGATGAGGATGGCAAGCTGGTCTACATCAAAGACGGCCGCATGTTCATCGTCACCCCGCCCATCGACGGACAGCCAGCCTGCCACGCCAACGGCGGCACGATTGGCTTTGCACTGGACAGCCCGCAGGCAGTGCACGCCTGGCAGGACGCCGGCATCGGCCAGGGCGGTAGCGCCGTCGAGGATCCCGCAGGCGTGCGCCACAAGGCAGGCCGCCAGCTGTACCTGGCCTACCTGCGCGATCCCGATGGCAACAAATTGTGCGCGGTACACGTGATCGGCTGAAGCGTGCGCTCCCGCGCGCGATAGCACGCCCGGCCTGTCCCCCCGCTGTCAGCGCGCGGGGGCACTTCATGCGGCGTCCACTGCGGTTCAGCCAGACTCGGCCGGCTCATTCTTTGATCGACCGGAGACCGCCGCCCCATGGAAGCACTGGAGCCGCAACCTTCCCCGGTGCGCACCCTACGGCCTGTGTTCGCCTTCGCGGCGATCGTTGTCGTGGCGTTCGCGCTGTTTGTCAGCCTGTTCCCGCTGGGCGCCGGCCGCCTGCTGGTAAAGGCCCAGGACTGGGCCGCGCTGAACGTGGGCTGGTACTACCTGCTGGCCATGACCCTGTATCTGGTGTTCGTGGTCGGCGTGGCGCTATCGCGGTACGGCGGCATCAAGCTGGGCGCCGACCATGACGAACCTGAGTTCAGCTATCTGTCGTGGGCCGGCATGCTGTTCGCTGCCGGCATCAGCATCACTCTGTTCTTCTTCTGCGTTTCCGAACCGCTGACCCACTACCTGCAGCCGCCGCAGGGCAATGCCGCCGCCGGCGAGGCCGGTGCGCGCCAGGCCATGCAGCTGCTGTTCCTGCACTGGGGCCTGCATGGCTGGGGCGTGTTCGCCCTGGCGGCGATGGCAATGGCCTATTTCGCCTACCGCCATAACCTGCCGCTGGCGCTGCGCTCGGCGCTGTACCCGCTCATCGGCAAGCGCATCAACGGCCCCATCGGCTATACCGTGGATGCGCTGGGTATCGTCGCCACCGTGTTCGGCATCGGTGCCGACATGGGCTTTGGCGTGCTGCACCTCAACGCTGGCCTGACCCACCTGTTCAACGTGCCCCACTCCAACCTGGTGCAGATCCTGCTGGTGGTGGCGATGATGGGCGCGGCGGTGGTGGTGGCCGTGTCCGGCGTTGAAAAAGGCGTGCGCTGGATGGCCAACATCAACATGCTGCTGGCCATCGCGCTGGTGCTGTTCATGCTGTGCGCCGGCCCCACGCAGTACCTGCTGAGCACCCTGATGCAGAACCTGGGCGACTACCTGGGCAGCGTGGTCGGCAAGAGTTTCGACGTCTACGCCTACGGCGGGCGGCCGGAATGGCTGGGCGGCTGGACGGTGTTCTACTGGGCGTGGTGGATCGGCTGGGCGCCGTTCGTGGGCCTGTTCATCGCGCGCATCTCGCGCGGACGCACCATCCGCGAATTCGTGTTCGGCGTGCTGCTGATCCCGCTGGGGTTCACCCTGGCGTGGCTGTCGATCTTCGGCAACAGCGCGCTGGACCAGGTGCTGCACCATGGCCAGCAGCAGCTGGCACAGCTGGCGGTGGATGACCCGCCCACGGTGCTGTACGCGCTGCTGGACGGCTACCCGTGGAGCCGCATGGTGATCGCAGTGACCGTGCTGGTCAGCTTCATCTTCTTCGTGACCTCGGCCGATTCCGGCGCGGTGGTGCTGTCCACGCTGTCTTCGCACGGCGGCGCGCCGGAAGACGACGGCCCGCGTTGGCTGCGCGTGTTCTGGGGCACGGTGATCGCGGTGCTGACCGCCGGCCTGCTGCTGGCCGGCAGCATCGACGCGTTGAAGTCTGCGGTGGTGCTGGCCTCGCTGCCGTTCTCGGCGGTGCTGCTGTTGATGATGTGGGGCCTGACCCGCGCCTTCAGTGACGAATCACACCGCGAGCGGGCGCAGCAGTTCCGTCCGTCGCCGTTGATTGGCGATGACCGCCACCACCAGGGCTGGCGCCAGCGTCTGAGCCAGGCCATGCACTTCCCGGTACGCGATCAGGTGTACCGCTTCATGGATGACACGGTGAAGCCGGCGATGGAAGCGGTGGCCGAACAGCTGAGCGGGCAGGGCTGGGAGGTGAGTACGCGCTTCGAGGCCGGCGACATGGAATTGTCGGTGAACCACGGCGAGCAGCAGGACTTCCTGTACCGGGTTATCCTCAGCGGCTATCTGACCCCGTCGTTCGCCGCGCAGCAGCTGCGCAACCAGCGTTATTACCGCGCCGAAGTGCATCTGTTCGAAGGCAGCCAGGATTACGACCTGGTGGGATACAGCCGCAAGCAGATCATCAACGACATCATCAGCCAGTACGAACGGCACCTGCAGTTCCTGCATCTGAGCCGGTGATGGGGTAAGGCCGCCGGGCATGGCCCGGCGCTACCGGCGTGCATGATGCTTGGTAGAGTCGAGCTTGCTCGACTGCTTCTGGCAACGTCAGTCGAGCAAGCTCGACTCTACGGGCTCGCGCGTGGGCCGGCGTTATCGGTCATGCACGAACGCCGGGCATGGCCCGGCGCTACCGAGGGTCAGGGGCGCAGCAACACTTTGCCGCCGCGGCCGGGCTTGCCGCTGGCGGTCACGGCGGCGGCGACATCGTCCAGTGCGAAGACACCTTCCACCGGCAGCTTCAGTTCGCCGCTGGCCGCGCGCTGCAGCAGCTCGCCCACCAGCCGGCGCTTGTCTTCCACCGCCATCGCCTGGCTGACCTTGCTGCCCCAGAAGCCCTTCACCGTGGCCTGCTTGAAGATCACATCGCCGGACGGAATCTGCATCGGCTCGCCGGTCATCGAACCGAACGACACCAGGGTGCCGCCGTCACCGAGCAGGCCCACCAGATCGCCGGCGGCCGTGCCACCCACCGAATCGACCGCGGCGGTGGCGCCGGCATCGCCCAGTACCGCGCGTACCGCATCCTTCCAACCATCGCTGGCGGTGGAGAACACATGGGCGATGCCCAGTGCGGCCATCTCCTGCACGCCGGCATCGCGCCGCACCAGGTTCACCACCGGAATGCCGCGAGCGGCGGCCAGCATTGCCAGGGTCTTGCCCACCGCGCCATTGGCGGTGTTCTGCACGATCCACTGGCCCGGTTCCACCTGCAGGTATTCCAGCAGGATCAGCGCACTCAGCGGCATGGCGATCAACTGCGCGGCGGTTTCATCGGCAATCGCCTCGGGCATCGGAATGACCATGCGCGCCGGGGCGATGAACGCTTCGGACCAGGTGCCGTGCACCGACGCGGCGGCCACGCGCTGGCCGATCTGCAGGCCCTGCACGCCGTCGCCCAGCGCGTCGATGGTGCCCAGGCCTTCGCTGCCACCGATGGCCGGCAGCGTCGGCTTGTAGCCGTACTGGCCGCGCACGGTCCACAGATCGTGGTTGTGGATCGGCGCCAGTACGGTGCGGATGCGCACCTCGCCGGGGCCGGGAACCGGCAGGTCGGCGTCACCGGCGGCCAACACAGTGGCCGGATCGCCGAAGGAAGAGTGCAGGGCTGCGCGCATGGGGAAGGTCCTGTGGAAAGAGAGATCTGATCTGGGGCCAGCGCCGCTGGCGACAAGCGTTGGTGTGTGCAACACCGTATCCTGCGACCGTTCGTCGCGACACGGCGTGATTACCGCATCTTGTGTTGACGATCTTCCGCATCCCCACTATGTTGTGGCCGTCACTCCCGGTCAGCCGCCGCCGCCGGGCGATGCAACAGACGTCCCGCGGCCCGCCCCTGATGGCTTGCCGTGTCGACGCGGCCGCCTTCGTGCGGACCCAGGTCGCCCCCACGGTCCGGATACCGGCCGCAGGCGCAGGCACATGCCGACGATCTGGTGTTCCCGCGCATGGGCATCCCCAACCGACAGCCCCGTGCGCCGGTATCGCGCTCTGGGCCGCCACGGCGCTGCACGTTGTCCGCGTGCAGGCCTGGAGACGCACCACCATGAACGACACCCCCTATCGCACGGCCGATCTGGCCGGCGCCGGCGAAGCCATGTCTGCCGGCGGCGAACAGGTACCGACCTGGATCAGCAAGGAAGCCGGTAACCGTCGCCTGCCGTTCGACGCCGAGCGCCTGCAGCGCAGCATCGACAGCATCCACGCCGAGTTTCCGCAGCTGGACGTGGCCGACTACCGGCGCGTGGTCCAGGCGATGGTCGAGCGCAAGCCCAGCATCAGCGCAGACGACCTGGTCGACCTGCTGATCCGCGAAGCCGAATCGCGCGTGGACTTGACCGCACCGGAATGGGAGCAGTTCGCCGCCCGCCTGTACCTGCGCCGCCTGTACAAGCGCGCCAGCCGCAACCGCTTCTACGATGTAGCGCTGAAGTACGGGTCCTTCGTCGGCCTGCAGGAAAGCCTGGCAGACCGCGGCGTGTACAGCAACGATGTGCTGCGCTGCTATTCGAAGGAAGAACTGCAGCAGGCCGGGCAGATGATCGATCCCGATCGTGACCGCCTGTTCGCTTACAACGGCCTGTATCTGCTGGCCACGCGCTACCTGGCCACCGACCGCACCCGCGAGGTCTACGAACTGCCGCAGGAGCGCTGGCTGACCATCGCGCTGTACCTGATGCAGGACGAAAAGCCCCGTGAGCGGCGCATGCAGCTGGTGGGCGAGGCCTACTGGGCGCTGTCGAACCTGTACATGACCGTGGCCACGCCCACCCTGGCCAACGCCGGCAAGGTCGGTGGCCAGCTCTCCAGCTGCTTCATCGACACGGTGGACGACAGCCTGCAGGGCATCTATGACTCCAACACCGATATCGCCCGTGTTTCAAAGCATGGCGGCGGTGTGGGTGCGTACCTGGGCTACGTGCGCAGCAGCGGCGCGCCGATCCGTGGCGTGCCCAATTCGTCGGGTGGCGTGGTGCCGTGGATCAAGCAGCTCAACAATACGGCCGTGTCGGTAGACCAGCTTGGCCAGCGCAAGGGCGCGGTGGCGGTCTACCTGGATATCTGGCATCGCGATATTGAAGCGTTCCTGGACCTGCGCCTGAACAATGGCGACCAGCGCCTGCGCGCGCATGATGTGTTCACCGCCGTGTGCGTGCCGGATCTGTTCATGGAAGCGGTGGAGCGCCGCGCCGACTGGTACCTGTTCGATCCGCACGAAGTGAAGCAGGCCAAGGGCTGGTACCTGCAGGACTTCTACGACGAGCAGCGCGGGCAGGGCAGCTTCCGCGACCGCTATGCCGAACTGGTGGCCGATGAACGCATCAGCCGGCGCACGGTGAAGGCCATCGATCTGTTCAAGCGCATCATGCTCAGCCAGCTGGAGACCGGCAACCCGTTCCTGTTTTACCGCGATGAAGTGAACCGGAAGAACCCGAACAAACATGCGGGCATGGTCTATTCCAGCAACCTGTGCACCGAGATCCTGCAGAACATGAGCCCCACCCGGATGATCCAGGAGATCGTCAGCGGTGACCAGATCGTGACCACGCGCCGGGCAGGGGACTTCGTGGTCTGCAACCTGTCCTCGATCAACCTGGGCCGGGCGATCACTGCGCCGGACGATTTGTTGGCCAGCGATGTGCTGGAACGGTTGATTCCCATCCAGGTGCGCATGCTGGACAACGTGATCGACCTGAACGCACTGCCGGTGCCGCAGGCCACCATCACCAACCGCAAGTACCGCGCCATCGGCCTGGGCACCTTCGGCTGGCACCACCTGCTGGCGCAGCAGGGCGTGCACTGGGAATCGCCGCAGGCCGAAGCGCTGTCGGACAGCCTGTTCGAGCGCATCAACTTCCTCACCATCCAGGCCAGCGCCGCGCTGGCCCAGGAAAAGGGCAGCTACCCGATGTTCGCCGGCAGTGACTGGCAGACCGGGCGCTACTTCCGTGATCGCCAATACGCCGGCGAAGGCTGGGACGCGCTGGCGCAGACCGTGGCCACGCAGGGCCTGCGCAATGGCTGGCTGCTGGCGGTGGCGCCGAACATGAGCACCGCGCAGATCGCCGGCTCCACCGCCTCGATCGACCCGATCTACAGCGCGTTCTATTACGAGGAAAAGAAGGATTTCCGCCGTCCGGTTGCCGCCCCGGGGCTGTCGCTGGACACCTGGCCGTACTACGAAAAGGGCGCCTACAAGGTCGACCAGTTCGCCAGCGTGCGGCAGAACGCGCGCCGCCAGCGCCATGTGGACCAGGCCATCAGCTTCAACTTGTACGTGCCCAGCAGCATCCGCGCCAGCACCCTGCTGGAACTGCACCTGAGCGCGTGGCGCCTGGGCCTGAAGACCACCTACTACGTGCGCTCCAACGACATCGACGTGAGCGAATGCGAGTGGTGCTCCAGCTGATCGGCGAGCGCATCGCGCGGCCACCGCACATTCCGCCGGGCGTGGCCCGGCGCTACCTTTGCAGGAACGACCATGGCAACTCCGCTCGACCGTATCAAGATCCTGGAACCCCGCCACCCCAACCGCAGCACCGGCATCATCAACGGGCGCACCAGCGGCATCCTGAACTGGAACGACATTCCGTACCCCTCGTTCTATCGCGCCTACAAGGAGCTTTCCACCAATTTCTGGATTCCTGACGAGGTGGACATGAAGCTGGACGCGCGCCAGTACGGCGAACTGTCCGGCCGCGAGAAGAACGCCTACGACTCGATCATCGGCCTGCTGGCCACGCTGGATTCACCGCAGACGCGCTTCATCTACAACGTGGCCGAATACATCACCGACCCGGCCGCGCATGCCAATGCAGCCATCATCGGCCAGCAGGAGGTGATCCACAACGAGAGCTACAGCTACGTGCTGGCCTCGATCACCGACCTGCCCAACCAGAACCGCATCTTCGAAATCGCCCGCACCCACCCGACCATCATCAAGCGCAACGCGCCGATCATGGGCGCGTATGACGATTTCATGCGCGAGAAAACCGCCGAGACCCTGCTCAAATCGCTCATCCAGTCATCCATCCTGGAAGGCATCAACTTCTATTCCGGCTTCGCGTACTTCTACAACATGGTGCGGCAGAACCGGATGACCGGCACCGGCAAGATCATCAGCTTCATCAACCGCGACGAACTGGCCCATACCAAGTTCATCAGCGAACTGATCCGCGCCATCATCGGTGAGAACCCGGAGCTGCAGACCCAGCAGCTGAGCGACTACGTGCATGGCGCCTTCCAGCACGCCATCGAACTGGAAACGCAGTGGTCCAGTGAAGTGCTCGACGGCATTGATGGCATCGACGTTGACGAGATGGTGCGCTACGTGAAGTACCGGGCCAACAAGATGGCCGGCATGCTGGGCATCGAGCGCCTGTACAGCGATACCACCGACAACGTGATGCCCTGGATCAAGGCCTACGCCGACAACTTCACCGAAACCAAGACCGACTTCTTCGAGATGCGCAATGCAAGCTACAAGAAGACCAACGTCGACAACGGCTTCGACGATCTGTGAGCCGCGCGGCGCGCTGCGCATCCTGATCGTGGTGGCTTCGCTCAGTGGCAACACGCGCGAACTGGGGCGGATGATCGCCGGCCACTGCCGCGCGGCGGGGCACACCGTGTATTGGCAGGAGGCCGATGCAGCGGATCCGTCGCAAGCACTGGCCGCAGACCAGGCCGATCTGGTGCTGCTGGGCAGCTGGACCGACAACGCCGGGCGCACGCCCTCGGAAATGAAGGCCTGGATTGCCGCCACCGCCGAGCGCGGGCCGCGGCCGGCGCGGGTGGCGGTGTTCGGCACCGGTGAAACGCAGTGGGGGCAAGAATACTACTGCGGCGCCGTGCAGCGCTTGATCCGCTATTTCAACAGCACCTATCCGCCGCTGCGGATTGAACAGATGCCGCATGGTGAACGCCACGCCGCTGCCGTCGCCGAATGGACCGCTGCGGTCCTGGCGCATTACTGGAGTACCGCCGATGCAGATCATCAACGCCACCACGCCTGAACAGTTCCAGCAGTTGCTGGCCGAGCACCCCCGGGTGCTGGTGGATTTCCACAAGGACGACTGCCCCGGCTGCCGCATGCTGGACATGTCGCTGCATCGGGTGGCCACCAGCGCGGCCGGGCAGGGCACCACCCTGCTGCGGGTGCAGCTCGAAGCGGTCGGTGAAGCCTTCTTCCGCCAGTTGGGCCTGCGGCAGACGCCCACGCTGTCGTTGTTCCGTGATGGTGACGAGCAGGCACGGCTGCCCGGTTTCCAGTCACCGCAGCAGATTGAAGCCGCGATTGCACAGCATCTGTAACCCCAATCGGCTGGGGTCGCTTTTGTAGAGTCGAGCCGTGCTCGACTGCTCCGCGCGCTATGGACGATGAGTCGAGCATGGCTCGACTCTACAAGAGCATCCACGCATGGCGTGGATCTGCCGGGGTCGGATCCGCGCTTCGCGCATCCGCTTTGGTAGAGTCGAGCCATGCTCGACTGCCCTTCGCGCGATGGACGATGAGTCGAGCATGGCTCGACTCTACAGGGGCATCCACGCATGGCGTGGATCTACCGGGCTCAGCCGCCGGCGAAGGTGTCCACCAGCAGCTTCACGTTCAAGCCCACGATCAGCAGTGCGATCACCCACGCGGTGCCGCCCAGCCAGCGCGGCGCCACCAGGGCGCCCATCGTGGCCTTGTCGGTCACCAGCCGCACCAGCGGGATGATCGCGAACGGCAGCTGCATCGAAAGCACCACCTGGCTCAGCACCAGCAGCTTCACCGCGCCCTGGTCGCCGAACAGCACGATCACCACCACCACCGGAATGATCGCCAGCAAGCGGGTGATCAGCCGCCGCAGCCAGGGCGGCAGGCGCAGGCGCAGGAAGCCTTCCATCACGATCTGCCCGGCCAGGGTGGCGGTCACCGTGGAATTCAGGCCCGAGGCGAGCAGGGCCACGGCAAACAGGGTCGATGCCAGTCCCACGCCCAGCATCGGTGCCAACAGTTGATGTGCCTGCTCGATGTCTTCCACATCCAGACGGCCGTTGGCATGGAACACCGCCGCGGCCAGGATCAGGATGCTGGCGTTGATGAACAGCGCCAGGGTCAGCGCGATGGTGCTGTCGGTCACCGCCCAGCGCAGCGCACTGCGGCGCCCTTCATCGGTGCGCGGGTAGGCGCGGGTCTGCACGATGGACGAATGCAGGTACAGGTTGTGCGGCATCACCGTGGCGCCGATGATGCCGATGGCGATGTACAGCGCGTGCGGATCGGTCACCACCTGGGCGCGCGGAATGAAGCCGCCCAGCACCTCCATCACCGGAGGCGCGGCCAGCGCGATCTGCACCAGGAAGCAGCCGAAGATGATCATCAGCAGGGCGATCACGAACGCTTCCAGTGCACGGAAGCCCCGGTTCATCAGCAGCAGCACCAGCAGCGTGTCCAGCGCGGTGATCACCGCACCCCACAGCAGCGGCAGATCGAACAGCAGCTTCAGGGCGATGGCCGTGCCGATCACCTCGGCCAGGTCGCAGGCGATGATCGCCGCTTCGCACAGCGCCCACAGCGCCAGATTCACCGGCTTGGGGTAACGCGCGCGGCAGGCCTGGGCCAGGTCCATGCCGGTGGCGATGCCCAGCCGCGCCGACAGCGCCTGCAGGATCACCGCCATCAGGTTCGAAATCAGGATGATCGACAGCAGCAGATAGCCGAAGCGCGAGCCGCCGGCCAGGTCGGTGGCCCAGTTGCCCGGGTCCATGTAGCCGACCGACACCATGTAGCCCGGGCCAATGAAGGCCAGCAGGCGGAACCACCAATGGCCCTTGTCGGGTACGGCCACCGACGCGTTGAGCGCGCCCAGGCTGGCCGCAGGGGCGGCCGGGGAGTCGGTTTGCGCGACAGTGCTCATGGGTGCAATATAGCCACTGCTATACCGATTAGCAATGTGAAACAATCGTCTTTACCTTGTCACTGGTCCAGAATTCAGCTTCGAATACAGGCATAACTGGAAGGGCGGGCAGACGCGTGCGCAGGAAGGACGATCCGACAACGGCAAAAGCCACTCCCTTGATCGAGGCCGAGCGCCAGGTCGAGAGCTTCCGCCAGGTGCGCGAGGCACACCGGATGGAGCTGGTGGAAGACTATGTCGAATTGATTTCCGACCTGCTGGCCGACGGCGGTGAAGCCCGCCAGGTCGATATCGCCACCCGCCTGGGCGTGGCCCAGCCCACCGTGGCCAAGATGCTGCGCCGGTTGGCGCGTGATGGCTGGGTGGTACAGCGGCCTTACCGTGGCGTGTTCCTGACCCCGGAGGGCGAGGCGCTGGCCCATGCCAGTCGCCAGCGCCACCAGACCGTGGAGCGCTTCCTGCTGGCGCTGGGTGTCGATCCGGATACCGCCCGCCGTGATGCCGAGGGCATCGAGCACCATGTGAGCGAACAGACCCTGGCGTTGTTCGAAGCCTTCGTGCGCAAGGCCGAAGGCGGGGCGGCCTGACAGCGATCGAGCGGGGTCAGAGCCGTTTCCTGCGGAAACGGATCCGACCCCGGTAATTCCCCGCAGTAGATCCACGCCATGCGTGGATGGCTTTCGCGTTCAGGGGTCAGAGCCGTTTCCGGTGGAAACGGATCCGACCCCGGCACTTACCGGCCGCGGCGGAACGCGGCCGGGCTGCGGGCGCCGACGATGATCATGCGGATCATCGTGGAAATCTGTTCGATCAGTTCCGGGTCTTTTTCCGGCGGCAGGTCCATGGCGGTGGCGCCCATGGCGAACACCAGCCGGGTGATGGCGGTGGCCACCAACTCCGGCTTGTACAGCTTGGCGCCATCCAGCGCGGCCAAGCGCACCAGGTCGTGCTGCAGCTCTTCTTCGAAGTAGTGCAGCTCGCGTTCCACCGCGTGCTTGAAGTCGTCCGACCCCACCGCGCCCTCGCGCAGCAGCACGTGCAGCAGCTTGTCGTCGGCGCGCAGCTGTTCCATGAAGGTTTCCACCGACACCCTTACCACGCTGGTCGCGCTGGAGGTGGCGCGCTGGCGGGCCTCACCAATGATGGTGCGCAGCGAGCGCCCGGCCACATCGATCAGCGCCACGGCCAGTTCGTCCATGTCGCGGAACTGGCGGTAGAAGCTGTTGGGCGCAATGCCGGCTTCGCGCGCCACTTCGCGCAGGCTGAGCGTGGACAGGCTGCGGTGCGGGCCGATCAGTTTCAGCGCGGCGGCCAACAGATCTTCGCGGCTCACCGTGCGGCGGGCCGGGCTGTTGGCATCTTCGGGCGGCGTCAGGGCGGTGGCAGCGGCCATGGGACTTCCGGAGGGGCAAGGCTGAATCATACCCAATCCGGTTCAATATACACATGTATACACAGGTGTATGTGCGCCCGTATAGTGGCCCCATGAGCGCCGTCATCCGTCCGTCCCTGTTCTCTCCGTACCGCTGGCTGTCGCCGTCGCTGTTCGATTTCTGGGCGGGCCAGCTCAATCCGCTGTGGACCCTGCGCGAGCCCCTGGCCCGCCTGGTGCGACGTGAACCGGCCGGGGAGGGCGCCACGACCCTGGTCCTGCGCTGCAACCGGCACTGGAAGGGCATGCGTGCCGGCCAGCACATCACCCTGGGCGTGGAGCTGGGTGGGCGCATCCTGCGCCGCAGCTACAGCCCGACGATGATCGGGCGCCGCGAACTGGCCATTACCGTCAAGGGCGTGGAAGGCGGGCAGGTCAGCCAGCACCTGCTGCACCACGCGCGCCCGGGCGATCTGTTCCGGCTGGATGCCGCCTTCGGCGATTTCCACATGCCTGCCGCGGCGCCGGTGCTGTTGCTGGCCGCCGGCAGTGGCATCACCCCCATGCGCAGCCTGTTGCGCGAGGCCTGCCAGCGCCCGTTGGCGGCGCCGGTGGATCTGTTCTATTGGGAACGCACGGCGGCAAGCCAGCAGTTCCGTGATGAACTGCAGGCGCTCGCCGCGGCCACCCCGAACCTGCGCGTGCACCTGCTGACCACCCGCGAGGGCGATGCCCCGGCTGCGCGCATTGATCGCCACACGTTGGTGGTGCCCGGTGATGACACCCCGCTGGCCCAGCGCCATGTACTGGCCTGCGGCCCGGACGGTTTCGTCGCCGCCGCGCGTGCGCGTCTGGCCCACCAGGTGGCTGGCTTCCAGGCCGAGGCCTTCACCCCGCCGGCGCCGATCACCGGCGCCGACAGCGAGGGCGAAGTGGCCCTGACCCTGGCCCGCAGCGGCCGCCAGCTGAAAGTACCGCGAAACCGCTCGCTGCTGGAAAGCCTGGAAGCGCAGGGCATCAAGCCCAAGCACGGCTGCCGCATGGGCATCTGCAATACCTGCACCTGCGAAGGCGTCAGTGGCGGCACCCGCCACCTGCGCACCGGCGAAACCCAGTCTGGCCCGGCCGCACCGGTACGGATCTGCGTGAGTGCGCCGACCACCGACCTGACTTTGGATCTCTGAGGAACCGTTGCCATGACCCGCGCTACTGACCGTGCCCTGAGCCCCGTGGAGATGGATGCCTTCGGCAGGGAACTCGACGCGATCCGCGACCGTGTGATCGGCAGCCTGGGCGCGTCCGACACCCGCTACATCCGCCGCGTGGCCGCTGCCGTGCGCTGGTCCGGCGTGCTGGGTCGTGGCCTGCTGTTCCTGGGCGCGTTCTCGCCGCTGTTCTGGGCGCCGCTGCTGTGGCCGGCCTGCATTGCCGGCACGCTGCTGCTGGCGCTGGCCAAGATCCTGGAAAACATGGAGCTGGGCCACAACGTGATGCACGGCCAGTACGACTGGACCGGCGACCCCAAGCTCAACGGCAACACCTACGAATGGGACATCGTCGCCACCGGTGACAACTGGCGCAAGACCCACAATTTCCGCCACCACACCTACACCAACGTGCGCGGCATGGACGATGACATCGGCTACGGCCTGCTGCGCATCTTCCCCGAACAGCGCTGGAAGCCGTTCTACCTGCTGCAGCCGATCATCGCGCCGATCTTCGCGCTGCTGTTCCAGTGGGGCGTGGCCGCGCAGGACCTGCGCCTGGGCCGTTGGTTCAAGGGCCGCATCAGCAGCCGCGCCATGTGGCTGCAGACCCGCCCGGTGGCGCGCAAGATGCTGCGCCAGGTGCTGAAGGACTACGTGTTCTTCCCGCTGCTGGCCGGCCCGTTCTTCCTGCCGGTGATGCTGGGCAACCTGGTGGCCAATGGCCTGCGCAACATCTGGACCTACGTCATCATCTTCTGCGGCCATTTCACCGCCGAATCGGAAACCTTCCCCAAGGAATGCCTGCGCAATGAATCGCGCGGCCACTGGTACCTGCGCCAGCTGCGCGGCTCGTCCAACATCAGCGGTGGTTTCATCATCAACGTGCTGTCGGGCAACCTGAGCCACCAGATCGAACACCACTTCTATCCCGATCTGCCGGCCAACCGCTACGCGACCATTGCCAAGGAAGTGAAGGACATCTGCCGCCGCTACGGCCAGCACTACAACAACGGCTCGCTGCCGCGCCAGTTCGGCCAGGTGGTCTGGCGCATCCTGCGCCATGCCTTCCCCAGCAAGCCGCGCCGCCTGCCGCTGGCCGACATCCTGTCGCCGCCCAGCCCGACGCCGGCCAACGCGGGCTGATCGCTCAGCCCGCCTGTGCCTGGGCGGCGTCGCCGGCGCGGTCCAGGCGGCGCAGGAACACCTGCATTTCCCGCTGCGCCTGCTGGTCGCCTTTGCTGCCGGACACGCACAGCCCGCGCTGCCACGCCTCGCGCGCAGCGCCCGGCTGGCCACCGGCCAGCCATGCCTTGCCCAGCAGCTTCCACGCGGCCGAGTACTGCGGGTCCAGCGCCACGCAGCGGCCCAGGTGCATCGCCGCGCGCAGCGCGTCACCGGCATCCAGCCAGCCCTTGCCCAGGCCGAAGCGCAGCAGCGCGCTGTCCTTGCCCGCCGCCAGCAGCGCCTCCAGGGCCAGCATGTTCATGGGATGACCTCGAACACGGGCTGCAGCGATCCGGCCTGGAAGCGGCCGCGATGGAACAGCAGCGGGGCCTGGTCGGCGTCGCTGGCCTGCAGCACGCGGCCCACCAGCAGCAGATGGTCGCCCACCGGCCAGTGCGCGTGGCGGCTGCAGACCAAGTGGGCCACCGCGCCGGCAATCCGCGGCGGCAGGCCGTCCTCCTCGTCCAGCAGCGGCACGCCTTCGAAGCGATCGCGCACCAGCGGGTCGGCGAACTGGCGTGCCAGCGCCACCTGGTGCGCGCCCAGCACGCTGATCGCAAACTGCGGTGCACGCTGGAACGCCCTCAAACTGTGCGCGTGCAGTGCCAGGGTCCACGACACCAGCGGCGGCTGCAGTGAAACCGGCACGAACGAGTTGATGGTCAGGCCGTGCAGCTTGCCGCGCGCGTCGCTGGTGGTGGCAATGGCCACCCCGGTCGGGTAGTGGCCCAGCAACCGCCGCAGGGCGCGCGGTGCCAGCGCGACCGATGGCTGCACGGCCGGGGCGGGGTAGACCCCCGGCCACGGCCCGGCATAGGGCATGCCTTCGGCGCTCATGCGTGCATCGCCTGTGTGTAGCGACGCTCCACTTCGGCCCAGTGGATGATCTGGAAGAACGCACCGATATAGTCCGGGCGACGGTTCTGGTAGTGCAGGTAGTAGGCGTGCTCCCAGACATCCAGCGCCAGGATGGGCGTGTTGCCGGACAGGCCCACGGCCGCGCCCATCAGCGGGTTGTCCTGGTTGGCGCTGCTTTCAATCTGCAGCCGCCCACTGCGATCGCTGGTCAGCCACGCCCAGCCGCTGCCGAAGCGGGTCTGCGCGGCCTTGCTGAAGGCGTCCTTGAAGGCATCGAATCCGCCCAGGTCGCGATCGATCGCTGCGGCCACTGCGGCGCCGGGCGTGCCGCCGCTCGGGCTCAGTACCGACCAGAACAGGCTGTGGTTGGCATGGCCGCCGCCGTTGTTGCGAACCGGTAGGCGCAGCGCTTCGGGCAGGGCCTCCAGGTCGGCAATCAGGGCTTCCACCGGCGTGGCCGGCAGCCCGGCCTGTTCCAATGCTGCGTTGAGGTTGTTGATGTAGGTCTGGTGGTGCTTGCCATGGTGGATTTCCATGGTGAGCGCATCGAAGTGCGGTTCCAGCGCGTCGTAGGCGTAGGGCAGGGCGGGAAGCGAGTACGGCATTGCAACAGTCTCCGTGGGTGGCCAGGTGTCTGGCCGGGGGAGCACTGTTATCGCACCTCAACTTTGGTTGAGGTCAAGCATCCGCTACGCTCGCCGGGCGTGGCCCGGCGCTACCTTCGAACGCGGCTTCGAGCTTGTCCAGGAACGTGAAGAGGACCTCGTTCATGGCCGCGTAGTCCTGCGCCAGCAGCTCGTCCGGCTGCTGGACAAAGCGCGAAGAACGGAAGGCGTCGAGCTCCTGCGTGGACGCGGCAATCATCAATGCAACCACCTCGCGATTGAATTCCATGTGGCACTGGAAGCCATATACCAAGGGGCCGTACTGCACGATCTGCCGCGGGCAGCCCTCGCTCTGGGCGATGACCGTGGCATCGGCGGTCAGGCCGGGCATGTCGTTGTGCCAGTGGCCAACGTCGAGCGTATCGCCGAAATGGACGAACATGGGGTTGGCACGTCCTGCGGCGGTCAGGGTGATCGGGAACGTGCCGATTTCCTTGTCCGGGCTGTGCTCGAAGGAAGCACCCAGCGCTTCGCCGATCAACTGCGCGCCCAGGCAGACGCCCAGCACCGGCTTGCCCGCCGCGGCAAACGCTGCAATCAGGTGCGTCTCTGCTGCGGCGTTGAAATGCGGGCACTCGTCGAGGGTCGTCGCCGGGGATTGCGGGCCGCCCATGACGATCAGCATGTCGTGGGCGTTGGCATCGGGCGGCAGCGGATCGCCCGCATGCAGTCGAGTGAAGCTTGTTCCGTGGCCCCTGCTGTCGGCCCATTGCGCATACGCGCCGGGCGCCTCGAAGGCTTCATGGATGACGAAGTGAACCTGCATCGGTGGCGTCCTGGGTTGAGCGGCGTGTGGGGTGGGTGCAAGGACGGCGCGCTACAACGCGAGACGTTGCATTGCAGCGGCCAGGTCATCGGCAAAGCGCACCGCATCATCGGGTGCGAGGGAGGAAATGGTCAGGCGCAGGCCATGTGACGGCGCCTGCACGCCGAACGACTCGCCACCCCGGGTCAGCCAGCCGTGCTTGGCCAGTTCGATGACCAACGGCTGGCTGTCGGTTTCAAGGGGAATCCAGACGTTCAGCCCATCGCTTGACGTAGCGGTGCTGATACCGCGGCCGTGCAGAAGGTGGACCAGCCGCGAGCGTCTTTCCGCGTAGTCGCCGCGTGCGGCTGCAATCCGGGCGTTGACCGTGGGCGAGCCAAGGCAGCCGATCACCGCCTGTTGCAGCAGATGGCTGACCCAGTGGGCGCCGGCAGCCAATCGAAGCCGCAGTCGGCTGGAGGTCTGCGCGTCGCTGGCAACGAGCGCCAGGCGCAGGTCGGGGCCCAGCGCTTTCGAGACGGACCTGACCAGTGCCCAGCGCCGCGCATCGGCAGGAATCACATCGAAATAGTCGTTCGTAGCGAGTAGTGCAAAGTGATCGTCAACGATCACCAGGACATTGGGATGGCGTGACAGTACGGCCCGGATCTCGGCCGCGCGCGTGGCACCAAGCGAACATCCCGTGGGATTCTGCGCACGGGGCGTCAGGATCACGGCCTGCGCCCCGCGGGCAAGCGCTTCCTCCAGCGCCGCCGGGATCATGCCCTCGGCATCCATGTCGACAGGGAATGGCTGCAGACCCGCCACGCGCAGGGTGTTCACGCTGCTGACAAAGCAGGGGTTCTCAACGACCACCTTGTCGCCGGGCACCAGATGGCAGGCGAGAAGCCGCTCCACCGCGTCTACCGCGCCCCCGGTGATGTCCATTCGGAACGCGGGCGGGCAGTCGCCCTGCATCCACGCGGTGGCCAGCGCTTCCAGCTCCGGATGCACCGCCGGCGCCCCGTACAGCGCAGGCGGCTGGGGCCGTTGGCCAAGCACCTGCACGATGTCCGGCAGCCACTCCGGGTTCGGGTTGCCTCCGGCCAGGTCAGTCAACCAGCATCCCGGAACGGTTCCCTCGGCTTCGCCCAGGCGCATCGGGTCACGAATGGTCGTGCCCAGGCGGCCCTGTGTGGTCGCAACCCCTGCGCTGACCAGGCGTTTGTAGGCGCTGGAAACCGTATTGCGGTTCACGCCCAGCGAGGCCGCCAGATCCCGCACCGTCGGCAGCTCCTGCCCGGCCCGCAGCTGCCCGGCCTGGACCAGGCCACGAACGCTTTCGAAGATGGCCGCAGCCGAGGTGCCTACGATTTCCACAGTGTCCTGGGACGTGATAGCTTATTGGCCTAGGACAATAACACGGATGCCGTCGCGCAGGGCGCGAAGCGGCAACCACCCCACGTGAGGCATTGAATGACTACCGGCGGCAACCCACAGGCAGGCACACGGCACGACCTACACGGCCTGTGGCCCGAGGCGACAACGGAGCAGGACATCGTGGCGAACCTGGCCACGGTGCAGTCCAGGATCGACGCGGCCTGCCTGCGCGTTGGGCGCGACCCGGCCAGTGTCAGGCTGCTGCCGGTCAGCAAGACCAAGCCGGAAGCCACCGTGCGCCGCGCCTTTGCGGCGGGCTGCCGGATGCTGGGCGAGAACAAGGTTCAGGAGGCGGTGGCGAAGTGGGAAGCGACGCAGGATCTGCCGGCGCTGAAGTGGTCGATCATCGGCCATCTGCAGACCAACAAGGCCAAGGTGGTCGCCCGGTTCGCCGATGAGTTCCAGGCACTGGACAGCCTGAAACTGGCCGAAGCGCTGGACCGCAGGCTGCAGATCGAGGGGCGCGGCCTGGACGTCTTCGTGCAGGTCAATACGTCAGGTGAAGCCAGCAAGTACGGGTTGGACATCGACAGCGTGCCGGCATTCCTGCGCCAGTTGGCACCCTACCGTTCGCTGCGCGTGCGGGGCTTGATGACCTTGGCCATGCTCTCGGCGCAACCCGAACAGGTGCGCCCGTGCTTCATCCGCCTGCGGCAGCTGAGAGATCGCCTGCAGCAAGAGGCCATCGACGGGGTGTCACTGCAGGAGTTGTCCATGGGGATGTCGGGCGATTACGAGATCGCCATCGAAGAAGGCGCCACGGTTGTGCGCGTAGGCCAGGCCATTTTCGGCGCCCGCGCCACGCCTGATTCCCATTACTGGCCTTCTGATGGCGAGGGGAGCGGGGCATGACGGTGTACCGACTGAACCTGTACCGGGGCGATCGTCTGCTCGGGCACTTTGAAACGGGAACGGCCACCCGCCGGGAGGAGCTACGGGAGCTGGTGGACCGCTTGAGCGCGGACTATCGGGTCGAGACGCTGGCGAGCTACGATGAGAAGCGACTGGTCGAGGCGTCTGCTGAAGGCATCAAGGTGCTTTACCGGGAGCTGCAGTTCAGAGCGATCGACCTGACCTGACAACGGCCCCGATGTCCGTCGGTAGGTGTCCACCTTGGTGGACACGCCGCTCAGCTCAACCAATTCCGGCACGCACCGTCGCTCTGCTCGCCGCAGGCCTGCTGCATGCGCTGCTGCAGGCGGGCCAGGGTCTGCGCGCCCTGGTGCTTGCCGCTCCAGGTCTTCAACTGCGCCGCCAGCCGCTCGAAACGCTGCCGCGTGCGCTGGTGGTAGCCCGACGGCTGGCTCTGCAGTTCGGCGATCAACGCATCGGTGGCCTGTTCGATGCGGGGTGCATCCTGCGGGGCCAGCCGCAGCAGGCCTTCCACGTACAGCACGCCCCATTGCACGCGCGTGGCCGGGCCCTGTGCGCCTTCATAGGCGCGCTTCAGCCATTCCAGCGCACCGGCGGTGTCGCCGCGTTGCTCGGCCAGTTCGGCCAGTTCGGGCATGTAGTAGTAGGGCTGCTCGCTGCGCTTGATCTCGGCCAACAGCAGTGCCTCGGCACCGGCGTCATCGCCGATCTGGCGCAGCGCATACACCGCGCTGCTGATCGTGGCCTGGCGTGCATGCGCATCGCTGGCGGCGGCATCGGCGGCGGCTACGCGCTGCTTCACCTGCGCGACAAGCGTGGGCGGCAGCGCGCCTTCGGGTTGCTGCTGGCGGGCCAATTCCAGTTCGGTCAGCGCACGCGACAGGGCATCGTCGGCGCGGTTGCCCTGGGCGGCGTCGGCGCGGTCCAGCGCGACCAGCAACTGCTGGCCCAGGCGCTGCTCGGTGGTGGGGCCGGCGCTGGCCAGTTTCACCAGCTTGGCACCGGCATAGCCCAGCAGTTCGCGATTGCGGCGCACCTCGGCCGGCTGTGCCAGCACGGCCTCCAGCAGTTCGCGGGTGGCGGTCGGGGCGCTGCGCGTCGTCTCCGCCGTGGCCAGCGCCAGCAGCGCGAAGCGGCGCTGCAACGCAGGCTCCGGTGCGGCGGCGGCCAGTGCGTTCAAGACATCCGTACTGCTGCGCGTGCCGGCCAGCTTGTTGGCGTCCACTTCCCAGCCGTAGTCGCCCAGTACCTGCCAGTCCTCTGCGCCCAGTCTGGCGGGTGTCGCCAAGGCGGTGGCCAGCGTGTCGGCCACCGCACTGCGGCGACCGGCGGCCACGGTCAGTACCCGGGTCAGTTCGGCCGCATCGTTGCCGCCGGCCACCCGAGTGATCTCATTGCGCTGCGGGTCCAGCACGATCAGCGTGGGATAGCCGCGCACGCCGAAGCGCTCGCCCCAGGCCTGCGCGCCTTCCTCGTCGCCATCCAGGTAGACGGGCACGAACTTGCCGGTCAGGGCGATGAAGGCCGGATCCTTGAACAGCCCGGCCTTCAGCTGGTTGCAGGGCGGGCACCACACCGCGCCCCAGTACAGCAGCACCGGCTTGCCACTTTCGGCTGCTTCATTGAAGGCATCGTCCACGTCGCCCTGGCGCCAGGCGATGGCGGTGGCCGGCGCGGCGCTGGCCGCATTGGCCGAAGCAACCGGGGCCTGCGCGGGCGAGCAGGCGCTCAGTGCCGAGGCGAGCAGCAGTACGGAAAGGGCAGTGCGCATCGGCGGGCGGTCCGTTGGGGGAATAGCGCATTGTAGGAAGGCCGCCCCCTGCGGTTGATGCAGTTTGGGCATGACGGCCGTGCCTGCCGGCATATGCGGGTCAGGGGGCCCGCGCCGCCTGCAGCTCGTCGGCCAGCAGACTGGCCAGCCAGTGCATGAAGGCCTGCACGCGGCGTGGCAGATGGCGGCGCTGCGCATAGACCAGGTTCACCGGCATCGGTTCGGCCACGCAGTCGGGCAGCACCTGTACCAGCCGGCCCTCGCGCAGCGCCTGGCGGGCGCCCATTTCCGGCACTTGGATGATGCCCAGTCCGGCCAGTGCGGCGGCGCTGTAGCCGTCGGCATTGTTCACCGTCAGCGCGCCGCGCATCGGCCAGCTGCGGTACTGCTGGCCATCGAAGTATTCAAACCCCGGCGAGCGCTGGCCCAGCGTGCCCACGTAGTGCACCAGCGCATGCTGGTCCAGGTCGGCCAGTTCGCGCGGCACACCGCGCGCGGCCAGATAGGCCGGGCTGGCCACGTTGACGATGTGCATGTGGCCCAGTGGGCGCGCAACCAGGCTGCTGTCGTCCAGGTTGCCGACCCGCAGCACGCAGTCGAAGCCTTCGCGCACCACATCCACGCGGCGGTCGGTCGCGCTCAGTTCCACTTCCAGCGCCGGGTGCTGGGCCAGGAAGCCCGGCAGCTGCGGAATCACCAGGTTGCGCGCCAGCCCGCCGGGCATGTCCACGCGCAGGCGCCCGCTCAGTTCGCTGGTCTGGCGGCGGAACAGGCCCTGCAGTTCTTCCATGTCGTCCAGCAGATCATGGGCACGCTGCTGCAGCTGGGTGCCGTCGGCCGTCAGGTGAACGCGGCGGGTGGTGCGGTGCAGAAGCTGGGTGCCCAGTTCGGCCTCCAGGCGCTGGATCGCCTGCGACACACTGGCCTTGGGCAGGCCCAGGCCGTCGGCCGCGCGGGTGAACGAGCCCAGCTCGGCCACGCGCAGGAAGACCCGCAGGGTATCTAGGCGGTCCATGGATTGTTTGGCCAGGTTGAACAGTCAAATCAGGATCGCGCGATTTATGGCGCTCGGCAATCCCAATAGTCTGGTCCCACTTCCTCCTCAACCAGGTGCACCGTCATGACGTCTTCTTCCCGTGTTGTCCTTGTCACCGGCGGCAGCCGCGGCCTGGGCCGTAACGCCGCCTTGGCGCTGGCCGCCGATGGCGCCGATATCGTCATTACCTACCGCGCGCAGGCCGACGCCGCCGAACAGGTCGTGCAGCAGATCCAAGCGCTGGGCCGTCGTGCCGCGGCTTTGCCGCTGGACATGGCCGACAGCGCCGGTTTCACCGCCTTCGCCCAGCAACTGCAGAACGTGCTGCAGGGCTGGGGGGCCACGGCGCTGCAGGGCCTGTTGAACAATGCCGGCGAAGGCCTGTACGCGCCGATTGCCGACACCACCGAGGCGCAGTTCGACAACGCGGTGGCCGTACACCTGAAGGGCCCGTACTTCCTCACCCAGGCGCTGCTGCCGCTGATCGCCGATGGCGGCCGCATCCTCAATGTCTCCAGCGGGCTGGCGCGCTTCTCGCTGCCCGGCAGTTCCGCCTACGCCATGATGAAGGGCGGCATTGAAGTGTTCACCCGCTATCTGGCGCGCGAACTGGGCGCGCGTGGCATCAGCGCCAACACGCTGGCGCCGGGTGCCATCGAGACCGACTTCGGTGGCGGCCGGGTGCGCGACGATGCGCAGACCAATGCCATGGTGTCGTCGATCACTGCGCTGGGCCGCGCCGGCCTGCCCGATGACATCGGCCCGGTGGTGGTGGCGCTGCTGTCGCCCGCCACCGGCTGGGTGAACGGCCAGCGCGTGGAAGCGTCCGGCGGCATGTTCGTCTGATCGGCGCAGTCAGTGCCGGGGCGGGGCGGCCAGGGTCAGCGGCTGGTAGACCAGTCCGTTCGACTCGGCCACTTCGCCATCCAGCACGAAGCCGTAGCGCTGGTAAGTGGGCACGGCATTCAGTGACGCGCTGACGCTCATCTGGGGTGCGCGCAGGTGCGGCAGCACCGCCTGCAGCAGCGCATGGCCGATGCCCTGGCCCTGGCAGGCCGGGGCCACGAACAGCATCGCCAGGTGCCGGCCTTCCTTCAGTTCCACCACGCCCACGATGCGCGCGTCCTGTTCGGCCACCAGGATGTGGTTGTCGCCCTGCAGGCGATCGCCGAAGGCGGCAGGCGCAGCCACCGCGGCAAACGTGGCCACGCCCTGTGCGCTCAGGGTGGGCGCCACCGTCTGTTCGAACGCGGCCATGCACACGGTGCTGATCGCCGGGGTGTCCTGGGCGAGGGCGGGGCGGATCCTGTGCATGCAGTGTTCTTCCTGTGGTGGCGTGGTGGTCAGCCTGCCACGCTAAGCTGCCTGCATGAGCGATTTCAATGCCGCCCATGCGCGGGTGTTTCCATCGCAGGGCCTCAGTCTGGGCCTGATGACCCCGCTGGCCGCGCACGGCCTGGCTGATCTGCGCAGCGCACGTGCGCACGCACGGCTGGCCGACGATCTGGGCTTTGCCGCGCTGTGGGCGCGCGACGTGCCGCTGATGGTGCCGCAGGGGCCGGATGCCACGGCCAGTGCACTGGACGATCCGTTCCTGTGGCTGGCAGCGCTGGCCGGTGCCACCGAGCGCATCGCGCTGGGCAGCGCGGCCATCGTGCTGCCGCTGCGGCATCCGCTGCATGTGGCCAAGGCCGCGCGCAGCCTGGACCGGATAAGCGAGGGGCGCTTCATCCTCGGCCTGGGTTCGGGTGACCGCCCGGAAGAGTTCGCCGCGTTCGGCGAAGACCTGGACCATCGCGGTGCGGCGTTCCGCCAGCGCTGGTCGGTGTTGCGCGCGGCGCTGTCGCCCGACGCTCACGCACAGGCCGAACTGGCCGATGCCACCGGCGGCTTTGCGGTACTGGCGCCGCCGCAGCAGTGCATTCCCATGCTGGTGGTGGGAACGGCGCGGCAGAGCCTGCAGTGGATCGCACGCGACGCCGAGGGTTGGGCCACCTATCACCGTGAAGAAGGTGCACAGAAAGGCCGCATCGGGCTGTGGCAACAGGCGCTGGCGCAGGCCGGCACCGCCAAGCCGTTCGTGCAGTCCATGCAACTGGATCTGCAGGCCGATCCGCACGCGCCGGCCACGCCACTGCCATTGGGCATGAAAGTGGGCCGCCACGGTCTGCAGGCCTATCTGCAGCGTGTGCAGGCGCAGGGCGTGGCGCATGTGATGTTCAACCTGGTCGACAACGGGCGGCCGGTGCAGGCCGTGTTGGAGGAAATTGCGTCGGTCGGGCTGTGAGGGGCGACCGCCGGGCACGGCGGGTTCCTGCTGGCGTTCGCATCTGCGTATCATTCGCGTTTGACCCCCCGGCCCGGAGCCTTTCGTGACCCAACGTTCCCCCCTGCACCCGTTCGGGCGCGCGTTCGCCATCGTTGCCTTCATCGAGGCGCTCACCTGGGCTGGGCTGCTGCTGGGCATGTGGCTGAAGTACGGCCCGGCCGACACCGTGGCGCTGGTTAAGGTGTTTGGTCCCCTGCATGGCGGGGCCTTCCTGGTCTACGTGGCGGTCAGCCTGCTGGCGGCGCTGCGCCTGCGCTGGCCGTGGTGGGCCACCGGCCTGGCCCTGCTGGCGGCGATTCCGCCGGTGGTCACGCTGCCGCTGGAATGGTGGTTCCGCCGCCGGGGCCTGTTGTCGGCGCGTAGCGTCGGCTGATCCTGCGTGGGCAACGGTTGCTGTCCCGTTCAAGTGAATGGGTATCAAATGCAAATACGAGCCGTTATCATTTGAGGCCTGGGTGCGCGCCTGACGGTGCCGCGCCAGACGGGTCCGCAAGGCGCCCGCGCTCCTTTCCTGAAACGGCTGGTGTTCCATGAATGCACGTCCCGTCGTCGCCGGTCTGCCGGCATTGGTGTTGGCTGCCCTGATCGGCACCATGGCGATGATGTCCTTCGTCGCGGTCATCGGCCCGGTGGTGCGCTTGCTGGGCCTGGCCGAATGGCATGCCGGTCTGTCTGTCACCGCCGCCGGTGTGCTGTGGATGCTCGCTGCCCGCCCGTGGGGCCTGCTGAGTGACCGCATCGGCCGCAAGCGTGTGCTGCTGCTGGCCATGAGCGCCTACACGGTGGTCTATCTCGGCCTGGCGGTATTCATCGACCGCGCGCTGCAGTCGGTGCCGGTGGTGCTGGTGTCGGTGGCAGTGCTGGTCGGCACGCGCGGTCTGATCGGGCTGTTCTATGCGGCGGTGCCGCCGACGGCTGCGGCGCTAATCGCCGACCAGTCACCGCCGGGCCAGCGCACGCAGTTGCTGGCGCGACTGGGCAGCGCCAATGCGCTGGGCATGGTGCTGGGCCCGGCCGCGGCCGGCTGGCTGGCCTACCGCAATCTGCCGTTGGCGCTGTACGCGGCCGCGATGCTGCCGTTGCTGGCGCTGGCGCTGCTGGCCTGGCGCCTGCCGGCCACGCCGCCGGTGGCGGCCAATGCGGCACAGAAGCGCACGCCGCTGGCGCGCATGGATGCACGCGTGCGGCTGCCGCAGCTGACCGCGTGCCTGGCCATGATCTCGGTCACCATCGCCCAGGTTACGGTCGGTTTCTTTGCGATTGATCGGCTGGCGCTGGACGCCGCCGCCGGCGCACGCATGGCCGGCATCGCACTCACCGCGGTGGGCGTGGGCCTGATCCTGGCGCAGGTGCTGGTGATGAAGCTGGACGTGCATCCGCGGCGCTGGATCGCGCTGGGCGCGTTGATCGGCGGCCTGGGCTTCGCCTCAGTGGCGGCCGTGCAGCAGCCTTGGCAGCTGCCGGCGGCCTATGCCATCGCGGCGTTTGGGATGGGCTTCGTATTCCCGTCCTTCCAGGCGCTGGCTGCCGATGCGGTGGAACCGCACGAGCAGGGAGCCGCCGCCGGTACCGTGGCCGCCGCGCAAGGCGTGGGCATGGTGGTGGGGCCGATGCTGGGCACGCTGTTCTACCGCGCTAATGCCAGCTTGCCGTACCTGCTGGTGGGCGTGCTGCTGTTGCTGCTGTGCGCACTGGCGCTGGCCCACCGTCGCGCGGAGGCCGCATGAACGATTCGATCGTGTTGGGTGATCGCAACCCCGATCCAGTGCTGGCTGGCGCGGCAATCAACGCCGATCAGGCCGACCTGTTCGTGCTGCAGCAGGCGGGCCAGCAGGTGCACGCGCGCGGCTGCCGTGCGCGGCTGCCTGCCGGTGCACTGACCACCCTGGCCGACCGCGTAGCGGATTTCTTCCGCCAGCAGCGCGGTGGTCCGGGGCTGCTGGTGGGCGCGGTGCCGTTCGAGCCGCGCGCCGACGATGCGTTGTACCAACCCGAGCGCCTGTTGCCGGCGCTGCCGCTGCGGCCACAGGCTGCGCCGGTACTGCAGGGGGCGCTGCAGGCCGAGCCGTCCGCACAGGCCTACGCCGATGCAGTGGCGCAGGCGGTGCTGGCCCTGCGCGACAGCGACGACCCGTTGGACAAAGTGGTGCTGGCGCGCAGCCTGCTGGCGCAGACGCAGCAACCGCTGGCGCCGGACGCGCTGCTGGCACGCCTGGGCGCCGACCCCTCGGTGGCGACCTACGCGGTGCCGCTGCCGGTCGATCCGGCGCAGCCGCCGGCCTGGCTGGTGGGCGCAACGCCGGAGCTGCTGCTGCGCAAGCGCGGTGCCCAGGTGTTGTCGCATCCGCTGGCCGGTTCGGCCCGACGCCGTGCCGATCCTGCCCAAGACCAGGCCGCTGCGCAGGCGCTGCTGGCTTCGCGCAAGGATCACGACGAACACCGCTACGTGGTCGAGGCCATCGTGGCCGCGCTGTCACCGTGGTGCAGCCAGGTAGACGCGCAGCCGCGCCCGGTGCTGCATGCCACCGCCAGCATGTGGCACCTGGGCACGCGCATCCACGCCACGCTGGATGATCCGTCCACGCCGGCGACGTTGCTGCTGGCCGCCCTGCATCCCACCCCGGCCGTGTGTGGCACGCCGCAACAGCCTGCGCTGCAGCGCATCCGCGCACTGGAACCGGTGCCGCGCGGCTTCTATGCCGGGGCCGTGGGCTGGCTCGACGCGCAGGGCGATGGTGACTGGTACGTGGCCATCCGCTGTGCGCGCCTGCAGGGCCGCCAGCTGCGCCTGTATGCCGGCGCCGGCATCGTCGCCGAATCCTCGCCGCAGGCCGAAGTGGCCGAGACGGCGGCCAAGTTCACCGCTTTGTTGAATGCGCTGGGGGTCCACGACCCGGCGCCGCTGCAGGAAACTCTGTCATGACCACGCACGCCGTTCCCCACCGTGTTCCGCTGCAGCAGGTCTGGCCGGCCGAGCGCGCCCAGCGCTATCGCCAGGCCGGCTACTGGCGCGGCGAAACCTTCCCCGGCTTCCTGCGCGAGCGCGCTGAACGCTATGCCGACGATGTTGCCGTGGTCGCCGGGGATACCCGCCTGACCTACGCGCAGCTGTGGCATGAAGCCGGACGCATCGGTGCCGGTCTGTTGGCGCAGGGGCTGCAGCCGGGTGACCGGGTGCTGCTGCAGCTGGGTAACACCGCCAGCTTCATCAGCGTGGCCTGTGGTCTGTTCCGCGCCGGGCTGGTTCCGGTGTACGCGCTGCCGGCGCACCGCATTACCGAGCTGGTGCATTTCGCGACCAAGGCCCAGGTCAGTGCCTATGTCACCACGGCGCTGCACGAGGGCTTCGATCACCGCGAACTGGCGCGGGCCCTGCAGGCGGCGGTGCCGGCGGTGCAACAGGTGGTGATCGATGGCGAGGCGGCCGAGTTCACCGCGCTGGATACGCTGCAGGGCGACCGCGGCACGCTGCCGGCCGACCCTGCCCCGCAGTCGGTGGCCTTCCTGCAGATTTCCGGCGGCAGCACTGGCCTGTCCAAACTGATTCCGCGCACGCACGACGATTACCTCTATTCGTTCCGCGCCAGCAACGAGATCTGCGGCATCGACCGCGACAGCGTGTACCTGGTGGCCCTGCCGGCTGCGCACAATTTCCCGATGAGCTCGCCCGGCTTCTTCGGTGCGCTGTATGCCGGTGCGCGCGTGGTGATGAGCCCGGGCCCCGGGCCCGACGCGGCATTCCCATTGATTGCGCGCGAAAGGGTGACCTGCTGCGGCCTGGTGCCACCGCTGGCCCTGCTGTGGGCGCAGGCGGCAGCCAGCCGCAGCGAGGACCTGTCCAGCCTGCAGGTACTGCAGGTGGGCGGTGCCAAGCTGGTGCCCGAAGCCGCGCGGCGCGTGGTGGACGGGTTGGGCTGCACGCTGCAGCAGGTGTTCGGCATGGCCGAAGGGCTGGTGAACTACACCCGGCTGGACGACCCGCTGGAACTGATCGTGGCCTGCCAGGGCCGGCCGATCAGTGCCGACGACGAAGTGCGTGTGGTCGATGACCACGACCAGCCGGTGGCCGAAGGCGAAGTCGGCCACCTGATCACCCGCGGCCCGTACACCATCAATGGCTACCACAACGATCCGGTGGCCAATTCACGCGCCTTCACCGACGACGGTTTCTACCGCACCGGCGATCGCGTCCAGCAGCTGCCCGGTGGCTACCTGGTGGTGCAGGGCAGGGCGGGCGACCACATCAACCGCGCCGGTGAAAAGATTTCGGCCGAAGAGATCGAAGACCATCTGCTGGCGCACCCGGCGGTGTTCGACGCGGCCGTGGTCTCCATTCCCGATGAGTACCTGGGCGAGCGCAGCTGTGCCTTTGTGATTGCCCAGGGCGAACCGATCAAGGCGCCGGCGCTGAAGGCCTGGATGCGCACCCGTGGCCTGGCCGCGTTCAAGGTGCCCGACCAGGTGCTGTTCGTGGACAGTTTCGATACCACGGCGGTCGGCAAGATCAGCCGCCGCGAATTGCGTGCGCAGCTGCGCGCGCGTCATCTGCAACAGACAGGAGGAACGCGCTGATGGCGCTGCCCCGCATTACCCCTTACGCGCTGCCGACGGCCAGCGAACTGCCGCCTGCGCGTGGCCCCTGGCAGCCCCAGCGCGACCGCGTGGCGCTGCTGGTGCACGACATGCAGCGCTACTTCCTGGCCGCCTTCGATGGCGATCAGGCACCGCTGCAGCCGGCCGTGGCCAATATCGCGCGGCTGCTGGCGCATTGCCGCGTGCATGGCATTCCGGTGTTCTATACCGCCCAGCACGGCAACCAGGACCGGCGCGACCGCGGCCTGCAGGCCGATCTGTGGGGCCCGGGCATGCAGCGCGGGCAAGCGCATGAAGCGATCATCGACGCGTTGGCGCCGCAGGAAGACGAGCACGTGCTGGTCAAGCACCGCTACAGCGCGTTCCAGCGCAGCAACCTGGAAACGCTGATGCGCGTACGCGGCCGCGACCAGTTGCTGGTCACCGGCGTCTACGCCCATATCGGCTGCACGGCGACCGTGACCGAGGCCTTCCAGCGCGATATCGAAGCCTTCATCGCCGCCGATGCCGTGGCCGATTTCTCGCGTGCCGACCATGACCAGGCGCTGTACTGGATCGCCCGCACCTGCGGGGTGCCGATGACTACCGACCGATTGCTGGAGCTGCTGTGATGAGTACAGGCGCTGAACCGCTGACCCTGGAACGCATGCGCGCCGACCTGGCGCGAGTGCTGGACTGCACGCCGGCCGAGATCGATGACGATGACAACCTGATGGATCTGGACCTGGATTCGATGCGCATGCTCGGCCTGGTGCTGGCCTGGGGCACCACCGGCCTGCCGCTGGAATTCTCGCAGCTGGCCGAACACAGCACGCTGCGCCAGTGGTGGACGGTGGTGCAGCGGCTGCAGGCTGCGCAGGCGGTATGAGCGCCGCCGCGCTGGCCACGGCCGTTGCCCTGACCGAAGCCCAGACCGGGTTGTGGTACGCGCAGCGGCTGGCACCGCACAGCCCGGCCTTCAACACCGCCCATGCGGTGTGGATGGACGGTGCGCTGGACGTGCCCGCCTTCGTGGCCGCGGCCAACCAGGCGGCGGCCGAGGCGCAGGCCTTGGCACTCCGCTTTGGCCAGCAGGCGCAGGGCGAGCCCCGGCAATGGCACGATCCGGCGCATGTGCCGACGCTGCAGTTTCACGATGTTTCCGCTGCGGCCGATCCGGACGCTGCCGCGCGCGCGGCCATGCAGTCGGACCGGCTGGCGGCGGTCGATCCCACCCGCGACCGTCTGGCACGGCAGGTGCTGTTCCAGCTGGGCCCGCAGCTCTGGGTCTGGTACCTGCGCGTGCACCATCTGGCTACCGATGGTTATGGCATGGCCTTGTTCAGCGATCGCGTGTGCGCCCTGTATGCCGGTCGGCCCGGTGACGCGCTGCCAGCGCTGGATGCCGTGTTGGCCGACGATGCCGCATATCGTGCCGATGCACGGCGTGACCTGGCCCGGCAGTGGTGGCATGCGCAGCTGCAGGGGGCGCCGGCGGGCACGGGCCTGGCGGGCACCGCCGCGGCCAGCGACGATGCGCTGCGCTGGGTGCACCCAGTGGACAGCAGCTTCCGTGAGCGCCTGCTGCAGACCGCTGCGGCGTGGCTGCAGCCGTGGCCGGATGTGCTGACCGCGCTCACCGCCGAGTATCTGCGGCGCATGGGCGCGGCCGACGAAGTGGTGCTGGGCATTCCCTACATGGGCCGGCTCGGCAACCCCTCGGCACGCGTGCCGGCGATGGTGATGAACGTGCTGCCGCTGCGCGTTGCCGCCGCCGAAGGCAGCGTGGAATCGCACTGTCGCGCGCTGGGCCGCCAGCTCAGCCAGGGCCGCAAGCATGGCCGCTACCGGGGTGAACAGCTGCGCCGCGACCTGGGTCTGGTGGGGGCGCAGCAGCGCCTGCATGGGCCGCTGGTGAACGTGCAGCCGTTCTACCGCCCGCTGGCGGTGCCCGGTGTGCAGGCCACCCTGGAGGTGCTGTGCACCGGCCCGGTGGATGACTTGACCCTGGGTTTCCGCGGCGATGGCCAGCAGATGCTGGATCTTGAGATCGAAGCCAATCCCGCGCTGTACGGCGCGCAGGATCTGCAGGCGCATGCGCAGCGCCTGCTGCATTTCGTGTCGGCGGCGCTGCAGGCCGAAGACATCGGCGATGTGCCACTGGCCACGCCCGAAGAAACACAGCAGCTGGTGCATGGCTTCAACGCCACCTACCACCCGCTGCCACACACCACCCTGGCCGAGCTGCTGCGCCAGGGCATGGATCGCGACCCGCAGGCCCCGGCGCTGGTGCTGGGCGCGCAGACGCTGGACCACGCCACCCTGGAAGCACGCAGCTTCGCGTTGGCCGCGCAGTTGCGCGCGCTGGGCGCCGGCCCGGGCACGCGGGTGGCCGTGGCCTTGCCGCGTTCGCTGGAACTGGTGATCGCGCTGGTAGCCGTGCTGCGCGCAGGCGCCGCCTACCTGCCGCTGGATCTGGACCATCCTGATGATCGCCTGGCGCGCATTCTGGTCTCGGCCAAGCCGCTGTGCGTGTTGGGCGAAGCGGACATCGCACCGCGCCTGGCGGGTGTGCCGGTACTGGCACCCACGCAGTGGACCGATGTCAGCTTCGCCGCGCCATGGCCGGGGCCCGACGCGCACGATGCGGCCTATGTGATCTACACCTCCGGCTCCACCGGCGAGCCCAAGGGCGTGGTCATCGAGCACCGCGCCATCGTCAACCGCCTGCTGTGGATGCGCGAACACTACGACTTCAGCGCCGATGACCGCGTGCTGCAGAAGACACCGGCCACCTTCGACGTGTCGGTCTGGGAATTCTTCCTGCCGCTGCTGTGCGGGGCGACCCTGGTGCTGGCCCCGCCGCAGGCGCATCGTGATCCCGTCGCGCTGGCGCGGTTGATCCGTGCGCAGGGCATCACCACCGCGCACTTCGTGCCGTCCATGCTTGATGCGTTCCTGGCCGCGCCGGATGCGCAGGGCCTGCAGCTGCGCCGCGTGTTCACCAGTGGCGAAGCCTTGGATGCCTCGCTGCGCGACCGCTTCCATGCGCGCGTGCAGGCGCAGTTGCACAATCTGTACGGACCGACCGAAGCCGCGGTGGACGTGAGCTATTGGCCTGCATCGGCGGACGATGCGTCGCGCCCGGTGCCGATCGGCTTCCCGGTCTGGAACACGCGCCTGTACGTGCTCGATGTCGCGCTGCGGCCGCAGCCGGTGGGGGTGCCGGGCGATCTGTACCTGGGCGGGGTGCAGCTGGCACGCGGCTATCTGGGCCGCGACGACCTGACCGCCGACCGCTTCCTGGCCGATCCGTTCCTGCCCGGCGAGCGCATCTACCGCACCGGCGACGTGGCGCGCTGGCGCCCGGATGGCGCGGTCGAATATCTCGGTCGCAGCGACCATCAGGTGAAGCTGCGCGGGCTGCGCATCGAACTGGGCGAGATCGAGGCGGCGCTGCGCGAACTGCCCGGCATGCAGCGGGTGGAAGTGCTGCTGCGCCACGATGCGCCGGCCGAGCCGCGGCTGGTGGCCTATGTGCCTGCAGGCCTGGACGATGCGGCCGCGCTGCGCAGCCATCTGGCCGCGCGCGTGCCCGACTACATGGTGCCGTCGCTGTTCGTAGGGGTAGAACAGTGGCCGGTCACCGCCAATGGCAAGCTGGACCACGCAGCGTTGCCTGCGCCTGCGCAGGCGGTGGCTGCTGGCTTGGCGCCACGCACGCCGCTGGAACAGGAACTGGCGCAGCTGTTTGCGCAGGCACTGGGGCGCGATGCGCCGGTGCCGGTGGACGCGGATTTCTTCAGCCTGGGCGGCGACTCGTTGTCGGCGGTGCATCTGTTGCTGGCCATCGAACAGCGCTGGCGCTGCGAGCTGGGCCTGGGTGCGCTGTTCGCCCAACCCACGGTGGCCGCGCTGGCCACGCGGCTGGCCGAGCCGCCGGCCAACGCCGACCATGCCCTGGGGCCGGTGATCGCACTGGCAGCGCCGGAGGGCGAAGCCACGGCTGCACCGCTGTTCGTGCTGCACCCGGCCGGCGGCATCGCCTGGAATTACCGCACGCTGGCGCGCGCACTGCAGCCGGCGCGCCCCGTGTATGGCCTGCAGTCGCCCGCGCTGGATCCCGCGCAGCCGCTGCCGGGCAGCATCGATGCCATGGCCAACGACTACGTGCAACGCGTGGTAGCCCTGCAGCCGCGCGGCCCCGTGCATCTGCTGGGCTGGTCGGTGGGTGGCATCCTGGCCCAGGCCATGGCCGTACGCCTGCACGACATCGGGCGCGAGGTGGGCGAACTGGTGCTGCTGGATGCCTATCCCGCTGAGTGCTGGCGGGCCGAACACGAGCCCGACCCGATTGCCGCGCTGCGGGCGTTGCTGGCCATTGCCGGGCACGATCCGGACGCGCATCCGGAACTGGACAGCCGCGAGGCCATCCTGGCCTTCCTGCGCCAGGGCGGCAGCGCGCTGGGCAGCCTGCCGGATGTGGTGCTGGAAGGCGTGGTGCGCGCGGTGACCGGCACCAATCGACTGATTCGGGCCCACCACCACCGCCCGTACGTGGGCACGCTGGTGCATGTGCGCGCAGGGCGCGACCATGTGGCCCGGCCGCAACTGCAGTCGGCGCTGTGGCAGGCGCATGCGCTGGACGTACAGGCGCTGGAACTGCCGTTCCTGCACGCCGAATTGACTGGCCGCGACGCGGTGGCGCAGTTGGCGCCGTGGCTGTCGGCACGCCTGCAGCACTGGGATGAACAACAGGAGATCGCAACATGCAGTTGACCGGGTTTGCAGGCCGCGTGGCGCTGGTGACCGGCGCCGGCGGGGGCATCGGCGCGGCGCTGGTCGAACTGCTGGCGGCGGCCGGGTGCACGGTGGTGGCCACCGATCTTGCCGCGCCTGCGGCGCAGTCACGTGGGGTGCACGCCTTTGCACTGGACGTGACCGACAGCGGTGCGGTGGACGCGCTGGTGGACGAGGTGGAAGCGCGCATTGGGCCGATTGCGCTGGTGGCCAACGTGGCCGGCGTTCTGCACGTCGGCGAGGTGGTGCAGACCACCGATGCCGACTGGCGCCGGGTGTTCGCGGTCAATGCCGAAGGCGTGTTCCATGTCAGCCGCGCGGTGGCGCGGGTGATGTCACCGCGTCGGCACGGTGCGCTGGTGACGGTCAGCTCGAACGCGGCCGGTGTGCCGCGGCATGGCATGGCCGCCTATGCCGCATCGAAGGCAGCGGCGACCATGTTCACCCGTTGCCTGGGGCTGGAGCTGGCGCCGCTGGGCATCCGCTGCAACATCGTCGCTCCCGGTTCCACGCTCACCCCCATGCAGACCGGCATGTGGGAAGACGCGCAGGGCGCCGAACGGGTGATCGCGGGCAACCTGGATACCTACAAGGCAGGTATTCCGCTGCGCAAGCTGGCGACCCCGGACAATATCGCCCATTCGGTGATGTTCCTGCTGTCCGAGCAGGCCGGCCACGTGGCCATGAGTGATCTGTACGTGGACGGCGGCGCCACCCTGCGCGGGTGATGCACGCGTCGCCGATATCCCGGTAGGTGCCCAACTTGGTGGGCACGCGGGCACTGCGTGTGCCGACCAAGGTTGGCACCTACCAGGCGTCGGGGTGTGCGCGTGCCAACCAAGGTTGGCACCTACCAAGAGCGGGTCGGTTGGCACCTACCAGAAGCGGGGCAAAGCGCGGTTGGTGTCTGCGCCGGTCCGGTCAGCCTGCGGTTCGGGGTTTGCGCGTGCGCTTGGGCTTTGCCGCATCGCTGCTGCTGGCTACGCCGTCCTGCAGGGCCTGCAGCCACGACAGCGTATCCACGTAATCAATGAAATGCCGCAGGTAGCCGGGGCTGGCGCCCTGCATGGTGTCCAGCATGCGCTGCACCAGCACCGCCGAATTCAGCGGGCCGCCGTCGGCGGGGGCTTCGGCGCGCAACGATCGCTTCACCTGCAGCTCGCTGCGCAGGGCCGACCACTCGCGGCGCACCGTTTCCAGCATCGGCACCTGCGGGTAGTGTTCGCGCGCGCGCGAACCGGCATCCAGATCGCGCACCAGGGCACGCAACCCCTCACGCGCAGCGCTGGTAGCCGGCTTATTTGCCATCGCCAGCCTTCGGCTTGGGAATCGGCGCGATCTCCACGCGGCGGTTGCGCGCGCGGCCGGCTTCGTCTGCATTGGAACTGACCGGCTGCTCGCTGCCGAAGGCGGCGGCAAACACGGCATCGGCCGGCACGCCGTCGGCAATCAGGGTACGGGTGACCGTCAGCGAGCGCTGTGCGGACAGCTCCCAGTTGTCGGCGAAGCGGCGGTTGCCATCGCGGATCGGCGCATCGTCGGTGAAGCCGCTCACCATCAGGATTTCATCGCGCGAGCCCAGGTAGGCCGACAGCGGGGCAGCCAGGCTGCGCAGCAGTTCCTGACCTTCCGGCTGCAGCTGGTCCGAGTTCAACGCGAACAGCACGTTGCCGCTGATACCGATGCGGCCATCGACCAGGGTCACCCGGCCAGCAGCCAGTGGGCCAGCCAGTGCCTGTTCCAGCGTCTGCAGGCGCTTGGCCTCGGCCTGGCGCTGCTTCACTTCGGCATCCAGGCGTTGCGACAACTCCAGCTGCACTGCCACCACGCCCACCAGGATCAGCACGAAGGCGCCCAGCAGCACCGACATCAGATCGCCGAAGGCGGCCCAGATCGGGGCGTGCGATCCGCCATCGACCTCCAGTTCGTCGCTCATGCGCTGCCGGCCTTGCCACGGCGCGCGGCCAGCTGCTGCAGTTCGTCCATCACCTGCTTCTGCGACAGCAGGCTCAGGTCGACCACTTCACGGGCCTGGGCCACGTAGTAGGCCAGCTGTTCATCGCTGCGTGCCAGCGAGGCATCCAGCGCGCCGCCAATCTGTTCCAGGCGGCCGGACAGCTCGACCGCTGCGCTGCCGAACTGTTCCACCGCTGCGCCGAAGCTGCCGGCCAGCTGGCCCACGTCGCCGGCGCTGCCGCTCAACTGCGCGGCAATGCTATCCAGCTTGCCGGTCTCGGCGGCAATGTGGTCGGTGAAGCGGCTGCCCACGCGTTCCAGCAGTTCGGCCGAACCGCCCACCAGTGCGTCCACTGCGCTGCGCTGTTCGTGCGAGGCATGGTTGATGGCCTCCAGCAGGGTCTGCACGGTGGCCAGCAGGTGGCCGCGTTCTTCCAGTACGGCGTTGTCGCGTACCAGGCTTTCGGACAGCGTGTTGCGCAGTTCGTTGATGACTTCGGCGGCGGCCTTCGGCGCCTGCGCGGCGGTCTGCAGCAGGGTGGACACTTCGGCAAGGGTGGCGCTGGCCTGCGCGCGGCCGTTGTCGCCAATCTGCTGGGCGGTGTCGGCCAGGGTCTGGCACACGGTCTGCTGCTGCGCGGTCAGGTCGGCAGAGGCCGCCTGTAGTGCATCGGTCCAGCGCTGCAGGCGCTGTTCGTCGCTGGCCTGCAACTGCGCCTGCAGTGCCGCGTGGGCCTGCTGCAGATCGGCGCTGACTGCATCCCAGCGCGCCTGGCGCTGCTGTTCGCGGGTGTCCAGGCTGGCCTGCAGTTCGGCATGCGCGGCGGCTGCGGCGGCCTGTGCGTTGCGCCAGTCCTGGGTACGCTGCTGCTCGTGGGCCTGCAGCAGCGCCTGGCTGTCGGCATGGCGCGCATCCAGCGTCTGCAGCAGGGCCTGCGCCTGGGTGTGCAGGCTGTCGTTGGCGCTTTGCAGCGCCTGCTGCTGGCGCTCGGCCAGCTCGCGGTTCAGCGCGTGCTGCTGCTCGGCGGCCGTGCGCCAGGTGTCGGCATGGCGCTGGGCATCGCCCTGCAGGCGCTCACCCAGGCTGGCCAGCAGCGTTTCACTCTGGCGGGCCTGGCCGTCGCTGAAGGCCTGCAGGTGCTGCCGCAGTTCGGTCACCAGCGCCTGCTGGGCCTGGGTCTGCTCATCCACCACGCGCGCCCAGCTGGCCTCGGTGGCCACGCGGCTGCGCTCGAATCCGTCGGCCAGCCCGGCCAACTGCTGCTGCACGGCCTGTTCAACGCGCACGTGCAGTGCCTGGCCGTGGCTGGCCAGACCGGCCAGCGTGGTTTCGGCCAAGGGCTGCAGGGCGCCGCCAATGGCGCTGGCGCTGGCTTCGGCACCTTCGCGCAGCGATTGCTGCAGCGAAACCGCCAGCCTCTCCTGCAGCGCCTGGCTCTGGGTCAGGAACTCGCCCTGGCCAGCCAGCAGGCGCTCGTTGGCGGCACTGCTGTGCTGCTCGAACGCACGGGTCATGTCCTGCAGGCGGTCCACCAGTGCGGGCAGGGCGGTGGACTGTGCCTGCAGCAGGCGCAGCGATTCGGCGCGCTGCCAGGCCTGCGAATGCGGGTGCAGGTCGCCAGCGATGGCGCGGTCCAGCTGCTGCACGGCCTGCAGGCGGTCGCGGCGCAGCAGGGCGGCCAGCAGACCCAGCATGGCCGAGCTGGCCACACCGGCAATGGAGGTGCCGAAGGCCACGGCCAGGCCCTGCACCGGCGACGCCAGCGAACCGCGGATGGCGGCCATGTCGGTGGCGCTCTGCAGGGCCAGGCCGGTGCCGCGCAGGGTGTCCATCATGCCCAGCAGGGTGCCCAGCATGCCCAGCAGCACCAGCAGCCCCACCAGGTACGGGGTCAGCACCGGCGCGGGCAGGGCGGTGCGCTCGCCTTCCACGCGCAGGCGCACGGCGTTGCGCAGGCCGGCCGGCACGCGCTCCAGCCACGGTTGCAGGCTGTCCTTGGCCAGCGATAGATCGGCCAGTGCGGCGCGCAGGCCGTTGCTGGCCTGGCGGTAGCGGTACAGCTCCACGCCACCGGCCACGTAGCAGGCCGCGATCACCGCTGCCACCAGCGCGCCCAGCGGATGCACGGCCACATAGCCAATGCCGATCCAGCACACGGCCAGCAGGCCCACAAGGAAGACAACGACGGGGAAGACGGTTCTGGACATGGTGTTCCGGTCAGTGGGGGCGCAGGGCTGCAAGCAGCCCATGAATCGGGTGGAAGCGCAGTTCAAGCTCGGCCAGCAGCAGGCTGCGCATGTCATTCCTGAAGGGAGCGCGCCAGCCGGGTTGGCCATGCACGCGCTCGAAGCGCGCGCCCAGCACGGCCGGGGCGGTGGCCAGAAGCGCGTGTTCGCGCGGGCTCAGGGTCTGTTCCATCACCGCGTCGACCTCGGCCAGCCGCGCCAGTTCGGGCGTGGTCTGTACCAGTTGGTCACGCAGGCGGCCGCGCAGGCGGCCGGTGGCGGTCTGCATCGCCCGTTGCAGCACCAGATAGCGCTGCCGCAGCGAGGCGAAATTGGCGGTGGCGGCCGCCTCGGCCAGGTCCAGCAGGCGCTCGGCCTCGGCATCCTCGTTCAGCGACGCCAGCAGGCTGGTCTCGGCCTGGGCGCAGTCGGCCAGCAGGTCATCCAACGCTTCGGCCGCCTCGGCGGGCTCGGGCAGGCGGCCATCCAATGCCCCGGAAAGGGCCACGGCACGGCTCCAGTCCACCCACTGGCCGAGGCGATCGGTCAGGGCAGGACTGGTGGCCGGCATCGCGCCGTCACTGAGACGGGCGAGCAGACGGAGGAAGTCCGGTCCGCCCAGGACCGGCTGCGCTGCGTTCGCCATCAAGGGGTTGGGGGCCAAAACCGTTGATTTTACAGCCAGATGACCCCGGCCGTATGAAAGGGCCGGCGGCATGCCGCCCGCGCCCGGCGGCGGGCGTACAATGGCCGGCTGCACTACCGCACCTGAATCCACTGGAGTTCCGCATGACCCTGGCGCAGTTCTACCCCATCGGCACCCCCGGCCAGCCCTGGGGCGATGCTGAACGCGCACAGTGGCGGGCCCGTCAGCAGAAGCAGCGCAGTTACCACGACGATGTGGTGGCCGAGCTGGAACGCCTGGACGAGCGTTTCGACGTGGTGCAGTACGGCCAGCTGGATTACGCGCCCGACCATTACCCGCTGTTTGCGGTGGTGAACCACGACTGGAACCCGGCCCTGCCCACCGCGCTGGTGACCGGCGGCGTGCACGGCTACGAGACCAGTGGCGTACATGGCGCCCTGCAGTTCCTGCAGGAGCAGGCCGGGCGCTATCTGGGCCGCTACAACCTGATCGTGGCGCCCTGTGTCAGCCCGTGGGGCTACGAGCGCATCCAGCGCTGGAACCCGGACGCCATCGACCCGAACCGCAGTTTCCGTGACGGCGGCCAGATCGAGGAAGCGGCGGCCCTGATGCGCTGGCTGGCCGAGCGCAAGCCGAACATCCGGGTACACCTGGACCTGCACGAAACCACCGACAGCGATCTGCACGAGTTCGACCCGGCACGCTGCGCCCGCGACGGCAAGCCGTTCGAGCGCGACACCATTCCCGATGGCTTCTATGTGATCGGCAACAGTGAAGACCCGCAGCCGGAATTCCAGAAGGTGCTGATTGCCGCGGTGGCGCCGATCACCCATATCGCCCCGGCTGACGCCGACGGCAACCTGGTCGGTCTGCCGCTGCAGTCGCCGGGCGTGGTCTGGGGCGAATCGCGTTCGATCGGTGCCTGCGCCGGTTTTACCGATGCGCTGTATGCCACCACCACCGAGGTCTACCCGGACAGCCCGCGCACCAACCCGCAGGAATGCAACGACGCCCAGGTGGCGGCGGTGTGCGCCGGGCTGGATTTCGCGCTGGCGAACTGAGGGGCGCAACGAAATAGCGTTGCTTTTGATCAAGCAATCGAATTCCGTTGCCTCTGGCCGTTGTGCGCCGGTTTGGATTTCGCGCTGGCCGAGCACTAACCCGGTAGCGCCGGGCCATGCCCGGCGAACGGGGCAGGGCCACCCGACCTAGCAGCTGGGCACTTCGTCCGGGCGCGGTGCCAGGGCCAGGGCCGGGCGTTCGTCGGCCACGGCAACGAACAGCGCGTTGTAGCCGCGCATGTCGCAGTCCACGCCGGTGCGGTAGGAATTCAACACCAGCCGTACCGGGCCGCTGAAGTAGTGCTGCTGCTTCAGGCCGGCCTTGCGCTGGGCCGGCGACAGCAGCGCGCTGATGATCGTGTCGGTGTTGCGGATCCAGATCTCACTGACCGGGCCACGGCCCGCATCGTGCGGCAATCGCCGCTGGCTGGCCGCGTCCGGTTTCAGCACCACCCGGTAGCCGCCGCCGAAGCCCTCGCTTTCCGGCTCCCAGGCCACCTGCAGCGTGCCCGATACGGTGGCGCTGCCGCTGAAGCGGGTTTCGTTCGGCGCGACGAAGACCGAACGCTTGAAGGGCGACGGTTCGGAGGAGATGAATCGCGCCTCCTGGGCCTGGGCATTGGCTGCACCCAGGGCGAAAGTGGCGACCACGAACAGCAGGGCGTGTGCTTTCATGCGGCGGTCCGGGCCGGGGCAGGGGCGATCTGCTGCGCACACTAGCACCGCACTGGCCTGCGGTCACTCGGTGGCCACGCCTGCGCCCTGCAGCCCGTTCGGGAATGCTTTCGGGCAGACCCGCGCGAACTGCAGCGCCGAGATCGGGTTGTAGCAATAGATGTTGGTGATGGTGAACGTGCCGGTGGCCGGGTCGACGGGTGCCCAGCAGTCGCCGGGCACGCCAAGGGTGCAGAACAGGAAGGGGTTGTCGTTGTAGTAGGGGATGGGCTCGTAGTAGTTGTCCGACTGCGCCCCTGCCGGCAGGGCGAGCAGCTGCAGCAGCACCAGCATGCAGATGCCGAGTGTTCTTTTCATCGCAGGTCCTCCCTTCTTCACAGCATGCGGCTGCTGTCATGGTGGGCATTGCCGCGAAGGCCGGTCGCTTCCGGTACCGGTGACGGCGATGCGGCGAAGGTGCTCATCGGTAGCGCGTCCTGCGCTGCCATGGCCGGCGTTGCTGCCGGTGCCGGCGCCGGAGACAACCCAGGTGAGCCCGATATGTCCGGCGGCGGCGTCGGGCTGGCAAACGGCGAATAGGCCATGAAGGCGCCCATGTTGCCCTGCCACATGGCCGCGCCGATGGTAGGCGCCGTGATGATGAGCGCGGTCATCAGCAGCCCGATGCCGCCTTGTTGCAGCGCCTGCGATGACAAGCCTTCGCCAGTGTCGATCGGGAGCAGCTCCATTACCCAGTAGGCGGCGGCCACTTTGGCGGTGAACTTCAGCACCATGGCCGACACCACCGACAGGATGGACATCGAAAACAGTGTGCCCAACACGTAGAACAGCCACTTCTTGAACAGGTCCTTGGTCTGCTCGAACATCAGGGCGAGGATGAAGATCGGCCCGATGCCCATCAGGAAGGCCATGGTGAACTTGAACAGCAGCAGCATGGCACCGGCAGCCATGGGCGGGCTGGCGGTACCGAAGCTGGCCAGCTGCATGGCGCGGCCTTTCTTTTCGATCAGTTCGGGATCGCTTTCATCCACGTGGATGGCGTCCAGCGCTGACAACGCCAGCTGCGTGTACATCAGGTTCTCGTCAATTGCATCGGCTGCACCGCCGCTGCGCTTGCCGGTAAAAAGCTGGTGGATCTCCTTGTCCAGGTTGTCGGTAACCGCCTTATGCAGTGCCGTGCCATTGGCCCCCGCGGCGGTGGCGGCCATGAGCACCAGCGCCACTTTTGCCGCACGCCCCATGATCGCCAGGGCCGACTGCTGCGACCGCCCGGCGGCCAGCGCGTAGCCCTGGAGCAATACCCAGAAGGTGGTGAGCGTCATTGCGGTAAAGGTGACCCAATGCGCGGCGCGGCGGGTGAGCTCCAGCCCGAATTCGGCGATCTCTCTATCGAAGTAGTCACTCACCAGTCGGAAGAACAGGAAGTTCCCCGGCGTGATGTCTGCAAAAAGCGGCAGGCCGAACGCGGCGCTGTCAACGAATCCATTCATGCCATCTGTCCATGGGTGGGGGGGGAGCAAAGCGCCAAGCGCTCAGTTCGACAGCGCTCGTTCCAGCACGGCCGCCTGCACCAGCTGGCCCAGCAGGCTGGGGGACTTGCCGTCCAGCGCCTGGCGCGCCAGCTGCGCCCGTTGTGCGGTCAGGCCTTCGATGTAGCCGTCGTAGGCCTTCATCTGGGCCTGCCAATGCTGCAGGTCCATTTCGTTCTGCGCAGCGAAGCGGTGAACTTCGTTGTCATTGGCGGCCAGCTTGCCTTGGCTGTTGCCGGTCTGGCTGCGCTGGGTCTGGATGGCCTCGAACTGCCGGTTGCGCTGGACCAGCCGATCGAGCATGCGCACGGTGGCGTTGTACTGGGTGTTCCTGGCGCGCACGATGCGCACGCAGATGCGTGTCTGCTCGCTGGCTGCATCGCCGCCGATGCCCGGCAGCAGATCGCCGAGTGCGCGCGGTAGACCGCCAATGCCGCGCCCTGCTGCGCCGGGACAGCGCTCGTGCAGCTGGTAGTCCTCTTTGCGTTCGGAAAAGCTGTCGGTCATCACCGAATCGGTGCGGGGCAGTGGATTGAGCTGGATCAGCTGCTGCTTGTAATGTTCAACCTGCTGCTTGTAATGCTCTGCCTGCCGCTTGTACTGCTCGATGGCCTTGGCCATCGATTGCGGGTCGTTCACGGTCCAGGTGGCATGCGCGGGGCCGGCCAGCAGCAGCGTGGCAACGGCGGCACGCGCCAGCAGGCGCATCGCGCGGGAACGAACGGGTGAGGTGCGGGTCATGGCAATCCTTGCAAACCGGGCGGGGTACCTGCGGTTCCAGCGCCGTGCGATCACGGCTCCTTCCGCGGTGCCCACATTCCATTGCCGGGCCACGAGGGCGGTCAATCAGAAACCTTGCACCTCGTGTCGCATGTGACTGGTCGCGCCGTGTCGACGGCAGCGGGAACGAAGACGCGGCACGGATCTGCGGTGGTTCAGCCGCCGCGGCTCGCACACGACTTGCCGCTCAACAGCCAGTGGAAGCGGCGCCCTGACGCGGTCCGTTCACGCCATCGCGCGCGGGAACGACGTTGATAAGGGCGCCCGAGGCTAACCGTTGAACAGTTCGTGCCCGCAACGCGGGCATTCACCGGTGGCCAGCGCGCGTTTGCCAAACCTGCCCAGCAAATGGCGCGAACAGGCCGGGCAGACCAGGCCGTCGGGCAGCGGGCGGTGGCGTGGGTTGTGCAGCAGGATGTGGGCGAGCAGGCCCAGCAGCACACCCAGATGCAGCAGCGTGGGCAGGGGCTTCAGGTGCAGTGGCGTGATCGAAAGCAGCAGCGACGGCACCGTTGCGACAATGCCGAACAGCCAGAGGTGCTTGATCAGGAACTGCTTTTCCACGGCACGGAAGGCGGTCTGCAGGTAACGGAGGCGGCCGCGGGTCATGGCTGTGCGCCTGCGCCATCGCCGTGCAGGCGATCACCGACCTGCGCGCTCAGCGCCACGCACGCCATCATCAGTCCTTCCATCACGCGGTCGCCCAGGCATTCCTCGTCGTTGCCGCTCTGCCGCACGCGTTCGGCGGCCAGCAGCAGTTCCTGCACCACGCGCAGGCCGGCCACCGCACAATCGGCATCGGCCAGTTGCACGCGCCGGGTCGGCAACGGGTGCTGTTCGGGCCAGGGCTGGCCATTGGCGGCGGCGCCGCGGCCGATACGGCGCAGCGTGGCGGCGAAGGTGGTGGGGTCGGTGGCCGCCGGGCGGGCAGGGCGCAGCGGCGAAACATCAGGCGTGGTCATGGCGTGGCTCCGAAAGGGGCAAGCAACAACCGCCACACAAAGGTGGCGGGCGGTACGCGGTTCGAATCCGGATGAAACCAAGCCGGCGGGCGCGAGCGCCCCCGCGCACCGCCCGCCATGGCCGGCAGGCGGATTGCCAGCCGACGCCGCACACGGCGGCGCCGACTGGCAAGCGCAATCACTCAGTCTCAATACGGGATTCGAAGCCCGGCCATCCGTTATCGATGGCCCGCCATCTGTAACCGCGGTGATGCCGAATGCCAATCAGAAAAGTTGAAGAACGCACTCTGATAGCGACGCTTTCGGCATTGTCGCAGGCTGTTAAGTAATCCCCATCCAATGTGGCGCTTGGCGCTGCGCCTAACCGGCAATCTGCGACACAGTGCCGCCTAAGACACCTGCACACGCCGTCCGCAACATGGCATTTGCGACAACGCCTTAGCCCAGCGCGTCCTGCACCGCCGCCACGAACGCGCGTACTTTCGGCGGCACCCGGCTGGCGCTGGGATAGACCGCCCAGATATCCAGCGGTTCGGGCGCGGCATCATCCAGCGTGATCGCCCGCACATCGCCACGCGCCAGCGCATCGCGCACATACCACTGCGACAGATTGGCGATGCCCAGCCCGCCCGCGCAGGCTTCAAACACCGCTTCCACCGAACTGGCCGTCAGCCGGCCCGCCACCCGCTGCCGCAGCGGCTTGCCCTCGCGCAGGAACGCCCAGTGGCGGGTGCCACTGGCGGCCAGGCACTCGTGCGCGGCCAGATCGGACAGCAGCTGCGGCTGCCCACGCTGTTGCAGGTACGCCGACGACGCGATCAGCACGCGCGGGTTGTCGGCCAGGCGCCGCGCCACCAGCCGGTTGTCGCGCAGCGGCGCAATGCGGATCGCCACATCAATGCCCTGCGCGACGATATCCACCTGTTCGTCGGTGGTGTGCAGATCCACGTGCAGGCGCGGGTGCTCGGCCATGAACGCGGGCAGCAGCGGCGCCACCACCCGACGCCCGAATGCGGTGGACGCGGTGATGCGCAACTGGCCGCTCAGGCCACCGCCGTCGGGGTGCAGGTCGGCCAGTGCATTGGCCTGGCCTTCCAGCAGGGCCTGCGCGTAGGGCAGGAACACCTCGCCATCGCTGGTGGGCGACAGCGACCGGGTGGTCCGGTGCAGCAGGCGCGCACCCAGCTCGGCCTCCAGCGCCCCCAGGCTGCGCGAGGCCGACATGGCGGTCAGGCCCAGCTTGCGCGCCGCGCCGGCCAGGCTGCCCACGCGCACGGCTTCCACGAACACCTGCACATCGCTCAAATTCATTGTAACGATTTCCGTTTGGCTGGCCTAACTGATTGGCAGTCTACTGCATGAATCGATACGCGCTCATAGTTTCGCCACGCCCACTCCGGGTGCGAACCGAGCCCGATCCATGCGCACTGCAACGTCACCAACACAACCCGCCGCGCTACCGGCCCTGACCCCGGCCCTCACCCTGGTGATGGCCCTGTGTGCGGGCCTGGCCGTGGCCAACATCTATTACAACCAGCCCATGCTGGGCCTGATGCAGCGCGAGCTGCCGGGCACGCTGACCGGCCTGGTGCCCACCGCCACCCAGCTGGGCTACGCGCTGGGCCTGTTCGCGCTGGTGCCGCTGGGCGATCGCGTGGAGCGCCGCCGCCTGATCGTGGTGCAGTTCAGCCTGCTGGCCGTGGCCTTGGCGTTGACCGCCTTGGCGCCCAGCGGCGCCATGCTGCTGGCCGCCTCGCTGCTGGTGGGGGTGACCGCCACCGTGGCCCAGCAGATCGTGCCGCTGGCCGCCGCACTGGCCGCGCCCGAACGCCGCGGCGCCACCATCGGCATCGTCATGTCCGGCGTGCTGTGCGGCATCCTGCTCAGCCGCACCCTGTCTGGCGCGGTGGGCGACCACGCCGGCTGGCGCGCCATGTTCTGGCTGGGCGTGCCGCTGGCGCTGGGCGCGGCGGTGCTGGCACGCACGCTGCTGCCGGTCAGCCAGCCCACGCAGGGCGCAAGCTATCCCGCGCTGATGCGCTCGCTGGTGGGCCTGTGGCGGGAACTGCCGGTACTGCGCCGTGCCGCCATCACCCAGGCGTTGCTGTTCGCTGCCTTCGCCGCGTTCTGGACCACCTTGTCGCTGCGCCTGCCGCAGGTGAATGCCCACTACGGCGCCCAGGTGGCCGGGCTGTTCGGCATCGTTGGCGCGGTCGGCATCCTGGCTGCACCGCTGGCCGGCCGCATTGCCGACCGCCGTGGCCCGCACCTGGCCATCATCGCCGGCAGCGCGCTCACCCTGCTGTCGTGGCTGCTGCTGGGGCTGTGGCCGTCCATCATCGGCCTGGTCGTGGGCTGTGTGCTGTTGGATCTGGCGGTGCAGGGCGTGCTGGTTTCGCAGCAGCACGTGGTCTACGCACTGCGGCCCGAAGCCCGTTCGCGGCTCAACACGCTGTTCATGGGCTCGATGTTCCTGGGCGGTGCCGCCGGTGCCGCAGCCGCCAGCTGGGCCTGGTCGCTGGATGGCTGGCGTGGCGTGGTGGCGTTGTCGATCGGCCTGGCAGCGCTGGCCACTGCACTGCAGATGTCTGCATTTCGCAACACGGAAGCGAAGCAATGAATAAAGCAACTCTGGTGGGAATCGTGCTGATGTTGGCTGCCGGCACGCCAATCCTCGCGCAGGCCGACGAAGCGATAGCGCCTGTTGCACAGCAGGCGCCGGGGTTCTACCGCATGCCGCTGGGCACGTTCCAGGTGACCGCGCTGCTGGATGGCACGCATCTGTTCCCCGTGGACCAGTTGCTGCTGGGCGCGCGGCCCGGTGAAGTGGATCGGCTGCTGGCGCAGCAGTACCTGAAGGCACCGGTGGAAGGCATGATCAACGCGTTCCTGATCGAGCAGGGCGGTCGGCTGATGCTGGTCGATACCGGCGCCGGCGAGTTGTACGGTCCGGATGGCGGCGGCCTGGTCGCGGCACTGCGGGCATCGGGACATCAGCCTGCCGATGTGGATGACATCTTCATCACCCATCTGCACAAGGACCATGCCGGCGGCCTGCTGCGCAATGGCAAGGCGGTGTTCCCGCATGCCACGGTGCATGTGGCCAGGCGCGAGTTCGACTTCTGGACCAACAGCCGCAACCAGGACCAGGTGGGGTCGCTGCAGCGTCCGTTCTTCGCCGCCGCGCAGCGCGTGCTGGCGCCGTATCGTGCGGCCGGACGCGTGCGGACCTTCGAACCGTCAGGGCAGGACCTGCTGCCCGGGCTGCGTGCCCTGCCAGCCCCCGGCCACACCCCCGGCCACAGTGTCTACCTGCTGCACGATGCCGATCAGGCCATGTTGTTCTGGGGAGACACCGTGCATGTGGCGGCGGTGCAGTTTGTTGATCCGCATGTGGCGATCCAGTTCGATTGGCAACGCGAACAGGCCATCGCTTCGCGCGATGGGTTGTACCAGCAGGCCTTTGCGAACGGCTGGTGGATCGCCGCGGCGCATATCTCATTCCCCGGCATCGGCCATATCGCCGAAGGCACGCCGTACCAGTACCGCTGGGTTCCAGCCAACTACACGCTGAACCGTTGAAGCAGACCTGCCGCACGTGGACGCGTAGAATTCTTTCGCCGTTGGCGCCTGCATCCGCAGCGGCAGCGGCAAGGAACCCCACTGCAAATGGAATGTAGGTAATGAACGTAACCCCCTCGCTGTCGCGTGCACGCCGCACGCGCCTGAAGCTGCTGGCCCCGCTGCTGGCCGTTGTTGCCACCGCACCGGCCGCCCACGCCTTGAACGCCAGCCAGTGGCAGGCCATTGCGCCGTCGCTGCAGGCCGCGTTGGAATGCCGCGCCGCCCCCGATACCAACAACGCCGCCTGGAAGGCGCTGCCGCGCGAAGAAGACGGCAGCCTGAAGCCGATCACCCCGGCCGCCGGGTTCACTCTGTATGGTCTGCCGGTGAAGGAAATCACCGCTTACATCGACGATAGCGATGGCATGGGCCAGAGCTACAGCGCCGAACTGGGCGCCAGCGTTGCCTCCGTGCGCAAGGCCGCCAAGCTGAATGCCGGCGGTGGCCGCGAGACCGAGCTGGGCTCGCTGATGGTGAGCGAAGGCAGCCCGGTTACGCTGACCTGCACCGTGCCGGGTGAGTACGACGAGCGCGACTACCAGGAAAACTGAGTGCGGTAGACCCTGCCGGGGTGGCGCAGCGCATGTGCTGCGCCACCAGCAGCAGGCTGACGCCCGCCGACGCTGCCAGCAGCTGTGCCAAGGGCAGGCTGCTGGCATCGACCGGCAACTGCGACCACAGCAGCAACGCGGCGCCAGCGCTGGCCAACACCGGCGCCACTGGCGCCTGCCCAAGCGACAGCCCGCGGCAGAGCTGGACTACCACGCCTGCACACACCAGCGGTGTGCACAGGCCACTCAGCCCGGTGCCACCTGCGGCCGAGGGCGCGTGGGGCAGGTTGCCCGGCATCAGCTGCGGCAGCCAGGCCGCGCAGAGCACGGCGACGAAGTAGCCTGCGGCCGCGCCCTGCAGCCACACGTGTGGCCTGGAGGGTATGTACACCTTGCTGCCGCCCTTACAGCTTCACGTTCAGCCCGATCTGGAAGCCGCGCCCCGGCAAGGGTGCGATGTACTTCAGCGGCGAGTTGTGCGGTCGGGCCTCTTCGTCCAGCAGGTTGCTGCCGTTGACGAAGACCTCCAGCGCGGACACATACGCATTGCGGATCGGGAAGGCATAGCTGACCTGCATGTCGACCAGAGTGAAGGCAGGCAACGGAACCTCCTCGCTGACGTTCCGGCCAAGGTACTGCTGGGTGTCGTAGTAGGTGCCGGACAGGTGTGCCTTCCAGCCGCCGCGCTGCCAGCCCACGTTTGCACCGTAGCGGTTGGTGGGCATGTTGGGCAGGTACTGGCCATCGTTGTGGGCGCGCAGTGAGTCGGGCTGGTCGGCCTTGTTCTTCACCAGATCGGAAAACGCCGACAGCTGCAGGCTGCCGTAACGTCCCAATTCCAGTGCCTGCGACACATCCACCTCAAACCCCTTCACCGTGGTGTCAGTCTGCTTCCAGTATTTCAGCGGCAAGCGGTTGGCGGTCTGCAGGCCGGAATAGCCCAGGTAGAGATAGTTCTCGTACTTCATCTCATACGCGGTAACCGTGGCGTCGAAGCCCGCGTTGCTGAAGGCCAGCGTGAACTCCTGGGTCTTGGCGCGCTCGGGCTTCAGCGCGTGGTTCCCTTCCTCCTGGGTCATGGTGGAGTAGTGCGCATTGCTGGCGTAGAGCTCGTTCACGTCGGGGGCGCGCTGTGAATCGGCGTAGCGCAGGGTTGCCGCGAACCACTTGCCGAGCTTGAAGTAGCCACCGGCGCTGTAGCTTTCCAGGTTGAAATCGCGGTCTTTCAAACTGCCATTGGGGGAGTTCCGGCCGCTCTGGAAGCGGCTGGCCTGGATTTCGTGATCGATCTTCTCGTGCCGGTATCCAGCATCGAAGGTGGCCCACGGCAGGATCAGGGTCTCCTTCACGAACAGCGCTTTTGCCTGCGTATCCACGTCGGGCAGGTAGCGTTGCGGGCCACTGCCGGTGATGGAGCGAGACTGGTAGCTGGTCCCCAGCTGGCCGGTCAACGCACCTACGCGGCGATGGTTCAGGACAAGCTCGCCCTGGTAGGTGTCAAAGGCGTACTGGTTGGCCTTGCTGGTGCCCAGGTATTCGCCTGCGGTGCTGCTGAGCTTGGACAGATTCACTTCGGCGCTGTCCAACAGCGGCAGCGGCTCGCGCACGTTGGCCAGCATCGTGTAGGTGTCCTGCTGCAGCTTCACGCCCACCGGGCGGCCCCGGCTGTAGTCCGAACCGAAGGACAGGTTCTCCATCGAGAAGCCGGGTACGCCGTATTCACTGTCCTTGCTGTCGATGCTGGCAGCCACGTAGCCCCGATCGAAGAAGTAGGTCGAGCCCGCGGCAAGATGGGTATTGCGGAAGTAGCTGTTGCCCAGCGTGCCGGTGTAGTTCGGTATCACATCGCGGTTGATCCGCTGCTGCACGTACGACGGCGTGCCCTGCACGTACTGCGGGTTGGCCGGGTTGACGTAGGTCTTGCCCATCCACACCGAGGTAGGCTGGTTGGTGAAGAAGGAGAAATCACCATCCGCCCAGTCGGGGTTCTCGGTCATGAACTGGTCGATGAAGGGTTGCGAGGCCTTGTTGTAGACCCGCTGCACGCGCGCTTCCTTCTGGCAGGCATCGGCCAGTGCGCTGTTCACACCGCCAGCGGCAGGAAACAGCTGGCTGTCGCACACGCTGGCCTTGCTGTTGCCGGGAATATCGTAGTGGGAGATGCGCTGCACCGACATCTGCAGGTTGGTGGACACGTTACGCTGGTTGTTGAAGTTCATGCGGAAACCCTGCGCATCGGCGGCATTGAAGCCCTGGCGCAGCAGCAGTTCCATTTCCTGGTCCTTGGTTTCCATCTGCCTTGAGATGAGCCCGGTATCGACGTTCACGCTGCCGCCGATGGCATTGCCGCCGTAGCGCACGCTGTCCGCGGACTTGTTCACCGTTACCTGCTTCACGAACAGCGGGTCGAACGGCACGTTGATGTTGCCGCTGATCGCGTTCATGCCGAGGATCGAATGGCCGTCTTCGAGCAGCTGCACGCGGTTGCCGCCCAGGCTGCGGATGACCGGCGCGCCCGCATTGGGCCCGAACGCGCTGCTCTGCACGCCCGACACGTGTTCCAGCATCTCACCCAGGGTGCGGTTGGGCGCATCGGTGTTTTCGACGACCACCACCGAATCAACCTCGGAAAGGCGATCGGCGCGGACATCCAGCGTGGGCAGCGTGGTGTTTTCGGCAGCGCAGGCGCCATGGACAGCAAGCAGTACAGCAACGGCAAGAACGTGACGACGCATACATCCCCCTGAAAAAGAGGCGGGATGTTATAACATCACATTCAATGCGACAAGCAGCCGTTGGCAGGTCTTGCGCGCGAGTGCAGGTCAGGGCGCCATGGATTCGAGTGCTGCAGAGAACTTCGCCATCAGGCGCACCAGGTCCTTGACGTCCTGCGGATGCCACGTGGCGAAAATGCCGGCCGCGATGCGCGCACGCGCTGCATCCAGGCGGTCGGTCATGGCCTTGCCCTTCGGCGCGATTACCGCCTCGCGCATGCGCCGGTCAGTGGGGTTGCCCTGGCGGGTCACCAGTTCCTTGGCGACCAGCTTGGCCACCTGCCGGCTGATGGTGGTGTAGTCGCGGCCCAGCCGGTCGGCCAGTTCGACAACGCCAATCGGCCCGACCCGTTCAATCACCACCAGCAAGCGGAACAGCGCAGGGTCCAAGGCGATGCCGGCTTCCTTGATGAGCCGCAGGTCGTTGGCCGGACGGTTCATCACGCTCACGATGCCCAGCATGGACAGGTGCAGCGACTTCAGATCCGTCGAGATATGTGTATCTTGCACGCGCTTTTTAGTGGGCATAGGCTGCTCCTGAAATATGTGCATCCTACACATAAATGTGAGTGGTCGAAATGAAGGCGTCAACTGAAGTGCTGATCTGCGGCGCAGGTGCCGCAGGCCTGGCTCTGGCCATTGAACTGGCCAGACGCGGCGTTGCCATACGCGTGATCGAGCAGCGCGAAGCGCCGTTCCAGGGCTCGCGCGGCAAGGGAATCCAACCGCGCAGCCTTGAGATCTTTGAAGACATGGGCGTGGTCAACCGCCTGTTCGCCGTGGGCGGTGCCTACCCGCCAACCCGCACGCATCACCCGGACGGCAGCAGTACCGATGCAGTGATGCTGGAGGCATCCCGCGCGACCGTGGCCGAGCCCTATGGCGTGCCGTTGATGGTGCCGCAGTTCGCCACCGAGCAGGTGCTGCGCGCACGCCTGGCCGAGCTGGGCCACCACGTGGCGTTTGCCCATGTGCTGCGCGACTTCGAGCAGGACGCTGACGGGGTCACGCTGCAGCTGGATACCCCGGTGGGCCCGCAGGCGCTGCGCGCGCGCTATCTGGTCGGCGCCGATGGCGGCCGCAGCACGGTGCGCCGGGTCCTGCAGATCGGATTCCCTGGCAAAACGCTGGGCGTGCGCGCGGTGGTTGCCGATATCAGCCTTCAGGGCCTGCCGCGCGATGTCTGGCACACCTTCAACGAGCACGACCCGCAGCAACGGCTGATGCTGTGCCCGCTGATGGGAACGGCGTTGTTCCAGCTGCAGGCACCGGTACCGCTGGAAGGAGAGGTGGACCTGTCCGCCGCCGGGCTGCAGGCGATGGTGCAGCTGCGCTCGGGGCGCGATGACATCGTGGTGCAGCAGGTGCACTGGGCATCGGCCTACCAGATGAATGCGCGGCTTGCCGACCGCTATCGCAGCGGCAACGTGCTGTTGGTGGGCGACGCGGCCCACACCCATCCGCCCACCGGCGGACAGGGCCTGAACACCAGCGTGCAGGATGCCTACAACCTGGGGTGGAAGCTGGCAGCGGTGCTGCGCGGCGCGCCGCCTGTGCTGCTGGACAGTTACGAGCAGGAGCGCCGGCCGATAGCCGCCGCCATGCTGGGCCTTGCCACGAACCTGCTGGAGCGCGCACAGCACGGGGACCACCGGCGCGGGCGCGAGGTGCAGCAGCTGGATCTGCAGTACCGCAACTCGCCACTGACCGCGCAGGCGGACGCGGGCATCGCGAAGGCACTTCCCGGCGATCGCATTCCGGACGCGCGGCTGCAGGGCGCGGGTGGTCAGCCGGCACGGCTGTTCGATCTGCTGCGCGGCACCCATTGGACGCTGCTGGGCCACGCCACGGACCGGCACAGCGTTGTGCCGCGTGCCGGGCTGCAGGTGCATGTGCTGGGCGCCCAGGGCGAATGGCGGGACGTGCACGGCGACATTGCCACAGCGCTGGACCTTGCTGAAGGCCATTGGCTGCTGATCCGCCCCGACGGCTACGCCTGCGCGCTGGGTGCGGCGGCCGAGGTGGAGCGCGTGCTCGCCCGATTCGATGCCTGCATGCCAGCGCACCGAGGCAGGGGCGTTGGCAGTACCATGCACGCCCACGATCGTTCCGGCCTTGAATCATGATGTCTGCGTACAGCCCCGCCCAGGTGCCCGCATGAAAGTAGAGCTGCAGCAGCAATCGCTGCACCTGTGCCTGGCGCCCGCCGAACTGCAGGCGCTGCTGGGTGGGGAAACGGTGGAGAACATGACCCGCTTCGGCGGCGTGGAAGGCTGGGGCCTCGCGCTCTCGCTGCACGCGGGTGACCAGCCGGTACTGCTGGATGGCGGCACGTTCTGCCGGCTGGTGCTGCCGCGTACAACCTTGCAGCCGCTGGCGGACGCAGGTTCGGTGCCGGTGCAGCAGGTGCTTTACCTGGACGATGGCGGCACGCTGCAGGTGCAGGTCCTGGTCGCGCCGGTGCAGCCTGTCGCGTGACCTCGCAGTAGGGGCCGGCGTTGCCCCCCGCAAGGCGGGCACGCGTGCGGGCAAGATGGTTGCCACAGGCACAGGGCGGACCGCATCGAAGAATGTGTACTGAGCTCATGCAGCCCTGTCACAAATAAATCGCCATCACTTCACAGCTGTTTGATATGCAACAGGGCACATTCGCGTAGAGCCTACGCGCACGTCCCCCACGTTCCGCGACGACTTCCTTCCCAGCACACGCGCCCAGAAGGGCGCCGCTGGCGTCTGCCTGACTGATTCAGAGAAGCATCATGGCCCTCGACCTCGTCGCCGGTTCCCCGTACGACTCCGTGGCAGACACTGCGCTGCCCGCACCCGGCGCTGTGCCCATCGGCACGCGCCGCGGTCCCTCACAGCCCATTGAACTGCCCGCGCTCGTGCAGCGGGTGCTGTTCGTGGCCACCGAGATGGCCGACTTCATCAAGGCCGGTGGCCTGGGTGATGTCGCTGCGGCCCTGCCACGCGCAGTGCGCGCCAGCTGTGATGCGCGGGTGCTGTTGCCGGGCTATCCCGAAGTGCTGCAGCGCCTGCCGCAACTGCGCGAGGTGGGCCGCATTGGCGGCCGCGCCGGGCTTCCCGCCTGCACCCTCGGCATGGCGCTGCAGGCCGATGGGCTGCCGATCTACGTACTGCTTTCGCCCGCCCTCTATGAGCGCGACGGCTCGCCCTACGTGGATGCGCAGGGCAGGGAGTGGCCGGACAACGCGGTGCGCTTTGCCACGCTTTCGCATGCCGCCGCCGAGCTCGCCGCGGGCAGGGCGGGGCTGGACTGGACCCCGCAGTTGCTGCACCTGAATGACTGGCCGGTGGCACTGGCCGCTGCCTACGTACGCTGGGACCGAACTGCCGTACCGACCCTGCTGACCATCCACAACCTGGCCTACCAGGGGCTGTTTCCCTTCGCGCTGGCGCCTGCTCTGGGCGTGCCGGCCGAACGGCTGGATGAACTGCACTTCCACGGCCAGATGTCCTTTCTGCAGGGTGGCATTGCCAATGCAACACGGCTGAACACGGTCAGCCTTCGCTACGCGCAGCAGATCACGGCGGCCGAGGATGGTTGCGGCCTGCATGAACTGCTGGCGCGTCGCGCTGCCGGCGGTCACCTCAGCGGCATCGTCAATGGCATCGATGCCAGTTGGGACCCGCGCCGCGACATCCATCTGAAAGCGCGTTTCAGCGTGGGCCAGTGTGCGGGGCGCGATGCCAACGCGCAGGCCGTGCGCCACGCCTTCGGTCTGCAGCCATCGCAGGGTCCGTTGTTTGCCGTGGTATCGCGCCTGGTCCACCAGAAGGGCCTGGACATCACCTGTGATGTGGCCCCGCAGATCGTTGCTGCCGGTGGCCAGCTGGTGGTGATCGGCGGTGGCGAGCCGCAGGTCGAGGCGCAGGTGCAGGCACTGGCGCAGCGCTACCCGGGTCGGGTGGGCGCCTTCATCGGTTTCGAAGAAGGCTTGGCGCGGCAGATGTTCGCCGGCGCGGATTTCCTGCTGATGCCATCGCGTTTCGAACCGTGCGGGCTGAGCCAGATGTATGCCCAGCGCTTTGGCTGCCTGCCGGTGGCGCACGCCACCGGTGGTCTGGTCGACACGGTGGAGGACGGCGTGACCGGCTTTCTGTTCCATGGCGCCAGCGCCGATGGGCTTCGCCGTTGCGTGGAACGGGCCATGCGTACCTTCCGGCTGCCGGTGCTGATGCAGGCCATGCGGCGTGCCGCGATGCTGCGTCCGGGCGGCTGGGAAACCGCCGGCCGCGCGTACCTGGCGCTGTACCAGCAGACCTGCGGGGTCGCGGCATGACCGACGGCGGGCGCGGCACGGTGGGTGTGGAATGCGGGCTGGGCCCGCAGCTGGATGTTGCCGCGGCAGTGGCGGCGGAACTGCAGGATCTGGCCCAGGCCCGGCCTGCGGACGCGTTCGCATGGCTGGGGCCGCATGTCGATGCCGATGGCAATCGGCTGATCCGCGTACTGGTGCCGGACGCGCGTCGGGTGGAGGTGGTGTCAGCGGGCGGCCGACGCTGGGATCTGCGCAGTACCGGACTGCCCGGACTGTTTGTGGGGCCGGCCGGCGACGAGGAGATTCCGCTGCTGGCGCTGCATTTCGCCCACGGTATCGAGCAGGTGCATGACGCCTACGCGTTTGGTCCGTTGTTGGACGAGGCGCTGCTGCAACGCATCCACCAGGGCGATGCCGATGCCATGCGCGCACTCGGCGCGACCGTGATGACACTGCACGGAGTTGCCGGTGTGCGCTTTGCGGTGTGGGCACCGAATGCGCGGCGCGTGGCGGTCATCGGTGATTTCAACGGATGGGATGGACGCCGCCACCCCATGCGCCTGCGCCATCGCGCCGGGGTGTGGGAACTGTTCGTGCCTGCGGTGAAACCGGGGGACTGCTACAAGTTCCGCATCATCGGTGCGCAGGGCCAGTTGCTGCCGGACAAACTGGATCCGATGGCGCGGTGGGCCGAGCGCGCACCGGCGACGGCATCGCGCGTACCGGCCGACGCACCGCTGCGCTGGAACGATCAGCCTTGGCTGGACCGCCGCCGCAGGCTGGGCGCTGCAGCGCCGCTGTCCATCTACGAGGTGCACGCCGGCTCGTGGCAACGGCTGGATGACGGCGGCGCGCTGGACTGGGATGGGCTGGCAGAGCGGCTGATCCCCCACGTGACCGGCCTGGGATTCACCCATATCGAACTGCTGCCGGTCAGCGAGCACCCATTCGGTGGATCGTGGGGGTACCAGCCGCTGGGTATCTATGCGCCAACGGCCCGCTACGGTACCCCGGAGGACTTCGCCCGCTTTGTGGACCGCTGCCACCAGGCTGGGCTGGGTGTGATCGTGGACTGGGTGGGCGCGCACTTTCCCGAGGATGGCCACGGCCTGGCACGCTTCGATGGCACCGCCCTGTACGAGCATGCCGATCCGCGCGAGGGCAAACACGCCGACTGGGACACGCTGATCTACAACTACGGCCGCAACGAAGTGGCGGGCTACCTGCTGGGCAGCGCGGTGGAATGGATCGAGCGCTTCCACATCGATGGGCTGCGCGTGGATGCCGTGGCTTCGATGCTGTACCGCGACTACAGCCGCGCCGACGGGCAGTGGGTGCCCAATGTGCAGGGGGGGCGTGAGAATCTGGAGGCGGTTGCGTTCCTGCAGCGCATGAACCAGACCCTGCGTGAGCGCTTCCCGGACGTGTTGGTCATTGCCGAGGAAAGCACGGCCTGGCCTGGCGTGACCCGTGCGGTGGCCGATGGTGGCCTGGGCTTCACCCACAAATGGAACATGGGCTGGATGCACGACACGCTGCAGTACCTGCGGCGCGATCCGGTGCATCGCCCGCATCACCACAGCGAGATCAGCTTCGGCCTGGTCTACGCGTTTTCCGAACGTTTCTTGTTGCCGCTGTCGCACGACGAAGTGGTGCACGGCAAGGGCTCGCTGCTGCGCAAGATGCCGGGCGAGCGCCGCCAGCAGTTTGCCCAGCTGCGCGCGTACTACGCCTTCATGTGGGCGCACCCGGGCAGCAAGCTGCTCTTCATGGGCGGCGAGTTCGGCCAGGCGGAGGAGTGGGCCCATCAGCGCGGGCTGGAATGGCAGCAGGCCGGTACGCCCGAAGGGGGCGGACTGATGCGCCTGGTGGCCGATCTGAACGCGCAGTTGCGGCAGCAATCTGTCCTGCATCAGCACGAGCATGACGAGCGCGGGTTTGCCTGGAGCGTGGGCGACGACAACGGCAACAGCGTCTTCGCCTTCGTGCGGCAGGACCCCACGGGCAGGGCGCCTGCGGTGCTGGTGGTCAGCAATTTCACCCCTGTGCGGCGCGACGGCTATCGCGTGGGCGTGCCCACGCCGGGCCGCTGGTCAGAGTGCCTGAACACCGACAGCCACCATTACGCGGGCGGCAACGCAGGCAACCTGGGTGCGGTCGGCACCGATACCCGGCCCATGCACGGCCATGCCCAGTCATTGCGACTGACGTTGCCGCCGCTGTCGACCCTGTACCTGCAGGTAGCGCAATGACCGCAGACGCGCGCCTGGGCGCGTGGCCGATGGACGACGGTGCGGTGGCGTTCCGGCTGTGGGCGCCGGATGCCGCGCAGGTGGAACTGGTGCTGGCGGGCGCGGCGATACCGATGCGCCGGGAGCCTGACGGTACCCATTGGGTTCATGCCGCTGCCGGGCATGGCGACCGCTACCGGTTCCGTCTGCCCGACGGCAGTGAAGTGCCAGATCCCGCGTCGCGCTGGCAGCCGGACGGCATCGATGGCCCCAGCGCCGTGGCCATGCCTGGCCACCACGTGTGGCTGACCGGGCAACGCAACCCGGTTGCGTGGTCGGACATGGTGATCTACGAAGTGCATGTGGGCGCAGCGGGTGGCTTCGAAGCGCTGATCGCACAACTGCCGATGCTGGCCGAGACCGGTATCACCGCGATCGAGCTGATGCCGGTGGCGCAGTTTCCGGGCAACCGCAACTGGGGCTATGACGGTGTGTTTCCGTATGCCCCGGCGCAGGCCTACGGCGGCCCCGACGCGTTGAAAGGCTTTGTTGATGCCGCACATGCGGCCGGCATGGCCGTGCTGCTGGACGTGGTCTACAACCATTTTGGACCGCAGGGGAACCATCTGGCCCAGTACGCCAAGGCATTCTTCCGCAGCGGGCACAGCACGCCGTGGGGCGAGGCCATCGATTTCTCGCAGCCGCAGGTGCAGCGCTTCTTCATCAACAATGCGCTGATGTGGCTGCAGGAGTACCGCTTCGACGGCTTGCGCCTGGATGCCGTGCATGCCATCGCCGATGACAGCTTCCTGCAGCAGCTCAGTGATGCGGTGCGCGCCCAGGTGCCGCATGCCTGCCTGGTGCTTGAGAACGAAGGAAACCAGGCGCACTGGCTGCGCGGTGCCTACCAGGCACAGTGGAATGACGACTTCCACAATGCGCTGCACGTGCTGCTGACCGGCGAGAACGAAGGCTATTACGCCGCCTATGCCGGTCGTGCCGAGGCGCTGCTGGCGCGCTGTCTTGCCGAAGGCTTTGCCTGGCAGGGCGAGCCCGACCTGCACGGCGTACCACGTGGCGAAGCCAGCGCAGACCTGCCACCGTCGCGGTTCGTGGTGTTCGCGCAGAACCATGACCAGGTCGGCAACCGCGCGTTCGGTGATCGCCTGAGTACGCTGGTTTCGCCGCCGCAGCTGCGCATGGCCATGGCGCTGACCGTGCTGACGCCGATGGTGCCGTTGCTGTTCATGGGCGAGCCGTGGCAGGCAACATCGCCCTTCCTGTTCTTCACCGATTTCGAAGCGCCGCTGAACGAGGCCGTACGCGAAGGACGCCGGCGCGAGTTCGCCGGGTTCAGTGCCTTTGCCGATGCCGCTTCACGCGCGCGCATTCCGGACCCGAACGATCCGGCAACGCTGCAGGCGTCCTGTGTGGCCTCGCCCGGCGCTGACCCCACGGCGCAGGCGGCACTGGCATGGCTGCGGGAGCTGCTCACGGCGCGCCGGCGTTACCTGCAGCCGGGCCTGGAACAGGCGCGTTCGCTGGGCGCGATGGTACTGGGTGCGGGCGCCGTCCAGGCCGGCTGGCAGTTGCCTGCCGGGCAATGGTGGATCGCCATCAATGCAGGCGCCGAGGCGGTGGCCCACTCCCTTCCCGAGGGCGAGCCGCCGCTGCAGCTTCCGGCCGGCCCATGGCTGGCGCCCCAGGGTGGGCTGCAGCTGCGCTGGTTGCAGGCATGAGCACCGACGCAGCGCTGCAGGCCGCCGCCCGTGCGGCCGGACTGATGCCCGAGTGGGAAGATGTAGCCGGGCGCCATTGCACGGTGTCTCCCGCCGTGTTGCGTGTGGTGCTGGCGCAGTTGCAGCCGGATGCAGACGCCCAGCACGCACCGCTGCGTACGGCCATCTGCGGCCAGCCCGTGGTGCTGCCGGCAGTATCCAGCGCGGCGGGCTGGGTGGATGAAGCGGGCAGGGCGCACGACGCGCGGCAGGATTCGCGCGGTGCGTGGACCGCGCCGGAACAGCCGGGTTACTGGCACTGGCAACAGGGGCGCAGGTCCATCGCCATCGCGGTGGCGCCGCAGAAAGCGTGGTGGCCCGCGCAGCTTGATCGGGCCTGGGGCCTGGCGGCGCAGGTATACAGCCTGCGCAGCGACGCCGACGCGGGGATCGGAGACAGTGCAGGGTGCGGGCCGTGGCTGCAGCGCCTGGTCGCGCACGGCGGGCACGCACTGGCACTGAGCCCTTTGCATGCCGGCTTGCCACCCACGGCCGGCTACAGCCCTTACTCACCCAGCGACCGCCGCTGGCTGGACCCGTTGCAGGCCTCGCTGCTGCAGGGCGTTCCCGATGCTGCCCGTGCCGCGCTGGCAAGCAACCCTGCCTTGGCCGAGGCCGTGCAGGTCGCCACCGCGGCGCGGCGTATTGATTGGCCCGCCGCAGCCGACCTGAAGTGGCGCTGGCTGCGTTCGGCCAGGGTCCAACTGCAGCGCCTGCAGCCGGGGCAATGGGACGCGATAAGCCAGTGGCGGGGCGAGGCCGGGCCCGCGTTGCAGGCGTACTGCGCCTTGGCCGCCGACCCGCGCAGTGGCGATGCGGACGATCACGCGTTCGCGCAATGGCTGGCGCAGCGGTGCTGGTCGCAGGTGCAGCAGGGCGCGCGCAGCGGCGGTGCCGGCATCGGGCTGATCGCCGATCTTGCTGTCGGCTGCGCGCCCGAAGGTACCGAAGCGCGTTCGCAGCCGCAGTGCATGCTCTCGGGTCTGGAGCTGGGTGCGCCGCCGGATGCCTTCAACACCCAGGGCCAGGCCTGGGGCATTACGGGGTTCTCGCCGCTGGCCCTGCGCAGGCAGGGCTATGCCCCCTTCATCAACCTGCTGCGATCGGTGATGGCCGGCCGCGGCGGCGTGCGTATCGACCATATCCTGGGCCTGCACCGGCTGTGGGTGCTGCCCAGCGGCGGCTCGGCCAGTGACGGCGTCTACCTGCAGTTTCCGTTGGATGATCTGTTGAACCTGCTGGTGCTGGAGTCGTGGCGGCATCAGTGCGTGGTCATCGGTGAAGACCTGGGGGTGGTGCCTGCCGGCATCCGCCAGCAGCTGGCCAGCCGTGGCGTGCTGGGCGTGGACGTGCTGCCGTTTACGCGCAATGCGAGCGGCTTCCTGGCGCCTGCCGCTTGGCGGCGCGAGGCCGTCGCGATGCCTTCGACCCATGACCTGCCGCCACTGGCGGGATGGCTGCGCGGGCGCGATCTGCGCTGGCGGGCGCGGCTGGGGGAGATGGACGATCTACCCGCTGCGATGGCACAGCGTCGCGCCGATGCGCAGGCGCTTGCGCACGCCGCGCACGGTGAGGAGGTGGAAGACGCTGCACTAGAGCGGCTGGCCGCCACGCCGTCACGGTTGGCGCTGCTGCCGCTGGAGGACGCGCTGGGATTGCGCACGCAGGTCAACCTGCCCGGCACCGTCGGCGTCCACCCGAACTGGCGGCGGCGACTGCCGCTGCGCTGGGATGCGCCTGCACTGCAATCGCGGCTGGGGCGCATCAGTGCCGGTCGCGGCGGAGCAGGCCGATGACCGCGCTCCGCGCCACCGCCCGCCTGCAGTTGCACGCTGGCTTCGACTTCGCTGCCGCCGCGGACCAGGTGGGCTATTTCTCTTCGCTGGGCGTCAGTCATCTGTATCTGTCGCCGATTGCGGCGGCCATGCCCGGTTCCAGCCACGGCTACGATGGCATCGACCCCACCCGCATCAGCCCGGAACTCGGCGGTGAAGCGGGCTTCCTGCACCTTGCTGGCCGCGCCCGCGCGCATGGACTGGGCCTGATCCTGGACTGGGTGCCCAACCACCTGGCGGCCGCGCCACAGAATGCCTGGTGGTCGGACGTGCTGATGCATGGCCGGCGCAGCCCTTACGCGCATTGGTTCGATATTGACTGGGATGCCGCAGCCTGCGGGCAGCGGCTGTGGCTGCCGGTACTGGATCGGCCGCTGGACGCGGCCATCGGATCCGGCGTGCTGCGCGTGGACGACGACGGCGATCTGCCCGTGCTGCGCCACCACGACCTGTGTCTGCCGTTGTCACCGCGCAGCTATCCGTTGGAGCGCCATGCGCGGCAGGGCTGGGTGGCACGCTGCAATCGTTCTGCCGAGCGCATGCATGCGCTGCTGGAACGCCAGCACTACCATCTGGCGTGGTGGCGCACCGCCGGTGACCAGGTCAACTACCGCCGCTTCTTCGACATCACGACGCTGGTTGCGCTGCGGGTGGAGCGCGAGGACGTGTTCGAGGCGGTGCACGCGCTGCCGCTCCGGCTGGTTCGCGAGGGCCGGGTGGATGGCCTGCGCATCGACCACGTTGATGGGCTGTCCGACCCGGGCGGCTATCTGGCGCGGTTGCGCGCCTGCCTTGACGCGGCGGTGGTAGAAGGCGGCCGCGCAGGCCATGAGATCACCCTGCACGTGGAGAAGATCCTGGCCGAGGGCGAATCCTTGCCAGACCGGTGGTGCTGCGATGGCACCACCGGCTACGACTTCATGGACCAGGTGGGCGCATGGCTGCATGACGATGCCGGTGCCGACGCGCTGACGGCACAGTGGCAGGCCCGTGCCGGGGACCGGCGTACGGTTGATGAGGTGCAACGGGCGGCCCGCGACGCGCTGTTGGACGGCTCCCTGCATGCGGATCTGCAGCGGCTGCGGGTCTGCGTGCGGCAGGTGCTGGGCGCAGCGGCACGGCAAGCCGATGTGACCGACGCAACGCTGCGCAGGGCGGTGTGCGCGCTGCTGCGCTGCTACCCGGTGTATCGGCCGTATCACCTGCAGACCGAAGCCGAGCGCGATGCTTTGCAACGCGCCAGTGAAGCAGCTGCTGAAGGGCTGGATGAAGCCGCACGCACAGCGTTGCGCCTGCTGGTGGATGCCTTGCAGGCTCCGGATGCGGACGCGCTGCGCGTGCGCTTTGGCCAGCTCTCGGCACCACTGAACGCCAAGGCGGTGGAGGATACCGCCTTCTATCGCTACTTCCGCCTGCTGTCGCGCAATGAAGTGGGCAGCGACGCGCAACGGATCGGTCTTGATGGCAGCGAGCTGCTTGCGCTGGCACAGGCGCGTGCGCGGCAGCAACCGCTGGCGATGCTGGCGTTGGCCACGCATGACCACAAGCGTGGACCGGATGCCCGGGCGCGCCTGGCGCTGCTGAGCAGCGATGTGGCGGCGTGGCAGGCAGCGCTGGCGGACTGGGAGCGGCGCTGTGATGCGGCGGGCATGGCCATGCCATTGCCCGCTGCCGAAGCCTATGCGCTCTGGCAGGCGCTGGTCGCAGCGTGGCCGATGCAGGGCAGGCCAGAGGCGGATTTCGCAGGGCGGATGCAGCAGTGGCTGCGCAAGGCCCTGCGCGAGGGCAAGCGGATCAGCAGTTGGCTCGACCCCGATCTTTCCGTGGAGGATGCGGCCTGTGTGTGGCTGCAGTCATTGCTTGCCGGCAGCCGCCTGCAGGATGTCCGCGCCGCTTTGGCTGCGTTTGTTCAACGCATCGCGCCTGCCGGTGCAAGCAACGGGCTGGCACAACTGTGCCTGCAGTTGTGTCTGCCAGGTGTCCCGGACATCTACCAGGGCACCGAGTGCTGGGATCTGAGCCTGGTCGACCCGGACAATCGGCGCGCGGTCGATTTCGCGCAGCGCGCACATGCACTGGCCGATGATCGATCGTGGGCAGCGTTGCTGCACGACTGGCACAGCGGTTCGCCCAAGCTGCGGCTGCTGGCCGCGCTGCTGCGATTGCGCAGCGACAATGCCCCGCTGTTCCTGCAGGGCACGCTGCGCAGGCTGTCCGAAGCCAAGTGCACACGCCTGGTCTTCGTACGTGAGTACAGGGGGCAGCAGTTGCTGGTGGCGGTCAGGCGGGCGGGGATGGAGCAGCCTGTCGGCCCAGGCCTTGCCTGGCAGGATGCGGCGCAGCAGTTGGTGCCAGGGGTTCCGCAGCGACGCATGCGCAACGTGCTGGATAGTCGCACGCAGATGTTCAACGGTTCCGCCACCGACGCGCTGCTGTTTGCGGGCAGCCCGGTGGCGGTGTGGATCAGCCAGGAGAGTGGGGCAGATGGACAGCAGTGAGCGGCGACGCCGCATCGAATTGTTGGCGCACCAGATATGGGAGGCCGAAGGGCGCCCGGATGACCAGCAGCAGCGGCATTGGCACATGGCCGAACGCCTTGTTGAAGCAGAAATAGCGGCCCTGCACGCGGCTGAGGACGAACACGATGGCAACGCGTAAATGGACCCAGACCTCGCGTGTGCGCGAAGGCCGCCCCTTCCCGCTGGGCGCGACCTGGGATGGCCTGGGAGTGAACTTCTCGCTGTACTCGCGGCATGCCACCAAGGTGGAACTGTGCTTGTTCGATGCGCGCAACCGGGAAGTCGAACGGATCGTGCTGCCCGAATACACCAACGAGGTGTGGCATGGCTATCTGCCGGATGTGCGGCCGGGCCAGCGCTATGGCTACCGCGTGCATGGACCGTACGCGCCGTCGGACGGGCATCGCTTCAACCCCAACAAGCTGCTGCTGGACCCGTATGCAAAGCAGATCGTGGGTGAAATCAAGTGGGCGCCGCACCTGTTCGGTTATACGCTGGGCCACCGCGATGCAGACCTGAGTTTCGACCGTCGCGACAGCGCGCCGTACATGCCGCGCTGTGCAGTGATCGATCCGGCCTTCAGCTGGGGCGGCGAGCGCGCGCCGGCGACCGCCTGGGACCGATCGGTGATCTACGAGGCACACGTGCGTGGCCTGACCATGCAGCACCCGGGCGTACCGCCGGCCGAGCGCGGCACGTTCTCGGCGTTGCGGCACGACGCGGTGGTGGACCACCTGGCGTACCTGGGCGTGACCGCGATCGAGCTGCTGCCTGTGCATGCGTATGTGGACGACCAGCAGCTGCTGGAACGGGGGCTGCGGAACTACTGGGGCTACAACACCATTGGCTTCTTCGCGCCGCAACCGCGCTACCTGTCGCTGGAGACCATTGCCGAGTTCAAGCAGATGGTGGCGCGGCTGCACAGCGCGGGCATCGAGGTGATTCTGGATGTGGTCTACAACCACACCGCCGAAGGCAACGAGCTGGGGCCCACGCTGTCGTTCAAGGGCATCGACAACGCCAGCTATTACCGCCTTGCCGAGGACCGTCGCTACTACATCAACGATACCGGCACCGGCAACACCTTCGACCTGACCAATGCCGGTGCATTGCGCATGGTCATGGATTCGCTGCGCTATTGGGTGACCGAGATGCGCGTGGATGGCTTCCGTTTCGACCTGGCCACCATCCTCGGCCGCGAACGCCATGGGTTTGATCCCTCGGGCAGCTTCCTCGATGCCGTGCGCCAGGACCCGGTGCTGAGCCAGGTGAAACTGATTGCCGAACCGTGGGACATCGGCCCGGGCGGCTACCAGCTGGGTCAGTTCCCGCCCGGCTGGGCCGAATGGAACGACCGTTTCCGTGACACCACCCGTGCGCTGTGGCGCGGTGATGCCGGGCAGCTGCCGGAGTTTGCGGCGCGCTTCACCGGATCGGCCGATCTGTTTGACCATCACGGGCGCCGGCCGTCGGCCAGCATCAACCTGGTCACCGCCCACGACGGCTACACGCTGCATGATCTGGTGAGCTACAACGACCGCCACAACGAGGCCAACGGCGAGGACAACCGCGACGGCCATTCGCACAACCTGTCGTGGAACCACGGCGTGGAAGGCGATACAGACGACGACGGCATCCTGACCCTGCGTGCGCGGCAGATGCGCAACCTGCTGGCCACGCTGCTGCTGGCGCAGGGCACGCCGATGCTGCTGGCCGGCGATGAGTTCGGCCATTCGCAGCGCGGCAACAACAATGCCTACTGCCAGGACAATCCACTGAGCTGGATCGACTGGGAACGCGCGGCGCAACCCGGCCCGCGGGCGCAGGCAGCGTTCGTGCGGCGCGTCCTTGCGCTGCGGCGGCGCTACGGCCTGCTGCGGCGCAATCGCTTCCTGACCGGTGACTACGACGCATCCCTGGGCATGCGTGACATCGAGTGGCGGCGGCCGGATGGCGAGCCGATGGGCGAAAGTGATTGGCACGATGCGGAACAGCGCGCCTTGCTGATCGTGCTCGATGGCCGCAGCCCTGACAGTGGCCTGCGGGAACCGGGCCGCCACGTCAGCCTCGCCCTTCTGCTGAACCCGAGTGACCAGCCGCAGCGGTTCCGCCCGTCCGACCAGGTGCTTTCGTTCCGCCGGGTGGTGCTGCAGACCGATGAGGCGCCGCTGGACATGGACGAAGAGGGGCAGTGGACGCTGCCGGCGCGCAGTCTGTGCCTGCTGGCATCGAGCAGCGCCGCGTGATGGCGCGACCGTTGTGGGCCGGTAGCGCCGGGCCATGCCCGGCGGGCGCTTCACCGCTGCAAAGGGAAGCCGATCGTCTGGTGGCAGTGCTGCGCAAGGTCGCGGCCTGCACCCTCGATGTACAGAATCCCAGCGTCGCCGAAGAACTGCGATAGTGCCGCTCCGGCTTCGTTGCCGGCATGCCCGGAACGTCGGGCTGCCTGTGACAGCAAGGCAGCCGCGCGCGGATCGTGTCCGCCTGGCAGATCGGCACGTGCAAGAGCGCCTTCGATCAAGAGCTGGGCACAGGCGCCGGCCAGATAGGCATCGGGTTCGCGTTGCCTGCCGCGTCGTGCCTGGCCTGCCAGGGCGGTGGCGATATGCTGGAATTCGTGCGCGGTGGTGGCGATCACCCGCCGGCGCAGCGCATCGGTGTCCGGGTCGTGCGGGAACCAGAAACTGACGGTCTGTCCCGGCGGGTTCGCGTGTGGCAACTGCCGCCAGATGCCACCTCCGTCGCTCACTATCGTGAGGCGATAACGCACCGGGGTCCATTCAAGCCCAAGGGCCTGCAGCGGTAGCCCGGCAGAGCGTGCGGCCGCCTCGCAGAGCTGCGAGGCCTGCTCGGCTGAAAGCGTGTCATCTGCCCAGAGAATCTGGGTTGCAATGGCGGACCACCCGCACGCGGCGGATCGATTGGGACGCTCCCGGCTTTCCGGGCCTGGAAGTACAGACACTGTGCTGACTTTCAGACGGGAGGCAGGGCCTCGCAGCACGGTGGCATATCCGCCCTCGGCGCCTACCAGGTCGCGGGGAGGAAGCTCGATGGAATGGCATGCACTTGTGGCCAGAAGGACGGCCGCCAGCCCCGCGTGGCTCCCGGACTTGAACGTCTTGAACTGAGGCCGTCTTGTTGGCTCCGCCATAGTGATCGCCCATCGCTACGCGCCATGCTGCGCTTCGGTTGACCGACAGGTTCAACCTGCGGATCGCGATCGGGCAATCAGAATGGTTTCAAACGCCTCCACAGCGGGTCCGATCAAGAGTGCGTCGTCGCTCGTGCCGGGGGGCGTGTGACGCCGGGCATGGCCCGGCGCTACCGTTGTGGGCAGGTAGCGCCGGGCCATGCCCGGCGGACGCTTCACCCAAGCACGTAACGCAGCACGCCCGCCGCAACCACGCCGATCAGCACCGTGGGCAGCATCGACCAGCGCGTTGCGGCCAGCAGGGTGATGGCCAGCGCGGCCAGGTCGGCCGGGTTGTTGGCCACGAAGTCCGGTGCGATCACCGAGATCAGCACGCAGCCCGGCGCTGCTTCCATTACGGTCACCGCGCGCTTGCTCAGGGTGCGGTTGCGCAGTGCCAGGAAGCCGATGATGCGGGTCAGGTAGGTCACCGCAGCCATCAGCACGATGGTCAGCAGCGAGCTCCAGTGCAGCAGGCCGTCGAAGATCATGCTTCGTCTCCTGCCAGCCACCACGCGGCGGCCAGGCCGGCCAGCGCGCCGCTGGCCACGTACCAGGCCCCCGGCACCAGCAGATAGGTGGCCGCCGCCACCACCAGGCTGACCAGCCACGGGCGTGCCGCGCGCATGCCCTGCCACATGCCGCGCAGCAGCACCAGGAACACCGCCGGGAAGGCCATGTCGAAACCGTAGGCGTGGATGTCGCCCAGCAGCGGCCCCACCAGTGCACCGATGCAGGTGCACACCACCCACACCGTATACAGGCCGGCCGAAACACCCAGGTAGTAGGCCAGGCTGAACCCCAGGGCGCGCCGGCGCGCGTCTGCCACGCCCAGTGCCCAGCTTTCATCGCACATGAAGAACAGCGCCGGCAGCACGCGGCGGCGCGGCAGGTGCTGCAGCAGGGGGGCCAGGCTGGCGCCCATCAGCAGGTGGCGGCTGTTGACCAGCGCGGTGATGGCCACGATGAGCGCGATATGCGGCGGCGAGGTCCACAGCTCGACGGCAGCAAATTCCGAGCCGCCGGCAAAGTTCAGGCCGGTCATCAAGGGCACTTCCAGCGCGCTCAGGCCCTTCTGTGCGGCTTGCGCGCCCAGCACCAGGGCGAACGGCAGGAAGCCGATCATCACCGGAACGGCGGCGCGCAGCCCGCGCAGGAACTCGCTGCGGGTGCTGGTCTGGCAGGCGGGGTCGGGCAGGGGCAGGGTGGTGCGGGCGTCCATGGAGCATGCTTGCGTGGGGGTGGCCCATGCTAGCGGGGGCGGCGCAGAATCGGGTTGCGTTGATGCGGCAGATGCGCGGAATTTCCGCATATGATGCGTCAAGACCGCGAAATGGTGGAATCTGATGCTTGACGCCCTGGACAACCTGGATAAGCGCATCCTGCAGGCCCTGCAGCACGATGGCCGCCTGCAGAACCTGGAGCTGGCGCGGCAGGTGGGCCTCTCACCGTCGGCCTGCCTGCGGCGGGTGCGCCTGCTGGAAGAGGGCGGCTACATCGACCGTTACGTGGCCCTGTTGAACCCGGCCAAGGTCGGGCGCGGGTTCACGGTGTTCGTGCGGGTGTGGCTGCGCGGGCAGGATGAGGACACCACCAACCACTTCATCAACAGCGTCAAATCCTTCCCGGAAGTGCTGGAGTGCCACCTGATGGCCGGCGACTGCGATTTCCTGCTGCGGGTGGCGGTGGCCGACCTGGATGCCTACCGGCAGTTCCAGATCCAGCACTTGAACCGCATTGCCGGGGTGCAGAACACCAAGACCGAAATTCCCATGCAGCGGGTAAAGCAGACCACCGAACTACCGCTCTAGCGCGGCTTCACCACATGCCCAGCAGCTTCCACCACGCGCTGCCGACCAGGGCGAACACCAGCAGTTCCAGCACGCACATCACAAAGCCCACCCGCCACCAGGTGCCCAGGGTGACGTAGCCACTGCCGAAGATGATCGGCGAGGTGCCGGTGGCGTAGTGGGTCAGGGTCATCATGATGGCCGAGCCGGCCGTCATCATCAGCAGGAACGGCACCATGTACTCGCCGGGAATCAGCTGTACGCCCACGCCCAGGAAGGCCAGCAGCATGGCGCTGATATGGGCGGTGGTGCTGGCAAACAGGTAGTGCGAGAACACGAAGGCCAGCACCAGCACCGCGGCGATGGCCTGCCAGCCCATGCCGCTGCTGGCGATGGCGCCCTTCATGCCCTGCGAGAACCAGTCGATCACGCCCAGCTTGTTCAATTGCTCGGCCAGCATCACCAGCGCGCCGAACCAGATCAGGGTGTCCCAGGCGCTCTTTTCGGAAAGCACATCGTCCCAGTTGATGGTGCCGGTGATGATGAGCACGAACAGGCCGACGAAGGCGACCACGGTCGGGTCCAGCGTCCACGCCGGGCCGAAGATCATTGCCGGCACGTTGGCCCACAGCAGCAACAGCAGGCCGAAGGTGCCCAGCATGACCTTCTCTTTGGCGGCCAGCGGGCCCATCGCGGCCAGTTCGCTGCGCGCAAAGGTGACCGCGTCGGGGGTGTGCTTCAACTGCGGCGGGCTGAGCAGATACACCACCAGCGGCATCAGCAGCAGGCAGAGCAGGCCGGGCAGCAGCATGCACAGCGCCCAGGTGGTCCAGCTCAGCTGCAGCTGCTGGCCGCTGGCCTTGGCCACGAAATCCACCACCAGCGGGTTGGGCGCGGTGGCGGTGAGGAACATGGCCGAGGTGATCGGGTTGGCGTGGTAGTTCACCAGTGCCAGGTAGGTGCCGACCTTGCCCTGGGTGCCCTTGGCCGGATCGGAATCGAAGGCGGTGGCAATCGAGCGCATGACCGGGTGCACGATGCCGCCGCCGCGCGCGGTATTGCTGGGCGTGAACGGTGCCAGCAGCAATTCGCACACCGCCAGCCCATAGCCGATGCCCACCGTGCGCTTGCCCAGCAGCGCAATGAACATCAGGCCGATGCGGTTGCCCAGCCCGGTTTTCTTCAGCCCGCGGGAAATCAGGATGGCCACCACGATCAACCAGATCAGCGGGCTGGCGAAGCTGCTCAGCGCATCGGTGATGGCGCCCTTGGAGCTGTTGGAGGTGACCTGCGAAAGCGAAACGATGACGATGGCCATCATCGCCATCACCCCGATCGGCATCACCTTCAGGATGATCGCCACGATGGTGGTCAGGAAGATTGCGACCAGCCGCCAGCCATCGGCGGTCAGGCCCTGCGGGCAGGGCAGCAGCAACAGGGTGACCAGCACCGCCGTGGTGATGAGGGCGGGTACCAGGCGGAACGGAACGGCCTGGTTGAAGTACTGCAGTGCGGCCTTGATGCGCTCGAGCATCGTTGCTTCCTTACCGGGTGAGGGGAGGGCACGGCACCTGCCGCGCCATGATGGCACGGGCGATCAGCGCGGGCGTGACAGGCGTGCGGCCTGGGCCAGCTGCGCGGCCAGCTCGGCATGCAGCTGCGCGTAGTCCACATCGGTGAAGGCAGCGGCCATCGGCGAGTGCGCGGCGGCACGGGCTTCTTCGGCCAGGGCCTCGTCCAGTGAATCGCTGCGTGCGGCCAGGTCGGCCAGCACGATCACCCGGTCCGGCTGCACTTCCACGTAGCCGCCGCTCACGTGGATTTCCACCATGGCGGTGTTGTCGGCGGGAAACAGCCGCACCAGACCGGCGGACAGCGGTGCCATCAATGGGGTGTGGCCGGGCAGGAAGCCGAGGCGGCCGGCAGCGCCGGGCACGCTGGCTTCGCGCACATCGCCGTCCCAGTGCAGGCCATCCAGGCTGATGACCTGTAGGGCGAAGCTGGAACCGGGGGTTGCAACCGCCACGGGGACGGCGGGAGTGGGAGAAGGCATAAGACCGTGATGCGGTGTGGGGACTTCAGGGTGGCAGCAACGGCGCGTGCGGGCCGTGATCTGGGTCAAATGCGGGGTGGATCGTGTGCGATCATCGGCGCTTGGATCGCATTGCCAAGGGAGTTGCAATGAAAGAACGCATGCAGGGGCCGCTGCAGGCCGCGTGCGCCGTGGTGTTGATGCTGCTGGCGGCCACGGCGGCCGCACAGACTGCGGCGGGAGAAGGGGCAGCCGCGCCAGCCGAGGGCATCAGCTATGACAAGGCACGGCGCACCGCCGAGGCCTCGCTGCGGCTGCACCCGGCCACCGACAGCACCTACGATTACCGCCCGCTGTGGGCCGGCAATGCCGATCTGGATGGCGATGGCCGCCCGGAAATCGTCTATGTGTACACGGCCGCACAGACCGGTGCGGCGCAGCAGTTGAACGAGCTGGTGGTGATGACCGCGCTGGCCGACAACGACCCGCGCGCGCAGGCGCCGGCGCCCGGCAAGAGCGTGTACGACGATGAGACCTATGCGCTGATCCGTGCATCGGGGTATGCCGACGCTGCCAGCGTCCACGTGCCCGGCGAAGTGGAAAGCGTGACGTTCGACGCGGGGCGGATCGTGGTGGCGTTCAGCAGTGCACGGCCCACCCGGCTGTGTGGCGCCGGCAAGGGCCGCACGGCGTGCCCGCCCGATGGGCGGCACACCTGGACCTACGTGTGGACCGCAGCGAAGCTGGCCCGCACCGATTGACGGAATGGGCGGGGCCAACCCGCTTTTGTAGAGTCGAGCTTGCTCGACTGGCGGTGCACGTGCAGTCGAGCAAGCTCGACTCTACCTCGACTGTGCGTGCACGTGGAGCTATGCCTGGACCGCAGGGAAGCTGGCCCGCACCGATTGACGGAATGGGCGGGGCCAACCCGCTTTTGTAGAGTCGAGCTTGCTCGACTGGCGGTGCACGTGCAGTCGAGCAAGCTCGACTCTACCTCGATTCCCCTGGTAGTCGCCAACCTTGGTTGGCGTGGGGTGGTCCACGGGTTCTGATGGAGGTAGGCGCCGGACGCAGGTGCCAACCAAGGTTGGCACCTACCAGAGCGGGGCGGTCAGGCCGGACGCGCTTGTTCCGGCTCGGCCGGTTCCGGCAGCGGCGGCAGGGTCGGGTCAACCGTCACCGGGATGTCGCTCTTCAACAGCGCGGCGGCTTCGCGGTCGCTTCCCACGGCCGGCGGTGAACCGCGCAGCGGCAGGCCGGCGGTTTCCTTCACGAACAGCATGGTGACCAGGCCGATCACCGCTGCGCCCATCAGGTAGTACGCCGGCACCAGCGGGTCGCCGGTGCGTTCCACCAGCCAGGCGGTGACCAGCGGCGTGGTGCCACCGAACAGCGACACCGACACGTTGAATGCAATCGACAGCGCGCTGTAGCGCACCGGGGTATAGAACAGCGCCGGCAGGGTGGACGGCATCGAACTGGTGAAGCACACCAACGCCAGGCCCAGCAGCATCAGCCCCAGGAAGATGAGCCAGTCGTTGCCGCTGCCGACCAGCAGCAGGCACGGCACGGCCAGCACCAGCAGCGCGATGCACGCGCCGATGATCATCGGCCGGCGGCCCAGCTTGTCACTGAACAAGCCGCCGACCACGTTCAACGGCATCATCACCAGCATCACGATGATGATCAACAGCAGACCCTTGCTCTCGGCGTAGCCCATGGTCACGCTCAGGTAGCTGGGCATGTAGGTCAGCAGCATGTAGTCGGTCACGTTGAAGACCAGCACCAGGCCCATGCATACCAGCAACTGGCGGCCGTGAACCTGGAACAGCGCGCCCAGGCCCGGACGCTCGTGCTCGCGCTTGTCGGCTTCCTCGGCGAAGGCGCGGAAGGCCGGGGTTTCCTCCAGCTTCATGCGCATGTACAGACCCAGCAAGCCCAGCGGACCGGCAATCAGGAACGGAATGCGCCAACCCCAATCCAGCATGTCTTCGCTGCTCAACAGCATGTGCAGCGCGGTGACCGTGCCGGCACCGGCGATGTAGCCGCCCAGCGTGCCGAACTCCAGCCAGCTGCCCATCAGGCCACGGTTGCGGTCGGTGGAATATTCGGCAATGAAGGTGGCCGCGCCGCCGTACTCACCACCGGTGGAGAAGCCCTGCACGATGCGCGCCAGCAGCAACAGCACCGGTGCCCAGATGCCAATGCGCTCGTAGGACGGAATCAGGCCGATGGCAAAGGTGCCCAGCGCCATCAGGATCATGGTGAAGGCCAACACCTTCTGCCGCCCATAGCGGTCACCCAGCGGACCGAACACCAGGCCGCCCAGCGGGCGCACCAGAAACGCCACGGTGAACGTGGCAAAGGCTGCAATGACCTGCGCGGTGGGGTTGCTGGAAGGGAAGAAGACCTGGCCGATGGTGACGGCCAGATAGCCGTAGACACCGAAATCGAACCATTCCATCGCGTTGCCCAGTGCAGCGGCGCCCACGGCGCGCTTGAGCATGGGCTTGTCGACAACCGTGATCTCGTCGACGTTCAGATGGCGGCGGCGTTTGAACCAGCCGAAATGGGCATGGGCATCGGAGTTGTCCTGCATGGGGACTCCTTGTTGGGTGAATGCAGTGCGGAATAGACGGTGTGGTGTGTCCCGAAAAACGGAAACGGCGATGCAGGCGCAACTGGCGCAGGGGCATCGGGGCGGGAGGCCAGACGGCCAAGAAAGCGCGCAAGGGTAGGGTCGAGCTTGCTCGACTAAGCGCGAAACATGGGTGCAACGAGGTAGAGTCGAGCTTGCTCGACTACTCAACTAAGCGCGAGACGCGAAGAAGCGGTGTCTCAGGTGTGCACCATCATCCGCCGGGATCCAGCGCCAGACGGTGGAATTTCGGGGCGGATGCGGATGCGGTTGCGGCAGGCGAGGCGCCGGTCGGCAGTGCTTTCCACGTAACGGGCATGCCCATTACGCAGTGGGTCGTGTCGATCATCCGTTCATGATACCGGTTACAACGTGAGCGTGCCGACAATAGGGACGAAACAGACGCTGTGTTCCATCGCGCCTGTTCATGCTGACAACGACTGAACGCTCTGTGGTCGTGCCGCTCACATGCGTTTTTCTACGGTGGAGCTGCAACGCAACCAGAAGGAACATCGCATGACCCGACGCATTCCCGAAGGCACCCTGGTGGTGGTGACCGATGGTGGTTCCGCACGTGTGTTCACCAACGTGGGCACCGAGCACCAGATCACCCTGAAGCAGGAAGGTGAGCTGCGCCTGGCCGATCTCAGCGAACAGGGCGTGTCCGGGCAGGGGCCGTCCGGTGCCGTGCCCAAGGACATGTCGATTTCGCAGTTGAATGAAGCGACCTTCGCCAAGCAGGTGGCCGAGCAGTTGAACGATGATGCGCTGAACAACCGTTTCTCGCATCTGATCCTGGTGGCCGACCCGATCACGCTGGGGCGCATTCGCCCGCTGCTGCACAAGGAAACCCAGGCGCGGTTGCTGGATGACATCGCCAAGAACTTCACCAACGCGCCGCTGGAAGACATCCAGCGCGCCATCGCGGCCTGAGCCATGCCGTTCATGCGCAGTCATCTTGCTGCCGAGCCTGCGCCTGCCGATGTGCAGGCGCAGGCGGGCTGGCTGTTGTTGGAGTTCGGCGCGCCGTGGTGTGGCCATTGCCAGGCCGCGCAAGCGGCGTTGCAGGCGTTCGTGGATGCGCACGATCTGGCGCATTGGAAGATCGAGGATGGCAAGGGGCGGCCGCTGGGCCGCGCTTTTGCGGTGAAGCTGTGGCCGACGGTGGTGTTGTTGCGCGATGGGCAGGAGGTGGCGCGGGTGGTGCGGCCGGTGGAAAGTGCGGATCTGTACACGCTGCAGGCAGCGCTGGCGACGTGACTTTTGTAGAGTCGAGCCATGCTCGACTGCCGTTGCTCTCGCCTTTGCGTAGAGTCGAGCTTGCTCGACTGCTTTTGCTTTTGTAGAGCCGATCCATGCTCGGCTGGAAGAGCAGTCGAGCAAGCTCGACTCTACCGCCGCGTGGGGCGCTGACTGGCGGCGCTATAATCCACCCGTGCTGTCGCTCTGCTTGAACTCCAATGAACTCTCCGCTTTCCGCTAAACCGCCGCGACGCCTTGCCGCGCCCGCACTCTGGGACGACCTGCTCGCCCACCGCTTCGCAAACGTCCAAGCCGCGTTGCCAGATCTGCTTGCCAGGCAGGATGCTGAAGGTGGCGCGCGCGCCCTGGCCGTGCTTGCACCGCCGCCTTTGCAGCCCATCAACGCTCTCTGGCAGGCGCTGACGGTGTGGCAACGGCAATCGCCGCAGGCCGATGAACCGTTGTTGCTGGCTGCGCTGGTCTGGGACCGCATCGCGGTGGATGCGCGCGGCTCGGGCTGGTCGTCTGCGGTGGGCGAGGGCGCATGGTCCACTGTGCAGGCCGCGCAGACCGCACTGTTCGTGCATGCAATTGCCCTGGTCGATCGCGGGCCGCTGTGCTGGCCGCTGCTGCACCAGTTGATGCGCAGCGTGGCAGCGCTGGGTGTTCCGGTGTGGATGAGCGACTGGATGCACGATGGTTTTCATCCGGCCGACGGCGCTGGCCCATGGCACGACATTCAGGCGCTGCTGGATGCGTGGATGGCCGACGCGCCTCGCTTGCCTGCCTTGCCGGCGCAGATGCCCAGCGCGTGGGCAGCCGCCATTCCTCGGCCGCCGGAGATTGATGCGGACGGCGAGGTTATCGACGATGGAGAGGACGCATCGGGCGAGGTGGCACTGGCCTGGTTGCAGATGGGACTTCAGGCCGCAGGGCATGGCCTGCCGCTGCTGGATACCTATGCGCGTCTGCGCACACCTCGATGGGGCGGCAGCCATGTGGAGATCCTTGCCTTGGCCGACGGTCCATTGGCTGAGGGTCTGGATGCATCGCAACGCAACCAGCTGCGGATGATCGCCTGGCTGGATGCCATTGACGTGGACAGCATCGACACCGACGATCGCGGCGCCGTGCAGCAGGCCTTTGCCCGGGGCATGGCGCTGTTGGCGCAGCCGCAGTCGGCGCTGGAGCGTACCGGCATCCATCTGCAGTTGGCCGAACTCGCCGCGCGGGTGGACAACACAGAGGTGGCGGCAGCGCACTATGCTGCGGCAGCCGACCCCAGTGTTCCGCGTGGGTTCGACGATCATCAGTTGATGCGCATGCTGCACTCGGCCGCCGCGACCGGCATGGGCGACTGGCTGGCGCCGGTGGTGGCCCGGCAGTGGCGCACGTCCGCGTGGGCAGCGGTGATGCACGGCGTGCTGCTGGACACCGGCTGGTGCGGAGCTCTGCGTGATACAGCGCAGGCCGAGGCGGCGTACCGGCAGGCGGGCGTGCTGATGGCTGTGCCTGAGCCGGGCGCGGACTGCCCGTTCAACGACGTGTATTACACCTTCGACGATGCCGAGCAGCACGGCGCGCTGATGCATATGGCGCAGGTAGGCGCGGAGCTGGGCTTCCCGGAGATGCAGGCAGCGCTGGGGTACCACTATTTTGAGCATGCGCCGGCGTACGACCCGGCGCTGGCCATTCAGTGGTACAGCCGTGCTGCCGCGCAGGACAGTGGGCGCGCACTTTACAACCTCAGCCTGATCTACGACCGGGGTCTGGAGGAGGGCGGCATTGCCGGCATCGACGTTGGCGCGCTGGTGCACCTGTCCAATGACTGCGAGCTGCGCTGCCTGGAACTGGCGGCGACGGAGGCGGAGTGGGGTGAGCGCATGCAGCGCCGCGTGCGCAGCTGCGTGGCCGGGGTGGGCTATTACCTGCGCACGCAGGTGCCTGCCGAAGGCCGCCTGCCGCATCTGCTGGAGACGCTGGGTTTCTGGGCAGACCACGATTGGACACGGGCGGCCTGGATGCTGGCGCAGTATTACGCCTCACGTAGCGATAGTGAGTTTGATCGCGCGGTATTGTGGGTCGAGCGCGCGTGCGCGCAGCAGCCGGAAGACGATGACGTGCTGGCGCTGCGGGCTGACCTGCAGCGCGGCCTGTTTGGCAGCCGACGCTACCGACAGGCACTGGAGCGCGTAAGCGACGGGGGCCTGTAGAGTCGAGCTTGCTCGACTGCATTTGCTTTTGTAGAGCCGAGCCATGCTCGGCTGGAAGAGCAGTCGAGCCAGCTCGACTCTACGGGGCCGGTTGCACGTGTCTGTCGAACTGCTCCGGCCAGTCGCGGTACAGGGCGACCTGGCCTTCGCGGCGCACGGCGGCCACGGCCTTTGCATCAATCTGCCCGATCACCCAGCGGCTCTGTCCGGTGAACACCGCTTCGCTTTCGCACAGCACGCCGTCGGCCGGCATGCCGCGATCCGCTGGCACGTACAGCGCGGCGCGGCCGAAGTTCACGTCTACCGAGGGGCTCCACGGCGCCAGGCCGGCGGTGGCCGACACCAGTACCGGCATCTGGTTTTCCAGTGCCCGTGCCTGCGAACCAATACGCACGCGGTGGTAACCGGCTTCGGTGTCGGTGCAGCTGGGGGCCAGCAGCAGGTCCACGCCGGCTTCGGCCAACCGCCGCGCCAGCATGGGGAATTCGGTGTCGTAGCAGATCAAGATGGCCAGCGTACCCAGCGGCGTTTCGAACACACGCAGGCCATCGCGGCCGCCGCTGATGTTCCATTCCTCACGCTCGAAGCGGGTCATGATCTGTTTGTCCTGGTGGCCCAGCAGGCCGTGCGGGCCGAACAGGAAGGCGCGGTTGCGGTAGCACCCGTCGTCGTCCAGCACCGGTGCCGAGCCCGGGCAGAACCAGATCTGGTGGCGCCGCGCGATCTGTTCGCACAGTGCCTGCCAGCGCGGCAGCAGTGCCTGCATGCCGGCGATGGAGGCGGCCAGATCGCTGCGCTGCGCGGCGGGCAACTGGCCGGTCAGGGCCATGGCCGCGTACTCGGGCAGCAGCACCAGCTGCGCGCCGGTGGCAGCAGCTTCGGCCACATGCGCATCCAGATGCGCGGCGTAGTCATCCCACTGTTCAATCAGTTCAATGGCGTACTGGCTGGCGGCGAAACGGATCATGCGCGCAGGTCCTTCAGCCAGAACGACATCGGCTTGGCGCTCGCGTGGTCTTCGCCCACGTCGCGCCAACGGAAGGTGGTGTGCAGTTCCGGGTGGTGCACATAGCCGCGCTTGTGCCAGAACGCGTCCAACGAAACGTAGTTACGCGGGCGGGCCGGGTGGTCCAGTGGGCGCTGCACGGCGCTGAAGCAGCAGATGTCGAAACCACCGGCCTGGCGCGCGTGCGCTTCGCGTGCCTCGAAGAAGCGCACGCCCAGCCCCTGGCCGCGGTAGGCCGGCAGCAACACCGATTCGCCGAAGTAGAAGATGCGCTGCGGCTTCCATGGGCCGTTGAGGAAGGGCGCCTGGAATTCTTCGGTTTCTTCGCACAGGGGCAGGGCAGTGGACGCGCCCACCACGGTGTCGCCGTCCTGGGCCAGCACGATGATGCTGCCGGGGGCGGCTGCGTAGGTGGCCACGTAGTCGCGCTCGTAGCCCAGGTCGCCTTCGTACAGGTAGGGGAAGTCGCGGAAGACGCCGATGCGCAGGCGTGCCAGGTCGTCCAGATACGGGGCGGCGGCGGCCCCCTGCAGCGTGGTGATGCGCACGATCGCTCAAGCCCATGGATACTGGGGGTGAGTATAGGCTATGCTCCGCAGCCCGCCCACCCTTAGGACATCCCCATGAGCGCCACCGACGTCATCCACGCTTACTATGCCGCCTTCAACAGCGGGGATATCGAGGCCTTCGTAGCCCAGGTGACCGACGATGTGGTGCACGACATCAACCAGGGTGGCCGTGAAGTGGGCAAGGACGCGTTCCGTGCGTTCTGCCAGAAGATGGCCCGTTCCTACCGTGAGCAGCTGACCGATATCGTGGTGTTCGGCAATGCCGACGGCACCCGCGGTGCGGCCGAGTTCACCGTGAACGGCCAGTACCTGGCCACCGACGAAGGCCTGCCCGAAGCCACCGGCCAGGCCTACGTGCTGCCGGCCGGCGCCTTTTTCGAGATTCGTGATGGCAAGGTGGCGCGCATTACCAACTATTACAACCTGCCGCACTGGATCGCGGCGGTGGGCGGCTGAGGGCGAACCCGGTCGCCCGGCCGTTCAATGCAGGGTGACCTTCAGGTACTGCTGGCGCAGCTCGTTCAGCAGCCGGCGGCCATGCTGGCTGAGCGCCATCATCGCCACGCTGATCTTCTGCACGTTGTAGCCCGGCCGCGTGTGCGCGGTGGGGTCGGCCGGTTCGTTGTCGCTGATCATCAAGGCCATGCCCTCGGCCGAACTGAGGGCGTGGTCGATACGGGACAGCAGGGATTCCACTTCCGGGGTCAGGACAGGCGGTTGTGGTGACATGTGATGGCTCCTGGCAGGACAGGCCACCGGTAAGGTGGCGGGCGATGCGGGGTTGGAACTTCGGCTGAGTAGTTGGAAAAAGCCGAGGGCCATGCGGCCGCCGCGCACCGCCCGCCGTAGTCATGGCAGGCAGCTCCAACTACTCATTTCGGGGTTCCACACCCGGCAGCGGTGTACCCGCTGCGGGGGCATCGTGCGCAGGTTCTGTTGGGCATTGCCATGGGTTTGCGTGGTGTTGCTTGGATGAAGTGCAGGCGGTCAAGCGGGCTTGAGGCGTAGCGGGCTGAAAGCGGCATAGGGAGTCGCATCGTGGCCGGCCTGTGCTGAGTATTGCGCGCAAGATGAAGCAGGCCCCATCCCCCCCGAGCGGTCGTTGCCACGCCAGAAGCGACGCCGTAGACCACGCTCTTGTAGAGTCGAGCTTGCTCGACTGCTCTTTTGTAGAGTCGAGCCATGCTCGACTGCTTCAAAACCAGCCGAGCATGGCTCGACTCTACAGAAGAGCCAGTTTCCCCGCGAAAAGCCAATCGAGCAAGCTCGACTCTACGGGCCAACGGTTGCCGAGGCAGGGCCCACGCGGCGGGCCCAACGTTGTCGAACATTGCGCCACGTGGCGTGGCCGAAGGTTGTCGAACGAGGCCGCACGTTGGGTAAGACCTTGTGGAGCCGGGACTCGCCCGGCTCCATCTGCACCCCGGCTTACCAGCTGTAACTCACACCCACCTGCGCACTCGTCTGGTGGAAGCCACTGGCCTTCTGCAACGACAGCCCGCCCCACGCACCCACGCCGTTGGCAAACTTCAACGACGCACCGGCACTGAACTCGCCGCGGTTACGCGGGATGCGCGCGTCCACCACTTCATCATCCATGCGGATCTGCGATTCGCTGCGGGTATGCTGCCAGTTGGCAGCGATATACGGCTGCACATCCACCGCACCATTGCCCCAGCGGGTCACGCCGGACAGACGCACGCCGGCGCGACCGAACAGGCCATCGGCGTTCTCGGCACCGACCACCGTGCCGTTGGTTTCGGTATGGCGATAATCATCCCAGCGGCTGTAACCCACCTGCAGTTGCGGTTCCAGGTAAATGCCGCCGTTGCTGGCGCCGCCCATGCGGAAGGCATAGCCGCCTTCCACCGCACCCTGCCAGGCGCGGCTGTCGTAGCGCTCATCGGCCAGGCCGATACCTTCCACGCGGTTGCGGAACTGCGCCCGCTGCACCGAGCCATCCACGTAGAAGCCCGCATACGGGTCGCCGCCGTTGCCGCCGCGCCACGTGCCGTACACGCCCAGCGCCTCGCCCTTCACCTTGCCGCGGGCGTAGTAGCCGGTCAGCTCATTGGTGGAGGTGCTGCTGGCATTACCGGTGGACAGCATCACGCCCACACTGCTGCCATTGTCGGCGCGCCACAGATCGGCACCGACGGTCAGCGCCTGGCTGTTGCCACGGATATCGAGCTGGCGGCTGATGGCATCGAAGCCGCTGCGCGAGCCATCCACGCGCGCCCAGGCGCGGCCGGCGTTCTGGCCGGCATGACGGTCGTGGTAGCCCACCCGGAACATGCTCTGCGCCGCCTGCAGGTTGGCCAGGTAGGCGCCGGGTTCCGGGCGCAGCACCGGGTCCGGATCCGGGCCCGGCAGCACCGGGTTGCACTCGGGCAGCGTCGGGTCGGCATCGCACGGGTCCGGCTGGGTCGGCAGCTGCGAGCGCAGGTACCAGTTGCCATCGGCGCCGGTGCCCTTGAACAGGAAGTACTCATACTGCCCGCCCACGGCACGGCCGGCCAGGTTGAACTGGCCATTGGACGCGCCGCCGACCGAGATCAGCTCGATGCCCTCATTGGTCTGCGCACCGGCACCACCGACGTTGTTCACGCGCACGTTGGCGGTGCCGCTGGTGTCGCCGCCGATGACCAGCTTGTCGGTTGCCGCGTCATCGCCGGCCAGCACGGTGTTGAACACGATCGTTCCGTCAGCGCCGGTGAAGTTGCCGGAAACATTGAGGGAATTGAACGTGGAGCCGTTGCCGAGCTCGATGATCGATCCGGTATCGGCGGACAGTTGCTGGACCGAGCTGTCCCCGGTCAGCCGCCAGACGGAGTCGCTGACGCTTACCGCGCTGCCATTGACGATGGCGCCCACCAGCATCGAGCGATCCGCCAGATCGACGTTCAGTTCCGTTGGCGCGGTGCTTGTGGGCCGGGCTACCACGTCGCCGCGGATGGTGGAACCGGTGACCCGGACGTTCGCGCTGGCACCGCGCTCAAGCTCAAGCGCGACGCCATTGCCTGCTTCAATGCTGGAGCCATTGGCAATGAGGGCATCCAGTTTCGCAGTCGAGGACACCGACAGCGCCGGCCCAGATCCGGACACCACCTTCGATTGGTCTATGCCCAAGGTGTTCTGCGTGCTGCCACTGATGCGGATGCCCATGCCGGCGCCTTCAATCAGACTGCCGGCGGTCGCCTTGAGCGAGCCATTAGCCAAACTCGCTCCGGCAGATGAAGTACTGGTGCCCGTGCCTCTGAGCGTGCTGCCCGCGATGTTGAGTTCGGAACCGTACTGGATACTGGCCGCGGTGCTGCCGGTGACGATGGAGCTGATCAGGGTTGCCTGGCTTCGCTGAGTGGGGTCTGAGGTCGACCCCAGCATGATCAAGCCGTTGTCGATGCTCGACCGCTCCACGACCAGTTGGCCGGCATCTTCGATTCGGACGCCGCCGCTTGCACCTGAAAGCCTGCTATTGGATACCCGCGCGGTGCCTCCGTACATGCGCAGACCGATTCCGAAGGCGCCGCTGGCGCTGCCGTCCGTGGAGGCGCTCACATTGTCCAGCACAAGCAGTCCACCATTACCCACCTGCAGTGCCTCACCGCCGGCGCTGATGCTGCTGTTGCGCAGTGTCAGTTCGCTGCCGGCGCCGCTGACACTGAATCCACGCCCGGCAGAGGTAACCGTCATGGCGTCCAAATTCATCTTGCTGCCGGACTGCGCACCGCCAGCGTCGCCCAGGCTGGACGGGATCACGATCTGGCCGCCGCTGATGGTGGCCCTACTGGCATTTGAGAGCCGGATCCCAATGGCGCCACGCACATCGACGCTGTTGCCCAGCACATCAGCGCCGTCAACCTGAATGCCTCCGACGGCGCCACCCGGAGCGATGTTCAGCTGGGCGCCGTCTTCGACGAACCAGAACTCCCGGGTGTCGCCTGGGTTGACTGTGTGCGAGGCGCCCGGGCCGGTAACGGTGCCAGCCTGCGCGACGGGAACGCCAATCGTGAGGGCGGCCGCAACAGCCACGGCCAGTGAGCGATGAACAGCGGTTTTCATGACAGTACTCCTTCGGAGAGATGGTCAGAAAGCAAGCCGTACTCATTTCGCTGCTGAATGAAGCCCATGGGCGTTGTGGATTCAGCGTGAAATGGACGAGCCCTCTGGTGGGATAGAGAAGTAGCTATGGAGAGATTCCCGGCGCGTGCCGCCTGCCACTCGGCTGCGCCGTTAAGGCACCTGTGCAGTCTTGGGGGAGGGGCGGGATCGATCCATACAAAAAGTTGCAGTCGAATCGGGACAGGTTCTGTCGCGTATTGAACGGTTCAGCCGCAGCGCAACATGCGACCGGGGTGGGGCGGTGCTACTCTCTGACCACCACCTGAATCGATCCAAATGCCGATGCCCATGCTGGACCGTCGTCTCCTGACCGCTGTCGCCGCCACGGCGATGTTCGCTTCCGGCCTGGCCAGTGCGGCCCCGGCCCGAACCGCTGCCGACAAGGCCTATGCCTCGGTGGACCCGTTCATCGGCACCGGCGGAGAAGGCCACACCTACCCGGGCGCCACGCTGCCGTTCGGCATGGTCCAGCTCAGCCCGGATACGCGCATCCAGCCGCGCGAGAAGGCCTATGGCTGGGCTGCGGGCTACCGCTACGACGACAGCAGCATCGTCGGCTTCTCGCACACGCATTTTTCCGGCACCGGCCATTCGGACCTGGGCGACATCCTGGTGATGCCGTTCACCGGCACGCCCGGCCTGGAGCGCGGCGACCCGGACAAGCCGCGCAGTGGCTATGCGTCGCGCTTCCGCCACGACGATGAAAAGGCCGAGCCGGGCTATTACGCGGTCACTCTGGACGATTACAAGGTGCGCGCCGAGCTGACCACCACTGCGCGCGTGGGCGTGCACCGCTACGCCTTCCCCAAGGGCGCCGACGCCAAGGTGCTGCTGGACATGCGCACCAGCATGTACGACTACCCAGGCAAGGTGCTGTGGTCGCGGGTGCGCGTGCGCGCCGATGGCACCATCACCGGCTTCCGCGAAACCCGTGGCTGGGCGCCGGGCCGCCAGCTGTATTTCGCCATGCGCTTCTCGCGCCCGTTGGCCGCCCACGAACTGCACAACACCGAGCAGGACATCGCCTACAAGGGCTTCCCGCCGCCGGGCCACCAGGACCCGAAGCAGCGCGCACAGATTGAAGGCCGGCAGCTGGTCGGCACCTTCGACTTCGGCAAGCTGGATGCGCCGCTGGTGGTGAAGGTGGCGATTTCGCCGGTCAGCGAGGCCGGTGCGATGGCCAACCTGGATGCCGAAGTGGCCGACTTCGATTTCGACCGCGTGCGTGCGCAGGCCAAGCAGGAATGGACCCAGGCGCTTTCGGTGCTGGATATCGACGCGCCCGAGCATGCGCGGCGCAGCGCCTACACCGCGCTGTACCACACGCTGCTGGGGCCGACGCTGTTCATGGATGCCGATCGCCAGTACCGCGGCCCGGACAATGCCGTGCACAAGGCCGAGGGCTACACCAACTATTCCACGTTCTCGCTGTGGGATACCTACCGGGCGCTGCACCCGTTGCTGACCCTGGTGCAGCCGGAAAAGCGCAACAGCGATTTCATCAATTCCATGCTGGCCCACCACCAGCACAGCCCCTACGGCATGCTGCCGGTGTGGTCGTTCCACGGGCTGGAAGACTGGTGCATGATCGGCTACCACGCCGTGCCGGTGATCGCCGATGCCTACGTGAAGGGCATTCGTGGCTTCGATGCCGACAAGGCGTTGAAGGCGATGGTGGAGACCGCCAACTACGGCCCGTATGACGGCATCGCGCAGTACCGCGAGCTGGGTTACGTGCCGATTGACGAGGAAGGCGAAGCGGCCAGCAAGACGCTGGAGTACGCGTTCGACGATTGGACCATCGCGCGCATGGCCCAGGCGATGGGCAAGACTGAAGTGGCGGCGACCTTCGACAAGCGCGCCGGCAACTGGCGCAACGCCTTCGACAAGGACACCGGCTTCATGCGCGCACGCAAGCGCGATGGCAGCTTCCGCACCCCGTTCGACCCCAGTGCCAGCGGTTACGGCACCGACTACACCGAAGGCAATGCCTGGCAGTACTCGTGGTACGTGCCGCAGGACGTGGCCGGCCTGGCCGCCGCGCACGGTGGCAGCGACACGCTGCTGGCGCGGTTGGACGAGGTGTTCAACGCCAAGGTCGATCCTTCCATCTTCGAGCACATGGAAGACATCACCGGGCTGATCGGCTGGTACGCGCATGGCAACGAGCCCAGCCACCATGTGGCCTACCTGTATTCGTACGCCGGGCAGCCGTGGCGCACGCAGGCGCGCTTGAAGCAGATCATGGACACCCAGTACGCCGATCGCCCCGATGGCCTGGCCGGCAATGATGACGTGGGCCAGATGTCGGCGTGGTACGTGTTCACCGCGCTGGGCTTCTACCCGGTGGCGCCGGGCTCGGGCGAGTACATCCTGGGCCGGCCGTTCCTGCCGAAGACTGCGATGCGTCTGCCCAACGGCAAGACGTTCACCATCGTGGCCGACGGGCTGGATGACAGGCACACCTATGTGGGCGGTGTGATGTTGAACGGCAAGCCGCTGCAGCGCACGTTCCTGCGCCACGACGAGATTCTGGCCGGTGGCGAGCTGCGCTTCACCATGCAGGCCGAACCGAACAAGGACTGGCCGGGGCAGGGCGCGCAGGCGCCGTATTCGATGAGCCGGTAACCGCGGGCGATGGGGTAGGTGCCCACCTTGGTGGGCGCAAGGAATCCGCTTTGGTAGGTGCCCACCTTGGTGGGCACGAGGAATCCGCTCTTGGTAGGTGCCCACCTTGGTGGGCACGAGGAATCCGCTCTTGGTAGGTGCCCACCTTGGTGGGCACGAGCGTGCCGACCAAGGTCGGCACCTACCAGGGCAGAGGCGTGCCGACCAAGGTCGGCACCTACCAGGCCAGAGGCGTGCCGACCAAGGTCGGCACCTACCAGGGCAGAGGCGTGCCGACCAAGGTCGGCACCTACCAGGGCAGAGGCGTGCCGACCAAGGTCGGCACCTACCAAGGCAGAGGCGTACCGACCAAGGTCGGCACCTACCAGGCACGAGCGGCCCACCAAGGTGGGCACCTACCCTCCGCCGGTCGGATTACTGCGCGGCCATTACGGTCTGCGGTTCCAGGAACGCTTCCAGGCCCCACTGGCCGCTTTCGCGGCCAATGCCCGAGTGCTTCATGCCGCCAAACGGGGCCAGCGATTCGTGCTGCAGGGTGTTCACCAGTACGCGGCCGGACTGGATCTGCCGGCCCACGGCGGTGGCGCGCGGGGTGTCGGCGCCGATCACCAGGGCACTCAGGCCATAGGGGCTGTCGTTGGCAATCGCTACGGCATCGGCCTCGTCGCGGTAGCCGATGATGCACAGCACCGGCCCGAAGATCTCCTCGCGCGCCACGGTCATGTCATTACGCACATCGGTGAACAGCGTGGGGCGTACGAACCAGCCACGCTGCATGCCCTCGGGGCGGCCTTCGCCACCGGCCAGCAGCCGCGCGCCTTCGCCCAAGCCGGTGCGGATATAGCCCTGCACGCGCTCCCATTGCCGTTGGCTGACCATCGGCCCGACCTGGGTGGCGGGATCCTGCGGGTCATCGCTGCGCACGGCCTGCACCGCACGCGCCAGCGCGTCCTCGAATTCGGCACGGCGCGCTTCCGGCACCAGGATGCGGGTGCCGGCCACGCAGGCCTGGCCGCTGTTGATGAAGCCGGCCTGCACCGCCAGGGCAGCGGCGCTGTCCGCGTCGGCATCGTCGAGGATGATCGTGGGCGACTTGCCGCCCAGTTCCAGGGTGACCCGCTTGAAGCTGTCTGCGGCCGCACGCAGGATCGCGCGGCCGGTGCCGGTGGAGCCGGTGAAGGAGATCTTGGCCACCTGCGGCGAGGCACTGAGCGCGGCGCCGACATCGTGCCCGGCGCCGTTGACGATGTTGGCCACGCCCGGCGGCAACTGCGCGGCGTGCAGCGCCTGCATCACGACCTGGGTCTGCAGGGCCGACAGTTCGCTGGGCTTGACCACGGCCGTGCAGCCGGCGGCCAGCGCGGTGGCCAGCTTGGCGCAGATGAAGGCGGCGTTGCTGTTCCAGGGCGTGATGATGCCGGCCACGCCCACCGGAAGGTAATGCACCTGGGCCTGGCCGACACTGCGCTGGAACGGGAAGTCGGCCAGTACCTTCATGGCGTCTTCGATCACCTGCACCGGGTGCTCCACCATCCAGCGCGAGCGCGCCGACGGGGCGCCGTACTCGGCCAGCACGGCGGCATGCAGGTCATCGCGTCGGGCGGCCATGGCATCGCGGAAACGACCCAGCAGAGCCAGCCGTTCTTCCACGCTGCGCGCAGCGTGCGCCGGCAGTGCGGCGTGGGCGGCGGCAATGGCTCGCTCGGCGTCCACCGTATCGCCGAGCCGGACCTGGCCGATCACCGCTTCGGTGGCGGGGTTGGGCAGGTCGGCCAGCTGCTGGCCGTGCGAGGCGACGAAGGCGCCGTTGATGTAGTGCTGCTCGATGCGTTGCATGCCGGGAGCTCCGTAAGGAAGGTGCGGCCAGTCTGTGCCCGCTCGACCGTACTGGGAATCCGGTTTATGGTGGATGGGGAGTCCCGGTTTTCGGGACTATAGGGCGGCGGCCTTGCATAGATCGGGACTGGTGGAACTGGAGGCGGTACTGGCCTTGGCCCGGCGTGGCAGCTTCCGCGCGGCGGCGCGCGAGCTGGGTATGTCCACCTCGGCGCTCAGCCATGCGGTGGCCAGCCTGGAAGCACGGCTTCAGGCGCGTCTGTTCCATCGCACCACGCGCAGCGTGGCGCTGACCGAAGCTGGCGCGCGGTACGTGGCGCAGGTGGGGCCGGCGGTGGAGGCGATCCGCGGCGCAGGCGACGCGCTTCACGAGGATGAGCGTGACCCCGCCGGCACCTTGCGCATCAACGTGCCGCCGGAAAGCACGCGCATGCTGGCTGGGCTGGTGGCCGAGTTCGTGCAGCGCTACCCGCGCGTGCGGCTGGAAATGGCCGCCGAGGCGCGCTTGGTGGATATCGTGGCCGATGGTTTCGACGCGGGCGTGCGCCTGCACGAGCAGGTGCCGCAGGACATGGTGGCGGTGCCGCTGTACCGCCAGCAGCGCATGCGCGTGGTGGCCGCGCCGGGCTATCTGGCCGCGCACGGCACGCCGGACACCCCGGACGCACTGGCCACGCACGCGGCGATCCGCATGCGCCTGTCGCATGGCGGGCTGTACCGCTGGGAGCTGGAGCACCGCGGCCAGGTGCTCCAGGTGGACCCGCCGGCGCGGCTGGTGGTGGCCGAACTGCAGGCGGCGCGCGCGGCCGCGCTGGCCGGCGTGGGCCTGGCATTCCTGTCCGAATGGCACATCCGTGACGACCTGGACAGCGGCGCGCTGGTGCCGGTGCTGGACGCGTGGTGCCCGCCGTTCCCGGGCCTGTACCTGTACTTCCCCGGGCACCGGCACGTACCGCCGGCGCTGAAGGCGTTTACCGATCTGCAGCGCGAACGCGATGCTGCCGGGCTGGCGCCGGACGCGTTGCGCGCGGTTCCGTAGCCAGCCCCTGTTGTTGAAGCCGCATCAGCGCTTGCGCAGATTGCGCTTGGCAGCATCGGCATACGCGCTGCAGGTCAACGCCTTCGCGGCTGCTTCATTGCCGGCGCGGTAGTTCCAGCCGCTGGCGCCGGGGTGCGGGGTCAGCAGCAGATCGCAGGGCAGGCTGCGCACGGTGGCGAAGCTGCGGTGGAAATCCTGCGGGAGGTGCGGGTAGCGCGGGTTGTCCTTCACCGTGTAGCCCGGTGCGCTGAGGCTGTCCACATAGGCGATGCGCAGCGGTGCGCCGTTGCGGGTGTCGGTCCAGGTCCAGGCGGTGCTGCCGGGGGTGTGCCCGGGCACGAAATGCGCGGTGAAGCGGATGCCGCCGAATTCGACGACTTCGCCATCCATCACGATGCGGTCGGCCTGCACTGGCGGGAAGGTGATGGCATCGCCGAAGTGCAGGTCGTTGCTGCCGCCGCGCGCCAGCAATACGGCGGTTTCGGCGTTGGCCAGTACCTGCGCGCCGGTGCGGCGCTTCAGTTCGGCCACCGGACCGGCGTGGTCGGCATGGGCATGGCTGAGCAGGATAAGCCGCAGATCATGCGGTGCCACGCCGCGCAGTTTCATGTTGGCCAGCAGATGATCGGCCATCTGGGGCATGCCGCCATCGAGCAGCACCGCGCCTTCCGGCGTCTGCACCAGCAGCGCGGTGAGTTCGGCAGTGCCGATCTGCCAGGTGTGGTCGGCAATCTGCAGCGGCGCGATCGGCTGCAGCCAGTCGCTGTCGACGGTGTAGGCCTTCAGTTGCGGCAGCGGCGCGGGCTCGGCGCTGGTGGCGGCGAAGGGCAGTGTGGTAAGCAGAATCAGGGCGAATGTGCGCATGGCGATGGGCTGTGTGATGGCAGTGGGGACGCTATCACGCGGCGCGCGCGGGCCGTTTCGCGTATTTTTCATGGCAGCCATAAGGGCAGTGCGCATGACCGGTAGAGTCGAGCTTGCTCGACTGCTCTGTGCGGCATTGCGTGAACGGCAGTCGAGCAAGCTCGACTCTACGGCCGTGCGGGGGCGTGGGCGGTTGGGCGAACGCGACGCGACGCGCTGCGGTTTGCGACATGCGCGCCGGCCAGCAGCACGCCACCGCATGCGGTCAGCAGGCCATGCCACAGCAGCGATTCCTTCAGCGGCAGATACAGCGCCGAGGGCATCAGCAACAACGCGCCTGCCAACGCCAAGCCCTGCGGCAGGCGCCGATGATGGCGGCGCCGCCCCAACGTGGTACTCGCCACGGCTAAAACAGAGGCCAGCAGCGCGAACACCCATTCCCAGCGCGACATGACCAGCAGGGCGGTCATCAGGCCGTGCGCCGGGTGCTGGAACGAGCGCAGCGCCATCAGTGCTGCGGGCACGAAGGCCAGCAGCAGCGGCAGGGTGATGCAGTGCGCGGCGCAGGCCATGGCCAGCCAGGCGGCACCGAAATCGAAGCGGGCATGCCAGCGTGCCGATGCTGGCGGTTGGGTGGCGTGGCTTGCGGGAAGCGTGGTGATGTGGTCCATAATGTTACATAGTAACAAATAGGATCCCCCATGAAGTACACCTTTGCATTGCTGCTGCTGAGCGCCCTGCCTGCGGCGCACGCACATGACCACCGGCAGCTGGGCGCGCACGTACACGGCCAGGCCAATGTTGATCTGGCCGTGGACAACGGCGCCCTGGAGCTGACCCTGGCCGCGCCGGGCATGGGCGTGCTGGATTACGAACGGCCGCCGACGAATGAAGCCGAGCGCGCGGCGCTGCAACGCGCCCTGACGGTGCTGCGTGAGGGGCGTTGGTTGACCCTGCCCAGCGCCGCGCAGTGCACGCGCATCCGCGCCGATGCCCAGGCCGAGGGCTTCCAGCCACAGACCAGCAACACCGGCAGCACCACGCACGCCCATGCGGGCTTTACTGCATCGCTGGCCTACCGCTGCGCCAACCCTGCGGCGCTGAGGGTGGTGGTGGTCACCCTGCCCACCGTGTTCCCGGGTCTGCGCGAGGTCATCGTCAACACGGCCACGGCCGCCGGGCAGGGGCGCAGTATCGTGACGCCGGACAATCTGCGGGTGGTGCTGGCGCCATGACCGGCACGGCCATCATCGCTCTGGACGCGGTGCGCTTCGGTTACGGCGCGCACGTGGTGCTGGATATACCCCAGCTGCACATTGCCGCCGGCAGCAGCGTGTTGCTGCGCGGGGCCAGCGGCTCGGGCAAGAGCACGCTGCTGGGCCTGTTGGCCGGGGTGCTACGGGTGCAGCAGGGCAGCGTGCAGGTGGCCGGCCATGCACTGCACTTGCTGGGCGGTGCGGCGCGTGATCGTTTCCGTGCCGACCAGCTGGGCGTGGTATTCCAGCAGTTCAACCTGTTGCCGTTCCTGAGCGTGCACGACAACGTTGCCCTGGGCGTGCGCTTTTCGAAGGCACGCAGCGCCCGCGTGCACGGCGGCCTGATCGACGAGATCGCGCGGCTGTTGCAGGCGCTGCAGCTGGACCCGGCCGTGATGCAGCGGCGCGCGGGAACGCTCAGCGTGGGCCAACAGCAACGCGTGGCGGCGGCACGTGCGCTGATTGGCCGGCCCGCCCTGATGCTGGCCGATGAGCCCACTTCGGCGCTGGACCGCAAGGCAGCGAACGCCTTCCTGCGGCTGATGACCGCGCAATGCCAGGCGGCCGGAACCACGGCGGTGGTGGTCAGCCACGATGACAGCCTGCCGGCGCTGTTCGACCTGGTGCTGGACCTGCAGGTGATCAACCACGCGGGGGTGGCCCATGCTTGAACTGGCCTGGGCCAGCCTGCGCAGTCGTGCGCTGGGCGCGGGCCTGACGATGCTGGTCATTGCCCTGAGCGTGACCCTGCTGCTGGGCGTGGAGCGGGTACGCACGCAGGCGCATGAAGGTTTTGCCAGCACGGTGTCGGGCACTGACCTGATCGTGGGCGCACGCTCGGGGCCGGTGAACCTGCTGCTGTATTCGGTATTCCACATGGGGGATGCGACCAACAACGTGTCCTGGCAGTCCTACCAGGAACTGGCGGCGCTGCCGCAGGTGAAGTGGGCGGTGCCGCTGTCGCTGGGCGATTCGTGGCGTGGCTACCGGGTGATCGGCACCACGGCCGGCTACTTCGACCACTACCGCTACGGCGCCGGGCACGCCCTGCACCTTGCCGATGGCCGGGTCTTCGGTGATCTGTACGACGCCGTGCTGGGCGCCGATGTAGCGCGCGCGCAGCGGGTGGGGGTGGGCGATACGTTGGTGCTGGCCCACGGTACCGCGGCAGTGACCCTGGCGACGCATGCGGACAAGCCGTTCCGGGTCAGTGGCGTGCTGCAGCGTACCGGCACGCCAGTGGATTCGTCGGTGCTGGTGTCACTGCCGGCGATTGAAGCGATCCATCTGGACTGGCGCTCGGGCGTGCCGATGCGCAGCCAGCAGATCAGTGCCGAGGCGGCACGCCACAGCGATCTGACCCCGACCAGCATCACCGCGTTCATGCTGGGCCTGCACTCGCGGGTGGCGACATTTGCGGTGCAGCGGCGCATCAACGACTACCCCGATGAGGCATTGATGGCGATTCTTCCGGGGGTGACGCTGCAGCAGCTGTGGCAGAGCCTGGGCGGTGCCGAGCAGGCGCTGCGGCTGATCAGCGCGATGGTGGTGCTTCTGGGGCTGGTGTCGCTGGTGGCGATGCTGGTCAGTACGCTGCAGGAGCGCCGTCGCGAGATGGCGGTGCTGCGCGCCTGCGGTGCGCGCCCGGCTGCGGTGGCCGGACTCCTGGTGCTGGAAGCGGTGGCCAGCAGCACGCTGGCCGTCGTGCTGGCGCTGGGCGTGTTGGCGGCCGTCAGCCTTGCAGGACGCGAATGGGCGCTGGCCCATTACGGGCTTTCGATCACGCATGTGTGGCCGGATCTGCGCGAACTGGCCTGGGCGGCGGCGGTGGTGGCGTTGAGCGCAGTGGCCGGGCTGGTGCCGGCGCTGCTGGCCTACCGGCGCACGCTGGCCGATGGCCTGGCGCCGGCGGTATGAACATGCGCCACGTGTTTGCGTTGTCGTTGCTGCTGCTGGCGGCTTGCCAGCGTCCGGTGGATACCGGCGTGACCGCGGTACCGCAGGATGCGCCTGCCGCTGCAGCGGCGCCCGAACAGGAACTGGATTGGCTGCAGATGCTGCCGCCCGACGAGCTGGCGGCGCTGGAGCGAGGCGACGGACCGGAGGTGCAGCACAGCGGTAACCGGCGCATGGCGCAGTTCGGTACCTTCCGCACAGTCGACGCCGTGCTGCAGCGACCGGTGCGGTTGCCCGGCTATGTGGTGCCGCTGGGCACCGCGGCCGACGGGCGCTTGAGTGAGTTCCTGTTCGTGCCGTACTACGGCGCGTGCATCCATGTGCCACCACCGCCGCCGAACCAGATCGTGCATGTGCGGCTGCCGGAACCGATCGCGATGCCGGACATGTATGCGCCGTACTTCTTGGCCGGGCATCTGCAGGCCGAGCGGGTGGACGACGATCTGGGTGGGTCGGCCTACAGCATGCGCGAACCGACGTTGAGGCCTTATGAACCGTAGAGGCTTGCTGATTCTCATGCTGTGTCTGCTCGGGGCCTGCGGGCGCGAACCAGCGGTGGCGCCCACTGCCGCCACGGCACCGAGCGGTCCGCCCGAGGCTGCGGTGATCGCGCAATGGGACAGTTTGATGCCGGACCAGGACATGTTCCAGCGACCCCCGCCGCAGATCGGTGTTGCGCGCGGCAACGGAATGCAGGGCATTGGCGGGCTGATCGATGACAGCGGTGCCGGCAGTGCGCCGGGAGCGGTGATCGACCATTCCAGCCCGGTGCGCGCCAAGCAGTTTGGTTCGTCGGCGGTGGTGGAGGCGGTGGACGGTCGCCCGGTGCGTCTGCAGGGCTATCTGGTGCCGCTGGGCGGCGACAATGCCGGGCGGGTGAGCGAGGGATTGTTCGTGCCGTTCTACGGCGCGTGCATCCATGTGCCACCGCCACCGCCGAACCAGGTGATTCATGTGCGCCTGGCGCAGCCGATGGCGCCCGGGGCGTTGTGGGATGCGTATCGGTTGACCGGCACGCTGCGGGTGCAGCGGTTCGATGCGGATATCGCCAGCGCATCGTATGAGGTGGGGGATGCGGAGCTGGTGGTGGTTGAGGATGCAGCGCGGTGACCGTTTGGGTGTCGCGATGATGGCGAGCGTGGTGCTGTCACTTTTCTGGCTTCGCGATGATGGGGAACGGGGGGCGGTGACGCGTCGGGCGCGGCGATGATCGGAAACGAGGCGTCGTAGAGTCGAGCTTGCTCGACTGCTTTTGGCAGGAGCAGTCGAGCAAGCTCGACTCTACGAGGCATGCCGCCTCCCCGAGGTGGGTTGGGTTCATCTAACTATACCGGATGTCCTGTATAGTTATGGCGGTCGATTCTCCTTGCGGGCGTGTTCGATGGCGGTTTCCCAGTCTCTGGCCGGTGCTCCGGCCCTGTCGCGTGCCCGGCGCTGGGCGTTGCTGTTCACCGTGGCCGCAGGCCTGCTGCTGGTCACCCTGGACAATTCGGTGCTGTACACCGCGCTGCCCACGCTGAGCGAGGCGCTGGCGGCCACGCCGGCGCGGGCGCTGTGGATCATCAATGCCTATCCGCTGGTGATGGCGGGCCTGCTGCTGGGCGCCGGTACGCTGGGCGACCGCATCGGCCACCGCCGCATGTTCCTGATCGGGCTGGTGGTGTTCGGGCTGGCCTCGGTGGTGGCCGCATATGCCGGCAGCGCCGCACAGTTGATCGGCGCGCGGGCGCTGCTGGCGGTGGGCGCGGCGGCGATGATGCCGGCCACCCTGGCGCTGATCGGCCTCAGCTTCCACGACCCGCGCGAGCGCACGATGGCCATTGCGATCTGGGGCTCGGTATCGCTGGTGGGTGCGGCGTTGGGGCCGATCATCGGTGGCTGGTTGCTGCAGCATTTCTGGTGGGGTTCGGTGTTCCTGGTGAACGTGCCGGTGGTCGTGGTCGCCTTCGTGACCACGCTTGTGCTGGCTCCAGAAGGCCAGCGCGATCACTCGCGCCCGTGGGATCTGTGGTCTTCGCTGCTGGCGCTGGCAGCGCTGTCGGGCCTGGTGCTGGCGATCAAGTCGTGGATTGCCGCGCCGCCGGCCTATGCCGTGGGCGCCGCGGCGCTGCTGCTGGCCGCGGTAGCCGGTTACGCGTTCGTGCGCCGGCAGCGTCGTCTGCCATATCCGTTGCTGGATTTCAGCGTGTTCCAGAATCCGGCGTTTCTGGCCGGCACATTGTCAGCGGTGTTCACGCTGTTCGCGTTGGCTGGCCTGCAGCTGGTTACCACCCAGCGCTTCCAGCTGGTGGCCGGCTTCAGCCCGTTACATGCGGGGCTGCTGGTGTCGGTGGCCGCGCTCGGCAGCCTGCCCAGTGCCCTGCTGGGCGGCAGTCTGGTGCATCGGTTGGGCCTGCGGCCGCTGATCGCCGGTGGTCTGGGCATTGGTGCGGTGGGCGTGGCGGTGGTTGCGTTCGGGTTCCCGCTGGGGCTGGGCTGGATGATTGCCGGTATGGCCATCACCGGTTTCGGCATGGGTGCGGCGATCTCGGTGGCGTCGGCGGCCATCCTCAACAACGTGCCGGCCCACCGTGCCGGCATGGCCTCTTCGGTGGAAGAAGTGTCCTACGAGTTCGGTGGCCTGCTGGCGGTGGCGCTGCTGGGCAGCCTGAGCGCGGCGCTGTACGGCGTGTTCCTGCCGGCGACGGGGCTGCCCGATGCCGCGCGCGAGGGCTTCGTGCAGGCCGTGCATGTGGCCCGAGAGAGTGGGCCGGAGGCCTGGTTCGTGCTGGCCACGGCGGCCTATGACCGCAGCTACCGCATCGCGCTGTGGGTGGTGGCCGTGGTGCTGGCGGTCGGCGCGATCATCACGGGCCGGTTGCTGTGTGGCCGCGTCGGCAGCCGCGAGGGCGCGGCTGACCGCGTAAAGTAGCGCGCATGAGAACCAGCAAGCGCCAACGTATCCTCGACGCCGCCGTGGCCGTCATCAATCGCGAGGGCGTGCGTGCGGTCACCTTCGAATCAGTCGCTGCCGAGGCGCAGTTGACCCGCGGCGGGCTGCTTTACCACTTCCCATCGCGTGAAGCGCTGCTGCGCGGGATCGACGAGCATTTGGTGCAGCAGTGGGAAGCGTCGATGGAGGTGCTGCTGGGCAAGCGCGCCGAAGAAGCCAGTGCGCTGGAGCGTTACCAGACGTTCGTGCGCGTTTCTGCGCAGAGTGCTACGCGGGCCGAGTTGTTGTTCATGCTGGAATCGATGGACCCGGAGGCCGGTCAGCGCCCGTGGGCGCCGGTGATGGAGCGCTGGGCACCGGCGCCGCCGGCCAGCGTGGATGACACGGCGGGGATGGACAGATTCGTGGCGCGGCTGGCCGCCGATGGGTTGTGGATCTATGAAGCCATGTATGAAGGGAAGCTGGAGCCGGCACTGCGCGCGCAGGTGGCCGAGCGCATTGCCGGGTTGTTGGTGAAGCCGTAACGTCGAGCGGCTTTCGTAGCGTCGAGCTTGCTCGACGGCTTTTGGCGCGCGGCAGTCGAGCAAGCTCGACTCTACGACGGGGTATGCACGAGCGCAGGTGGCCGAGCGCATTGCCGGGTTGTTGGTGAAGCCGTAACGTCGAGCGGCTTTCGTAGCGTCGAGCTTGCTCGACGGCTTTGGGCATGCGTTAGTCGAGCAAGCTCGACTCTACTGAGCGGGGCAGTCGAGCAAGCTCGACTCTACGGGCGTTCGGCGCTCAGGCGATCGTAGAGGCGGACCAGGTCGACCAGGGTGCGTGCGCCCAGCTTGCGCATCAGTTGGCCGCGCCGGACCTTTACCGTGATCTCGCTGACGCCCAGATCGGCGGCGATCTGTTTGTTCAAGCGGCCGGCAACCACGCCCTGCGCGACCTCGCGTTCTCCGGTGGTGAGGGTGGCCCAGCGTGCCTGCAGGGCGGACGTTTCGTTGTGCTCGCTGCGGCGCTGCCGGTCCTGTGCGATGCCTTTCTGGATGGCGTCCAGCAACTGCTGGTCGCGGAACGGCTTGGTCAGGAATTCCAGCGCGCCGTCCTTGATGGCGTTCACGCCCATGGCGATGTCACCGTGGCCGGTGATGAACACCACCGGCAGGTGCAGGCCGTGGGCGGCCATCTGCCGGTGGAAGTCCAGGCCGCTCTGGCCGGGCATGCGCACGTCCAGCACCAGGCACGCCGGCGCATCCTCGCGCGCCGCGTGCAGAAACGCCTGCGTTGATGCAAAGCTGCGTACCTCCAGCCCCATCGAGGCCAGCAGATCTTCCAGTGCCGCACGCACCGAGGCGTCGTCATCCACGACGTAGACCACGGCATCGGGTTCAGTGTGCGCGGTGCGGGTCATGTGCGGCGTCCTCCATGGCAGGCAGTTCGATGATGAAGCACGCGCCGCCGCCACTGGCGCGCTCGGCGTGGATGCGGCCGCCATTGGCTTCCAGCATGCTGCGGCTCAGGCTGAGCCCCAGCCCCAGGCCATCGGGCTTGGTGGTCCAGAATGCATCGAACACCTGTTCGATCGCTTCGCTGGGCAGGCCGACGCCGCGGTCGCGCACGCTCAGGCGCACGTGCTGGTCGCGGGCGTGGGTGAGCACCGACAGGCGGCGCTCGGGCAGCGGCGTGTTGGCCATGGCTTCGATGGCGTTCAGCAGCAGGTTGCCGATCACCTGCTGCACCTGCACGCGATCGGCCAGCACCGTGGGCAGCGTCGGGTCGAGCAACGTGGCCACGGTGATGTGCTGGCGCTCCAGTTCGGCCTGCGACAGGGCCAGCATGTCCTGCACGGCCTGGTTCAGGTCGAACACTTCGCGCTGTGGCGCAGCGCCGCGGGTCAGCCCGCGCACGCGGGCGATCACGTCACTGGCACGGTGCGCGTCGGCCAGGATCCGCGCCAGTGCCTGCTGTGCCCGCTCCACGTTGGCCGGCTGCTGGGCCAGCCAGCGCTGGGCGGCCTCGGCACTGCTGGCGATGGCGGCCAGGGGCTGGTTCACCTCGTGCGCGATGGACGTGGTCAGCTCGCCCACGGTAGACGCACGGGCCACCCGCAGCAGCCGCGTCTGCGCGTCCTGCACGGCGGCCTTGGCCGCTTCCATTTTCAACGCAAGGTAGGTGGTGATGCCGATGACCAGGATGCCGATGGCGGTGTTCACCAAGCCGATGCGATAGGCCCCGGAGCGGGTGAGCAGGAAGCTGGTGATGGTCAGGGCAACGCAGGCCAGGGCCAGGCCCAGCAGCGCGCGGGGCAGCAGCCGCCGCGACATGGCCAGGATCAGTGCGGCGTAGAAGCAGGCAGCCGCGACGGCATAGTCGCTGAAGGTGTCGACCAGGAAGATGGCCGCCATGGCGACGATCAGGGCCAGGTGGGCCAGCGGGCGGCGGAGCGGGGGGCGGAGCATCGGCAACGGTTCCCGGGCGGGCAGGCGCGAGGATAGCAAAGGCTGTTGGGGGTGCTGGCGGGCAGCGCGGCCGTCACTCTTCCAGGGTGGCATTCCAGAACCCCTGCAGCATACCCGGTTGCGCTGCCAGCTCAGCCAGCACGGCGTCCAGTTCGGTGCCATCGACGGTAGTGGCGTACAGCACTGCTTCGATCTCCACGTCGCGCTCGCCGAACGGGCGCTGGTCTACGGCACGCACCGGGTACTGGGCCTGTTCCAGCAACAGCAGCAGGCGGTCCAGCACCTCGGCCTGCTGTTCGCGCTGGCACACCACATTGATGGCGTAGGTTGCTTCGCTGAAGGTTTCCGGCAGCGGTTGGCGCTGGATGCGGTTGACCACCGGCCGCAGCAGGGTGTTCGAGGCGAGGACGAAGACGGCGGCCAGCAGCGCTTCGGGGAACAGCTTCAGCCCCGCACAGGCTCCGACTGCGGCCGAGCCCCACAGCGTCGCGGCGGTGTTCAGGCCCGATATCTGGGCGCCGTCCTTCATGATGGCGCCGGCACCGAGGAAGCCCACGCCGGAAATCACGTAGGCGACCACGTGCAGCGGCGAAGGCGTGCCGCCGTGCAGGCCGTGATAGCGCACGGCCAGATCGACGAATACCGCGGCGCTCACCGCGACCAGGGTGTTGGTACGCAGACCGGCGGTGCGCTGCCGCACCTGCCGTTCCAGGCCGATGGCGCCACCCAGCACAAAGGCGGTGGACAGGCTGAGCAGGGATGCCAGGGTGGCGCCGGCATCGAATGCCGGCAGGTGCAGATCGAGGTTCATGGGGTGTAGCCCTCCACGGATCGGAGCCGGTCAGGAGTGATGAAGCACGAATGCGGCGACGCACAGCTGCAGGCGGACGCGCGGGCTGCTGCCGATGCACAGCGGCTTCATGGTTTCGCGCAGCGGCGCGGGCAGGTGGCGAAGTACGGTGATGCGTTCGCTCATTGGCAGCAGCGACAGTGCGTCGGCCACCACGCGGGGTGAGCCCAGCGCGAGCGCACGCGCGAACAGCACCGGGCCGTGTTGCAGCAGCTGGCTGCGCAGCGCCGGTACCGCGCGTTCACCGATCAGGCGGCGCAGGGTGATGTACAGGATCTTGTAGGACATGGGCGGGCTCCGGGCAGGCGATGCCCGCAGCCCCGGTCACGCAAGGTGATGCGAACCGGCTGCAAGGCACCAGCAGAGAGGGACAAGAGGGCAGGGCGCGCGCGAAGCGCACCGGACAGGATCGGGATCCATCTTCGACTCCGCAGTGGATGGAGGCCGGTATTGTCCGCCGCCGGCCGGGCCCGGCCTAGAGGCCCGTGGTACAGCGCGGGTATACTTGGGTATAGCCGCGCGCGCGGGGTGTGCGGGTTTTCGTAGCGTCGAGCTTGCTCGACGGGTTTTCGCGTGGAGCAGTCGAGCAAGCTCGACTCTACCGGCGCGCGGCAGTCGAGCAAGCTCGACTCTACGGGTGTGCGGGGCGTGCGGTACAGGCGTGTCGGGGTCAATCGGCGTGGTGGTCGAGGGCCGCATCGGTGGCGCGGATCAGTGCATCGGTGGTGGCCGCTTCGGTGGCGCTGTGGCCGGACAGCACCATCTCCAGCCGTGCTTCGGGCCAGGCCTGGGCCAGATCCCAGGCGCTGCGCGCGGGGCAGATGATGTCGTAGCGGCCCTGCACGATCACGCCGGGCAGATGGCGGATGCGATCGATATTGCGCAGCAGCTGGCCGTGTTCCAGGAATGCGTTGTGGCGGAAGTAGTGCGCTTCGATGCGGGCCTTGGCCAGGGTCTGCTGCGGGTCTTCATCGGACATGGCGTTGACGTCGTGCAGCAGGGTGGCTGCGTTGTCCTCCCAGCCCAGCCAGGCCTGCGCGGCGGCAATGCGAACGGAGAGGTCCGGGCTGTCCAGGCGCTTCCAGTACGCCGCGATCATGTCGCCGCGCTCCTCTTCTGGAATGAAGGCCTCGTAGCGCGCCCACCGTTCCGGGAAGATCCAGCGGGCGCCGCCGTCGGCTTCGGCGAACCAGCGGTTTTCTTCCGCACGGCCCAGATAGACCCCGCGTACGATCACCCCGGTGGCGCGCTGTGGGTGCGCCTGCGCGTAGGCCAGTGCCAGCGTGGAGCCCCACGAGCCACCGAACACCAGCCAGCGCTCGATGCCCAGGTGTGCGCGCACCTGCTCGATGTCGGCCACCAGGTGCGCGGTGGTGTTGTCGCGCAGTTCGCCAAAGGGGGTGGAGCGGCCACAGCCACGCTGGTCGATCAGCACGATGCGGTAGCGGGCTGGGTCGAAGAAGCGGCGGTGCACCGGCGAAACGCCCGCACCGGGCCCACCATGCAGGAACACCACGGGCTGGCCCTGTGGGTTGCCGCATTCTTCGATATGCAGCGTGTGCAGCGCATCCACGGCGAGGCTGTGCTGGCGGTAGGGTTCGATGGACGGATACAGGGTGCGCATGGCGGTGCCTCACGTGCAGGACGCACAAGCATAGCCAGCCGTGGCAAGATTTTGCAGCGCAACCAGAAACCCAATACCCATGCAGGATGCAGCCGCAGCCCCGACCACCGTTCCCTACGTGCTGCCCAGCGGCGCGCGCGAGGCGTTGAAGTGGCTGGCGCTGCTGTTGATGACCGGCGACCATGTGGCCAAGGTGGTCCATGGCGGCTACGTGCCGGTGGTGAGCGAGCTGGGGCGTATCGCGTTTCCGCTGTTTGCGGCGGTGATGGCCTGCAACCTGGCCCAGCCCGGCGCCGACCTGGGCAAGTCGATCCGCCGCCTGTCGCTATGGGGCGTGCTGGCGCAGCCGCTGCATGCGTGGGCGTTCGGCGGCTGGCTGCCGGTGAACATCCTGCTAACCTTTGCCCTGGCGGCCCTGGCCATCCAGGCGCTCGCACGGAATCGACCGTGGTGGCTGTTGCTGGCCGCCGGTGTGTTGCCGTTCTTCGTGGATTACCGCTGGGCCGGCGTGGGGCTGGTGCTGCTGTGCTGGATCGCGTTCCGCCACCGGGTGTGGTGGCTGCCGCTGCCGGCGCTGGCCGCGGTGTGCTGGTTCAACGGCAACGCGTGGGCGCTGCTGGCCGTGCCGGTGCTGTGGCTGATGGCACGCTGGCCCTGGGCCATTGCGCGCACGCGCTGGTGGTTCTACGTGTACTACGTGGGGCATCTGGCGGTGTTGGCGGCATACGCGCAGCTGCTGCGCTGAGCGGCTACTGCGTCTGGCTGCCGGCAAGATCACTGCTGTACTGCAGGACTTTGTCGTCGTGCTGCAACGGAACGACCTGCACGGGCTGGCCGACCAGCGCTGCGGCCAGCCGCCGTGCAGCGTCGTCGGCATGCTGCAGTTCGCCCGGCGGCAGCGACAGCTGCAAGCTGCCATCGGCGTTCTGGTGCACGACGAATCGTGACAGCGGCAACGGCGCCAGCGCATGGGTCAGGTCGATGTTGTTGATCCACTGTCCCTGCGCGGTGCGGTAGCGCAACGGGCGGCGCCCCTGCAGCCCGACGATCATCGGGATGTCGCCGGCCATGGCCAATGCGCCGCGATCACCGGTGCGGTAACGCAGCAGTGGCAGGCAGAAGTTGAAGCCGCCGCTGAGCGTGATCTCGCCGGTCTGCCCGGCCGGCAGTGGCGTGCCGTCGGCATCCAGGATTTCCACGTACATGCCCGGCTGCAGCAGCACGTGGCCGCCGGCCTCGGCATCGAACACCGCCAGCGGCCCGGCTTCGTTCATGGAATACAGATCCAGCACGGGACAAGCGAAGCGCTCGGCCAGCTGCGTACGTAGCCCGTGTGACAGGGCCATCGACACCGACAGCAGCGCGCGCGGGCGGTGCTGCACCGGCAACTGCAGCAGCGCGGCGAACGAGATCGGATCGCCGGCAATCACCTCCGGCTGCATCTGGTCGATGTAGCGCGCGCGATCGTCGGGATGGCGCCAGTCGTCCGGGTGCAGGTTGATCTTGGCCAGCCCTGATTCGCCCATGCTGGGGGTGACCGACACATAGGTGAAGCAGCGCTGCTGCATGCCCAGCAGCATCACCCCCATCTGCCCGGCGCCGTGCTGCAGGGTGATGCCGAAGCGGCGCAGGGCACGCTTGTGGTAAGCCAGGTAACGCGCGGCCACCACCGGGTGCGAGGGCAGCACCAGCGGATGGCCGGTGGTGCCGGTGGTGCGGAAGTTGATCATCCGCTGCAGTGGCACCGGGTCGGGCACGAAGCGGGCCACGTCGGCGGCCAGGTCGCCGCGGTGCACGCTGTGGATGTCCTGGAACGCTGAGGGGCGCGGCAGTGCCCGGTAGTGCGGCACCTGGGCGAAGGTGTCTTCCACGAACGCGTCCAGCCACGGCGGCGGACTGCCGGGGTGCCAGTCGAACCGCGCCTGGGCGATGTCGCGTTCGTAGACGCGCAGCGCGGCCACTTCGTCGGCCAACAGACGGTTGCCGCTGGCGTTGCGGAACAGCGGCGCGGCCGGGTGCTCGCGCATGTGCCGCAGCATCGCGCGGCCGGCATCGCTCAGGGTGGGGTAGCGATCGGCATCGGTCGGTTCGGTGTGCATGCCCACCGGGTTACTCGCGCGTCCACTTGTCGGCCGATTCTTCGGCGGCCTTGCGCGCCAGCGCCTCGCGGATCGCACGGGCGCGTGCCTCGGTGGCGCGGCTGGCGTCGAGCAGGCGCTGCCGTTCCACGCCGCTGATGCGGGCCAAGCGGTCGGCGGCCTGGGCGGCGGTTTCCCCCTCAGGCAGCAGGCCCAGGCGGGCAATGGCGGTACGCGCCAGTTCTTCGCGGCGGTCGGCCTCGAACACGAACTGATCGGCCGGGGCGCTGGCCGCCAACGCGGGGATGGCGTCTGCAAACAGGCTTGGCCAGAGCTCCTTCTGCAGGGCGATCTGCTGCCAGTGCGGGTCGGCCATCAGCCAGGCGGCAACGGCGGCCACGCTGAGCTGGTTGGCGCCCACGCCCGGCAGATCGCCGGACAGGGTGGCACGCAATGCGGGCGGCAGGTCCAGGCCGTGCTGTGCGAACACATCACCCACCACGGCTGCCACATGCACACCGCCCTGGCCGGCACGCCGCGGCACGGCGAGGAAATCCGGCGGGGTTTCCAGCAGGCGGCGCAGCAGGACATCAAGGGCAGGGCCAGCGGTCATGGTCATGTTCCGAATTTTGCAAACACCTGGGTGGAAGGACAATCACCGCAGACCGCGGCCGGCGTCTGCAGGCGCTGTTGCCGCAGCCGCTCGCGCAGCGTATCGAGGTCGTCGGGCTGGCGCAGGTCGCGGCTGTCGATGGCGTGGGTGTCGACGGTGAAACTGCAGGCGCCGATGCGGCCGTGTTCGTCGATGAACAGGGTCGGGCGGCGGGCCTCGCAATCCAGCACCGGCAGCGCCGCGCCGATGGCGCTGGCATGGAAGCGGTCGAGATATGCCGGCTGGGCATGCAGCTGCACGCCGCGCTCGGCCAGTTGAACGGCCAGGGCGGGCAGGGCATGACGCAGCTGTGCCACATCGACGGCCGTCAGCGCGTGCTGGCGGTGAAACAGCGGGCGGTCGCGGCCACCCAGCTGGTTGAAAGTGATCTCATCCACGCCCCAGTCGGCCAACTGCAGGCACAGATCGGAGAAGTGTTCGAGGGTAGGGTGCATCAGCACCACGTTGGCACGCAGGCGCGGGCGGCTTTGGTTCTCGCCGACACACTGGCCAGCCAGGGCGCGGATCGCCTGTTCCAGCCTGCGCGCACCGCCGGGCCAGCCGCGCAGCGCATCGTGCATGGGGCCGGGGGCATCGATGCTGAAGGTGATCTCGTCGAAGGCCTCGGCCAATGCCTGCGCAGCACCCGGCTGCCAGGCACGGGTGCCATTGCTGGTCATGCTGATCCGCAGGCCCTGCTGGCGCAGCCGCTGCGACAGCGGCAGCAGGCCGGGCCAGAGCAGCGGCTCGCCGCCCAGCCAGCTCAGCAGTACTGGCTGGCCGCTGCGCTGCTGGTAGCGCACGAACAGGTCCGCGACACGCTCCACCTCTGCGGCCGGCATGTGCACGCGGGGCTGGCGGACGCGGCGGTCGTAGGCACAGAACCCACATGCCAGGTTGCACAGCGTGGTCAGCCGCCACAGCACGATCACGGTCGTGGACCGACCGGGCCGGGCGCGTAGTGGCGCTGGGCAAAGGCGCGCGCGAACTGCAGCAGATCCGCCATGTCGCGCACCACGTGGATGTCCCAGCCGGCGTCGCGCGCGCGTAGCAGGTCGGCGGTCCAACCGGTGGCCGCGGCATCGGCCAGGCGTGCTGGCAGCGGGCTGTACAGGTTCAGCGCCATGGTGCCGCCGCCGCGCGCGGCCTGCAGTGCATGGCGGGCAATATCCCAGCCGCTGCCGCCACGTTCGTCCTGGTCGAACAGGGTGGTGATGCCGTCGTCGGAGATGTGCAGGATGTGCACGGGGCGGTCGCGCGGCGTGCGCGCGGCATAGGTGTCGCGCAGGCGATGGATCGGGAAGGCGGTGGCGCCGCCGAAGTACCCGGTCAGCACATGCAGGATGGGGTCTTCGGCGCGCACGAAGCCATCGGTATGCAGATGCTGGTGGGTGCCGCTCCACAGCGTGGCCTGTACGCGCGCGCCGGCGCGCAGCGCCGACAACGCAATGATGGCACCGGCCAGGGCCAGGTAGGAGGTGTGCTGCTGCGGGTTGGGCATCGAGCCCGAGCTGTCCACGTACAGATCCAGATCGATGGGTTCTGCCGCCGGCTCGCGGCCGGGCGCGAGCCCGTACACCCGCTGCACGGTGGTGACCCCGGGGATGACGTGCGGCGATTGCAGGACCGACTGCAGCCAGTCCACCGCATCCAGTGCATCGCCCGGCTCCCACGGTTCCAGGCCTTCGGGCAGTGCTTCCAGTGCCTGCGGCTGCGGCGCGCTGGGGTAGCGGATCAGGTGCGGAAGCGCGCGTTCGCGGTAGTAGCGGATGGCGATCTGGTGGTCATCCAGATCCAGCCCGGCCGCGCGCAGGATCTGCCCATATTCGAACGGTTCGCGCATCTGCCCGCGCGAGGTGGCGGCTGCGGTGTGCTGCGGTGCTTCTGCTGGGCCCGCTTCATCGGCCTGGCCGGTGATGAGCGGGTCGTCCGCCGGGTGCAGGACCGGCGACAGCTCATCGTCATCCAGCTGGCCCAGGCCCGCGGGCTGGCTGCCGTGGCCGGCGTGCTGGGTGTCCATCAGGGCGTCCAGCCGTGCATCGGTCTGTGCCTGCAGCAGCCAGGGCAGCAGCAGGGTTGCAAAGCGGGTGGCACCGGCCATCCAGTCGTTGGCGTAGACGCGCACCACCCGCGCGCCCAGCCACGCATCGGCGTGCACGGCCGCATCGTCCGGGGAACCGCCCAATGCGCCACGCGGCTGCTGCCACAGTTCCTCGTAGATGCCCATGTACAGCTGCCAGACCGTGGATGCCGGCCGGGTGGCCGCCTGCGCCAGGCGCCGGTAGATGGCATCCATCTGCAGGCCGTTCTGGCGCTGCAGGCGGTCGTTGATGATCAGGTCGGTGTAGAGGTTGGCCACCATCGGCGCGTGTGCTTCCAGCGTCGGCAGCGCGCGGCGGATGCGGGCCAGCATGCGCGCATGGTCGCTGGCGGTGGCCGGGGCCAGTACGTGGTGGCCGATCTCGTGCGCGAGGATTTCCACCGCATAGGGCTGCAGGCCGAGCTGCTGCACCTGCTCAAGATCAATCACGATGCGCTGGTCGGCCAGGCGGATGGCGGCGAAGCTGCCGGTCAAGCCCTCGGCAGCGGCTTCCACGTGCGAGTCGCACAGGCGCGGGTCCTGCAGGCGGGTGAACCGGCTCCAGGCGGCCAGTGCCTGTGGCCACGCCTGCTGCCAGGCGAGCAGGGAGCCGGGAAGCGGTGGCGGGTTCATTGCGGTGGCAGCACGCGCAGCGCATGCGACCAGGCCGAGAACAGGACGATGCCAGCGTCACTGGCCACCGCTTGCACCTCATGGCGTGCAGCCGCGTGCGGCAGATGCTGTTCGGCAAGGCGCGCGGCGGTGGCAGCCGGCAGCGTACCGGCCGGCGCCGCATCGAACTCCCCGGCATGGGCCGGCAGCAGGGCCGCACCGAAGGCATCGGCCAGCAGCAGGAAGTGCTGTTCGCCGCTGCGGATGACAAAGCCCTGCGGCGTGGGCCGCACCAGCGGAGGCGTGCTGAACGACCCACCAAAACCAGTGAAGGCGCCCGTGCTGTGGCCGACCGCGGCACTCGGCGCTGGGTGGTACCAGCGGTCGGCGCGCAGCCGCGCGGGCAGGTCGTCTACGCCGGCGGCAGGGGCGCCGATGATCGCGGCGGTCACTGCGAGCGGAAGGCTGTCCAGTTGCTGCAGTACCGGCTCACGCAGCTGCGCCATGCCCGCGCGCCAGGCCGCCAGTGCGCCCAGGTCGCGCAGCTGCTGCACGTTGCTGCAGTGCGCACCGTGTGCGGCCACGGTGGCAATCCACGCGTCCACGCGTACGCCGGGTTGTTCGGCCATGCGCAGCACGGCGTTGGCCACGGTGCCCAGCACCGCGTGTGGCTCACGCCGCAGCAACGGAGCCAGCGCAGGCGCCAGCGTGCACCAGGCCGCATCGACCCAGGGCAGGCGCGCACGCGGGCCGGCCTGGCCATGGGCCACCAGCTGCAGTCCCAGTTCGAAGGCCACCTCGCACACCTGGGCGGTGCACGCCGGGTCTTCGCCGTCCACGGCCTGGCACAGCGTATCCAGGGTTTCGCGCACGAACTGACTGAACGCGGCCAGGTCCAGGCTGGGCCAGCGGTGGCGTGCATCGGCCACGGCCTGGTTGAACAGCGCACGCCGCGATGCCAGCAGCGACGCCAGAGTGGGCGACACCATCTCAGCGTGCCCGCAGCCAGTGCAGGTAATTGGTGTAGCGCTGGTGCAGGTACTTCAGTTTCAGCAGATCGTCGTACAGGTGGCCGTACAGCTTGCGCCCCTTCACGCGCTCTTCCACCAGCCGTTCGATGCGGGTCAGGCGCTTGCGGGTCTCGCCTTCGCCCAGGCCGTCCAGGCCCTGCGCGAACTGTTCGGACAGCGTGCCCACCGGATCGTCGCGGTCCAGGTCCAGGCGGTCGTACTCGGCGGTGGACGCATCGAACAGCCACCGCAGCCAGCCCAGGTGGTCGCTGCGGTAGGCGGCGTTTTCCGGCAGCGCGAAGAACGGTGCATCCGGGTCGGGCTGCAGCTTGTCGTTCAGCACGAAGGGCAGCACCTGACGCACGTCGTCCAGGGCCACGGTGGTGTTGCCGCGGAAGTAGGCCATGGCCTTGGCGAACATCAGCAGTGTCATCAGGTTGCGCACGGACAGGCCGTTGCGGGTCTGGCAACCGAGGTCCTTCATGCGGTCGCGGCCACTGTCGGCGGCGGTCAGCTGTGCCCAGTCGGCGCCAGCCAGGCGCGCGGTGTCCTTGGTCATGTATTCGAACTGCGCACCGGCGGTTTCCATCAGCTCGAACTGGCTGCTGAAGAATTCGATGCGGCGGCGCACATCCTGCGGAACCTCGACCGCGCGGATTTCCTGCAGCAGCTGGTCACCCTCGGCCTCGGTGAAGATGATGTCGCGCGGCACGACTTCTTCGGGGCGGATGTCCTGTTCGATGCGCAGCAGCATCTCTTCCAGGAAGCGCGGGTTGAACGCCAGCGCTTGCACGACCACGTCGATGCGGTCACGCAGGGCCTCGATCACCTGGTAGGTGCCGCCGCCGCGATCATCATTGGCGGTCAAGTACCAGGCCGATTCGGGGCATTCGTAGACGTGGTTGAGGATTTCGGCGTAGTTGTCGCCCATCACCGTGAGCAGGGCGCTCTGGGTGCGGGTGGGAATGCGGTTGTACTCGTCGATGATCTTCACCCGCATGCTCAGCCAGCTGCGCCAGGCGATGCGGATCTGGTTCATGTCCTGGGCGGCGACCAGGTCGGCCGGCAGCGGGTTGCCGAGCAGATCGGCAATGGTCATCTGCGGGTGGCCATGCTGCATGGCGCGGCGCACCTCGCGCACCGGGTAGCCGGCCAGCACGCCCATGAGGATGGCGCTGGCGGTCTTGCCACGACCGGGCCCGCCCACGAACAGGCACTTGCGGCGGGTGGCGAAGGTCAGCAGCGGCAGCAGCACGTAGCTGGAGTAGCTCTGCGCCGACGGCAGGGTGAGCGGACGGCGGCTGTCACCCACGTTGAACCGCGGCGATGGACCGTCGTGGTATTCGATGTCGTAGTGCGGGCTGATGATCGCGTTGTTGACGATCCAGAAGTAGGCCTGGCGCAGCTTCTCGTCCAGCGCCAGCGGCGCCGCAGCGGCATCACCGGGCAGTGCCACCGGGCCCGCGTACAGTTCGGCCACATCGAAGCTGCGTGGCGCCGGCTCGGCGCGGGGATTGGTCGGCGCCTGCGAAAGACGCTGGAACAGATTGAACGGGGGCACGCAGATCCTTGGGTGACGGCCTGCCCGGATTGTAGAACGGCCGCGCATGGTCTGCGCCCTGCGGCTGGGGAAACGGCGGGGAAACGTCGACTGGGTAGGGTCGGTTGGGGATGCGCGACCGGGCATGGCCGACTGGAAATGGGCGATTGGGAATGGCCGACTGGGAATATCCGACTGGAAATGGCCGACTGAAAATGGTCGGCTGGAAATGGTCGGCTGGGTAGAGTCGACTGTTAGTCGACTATCGCGCGCAGCGCGGGTTTTTTGGCAGCTCTGGGAAGAGCAGTCGACTAACAGTGGACTCTACCCCGTCGTTGCCCCCCGTCGTCGCCGTTCCGTCGTCGCCCCCAGTTGTCGCCGTCCCGTCGTTCCCCCCAGTCGCCGACGTGCCGTCGTTGCCCCAGTCGTCGCCGTCGCGTCGATGCCAAGCAGTCTGCGCCTTCCGTCGCCGGGGCCCAGTCGCCGCCATCCGGCTGCCGCGCCGATCTACAATGGCCCATGGCCGCATCGCCCACCCTGGACCAGTTGCGCCGCTATGCGGTGTCACGCACCTTGTTCACGCCCACCACGCTGATGGCGGCGATTCGTCGCCTGGGTTTCGTGCAGGCCGATCCGATCCGCGCGCCTGCCCGTGCCCAGGACCTGACCCTGCGGCACCGCGTGAAGGACTATCGCGCTGGTGACCTGGAGCGCCGCTATGCGCGGCTGCCGGTGGAAGAAGACTGCCTGGTGAACTATGGCTTCCTGCCGCGCGAGCACGTGGCGCTGATGCACCCGCGCGTGCCCAAGCGGGCCTGGGATGCGGCCACCCGGCGCCGCGCCGAGCAGGTGCTGGCATTCGTGCAGGCGCAGGGTGCGGTACATCCGCGCGAGGTGGACCAGGTCTTTGCGCATGGACGGGTGACCAATTACTGGGGCGGCACCAGCAACGCCAGCACGCAGCTGCTCGATGGCATGCACTACCGCGGGCTGCTGCGGGTGCAGCGGCGTGACAGCGGCACGCGCATCTACGCACCGGCGCTGCACGCGCCGCTTGATGCCGATGGCCTGACCGCGCAGCAGCGTGCCGAGGCCTTGCTGGCCCTGGTGGTGCGCAAGTACGCGCCGCTGCCGGCGGCCAGCCTGACCTACCTGGTGCGGCTGCTGGGCTATGGCGCTCCGCACCTGGCCGCGCCGCTGCAGCAGGCCCTGCGCGACGCGCGCGCGCAGTTGGCCAGCTGCACGGTCGATGGCACGGTCTGGTTCTGGCCGGCCGACGAGAACCCGCGTTCGCGACGCCACGCAGTGGATGAGGCCGTGCGCCTGCTGGCGCCGTTCGACCCGTTGGTCTGGGACCGTCGCCGCTTCGAACAGCTGTGGGGCTGGGTCTATCGGTTCGAAGCCTATACGCCTGCACCCAAGCGCCGCTTCGGCTACTACGCGCTGCCGCTGCTGTGGCACGAGCAGGTGATTGGCTGGGCCAACGTGGCGGTGGCCGGCGGCCAGCTGCTGCCGCAGTTCGGCTACATCAGCGGCGCGGCACCGCGCGGTGCGGCCTTCAGCAATGCGCTGGACGATGAACTGCAGCGCATGAGCCGTTTCCTGCTGGACTAGCGCCCGCCATCGCCGTGGCTGGCGCCGCGTGGTGACCGGCGAACGCGGGCCCGCGCGCGGTACAGATGGTCATCGGCGCGGTGGATGGTATCGGCCACGCTTTCGCCGGGCACATGCTGCGCTGCGCCCATCGAGAATGCGCAGGGCGAATCGCTGCAATGATCGTTGTACCAGCGCTCCAGTTCCTGCAGCCGTGCAGGGTCGGGGTTGTTGGACACCACCAGGAATTCATCGCCCCCCAGCCGTACCACGGCCTCGTCCTTGCCCAGCGGTGTACGCAGGAAGGTGGCGAAGCCGACCAGGATCGCATCGCCGCGGCGATGGCCTTCGCTGTCGTTGATCTGCTTGAAGTGGTCCAGGTCGAACACCAGGCAGGCCCAGGCCTGCCCGGTCTGCGCTTCCAGGGTGTGCAGGTAGCGCCGGTTGTTGCACTGGGTCAGCGGGTCCTTGAAGGACAGTTCGCGTAGCTGTTGTTCCTGGGTGCGCAGGGCGGTGACATCCTGCGCGTGGCCCAGCACATAGGGCGGCTGGGCTTCCGAATCCAGCACGTTGTGGTAGGCCCAGTAGCGCCGGGTGCCATCGGCGGCGATCAGTTCGATCACGCCCGAATCGGTGTGGTTGGCGCCGATGCGGCGCAGATAGGCGGCAAAGTGCTCCTGCTTGTCCTCGGGCATGAACTCGCCCAGGCTGCGGCCGACCACGTGGGCTTCGTCGTAGCCCAGCGACTGCATGGCGGCCGGGTTCACCGAGGTGAGCGTGCCATCCAGCGTATGGGTGCAGATCAGGCCCAGGCTGTAGTGGAACAGGCGCCGGTAGCGCACCTCGCTGGCTTCCAGCGCATCGCGGGTGCTGCGTTCCTCGCTGATGTCCTGGATGGCGCCCACCAGCCGCTGGCGGCCTTCGACAATCTGCCGGTTGCCGACCACGCGCACCCAGATGTCGCGCCCATCGGCGGTGCTCATCGGCAGCTGCAGTTCATACGGCGTGCCTTCGTCCACGCAGCGCTGTACCGCCGTCTGGATGATGCCGCGGGTGTCGGGCCGGTAGAAGGACAACGCCGTTGCCAGCGTGGGTTCGTAACTGGAGCGCACGCCGTGGATCTGCTTGGTTTCGCGGGTCCAGCGCACGTCGCCGCTGGCCAGCTCCAGTTCCCAGCCACCCACGCGCGCGGCGGTGTTGGTGCGCTCCAGGAAATCCTCGCTGCGCTTCAGTTCGCGGTGCAGCACACGCGCCTGTTCCACCTGTGCCAGCAGCGCGCTGCGTTGTTCCAGCACCTGGGTGGTGACCCGGCCCAGGTGCACCATCAGCTCGCGCTGCGAGGGCGAGAGCACGCCAGGCAGGGTGTCGAGCAGGCACAGCGTGCCGATCTGCGCACCGTGCGCCGTTTCCAGCGGAATGCCAGCGTAGTGGCGGATGCGCGGCCCACCCAGCACAAGAGGGTTGCGCTGGAAACGCGGGTCCTGGAGCGCGTCTGGAACCTCCATCAGACCCCGCTGTTCGATGGCGTGGGTGCAGAAGGAAATGTTGCGTGGGGTTTCGCAGGTGCCCTCCAGGCCGATGTTGGCCTTGAACCATTGGCGATCGCGGTCGATCAGCGAGATGAGGCCCGTGGGCATGCCGGTGGCGGCGCGCGCGGCGGCCACGATGGCGTCGAACACGGGTTCGGGTGCGGTATCCAGCACCCCCAGGCGAGTCAGTTCTTCAAGTCGGGCGACTTCATCCATGGCAAGCGTGTGCTGTGTAAGGAAGTGTGGTGCTGCGACCTGCGGCCCGATCCTGACAATGAACGGGTTATGCTGATGCGCAGACCAGTGAAGCGTGCGTCAATGCCGGCATACGCGGCATTGACGCAGTTCACGAAGGGGCCAGCGAGCGCTAGGGGACCGGCGCCACCAGGATCGCGGCATCCAGCACTGGCAACGCCTGCGGCGTCTGCCCCGAGGAGGCGACCAGACGGATTTCCAACGTGGTGCTGCCGCCCGCGGCGGCCGAAAGCCCGCTGAAGGCCGCCAGCTTCTGCGGCAAGGGCACCGCAAACGTGGTCGGATGGCTGTGGTCCATGCCCGGCATGCTGGGGCCGAAGAACGACACCGTGCCGGCATAGTACGGGCTGTCCGCATCCACGCTGCGCACGCCGGCCGGGGCGTTCACCAGCACGTCGAATTCGCGCGCATTCTGCAGGCCGTGGGGGCGCTCCAGGGTGACTTCGGCAATCAGCTGACGCGGTTCAGTTGTGGCCAGGTGCGCACGCACCGCCGCGTGCGGTACGGCCACACGCACCGCGTCCTGCGCACGGGTGCCGCGCACCAGTGTCGCTTCGGCGGCAGCGGGAACAGCGGCGGCCGCCGCACTGGCAACCGCGCCGGCACCGTACGCGTAGTCATAGTCGAACGCCTGGGTGGTGAAGAAATCGCGGGCCGTCTTGTTGCCGACCGGGCGGCCCTGTGCATCGACGAAGAAGCGGAAGGGTTCGCGCATGAACTGTTCGCGCGTGGCCGGATCGGTGGGCATGATCGGGCGGCCGAAGCGTTGCTGCTGCTTGGTCCAGACATCCCACAGGCGATCCATGTTGGCGTGGTGCAGATAGAAGATCGGATCCAGCGGCGACAGGAAGTTGGTCATGTTGCCGTAGGGGCCGGGATCGACCGCACCGACGCCGCCAATGCAGTTGTGCACCTTGTTGTGCGGGAAGCCTTCCAGTACCGAGAATTTCGTGGCGCCGTCGGGTTGCAGCACGTGCGAGGCGGTGCGCGAGCTGGTGAAACTGCGGCTGATGTCGGGGTTATTGAAATCCTGCGGTGACAGGCCGGCGCGGATGGTATCGGGCGATACCGCCGAGGCCGTCTTCGGGTCCAGCTGCGGGTGTTCGGCCCACAGGTAACGGGCGCCACAGGTGACCGCGTAGGCGGCATTGCCGGAAATGCCGGTCTGTTCCTTGGCGTTGTAGCCGGTCACATCGTTCCAGACATCGTCCATGCTGTTGTAGCCGCGCAGCGACAACTGCTTGCGCTGCTCCGGGTCCAGGGTGGCCCAGTAGCGCTGCAGGGCCGGTTTGATGAAATCGGTGAACACCGCCAGGTTGCGGGTGTAGCGCGAATAGGCCGCGTCGGTGGGGGTCAGCACGCCCTCGAACATCGACGGTGGAATCTTCGGCAGTTCGGTCCAGTCCCAGTACGGCATGGCGAACTGCGGATCGCCGCTGAGGCTGCGGATGGTCTGTTCGAAGTAGCCCACATAGCCGCGGTGCCAGACGTAGAACCACCAGTTACCGTGTGGGCAGTCCATCAGGTGCACGAAGGCATTGCGGAACCAGTTGCGTGGATCGTCGGGCGGCAATGCCAGCATGGCGCGGATGCCGCGCGCATAACTGGCCAGCATGCGCTGGCCCTGCGGGCTGGTGACGTTGTAGCGCTGGAAGCGCGGTGCACCGGCTGCGGCGGCCGCAGGGGCATCGTCGGCCAGCGCCGCCGACGCCAGCGAGGCCAGCGATGCGCTGGCGGTGGTTGCGAGGAAATCACGTCGTGTGAGGCGCATGGCATCCTTCCTGGTGTGTGGTGGAACCGCATGGGTCGCACAGCACGGCAGGGGCCGGCGGCGTGGCCGCGGGCCCAACGGATACATCCCGTCCGTTGCCTGCCCGTGGCGGTCGCGCAGCGGCAACCGGGGGCAGGCGGCCGTAGTATAGGCACCGCCTTGCGCCCGGTTCTGGGCAGCAGGGCACACTCAGAAGGACGCTGCGCCGGTGGTCAGCGCGATCCCTGGGGGTTCAGGTAGAGGCGGGCGCCATCGGCGACCCGGCGCCCTGACCAGCGGCCGCTGCCGCTCTGCCGGAAGCGCGCGATCACCGTGTTGTTGGTATCGGTCAGCAGCAGGTCGTTGCCCGACAGCAGCCAGCGGTTCACCGAGAACACGCCATCGGGGCAGCCGGCTGGCACCCAGGCGCCGTAGCCACCGAACCAGGTGCTGTCCTTCAGTTCGATGGTGCAGCTGTTGCTGCCTTCCTGGCCCAGGGTCCACTGGCCGAACAGATCGCGCTCGTCCACATCGTCGCGCCGGTGGCGTGCGCCGTGGCCCCGGCTCTCACCCCAGTCGTCGTCAGCGTCGTGGTCGATGCTGATGTCGATCTCGCTGCGGCTGCTGCGTGTCTGGGTGGTCTCGCTGGAGGTGGTCTGCGTGGTGGCGCTCAGTTCGCCCACCGGTGGCGGGGCGTCCTGCGCGGCGGCGAACAGGGGGCCTGCCAGGGCCAGGCTGGACGACATCAACAGCAGCACGGAACGGGTGCGGATGACCATGGTCGGTGCCTCAAAGGGAGCGGCGGAAGGGCGCGCGCGCCCAGCCTGGCCCCGGCCCTGCATCGGAGGCGTGAACTAGCCGGTCTGCGCCAGTGCAACCCGCACCCGGGTCGCCAGTTCATCGATGGTGAAGGGCTTGCCGATCAGCTGCACGCGCGCATCGAGCACGCCGTCGTCCACCAGCGCATTGCGGCTGTTGCCGGTGGCGTACAGCACTTTCAAGCCGGGGCGGCGGGCCAGCGCCTGCTCGGCCAGCTGGCGACCGTTGACTTCCGGCATCACCACGTCGGTGAACAGCAGGGCGATGGACGGATGGGCATCGAGCAGGGGCAGGGCGCTGGCGGCGCCATCGGCGGACAGTACGTCGTAGCCCAGTTCAGTCAGCGCATCGACCGAGAAGCGGCGCACCGCCTCGTCATCGTCCACCACCAGGATGTGCTCGGCGCCCCCGTCCGGCGGCGTTGCTGGACTACGTGACGGCGGCCGCGCCGACGGTGACGCTTCGCCCAGCAGGCGCGGCAGGTAGACGCGCACGCAGGTCCCAGCGCCGGGGTTGGAGTCCAGCGCCACATGTCCCGCCGACTGCTGCACGAAGCCATAGACCTGCGACAGACCCAGGCCCGTGCCCTGGCCCACGTCCTTGGTGGTGAAGAACGGATCGAAGGCGCGCGCCTGCACGTCCGGCGCCATGCCAGTACCGGTGTCGCTGACCGCGATCAGTACGTAGTCGCCTGCAGGAATGCCGGGATGGGACGCCGCGTTGCCGATGTCGATGCGGCAGTTGCCGGTCTCCACCTTCAGGTGACCGCCGCCGGGCATGGCGTCGCGGGCATTCACGGCCAGATTCAGGATCACGTTCTCCAGCTGGTTGGCGTCGGCGTGGGTCCACCACAGATCGCGGCCCAGCACGGTTTCCAGCATGATGCTGCTGCCCAGCGAATGCACCAGCAGGTCGCTCATGCCGGCCAGCAGGTGGTTGCTGTCCACGGCGACCGGTTGCAGCGGCTGCTGCCGCGAGAACGCCAGCAGGCGCTGGGTCAGCTGCGCGGCACGCTGGGCGCCATCGAGCGCCATTTCAATGTAACGGTGGGCGCGGCTGTCGCCGCTGTCGATACGCAGTGCCAGCAGATCCAGCGGGCCGATCACCGTGGCCAGCATGTTGTTGAAGTCGTGCGCGATGCCGCCGGTCAACTGGCCTACCGCTTCCATCTTCCGGCTCTGTCGCAGCGCATCTTCCACGCGCAGGCGTTCGGCCACTTCGGCGTGCACGCGGGCTTCCAGCTGTTCGTTCAATTCCTGCAGGCGCGCATCGGCGGCCTTGCGGCGGGTGATGTCGATGGCCACGCCCAGCATGCGCACGCACTGGCCGTGTTCGAAGATGCCGCGGCCCTTGGCGGCCACCCAGCGCACGATGCCGTCTTCCTTGCCGACGGTGCGGTATTCCACATCGTAGCTGGCACGCCGGGCCGGATCCGCGGCCGCATCCAGCGCGGCCAGGGTGGCCTCGCGGTCGTCGGGGTGCAGGCCGGCGCGGAAGTCGTCCATCGTTACGTGTGCGCCGGCGGAGATGCCGAACATGGCCTTGGTACGGGCCGGCCAGATCAGCAGGTCGCGCACCAGGTCCACATCCCAGAAGCCTTGTTCACTGGCTTCGGTGGCCAGGCGCAGGCGCTCTTCACTATCGGCCAGCGCGGCTTCGGCGGCCTTGCGGTCGGTGATGTCCAGCGAGGTGCCGACCAGCCCGATGACGGTGCCATCGGCATCGCGCAGCGGCGCCTTGGTGGACAGCCACCAGGCCTGCCGGCCATCGGCGAAGCTGATCTTTTCTTCCAGCTGCTCGGTGCGGCCACTGGCCATGATGCGTTCGTCGGTGGCCATCACTGCCGCGGCCTGCGCGGGGTCGCCCAGCAGTTCGGCGTCGGTGCGGCCCACGTACTGCTGCGGCGGCAAGCCGATCAGTTCGGTGGCGCCATGGTTGCCCATCAGCAGCCGGCCCTTCCGGTCCTTGGCGTACATCACACCGGGCGCGGCTTCCATGAACGAGCGCAGCAGCGCCTGTGCCTGGTCGCGCTCGGCCTGCACGCGCAGGCGCTTGTCAATGTCGATCAGCACGCCAGGGAAACCGGTCGCGCGACCTCTGGCATCACGCTCGATCCGGCCGATGCCTTCCAGCCAGTGGTACTGCCCATCTTCGCCACGCGCCCGGTAGGGGTGGGCGAAGCGGTCGCCGTCGCGCACGGCGGCGTCGATGGCGGCGGTCAGCCCGGGCAGGTCGTCGGGGTGGATGGCGCCCAGCACGTCGTGCAGCTGCAGCTTCTGCCCGGCCAGTGCCGGGTCCAGGCCGAAGGCGCGGGCCAGGTAGGCATCCACGGTCAGCTGGTCGTTCGTTACGTCCCAGAACCAGGTGCCGACGATGGCGCCGCCGGCCAAGGCCATGTTCACGCTGGCCGTGGCGCGTGCCGCAGGGGAATCGTTCGGGGGTGCAGCGTTCACGGTGGTCTCGGCAGCAGAGATTGGCCCCGGCCAGCGTTGGCGGGGGCGCCAGTCTAGATCAGCAGGGTGTGGTCAGGACGTGGTGCCCGGTGGCCCGCTGCGGTCGGGATCGGGCGCGACCCGTGCCACCCGCTTGCGGTACTCATGCACGTTGTCACCGCGCACGCGCCGTTCCTGGGTGCCGGTGATGCTGTCCACCCGCCGGTCCGAGCCGGTGACCGGCTTGGCGTCGATCTCGGTTTCGTGTTCGAACCCGTGCGACTTGTCGGTGTTGCGGTAGTAGCGGTACAGCGCCCAGTACAGCGCCGTGGCGCCTGCCGGGCCTGCGGCCAGCAACCAGAGACCAGCGTCATCACTCATGTCGTTGCCACCAGGAAGGCGATTGCGAGTGCTTCGATGATCGTGCCGGTGGTGAGCGCGGCCAGCAGCAGCTTCCACTGCTGCACCGGCACGCTGCCCATGGTTTCACCGGTGCGTCCGTTCACCGCGATGTAGTGCAGCATGCCGCCGTTGCGGCCGGGCTGGTGGTAGGAATACAGCCAGACTGGCAGGTACATCGCCACCCAGCGGGTACCGTGCACCTGCAATTGTTCCTGTTCCCAGCGCACGCCGCGGTCGTAACGATTCACGCTGCGCTCCACCTGCGCGCGGGCAATGGACAGCAACTGGTCTTCCAGCCGCGGCCGCAGCTTTTCCACGTCCAGATCGCGCTTTTCCGAGGTGAAGCCGGCCAGGTAGGAAGCGTTCCACTTCACCGCGTTCTTGGTATCGAACGGCAGGATGGTGTTGATGATGTTGTTGGTGTTGGCGCGGGTGTCCAGGTTGCCGCGGTCGGCAGAGGACTCGAGCGGCAGATCGTCCACGGTGAAATCCACCTGGCGTTCCACCTGGTAGATGTCGGCGTCGTAGTAGGTCTGCTTGTTCTTCTCGGTGCCGCGGGTGTATTCGCGGGTCTTGATCTCGCCCTTGCCGGCCACTGCCGCGCTCACGTTGCCGTCCACGATCATGTAGGGCAGGTAGACGCCCACCACGTTTTCCGGGGTGAACTGGTCCTTGAACGCCTTCAGCGCGAACATGCGCCGCTTGTCCACGAACTGGCGGATGCGGGCGACGGCGTCGTCCTTGCGGATATGGAACGGCAGCACCGCGTCGGGTACCGCGCCGTTGGCAATCTGCTCGTTCACCCCGAACACGTGCCGGCACCAGTGGCAGCGGGCGGTCATGGTGCTTTCGGTATTGACCGTTACTTCGGCGCCGCAGCCGGTGCACTTGAAGGTCATCAGTGCCGACAGGTCGGCATCGATGTCGCGCGCGCCGCTGGCGATCACCGTGCCGCGAAGCTCGCCGATGGCCTCGCCCAGACCGAAGGCTTCCTCCACGCGGGCGCCGTGCCATTCGTGGCGGCAGAACTGGCAGACCAGGATGTCGGTGCCCAACCGTGGCCGGATATCGGTGGCGCCACACTTGGGACAGCGGTTCAGGCCGTCCTTCAGTTCGCTGGCCGCGGTGTCGATGGCCAGCGGGTCGGGCGCCTCGATCTCATCGCGGATCGCCTGCGGAAGTTTCGAGGTGTCCAGCGGGAAGCTGCCGGGCGGCGGCGGTACATCCTGCGGCGAGCCGGGGCCATCCAGCGCCGCCCCGGGCAGGGGCGGTGGCGTGGGTGCGGCGGGCGGCACGGGGGGCAGGGGCGGCGGGCTGTTGCGTGGATCGGACATGGTGATGGTCGGTCCTGCCGGTTACAGCCCCAGCGCCTTGGCCTTCAGCGCGTCGTAGTCGCTCTGCGTGATCAGGCCCAGGTCCAGCATTTCCTTGGCCTTCTTCAGTTTGGCGACCGGGTCTTCCGCCGCCGGTGCGGTGGGCTGCTGCAGGTTGCCGGCACCGAACATGCCCGAGGCCATGCCCACGCCCACCAGCCCGGCCGCGCCGCCGTTCTCGCCGGCCGACTGGATGCCCTGGGCCACGCTGGCCTGCAGGTTGGAATTGCCGCGCGAACCGGACAGCGCATCGGCGCGCTGCACGGTCTTCAGCAGTTCGCGGGTGTTGGCGTCGTATTCAATGGAGACGATGGCCGTCTTGACGATGGCCAGGCCGCGATCGCTCTGCCACTGGTAGGCCTGTTCCACCGCGGCCGACAGGCTCTGCGCGAAGCCGATCGAATCCTGCTGCAGCTTGGTGATGCGGTTGCCCTTGGCGGGGTCGTTGCTGTACAGGCTGAAGGCCGGCGCCAGCGAACCCACCACTTCATTGAACAGCTGGGTGGCGGCGGCGTTGTCCATGTCGGTGAAGTCGAACACCTGGCCGGGCTGCAGGTAACTGGCCGGCACGAAGTTCTTCACGAACAGGATCGGGTCGACAATCTTCAGCGTGTACGAGCCACGGGTGACCGCGCCAACCTGGGTATTGAGGAAGGCATCGTCCCAGTAGATTTCCGACTGGGTGCCGAAGCGGTTGTCCGGCAGTTCCTTCAGCGAGACAAAGAACGCTGCCTGCTGCGAACCGGGCTGGCCGCCGAACTTGAAGCGTTCCCAGCTTTGCTTGATGAAGGTGCTGACCAGCCCATCGCCGGCGAAGATCGATTGCGAGTTCAGATCGTCCGAGCGCCATTCATAGCCACCGGGCTCGGCCACGAAGGCGGTGATGGCACCGTCCTGGAACAGCAGCAGGCCGTAGCCTTCGGGCACGACGATCTTCGAGCCGTTGCTGATGATGTTGGACGAACCGCTGGTGTTGGAGCCGCGCCCGGCATTGGTGCCGCGCGGCACCGCCGCGAACAGCGCCGCCGTGGACGGCAGGCCCGTTGGCACGGTGTAGAAATCCTTCCACTGGTCGGCCAGAACACCGCCTACCGCACCCTTGACCGCCTGTACCAGACCCATGACCTGCTCCGTGTGGTTGTCTGGGCAGACTATATATCAGCGCGGGCAGGGCGCGTTGGGGGTGGAAACCACCCCCGGTACGGCAGTTACATCATGGCCCGGTTGATCAGGCCCCAGCCGATCAGCACCACCAGCAGGGCCGGCAGGGTCACGAACGAGGCGATCATCCAGCGCAGGGCCTTGCGCGAGGTGACGGCGGCCGGACCCATCTGCCCGGTCGCCTTCAGCGACGAGGTCTTGTTGGCGTAGACGGTGGCCACGATGCCGAAGGGCCAGAAGCCGCAGAAGATGCTCAGGATGGCGGCGAACAGGTAATCCTTGGGCGGATTGGCGGGTGCTGCATTCTCCATGAAAACGTTTCCTCCATTTTGGAGGCGCGATTATGGGGCAGCCCATGGGCCTTTGGAACGGCACGTTGCGTTTCTAGCGCACGGATTGAGGCACCCGTCGCAACTTGCTGATGTCATAGCCCATTGCCTGGATGCGGGCGACCGCCTGCTGGTACTGGGCCTCGCTTACCCGCGGGGTGCGGGCCATGTACCAGACGTAGTCGCGCTTGCTGCGGCCGACGATGGTCTGGCCGTAGTCCGTATCGACCCAGGCGATGATGTATTCGGCCTGGATGGGCCAGACGAACTGCATGCCCCAGACCGCGCCGGCGCCTTCCGGTTCCACCCGGCCAATGGGGTGCATGGTTTTCAGCGGCGCCTGGAAGCTGCCCTTGCGGTAGGTAAAGGTGGTCTGGATGCGGCCATCGGGGCGCGGTGCGTAGCTTTCCACCGCATCGAAGGCCTCGCGCTCGGGCCAGGAGGGAATATGGGCGATCACGTACCAGTCGCCCATGAAACGCGGCACATCCACCGATGCCGGGCGCGGCAGGGGGCGGGTGTCCTGGCTGCTGCAGCCGGTGCCGAACAGGGCCACGGCCAGCAGGGAAAACAGCGGGGGCATGCGCATGGTGGGCCTCGCTCAGCGGGGGCGGAACAGGTAATGGGCGACCAGCCACTGCTGGCCGTCGTCGTAGCCGAACAGCTCGGCGCAGGCCATCCAGAACATGCGCCAGCGCTGCCACCACACGCGTGCGGCGGCGTCGCTGCCGTAGGTCTGGGCCAGCAAGGGCAGCAGTTCTTCGCGTGCTGCATCCTGGTTGGCCAGCCAATGGTTGGCCGTGCGCTGGTAGTGGGTACCGTCCAGCAGCCAGCGCTGCTGCAGCTGCAGGTCGTGCTGGAAATGCAGCAGCGTATCGGCGGCCGGCATCAGGCCGCCGGTGAAGAAGTGGCGGCCCATCCAGTTGTCATCGCCTTCGGTTTCGAACGGGTACATCAGCGTGCGGTGCGCGAAGATGTGCACGAACAGCGCGCCGTCCGGTCGCAGCCAGCCGGCGATGCGGCCCAGCAGCTGCGCGTAGTTGCGCACGTGTTCGAACATCTCGACCGACACGCAGCGATCGAAGGCGTGCCCGGGCAGCTCCAGCTGATTCACGTCGCGGGTGAGCACCTGCACGTTGCGCAGCCCGCGCGCTTCACACTGGGCCATGATGTGCGCGCGCTGGCTGTGCGAGTTGGATACCGCGGTGATGCGCGCCCTGGGATAGCGCTCGGCCATCCACAAGGTCAGCGAGCCCCAGCCGCAACCCAGTTCCAGGATGTCCTGGCCATCGGCCAGGCCGGCGCGCTCGCCATACAGCGCCAGCATCGCGTCCTCGGCCTGGTCCAGCGTTTCGTGACCGGTACGGTAATAGCAGCTGCTGTACTTCAGGCGGTGACCCAGGCACGCCTGGAAGAACGCGGCCGGCACTTCGTAGTGCTGGCGGTTGGCCGCATCCACGTGCAATGCCAGCGGGCTGCTGGACAGCTCCTGCAGGCGCCGCTGGAAGCGCTGTGACTGCGCGTGCAGGCCGCCGTCCTGTTCTTCGGCCAGGCGTTGCGCGCACAGGCGGCGGATGCCCAGGCGCAGCGCGGCGTCGGGCAGCCAGCCGCGTTCGGCCCAGCCGGTCAGTCCGGTTTCAACCAGGGTGGGTGGGGTAAGCGAGGTGACCGCATTCATGGCGAGGGATCCTTGGGCGAGCGGGGGAACCACGGGAAGAACATCGGGGTGCTGCGCTGGTACTGGCGGTAGTCCTCGCCGCGGCTGCGCAGGGCCTGCTTTTCAGTGAACGGAACGCCGCTGAGATAACGCAGGAACACGTACATCAGCAGCGGCCCGGCCCAGGCCAGCCACCACAGCGGTGAACCTACGGCCAGCAGCACGTAGGCCAACCAGTGCAGCCATTCGAAGAAGTAGTTGGGATGCCGCGAGTAGCGCCAGAGGCCGTCGCGGCAGGTGCGGCCCTTGTTGGCCGGGTTTGCGCGGAAACGCGCCAGTTGGCGATCCGCCAGGCTTTCACCGCCCACGCTGAGCAGCCAGACCGCCACCGCCGCGGCGATCCAGCCCCCCATCTGCGTACTGGTATTGGCGGCCACCGCAACGAACGGCAGCGCGAACAGCACTACCAGCAGCGCCTGCGCCATGAAGAAGCCGAAGATCTTGCCCTGGTGACCGTGCCAGTGTTCACGCAGGTAGCGGTAGCGACCGTCTTCGTCTTCGTGGCGCACGCGCTGCCACAGGTGCAGGGCCAGCCGCGCGCCCCACAGCCCGCCCAGCACCGCCAGCGCGATGCGCGGTGCCTGCGCACCCTCACCCAACCAGGCCAGTAGCAGGGCAGCAGCAGCCACGCCCTTGGCCCACAGCACGTCGACCACGCCGATGTTGTCGTGGCGGCGCTGCCAGGCCCAGCCCCAGCTCATCACCAGCGCGGCATACGGCAGCACCCACAGCAGGCTGCTCATGGTCGCGCCCTCTGCAGCACGGGCCGGCGTGCTGCGCGGGCGCCATGGCGGGCCATGCCGACCAGCAGCGGCAGTGCCACCGCCCAGCCCAGGCCCAGCAGCGCCAGGCCCTGCCAACGGGGTTCAACGAAGGCGACCGCATCGAAGCCGCGTGCGGCCGACAGGTAGGCCAGCGGTGCCAGCAGCAGGCCGAACAGGATCGGTAGCAGCCAATGCCGCTGCAGGAAGGTCATCGATGCAGTCAGGGTCATGGCGAAGGCGGCCCACAGCGCGCAGATCCACGGCGGTGGTGCCCAGCCGAATGGGGCGGCGGCATAGCGCACGCTGCCGGTGGCGGCCACCACGCCGTCCACCAGCCACGCGCAGGCCAGGGCCAGCGCCACCAGTTTCAGGTCCAGCCGAGGCTGCGGTGACGTCATCAACTGGCTGCCGATATAGATCGTTGCGGCCAGCAGGGCCGGCCACTGCCAGCCGCGTGCGGCACCGGCCACGGCGCACAGCCAGACCGCTTGGTTGCCGAGCAGGTTGATCCAGGTGCGGCGCATTTCACACCGCCTGCCCGGCATTGCCGGCGGGGCGGTAGCCGGGGCGCGCCAGCAACAGGTGCGATACGCCGATCGAACGCTCCAGGAAGCCGCCTTCGCAGTAGGCCAGATAGAACTCCCACAGGCGGCAGAAGCGGGCGTCGAAGCCTTGTGCCTGCACGGCGCTGCGCTGGGCCAGGAAGCGCTGCCGCCAGGCACGCAGGGTCAGGGCATAGGAGTGCCCGAAGTCGTGCTGGGCCACCAGCTGCAGGTCGCTGCTGCGGGTCTTGGCGGCCATGATCGCGTTGATGGAGGGAATGAAGCTGCCGGGAAACACGAAGCGCTTGATGTAGTCCACGCTGCGGCGCGCCTGCTCGTAGCGGTGGTCTTCGATGGTGATCGCCTGCAGCAGGGCCACGCCATCGGGCTTCAGCAGGCGCTGCAGGGTGGCCAGGTAAGTGTCCAGGTATTCGGCACCGACGGCTTCGATCATCTCGATCGAGACCAGCTTGTCGAACGGCCCCTGCAGGTCACGGTAGTCCTGGGTGAGCAGGGTGATACGGTCCTGCAGGCCGGCCTCGCGCACGCGTTGCTGCGCCAGCGCGTGCTGTTCGGCGGAAATGGTGGTGGTGGTCACATGGCAGCCGTAGTGCCGTGCGGCATGCAGGGCGAAGCCGCCCCAGCCGGTGCCGATTTCCACCACGCGGTCGCCCGGCTGCAACTGCAGCTGCTGGCAGATGCGGTCCAGCTTGCGCTGAGATGCGGCTTCCAATGTTTCCTGTTCGTTGGCGAACAGTGCCGAGGAATACATCAGGTCCGGCGACAGGAACAGGCTGAAGAAGTCGTTGCCCAGGTCGTAGTGGGCGGCGATGTTGCGCCGGCTGCCTGCGCGGCTGTTGCGGCGCAGGCGGTTCCAGCCGCGCAGCAGCCAGCCGCCCACGCGTGCCGGGCCGCGCTCCATGCCGTCCAGCAGGTCGCGGTTGCGTACCAGCAGCTGCACCAGCGCCACCAGGTCCTCACAGCGCCAGTCACCGTCGATATAGCTCTCGCCCGCACCCACGCTGCCCTGCGCGGCTACCTTGCGATAGAACGCCGGGTCTTCGATGGTCACCGTGGCGTGCAGCTCGCCGCCGGGTTCCCCCAGCCGTTGTTCGCCGAAGGCATCGCGCACCAGCAGGCTGCCTTCGCGCAGCGGTGCCAGCTGGTCCAGCAGGCGGCGGCGCAGGAAGGCGTCCAGCGCGCCGGGCGGGGCCAGGGACACCGAGGGAGTGAGTTCGTTCATCGCGGTTTCTCGGCAAGGGAAGGGTGGTCGTGCACAGGGTTGCGCTTCAGCCACAGGCGCAGGGCCTGCCAATGAATGGCGGCCACCACCTGCACGGTCATCAGGGGATAGGCGGCCAGCACCCGCGCCAGCCCAGGGCCATCCAGCGGCCGGCGCTGCATGCTCTGGGTGGCATCGAACTGGCGCACACCGTCGCGCCAGACCTGCATGTGCACGCGCAGTTGCTCGCCGGGCAGGTTGAAGCGCCAGTCGTAGTGGCAATCCATGGCCATGAACGGCGACACATGGAAGGCCTTGTCGAACTGCCAGCGCAGGTCCTGGTGGCCATGCAGGGCACGCGCAACCGGCAGCACATAGGCGTGGCGCTCTTTCCACGGCGTGTTGGTGATCTCGGCCACGATGCAGTCCAGGGTCTGTCCATCGGCGCGATAGCAGTAGTAGAAGCTGACCGGATTGAACACGTGGCCGCCAAAGCGCAGGTGGGTAAGCAGACGCACCGGGCCCTGTGGGCGATAGCCCAGCTCGCGGGCCGCATGGTCGCGCACGGCATCGGCAAGCGGCTGGTCCGGATCACCGAAGTAGTCGCTACGGCGGAACTCGGCCACGTTGCGGCGGTTGACCGACCACAGCCAACGCCCGGCAAACACGCTGTCCAGTTCATCCAGGTCCAGCAGCAGCTGCGCGATCGGGTAACGGAACGCATGCGCGTGCGGCTGGTGACGGCGGTGCAGCACATGGCCGAAGTAGAGCGCGCTGCCGCTCATGCCGGCACTTCCACGTCGAAGGTACTGCTGGCCTGGGCGGTGCGTTCGCGCAGCGCATCCACCACGCGGCGGGCGCTGCGGATGCCGTCTTCGTGGAAGCCCCAGCCCCAGTACGCGCCGGCAAACCAGGTGTGGTGGCGACCCTGCACCTCGCCCCAGCGCTGCTGTGCGCGCACGGCGGCGTGGTCGTGCACCGGGTGCGCGTACTGCAGGCGGCGCAGCACCTTGTCCGGATCGATGGCGTCGCTGCGGTTCAGGGTGACTACCAGTGGCGTATCGCCGGGCAGGCCCTGCAGCAGGTTCATGCAGTAGCTGACCGTGCAGGCCGCATCGGGCGCGCGCGGCACATGCGCATTCCAGGCGGCCCAGGCCTTGCGGTTGCGTGGCAGCAGGGAGGCATCGGTGTGCAACACGGCTTCATTGGGCTGGTAGCGGATTGCGCCCAGCACGGCGCGTTCCACCGGATCCACCTGCTGCAGCAGGGCCAGTGCCTGGTCGCTATGACACGCCAGGATGACCTCATCAAAGCCTTCCACGCCGGCGGCACTGTGGATGCGCACGCCCCACGGCAGGCGCTCCACCGCGTGCACCGGGCATTCCAGACGCTCGCGTACCTGCCAGCGCGCACGCAGGGCATCCACGTAGCGCGCCGAGCCGCCGCGCACGACCCGCCACGGCCGGCGCCCGGTCATCTGCAGCATCTGGTGGTTTGCCATGAACTGCACCAGGTAGCGCGCCGGGAAGTCCAGCACCGTGGCCGTGGGCGATGACCACAGCGCCGAGGCCATCGGCAGCAGGTGCTCATCGACGAAGGCCTGGCCGTAGCCGTGCTGCTCCAGGTACTGGCCCAGGGTGGGGCCGTGTTCTTCCTGCAGCAGGGCTGGTGCCTGGCGATAGAAGCGGCGCAGGTCGGCCAGCATTCCCCAGAAACGGGGCGAGACCAAGTTGCGGCGCTGGCAGAACAAGCCATCGAGCGAGGTGGCGTTGTACTCCACGCCGCTGCGCTCGCTGTGCATGGAAAAGCTCATGGTGGTGGGCTGCGAGGCCACGCCCAGCTCATTGAACAGGCCGGTGAGCAGCGGGTAGTGCTGCTCGTTGAAGACGATGAAGCCGGTATCGACGGCGAGCGGGCGCCCATCCACAGTGACGTCATGGGTGTGGGTATGCCCGCCCAGATAATCGTTGGCCTCGAACAGGGTGACTTCGTGTTCGCCGTCCAGCCACCAGGCACTGGCCAGCCCTGCAATGCCCGATCCGATGATTGCGATGCGCATGTCAGTGCCTCGCCTTGGCCAGCACCCAGTCGGGTATGGGTTTGAGTCCTTTCACCAGGCCGACCGCCGCCATCGCGCGCAGGCCGTACCAGGTCAGGTCGATTTCCCACCAGCGGAAGCCCTGGCGCACCGTGCCGGGGAAGAAGTGATGGTTGTTGTGCCAGCCCTCGCCGAAGGTGAGCAGGGCCAGCCACAGGTTGTTGCGGCTGTCATCGCGCGTATCGAAGCGGCGGCTGCCGAAGCGATGGGCCAGCGAATTGATGGTGACCGTGGCGTGGAACAGCACCACGGTGGAGATGAAGAAGCCCCACACCAGCAGTTGCGGGCCGCTGGTGCCCAGGCCCGGCGCGGTGTGCTGCAGCAGTTCGCCCAGCCCGAACAGGGCCGCGGCCAGCAGCACCGGCACGGCGATGTCGAAGCGATCCAGCCAGCGCAGCTCGGGGTAACGGGCCAGGTCCGGCACGCGGCTGAGATTGGTGCTGAAGGCTTCGCGGGTCAGGAACCAGCCCATGTGGCTGCGCCAGAAGCCGACTTCGTTCGGCGAATGCGGATCCTGCGGCTGGTCGGCATGGCGGTGGTGGTGGCGGTGATGCGCGGCCCACCACAGCGGCCCGCGCTGCACGCTGGCGGCGCCGATCACCGCGAACGCGAACTGCACCGGCCGCGAGGTCTGGAAGGTGCGGTGCGAGAAATAACGATGGTAGAAACCGGTGATGGCGAACATGCGCACGGCGTACAGGGCGCCCGCCACCGCAACAGCGGTCCACGAAACGCCTACCCAGACCACCCCCAGGCAGGCCACGTGCAGCAGCACGAAGGGCACCGCGCGCAGCCAGTCGATGCGCCCGGCCTGGGCTGCCGGCACATCGTTCGCAGTGCTGCCGGTGTCGAACCAGCGGCGCAGGGTGCGCAGCAGGCGGGCGCGTCGGCGGGGCAGGGGCGCAGCTGCAGACATGTTCGGTTTCCGGAAGGCACGTTTTCAGGTTCCTACGCAGCAGCGGGACGATTGGATGCAGTGCATTTGCATCGGTGCAGTCTTTCACTTGGCCGTAACACCACACGCGGCGACCAGCGGAATGTCTTGTTCGCGCTGCAACTGGCTGCGGCTGGCGGGGACGGGTGGCTTGCTGAAGGCCACGCGCACCTGGGGGTAGCGTCCATTGCCGTCGCGCAGATTGCTGGTGCCGTTGAACTCGAGCAGGCGACGGTCGGCGTTGGCATAGACCAGGCTCAGGCCGGGTGCCACCGCGCCGTACCAGGCATCCAGGCGCACGGCGAAGGACTGCGCCGGCTGGCCCTGCCATTGCAGCGCGCCGCGGTACTGCACCTTCAGCGGGTAGAAGCGCTGCCGCCCCGGCACCAGGAAGGACAGGGTGACCGGCTGGCCGCGCAGCAGGGTGTCCCAGTGCTGGCGCACGGCGGCATCGAAGCCGGCATCGATCACCGCGTCTGCCGGCAGCGCGACCCGTGCCTGTACGGGTGCCGCGTCGCCGGCTTCCCGCCACTGGACCTGGACGGCCGTTGCGGAAACGTCCAGCGTGGCGGCCTGGCCGCTGCGCCGGTCCTGCAGGCTGTAGCCACGCGCGGCGGGGCGGCTGGTGGCGGGCAACTGCTTGCGGGCGAAGGGCTGGCCCGATCCACAGCGGTACTCCACCCAGCGCTGCGCCCCTTCGTCCGGGCCCTGCTGCCAGTGCACCTCGCGGTAGGCCACGCGCCCGTCCGCGGTGGTGGCCACGCCTTCACTGCGCATCAGGGCGGGTTCGGCATGGGCGCAGACAGGCAACAGCAGCAGGTAGGCACAGGTGCGCATGGGCGGGTTTCCGTCGGGTCTGCCAGTACTACGTGGCGGCGTGGCCAGTGGATGCATCGGCCGGTGCATCCAATAGCCGCCTGCCTGCGTAGAGGCACAGGAACCACCTTCACCTGATTGCCGCCCCTGCCCATGTATGTTGAACGCCGCCCGCCCCGCAGCCCTTTCGACGCCGCCCGTCTCGTGTCCAGTGTCCAGCAGCCCAGCAGTGAGCCCACCAACTGGACCGGTGACATGGACGGTGTGGCCCGGCTGCGTGACCGCGACTGCTTCCTGCGCATCTACGACCACTTCATGCCGCGTCTGTGCGTCTACCTGCGCGGCCTGGGCGCCCCGCCTGCCGTGGCCGAAGAGCTGGCACAGGAAGCGTTGCTGCGACTGTGGCTGCGTGCGGCCGATTTCGATGCCGCGCAGGGCGCGCTGAGCACCTGGCTGTTCCGCATTGCGCGCAACCTGCATATCGACCGCGTGCGCCATGAACGTGGCTGGCTGCAGGCGCAGGCCGCGGTGGCCGATGCTGCCAGCTTCGACGTGGTCGAGCGCAGCAGTGCCGAACAGTATGCCGACCAGGTACGGCTGCGCCAGCGCATCAATGAACTGCCGGCGGTGCAGGCGCGGTTGGTGCGCATGTCCTACTTCGAGGCGCGCAGCCACGGCGAGATCGCCGCCGCGCTGGGCATGCCGCTGGGCACGGTGAAGTCACACCTGCGCCGGGCGTTCCTGCAGTTGCAGTCGAAGGTGGGAGGTGGCCAGTGAGCCCGCGCCACCATCTGCACGAATCCACCTTGATCAGCTATGCGTCCGGCGGCCTGCCGACGGCGTTGAGCGTGGTCGCAGCCGCGCACCTGGAACAGTGCCCGGCCTGTCGCCAGCGCCTGCGCGATGCCGAGGCGATCGGCGCCGTGCTGCTGGAGCAGACCCAGCCGGCCGTGGACGATTCGCGGCATGCGCAGCTGCGCATGGCCATGCTGGCGCAGATGGACCAGGCCGATGGGGGACTGGCTGCGCCCTGCGTGGCGGTCCGCGCCGTACCCAGCGAACGGCCGCAGGCCAACCCGGATCACCTGCCTGCCGCCCTGCATCCGTACTTCGGTGCGTCGCTGTCGCAGCTGCGTTGGCGCTGGATCGCGCCGGGGGTGTACTGCATCCGTGCGGCGCAGATGCCGTCGCTGATCATGCTGAAGATCGCCCCGGGCAAGTGCCTGCCCATGCACAGCCATGGCCAGAGTGAGCTGACCCAGATTCTGCGGGGCAGCTACAACGATGCACTGGGCCTGTTTGCGCCGGGCGATGTGGCGGATCTGGATGAGGACGTCGAGCATCAGCCGGTGACCGCGCCGGGTGTGCCGTGCATCTGTGTTTCCGCGCTGGATGCGCCGCTGGTGTTCAGCGGCTGGCTGGCGCGCAAGATCCAGCGTTTTGTGAAACTCTAGCGCGCCGCAGGAGCTGTGCATGAGCGCTGACAATACGCAATCCATCAAGATTCTTCTGGTCGGCAGCGGCGGTCTGGTCGGGCAGGGTGTCGCGTTGGCCTGCGCGGACTCTGGCCAGGTGCAGCAGGTGAGCGCGCTGGTGCGTCGCAACGGCGCGGCCCCTGCGGGGTTCCAGGAAATGGTGCTGCCCGACTTCCTGCAGGCCGCGCACGCTGACCTGCCGTGGGCGGGATTCGATGCGTGTTTCTATTGCGCCGGCGCGCCGCCACTGGGCACGCCCGAGGCCGAATACCGGCAGGTGACGGTGGACGCCACGTTGGCCGTTGCCCGCGCGTGGGCCGCCGCCAATCCGCAGGGCTGCTTCCTGTATGTATCCGGCGCACACGCCAACCCGGCCAGCCGCATCATGCCGCTGCGGGTGAAAGGTGAGATCGAGCACGCGCTGGCGCGACTGCCGGTACGCACGGTGATGTTGCGGCCCGCAGGCGTGCAGCCGGTGGCGGGCACCGGAACCCGGCACACGTTGATGAAGCCGTTCTACTGGGTGGCCGCGCCGTTGATGGGGTTGGCCGGAAGCGTGCTGCCGTCGCTGACCGTCAGCAACCGCGCGATTGGCGAGGCGATGATCGCGCTGGCCGGCATGGCGCAGCCGCCCGGCGTGGTGGAGTGCGCGCAGATCCACCGTTTCGCGAGGGCGGTACGGTAGGGGCCAACCTTGGTTGGCCCGGTTTACCCCGCCTTGGTAGGGGCCAACCTTGGTTGGCCCGCAGGGTGTGCCGACCAAGGTCGGCACCTACCAGGGCGCGGGGCGTGTGCCGACCAAGGTTGGCACCTACCAGAGCGCGGGGCGCGTGCCGACCAAGGTCGGCACCTACCAGGGCATGTGGCGGGATCGGGGGTTCAGGGCGCCAGCGCGTTGCGCACCGACTGCGCCAGGTCGCTGCGGGTGAAGGGCTTGGACAGCAGCGGTGCGCCGCGCCCGGGGCTGCCCACGGTTTCGTGGTCACGCGGGTAGCCCGAGGTGAACAGGACGGCCACCGAAGGCCAGCGCTCGCGCACCTGTCGGCCCAGTTCCCAGCCGGACATGCCCGGCATCACGATGTCCGAGAACAACAGATCGATCTGGGTGTCGGGCCGCTCCAGCAGGCGCAGGGCGGACGGCCCATCGTGTGCTTCCAGCACGCGGTAGCCCAGCTGTCGCAGTGCATCCACGGTGTAGGCGCGCACATCGTCGTTGTCCTCGGCCACCAGGATCGACTCCTCGCGCGCTTCGTAGCTGGCCCAACCGGTCTGCGTCGGCGCCGCCTGGCTGGGCAGGGGCAGGGTTGAGCGCGGGAACATCATGGTGATGCTGGTGCCGCCGCCGGGGATCGAATCGATCAGCACATGGCCGCCGGACTGCTTCACGAAGCCATGCACCATCGACAGCCCCAGCCCCGTACCGCGGCCCACCTGCTTGGTGGTGAAGAACGGTTCGAACACCTTGGCCAGCGTTTCGGCCGACATGCCATGGCCGTTGTCGCGCACCCGCAGCATCACGTATTCGCCGGGCGCTGCATCGGGGAACAGGGCGGCGTAGTCATGGTCCAGGTGACTGTTGTCGATTTCGATCACCAGCTGGCCGCCGTGGTCCATGGCATCGCGTGCATTCACGGCCAGGTTCAGCACCGAGACTTCCAGCTGGCTGACATCCAGTTCCACGCACCAGATATCGTCAGCGCTGCGGATCTCCAGCTGCACCAACTCGCCCAAAGCGCGCTGCAGCATGTCCTGCATGCCGTGCACGGCGTCGTTCAGATTCACCGCCTGGCTGTGCAACGGTTGCCGGCGGGCGAAGGCGAGCAGACGCTGGGTCAGGCTTGCGGCGCGGTTCACGCCTTTCAAGGCGTTGTCCAACGCCCGCGCGGTCATGCCGGCCGGTTCGCCATTGCGCTGGTTCAGCAGCATGGCGTGTTCCACGTTGCCGGCGATCACGGTCAGGATGTTGTTGAAATCGTGAGCAATGCCGCCGGTCAGCTGACCAACGGCTTCGATCTTCTGTGACTGGCGCAGCGCGTGTTCGGCCTGCAGTCGGGCGGTGGTTTCCACCGCTTCGCAGACCACCGCCGCTACCTGGCCATCGGGGCCCAGCAGCGGCCGCAGCGAGAAATCGAAACTGCGCTTGCCGGTGGGCAGTTCCAGCTCGAACGCATGCAGTGACGGGGTGCCAGTCGCGGCGTTCTGCACCGCCTCGGTGACGGTGCGTGCGGCCTGCGGGGTCGCGGCAAACCAGGCGGTGCTGGAAAAATGCGCGCCCACGACGTCCGGCTTGCCAGCCAGCACCGCTGCCAGCGAGGCTACGTTGGCATCGATCACCCGCCCGTCCAGGTCCAGCAGCACCTGGTGCTGGAAGCTGGATTCAAAGATGGCCTGCAGGCGCCGCTTGCTGGCCTGCAGCTCGGCGGTGCGCGCCTGCACCTGCTGTTCCAGCGACTGATTGTCCTGGCGCAGCGCCAGCTCGGCGCGCTTCAACCCGGACACATCACTGCCCAGGCAGGTGTAGCCGGTCACCGTGCCGTCAGCAGCAAACTCGGGCACGCAGTCCATCTGCACGAAGCGGGCTTCGCCGCTGCGGTGGGTCAGGGTGATCTGGAAGCTGGCGCGCTCGCCGGCCAGTACCCGTTCCAGGCTGGGCAGGGCCTGCTGGAACGAGGCGCTGTTGCCGATGTCGGCCGGCTGCTTGCCCAGCAGGTCGTCCAGGGCAATGCCATGCCAGTCCAGGAAGGCCTTGTTGGCGAAGCGGTAGCGGTGGTCGGCACCCAGGTGCGCGATCAACGCGGGAATGGCATCGGTGATCTGTTGCAGTTGTGCCTGGCTGTGCTCCAGTGCCGTGCGCGCCTGGGCGAGCTGGTTGCGCTCGCGGGCTTCATCGCGGGCGCGCCGGATCGCGTCCGGCAGCCGCTGCAGCCGCTGCTTGACCACGTAGTCGCGCGCGCCGCGGGTCAGCGCCTGCACGGCCAGCTCTTCGGTCAGCGTGCCCGAGACAAAGATGAAAGGGATCTGCGGCGCGTGCTCGCGCGCCAGCGCCAGTGCGGTATCGCCGTCGAACCCCGGCAGCACATGGTCGGCCAGGATCACATCGAACTGTGCCGAGGTTATGGCCGCCAGGAACGTGTCGTGCGCCCACACCCGGTGGGTGTCGAAGCGCAGGCCGGAGCGCTGCAGCTGGGCCGTGATCAGTTCGGCGTCCAGCGCGCTGTCTTCCAGCATCAGGATCCGCAGGCGGCCGCCTGCAGGCGCGGGGTCATTCATGGGTGGGGGTGTTCCCGTTGCCGCCGCGGTGCGGAGGTGGCTGGTTGGTGATGCCCCAGAACATGCCAAGGCCCTGGATGGCGTCGAAGAATTCCTTGAAATCCACCGGCTTGACGACGAAGGCATTGACGCCCAGCTGGTAACTGCGCACCAGATCCTGTTCTTCGCGCGAGGAGGTCAGCATGACGATCGGGGTACTGCTCAGCTCTGGGTCCTCGCGCACCTGCTGCAGCACTTCCAGACCGTTGATCTTGGGCAGTTTCAGATCCAGCAGCACCACCACCGGGCCGCCGTGGTAAGCGCCGGCGAAGTTGCCTTCGCTGCGCAGGTAATCCAGTGCCTCGGCGCCATCGCGCACGTGCACCACCGCGTTGAGCAACTGGCAGCGCGCAAGCGCAGCCAGGGTCAGTTCGGCGTCCTTGGGGCTGTCCTCGACCAGGAGGATCGGCCGCAGATCCCTCATGGGTGTTCTCCGGTAGAAAGGGGAAGGGTGAAATAGAGTGTGGCACCTTCACCCAGCGTGCCTTCGGCCCAGGTGCGCCCGCCATGGCGGCCGATGATGCGGCGCACGTTGGCCAGGCCGATCCCGGTGCCTTCGAATTCGTCTTCGTGGTGCAGGCGCTGGAACACGCCGAACAGTTTGTCCACGTAGCGCATGTCGAAGCCGCAGCCGTTGTCGCGCACATGGAAGATGTCTTCGCTGGCGCTGCGCTGGTGGCCGACTTCGATTACGGCATTGGGTACGTCGCGGGTGAACTTCACTGCGTTGGACAGCAGGTTCTGCCAGACCAGGCGCAGCATGGTGGGGTCGGCCTCGACCACCGGCAGCGGACCGATGCGCCAGTTGATGCAGCGCCCGGCATAGTCCAGCGCCAGGGTGCGGCGCACATCCTGCGCCAGCGCGCCCATGTCGATGTGCATGCGGCCCAGGGTCGAACGGCCCATCTGCGAGAAACTCAGCAGATCATCCACCAGGGTGCCGGCGGACTTGGCCGATTCCACGATGGTGTCCAGGAAGCGCCGTTCGTTCTCGCTCAGGCGCTCGGCCGCCGAGCTGCCCAGCAGTTCGGAATAACCCACGATATGCCGGAACGGGGCGCGCAGATCGTGGCTGACCGAGTAGGAGAAGGCTTCCAGTTCCTTGTTGCTGCGTACCAGCTGTTCGTTCAGTTCGGCCATTTCTTCGGCCTTGCGCAGCACGATATCAACGATGGCCGTGCGCATTTCGTGCGCGGCCTCGGCGTCGGCGTCGGTCCAGGGCAGGCTGCGTTGCTGCACGGTTTCCTTCCATGCTTCGAAGGAGTGGCGCGGCGACAGCGCGGTTCCCGGATCGCCGGATTTGCGCGGATCGCCGCCCCAGCGCACGGTGCGCACCACTTCGGGACGGAACCACATCAGGTAACTGTCGTGCAGCTGCGAAATGGACACCGCCAGCACGCCACTGGCCACGTCGCTCAGGTGCGCAGCCGACGGCCAGGCACCGGCCAGATGGTCGGTGTGGAACACTTCTTCGCCCGGGTGCTCGGCTGCCACCCAGTGCGCCAGGCGCAGGATGTCCTCGCGGGCGGGGCACTGACCCACCCGCATGCAGTCGCCCTTGTGCACGATCGCCGCACCGGCCGCTTCGGTCAGTGCCAGCAGGCTGCCGTGGTCCTGGCGCAGCGCCGCCATGAAGTCTTCATCGCCGGCCATGCGGGCCAGCAGCTTGACCAGCAGCGAACGGCGGATCACCCGTTCTTCCACCACCCGCCCGCGCTCTTTCAGCGCAATCTGCAGCGACAGGATCTGGCCCATGAACTCGCAGGCCGTGCGCACGGGGTAGGGCAGGCGGCGGGCATGGGCGGTATGGCAGGACACCAGTCCCCACAGCCGCCCTTCGTGGATCAGCGAGACCGACATCGACGCGCCGGTGCCCATGTTGCGCATGTACTGCAGGTGCACCGGGGAAACACTGCGCAGCACCGCCAGGCTGAGGTCGGTGGGCGCTGCGTCGGCAGCCGCGGCATCGCGCACCAGCGGAACGGCGGTGTAATCGGAATCAGCAATCAGGCGTACCCGATTGCGCCGGTACAGTTCGCGTGCCTGCGCCGGAATGTCCGATTCGGGGAAGCGCAGGTCCAGGTAGGAAGGCAGTACGCCGTTGCCATCCTCGGCCACCACGGTGCCATTCCAGGCGCTGTCGAACTGGTAGACCAGGGTGCGGTCGAAGCCGGTCATCGCGCGCATGTGCTGGGCGGCCAGCTGGCACAGATCGGCCACGGTGGCGGCCGATTCGATCTCGGACATCAGGCGGCGGATGGCCGGGTAGAGCTCTTCCAGCGAACTGGGCTGGCCAGGCACCGGGCTTTCCAGTTCCACCAGCAGGTCGTGCTGCGAGCGGTGTACCAGCAGCTGGTGGCGGCCATGCCCGTCCAGGTGCACGGCGCCCACGTGCACGCTGCTGTCGACCGTCGTGCGGCGCAGCTGCGGCAGGAACGCGGCCAGCACGCCGCCCAGCACGGCGTCCAGCGGCTGTCCCAGCGGATCGCCGAACTGCTGCAGCAGGGAGTCCTGGCTGATCGCGCGCTCGCGTACCTGCAGCGTGACCGGATCGGCGACCAGCAGCACCCCGTAGGGCTGGATGGCGCCGGGTGTGTGGATCGGCTCGCGGGCACAGACAGACAGCGCCAGATCGTTCACGGCGTCAGTGGCGTTGGACATGAAGACAGGAACCCGGAAGTGGTGAGGCGGCGCAGGCGCGCGCGGAACAAGGACAGCAACAGACATCCCTCTACTATCGCATTGCTGTCAACGGCTGGATCAGGCATTTCTGAACGCTTCATCCACGCGTCGTCCGACGAAATCAAAGGCAGCCCTCGCTGCGGCAGCGGCCTGTGCGCGCTGCGCATCCGTCAGAGCGAGCGCGTCCATCGCGGCCCGCACGTTGCGCCAGTGCCCGGCGACCCCGGCTGCAGCCGGTGCCAGATGGCGTGCGCCGAAGCCCGCGTGCAGGCCCAGGCGGGCTGCATGGTGCAGCAGTACCGCCGCGCCCATGCTGGATCCTTCGGCCACGTACCACCAGCCCAGCGCCACCGGCAGCGGTGCCGTGGCCAGCGCCGGTGCGTCGGCGGTCGGCAACGCAGGGTGTGCGCCCAGATCCTGCAGATCGGCCAGCACCTGCGTGTGCTTGCCCAGTTCCGTTGCCGGCATCGGCAGATCCTGCCGCCGGTACAGTGCTGCCACCGCGCCATGGAACTGCGCCTGCACCTGCAGGAAGCGCAGATAGTCGCGGCGATCATCAAAGATGCCCAAGGCCATCAGGCGTTGGTCCAGGCGCTCATGCGTGCTGCGCGTGGCCGTCTTCAGCATCGCGCTGAGCGGCTCGTCGGGGGCAGAAGAGGAGGCAGCGCGCTGCGCGCAGGGGGCGGGGACGGACATTGGCGCTACGCTAGCAGAAGTGGTGTAAACGCAGTGAAGAGATTTCGCCTGGGTTGCACCCGCAGTGAACGCCGGCTGCACGCGGCCAACGCTACGGTGGGCGCCGACCTTCCCGCTGGCCATCCCGTGAACCTGCAGCCCACTCCCGCACGTCTCTCCTTCAGGCACATCTTGCCCGACACCTGCCGGTTCGATCTGTTGCACATCGATGCGTTGAAGGACCCCAGCAGTGGGCGCATCGTCCATCTGTATTCGCTGGTGGCGCGCTGCCATGGCTGCGCGCAGGTATTCACCGCGCACGAAGGTGCCGGCTTCATCAGCACCTCCGTGGCGCGCATCCTGCGCTGCCCGGAAGGCTGCGGTGAGCACGCCTTGAAGCCGCGGGTGCTGCGCGACTGGCAGCCGGCCGCGGCTTGAGGCCCGCTGGCGCCGTCAGGGTGCCGGCGCCAACAACGCAGGACGGCCATCGAACCAGTCGCGCGCGCCGGCCAGGTGCCACTGGCGGCGATCGCCATCCAGTTCGATGCCCGCGCCCAGCACGCCCCAGCGCAGATACAGATCGCCCTTGCGCCGCTGCTGCAGCAGATCCAGCCGCGCACGCAGCGAGAACCGGTCGTTCTCCGCCTGCAGGTTGTCCAGCATCAGGTGCCCGGGCTGCCAGCGCAGCGCGGTCTTTGCCTCCACCCGCCCGGAATCGAGCAGCTTCAGTACCCAGCCCGGGTAGTCGCCGCGTTCGGCAAACACCGCCAGCAGCGGGCCGGCATCGCTCATGGCCACCCGCGCGCGCGCGTCCACCTGGAAGGGGGACTGGGCATCAATGCGGCCTTCATCAACGTACAGTCGGCCCTGCCACCCCTGCGGTCCCGGCCGGCCATCAATCTGTACGTTGCGCAGTTCCACCGCGCTGCCGGTCAGGTCGAACCAGCGCTGGCGGAAGTCGCCGCGCTGCAGGGTGCCGTCCACACGGGTGTCGGCACGCAGGTCCAGGCCGGCAAGCTGCAGGCGCGCGCCTTGGCCGAGCAAACGCGCCGTGCCCTGGCCGATGCGCCCATCGGTATCCAGCCCGACGTCGCCACTCAGGCGCGCCGTGCCTGACACGAGGCGTACCTGCCCGTTGCCCAGGAAGCGGTTGTAGGCCGCCAGATCGGGAATGTCCGCATCGCTGAAACGCAGCCGGGCACGTACGCCGCGGCGCAGCTCACGCAGCCGGCCATCACCGCTCAGCTGCAGTGACAGGTCGCGCCCCTCGAACAGGGTGGCCGCGTCCTTGCCCTGGGTGCGTGCGGAGAAACGCGGCAGCCGCACATCCAGTTCGGCACGCGTGGGCGTACCGGCCTTCAACTCTCCGTGGGCACTGGCGGTGCCGGCCATGCGCACGCCGGCCACTTCGGCCACGGCCTCGGCCGCGGGCAGGTCCACGGTGCTGCCGGCCACCAGCTCACCGTCCTGCACACGCAGGTCGGCCTTCAGTACGCCGCCGCCTTCCAGCTGGAACCAGGGCTTGCGCACGAACAGGGCCGGAATCCAGTTGAGCGAAGTAAACGTCCATTCGCCCTGTACCTGGCCGGACGTGCGCTCCAGCAGGCTGGCCGGGTCGTCGAAGGGAACAGCGTGACCGCGGATACGCAGGTCGGCATCCAGTGCCGCGCCGCGCTCAGGGCGTGGCGGCAGCCGAGCCTGCAGGCGCATGTCCTGCGCCACATCCAGCTGCAGGGCCAGCACTCCGCGGTCGGGGGCGCCATCGCCCAGCTGCAGCGGCACCCGCCAGATCGCACGGGTGCCCGGCATCAGCGCGCCGCGCTGCAGATCCACGTGTGCCTGCAGCTGGCCGGCCAGCGGTGAGCTGGCAATGGCCACCTGCTGGGCGTCGGTGTTCATGCGCAGGCCCTGGCTGCGCGCGGTGATGTCCAGCGTGCCTTCCACCAGGGTGAACTTGCGGATGCCTGGCGCCTGGTCGCGGTAGTGCCGCGGGTAGCGGAAGGTGGATTTCAACTGCATGCCCGACAGCAGTTGTACGCCGTCGTAGCTGGCGAAGGCATCGTTGAATTCAACCTGCGAATCCAGCAGTTGCGACGGACCGCCACGCAGCTGCTTGACGAAGCCGACGGTGCCGCTGCCGCCGCCCTGCAGCAGCAGTTTGCCGAAACGTGCGCTGCGGATGCTGTCGCTGTGGATCGCGTCGAAGCGCAGCGTCCAGCCCTGGTCGCCACGTGGCGGCGAGGGCACCACGTCCTGCACGCGCTCGATCTCGGCCGATACCCCGGTCGCCTGCAGGTACGGCACCCGCACTTCGCGGCGGAACAGCGGCAGCACCGCCAGCCGTGCACTGGCACGGTCGGCGTGTAGCACATACACGGTGTGGTTCACATGGCCGCGCATGTGCACGTTCCAGGCAATCACATGGCCGGGCAGCAGGGTAATGGCCGGCCCGGTGGACATTACGAACTTGTGCGCCTTGCGGTTGGTCACTGCATCGAACAATGGCGTATTCAGGAAAATATTGCCGGCCAGCAGATACAGCGCCTGCAGACCCAGCAGGCACCACGCCAGCAGCCGCCAACCACGTGGCCAGGTTGAAAAGTGGAAGATGCGGCGGTGCATGCGGGCCTTCTCGATGGGACGTGGTTCACTATCTCGAACACTGCGGCGGTGCCGCGTGAACGCAACTGCGCGTCGGCTGCCATAATCAAGCGGTCTACGTTCAAGGAGCCCACGGCATGAATGCCACCACCCGCACGGAAGGCGCAGCCGCACAGGGCGCGCACGCGGCCACTGCCAGCGCGGCGTTCGATCCCACCTATGTGTCCAGCAATGGCGAAGCGCAGTTGAAGGGCGCCGGCCATGCCATCACCGTGAACGGCGAAGACCAGTCGGTGAAGCTGGCGCAGGAAAAGAAGGTGTCAGGCACCGGTCCCGGCACGCAGTTCCGCGGCACATCGGTGGCCGCTGCAGCTACGCCCACCCGCGACGGCGTGGATTATCTGGTAACGGTCGACAGTGTGGTGGGCAACCGCATGAAGGCTGGCGGATTCACCCAGGAGGACAGCACCGGCGCACGGGGTCGCTACCGCGTCAGCCTGCCGCACGGTGCGCTGGATACTGATCCCACCACGGTGAATCCCTTCGATCCGCAGACCATTCCCAAGGGCGGCAGCGTTACCCTGGACGGCCAGCATTTCACTGGCACGGCGCTGGAAGGACGCTTCCGCAACATCGCCATCCAGAGCCAGGTGGCCGAGGCGCAGGGCGCCAGCTACCGCGTGGATCATCTGGACGATGGCCGCGTGCGCGTCACCACCGGCCCCAACCAGGCGGTGGAAGCCTTCAACGGCGTTGGCTTCGCGGCGGGCAAGTTGACCGCCGTGGCCGGGCGCCAGGACGCGCTGGGGCAATCCACGGTGCGCACCGCCACCTTCGATCTTGAGCAGGTGGATGGCCGCGCGGCGTACCAGCACTTCATCGACACCGGGGTAATGGATGCGCACACACCGGGCGTACAGGACCTGGCCACCGTGGAACGGCTGGGCATGAGTTCGCAGACGCGCCTGAAGGTGGGCGTGGGCGATGCGTTCAACATGGACATGGCTGGGCAGCGCAACAGCGGCGATGTGGTTCGCGTACGCCACGAGGACGGCAGCTTCACCGAACAGCGCAGCGTGGAATACAGCGGCAACGTGCCGGTCAGCCGCTTCAGTGCCTACGGTGCCGATGGTCAGGAAGACATCGCCCAGCGCCGCTATCAGTTCCAGATCGACCTGCGCGACCACGAACACGGCGAACAGATCGCCGGCATGGTGAATGCCGCGCTGACCGGCAAAGCGGCCGGCGATCGCGGCCCGCTGCATGCCGGGGTGGAGAACACTCTGGTGCTGGATGAGCCGCAGATGCGCGCCCTGATGGAGCGCACCCAGGCCATGGTGAAAGACAACCCGATGCTCGGCCCCGACTGGCGCCTGTTGGCCGAACACGGGCAGGGCAGGCCGCAGCAGGATGTGGATGCATTCGCTGCCGCGCTGGCACGCAACCAGGGCCATTCGGCGTATGGGCTGGGCGAGCGCCTGTTCCGCGTGGCGTCAGCCGAAGGCCGCGACCTGCAGCCGATCGAGGCCAGTGTGCAGTCGCAGGCCTTGCAGGACCTGCCGCCGCCTTCACCGTTGCTGCCGCAGCACGACCCGCGCAATGAAGCCAGCCCGCGCCACGGACTATGGCTGCAGACCCAGGGCGCGGTGAACAGCCTGGACGAGGCCATGGGGCGCCAGCCCGACCAGGCCAGTGAGCGGCTGGGCATGGCGCTGCTGGTGGCCGCCACCCACAAGGGCATGGAGCGGGTGGACCAGGCGGTGCTGAGTGACGATGGCCGCTACGCCTTCGCGGTGCAGGGCGAAGTGCATGCCGCCGACCGGCAGATTGCCCGCGCCGATACCGCGCAGGCGGTGGCCACACCGGTGGATGATCACGTGCGCCAACTGCAGCAGATGCCAGAGTGTGCCGCACCCGAAGCGCAGGTCGCGCAGCAGCGCGAGCAGGAGCAGGTGCAGCAGCAGGAGACAGCGCGCAGTCTGGCGCGCTGAGGTAGCGCCGGGCGATGCCCGGCGTTCCCTGCAAACCTTCAGCCCGGCAGTTCGCACTGCATCTTGCCGTCCACGTAGTACGGCTTGGGCACGTTCGGGTTCTCGCTGGTCTTCTCGAACACCACTTCAAACGTATCGGCGGCGGGCGTGCCCTTGCGCTCGGTGCAGGCGTCCTGCAGTTTCTTCTTCACCGCAGTGATGCCGGCATCGCGGTTGGCACCGTCGGCGCTGTTGGTCAGGTTCACCGTTTCGGCCCAGGCCAGGGGGCTCAGGGCCAGCAGGGCGGCCGTGGCGGCCAGGGTGTGCAGCTTGCTCATCCAATGTCCTCGTTGCGTTCCATGGGTGCAGCCCGGCGCAAGCGCCCGGCGCTGGCCCAGTATCGAAAAGCGCGGTTAACGCGGCGTCGGTACGGCCGACCGCCCGGCAGCAGGCAGCCTGAACCATGGACGTTAGTGCGAACCATTCGCATTTGATATGATTTCATGCGTCCTTAACAGTGCCGCGGCCCGCCGCTGGCGCCCCTTCCTGGCAGGTTCCCCCATGAATTCCCCAACATTTCCCGTCCGCTCCCCGCTCAGCACGGCGCTGACGGTGGCCTTGGCCCTGTGCGCGCCGCTGGCCGCGCAGGCGCAGACTCCGGACGGCAGCAGCCCCACCGACCTGGATGCGGTACACGTGAACGCCTACCGCACGCTCACCCACACCTCTGGCGCCACCAAGACCGACACCCCGGTTGCCGAGATGGCCAAGTCGGTGTCGGTGATCGCGCGCGAGGAACTGGACGCGCGCGGCGTGCAGACCTTGAACGAGGCCATGCGGTACGTGGCCGGTGTATCGCTGGAAAGCAGCGGTATCGACAACCGCGTGGATGATTTCCGCATCCGCGGCTTCGATGCCGGCAGCTGGAGCAACAATGTCACCATCGACGGCATGCGCGCGCCGCAGGGCGGGCAGTGGAACCGCACCATGGTCGACAGCTGGAACCTGGACCGGGTGGAAGTGCTGAAGGGTCCGTCGGCGGTGATGTACGGCCAGGTGGCCCCGGGTGGCATGGTCAACCAGGTCAGCAAGACGCCCACGCCAGACCAGCAGCAGATCGTGCAGCTGGGTGTGGATGGCAACGGCCAGTACAGCACCGCCTTCGACGTGGGCGCGGCATCGGCGGACAAGCAGCACCTGGGCCGCCTGGTGGGCCTGTACCGCGATGGCGACACCCAGATCAAGCACACCGAGCAGGAGCACTGGTTCCTGGCGCCCAGCTACACCTTCCAGATGGCCGAGCGCACGCGCCTGACCCTGCTGGGCCTGTACCAGCGCGACGATGGCGGCTCCACCTACCAGTTCCTGCCGATGGCCGGCACGCTGAACGCCACGCCCTATGGCCATATGAAGAACAGCACCTTCATTGGCGAACCGAACTGGAACACCTACGACCGCACCATCTGGTCGGCCGGCTGGATGTTCGAACACGCGTTCAATGAAAACTGGACGTTGAGCCAGAGCGCGCGCCGCCTGAACGTCGATTCCACTTTCCGCACCGTGGTGACCAATGGCGCGCTGAATGCCGACGGCCGCACGCAGAAGCGCCGCGCCACCTGGGGCGAAGGCGATTCGCGCGGGGATACCGCCGATACCCGCCTGACCGGCAAGTTCAGCACCGGCGCGGCCCAGCACACCCTGCTGCTGGGCGTGGACTGGCAGAAGGCCGATTGGGATGCGGCGCGCGGTGCGATGGGCACGGCCACCGATACGCCCAATGCCATCGACATCTTCAACCCGGTCTACACCGGCTACATTCCGGCCACCACCTCGATCAGCTACTCCGGTGGCATCAACCGCCAGACCGGTGTGTACCTGCAGGACCAGATTGCGCTGGACAAGTGGCGCTTCACCGTGGGCGGCCGCTACGACTGGACCAAGGATGACACCTGGACCCAGGCCTACACCGTGGCCAGCAACCGCTTCGGCGCGCGCACCCCCAGCCGGATCAAGAACGAGGCGTTCAGCGGCAACGCGGGCATTCTGTTCGTGGCCGACAACGGCCTGACGCCGTACCTGAGCTACGCCGAATCGTTCCAGCCGGCCGGCAGCACCGCCACCCAGTCGTTCGACCGCACGCCGTTCGATCCGATCACCGGCAAGCAGTGGGAGGCCGGCGTGAAGTACCAGCCGGCCAACTTCGATGGCCTGGTGACCCTGTCGGCCTACGATCTGCGCCAGCAGAACGTGCTGACCGATGATCCGGACAGCACTCACAACACCTGCGGCACCACCGGCACCAGCCAGTGCCAGGTGCAGGATGGGGAAGGCCGCGTGCGCGGTGTGGAACTGGAGGGCCGGGTGACCCCGCTGGCCGGTTTCAGCGTGATCGGCGCAGCGGCCTGGATGGATTCGGAAGTGACCCGCAGCAACAACGGCTACCGCGGCAAGCAGTTGGCGATGGTGCCGGACTGGACCGCCTCGCTGTGGGGCGACTACACCTTCCAGGGCGGTGCGCTGGAAGGCCTGAGCCTGGCCGCCGGCGTGCGCTACAACGGCAAGAGCTACGGCGACAGCGCCAACCTGTACCTGATTCCGTCGTACACCCTGTGGGATGCCGCGATCCGCTATGACATCGGCCAGTACGGCAACGTCGGCACGCAGTTGTCGCTGAATGTCAGCAACCTGGCCGACAAGCGTTTCGTGTCGACCTGCACCGGCGTGTCCTCGTGCTACTACGGCACCGGCCGCACCGTGACCGCCACCGCGCGTTTCACCTGGTGATCCGCGCGGCTTGATGCGGTGCTACCGCCGCTCTCGCAGGAGGGCGGCGGTGGTGATCAGGCCGCCGTATGGCCGCTATACGCGGCCAGCACCGCCGGCAGGTCGCGCATGGATTCGAAGATGACATGCGCACCGGCCGCACGCAGCGCCTCGGGCGTGCTGTGGTACTGGCCGCCCGGGCTGTAGCCGAACACGGTGGCACCAGCGGCCACGCCGGCGGTCGCACCGGTCACAGTGTCTTCAATGACCGCGCAGCGCGCCGGGTCCACGCCCAGTGCAGCGGCGGCGGCCAAGTAGACATCGGGGTGAGGCTTGGTGCGCGGCTGGTCCTGGCCACTGAAGATCTGCCCTCCGAAGGCATCGAGGATGCCTATCTTGCCCAGTTGCAGGCGCACCTTCAGCAGATCGGCGCCAGAAGCGCAGGCGATGCGGCCCTGGGTGAAGGTCTGCAGCGCACGCACAGCGGCAGGCGCACCGGGAATCTCGGTCAGATCGCGCTCCAGCGCCACGTTGCGCTGGCGGCGGAATTCATCGAGCCACGCTTCGGTGAACGGCTTGCCGGTGCGTTCTTCGATCAAACCGGCCAGGCTGGCGACCGATTTGCCCAGGAACACATCTGCGGCCTGCTGCTGGGTGAGTGGCCAACCGCGCTCGGTCAGCATTTCCGAGAGCACGCGGGCGACCAGCGGCTCGGAATCGACGAGGACGCCATCGCAGTCGAACAGCACGGCATCGAAGGGGAAGGGGGCCATGGGGGACTCCGGGTAACGCGAGGTCCGGAATTGTCGCACGCTGATGGCGCGACCGCTTTGCTCTGGTAGTGGGCACGCTGTTCGCGGGGCGCCGCTGCGCGCGAATCGCTCTGGTAGGTGCCCACCTTGGTGGGCACGCTTCGCGATTCAGTGCCAACCCAGGTTGGCACCTACAAGAGCCTGCGCGGAGTAGACTGCCCCGATGACGCACTGCCAGGAGGGCGAATGAAGGCGATCACGATGGCACGCACGGCGGTCTTGCTGCTGGCAGTCGCTGCGGCAGGCTGCAGCACCTTCGCACGGCCGCCGTCGCCGAATCTGCGTCTGGTCACCCTGGTGCCGGCCGAAACGAGAGTTCTGCTGACCGCTGCGGCTAGCGGCACCATCGAGCCGATAGGCGAGTGCGTGTACTTTGTCAGTGCATCGGGACATCGCAGCCTGGCGCTGTGGCCAGACTATTTTGAACTGGCCAGGCAGGGTGGTGTCCCTATCGGGGTGCGCAGCACGTCCAGCAACACTGTCGTGGCGTTTGGGCAGACGCACACCTTTGGCGGCGGAGAACTATCCCCAATGCCGCAGATGCTGACCCGACCGTTGCCAGCAGGCTGCCGCGGTCCGGCGATGATGCTTTACTTCCATTAGGGCAGCTGGTGCTGCGGCTTTGGTGGGCACGCCTTGCGCTTGAGTGCCAACCAAGGTTGGCACCTACCAGGGCAGTGCACCCCGACGCTGCGGTAGGTGCCCACCTTGGTGGGCACGCTTTGCGCTTCGGTGCCAACCAAGGTTGGCACCTACCAGGGCAATGCACCCCAACGTTTCGGTAGGTGCCCACCTTGGTGGGCACGCTTTGCGCTTCAGTGCCAACCAAGGTTGGCAACTACCAGGGTAATGCACCCCAACGTTTCGGTAGGTGCCCACCTTGGTGGGCACGCTTTGTGCTTCGGTGCCAACCAAGGTTGGCACCTGCCAGGGCAGTGCACCCCGACGCTGCGGTAGGTGCCCACCTTGGTGGGCACGCTTTGCGCTTCGGTGCCAACCAAGGTTGGCACCTGCCAGGGCAATGCACCCCAACATTTCGGTAGGTGCCCACCTTGGTGGGCACGCTTTGCGCTTCGGTGCCAACCAAGGTTGGCACCTACCAGGGCAGTGCACCCCGACGCTTTGGTAGGTGCCCATCTTGGTGGGCACGCCTTGCGCTTGAGTGCCAACCAAGGTTGGCACCTACCAGGGCAATGCACCCCGACGCTGCGGCAGGTGCCCACCTTGGTGGGCACACTTTGCGCTTGTGTGCCAACCAAGGTTGGCACCTACCACGGCAAGTAAGGTTGGCACCTACCGGGTTAGTAGTGGCTGTCAGCTCAGGTCGCAGCCGCTCGGCAGCGGCCAGCTGGTGGCCGGCAGCATGTTCTTCAGCGAGGCTGGTGCATTGATCGCCACGTAGCTGGCGCCCAGCAGCTCTTCCAGATCGGCGATTGTCACCAGGTAGTCATCCAGGCTGCCCAGGCCGGCTTCGTTGGGGAAGATCCAGCTGATCGCCTTGGCGGTACCGGTGTTGGGGTCGCGGGTGATGATGGTCTTCCAGAAGAATTCCGGCGTGGGAATGCCGTGGCTGCTCAGGAAGTAATCGTTGCTGGCATCGCCATACACAACGCCGCCGTACACATCCACCGGCGCGATATCGCGGTAGCATTCGGCCACGTTCTCGGCCTTCACCCAGATGCCCTGGTTGAAGCCGGACACCTGCGGAACGATGTTGGTCATGTAGTTGGCGCGGCGGATGTAAGTACTGTCGTAGTCCATGTGGTTGGAGGTGACCAGGTGGCCGCGGTCATAGCCGGATTTCACGCTGGCGTAGGAGCCGGTGCTGGTCTGGCCCTGGCAGCCTGTGGGCAGATCCGGGTCCTTGTAGAAGCTGGACGGGCGCGCGGCCGAGCCGGTATCGGCCAGCAGCGTGTATTCGTAACGGGTGGCGCTGTGGATGCCGCAGTCGTAGGTCAGCACGAAACCGCCCTTGTTCAGGGTGACGGTCTGGGCGTGTGCGGCGCCGGCGAAGGCGCTGATGACAAGCGCGAACAGGAACGTTGCAGAGCGCATTGGGTGATCTCCTTGAAGTTTCCAGGACGCAGTTGCCCGTGCCGGCGAAACCGCGTTTCGACGGAGTTGGGCGCTGCGACGGATGGGATGAAGCGGACTGCCGTTGAATCGGACTGACGTTGAAGCCCGGCCTTGGCCGGCGGTGCTGCGGAATCGCAACCGCGCCCCTTAGGCCACGATGTGGCGCGCGGTGGCGTAAGCGTCAATTGCTGACGCTCTCAGGTCAACGCTGGATGTCCCAAGGTGTGACTTCGCGCAAGGAGTGCGCTGTGTCGAGCCGGATCATGTCCGGCGCACTTCCTGTTCAGGCGAGGTCGGAGTACACGCTCGGCCCTGCACTCACACTACGGCGCTTGGGGCGCCGCTGCACCGTTCGCTCTGGTAGGTGCCCACCTTGGTGGGCACGCCTTGCGCGTGAGTGCCAACCAAGGTTGGCACCTACCGGGCAATGCACCCACGCTACGGTGCTTCCTGCCGCAGTTTCTTCGCCTGCGCCGCATTCACCGCGCTGGCCTTGTTGCCGAAGTCCTGGCGGATGAAGGTCGCCAACTGCGCGATCTCTTCATCGCTCAACCGATCGGCGAACCCGGGCATGCCCAGGTTGGACGGCCGCTGCGCAGTGGAAGGCAACGCGCTGCCGTGCAGCAGCAGGCGCACCAGCGTGGTCGGATCGTCGGCCAGCACCGTGGGGTTGCCGGCGATGGCCGGGAACACGTTGGTATAGCCCTTGGCATCGGTGCGATGGCAGGCGGCGCAGTTGTCCACGTACAGTTCGGCACCTCGGCTGTCATTCACCCCGGCCTGCAGCTTGCGCGCGGTGGCATCGTTCTGGGCGTATGCAGAAGGATCGTTCGCGCTGGCCGGCAGGCTCTTCAGATAGACCGCCATGGCCTGCAGGTCGGCATCGGTCAGGTGCTGGGTGCTGTGCACCACCACGTCGGCCATCGGCGAACCCACCACCGCGCTGTGTGCATTGCGTGCGGTACGCAGTGTATCGACGATATCCTGCGTGCTCCAGCGGCCCAGGCCATCGGCGTTGTTGCCGCGCAGGTTCACCGCGTTCCAGCCATCGATGATCTGCCCGCCGGCCAGGTACGCGCTGCCCGATTCATCCAGAGCCTGTTCCTGCAACGCCAGCCCGCGGGGGGTGTGGCAGCTGCCGCAATGGCCCAGGCCCTGCACCAGGTACGCGCCACGCGCCAGTTCGGCGCTGCCATAGCGGCTGGGGTCGAAGGCCACCGCATCCGCATCGGGGGCGAAGGTCTTGCGCCAGATCGCCAACGGCCAGCGCATCGACAACGGCCACGGAATGTCGGCGGCCTGGTTGGCCTCCTTCACCGGGGCGATGTCACCGTGCAGGAAGTAGGCATGCAGCGCCCGCACATCGTCATCGGTCAGGCGTGCATAGGACGGGTAGGGCATGGCCGGGTACAGCGTGCGGCCATCGGGGGTGATGCCGTGGCGCACGGCCCGGTCGAAATCATCCAGCGAATAGCCGCCAATACCGGTGTCGCGGTCCGGGGTGATGTTGGTGCTGTAGATGTTGCCCAGCGGCGAGGCCACCGCCAGACCGCCGGCGAACGGCTTGCCGCCGGGCCGGGTATGGCAGGCGGTGCAGTCGCCAGCCGCAGCCAGGTAGCGGCCGCGTTCGATCAGCGCCGCATCGGCCGCCGGCGCATCGCCCAGTACCCGCGTGCGGGTCGGCACGAAGGCGTAGACCAGGGCCAGCAACAGCAGCACCAGGGCAAGCACCACGATCCACAGGAGAAGCTTCTTCATGGGCGTCTCCTCAGGCCTGTACCAGCGGGCCCGGATCGGGCAGGTACTTTTCGCGGATGGCGGTGGCCGCCCAGTACGCCAGCCCGCCGACCAGCCCGGTGGGGTTGTAGCCGTTGTTCTGCGGGAACGCGTTGGCGCCGATCACGAATACATTCGGCACGTCCCAGCTCTGCAGGTAGCGGTTCAGTGCCGAGGTCTTCGGGTCGGCGCCCATGATCGCGCCACCGCAGGTGTGGGTGCTCTGGTACTTGGTGATGTTGTAGTGCTCGCGGTCCTTCTTGGCATCACCGCTCATGGAAAGCGGATTCAGCACGCGGCTCATCTCCATGGCCTTGCCGACGAAGAACTGCGAGGCCTTGATCTCGTTGGGGTGCCAATCGAAGGTCATGCGCAGCAGGGGCCGGCCGAAGCTGTCGGAGTAGTTGGGGTCCAGGCTGAGGTAATGCTGGCGATAGGCCATGCACGCGCCCTGTACTTCGTAATAGAAGTTGTGGCGGAAGTTGTCCGCAGCCGCCTTCTTCCATGCCGCGCCCCAGCTTGGCGTACCCGAAGGCACGTTGATGCCGCGCACCGGGCCGGCGCCGGGCTGGCGCGCCCAGACCAGACCGCCACCGACGAAACCGGCCTTGGCGTTGTCCAGCTGATTGCCGTTCAGATCGTCCATGGTGGTGCCCGCACCGCCAATGCCGATGAAGCCGTTGGCCTGCACGCTCTTGTCGAAGAACAGCACCACCCGGTTGAGGTTCTGGTAGGAGTAGTTGCGCCCCACCGTACCGGTGTTCGATTCGGGGTCGTAGGGCGTACCGATGCCGGACAGCAGCATCAGATGCACGTTGTACAGCTGGAAGGCGCACAGCAGCACCAGGTCGGCCGGTTGCTGCACCTCACGGCCCTGGGCATCCAGGTAGGTCACGCCGGTGGCCTGCTTGCCGGTGTTGTCCAGGTCCACCTTCAGCACCTGCGAATGAGTGCGCAGTTCGAACTTCGGGCGCTGGCGCAGCACCGGCAGGATGCAGGCGTTGGGGCTGGCCTTGGAATAGTTCAGGCAGCCGTAATCGCTGCAGAAGCCGCAGGCATTGCATGGGCCCAGCTGGCAGCCATAGGGGTTCACATACGGGCCGGAGGCATTCGAGGCGGGAATGGGATAGGGATGCCAGCCCATTTCCTTGGCTGCCTTGTAGAACAGTTCGCCGCCCAGGTAATTGGGGTTGGGGCCCAGCGGATATTCGGCCGAGCGCGACCCTTCGAACGGGTTGCCGCCGGCCTGCACCACGCCATTGATCACACCGGCCTTGCCAGAGGTGCCGCAGACCAGCTCGAACATGTGCAGGTGCGGTTCCAGTTCGGCGTAGCTCAGCGGGAAATCCTGGATGGTCATGTCATCGGGAATGAAGCGCTTGCCGTAGCGTTCTTCCACGTTGGTGCGCAGCTTCATGTCTTCCGGCAGCGGGCGGAAATGCGCGCCCGACCAGTGGCTGCCCGCACCGCCCACGCCGGTGCCGGGCTTGAACGAGCCCATCTGCCGGTAGGGTACGGCGGTGTCGGCCGGGGTGTGGCGAATCGTGACGGTTTCCTGCGCCAGGCTCTGCAGATAGCGACGGTGCACCGAACCTTCAAGCTCGTCCACCACGTTGGGATAGGCGAAATCAGGTTGGGTATCGCGGTCGCCGCCGCGCTCCAGCGCGACCACGTGCAGGCCGGCGTCGGTCAGTTCCTTGGCCAGGATCGCCCCGGTCCAGCCCATGCCGACGATCACAGCGTCTACTTTCGGTTTCGTGATGGCCATGCGCTCAGCCCCTCCGCCCGGCCAGATCCACCGGCGGCAGTGGGTAGGCCTTGTCGCGCACCCCGATCCAGTCCAGGTAGTCGGCACGCACGCCGGGGTAGCCGATCATCTTCCACGCGGCCATTCCCTTGTTGGCCCCGTACTTGGGGTCGGCGAAGTAGCCGTTCTTCACTTCACCCAGCAGATTGGAGAAGAACAGCTTGCTGGAAATGGCGTCCAGCTCCAGCTTGCCGCCCTCGGCGGCCTTCAGCAGGGTTTCCTGCTGGGCGTGGTCCAGCTGGGCGAAGGTCTTGCCCTGGAACTGTGCGCGGCAATGCGCATCGAAGGCGCCAATGCCCACGCGCACGATATCGCGCAGCGGCAGCTTGCCCTGGTAGCCGAATTCACTGGGCGCTTCCAGGAACGGGCCCTGCATGTACCAGATGGCGCCAGCCGCATAGGGCGTCTGCATGTGCCGGTCGAGGAACTCGGGCACCCCCGATTCCACAGCGCCGGGGCCGGTCTCGTCGGCGGGGATCAGCCGATCACAGGCCGCAACGATGAAGGCCCATTCGGCGGCATTGAAGAATTCGGGGCGGTAGTCGGCGGTATCAGCGGCAGGTGCCTGCGCGTCTGCCGCCGGCGTGCCGGGCGCACAGGCGGGCAGTGCGGCGGCTACGGGAATCAGGGTCAGGCCCTGGAAAAAGCGGCGGCGGCTCAGCGCCGGCGCCATCGGTTCGGCGTCATCGTTCATGGGGGGTGGCTACCTGTGGGGTGGCTGGTGCACAGCTTTGCGCGCGTCCTGTCGCGGTGGCGTGCTCGACATCGGGCCCGGCGCCGACCGCTCCCCGGCCGACATGGATCGATCCATTGTGTTGCTGCGTGACGCTTTCCGGAATGGCAATATGGGAAAGGTGCTGTTGCCTGAAAGGAAAGAATCGCGATGATCGAAGACCTGAGCGAACTGCGGACCTTCGATCGCATCGTGCATGGCGGCAGCCTGTCGGCCGCCGCACGTGACCAGGGTGTGTCGCTGGCAGTGGTCAGCAAGCGGCTGTCAGCGCTGGAGCGCCGGTTGCAGGTGCGCCTGCTCAACCGCAGCACGCGCCGGGTCTCGCTTACCGACGAGGGCAGCGTGTTCCACCAGCACTGCCGCCAGGTACTGCAGGCAGTGGAAGCGGCCGAAGCGGCGCTGGCGCAGCGCCAGGACCTGGTGGCCGGCGTGTTGCGGGTGACCGCCCCGAATGGTTTCGGGCGGCGGCACGTGGTGCCGGCGGTGCGGCGGTTCCAGATGGCGCACCCCGGCGTGCGCGTGCATCTGTCGCTGCGCGATGAGATCGTGGATCTGGTGGGCGAGGGCATCGAACTGGCCCTGCGCTACGGCACGCTGGACGATTCGCGCCTGGTCGCCCGGCAACTGGCGCCGAACCGGCGGGTACTGTGCGCATCGCCAGATTACCTGCAACGGCGCGGCATGCCGCGCAGCATTGCCGATCTGCAGCAGCACGACTGCATTGCCTCGGGCAGTCCGCCGGTCAGCCACTGGCGCTTCGGCCAGGGTGATGCCGCGCTGGCCCTGCCGCTACAGGCCAGCACGCTGTGCGACGACGGTGAGGCTGCGCATCTGATGGCGCTGCAGGGCGCCGGCATTGCACGCAAGTCGATCTGGGACGTGGCCGAAGACCTGCAGGCCGGGCGTCTGGTGGAAGTGCTGCCCGACCATGCCCTGGCCACCTCGCCGCTGAGCGCGGTGCATGGTTCAGGCAAGCAGCTGGCACCGCGCGTGCGCGTATTCCTGGACCACCTGCTGCAGCACCTGCGCAGCACGGTGGCCTGGCGCTACGCCAACGCCGATTAGCCGCGCGCGTCCTTGGCGTTGGCCAGCGCCTGGTCGGCGCGCACGAACACCGCGGTGGTGCTCTCGTCGCGGGTGCCGGTGGCCGCGCCCAGCAGCAACGGGCGGCCCAGGCGGCTGGCGGCTTCATCGGCCACGCCCTGCAGCGCATGCAGGGTGGCATCGGCCTGGTCGGAGCCGAGCACGGCAATGAACTCGCCGCTGCCGGTTACCCGGTTGATGCTGTCGCCACGCTCGGTCTGCAGGCAACGCTCCAGCGCCGCATCCAACTGCTGCAACTGGCGGTCCAGGCCGCGCTCGCCCAGTTGTTCGGCCAGCGCGGCCAGATCCTGCAGCTCCAGAATCACGATGGTGTAGGGCGTGCCCGCCGCGGTGTCGTTGCCGATGGGCTCGGCGGCGACCGTCTGTTCCAGCAGAGCGACCACTTCCTGCTCGCGTTCGCGGCTGCGCGCTTCCATCAGGTTCATGGTCAGCCGCGCCAGCGCCTGCAGGGCCTCGCGTTGCACCGGGGTAAGCGAGCGCGGTGACAGGTCGACCACGCACACACTGCCCACCGCCGCACCGCTGCCGGTCACCAGCGGCATGCCTGCGTAGAAGCGTGCGCCGATCTCCTTCAGCACCGGGTTGTCGGCAAAGCGCGCGTCCTGGCTCAGATCACCGACTTCCAGCAGTTGGCTGGGCTCGCGGATTGCATGGTCGCAGACCGCTACATCGCGGTCGGTCTGGCTGCCGTCCACCCCGGTGCGCGCCTTGAACCACTGGCGGTCGCGGTCAATCAACGTGACCAGCGCCATCGGCGTGCCGCACACGGCGGCGGCCACTTTCACGATGTCATCGTAGGCCGGCTCGGGCAGGCTGCCGACAATGTGCAGGGCATCGAGCGCACGCTGGCGTTCGGTTTCGGAAAGGGCGGTCGAAGCGTGGTCGGTCATCGTGTTCCCGGGCAAGCGTTGGACACCACCATGCTAGAACACGCGCGTAAGCGCTGGATGAACCACTGCCGCACCTCAGCCGCAGGCGGGCGGCGGCAGCGAGAGCGCCTGCAGATCAGCTGTGCCGTGTACGATCTGCATCGCCCCGAGCACGAGCGCATGCATGCCCTGGGCGAACTCCCGTTCGATTTCCGCCGCATCACGCGCGCGCTCATCGTCAGACAGTCCATCTTCCCGCATGCCGGCGTACAAGGTGTTGGCTGCGGCCACGCAATGGAAGGCCACGGTCGACAGCAGCCAGCGTGCCTGCGCCAACGGCAGGCCGTAGGCGGCCGCAACGGTCTGCTGGTGCGCGGCGATGCGAGCACTTATCGACGGCGAGGCCACCGAGAGGCGCAGCAGATGGGGGGCAAGGCCGGGGTGGGCGATCACCAGATCGCGCAGCGATGCGATGAAGGCGATTAGGTAACGCGGCAGGTCCTGCCCCTTGCCATCGTCGACCGGCGGCATGGTCCAGCCCTCGAAGATCGCATCGGCCACGGCAGCCTTCAGTGCTTCCAGGCTGGGAATGTGGTTGTACAGGGTCATGTGGGTGACACCCAGCTGCCCGGCCAGCCCGACGAATGTCAGGTCACGCAGGCCCATGGCCATGCCGGCCTCGACGATGCGTGCATGGCTGAGTTTCTTCGGGCGCCCCCGCGCCGGGGCTTGCTGGCTGTCGGTCATCGGTTTTCCATTGGTGCGGGCAAGGCCATTCGGCGTCGTCGCCGGATGGCTTGACCATTTATTTTATAGCAATGATAATTAATCGCATCGCGCAGCACATCGCCAGCGCCAAGGCGTGATCGTGGCAATCGCGCCCACCTGCTCCCAGCCAGGCATCGGCCCAGCCAACAACCTCCGCCTGCACCAACGCACTCCCCCCGTCGGGCTCCCGGCCACGGCGCAGGCTTCGTCATGCCCAGGAATACCGATGACGTCCGATGTCCGTTGCCTCCCTCCCTTGTACTGCGGGCGCGCAGGTGCAGCCAGCCCGCTGCGGTTCGCGCTTGCCGCCATGCTCGTGCTCCCGGCGCCTTCGGTGCTGGCACAGGCCGTTGCTGCAGCCACCACCGACGCACCCACGGTGTCGACCCTGGATTCGGTGAACGTGCGCGAGACCCGGGGTGTCACCGATCCCTACGCCGGCGGCCAGGTAGCCTCCGGCGGGCGCATGGGCCTGCTGGGCAACCGCGATTTCATGGATACCCCGTTCAACACCATCAGCTATACCGAGGCCTACATCGCCGACCGGCAGGCGCGTGACATCACCTCGGTCATCGCCGCTGCCGACCCCACAGTGTTCACCAACAACGCCTCGGGCGCGTGGAGCGAGAACTATTCCATCCGCGGCTTCGCCTCCAGCACCACCGACATGACCGTGGACGGCATGTTCGGCATGGCGCCGTTCTACCGTACCTCGCCAGAGATGTTCGAGCGCATCGATGTGTTGAAGGGGCCCTCGGCCCTGCTCAATGGCATGCCGCCGGGCGGTTCGGTCGGCGGCACCGTCAACCTGATCCCCAAGCGCGCGGCCGATGCGCCGCTGACGCGGGTGAGCGCGGATTACAGCTCTGACGCTCAGTTCGGTGGTCACGTGGATGTCGGCCGCCGCTTTGGCAGCAGCAAGCAGTGGGGCGTGCGCTTCAATGGTGTGTACCGTGACGGCGAGGGTGCCGTACGCCACCAGGACAAGGGCTACCAGCTGGGTGCGCTGGCCTTGGACTGGCGCGGCGAGCGCAGCCGAGCATCGCTGGATGTCTACAGCGCCGAGGACCGCATCCACGGCCCCACCCGTGGCGTCAGCCTGGCGCCCGGCGTGACCGTACCGAAGCCGCCGCGGGCGGACGTGCTGATCAACCCCGACTGGGGCAGGGTGGAGAGCCGCGACAAGGGCGCGCTCGCCCGTGGCGAGTTCGACTTCAACGAGCACGTGATGGGCTACGCGGCCTTCGGCGCCAGCGACACACGCTACAGCTACAACGGTGCCATCAGCGCCCTGGTGCTCAACGATGCCGGTGACTTCCGCACCACCGTGGCGCAGTTGGCGTTCCACACCCGCAAGCAGTCGGCCGATGTGGGTGTGCGCGCCCGTTTCAACACCGGGCCGGTCAGCCACCAGCTGGCCGCCAATGCCACCGCCTACCAGCACAAGCAGGATGACTACGGTCGCCGCAGCGTGCCTGAAGCGAGCTGGGTCACCAACCTCTATGCCCCGGTCTGGAACGAGGCGCCGCCGTTCATCACCCCGCACATCATGCAGACCGAGGTGAAGCTGCGCAGCATCGGCCTGGCCGACACGATGGGCTTCGCCGGTGATCGCCTGCAGCTGACCCTGGGCGTGCGCCGGCAGCAGGTGCAGAGCGATGCGTTCGACATCAGTTCCGGCGCACTGTCCTCGCGTTACAAGCAGAGCGCCACCACGCCGGCGGCAGCGGTACTGTTCAAGCTGGGCCGCAGGGTTTCGCTGTATGCCAACAGTATCGAGGGCCTCAGCCAGGGCGCCACCGCACCCACCACCGCAGCCAATGCCGGCGAAGTGTTCCCGCCGTTCAAGACGAAGCAGGCGGAGCTGGGGCTGAAACTCGATGCCGGTCGCTTCGCGCATTCGTTCAGTCTGTTCCAGATCAAGCGGCCCAGCGGCTTCACCGACCCGGTGTCGAACCTCTATTCCTTCGGCGGCGAACAGCGCAACCGGGGTGCGGATTGGAGCTTCTTCGGTTCACCGTTGGACGGCGTGCGCCTGATGGGCGGCGTGGCCTATGTGCAGCCCAAGCTGACCCGTACCCAGAGCGGCATCAACCAGGGCAAGCTGGCCACCGGCCTGCCCAAGCTGCAGGGCAAGCTGGGTGCCGAGTGGGATCTGCCGATGCTGGAAGGTGCCAGCCTCAACGCCGGCATCACTTCCATGTCCAAGCAGTTCATCAGCGCCGACAACACCCAGTGGGTGGCCGGGCACACCGTGTACGACCTGGGCGCGCGCTACAGCACGCAGTTCGCCGGGCGGCCGCTGACCCTGCGCGGCACGATCAACAACCTGACCAACAAGGCGTATTGGGGCCAGCCGCTGCTTTCCAGCCTCGCGCTGGGTGCACCGCGGACATACACGTTGTCGGCGACCCTCGATTTCTGATGGGTACGGCTCCCTCCGGCATGCCGGTTGTGCCGGAGGGGATGCATCAACGACACATTTCGCAAGATTTCACTAATTGATAACCATTCTGAATTGGCATAGCATTCCGTCCGCCAGCCCCGGACCTTCGTCTCGCCAGCGCCCACGCTCTCCGACACGAAGGCCCCATGAAGACTCTTTCCCTGCTCGCCGGCGCTGCGCTGGCGCTGGCTGCATCCCTGCCGGCACACGCCCACACGCCGTACCTGTCGCCCAGCACCTATGCACCGCGTGCGGGGCAGATGGTGGCGCTGGACGCCTCGTTCGCCGAAGTCTTCTTCGTGCCGGAAACCGCGTTCGACGATAGCCAGTTCAGCGTTACCGGCCCGGACGGCAGGACCGCCGTGCTGCCTGCGCAGGTGATGAAGACCCGCACCGTGGCCGAGTACACGCTGCCGGCCGGCACGGGCACCTACCGCCTGAGCACTGGGCAACGCCTGGGCGCGCTGTTCCGCAAGTGGGAAATCAATGGCAAGCGCGAAAGCTCGCGCGATCCCGCAGTAAAGATTCCGGCCGGCGCCAAGGTGATTTCCGATTTCCAGTCGCGCACGCTGGCCGAGACGTACGTGACGGCCGGCAACCCCGACCGCGCGGCGCTCGCGCCACACAACCAAGGCATCGAGCTGGTGCCGGTCACCCATCCCAACGATCTGTACGTGGGCGAGGCATTCGAGTTCATCGCCCAGTACGACGGCGCGCCGCTGGCCAGCCAGAAGATCGAGATCACCGAAGCGGTCTGGAGCAGTGACCGCACACCGCAGGTGGTGACCGTCACCACCGACGCCAAGGGCCATGGAAGGTTCCCGCTGACATCTGCCGGCACCTGGATTGCGCTGACCCGCCACCGCACGGCCGCGCCGGCCGGGGCCACGGTGGCCGAGTACAGCAACAGCTACACGCTCAGCTTCCGCGTGCTGAACCCCTGATCCCTTCCATCGTTCGTTCCTGAGGTCACCATGAAGATCACCCTGCTTGCCAGTGCGTGCGCCTGCACGCTGCTGCTGTCGTCCGCTGTCCACGCCCAGACCGCCCCGCGGCCGCTGGTGGGCGGGCACGGCAACAATGTCACCGCGTTCATCGGCGAACATGATGACAACGCCGATGGCAAGGTCACTTGGGCCGAGTTCGAGGCCTTCCGCCGCGCCCGTTTCGATGGCACCGACAGCAACAAGAACGGCACGGTGGATGAAGACGAGTATGTGGCCGAGTTCGACCAGCGCATGACGGCCGAGATCGAACGCGAACGTGTCGCCCAGGTCGAACAGACCCGTGCCCGCTTCGCCGCACTGGACACCGACAAGGACGGCAGCGTGTCGCGCGCCGAGTTCGACGCCGCAGGCGAGAAGACCTGGCAGGGCGGGCAGAAGGCGCTGGCCAACCGTGGCAAGGACAAGGCCGCGCCGGCCGCCGGTGGCACCGAAGCCCGCACGGCGGCCGGTGCGCAGCGCTTCGACAACCGCCGCAGCCGCCTGAACATGCCCACCAGCCACACCGCCGAAGGCTTCCTGGAGCTGTACGACGGCAATGGCGATGGCAAGGTGGACAAGGCCGAGTTCGACAAGTCCCGCGACGAGCAGTTCGCGCGCACCGATCGCAATGGCGACGGCCGCCTTTCGCTGGATGAATACTTGGGCGAGTTTCAAGAGCGCCTGGACCGCCGCGCCGCCTCGCTCACCCAGGGCGATGATCGCCAGGTGCACGTGCGCTTCGGTGTGCTCGATGCGGACAAGAGCGGCGAAATGACCTTCGCCGAGTACCAGGTGTCAGGCAAGCGGTTGTTCGACACCGCCGATCGCAACAAGGATGGCGTGGTCGATGCGACCGATGCGGCACTGCCGCCGCCGGCTGCGCCGCGCCGCTGAGTCCTGTGCGGGGCCCGTTGCCACGCGCCCCGTTGTTGCGGATTTCCGCGCACTCCCCAGTTGCTTCCCATGTTCCGTCGTACCTCCCGCCTGCTGCTGGCCCTGGCCGCACCGCAGATCTTCCATCGCGACGATGTGCTGGGCACCTCGCTGGATATCAGCGTGGACGCCAGCGAGGCGCCTGCGCAGTCCGCGCTGCAGGCCGTGCTGGCCGAGACCGCGCGTCTGGACGGTGTGCTCAGCCGCTGGCGCGATGACAGTGAGTTGAGCCGGTTCAATACGCGCAGCGGCGCGCAGGCGGTGTCGCCCGATCTACGTGCGGTGTTGCAATTGTGCGAGCACTGGCGGCAGCGCAGCGAGGGTATCTTCAGCTGCCGGCTGGGCCGGGTGGCCGAACGCTGGCGCGATGCCGCGACCAGCGGCGTGCTGCCGCCGCGCGATGAACTGCGTGCGTTGGCGTCGGCCGCGGCACAGGCTGAGTTCGAGCCGGCGCGCGGCGGCGCGCTGACCCGCCCCGAGGCGGTGGTGTTCGATGTGGACGGCGTAGCCAAGGGCTACATCCTGGACCGGGCGCTGGACGTGGCGCGCAAGGCCGCACCGGCAGCACGTGCCATCAAGATCGATATCGGTGGCGATGCGCGCTACTGGCAGGCGGCTGGCGAAACCGCGCCGTGGCAGGTTGGGGTGGCCGATGCGCGCCGCCCGCGTGACAACGGCACCCCGCTGGCCACACTGGCCTTGCGTGACGGCGCCATTGCCGGCAGCGGCCATGCCACGCGCGGCTACACGGTGGGCCGGCGCCACTACAGCCATATCCTGGATCCATTCTCGGGCTGGCCCATGCAGTTCGCGCCCGCCGCGACCGTGGTGGCGCCCGATGCCGCCAGTGCCGATGTGCTGGCCACCGCGCTGTCGGTCATGCCGATCCGCGATGGGCTGGCCCTGGCCGATGCACTGCCGGACGTCGCCGCATTTGTGTTGAGTGATACCGGCATTCCGTTCGTGTCGCAGCGCTGGCCGGCATTGCTTGCTGACGCACCACCGCGCGCGGCGAACGAGGAGCGGCTGATGGTGGACTACCAGATTCCACAGATCGCAGCCCAGCGCTATTTCGCGCCCTATCTGGCGCTGTGGGTGACCACGGTCGACGGCACGCCGGTGCGCCAGTTGCTGGTGCTGGGCACGCGCTCTCGTTACCTGCAGTCGCTGCCACAGTGGTGGCGGCGGTATGGCCGCGACGATCTGCCCGCCATCCAGGGCATCGCGCGGCCCACCCGATTGCCGGGCCAGTACTCGCTGGCCTGGGACGGGCGCGACGACCGTGGCCAGACCGTCGCCGATGGCGCGTATCTGCTGCAGGTCGAGGCCGCGCGCCAGGCCGGTGGGCATGAGTTTCTGTCATTGCCGTTCACGCTGAAACAGGGCAGGGCGGTGGACAGCCAGCGCCGTGGCCAGAGCGAAATCGGCACGCTCAGTCTGCATCTGACCGGGCGCTAGCGCCGGTCCTGCTTCACCCCGAACTGTCAGTACCCCTTCCCAGCAACGCACGCAACGCCATCGCAATGGCGCCCCGCAGCCAGGAAACCACCGCCGCTCCAATCGGAGCGACGGAACGCCCCTTTCCACCCCTCTGCGGAGTCATCCATGCACCTTTCACCCTCCCTGCTTGCGCTGGCGGTAGCCACCAGCCTCTCACTTCCCGTTGTTTCCCGTGCGGCTGCTGCCGATGCGGACAGCACCCTGGATACCATCCAGGTCACTGAAACCCGCAAGAAATCCGACAACCAGAACGTCACCACGCTTTCGGCCAAGACCCTGCAGCAGCAGGGTGCGCAGAGCATGGAAGACGCCATCCGCTACGTGCCCGGCGTGGAGATGGTCGACCTGGGCCGTGCCGGCTTCAATGGCTTCAACATCCGTGGCCTGGAATCGGATCGCGTGGCCATCACCCTGGACGGCCTCAGCTTCCCGCAGAGCATGGACCCGGGCACCTACCAGCCTTATGAGTTCTTCCGTTCCGGTCGCGGCAGCGTCGACCTGGAAGCGGTGAAGAGCGTTGAAATCATCAAGGGTGCCGATGCGATCACCGCCGGCAGCGGCGCGCTCAGCGGTGCAGTCATGTTCACCACCAAGGACCCGTCCGATTACCTGAAGGCCAGCGGCAACGACAGCTTTGGTTCGGTGAAGTACGGCTACACCGGTTCCAGCGACGAGAACATGGGTTCGCTGACCTTTGCCAACCGCACCGGTCGTTTCGAATCGCTGCTGGTCTACACCAAGCGCGATGGTCACGAAACCGAATCGTGGTACGACACCACCCGCGCCCAGCTGGGCCCGGACCGCCGCACGCCGGACCCGGTGGACCGCGAGAGCGACAACCTGCTGGCCAAGGTCAACTTCCTGGCCACCGACACGCAGACGCTGGGCATCGTCTACGAGCGCGCCCGCGCTACCAACGACGTGGACAACTGGACCCGCAGCGATGGCGTGGGTTCGTACTACTTCCGCAGCGCCGAAGACCGCAGTGACCGCGACCGCTACGGCCTGAAGTACACCTGGCGCGCCAACAACGCGCTGTTCGACAGCCTGGAAGCGACCGCCGACCACCAGAAGAACTACATCCAGGGCCAGACCAACGTGCTGGTGGCCAACGGCACGGCGGCCACCTATGGCACGCGCTGCTCGGTGGCGGCACCGTGTGCGCGCCAGGAAGACCGCTGGGATACCCAGAAGCGCAACCGCGTGGCGCTGGATTTCGACAAGAGCATCGAAGCCGGCGGCGTGCGCCATGACCTGGTGTACGGCGCAGCGTGGCAGCAGGCCAGGATCCACTGGAACTCGGTGGATTCGCGCTGGGGCAACGATGGATCGCTGTTCACCCGCGATACCGACCCGTCGCTGTGGCCTGACACCAAGGAAACCGACTTGACCGCCTACGTGCGCGACCGCGTGCGCCTGCTGGATGATCGCCTGAGCCTGACCGGTGGCCTGCGCTACGACAGCTACAAGTACACCCCGGAAACCTCGGCCGGCGGCAATGGTGACTCTGGTTATGTAGATGACGGCGGCAGCGTGGGCACCTCGAAGTTCGCCGCGCCGACCTGGAACCTGGGCGCCGAGTTCAAGTTCACTGATACCCAGTCGCTGTGGACCCAGGTGGGCCGTGGCTTCCGCGCGCCCGGTGTGAACGACATGTACGGCACCTCGTCCACGACTGAAGTCACGCATGTTTCCGACGGCGCCACGGTCACCGTGCCCGACGGCAAGAGCAACCCGGACCTGGACGCCGAGCGCAGCCTGAACCTGGAACTGGGCTGGCGCTACCAGAGTGATCGCCTGCGCCTGGGCGTGTCGCTGTTCCGCGACAAGTACAGCAACTTCATCGACACCGCCCAGTTCGTCGGCGATGCCGGCACCCAGTACAGCACCACCGTGCGCGGAGTCACCACGGTCACCAATGGCTACACCTACACCATGCCGATCAACCGCGGCGAAGTGGTGGTGAAGGGCGTGGAGGCCGAGGGCCTGTGGTTGCTGGCCGACGACTGGCTGGCGCGCGTGGCCTATTCGTACAACGAAGGCACCGACAATGACGGCCGTCCGCTGGCCAGCATCATTCCGGCCAAGGCCGTGGCCGGGCTGACCTACAACGCCCCGTCGCGGCGCTGGAGCGTGACCGCCAATGTCACCCACCAGGACCGCAAGGACCCGTCCGACTACGGCCTGAGCGTGACCAACGCCAGCTACGGCGCCGAAGTGCTGCCGGTGTATGCCTACAAGGCGCGCGAGTACACCTTGCTGGATGTGTTCGGCAGCTACAGCATCACCCCGCGCATCCACCTGACCGCCGGCGTGTACAACGTGTTCAACAAGGAATACTACCTGTGGAACCGCGTGCGCACCGCCGGTGGCGGCACCGCCATCTTCCAGGGCGCCACCAGCTACGAAGGTATCGGCCGCTGGTCGCAGCCGGGCCGTAACGTGCGCTTCACCCTCAGCTACGACTTCCTGTAAGCCGGGCAGGGGTCAGATCCCTTTCCGCCAGGAAAGGGATCTGACCCCATGGATGGCTCGCAGTAGATCCACGCCATGCGTGGATGCTCCATGGGTTATCGCGAGCGCCAGTCGAGCAAGCTCGACTCTACCGAACTGCGGCGGGGTCAGAGCCCTTTCCGCTAGGAAAGGGCTCTGACCCCATGGATGGCTCGCAATAGATCCACGCCATGCGTGGATGCTCCATGGGTTATCGCGAGCGCCAGTCGAGCAAGCTCGACTCTACCGAACTGCGGCGGGGTCAGATCCCTTTCCGCGAGGAAAGGGCTCTGACCCCAACCACCGAAAATATCCACGCGCGACGTGGATCTACTGGATAGTGCCGCAGTAGATCCACGCCATGCGTGGATGCTTCGCGATCGGTCAAGCGTTGCAGTCGAGCAAGCTCGACTCTACCGGACGGTGCTCAGGCGCAGCAGTTCCTTGGCCACCCATTCGGAACTGGCCGGGTTCTGCCCGGTCACCAGCAGGCCGTCGGTCACGCCATGCGGCGCCCAATCCGCGCCCTTTTCGTATGCAGCGCCCAGCGCGATCAGCTCGTCCTCCACCAGGAACGGCACGATATCGGTCAACTCGACCGCCGCTTCCTCGCTGTTGGTGAATCCCGTCACCTTGCGTCCCTTCACCAGGGGCGAACCGTCGGCCGCCTTGACATGGCGCAGCACGCCCGGCGCATGGCAGACGAACCCCACCGGCTTGCCCGCACGCTCGAAGGCTTCGATCAGCGCGATGGATGCCTTCGATTCGGCCAGATCCCACAGCGGCCCATGGCCGCCGGGGTAAAACACCAGGTCGAAATCCTCCTGCTTCACACTGTCCAGCTTCACGGTGCTGGCCAGCGCTTGCTGCGCCTTCGCATCGCCCTTGAATCGTTCGGTCAGCGCGGTCTGGAAGTCGGGCAGGTCGCTCTTCGGGTCCAGCGGTGGCTGGCCACCAGCGGGGGAGGCCAGGGTGATCTGCGCACCGGCATCGCTGAACACGTAGTACGGCGCAGCGAACTCCTCCAGCCAGAAGCCGGTCTTCTTGCCGGTGTCGCCCAGTTGATCATGCGACGTCAGAACCATCAGGACCTTCATGAAGCGCTCCGCAGTGGGGTGGGGCAGCAGTATGCGCGCGACCGGGGATGCTGGGCGTCAACTGTGCGACGCTTTAAACCATCGGCAGGCCCGTTGCATCCAAGCTCATCAGACCTCAACCGGCAGATATCTGGTCCATGCGCACCGTTACCCTGCGGCACCTGTCCCTCGTCCCCCTTCTTGCCATGGGGGTGCTGGCTCTGGCTGGGCTGCTGGTACCGGGTTACAGCATCCTCAGCCAGCACATGAGCGAACTGGGGCTGCTGCAGGGGTGGCCGAGGTGGGTGGAACGGTCGGCCGCCGTCATCAGCGGCGCCGCGATCCTGATCTTCAGCGTGGCCTTGTTGGCCCATGGCAGCCGCTTCGCCTGCTCCGCGCTTACCTCGTTACTCTTTGCTGCCTGCATGATCAGCAACGGGGTTTTCACTACGGGCAGCCCACTGCACGGGCTCTATGGCATCGGCATGTTCTCGGTGCTAACACCACTGGCGTTCATCAGCGAGTACGGGCAGGCGGGTTCGGCGTGGCTGCGCGTTGCCTCGAGGGCCGTTTCTATTATCGGCGTGCTGTACCTATGGATGATGGTGTGCGGGTTCGACCCGGCCGCCTACCGTGGGCTGACCCAGCGGCTGGCGGCACTGCCAGCGTTCGCGTGGTACGCGCTGGCGGCAATTGAACTGCGCCGCGCGCATGGTGCCGATGACCGACATGACGGCTGAATAGGGCAGACCTCGCCCCAACGTGCATGAAGGGAGAAGAAAACCGTGTGCGCTTTGGCTACAAGGAACGCTGGCTGCAGCAATAGCGGCCATTACAACCGGGGTTTGAACAGCCTCTGGACCATGAACATTTACACGCCATTTCACATTTCTTCACACCCCCTCCACCTCGTCCAACCGTAGCTGAAAGGCGCTCGGTCAACTGCCGAAAAGGTCGCTATATTCGGGCTTCCCCAGACGAAGGAGGGAGTGCAATGTTCCTGAACCAGCAATACAAGACCCTGGCCCGCACGCTCGGTGTAGCCATCCTCGCCGCCGCCGCTCTCAGTGGTTGCGCCACCTACAAGGACGAATTCGCAACCATCAATTCGCGTCTCGACGCGCTTGATGTGAAGGTGCAGGGCGCAGCCCAGAGCGCCGAGTCGGCCAACCAGTCGGCACAGCAGGCCAACCAGCGCCTGGACCAGATCGAAGGCCGCGTACAGCAGCTTGAATCGGCACCGCGCCGTACCCCGCGCGGGTGATCGCTCCCCCACGCAGTACCCGTACTGTTTGACCCGGACACCGGTGGCCTTCGCGGGCCACCGGTGCCCACCCCGTAGTACACGCAGCAAGGAGTCGTGCCACCCCTATGTTCCCCAACCCTGCAAACCGGCCGCTGCGCGCTGCGCTGGCCATGGCCCTGGCGCTGACCCTTGCCGGCACTGGTGTGGCAAGTGCGAAGAACGGCACGCCACCGGCACCGTCTTCGGCGGTTGATGAACTGCCCGAAGGCCAGAGCGTGTCCGACACGGTGATTGAACTGGCCGGTTGGGTGGTGGCCAGCAAGGACAGCCAAGGCTATCCGTTTGCCATCATGGACAAGGCGGCCGCACAGATCCTGGTGTTTGGTGGCGACGGCAAGCTGCGCGGCGCAGCACCGGCATTGTTCGGCTCGGCCAAGGGTGACCACATCGCCCCCGGAGTAGCGGGCCTGGCCCTGCGCGAGATTCCCGGCCGCGACCGCACCACGCCGGCGGGCCGTTTCATCGGCGGCTTCGGGCCGTCCATCGATGCCGGCCGCGTGCTGTGGGTCGATTACGAATCTGCGGTTTCGATCCATCCCATGCCCAAGGGCACGTCGAAGGAGAAGCGTGCGGAGCGCCTGGCCTCGGCCACCCCGGACGACAACCGCGTGACCCATGGCTGCATCAATGTCTCGCCGGTGTTCTACGACGAGGTGGTGAAATCCACCTTCGAAAAGGGCGGCGTGTTCTACGTGCTGCCGGACAAGGCATCCATTGCCGAAACCTTCCCCGAGTTCGCGCAGAGCCGCGGGAGTGCAGCGCAGAACGGCGAAGGCGAACGCCACGCCGGCGCCAAGTAATCGGGCTCACAATCGGGCACGTCATCCGGTTGGCAAGCGCGCCGCGCGGCGCGCTTGCATCCGGCGCTGGCGCAGCCCACCATGCAGGTCGGCCTTGGGGAACCCTGCAATGGAACTGCTGACGCTCGATCATTTCGCCCGCCACGTCGATCAGACCTTCTCGGCCGTCATCAATGACGGCGAAGTGCCGTTCGTGCTGGTGGAAGCCCGCGCCCTGGATGCATCGCGAGCGATGCCGGGCGCCGCACGTGCGCCGTTCTCGCTGTTGTTCCGTAACGCGTCGGCGTTCCTGTTTCCGCAGCAGATCTATCCCATGCGCCACCCAGACGTAGGCGAGGTCGGTATCTTCCTGGTACCCATCGCCCGTGAACAGGCCGGGTTCCTTTATCAGGCCGTTTTCAACTGATCTTGCCGGTCTGCTGCGCGCAGGCGCGCTGCCAGCGCATCAGCAGATGCGTGCCTTGCTGCTCGACCCCCACGAAACCAAGACGCTGGTAGAGGCGCAGCGCGGCTGGATTGGCACCGTCCACGTGCAGTTCCATGCCGCTGCCACGCAGGCCGGCTTCGTGCTGGCTGTGCGCGATCAACGCCGAGGCAACACCGCAACCGCGCTCGGCGGGGAACAGGCTGATATCCACGATCAGATCATGCGACGGGTTGCGCTGCAGGTAATAGCGCCCCACCGCGGCGCCATCGCGCTCGATGGCCAGAAAGTGCGAGTCGCCGAAGTGGGCCAGATAGTGCTGGTGCTGCAGCGCGAACTGGCTCTCCAGGAACAGGCGTTTGGCCGCCTCCGGCCACGGCACCGGCGCCAGTTCCTCGGCGCGGGTGCTGGCATACAACTCGCGCAGCCACGAAAGATCGCCCGCAACCAGCGGCCGCAGGCCATACCCGCGCTGCAGCAGCAGCGCGGGCAGGGTGGGGCAGGCATCGCGGCTTGGCGGAAACGCGGCGAGCGGTGCGGGCGCGGCCATCGGCTCAGCTGAAGCTGGGGAACACGCCCTGCAAGGCGATGCAGAAGTTGGTCGCCAGATAGGGCTGCCGGTTCTCATGGGGCTGCCCGCCACCGGAAGCGCCGATCATTCTCGGGCTGAACGGCGCATTGGCCGTGGCGTTGGTCACAAAGGGCATGCCTGTAGCAGGCACGCCGAGGTAATTGCCCGCCTCGGGCGTCGCATTGCGTTTGCTGCTGTCGCGCTGGTTGTAGAGCGTCAGCGAATGGCTGTGCGCCGGAACGGTCTGTTGGGTCAGGGCCACAGCATTGGTGCCGAAGGCCTCGCCAATGCTGTGCGGTGTCAGGCCCGGGCCCTGGCCCTGGCTGGTAGCCGCGCGATTGACGAAGTTGGGCAACTTGAATGTGTTTACGCCATCGCCGCCGTAGCTCGTTCCCAGCAGTGAAAACAGAGCAGTGTTCTGTCGGATGGGCAGCGTCGTGCCATTGCAGGTGGCCCAGTTCAGCGGGGCGAAGTTGAAGCCGAACAGCTGGATCTCGCCGAAGAATGGTTCGGTCATGGTGAATTCCTTGTCGGATGCAAAGAGGGGTTCAGCCCTGCGTCGGGAAAACGCCTGCCCAGGCAATACAGAACTGCACCGTCAGCGTGGGCATCTGGTTCTCGTGCGGTTGATTGCCACCCTGGCTGACAATCACATTGGGGCCCAGTACGGCCGCGTTGGCGCCGGTGATGTCTTTCACGAAGACGCTGTCGCCCGCCACCGTTGCCGGCAGCACGCCGTTTCCTACCGTGCCGGTAGTAGCAAGGGCGGTGGTGGCCATCAGTGGCGGCGCATGCGCAGGCATCTGCACGGGAAGCACGGTGACCTGCTCAGTGCCTGCCATCTGGCCCACCACGTAGCGGCTCAGTCCTGGGCCTTGTCCCTGGTGGATCGGTACCCGGCCGCGCAGATCGGGCACGCCGAAGGTGGTAATGCCATCGCCACCGTAGGTGGTGCCCAGCAGCGTGTACAGCACTTCATACTCGGCGATCGACTTCAGTGACCCGTCGCATGTAAACCAACCGTTGGGCACGCGCTGAAAGCCGAACATGCGGATTTCTCCGACGTAAGGGGTACTCATGTGAAGCTCCTTGAGCAGTCGTCGGCGCGGTCAGCTGCGCGAGGGGTAAATGCCCTGAATTGCGATAACGAAATTGATCGCCGTATAGGGCTGCAGGTTCGGATGGGGCTGGCTGCCTCCCCCTGTGCCAACGCCTTGCAGGGGAACCAACGTGCCGTTGTCCGGGCCGAACAGAAGTCCGCTGTCGTTGCCGTACAGACCGTTGGTGGGGTTGCGTACCGCACCCGCCGCGGTGGTGCCGTAGGCCTGCGCGGTGTGCGCGGGCACTTCGTTGCTGATCAGTGTCACGTTTTCCACGCCAGCCGCCAGGCCTTGCTGATACTGCGGTGGATTCCAGCCCGGATCGGCCGACGGCCCGGCGCCGACCGGCGTCCGCGATTGCATGTTGGGCAACGCGAAGTTTGTCGTGCCGTTCCCGCCGTACTGCGTGCCCAGCAGCGAAAACAGGGCCTGGTTCTGTGCAATCGAAAGCAACTGGCCGTTGCAGAGAGCAAAATCCTTGGGTGCAAACGAGAACCCCGTGAGCATTATCTGCCCGAGGAAGACTTCGGTCATGCCTTGATTCCCCCGATAGCGTGATGGCCGGACGTCATGTCCGGGCCGCATTTACTCTCGCTCAGTCAGGATGGGCGGTTCAAGTGAAATTTTTGTGCATGCGCAGCAATATCGAAAGCCGGGCAAAGGGGGCACTTCCCTTTACCCCCGGAATACTGTTTGAATATGGCGCAGCCGTTCTAAAGGGGTGCGGCCCGGGTTATCGACCTGGCGTCCGCGGACAGGGGTAGGGTCTCGCTGTACCGGCACGGACGCCTGGGAGTGTTCGCGCCTGTGCAGTGCCAACAGGGGCAGAACATGCAACTTTCGTCAGCGCACAGCGTGGGGGCGTCGCGTGCGCGTCCGCATGCCCTGGTTTCATGGTTCGGTTCCTGGCTGGCGATTGCACTGCTGTGCATCTGCGGCCTGTGGCCGCAGATGGCCGCCGCTGCACCGTCCGCGTTCTGCCCAACGCTGAGCATGTCTGTGGCCCATAGCGGCTCGCAGACCATCGACATCGACCATTGCCACGGCGGCTTTGGTGTTTCTGCAGGTACAGCAACCACTACTCATGGCACCCGCACCGTGGGCCAGCAGACGGTGAATGCGCAGCCGCTCACGTACACCCATAACGGCGACAACGGCACCAGCGATACCTTCGTCATCCAGGATGACTCGGGTGGCGACATCACCGTTACCGTCACCATCGGCCCAGCCGCGGCCATCACCCTGGACGCCAGCCCGGCCGTGAGCCTGCAGGCCGGCACCGCGTTCAGCAGCACCCTCAGCGCCAGCGGTGGCACAGCGCCGTACACCTTTACCCTCGACGCCGGTGCGCTGCCCCCCGGCGTTACCCTGGGCGGCAATATGCTCAGCGGCACCCCCACCCAGCGCGGCGCATATTCCTTCACCCTGCGCGCAACCGACAATGTCGGAGTCAGTGGCACGCGCGCGTTCAGCGGCACCACCGCCAACCCGGTACTGAGCCTTGCGCCAGCCTCGCCTCCGCCGGCCGGGCAGGGCGTGGCCTATTCGGTTACTTTCACGCCCAGTGGCGGCGTGGCGCCCTACACCCTGGCCCATGAAGCCGCCAGCGGCGCACTGCCGCCGGGTCTGTCACTCAGCGGCAATACGCTCAGTGGCACGCCCACGGCACAAGGCACCTACACCTTCGGCATCCGCGTGACCGACAGCAGCAGCGGCCCCGGCTTCTATGCCGAGGTGGAGACGGTCACGTTGGTGGTGGCGGCGCCGCCCACCATTGTGGTCAACCCGGCCTCGTTGACCGTTGCCGCCATCGGGGTGGCGTACAACCAGACGCTCACCGGCAGTGGCGGTACCGCGCCGTACACCTTTGACCTCAGTGCTGGCACCTTGCCGCCCGGGCTGACCCTCAACACCACGACCGGCGCGGTGAGCGGCACGCCAACGTCGGGAGGCACCTTCAACTTCACCGCACGTGCCACCGATGCCAGCGGCTTCCAGGGCACGCGTGCGTACACGCTCACCGTGAACGTGCCGACGATTGCCGTCGACCCCAGCACGCTGCCCAACGGTACGGTTGGCGCCAGTTACAGCCAGGTCATCACGGCGACAGGGGGAACGCCCACGTACAGCTACGCGGTTACCGCTGGCTCCCTCCCTACCGGACTCAGCCTGGCTTCCAGCGGCACAGTGTCGGGCACCCCAACGGCCGGCGGCACGTTCAATTTCACCCTCACCGCCACCGACAGCTCCGGCGGTACCGGCCCGTACACCGGCTCTCGTGCGTATGCGCTGGTCATCGCGCCGCCCACCGTCAACCTTCCGGCTACCAGTCTGGCCAATGCGACCCAGAACACGGCGTACAGTGCCGCACTCAACCCCGCCAGCGGTGGCGTGGCGCCTTATGCCTATCAAATCACTGCCGGTGCACTGCCGGCAGGCGTCGTGCTCTCTGCGGCTGGCACACTGTCCGGCACGCCCACGGCGTCGGGCACGTTCAACTTCGCAGTAACCGCAACTGACAGCGGCACCGGCACCGGCCCGTACAACTCTGCACCGCGCGGCTACGTGCTTCAAGTCATCAGCAGTCCGCCGGTAGCCAATCCTGTTTCGGCAACCGTGGCGTATAACAGTGGCGCCAACCCGATCACGCTGAACCTCACCGGCGGCGCCGCCACTTCGGTAGCAATCGGCACCGCGCCCGCACACGGCACGGCCATTGCCAGCGGGACGACAGTGACCTACCAACCCAACGCCGGCTACGCCGGCCCGGACAGCTTCACCTATACCGCCACCAACAGTGCCGGAACGTCTGCACCGGCTACAGTGACGATCACCGTGGGCAACCCGACCATTACCGTCTCGGCCAATAGTCCGTTCAGCGCCACGGTCGGCTCTAGCTACAGCCAGACATTCACCTGGAATGGGGGCGCGGCGCCCTACAGCAACTACACGGTCACGGGCCTGCCGGCCGGGCTGAGCATCACCGGAACTACGGCAAACAGCGTTACGGTCAGCGGCACACCTGCGGCGGCGGGTACCTTTACGCTCAATGCCAGCGCCACCGACAGCAGCACAGGGACCGGGCCGTTCACCGTTGGCCAAGCGTTCTCGCTTACGGTCGCTGCACCCACGCTCAGCATGACGCCGGCGCCGGGCAACCTGCCCATGCCATACGGCACCGCCAGCACCATCAACTTCGGCACGAGTGGCGGAACCGCGCCTTACAGCTATTCACTGGTTACGGGTTCACTGCCGGTGGGCGTCAGTTTCAGCTCGGCAGGCGTTCTTTCCGGTACCCCGACGATGCCGGGGAGTTACAACGTCACGATCCGCTCGACGGACTCCACCGTCGGTACCGGGGCCCCGTTCAACGTGCAGCAGAGCTACACCATCGTGGTGAGCGCGCCGACGATCAGCATTGATCCGCCGAGCTTGCCCAATGGCACCGCAGGGGCGGCCTACACGGCGCAGTTCAGCGCCAGCGGTGGCGTCGCCCCGTACACTTACACACTGCTGGCAGGCGCGCTGCCACAGGGACTGTCCTTCAGTTCCAGTGGTGCAATGACCGGCGTTCCGCGTTCGGATGGCAACTTCAGCATCACTGTTCGGGTGACCGATGCCAACGGCCAGACCGCTGACCGCGTCTACACCTTCTCGGTTGACCCGGCCACCGTGGTCATCGCCCCGGCCACGCTGCCGGGCGGTGTGGTCGCTACGGCTTACTCGCAGAGTCTGACCAGCAGCGGCGGCATTGCGCCGTACACCTACGCAGTGGTTTCCGGTGCACTGCCACCCGGTCTCGCCTTCAGTTCGGCAGGCCTGCTCAGCGGTACCCCGGTAGCCGCGGGCAGCTACACGTTTGTCCTGCGCACCACCGACGATGCCGGCTACAACAGCACCCAGAGCTACACCTTGGTCATCAGTGAAGCGTTGCCGGTCGCCAACGACGATACGGCCACCACCCTGGCGCAACAGGCGGTCACCATTCCGGTCACGGGCAATGACACGGGTGTGATCACCGCAATTGCCGTGGCAAGCGCGCCCGCGCACGGCACGGCCGTCGTCAGCGGTCTGAATGTGGTCTACACCCCAGCAGCCAATTACTTCGGCGCCGACAGTTTTACCTACATCGCCAGCGGGCCAGGTGGCAGTTCGGCCGCCGCGACCGTGGCCATTACGGTCAATGCACTGCCGGTGCCGGTGGGTCAACCGCGCGCAGGCGTGGTCACACTGGCCGGCCAGGCCGTGCTGATCGATGCAGCTGTGGGCGCCAGCGGCGGGCCGTTTACCGGGGTCACCCTGGTGTCCGCACCGGCCACCGGCACTACCACGGTGGACGGCACGATCATCGCCTACACGCCGCTGGCCACCACGTCTGGCCCGCAGAACATCGTCTACACCTTGAACAACAGCTTCGGTGCATCGGCGCCTATCACCACCACGGTGACGGTGAACGCGGTACCAGTGGCGGCTTCGCACCGGCTCACCGCCAATGCGGGCGTGCCGGTCGTGGTGGAACTGACCACCGGCGCGACCGGTGGCCCGTTCACCGCGGCGACGCTGGTTTCGCTGTCGCCGGCCAATGCCGGTACCACCACCATCGCGGCTTCGGGCAGCGGCGCGAATGGCGGCTACCGCCTGACGTTCACCCCGGCTGCGGCGTTCTCGGGCACCGCCACGGCCACCTTCACCCTGGCCAATGCGTTCACCACCTCGGCCCCGGCCACCGTCACCTTCGATGTGATCAGCCGGCCGGACCCGACCCAGGATGCCGAAGTGATGGGCCTGCTGGGCGCGCAGACGGCCACCGCGCGCCGCTTCGCCACCACCCAGATCGGCAACTTCCAGCGCCGCATGGAAGGGCTGCATCAGGGCGGGGAGGGCGCACGCTTCGAGAACGGGCTGAGCTTCGGCGTGGACCGCCGCTGCCAGGAAGACGGGTGGCGCACGCCGGGCAGCGACTGCCGTCCGCTAGGCATGCCCGATGACACGGCAGCAGGCGCAGGCGCAACTGCAGGCAACGCAGCGGCGCCGCGCAGCCGTGGCGGCGAAGGCGGCAGCCTGACGCTGTGGACGGGCGGTTCGATCAACAGCGGCGACCGCGATGGTCGTGCTGGAAGTGCCGGCTTCGACTTCCAGACCAGCGGCGTCAGCGCCGGTGCCGATGCCCGCCTGAGCAGCGATTTCGCCATCGGTGCGGGCATCGGCTATGGCCGCGATACCACCGATGTCGGCCACAGCGACACCCGCAGCAAGGGCGAAAGCTACACCCTGGCCGTGTACAGCAGCTACCACCCGGGCGACCACTTCTTCGTGGACACCCTGCTGGGCTACCAGTTGCTGTCGTTCGACTCGCGCCGTTACGTGGCGGCCAATGGCGCGATGGTGCAGGGCAAGCGGGATGGCAGCCAGTGGCTGGCGTCACTTTCGGTGGGCGGTGACTACCAGCGCGACCGCCTGTCGCTGACCCCGTATGCGCGCCTGGACCTGGCCCGTGCCACGCTGGACGCCTACACCGAACAGGCTGACGCGATCCATGCGCTGCACTACCAGGACCAGGACGTGGACACCACCACGGCCAGCCTGGGCCTGCGCATGGACTACCGCGTACCGGTCAGCGTCGGTACGTTCACGCCGCAGCTGCGGCTGGAATACCAGCATGATTTCCAGGACGACAGCACGGTGATCATGAATTACGCCGATTTGCCGGGCGGGCCGTTCTATCGCAGCGCGATCGATGGCCTGAAGACCAACCGCTTCGTGTTCGGCCTGGGCGCGGTGCTGCAGACCGAGCGTGAGTTCAGCCTGCGGCTGGAATACCGCGGCCTGTTCGTCAGCAGCAGCGACACCGACCACGGCGTGCAGCTGAACCTGGAAAAGAAGTACTGAGTACAGAGGGCAGGGCCGAGCACGTACTCGGCCGTGCCATGCTGCGAACCTGCCGTCAGTTCAGCACGAAGCGGATCGGCACTTCCTGTGCTGGCTCGGAGGCATCGAATTCTGCGCCGCAGGCAAACTGCCAGCGCTTGCCTGCGGCCAACGCAGCGTCGTCCAACAGCGGTGAACCGCTGCTCTGGGTCACGTAGGCAAGGCGCGCGGTCTTGCCATCGCCCTGCGGTTGCAGCGCCAACAGCACGGTGCCCTGCACGTTGTCGCGGAATGCGGCAGGGGGATAGCGGGGAGGATTGTGCGCCTTGCTGGTCAGGTCCACCTTGCAGTGCTGGGCCGCATAGGGAACCACCCATTCGGCGGTTCCGCCCTGGTTGCTTTCGCAGCGGTAGCGCCATTGGCGCGCACTACGGCGCACCGGTTCCGCATCGTGCGGGCTTTCCACTTCCACTTCCTTGGCAGTGCCATCGGCCGCCACCTTCACGCGCAGCTTTACTTTGTGCGCCGGTGCGAGGGCGGTAGCGGGATACTTCAGTTCGGCAACCGCTGCAGGGTGGCGAGCCATCGAATCGGCAATCACTTCGCAGTCCGCCGAGGCCTGCGCTGCGGCCGGCAGCAGGCCAGCAATCATCAATGCAAACAGCGGCGTATGGCGATGGTATTTTTTCACTCACGCTTCCTTGTCGGTGATGGATGGGGCAGGGCGCAGCATAGCGGCGATCACGCCTGGTTTCATTCTGGCATTGCACACTACGTGGCGTTTCCTTCGCAGAGAACCTTCAATGAGCCGGATATTCGTGATTGGCGCGGCCGGAAAAGTCGGCCGTTTACTGGTGCAGCAAGCGGCGGCGCGGGGGCACCGCGTGGTGGCCATGCACCGTTCCGCCGAACAGACGCCCGAGCTGTCTGCCTTGGGCGCACAGCCCGTGCAAGGCGACCTGCTGCAGCTGCAGGCCGATGCACTGGCCACGTTGATGCAGGGCAGTGACGTGGTGGTGTTCACCGCCGGCGCAGGCGGCAAGGGCGGCACGGCCATGACCGATGCCATCGACGGGCGCGGCCTGGAACTGGCCGTGGCTGCCGCAACCCTAGCACAGGTCCCGCGCTTCCTGCTGGTGTCGGCGTTCCCGGAGGCCGGTCGCGGCAAGCACCTGTCGGATACGTTCGAAAACTACATGGCGGTGAAGAAGGCGGCGGATGTATACTTGGCCAGTAGCAGTCTGGACTGGGTGATCCTGCGCCCTGGCACGCTGACCGATGGGCCCGGCAGGGGGCGGGTGCGTGCGGGACTGGCCATTCCCTATGGTGAGGTTTCGCGTGCAGATGTGGCGGCCGCGCTGCTGGCGTTGGTGGAGCAGCCACAGGTCAGTCGGCGCATCATTGAACTGACCGAAGGCTACACCCCGGTGTTCGAGGCCGTGCATCAGTTGTAGAGTCGAGCTTGCTCGACTGAACCGCCCGCACACCCACCTGCGCTAGCATGCAGCTTCAAGCAAGGAGCACAGCATGGGCGATGCAATGGACACCCAGTATCTGGACGCCACACCAGCTCCTGCGCACGCGCCCGATGAAGGCCTCACTTTCCACGCACTCTACCGCCGCGTGCAGGGGCTGACAGGTCAGAGCATCTACCCCAAGCCGGGCGCCGTTGAACGCTGGTCGGTGCGCGTGGGCGCAGGCGCGGCGCTACTGGGGCTGATCACGGGGCTGCTGCTGGACCGCTGGGTGCCTGCCAATGTGCTGCTGCCGTTCCTGCTGGTCTGCCTGACCGTGGAGGTCGGTGGCTTTGTCATCAGCGGTGTACTGATGGCGCGCAGGGAATACCGCCAGTACATCCAGCCCAGACTCTCGCACGCCAAGGAAATGGATAATGAGTTCGGGCATTGGCTGGCCGTTGTCGCCGAGCTCCAGCGCTTTCCGCGGCGTGAGCGCGAACAACGCCTGCGCTTTGTCACTGTGCTCCGCGCCAGCATGGGTGAGCGGATGGGCCTGCTCTACGGCGGGCTGCAGAAACTGGGGTCGTTCCCACTGCTGGTTGCACTCTACGTGCAGTACTAAAGCTGGAAGACCAGCGGCTGGCAGGGCGTATTCGACGTGGGCTGGCCAGGTGGCATACTGATCCTTTCGATGGTGCTGCTGTACGTCATCGGCTGGATGCTGATCATCCAGCGCGCCCGCCTGGATACCTACGTGAACCTGCTCGAAGCCTCGCTGCACCACGAACCCGTAGCGTCGAGCGTGCTTGACTGACGTCATGGCAACCGTGACGCGCACCTTGGCCGTATGTGTGTTCCTGCTGTTGCAGTCCGGATGCGCAACATTCGGAGGCGATCTGATCGTACGCGTCTCCGGAAGCGTGCCAGAACCGCATGGTGACGATGGCGGTCGACAGTGCCAGCTGAACATGCACGACGGCTCGGGCCACGCAGTGGCGGCGATGCCCGTTGGCAGCCATTTCTCGGTCCCGATGATGGTTGTTGCCGGGCCGGAACCCAAGCAGTATCGCTTCACGATTGAATGCGTCGATGGCCGCCGATTTGAATCCGCGGCAGTTCCGATCAGTAGTCGGCGCGTCTCCCCCAGGAAAATCGATCTGGGCGTACTTCAGTCCAGGTAGGTTGAAGAAGCAAGCAGCTCGGCGTGCGTCATCAGTCGTGCGCCGCGTTGAAAGCCGCGGCTACTTCCCCCAACGCCATCCAGGCGGCGCGCCTTTCAGCCAGCACACCAGCACCAGTACCAGCGATACGGCCCACGTGTACAGCATGAAGGCCAGGGGGCGGCTGAAGGGCGAGAACAGGAACGGCCCCGCTACCAGCAATGCGAAGGCCACGCCGTAGACCACCCAGCCTTGCCACGCGCAGGGCCAGCCCCAACCCCAGCCATAGCGCTTCGGGGTAAACCAGTAGTTCTTCTCAGTCACATCCGTGTCCCCACATTACCCGTGTGCTTGCCTGTGCCATACCCCGTCTGCTGCAGAGCGTACCGCGTTCATCCCCGGCAACAGGTCCGCAACAGCTTCCACGTCCGGGTGTAACCGCACGATGGATCCCATCGAAACCACGTGTGCCTGCACGGGGTCAGCCACCGCGCCGTCCAGGAAGGCCCATGAGTGGTCATCAGCGTAGTGGGTCACTACCAGCACCGGGCTGCCGTCCAGCACGGCCTGGCTGGTAATGCATGCGACGTTCGGGGCCTGGTCGAATTTCCATTCCATTGTGGTCTGTTCCATGTCCGGGTGGTTCAACGGTCCATCTGCTCGTCCAGCATCTTCGCCTGTTGCGCGTAGTAGCGGGCCGATGCCTCATTGTTCTGCGCCTTGTATGCCGCGCTCGCGGCCTGTGCGGCCTTGCTGGCTGCGGTGAAGGCGTCCGCGTTGTCCTGCCAGACGCTGTCCTCGCGGGTCGCCAGATCACCGTCCTTCCAGCGCCCGGCGATCAGCCCGCCTTGGTTGCCGCGGGCGGTGTCGATCACCCCGATCAGCGGCACGCCATCCTTAAATTCGCCATAGAACACCTCGCCAGCGTCCGCGCCATCGCGACGGCGCAGCACGCCCAGGCCGTCGGCCTTTCCGCCGGGGCAGGCACCGATCCAGTAGGTGGGGCCCGAGGGTAGGGAACGAGGCGCCAGGAACTGGCAGCCGCTTGCCGGGTCCTTCAACCAGCCGTCGTCCGGGGTGTCCGGGCTGGCGGCCATTGCGGTGAAGGGCAACACCAGCAGGGCGATGATAGGCGCAGGTTTCATGTCACAACTCCTTTGGACATTCAGCGGCAGGGATCCTGGTCAGGCGCGGCATCGGGGTAGGGGCAGGGGAGGAAGCCCGTGTTGCCCAGTTCGGCAGTCGTTGCCTGCGCCACGCTAAGTGCAACCCGCCAGTGGCCATTTTCCAGTACGGCGCCCACTTCGGCCTGCTGCTCCTGGTCAATCAGGCGTGCAAGGAAGGGGAACGCCACTCGCATGTCACGGTGCTCGGTCCAGGCCGGGGCATCGCTGCGAATACCCAGTTGCTTCATGCGGGGGGATTCTCCTTTTGGAAATCCCATCTTAGTTCGTGGCTGCAGCGGGCGTTTCAGACGCCCATCACGAAGTGAGCACCATCACTCAAGCATTTCCACGGCGTCGGCCGTCGGCAATGGATAACCGTAGTGCCAACCCTGGCCCACGGCATCGGCGGCCAGTTCACGCAGCAGGCTGGCCTGCTGTGGCGTTTCAATACCCTCGATGATCACGTCCATCCCCAGCTTGCGGGCAATCTGGTACATCCCCGGCAGCACCGAGCGCAGCGGCGAATCTTCGGTAATGGCGGTCACGAACATCCGGTCGATCTTCACGCCCTGGAACGGCGATTCGGCCAGGTGCGAGAAGTTCGCACTGCCGGTACCGAAGTCATCGATCAGCAACTTGTAACCCATGGTCTCCAGCTCGCCGATGTTGGCCTTGCCGACCGCGCACAGTTGTTCCCGTTCGGTCACCTCAATGCGTATCTGTGATGGGCGCAGGCCTGCCTCGTGCAGTAAGGCATCCAGATAGCGCACTACATTGGGCTGGGCCAGATCATGGGGTTCTGCGTTCACACTCACATAAAGGTGCGGGTGGCGGCGCAGCGACGGCCCCAGTTCCTGCAGCGCCCGGGCCAGCACGTGGCGAAACAGCAGCGGCGTCAGGTTGAACTGCCGTGCAATGGGTACGAACACCGAAGGGGGAATGTCCTCGCCGGCGTCCGGATGCCAGCGGCTCAGGGCTTCGAAGCCGACCAGTTGCTGATCGCGTATACGGCAGAGCGGCTGATACACCAGCTTTATCTCGCCCTGTTTGATGGCCTGGTCCAGGCGCGCGTGGATCGAGCCATCCTGTGCATTGCGCCGGCGCGCCAGAACGTAGGCGCCGACCGCACCGGCGATCGCGCTCAGGCACAGCATCAGCACCAGCATCCAGCCGGGCAGCCCGGCAACGGACCGGCGCGGGGTTTCCACCACCACGCAGACGGTGTTCTGCGTGCTGCAAGTGCGGCTGTGCACCGTAGCGGCCTGCGTGGCGGAACTCTTACCCGGCTGCAGTTTTCTGATGGTGTAGCTGCGATCGCCCGCGACGATGCTGAGCGTGCTCGTGCTGGTGGCCAGGCCATCTATGCCGTCGAATGCCGACGTGGACGAGACACTGAAAATGCCGTCGCGAGCAATCAGCGTCGTGCCCTCGTACTGGGTGCCGGCCAGGTCTTCACTCAGCCAGACCCGCGAGTTTCCCAGGTGAAACGTGGGCGGCGGCAGCGCCCGTGCAGCCAGGTCCCCCCAGGTGGCCGAACAGGTCAAACGACCCTCATCAAGCCGCCCAAGATCGGCAATGAAACTGGAGTGGAAGGTAAGCGCCTTGAAGCGCGCCAGTTCTTCGGCGGAGCAGGGCGTGCCCGGTACGCGCAGCGCCTCATCCATCACATCGCGGCGTACGCGGGTAATGGTCTCCGAGCGGCCCAGGACCGCCTGGGCGATCCGCTCGGACGTGGCATTGTCTTCTGAATAGAGCACAGCCTGCGCCCCGGCCAGCAGGGCGGCGGCGGCCAGCGCGGCGATCACGATGGCCTCGGTAACAGCGCGGCGGCGGGCGGTTGCTCGAATCAGGCTCAAGTACGGCCCCCTGTACGACATGGCGTCTTGGGCTGGGCCCAGCATGGGGCCAAGGGGCGGTGGGAGCAAGGGGGAGGGGCCGGCAATCCGGTCGCAGTGCCGGTAGAGTCGAGCTTGCTCGACTGAGCGCCGGCACTGTAATTTGCGTTAAGGCATGTAAAGCCAACCTTCAATCGTACGGTCCGCCTCGGTGCCCACGGAACGCACAGGTGCAGTGCAATGACTTCACTTGACCGTGTCACTCGGGACATCGAGGAGACATTCCCTGATTGCAAGGTCTACCTTGACCCCAAGGATGTCCCACCAGGCTTGGCACTTCCCCTAGGTTGGCACAGGTTCGGCCTGAGCCTCGAGGCCCCGCCTCAGTACCCCGCTGGCTGGAGCGGATTCTCGACTGAGTTTCCGACAACACTGCGGCTGCTTGATGAGTGTCTGCTGGGCACGGTGCTGCTCGTCGGTGCCGAGATCGAGATGGCGTACATCTTTCATGATGGTTCCAGCGTCTACTACTACGTGGGGGGTGCCCCACTAACAGGGGGTGCACTCGTCACACCAGAGTTCAAGCGCCTTCGGGCAAGGCTGCAGGACTTCCATCGCGAGGTCCACGACGGGTACACCTTCTTCCCGGCCGGTTCGATGGGGCCGCAGCGCCTCTGCGATCAATCACGCGTTTCCGACATGATTGACGAGGAGGATGATTCATTTGCCCGCAGCTGGATAACGGTGTTCTCCAACGGGGGCGGCGACTACGTTGCGGTGGAGGAGGGCCGGCTGGAAGCTGCGGCGGGCCTTATCTGGTGGCATGAGGCGCCGGAGGCCCCGGAGCGCGGCATCGACATCTTTGCAGTGATGGACGCATGGATGGCAATGTTCCTGGAGGACACCCGACCGCGCCAGTCAGTAGAGTCGAGCTTGCTCGACTGAACCCACATTCGGCTACCATCCCCCCAGACACCAGGGGGCTGGCATGGACGCAAGAATCGGTTTCTTCATGGCGTTGATGGCATTGGCGCCGCCCGCGCACGCCCAGCAGATGCGCTCTGCCACCGGGCCCCAGCCCGCGCCGAAGCACACGCCATCCGTTCCGAAGGCACACAACCCCGGTGCCGATCCGATGAAATGCGATCAGTTCCTCGACCCGCGCATGCGGCTGTACTGCGCTGACATCGAGCGTGGCTACGTACAGGGCGAGGCCCGGCGCCAAGGGCTGCCTACGCCATCCAGTGAAGTCGTCCGTCTGCCGGCCTATGGAACGGCTGAGTCCAAGCGGGTAGGGGCAGCCTGCTTGGGGGGCACGGCCATGCGGCGCCTGAGCAATGGTTGGGAGCAGCTACGCACTGCCAAGGGGGAATGGCTTCGGTGCCGGGACCAGTAAGGCAGGGGCAACGGATGTGTAGCAGGCCGGCCTGTCAAAATACTGTTGCGCTGTAGACAAGATCCATTTCCCTATCGTGCGTGACCCAATGGGTCGTCGTGCCCTCGGTGCACAGATAGAACATGCCGTTGGACGCCGATGCGCGCGACCATGCATCGCGGGCGAACATTGGGAACCGGCCAATTACCTGCTTGCCGGGCATTTCTGGCCGCGCAGTTCTTCTGCAATTCACGGGCAACACAAGAGCGCCAGATCGCAGGCGGAAGACCACCCATGACGCATTCGTGTCGATGTCGTGGGTCTCGCGGATGTTGACCGCATCCGCAGGCAACCAGGCGGGCAGCCACTTCGCTTCGCCGATGGCATTTCTGTTCTTGGCCTCATCGCGGTCGGCGTATTCAGCGCTCACCACTTCCATGCAGCCGGCCACCGGGAGTAGTACCGCGATAATCAGCACGTTCCAGAGAATCTTCATCGGCATCCTGCGTTTGGAGTTCTATCACCCAATCCCAAATGGTCCAGCGACAGCACAGTAGAGTCGAGCTTGCTCGACTGGACCGCCAATCGCAATCAGTCCGCCGCCATAACCCCCGCCCTTGCTCGGCGCGCCCCCGAAAGCGCATGCCCCGCCATGGCAACCACAATCAGCCCCAGTGCCGCTGCTTGCATCGCACTCAGGCGCTGCCCCAGCAGCAACCAGCCCACCACCGCCGAAACGGCCGGCGCTGCCGACAGCACCACCCCAAGCGCAGAAACAGAAAGCCGCCGCATCGCCCAACCCGCGCGAACTGCCCGCAGCCAGTGACGGAATCGATGAAAGCAGGGCCCCCGTCGCGCTGCTCAATGCCAAGGCGCGCCAGCCCCACAGCCAGGGCTTCAAGGCACCCATCAAGGCACCGGTCGCCATCGCCGGAATGGCACCCATTGGGTAGGCAAACAACAACAGGAACAGCATGGCCAAGGGGTTAAGCACGGTGCCCGCTTTCAGTGAGACGGCGAGAAAGGCAGCCAGCGTTCCCACCAGCGGACCCACAGCCAGGAAAAGGGCCCCGCCCTTGAATTGATCTACGGCGCAGTCCCGCGCAGAGATCCGGGCGCTCCCATCCAAACTCGCACTGGCCCAAATGCGGAACACCGCCGCAAGCACGGGAAAGATCAGGATCAGGGCATAGCCTATCGGCATCTGAAGAGTGGATCTAGGCAAGCCGGATCGGCGACCATTTATACAGCCGTGCGCTTGTCGGCAGCAATGGTTCGCCGCCTTCGTGATTCAACTCACCGTGCGCCACACACGGTCGTCGCTTCCCAAATCCACAACCGCCTCTCCCGCACCCACAGGCGGTTTGATCGCCTCGGCCAGACCACCCAGGGTATAAGGCTTGCGCAGCACGACGAAGCCATGGTCGGTCTCCCGCGCCAGCAGTTCGCTGTAGCCGCTGGTCAGGACCACATGCAGCCCAGGATAGGTGGCACGTACTGTCCTGGCCAGTTCCAGGCCGGTAATGCCCGGCATTACCACGTCCGAAAAGACCACGTCGTAGCGCGCATGATGCAGATCCAGGTCGGCCAGAGCCTCTGCGCCGTTGCGCGCCAACTGCACGCCGCAGCCCAGTTCCCGCAGTGCCGAAACCGCGAATGCCGCAACATCCACGTTGTCTTCCACCACCAGCACGTTCAAGCCCTTCGCTTCCTGCAGTGCATGCAGGGACGAACCTTCCATTGAAACCGGCTCCTGGTCGGTCAGCGGCAGGTACAAGACGAACGTGCTGCCTTCGCCCACGGTGCTGGTGACATCCACCTCGCCTTCGGACTGCTTGACGAAGCCGAACACCTGGCTGAGTCCCAAGCCAGTGCCTTCACCCACACCCTTGGTCGTGAAGAACGGATCGAATACCTGGCTCAAGACCGACTCTTCGATGCCGCAGCCGTCATCGCTCACCGCAACCGCCGCAAAGGCGCCCTTCAGTGGCGGCGCGAACCGTACCGAAGGCATGGTATCGACCCGGCGTACGCAGATGCGCACCGTGCCGTTCTTTCCGATGGCATCGCGTGCGTTCACCGCCAGATTGATCAGTGCCGTATCCAGCTGGGTCTTGTCCAGCAGCACGTGCAGCGGATCATCGGGCAGATCCAGCTGCAATGCCACCCGGCTGCCGAGCAGGGTGCGGATGATGTCGGCCAGTCCTTCCACCCCCTTGCCCAGATCGAACACTTCCGGTGACAGCGTCTGCCTGCGCGAGAAGGACAGCAGATGCGAGACCAGGCTGGTCGCCCGGTCTGCTGCCGCGCCGATGGCTTCGATGTGCCGGCGCTGCTGCTCGTCGCGGGGTTTGCCATAGCGGAGCATGTCCACCGAGCCGGTGATTACCTGCAGAAGATTGTTGAAATCGTGCGCCACGCCGCCGGTCAGCTGGCCAATGGCTTCCAGCTTCTGCGATTGCCGCAGCTGCTCGCGTGCCCTCACCAGCTCAGCGTGGGCCTGCCTTGCCTCCTCACTGATCGATTCGACTTGGCGCGAATGCTCGTTGCGCTCGGAAACGAACTCGGTCTGGTCGCTGACCACGCACAGAATGCCGCCCACGCTGCCATCTGCCACGCGGATGGGGGAATAGGAGAAAGTCCAGAAGGTTTCGCGACGCGTGCCATCGCGGTCCATGAAGACGCGCAGGTTGCGGAAGCTGCGGTGGGTGCCGGCCATCGCATCGGCGATGGCTCCACCCAGCTCATCCCACACGTCGTGCCAGACGATTCTCACCGGCGTGGCCATCGCGCCGGCCAGTTTGTTGCCCATCCAGGGCGAGAATGCGTCGTTGAAGTAGAACAGGTTGTCCGGTCCCCAGGAAATCCACAGCGGCTCTGGGCAATCCAGGATCATCGTCAGCACGGTGCGCAGCTCGTCCGGCGCCGCCTCTGCAAGCCCACCATGTGCCCAGTCGCTGTCCTGCAGCAGGCGATAAGCGAGGGAGTCGGGCGACGACACGGGCAGTTCGCTGCGAGACATGTGAAGACCTGTTGAATACCTCCTCACAGCGTCGATCATGAATGGTACAGACAGCGTGACGAGTCACCGCGCGCAAGGGTTGTGATGATCCTGCCACCGCGCGTTCATGTGCCCGCTACATCCGCAAGACGGCCGTATGACCTCGCGCGACTTACGTTGAAGGCCCGCCTCCACAGTTAACTGCGAATGCTCGCTACCGTGCTGCCGTCACCGCTTTCGAATCTGGCCCGGCAGCGACTGCTGCAGGTCAACGCACTGCCATTGCCTGGTCAAGGCCGTACGCTGGAGCGCTGGCGAGGGCTCGCTGCCTTGGGGCATGAGGATCTGTGTCTGGCGAAGGTGCTTGAAGCCCATCATGACGCCGTGGCGATCCTGCACGAACTCGGCGCAGCGCCGTCGGACGGCCAGTTGCTGGCGGTTTGGGCAGCAGAGGGACCCGCCTGCACCCTGCGCGCCGATGCAAGCGGCCGACTGCGCGGCGACAAGCCGTGGTGTTCGGGCAGCCAGCTGGTGGATGCTGCGCTGGTAACCGTGCGCGACGAGAGAGGGGTGCAGCTCTATCGGGTGGATGCATCGCAGTGGCATGCACTGGAGGGTGAGCCGTGGCCCGCCCCCGGCATGGCCGGCGTACCGTCCACCACGGTGCGTTTCGACGATGCCCAGGCCGAGGCGGTCGGCCCACTGAATGCCTATCTGGATCGTCCCGGGTTCTGGCATGGCGGCGCGGGCATTGCGGCCGTGTGGTTCGGCGCGGCCACCGCGCTTGCAGAGCGCATGCAACATGCCTGCAGCGAAGGCCTGCGCGCGCGTCTGCTGGGCAAGGCTGACCTCGCTCTGGCACCGGCCGCCGCGCTGCTGCGCGAGCTGGCCGCCGCGATCGACCTGGCGCCGCAGCTGACCCACCGCGTGCAGGTGGTGCGTGCGCGCAGCGTGGTGGAACGCGCGGCCACCCAGATCCTGGACCTTGCCGGCCGCGCACTGGGACCAGCGCCCATGTGCATGGAGGACGCGCACGCGCGCCGCTGGGCCGATCTGAGCGTGTTCCTTCGGCAAAGCCACGCGGACAAGGATTGGGAATGGCTGGGACAGCAGTGTGCAGCACAGGTGAAACCATGGGCGCTGTAGCCATCATCAACGGGCGCGGTTCGGAAGCGAGCGCGTGGGACCGCTGTGACTGGCTGTGGCAGCAACCCACAGCGACCGCGGCCGAGCTGTGTGCCGGGGCAGGGCGGATTGTAGTGGTTGCACCGCATCCCGATGACGAGGTGTTGGCCTGCGGAGGCCTGATGTGCGCCGCCGCCCGCATGGGCATGCCGGTGCAGGTGGTGGCGGTGACCGACGGCGAGGCGTGCTACCCCGGTGAGCAGTGGTGGACGCCGCCGCGCCTGCGGCAGGCCCGGCGCGAGGAGCTGCGCGATGCATTGTCCGAGCTGTCCATTGCTGCAGAGTCCATCGTGCATCTGGGCGTCGCCGATGGCGGCGTGACCGATCACGAAAGCGGTTTGGAAGACTGGCTGTGGCAGTGCCTGCGCGAAGACGACCTGCTGCTGGCGCCGTGGCGGTTCGATGGCCATCCCGACCACGAAGCTGCCGGACGCGCCGCGTGGCGGGCCGCGCGTGCCGTTGGCTGCCGCCTGCTTGAGTACCCCGTCTGGGGTTGGCACTGGCTGGACCCGGGCTGCGCGCACATGGCATGGGAGTCGCCACGCCTGCTCGACATTTCCCCGGTGGCCGCCCACAAGCGGCAGGCCATTACCCGTTTCCGTACACAGACCGGCGATGTGCCCCGGTTGCAGGCCGAGCCCATCCTGCCTGCGTACGTGCTCGACCGTTTCCATCGTACCCAGGAGGTTTATTTCGCATGAGTGCCCAGCCGTACTTCGACGAAGTGCATGCCATCGATGATCCCTTCGGCTACCGCAGCCGCTGGTACGAGGAGCGCAAGCGCGGCGTGCTGATGGCCAGTCTGACGCGCCGCAGCTTCCAGCGCGGCTGGGAACTGGGCTGTTCCAACGGGGTGCTGACCGAAGCATTGGCCGGCCGCTGCGAGCGCCTGCTGGCAACCGATATCAGCCCGCGGGCGACGTTCCAGGCGCGCCGCAGTCTGGCCCATCTGCCGCACGTGCAGGTGCATTGCGCGCAGCATCCGCAACAGTGGCCGGCCGGCCGCTTCGACCTGATCGTTTGCAGCGAGATGGGCTACTACCTGGGACCGGACGCGCTGGTGGAGCTGCGCGACGGGGTACACGCTGCATTGAAGGATGACGGACTGCTGGTGGCTTGCCACTGGTTGCCCTCCTTCAACGGCCGCGCCAGCCGCACCGCGCTCGTGCATGAGCGTCTGGGGCACGGGCTGCAGGAAGCGTTCTGCTACCGGGACAGCGATTTCGTGCTGCAGGCGTGGTCCCGCGCGCCACTGTCGCTGGCCAGCGAAGAGGGCCTGAGATGATCGGCATACTGGTGCCCGCACACAACGAGGCGGGGTGCCTGGACGCGTGCCTGCGCTCGCTGTCCATTGCCGCCGCGCACCCGCGGCTGAAGGGAGAGCCAGTACGGATGACGGTGGCGCTGGATGCCTGCACGGATGCCAGCGCGGATATCTGCCGGCGCCACGGCGTCGGCATGGTGCAGGTGCAGGCCCGCTGCGTGGGTGCAGCGCGAGCGGCGGCGGCGGACGACTTGATCCGCATGGGCGCACGGTGGCTGGCCAGCACCGATGCAGACAGCCAAGTGCCAGCCGATTGGCTTGTGGCGCAGTGCGAAGCGGGCGCTGACGTCTTCTGCGGGGTCGTGGATCTTGGTGATCTGTCGCCCGGGCAAGGCTGGCTACGAAACTGTTTCCACCGCGGAGAACGCTGGGAGCACGGGCACGGCCGCGTACACGGCGCCAACATGGGCGTGTCGACACGTGCCTACCTGGCGGCCGGAGGTTTCGCGGCGCAGCATTGTTCGGAAGATGTGGATCTGGTGAAACGATTGCAGGCAAGCGGCGCATCCATCTGCTGGGCCGGTGATCCGGTGGTGAGCACCAGTGCCCGCTTGGTCGGGCGCGCCAGCGGCGGTTTTGCCGATCATCTGGCGGCCCTTGCAGCGCAGGAGCATGGTGTACCGCCCCAGCTGGCCTTGGCCAGCTGAGGCGTGTAAAGCCTCATTCCCCATCCACCGCGAATGCCGCGTGCACCAGGGCAAGATGGCTCAGGCCCTGCGGGGTGTTTCCCAGCCCTCGCTCGGTAAAAGGGTCCCACATCTCGGGCATCAGGCCCACGTCGTTGCGAACCCGCTGCAACAGGGCATGGAACAGCCGATGCGCCTCCTCCTGCTCGCCCAGCAGGCCATACGCCTCCACCATCCAGAACGCGCAGCTGATGAACGTGCCTTCGCATTGCTGCATGCCGCTGTAGCGCCACAGTAGATCACCGCTGGCATCACTCAGTTCGCGGCGCATCGCCTCACGGGTGGCGATGAACCGCTCGCGCCGTGCCTGGGCCAGGCCGAAGCGTGATGCCAGCATCAGGCTTGCATCCAGTCGGTCACTGCCGGCGTGCATCACATAGCTCTGCTTCTCTTCGTGCCAGCAGTGCGTGTCGATCCAGTCCAGGATGCGGTCGCGCTCGCGCTGCCAGCGGGGCAAGCGGGCGCGGGTAATGTGGCCCTGTTCGGCCAGTTCGCACGCCCGGCGCAGGGCCATCCAGCATTCCACCTTCGACATGGTGTAATGCTGCAGGTCATCCAGCTCCCAGAACCCGCAGTCCTTGCGCATCCAGCGGTCAGCGCATTCGTCGGCCAGCTCGAACAGCAGCCGGGCAGTGGTCGGGTCCAGAATATGGCCGGCATCGATCATGCGGCTGGCCATTTCCATCACATCGCCGTAGACGCAGGTCTGCAATTGGTCGGTTGCAGTGTTGCCTACCCGCACCGGCTGGCTACTGTGATAGCCGGGGATGTCGATGTATCGCTCCTGTTCAACCGTTTCGCCGCGCAAGGTGTAGCAGGGCCGCAGCGCCGGGCGGTGTCTGCCGATGGTGGTCATCAACCAGCTGAAACCGGCCTTGGCGTCGGGCAGGGCGCCCACGCGCAGGAAGGCCTTGATGATGTAGGCGGCGTCGCGGACCCAGGCGTAGCGATAGTCCCAGTTCTTGTCACCGCCCAGGCGCTCCGGCAGCGAAGCGGTCACGGCTGCGGCAATGGCGCCGGTGGGCGAGAACCACAGGAATTTCAGCGCCAGCGCCGAGCAGATCACTTCACCGCGCTGGCGGCTGACGCAGTGCAGGTCCGCGACCCATTGCTGCCATTCGCGATCGGAGCGGTCGATGCGGGTGTCGATATCGTCCAATGGCGGAACGGGCAGCACCTCGTCCTGCGACGCCAGCAACGCGACAATGCCGCGGTAGCCCGCCGTCACGCGCAGTTGCCCCTGCACGGCGCGGTCGTCACACAGCTCGATGTGGGTGTCTCCCGGGTAGCGCAGCATCGTCATCACCGGACCCACGTGGTGCACGCACCCATTGGGCGTATCGCTCATCCATGGCGTGCAGGTGCCGGCACGGGTGCCCGGCTGGTAGTGCAGGTCGAAGAGCACCTCGCCTTCCAGCCCTTCCACCCGCCTGGCCAGCTCGGACCACGGCAGGCGCCCGGCCGGACCGCTGTTCAGCGATTCGGTAACGCGGGCGAATCCGGTGCTAGTGCGGATCTCCGTTTCAAGTACGTTGCTGTCGGCCCGATAGCGCCGGCGTACAGACACGACGCCCCGTGCCTGCAGGGCAAAGCGCCCGCCGGCCTCGGCGTCCAGCAGACGATCAAACAGCGGCGGCGAATCCATGTTTGGCGCGCACCACCAGTCTATGCTGCCGTCAGGTGCAATCAGCGCCGTGGAGCGGCCATCGCCGATGGCCGCGTAGGCATGGATGGGGGCATGCCCCTGCGCGTCACGTGCAGGGCTTGCCCCGCTATCTGGCGCGGACCTCACGGAAGCAGCATGCCGCCGGTGGCACCAATCACCTCGCCGGTGATGTAGCTCGATTCCTGGGTGGCCAGGAGCACGTAGGCCGACGCCATCTCGACCGGTTGGCCGGCGCGCTTCAGTGGTGTCTGCGCTCCAAATTCTGGGATGGCCTCTGGCGGCTGACCGCCCGCCGGCTGCAAAGGAGTCCAGATCGGGCCCGGGGCTACGGCGTTCACCCGGATGCCGCGCTCGGCGACCTGCTGCGCCAACGATTTGGTGAAATTGACAATGGCCGCCTTGGTCGGCGCGTAGTCCAGCAGATTGGGCGAGGGCTGATAGGCCTGGATGGAGGCCGTGTTGATGATGGTCGCACCCGCTGGCAGGTGCGGCAGGGCCGCCTTGCATACCCAGAACAGCGCATGCACGTTAGTGCGGAACGTGGCCTCGAACTGCTCGGTGTCCAGGTCCTCGATCTTCTCCACGGCCAATTGCTTGCCGGCAATATTGGCCAGAACGTCCAGGCCGCCCAGCGCATCCACGGCTTTGGCCACCAGATCGCGGCAGAACGCCTCGTTCTGCAGGTCACCGGGCAGGGCAATGGCTTTGCGCCCTTCGGCCTCGATCAGCGCGACGACCTCGGCGGCGTCCGCCTCCTCCTCGGGCAGGTAGTTCAGCGCTACATCGGCACCCTCGCGGGCGAAGGCAATCGCCACGGCGCGGCCGATGCCCGAGTCTGCGCCGGTCACCAGTGCCTTGCGGCCCTTCATGCGGCCCAGGCCCACGTAGCTCTTCTCACCATGGTCGGCCTGTGGGCTCAGTTCGTGCACGGTGCCGGGCGGTGTCTGTACCTGCGCCGGGTAGGTCGGCTGCGGGAACTGGGTGACTGGGTTCTGCATGTCGTACTGATTGCGGGTCATTGCGGCATTCCTTGGGGGAGGAAGGAGTGGGGTCCAGAAAAGTCAGAGCGTGACGGCGCCACCGGAAATGGTCAGCAGCGCGCCGGAGGTGTAGCTGGCGCTGTCGGCGGCCAGCATCACGTAGGCCGATGCCAGTTCGGCCGGCTGACCCGGTCGACCGAACGGCGTCTGGCTGCCGAACTGCTCGACCTCTTCGGCGGCCATGCCGGCAGGAATGAACGGCGTCCAGATCGGGCCTGGCAGCACCGCGTTCACCCGGATGCCTTTTTCCGCCAGCAGGCCGGCCAACCCGATGGTCAGATTCGCAACCGCGCCCTTGGTGGTGGAATAGGGCAGGATGTTCGGCGTGGGCTTCTTGGAATTCACCGATGCGGTGTTGATGACCGCGCCGCCGTCCTGCAGATGCGGCACGCACAGGCGGGTCAGGTTGAACACCGCGTGCACGTTGGTATCGAAGGTCTTGCGCCAGTCGTCCATGGTGATCTGTTCGAACGACTCGTAATAGCGCTGGTAGGCGGCGTTGTTCACCAGGATGTCCAGGCCGCCCAGCTCGTGCACCACGCGCTTCACCAGTTCTTCGGCCTGCGCCTCATCGCTGATGTCGCAGGGAATCAGTACCGACTTCTGGCCGGCTTCCTGTATCAGCTTGCCAATGGCCGCCGCATCGTCCTTTTCGCTCTCCAGGAAGGCGATGGCAACATCAGCGCCTTCGCGGGCATAGGCAATGGCCACGGCAGCGCCAATACCGCTGTCGCCGCCGGTGATCAGCGCCTTCTTGCCTTCCAGCTGTCGATGGCCTTTGTAGCTGTGCTCGCCGTGGTCCGGGCGCGGGTCCATCTTGCTGGTCTTGCCGGGGAAAGTCTGCTGCTGTGCCTTGAACGGCGGCTTCGGATATTGGGGGGCAGCCATCGGACGACTCCTTCGGAAGGGGAATCGTTACTGTCTGCCAGAACGGGTAAAGGCAGTGGCCCGGTGGTGTCGCCGCGATGTGCACGGCGCGGCCCTACAGCGGGTAGGCGATCGTGGTCATGATGCTGTTCTCTGCCTGGCGCGAATCCAGGCGCGTGTGTTGCACCACCACCGGCACATCCGAATCGATCACACAGGAAAAACCCACGCCACGCGGCACAGGCGCCGGGTCCTGCAGATCGTTGAAGCGCTTGTGGCAGGTGCGCTGGGCCGGCACGGTGAAGAGATAGGGGCCCTGCGGCTCGCGGTCCTCGAAGTACAGCATCAGGCTGATCTGTGCATCGGTACTGCCGGTATTGAGGATGCAGCAGGTTTCGTGGCTCTGCAGTTCGGGTTCGGGGCCATTGCTCCAACCGGGAATATAGCCTTCGGCAATGGGCCCAGCGGGTACGGCCCAGCGCGGCGTTGTTGGCATCGGACATCTCGTGGCTCCTTCGATTGGGCGCTACAGAGTGAGGGTGCCGGGCAGCGCACGCCGTGCAGACCGGGTGCGCTGCGCATCAACGTGAAGCATTCAGCGCGCTGTCTGACCCTGCATTGGCGCCGGTCTGGCCGGTGCCTATCATGGGTTGCTGCATTCATCGATTCCCGCTGTCGCCGTACATGCCTTCAAGCGCCCAGTCCGCGCGCCGTTCTGCCCGCGCCGCCGGCTATGTCTTTCCTGAGCACCTGCGGGAGCAGGCTCGCGCCCTTCCTGCCCAACCAGGGGTGTACACCTTCCACGGTCGCGAGGGTGGGTTGCCCCTGTATATCGGCAAGAGTGTGAACCTGCGCACCCGTGTGCTTGATCACCTGCGTACTGAGGGAGAAGCCGCGATGCTGCGGCAATCCGAGCGCATAAGCCATCTGCCAATGGCCGGTGATCTTGGCGCACAGCTGCTGGAAGCCACGATGGTCAAGACCCATCGACCGCTCTATAACCGCCTGCTGCGGCGGGTGCCGCGGCAATTCAGCCTGCGCCTTTATCGGGGTGAAGTGAGCGTGCTGCATTCAGGCGAAGTCGACCTGACATCAGCGCCGCTGCTGTACGGCGTCTACTCCAGTGAGCGTTCCGCCCGCGAAGCACTGCGACGCCTGGCTGACGACAACCGCCTGTGCTATTCGCTGTTGGGCCTGGAGCGCCTGCCGGCCGGGCGACCTTGCTTCCGGTCGATGCTGGGCCAGTGCCTTGGCGCATGCTCGGGGCGCGAGAGCCTGGCCGAGCACCAGCGCCGGCTGACCGAGGCACTGGCCCTGCTGGAAGTCGTGCAATGGCCGTACGCCGGCCCCGTCGCCATCGAGGAGCGCGGCCCGGACCTGCGCCAGTTCCATGTGGTGGATGGGTGGTTCTATCACGGCAGTACCGAGACCCTCGCTGCTGCCCGACGCCTGCGCCGCGGGCCCGCCCAGTTCGACCGCGACGCCTACCGCATTCTGCGCAAGGGCCTGTGCAGCGGTCAGTGGACCTTGCACCCGCTGTAGACACAGCCAAGGCAATCAGGTCACAAGACATGGACGTTTGTTTGGGTATGCCTGCGTGCAGGACCATGCCGGGAGATGATCGTGACTGACCTGTTGGATCTGGGGATGCCCTGGTTCGAGTTCGTGCTGCGCGCCAGCGCGGTCTACATCGTGGTGCTGCTGCTCACCCGGCTCAGCGGCAAGCGCTCCATCGGGCAGTCCGCGCCGTTCGACATGCTGGTGATCGTGCTGCTGGGCACCGCGGTGCAGAATTCGCTGATCGGCGAAGACACGTCATTGCTGGGCGGGCTCATCCTGGCCGCGACGCTGCTCGGCCTGAACTGGCTGGTGGGGTACGCCACGGCACGCAACCGTCGCCTGCACCGCTGGGTGGAAGGCGCACCCGTGGTGCTGGTCCGCAACGGCAAGGTGTTCTGGGAACAGCTGCGCCGCTGCAACGTGGCGCCGGAAGACCTGGATGTGGCCATGCGCAAGGCCGGTTGTGATGGACACCATGACATTACCCTGGCGATGTTGGAGACGTCCGGCGAGATCAGCATCGATTCGCGGCAGCGCTGAGCCCCTTCAGTCGCCGGTTTGTGAATGCGGTGCCTCGACCGCCTTGGACTGCGGCGAATCCTTCTGCCGCAGGAAAATGGTCAGCACCACCAGTGCCAGCACGGCCAGGAACTCGCTCTGCCAGTTCTGCATGGACTCGAACCAGAAGGTGCTGCCGGAAATGTGCTGCAGAAAGCCAAGCGGCGGCAAACCCTGCAGTTGCTGCTCCAACTGTTCCGCCCGCCAGCTTCCTGCCGCGTGCAGCGCGAAGCTGAGCAGGAACATGCACCCGAAGGCGATAGAGAGTGAGTGCCCGTACAGTGTCTTCCAGATGCCACCCCGACGCACAGGCCATGGGGCCGGGCCTGGCGCTACGCGCTGGTTCTCCTGCGCAGGGTCCAGCGGCCGCGATTCAGCAGAGCCGCGCTGGCGCAACGAGACGGTGAGCAGCACGTACATGCCCATCTGCAGAAATTCACTCTCCCAGTTCTCGAAGGCGGCGCTGATGAAATGGCCGCTGCCCAGGTAGTGCCAGACGTCCAGAGGCGCGCGACCGTGCTGGAGCAGCTCCTGGTTATGCACCTGCAGGCCTGCAGCGACCTGGCCGCTCAGGAAGAGCAGCATGAGGCCCAGCAGGACAATGGATAGTCCATTGCGTTTCCACATATGCGTGCCTCGCGCCAGCTAATCCGGGCAGAGCCTGCGCGTGTGCGTCGCAAGCACCGGTGAAGGTCGCGCAAGATTGAAGTGACCACGGCCACGCACAGAACTGTTAAGCCAGCCATGCAGCCGGTAGACGGCGCGCATACCTTCGGGTCACCTGGCCTGCCCGCGCGAGGTGCCACCCTGTGGCTTCCAACCGCACGGAGACGGATCATGCAGGCATTGACCTATCACGGCCGCAAGGATGTTCGGGTGGAAACCGTGCCCGACCCGGTACTGGCGGCCGACGACGATCTGATCCTGCGTGTGACCGCCACGGCCATCTGCGGTTCCGATCTGCACCTGTACCGCGGAAAGATCCCTGACCTGCACACGGGTGACGTGCTGGGCCACGAATTCATGGGCGTGGTGGAGCAAGTGGGTCGTGGCGTGACCCAGGTACAGCCCGGCGATCGGGTGGTCATCCCCTTCGTGATTGCCTGCGGCGAGTGTTTCCATTGCCAGCTGGCCGAATACGCGGCCTGTGAAACGACAAACCCGGGCAAAGGCGCTGCGCTCAACGGGAAAGGCATGCTGCCGCCCGCCGCGCTGTTCGGCTACAGCCATCTGTATGGCGGGGTTGCGGGCGGGCAGGCCGAGTATGTGCGCGTACCCAAGGCAAACGTCGGCCCGCTTCGCATTCCCGAGGGGGTTGCCGATGAGCAGGTGCTGTTCCTGTCCGACATCCTGCCTACCGGCTACCAGGCGGCGTTGAACGCCGGCATCAAGCCCGGCTCGACCGTGGCCATCTTCGGCGCCGGTCCGGTGGGCCTGATGAGCGCGGCCTGCTGTCGGTTGCTGGGCGCCGAGACGATCTTCATGGTCGATCATCTGCCTTACCGCCTCGACTTCGCCCAGCGCACGTACGGGGTCACGCCCATCAATTTCAGCGAAGTGGATGATCCGGCGGACTACATCGTCAGCCAGACCAGCGGGCGGGGCGTGGATGCCTGTATCGAAGCGGTGGGGTTCGAGGCTGAAGGCAGCGCCCTGGAAAGCGCGCTGACTGCGGTGAAGCTGGAAGGCAGCAGTGGCGTGGCGATCCGCCAGTGCATTGCCGCAGCGCGACGCGGGGGCGTTGTCAGCATCCCCGGCGTGTATGCCGGTTTCATCCATGGTTTCCTGCTGGGCGACGCGTTCGACAAAGGCCTTACCTTCAAGATGGGGCAGACGCATGTGCAGGGGCTGATGCCCGAGCTGCTGACGGCCATTCTGGAAGGGAAGCTGGACCCCGGCAACATCATCTCGCACCGCATGACACTGGCCGAGGCCGCCCAAGGTTATGCGATGTTCGACGCCAAGGACGATGATTGCCGGAAGATCGTGCTGACCCCATGACGACCGCCGGCATCATGGCCTGCCTGTATGCCATCTGGCTGCTGGCAGGCACGCTGGACTTTCACTTTCACAGGCGCACGGATATTGGGCACACATCCGGCCTGCGAGAGAGCGCGCTGCATGGGGTGCAGCTGGCTCTGATCGGGGCAGGCGTGCTTGCTTGGCTGTCGCTGGCCCCCAGTCGGGGCTTGGCTGTGATGCTCTTTGCACTGGTCGCCCTGCACGCGGTGGTTGGCTATCTCGATACCGCCAGTGCAGACGGCCGCCGGCGTATCAGCCCAGCCGAGCAGCACGTACACAGTATTCTGGATATCGCGCCATGGGTCTTTCTGCTGTGGATCGCCGAACAGGCCGATTCAACGTGGTCGCTGCAGAAGCAGTTGGCACAGGCCTGGCACTGGTGGGCCATCCTGGTCCCGGCTGCATTGATTGTTGTGATCCCGTGGCTGTATGAACTCCGGCGCTGCCTGGCGGCTGCAGGAGCCCGCGTATGAATGCTTCAGCACCGTTGACCCCGGACGGCCGGTATATCGTGGTGCGCGGCCGTCTATGGCGCGCCAGTAACCCCCATTTGTCCTCAGCCGCGCGTGAGCAATGGGTGGCGCAGCTGATGAGCGGTCGGCGAGCGGTACAAGCGGCCATGCGGGCAGGTGACCGGGAAGCGTTGCAGGCCGCGCGCCGAGCTGTGGACGATGCCAAGCGTGGGCTGGGTGAGCGGGGCCCGGTATGGTGGACAGACGGGGAAAAGGACTATAGCCGCTACCTGGTCAGGAACAGTCCTTACGCGGAATGGTTCAACAGAACCTATTAGCCTCACGCCATATTACAGCCGGTGTGGGACAGTGATCTGCAGCTTTCTGCTGCGTTCGCTGGAGATTATCGTGCCCCAACGCGCTATCGCCTACGCAAGTGAGGCGGTGCCAGGGCTGTCCATTGACCACGTGGATGACCTCACTCGTGCCGCCGCCCGTTTCAATCTGGAAGCAGGTGTGACTGGCGTCCTGCTATATGACGGCTCTCGCTTTCTGCAGTACATCGAAGGGCCGGATGACAGCATCAACGTGGTCTACGATCGCATTCTTTCAGCCCGCAGCCATCATGAGCTGGTGGAACTGGGCAGGGCTCGTATCTCAGCCCGGCTCTTTCCCTACTGGTCCATGCGCTGGCTTCCTGCCCAGCCGACCGAGATCCGCATCATCTCCACTGGCGATTGGTCTGGTCTGAACCGCAGCGGCGGCGTCCACCGCCTGAGCCTCCTGGTATCACAGCATCTGGCCTCGCCACCGGCGGCATGATGCTGCAGGCCGGCAGCTCTCACCCGCGCTTGTTGCCGGTGGGATCTGATGGCGGGCGCTCGTAATCCTCCGGGTGAGCGGTCTCTTCCTGTTCGGGCATGTCCTTTTCCTTTTTCCAGCTGCGGTCGGTCCGCACCTTGTCCGGCGTGTGCGCCTTGTCCTCATCGCTGGCATCGCCGGCGGGATTGAAAGGAAGCTTGCTCATAGCCTTCTCCTGTAAATGATCATCCGTTGGGTTGGGTGCCCAGCCGACCTTTCTGGATCGTGGCATTCACCGCTTCCTGCAACTGGGGAATATGGAACGGCTTGGCGACAAAACGCGCCCGCTGGTGGCGGGCTGGCACTACCTGCTCGTACACGGCGGAAGCAAACAAATACGGCACGCCGAGATCAGCCAGGCGATCGGCCACCGGGAACACCACGCCGTCACGCAACTCGATATCGAGGATGGCGGCGTCGAATCGTCCGTCCTTCAGAAGGCTTATCGCTTCAAACACACTGTAGGCGTGGGTGACTTCGTTGCCTTGGTCGACCAGAGCCTGCTCGACCAGTTCTGCCAGGTCGAATTCATCTTCCACCAACAGCAGGTTGCACCCACTGTTCGTACCGCGTTCCAGGTCTTGCATGTGGTTCACGTACTCGCGTTCTGCGTTGACCCCACTGTGTACTTCAAACCATCAAAATGATGACGTTTCGCCGTGTGCGGGGTGCGAAGAGCGCGCGTGCACCTCGCCAATGCACCGCATTGACGCGTTGTTGGCGCGTGCCGTGGATACTTCCGCCGTCGCCATTGCGGGAGACATGACCCATGAATCAGCGGGAAAGCGCCAGCCACCCCAAGGTGCTGCGGCTGGAAACCATGCTGCTGGACTGCGGCGAACGGGCCGTCGTGGTGGAACTGGACTGCGCGCCGGGCAAGGCCTGGGCAAAAGCGCTGAAGCGGGTGTTGGTGTCCACCGATGGGCTGGAGTCGGTACGCCCGCGCTGCGATGGTCGGTTCGTCTACATCATCGGGGTCGACCCAGCGCTGCGCGGGTATGCACATCGCATCCACCATGCCTTGGCTGCGGCCAGTGAGCGAAGCCCTGCACCGGACACTTCCGGCGCATCGGCGCCCACGTCGGCCTGTTCGCCCGCGTGGTCTGCGGTCAGCCCTTGACCCAGGCGGCAGCATGAGCGAGGGCGAGATGGCGGACGCGGCGGGCACCATGCGCGTCGGCTGCGCGGGCTGGTCGTTGCCATCTGCGCACGCGACCGAGTTTGGACCCGGCGACAGCGCACTCCAGCGCTATTCCACCCGGTTTTCAATGGTGGAAGTGAACTCATCCTTCTATCGGCAACACAAGCCAGAGACCTATGCGCGCTGGGCGCAGAGCGTGCCGGCCGACTTCCGTTTCTGCGTAAAGATACCCCGCGCCATCAGCCACGAGCATGCGTTGGTTGCCACAACCCCCTTACTGGATGCGTTTCTGTGCGGCGCTGAACGTCTAGGCGACCGGCTTGGGGTGCTGCTGCTGCAGCTTCCGCCCAGTGCGGCCTACGACGGGCGCGTGGCGTCGGCGTTCTTCCGCGCCCTGCGCCGTCGCAGTAACGCTGCCATCGCGTGCGAACCTCGCCACGCAAGCTGGTTTACTGCCCAGGCCGATGCAATGCTGGCCGGTCAGGGTGTTGCCCGCGTGGCTGCCGACCCGGCGCGGTACCCGCTCGCTGGCGAGCCCGGCGGCGCACGAGACTGGAGCTACTGGCGCTGGCATGGCCGCCCGCGCATGTACTACAGCGCCTATGAAGAGGCAGATCTGAAGACCCTGGCATGCCGCTGCAGGGAATCGGCGATGGCCGGGCCGGCGTGGGTCATCCTGGACAACACCGCCCATGGCCATGCGGTCGGCAACGCGCTGCGACTGCAGGCGCTTCTGCAGCACACGGACCGGGCAAACCGCTGTCCAGATTGAATTCACAACACAGTGGCGGGTCGAAGACTGCGCGTTGACGTGCGATCCGTACATTTCTCCCTCAAACTAAATCCACTTCACGCACCATGGTAAACCGCGCTATCGCCTATGCCAGCGAAGCACTGCCGGACCTCGATCCTGACCGCCTGGCCCACCTGGTGGAAGACGCAGCCCGATTCAACCGCGACGCGGGTATCACCGGCGTGCTGCTGTTCGACGGGCAGCGCTTCCTGCAGTACATCGAGGGCCCCGAAGACGCCCTGAAAATCGCCTACGGCCGAATACTGGCGTCCAGCAGCCACCGCGAAATCATCGAGCTGGCTCGCGGCCCCGTGGGCAGGCGCATGTTCCCCTACTGGTCGATGCGATTGCTGCCCACGGGCGACCGCGAACTGAGCCAGGCCGCCCATGCCGACTGGCGCGGCTTCGTGAAGCGGGCAGGGCGCGAGGGAAGCCCATGGGCGGCCATGGACTATCTGGCCGCCGTGGCCGAGCCGCACCTGGCCTGATCACTGGGGCGCTATTCGCCTTCGGTGTCGTCCAGCAGCGCGATCACCTCCCGGTTGTCCAATACCGTTGCCGCATCCGAGCGCTGCAGTAGCTGCAGCGCAGGTTGCCGCCGGTCGGGCAGGGCGGCCGTGGCCTCCCACGCAATGACGGTTTCGTACTCGCGGGAATTGGCATCCAACGCTGTGGCGAGCACGCAGGAATCCAGCGCCATTCCGGCCAGCACCACGCGGCGAACCTGCAGCTTGGCCAGCAACACCGGCAGCGGTGTTGCCAGGAACGCAGAATGCTTGGGCTTCAGAATGAAGTAATGGGACGGCTCCGGGGAAAGGGTCGAGGCAATCTGCGCGGCCGCGCCGCCTTGCTTGCGGCAGGCCGCCACCAGGCCAGGGAAATCACGCTTCCAATCGCCGAAATTGTCGTTCGCATGGATCACCGGCAAGCCGCGCTGGTCAAATGCAGTGCGCAAGGCAGACGCCTTCTCGGCAGCCTTTACAGCCAGCGGCGCCATCCGCCGCCCTTGCGGGAAGTCGAACAGGCTGAACAGGTCGATGATGATCAGCGCGCTGCGTGAGCTCATGGCGCCACCTCATTGCGGGGTAGGTTTCCACGTCGTTGCCGCCGGCGCCACGCCATGACCTGGCCAACAATCGCCGTGATCAACAGCAGCGCGTTGGTTACCACGAAAACGGTAGCGCCCAGCAGGGCGCTGTAAATCGTGAAGAGCATCGAAGCGGTAATCTGGCCGAGAAACAGCCACTTCGAGACCGTTTCCGGGTGGGGTGATTGCCACTGCTTCACCATCTGGCGGATCAGCGTAGCCATCAGCACCGCGGTCGCCGCCCAGCCCAGTACATCCGGATGCATGCAGATCTCCCTGGGGCGTAAGTCAGGCGCCGCCTTCAGCGGCGGCGCCGTAGAACGGAGGCAGCCTGCTCAGGCCGCCTGCGCCGCCTTGGCGTTGCCGCCCCCCTTGGCGAGCAGGGTCAGCTTTTCGTCGGTGGCCTTTTCCTCTTCCAGCGTTTCCAGCAGCAGCGGCAGGGCCTGCTTGTAACCCAGCTGCTTGGCCAAGGCCGCGATCGTGCCGTAGGAAGCAATTTCGTAATGCTCGACCTTCTGCGCGCCGCCAATCAGCGCAGCATCGCGCACCGGCCCCTTGTCGATGGCATCGATCACTTCCTTGCCTTCTTCCACCAGACCCTCCATGGCAGCGCACTTGATGCGCTTCAGGCGGATGCCCAGCACGTCCACCACCTGATCGATGCGCTCGATCTGGCCCTGGGTTTCCTCCAGATGCGTTTCGAAAGCCGCGGCCAGGTCGGGGTTGTCGGCCGCGCGGGCCAAGCGGGGCAGTGCCTTGGTCAGCTGCTTCTCGGCGCTGTAGATATCAGAGAGTTCGTGGATGAACAGGTCTTCTGCGGTCTTGATCGCCATCGTTGCGCTCCAGCGTTGAAGGAGTGGCCAGCCTAGAAGGGCGGCAGACAAACCAGTTCAAAGACAGGGTGAAGGTCCCATTCCGGCCACGCCGCTTCGTCATCGCATGGCGTTAGCAAATGCAGCGGATCGTCTCACGCCGACTCCCCGTGCGTGCGCGCCTGAACGTCTGTACTGCGTCTACTGATCCTGCCTCAGCCACGCCACCAGCGCTGCAAATGCAGGCGAGGGCTGCCGACGGTTGGGGTAGTAGAGGTGGTAACCGGGGAAAGGCACGCACCACTTGTCCAGCACCGCCACCAGCCTTCCCTGCGCGATGTGCTCGGCCACCATCGGCTCTGGTGCGTACGCCAGGCCCAGCCCGTCCAGTGCGGCATTGATGACGTGGATCATGCTATTGAAGACCAAGGGTCCGTCGCCGCGCACGGTGAACTCTTTGCCCTTTTCCTCGAACTCCCACGCATAGATGGCACCGTTGGGCCGATGCCGGATGTGCACACAGCGGTGCCGGGTGATGTCGGCAGGTTTGCGGGGCTTGGGGTGTTTGCTGAAGTAGTCGGGCGAGCCGACCACCACCAGGCGCCAGTCCGGCCCAACCCTGACCGCGATCATGTCCTTGCTCAGCGCCTCACCCAGCCGGATGCCGGCATCGAAGCGCTGCTCCACCACATTGGTGAAGCCGTAATCGACGTAGAACTCAAGCGTGATGTCCGGGTACTCGCCGAGGAACCCGGCAAGCCGCGGGCGGATGACGGTCTCCATGGAATCATCCGTACAGGAGATCCGCAGCGTTCCGGCCGGGCGGTCGCGCAGATCGCCCAGGGCTTCCACGCTTGCACCGATGGCCTCGAAGTGCGGCGCAATGGAGCGCATCAGGCGCTCGCCGGCTTCGGTGGGGGACACGTTGCGCGTAGTCCGGGCCAGCAGGCGGATGCCCAGGCGCTCTTCCAGCAGCCGCATGGAATGGCTCAGCGCCGAGGGCGTGACTCCAAGGCGAACAGCCGCCTTGGTGAAACTCTGCTCCTGCGCCACGACCAGGAACGCCTGCAGATCGTTGGTCTTCACGGTGCTCATGGCCCAATTGTGAGCTCAACTCAGCAATGCATCAACTTTCAGCCGGCTTATCGGCGTACCGGGCGCGGCCTATCGTGGCGACCTGAGATTCCGACCGAGGCCATACGCCCATGAAACGCACGACGCTGCTGCTGGCGCTGCTCGCCAGCCTCTCCCTTCCGGCTTCGACCATGGCCGCTGATGCACCCACGGCATCCCGTCCGCAAGGGGCCAATAACTTCTACCGCAGCCCCACGGTCAAGGGGGAGCGGGTCACCTTCCAGAACCAATACCAGATGGAAGTGGTTGGAACGCTGTACCGGCCGCAGGGCCTGCCGGAAGGCAGCCGCGCCCCCGCCGTGGTGGTGGGCCACCCGATGGGCGCGGTGAAAGAACAGAGCTCGCAGCTCTACGCGCAGAAGCTGGCCGAGCAGGGCTTCGTGACGCTGGCGATCGATCTTTCCTTCTGGGGTGAAAGTGCCGGCACGCCGCGGCACTTGGTGGCGCCGGAAATCTACTCGGACGACATCAGCGCGGCCGTGGATTTCCTGAGCACACAGACCTTCGTCGACCCGGATCGGATCGGCGGGCTGGGCATCTGCGGAAGCGGCAGTTTCGTGATCAGTGCCGCCAAGATCGACCCTCGCATCAAGGCCATTGCCACGGTCAGCATGTACGACATGGGGGCCGCCGCGCGGCAGGGGCTGAACAACGGGCACTCGCTGGAACAGCGCAAGGCAGTCATCCAGTCCGCAACCGACCAGCGCTTGGTTGAATTCAAGGGCGGGGCCGCAGTGTACGTGCCGGGCACGGTGAACAAACTCGATGCTGACACGCCTGCCATCCAGCGCGAGTTCTTCGACTTCTACCGCACCCCGCGCGGCGCCTACACACCGAAGGGCGACACGGCGGAGCTGACCACCCAGCCGCTTTTCAGCAGTCTGGTCAAATTCATGAACTTCTATCCGTTCAACGACATCGAGACCATCTCGCCCCGGCCGATGCTGTTCATCTCGGGCGACACCGCGCATTCCCGTGAATTCAGCGAGGATGCGTACCGCAAGGCCGGTCAGCCGAAGGAGCTGTACTGGGTGAAGGGGGGCGGTCACGTGGACCTATACGACCGGACGAACCTGATTCCCTTCGAGAAACTGACGACGTTCTTCCAGCGCGGTCTTGCCACGCAATGAGCCACGCCGACACCACGGCAGCTGGCGCCCACTGGGGCGGGGTGTTCGCGATGACGCTGTGCGTCTTCGCGTTGATCGCCTCTGAATTCATGCCGGTGAGCCTGCTTACCCCGTTGGCGGCAGACCTGGGTGTGAGCGAGGGCCTTGCCGGCTACGGGATTGCCATCTCGGGCGCATTTGCAGTGCTCACCAGCCTGTCGATTTCCCGATTGGCGGGCACCATCAACCGGCGAACGCTGCTGCTGTTCCTCACCGCATTGATGGCGGTGTCGGGTGTGGTGGTAGCGTTGGCCCCGAACTACCCGGTCTACATGATCGGCCGTGCGCTGATTGGCGTGGTGATCGGCGGTTTCTGGTCCTTGTCTGCCGCAACGGCCATGCGCTTGGTGCCCGCGGCAAAGGTTCCGCGCGCTCTGGCGATATTCAACAGCGGAAATGCGCTTGCAACCGTGGTTGCAGCGCCACTGGGCAGTTATCTGGGTGGTGTGATCGGGTGGCGCGGTGCATTCCTGTGCCTGGTGCCGGTCGCTGCCGTGGCCTTTGCGTGGCAGTGGGCAGGCTTGCCGTCCATGGCCGCAGAACGGCGGCATGCACAGGGCGGGGTATTTGCACTGCTGCGCAGGCGCGTGGTGGCCCTTGGCATGATGGCCTGCGGTGCCTTCTTCATGGGGCAGTTTGCCTTGTTTACCTACGTGCGGCCGTTCCTGGAACGCGTAACACATGCAGCAGGCAGCGCTGTTCCGCTGGTGCTGCTGGCCATCGGTGTAAGTGGCTTGCTGGGCACGTTTGCCATCGGGGCATTCCTCAAGCGCGGCCTGTACCGCACGCTGGTGAGCATTCCGGCCGTGATGGCGCTGATTGCGTTGGCGTTGGTCCTGCTGGGGCCGCGGCTTTGGCCGACGGCTGCGCTGCTCTCGGCATGGGGGCTGCTGGCCACGGCCGCGCCGGTGGGCTGGTGGAGCTGGCTGGCCCGCACCTTCACCGACAACGCGGAGGCCGGCGGCGGCCTGATGGTCGCGGTCGTGCAGTGTTCCATCGCGCTGGGTGCCACCCTGGGTGGATTGCTGTTCGATGGCTTCGGCTTTGCCAGCACGTTCGCGGCCAGTGCAGGCCTGTTGTTGTTCGCCGCGCTGTTGGCCTATGTCACCGCCTGCAGTGCCACATCCATGGCCGAACCGGCTGTCGCCATGGAGGCGCAGGGGTCATGAGGCGATCTACAACGACTACTTCGGAGCTTCGTCCCATGAAGGTCAAAGTAATCATCAACGACCAGGTGCTGGCGGCAACCCTGGAAGACAGCATCCCCGCACGCGAGTTCATCGCCCAGCTTCCGCTGACGCTGCAGCTTGAGGACTACGCGGCGATCGAAAAGATTGCACAGCTTCCGCGCCGTCTCAGCGTGAGCGGCGAGCCGGAGGGCATCACGCCAGTGGCAGGCGATATCGCCTTCTATGCGCCATGGGGAAACCTGGCGATCTTTCACAAGCCCTTCGGCTATTCAAAGGGCCTTATACGGCTGGGCCACATCGAAGGCGGGTTGCAGATCCTTCGTGCTGCGGGGCCGGTGAAAGCCCTCATTGAGGCTTGCTAGCAGTTGGCTGCACTCCTATCCACCGCAGCGAGGTGAGTCTCATGGATATCAAACACGCGGGCACCCACGCATCCGTCAAAGGGCTGGAACCGGCTCACACCGTAGGAGGGAGCTGAGATGCTGTTGCAGACATCAGTGCGAGGCATCCTGGTCCTCTCAATGTGGGCCTTGCTCGGCCTTCCATACGCGGCCGGAGCCGCAGCGCCCGCACAGCAGATCACGGCGGCCGGGGATCAGCCATCTGCGCAGGGCCCGTCGGAATACTTCACCGGCAACGTTCGCATCGACCCGGTCTGGCCTGCCGACGCCGGCATCACCGCCTCCGGCGGACTGGTTACGTTCGAGCCGGGTGCTCGCTCGGCGTGGCACATCCATCCCGCCGGCCAGCGCCTGCTGATCACCTCGGGCGTTGGGCGCGTGCAGGAGTGGGGCAAGCCCGTCCAGATCGTTCGTCCCGGCGATGTGGTGTGGTGCCCGCCGGGAGTGAAGCACTGGCATGGCGCCGCCCCCGGTAACGCCATGACCCACCTTGCCGTGACCGGCGTGCGCGATGGCCAGAACGTAACCTGGATGGAGAAGGTGACCGATGCCCAGTAGGAAGCCAAGTGACCGCACATCGCGGGTCCGCCATCTCGCCACTCTGCTGGGGGCGGCGATGCTTGCTGCCGCCCCCGGCCAGATGGCGTTCGCACACGAAGGAGCAGCCATGAACAGCAACGCAAACCACGCTTCCACCACTGAACTGGACGCGCGCCAGCAAGCCATCATCCCAATCAGCGCCTTTGCGGCGGCGGGCAACATGGACGGCCTTCGGCAGGCGTTGAACCAAGGCTTGGATGCGGGCCTCAGCGTGGCTGAAACGCGCGAGATCCTGCTGCAGGTCTACGCGTATGCCGGGTTTCCGCGCAGCTTGAACGCGCTGGGCGAACTGATGAAGGTGGCCGATGCCCGTAAGCAGCAGGGCATCCAGGATGACCCCGGCCGCGAGCCGCGCAAGCCCATTCCCACGGGCGACGCCTTGCTCGCTGCAGGCACGGCAAACCAGACCACGCTGGCCGGTGGACCGGTCTCGGGGCCGCTGTTCGACTTTGCGCCCCAGGCAAATGAGTACCTGCGTACCCACCTGTTCGGCGACATCTTCGAGCGCGACAGTCTGGACTGGCAGAGCCGCGAGCTGGCTACCGTCAGCATGCTGGCCGCCATGTCCGGGGTCGAGCCCCAATTGAAGTCCCACATCGGCATCAGCATGAACATTGGCCTGCGGCGTGAGCAGCTGTCCAAGCTGGCCGACGTCCTTGAAGGCCGCGTCAGCCGGGAGGCGGCCGAACGCGTTCGCGCCGCCGCCAATCCGTAGAGTCGAGCTTGCTCGACTGCACGACCTACCGAAGCGCACCCTCAAACAGCCCCCGAGCCTGCCGAATCGCCGTCTGATGCGTTTCCGCCTTATCGGCCTCCACTTCACACAGCGCCCCTACCAACTTACGCCCCAGCTCCGTGCACTCCGCCAGGAAGTCGTAGTGCCCCACCAAGGGCAGTACCTGTACTCGCGCGTTGCCGTTCGCCTCGGCAATCATCGTGCTGTTGGTAGCCGCCGAGGCAATCGCATCAGTCTCACCCACCACCACCGATATCGGCGCCTGCAGCCTCCCAAGCTCCCCCGGCTCGAACGCCTGCACGATCGCCGGCGCCATCAGGAACACCGCGCGAACGTTGGGAATGCGGCGGTCCTCTGCCGACTTGCCCACCCAAGGCGCCAACTCCGGCGTAGCGGCCGCCGCCATCCGCCGCTCAAAGGTCAACCCAGGGTTCTCCGCCTGTGGCAGGCAGACCCCATCCTTCGGCGATGCCTTGCAGAACGCGGCCAGCTTGGACATGTCTGGCCGTGCGCCGGCCGCCACCAGCGCGGTGAACCCGCCGGCCGAATAGCCCACCAGACCCAGCCGCCCGGCATCCAGATGCGGCGCAAGCGCGGGGTCGGCCTGCACCGCCGCCCACGCCGCGGCAAGGTCATCGGCCCGGTTCCACATCAGGATGCTGCCGGCCTCGGTCATCGCGTCCACGCCGTTGTTACCGGGGTGGTCAACCGCAACCACCACGTACCCCGAGCGCGCCAAGGCCGTGCCGAACCAGCCCATCATGCGGGCGCTGCCGCCGTTGCCGTGCGACAGCAGCAGCACCGGCCAGCGGCCCGGCGCAGCGGGGGCATCGACCGCAGAAGCGCCTGCCACGAACAGAGGCTCGCCCGGCGGCCCGATCGCCAGCGGCTGCTCTTCCACACCGGGCTGCGCCGGATACCACACCGTATACCGCACGGCGTCGCTGTGCCTGGCATCGCGCACCGCGGCGCTGGGGGTGTGCGCCACGCCATGGGTTTCGCCCACCGCGGGTGAGGGCGTCGCCGCCCAGGCCAGCGGGGCAAACAGGCAGGACAGCAGAATGCAGGCGTAGGGCAGGGCGCGCACGGAAAAAGCTCCTTGGTTCATGTCGGGTCGGACAGCGGCAGCCAGATTTCCACGCCGCCGTTGCCGGTGCGGTCGTCGAAGCGGGCGTCGTAGCGTTCGAAGTCGGGGGCGTCGGCCAGGTTCAGGCCGGATCGGGGCAGGTAGTCGTTCAACAGCCAGTACCAGGTAGAGCGGATGGTCGAGATGTGGCCCGCATGCCACGCCACCAGGTAGTCCCGGGCCGGAATGGAAACGGCCTGCCACGCCGCAGGCACGGCGGCGGTCGCGCCGATCTCCATGCCGGCGATGTAATCGAAGGCACCCTCGCCATCACGATTGCAGCAGACCCCGAAGGCGATGTCCTTGCCCAGTTCGCGGGTGAGCGCCAACTGCTGCCATTGCGAGGGAATGGACGCCACGGTCGCGGCGGTATGGCGGGCACAGATGCCAGCCACCCGCAACGGGCCCTGCCGGCGGCGTACCGGCTCCACCGCGCAGGGCAGGGGTGGGGCGTCGAGCTTGAGCGCATCCACCAGCGCCAGACCGTTCAGGCCCTTGCGGCGCACCTGTTCCGGCGGCAGCTTGAACTGCTCGGTGAAGGCGTTGGTAAAGGCGGCATGCGAGGCATAGCCAGCGGCCAGGGCGACATCAAGGATAGGCTCACTTCCTGCAGCCAGTGTACGTGCCGCTTCGGTCAGCCGGCGCGCGCGCAGATAGCGCGCCATCGAGGTGCCGGTGCTGACCTGGAACAGTCGGGACAGGTGGAACGGCGAAAGCTCGACCGCTTCGGCAATCTGAGCCAGCGAGGGGTTCTCGGCGAAGTGGCTTTCGATGTACCACAAGGCCTTGCGTGCCGCTCCCATGGCGCCTGTTCCGTGTCGGTGACTGGGTGGAAGCCTAGCGCAGGGCGGGGCAGGGCGTTTGCGGAATCTTGCTATGGGTGCGGATGCTCACGCCAACCGCTTGCTCATGAATACGCGCTCGTGCCCCAAATGCCGCTTTCGCGCAACAGTAGAGTCGAGCTTGCTCGACTGGGCCCCCGACACCCCATCCGACGCACCCAGATAGTTTGCTTTGGTCAAGGTGCATCCGCGTAGCCGTCCAAAGAAGCGCGCGAAGGCGCGGCAGGAGGCTGTCCCGCCGCGCCGCGCCGCGCAAACGGTTTACTTCGGCATCAGCACGGTATCCACCACGTGCACTACGCCGTTGGACTGCTTTACGTCTGCCGTAGTTACCGATGCCTTGCCGCCCTTGGCATCGATAACCCACACCTTGCCGTCCTGCAGCTTCACGGTCAGCGGCTCACCCTGTACTGTCTTCAGCGTGCTGCTGCCACCGTTACCGCGCGCGGCTGCGGTCAGCTGCGCGGCCGTATAGGTGCCCGACACCACGTGGTAGGTCAGCAGCTTGGTCAGCTTGGCCTTGTTTTCAGGCTTCAGCAGCGTATCGACCGTGCCGGCAGGAAGCTTTTCAAACGCTTGGTTGGTGGGCGCAAATACGGTGAACGGCCCCTTGCCGCTGAGGGTTTCCACCAGGCCGGCGGCCTTCACCGCAGCTACCAGCGTGCTGAGGTCTTTGGCGGTGGACGCATTTTCCACGATCGTCTTGTTCGCATACATCGGCACGCCTCCCACCATCGGGTTATCGGCGGCAAACGCAGTGGGTACCGCACAGGCAACTGCAATGCCGGCGGCAATGGCAAGACGCTGAATCTGGGTACGCATGTGTGTGTCCTCACTTGCAGAGGCCATCAGGCCCCTGGGATGGGTGCAGGCAATCCTGCGGATCACGCGCCCGTGCAAGCAGCTCTGGCGCGCTGTCCACATACCTACGTGCCAGCAGCCGAGGTTGGATGCGCCCAATCACAGCGATCTTCTGAATGGTTCAACCACATTGGGATGGTGTGACGAATGAGCGCCAGCCACTCCACGTAGAGTCGAGCTTGCTCGACTGTCGTACGCAGCACCGCTATCGAATCCCGGTCTGCTCTGCATACTCTCGGGAGATCACGTCCAGTCCCCCAATAGCAAACTGGTAGAGATGCTCTGCCGTCGCGTCAGGCGACATCTTGAAGACCTCCTGCAGCGGCCCCGGGAAACTGCGCCCGCCCACCACAAGCATCAGGCAGGGCGCGATCACGCTCAGCAGGCATCGGGTCAGCGCGGGGTCGCGCCTGAGCCTGGCCAGCGACCTGGTACGCAATTACATCGAATTACGCACCACGTAACGCCAGGTCCGCCTGATGCGCGAGGATATCGCCGCACTGCAGGACCACGCCGCCCTGCTGCAGGCGCGCGTTGAAGGCGGGGTACTGGACTATACCGACCTGCAGCGGCAACGCGCCGAGTTGGCTGCGTTGCGCGCGCAGTTGCCACCGCTGCTGGCGCAGGAAACGGCCAGCGCCAAACAGATTGCCCTGCTGACGGGTGAGCGTCCCGGCGCGCTGCAGGCCGAACTTGCGCCGCGCGATACCGATGCCGCCGTGGCGCTGCCTGATCTTGCGTTGGGGCTTCCCTCGGAGGTTGCCCAGCGCCGGCCCGACATCCGCGCCGCCGAAGCCCGACTGCGCAGCGCCAGCGCCAGCATCGGCATCGCCAAGGCCGACCTTTACCCCAGCATCCGGCTGGGCGCGAAGTTTGGCTACGAGTCCTACCTGAGCGGTGAATTCTCCGATTGGGGTAGCCGTGCCTGGTCCATCGGCCCCAGCCTGAACCTGCCGATCTTCGACCACGGCCGGCGCAAGGCCACCGTGCAGCTGCGCGAACTGCAGCAGCAGGAGGCAGCCATCAACTACCAGCAGGCCGTGCTGAGGGCCTGGCAGGAAATCGACGATGCGCTGTCCAGCTACGGCGCCGAGCAGCGGCAGGCAAACGAGCTGCAGACCCGCAGCGATGCCGCGGCCGATGCCTACCAGCTCGCAAAGGCACGCTATGACGGCGGCATCACCGATTTCACCTTGGTCCTGGATGCGCAGCGCAGCTACCTGCAGGCGCGCCGCGATCTGACCGCCAGCCAAGGCCGCTTGGGCACCCGGTACGTCGCCATAAACAAAGCGATCGGCAACGCCCCCGTAGAGTCGAGCTTGCTCGACTGAATCCGTCAGCCCCCCCATCACCAGAACCGATCCTGCTCTCCGCCTTATCTCACCTGACAACGCTGCTTGCGAACCCGCTCACGGAACGCTTATACGGCATACTTTCATTGGCAGCTACTGGTAGTGGGGGAAAGTTCCTTGAGCAACCGAAGCACTGCAATCGTTGGATTTGTTGGCAACCTGGCGCCCCTTTTTTGGGGCGAACGCCATGGTGAGTTCTGGTGCGCACGCAGCCTGCACGATGGCACGCTCATCTTGCCATTCAGTGCGGATGAGGATGCGGAAGACGAGGGTTGGGTTCGTGTCTTGTGGCAGGGTGATCCAAGTCGACAGACAGAGATTCTGGGGGCAAGCATCGCTACGCTTGCATTGGAACGCTACGTGCGACTGCATGGCGTGGGTGCTGACGAGGAGAGCATTGCGGCTGAACTGTACTTCATGGCCGAGCACTTCACTTACAAGACCGGCTGCCATGCCTATCTCCCGCAGCTGCGGATGCCTGCTCACCCTGCGATTCGTGCGGCCAAGCGCATGGGCGAGGGCGTGCTGGTCAGCCTCTTGAGCAAGGTGGCGGGTGTTTGATCCGATGGCACCACGCTTCTTTCCAGGCGCGCTCCAAACGAGCGCAGAGGGCGCGAAATGTCCAGTCAAGTGAGGGATAGAGTTGTTTCGTCATTGATTTGCTTCGCGCTATCTGCACTCGTGAATTTTGCGGGGTGGATATGGATATCCGCTTTCATGAAGATAGCGGCGATGCGAATTCCATACGTGTTACTTCTTTCCGTGCTTCTTTCGGTCGCATTCCATGCACTCTCTCGACGCGAAAGTATGCGTGGCATGTTGCGCAGCATGGTGGCGGGTGTGATTGCTGGGCTCGCATTCGGCACTGTGGCGGTCACGCTTTCCAATCTGGCAGTTGCTGGCGGGCACCGCTTGCTTCTGCAGAGCTTCCAGAGGTTCGGAGCAACTGCATTGGTTGCGGACCTTTGGCCTTCGGTAATACTTGGAAGTTGGGTTGTGGGAGCAATCGCATTCTGCGGTGCATCAGGCTACTTGAGGCGAACACCTCCTGAGCGAGTGGTGTCGCGCGGAGACTGATCGTCAAACCGTAGAGTCGAGCTTGCTCGACTGCCCCCCCCCCCTGCCTATTCATCAGCCAAAACAACGATCCAGTCCCTGCATTGAGGTCACGCCTGAAACATGAAGACGATGATGTCCATTTCGGTCTATGGTGATCCGGGAAACAATGCGACCGTGCGTTTTCCTGGGCGCAGGAATCCAGCAGTTGCGGTGCAGTCAGACACCTTGCAGATCCTGCTAACCGATCTCACGCGTGCAAGGCAGTCGTTGGCCAGCGGCGATACTGCCGAGGCCATGGATGAGTTGGATGGTGTACTCGAACGATTGAGTGCGATACACACAGGCATGATCAATGACGTGCGCCGGGAAGGTGACCCTGACGGAACCGATTGGCCTGCAGCGCAGGGGTAACACGCAACTGCCAGGGCCGCCCGGCATGGAATGATCCAACATGCAAAAGAAGACATCTAGTTTCCGGGTAGAGATATTTGTCAGCGTCAGCCGTGCACTGATCGGTGAAGTTTTTCCTTCACTGGTAGCGGTCTGTGCCCTCGTGACGGGGCCGGACAATTTCACTCTGCACTTTTTCCTGGATCGGGACGTTGACGATCATCTTGAAGATGCTATCTCCTGCATTGAAACGGAGGTGATTGCAGCCTTCGCTCGGCAAGTCAACATAGAGGTCGAGATCCGAACCGCACAGCGTCCGCAGCTGCCTGAGAAAGACGCATTCTGGATCTTCCACAGAAAGCTGGAATGATTCGTCGCGCCATGAGTAGAGTCGAGCTTGCTCGACTAATCCCCTCAGCGCCCCATCACCAGAACCGATTCCGCTCCACCAACGCTCACAACACCGAGCGCACGGCCCGATACCAACCAATCAGCCGGCCTCCAGATGGCGCCGAACACCGCTCATCCTTCGGAACCGCAGGCCCAGCCCTCCACCACGGCCGGGCCCGCCCATCGGGAATGCTGACACCCTCAATCTGGTTGAACGCCAGCAACTGCTGCAGATCCAGATACAGCGCCTCAGATTCCGGCGCACGCTGTAGAGCGTCTGCCGGCAGACGCAGCGCGACCGTCGGCTTTGTGCGCTCCACCCTCAGCACGGGAAAGCCTTTGCAGCGCACCTGGAAAGAGGGCGCAACGGCATCCGCCGGGTAGATCGTGAAGCCCGTTGCTCGGCGCGTGGAAACAAATTCGTGCGCACTGCCATAGAGCTTCTCGAATTCCGCGAATCCTACCTTCGGATAGACCCACGTCTCTTCGGCTGCACTCTGCGGCCATGGCAGGCAGGCAATAGCGGCCAGCGCGGCGATGACCATCAGGCCAGACGAGACGAACTGCCTCACTTACGCCCCTACGCCGAGCGGCCGCACGCGTTCCTGGATGAAGACGTTGAGCGCGAGGCAGGCCATCGCCAGGCCTTCCATCACGCGGTCGCCCACGTCCTGGTCGGGTTCTCCGTTCTGGCGCGCGCGCTCGGCGGCCAGCAGTAGTTCCTGCACCACACGCTGGCCAGCCAGGGCGCAATCGGCGTCGGCCAGTGCTATCTGGCGACTACGCAGCGGGTGGCGTTCGGGCCAGGGTTGGCCGTCGGCGGCTGCGCCAGCACCGATGCTGCGCAGCAACTGGGTGAGGGTGCTGGGGTCTGGCGCGGGATCGGCTGCCGGCGGTTCCTGGATGGAATGCGGGGCAGGGGAGTAGGGCGTGGTCATGGCGGGCTCCGTGCGTGCAGGCAGAAGCCGCCACCGATAAAGGTGGCGGACGATGCGTGGCTCGAAATCCGGTTTATGCTGGGACCGGTGGGCACGAAGCCCCCACGCACCGCCCGCCATAGTCGGCAGACGGATTGCCAGCCGACACCACGCGCTGGTGGTGCCGACTGGCAAGCGTAAACATCAGCATAAAACCGGGATTTCGAGCCCCGACCACCGGTGCTTGGTGGCCCGGCAAGGAATACGCCGGGTTGCGCTCAATGCCAAGGCAGTAGGGGCGAAGCCGTCACTGTTTTCAATATTTTCAGAATCGTTTCAAATTGCGAGTCGTGGCAGATGCCTTGGCACACAAGGCTTCCGACGGCATTGGCGGTTCAGGCGAGTGCGTTGTCGCGAACCGACTTCAGCCACCGAGGGCAGGGCAGATGCGACATGCCGATGCCCTCTGCCAGCAACCGTTAGCGGCCCTTCATCGCCATTTTGGTCCGCTCAAGCCACGGCGCATTGTGGCTGCGCGCGTGGCGCGACCAGTGCTTGGCGTCGTCCAGGATGCTGTCGAAAAAGCTGCGGGCCTGATCCCGATCGGCCGGCTGCGGCTGTGCCATCAGCCATTCGGCATACAGGCAACGTGCGGCCGCATCGTTACCGTAGTCCACCGCGCGCTCGAACGCCGCGCGGGCGTCGGGCGATTTGGCTTCGGCCAGTGCCTGCGCATAGAGCAGGGTCTGTTCCGGCTTGCGGCGGGTGTCCGGGTGGCGGGCGAACAGACCGTCCAGCGTCTCGACCGCCAGCGCGGCTTGCCCAGAATCCATGCGAGCGCGGGCCAGGCCGGTCAGGATGTAAGGATCGTCGCCCAGCGGCGAGCTGGCGGCGTGCTCCAGCAGTTCTCGGGCTTCCTCGGCCTGACCGGCATCGAGCAGCGTCATGCCCAGGCGAACCCGGTTCTGCACGGTGGGCGTGCGCGCCAGCTCGGCCCGCGCGTTGCGCAGATCCTGGCCGGGGTTCACGAGTTGCTTGGCAGAACGGAGAAGATGGCGGTCAGTACGTGGAGTCCGATTCCGATATAGGGCATGTGGGTGCCTGGTCCTTGTGGGGGCTGGCACTGTAGTGGGAGTGGGGTGGGGCGCCAATGGGGTGCTGGTTGGGCGTGATGCGTCACGTAAATAAGGCTGGATCCCGTCGCATAACTCAGTGGCTTCGTGCGGGGGCAGGAAAATAGCGCCTGCCCAGCCGCAGGGCTACATGCACCAATAGAATCAGCACCGGCACTTCCACCAGCGGGCCGATAACCGCGGCGAAGGCGACTGGCGAGGCCAGGCCAAACGCGGCGATGGCAACGGCAATGGCCAGCTCGAAGTTGTTGCCTGCCGCAGTGAAGGCGATTGCGGTCGTGCGCGGGTAGTCCTTGGCAATGAACCTGCCCATGAAGAAGCTCAGCACGAACTGGATAATGAAATAGAGCGTGAGCGGGATCGCGATGCGCACTGCATCCATCGGGATGCGCAGCACGTCGCCGCCCTTCAGGCTGAACATGGCAACGATCGTGAACAGCAGCGCCGCCAGCGTGATGGGACTGATCGCCGGCAGGAACGTCTCTTCATACCATCGCACGCCCTTGCGCGCCTTTAGCCAGCGGCGGGTAACGAACCCCGCCAGGAAGGGGATGCCCAGATAGATCAGCACCGCCTCGGCAATGGTCCAGAAACTGACGTCGATCACGCTGCCCTGCAGCCCGAACACCGGCGGCAGCCACGAGAGGAAGAACCACGCGTAGACGCTGAACAGCGCGATCTGGAAGATCGAATTGAATGCCACCAGGCCCGCCACGTACTGCCCATCGCCGCGGGCGAGCTGGTTCCAGACCAGCACCATGGCAATGCAGCGTGCCAGCCCAATCAGAATCAGGCCGGTCATGTATTCGGGGTAGTCGCGCAGGAACAGCACCGCCAGGCCGAACATCAGGAACGGGCCGATGATCCAGTTCTGCACCAGCGACAGCACAAGTACGCGCTTGTCGGCGAACACCTTGGGCAGCTCTTCGTACTTCACCTTGGCCAGCGGCGGATACATCATCAGGATCAGGCCGATGGCGATCGGGATGTTCGTCGATCCAATCGACAGGCTGTGGAGCGCGCTAGGCACGCCTTCGAACATCGCGCCCACGCCGACGCCCAAGGCCATGGCCAGAAAAATCCAGAGCGTAAGGTGCCGGTCGAGGAAGGACAGGCGGGGCGTATCAGTCGTCATGGCAGGTCTCGCAGGGAGCGGTTGGTCGATCTGTGCGATCTCGAAGAGGCGAGACGTCAGCAACCCGCAGGGCGGTCGCAGGCCTGATCGCCCGCGCAGCAGTTTTCGGTCAGGTAGGCCACCAGCGCGCTCATCGCCTGGAACTCGGCCCGGTAGCAGATGGTGCGGCCGCGCTGCTCGGCGGTGACCAGGCCAGCGGCCAGCAGCTCCTTCAGATGGAAGGAGAGGGTGGCGCCAGGAAGGGAAAGCGACTGTGCGATGTCACCGGCCAGCTTGCCGCCCCTTCCGGCCTCGACCAGGAGGCGAAAGATGGAAAGGCGGGTGGCGTGCCCCAGGGCCGCCAAGGCATGGGTTGCAGTCTTATGTTCCATGTTTCTAGAATAGTCGAATCGAATCGGCAGGACAACCCGCATGCAGCAGCTTCCCAATGTCGTCCCAGGCGCCTTGAGCCCTCCGGTTGCCGAAAGGCTGAGCGCGCCGAATGCCTCGCCACACCGGCCCCGCATCCTGATCCTGTACGGCTCCCTGCGCCCGCAGTCCTTCAGCCGCAAGCTGGCGCTGGAGGCGCAGCGGTTACTGGAGCACTTGGGTGCAGAGACCCGGCTGTTCGATCCGCACGACCTGCCGATGCTCGACTCGGTGCCCGCCTCGCACCCCAAGGTGCAGGAGCTGCGCCAGGCCTCGTTGTGGTCTGAAGGACACGTGTGGGTCAGCCCGGAACGCCACGGCACCCTGACGGCCGTGTTCAAGAACCAGATCGACTGGCTGCCGCTGGAGGAGGGGAGCGTACGCCCCACCCAAGGTCGCACACTGGCCGTGATGCAGGTTTGCGGAGGCTCCCAGTCCTTCAACGTGGTCAACGCGCTACGCGTTCTTGGCCGCTGGATGCGGATGGTCACGATTCCAAATCAGTCCTCGGTAGCCAAGGCTTGGCAGGAGTTCGATGACGAGGGGCGCATGAAGCCGTCGGCCTACTACGATCGCGTCGTGGATGTGATGGAAGAGCTGGTCAAGTTCACCCTGCTGGTGCGTGGTCGCAGTGACTACCTGGTTGACCGCTACAGCGAGCGGAAGGGCGCAGTCGAAGCGGCCGCGCTTGCCGCCGCGGCCGGCGTGCTCGAGGCCGCAGTGGATGAAAAGGAGAACGCATGAACGCTGTGATCTACCACAACCCCAAGTGCGGCACCTCGCGAAACACCTTGGCGCTGATCCGTCACGCCGGCATTGAGCCTGAAGTAATCGAGTATCTGGCCAATCCGCCCAGCCGAGCGCAGCTGGTCGCACTGATTGCTGCCGCCGGATTGGATGTTCGCGGCGCGATTCGCCAGAAGGGTACGCCGTATCTGGACCTGGGGCTGGACGATCCCGCGTTGAGCGACAGCGCACTGCTGGATGCCATGCTGGCCAATCCTGTTCTCATCAATCGGCCCTTCGTGCAGACGGACATGGGCACGCGCCTGTGCCGACCGTCCGAGGTGGTTCTGGATATCCTGCCAGCGGTGCGGGAGCCCTTTGCTAAGGAAGATGGCGAAGTGGTGATTGACAAGGATGGCAAGCGCGTTCGTTGAAAGGCTAAAAAGCCACGGGGCAGCTACCCCTGAAAGCAAGCATGCGATGAAGCGAAGCTTTGCGAAGGTAGCCGTTACTTCGGTTGCGGCGCTCGCTGGCACTTCGACGCTCCGCCACGGTGCTTCCAGGGATCGACCGACCCGTAGCAGCCGCTGGTGCAGCAGCGCAACCGGCCGCTCGGTCCGCTTGCATGCTGGGTTGTTAGCCAGACCCAGCCACCCTATGATCGAGCTGTATCAGGACAAAGCCTCACCATGCAGTACTTTGTGGATAGGTCGCATACCCGGATCTACGAGCCTGTCTACTAGGTAGTTAGACCGCTAAGGATTGCTCAGTGAACTCTCTGGTCTTTGCTTTTCAGATTGAGTTTTTCGTGGCAGCGCTATGTGCAGTTGTAATTTTTTACATGCAGGTTCGTGGCTATCGCAAGCACGGGAAGCAGTTCTTTCTTACTTTGGCAACCTCAACTGTATTTGCGGTAGCCGCCACTTTTATGAGAGCGCTCCCATACTTTCTTCAGATACCTGAAAGCCAATCGATCAAGCTGTACTGGCTGTCTATCCCGCTCGCTATTCTTGCCACTGCACTTGCCACATGGGGCAGCGTCCAGTTCTTTCAGGCATTCGATGATAAATAGTACGCAGGCATCGCGGCCTAGCGGATTGTTCAAGCCGACGCCGCTTCGCGGCCCGGCCGCCAGATAGCGGCGCACACCGCTCATTCTTGGGCACCACAGGCCCAGCCCTCCACCGATGCCTTGGCGCGCAAGGCTTCTGCCGGTATTGGCGACTCATGCACGTGTGTTGTCGCGAACCGTCTGTAGTCGCCGCAGGCAGGGCGAATGCGGCATGCCGATGCCGGTGCATAGAGCACGGCTTGTTCCGGCTTGTTTTCATGCTTTATGCGACGTTGTTTGCTGGCTGGCTTGAGAAAAAGGTGACCGATACTACGCCTGGATTCAACCCGGGCGAAAATGCGCAGTGGTGCTGTCTGTAGATGAGGTCAGTCAGCTGGAGATGGCGCGAGTATCTGCGGCGTCAATGCATCTTTATCGGGGGAGGGGGCGGATGTCCGGTCTTGGTTGCGGCGCCTCATGCTCCGTCACCTTGTCGCGCGGATCATCTGGCCGTGGCTGCGGTTTCAGGTATGCCATGGCACCGAATTGCAAGGTGCGGTAGCATCGACTTCGCGCCCTGCCCATCACAGTAAGCGCTCCATCAGCGCCAGCAGTGGTGCTTGGAGAGGAAATCAATCCGTTGAAGTTTGAATCCAGGACTGGATGCCGACCGCGATGATACAGACCCCCACAGGCTTCACGAAAAACCAGCATTACGTTCCGCAGTTCTATCTCAAGTATTTCTATACGCCGAATGAGAAGTGTCTTTTCGCGACCGACACTAGGAGCCTGCCAAGCGGGCCGCTTGCCAAGCCAGAACAAAGAAGCGCAAGAAGAATTGCTGCAGTCAGCTACTTGTACACAGCACTGAATGAGGAGGGCGAAGCCAGCAACGACTTGGAGACGGCATTTTCGAAACTCGAGGACTACTGCTCGAAGATCCTCGTGAAGTTCAAGCGCCCACACTTCGAGCCTGATGAAAATGACAGGCTTGGCCTATGCGTGTTTGTCGGTTCGCTCCTGCCTCGCCACCCAAGGCATGTATTCGGTGATCGCAGCTCGGATATTCCCTCGGAATTATCAAGGGCTGACATAGACCAGAAGAACGATTTTCGAGAGGCCGCCTGGCCCACCGCCGCCATTGCATCAAGAATTCTATGCGGCATGGCGATGAAAGTGCATTACTTTGAAGATGACATTCTGATAACGTCCGACGCGCCTACTCTCATAATTTCGATCCGGACCAACAAAGTAACCCACCTGAGTGATAGCAGCGCCTGCGTCTACTTCCCGGTTAATCCCCGCTGCCTGATTGTGTTTGGCGGAAGCTCTGTTGCCTTTGACGCTCCAAGTGGCGAGAAGGTCTTCACGGATCCATCGGTAGGAAAAGCAATCCGACAACTGATTATTGACTGCAGTTGGCGGCAGGTCTTCTCGCCGCACCCGTTGAACGAATGTGACGTTCTACCCGCCGACGTGCATGCGTGATTCTGCTGCAGATCGCGCGTGCGCAATCAATCGGGCGGGGCGGTAGTACAGGACACTTCGCATGGCCCGGGGATTGCTGCGGTTGTGTAGGCTTCCCCTGCAGGCGAGCTTCGAGCGGACTTCGCCATGGGGTAGTTGGCAGAGATCTGAGCAAATTGCTAATCAGTGGTGGTCCGTCTAGCAGAGTGCGGCTCTCCACGTCGGCCTACCACGAGAGGCGCTGGGATTGATCTTATTTCAGTGGTGGGAGCACGTCGTGCGACGCGCACGGTGGCGACGGAGAACGCAGAAAGTCGTAGCGGCGTGGATAGCCGTGGCGCAGCCCTAGGCGCACCGCCTTCCCTCTCCCAGCAAGCCGATAAGAGTTCGGGCGACCGGTGGCAGGAGGGCGGCTTCACGGTACCAGCCCGAGTTCCACTCAGGCGTTGGTCTCTGACCTAGGGCCCATATAGATCGTCCGGATCGATGCCGGCGCCCCAAAGCAGGCGGTCGCGCCGGACCTGCTCAGCCCATTTTTCACGTAGTTCGGGGACCTGGACGTCTGCTGCGGCACCACAGTCTGGACAAGTCAGTACGATCATGTCGGGAGCTTGGCTTAGCCCCTGTGCTTTCGACAGGCGGGCGACGTAGTCACAGGCCGAGCACTTGCAGAAGATTGCTTCGATTTCATCGAAGCTTCCATTCAGACGCAATGTCGAACGGATCCTGAGGATCTGGAAGGGGCTTTGGGGGGACATGTGTCTAGCCAAGTAGGGGCTGGACACGGGTACGAAGGATTTCGTGCCGGAGAAGAGCCAAGAGCGGGCAGTCTCTCACACGAGCGTGAACGCTTCATAAAAAGTGAATCCGCCACCTGGCGACTATGAGCTTCCCCATCTACAGCGGAGAGATCGAGATGAGTTTCCAGCATCCCTCGGCAATCTCTTCTGCTCCAGGGTCGCCTCGAAGGCTGGGCCGACGTTCCAAGCGCTCCCTAAGGTCCAGTAGCCAAGCCAGGCGGGTGCCGTGTGGGTTCCTGATATAGATGTCGCAGGCTAGCCGGACAATCGGTGCGACCTCATGGCGGAAATTTACCGCAGGGAGCGTTCCGGCATTGAAGGCCAGTTCCCAGTGGCCTAGCTCTCTGCTGACGTCGACGTAGTCTTTGTCTCTAGGGCTTTCCATGGCAGTTCTCCTATAAGAGCTTGGACTCTACTCGCTCGGTTGCTGGCCTGTTTGCGCCGTCGTTCATAAACGGGCTGCTGCTACACGCTGCCCCAACAGGCTAAAGAGGAATGTGGTTGTGCAGCACTGGGCTGTAATGGAGTAACAAATGAACAACGTCAACCAAAGTCACGGCACTCGCTCCACCGAAGGTAGCGACGCAGAGCGCACCGCTCAGAAGGGACAGGGCCAAGAAAACGGCGAAAAGCTCGGCGGGGGGGCAGATGGAAAGGATGAGAAGGATCCCCAGAAGCAGAAGCAGCAGAGCGGCCAAGAGGGCGGTCGGCAGGGCGGTGGCAAGGATGAACAGGGCGAGCAGCGGAATGCTCCCCGCTAAGCCATGACGAGAAGCCGCGCGCCGCGCGGCTTTCTTTTGACCACGCGGACGCAGAAATTATGGCCTTGCACGAGGAAACGGTGAGCCTGATGGCCAAGATCATGTACCAGTCCAGGCCGTCAAGAACGACGACGATGGGGGCGTGCCGAACTTGTCGTTGCCCCAGTCCAGGCGGAATGGAGTGCGCGCGTTGTCTCACTGATGAGCTAGGGAGAGTTATTGAGAATCATGGGGCCGCAATTCGTTGGCTTGATTCCTTCCTGAAAGTGCAGCAGGACGAGGCCCAGGTACTCCTGTGCGCCTCTCGCGCCATGCGCAGGACATCTGGCTGAGCAATTGAGATGGGTTAGGTACTCACATGCCTTTTTTTATCAGCATCTACGATAGAAATGGAACCGGTCTTCGACTTCCCGCGGGTTGGTGGATTGACTTGTCGGGCTCTCCCCCGGCGTTGGTCCGGCGATCGACCCGGATCGATTTGCCGATGACGTTCGTAGATGAGCATCCGCGGCTCGAGCCGGTTGTTCTGGAGGACCTCTGTCGCCGCATCGAGGGTGCACAATGGCTGATATAGAGAGGTACGACCCAAGGATCGTGCGTTGGCTTAGTTTTCGCTTGAAGAACGGTCAGTCCATAGGTCCAGAAAAACTTAAAGCGATCTGGTCAGACGCGTCTGAGACCAACAATTGCATTGTGCGCAGGGAGCATGACCCGGACGGTCACGTGGTCTATGCGCTTTACGGGTCGCGTGGGCTTCAGCTGCCACGGCGCGCCGAAATTAGGCTGCGGAGAATGCTGGAAGATGCAGGCTACACGTTTACCATGGGACCGATAGCCGTCCGACATCCAGTTGAAGGCTAGTCCTGCCTTCGACCCTAAGTCGACGTGAGATTAGGGTGCGTTATCAAGGGTAGGGCGACGGTCCGCTTCTGGCCGGAAGCGGACATGGGAAGTTCGTTCCCCAGAGTGGTGAATCCATCCGATGCCACTCCGTGAAGTCCTAGGTGCCCAGAGGGCAATCGAGGATCAGCTACACCAGGAGCTGCATGCAGCCCAATCTGCAGCCATCTCGGCCGGTCAAGCTACCGATGTTCTCCGGGGCAGGTGTGAGGGACTTGAGAAGCAACTCAGCAGTCTGCGAGAGCTTCCGGCGCAACTGGAGGCAACCTTCAAGCGGAACACACCGAAGCAAGCGACGCCAAGGTTGCGCCCACGACGCCAGAGCCCGAAGTCGACATGAGCGTAACCGCCGATTTCCGACGCATGCTGGCTGCATCGATTGTCGCCCGCACGCGCGCCACCACCTGATCGTGATGAATCGCCGGTCGCGCATCGGCAATGGCGCGCTCAATTTTTGCCCGGAGCCACTGGTTGTAGCTCTCGGCCACAGCTGACTCAGATTCGGAACTGCTGAAATTGAACCTGCCCATGGAGGAACCGTACGCCAACTGTCTTACGAACAGGGTCGAAGGCAGCTACAGCCGACACTTCCTTATTTAGGATGGTGTCCCTGAATGCCTCAAAATTCCCAATGAAATCAAGAAGGGGCACGCTCCTAAGCAAAAGGACAAGAATCAAGAAAACTGACATCTAGCTGGAATTGGGGAGGTCCAGCCGCTGGTCAGAAGCCACGCGCCATTTCGCAATCTTGGTACTTGTTTGTACTGTTGCGCCCCGGAAATGGCTGTTTCAGCGAGCAAAATGCACGAATCCAGAGCATTTAAGTGTTTCGCCGACGTCGAGGGCCAAGTGTTGCGGCTGATGCTTGAGCAAGGCGCAACGGAACTTCATGATCACGCAACGGGCAGGCACCTGCCGTTGCGCGACCCCGGGGCACGTGATGGCCCTCCAGACTGTGGCGCAGTCAGGAGTATGCGCTTTCTTCAGCTCGCGAGATTCAAGCGGCTGTGCTCGAAAAGCACGCAGGACGTAGGGTTGCCGGCGTCCGACTTCCGGCGGCTCTTCGGCGCGGGTACCAAGAGGTGAACCCGGACCTAAATCAGATCCAGATCGTCCGGCGTCAGCCCTGCCAGCGCCAGCACCCTGTCTTGCCTCATCTGTTCCCCCCAGAGACTCCATGCCCGGTCAGTGGACAAGATCCCCGTCACCCTGCAGGCTGGGCAAGTCAGTTCGACGCCACCATCTACATCGACAAGTCCGCATCCCCGAAACATGCGTGACTCGTCCCCACATGCGCCGCACTTGGCCTGAAGCGTCTCGACGCGCTCGATCGTTCCGTTGAGGCGCAGCAAAGGACGGATCCTCAGGATCCGAAAAGCAGCTGGATAGGTCATGTGTCGTGCCGGTCAGGGGCTAGACACGGAGGCGAAGGATTCGCGCCCAAGAGGAGCCAAGTGCGGCCAGCGTACAGGATGAATTGTTAAGAATCCTCAAATTGACTTCACCCGTTGGCGCCGGTGCGAATGTCCTGGCGGAGACTCGACTCAGCAAGGGTTACCGCAATGGTTTGGCCGACAGCTGAACTCCATTCGGCCCCGGGCGGCAGGGAGAGTAAGCTCACCTTCAACCATTTGACCCGGGGCTCTTATGGATCTCATCAGACTGCTGCGATCGCTTGAGGAGTTCCTCTATGAACTCGTAGGGTGGCTGGTGTTCTACCCGCGAACCCTGTGGAGGGTGCTGGTGCAGCCGGGCGAGGTAGCGCACTACACGCGCCGAGAGTTCTCCAAAGATCCGGAACAACGATTCGCCGATGCCATCAGCCCTGTGCTGATGTTGATTCTGTCAGTGGTGCTGGCGCACGCATTGGAAATGTCTACGCGCACCGCCCCCCTCGCGGTATCAGGACCCGTAGGCAAGCTGCTGTTTGGGAGTGAGCAGGGGCTGCTGCTCACCCGTTCAGCTGCCTTCTGCATCTTCGCCCTGGGGGCGGCGCTAAGCACGCTGTGGCGACAGCGCCTGCCCGTCAACCGCGACACGCTGCGGGAGCCTTTTTCGATACAGGCGTTCATTGCGTGCCCATTTGTGATTCTGCTTGCAGTTTCGCAGGCAGTGGGCTCTGCTGGTGGAGACATTGCGCATGGCTGGGGTGTGGGGATCGGAGCGCTGGCAGTTGCATGGTACTTGTGGGCGCGCACGCGCACCTTCGTGGCACTGAACGGCACAGGGTACCTCCAGGCATTTGGCTTTGTACTCGGCTCCTTCCTGGTGACGCTGGCCCTGGTCGTCGCACTGACGCTCGCGTTGGTTCTCTAGATCAAGAGACCGGTTAGCAGCCGAGCCTGAAAACGAAATCCGATCAAATGACTAACAATCGGCTAACAACGGCCTAATTCTGCCTTAATCGGTGCGCTTCAGGATGCTGTCCCATGGACATGATCCCAGCGCCGATTCCCATGGCCCCGCATCCGGGCAGATTCGCCGAAGCAACCCTCATCGGGCCTGATCATCCGCTGCGTGGTCAGGTGCAGTCCTTCATCGCCGAGACCTATCGTCAGCGCTTCGGCGCGGAGATCCGCGAGTTCATGCCACAGCTGCTGGCCTACCGCGATTCGCAGGGCGCACTGGTGGCGGCAGTCGGGCTTCGACACGCAGACAGTGGCCCGCTGTTTGTGGAGCACTATCTGGATGCGCCCGTCGAGGCCGTGCTGGCGCAGCATCTTTCCAGTGCACCTCAACGAGCACAGATCGCCGAGGTGGGCCACTTTGCGGCCACGACGGCGGGCATCGCACGCGAGTTGATCGTGCAGCTGGCCTGGGTCCTGCGCGCCGCCGATGTGGATTGGGTGATGTTCGTGGCGACGCAACAGCTGCGCAACGCGTTCGTCCGTCTGCATCTGGCACCGCTCGAACTGGTGCCCGCGCGTGCCGAGCGCATGGGCGACAGCGCGGGCGACTGGGGCCGCTACTATGAATCGCAACCGCGCGTGATGTGCGGCGATATCCGCGAAGGCATCGCCTTTCTTAGCGGAAAGGCCTGCTCGATAGACCCAATGGATACGGTCAGTTCCGTGGGGGTGGCCGGATGAGTGTTGATGCACAGCACGTCCTGCGCCTGCTGCAGCAGCATAGCCAGCCAGTACTGACCGCTCAGGGGACGATGAGTGCGTCCGAGCTGCGGTCTCGCGTACTGGAACTGACACAGTGGCTGCAGCGGACAGGTATCACCTGCGTTGCCAGTCGCCTGGACAACGGCCCCGACTGGGTGGTGCTCGACCTGGCCCTTCGCATTGCCGAAGTGGTGCACGTACCGTTGCCCACCTTCTTCTCGGATGAACAAGTGCAGCACGCACTGCAGACCAGCGGTGCCCAGCTGCTGGTGCTGGCGGAGGGCGCGCCGCCGCCGTGCGGGATCACGGCCGCACCAATGGCGTTGCCGACACTGAGTGCGCACGGCTTAGGCCTGGACGCTCCTGCTGGCAGTACCCTGCCGCTTGGCACGGCCTGCGTGACCTACACCTCGGGCAGCACAGGGCGCCCGCGCGGCGTATGCCTTTCTGCCGGAACGTTGATGGCCACCGCCGCGTCATTGGCAGACGCCGCAGGTGACATCGCACCACGCCGGCATCTGTGCCTGATGCCGCTGTCGACGCTCCTAGAGAACGTCGCAGGATTGTATGCGGCGTTGTTGTCGGGCGCCGAGATCGCGCTGCCGTCCCTGCAGGAGATCGGTTACACCGGCGCAGCAGGGCTGGATATCCCCATGCTGCTGAGCTGCCTCAATCGTTACCGCCCCGAGAGCATCATCCTCGTGCCGCAGCTGCTTCTGGCCCTGGTCATGGCGGCAGAGCAGGGCACTGAACTGCCAGCATCACTGCGATACCTGGCCGTTGGGGGAGGCCGGGTTTCTCCCGGTCTTCTGTCGCGGGCACGGCACCTGGGGTTGCCGGTGTTCGAAGGCTACGGCCTGACCGAGTGTGGGTCGGTGGTGTGCCTGAATCGTCCTGGTGCCCAGCGCGATGGCACGGTGGGGCGGCCCCTTCCACACGTGAGGGTCCAGATCGTGGACGGAGAAATCGTGGTGTCCGGTGCGCGTGCACTGGGTTATCTGGGCGATGAGTCGCTGCCGGAGGGGCCGATCCACACCGGTGATCTGGGACACATCGATGCCGACGGCTTCGTGCATGTGACTGGGCGGCGCAAGAACGTCTTCATCACGGCGTTTGGCCGCAACGTGTCGCCCGAATGGGTGGAGAGCGAACTGCTTTCGCACCCGGCCATCGCGCAGGCCCTGGTCTGGGGGGAAGGGCAGGCCGACAACCTGGCATTGCTGGTTCCGCGCATCGCGCAGCAGGGATCCGGCGCGCTCGACGCGGCGCTGTCCACCATCAACGCCGGCCTGCCCGACTACGCGCGCATCGCGCGCTACGTCACCGTCGCGCCATTCAGTGCGAACGCCGGCCTGTTGACCGCCAATGGTCGCATTCGTCGCGAGGCCATCCTCGCCCGTTACCAGGCAGAGATCGGCGCCGCCTACCGGCGCTCTGTGTTCAGCACCACCGGAGACCCTGCATGAGCTTCCACGATCACCTTCTTGCCCAGACCACCAGCGAACGCCAGTTATTGCTGCAGATTCCCATTATCGGCGATGCACTGGCGGGCCGCATCGACCGCGGCGACTACGTGGCGTTCCTGCAGCAGGCGTACCACCACGTGCGCCACACGGTGCCGCTGCTGATGGCGTGCGGCTCGCGCCTGCCTGCGCGCTTGGAATGGCTGCGGACTGCGATCAGTGAGTACATCGAAGAAGAGATGGGCCACCAGGAATGGGTACTGGACGATATTGCTGGTGCGGGTGGTGATCCGTCCGTGGCTGCGGCATCCGAACCCGCATTGGCCACCGAGCTCATGGTCAGCTACGCCTACGACACCATCCAGCGCGGCAACCCGGTGGGCTTCTTCGGCATGGTACTGGTGCTGGAGGGCACCAGTGTGGCGCTGGCGACGCAGGCTGCAAACACCTTGCAGGCGTCGCTGGATCTTCCGCGCAACGCCTTCACCTATCTGCTCTCGCATGGTGATCTGGACATCGAGCATGTCGGCTTCTTCAAATCGCTGATGGACAGGCTGGACGACCCCGGCGATCAACAGGCTGTGATCTACGCAGCACGCCGCTTCTACGTGCTGTACGGCGATATCTTCCGCACCCTGCGCAGTGGCGGTGCGCGTATGGCGGAGGCGGCGTGATGGACCTGCGTGGACGTACGGTCATTCTGACCGGGGCCAGCGGTGGCATCGGCCGTCTGCTCTGCGGCGGCCTGGTGGGCGAGGGCGCACAGGTCGTAGCGGTGGGTCGGAACCACTCCCGGTTGAAGGCGCTGACCGACATGTTGCCGGAGGGGGCTGTCATACCGGCGGTCGCCGATGTCGGGACGGCGGCGGGACGCGGCAGGTTGCTGGCAAAAGTGGATGCGCTACCCAGGCCACCTTCGGTGCTGGTCGTAGGCCATGCCAGCGCTGCCTTCGGACTGTTCGGTACGCAGACCGAACAGGCATTGGAACAGCTGATGCAGACCAACCTTGTCGGTTCCATGCTGCTGATCCGCGTCTTGCTGCCCCTGTTGGAGCGGCAGCCGCAAGCCAGCGTGGCCGTTCTTGGCTCGACGTTCGGCAGCCTGGCTTTCCCGGGTTTTGCCGCATACAGCGCCAGCAAGTTCGGATTGCGCGGTCTGGTCGAAGGACTGGGCCGCGAGTATGCCGGCAGCACTGTCAAGTTCCAGTATCTGTCACCACGCGCCACCCGCACGGATTTCAACAGCGCCGCCGTGGATGCCATGAACGCCGAACTGGGCGTGTCCCACGACTCGGCCGAGAAGGTCGCGTCAGCGTTGTTGCAGGCCTTGCGCACAGGCAATCCGCGCCTGCAGCTTGGCTGGCCAGAGCGGCTGTTCGCTCGGTTGAACGGCCTGCTGCCAGAACTGGTGGACCGTAGCCTCCGCAAGCAATTGCCCGTCGTCAGGCGCCATGCAGGCAGTGCCGCGGCGGCGAATTCTTCCGCATTCCATCCCAACAAGGACTCCTCCCATGAAGCGCACGCAGGGTAAGACCATGCTCTATCTCATCCTTATTGCCGCCGCTGTCCTGGTCGGGGTCGCCGTGGCCGCCGAACCATCCGTGCCAGTGACGCAGATCCGTGACCGCTGGGCGCAGATCAACTACCAGACGCCGAAGCCGCAGCGCGAGGCGGCGTTCATGGCCCTGTCCAAGCAGGCCGCACAAGCCCGGCAGGCGGCCCCGAGGGATGCCGGCGCGCTGATCTGGGAGGGCATCGTGCTGTCCAGCCTTGCTGGCGAGAAAGGTGGCATGGGCGCACTCAGCCTGGTCAAGCAGGCCCGCGCCGATTTCGAGGCAGCGCTGAAACTGGATCCCCAGGCCCTGGATGGCGCGGCGTATACCAGCCTGGGCGCGCTCTACTACCAGGTTCCAGGCTGGCCGCTGGGCTTCGGCGATGACGAGCAGGCGCGCCAGCTGTTGAAGAAAGGGCTGGATATCGACCCCAATGGCATCGACGCCAACTATTTCTACGGCGATTTCCTGCGCGACCAGAAGGAGTGGGGCCCGGCGCAGGCGGCGCTGCAGAGGGCACTGGCAGCACCGGCGAGGCCAGGGCGTGACGTGGCCGATGCCGGCCGCCGCCATGAGATCGAGGCCAAGCTGCACGATGTGATGGGCCATATTGCAAAGTGAAGCCCGCGACGGGACACTGCCTTCATGCGCATCCTCCTCGTCGAAGACGATCGCTCCCTGGGTGAAGGCATCCGGACCGCACTTCGCCGGGGCGCGTTCGCCGTGGACTGGGTGGAAGACGGCACGGCCGCCCTCTTGGCCGCCCAAGATGGTGATTTTGATCTGGTGGTGCTGGATCTGGGGCTGCCACGGGTAGACGGGATCGAGGTAATCCGCCGCCTTCGCGTGGCGGCGAACCCGGTGCCGATCCTGGTGCTCAGTGCCCGTGAACGCCCGGCCGATCGTACGCTCGGGCTGGACGTTGGGGCAGATGACTACCTCGGGAAGCCCTTTGATACCGCCGAGCTGCTGGCACGCGTACGCGCACTCGTCAGACGCAGCAGTGGGCGTTCGCATCCCACGCTGGACTCCGGCGACCTCCATCTTGATCCGGCCACGTTGGAGGCGCGATGGAGAGGACGGACGCTGGATCTGACCCGCCGCGAGTTCTCGCTGCTGAGATTGTTGATGGAACAGAACGGGCGACCGATGGCGCGGGAAACGATCCAGAAGCACCTCTACGGCTGGGATGAAGACGTCGCCAGCAATGCGGTGGATGTTCATGTGCATCAACTGCGGCGCAAGGTCGACCCTGCGATCGTGCGTACTGTGCGGGGCATCGGGTATGCGCTGGGGCAGTCGTCGGAGACGGATGCATGAGGTCCATGAGACGCAGCCTGCTATGGACCCTGCTGGGTACCTTGGCGGTTCTGATGGCCGTGGCCGGATTCTTCAGCTATCGCGCCGGCTTGCAGGAAGCAGGAGAGATGTTCGACGCCCGGCTGGTGCAGTCCACGCGGGTACTGATGGGGTTGGTGGATGAGCCATTGAGTGATCTAACCGCATTTCCGGGCGATCCCATCGTGCTGCGTGGCTGGCACGGGCACGCTGAAGGCGTCGGCGAGGCGTTGGCATTCAGCGATGGACATGCCTATGAGAGCAAGCTTGCTTTCCAGGTGTGGGACACGAAGCAGCGATTGCTGCTCCGCTCAGACAGCGCTCCAGCCCGGCCACTGGCTCCATTGGTGGCCGGCTACGACAGTCCTGTGATCGACGGCGAACAATGGCGCACCTTCACATTGCGGACTCGCGAGGGCCGTTGGTTCCAGTCTGGCGAGCGGTCGGACATCCGCGAAGAGTTGGCAGAAGATATTGCGGGAGGCACCATGCTGCCACTGCTGCTGGCGCTGCCCTTGATGGCGCTGGTGATCTGGTGGAGCGTCAATTACGTGACCCGCTCGCTGCAGAGGGTCTCGGACCAGATCGGAAGGCGCGACCCCGAGCGCATGTCGCCATTGGAAGCTGCTGACGTTCCTCGCGAGGCGCAGGGGCTGGTGTGGGCTGTGAACGGCCTGCTTGCGCGACTGAATGAGGCGCTTGCGCGTGAGCGTCGATTTGTTGCCGACGCCGCGCACGAGTTGCGCACACCGATCAGCGCACTGAAAGTGCATGCTGAGAATGCCCGCATGGCGCAGGATGAAGAAGGAAGGGCGAGCGCCCAGGACATGGTGGCCGACTCAGTAGCGCGACTGGAGCGCCTGGCGTCGCAGCTGCTCACACTCAACCGCGCAGAGGCCGTATCCCGGTTGACTTCGGTGCGCCTGAGGCTCGACGCCCTGGTTGGGCTGGAAGTGGATGCGCTGCGTCCCATCCTGTCGCTGAATCGCCAATGGCTACAGCTGAAGCTGGACAGCGCGGAGATCAAGGGTGACGAGCCCGCGTTGACGGCGTTGGTTCGCAACCTGCTGGAAAACGCGGTTCGCTACACCCCTGTCGGCGGTCGCCTGAATGTCTGCGTGAAGCAGGCGGAGGGTAGGGTGTTGCTCGTCATCGCCGACAGCGGCCCCGGCATCGCGGAGGAAGAGCGCGATCGCGTGTTCGACCGCTTCTATCGAACGCTGGGCAGCCGGGTACAGGGAAGCGGGCTGGGGCTGTCCATTGTCCGGGAGGTGGCTGACGCCCACGGCGCGAGCGTCACGCTGAGCTGCTCGCAGGAGCTGGGCGGTCTTGAGGTGACGGTGAATTGGGCAGCAGATTCGGCGTATCGTGCCGCCATCTCCAGCTGAAAGCCGGACGCCCGGAGAAGACCCGAGAAACGTGGCTTGAGGCTCATGGCTGTCCCCTTTCTGCAGCGCGACGATGAATGAGGCCATGCATGAGTACACCGGCGACCATGGCCGCAGCGAAGATGATGGCGAAGGGCTGGCCGGTTCCCAGCAACGCGATGGCCGGGCCGGGGCACACTCCGGCCAGCCCCCAACCCAGGCCGAATAGCGCCGCACCGATGACCAGGCGCCGATCGATGATGTGATGGGTGGGAATGTGCAGCGATACGGCAAGCACCGGCGTTCTGCGAGCCCGTATCAACAGGTAGGCTGCGCTGGAAGGGATCAGTGCGCCCAGCATGACCAGCGCCAAGGAGGGATCCCAGGCATCGCTCACATCAAGGAAAGCAAGCACGCGAGTTGGGTTGGCCATATCGGATACGACCAGTCCCAGTCCGAAGAGTGCGCCGCACAGGAACGCGGTGAGACGTTTCATGCCGTACCTCCAGCCAGAATCCGCACAAGGGTCGCTGCGCCCATGCCCGTGAGCATGAACACGCAGGTGGCCACCACCGACCGTGGCGATGCCCGGCCCAGGCCGCAGACACCGTGCCCACTGGTACAGCCAGCGCCAAGACGAGTTCCGTAACCTACCAGCAATCCGGCAATCACCAATACCACTGCTCCCGTTGCGGAAGGCGACGGCAGTGCTATGGGTCTGGCCGCCAATGCCAAGCCAGAGGCCAGGGCAAGTCCTGCCAGAAACAGGACAGCACTGCCGCGCCCCCCGTCACCCGGCATGCCAAGTGTCTTGGCAAGCAGGCCAGAAACGCCGGCAACGCGACCGAGAAGGACTAGATATGCACCGGCTGCTGCACCGATCATGGCACCGCCAATAAGCGGCCAATACCACGCAAGATGAGAGAGCGTCATAGCAGGTCCACCGGCAGCTTGAGGTAGCGCACGCCGTTTTCCTCGGGTTCGGGCAGATGGCCGGCGCACATGTTGACCTGCACGGAAGGCAGGAGCAGTCGCGGCATCGGGAGCGTCGCATCGCGGGCTTCGCGCATTTCCACGAACATGGCTTCGGTCACGCCCTCGTGGACATGCAGGTTGGCTGTCTTTTCTGCACCGATGGTCGTTTCCCATGCGAAATGGTCCCGTCCGGTGGCTTTGTAGTCATGGCACAGGAAGACGCGGGTAGCGTCGGGCAGGGACAGCAGACGCTGGATCGAGCGATACAACTGGCGAGCCGAGCCGCCTGGAAAGTCGCATCGGGCGGTGCCGTAGTCCGGCATGAACAGCGTGTCTCCAGGAAATACAGCATCCCCGATCACGTATGCCAGACAAGCGGGGGTATGGCCCGGCACATGCAGCGACATCGCCTGGAGGTTGCCGATGCGGAAGGACGCGCCATCGGAAAACAGGCGATTGAACTGGCTTCCATCCCGTTTGAATGCAGTACCGGCATTGAAGACCTTGCCAAAGGTTTCCTGGACCGTGGTGATGCGTTCGCCAATGGCCAGCGCGCCTCCCACCTGATGCTGCAGCCAGGGCGCTGCGGACAGGTGGTCTGCATGGGCGTGAGTTTCCAGCAACCATTGAACCTGCAGGCGCTCGGCACGCACGTAGTCCACCAACGCCGATGCGGAGGCTGTGGAAGTGCGGCCTGCGCCCATGTCGAAGTCCAGGACGCTGTCGATGATGGCGCACGCTGAAGAAGATGGATCGCGTACAACGTGGCTGGCAGTGAACGTGGCAGGATCGAAGAAGGTCTTCACGCAAGGCGAGGGAAGCAGGCCGGCGCGCGCATCGTTGACCACGCGCGCAGCCTGCTCTAGAGGGGTGTCTACCGCAACGGACAGGTTCACGACCGGATCCTGGAGGGATGATGACTGCATAGTTACATACATTCATAAACTCTACAACTATAGGGGCGTGGTAGATTTCGCAGCCTGCCGCTTCAATTTGCCATCACATCATCCGCCCGAGTTGCCAGTGCCCGTGACCAGCCCCCCATTCAGCCCGTCAGACCTAGCCACGATGAAGGAGCGCGTGCCTGAAGTGGCCGAGTTGCTGCGCTTTATGGCGACTCCTTCGCGCCTGTTGCTGCTATGCCAGCTCGCGCAAGGTGAAATGACGGTGGGCGGACTCGAAGAAGCCACCGGCATTCGACAGCCGGCACTTTCCCAGCAACTAGCCGAACTCCGTCAACGAAAGCTGGTAGCGACCCGACGGGAATCGCGGTCGATCATTTACCGCATGACAGACTCGCGAGTCGCAGCACTGCTGGGCGCAATGCATGGAATTTTCTGTGTGGACAATGCGTCGCCTTGAGGCGGCGTGAGGCATCCGAACAGGAGTGGGCTGGTCGCGTCGCCAAGGAGGAGCTTTGGCCGCTGGCGGACGGGCAACTCCTCAAGGAGCTGCCAAGCGCGTTCCAAACGGACAACTAGTGCTCAAGAATCCTCCCGCGACCACCGCCGGCACTGCTCGTATACATCCCCATCCCACCAGGCATGAAATTCCATCGGCCGCGTAATGCGGTCCATCAGGGCGCGCGTCTTGGCCTTGTCACCGGCCTGGCAAGCAAAGTAGGCGAAGTTCTGCAGGTTCCAATCAGACGGATACCGAGCCAGCACATCGTCAATTCCCTGGCTCATCAACGGCCAGTCCACCTGTTTCTCAGCAAACGGGCTGCTGTAATAGCTGCCCGCGGTGGACCAGTAGATGCGCGCATAGAGGGCAGGGCGGTCGCGCTCCGGCACCGTCTCGAGCGCGCGCCGCGCCATCGATTCCACGGCATACGGGGTGCCGCCCCATTTGGGTGAGAAGTACTGGGCCGCGACGAACGGAATCGTCAGGTTGCCAGGGTGCTTGGCCATGCCTTCATCCACCAGCGCCATCAGGTCGGTCGCTTCCCAGTTCAGCCGCACGGCAGCGGACGATGCCAGCTCGTACCAGCCTGCGTCGCTCGCGCACTGCTTCTTGTGTTCGGCCAGGTACTTGCTGGCCGCTTCGGTGTAGGCATGAAAGTAGGCGGAATCCTGCGCGCTGATCGAGTTGGAATAGCCATAGCCGCGGTACGCCATGCCGCGCCCGAGCATTGTGGCGGCCATGGCCAGGTGGGACGTTGCAGAACGCGGGTATTTCTTCACCCAGCGCGTGATCCGGTCGCGCATCGGGTCGTCCTGACCCAGCGGAATCTGGTCGGCCTCGTACAGCGCCGACAGCGCTTCGTAGAAATGGGTCAACTTGAGCGTGCCGCTGGTGGTGGTTTCACCGGTACGGCGGTACTTGTTGGCCAAGGCTTCCAGACCTGCGAAATCCTCTTTGCCCAGCAAGGCCTCAACCTGCAGTTGGATGCCGTTGCGTTCGGCATACTCAGGCGAGTCTATGGATGGCCCGGCCTGTGCGGTACCGACGGCGCAAGGCAGCGTGACCAGTGCGATGGAGAGGCAGAGAAAGAGTGATGTGGGTGAGCGCATGGCGACAATCCTGGTCTGAGAGCCGCTTTCAGTCCTGGGTGGCGGCTGGAACCCGAGGCGAGTCTAGCTGGAATTGGGGAGGTCCAGCGGCTGGTCAGAAGCCACATGACAGTTCGCATAATGTATATTATGTTCCGCAAAGGTAGTGCCCAGGCAGCCTAGCCCTACAACCGCTCAATCCGCTCCACATAGATCACATCCTCCGAACAGCCGAACCCTTCGATCTTCCGGTCCTTGATCTCCCACCAGATCACTTCGTCCATCCGTGGCCGGAACTGCATGGATCCCGCAATCACCACGCGCTTCCCAAGCCAGCGCAGGCTGTCCTTCAACACGTGCTTGGGAAGTGCCAGATCAAAGCATCTGCCGTCATCTACGCGGATCTCACCAAGGCCGTGACCGCCTGGGTGAACCTCCAGCGTGCCGGTAACCTCGATCATGGCGTCGGCCACGGCCGGTTCTGGTTCTGGTTCTGCTGCTGAAACGGATCCCACGGCCCACGCTGTGGTTACCAGCCCCAGGACCACGGCCAGGCCGCAGATCAATCGCTTGGAGGGTCGCACGGTCCAGCTCCTGGGTTGCACATGGCCGGGCCAGACTCTACGCCGGCATCACTGCGCTTGGAACTGAAATGGGGTCGGAGCCCTTCGCGTTGCGAAAGGATCCGACCCCGGCCACCCGGGCAGGGGTTCCCTCCCAGGCCCGCCCTGCCCCTTTGCTCAGTAGTCGTAGCTCACACTGACCCGCAGCGATCGCGGCGCCTGCCGCACAGTGGCCGCGCCATACAGCGGGTCCGGCTGCCCGGGATCCAGCTCCGAATAGGGCGATTTCCACAGCGCCGTCTGGCTGTTGAATACGTTGAAAACATCCAGATTGAAGCCCAACCGTCCGTCTGCAGCCGCCGGACGGTAGCAAACGCCCAGATCCAGCTGCTTCAGCCACGGCAGGCGGCCCTGGCTGCCGGGAGGTGCCGGCTGTCCGTTGTAGAAGTGCTAGGCAATGCCGTAGCCGGACGGATCTTCGAAGTTCGGCCCTTAGGATCCCAGCGCACTGAACGGTGTGCCGGAAAGCGCTTTGATGTTCGCCGACACCAGCCATTTCGGCACGGGCGTACCAACGGCCATCAAACGGGTGCTCCAGCGACAGGTTCACCGCGTAGTAGTTGCGCTTGAAGCGCGGGAAGCCCATTTCCGCATTGCTGAGCGGAACGGACACGTAATTGCCGCTGGTATCGACCAGGTTGAAGGTGTTCGCCCGACCCGGGTTGATCAGCCAGCAGCTGACCGGGTTGCTGTCCTTGGTCACGTTGTAGCCCAGGCTGCTGGCCTTGCCCAGCACGGCGTCGATATCGCAGTAATCATCCACGCCACTGCGCAGCACGCGATACGTGGCCTTGGCGCCATACACCCAGTTCTGGCCCAGTGCCTTGCTGAAGCCCAGGAAGAACTCGTCCTGGTAGGACGGCTCGATGCCCGAGGTGGCCACCGTCTTCGCATCCGGCAGCAGGCCGTAGTTGTTGTTGGATGAAACCGCGCCAGAGAACGCGGTCAGATCGGTCGGATAGCCGTTGCTGTCGATGCCACCGTACGTGTAATAGGTGCACGTTGCCAGGGTGGCGCCGGCGGCATTGAAGGCCGGGTTCAGCGGCAGCGCCAGGTAGTAGCGGCCCACGTTTCGTCCTTGTCTGATCGCGCCGAGGCCGGCTCCCACGTCACCTGGCCGCCGAAGCGCCAGTCACTGGTGCCGCGCTTGCCAACGGCGTTGATCACCCCGCCATCGGAGCGACCGTACTTGGCGCTGTAGCCGCCGGTGTAGATTTCCTGCTGGTCGATGCTGCCGTACGGCAGGGTCAGGCCGCCCAGGCCACGCAAGGGATCGGTCGTGTTGAAGCCGTTGATGTAGTACGCGTTTTCTGCGGCCGACGAACCGCCGAAGCTGACCAGCTGCGCGCCGGTCGGGCCGGCATAGCTGCCGTTGCCGCTGTTGCCGATCACCCCCGGCGCAAGTTGGGCAATGGCCTCGGCCGAGCGCCCCAGCGGCAGCCGCTGCAGCTGCTCGGCGGTGATGACGGTGCGCGAGTCCACGCTGCTGACATCGATTGCCGCGGCGGCACGATCCGCGCTGACCTGCACACCATCCAGCCGGGTAATGCCGGCAAAGGACACTTCCGTGCTGGCACCCACGGTCAGCGCCACATCCTGGCGGGATTCCAGCACCCTGCCCTCGGCATCGCGCGCTTCCACCGCATAGCGGCCCAGTGGCAGCTGGCTGACACTGAAGCGCCCGCGTGCGTCGACCGCCACCTCGCGGCTGAGGCCGGTGTCACTGCGAACGAAGATGCGCTGCGTGGAAGGCGGCGCCTGGCCGGCGATGGCACCGGTGGTGGACTGCGCATGCAGCGCGGGACACGCGGTGGCAAGCGCCACCGCCAACGCCAGCAGACGCGGGCGCAGTGAACGAGCTGTCGTCATCGTGTATCGGTACGGGTAGTGGGGGAAGCGCTGCCCACGCGCCGCAACCGACGCGCCAGACATTGCACATTCATTAACCCCGCTCGCGCCCCAATGCAGAAATGCCCAGTGGTAATCTGCTGTTGGCCGATGGCGATAGGCAGGTCGATGCCCTACCCTCACATGCGCCCCTCGCGCCACCGTGACGCGTCACGTTAATGCCGCAAGACGCGGGGCGCCTTCATGGTCGAACCCCCAACGCAACGTGTGCGTCTTCGTAGCGCTCAGGTTAGAAACGTCGCGCTCCAGCAACACGTGCAGGCGCGCCACCTGAAATAGGAATAATCGTAAAACTCGAACGATTTCGAGGATTGCCCGGCGTGCGGCGCCAAAATGGGCGCCACGTCCCAATGCCGCCGATCATCCCCGCGCATGAATGGATACTCCGTACCGCGCCGCCTGCGTGTTGCATTGCTTGACGACCACGACGTCGTCCGTCGCGGTACCGCGCTCCACCTGGGTAGCGATTTCCGTTTCCAGATCGTGGCCAGCCACGCCGGTAGCGCGCGCTTTGCGCAGACGCTGCAGCAGGAGCGCGTCGACGTGGGCATCATCGACCTCAGCCTGGCGCCTGGCGACCTGAGCGGTTCGGTGCTGGTGGAGTACCTGCGCGGACACGCACCCCGCACCCCGCTACTCGCATTCGCTGGCCAGGTCTCTGCGGCGGCGATCAGTCACCTGCTTGCGGCCGGCATCAATGGCTATGTTGGCAAAGCCGAGCCGCTGAACGAGTTGGCCGAAGCCGTGGTGCGCGTGTCGCAGGGCTTTTACCGGATACCACCGGCCTGCAGGAAGCTGCCTGGCCAGGAAGAATTGAGCCGCAATGAGCGCGAGGTTCTGCGCTTGGTGCTGGCCGGCTTCACGGTATCGCAGATTGCGCAGTTCCGGCACCGCAGCGTAAAGACCATCAGCACCCAGAAGGTGTCGGCACTGCGCAAACTCGGCCTGCGCAACGACGCGGAAATCTTCGCAATGCGCCGCGAACTGGAGGCCATATGAGCAGCACGCGCGCCCACTGGCACAGCGCTCTTGTGGCCGCACTCTGCCTGCTGCCGGTGGCGTCGGCCGGCGACACGCAACGCTGGCAATGGAACGATGGCCGCCAAGTGCGCGTGGCCACCTATCCCACGCTGCGGCCATTTCCGGACGCACCGGGCAGTAGCCCGGCGCTGCCCACCATCGCCCATGGCTATGCGGAACTGGTGGCGCGCCACTCAGGGCTGACCTTCATCGACACCCCCTACGACAGCCTGGGCAAGGCATTGATGGCGCTATGCACCCACGAAGCCGACCTGATACTGGTACAGGGCAGCGCGGTCGATCACAAGGCTTCCTGCGACCTGCAGACGGGCCGGCGCGGCTTTCCTGGCGCAGTAACGGCGTTGGCAGGGCGCAATGGAACGCGCCTGCCGCGCGATGCCGACGGACTGGATGCCGTGGTGCTTGCTGCCGTACAGGGCGGCGCTTACCCTGCCTGGCTGGCGCAACAGGCCAACGGCATCAACGTACTGCCGATGCCGAACTTCTATGCCGCGCTGGCCGCGGTGGAAGCTGGCGCCGCGGACGCGGCCATCGGCATGGAGACCTCGCTGCGGCCGGTCGTGCGGCGACACTTCAGTGCCGGCCTGAAACTGCAGACGATCCGCTCTGGGTTTCCGGATCAGCTGCACCTACTGGCCCGCGCCGACGACCGGATGCTGCTGGATCGGGTGGAACAAGGCTTGGACAGGATCAGCCTTGAAGAACATGCCATCCTGGGGCATCGCTGGGCAACGCGGACGCTGCCTGCTTCCATCGCCGACGTATCTGCGCAGACAGCCATGCGCACTTCTTCGTTCATTCTCCCGCTGGCCATGCTGACCTTGCTGGCCTTGGGCGGTCTGTGGCTGCGCCGTCGCTTCGGCGCTCGCCAACGGCAACGCTCGCTGTCGCAGGCGAGCGCTGTGGGCATGCTCAGTCACGAGGTGCGCAATTCGGCGCACTTGGTGATATCCGCACTGGATCTGCTGCGGCAGCAACAGCTTCCCGCCAGTGCCCGTGATCTGGTCAATGCCGCCAATCGGGCGACGCTGGAGCTTCGCGGGCGGCTGAATCGCGCACTGGATTTTTCGCGTTTGGCAGCCGGTACGTTCCAGCCCAAGCCCTGCCCCTGCGACGCGGCCGATATCGCCAGCCAGGCGCTGGACGCCGTTTCGCCCGAAGCCCAGCGCAAGGGGTTGACCCTGCACCTGGACGTGTCGCCCCAACCGCTGCCGGGGCTGGAACTGGACCCGGACTGCCTGCGGCAGTTGCTGGACAACCTGCTGGGCAATGCCATCAAGTTCACCGATGCTGGCGGCATCGAGCTGCGCGTGCAGATGCTGGCCGACGCAGACGCGGCGCATTTGCTCGTGGATGTGATCGACAGCGGCATCGGCATCGCGCCGGCGCAGATGGCGGTGCTGTTCCAGCCATTCCAGCCGGGCGACGAGGTTCAGGCCCGGGGCGGCAGTGGCCTGGGGCTCTCGATCTGCCGGGAATTGGCAAGATCAATGGGCGGCGCGCTGGACGTGCACAGCGTGCAGGGGCGCGGCAGTCGCTTCAGTCTGCGCCTGCCAGCAACGGTCATTCCGTTGCCGGACGCCCAGGTTGCGAGTGCCGCACCCCCCATCGTCGCGCCCCTGCTGGCAGGCGTGGATGTATTGCTGGTGGAAGACCACGCGTTGTCCCGTCGCGTACTGGCCGCGCAGCTTCGCAAACAGGGCGCGACCGTGCATGAAGTGTCCAGTGCAGGCGCGGCCCTGCTGTGCCAGGCCACCGCGCAGCATGCGGTGATCCTGCTGGATATCGAACTGGGGCAAAGCACGGGCTATGCGTTGGCGCCGCAGCTGCGCAAGGCCAGCATGGACAAAGGCCAGACAACGCAGATCCTGGCGCTGTCGGCCCACACGGGGGCCGCGCATCAGCAGTGCTGCCTGCAGGCCGGCTTCGATGGCGTACTAAGCAAGCCCCTGCAGCTGGACGCGCTGCTGCAGGCCCTGGGGCGCGGCGATGCGGGCGCCACACCTGACGTACACGACAGGGACACCCTTGCGCCAGAGATGGCCGAGGATCTTCGGCGCGAACACGCGGCAACCGAACGTGCGGCGCGTGCTCGCGACAGCGTGGCGCTGGCGCACCACGCGCACCGGTTGCACGGTGCATTGCAGATGCAGGGGCTGCACGAACTGGCGGCGATGGCCGCTACGCTGGCCCAGCTCGGGCGCGAACGCACGCCCGATTGGGGCGCTGCGTTGCACCTGGTCGATCAACTGCGTGACGTGAACGGCCCCGGCACTACCGGGGCCGTGCAGCTGCCTTGAATCAGCCAGCGCTACGTGCGATCTGGCGACGGGTCAGGTCGTTGAAGCGGCCCAGCGACATCAGGTGCTGGTGGATCAGTGCCAGCCAGCCGCTGCGGTGCCATTCGACCACGGTGGCGTCGGGCAGCGCGATGAACTTCTCGACGTCGACCACGAAGAAGCCGTTGAGGTTGAACTCGCGGCCATCGGGCAGGCGCACGTTGGCATTGCGCTCCACCAGCAGATTGTTGTCCACCAGCGCCTTGGAGAAAGCCTGGGTCTGCTCGTGCTCGCGGGTGAACTGACCGCAGAATTCCAGTGCCTGCTGCACCAGCTCGGTGGCCTTGCCATCAGCGAACAGCGGCTGACCTTCCTCGCCACCGCGGGCGATGCGGGCGCTGTCTTCGTCAATGCCCAGCAGGAAGTCGTTGCCTTCGCCGGTGTCGATGAAGATGAAGGGATGACGGCGCAGGTAGGCCGGGATGTAGGTCTCGTCGGCCCACAAGCCATCGGTGATGAACAGGTTGTCGGTGGTGATGCCCACCGCCGCCATCGGCACCGCGCTGGGGCCGGCGAACAGGATCGGGAAGTGATGCAGCGCCAGCGAGAATTCGCCCAGCACCAGCGGGATGGAGTTGCTGCTGGCAGCAAATTCGAGCTTGCCCGGCAGGATCCGCACGTCGGCATGCTTGTCGGCCTGCAGCGGCACCGGACGGGTGTAGAACAGGGGTGCGCTGCTCGGTGCAGCTTCGGTGGTGGTGTCGCTGGTAGTGGTCATCGTAAAACCATGTCGATCATGCGCGCCTGCCATCCCGGGCGCGCCAGCGGGAACAACCTGAACCCCGCATTATCAACAAGCTGGGTGGCCACGGCCACCCCGCCCACGAATTATTTCAGCTGAAGAGGGTAGCGCTGCCACAGAACGTGGACCAGGAAGCCGGCCAGTTCGGTGTCGCGGGCGCTGACGGCGGCGCGGATCTTGTCCAGCAGCACCATGTCGCTGCACGAGCGCACATCGGCATGGTTGGCCTGCCCTGCCCTGCGTGCGCGGTAGCGCGCCGCCCGCTGTGCATCGCTCATGGCATACCCGAACTTGGGCGGCCGACCGCGTTTGCGCGGCAGGGTCAACTCCAGGGTTCCGGGGTCATTGTCATCACGCATGGCGGGTGCGATCGGCGGTAATTCAACAGGGGGTGCGCAATTTATCGTGAGGCATCACTTTAATCCAGCTTTTTCTGCGCTTTTGTTGCATTGCGGCGGATATGACCCCGCATCCACGCATGGCGTGGATCTACCGCCGCGCGCAACGCACCGATGACGAGACGTGGCGACCATCCATGCAACGCCCCGATGACGTGACGTGCCGACCATCCGTGCAACGCGCCGATGGGCGCAGTAGATCCACGCCATGCGTGGATGGCACGCCCATCACCCCATCCGCCACAACAAAAAGGGGAGCCCGCGAACGGACTCCCCTGCCTTCCCTGCTATGCGGCGCGCACGGGCTCATACCCGTGCAGGTGCGCTTCGCTGCTGGCCCGCCCCTGGCTGAGCGAGCGCAGCGCGGTGGTGTACCCCACCAGGTTGGCCAACGGCGCAAAGCCACTCACCTCGGCGCGACCGTCCTGGTCGTCGATGCGGGCGATGCGGCCGTGGCGGCGATTCAGATCACCCACCACGTCACCCACCGATGCCGACGGCGAATGCACCGTCACTTCCATCACCGGCTCCAGCACTTGGGTGCCGCTGCCAGCCAGCGCCGCCCGCACCGCTTCCAGCCCGGCGCGATGGAAGGCCAGTTCCGAGGAGTCCTTGGCATGGGTTTCGCCATCCACCAGGGTCACCTCGATACCCACCACGGGGTAACCCTGCGGGCCATCGGACAGCGCCGCACGTACACCCTTTTCCACCGCGGCGATGAAGCCACGCGGCACAACGCCACCGACGATGCGGTCGTTGAAGACCACCTCGCCATCTTCGCGCGGCGCGACATCCAGCACCACGTGGGCAAATTGACCCTGCCCGCCGTTCTGCTTGGACACCCGGCCCACCACACCGGAAACGGCCTTGATGGGCGTTTCATGGTAGGCCACGCGCGGCGATCCCACGCCTACGTCCACCTTCCATTCGCTGCGCAGGCGCTCGACCATCACCTCCAGGTGCAGCTCGCCCATGCCCCAGACCAGGGTTTCACCACTGTCGCGATCCGTTTCCACACGGAACGACGGGTCTTCCTGGGCCAGGCTGGCCAGGCCCTGCGCGATGCGGATCAGGTCCGCCGCCCGCGCCGGGCTCAACCGCCATGCCAGTACCGGTGCCTGCGCCTGGATGTTTTCCAGCTGCAGCGGGCGCGCCCGGCTGCTCAGCGTTTCACCGCTGACCGCATCCTTCCAGCCCAGCACCGCCACGATGTCGCCGGCCACGGCCTGTTCGATGTCGTGGGTCTGGTCGGCCTGCACCCGCACCAGGCGGCTGACGCGCCGCCCCTGCGGGTGCTGCGAACTGGCCACGGCATCGCCCACCTTCAAGGTGCCCGAGTACAGCCGCACGAAGCTGAGTGCACCGTGCTGCTGGTGGGTGATCTTGAACAGCAGGCCCGCCAGCGGACCGTCCGGGTCCGGCGGCAGCGCGACGTCGCCCTGCTCGCTTGCGGCCGTAACCGCGGGGCGATCCAGTGGCGAAGGCAGGTAGTCGACCACTGCGTCCAGCAGCGTCTCGATGCCTTTGTCCTTGAACGCCGCACCGGCCAGCACCGGCACACCTGCACCGACCAGGGTGGCCCGGCGCAGCGCAGCGCGCAGCAGCTGCGCATCGATGGCGCGGCCTTCCAGCCAGGCATCGGCCAGCGCGTCGTCGTGGTCGGCCACCGCCTCGATCAAGGTCTGGCGATGTGCCTGCCACTGCGTGCGCGCGGCATCGTCCCACGCCGAAACGGTAGTGGTGCCATCGTCGTGCCACTGCAGCACGCGCTCATCGACCAGGTCCACCCAGCCATTGAACGCGCTTTCGCTGCCCAGTGGCACGCCCAGTGCCCACGGCCGCGCCTGCAGCTTGTCCTGCATCTGCTCCAGCACACGCCCGAAGTCGGCACCCACGCGGTCCATCTTGTTGACGAAGGCAATGGACGGCACACCATGCCGGCGCGCCTGGCGCCACACGGTTTCCGACTGCGGCTGTACGCCATCCACAGCCGAGAACACGGCCACGGCACCGTCGAGCACGCGCAGCGACCGCTCCACTTCAATGGCGAAGTCAATGTGGCCAGGAGTGTCGATCAGCGTAAGCCGGTGCGGCGGCAGATCGCGCGGCGCCCACTGCGCCTGCACGGCGGCGGCGCCGATGGTGATGCCGCGCTCGCGCTCGATAGCCGAAAAGTCGGTGGTCGCATTGCCGTCGTGCACTTCGCCGACGCGATGGATTTCGCCGCTTTTCCACAGCAGGCGTTCGGTCAGCGTGGTCTTGCCAGCGTCGATGTGGGCAATGATGCCCAGGTTGCGGCGACGGGAAAGGGTCTGGGTGTTCATGAGATAAGTTCCTGCAAAGCCAACTTCAGGGGCCGCACCCCCCGGTTGGCGACAGGGCGTGCGGCTAGCGTTCGGTCTCGGCGGTCTGGTGCATGGCACGTTCTCCTTGGGTGCTGAAAGGTAAAGTCGACCGTTGGTCGACTGCTGGAACAATCAGTCGACCAACGGTCGACTCTACAAAAGCGGAAACGAAAAGAGCGCCCCGAAGGGCGCTCTGTGGATGGTCCAACGATGGCCGTATCAACGGCTTCGTGGCACTCCAGGCAGACACGCCCGTTCCGCGCTTGCGCGGGTCAGGGTGAAAAACTTCAGGAGCGGCATCCGGTTCATGGTGCGCATTCTAGACCTGCCAATCTGGCGCGCAAGAGGCCATTGCACGCATCAGTGGAACAATGAGGTGTGGTGGGGCCAGAGCATTTCGCTGCGCGAATGGATCCGACCCCGGGCAGGGGCGCGGGGTCGGATCCCTTGGCCACGCCAAGGGCTCTGACCCCTGCAACGGCGGATCACTCGCAGCCGTTGACCCGCCGCGCGTCAGCAACCGTTGCCGCGTTGTCACCGGTCACCGACACCCAGCCCTTCAGCGAGTACGCCGGATCGACCTCGCCACGGCGCGGGGTGGTATGGAAGGTGACTTCGGTCCAGCTACCCACGGCGCCCAGCTCGCTCAGACGTGCGTCCTGGTCTTCGTCCGTACTGAAGGTATCACCCGGCTTGGAGCGCTTGGCCGTATTCACCGTGGCGGTCTTCACCGCGCGCACCCGCAATGCGCCATTGGGCATGCGCTGGCTGGTCACATCGTAGCGCTCGGTACCGTAGGCCCACGGGCGCTCGGCCTGGCGGCGCACTTCGCTGCCATCGTCGGCTACGGCAATCGAGCCGTCCACCATCTCGGCAATGGCCGCATAGCTGGTGTAGCCGGCCATCATGGCCTGAGCGCCGATCATCTGCCGCTTCTCCAGCGGCAGTTCGCTGGCAGCAGGCATCATGCCTGGCAGCTTCAGATACGCAGACTTCCTGCACAGCACCAGCACCTGCTGGTCGGCCCACGCCATCATCATCTCACCGCCCGCGTAGTAGTGCGTGGTGAACAGATCAGGCGTGGCACCCTTGCCCTTGGCGCTGCGCGTTTCGATCGAGGTGGCCTGGTCGGCCGCCTTGCTCAACGACACCGAGGTCGTGGCTGCATTGGCCGCACACGCCGAAGCAAACAGCGAAGCGACAAGTGCGGTACGTGCGAAGGGAGCTTTCATGGGGGTCATTCCGTTGAAGAAAAACGAACCGCCAAGGATACGTCGCGGCGCGAACGGAAGCTTTGCTGCTTGGGGTCAGAGCCTTTCGCTGGGCGAAAGGATCTGACCCTGGGCATTCCGTCCTCGCGCCGGCAGATCGACATCGCTGGGCTGGACAACTTCCTCTGATCGAAGATCGCACCGGGAGAGGGGTTCCTCGCGCGCCTGCACGATCTGCTTCAACGATGCCACGGCCTTCTCCACACAGGCGTCTGCGTGCAGCGCAAGACGACTTCGGCAGACCGTGTCAGCCGCGCGCTCAGGGGCGGAGTGCTGCACGCACCCTGCGGATGCCAGCATGCAGACCGAAATGGCGGTCACACGAAGTAGCTTCATGGTGGCAGGCCGGTGGGAAGCGGGCTGCACAGGATTCCATCGGCCTGCCGTGCCGGTCCATGCAACTTTTCCGAAATTCTCGCCTGGCGCCGACCCTGGGGTCAGAGCCTTTCGCTGGGCGAAAGGATCTGACCCCGGCGACTCAGGTCACTACTACCAGCGGCACGCCGCGCTTGGGGTGCTGCAGCACCACGACGTCCTGCTGGTACACGCGCTGCAGGTTGGCTTCGGTCAGCACCTGTGAGGGCGTGCCGTCGGCGGCCACCCTGCCCTGTTCCAGCAACACGATGCGGTCGGCGTAACCGGCGGCAAGATTCAAATCGTGCAGCACCACGATCACGCACGCACCGGCTTCGGCACAGGCGCGCACGCTGCGCAGGGTACGTTCCTGGTGGCGCAGGTCCAGCGCTGCGGTGGGCTCGTCCAACAACAGCAGCGGCGTGTCCTGTGCCAGCACGCGAGCAAACGTGGTGCGCGCCGACTCGCCGCCGGACAACTGCTGCACTTCGCGCAGGCGCAGCGCCTGCAGCTCGGCCGCATAGATGGAGGCTTCCACGCGCGCATCGTCCACGGCCGGATCCGGCGGATGCGGCAGGCGCCCCATCGCCACCACTTCTTCCACGCTGAAGGCGAAGCGCACGCCGTGTTCCTGCGGCATCACCGCGCGCTCGCGCGCCAGCGGCCCAGCCTTGTATGCATGCAGCGCCCGCCCGTTCAACGCCACGTCGCCGACGTCTGCGCGCAGGTCGCCCGCAGCCACCGCCAGCAAGGTGGATTTGCCGGCACCGTTGGGCCCCACCAGGGCAGTGACCGTGCCCGGCGCGAAATCCAGGGTGATGCCATGCAGGATCTCGCGCTGCTGGCGGCGCACCACCACATCGCGCAGGCTCAGCAAGGCGCTCATGCAGCCACCTTGCGGCGCTGCTGCAGCACCAGCCACAGGAAGAACGGCGCGCCGAGCGCGGCCGAGAACAGCCCCAGCGGAATTTCCGCCGGCGGGTCCAGCGTACGCGCGGCGGTATCGGCCACCACGATCAGCAGCGCGCCCAGCACGCCCGATACCGGCAGCAGCCAACGATGCCCCGGGCCCACCAGCAGGCGCGCCACGTGCGGCACCACCAGGCCGACAAAGCTGATCGAGCCGGCAAATGCCACCGCCGCGCCCACCAGCAATGCACTGAACGCCACCAGACGGCGGCGGGTGCGCGCCACGTCCAGGCCCAGGTGCTGCGCCTGGCGCTCACCAAGTGCCAGCATGTCCAGCGGCGTGGCCAGCCGCAGCAGCGCGAACACGCCGATGGCAATCAGCGGCAGCACCGCTGCCACGTCCGACCAGTTGGCGCGTGCCAGCGAACCCATCTGCCAGAACACCAGCGACTGCAGTTCGCTTTCGCTGGCGATGTAGGTCAGGAAACCGATCAACGCCGAACAGAACGCGGCCATGGCAATGCCCACCAGCAGCAGCGTGGCATTGCCCGTGCCCTTACCCGGGCGTGCCAGCGCATAGGTGAGGCCGATGGCCGCAGCGCCACCCCCAAAGGCCGCCACCGGCACCAGCCAACCCGCAGCACCGGCCGCGCCCAGCACGATGGCTGCCACTGCGCCCAGTGCCGCACCCTGGCTGACACCGACGATGCCAGGATCTGCCAGCGGGTTACCGAACAGGCCCTGCAGACTGGCACCGGCCATGGCCAGCGCTGCGCCCACCATCGCCCCCAACAGGGCGCGCGGAATACGCAGCTGCCAGACCACCGCCAGGTCGCGGCTGCTGACCGCCTGCGGATCGACCAGCCCCAGCTTCACCCCCAGCGCCTGCAGCACCTCCAGCGGCGGCAGCCGCAGCGGGCCCACGGCGAACGACGCCAGCACTGCCCCCAGCAGTGCCAGCAACGCGACCAGCAACATCACCCGCCCGCGACGGCGGCGTCGATCCGCAGGGCTCATGCCGGCGGCAGCGCCGCAAAGGCCTTGGCCAGCGCCAGCGCACCCGCACCCGAGCCCACGCTGGTGTACTTCAGCTGCACATCCGGCAGCACCCAGACCCGGTTGGCGGCGCCAGCCGGGGTCTGCTTCAGGGTCGGGTAGGCCTTCCACAGGCCATCAGCACCGCCGAACTGCTGCAGGTCGTGCTCGGTCACCAGAATCACCTCCGGCGCCGCGGCAACCACACCCTCGTTGCTCAACTGCGAATAGTTCTTCACCCCGGCCTCGGTGCCGATGTTCACGCCGCCGGCCAGCGCGATCAGCTGTGCCGAGGCGCTGTCGGCACCGGCCACTGTGGGCAGGCCGCCCGCGCCGGTGGCCGACACGTGGATCACGCGCGGCGCATGGGTCAGGCCCTTACCGATCCCGGCCGCCTCATCCAGCTGGCGCTGCACCTGGGTGGCCAGGGTCTGACCGGCATCGGCAAGACCAATCGCCGCCGCGATCTTGCGCACCTTGTCCGGCGCCGGCTGAAGATCGTCCACCACCACGGCCGGCTCGCCCACCTCGCGCAGCTTCTTCGACAGTTCGGTGTGGCGGCGCAGGCTGTTGCCCAGGAACAGCGAGCCCTGCAGGCCCAGCACGCCTTCCACGCCGGTGGTGCGGTTGAACAGGAACTGATGCGGCGCCGCCAGACCGGCCTGGGTGGTGGTGTTGGTGGGTGCGGCAAACACCTGCTTGCCGGCACCCAGCGCTTCCAGCACCGCAATCACGTCATCGCCACCGGCAATGATCCGGCTGGCATCCTTCACTTCCACCTGCGCCCCATCATCACTGGCCACCGTGGTCGGCAGTGCGGCCTTCTGGTCCCGCAGGGCCGGCACATCCGCGCCTGCCACGTGCTGCCAGCCGGCCGGCAGTTCCTGTGCAGCGCCTGCCGAAGCAGTGGAAGAACCAGCTGCCGGTGCAGCGGCATCGGTCGCGGCCGGCGGCGCACTGCCCCCGCAGGCGGCTAACGCCAGCGAAACGGCCAACGGGAGCGCACACAGGCGCAGATGGGAAGCGAAGTTCATGCAGATTCTCCTTGCTTGCCGGGCGAAGGCACTGCCCCCGCCCGGCACGGGGGTTACGGCTGGCGCAGGCTGATGCGGGTGATGCGGTCACCCTTGGGGTCTTCGGCGCCACGCGACTTGTTCACGGCAAACACATTGCCCTTGCCGTCGGCGCGCACGTGGTTGGGCAGCGTGCCGCCATCCAGGTTGCCGACGATCTTGCCATCGCGGTTCACTGCGGTAACCGTACCGGCACCGCGGTTGGTGACATAGGCCAGGCCACTCTTGTCATCGAACGCCACGTTCAGTGCACCGGCGCCGACCGGCACATCGTGCACGACCTTGCCGCTGGCCACATCGACGATCAGCAGGTTGTCGGTGCCCTGCGAGGCAACGTACAGACGGTTCTGCTGCGCATCGAAGGCCACGCCCGAAGCGCTGATGGAATTGCCCAGGTCGATCACCTTGTCCACCTTGCCACTGGCCACGTCGATCACCGCCGCTTCCGGGGTGCCGATGCTGACGGTGAACAGCTTGCCGGCCTTTTCATCCAGCACCAGGCTCATCGGGGTGAACTTGCCTTCATCCACGCCCGATTCCAGAGTGATCGATTCCAGCGGCTTCAGCGTCTTGGCATCGAACACCGACAGGTGGTCTTCGCCCGTTGCCGAAGCGAACACCTTGCCGTGGGTGCCGTCGACCACGACGTCGCGCGCATGCGGCACGGCATCGATCGGGAACTGGTGGACCAGCGACAGATCCTTCTGGCGGTAGACGGCCACGGTGTTCTGGCGGGTGTTGGTGACCCACACGTTGCCGTTGGTGTCATCCACGCCCACGCCGTACACCGCGTAGACCGCGCCGTTGGTGCTGCCCGGCACCTGCGCCGGGGTGATCGCCTTGCTCACCTTCAGGCTCTTGGGGTCCAGCTTCAGCAGCTGCGACTGGGTAACCGGCGGGCGGCCCACAGCCGAGGTAACGAACACCGCGTTGCTGGCGGCGCTGTAGGCCGACTGGTACAGGCCCGGCACCAGCTTGTTGGACTGGGTGGCGAACTGCTGCTGGCCCGACAGCGGCAGCTGCGGCGAGATGCGCAGCTTCAGCACGGTGGCGGCCGCCGGCTGGCTGGCGCGCACCACCACCGGGTGGGTACCCGGCACCGCATCGGCCGGGATGGCCAGCTGGGTCTTGAAGTTGCCATCGGCATCAACCACCACCGGCTGGCTGTTCAGCACGGTATCGCCGCGCACCAGGCTGATCTGCTGGCCGGGCACGAAGCCGCGGCCGGTGACATCTGCGGTGCTGCCCGGCACCACGTTTTCGCCGCGCGAGACCACCTGGCCCTTGAAGGTCGCGTTGGCCGGCTGGTCGAACACCGGCTGCGCCGATGCGGTAACGGCCAGCAACAGGCCGGCGGCCAGGGAAGTAAGACGGAAGGAAGAACGGGACGACATGGAAGGCTCCTTGCACACGTAGGCCGCGCCGCGTGGCGCGGGATTCATCGGTTGCCTGGGCCGCTGCACATCGACAGCCAAGCCTGGGTAGTGGGGGGCGCACGGGTTGGCCGTGCGCAGTTGTCATTCGTTGGCGTTCGCCGCGGCCGGCGCCTTGCCATCCGCTTCGCTGCGATCGGCCACGCCGTAGAGTTCATGCAGAGCGGCATGGAACGAGGCCGGCAGCATCGGGCCATGGCCCAGCCCCGGGAATTCGCGGTACTGCACCTGCAGCGCCGGCACCTTGGCCAGGCGCGTGGACAGCTGCAGGGCCGCATCCGGGGTGGCACCGCCAATGCGGCGCAGGTGCGCGACCACGCGCGGGTTGTTCATATCGCGCTTGCCGCGGTCACCCACGCGCTCGGCACCGCCCAGCATCAACCAGACCTTGGCCGGCTGGCCGTGCACGTTCTGCACGAACTGCTGTTCCGGGTCGCCCAGCGCAGCGCCCTGCGCCCACCACAGCGACGGGCTGGCGGCCAGAAAGTACTGGAAGGCCGCCGGGCGGGTATACAGCGTGTTGAGCACGAACAGCCCGCCCAGCGAGTGGCCCCACAGCGCCTGTTGCTGCAGGTCGATCTTCGCGCGACGCTCGACTTCGGGCTTGATGCGGCGTTCGATCACATCCAGGAACGCGGCGGCGCCGCCACCGGTGGCCTGCGTGGTGCCGGCCTCGTCGTCGGCCCGATCGATCCAGGCGGTGTAATCGCGGGTGCGCGACGGCGAATCGATGCGGAGCTCGTTGTCATAACCGATCAGCACCAGCACCGGCGGTGCCTTGCGCGCGGCCAGCTCGGCCAGCAGCGGCTGGTCCAGCACCATCGCCACGGCGTTGCCGTCCAGGGCGTACAGCACCGGCGCAGGGGTCTTGCCCGCCTTGGCCGGGATCGCCACGTTCACCCGCCAGCGGCGCTGCTGGTCCGGGCTGTCGATCACGAAACGTTCGAAGCGGTAGCTGGACGCAGGTTCGTCCAGCACGGTGCGGCCCATCAGCTGCTGCGGGTTGCGCTGCTGTGCATGGGCGTAGGGAGCGGCCATCAGGACCCCCATCATCAGGGCGGCCAGACAGCCGACGGAGCGTGCGGAAAACATCATGGGTGACGGACGCGGCGGGCCGGGCCGCCTCTTCATCAAGGGACCGCAGTCTATCCTAGATGCGAATGCTTATCACCTAGATCAAACGTCACGCTCTGTATCACGCGCGCGTGTGCACACCCGGTGTGCATACTGCCGGCATGCGCGATACCTCATCCACGTTGCTGCCTGTTCTGCGCAGGCTCGCCCCTGCCCTCGCCTGCGCCGTTGCATTGGGCACGGTCGGCTGCTCCCCCGGCCAGCGCGCTGGCGTGGATTTCAGCGATGTCGACATCACCCCCTGCCCCGACCAGGCTGCCCTGGAACGGGAGCTGGCCGGCGTTACCGCGCGGCTGCGCGTGGCGCTGCCCGGACGCTATGCCGGGCGCCGCATTTCCTGTAACCCACTAAAGGTGGTGGTGCTGCTGAAGGGCGACACCCGGTACCAGACGCGCACCATGCAATGGCCGCGCGGCGAGGTGACGGTCGAGTTTGTTTCAGGCAGTCGTTACGCGACTGAAGACCTGAACGCCGCTGTTGCCAGCGGCTTGCTGGCCGCGCGGTTCCCCGGCGCGCACGGCATCGGTACCGATGCGGTGAACGGGCGCATTCTGGTGGACGCGGCGGATGACGCGGCGTATGCGCGCTACCAGGCCGCGGCGGCTGAACTGGAGAAGGAGCTGGGCGTGCCGATCGCCATCAAGCGCGGCAAGGGCGATTGGCGTTTGTAGCGTCGAGCTTGCTCGACTGAGGCCCGGCTTTTGTAGAGTCGAGCTTGCTCGACTGCTTTCAATCCGGCAGTCGAGCAAGCTCGACTCTACGAAGAGCGAGAAGCAGTCGAGCAAGCTCGACTCTACGAAGAGCGAGAAGCAGTCGAGCAAGCTCGACTCTACAGACGCTTTGCGGCCCTGGCTGCTTCGCGCTCGGCGCGCAACCGGTCCAGCTTTTCTTTCAGCTTGATTTCCAGCCCGCGCGGCACCGGGTTGTAGTACACCCGTTCGCCCATCGCATCGGGGAAACCGGTCTGGTCCAGGGCGATGCCGCCCTCGGCATCGTGGTCGTACTGGTACTCGGCGCCGTAACCCAGCTCCTTCATCAGCTTGGTCGGTGCATTGCGCAGGTGCAGCGGCACTTCTTCGGTGCCGCTCTCGCGCACATCGGCCTTGGCCTGGTTGAAGGCCGCATAACCGGCGTTTGATTTGGCGGTGCTGGCCAGGTACAGCACCAGCTGCGCGAAGGCGAGCTCACCTTCCGGGCTGCCCAGCCGCTCGTAGATGTCCCAAGCTTCCAACGCCATGCTCTGCGCACGCGGGTCGGCCAGGCCGATATCTTCGATGGCCATGCGGGTCAGGCGGCGCGCCAGGTAGGACGGATCGCAGCCGCCATCCAGCATGCGGGTCAACCAGTACAGCGCGGCATCGGGGTTGGAGCTGCGTACCGACTTGTGCAGCGCCGAGATCTGGTCGTAGAACTGCTCGCCGCCCTTGTCGAAGCGGCGGGTGCGGTCGGCCAGCACTTGGGTCAGGGTCTGTGGGGTGATACGACCACCCTCCCCGCCCGCCAGCTCGGCGGCGATTTCCAGCAGGGTCAGCGCACGGCGCACGTCACCGTCGGCGGCGGTAGCGATTTCCAGCAGCAGCTCGGGGGCGACCTCGATGCGCTCCTCGCCCAGGCCGCGCTCGCGGTCCCCGAGTGCTCGTTCCAGCGCCTCGACAATATCCGTGGGCGACACTGCCTCCAGCACGTGCACGCGGCAGCGCGACAGCAGCGCGGAGTTCAGTTCGAACGAGGGATTTTCGGTGGTGGCGCCGACGAACAGGATGGTGCCGCGCTCGATGTGCGGCAGGAACGCATCCTGCTGCGCCTTGTTGAAGCGGTGCACTTCGTCCACGAACAGCACGGTGCGGCGGCCTTCGGCAAAACGCTGCGCGGCCTCGGCCAGCACCTGGCGCACTTCGGGCAAGCCAGAGAGCACGGCAGAGATGGCGCGGAATTCGGCGTCGGAGTATTCCGCCAGCAGTAGCGACAGCGTGGTCTTGCCGCAACCGGGCGGGCCCCACAGGATCATTGAATGCACGCGACCGGATTCGACCGCGCGGCGCAGCGCGCTTTCCGGCGCCAGCAGTCGCTTCTGCCCGACCATTTCGTCGAGGGTGCGCGGGCGCATGCGCTCGGCCAGCGGGCGCAGATGATCCCGATCAACGCTCAGCAGATCGGGGCCGGGGAAGGAAGTGGAACGATGTCTTGGCACCGGGCCATTGTACCGCGAGAGCGTGCCAACCAAGGTTGGCACCTACCAGGGCCAGGTAGCGCCGGGCAATGCCCGGCGTCACACCTCAATTGCCGATGACGTCGGTGCCCTTCGGCGGGGTGAAGCTGAAGGTGCCGGCGGCGAAGCCGGGGTTGCGCTTCCAGCCGCTGAAGGTGATTACGGTGCGCTGGCCGACGGCATCGGTGATTTCCATCTTGGCCAGGCCCTGGGCGTTGAAGCCCAATGCGGCGTACTGGAAGCTGGCTTCGGTGTCGCGCTTGGGCGACAGCGACAGCCACTGCAGGCCGTCACGCTTGGCCGCTTCTTCGCTCAGGTCGTACTGCTGTTCCAGCAGCGCCGGGTTGATCAGTGCAGTCAGCGGGCTGTTCTGCTCTTCCTTGCCCTGCTCGCGCACGGTGGCCTGTTCCAGATCCGGCTCGTACATCCAGACCTTCTTGCCGTCGGCCACGATCAGCTGTTCGTGCGGGCGCACGTATTCCCAGCGGAACAAGCGCGGTGCCGACAGCGCAACGCGGCCGCCGGTCGATTCCTTCACCTTGCCGCGGCTGTCGAACACCTGCTGGCTGAACTGCCCGTCCAGGCCCTTCAGGCCGCTGGTGAAGGTTTTCAGGTCATCGCGGGCGCCGGCCCAGGCGCTGCCGGCGGCGGCGCAGGCCACGGCCAGGGTGGTGGTGGCAAGGAAACGACGGAAGCGGATGTTCATACGGGAATCCTGTGGGCGCGTGCGCCAGGAAAGTTGGGTGCCAGTGTGCCCGGGCAAAGATGAATGGGCGATCAGGGCGACATTATGCCGCCCCGCGCGTGCATCGGCGATTCAGTTGCCGCCGGCCGGCAATCTGCCGTACAGCACTTGGCCACGGAAGCCGCGGCGCACTTCCCGGTACAGCGCCCGGAAGGCGGCGTAGTCCTGCGGCTGGCACAGCGCCTGCGGGCCACGCACCGCGTTCTGCTGCAGGCGGTGGTGCACGGTCACTTCCTGGCCGTTGCGGCTCCAGTCCACCCGGTAGTCCCCGGCCGCGTTGGTGAAGCGCTGGCTGGCCGGAATGGCGATGATCGGCGCGTTGTCCGGGAACTGCAGGCGATAGGTTTCCTCGCGCAGGCTGGCATTGCAGTAGAACGGGGTCTGGTTGTCCGGCGCTGAAGCGCTTGCGTACAGGCCGCGCACCGATTCACCACCGGGCGGATCGGGCACGGCCATGCCGCCGGCCACGGCGAAGTCGACGTAGTCCTCGGCCTGGAACGCCATGCGGTAGCCGAACGGCCGGGTCAGGTCGACCGGTACGCCCAGCAGCTGCAGCTGCCCGCGGCCATCGAAACCGGACGCGGCCATGATCGACTCTTCCGCCCGTGCGCGGTTCTGCGCATTGAGCTGGGCGAACTGCGCGCGCATGCCGATCTCGGCGTTGTCGCCCAGCTGCGGCACGGTTTCGCCACGCAGGTTGCCCTGCGCATCGAAGGTGAAGCGCACGTCCATCACCGTGGCATTGCGCTGCGGGTCGTTGGCCGGGGTGCGCGCCACGCTGGCAGTGCGCGTGTGCAGTACCGGCGCGCCCAGATCACCATCGGGCAACTGGCCAAAACGCGCCCAGGCGCTGGTCGAATCCAGGTACAGATCGAATTCGGGCACGTAGGTGATGGCGTGGTTGAAGCGGCCCAGCACCGGAATCTTCGGCAGGGTCGGCCCGCCCCCGGCGCCGATCAGCACCGGCGAGCTGGCAATGCCCTTGGCTGCCAGCAACGCTTCCAGAATCGCCACATGGTCTTTGCAGTCGCCATAGTGGTTGTCCAGGATGCTCTGCGCGCTGTTCGGCTCCAGCCCGCCATTGCCCAGGTAGACCGCCACGTAGCGGATGTTCTGCGCCACCCAGCGGTACAGCGCATCGGCCTGCGCCTTGCGGTCGCTGATGCCGGCGGTCACTTCATCAGCCAGGGCCTGGATCTGCGGGGTCACCTGTGCCGCCTCCCCCGCCTTCAGCTGGTAGGCGCGCCCCATCTGCGCCCAGTCCTTGTAGGTGCTGGCCATGATGTTAGGGCCGAACTCCCACACCGCCGCCGACCAGTTCTGCGCCTGCATCGGTTCGCGCCGCTGGTAGCGCCAGCGCCACTGCGCCTGGCCGTTCTTCACCTGCGGGCGGTCGCTGCCCTGCACGCCGCGGCTGTCCACGTACATGGGCAGGTTGGCCGGCGCGCTCAGGGTCACTTCGGCATCGTCGTACTGGGTGAACACATTGAAGGTTTCCCACAGCCCGAAGTAGCCCGGGAAATACGGCGTCAGCTGGGTGCGCCGCACCTGGTAGAACAACCGCGTGCCCGGAGCCAGGTTGGGGAACACGATCACCCGCACCTTGCGGTCGGCGTACATGGCGGCCGCAGCGCTGGAATAGCTTTCCTGGGTATAGATGCGGTCGGCCGGCACGTCGCGGCGCTGGCCGTCGGCGGTGAGCGTGTAGGCGCTCACCACCTCCAGCGTTTCCATCTTCTCGCTGTAGCTCAGCCGCACCTGGCTGAACTGCTCCACCGCCGCCTTGGTCTTGAGCAGGATTTCGTAGGTTTCGGTCTGTATGTTGCCGGCGTCGGCACGCACCTGGTAGTCGGCGCGATAGCGCACGAAGCTGAAATTGTTGCTGGCCTCGGCATCGCTGCTGGTGGACGGCGGCGCCGGCTGCGGCACGCCGGCGTCAGCCAGCGCGGGGCCGACCGCCAGCGCGCAGGCCAGCGCCAGCACGCGGGGAAGAAGTCGATGCATGCGTCGGTTCCTTGGACGTGGTGGCGGTGGCGGGCTTACTTCGGCGGCGGCGGTGCCAGCACCGTGCGGTCGCCGTTGTGTTCGGGCGCGCTGACCACACCGGCCGCTTCCATGGCCTCGATCAGGCGTGCCGCGCGGTTGTAGCCGATCTTCAGGCGCCGTTGCACACCGGAAATGGAGGCGCGGCGGGTTTCAGTCACCACGCGCAGGGCCTCATCGTACAGCGGGTCGGATTCGTCGCCGGCCGCGCTGGTTTCCGGCAGGCCGGTGGCCCCCACCACCACGCCATCGCCCAGGGCCTGAACTTCATCCAGCACGCCGTCGATGTAATCGGCCGGGCCCATCGCCTTCAGGTGTTCGACCACGCGGTGCACTTCATCGTCGGACACGAACGCGCCGTGCACACGCTCGGGCATGGCCGTGCCCGGCGGCAGGTACAGCATGTCGCCGTGGCCCAGCAGGGTTTCCGCACCGGACTGGTCCAGGATGGTGCGCGAATCGATCTTCGAGCTGACCTGGAAGGCAATGCGGGTGGGAATGTTGGCCTTGATCAGGCCGGTGATCACGTCCACCGACGGGCGCTGGGTCGCCAGGATCAGGTGGATGCCGGCCGCACGTGCCTTCTGTGCCAGACGGGCGATCAGCTCTTCCACCTTCTTGCCGACGATCATCATCATGTCGGCGAATTCGTCGATGAAGATGACGATGAACGGCAGGGTTTCCAGCGGACGCGGCGCCTCGCCCAGTTCCGGGTTGGGCTTGAACAGCGGGTCCATCAGCGGCTGGCCGGCGTCCTCGGCGTCCTTCACCTTCTTGTTGAAGCCAGCCAGATTGCGCACGCCCACCGCACTCATCAGCTTGTAGCGGCGCTCCATTTCGGCCACGCACCAGCGCAGGCCGTTGGCGGCCTCCTTCATGTCGGTGACCACCGGCGCCAGCAGATGCGGAATGCCCTGGTAGACGCTCAGTTCCAGCATCTTCGGGTCGATCATCAGCATGCGCAGGTCTTTCGGCGAGCCCTTGTACAGCAGGCTGAGCACCATGGCGTTGACCGCCACCGACTTGCCCGAGCCGGTGGTACCGGCCACCAGCAGGTGCGGCATGCGCGCCAGGTCGGCCACGGTGGGCCGGCCGGCGATATCCTTGCCCAGCGCCAGGGTCAGCACGCTGGCCGCCTTGTCGTATTCCTTCGAGCGCAGCAGCTCGGACAGGAAGATCATTTCGCGGGTGACATTGGGGATTTCCAGGCCGATCACCGACTTGCCCGGAATCACATCGACCACGCGCACCGACTTCACCGACAGGCCGCGGGCGATGTCCTTGTCCAGCGAGCTGATCTGGCTGACCTTGATGCCCGGCGCCGGTTCGATCTCGAAGCGGGTGATGACCGGACCCGGATAGGCGCCGACCACCTGCGCATCGATGCGGAAGTCCTTCAGCTTGAACTCGATCTGCCGCGACAGGGTTTCCAGCGTTTCCTCGTCGTAGCCCTTGGGCTGCGGCTTGGGGTCGTCCAGCAGGGCCAGCGGCGGCAGGTCCGAGCCGTCGCCGTTGACGCCACGGAACATCGGAATCTGGTTGTCACGCTTGGCCCGGTCGCTCTTTTCGATCACCGGCTCCGGGCGCGGCTCGATCTTCACCGGCTCGCGCTTGGCGCGCACCTCGGCATCGGCCTTGCGCACTTCCTGGCGCTCCTCGCGCAGGGCGCGGGTCTGCTTCCATTCGGTGGCCTGTTCCTTCTTGCGCTCCAACAGCGGCGCCAGCGACATCACGCCGCGGCCGATCTTTTCCATCACCGCAAACCACGACAGGCCGGTGGCCAGGGTGATCGAGGCCAGCAGCAGCACCAGTACGAACAGATTGGCGCCCAGCGCGCCGAAGCCCACGGTGAGCGAATTGCCCACCAGCTTGCCGAGGATGCCGCCTGCGCTGGACACATCACCGCTGAACAGGCGCACGTGCAGGAAGCCGGTGCCGGCAATCAGGAAGCCAACCAGGCCGACCAGGCGCAAGGCCGGGTCCAGGTCGTTGTCGCCCTTGGCCTCGCGCTTGAGCCCGAACATTGCGATCCACGACAGGGCGCCCAGCACCACCGGCAGCAGGAAGGCGATGTAGCCGAACAGCTGCAGCAGTACGTCGGCAATCCAGGCGCCGGCACGGCCGCCCATGTTGTGTACGGGCGCGACCACGCTGCCGGTGTGCGACCAACCGGGATCACTGGCTGAATAGGTAAACAGACTGGCGGCCAGGTACAGCAGCGCCGGAGCGATCGCGATCAGCCCCAGGTCGCGCCACAGCCGCTGGCGCCGTGGATTGTCGGTCGTTGCCGCGGCCGCCGTGCGACGCGACGCCTTGCTGTCGTCGGACTTGGAGCGTTCGGGCACCTGCTTCGCCACCTTAGACCATACCTTTGGAATGCGCTGTTAGTGGTTGATAATAAACGACACGGCGTCAGTTTTCAGTCACCGCAGCCGAACGGGCGCCAGAACGGCGTCAATCCGCCCGTGGGCGACCGCGTTCTGTTCATCGGCTTGAATCGCCCTGCCCCAGCCGCCACTCTATGACCAGCCAAGGTTGCCGCGCAAACCGCAGCCGCGCCTTGTCCCATCTACCTTTTCGCGAGTCTACATGAGCACCAGCCTGCCCTCCCGCCATCAGCGCCTCGTCATCCTCGGTTCCGGCCCGGCCGGTTGGACCGCCGCGGTCTATGCCGCCCGCGCCAACCTGAAGCCGGTGGTCATCACCGGCCTACAGCAGGGTGGCCAGCTGATGACCACCACCGAAGTGGACAACTGGCCGGGCGACGCCCACGGCCTGATGGGCCCGGACCTGATGGCGCGCATGCAGGCCCACGCCGAGCGCTTCGAGACCGAGGTCATCTTCGACCATATCCATACGGCCGACCTGTCGCAGCGCCCGTTCAAGCTGATCGGTGACAGCCACGAGTACACCTGCGACGCGCTGATCATCTCCACTGGCGCCACCGCCAAGTACCTGGGCATTCCAACCGAGGAAACCTTCAAGGGCCGCGGCGTGTCCGCCTGCGCCACCTGCGACGGCTTCTTCTACCGCGAACAGGACGTGGTGGTGGTCGGCGGCGGCAACACCGCCGTGGAAGAGGCGCTGTACCTGTCCAACATCGCCCGCAAGGTCTACCTGGTGCACCGCCGCGACACCCTGAAGGCGGAAAAGATCATGCAGGACAAGCTGTTCGCCAAGGTCGCCGCCGGCAAGATCGAAACCGTCTGGCACCACCAGGTGGAAGAAGTGCTGGGCAACGACGCCGGCGTGACCGGCGTGCGCGTGAAGTCGACCCTGGACGGCAGCACCCGCGACATCGAGGCCCACGGCTTCTTCGTGGCCATTGGCCACCACCCGAACACCCAGCTGTTCGACGGCCAGCTGGCCATGAACAACGGCTACCTGGAAATCCGCTCGGGCCTGGGCGGCAACGCCACCCAGACATCGGTGGAAGGCGTGTTCGCCGCCGGCGACGTGGCCGACCAGCACTACCGCCAGGCGATCACCTCGGCCGGCTTCGGCTGCATGGCCGCGCTGGACGCCGAGCGCTACCTGGACGCACAGGGCAAGGCCAGCTGACCACGAGTTTGTAGAGTCGAGCCATGCTCGACTGGACCATGCTCGACAGAAGAGAACGGGCGCGAAAGCGCCCGTTTTCGCTACAGATTCCGTCCACTGGCCGCAACGGTCAGGCTTGGACGCAGGACTGAGTGAACTCCATCGGCGCCGAGGCGACACCATCCGCATCACGCATCAGCAATTTCCAGCGCACCGTTCCGGGACGCGTGGATGAGCAGCTCACTGCAAACTTCACCGGTGCATCCGGCACCTCGAAACGTCCCGTCCACGGGGTGCAGGCACCGGGCCTATCGCAATCTGCTACCACGACATCAAGCTCCAACGGATATTGCGGATTACCCCCAAAACTGACGTTCACATCGCGGGACGCCTGGAGCGGGACTTCAACGTCCGGGAGTGGATGGAGCGCCAAAGGCTCGCAGGTCTTCCCCTGCGCCCACAGGCGATAGCCTTTCTCCACACCTTTCATCGACGCCGCGCGGAAAACAGGATCCTGCAAGGCGGCCACATCGTCGGGATTGGAGTGATATGCGGTCTCGACGATGATCGATGGCATCGTTCCGATTCGGTTCTCGCCGTGCCTAGCCGCGTTGGAACTTTCGCGAATCGGGAAATCCTGATAGCCAGCTTGCGCTCGGATGACTTCCCGCATTGCACACAGAATACTGTCCGCCAGGAGCTTGTCCTGCGGTTTTTCCTGATGGTAGTAGACCTCTGTGCCACGAACGCTGGCTGAATCGCTGCCGTTGGTGTGCAGGCTCAGCATTACATCCACACCTAGATGGTTGGCGTAGTTTGGACGAGCCCTTATGTCCTCGTCCTTTTCGCGCGCAGGCTCTGGACTGTTCGGAAATTCGTTCCACATGTCGGTGCGCTCGGGAAAGAGCGCCTTTAGATGGTAGCGAGATGACATGTGCTCCCAAGGCTTTCCTGACTCCGGATGGAGTTCCGTAGAGCGACTTCGTGCCCGGTGCACCGTCAATCCACTACGTTGCTCAATCAATCCTTGAAGTTCGTCGCCATATGCCGGACTCAGTGTGTCCTCCTGAACTCCGAGGGGCGCCGGTCGCTGAAACTCCCATTCCCGGCCAGGATGTAGGCTGATGTAGCCATGACTTGCCGAGACCAAGGCTGATGTCTGCCTAGACCTCACTTGAACCCGTGGCGGAACGGCCAGATCCTCAGGGTAGTACTCCTCAAGGGTTTTTCCGTCAAAGAGGAAATCAATGTCGTTCACGTCCAGACCTGATTTTTCGGCGTAGAACCTCAATGTGGACGCCATCGGGATCAGGAAGAGCTCGTCATAGCTGCCTTCGGGGCCGGGAAGGTATCCAGGGCCAAAACTGATCGTCATTGATCTATTCTTCATATCAATACGGATGCTGACGCTGATCTGTCGCAGCTCCCCCCCTTTTTTGCAAATGACGCGTCAGCTGGCTCGCAGCCTCGCGCTCCAGCAGCGCAACCACCTCTGCATATACACCTGGATCCTCAGCCACTTTTTCAACCTGAGCTCCAGAAGCCAATACAGGTGATGCAAAGATCAGGCTGTACGCGACCACGGCAGACACAAGCTTCAATCCCTTCATTGTTGATTTCTCCATGTGGTGGGCTACGCGCCGCTCGTGCAGCGCCCCGATACCTTGCCGAGCCGAGTGCAAGTGATTCCGCACCGGGCGCACACGTATGGAGAATTCAAACTTTCCTCACGGCGCCGCCGAAACTGGCCGGTCCGATCTGGCCAGCCCCGTTCGCATTCCATCTGCCCTATCCTTCCTTCCATGCCTTCCCCTCGCCTCCTCGACTCCCTGCAGGCCATTCCCGCCACCCACTGGGATGCCCTGCACGACGGCCGCAATCCGTTCGTCACCCACGCCTTCCTGGCCGGGCTTGAAGAACATGGCTGTCTGCGCGAGGACTGGGGCTGGCAGCCGCAGCACTTCACGCTATGGGAGGGCGACACGCTGGTCGGCGCCATTCCGGGCTACCTGAAGAGCAACTCGCACGGCGAGTTCGTGTTCGACCATGCCTGGGCCAATGCCTACGCCCGCCATGGCCGCGACTATTACCCGAAATGGCTGGGCGCGGTGCCGTACTCGCCCGTCAGCGGCCCGCGCCTGCTGGCCCGTCACGATTCGCTGCGCGGCGAACTACTGGAGGCGCTTCGCGGGCACCTGGCCTCACTGCAGGTCTCTTCGGCTCACATCAATTTCCACACCGCCCGCGATGAGGCCGCCTTCAGCGACGACTGGCTGCTGCGCGAAGACATCCAGTTCCAATGGCAGAACCCGGGTGACTGGACCACCTTCGAGCAGTTCCTGGCCGCGATGAACCACAAGCACCGCAAGAACATCCGCCAGGAACGGGCCAAGGTCGCCCGCCAAGGCATCAGCTTCCGCGTGGTACATGGTGACGAAGCCAGCCGCGCCGACCTGCAGGCGATGTACCGCTTTTATCTGCAGACCTTCCTGGAATATGGCAACGCGCCGGCGCTGACCGAGGCTTTCCTGCGCCATCTGGCGGTTTCACTGGGCCGCGGGCTGGTGCTGTTCATGGCCGAGCAGGACGGCGAGCCGATTGCCGGTGCCCTGTGCCTGCGCGGCGGGGACACGCTGTATGGGCGCTACTGGGGTGGCGCCACCCTGCCCGGCCTGCATTTCGAGGCCTGCTACTACCAGGGCATCGAGTACTGCCTGCGCGAGGGGCTGAGCCGTTTCGAGCCCGGCGCGCAGGGCGAGCACAAGCTGGCGCGGGGGTTCCTGCCTACGGTGGTGCGCAGCCGACACTGGGTGGCCGATGCGGAGTTTGCTGAGGCTCTGCAGGACTGGTGCAGACAGGAGCGCCGCGATGTGCGGCGGTACCAACAGGCGCTGCAGGCGCACAGCCCGTTCCGCGCCGAGCCGTGATGCGTGCCAACCAAGGTTGGCACCTACCAGGGCTGCGGGGGCCGTTACACTTCGGGCATGACCCACCAGCTGCCATGGCGCCTGGCCGATGCACCGGACGCGCCGTTCCCGCCCGCTGAAACTGCACTGCGCCAGCCCGATGGGCTGCTGGCGGTGGGTGGCGATCTGCACCCGCTGCGGCTGCTGAACGCCTACGCCGGCGGCATCTTCCCGTGGTTCAGCGACGGAGAGCCGATCCTGTGGTGGTCGCCCGATCCGCGCATGGTGTTCCGCACCGATGGCGTGCATCTGTCCAGCCGCTTCCGTCGCCAGCTGCGCGCCAGCCCGTGGGAAGTGACGGCGGACACGGCATTCACCCAGGTCATGCGCGCCTGCGCCGGGGCGCCCCGGGCCGGCCAGGATGGCACCTGGATCAGCCCCGCCATGGTCGACGCCTACAGCCATCTGCACGATCTGGGCTTTGCCCACTCTTTCGAGGTCTGGGACCGGCAGGATCTGGTCGGCGGCATCTATGGTGTCGCCATTGGCCAGATGTTTTTCGGCGAAAGCATGTTCAGCGGCGCCAGTGGCGGCTCCAAGGTGGCACTGGCGGCACTGGCGGCCACGCTGAACGATTGGGGCTGGCCGCTGATTGATGCCCAGGTGGAGAACCCGCACCTGCTGCGGATGGGCGCGATCCACCTGCCGCGCCGGGAATTCCTGCAGCAAATGCGCCATGCCGTGCAGCAGCCGGGGCGCGAGAGCCCCTGGACCCAGGCCCTGGGGCGCCTGCCTGCGCGCGCCCTGGCCGGGGGTTAACACAAACTTTGCAAGCTGGCGCGAGTGCGCGTAAAATACTGCGCCTTAGGCCCAGCGTGGCCGTTTTCTGAACCGCACAGGACTACATGTCGAAAGACGATTCCATCGAGTTCGAGGGCACCGTCAGCGAGACGCTGCCGAACACCACTTTCCGCGTTCGCCTGGAAAATGGGCACGAAATCATCGCCCACATCTCCGGCCGCATGCGCAAAAACTACATCCGCATCCTCACCGGTGACCGGGTCAAGGTTGAAATGACCCCGTACGACCTGACCAAGGGTCGTATCACCTACCGCATGAAGTAAGCGGTCGGCGCACTGCGCCACCCCGACAAGGCCAGCCCTGGTTGCTGGCCTTTTGTCATGCCTGCCATCCGGCCCTGCCGGAGGTCACCGTGACCGAGCTCACCGTGGCATCGGTCAGCCGTGCTTGCGGCAGATTCGCATTCGTACCGATGGCGGCATCGTGGCACCCGGTCCAGTCCGGACCGCCACCCCTGCCCCGCCATGAACACGCCCCGCCTTCACGCCCTGATTGCTGCCGCCGCGCTGTCTGCCGGCACCTTGTCCGCCACCGCTACGGCGGCCGATGCCCCCGCTGCCAGCGTGGGCGACTGCGTTCAACTGGGCAACGACCAGCAACTGGTCCGCGCCAACGCATCGCGCGATGTGCTGCTACGCAACGGCGAAGCGCACTATCGGGTTTACTTTCAGGAAGACTGCTCCAAGGCCGCATACTCGCGCAAGCTGGCCTTCAGCACCGACGGCCAACCCGGACAGGTCTGCGGGGCCGGGCGCACCCAGCTGCAGACCGACCGCGGGCAGTGCACCGTGGCCCGCGTGGAAGCCATTGATGCCGACACCTTCAAGCAGAAGGCGCGCCAGCGAAGCCGCTGATGAGGCGCACAACAAGGGCGGCCGAAGCCGCCCTTGTTGATGCAGCGACGAAGCGCAGGCGCTAGCGCGCCGCTACAAGCGACTGCACATTCGGTTGCGCGCGCTGCCGCGCCAGCCAGAGATCGTAGTTCGACTGCAGGCCCATCCAGAACACCGCCGTACTGACGCCGGCAAGCTCCAGCCGAATCGCGAGATCGGGACTGATTCCCGCTTTGCCGTTGATGACACGGGACAGCGCAACACGCGACATGACCAGGCGCTCGGCGGCCTCGGTGACGGACAGCGAGACCGGATCGAACACCATGGCCTTGAGAGTTTCGCCTGGATGGGGATGATGGTGAATCATGTGCGCCTCACAATGGGTCGCCGGAATGGCATTGCTGAACGCCAGACACTCCCATCGATCCCAGCACCGGGCAAGGCAGCCAGCGACAACCGCGCACAAAAAAGGGCGGCCGAAGCCGCCCTTGCCTCCCCCCCCAACAGTGGCCGGGCATCACCCCGGCCGCTGGTCTTATTCCACCGTGGCCGGCAGCAGCCGCTCGGGCTCGGCCTGGGTTTCCACCACCAGTTCGTCGTCGCGAACGTCGATGCTGACCTTGCCACCGTTCACCAGTTTGCCGAACAGCAGTTCGTCGGCCAGCGGACGCTTGATCTTGTCCTGGATGACGCGGGCCATCGGCCGTGCGCCCATCAGCGGATCGAAACCATGGTGGGCCAGCCAGTCGCGCGCGGTCGGGGTGGCCGACAGGCTGACGTGCTTTTCCTGCAGGCGCATTTCCAGCTCGATCAGGAACTTGTCCACCACGCGCAGGATGTGCTCGAAGCCCAGCGCCTGGAACTGCACCACCGCGTCCAGGCGGTTGCGGAATTCCGGGGTGAACGCGCGACGGATGGTCTCCATCGCGTCGGTGGCATGGTCCTGCTTGGTGAAACCGATCGAACGCCGCGAGGCCTGGGCCGCGCCGGCATTGGTGGTCATCACCAGCACCACGTTCTTGAAGTTGGCTTCGCGACCGTTGGTGTCGGTCAGCACGCCGCGGTCCATCACCTGCAACAGGATGTTGAAGATGTCCGGGTGCGCCTTCTCGATTTCGTCCAGCAGCAGCACGCAGTGCGGCGTCTTCACGATCTTTTCGGTCAGCAGGCCGCCCTGGTCGAAACCGACGTAACCCGGAGGCGCACCGATCAGGCGGCTGATCGAATGCGGCTCCATGTACTCGGACATGTCGAAGCGCACCAGCTCGATGCCCAGCTGCAGGGCCAACTGCTTGGTCACTTCGGTCTTGCCCACGCCGGTGGGGCCGGCGAACAGGAAGTTGCCGATTGGCTTTTCCGGGTTGCCCAGGCCCGAGCGGGCCAGCTTGATGGCCGACGCCAGGGTGTCGATGGCCGGATCCTGGCCGAAGATCACCATCTTCAGGTTGCGCTCCAGGTGCTGCAGCACATCCTTGTCGGTGGCGCTGACCTGCTTGGCCGGAATGCGCGCCATCTTGGCCACGATCGATTCAACCTCTTCGACGTCGATCAGCTCCTTGCGCTGGCCTTCGGGCATCAACCGCTGGCGGGCACCGGCTTCGTCAATCACGTCGATGGCCTTGTCCGGCAGTAGGCGGTCGCCGATGTGCTTGACCGACAGGTCCACGGCGGCCTGCAGCGCTTCGTCCGAGTAGGTGACCCCATGGTGGGCCTCGTACTTGGCCTTCAGGCCCTGCAGGATCTCGTAGGTTTCACCCACGGTCGGCTCAACGATGTCGATCTTCTGGAAGCGACGGGCCAGCGCCCGGTCTTTTTCAAAGATGCCGCGATATTCCTGGAAGGTGGTCGAGCCGATGCAGCGCAGCTCGCCCGAGGCCAGGGCCGGCTTGATCAGGTTGGAGGCATCCATGGTGCCGCCCGAGGCCGAACCGGCACCGATGATGGTGTGGATCTCGTCGATGAACAGCACTGCGTTGGGCACCTTCTTCAGGGCCGTCAGCACGCCCTTCAGGCGCTTTTCGAAGTCGCCCCGGTACTTGGTGCCGGCCACCAGCGCGCCCAGGTCGAGCGAGTAGATGATGGCATCGGCCAGCACGTCGGGCACCGAGCCTTCCACGATGCGGCGGGCCAGACCCTCGGCGATCGCGGTCTTGCCTACGCCGGCCTCGCCCACGTACAGCGGGTTGTTCTTGCGGCGGCGGCACAGGACCTGGATGGTGCGCTCGATCTCGTCGGCACGGCCGACCAGCGGGTCGATTCGGCCGACGCGGGCCTGGTCGTTCAGATTGCTGGCAAATTCGGTCAGCGCGTCGCCCTTGGGCTCGCCCTCACCGCCCTCCATGCGGCCCTCGCTTTCCGGGGAGGACGGCTGTTCGCCCTCCTCGCCCAGCTTGGCGATGCCATGGGAGAGGTAATTGACCACGTCCAGCCGGGTGACATCCTGCTGGTTGAGGTAATAGACCGCATGGGAGTCCTTTTCGCCGAAGATCGCCACCAGCACGTTGGCGCCGGTCACTTCCTTCTTGCCCGAGGACTGCACGTGGTACACGGCCCGCTGCAGCACGCGCTGGAAGCCCAGGGTGGGCTGGGTATCGCGGCCATCATCTTCGGCCAAGCGGGACACCGAGGCCTCGATGGCCTGTTCCAGCTCCTGGCGCAGGCGCTCGGCGTCGGCGCCACAGGCCTTCAGGACCGCCTGGGCGGAGGGGTTGTCGAGCAGTGCCAACAGCAGGTGTTCGACCGTCATGAACTCATGCCGGGCCTCACGGGCGCGCTTGTAGCACTGGCCGATGGTGTGTTCGAGGTCTTTGCTGAACATGGATTACTCCGGCGGCAGTTGGAGACAATATGCGGCCTGACTACGCGATTTCCATCACCCTAGCGGATTGCAGCGTTCAGATGGCGTTAGCAGTGCAAACCGCTTGATCATCATTCACTCCACGGGCAGCCCACGGGGGGCAGAGCGCACCCTACCCGAGGCGCGGGCGATTGTGATGTGAATGGACCATCCCCATGGCTTTGAAGGAGAGCACGCAGGCTGTGGCGCGGAGCGGCCAGCGGGGCGGCGGCGCGTGGCGCGACCAAGGCGTGGTGCTGGACCGGGGTTGCGTGGCCCTGAGCGTCGCTGCCATTGGGGCGCGCGACCAAGACCGTCGTAGAGTCGAGCTTGCTCGACTGCTGTTGGTAAGAGCAGTCGAGCAAGCTCGACTCTACGGGGGCGCTGCGGCAGTCGAGCAAGCTCGACTCTACGGGGCAGTCGGCTCAGGCCTTTTCCATCGTGCACAGCAGCGGGTGCTGGTTCATGCGCGAGTACTCGTTGACCTGGGCCACCTTGGTCTCGGCCACTTCGCGGGTGAATACCCCGCAGACGCCGCGGCCACGGGTGTGGACGTGCAGCATCACCTGGGTGGCCTTGTCCAGGTCCATGGTGAAGAACTGCTGCAGCACATCCACCACGAAATCCATCGGGGTGTAGTCGTCGTTGAGCAGCATGACCTGGTAGAACGGCGGCGGCGCCACTTCCGGGCGCGCGGGCTCCACGGCAAGGCCGTGCTCGTGGTGGGAATCGGGGGAAGACTCGCGGGGCATCCGCCTATTATAAGCGCTGGCGGCCAGCCGCAGAATGGACGACACGCACCGGCACCGTCACAATTAGCGCCTTCCCCAACGTTTTTCACAGGAATTTCATGAAAAGGATCCTTCTGCCCGCCTTGCTGATCGCCCTGGCCACCCCGGCCATGGCCGCCGCGGCCAACGCCGCCGGCAACAGCGCGGCCAAGGCCGATGCCGCCATCGGGCGCCACCTGGACAAGTTGGGCTATACCTACGAAGTTGACCAAGACGGCGATTACCAGATGGTGTTCGACGTGGAAGGCGACCGTACCCAGATCGTGTACGTGCGCTCGGCCGTGGAAGATTTCGGCACCCACAACATCCGCGAGATCTGGTCACCTGGCTACACCGGCAAGAGCAAGCAGTTCCCGGCCGAGGTGGCCAACCGTCTGCTGGAAGATTCGCAGGACGCCAAGATGGGCGGCTGGGTGAAGCAGGGCACGACCGCGATGTTCGTGGTCAAGATTGATGCCGATGCCAGCACTGAGCAGCTGAGCGATGCCATCGACGCGGCGATCCGTACCGCCGATGCGATGGAACTGGAACTGACCAAGAAGGACGACCTCTGAATTGAATACCCCGCAGGACATGCGCTGGGCACCCCACGCCACCGTCGCCACCGTGGTGGTCGATGGCGGCCGCGTGCTGCTGGTGGAAGAAACCATCGAGGGCCGCGCCGTGCTGAACCAGCCGGCGGGCCACCTGGAGCCCGGCGAGAGCCTGGCCCAGGCGGCGCTGCGTGAAACCTTGGAAGAAACTGGCTGGACCGTGGCGCTGACCGATTTCATCGGCTGCTACCAGTGGACCGCCGGCGACGGCACCGTGTTCCTGCGGTTCTGCTATGCCGCCCGCCCGATCAGCCATGACCCGGCGCAACCGCTGGATACCGGCATCGACCGCGCCCTGTGGATGACCCCCGATGAGCTGCAGGCCGCCGGCGAGCGCCTGCGCAGCCCACTGGTCTGGCGCGTGCTGGCCGACTACCTGGCCGGCCAGCGCCACCCGCTGCATCTGGTGCAGGAGGTCGCATGAGCAGCCCACGGGTGATGGTGGGGGTGTCTGGCGGCGTGGATTCGTCGGTGGCCGCCTGGCGCCTGGTGCAGCAGGGCGAGGCCGTGGCCGGTCTGTTCATGCAGAACTGGGCCGACGATGGCAGCGGCGACTGCCGCGCCGAGGATGACCGCCGCGACGCGGTGGCAGTCTGCGGCCTGCTGGGCATCCCGTTCCACTTCCGCGATTTCTCCAGCGAATACTGGCAGGGCGTGTTCGAGCACTTCCTGGCCGAGTACGCGGCCGGCCGCACCCCCAATCCGGACGTGCTGTGCAACCGCGAGGTGAAGTTCAAGCACTTCCTGGACGCCGCCCGCGAGCTGGGCGCCGAGCGCATCGCCACCGGCCACTACGCGCGGGTGGCCCAGCGCGGCCAGCAATGGCTGCTGCTGCGCGGCGCCGACCGCAGCAAGGACCAGAGCTACTTCCTGCACCAGCTGGGGCAGGCACAGCTGGCCGCGACCCTGTTCCCGATTGGTGACCTGGAAAAGAGCGATCTGCGGCGCATCGCCCGCGACGTCGCCCTGCCCACCCATGCCAAGAAGGATTCCACCGGCATCTGCTTCATTGGCGAGCGCGATTTCCGCGAATTCCTGGGCCGCTACCTGCCCGCGCGCCCGGGCCAGATTCTGGACCCGGCCGATGGCAGCGTGATTGCCGAGCACCCCGGCGTGTTCTATTTCACCCTGGGCCAGCGCGAAGGCCTGAACATCGGCGGCGTACGTGGCCGCCCGGCGGCGCCGTGGTACGTGGTGGGCAAGGATGTGGCCAGCAACGTGCTGTACGTGGACCAGGACCGGGAAAGCCCGTGGATGCTGTCCAACCGCCTGCGCTCGGAAACCGCGCACTGGATTGCCGGCGCGCCGCCGGCCCGGCGCTTCGAATGCACGGCACAGACCCGCTACCGCCAGCCCGATGAACCGTGCACGGTGGAGGTGCTGGACGATGGCAGCGTGCTGGTCACCTTCGCCCGGCCGCAGCGCGCCGTCACCCCCGGCCAGTCGCTGGTGCTGTATGACGGTGAGGTCTGCCTGGGCGGTGCGGTGATCGCCGCCACCGATGCGCCGCTGGAACAGCGCCTGCGCACCACCCCTTCTCCTTTCGAGGTAATTGCTGCATGAGTTTCACTGTCGACGACCGCGTACTGGCCCTGGCCGGCATTGCCCAGGCCCTGCAGCAGGTCCGCCGTATCGCCGATACCGGCCATTCCGACGCCTCTGCCGTGCGTACCGCGGTGGACAGTGTGTTCCGCATCGATGCCGGCTCGCCGCAGGATGTCTTTGGTGACCGCCATGCGCTGAAGAGTGGCCTGCGCCTGCTGCACAACTATTTCCGCAACCAGGGCCAGGACCCGGTGCTGCCCAAGCTGGCCCTGTCGGTGCTGCAGCTGGAACGCCGCTTCGTTCAGGACGGGGCCACCGTGAACAAGGTGGCTTCGGGCATCGAGCGTGCCCAGCAGCAGGCCGCCGAGCTGGGCGACAGCGGGCACCCAGACGTGCTGGCCAACCTGGGCGGCCTGTATGCCGACACCATCAGCCACCTGAAGCCGCGGGTGATGGTGCAGGGCAACCCGCATTACCTGGCCCAGGCCGGGGTGGTGGCCGAGATCCGCGCCCTGCTGCTGGCCGCCGTGCGCGCCGCGGTGCTGTGGCGGCAGGTGGGTGGCAGCTACTGGGACTTCCTGATCGGGCGCAAGGCCATGATCGAGGCGGTGGACCGCCTGCTGGCCTGAGGGCCGGGGGTCAGAGGCCGGGGTCGTCTGCCCCGGGGTCAGATCCCTTTTCCCCGGAAAAGGGCTCTGACCCCACCACCCAGAATGGCGCCAGAAATCCGGCGCATTCAGAAAGCACATCGACGTTAAAGAGAAAGGGGGTACGGCCGATACATCCTCCGTGCACCTCCCGAGAACGTCCATGTACTCACGCATTTTCATCCGTCTGGCCGCCCCCCTGGCTCTGACCCTGCTGCTCCCCTTCGCCATCGGTTTCGAATGGCCGGCCGCCCTGCGCTGGGCGATCCTGACCACGATGACGCTGAGCTGGCTCGGCTTCGCGTGGTGGACCACCCGTGCCCAGGCCCATCGTTCCCCGGAACATGCCCGTGTCCTGCGTGAGCAGGACCAGCTGCTGACCGAACTGCGCAGCTTTGTCGGCAACGAAATCGACGGCTCGCGTGGCGAAGTCGAACGCGCCCGTGACCTGATCCGCCAGGCAGTGTCCAGCCTGGGGGGCAGCTTCGATGCCATGAACCGCAAGTCCCGCCAGCAGAGCCAGGCCCTGTCGCGCATCGTCGACCGCGCCGGCGATGAAGGCAGTGCCGGCCTCGACGTCGCCCGCTTCGCCCAGCACGCCAGCAACCGCATGGAACAGCTGGTGGAGGCGCTGGAACAGGTGAGCGGCCAGAGCAGCACCACCGTGCAGCACATCGACCAGATGGCGCAGCACCTGGACGGCATCTTCGCCCTGCTGGAAGACGTCAAGTCGATTGCCGACCAGACCAACCTGCTGGCACTGAACGCGGCCATCGAAGCAGCCCGTGCCGGTGAAGCCGGGCGTGGCTTCGCGGTGGTGGCTGACGAAGTGCGTAATCTGTCCGAGCGTTCGACCACCTTCAACGAACAGATCCGCAAGCTGGCGCACAGTTCCAAGGACGCCATTGCCAAGGTGCGCGAGACCGTCTCGCACATGGCGTCGCGTGACATGGACCGGTCCCGCGAAGCGCGCCAGGAAGCGGCAACCATGCTCGACAACGTGGCGCAGATCAACGCGTCGCTGGGCGATGGCATGCGCGAAGTCTCCGAATGCGCCCGCTCGATCGACGGCAGCGTAGCCGAGGCCGTGCGCGCCCTGCAGTTCGAAGACATTGCCACCCAGGCACTGGGCGGCGTGCACACCCACCTGGATCGCCTGACCGCGATCAACCGTGAGGCCGTGGCCCTGCAGGAGCTGCTGCACCGCAATGGCGGCGTGTTCGACGAAGAGATCGCCACCGCCCTGCAGCGCACCGGCAACCGACTGCGCGACCTGCGCAGCGAATGGGAACGTCCGCCGCACAAGCCGGTTGCCCAGCAGAACATGGGCGCCGGTACGGTCGAGCTGTTCTGACCCTGATGTCCGCTGCCTTTTCCGGCAGCGCCGAAGGCCCCGGTAGTTCTGGGGCCTTTGCCTGTACGCTAGCTCTGGACCACGCCGACCCGCGCAGCATGACCCTGATCCGCGCCCTGCCCCCCATCGATGCCAGCCAACGCCCGCGCAACCCGAGTGTGCGCGAGCAGTTGCAGCAGCTGGAGGACGTGGCGCGCGAGGAGATCCAGGAGCTGCAGCGCCTGGCCGATGCCCGCCCCGCCCCGCCGGCCCAGACCGACGCCCTGATGAGCCTGGCCTGGGACCTCGGCCTGGGCGGCGACGCGTTGTAGATCCACGCCCTGCGTGGATGGGCCTGCGCCCATGGCATGATGCCCCCAGTCCCGTTCATGGATGACCGATGGCCATCGCCCTGATCGCATTGATGCTGATCGAGTTGCTGCTTCTTTTGGCGTGGGCTCCGCTGTTCTTCCGCACCGGCATCGTACTGTTCAACCAGCGCATTGCCGCTGCACCCGACGATCTGAAGCGACTTTCGCTGGGCGGGCTGGAATACGATCTTCCGACCGAGCGGTGGGCGCGCCTGGCATTCCGCGACCTGCCCGACGGCAGCGTTGCATTCCGTGAGAGCTTCGCGCCTGGCTTCGGTGGCCGCTACTTTCCCTTGCTGCACGGCCAGATCGTGGTGGACAAACGGCGCCGCGAGGTACGTGTGCTCGGCCGCTGCAGCTGGTTTGCGACGATCTTGACCGTACTGCTGGTGCCGATCGTGCTGCTGCGCCCGGTGGCGTGGCCGATATTGGCGGTGCCGCTGTTGTTCTATATCGGTTACCGCATCCAGCGCCGGCGCTATGCCAATGTAGTGGAGGCGGTGCGCGCACGGGTGCGCAACGAATTCCCTTGCCAGTTCAAGGACCCGCCCCGGTAGATCCACGCCATGCGTGGATGGGTGATTGCGAGCGCACGCGTGCGTGCCAACCAAGGTTGGCACCTACCGTAGATCCATGCCGTGAGTGGATGGGTGATTGCGCGCGCGCACGTGCGGCGGCGGGGGCGCCGTCAGCGGGCCAGGGCGACTTCGTTGCCGGCGTGCTGCTGGCGCAGCCACTGCGCCAGGTCGCGCGGGCTGAGCGGGCGTGAATACAGGTAGCCCTGGATCTCGTCGCAGCCCTGGCGGCGCAGCATGTCTTCTTCCTGGTGCGTTTCCACGCCTTCGGCCACCACCTTCATGCCCAGGGCGTGGCCCAGGTGCACGATGGCCTGGGTCACTTCGGCCGTACCCGAGTCGTGCAGCATGCCCTGCACGAAGCTGCGGTCGATCTTCAGCCGTCCCACCGGGAAACGATTCAGATAGTTCAGGTTGGAGAAGCCGGTACCGAAATCATCCACCGCCAGCGGTACGCCATGCCGTTCCAGCACATCGAAACAATGGCGCAGGATGTCGGTGTCACGGATCAGCGCCGACTCGGTCAGTTCCAGTTCCAGCCGCTGCGGCGGCCAGCCGTGAGCGTGGCAGATCTCGATCACGCGCTCGGCAAAGCCCCGGTCGCGCAACTGCACGGCCGACACATTCACCGCCACGCGTTCGAAGCACAGACCCGCGCGGTCCCACGCTGCAGCCTGGCGGCAGGCCTCGTTCAGCACCCAATCGCCGATGCGGACGATTTCGCCGCACTTTTCCGCGATGGGAATGAACTCGGCCGGGCTGCAGTAGCCGATGCCGGGGCGGTGCCAGCGCAGCAGCGCTTCGATTGCCGGCGGTTCGCCGTTGTGTGCGTGCAACAGCGGCTGGTAGGCCAGGCTGAACTCTTCGCGCTCGATCGCGCCGTGCAGGCCGTGTTCGATCTCCAGGCGGCGCTGGATGCGGGCCAGCGCGTCCTGGCTGTAGTATTGATAGGTGTTGCGCCCAGCTTCCTTGGCCGCATACATGGCCGCATCGGCGGCGCGCAGCAGCGAGTCGAAATCGGTCTGTGATTCACCCAGCATGGCGATGCCGACGCTGGCACCGACCTTCAGGGTGGTGTCGCCACGGCGCAGCGGCTCGGCCAGCGAGCCGATCAGCTTGCGTGCCACATGGCCGGCGTCCTCCGGCTCGGCCAGGTCGCGCAGCACCACGATGAATTCGTCACCACTGAAGCGGCCGAACAGGTCGTTGTTGCGCAGGTTCTGGTGCAGGCGGGTTGCAGCGGCCTTCAGCAGCGCATCGCCGGTGGCGTGGCCGAAGCTGTCGTTGATGTTCTTGAAACCGTCCAAGTCGATGAACAGCATCGCCAACGAAGTGCCACGGTCACGCGCCTCTTCGATGGCTTCGGCGGTCTGCTCGCCCAGCAGTACCCGGTTGGGCAGGCCGGTCAGCAGGTCGTAGTGAGCCAGCAGCTCGATGCGCTCGCTGGCCTCGCGTTCGCGGGTGATGTCACGGAACAGGACCACGTAGCGGGCCGGCAGGCCGTCGCGTCGATCCAGTTCGATCAGCACCTGCACCCACACACGCAGGCCGGACTGACGGTAGAAGCACAGGTCCAATTGCTCGGGCAGCCCACCGTTGGAAATGCGGCCGAGCGCGGACTCGAACGCGTTGCGCGAGTCCTCGGTGTACAGCGCCAGCGCCTGGTCCAGCGTGATCGGTTCCTTGCGCAGGCCGTGGATGCGGTAGCACTCCTCGGTCCACTGCATGTGCCGGGTGGACACTTCGATTTCGCAGCCGCCAATACGCCCCAGCGCCGACACGCGATTGAGCAGCTCGGTGCGCCAGCGGATCAGCGCGTCGGTCTGGTGTTGTTCGGTGATGTTCTGCACCTGGCCGAGCAGGCGCTTGGGCTGCCCGTCCATGTCCAGCAGCGGCTGCATCCATAGGCGCAGGTGCTGCGAGGGCTCGCTGCCGCGGGTCAGTTCCAGGTCCAGGTTCGCGGCGCGGCCGTCGCGCCACAGGCGCCGCCACGCGGCACGCAGCGCGCCGCGCGAGCGCGGATGCAATTGCTTCAGCCAGCGCCGCTGGCCGGGCACGCTGCCCTGCTCCAGCGCCAGCAGCGAGCGCAGCTCGGGCGACCACCAGAAGCGGTGGTTCTGCGGGTCGAACGACCAGCTGCCCATGCTGGCGATGCGCTGGGCCTCGCTCAGGTGCAGCTGCTGTTCCTGCAGCAGCGCTTCCAGCTGCTTCTGCTGTTCGATATCGGTATGGGTGCCGACCATGCGCAGCGGCTGGCCGTCGGCGGTACGCGCCACCACCCGGCCGCGATCCAGCACCCAGCGCCAGTGGCCATCGCCCTGGCGGAAGCGGAACTGCGCGCTGTACTGCTCGCTGTGCCCGCGCAGGTGCTCGTCCAGCTCCGCGCGCACATCGGCGATGTCGTCCGGGTGGACCCGGCCCAGCACGTCGGTAGCGCTTTCGTCGCCAAGGGCGGGCGTGCGCAGCACGCGGTCGCTGGGAATATCCCAGTCCCACAGGCTGTGGCCGGCACTTTCCAGGGCCAGCGCCCAGCGCCCGCCGCCGGTCAGCGGTACCGGCTCAGGCACGCTGAGGGTGAAGGCCAGCAGGTTGCCATTGCCATCGTGCACGGCGCGCAGGTGGCCGTCGTAGTGCCCCTGCGGCCCGCCGGGCAGCGAGCACGGCACGATGCCGCCGTCGGCTGCCAGCAGGCGCAGGTCTTCCAGCATGGGGGCATAGGCCGCCAAGGTGGCCGGCAGCCCATGTTCGCGCGCGGCCGGATTGGCCGCCAGCGGGCGGCCACTGCGGTCGACGATGACCAGTGCCGACGCGAGCGGATGCTGCAGCAGGCTGGCGATGATCCCTTGGTCCACGCGATCTAGCTCCGGAAAGACGCGCCCGACAGCGGGGCATGCAGTCCTTAACGGCCCGCCGCGGGGATAATTGAGTGGCCATCGCACACCCGCGCTGTAAGATGGCTGGCGCCCCTCCCTACTGCCCCTGTCCATGCCCGCAGACCCGACCGGCACCGACCCAGATTCCGCCCTGCGGATGGCGCAGTCGTTGCGGCGCGACCGCCGCCGGGTGGTGCTGAGCTATCTGATGATGGCGCTGGCCTGGATCATTGCCTCCGATGGCGCGGTGAACGGGTTCGTGCTGGACCCCCAGCAGGCCGCCTTCTGGCAGAGCGTGAAGGGCGCGTTCTTCGTCTTCGCCAGCGCCGGCCTGCTCTACCTGCTGCTGCGACCACTGGCCGAGCACGTGCTGGCCACCCATGCGCGGCTGCAGATGTCCGAGACCCGCCTGCGGCAGATGTTCGAGGGCAACCCCGGGCCGATCCTGGTGTATGACCTGGACAGCCTGGCCATCCTGGATGCCAACCCCGCGGCATGCCTGGCCTTCGGCTGGGAGCGCGAGGAACTGCTGGCCCGCACCATCGAGATCCTGTGGCCGCCCGGCCAGGACCAGGCGCTGCAGACCAAGCTGGAGGCGATCCGCGAAGCGCCCGAGCAGCTGTGCATCCTGCGCGCGCAGCTGCAGCTGCGCGACGGCAGCCTGCGGCAGATGGAGCTGCGTTCCAATGCCATCGACTATGACGGCCACAACGCCCGCCTGCTGATCGCCATCGATCGCACCGCCGAAGACCTGGCGCAGCTGCGCCGCGACCAGGCGCTGGCGCGGGTGGAGGAAGCCCACGAGCTGGCGCGTATCGGCGCCTGGGAACTGGACCCCGCCAGCGGGCTGGGCCGCTATTCCAACCAGGTCTACCATCTGCTGGGGCGGCGCCCGCCCGAGGCCCGGCGCTGGCACCGCTTCGTCGAACTGCTGGTGCCGGCCGACCCGGCCACTGCAGCTCAGACCGAACAGCTGTTGGCCGACCTGTGTGCCGGCGAACCGGTCCAGGTGGATGTGCTGCTGCCGCTGCTGGCCATGGATGGGCGCGCCCTGATGGTGCACCTGCGCGCGACCAGTGGCCGCGACGAAGCCGGCCGCGAACGCGTGCTGGGCACGCTGCAGGACGTGACCGAGCGCGAGCAGTCGCGGCGCCTGCTGCGTGAGCGCGAAGAACAGTTCCGCGAGCTGGTGCGGGTGCTGCCCGACGGCGTGGTGATCCTGTCCGAAGAGCATGTGCTGTACGCCAATGCGTGGGCCGCAGCCCTGTTCGGCTATGGCAGCCATGCGCTGCTGGGCGAGCCGCTGTCGGCGCTGGTGAACGGCGCCGATCTGCAGCGGGTGCGCGCCCAATTGCGGGCCGGCCAGCCGCAGCACAGCCCGGGCCACAGCAGCGTGGCGGTCATGCAGCGCGCCGACGGCCGCCACTTCCATGCCGGCCTGGCGGTGGGTGAGGTGCGCTACGGTGGCCGCGACTGCAAGCTGCTGATCGTGCGCGACCTGAGTGAGGCCGAACGCACCCGCAGCGCGCTGGAAAACAGCAACCGCGAACTGCAGGCCATGGCCGGGCGCCTGTTCTCGCTGCAGGAGGACGAGCGCCGGGCGATCTCGCGCGACCTGCACGATGACATCGGCCAGGCGATCACCGCCATGAAACTGTCGGCCTACGCCGCGCAGGACGAGCAGGACCCCGCCCGCCGCGGCGAGGACCTGGCGCAGATCGTCAGCCTCGCCGACACCACCGTGGCCAAGCTGCGCGACATCTCCACCCTGCTGCGTCCGCCACAACTGGATGCGCTGGGCCTGGAGGCCGCGCTGAGCTGGCAGGCGCGGGTGCTGTTCCGCTCGTCGCCGGTGGAACTGCTGGCCGACATCGACGCCCTGCCCACCCGCCCGGACAACAGCATCGAACAGGCCTGCTTCCGCATTGCCCAGGAAAGCCTGACCAACGCCCTGCGCCACGCGCGCGCCAGCCAGGTGCAGCTGCAGTTGCGCGATCTGGGCCAGCGCGGACTGCACCTGCAGATCCGCGATGACGGCGAAGGCTTCGACCCCGATGGCCCGCGCGGCCTGGGCCTGATCGTGATGCGCGAGCGCGCGCAGAGCGTGGGCGGCCACGTGCATATCGCTTCGGCGCACGGTGCCGGCACCCTGGTCGACGTCCACCTTCCTTACCAGGCTGCCATCACGGTGGCCGTCGAGTCTCCGGAACACTGAACCATGTGGAACCCCAACCTGCCCCCGGTCAGCATTGACGATGCCCCCGACCGGCTGGGCGCCGGCAACCCCGAACTGCAGGCCATGGTGGCCGAGGCAGCCTCTGGCGGCACCCCGCTGATGCTGATGCACGTGGACATCGACCACTTCGCTTCGGTGAACGAGAACATGAGCGCCGAAGTGGGTGACCAGGCGCTGGTGCTGGTGGCCCAGCGCCTGCAGTCCTACCTGCGCGGGCGCGGCAAGCTGTGGCGGCATGGCAGCGATGAATTCCTGATTGCCGTACCGCGCACCGCCGACCTGCCGCTGCCGGAAGACTTCGCCGAAGAGATCCGCCAGCAGATGGAGCTGCCGCTCTCTGTACTGCCGTACACCCTGTTCATGACCGGCAAGCTGGGCGTGAGCCTGTGCCCGGAACATGCCAGCAGTGCATCGCGGCTGCTGGACCACGCCGAAGATGCGCTCTACCAGGCAGCCCGCGAAGGCGGCAACGCGGTGCGCATCCACGCGGTGGACACCCCGCCCAGCGCGCACAGTGAAAGCATCATCGCCCGGCAGATTGTCGATGCCATTCCCAATGGCGAACTGAAGCTGCGTTACCAGCCGCTGGTGAGCGCGCGCGACGGCCACGTGGTGGGCATGGAAGCGCTCCTGCGCTGGCAGTCGCCCACCCTGGGCATGCTGGTGCCGGAGCGCTTCATGCGCACCGCCGAACGGCTGGGCATCATCGTGCAGATCGGCACGTGGGTGCTGGAAGGCGCACTGAAGCAGGCGCGTCTGTGGCGCGACCAGGGCTTTGACGATTTCACCATTGCAGTGAACGTGTCCACCCTGCAGCTGCTGCGCCCGAACTTCTTCGCCGAGGTGATGTCGCTGATGCAGGCCGCCGGCGTGCCGGCGCACATGCTGACGCTGGAGATCAACGAAAGCGCGCTGACCAACAACGTCAATTTCGTGCACGAAACCCTGGCCAACCTGCGCAATGAAGGCATCAGCCTGAGCCTGGACAACTTCGGCACCGGCGATTCCAGCCTGAGCGCGCTGGTGCGCTACCCGGTGGACAAGCTGAAGATCGACCGCAGCTTCATCAAGAGCGCCCCGGCCGGTAACCGCGAGGCGGCCATCGCCCGCGCCATCATCGCCATGGGCCACCAGCTGGGCATGACGGTCATTGCCAACGGCGTGGAATCACAGGCCCAGCTGGGCTTCCTGCGCCGCAACGACTGCGATGTGTTCCAGGGCTATCTGTTCGGCGAGCCGATGTCGGCCGATGCCGCCGGCATGACCCTGCGCCGCCGCTACCTGCGCCCGGAAGCCTTCGCCGAAACGCGCCCTGACCGCACCCTGCTGCTGCTGGATGACGAGGAAAACGTGCTGCGTTCGCTGGTGCGCCTGTTCCGCCGCGACGGTTACCGCATCCTGGCCGCCGGCAACGTGCGCGACGCGTTCGATCTGCTGGCGATCAACGACGTGCAGGTGATCCTGTCCGACCAGCGCATGAGCGACATGAGCGGCACCGAATTCCTGGGCCGGGTGAAGATGCTGTACCCGGACACGATCCGGCTGGTGCTGTCCGGCTACACCGATCTGAACACGGTGACCGATGCGATCAACCGCGGTGCGATCTATCGCTTCCTGACCAAGCCGTGGAACGATGACGAGCTGCGCAAGCACATCCACCAGGCGTTCCGCACGTACGAAGAGCAACGCCGCAGCAATGCAGGCCCGGCGCTGGCCGAGCCGCTGGAGGGTGGCGAGGATCGTTCGCCGTTGCGGTGACCGATCTGTAGAGTCGAGCCATGCTCGACTGCGGCAAAAAGCAGTCGAGCATGGCTCGACTCTACAAAAAAGCAGTCGAGCATGGCTCGACTCTACAGAAGCGCGGTCAGCGCGGCTGCTTGATCGGCAGTACCACGCGGAAACGCGAGCCGACCCCCGGGGTGCTGTCCAGATCGATGCGGCCGTGGTGCTTGTTGATGATGCTGTAGGAAATCGACAGGCCCAGCCCGGTGCCGCTGCCCACCGGCTTGGTGGTGAAGAACGGATCGAAGATGCGCTGGCGCAGTTCCGGCGAAATGCCGCCGCCGGTATCTTCGAACTCCACCCATACGGTCTCGCCATCCACGCCGGTACGCACGGTAATGGTGCCGCGCTCTGCAATGGCATGGCCTGCGTTGAGCAGCAGGTTCATGTACACCTGGTTCAGTTCCGAAGGCAGGCATTCCACCAGCGGCAGCTGGCCGAACTGGCGTTCCAGGGTGACCTTGTACTTGAGCTCGTTCCAGATGATGTTGATGGTCGATTCAAGGCCGGCATGCAGGTCCACCAGCTTCCACGACTCGTCGCGGCCGGAATACGAGAAGTCCTTCAGGTCGCGCACGATGCGGGTCACCCGCTCGATGCCTTCGCGTGATTCGGCCATCAGCTGCGGCAGGTCGCGGCTGATGAAATCGATGTCCAGGCGGTCACGGATATCGTCGATTTCCGGAATCAATGCCTTCGGATCGGGCGCGCGCAGGGCACGTTCGTAGGCTTCGATCACCGTGAACAGACTGCGCAGGTATTCCTGCAGGCTGCCCAGGTTGGAGTGCACGTAACCGATGGGATTGTTGATCTCGTGCGCCACGCCAGCGGCCAGCTGGCCGATGGAGGCCATCTTTTCCGACTGCAGCAGCTTTTCCTGGGTACCGTTCAGACGCAGATAGGCCTGGCGCAGTTCGGCATGGCGCTGCTGCAGCTCGCGCTCATAGTCTTCCTGCCCTTCAATGCGCTGGAACAGCGCCAAGTAATGGCTCTGACCGCCTTCGCCATGGTGGTACAGATGGGCGATGACCACGCCCTCGCCCAGCGGCAGGCTGCCACTCCACGCGCCCTGCTGCCGGGCCTGTTCAAGGGCGTCGGGGGGCAGCAGCTCGCGCAGGCGCTGGGCCGGTGCCGCTGCACTGTCGGCGTTGCCCAGCAGGTGCTGGGCGGCCGGGTTGGCCAACGCCACCTGCCCGTCTGCGGTGAACAGCAACAGCCCTTCGCGCAGGCGTTCCAACAGGGCCTGCAGCACGGGCTGGGAAGGAAGGGGGGCGGTAACCAGGGCGTTGGCGGCGGACACGGCGACTCGGGGGCTTGCGAACAGGCGCCCAATATACGCGCTCCGGCTGCGGGTCACAGCCCGCCCGGTGGCGGCCAGCGGCCGCTGGGGAATCAGGCGACGGCCAGCGGCCGGCGCGCGGTAACGGTGTGCGACTGGCCCTTGGCGTCGTAAGCCGAGGCGTCTTCGGTGCGACCGAGCTGGCGCAGCGCCCAGTTGACCTCGCGGCGACGGCGCGACAGCAGCACGCCGTTGGCGCGATTGCGCTCGGCCAGTTCCTGCAGCTGCTCGCCCTGCCCGACCGGCGGCGTGCCTTCCAGCGCACGCAGCGCTTCCAGCTTGGCCCCGGTGGCGCGGATCAACGCATGCACGTCGTGCTCGACCAAGGCCTGGCGTTCAACGTCCAGGGCTTCGGCAAGGCGCTGCAGCGGCTCGCTCATGGCCGCGCTCATCCCTGCAGCTGCTGGTCCAGCTCGAGCATGCGCGAAGCAATCGCGTCTGGATTGATCTTGTAGGTGCCGTTCTGCAGCGATTCGCGCACTGCGGCCACGCGCTGGGCGTCGATCGCCGGGGCGGTGCTCAGGTCGCGTTCGATGGCCTGCAGGTTGGTCGCTTCGCCGGTCAGGCGCAGGCTGTCAGCTGCTTCCACCGGGCGGGCAGCCGAATCGCTGCTGACGCCGGGCTTGCTGGCCGGGGGCGTCACGCCGCGCAGGGCCTGCGGGATCTGCAGATTGCCGTCGATTTTCTGGCTCATGGGGTGTCCTGGAGTTGCCGTACACAAGGGATAACGGCGGCTGGGCCGTGATCTTTAGGGATTTTCCAAACTTTTTCAACGCGCCACGATTACGTCACCGGCCGCATCCACCACGCCCTGCACGATGCGGCGGGTGGACAGGTTTTCGACCGAAACGCGGTCGTTGTGCCCGGCATCGCCCAGGGCCCGGCCGGCAATACGCACTTCCACGGCGCCGGTGCGGGCGACCAGGGCCACATTGTCTCCGCGCTTGATGAGACGCTGGGCCAGAAGATCATTGCCCGACAGCAGGCTGCCGGCGGCCAGCGGGCGGCGCGCGATGCGCCCCACCGCCGCGGCCGGATCGGCCAGCACGGCGCCGGCAATACGGGCCGCGTCACGCGTGGCAGTGCTGATATCGGCCGCGCTGATGGTTTCTCCAGTGGCAATGCCACGGGTCAGCACCAGCACGGTCTGGTTGTGCCGCACCTTCACCGGCACGAACAGGCGCCAGCCGCCCGCATCCGGGCAACTGACCTCGACAGTGGTGTTGGCGGTGGGCTGCACCGCCAAGGGCTTGCCACACTGCGGCAGGCGCAGCGCATCGGCCACGATGGCCTCGCCTTCGCTACCGGCCGCCAGGGTCGACAGCGCTGCGGCACGGATGCTGGCCACCGGCTGCCACTGCGCGGCCTGCGCCCACGGCGCGGCCAGCGCAAGCGCGGCGGCTACTAGCAATGTCATCCGGCGCATGGCGCCTCCTGTGTTCGATGGGACCTGGACCGGAAAGATGCAAGCGCTGTGCCAGCCCGCCCCTGCAGCGTCGAGCGTGCTCGACGTCCTGCTGTAGTGTCGAGCCATGCTCGACTGCACGGCACATCAGTCGAGCATGGCTCGACTCTACAAGAGGCGGAAGTCGAGCAAGCTCGACTCTACGACTGCGGGGTGTCGGCATCACATGACCCTCAAGTTCGGCGGGCACCACGCCGATACAGCAGCCATGTCCCATGACCTGCTCAACCGGATCGACCAGCGGACCCGACTGGCCGGCCACAATCGCCTGGCGCTGCTGCTGTTCCGTCTCGGCGGACGTCAGCTTTTTGGCGTCAATGTCTTCAAGGTGCAGGAAGTGCTGCGCCGGCCCGAGCTGTTCCAGGTGCCTGGCTTGCCCGGCCAGTTCGCCGGCGTGGCCGACGTGCGCGGCCGCTCGGTGCCGGTGCTCGACTTGGGCTTGGCCATCGGCCACCCCGAGCGTGAGCCGGATGCGGACACCGCACCGGGCTACCTGGTGGTGACCGAGTTCAACCGCTCAATCCAGGGCTTCCTGGTCAGCGGGGTGGAACGCATCGTGAACATCGCGGTGGAGGACATCCACCCGCCGCCGGAGCTGGGCGCCGAATCGAGCTACCTGACCGCGGTGACCCGCTTCCAGGGCGAGCTGATCCAGGTGATCGACGTGGAAAGCGTGCTGGCCGACATTGCCCAGGTGCGCGGCGAAGCCGTGCTGGACCCGGCCATGGCCATGCCTGCCGACGCGCCGCAGCTGCAGGTGCTGGTGGTGGACGACTCGCGGGTGGCCCGCCAGCAGATCCGCAGCGTGCTGGACCAGCTGGGCGTGGGCGCCACCCTGCTGTCGGACGGCAAGCAGGCGTTGGACCACCTGCTGCAGATCCACGCCTCGGGCGAAAACCCGGCCGAACGCTACGCCATGGTCATTTCCGATATCGAAATGCCGGCCATGGACGGCTATACGCTGACGACAGAAATCCGGCGCCACGCCGGGCTGTCCGGGCTGTATGTGCTGCTGCACACCTCCCTGTCGGGCGTATTCAACAATGCGATGGTCGAACGCGTGGGCGCCAATGCCTTCGTGGCCAAGTATTCGCCGCACGAACTGGCTGATTTCGTGCTGGACCGCCTGCGCAAGGTGGCCATGGCGGCGTAAGGCCGCCCACAGGGTCGGATCCCCGCAGGGGCTCCGTCCCCCGCGCCCCTTGATGGGGTCAGAGCCCCTTCGGGGATCTGACCCCTTCACGCTTTTGGCACACCGCTTGCAGCTTCCCGGGCAACGTTCCTGTGGGAGTGCATCGTGCGCAACCTGATTACCGATTACCTGGGTGTCCACGCCCAGGCCATGCCGTTGCGCGAACAGCGCATGAAGCTGATCGCCAGCAACCTCGGCAACGCCGACACCCCCGGCTACAAGGCCCAGGACCTGGACTTCGATGCCGCCCTGCGCCACGCCCAGGGCCTGGATGCCAACGGTCTGATGACCACCACCAACGAGCAGCACTACGAAATCAGTAGTGGCCTGAACCCGTTCCAGGTGGCCCGTGAAGGGGTGCAGCCCAGCCTGGACGGCAACACCGTCGACCCCGATGCAGAGCGCGCCGCCTATGGCCGTGCCGCCCTGGAGTACCGCGCCTCGCTCAGCTTCGTCGAAAGCAAGGTGCGTTCCATGCTGACCGCGATCACGGGGCAATAAGCCATGAGCAATCTGCCGATCTTCGATATCGCCGGTTCCGCGCTGCAGGCGCAGTCGGTGCGCATGAGCACCATCGCCTCCAACCTGTCCAACGCTGACAGCATCGCCGGCTCGGCCGACGCGGTGTACAAGCCGCTGGAGCCGATCTTCCAGGCCGTTACCAGCAAGACCGATCCGAATGTCACTTCGGTGAAGGTGAAGGAAATCAGCCAGAGCGAAGCAGCGCCGATCAAGCGCTACGAGCCAGGCCACCCGCTGGCCGACGCCGAAGGCTACATCTACCAGCCCGACGTGGACCCGGTGGCGCAGATGGTCAACCTGATCTCGACCTCGCGCAATTACCAGGCCGGCGTGGAAATGCTGACCACCGCCAAGGAACTGGCCCTGGCCACCCTGACCATGGGCCGCTGAGGCGGACCCTTGAGGATTACCCGATGACCACCGTCTCTACCCAGACCAGCCAGGACGTGTACAGCGCCCTGGGCCTGACTGCCCCCAACAGCAACGCGAGCACGCGCAAGAGCACGCTGGACCAGGCCGACTTCCTGCGCCTGATGACCGAACAGCTGCAGCACCAGGACCCGCTGAAGCCGATGGACAACACGCAGATGGTCGCGCAGATGGCGCAGATGTCCACCGTGCAGGGCATTACCGATCTGAACACCACGGTGCAGGGCTTCCAGGAATCGATGGCCAGCGACCAAGTGCTGCGCGGCGCGGCACTGGTCGGCCACGAAGTGCTGGTGCCTTCCACCAAGATGGTACTGGGCGATGAAGGCGGTGCCAGCGGCGTGGTTGCCGCACCGGGCGCCGGCATCGTGAACGTGACGGTGACCGATGCCAACGGCAACACGGTCACCCAGCTGAGTGTTGAAGCTACCGCCGCCGGCGAAACCGCCTTCGAGTGGGACGGCAAGGATTCCAACGGCAACCGCGTGGCTGCCGGCGATTACACCATTGCCGCCACCCACACCGACACCGCTGGCGCGGAAACCAAGCTGTCCACCTATGTGCAGGCGCCGGTGGAAAGCGTGACCGTCGGCTCGGACGGCCTGTACCTGAACCTGAAGGGCCTGGGCACGGCCCCGATCGACTACGTGCTCCGCGTCAGCTGAGCCGCACATCCCGCATCTACCAGGAGCATCCCATGGGCTTCAACATTTCGCTGTCCGGCATCAATGCCGCCAACTCCGACCTGAGCGTCACCGCCAACAACGTCGCCAACGTCAACACCACCGGCTTCAAGGAATCGCGCGCCGAGTTCGCCGACCTGTTCTCGGCCACCAGCTACGGCCTGTCGAAGAACTCGATCGGTTCGGGCGTGCGCGTTTCCAACGTGGCCCAGCAGTTCCTGCAGGGCAACAACGAGCAGACCGGGCGCAGCCTGGACATGGCCGTTTCCGGTGAGGGCTTCTTCACCATGAACATGAACGGTGCGCGCGTGTACACCCGTGCCGGCAACTTCCAGACCGATTCGGCCGGCTACGTGATCAACCCGCAGGGCGCACGCCTGCAGGTGTTCGCGCCGAACGCCGATGGCACCAACTTCGACGCCGGCCGCCTGGTCGACCTGCAGCTGCTGACCACCGACAGCCCGCCCAAGCAGACACGCGAAGTGAAGGTGGGCTTCACCCTGCCGGCCAACGCCAGCGTGCCGACCGTGGGCACCTTCGACCCGACCGATTCGAACAGCTACAACTTCTCCAGCGGCGGCATCACCGTGTACGACTCGCTGGGCGTCAGCCACACCCAGGTGTCGTACTTCGAAAAGCTGCCGGGCGTGAACCAGTGGCGCGTGCACAACTACGTTGACGGCCAGGCCGCGGGCACGCCCACCGATCTGGAATTCGACAACGCCGGCACCCTGATCGACCCGGCCGACGGCAAGATCAGCCTGGGCACGTTCACCCCGACCACCGGTGCGGGCGTGTTGAACATGACCCTGGATGTGACCGGCTCGACCCAGTACGGCGAGAAGTTCGCCCTGCGCAACACCCAGCAGGATGGCTACGCGGCCGGCAAGCTTAATGAAATTACCGTGTCGGAAAGCGGCGTGGTGTTTGCCCGCTATTCCAACGGCGACGACAAGGCGCTGGGCCAGGTGGCGCTGACCACCTTCAACAATCCGCAGGGCCTGGAAGCCAAGGGCAACAACCTGTGGGTGGAAACCTTCGATTCGGGCACCCCGCGCACCGGCTCTCCGGACACCTCGAACCTGGGCAAGATCCAGGCCGGCGCGCTGGAATCGTCCACCGTGGACCTGACCGAGCAGCTGGTGAACATGATCGTGGCCCAGCGCAACTTCCAGGCCAACGCGCAGATGATCACCACGCAGGACCAGATCACCCAGACCGTCATCAACATCCGTTGATGAGCTGCTGACCCTGTCACGGAACTCCCCGCATGGATAAAGCCCTTTACGTGGCGATGACCGGTGCCCGCGCCTCCCTGCAGGCGCAGGGTACGCTCAGCCACAACCTCGCCAACTCCGACACCCCCGGCTTCAAGGAAGCGCTGGCCAACACCGAGGCCTTCCCGATCCGTGGGCAGGGCTATGCCTCGCGGGTGGATGCGCTGCACGTCGACGCCGGTTTTAACCGCAGCGCCGGCGCGCAGCACATCACCGGCAAGCCGTTGGACCTGTCGTTGCAGACCGGCACCTGGCTGGCCGTGCAGGCCCCCGATGGCAGCGAAGCCTATACCCGGGGGGCCGCGCTGTCGGTCACCCCCAATGGCCAGCTGGTGACGTCCAGCGGCCGTGCGGTGCTGGATGACAACAACAACCCCATCGCCATTCCGCCCTACCAGGCAATGGAAGTGGGCAACGACGGCACTATCTCGATCATTCCGCAGGGCGAAGGCCCGCAGACCATGGCGATGATCGGCCGCATCAAGATCGTGCAGGCGCCGGACGAACGCCTGGAACGCGGCCTGGATGGCCTGTTCCGCAACACCGACCCGCAGCAGCCCTTCGCCCAGGCGCAGGGCGCCACCGTGCACAGCGGCCAGCTGGAAGGCAGCAACGTGGACGCCGCCGGCGCGCTGGTGCAGATGATCCAGCTGCAGCGGCAGTACGAAATGCAGGTGCAGGTAATCAAGCACGGCGACGAGAACGCGCGCAGCGCCAACAGCCTGCTGCGCCTGGGCGGCTGACGGAATTCCGGCGTCGGCACGGGCCGGCGTTGGCACACCGCTTGCACAGCCTTCACCAACGGCCGCACCGCGCGGCCCGCTTCAGCCAGACAGGATTCCGAAGATGAACCAGGCATTGTGGATCGCAAAAACCGGACTGGATGCGCAGCAGACGCGCATGTCGGTGGTTTCCAACAACCTCGCCAATACCAACACCACCGGTTTCAAGCAGGACCGCGCCAGCTTCGAAGACCTGCTGTACCAACAGGTGCGCCAGCCCGGCGGCGCCAGTTCGGCACAGACGCAGCTGCCGACCGGCCTGCAGCTGGGTACCGGCGTGCGCGTGGTGGCCACCTCGAAGAACTTCGAACAGGGCAGCCAGCAGCAGACCGGCCGCGCGCTGGACGTGATGGTCAACGGCCGCGGCTTCTTCGAAGTGCAGCTGCCCGACGGCAGTTCCGCGTACACCCGTGATGGCTCGTTCAAGATCAACCAGGACAGCGAGCTGGTGACCAACACCGGCTATCCGGTGCAGCCGGGCATCCAGATTCCCGAAGGCGCGCAGTCGGTCACCATCGGCAGCGACGGCACCATCAGCGTGAAGATGGCCGACGACGCTGCATCGGTGGAAGTGGGCGCACTGACCCTGACCGATTTCGTGAATCCGGCCGGCCTGCAGGCCCGCGGTGAAAACCTGTTCCTGGAAACCACGGCATCGGGTCCCGCACAGAACGGCAACCCCGGCCTGAACGGTTTGGGCACCGTGGTGCAGGGTGCGCTGGAAGGCAGCAACGTGAACGTGGTGGAAGAGCTGGTGTCGATGATCGAAACCCAGCGCGCCTACGAAATGAACGCCAAGGCCATTTCCACCACCGACGCCATGCTCGGCTACCTGAACCAGAACGTCTGACCGCAACCACCGGGATACCGCCATGTCGCCCTTCTCTACCCTCGCCCGCACCGCGCTGTGCTGCGCCGTGACCGCCCTGCTGGGCGGCTGCGTGATTGCCGGCGACGTGCGCCCCTACCCGGCCATGGCCCCGGTGCAGCCGATCGTGCCGATGCAGGCCGCGCCCACCGCCGGCGCCATCTATGCCGCCGGCCCGACGCTGAACCTGTATGCCGACCGCCGCGCCCGCGATGTCGGTGATCTGCTGACCATCACCCTGCTGGAAAACACCACCGCGCAGACCAGTGCCAACACCGCCACCAGCAAGGAATCGGGCCTGACGATCGGCTCGCCCTCGCTGTTCGGCGCGCCGGTCACCCTGGGCGGCAAGGACATTCTGAGCGCCAGTGCCAATGGCGAACGCGAGTTCACCGGCAAGGGCAACAGCGCGCAGAGCAACCGCCTGCAGGGCAGCGTGACGGTCACGGTGGTGCAGCGCCTGCCCAACGGCAACCTGGTGGTGCAGGGGCAGAAGAACCTGCGCCTGAACCAGGGTGACGAACTGGTGCAGGTGCAGGGCATCGTGCGCCCCGGTGACATCAACCAAGACAACACCGTGCCGTCCAGCCGCGTGGCCGAGGCCCGCATCGTCTACGGCGGCCGTGGTGCCGTGGCGCAGTCCAACGCCATGGGCTGGCTGAGCCGCTTCTTCAATTCGGCGCTGGCGCCGTTCTGAGTACTGTCATGAAACTCTTCTCCTCTTCTTCCTGGCAGCGACGCATGGCGTCGCTCTACGGAGCATTCTTCCTGCTGCTGGCCGTGGCGGCCCCCGCCAGTGCCGAGCGCATCAAGGACCTGGCCCAGGTGGGCGGCGTGCGCGGCAACGCGCTGGTTGGCTACGGCCTGGTGGTGGGTCTGGATGGCAGCGGCGACCGCACCAGCCAGGCGCCGTTCACCGTGCAGAGCCTGAAGAACCTGCTGGGCGAGCTGGGCGTGAACGTGCCGGCCAACGTGAACCCGCAGTTGAAGAACGTCGCCGCCGTGGCCATCCACGCCGAACTGCCGCCGTTCGCCAAGCCCGGCCAGCCGATCGACATCACCGTGTCTTCCATCGGCAACGCCGTATCGCTGCGCGGCGGCTCGCTGCTGATGGCGCCGCTGCGCGGTGCCGACGGCCAGATCTATGCCATTGCCCAGGGCAACCTGATCGTGGGCGGCTTCGGCGCGCAGGGCAAGGATGGTTCGCGCGTATCGGTGAACGTGCCCAGCGTGGGCCGCATTCCCGGCGGCGCCACCGTTGAACGTGCCCTGCCCGATGTGTTCGGCGCCAACGGCGAGATCACCCTGAACCTGCACAACAACGATTTCACCACCGTCTCGCGCATGGTTGGCGCGCTGAACAATGCCTTCGGTGAGGGCGCCGCGCGTGCGGTGGATGGCGTGACCGTGGCCGTGCGCGCGCCCACCGACCCCGGTGCACGCATCGGCCTGCTGGCCCGGATTGAAAACCTGGAACTGACCCCGGGCAGTGCGCCGGCCAAGGTGGTGGTCAATTCGCGCACCGGCACCGTGGTGATCGGCCAGCAGGTGCGCGTGGGCCCGGCGGCGATCTCGCACGGCTCGCTGACCGTGACCATCCAGGAAAACGCCAACGTCAGCCAGCCCAACGCGTTGGCCGGTGGCCAGACCGTAGTGACCCCGCAATCGACCATTACCGCCACCAACGATGGCAGCCGCATGTTCAAGTTCAGCGGTGGCACCAGCCTGGACGAGATCGTGCACGCGGTGAATGCGGTCGGTGCCGCGCCGGGCGACCTGATCGCGATCCTGGAAGCCCTGAAACAGGCCGGTGCGCTGAGCGCCGAGCTTGAGGTGATCTGACATGCGCATCACCCCCGCCCTTGAGCTGCACCCGACGCAGCAGAACGATCCGGCCAAGATCGACAAGGTCGCACGCCAGCTGGAAGGCCAGTTCGCGCAGATGCTGGTGAAGAGCATGCGCGATGCCAGCTTCGGCGATTCGCTGTTCCCCGGTGAAAACAAGGTCTTCCGGGATATGTACGACCAGAAGATTGCCGAGACCCTGACCCGCGGCAAGGGCCTGGGCCTGCACGAAACCATCGCCCGCCAGTTGTCCGGCAACCAGGGCGATGCCCCGGCGCTGGACACCCGCGTGGACCCGGCCAAAGCCAGCCGTGCTTACCAGTTGAACGCACCGGCACAGGCGCCGTCGCTGCCGCTGGAAGACGCCAGCAATGCACTGCGCATCCTGCAGCAGATGTCCGCCGGCGTGCAGGACGGCGCGCAATCGTCGGTGGCACCGATGGAACAGGCGCTGGACCTGATTGCCGGCCGCGAAAGCAGCAGCGCGCACCGTGCGCTGGGCACCGAGGATCCGTACGCCAGCAACATTGGTGGTGCCGATTGGGCCGCCGCCAGCGACCAGTGGGCGCCCACGGCCAGCAACCGTGGCAGCACCGGCACCGCCGCCGACGCGCTGGCCAGCCGCACTGCCGTGGCCCAGCTGGGCGCACACACGCCGGAAGGCTTCGTGGCCAGCATCTGGCCACACGCGCAGAACGCGGCCAAGGAACTGGGCGTGGACGCCCGCGCCCTGGTGGCCCAGGCCGCGCTGGAAACCGGCTGGGGCAAGCGCCAGATCAAGCATGCCGACGGCAGCACCTCGCACAACCTGTTCGGCATCAAGGCCACCGGCTGGAAAGGCCAGAGCGCGGTGGCCGGCACCCACGAATACGTGGATGGCGTGCGCCGTAACGAAACCGCCAGCTTCCGCGCCTACAGCTCGCCAGCCGAAAGCTTCGCCGATTACGTGCGCCTGCTGAAGACCAGCCCGCGCTACCAGCAGGCCCTGCAGGCCGGCACCGATGTGCAGGGCTTCGCCCGTGGCCTGCAGCGTGCCGGCTATGCAACCGACCCGAGCTACGCCGCCAAGATCGCCGCCATTGCCGGTGGCCCGACCATCGAACGCGCGGTTGCCGCGGTGACCGATGCCGGCGCCCGCCTTGGCCAGACCTTCGCCAGCACCGCAACCGCGGCGCTGGGTATCACCCGCCGTTGAGGAACCCCATGTCCAGCGTCCTTTCCACCGGTACCAACGCCCTGCTCGCCTTCCAGCGTGCCCTGGCGACGACCAGCCACAACGTCGCCAACATCAACACGCCCGGTTACAGCCGGCAGAAGGTCGACTTTGCCACCGCCGATCCGCAGAACTTCGGCTACGGTGATGTCGGCAACGGTACGCGTATCGTTGACATCCGCCGCACCGCCGACCAGCTGGCCATTTCCCGCCTGCTGGACAGCAGCGGCGAACTGGCGCGGTTGAAGCAGCTTTCCACCATGGCCGACCGCGTCGATGCGCTGTTCTCGGACACCGCCACCAATGTGTCCGGCGTGTGGTCCAACTTCTTCGATTCGGTCAGCGGCCTGTCGTCCAACGCATCGGGCAGCGCCGACCGGCAGAACGTGCTGGACAGCGCCAACACGCTGGCCAACCGCTTCCAGCAGCTCAACAACAGTCTGAACACGCTCAACAGCGAAGTGAACAACGGCCTGACCGCGGCCGCCACCGAAATCAACCGGCTGGCCGCGGAAATCGCCCAGATCAACGGAGTTATCGGCAGCAATGCGGCCACCGCTGCGCCTGACCTGCTCGACCGCCGTGACCAGCTGATCGCCAACCTGGTGGGCTACACCGGCGGCACCGCCGTGGCCCAGGATGGCGGCACCCTGAATGTATACACCGCCGGCGGCCAGGCCCTGGTGGTCGGCACCACGGCCTCGAAGGTGACCACGGTCACCGACCCCTACCAGCCCGAGCGCCTGCAGCTGGCCCTGCAGACCCAGGGCGGCAAGATCACCCTGGACCCCAAGCAGCTGGGTGGCCAGGTCGGCGGCATGCTGGAATTCCGCGACACCGTGCTGACCCCGGCCCAGGCCGAACTGGGCAAGCTGGCCGTAGGCCTGGCGACCACGTTCAACGAGACCCACCGCAACGGCGTGGATCTGTACGGCAACATGGGCGGCGACCTGTTCAACATCGGCAGCCCGCGGGTGACCGGCAACACCAGCAACACCGGCACTGCCTCGATCACCGCCAGCTACGGCGACCTGTCATCGCTGGATGCACAGAACATCGTGCTGAAGTACGACGGCACGCAGTGGCTGGCGATGCGTTCGGATACCGGCGCCACCGTGGCCATGACCGGTACCGGCACCGCCACCGATCCGCTGAAGATCAATGGCGTGGAGCTGGTGGTGAGCGGCACCCCGGCCACCAATGACCGCTTCCTGCTGCAGCCCACTGCGGGCGTGGCCGGCAGCATCGGCGTGGCGATCACCGATACCTCGCGCCTGGCCGCGGCCGCGCCGATCAAGGGCAGTGCCGCGCTGGCCAACACCGGCACCGGCAAGCTGAGCGACGTGAAGGTGGCCGACGCCAGCAACGCCAACCTGCGCAACCCTGCCGCGATCGTGTTCACATCTGCCACCGAATACACCATTGATGGCAATGGACCGTTCACCTACACCGCCGGCCAGGCGATCACCGCCAACGGCTGGAGTTTCGTGCTCGATGGCGCGCCGAAGACCGGCGATACCTTCAACATCACCCCCACCCCGGTCGGTTCGTCCGACAACAGCAATGCCCTGGCCCTGGCCAAGGTCGAGGACGCCAAGGCATTCAATGCCGGCACCATCACGTTGAACGGCGCACTGGGCGGACTGACCACGCAGGTGGGCGCCGCCGCCCGTGCAGCGGAGTATTCGCTGGATGCGCAGCAGGTGATCACCGACCAGGCCCAGTCCGCGCGCGATTCGGTTTCCGGGGTGAACCTGGATGAAGAAGCCGCCGACATGCTGCGCCTGCAACAGGCCTACCAGGCTGCCTCGCAGCTGATTTCCACTGCCGACACCATGTTCCAGACCATCCTGGGAGCTGTATCGCGATGAACAACCGCATTTCCACCGGGATGATGTTCAGCCAGTCCGTCTCGCTGATGTTGTCCAAGCAGGCCAAGATGAGCCACCTGGAACAGCAGCTGGCCACCGGCCAGCGCCTGGTGTCGGCCAAGGACGACCCGGTCGCCGCCGGCACCGCGGTCAGCCTGGACCGCGCCGTGGCCGAACTGGACCGCTTCAAATCCAACGCCGACGTGGTGCAGAACCGCCTGGGCCTGCAGGAAAACGCCCTGTCCGGCGCCAACGAACTGATGGCGCGCATTACCGAACTGACCCTGCAGGCCAACAACCCTGCCCTGTCGGCGGCCGACCTGAAGTCGATCGGCTCGGAACTGCAGACGGTGTACGACAGCCTGTTGTCGCTGGCCAACACCACCGACGGCACCGGCCGCTACCTGTTCGGCGGCACCGACGATGCCGACGCGCCGTTCAAGCTGAGCAACGGCACGGTCAGTTACAACGGCGACCAGACCCAGCGCCAGGTGGAAGTGGCACCAGACACCTTCGTGAAGGACGCCCTGCCCGGCAGCGAGATTTTCCTGCGCATCCGCACCGGCGATGGCACCCTGGATGGTGCGGCTGCAGCCGGCAATACCGGCAATGGCGTGCTCACTACATTCGGTTTGAATTCTTCTTCCGGCAATTGGAATGGCGGCAGCTATTCCTTGAACTTTACCGCTGCTGATCAGTACGAAGTGCTCGATTCCACCGGCACCGTGGTCAGCACCGGCACGTTCAAGGCCGGCGAGGACATCAGCTTCGAAGGCGTGTCGATGCGTATCGAAGGCGCGCCCGCGGCCGGCGACAGCTTCAGCGTCGGCCCGTCGGGCACCCGCGATGTGTTTTCCACGGTGCAGGGCATGATCGATGCGCTGAACACCGCCGCCAACACCCCCGCCGAGGTGGCCAACCAGCAGAACGCACTGCAGTCGGGCATCCGCGATATCGCCCGCGCCGCCGAACAGTTCATCGACGCGCGCTCGGCCGGTGGTGCGCAGCTGAAGGCCATCGACGATGCCGCCGCCACCCGCGAATCGAACGCGGTCACCCTGAAAACCACCCTGTCTTCGATCCGCGACCTGGATTACGCCGAAGCCGTGGGCCAGTACCAGCTTGAGCAGATCGCGCTGCAGGCCGCGCAGACGATCTTTACCCAGATGCAGCAGATGTCGCTGTTCAACGCGATCCGCTGAGCAGGCGCCTTCGTCGCGCGGCACTCCCCCGGGCCGCGCGACGAAGGCCGCTGAACCGCAGCCCGCCTGGGCTGCGGCACCCAACCACCGCCTCTCGGGACGGTGGCGTTGGCGTTTGTGCTAAAGACCGCCTTCCTGGCGCCGTTACTGGACCTTGCAAACGCGAAACACCTTCGCGTCGTGCATCGGTCGGCCACCTGGCGCCGGCCTTCGCCCACAGGAAGAGAAAAAATGGCACAAGTCATCAATACCAACGTGATGTCGCTGAACGCTCAGCGCAATCTGTCCACCAGCGGCAACAGCCTGGCGACCACGATCCAGCGCCTGTCCTCGGGCCTGCGCATCAACAGCGCCAAGGACGACGCCGCCGGCCTGGCGATCTCCGAGCGTTTCGGCACCCAGATCCGTGGCCTGGACGTGGCCGTGCGCAACGCCAACGACGGCATCTCGCTGGCCCAGACCGCCGAAGGCGCGATGGTTGAAATCGGCAACAACCTGCAGCGTATCCGCGAACTGTCGGTGCAGTCGGCCAATGCCACCAACTCCGACAGCGACCGCGAAGCGCTGAACGCCGAAGTGAACCAGCTGGTTTCGGAAATCGACCGCGTTTCCCGCCAGACCAACTTCAACGGCACCAAGCTGCTGGACGGTTCGTTCTCCGGCGCGCTGTTCCAGATCGGCGCCGATTCGGGCCAGACCATCGGCATCAACAGCATCGTCGATGCCAGCACCAGCGCCCTGGGCGAAGGCAAGTACGCTGCCACCCAGACCAGCACCGCAGCCATCTACGGCGACGCGGCTGCCGCTGATGGCAAGGTGACCGGCCTGAAGGTAAACGGCCAGGACATCGGTGACATCGCCTTCAAGGCCGGTGATACCGCCCTGTCGGTGGCCAAGAAGACCGTCAATGCCATCAACGACAAGATGGACCAGACCGGCGTCTACGCCGAGCTGGACGACGCCGGCAAGATGACCCTGACCTCGCTGAAGTCGGGCCAGGCGCTGGAATTCACCGCCGGCACCACCACCGACGCCGACCTGGCCCCGGCCTTCGCCGGCATCTCGGCCACCAAGGTCGACGCCACCGAATCGTCCACGGTCAGCAAGGTCGACATCTCCAGCATCGCCGGCGCCCAGAAGGCCCTGTCGATCGTTGACGATGCGCTGAAGGCGGTGAACTCCTCGCGCGCCGACATGGGTGCGATCCAGAACCGCTTCACCTCCACCATCGCCAACCTGAACACCACCTCGGAAAACCTGTCGGCCTCGCGCAGCCGTATCCGCGACACCGACTACGCCAAGGAAACCGCTGAACTGACCCGCACGCAGATCCTGCAGCAGGCCGGTACCGCGATGCTGGCCCAGGCCAACCAGTCGCCGTCCAGCGTGATGAGCCTGCTGCAGGGCTGATTCCCCGCACCGGTTCATGCAACACCACGGAAAGGCCGCCTTCGGGCGGCCTTTCTGCGTCTGGGCGCGAGCGGAATCACGCCCCCGTTGACATTGGCGAAAAAACTTTTCGCGCAATCCCTAAAGGTCTGGCGCGGGGTGTCGTTATTGGTATCAACGGGGCACAACACCCCAGCGGTCCTCCCCCGGGGACCTCCCCTTTCCAGCACCAGATACAACTCTCGGAGAACGGCAATGGCACAAGTCATCAACACCAACGTGATGTCCCTGAACGCACAGCGCAACCTGTCGACCAGCGGCTCCAGCCTCGCCACCACGATCCAGCGCCTGTCCTCGGGCCTGCGCATCAACAGCGCCAAGGACGACGCCGCCGGCCTGGCCATCTCCGAGCGTTTCGGCACCCAGATCCGCGGCCTGGACGTTGCCGTGCGCAATGCCAACGACGGCATCTCGCTGGCCCAGACCGCCGAAGGCGCGATGGTCGAAATCGGCAACAACCTGCAGCGTATCCGTGAACTGTCGGTGCAGTCGGCCAACGCCACCAACTCCACCAGCGACCGTGAAGCACTGAACGCCGAAGTGAAGCAGCTGGTCTCGGAAATCGACCGCGTGTCCCGCCAGACCAACTTCAACGGCACCAAGCTGCTGGACGGTTCGTTCTCCGGCGCACTGTTCCAGGTCGGCGCCGATTCGGGCCAGACCATCGGCATCAACAGCATCGTCGACGCCAGCGCCAATGCCCTGGGCGGCGTGAAGTTCGACGCCAACGACTTCACCGTTGCAGCGCAGACCGCCGGCAACAATGCCGACGTCAAGATCACCGGCATGAAGGTGACCGGTTCGGACGGCAAGGAAATCACCTTGGCGGACATCAACGTGAAGGCCGGTGTTGACGAGGCCGCCACCCAGAAGGCAACCGCCGCTGCCATCGCCACCGCCATCAACGAGAAGATGGACCAGACCGGTGTGTACGCCGAAGTGGACGCCACCGCCGGCAAGATCAACCTGACCTCGGTGCAGAACACCATCGCCGCCGACGGCACCTTCAACGCCATCGACATCGACTTCGGCACCTGGACCGGCAACACCGCACCGACCGGCTACACCGCCACCGCCGCGGCGACCGGCATCGATGCCCAGTACGCCTCGAACCTGGACATTTCCAGCGTGGCCGGTGCACAGCAGGCCCTGTCGATCGTCGACAAGGCGCTGACCGCGGTGAACTCCTCGCGTGCCGACATGGGTGCGATCCAGAACCGCTTCACCTCCACCATTGCCAACCTGAACACCACCTCGGAAAACCTGTCGGCCTCGCGCAGCCGCATCCGCGACACCGACTATGCCAAGGAAACCGCTGAACTGACCCGCACGCAGATCCTGCAGCAGGCCGGTACCGCGATGCTGGCCCAGGCCAACTCGGCACCGCAGAGCGTGATGAGCCTGCTGCAGGGTTGATTCCCGCCGCCGCGCAATGAACGCAGAAAGCCGCCTTCGGGCGGCTTTTCTGCGTCTGCAGTTCCGCTGTCGGGCCACACCGAGCACGCATGAACACACTCAGCAAAACACGGCCAAATTCCTGCTAAAGACGGTTGACATGTCGCCGTTATTGATTTCAGCCGAGGCATTCCAACTGCAGCGGCCCCTCCTACGGGAGGCCTCTCAACCGTCGGCGACATCATCGCCACCAGGAGCAAGAAAATGGCACAAGTCATCAATACCAACGTGATGTCGCTGAACGCCCAGCGCAACCTGTCCACCAGCGGTTCCAGCCTGGCGACCACCATCCAGCGCCTGTCCTCGGGGCTGCGCATCAACAGCGCCAAGGACGACGCCGCCGGCCTGGCCATCTCCGAGCGTTTCGGCACCCAGATCCGCGGTCTGGACGTGGCCGTGCGCAACGCCAACGATGGCATCTCGCTGGCCCAGACCGCCGAAGGCGCGATGGTCGAAATCGGCAACAACCTGCAGCGTATCCGTGAACTGTCGGTGCAGTCGGCCAACGCCACCAACTCCGACAGCGACCGTGAAGCACTGAACGCCGAAGTGAAGCAGCTGGTTTCGGAAATCGACCGCGTTTCCCGCCAGACCAACTTCAACGGCACCAAGCTGCTGGACGGTTCGTTCTCCGGCGCACTGTTCCAGGTCGGCGCTGATTCGGGCCAGACCATCGGCATCAACAGCATCGTCAACGCCAGCGCCAACGCACTGGGCGGCGCCCAGTTCGACTCGAACTCGCTGACCATCGGCGCCACCGCCGTCACCGCTGGCGAAGGCCTGAAGATCACCGGCATGAAGGTGACCGGTTCGGATGGCAAGGCCATCGACCTGGGCGACATCGAAGTGAAGGCCACCGGCACCACCGCCGCTGACATGCAGGGCGCCGCCGCCAAGGCCGTGGCCGCCGCCATCAATGAAAAGATGGACCAGACCGGCGTCTACGCCCAGGTTGATGGCACCGATGCCACCAAGATCAACCTGACCGCGATCAAGGACAGCGTGAACGCCTCGGGCGCCTTCACCGCCTTCGGCGTGACCACCGGCACCTGGACCAACACCGCCGGCACCCCGGCTGCCACAACCGCTCCGACCTTCACCGCTTCCACCGGCGCCCCGACCAGCAAGACCTTTGCTGCTGACCTGGACATCGGCAGCGTGGCCGGTGCACAGCAGGCGCTGGCCGTGGTCGACAAGGCGCTGACCGCAGTGAATTCCTCGCGTGCCGACATGGGTGCGATCCAGAACCGCTTCACCTCCACCATCGCCAACCTGAACACCACCTCGGAAAACCTGTCGGCCTCGCGCAGCCGTATCCGCGACACCGACTACGCCAAGGAAACCGCTGAACTGACCCGCACGCAGATCCTGCAGCAGGCCGGTACCGCGATGCTGGCCCAGGCCAACCAGTCGCCGTCCAGCGTGATGAGCCTGCTGCAGGGCTGATCCCCGCACCGGTTCAGGCAGTACAAAAAGGCCGCCTTCGGGCGGCCTTTCTGCGTCTAGGGCGCGGCCACCGGCACCGCGCGCGCACCCCGGCTGGCACGGGCCTTGCAACGGCGCATGCATCGGCGCACGCATGTGCGCTCAAGCTTCCATTCCGGCGGCCGATAGCCATTGCAACGGCAGTGGCTTCGCCCGCCCACAGCACAAGGACTTCTCATGGCCATCGGCACCATCGGTACCGGTCTCGACATCCCCACCCTGGTTGCGCAGCTGGTTGCCAAGGAGCGCGAGCCCCAGGAAAACCAGATCAACGCGCTGGGCACGGCTGCGACCTCGAAGCTGTCGGCCATCAGCACCATCAAGAGTGGCCTGGCCAACCTGCAGACCGCGCTGGCCACCCTGGTGAAGAGCGCCGACAACCCCGGCTACAAGACCACGCTCGGCACCGATGCCACCTTCACCGCCGCGGTCGATACCGGCGACAACGCCACCAGCCCGGTGGCCGGCACCCACCAGGTGCAGGTACAGCAGCTGGCACAGAACCAGAAGCTCAGTTCCAAAGCCTTCGACAAGGATGCGGCGATCGGCGGCGGTAAATTGACGATCGGCTACGGCGACACCAACCTGGAAGTGGATATTGCCGCCGACAGCAAGCTGGCCGACGTGGCCAAGGCGATCAACAAGGCCTCGGCCGGCAAGGGCGTGGTCGCTTCGGTGGTGACCGCCGACGATGGCCAGCACCTGGTGCTGACCGCAGTGGACTCCGGCGAAGCCGGCGCGATCACGGTCACCCCGTCCGGCGGCAACGGCACCCTGGATGACCTGGCCTACGACGGCACCGCCGCCTCGAAGATGGAAGTGATGGTGGAAGCCAAGGACGCGATCGTGATCGTGGACGGCTTCACCCGTACCTCCAGCTCCAACACGATTTCCGACCTGGTGCCGGGCGTCACGCTCACGCTGACCAAGGCCAACCCGGACGTGAAGCAGACCCTGACCATCGGCCGCGACAACAGCGCGCTGAAGGCCAACCTGACCGCCTTCGTGACCGCCTACAACGCGATCAACACCACCCTGAAGTCGGCCACCGCTTACAACAGCGAGACCAACACGGCCTCGGCACTGACCGGCGATGCCATGGTGCGCGGCCTGCAGCAGCAGCTGCGCGGGCAGATGAGCCCCAACGTGAACGAACTGAAGGCGCTCGGCATCACCCTGGCCACCGACGGCACCATGAGCCTGGACAGCACCAAGCTGGACGCGGCCATCGCCAAGGATCCCGAATCGGTCAGCAACCTGTTCGGCGCCGACGGCAAGGTCGGCAAGTCGATGACCGACATGCTGAAGAGCAACCTGGATGCCACCACCGGCACCATCACTCAGCGCACCAACACACTGAACAAGCAGATCAAGGACCTGGAAAAGCGCCTGGACGATCTGGATGCGCGCATGGAACAGGTGTCCACCCGCTACACCAAGCAGTTCACCTCGATGGAATCGCTGGTCAGCCAGATGCAGACCACCAGCGACTACCTGACCCAGCAGCTGGCCAAGAAGACCAGCAGCTGAACCCGCACGGCGGCGCTCAAGTTTGGCGCCGCCGGCGCCGATACAAACAGCAACACATTGCAGGGCCCGTGGCGGGCCCTGATGCCACGCACAGGCCATGCGCCGGGTGGCCAACCAGGAGACTCATTCAATGTACGGTTCCAGCCGTCAGTACGCAGAGCAGTACCGCAAGGTCGGGGTGAACACCGCCGTGTCCGACGCCGACCCGCACAAGTTGGTTGCACTGCTGCTGACCGGAGCGTGCGAACGCATCCGCCTGGCCGAAGCCTGCATCGAGCGCAACGACCAGGCGCGCAAGGGCAAGGCCATCGGCGAAGCCTGCGCCATCGTCGGCCACCTCAATGGTTCGCTGGACCATGAGGCCGGCGGCGAGATCGCCGGCAATCTGTCGGCGCTGTACGACTACGTGCAGCAGCGCCTGACCGAAGCCAACCTGCACAACGATGTGGTGGCCCTGCAGGAAGCCCTGCAGCTGCTGACCGAGATCGACGCGGCCTGGAATGCGATTCCGCAGGACCAGCGCCAGCGCGCTGCCGGGACCCCTGCCTGATGGACGCCGTGCTTGCCCCGCTGCACGCCGAACTGGATGCGCTGGATGCTGCGCTGACCACCGCTTCGGGCGAAGACTGCGCCGCGCTGCTGGGCCAGTACGATGCCAACCTGCGCAAGGCCATGGACGTGCACGGCGCGATCCTGGGCGCCGATGCGCTGCAGGGCCTGCTGCAGCACCAGCACGACCTGAGCGCGCGCATGCGCCTGCTGCGCGATGAAGCAGCCAGCCACCTGCAGCAGGGCCGCACGTCCCTTCGCGCTGCCCATGCATACCTGCAGGCAGAATCGCTGGCATGACCCTGCTGCCGACCACCTCGCTGCACCACCCGGCCGAAAGCGAGCTGTTCGACGAAACGCTCAGCTGCGAACTGGCCCTGCCTGCCGAGTTCCAGGCCGGCAGTGCGCTGGGCCGTACCGGCAATGCCGAAGCCTTGCTGCGCAGCCTGGCCCTGGTGGAAGACAGCAGGGTGGACGAGCACGAGGAGCGCAGCGAAGCCACCCTGCAACTGCAGCGCCTGGAAGCCAAGCTGGACCTGACCATGGTGCTGCTGGGCCGGCTGGTGCGCCAGCAGGGCCACGACCTGCCCCTGCGCCCGGTACGCTGGTCGCGCCGCGGCATCCGCCTGCAGCTGGGCCCGCGCAACGGCGCCAGCCCGGGCCAGGCCGGCGTCGTCCGCCTGCAGCCCAGCGACTGGCTGCCCGACCATATCGACCTGCCGGTGGAAGTGGTGGCCGAAGCCGCCGACGGCAGCGGCGGCCACTTCCTGTGGCTGCGCTTCAGTCATCTGGGCGATGGCCTGGAAATGGCCATGGAACGCCACCTTTTCCGTCTACACCGTCGACAGGTTGCCGAAGCGCGCCGGGCGCGCTGAACGCCGTCACCGTAGTGCGTGGCCGACGGGCCTTGGCGGGCCCGTTCAGCTAAGTTAAGGTGGACTCCCCTCACGGACCTGCTGCGTGCCTGTGCGAGTTCTCATCGTCGACGATCACACTCTGGTTCGCGCCGGCCTGGCGCGGCTGTTGCAGGGGTTTGCCGACGTGCAGCTGGTGGCCGAAGCGAGCAACGCCGAACAGGCGCTGCAACTAGCCCTGCAGCATGCGCCCGACGTGGTGCTGATGGATCTTTCCCTGCCCGGCCGCACTGGCCTGGAAGCGCTGAGCGACATCCGCCTGCGCGCTCCCGGCACCCGGGTGGTGATGATGACCATGCACGATGATGCCGCCCATGTGCGCGATGCATTGGACCGCGGCGCCGTGGGTTTCGTGGTGAAGGATGCCGCGCCGCAGGAACTGGAACTGGCCCTGCGTGCCGCCCATGCCGGCCAGGTGTTCCTGAGCCCGCAGATCTCGGCCAAGATGCTGGCGCCCATGCTGGGCCGCGAAAAGCCCACCGGCATTGCCGCGCTGTCGCCGCGCCAGCGCGAGATCCTGCGCCAGATCGGCAAGGGCGAAAGCAACAAGGAAATCGCCGCCGACCTGGGCATCAGCGTAAAGACGGTGGAGACCCACCGCGCGCGCATGATGGAATCGCTGGGCTGCCGCCGCGCCAACGATCTGCTGCTGCTGGCCGCCCGCCACCAGCACGAGCTGGAATGATCGTCCGCCGGACACCCCGCGCCTTGCGCGTTGGTCGACCAACGGTCGACCCTACCGACCCGGGCCCTGAATTGGCGACGACTTCCCGTCACCCCGACAGGCCCTGACAGGTTTCCGTACCGCCAGAACCGCGCTCACCCGGTTCTCCGCACCAGCAATCAACGATTTAGCCACGACCATCGTCAACTTCCCGCGCTTTCGTAGGGAATTCCCCTACAGCGTGTCGGGAACTCAACCAAGCGCCTCAGGAACCCCCCGATTCCGGACCTGCCGGATCAAAAGCAAGATGTGTTCCACAAGGCGCCGGGGAGCGGTGCCGGGGAACCACGATGAAGGCTGCACTCTCGACCCAGCTGGGCCAACAACTACACCTGACGCCGCAGCTGCTGCAGTCGATCCGCCTGCTGCAGCTCGATGGCCTGCACCTGGAACAGGAAATCCAGCGCCTGCTTGATTCCAATCCGCTGCTGGAAATCGAAGAGGCCGAAGCGCCCGTTGCCGACGCCAGCGATGCCACCGCCACTACTCTGGAAACGGCGGCCTTCGATGAGCTGCCCGAATCGTCCATGTGGGACGTGGCCGGCACCAGCTGGCAGGACGGCGACGACGACCGCATGGCACGCATTGCCGCCGGCGAATCCAGCGACCCGCAGCTGCGCGTGCTGCAGCGCCTGGCACTGGACCTGGACGACCGTGGCCTGGCCATCGCCGCGTTCTGGCTGGAACACTGCGATGACGCCGGCTACCTGCAGGCCCCGCTGGCCCAGCTGCACCTGCTGGCCAGCGCCCAGTTCGATGTCGACGCCGCAGGCGTGGAAGCCATCCGCCAGCAGCTGCTGCACGGCGAACCGGCCGGCATGGCCGCGCAGGACCTTCGCGAATGCCTGCTGGCCCAGCTGTACAGCCTGCAGGGTCTGGTACCGGGCCGTCACCTGGCCGGGCGCATCCTGGAAGGCGCGCTCGACGCCCTGGCCGCCCATGACTACCTGGCCCTGGCCCGCCAGCACGACGCTGAAGTGGACGACGTGCGCGAAGCGGTGCGCCTGATCCTGTCCCTGCAGCCGCGCCCGGGCGACAGCCTGCAGACCGACAGCAACGTGGCCGTGGTACCGGACGTGGTGGCCTGGCATGCCGACGAGCAGTGGAAGGTGGCGTTGAACCCGGCCACCAGCCGCCGCGTGTCGATCAACAGCCAGTACGAACAGGCCCTGGCCGATACTGCCGATGCTGCCCCTGCCCTGCGCGAAATGCTGCAGGAAGCCCGCTGGTTCAGCCGCGGCCTGTCCATGCGCTACGACACCCTGCTGCGCACCGCGCGGGTGATCGTTGAGCGCCAGGCCGCCTTCCTGGTCCGTGGCGACGAAGCCATGGCACCGCTGACCCTGAAGGAGGTGGCCGAAGAAATCGGCATGCACGAATCCACCGTTTCGCGCATCACCACCGGCAAGTACCTGCAGACCCCGCGCGGCACCTTCGAACTGAAGCACTTCTTCGCCGTGCGCCTGGAAGGCGCCAGCGTGTCCGGGCAGGCCGTGAAAGCCATGGTGCGCCGCCTGATCGACGCCGAACCGGCCGGTCGCCCGCTGGCCGACGAGGCCATCGCCGGCCTGCTGTCGCGACAGGGGGTGAACATTGCCCGCCGAACCGTCGCAAAATACCGCGAACAACTGGATATCGCTCCGGCCCGCGAACGGCGCCGGATCAGCGCCAGGCAACCCCAGCTGGCCCGGGTGGGCTGAAAAGGATGTTGGACATGAACAAGCTCACAGTGCTGCTGGTCGATGACCATGAAGGTTTCATCAACGCCGCCATGCGTCATTTCCGCAAGATCGACTGGCTGCAGATCGTTGGCAGCGCAGGCAACGGCCTGGAAGCAATCGAGCGCTCGGAAAGCCTGCGCCCGCAGGTGGTGCTGATGGATCTGGCCATGCCGGAAATGGGCGGCCTGCAGGCCACCCGCCTGATCAAATCGCAGGATGATGCCCCGTACATCGTGATTGCCAGCCACTTCGACGACGTCGAGCACCGCGAACACGCGCTGCGCGCCGGCGCCGACAATTTCGTCAGCAAGCTGTCCTATATCCAGGAAGTCATGCCGATCCTGGAAGGCCTCAGGGAGGATAGATCGTGAGCGAATCGCGCATCCTGGTACTGGACAACGATGCCGTGCGCGCCGAGCGCACCGTTGCCCTGCTGGAATTCATGGATTTCAACCCGCGCTGGGTCTCCGACGCGGCCGATTTCGACCTGGGCCGCCAGCGCCAGAACGACTGGATGGCGGTGATCGTCGGCAGCCTGGACGAAAGCCCCGCCAGCACCGCGCTGTATGCGTGGCTGGGGGGCAGCAGCCTACCGCCGCCGGTGCTGCTGGCCGATGGCGATGCCGCCACGTTCGCCCACCAGCATGGCCTGCACGAAGCCAACATCTGGCCGCTGGAATCACCGCTGCGCCATGCGCAGATGGAAGCCCTGCTGCGCCGTGCCAGCCTGAAGCGGCTGGATGCCGAGCACCAGGCCGGCGCCGTGCAGGACCAGGGCCCGACCGGCACCGGCCCGGCGGTGACCACCCTGCGCACCATGATCGAACAGGTGGCCGCCTTCGACACCACCGTGCTGGTGCTGGGCGAATCGGGCACCGGCAAGGAAGTCGTTTCGCGCGCCATCCACCAGCGCTCGCCGCGCCGTGACGGCCCGTTCGTTGCGATCAACTGCGGCGCCATTCCGGCCGACCTGCTGGAAAGCGAACTGTTCGGCCACGAAAAGGGCGCCTTTACCGGCGCACTGACCGCGCGCAAGGGCCGTTTCGAAATGGCCGAGGGCGGCACCCTGCTGCTGGACGAAATCGGCGACATGAGCCTGCCGATGCAGGTGAAGCTGCTGCGCGTGCTGCAGGAACGCAGCTTCGAGCGCGTGGGCGGCAACCAGACCATCCGCTGCAACGTGCGCGTGGTCGCCGCGACCCATCGCGATCTGGAAACGCGCATCGCCGAAGGCAAGTTCCGCGAGGATCTGTTCTACCGCCTGAACGTATTCCCGATTGATGTGCCGGCCCTGCGCGAGCGCCGCGAAGATCTGCCTGCGCTGGTGGAAACCATCGCCGCGCAGCTGGCCCGCACCGGCCGTGGCGAAGTGCGCTTCACCCCTGAAGCCCTACAGGCGCTGGCCGGCTACGAATGGCCGGGCAATGTGCGCGAACTGACCAACCTGGTCGAGCGCCTGGCCGTGCTGCACCCAGGCGGCTCGGTGCGCGTGCAGGACCTGCCGGCCCGTTACCGCGGCGATGCCGCGCTGGCCCCGGTGGTGCCCGCCCCCGCCCCGGCGCCCGTGGCCAGCAGCGAAGACCGCCTGGACCTGCGCAGCTTCTCCTTCCACACCCCCGGCAGCGGCGGCCAGCCGGCGCTGGAGCACGGCATTGCGGTGAACCGCGCCAATGCCCCGGCGGCCCTGCCCGACGACGGCCTGGACCTGCGCAACCACATGGCCAACATCGAACTGGGCCTGATCAACGAAGCCCTGGAACGCACCCAGGGCGTGGTCGCCCACGCCGCTCAACTGCTCGGCCTGCGCCGCACCACCCTGGTGGAAAAGCTGCGCAAGTACGGCATCGAACGCGAACCGGCCGAACTGGCCAGCTGACCGCAGGCACCGGGGTCAGAGCCCTCCCTTCGGGAGGGATCTGACCCCACGCGATCCCAGAGGGGTCGGAGCCCTTTCCGCTGGAAAGGGATCCGACCCTTTTGCATTTGCACGTTTTCCTAAAGACATCGGCATCGCACTGCGGACCATGGCAGGGACACCTTACGGAGGTTCCGCCATGCATCGTTCAGCAATACTCATCGCCCTGCTCTGCCCGACCCTGGCCACCGCCGCCGACTGCACCTTGCCCGCGACACTGGACCAGCGCCAGTTCACCAACCTCAGCGATCCGCTGTACGCGCCCGACAACCCCAACGCCGGACGCGTGGTGCAGGTCAGCTTCGGCACGAACGCTCACACGCTCGATGTACTGGGCACCGATATCCGCATCGGCGGCAGCTACCGCTACCAGCGCCTGGCCCCGCACGCCGCGGAACTCCAGATGGTCGAAGCCCACCCCGACGGCCCAGCCCGCTACACCCTGCTGCTGACCTGCCTGACCCCGAACCAGGGCCGTTTCATCTACACCCAGCACGACGGCCCCATGGCCCCCCGACAGCGCCAGAATTCCGGCCGCTGGACCCTGCAGCCATAGGCCAGAAAACCGACGCCGGTTAAATGGCACCGCACCATCCACGCATGGCGTGGATCTACTGTGTCGACCAAGGTCGACACCTACCAGAGCACGATGCCGTTCCGACAGATCGCGACCAACTGTCGAAGGCGGGGTGGGTCCGGTTGCGGTGGTGTCCGCGGCATGGATGCCGCGGCCAAGCCTACAGAGACGTACTTGCGGCGTCCCCCGCAACCGGACCCACCCCGCCAACCCCAGGAAACCAGCTTTTGACGTTGCTTCAGTCGAGCATGGCTCGACTCTACAGCGGGTGCAGGACTGCAAGCCCTGCCAGGAACACACCCCCACCCTCACCACACTGAATCAAAAACCGGTTTCGGCACGCCGCTTGCATTGCTTCCAGACGAACGCCCCCATCCCTGTTTCTGGAACCGTTGCAGATGTCCCACTCCGTCACTTCGATCCTTTCCCAGATCCGCTCCTATCAGACCCAGATGGGACAGCCCGCGCTCAACCCGCTGGCCGAAGCGCCGCGCAGCAATGCCCTGCCCAACGCGGTGCTGGATGCGCCGCAGGTGCAGCCGCCCAGCTTCACCGAAACCCTGCGCGGCGCCCTGTCCAGCGTGAACGACGCCCAGCAGACCTCCGGCGCCCTGGCCAAGGCCTTCGAAATGGGCGACCCCAGCGCCGACCTGGCCAAGGTGATGGTCGCCTCGCAGCAGTCTCAGATCGCCTTCCGCGCCACCGTGGAAGTCCGCAACCGTCTCGTCCAGGCCTACCAGGACGTGATGAACATGCCGCTGTAAGGATCCAACCGCATGGCACTGACGCTCTCCAAGGAATCCCTGAACGCCGAGAAGGCCGGACAGTGGTTCGATCGGCTGCAAAGTCTGCAGATCACCCGCCGCCTGGGTCTGATGGCGATGATCGCCGTGGCGGTGGCGGCAGGCCTTGCCGTGTTCTTCTGGGCACAGAAGCCGGGCATGGTGCCGCTGTATACCGGCCTGGACCAGAAGGCCACCGCCGAAGCCACCGACCTGCTGCGCGCCGCACAGATTCCGTTCGAGCTGGATCCGGCCACCGGCGGCATCACCGTGCCGGAAAAGAACCTGCACGATGCGCGCCTGAAGCTGGCCGGTTCCGGTCTGACCGACAGCGGCAAGCTGGGTTTTGAACTGATGGAGCGCGATCCGGGCTTCGGCGTCAGCCAATTCGTGGAAAGTGCGCGCTACCAGCACGCCATGGAAACCGAGCTGTCGCGCACCATCAACACCCTGCGCCCGGTGCGCGATTCGCGTGTGCACCTGGCCATTCCCAAGCCCAGCGCCTTCACCCGCCAGCGTGACGTGGCCAGCGCCTCGGTCACCCTGGAACTGCGTGGCGGCCAGCAGCTGGAACGCAGCCAGGTCGATGCCATCGTGCACATGGTGGCCGCCAGCATTCCCGACCTGGCCCCGGAACGGGTGACCGTGGTCGACCAGAGCGGCCGCATGCTGAGCGTGAGCGACCCCAACAGCGAAGCGGCGGTCAATGCCGCACAGTTCGAACAGGTGCGCCGCCAGGAAACCTCGTTCAACCAGCGCATCCGCGAACTGCTGGAACCGATGACCGGCCCGGGCCGGGTGAATCCGGAAGTGAGCGTGGACATGGACTTCTCGGTGACCGAGGAGGCGCGCGAACTCTACAACGGTGAACCGCAGAAGCTGCGCAGCGAGCAGATGAGCGAGAACACCAGCACCACGCCGGGCCCGCAGGGCGTGCCGGGCGCAACCAGCAACAGCCCGCCGGGCCAGCCGGCCGCACCGCCCACCGCGCAGACCCCGACCGAAAGCAGCAAGAACGCCACCCGCAATTACGAACTGGACCGCACGCTGCAGCACACCCGCCAGCCGGCCGGCCGCATCAAGCGGGTGTCGGTGGCGGTGCTGGTGGACAACGTGCCGCGTGCCGGCGCCAATGGCAAGGTGACCCCGCAGCCGCTGTCGGCCGCCGAGCTGACCCGCGTGGAAGCGCTGGTGAAGCAGGCCGTGGGCTTCAACGCAGAACGCGGCGATACCGTGTCGGTGATGAACGCGCCGTTCGTGCGCGATACCACCCCGGTGGAAGGCCCGGCCTGGTGGGAACTGCCGTGGGTGCACGATGCCGGCCGCATGCTGCTGGGTGCCATCGTGGTGCTGGCGCTGCTGTTCGGCGTGCTGCGCCCTGCCCTGCGCGCCATCACCGGGCAGACCAAGAAGGACGACGACGCTGCACTGGAACCGCACAGCGCGGACGTGCAGCTGGTGGATGACGATGGCACCCCGCTGCCGGCGCTGGGCGCCGACCGGGTCAGCCTGGGCGGGGCCGAAGCACTGGCCCTGCCGGTGGATTCATATGAGGAACGACTGCGGATGGCCCGTGAAGCCGTAAAGACCGACTCCAAGCGCGTGGCCCAGGTGGTCAAGGGCTGGGTGGCCAATGACTGAGGCACAACTGACCGGCGTGCAGCGCGCTGCCGTGCTGCTGCTGTCCCTGGGTGAACTGGATGCGGCCGAAGTGCTGCGCCACATGGAACCCAAGGAAGTGCAGAAGATCGGCATCGCCATGGCCACCATGACCGACATCACCCGCGAGCAGGTGGAACGGGTGATGGACCAGTTCAGCCAGGAACTGGGCTCGAAGACCTCGCTGGGCGTGGGTTCGGACGACTACATCCGCAACATGCTGGTGCAGGCGCTGGGCAGCGAGAAGGCCGGCAATCTGATCGACCGCATCCTGCTGGGCCGCAACACCACCGGCCTGGATGCACTGAAGTGGATGGACCCGCGCGCGGTGGCCGATCTGGTGCGCAACGAGCACCCGCAGATCATCGCCATCGTGATGGCCCATCTGGAAACCGACCAGGCCGCCGACGCGCTGAAACTGCTGCCCGAGCGAACCCGCGTGGACGTGCTGCTGCGCATCGCAACGCTGGACGGCATCCCACCCAATGCGTTGAACGAACTGAACGAGATCATGGAACGCCAGTTCGCCGGCAACCAGAACCTGAAGTCGTCCAACATCGGCGGCGTGCAGTGCGCGGCCAATATCCTCAACTTCATGGACAGTGGCCAGGACCAGGCGATCCTGGGCGAGATCGCGCGCATCGACGCGCCGCTCAGTGGCCGCATCCAGGACCTGATGTTCGTGTTCGACGACCTGGTGGATCTGGACGACCGCGAAATGCAGCTGGTGCTGCGCGAAGTCAGCGGCGAGCGCCTGGGCCTGGCCCTGCGTGGCGCCGACATCAAGGTGCGCGACAAGATCACCCGCAACATGTCCCAGCGTGCCGCCGAAATCCTGCTGGAGGACATGGAAGCACGCGGCCCGGTGCGCCTGTCCGACGTGGAAGGCGCGCAGCGCGAGATCCTGGCCATCGTCAAGCGCATGGCCGATGAAGGCACGGTCACCATCGGCGGCAGCGCGGAGGCCATGCTGTGAGCAATGTCGTGCGCTGGCTCGCCCCGGACCTGTTGGCCCAGCCCGAACCCGAGCTGGAGCAGGAGGATGTGTTCGAACTGACCGAGCCCGACCCGGAGCACGAGCCGGAGCCGGTACTGCAGCTGCCCACGCTGGAAGAGATCCAGGCGATCCAGGACAGTGCGGAGAAGGAAGGCTTTGCCCAGGGCCACAGCGATGGCTATGGCCAGGGCCAGGCCGAGGTGCGCCGCCTGGTCGCGCAGATCGAAGGCATCCTGGACAACTTCAGCCGCCCGCTGGTGCGCCTGGAAAATGAAGTGGTCGGCGCGCTGGGCGAGCTGGCCGTGCGCATTGCCGGCGCCCTGGTCGGCCGCGCCTACGAGGCCGACCCCGCGCTGCTGGCGCAGCTGGTGGGTGAAGCCGTGGACGCAGTGGGCGGCGCCACCCGCGAGGTGGAAGTGCGCCTGCACCCCGATGACATCGCCGCGCTGTCGCCGTTGCTGACCCTGTCACCGCAGCAGCGGCTGGTGCCCGACACCAGCCTGAGCCGCGGCGACCTGCGCGTGCACGCCGAAGCGGTGCGCGTGGATGGCACCCTGGAAGCACGCCTGCGCGGCGCCCTGGATGCGGTGATCCGCCAGACCGGAGCCAATGCATGAACACCGAACCGCACCTGCCGCCGCCGGCGGACTGGACCATTGCCCGCAACCTGCGCCTGGCCGGCCGTCTGGACAGCCTGCGCGTGGATACCGCACACGGCCGCGGCCTGATCCGTGAGGGCGTGCTGCGCCGCGCGGTGGGCCTGACCCTGGAAGCGGTGGGCTGCGAGGCCCCGCTGGGCGCCAGCTGCAAAGTGGAAGTGGTCGATGGTGGCTGGGTGGATGCCGAAGTGGTCGGCTTCGCCGGCGAACGCACCTACCTGATGCCCAGCGCCGAGCTGCACGGCCTGCTGCCCAACGCACGGGTGGTGCCCTCGGCCCGCCGTGGCGGCGTAGAAGTGGGCGAAGGCCTGCTGGGCCGGGTGATCGACAGCGACGGCGTGCCGCTGGATGGCAAGGGCCCGATCCGTGCCGAAGGCCATGTCGGCATGGCGGGCGTGTCGATCAACCCGCTGGCGCGCGAACCCATCACCCAGCCGCTGGACGTGGGCGTGCGCGCGATCAATGCACTGCTGCCGATCGGCCGTGGCCAGCGCGTGGGTCTGTTCGCCGGCTCCGGTGTCGGTAAATCGACGCTGCTGGGCATGATGACCCGCTACACCGCCGCCGACGTGATCGTGGTCGGGCTGATCGGTGAACGTGGCCGCGAAGTGCGCGATTTCGTTGAAACCACCCTGGGCGAGGAAGGCCTGCGCCGCGCGGTGGTGGTGGCCAGTCCGGCCGACCGGCCGCCGCTGGCGCGCCTGCACGGCGCCTACCGGGCCACCGCCATTGCCGAATGGTTCCGCGACCAGGGCCTGAACGTCCTGCTGCTGATGGATTCGCTCACCCGCTTCGCCCAGGCCCAGCGCGAGATCGGCCTGTCGGTGGGTGAACCGCCCACCACCCGCGGCTACCCGCCGTCGGTGTTCGCCAAACTGCCGGCGCTGGTGGAACGTGCCGGCAACGGCGCCAAGGGGCGCGGCTCGATCACCGCGTTCTACACCGTGCTGACCGAAGGCGATGACCCGCAGGACCCGATTGCCGATGCGGCACGCGCGATCCTGGATGGCCACATCCTGCTCTCGCGCCGGGTGGCCGACAGTGGCCTGTACCCGGCCATCGACGTGGAATCGTCGGTCAGCCGCGTAGTCACGGAAATCGCCGACGAGCCGTGGCGCCTGCGCATCCGCAAGCTGAAGCGCCTGGTGTCGGCCTACTCGGCCAACCGCGATCTGATCGCCATTGGCGCGTACCAGCGTGGCAACGATGCTGCGACCGACGAAGCACTGGAACGCTGGCCGGAAATCATGGAATTCCTCGGCCAGGACGTGGCCAAGGCCGCCGATCTTCCGCACAGCCAGGCCGCGCTGCAGCGCCTGGTGGAACAAGAGAACTAAGCCATGACACAGTCCAAGCGCATCGACCCACTGCTGAAGCGGGCCCAGGAACACGAAGACGCGGTGGCCCGCGACCTGGCCGAGCGCCAGCGCGTGCTGGACACCCATCTGTCGCGGCTGGATGAACTGCGCCGCTATGCCGAGGAGTACGCCAACGCACAGATGGCCGCCACCAGTCCGGCGCAGCTGCTGAACCGCCGTGCCTTCCTGGACCGCCTGGACAGCGCGGTGGAACAGCAGCAGCAGACCGTGAACGGCAACCGCGAAAAGGTGGAAGCCGAACGCGCGCGCCTGATCCTGGCCAGCCGTGACAAAGCCGTGCTGGAGCAGCTGGCCGCCAGCTACCGTGCACAGGAAAAGGTGGTGACCGACCGCCGCGATCAGCGCGAGATGGATGACATCGGCGCACGCCGCGCGCGCCTGGCGCAGGCCGCAGACCCGGACAGCGACCCGCAGGGAGGCCGCGCGTGATGCCTTCCCTGTTGACCGGCAACAGCACCGCCGCCAACGCTACCGGTTCCACCGGCAGCAGTACGCGCAGCAGCCGCAGCGACGGCAGCAGCGGCAGCGGTTTCGACCAGATGCTGCAGGGCGGCGGCAATACGCCTGCGGCCAAGACCGCCAGCACCCCGTCGAAGCCGGCGAGCAAGGCGAGCAACGCCGATGCGGGCAACGCAGATGCGCGTACCCCGCCAGCCAGTTCAACCGATGCCACCGACCCCGACGCGGCAACGACCGAGGTGGCCGCCAGCACCACTGACACCACCGCACCGGCCACCGACAAGGACGCCGCGACCGACAGCGACGACGCGCCCTGGCCACCACTGGGCCTGGCCGGGCTGGCGCTGATGGTGCCGCCGGTCGCCGATCCCAGCGCGCCTGCCTTGCCCACCGCCACGGGCACCGATGCCGACGCGCTGCCCAGCGCCGCGCCTGCGGCGCTTGCCACGCAGCCCGCCGCGGCCACCACCGCTACGCCGGCCACCGCGCCTGCGGCCACGGGCGTAGCCGCCACCACTACCGCACCGGATGCCGATGGCGAAGCCATCGAACTGCCGCTGCCCGGCACCGTGCTGGCACAGACCGCGCTGGATGGCGCAGACGATGCGGACAGCCTGTTCGGCAGCGATCGCAGCGTGACCGCACCGTTGCAGGTGGCCCTGCCCGCCGCCCTGCAGGACCTGAAGGCCGCGCTGGCCCGCACGCCGGTGTTCAACGGCGAACCCACCCCCATCCCGGTGCTGGGCGATGATGGTTTCGACCTGGCCATCGGTGCACGCGTCGGTTGGCTGGCGGACCAGAAGATCGGCCACGCCCACATCACCCTGAACCCCGAAGACCTGGGCCCGGTGGACGTGCGCCTGCAGATGAACGGTGACAAGGTGCATGCCAGCTTCAGCAGCCCGCACGTGGATGTGCGCCAGGCGCTGGAAAGCAGCCTGCCGCGCCTGCGCGAACTGCTGGGCGAACAGGGCTTCCAGCTGGCCCACGCCGATGTGGGCCACCACAACAGCGGCGACGGCGGAACGTCGGGCCAGAACACCGGCAGCGGCAACGGCCGGATCGGTGACGGAGAAACGTCGCTGGGCGACACCACGGTGTCGGCGGCGCAGCTGATCCGCCAGCGCGGATTGCTGGACGCCTACGCGTAACCGGTAGCGCCGGGCCATGCCCGGCGGCACCCCGATAGTCCGCCGGGCACGGCCCGGCGCTACCGACGGAATTCCGTCGCCGCCCTTCCCCAGCATTGCGGCACACCCCTTGCATAGCCCTGTGAAGCAACCCCTGAGGAGCTTCACCCCGTGGCCGCAGCCGCTGACAAAACCAAGAAGACCGCCGACAAGGACAAGAGCGCCAAGCCGCGCAGTCCTTTGCTCATCACCGCCCTGGTGGCCGTCCTGGCCGCAGGTGCCGCCGGCGCCGGCGTCTGGTTCTTCACCCAGAGCAAGCACGAACCGGCCACCGCCGAAGCCCCGAAGAAGGGCGCCACCCCGGCCCCGGCCCAGTACTTCGCGCTGGAACCGGCGTTCGTGGTCAACCTGAACGGCCCCATTGATGGCCCGCGCTACCTGCAGGTGGAAGTGCAGCTGATGACCCGCGACGCCGCCGCGCTGGAGGCGATCAAGACCCATGCGCCGGCACTGCGCGCCAACCTGCTGATGCTGTTCTCGCAGGTCAGCCCCGAGCAGATTGCCGACGTGGCCGGCAAGCAGAAGCTGCAGGGCGAAGCGCTGGCCGCCGTGCAGAAAGTGCTGAAGGCCGAGACCGGCAGCAACGGCGCCGACGATCTGCTGTTCACCAGCTTCGTGACCCAGTAAGGGCCTACCGATGAATGACCTGCTGTCCCAGGATGAGATCGATGCCCTGCTGCATGGCGTGGACAGCGGCGCGGTCGAAACCGAGCCGGAGCCGCCGTCCGGCGAAGCGCGTTCGTACGACTTCGCCAGCCAGGACCGCATCATCCGCGGTCGCATGCCCACGCTGGAAATGGTGCACGAGCGTTTCGCCCGCCTGTGGCGCATCGGTCTGTTCAACCTGATCCGCCGCTCGGCCGAACTGTCCGTGCGCGGAATCGAGCTGATCAAGTTCAACGACTACATGCATTCGCTGTATGTGCCGACCAACCTGAACCTGATCCGCTTCAAGCCGCTGCGTGGCACCGGCCTGATCGTATTCGAGCCGACCCTGGTGTTCGCCATCGTCGACAACTTCTTCGGCGGCGACGGGCGCTACCCCACCCGCATCGAAGGCCGCGAATTCACCGCCACCGAAATGCGGGTGATCCACCTGTTGCTGAAGCAGACCTTCGCCGATCTGCGCGAAGCCTGGGCGCCGGTGATGGAAGTGGATTTCGAGTACATCAATTCGGAAATCAACCCGCACTTCGCCAACATCGTCACCCCGCGCGAATACGTGGTGGTGTGCCGCCTGCACGTGGAACTGGACGGCGGTGGCGGCGATATCCACGTCACCCTGCCGTATTCGATGCTGGAGCCGATCCGCGAACTGCTGGACGCCGGCATCCAGAGCGATCGCAACGACCGCGATGCCAGCTGGGGCGTGATGCTGCGCGAACAGCTCGACATCGCCGAAGTGACGCTGTCCAGCGTGCTGGCCAGCAAGCGCATGACCCTGCGTGACCTGACCCAGCTGAAGGTGGGCGACATCCTGCCGATCGAGCTGAACACCCAGGTGCCGCTGTGCGTTGAAAACATTCCCGTGTTCACCGGCGAATTCGGCATCGCCAACGGCATGAACGCCGTGAAAGTCACCGCTACCCATCCGCCGGGGACCCGCCCGCGCGTACCCGTCATCCAGGAAGACCCGCAATGAACGATATCGACGCCCTCGAACCGACCCCGGCCCAGTTCGGCAGCCTGCTGGCCGATGAAACCCAGGGTCCGGACCTGAACCTGGACGTGATCCTGGACGTGCCGGTGACACTGTCGCTGGAAGTCGGCCGCGCCCGCCTGCCGATCCGCAACCTGCTGCAGCTCAACCAGGGCTCGGTGGTGGAACTGGAACGCGGCGCCGGCGAATCGCTGGACGTGTTCGTCAACGGCACCCTGATCGCCCACGGCGAAGTGGTGGTGATCAACGACCGCTTCGGCGTGCGCCTGACCGACGTGGTCAGCCCGAGCGAGCGGATCCGGAGACTGCGTTGAGCCTGCTGCTGGCCACCGCGCAGGCCGCTGCGAAGGCAACGCCGCAGATCGGCCAGCATGCCGCCACCGCACCGAGCCTGTTCGGTGCGGTGCTGGCCCTGCTGGCCGTGCTGGCCCTGGTGATCGGCCTGGGCTGGCTGCTCAAGCGCCTGCCCGGCAGCGGCTTCCGTCCGGCCGAAGGCATGAAGCTGGTAGCCAGCCTGACCGTGGGCGCCAAGGAACGCGTGGTGGTGGTGGAAGTAAACGGCCAGCAGCTGCTGCTGGGCGTCACCGCCGGCAGCATCAACACCCTGCATACCCTGTCCGAGCCCCTGCCGCCGCCGGCGCCGGTGCGCGTGCCGGACCTGAAGAACCTGCCGAATTTCGCCCAGCTGCTGCAACAGCGGCTGCGCAAGGACCCCTGACATGCGCGTGACCCGTTCCCGCTTCGCCACCCTGATGCCGTGGCTGATCCTGATCGCCCTGTGCCTGCTGCCCGCGCTGGCGTTTGCCGCGCCGGGCGCACCGCCGTCGCTGCCCGATGTAAACGTGGGCAAGATCGGCGGCGCACCGGTCAGCCTGCCGCTGCAGACCCTGCTGCTGATGACGGCGATCACCCTGATCCCGTCGATGCTGCTGGTGCTGACATCGTTCACCCGCATCATCATCGTGCTGGGCCTGCTGCGCCAGGCGCTGGGCACCGGGCAGACGCCGTCCAACCAGGTGCTGCTGGGCCTGGCCCTGTTCCTGACCGCGATGATCATGCTGCCGACCTGGGACAAGGCCTGGAGCACCGGCATGGCGCCGTACCTGAACGGCGATATCGACTTCCAGACCGCCTGGACGCTGACCACCCAGCCGCTGCGCGCCTTCATGCTGGCGCAGATCCGCGAAACCGACCTGATGACCTTCGCCGGCATTGCCGGCCACGGCACCTATGCCAGCCCCGATGCGATTCCGTTCCCGGTGCTGGTCGCCTCGTTCGTCACCAGCGAGCTGAAGACCGCCTTCGAGATCGGCTTCCTGATCTTCATTCCGTTCGTGATCATCGATCTGGTGGTGGCCAGCGTGCTGATGTCGATGGGCATGATGATGCTGTCGCCGATGCTGGTGTCGGCGCCGTTCAAGATCCTGCTGTTCGTGCTGGTCGATGGCTGGGTGCTGACCGTAGGTACGTTGGCGGCCAGCTTCAATCCGGCTTGATTGCAGCAACAGCAGTCGAGCACAGCAGTCGAGCATGGCTCGACTCTACCCAAAGCAAATGGAACAACGATGTCTCCCGAACTTGCCCTGACTGAACTGCGTGGCGGCCTGATTACCGTGCTGTGGGTGGCCGGCCCGCTGCTGCTGACCGTGCTGGTGGTTGGCGTGGTGGTGGGCGTGGTGCAGGCCGCGACCCAGTTGAACGAGCCCACCATTGCCTTCGTGGCCAAGGCCGCAGCACTCACCGCCGTATTGTTTGCGCTCGGCAGCCTGCTGATCGGCCACCTGGTCGAGTTCACCACGCTGCTGTTCCAGCGCATTCCACACCTGATCGGCTAGGAACCGCGCCGCCATGGACGCCGCCACCCAGATGGCCGCCGACGGCCTGCAGGCCTTCGGCATGATCGGCACCGTGCTGTGGACACTGCTGCGTTTCGGCGCGGTGGCCATGGCCATGCCCATGGTCGGTACCCGCGCGGTGCCGGCCCGCGTGCGGGTAATGCTGGCGGCCACGCTGTCCATCGCGCTGGCCCCACTGCTGCCGCCGGTACCGGACTGGACCGGCTTCGACGCCGCCACCGTGCTCACCATTGCCCGCGAACTGGCCATCGGTGTGTCCATCGGCTTCCTGCTGCGGCTGATCTTCGAAGCCGGCGCTCTGGCGGGCGAGCTGGTCGCCCAGGGCACCGGCCTGGCCTTCGCGCAGATGAGCGACCCGCTGCGTGGCGGCACCTCCGGTGTGATCGGGCAGTGGTTCTACCTGCTGTTCGGCCTGCTGTTCTTCACCGCCAACGGACATCTGGCACTGATCTCGCTGGTAGTGGACAGCTACCGCGCCCTGCCTATCGGCGCGCCGCTGCCCGACCCGCATGCCTTCTTCAGCATCGCCCCCACCTTCCTGCTGACCGTACTGCGCGGCGGCCTCACCCTGGCCATACCGCTGGTGGTGGCCATGCTGGCGGTCAACCTGGCCTTCGGTGTGCTAGCCCGCGCCGCGCCCGCACTGAACCCGATCCAGCTGGGCCTGCCGGTATCGCTGCTGCTGGGCCTGTTCCTGCTGGCACTGCTGGCCGGTGAAATGGGCCCACCGGTGCAGCGCATGTTCGACGCTGCGTTCGAGGCCGCTGGCGCCGTCACTCAGTGAGAACTTCATCACATCCTGTTGATTGCCCTGCCCCCCCTGTAACGCGTTACAGTGAATGGGCGGCGACCAGGGGGCGCCGCACGCGGCCCGCGTTCTGTACGGCCGCTTGCCGTAGCCTTGCCCCACCGTAGTTTTTCCGTTGACAGGCAGGTCCGGGAGACTGACGAATGCTGGTAGGCACGTACAACCCATGGCTGGTGGCCACATCGCTGCTGGTTGCCGTCATGGCTTCGTATACCGCCCTGGCCATGGCCGGGCGCACGGTGACTGCACCTGGTCGCGGTGCCACCTGGTGGTGGCGGCTGGGCGGCGGGTTTGCCATGGGGCTGGGCATCTGGTCCATGCACTTCATCGGCATGCTGGCCTTCGACCTGCCCATTCCGCTGGGTTACGACCTGCCCATCACCCTGGTGTCGCTGGCGCTGGCCATCGCCTCGTCGGTGTTCGCGCTGTGGCTGGTGTCACTGCACACCCTGCCGCATGGCCGCCTGGCCGGCGGCGCGCTGCTGATGGGCACCGGCATTGCCAGCATGCACTACGTGGGCATGGCCGCGCTGCGCATGCAGCCGGGCATCGACTACCAGCCAGTGTGGCTGGCGCTGTCGCTGTTGGTGGCCGTGGCTGCATCGTGGACCGCGCTGTACGTGGCCTTCCGGCTGCGCGCGCAGAACACCCGCAACGTTGATCGGTTGACCGCCGCCGGCCTGCTGGGCCTGGCCATCGTGGGCATGCATTACACCGGCATGGCCGCCGCCCGCTTCCCGGAAGGCAGCGTGTGCGGTGCCGCCGTCGGCGATGGCCTGCGCAGCACGTGGCTGGCGGTGATGGTGGTGGTGCTGACCGTGGCCATCCTGGCGGTGGTGCTGGTGGTGTCCTGGCTGGAACAGCGGGTGGAAGCGCAGCTGCTTCGGCTGCGCAATTCGCTGCTCAGCACCTCGCTCACCGACGCCCAGCAGGAACTGACCCAGGCCGCACTGCACGACCCCCTTACCCGCCTGCCCAACCGCCTGCTGCTGCAGCGCCGGATCGTGCAGGCGCTGGCCGAGGCCGAACAGCGCGGCAGCCGCTTCGCGGTGATGTTCATGGATCTGGACGGCTTCAAGCAGGTGAACGATGCCTATGGCCACCAGGCCGGCGACGCCCTGCTGGTGGCCGTGGCCGAACGCACCCGCCAGCTGCTGCGGCCCAACGACATGCTGGCCCGGCTGGGCGGTGACGAGTTCGTGCTGGTGGTGCGCATAGAACACGACGAAGACCTGCCAACCCTGGCCCGGCGCATCCTGGAAGCGGTGGGCGGCGGCCCGCTGCTGGCCGACAACGAACTGCAGGTGACCGCCAGCATCGGCATTGCCATTTGTCCCGACCACGCCGCCAGCGAACGCCAGTTGATGGCCTTTGCCGATGCGGCGATGTACCAGGCCAAGGAATCGGGCCGCAACGCCTTCGTGCTGTTTTCCGACTGGATGAACGACAGCGCCGAACAGCAGTTCCGCCTGCTGGCCGACCTGCGCCGGGCCATCGGCACCGACCAGTTGTTCCTGCACTACCAGCCGAAGATCCGCGTGGCCTCGCAGGCCGTGGCCGGTGCCGAGGCGCTGATCCGCTGGCGCCATCCCGAACAGGGCCTGATCCCGCCGGACCGCTTCATCCGCCTGGCCGAGCGCAGCGGTGCCATCCACGATATCGGTCGCTGGGCGCTGGAACAGGCCTGCCAGCAGTTGCGCCGCTGGCACGATGCCGGCCATGACGGCTGGTCGATGTCGGTGAACCTGTCGCCGGTGCAGTTCAGTTCGCCGCACCTGCTGCGCGATGTGCAAGACGTGATCGAACGCTACGCCGTCACCCCGCGCCACCTGGTGCTGGAAATCACTGAAAGCACGGTGATGCGCGATACCGACACCAGCCTGCGCCTGCTGCAGAGCCTGTCGGCGCTGGGCGTGGGCATTTCCATCGACGATTTCGGCACCGGCTATTCCAGCCTGCTGTACCTAAAGCGCCTGCCGGCCACCGAAATCAAGATCGATCACGCCTTCGTGCGCGATCTGGAACACAGCCCGGAAGACGTGGTGATCGTGTCGGCCATTGTGGCCCTGGGCCACGCGCTGGACATGGATATCGTGGCCGAAGGCGTGGAAACCGCGCCGCAGCGCGCCTATCTGGAACGACTGGGCTGTGACTACCTGCAGGGCTACCTGCTGGGCCGCCCGGTGGACCCGGCCCGCTTCATGCAGTTGCATGACCTGCCCCGGCCGCGGGTGGAGCTGGCCAACCCACCGCCGCGCTGAGCGGTGGTGGGTTGCACCCCCGGCCGGCTGCGGCGCCGCCGTCCACACGAACTGAGCGTGTGGACGGCGATCATGCGCTGCGCAGAGCCAGCAGCAGGCTATTTCACCCGCAGGTTGATGGATATCTGCTGCCGAACAAATCGCACGGTAGACGTCTCATCGATGATGGACTGTTCAAGCGGGCGGCCCTTTGCATCCAGGAGCGACACCGTAAACATGTCGTACCCTCCAGTACTGGCGTCAGCATCGCGTACGACACGTAACAGATAGGGCGCCGACAGCGGCGTGGCAAGAAGATTGAACGCCTGGTTCTCCTTGACCTCGACAATCACGGAACTGTTGCGGGCTTGCACGTGCGGATCCAGCGAGTCCACCTTGACCAGAAAATCCAGCGTAGCGGCCGCGCCTGATTGCCTGGCCGTTACGGATCTGTTGGCCGCAGGCGCAGCGGTTGCGGCCCCTACGCCGCCCACCAGCAATGCTGCGGCCCCCATGGGGGCCAACCTCAGCAGTTGGCGACGACGATCATCGAATTTTTCCATGGATCATTCCTCCCAAAAGTGGCTTATTCGAGAACCGGGACATCTTCGACATAGCAGATATGACGGTTGGTGCAGCCCCGGTTGTTCGTGCCGGTACAGTCAGTGGTATTGGTGCAGCTGACGTTGCAGCTTGGATTGGAACAGCCGCTGTTCGCCATGGGGCTGATACGGTCGCCCCTGCGCTGCAGAGACTGTGCTGCTTCGTCGTTGATGCTCACCGCACCGGATGACGTCACTGCAATATCTGAAGGATCAATGCTGTCGATCACCGGGTATCTCCTTTACGCGGGAAGAGTCGAAAGCGGGCAGGAAAGCGTCCGCGCATCCATCGTGCGATAACCCTCGAACCATCTCCGCAGCTGCTGCTGGTCCAGGTCAAGCGTTCCGTCATCCAGCAGGCGGCCTACATCATTACGCGGATCATTCAGCGCCACTGTGCACTTGCCGATACGGCCATCAGCACGCACGAGCAGTGAATTGGGCCTGGCGGCATAGCAGATGTAGTCATCCAGACTTGCTTCGGACGTCGCCTTGGCCGGCTCCCCGATCTCCTGCCCGCCCGTGATGTAGGCCAGCACCTGCTGATATCTGGAGAACCCCAGCTCTGTCTGCGGAATGCCTTTTTCACCACTGAGGTTTGAGACACGGTGGAAGAACACCTGGTAGCGATCATCAGCGCCGAATGTCTGTTGCACATTGCTGTAAAGCCGGCGGACAGATTCGATGTTCTCCGAATGCACATGGAGGCGCAGAGTTATCCGGAAGTCCTGCTGGAGACCCTGCATCTGAACGAGATTGTTCCAGATGACATCGAACGTGCCGGACTTGTTCGCCAGAAGCCGAGTTCGGTCGTGCCACTCCGCATCGCCGTCGAGGGTTATCTGGTAATTGTTGTGCCTGATTGCGACGAGATCATCGAACAGACTCCTCTGCAACGTATATGCATTGGTGGTCAGGGCGCCGTGGAACTGGATGCCGCTTGATTCGCACAGCGCATGCGCGAATCCACCAATCTCACGCACCACGCCCTCAGCCAGCAGGGGCTCACCGCCGAACCAGGATAGCGTGAAGTCGTCGATGTCACGCACTCTGACCTCAATGAGCTTCTTTATCCCATCGATGGTCCTTCGCTTCATCCTGCCGATCTGGAAATCTTCGTAGCAGTAGGTACAACGGAAGTTGCATTTCTCGGTCGGCAGTACGATCAGCTCAAACCGCCTGTTGGACAATGCACCCGCCAGGGAGGCTTCACTTACCATGGGTGAAATCCTCCTATTCGAAGATGGGGTGTTCGCTGGTAAGGTTGCAGCTGCCGATGTTCTTGGAGCCGCCGCAGGCTCCACTGTTGGTGCAGTCGATGTTGGTGCCCCTGCACGACCCTTGGTTCGTGCAGAGATCGTTGGCGCCGCCAGCCTTGACGACAGTGCCGATGTTCTCAGCCAACCCGCTCGCGTAAAGGTCCTGATGACGAACCCTCCCCTGCTTCGACACAGAGATGGTCGAAGGATCAATCCCTTGAACTGCCATGGCTACATTTCCTCGTTGGAAGAACGTTGCTTGTTCCAGCAATACAGGTGACACAGGACCGATCATCATCGCGCCTGTTACTTTCTGTCAACATTATCTTTGCGTGGGTATTTTCCTACACCACCGTCTCGAGCAGTGGATTGTCGGATTTACCCGACCCTGCAGATAGGGGTAGCCGTCAGCGGACGGGAACAATGGACCGCTGAAATGCCCTGAGACATTTCGGAACAGTTCTTGCAAGCACCCCGGCACTCCCCGCCGTAGTGCACCGCGATGTCCGAGAACGAAGACGCAGGCGAAAAAACCGAACAGCCCACAGAAAAACGCCTGCGCGACGCTCGTGAACAGGGCAACATCCCGCGTTCGCGCGAGCTGGCCACCGTGGCGGTGTTCGGAGCGGCGGTCATCGCCATCATGGCCACCAGCAGCTCCATTGCCGCCGGCGGCCATGCCTGGATGCGCGCCGCGCTCAGCCCCGAACCGGCCCTGTGGCAGAACCCGCAAGCCTTGTTCGGCCACTTCGGCTGGCTGTTCCTGCGCCTGATCCTGGCCTGCTGGCCACTGCTGGTGGTCTGCTTCCTGGCCAGCTTCCTGTCGCCGCTGGTGATGGGCGGGCTGCGCTGGTCGAACAAATCACTGATGCCCGACCCCAAGCGGCTCAGCCCGATCGCCGGCCTGAAGCGCATGTGGGGTGCCGAGGCCGTGGCCGAGTTCACCAAGTCGCTGCTGCGCGTGGGCTTTGTCGGCGCCGCGGCCGCGCTGGTCTTTGCCAGCAGCTTTGATGCCCTGCGCGGCCTGCTGCACCAGCCACTGGAATCGGCCATCGGCCATGGCCTGGCCTTCACCCTGAAGCTGCTGCTGGCCACCGCCGGCGCCATGCTGCTGCTGGGCGCCATCGATGCGCCGTACCAGCGCTGGAACTGGATGCGCAAGCTGAAGATGACCCGTGAAGAGCTGCGCCGGGAAATGAAGGAAAGCGAAGGCAGCCCCGAAGTGAAGGGGCGCATCCGCCAGCTGCAGCAGCAGATGGCCAACCGCCGCATGATGGAAGCGGTGCCCACCGCCGACGTGGTGGTGGTCAACCCCACCCACTACGCCGTGGCCCTGAAGTACGAAGGCAGCCGCATGAGTGCCCCCACCGTGGTCGCCCTGGGCGTGGACGAAACCGCCCTGCGCATCCGTGAAGTGGCCGACGGCAACAAGGTGGCCATCGTCTCGGCCCCGCCTTTGGCACGCGCCTTGTATCGGGAGGGTCAACTCGGCAAGGAAATTCCCGTGAGACTGTATTCAGCCGTCGCCCAGGTGCTGTCCTACGTCTACCAGCTGCGCAGCTGGCGGACCGGCCCGATGCCGTCCACTCCCCACATCGATGTGGATGAATTCGGCACTGGAGGCCGCCCATGAACGCCCAGACCTCTGGTTTCAACAGCCGCCGCGTGCTCGACATGATCCGCCAGGGTCTTGGCGCGCCGCTGATCGTGCTGGCCCTGCTGGCCATGGTGGTGGTGCCGCTGGCCGCCCCGGTGCTGGATGCGCTGTTCACCTTCAACATCGCCATCTCGCTGATGGTGCTGCTGGCGGTGGTCTACGTGAAGCGTCCGCTGGATTTCACCATCTTCCCCATCGTGCTGCTGGTCACCACCATGCTGCGCCTGGCGCTGAACGTGGCCTCCACCCGCGTCATTCTGCTCAATGGCCAGAACGGCCACGAAGCAGCCGGCAAGGTGATCGCCGCCTTCGGCGAGTTCGTGATCGGCGGCAACTACGCGGTCGGCATCGTGGTGTTCGCGATCCTGACCATCATCAATTTCGTGGTCATCACCAAGGGTGCCGGCCGCGTGTCCGAAGTGACCGCGCGCTTCATCCTGGACGCCATGCCCGGCAAGCAGATGGCCATCGACGCCGATCTGAACGCCGGTTTGCTGACGCGTGAAGAAGCCAAGGCACGCCGCGAGGAAGTGCGCGAGGAAGCCGACTTCTACGGTGCGATGGACGGCGCCAGCAAGTTCATCCGCGGCGATGCGATCGCCGGCATCCTGATCCTGTTCATCAACATGCTGGGCGGCCTGGCCGTGGGCGTGCTGCAGCATGGCATGCCGTTCGGTGAAGCGGCGGCCACCTACACCCTGCTGTCCATCGGTGATGGCCTGGTGGCGCAGCTGCCGGCCCTGCTGGTGTCCAGCGCCGTGGCCATGCTGGTCACCCGCGCCTCGCGTTCGCAGGACATGGCCCAGGCCATGACCGGCCAGGTGTTCGGCCAGTACCGCGCGCTGGCCATCACCGCAGGCATCATCGGCCTGGTCGGCCTGGTGCCGGGCATGCCCAACGTCGCTTTCCTGACGCTGGCCGCGATCCTCGGCTTCATTGCCTGGAAGCTGTACCGCAAGACCCAGCTGCCGGCGGCCGATGCCGCCGCCACGGCCGGCGAGAACGGCCCGGTGAACGCGCTGGGCCGCCCCGCCGCGCCGGCACCGACCGCCGAACTGAGCTGGGACGAACTGCGCCCGGTCGATCCGCTGGGCCTGGAAGTGGGCTATCGCCTGATTCCACTGGTGGACAGCAACCAGGGCGGCGAACTGATGGCGCGCATCAAGGGCGTGCGCCGCAAGCTGACCCAGGACGTCGGCTTCCTGATTCCTTCGGTGCATATCCGCGACAACCTGGAACTGGCCGCCAACGCCTACCGCGTACTGGTGCACGGCGTGCCGGTGGCCACCGCCGAAATCCACCCCGACCGCGAACTGGCGCTGGACCCGGGCAGTGCGCTGGGCCCGCTGGATGGCATTGCCGGCAAGGACCCCGCCTTCGGCCTGGACGCCACCTGGATCCAGCCGCACCAGCGCGCACAGGCCGAAACCCTGGGCTACACCGTGGTCGACCCGGCCACCGTGGTCGCCACCCACCTGTCGCACCTGATCCGCGAGCACGCGCCGGAACTGCTGGGCCACGAAGAAGTGCAGCACCTGCTGGCCAACCTGGGCAAGAGCGCGCCCAAGCTCGTCGAAGATCTGACGCCCAAGGCGCTGCCGCTGTCGGCAGTGGTGCGTGTGCTGCAGAACCTGCTGATCGAACGCATTCCGATCCGCCAGCTGCGCAAGATCGCCGAAGCGCTGGTCGAGCACGCCCCGTCCAGCCAGGACCCGGCCACCCTTACCGCTGCCGTGCGCAACGCGCTGGGCCGCTTCATCGTGCAGGAGATCGCCGGAATGTCGGCGGAGCTGCCGGTGTTCACCCTCAACCCGCAATTGGAACGTGTCTTGCAGGAGTCCACGCAGGGCAACGGCGCCGCGCTGGAACCCGGACTCGCTGAGCGACTGCACCAGAGCCTGGCCGAATGTGTCAGCAAGCAGGAAGCCCGCAACGAGCCCGCGGTTGTGCTGGTACCGGGCCCGGTGCGCGCCGCGCTGGCCCGCCTGGTCCGCCACAGCGTTCCCTCGCTGTCGGTCCTGGCCTACAGCGAGGTGCCGGAGGACAAGCGCCTGAAGCTGGTCGGAACGATCAGCTGACGCCGCCCACCGCAGCGCCAGAAAACAGACACCACTCTTCACTTGCAGCAACCGACAGATTCCAAGGGGAACCCGAACCGTGCAGACCACCGACCACCCGCGTTCTCCGACCGCCAATCCGCCGTCTTCGACCCGTGATCACAGCATGAAAATCAAACGCTTCGTCGCCGCCGACATGCGCTCGGCCATGAACCTGGTGCGCAAGGAACACGGGCCCGATGCCGTGATCCTGTCCAACCGCCGGATCGAAGAAGGCATCGAAATCGTGGCCGCCGCCCATTACGACGAAGGCGTGGTGCAGCGCGCACTGGATGCCTCGCGCCGCGATGTCGCGCCGCCGCCGGCACCGAAGCCGCGCACCGCCGCCGATGCCGTCATCGCCGCGGTTACCCGCCGCCGCAGCGCCACCCGGGCGCCGGAACCGATCGCGGCCACCACCTCGGCCGTGGCCGCCCTGGCCCGCGCCGCCGTGGGTGCCACCGGCCGCACCCTGGACAGCGCCGACGAGATCGTGCCGACCCGCGGCAGCACCGGCTTCGCCGACACCCTGGCCCGCGCCAGCGTCAACGAACCGGCACTGCCGGAACAGATTTTCGCCCCGTTCGCCCAGGCCGTCGTCGCCCCGCCGGCACCGGCCGCTGCGCCCGCCGCGCCGGCCCCGATCAACCGCGCCCGCTTCCTGATCGATCCGCCGCACGACGAACCGCAGGACACTGCCGCCCTGCCGCCGCCGCTGCCGATGACGGCCGAAGCGCCGACGGCCGCCGTGATCGCCGCCGAGCCGGCAGTGATCACCGACCAGCCGGCGCCGGCACTGGCCGCAGCCGCGCCGCAGCCCGAACCCGCCCCGCAGCTGATGCCGGCGCCGGTGGTGACCGTGGTGGCCCAGGATGACGCCGAGATCCGCCAGCTGCGCCAGGAAGTGGCTGGCATGCGCCAGGTGATCGAGCGCGAGATGAACCGCTTCACCGACGAACGCCTGCGTGGCAATGCGGTGCGCGGTGCCGCGCTGGACCTGATGGACGAGTACGGCTTCGATGCCGGCCTGGCCCGCGACGTGGCCATGCAGATTCCGGCCGAGACCGAGGCCCACCGTGGCCGCGGCCTGATGCTGGGGCTGATCTCGCGCAAGCTGCCGATCGCCCCGGTCGATCCGCTGGAAGAAGGTGGTGTGATCGCCCTGGTCGGCCCCACCGGCGCCGGCAAGACCACCACCATCGCCAAGCTGGCCTCGCGCTTCGCCGAAAGCCACGCCGCCCGCGATGTGGCCCTGGTCACCACCGACACCCTGCGCGTGGGCGCCCGTGAACAGCTGTACGGCTACGGCCGCCAGCTGGGCATCGCGGTGCACGAAGCCAACAGCGGCACCGACCTGGACCAGCTGCTGGAACGCCTGAAGGACTACAAGCTGGTGCTGATCGACACCGCCGGCCTGGGCCCGCGCGACCGCGCCCTGGCCGCCCAGCTGCAGTGGCTGCGCGCCGCCCGCCAGGTCCGCACCCTGCTGGTACTGCCGGCCAACACCAGCTTCGGCGACATGGACGAGGTGGTCCGCCGCTTCGGCGCGGCCAACCTGCAGGGCCTGGTGCTGAGCAAGCTGGACGAGACCGGCCGCTTCGGCAACGCCCTGTCGGTGGCCGTGGACCACCAGCTGCCGATCACCTGGGTGACCGACGGCCAGGACGTGCCGGACGACCTGCACCGTGCATCTGCAGCCAATCTTGTACTTCGCCTTGAAGATTTGCGCCGAGCGGCCGATATGCCCTGCAACCCGGAGTTGAACCATGCCGTCGCGTGAGTACGCCAAGCTGACCACCACCTTCCCGCTGACGGCCACCCGCAGCGAGCCGCTGGGCCCTGTGCGCACCATTGCGGTGACCGGCGGCAAGGGCGGCGTGGGCAAGACCAACGTGTCGGCCAACCTGGCCGTGGCGCTGGCGGGCATGGGCAAGCGCACCCTGTTGCTGGACGCCGACCTGGGCCTGGCCAACATCGACGTGATCCTGGGCCTGAACCCGACCTTCACCCTGGCCGATCTGGTGGCCGGCCGCTGCTCGCTGGACGATGTCATCATCGAAGGCCCCAACGGCGTTCTGGTGGTCCCGGCCGCGTCGGGCCGCAGGCACATGGCCGAACTGGCCCCGGCCGAGCACGTGGGCCTGGTCAACGTGTTCTCCGAACTGGAACGCGACCTGGACATCATGGTGGTGGACACCGCCGCCGGCATCAACGACGGCGTGCTGACCTTCTGCCAGGCCGCGCAGGACACCGTGGTGGTGGTCTGCGATGAGCCGGCCTCGATCACCGACGCCTACGCACTGATCAAGGTGCTGTCGCGCGAACGTGGCGTGGACCGCATCCAGGTGGTGGCCAACATGGTGCGCGACCCCAACGAAGGCCGCGTGCTGTATGAAAAGCTCACCCGCGTCTGCGAGAAGTTCCTGGCCGATGTCTCGCTGAACTACCTGGGCTGCGTGCCGCAGGATGACTGGCTGCGCCTGTCGGTGCAGCGCCAGCAGCCGGTGGTGAAGGCCTACCCGTCCAGCCCGGCCGCGCTGGCGATCACCGAGATTGCCCGCCGCACCGCGCGCTGGCAGGCCCCGACTGAGCCGCGCGGTGGTGTTGAATTCTTCCTGGAACGCATCCTGAAGCAGCGCGGGGTGACCGCATGAAAGGCGCAGCCCAGTACAAAGAGGTGCAGCGCGCCTCGGCCACCGATGTGATCGTGCAGCACTCGGACCTGGTGCGGCGCATCGCCCACCACCTGGCCGCGCGTCTGCCGGCCAGCGTGGAAGTGGACGACCTGATCCAGGCCGGCATGATGGGCCTGATCGAGGCCTCGCGCAGCTACGACGCCGACCAGGGCGCTTCGTTTGAAACCTATGCCTCGATCCGCATCCGCGGCTCGATGATCGACGAGATCCGCCGTGGCGACTGGGTACCGCGCTCGGTGCACCGCCGCGCCCGCGATGCCGCCGCCACCATCCGCCGCCTGGAACAGAGCAGCGGCCGTGCCGCCAGCGCCACCGAAGTGGCCGCGGCCATGGAAATGCCACTGCCCGACTACCTGCGCCTGATGGAAGACGCCTCGCGCGGCCAGGTGCTGAGCCTGGAATCGCGCATCGAAGACCAAGGCGAACTGGACACCATCGCCCAGGGCGGGCCCACCCCGCAGCAGGTGCTGGAGCGCGGCGAATTCGGGCGCGAACTGGGCAAGGCCATCGGCCACCTACCCGAACGCGAACAGCTGGTGCTCTCGCTCTACTACGAGCAGGAACTGAACCTGAAAGAGATCGGCGCGGTGCTCGGCGTGAGCGAATCGCGGGTCTGCCAGATCCATGGCCAGGCAGTGCTGCGCCTGCGTGGCCGACTGAAAGTCTTCGAGGCGGCCGACGCCGGCCTCGAGAATTGAACAACAAAGGAACTCTGCTTTGAACAAGAACATGCGCATCCTGATCGTTGACGACTTTTCGACCATGCGTCGCATCGTCAAGAACCTGCTGGGCGATCTGGGCTTCACCAATACCGCCGAAGCCGAGGACGGGCATGCTGCGTTGTCACTGCTGCAGAGCCAGCCCTTCGATTTCGTGGTGACCGACTGGAACATGCCGGTCATGACCGGCATCGAACTGCTCAAGGCCATCCGCGCCGACGCCAAGCTGAAGACCCTGCCGGTGCTGATGGTCACCGCCGAAGCCAAGCGCGAGCAGATCATCGAAGCGGCACAGAACGGGGTGAACGGCTACATCATCAAGCCGTTCACCGCGCAGACGCTGGAAGAGAAGCTGGGCAAGATCTTCGAACGCCTGGCGGCCAGCGCCTGATGGATACCACGGTCGACAAGAGCGCCCTGGCCCTGCGCCTGCAGGAAGCACTGGATGCACTGGAAGCAGGCGATGAGAGCGCCTGGCGCCAGCGCATCGACAGCCTGGTAGCCGCACGCACCCAGCCGATGATGAGCGGCCTTTCGCGGCTGGCCCGTGAACTGGGCCAGGCCCTGGGCGAGCTGCCGACCGTGCCCGACGAAGCCGGCGAGCTGGATGACGCCTGCGCGCGCCTGGACCACGTGGTGGCCATGACCGAACAGGCCACCCACCGCACCCTGGACCTGGCCGAAGAATGCCGCGCCCTGACCGAACAGCTGCGCGCCGATGGCCTGCAGCCCGGCCAGGACGTGCAGCTGGAGCGCATCCGCCACAACCTGACCGAGATCGCCCTGACCCAGAGCTACCAGGACCTGACCGGGCAGATCATCCGTCGCGTGGTCGGCATCGTCCGCCGCGTGCACGAAGGCTTCGGCGCGCTCGGCCTGCCACCGGAACAGCATCGCACCGACCCGGAACTGGCCGGGCCGGCACTGAAGGGACTGGACCGCCACGCGGTCTCGCAGAACGACGCCGACGACCTGTTGTCGGACCTGGGGCTGTAAGCATGAGCGCGGTTGCCGACGACATCACTGCCGATTTCATCATCGAAGCACAGGAGATCCTCGATCGCCTGGGCGAACAGCTGGTGTCGCTGGAACAGGCACCGCAGGACAGCGACCAGCTCAATGCCGTGTTCCGCGGCTACCACACGCTGAAAGGCGGCGCCGGCTTCCTCGGCATCACCGCCATGGTCGAGCTGTGCCACGCCGCCGAAGAGGCACTGGGTTCGGCCCGTGCCGGCCAGGCCGTGCTGCAGTCGCACCACTTCGACGCGGCGCAGCAGTCGCTGGACTACCTGCAGTCCATGCTCGACGCCGTTTCATCCGGCACCGAACCAGGCTACGCCCCGCCGGAACTGATCGCCCAGTTCGACGTGCATGGCGGCACCGCACCCGCGGCCAGTGCCAACACGGCGGCGGCGCCGGCCGCCGGCGGCAGTGACCTGATCACCGACGATGAATTCGAAGCCCTGCTGGACCAGTTGCACGGCGGCGGCGCGCCCACGGCCGTGGCCCCGGCGAAGAAGGCCGACGATGGCCTGATCAGCGAAGACGAATTCGAGGCCCTGCTGGACCAGCTGCATGGCGGCGCCGCACCCGGCAGCAAGCCGGTGGCTGCAGCGCCCGCCCCGGCACCGCGCCCAGCGGCGGCACCTGCCGCTGCGCCGGCCAAGCCCGCTGCTGCCAAGCCGCTGGCCGAAGCCGAGCACACCGTGCGCGTGGACACCAAGCGCCTGGACGCCATCGTCAACCTGATCGGCGAACTGGTGCTGTCACGAAACCGCCTGAAGACGCTGCGCACCCGCCTGCGCGATGAAGAGCTGGACCGTGCCGTGTCCACCCTGGATATCGCCACCGCACGCCTGCAGTCGGCGGTCATGCGCACCCGCATGCAGCCGGTCGGCAAGGTGTTCTCGCGCTTCCCCAAGGTGGCCCGCGATGTGGCCCGTTCGCTGAAGAAGGAAGTCGATCTGGAACTGATCGGCGCCGAAACCGAACTGGACCGCAACCTGGTGGAAGCGCTGGCCGATCCGTTGGTGCACCTGGTGCGCAACGCCATCGACCATGGCGTGGAAATGCCGGACCTGCGCGAAGCACAAGGCAAGCCGCGCATGGGCCATGTGCGCCTGTCGGCACAGCAGGAAGGCGACTACGTCAGCATTGAAGTGCAGGACGACGGCGCCGGCATCGACCCGGAAAAGCTGCGCGCCAAGGCACGCGAGAAGGGTCTGATCGATCCGGAAGCCGCCGCCCGCCTGAGCAGCGAGGAATGCCTGCACCTGGTGTTCCTGCCCGGGTTCTCCACCAAGCAGCAGGTCACCGATATTTCCGGCCGTGGCGTGGGCATGGACGTGGTGCAGTCGCGCATCCGCGAACTGAGCGGACAGATCCAGATCCAGTCTGAACTGGGCCGCGGCAGCCGCTTCCTGATCCGCGTACCGCTCACCCTGGCCATCCTGCCGACCCTGCTGGTGCAGGCCGGCGAAGATGTCTACGCCCTGCCGCTGGCCCGCGTGATGGAAGTGCTGCATGCACCGCGCACCTCGCTGGGCTGGTTCGATGGCCGCGCCGTGCTCGACCGCCGCTCGCACACCCTGCCGCTGATCGATCTGCGGCAGTGGCTGGATGTCACCCCGGCCGCCTCCAGCCTGCTGACCATCGTGGTGCTGCAGGCCGGCGAGGCCCGCTTCGGGCTGGTGGTGGACCAGGTGCGCGGCCGCGAAGAAGTGGTGATCAAGCCGCTGCCGAAGGCGCTGCGCGGCCTGCGCGGCTATGCCGGGGCAACGCTGATCGGCGATGGCCGCATGGCCCTGATCCTGGACGTGGACGGGCTGAGATGAACCCGGCCGGGCCCAGCCCGGCACCCCGAAAACTGTGACTACCGTCTGTACACGCGCCACCGGTGTCTCAAGTCCCATTCACACACGCCGATACCGGACCCATGGATAGACTCAGCCTCATTGGACTTTTCCTTGCCCTGGCCTCACTGGTCGGCGGCAGCATCCTGAAGGGCGCCGGCCTGGCCTCGCTGTGGTCGCCGGCTGCCTTCGTGATCGTGATCGTCGGTACCGTGGCGGCCATCCTGCTGCACACCGCGCCGGCCGTGTTCAAGCACGCCTTCAAGATCGTGCGCTGGGTCGTGCGCCCGCCGCACAGCGACCGTCGCGAACTGATCCAGCAGATCGTGGAATGGAGCAACATCGCCCGCCGCCAAGGCCTGCTGGGCCTGGAATCGCAGGTGGAAGCACAGCGCGATCCGTTCCTGCGCAAGGGCCTGCAGCTGCTGGTGGACGGCGTGGAGCCCGAATCGATCCGGCACATGCTGGAAATCGAACTGGGCAGCCAGGAGCACCAGGACCAGGCCGGCGCCAAGGTGTTCGAAGCCATGGGCATCTATGCGCCCACGCTGGGCATCATCGGTGCCGTGCTGGGCCTGATCGCCGTCATGAAGAACCTGGCCGACCCCAGCAAGCTGGGCCACGGCATCGCCGCCGCGTTCACCGCCACCATCTACGGCATCGCCTCGGCCAACCTGCTGTTCCTGCCCATCGCGGCCAAGCTGAAGGGCGTGATCGCCCACAACTCGCGCGACCGCGAGATGGTGATCGAAGGCCTGATCTCGATTGCCCAGGGCGAGAACCCGCGCAACATCGAAACCAACCTTTCCGGCTTCCTGCACTGACATGGCCCGCCGCAAGCACCACGAAGAGCACGCCAACCATGAAGCATGGGCGATCCCCTATGCCGATCTGATGACGTTGCTGCTGGCGTTCTTCGTCGTGATGTACGCCATTTCCTCGGTGAACGAGGGCAAGTACCGCATCATGGCCGATGCGCTTACCGATGCGTTCGGCGGCGCCCCGCGCACCATCAATCCGGTGCAGGTGGGCAACAAGCAGGTGCAGGGCGGCGGCTGGGACAGCCCCTCGGTCATCAAGTCCGGCACCAAGATCGGCCCGTCCGCGCCGGCGCCCTCGCACGACCCCACTCTGCTGCCGTCGATGGCCTCGCAGATGCGCATGCCGGTGTCGGTGCACAACCAGGAACAGATCGCCCGTGCCGAGCGCCAGCTCAACAGCATCGCCGACCGCCTGACCGCCGCACTATCGCCGCTGATCGACCGCGGCATGATCAGCGTGCGCCGCACCGAGCTGTGGATCGAGGTGGAGATCAACAGTGACATCCTGTTCCCCACCGGTTCGGCGGCACTGGACGTGCATGCGCGGCAGACCCTGGCCAGCCTGGCCGAGGTGCTGCGCGATGTGCCCAACAGCGTGCGCGTGGAAGGCCACACCGACAATATTCCGATTGCCACGGCCACCTTCCCGTCCAACTGGGAACTGTCGGCCGGGCGTGCCGCCAGCGTGGTCCACCTGTTCGCCGACCAGGGCGTGCAGCCCTCGCGCCTGGCCATGGTCGGCTACGGTCAGTTCCGCCCGCGCGATGCCAACGACAGCGCACAGGGCCGCAACCGCAACCGCCGGGTGATGGTCATCATCCTGGCTGACACCAGCCACGCGGTGGACCCGCTGGGTGAGCGCCTGAACGCCGCCACTGGCCAGACCGATTCCGCCGCACCTGCGGCCAGCACCGCCGCTGCGGCGACGGCACGCCCCCCTTCCCCCCTTGCACCGGTGCAGTTGCCGCCGGTGTCGGCAGGCAGCCATGTCGGCGCCGCCGTTCCCCCTGCAATGAAGGAGTAATCCGATGCGCATCTGGGCAGTCGCCAACCAGAAGGGCGGTGTCGGCAAGACCACCACCACCCTCGCCCTCGGTCGCGGCCTGGCCGCACTCGGCCACCGGGTCCTGCTGATCGATCTGGATCCGCACGCCTCGCTCACCCGCGCCTTCGGCGTGCCGGTCGAGCCGGCGCCTGCCGGGGTCCTGGAACTGTTCGGCGCACCGCCGGCCGATCTGGCAACGCTCAGCCACCCCAGCCCGATCACCGGCCTGGACTACGTCTGCGCGCAGGCCTCGCTGGCCACGCTGGAACGCCGCAGCGCCAACCAGCCCGGCCTGGGCCTGGCCCTGCAGAACGCGCTGGCCCGCCACCAGGGCCAGCACGATTACATCCTGCTGGACTGCGCGCCCACCCTGGGCCTGCTGATGATCAACGCACTGGCCGCGGCCGATCGCCTGATCATTCCCACCCAGGCCGAACCGCTGGCGCTGCACGGCCTGGACGGCATGGTGCGCACCGGTGAAATGGTCGAGCGCTCGCGCCGCCGCCCGCTGCCGATCTCGATCCTGCCGACCCTGTTCGACCGCCGCACCCGCGCGGGCAACGAATCGCTGCGCAGCATGCAGGACCGCCACATCGGCCGCGTCTGGGAGGACGCCATCCCGCTGGACACCCGCATCAGCAACGCCGCCGGCCTGACCCTGCCCAGCGTGGGCGAGGACTACCCGGGCCGCGGCCTGGCCGCGTACCGGCGCGCCCTGAACTGGATCCTGGGCGAAGACGAGCGCGCACTGGAGCAGGCGGCATGAGCACCACCGGCGTACTGGACGACTATCTGGACGAACTGCTGGGCGAAGCCATCGTGGCGCCGCCGCCGGTTGCCGTCGCCGTGGCCGTGGCCGCTCCCGAACGCGAGCCGACCTGGGACGATCTGCCGGCCGAAGTGATCTACGAAACCGAAGACGCTCCGGCGGCCGTGCAGAGCGACAGCGCAGCGCTGGAGGCCGCCTTCGACGCCGTGGCCGTCGCCGCACCCGAACGCGAGCCGACCTGGGACGACCTGTCGGCCGAAGTAATCTACGAAACCGAAGACGTTCAAGCCGCCGCGCAGAGCGACAGCGCAGCGCTGGAGGCCGCCTTCGACGCCGTGGCCGTCGCCGCGCCCGAACGCGAGCCCACCTGGGACGACCTGCCGGCCGACGTGATCTACGAAACGGAAGACACCGACGGTAGCGCCGGGCCACGCCCGGCGAGCGCCGCGGCGCCTGCACCCGCCGCACCGACCGGCCCCGAGCCCACCTGGGACGACCTGCCGGACGAAGTGATCTACGAAACCGACAGTGCCGACAGCCACGCCCTGGCCCACATCGACAGCCCCGCCCTGCAGGCCGCCTTCGAAGCCGCCGCAGAAGGTGAAACGGTAGCCGTGCCGGCCCCGGCCACAGTGGCGCCAGCGCTTCCGCCCGCCGCGACCGTCGCAGCGGCCCCGGTCGCCCGCACCGCTGTGGCACCGCCGCCGCGCGTGGCAGTGAACGCCCCGGCAGGCGCGCGCCCGTCCAGCTGGCAGGAACTGCAATCGCAGGCCCACCAGCCGGCCAGCAGCCCGCACCCGCAGGCCCGCCGCGCCGGCGAACGTACCTCGCGCTGGCTGCGCCTGCGCTGCGGCGTGCAGGCCTACGCGCTGGAACTGCTGAAAGTGCAGGAAGTGGTGCTTCCCGTGCCCCTGCTGCCCCTGCGCGGCACCGCCGCCGCCATGCTGGGCATCATGAACCTGCGCGGCCAGGTGGTACCGGTGATGGACCTGGGCCTGCACCTGGGCACCACCACCGCCGAAGACGACGCGCAGACGCGTATCGTGGTGCTGGAAGAGAACGGCGAGATCCTGGGCCTGCGGGTATCGGCCGTGGAAGACGTGGCCAACCTCACCGATTCGCAGATTGAACCGCCGGACACCGCGCGTATCTGCCAGATTTCCAACGACCTGTTCCGCGGCGTAGCCCGTATTGGCCAACGGCCGATGATCCTGCTGGACGCGACCCGTTTGTTGGGGTGAATCCCATCCACGCATGGCGTGGATCTACCGAACCTCATCCACGCATGGCGTGGATCTACACGCCGGCATCGCCCGGGGCGATCAACACCCTGATCGCCCGGTAGATCCACGCCATGCGTGGATACCCCTCTCCCCGAAACAATCCTAAAGAACCCCGCCGGTGTGCCGTTATGGATCTCGGAACCGTTTGTCCGGAGCAATCATGAGCACTGTCGAACTGGGTGATGATCTCGGCATCGAGAGCAGCACCGAGCTCAAGAACCGCCTTTCGCCCCTGGTGGCGGAAGCAGGCGAGCTGACCCTGGACGCAAGCCAGGTCGGCCGCATCCACACCGCCAGCGTGCAGGTGCTGTGCGCCTTCGTGCAGGCCCGCCGCGAGGCCGGGCTGGACACCGGCTTCCACGGTTGCACCGCAACCTTCCGTGACGCCGCCCGCCTGTTGGGCGTCACCCAGGCCCTGGGCCTGGACGTACCCCATGACAACCTGAAATCTGTGGAGAACGCTGCATGAGCGCACGTATCTTGGTGGTGGACGATTCGGCGTCGATGCGCCAGATGGTTTCCTTCGCCCTCACCTCGGCCGGTTTTTCCGTCGAAGAAGCCGAAGACGGCGCCGTGGCCCTGGGCCGCGCCAAGGGCCAGCGCTTCAACGCGGTGGTCACCGACGTCAACATGCCGAACATGGATGGCATCAGCCTGATCCGTGAGCTGCGCCAGCTGCCGGACTACAAGTTCACCCCGATGCTGATGCTGACCACCGAATCGGCTGCGGACAAGAAGTCCGAAGGCAAGGCCGCCGGCGCTACCGGCTGGCTGGTCAAGCCGTTCAACCCCGAACAGCTGGTCGCCACCGTACAGAAGGTGCTGGGCTGATCGCCCGGCACTGCTGAACCGCCCCTTCCCCACGTTTCCGGATTACCTCTGCCATGAGCATGGACCTGCAACGCTTCCACGCCACCTTCTTCGAGGAGAGCCGCGAAGGCCTCGACGCCATGGAGGCCGGGCTGCTTGCCCTGGAATCGGGGCAGCAGGATCCGGAAATCATCAATTCGGTGTTCCGTGCCGCCCACTCCATCAAGGGCGGCGCCGGCACCTTCGGCTTCGACACCATTGCCGGTCTGACCCACGTGCTGGAAACACTGCTCGACGAGCTGCGTGCCGGCAAGCGGGCCCTGGAAGCCACGGCCGTGGACGCCATGCTGTCCTCGGTGGACGTGCTGCGTGCACTGCTGCGTGAAGCCGAACATGGCCAGGCCGCCGACCCGGCGTCGGTGGCCGCAGTAAAGGCCCGCCTGGAAGCGGTGCTGTCCGGGCAGGCCGCGGCCAGCGCCCCGGTAGCAGCGGCCGCCCCGGTCGATGACACCCCCGAGGCCTGGCAGATCGGCTTCACTCCGGCGCCGTCGCTGTTCATGAGCGGCAACGATCCGCTGCGCATCATCCGTGAGCTGGAGCACCTGGGCTCGCTGCAGGTGGCCGCACGCATGGACCGCCTGCCGGGCTTTGCCCAGCTGGACCCGCTGGAAGCCCACCTGGCCTGGGACCTGGGCCTGGTCGGCAAGGTGCCGCGCAGCAAGATCGAAGACACGTTCGCCTGGGTACTGGACGACTGCGAACTGGATATCCGTCCGGCCGCACCGCCCAGCCTGGCCACCCAGGCACCGCCGGCACCCGCCCTCACGGCGGCCGCTGCACCTGCAGCCGCACCTGCTGCTGCCGCCGCAGCCACGCCGGCCGCCGCCGAAGCGGAAACCTCCATCCGCGTGAGCGTGGACAAGGTCGATGCCCTCATCAACCTGGTGGGCGAACTGGTCATCACCCAGGCCATGCTCAAGCAGGTATCGCATGCGATTGATCCGGTGCATGCCGAACGTCTTTTCGCCGGCCTGGACCAGCTTGAACGCAATACCCGCGACCTGCAGGAAGCGGTGATCGGCGTGCGCATGCTGCCGGTGGACGCGGTGTTCCGCCGCTTCCCGCGCCTGGTGCGCGACCTGTCCAGCCGCCTGGGCAAGCAGGTGCGCCTGCGCACCATCGGCGAAGGTACCGAGCTGGACAAGGGCCTGATCGAGAAGATTGCCGACCCGCTGGTCCATCTGGTGCGCAACTCCATCGACCACGGCCTGGAAATGCCCGACGTGCGTCGCGGCGCCGGCAAGGACGAGACCGGCACCATCACCCTGGCCGCTTCGCACCAGGGTGGCCACATCGTCATCGAAGTCAGCGACGACGGCCGCGGCCTGAACCGCGACAAGATCCTGGCCAAGGCCCACGAGCGCGGCCTGAGCGTGCCAGACAACCCCACCGATTCGCAGGTCTGGGACCTGATCTTCCAGCCCGGCTTCTCCACCGCCGATGCAGTGACCGACCTGTCCGGACGCGGCGTGGGCATGGACGTGGTCCGCCGCAACATCCAGGCCCTGGGTGGTGAAGTGCAGATCGAAAGCAGCCTGGGCAGCGGCACCCGCACGTTGATCCGCCTGCCGTTGACTCTGGCGATCCTTGACGGCATGACCGTGGCGGTGGCCGGCGAAACGCTGATCCTGCCGCTGGCCTACGTGCTGGAAGCGCTGCAGCCGCAGCCCGAAGACATCCGCAGCATGGCCGGCGAAGGCCGCGTGCTGCGCGTGCGCGGCGAATACCTGCCCATCCTGTCGCTCACCGAGTACTACGGCTACGGCAACCGCCGCGCCAACAGCGAATCGCTGGTGGTGGTGGTGGAAGGCGATGGCCAGAAGATCGCGCTGGAAGTGGACGAACTGGTCGGCCAGCAGCAGGTGGTGGTCAAGAACATCGAGAACAACTACCGCCGCATCGGCGGCGTATCGGGCGCCACCATCCTCGGCGATGGCCGCGTGGCCCTGATCGTGGACATCGGCGGCCTGGTGCGCTCGCTGCGCATGCCGCAGGCCGCCTGACCGCCGCCCACATCGCTGTGCACCACCCAACCGCCGCCCATCTGGGCGGCGGTTCTGTTTGCGGGGCCAGATCCCCGGGGTCAGATCCCTTTTCGCAGAAAAGGGCTCTGACCCCACAAACGTGACACCGATCGCCCCGGCAGTTTCCCCAGCAACCATCCAAATACCCCAAGGCCCCCGCCCCACAAGGCCTGCAGGCCCCCATCCCTACGCTAGCGAATGTGACATCCGTCCATAAAGTCCCCGCACGCAGGGCCGCTATCTCGCTTTGACGGCTTTCACCGAACCCCCACCGGCACGACCGTTCCCTCCTGCAACCACCCCCTACGCCGCCGCACCCGCGCCGGCACCTGCCCATCCGGAGCACCCTGCATGAAGTGGTTCCACGATCTGCCCATCGCCCGCAAGCTGGCGGTGGGGTTCACCCTGACCACCCTGATGACCGTCATCCTGGGCGTGTTCGCCCTGGTGCGCCTGTCCGAGGCCAACGCGCAGCTGCGCGCCATGGCCACCAACGATATTCCGTCCGTGCAGTACCTGGGCGAAGTGCGCTCGCAGCTGGGCGAATTCCGCACGTACGAGCTGGCCCAGCTGAGCATGCTGGACAAGCCGGAAAAGGTCGCCGAGTACAACACGCGCATGGCCGACACCGCCAAGATCGTGCGCGAGCAGTTGGCCGCCTATGCCGCCCTGCCGTCGGGCGAGAAGGAGCGCGCGCTGTACCAGCCGGTGCAGGCCGACGTGGACGCCTACTTCGCCGCCAACACCAAGCTGCGTGACGCCGCCACTGCCGGTGAAGCCGCCCTGGCCCAACAGGTGTCCGACGAGCAGTCGCGCCCGCTGCGCCGCAAGGCCTTCGAAGACATGAAGGCGCTCAGCGCGTATCTCAGCTCGCAGATGCAGGGCAAGATCGACGCCGCCAACGCCACCCACCGCAACAGCCTGATCGCCATCATCAGCTGCATCGTGCTGCTGTCGCTGGTCGCTGCAGCCCTGGCCGTGGTCATCTCGCGTGCCGTCACCGGTCCGCTGGGCAAGGCCGTGCAGGCCATCCAGGCGGTCTCGCGCGGCGACCTGAGCGTAACCACGCAGGCCACCAGCAACGACGAAGCCGGACGCATGCTGGCCGCCACCAGCGAGATGACCGCCATGCTGCGGCGCTTCTCGGAACAGACCCAGCTGATGGCACAGATGCATGCCGGCCCGGATATCAGCCACCGCATTCCGGAAGATTTCCCCGGCGTGTACGGCCAGCTGGCCGGCGGCATCAACACCGTCATCTTCGAACACCTGGATGCCATCCGCGATGCCATCGACGTGCTGAACCAGTACGCCGCCGGCAACCTGACCGAAGATGCGCGCCGCCTGCCGGGCACCCGCGCCTTCCTGCACGAAGCCATGGATGCAGCCAAGTCCAGCCTGCTGGCCATCAACACGCAGATCCAGCAGTTGGCCAGCGCTGCCGCCGCGGGCGATTTCAGCCAGCGTGGCGACGCCGATCGTTTCGCGCATGACTTCCGCGCCATGATCGACAACCTGAACACCATGATGCAGGTGGCCGACGGCAACCTGGGCCAGTTGTCCACCCTGCTGCAGGCCATCGCCGAAGGCGACCTGACCGCACGCATGGACGGCCAGTTCAACGGCGTGTTCGCCCGCATGCGCGACGATGCCAACACCACCGTCGCCCAGCTGACCCAGATCGTCGGCCAGATCCAGGCCAGCACCTCCAGCATCACCCTGGCCGCCGGCGAAATCGCCTCGGGCAACAGCGACCTGTCGCGCCGCACCGAACAGCAGGCTGCCAACCTGGAAGAAACCGCTGCGTCGATGGAGGAACTGACCTCCACCGTGCGCCAGAACGCCGAACACGCCCGCCAGGCCAACCAGCTGGCCATCGGCGCACACGGCGTCGCCTCGCAGGGCGGCGAAGTGGTCGGCCAGGTGGTCACCACCATGTCCGCCATCGAAGCGTCGTCGAAGAAGATCGCCGAGATCATCAGCGTGATCGATGGCATCGCCTTCCAGACCAACATCCTGGCACTGAACGCCGCCGTGGAAGCCGCGCGTGCCGGTGAACAGGGCCGTGGTTTCGCCGTGGTCGCCAGCGAAGTACGCACCCTGGCCCAGCGCTCGGCCGCTGCCGCCAAGGAGATCAAGGGCCTGATCGACGATTCGGTCGGCAAGGTCAACGAAGGCTCGGCGCTGGTGCACCAGGCCGGCGCGACCATGGGCGAGATTGTGGCCTCGGTGCAGCGCGTGACCGACATCATGGCCGAGATTTCCGCCGCTTCGCAGGAACAGAGCGCCGGCATCGAGCAGGTCAACCAGACCGTGGTGCAGATGGACGAAACCACCCAGCAGAATGCTGCGCTGGTGGAAGAAGCCACCGCTGCCGCACGCGCCATGGAAGATCAGGCCGCGCAGCTGGGCGAAGCGGTGGCGCGCTTCCGCCTGGCCACTCCGGGCCTGTCCAGCGCACCGGTCCGTGTCGCGGCGCCAGCGGTGTCCGCGCCGCGCAAGGCGGTCAGCGCACCGGTCGCGGCCGCGCCGCGTGCGCGCAAGGCGGCACCGCAGCCGGCGCTGGCCGGCGACGGTGACTGGCAGGAGTTCTAAGCGCAGGCGCCGGGGATTGCCCGGCGCCTGTGTTGTAGAGCCGAGCCATGCTCGGCTTCCCCGTGGAAAAGGCGCCGGGCCCGTCCCGGCGCCGTGATGCGATCGCCCTTCAGCTTCACGCCGCACCGGCCGCTAACGAAATACGGCCCAACGCGTGCACGCCCATGTCCGCCCGCCCCACCGCCCCTGCGAAACCGGTTCGAGACTGGCGCCCGCTGGCCGGGGTGCTGCTGCTTTCTTTGTGGCTGGGCTGGACCCTGCCCCTGCTGTGGACGCAATCGCGCGCCGCGGCCCCTGAACCCGCCCGCTGGCGTGCCACCGATCTGCTGGCGCAGCTGCCGCATGATCTGGTGGCCGCCAGCGCCCAGCACCCCCTGTTGTTGCGCCTGCCCGACCGCTGCCCCTGCGATGGGCACGATGTACTGCCCAGCGGCAGCGCGGTGCAGACCAGCGCCCTGGCCCTGCCGTTCGATTGGCTGGTCCTGCACCAGCAGCAACTTGTCTATGCCGGCCCCGCCCGGCTCGACCCCGGCTGCGGCGGCGTCGGCCCTGCGGCCGCGCGCCTGGTGAACCATCTGCTGGCACAGCCGCAGGCAGCCGTGATCCTTGCCACCCCATGCACATGCCTCAAGGAGTAGTGCATGCACGCATCCCCTGCCCCCCAGGCAACGCCCGTCCGCGCCGGATCGCTGCCCTTCCTGCGCGCACTGTCCACCACCGCCGACCGCCTGTTCCTGGTCGTCACCGCCGGCCTGGTGCTGGCCTCGCTGGTGCTGGCCCTACGCAGTGGTGCCTGGGCGCCATGGCTGGGGGTCGCGCTGCCAGCACTGCTGGTCACCACGCTGCAGGTCTACTGGCTGCCCGGCACCCGTCTCAGCCGCTGCACCGTGGCCCTGGCCTGGATGGTGCTGTCGGCCACGCTCATCCACCAGACCCACGGGCAGCTGGAAACGCACTTCACGGTGATCGTGCTGATCGCGCTGCTGCTGTACTACCGCGACTGGCTGCCGATCGTGGTGGCCGCCGGCGCCATTGCCGTCCATCACGTGCTGTTCTACGCACTGCAGGTGCAAGGCCTGCCCTACCCGGTGTTTGCGGCCGGCAGCGGGTTGGGCACCCTCGCCCTCCACGCCCTGTACGTAGTGGTTGAAGCCGGCCTGCTCAGCCTGATGGCCGTGCAGATGCGCCGTCAGTTGCTGCTGCTGGGCCACGACCCGCAGCAGCTGGCACAGCTGGCGCGCGGCCTGGCCGAAGACCAGCCGGTGCCCGAGCACCTGCACAACGCCCGTTTCCCGCCGGATTCGCTGGCGGCGGCACTGGTGCAGACCGGTGACCGCCTGCTGCAGCGGCGCGACAGCGAGCAGCAGACCACGCGCGAATCGCTGCGCATCCGCACCGCGCTGGACGATGTCACCACCCACGTGATGATCGCCGACCGCAACCGCAACATCGTGTTCGTGAACCGCCCGCTGCAGCACATGCTGGCCGCGGCCGAAGCGGACCTGCGCCGCGACCTGCCGCAGTTCAACGCCGCCGACCTGATTGGCCGCAGCATTGACATCTTCCATCGCAATCCTGCCCACCAGGCCCGGCTGCTGGACACGCTGACCGGCACCTGGCGCGCGCAGATCCGCGTCGGCGGCCGCAGCATGCGCCTGATCATCAATCCGATCATCGGCGACGACGGCCAGCGCCAGGGCTTCGTGGTGGAATGGGCCGACCGCACCAGCGAACTGCAGGTGGAAGAAGAGCTGGGGCGTATCGTTGAAGCGGCCGCCCAGGGCGACTTCAGCCAGCGCGTGGGCACGGCGGGCAAGGACGGCTTCTTCCTGCAGCTGGCGCAGCGCCTGAACAGCCTGCTGGACGCCAACGCGTACAGCATCGAGCAGATCTCGCAGCTGCTGGCGGCGCTGTCGCGCGGCGATCTGACCGCGCACATGCAGGGCGATTTCCACGGTGTGTACGCCCGCATCCGCGATGATGCCAACACCACCATCGCCCAGCTCACCGCCATCGTCGGCAGCATCCAGACCGCCTCGGGCAGCCTGACCGGTGCCGCCGCCGACCTGGCCCGCGGCAACGACCACCTGGCCGACCGCACCGAACAGCAGGCGGCCAGCCTGGAAGAGACCGCCGCCACGATGGAGGAGCTGACTGCCACCGTGCGCCAGAATGCCGAGCACGCACGCCAGGCCAACCAGCTGGCCAGCGGCGCCGCCGCCGTCGCCCACCAGGGCGGCGACGTGGTGGGCCAGGTGATCAGCACCATGGGCGCGATCCAGGCCGCATCACGAAAGATCGGCGACATCATCTCGGTCATCGATGGCATCGCCTTCCAGACCAACATCCTGGCCCTGAATGCCGCCGTGGAAGCGGCGCGTGCCGGCGAACAGGGCCGTGGCTTTGCGGTGGTGGCCAGCGAGGTGCGTACCCTGGCCCAGCGCTCGGCAGCGGCGGCCAAGGAGATCAAGGGCCTGATCGACGATTCGGTCGGCAAGGTCGACGAAGGCTCCACCCTGGTGCGGCGCGCGGGCGACACCATGGGCGAGATCGTCGCCTCGGTGCAGCGGGTGACCGACATCATGGGCGAGATTTCGGCCGCCTCGCAGGAACAGAGCGCCGGCATCGAACAGGTGAACCAGAGCATCGCGCAGATGGATGCCAACACCCGCCAGAACGCCACGCTGGTGGAGGCCTCGGCGCACGCCACCCAGGGCATGGGTGAGCAGGCCACGGTGCTGGCGCAGGCGGTGGCACGCTTCCATCTGGACAGCGGCCGCCACCTGCGCAGCGTCGAGCGCGGGCCGCGGCCGGTGTCCCGCCTGCCCGGCTGACCACGGCAACGGGTTTGCCGGGCTACATATTTCCGGCGCGCGGCCGATACCCCCAGTAAGCCGCGCGCCAACACGCGCTGGCGCCCGCCCCAGACCCAAGATTCCATGTCCGACGGCCACGACATTGCATTGAGTGACACCCACGCGGCCGACGCCGCCGACGAGCGGTTCCTGGTTCGCAACCCCCGCCAGCTGCGCCAGTTGCTGCGCTCGCTGATCGACCAGCGCTCCCTTATCAACGCCCATATCGACGGGCGCGATCGCTCCTTCCCCACGGCCCTGCTCGACCTCGACGAGGACGAGGACACCCTGCTGCTGGACGGCAGTCCGCAGGAGGCGTCCAACCGCGCCGCCGAACAGGCCGACCACCTGCTGTGCTTCGCCCAGCTGGAACGGGTGCTGGTGCGGTTCCGGCTGCAGGCCCTGGAGCGCGTGGACAACGATGGCCACGTTGCCTTCCGCGCCCACCTGCCCGAGGAGCTGGTGCATCTGCAGCGCCGCGAGCTGTACCGCCTGGAAACCCCCATCACCGACTCGCCGCAGCTGAGCCTGGCCGCCGGTGAAGCCGGCGCCGACGCACTGTCGATGCGCGTGGTGGATATCAGCGGCGGCGGCCTGGCCATCACCGTGCCCAGCGACTGTGCGCTGTTCACCCTGCAGAAACGCTACGCCGCCACCCTGTCCATGCCCGACGGCCCGGACCTGCCTATCAGCCTGGTGGTCTGCAACATGCTGCCGCAGCGCCAGCCCAACGGCATCGAAGTGAAGCGGATCGGCATGCGCTTCGACGACCTGCCGCGCGGCGGCGACAGCGCCATCCAGCGCTACATCTTCCGCATCGACCGCCAGCGCAAGGCGCGCCAGAACGGCGAGCTCTAAGGCGCCCGCCCCGGGGTCGGATCCCTTTCCTCAGGAAAGGGCTCTGACCCCATCCCGCGCGCCCTCCCGGTAGATCCACGCCATGCGTGGATACTGCGGAACCCCACCTAAAGTCCCCCGCCGCGGGGCCGATATCGAGGCTGACACCGGGACTACCGGCCGAACCAGGACCCTCGATGAACGACAAGACCAGCTCCACCGCCAGCGCCGGTGGCGAATTCCTCAGCTTCACCCTCGGCGCCGAGCACTACGGCGTTGACATCCTCAAGGTGCAGGAAATCCGCGGCTACGACGCGGTCACCCGCGTGCCCGACGCGCCGGATTACATCAAGGGCGTGATCAATCTGCGCGGCACCATCGTGCCGGTCATCGACCTGCGCCTGAAGCTGCGCCTGGAGAATGCGCGCTACGACGCCTTCACCGTCATGATCGTGCTGAACGTGGAAGACCGCGTGGTCGGCATCGTGGTGGACAGCGTTTCCGACGTCATTCCGCTGGCCGCAGAGCAGATCCGCCCGACCCCGGAATTTGGCGCCGCGGTGGACACCCGCTTCATTTCCGGCATCGGCACCCAGGACGACCGCATGCTCATCCTGCTGGATATCGAAACCCTGCTCGACAGCGCCGACATGGGCCAGGCGGCCCTGCTGGAAGACGCTGCCGCCTGAGCAGGCGGACTTTTTTCACACTTCGACAAAGGTCCCCTTCAGTTCCCCGTCAGCTTGCCGATAGGGGGACAGAAGCCGGGTGCGCAGGAGCGCATCAGCCCGGATCGACTGTCCACACCATCCCCGGAGAATCACCTCGATGAAGTCCCTGCTTGTGTTCGTTTCGGCTGCTCTGCTGGCCACCACTGCTGCTTCTGCCTTCGCCCAGTCGGCCGACATGATTCCGCCGGAACTGGCCCCACGCCAGGTCGGCAAGGACGGCATGGTCTGCGGCAAGGTGGAAAAGGCCCGCTTCGCCGAAGGTTCCGAAGGCCAGCCGACCTTCCTGTACATGGGCGGCGCCTTCCCGCGCCACACCTTCTCGGCACGCATCGCCGGCGAGAACCGCGGCAAGTTCAACTTCCCGCTGGAATCGCTGGAAGGCAAGACCGTCTGTGTGATCGGCAAGATCCAGCGCGACGCCTCGCGCGCTGAAATCGAAGTCAGCTCGCCGTCCAGCCTGAAGCTGGCCAACATCAAGTAATCCGCTGTCCGTCCTGCCACGCCGGCCACCGGTCGGCGTGGTTGCTGCAAGCGGGCCCGATGCCCGCGCGCGTCTGCCTATGGAGATCGCAACGCCCATGCCGTGGATCAACAACCTGAAACTGATGCCGAAGCTCATGCTGACCTTCGGTGTCCTCCTGCTGGTGATGCTGCTGCAGGGCATCGTCGCCTATCGCGGCCTGCACTCGCTCAACAATGTCACCACCGAGCTGGCGGGCACGCGCATGGAGAGCATCCGCCTGGCCGGCGAGATGCGCGGCATGATCGGCGAAATCCGCAACTCCGAATACCAGCAACTGGTACGCGCCAGCGCCGAAGTGAAGGCCGATGCCCATGCGCGCGTGGCCGAGCTGCGCACCAACCTGGACAAGGCGATCAAGACCTACCCCGGGCTGATCGACAACCCGCAGCAGAAGAAGCTGTTCGAAACGTTCGCCAACGACTGGAAGGACGCGCTGACCTCCTACGACAGCGTGTCTGAAATGCTCGAACTGGACCTGCCGGACGACGCCATCGATACCTTCGTCGGCGAAACCCGCACCAAGCACCGCAAGGCCACCGCCTCGCTGGAAGCGCTGATTGCCGAAGACAACCGTCTGGCCCGCGCCGCCCGCGAAGAGGCATCGAGCACCTATTCGGCCTCGGCCGTGCTGACCGTCGTCGCCCTGCTGGGTGGCGCCGCACTGGGCCTGGTCCTGGTCTGGCTGATTGCCCGTGCCCTGGTGGGCAGCGTGCGCGGTGCCGTCTCCGTCGCCAACGACGTGGCCGGCGGCAAGCTCGACGGCCATATCGATGTCAGCCGCCAGGACGAAGTGGGCGAGCTGATGCAGGCCATGCAGCGCATGCAGCGCGACCTGCGCGAGCGCATCGAGACCGATGCCGCCGTGGCCCGCGAGAACCTGCGTATCCGTACCGCCCTGGATTACAGCTCCACCGGCGTGTACCTGACCGACCCGAACAACACCATCGTCTACAGCAACCGCGCCCTGCAGCAGACCCTGTCGCAGTACCAGGACGAGCTGCGCCGCGACCTGCCCGACTTCGATGCCCAGGCCTCGCTGATCGGCAAGCCGGTGACCGTGCTGGAACACCACGGCGAAATGGACCACACCCTGCTGGCCAACCTGAAGCAGCACGGCGTGGCCCGTCGCCCGATGCAGTACGGCGATGCGCAGTTCGCCCAGGTGGTGTCGACCATCCGCAACGAAGACGGCGACACCGTCGGCTACGTGGTGGAATGGCGCGACCGCACCCAGGAATCGCAGGTGGAAGCCGAAGTGGCGCGCGTGATCGCCCAGGCCGCCGCCGGTGACCTGTCCGGCCGCATCGACGCCGACGGCAAGGAAGGTTTCTTCCTGCAGCTGGCCCAGCAGATCAACGGCCTGCTGGACGCCAACGCCGGCAGCATCGAGCAGATTTCCGGCCTGCTGGCCGCCCTGTCGCAGGGTGACCTGACCGTGCGCATGCACGGCGACTACCAGGGCGTGTTCGCCCGCATGCGTGACGACGCCAACGCCACCGCCGCGCAGCTGAGCGAAATCGTCACCCGCATCAAGCAGTCCAGCCGTGCGATCAATTCGGCCGCAGGCGAAATCGCCGCCGGCAACAGCGACCTGTCGCGCCGTACCGAGCAGCAGGCCGCCAACCTGGAAGAAACCGCTGCGTCGATGGAGGAACTGACCTCCACCGTGCGCCAGAATGCCGAACACGCCCGCCAGGCCAACCAGCTGGCGATCGGCGCACACGGCGTGGCCTCGCAGGGCGGCGAAGTGGTCGGCCAGGTGGTCACCACCATGTCGGCCATCGAAGCCTCGTCGAAGAAGATTGCCGAAATCATCAGCGTCATCGATGGCATCGCCTTCCAGACCAACATCCTGGCGCTGAACGCCGCGGTGGAAGCCGCCCGTGCCGGCGAACAGGGCCGTGGTTTCGCCGTTGTCGCCAGCGAAGTGCGCACCCTGGCCCAGCGCTCGGCCGCTGCCGCCAAGGAGATCAAGGGCCTGATCGACGATTCGGTCGGCAAGGTCAACGACGGCTCGGCCCTGGTCCACAAGGCCGGCGCCACCATGGGCGAGATCGTGGCTTCCGTGCAGCGCGTGACCGACATCATGGCCGAGATCTCCGCCGCTTCGCAGGAACAGAGCGCCGGCATCGAACAGGTCAACCAGACCGTGGTGCAGATGGACGAAACCACCCAGCAGAATGCTGCGCTGGTGGAAGAAGCCACCGCTGCCGCACGTGCCATGGAAGAACAGGCCGGCCACCTGAGCGAGGCCGTGTCGATCTTCGTGCTGGACGAAGCCGAAGCCGTGGCCGCCCCGCGCGCCCCGGCACCGCGTGCAGCAGCACCGGCCGCACCGGTTGCAGCCGCTGCACCGGCCCGTCGCAGCACCGGCGGTCGCCCGATGGCCACCGAACTGGCCGACGGCGACTGGCAGGAGTTCTGATCCCTGCCCGGGGTCGGGTAGCTTTTCCAAAGGAGAAGGGCTCTGACCCCCGCTTTCCCAAGACGCCCTGGCACGTGCCGGGGCGTTTCCGTTTCCGGGGTATCCGGGTCAGCAGCCAACGGCGAAGCCCCTCGGGGTGGACGCGCTTCTGCTGGATTTCATGGGGTGGTCGGGTGGGTGGGCCGCGCAGGGGACGCTGCAAGTACGTCCTTGTAAGCTCGTAGGCGCCATCCATGGCGCCTGCGCCCCTGCGCAACCCACCCACCCGGCCCCGGACAGTTCCCCGCGCGTCCACCCCGGATTGAAGAAAGAAGAGCAGGAGCAACAGCTGCACGCTGCGGGGTCAGAGCCCTTCTCCGCGGGAAAAGGGATCTGACCCCACTCAGCCTGCATCCCGCCCCGGGGTCGGATCCCTTTTCCAAAGGAAAAGGGCTCTGACCCCAGTTCCCCACCCGATAACAACAAACGCTCTTGCCGTCCGCCGACGCGATGCATGAAGAGGCGGGTCGGGGTGGGCAGGCAGGACCGCAGGCGCCATGGGCCCGAGGCATGCCTCGGGCGGGTTGGGCAGGACGCCCAACCCCGGTCTTGCCGTGTGCGCAGGCGCCTACGAGCCCCCATGGATGGGTTTACGGCGTGTCCTGCCTGCCCACCCCGACCCACCTCCCTACAAGCAACAAAACAGCCGACCAACCGCCGTTGCTGTTGCTGTTGCTGTTGCTGTTCCTGTTGCTCCATAGCCTGCCGCAGGCAGCGAGGCAGCCGCCGCTGCAAGGGAACCTGAATGCGCTCATAGCGCCACCCTCAAATCTCCCCGCCCCCGGCCGATAACCGTTCTGTCACGGCCGGCCGCGCCGTCACCGGTACTGGCGCCGCCCGCCCGTCTCGACCTGGTCCCGCTTCATGAACCTCCTGCATCGCTGGCAACACTACTTCAGCAACCTTTCCGTCCGGCGCAAGCTCAACCTGCTCACGCTGATGATCGCGATCGGCGTGATCGCGCTGTCGGTGATCGCCGCCCGCATGCAGTACCTGGACCTGACCGAAACGCGCAAGGACGCCCTGCGCACCCAGGTCGAGCTGACCTACGGCGTACTGGACCACTACAAGCGCCTGGCCGGCACCGGCGAACTGACCGAAGAGGCCGCCAAGGCCGCCGCGCTGCAGGCGCTGGAAGTCATGCGCGCCAACAACGATGCCGACTACTACAACGTGCTGGACACCCAGTACCGCGTGCTGATGCACCCGTTCGCGCCCAAGCGCGTAGGCACCGTGCAGAAGGATTACACCTCCGATGACGGCGTGCCGATCTACTACCTGCAGGTCGGCATGGCCCGCCTCGGCGGCGGCTACACCTACTACCAGACCACCAAGCCCGGCAAGGAAGGCCTGATCGACAAGATCACCTACGCCGGCATGTACGAACCCTGGAAGTGGGTGGTCACCACCGGCGTCTACATGGACGACGTGCAGAGCGACGCCTGGGCCTTCACCCGCATCATGGCGCTGTCCGGTGGCCTGATGGTGCTGATCGTGCTGGGCCTGAGCTGGATCATCGGCAACCGCATCGCCGTACCGCTGAAGCAGGCCACCGCGGTGGCCGAAGGCATCGCGCGCGGCAAGCTGGACAGCCATATCGGCCCGCAGCCGCACGACGAACCGGGCCGCCTGCTCGAATCGATGTCGCGCATGCAGCAGCAGCTGCACGCGGTCATCACCGCCCAGCGCGAAATGGCCCGCCGCCACGATGGCGGTGAACTCAGCTACCGCATCGACGCCGCCGCCTTCCCCGGCGAATACGGCCTGATGGTGCAGGAAACCAACACCCTGGTCGGCAGCCACGTACAGACCCTGCACGATGTGCTGGACGTGGTGCAGCAGTACGCCGTGGGCGACCTCAGCCGCGACGTGGCGCGCTACCCTGGCGAAAAGGCCGCCATGACCAACACCGTCGATACGGTCAAGGCCAACCTGGGCCGCATCAACGCCGAGATCAAGCAGTTGGCCGCCGCCGCCGCCGCCGGTGATTTCAGCCAGCGTGGCGATGCCCAGCGCTTCAATCACGATTTCCGCGTGATGCTGGAAAACCTCAACGCCATGATGGCGGTCAGCGATGACAACCTGGGCAAGCTCTCGGAGCTGCTGTCGGCCATCGCCGAAGGCGACCTGACCACCCGCATGCACGGCGACTACCAGGGCGTGTTCGCCCGCATGCGCGACGATGCCAACAGCACGGTCAGCCAGCTGACCCAGATCGTCGGCCAGATCCAGGCCAGCACCTCCAGCATCACCCTGGCCGCCGGCGAGATCGCCTCGGGCAACAGCGACCTCTCGCGCCGTACCGAACAGCAGGCCGCCAACCTGGAAGAAACCGCCGCGTCGATGGAGGAACTGACCTCCACCGTGCGCCAGAACGCCGAACACGCCCGCCAGGCCAACCAGCTCGCCATCGGCGCGCACGGCGTGGCTTCGCAGGGCGGTGAAGTGGTCGGCCAGGTGGTCACCACCATGTCGGCCATCGAGGCGTCTTCGAAGAAGATCGCCGAAATCATCAGCGTCATCGATGGCATCGCCTTCCAGACCAACATCCTGGCGCTGAACGCTGCGGTGGAAGCGGCACGTGCCGGCGAACAGGGCCGTGGCTTTGCCGTGGTCGCCAGCGAAGTGCGCACCCTCGCCCAGCGCTCGGCTTCCGCCGCCAAGGAGATCAAGGGCCTGATCGACGATTCGGTCGGCAAGGTCAACGAAGGCTCGGCGCTGGTGCACCAGGCCGGCGCGACCATGGGCGAAATCGTGGCTTCCGTGCAGCGCGTGACCGACATCATGGCCGAGATTTCAGCGGCCTCGCAGGAGCAGAGCGCCGGCATCGAGCAGGTCAACCAGACCGTGGTGCAGATGGACGAAACCACCCAGCAGAACGCCGCGCTGGTGGAAGAAGCCACCGCTGCCGCACGCGCCATGGAAGACCAGGCCGCGCAGCTGGCCGATGCGGTGGCCATCTTCCGCCTGGACAACCAGGTGTCGGCGGCGGTGAAGGCCGTGGCCGCCCGCGTCGCCCCGCCCGCACACGCCATCGTGCGCGCCCCGGCCCGCCCGCAGGCCGTGCGCACCGCGGCACCGCGCACGCCTTCCAGCCCGGTCGCTTCCAGCGACGGTGACTGGCAGGAATTCTGATCCCCCGCGGCGGCTTCGGCCGCCGCCCACCCGATGGACACCTCCCCCGTGCAGAGCCCAACCCCCATCGTGACCGGCCCCCGCGAATTCGAGTTCGCCGACCGTGATTTCCGCCGCGTCTGCGACCTGATCTACCAGCGCGTAGGCATCGCCCTGGCTCCCGCCAAGCGGGACATGGTCTACGGGCGCCTGTCGCGGCGCCTGCGCGCACTGGGCATGCGCAGCTTCCAGCAGTACCTGGACCATCTGGAACAGGGCGAGGGCGAGGAATGGCAGGCGTTCACCAACGCGCTCACCACCAACCTGACCTCGTTCTTCCGCGAGCCGCACCACTTCGACAAGCTGCGCGAAGAACTGCAGAAGCGCACCGGCCGCGGTCCGCTGCTGCTGTGGTCGTGCGCGGCATCCACCGGTGAAGAGCCCTACTCCATGGCTATCACCGCGTGCGAGGCCTTCGGTACGCTGAAGCCGCCGGTGCGCATCATCGCCACCGACGTGGACACCCAGGTGCTGGCCACCGCCGGCCGCGGCGTCTACACCATCGACCGCGTGGCCAGCCTGGACCCGGACCTGCGCCGTCGCTACTTCCAGCGTGGCAGTGGCCCCAACGAAGGCCAGTGCCGCGTGTTGCCGGCCCTGCGCGAGCTGATTGAATACCGCCCGCTGAACCTGCTGGCACCGCGCTACGACGTGGGCGGTCCGTTTGACGCATTGTTCTGCCGCAACGTGATGATCTACTTCGACAAGCCGACCCAGCGCGCCATCCTGGGCCGGCTGGTGAACCATCTGGCCGACGATGGCCTGCTCTACACCGGGCATTCGGAAAACTATCTGCACGCGGCCGACCTGATCCAGCCGTGTGGCCGCACGCTGTACCGACGCGCACAGGGAGCCGGCGCATGAATGCATCACTGCGCACCGACGATGTGATGCGCTACCAGGACGCACGCTTCAAGACAGTAGCGGCCAAGCTGCTGCCCACCCAGTACCTGGTGGTGGACGACACCACCGCGCTGACCACCACGCTGGGCTCGTGCGTTGCCGCCTGCCTGCGCGATCCGGTGCTGAAGATCGGCGGCATGAACCACTTCCTGCTGCCCGAAGGCAACGCCGGCGATGGCGCCCCCGCCCGCTATGGCAGCTACGCCATGGAACTGCTGATCAACGACATGCTCAAGCGCGGCGCCCACCGCAAGCGCATCGAAGCGAAGGTGTTCGGCGGCGCCAACGTGCTGAAAGGCTTTACCAGCAACCCGGTCGGCACCCGCAACGCCGAGTTCGTGCGCCAGTACCTGCAGGCCGAACACATTCCGATCATTGCCGAAGACCTGTGCGGCATCCATCCGCGCAAGATCTGGTTCTTCGCCGATACCGGCCGCGTGGTGGTGCAGCGCCTGCCGCACGCGCACGAGGCCGAAGTGGCCGCCACCGAATCGGCCGTGCGTGCCCGCCTGTCCAAGGCCCCGGTCACCGGCGGCGTGGAGCTGTTCGAATGAACGCGCCCGGCAACGCCCCCTGCCGGGTACTGATCGTCGACGACTCTGCCGTGGTCCGGCAGATGCTCACCGAAATCCTGTCCAGCGATCCGGGCATCGATGTGGTCGGCACCGCCGCCGACCCGCTGCTGGCGCGCGAGAAGATCAAGCGCCTGGCCCCGGACGTGATCACCCTGGACGTGGAAATGCCACGCATGGACGGCCTGGCGTTCCTGGAAAACCTGATGCGCCTGCATCCGTTGCCGGTGGTGATGATTTCCTCGCTGACCGAGCGCGGCGCCGACACCACGCTGCAGGCGCTTGCACTGGGCGCGGTGGATTTCGTTTCCAAGCCCAAGCTGGACGTGGCCCGCGGGCTGCAGGGCTACGCCGAGGAGATCATCGGCAAGGTCAAGATGGCCGCGCGTTCGCGGGTGCGACCGCTGGTGCGTGCGGCGGCGCCGAAGGTGCTGCTGGACGCGGCACCGTCGCTGCGCCCGGCCGCACCGCAGTTCCGCACCACCGACCGGCTGATTGCCATCGGCTCCTCGGCCGGCGGCACCGAAGCGCTGCGCGTGGTGCTGGAAGGCATGCCCGCCGACGCCCCGGCGGTGGTGATGACCCAGCACCTGCCGGCCAGCTTCAGCACCGCCTTCGCCGAACGCCTGGACCGCCATTCGGCCATGGCCGTGCGCGAAGCCAGCGATGGCGAAGCCGTGCTGCCGGGCCATGCCTACCTGCCGCCCGGCGGCAAGCACCTGCGCATCATCCGCGACGGTGCCCGATGGCGCTGCCGCATCGACGACGGCCCGGCGGTGAACCGACACAAGCCGGCCGTGGATGTGCTGTTCCGCTCGGTCGCGCAGAGTGCCGGTGGCAATGCCATCGGTGCCATCCTCACCGGCATGGGTGACGATGGCGCGCGCGGCCTGCTGGAAATGCGCCAGGCCGGCGCGCCCACGCTGGTGCAGGACGAGGCCACCAGTGTGGTCTGGGGCATGCCCGGCGCGGCGTTCAAGCTGGGCGCCGCCGAAGAGCAGGTGCCGCTGGAGCGCATCGCCGAGCGCCTGCTGGCCCTGGCCCGCGGCTGACCGCGCAGGCGTCTTCCGCCTCACAATTCAACGTCATCCATAGGCGGCCCGCTCAGGGCCGCCCGTGCTGTTCCACTTTCAAGGAGTTTCACCATGGCATTACGCCTGATTCCACTGCGCGGCGCGCTTGCCGCCGCGTGCCTGCTGCCAACACTCGCCAGCGGCACCGGTCGAACCGACGCCCCGCCAGCGGCACCCACACCTTCCCCCGCAGGCTGGACAGAGCACGTGGCGATCAGCGCCGGCGCCGGCCAGCACATCCACGATCACCACCCGGATGTCGTACTGCGCATCGTCACCCCCGAAGATGGCGAGCGCATCACCGGCGCGGCCAAGACCGGGCAGTTTGTACGCCAGGTCTTCGGCGCCAGCTCCACTACCCGGCTGGATCCCAAGCATCTACGCGGCACCGACGTCCAGGCAGTACCCAGCCCAGCCATGGAACTCATGCCCAGCTTGTTCAATGACTGGCTGCAGCAGTACTTCACCCTGTTCCCCGGTGCGATTCCCCACGGCCGCACGCTGTTGAAGGTGGAGGCGAATGAGTGGGCGCTGGTCTACCAGAAGCTCAAGGCAGGGCAACAGCTCTATCAGCTCAGCCACTTCACCCGCCTGCGCCTGCAGCAACCGGACGGCAGCACGGTGGACGCCGCGTACTGCAACGACCCCGGGCGCGAGGCCACGCTCGAACAATGGCAGGCCAACGACTACGCGCGACTGCGCGCCAGTGCCCGCGAACTGGCCGCCGCCTGCGTGCAGCGCTTTGTCAGCAAGCTGCCACAGTTCTTCCCACAACCGCTACCCACAGCAGGCAGCGGTGACGGCACGGCACGCGTGCGGGTTTTCAACTCGGCAACAGAACGGGTCACCATGCTCGGCGATGCCTACTGCCTGGCCGACGGCAGCCGACGCTTCGATGACCCGCGTTGGCCAGCCGAAAGCAACGCCAATGCGCTGGACAGCGAGGCGGGCAACGTCAGCCTCGGCATCGCAGAAACCGAAACCCTGCGCAGCCTGAAGTCGCCGAAGTATCGCGAATATGCGGTGCAGGCCGGGCAGCCGTTGATCTTCGACGCGGACGTGCGCCACCGCGGCGCGTTCTGCAGCGGCACGCTGGCGGTACAGATCGTGCCGGTTACCGGTGTGGATTACGAAGTGAAGATGGATATCGTCGGCCAGGTCTGCAGGTTGAACGTCCATAGCGTCGATGCCGAAGGTGTCCGGCTCGCAGTGCCAGCCAGGCGCGCGCCGGAGACGTGCACGCGTCCGGACGTGGACTACACCACGCTCACCACGAAGACGCCGCGCGAACCGCTGGACGCCATGGGCGTCTTTCTGTTCACCGACAACGCGTTGCAGGTGCAACCCGCAGACAGGGACAGCCCACCGCTGCAGCTGGCCGACGGTGCTGCCGATGCTGCGCGACTGCAGACGCTGTTGCAGCAGATGCTGGCCACGCCGGGAACCCGTGCCTGCGTGATCGTGCCTGCGCAGGATCACGTCAGCCCATTGAACACGCTGCTGCGCGACTTCGTGCTGCAGCATGGCGCGGCATTGCCTGGCCTGTGGGAGGCCGCCGAGACGGTCAATCAGGCGCGCCACGCAGCCCCGGCAGCACCGCTGGATCTGCAGGCCGCCGTGCAGCACTGCCAGACCCTGCCCCGCCTGGATTTCCGCGTGCAGTAACCCATCGCCTGCGACGGTAGCGCTGGCCCGGGGCTGACCGGACCACAGCGCCCCCTCGACAGCACCTCGTTCGAATGCCGGCACCGGAAGGGCCGGCATGGCTGTATCTGTTTCTCAAGGAGCTTGACCATGGCCCTGCGCCGCTTCCCCTCCCGAACCACGCTACTGGCAGCGGCCCTGCTTGCACCGCTGCCGGCCACCGCGGCCACCGCGGCAGCCCAGCCGGCATCGCCACAGGCGCCCTCTTCGCCCGCCATCGACGGTGCCGATGCGTGGAGCGAACGCGTGCAGATCCTCAGCGGTCCGGACACCGCCGCCAGGCCGCTGCACGCACCGGACGTGGCGCTGCGCATCGTCACCCCCGATGACAGCGAGGCACTGACGCCGAAGGGACTGTCCCTGCTGTTCAGTGGCAACGAGCCCGACTACAGCCGGCGCAACCAGCTGCCCGGCAGCATCGTCGAGAGCCAGGCCAGCCCGGCCATCACGCTGATGCCGAACGTGGCCAAGGCGCTGGTGGGCGGCTATTTCCGTTATGCGCCCGACGCACTACCGACCCAGACCAGCACCCTGCGCTTCAATGCCGAAACCTGGGCGCTGGTACACCAGGGCAACACCCGCAAGGATCCGCTGTACCGGCTCAACCACACCAGCACCATCCAGCAGCGCCGCGCCGATGGCAGCCTGGCCGAGATCATCCGCTGCAGCGACAGCGACGAACGCGCGACGTTGGGCACCTGGCAGGCCAACGGCTACGCCCGGCTGAAGAGCGCCGCGCAGATGATCACCATGAAGTGCATCGAAAAGCTGATCAAGCGCATTCCGGCCATGTACCCGCGCCCGCTGGCGGCTGAAGATCTCAGCGCCTACGCCGGTGGTGTCGTGCCGCCGGCACGGGTGCGCGTGTACGCCGATTTCAGCCGCACCACCACCCTGCTTACCGATGCGTCGTGCCGCGACGACTACCGCGACCGCATCGACGTCAAGTACAACAATGCCGGTGACAAGGGCCTGCTCGGCATTCCCAGCACCGAAGCCCTGCGCAGCAAGCAGAGCCAACGGTTCTCCACGCTCAGTTACCAGGAATACGAAGTCCCAGGTGGCAAGCCGCTGATCTTCGAGGCGGCGTTTGATCCCAAGAGCGGCCTGTACTGCACGGGCACGCTGTCCGGCCAGTTCGTGCCCAAGCCGGGCCAGGACTATGAAGTGGAGTTTGAAGTGGCCGACAAGATGTGCCGCCTGCATGTCCGCCAGGTTCACGCCGGTGGCAGCGTGACGCCGCAGCAGGCCCGACCCACCCCCACCATCTGCGATCGCACGCGTGCGCCGGTGCGCATCGAGCCACGTCAGGAGATGCAGGTCCTGCTGTTCAACCCCGGCCAGCTGCAGATCCAGGATGCGAGCCAAGGCAGTGCCGCACAGCAGCTGCGTGACGAAGCAGGCAGCGGCGAAGCACTGCAGCAGATGCTGCAGCAGGCCAGCAGCACGCCCGGCACCCGCCTGTGCGTGGTGGCGCCGTCATCGGACTACAGCAGCGTGCTGCACGATGCCGTGCGCGAACGGGTGCTGGACGCGCCGCAGGTTCTGCCCAGCCTGTGGGAAGAAACCGCGTCGGTGAACCAGCACCGTGGTGTCGCCGCCGATGCGCCGCTGGACATCGCCGCTGCGGTCGAACGCTGCAAGGCCTTCCCGATCAAGGAGTTCGCTGGGCAGTGAGCCGCAGCGCGCCCGTTCCGCTTTTCCAAGGAGTATCACCATGGCAGTACGCCCCGCTTGTCTCACCGCCGCGATCGCCGCCAGCCTGCTGCTGGCCGCGTCGGCCCATGCCAGCGACCCAGCTCCCGCACCCGCGGCCGAACCGGCCGCCGAGACTGTTGCTGCGCCGGTTGCGGCCCCCGTGCTGGACTACAGCAGCCTGCAGCGCATCAAGATCACCTCCGGGCTTGGCACAGGGCCCGACGGCAATCGCTACGGAGATCCGACCCTGCGCCTGGTGATGCGCGGTGACACCGCCGGGGCAACCGCCGCCAAGGTCGGTCTGTTTGCGCTGGGCACGTTGGCCGGCATCGGCGGCCAGACCAGCACCTTCAGCAAGAACAACGTGCGCGGCGACAGCATCGGTGCCGTGCCCAGCCCCGCGTTTGGGCTGTTGCCGGCCATGATCCGCGAACAGCTGGCGATCTACTTCGCCGCCCATCCCGGCGCCATTCCCAGCGACGAGCGCACCGTCGAAGCCAGCGCCGGCCAATGGTCGCTGGTGTACCAGAAGCTCGGTGATGCGGACACGCCGTACGAGCTGCGCCACGACGCCACCATCGGCTTCCCGGTGGTGCGCAGGCTGTTCCGCAGCGCAAGCGGCGGCCAGGGCGTGCACTGCCAGGACGAGGCACAGGTGGCCTCGCTGCAGGACTGGCAGGCCGACGACTATGCCAAGGCGAAAGCCGCCTCGCGCGACTTCGCCGAGGCCTGCATCGCCCGCTTCGTCGCCGAACTGCCGCGCCTGTTCCCCGACCATGGCGTGTTGCCGGAGACCGCCGCCGAACCGGAGCCTCCGGCAGACGCGCCGGCGGTAGCCGAAGACGCGACCGCCGTCACCCAGGCCTGACCCCAGCCCAGGGTCGGACCCCTTGCCACAGGCAAGGGCTCTGACCCCGGGTGCATCGCCCGCGCCGCCATCCACGCATGGCGTGGATCTATCTACTCGCCCCAGTACAGCCGCATCGGGTTGTCCACCAGCAGCCTGCGCTGCAACTCGGGCGTGGGGGCGATGTGCGGAATCACGTCCACCAGCTGGCCGTCGTCGGGCATGTGGTCCTTCATGTTCGGGTGCGGCCAGTCGGTCCCCCACAGCACCCGGTCCGGGAACTGCTGCACCAGATGCCGGGCGAACGGCACCACATCGGCATACCCGGGCGGCCCCAGGCGTGACAGCCGCTCGGGGCAGCTGACCTTGCTCCACACGTTGCCGTGCTCGGCCATCAGTCGCACGAAGCGCTGGAACTCCGGCCCCTCCACAGACTGGCTCACGTCCGGGCGGCCCATGTGGTCCACCACCAGGGTGGTCGGCAACGTGGTGAAGAAATTCCAGCGCTCGGCCAGATCGGCCGCCTCGAAGTACACCACCACATGCCAGCCCAGCGGCGCGATGCGATCGATGATCGCGTGGTAGTAAGCATCTGGCTTCGGATCGACCAGACGGCGCACGAAGTTGAAGCGCACGCCACGCACACCGGCGGCATGCAACAGCTGCAGCTCCTCATCGCTGACGGTATCGCGCACGGTCGCCACGCCCCGGGCCAGGCCGCCGCTGGCCTGCAGCGCGTCCACCAGGGCGCGGTTGTCGGCGCCATGGCACGTGGCCTGCACGATCACATTACGGCTGAAGCCAAGGAAGTCGCGCAGCGCGAACAGCTGCGCCTTGCCGGCGTCGCAAGGGGTGTACTTGCGCTCGGGCGCATACGGAAACACATCGCCCGGCCCGAACACATGGCAGTGTGCATCCACCGCGCCGGGCGGCGGCACGAATTGTGGGCGGCTCGGGTGGGCACAGTAATCCAGCCAGTCGGCGTCTTTCTGGAATGCGGCCATCACAGCCCCCTGGCCTTCAGCTGGGCATCCAGCCGCGGGTAGACACGGCGCGCATTGCCTTCGAACACCTTGTAACGGTCCTGCGCCGAGATCGCCAGGGCATCGACGTAGCGGCGGGTGTCATCGAAGAAGTGGCCGGTCTGCGGGTCGATGCCGCGCACCGCGCCGACCATTTCCGAGCCGAACAGGATGTTGTCGATGTCGATCACCTCGAACAGCAGGTCGATGCCCGGCTGGTGGTACACGCAGGTATCGAAGTACACGTTCTTCATCACATGCTCGGCCAGCGGCGGCTTGCCCAGCATGTCGGCCAGGCCACGGAAACGCCCCCAATGGTACGGCACCGCACCCCCGCCATGCGGGATGATGAAGCGCAGCGTGGGGAAGTCACGGAACAGGTCACCCTGCAGGAACTGCATGAAGGCTGTGGTATCGGCGTTCAGGTAGTGCGCGCCGGTGGCATGGAAGTTGGCGTTGCAGCTGCCCGACACATGCACCATGGCCGGCACGTCCAGCTCCACCATCTTCTCGAAGAACGGGTACCAGGAACGGTCGGTCAGCGGCAGGCCATCCCAGTGGCCGCCGGACGGATCGGGGTTCAGATTGCAGCCGACGAAACCGAGTTCGTTCACGCAGCGCTCCAGCTCGGCCACCGCGTGGGCGATCGGTACGCCCGGCGACTGCGGCAGCTGGCAGACGCCAATGAACTGCTCGGGATACAGCTGCACCACCCGGGCGATCAGATCGTTGCAGTGCCGCGTCCACTCGGCACTTACCTGCTCATCGCCGATGTGGTGCGCCATGGTGCTGGCACGCGGCGAGAAGATGGTCATGTCCGCGCCACGCTCGCGCAGCAGGCGCAGCTGGTTGGCCTCCACACTGTCGCGCAGTTCATCGTCGCTGATGGTCGGATAGACCGCCGCCGGCAGCGAGCGATCGTGGTAGTGGGCCACCTGCGCCTTGCGGAACGCATCGTGGCCGGCCGGGGCCGTGGTGTAGTGGCCGTGGCAGTCGATGATCATGGGGGATCTCCTGGGGCGATGGATCACCAGCCAAACAGCTGGGCGAAATGCACATCCACGCGCAGGCCAACAATCAGCGCATCGGGGATGTTGGTCGTGCGCGTGGGCGCGTAGATCGGGTCGGGGTTGATGACGTACTGCAGGTTGGGCATCAGGCGGATGCCCTTCTTCACCGCCCAGCCGTAGCTGAGTTCGGTGATGATTTCATCGGCATGCGGCGCGCCCGTGCCGCCATTGCGGCTGCGGCGATCACGCAGGAAGCCGATCTGTTCGTCGCTGAAGTGGGTGTTGGACACGAACAGGGCCAGGGTGTCCTGGTCGCGGCTGGCAAACGTGCCGGTCTTGACGAAGCCGGCCGACACGAAATGATCGACCGGTGCCTCGTTGCCGGTGTTGACGTAGACACGCCCGAACACCGCAAGGTTGCGCTTGCCGTCGCCGCGCCACACGGTCTGGTCGCCCATTGCGTACCAGCCCATGCGTGCGCCGTCCTGCGCCGCGGTCGGCTTGCCGGTCAGCGCCGCCGAGTTGCCGTTGGCATCGAAGTACGGGCTCTTGCCACCATCGCTGTTGCGGTACATGCCCAGCCGGTACGTGCGCGGCAGGCGATCGTTGGCGAAGCTGGTCTGGTAGCCCACTTCGTAGGCACTGATCGTGCCGGTGCCCTCGCCCACCGAAAAATCCAGGCCGTTCTTGCCGGCCTCGTTCAGCGTGTTGTTGTAATCGAACACGCCGGCCTGGGCATACCAGCGATCATCCACGTCGAAGCGCACGATGCCCGCCCACGAAGAATTCGGGTAGGCGGTGATACCCAGGTCGGTGATCGCACCGTAGGGGGTCAGGCACATCGCATTGCTCATGAACACGCAGTTGTGCGGCGAGTTGTTGAAGTAGCTGTTCACCGGCGCGCGGCCTGCAGTGATGCTCAGCCCGTTGTCGAAGCGGTGGCGCACGGTCAGCCGGGTCAGGCGGCCGCCGGCCACCGGCCGCCAGGTCTGCTGTGCGCTGATCGAATTGCCGATCTTCTCGCGCGCCAGGTTGCGCCCGGCAAACCACGCCCACTGCGCGTCGACCTCGGTGCCGTGTACGCCGAACAGTTTGTCCAGGTCGAACTTCGACTGGGCCATCACCCAGTACGAACCTTCGGTGCCCTGTTGGACACCGCCCACCGGGTTGTGGGCCACGTTGCCGACCAGGTCCAGGGTCAGGTCGATGCCCTCGGGCACGCTGCGGTCAGCGGCGAAGGCCGGCGCGGCCAGCACACTGGCCAGCAGCAGGTACAGCGGGGTGCGCAGGAACTGCGACATGTTCTCTCCCTTCCCGGCGCCGCCGGCGCCAGGTTGTTGCATTCGATGGAGGCCACGCGCGGTGGCCGTCAGGGCTCAGGCCATGGCCTCAGGCGGGCTGTGCACCCAGCAGACGCTGGCGCGTGCGGCGGGTGCCGATCTGCGCCGCCATGGTCTTTTCATCCAGCTTGCCTTCCCACTTGGCGATCACCAGCACCGCAATCGCGTTGCCGATCAGGTTCACGAAGGTCAGCCCTTCGGCCAGGATGCGGTGGATGCCCAGGATCAAGGCAATGCTGGCCACCGGAATGGTGCCGGTGGTGCCCAGGGTGGCGGCCAGCACCACGAATGCCGCGCCGGCCACGCCTGCCGCGCCCTTGGACGTCAGCAGCAGCACGGCGATCAGCCCCAGCTGGTGCCACACGGTCAGTTCGGTATTGGTGGCCTGGGCCAGGAAGATCGCCACCGTGGTCAGGTACAGGCAGGTGCCATCCAGGTTGAACGAGTAGCCGGCGGGAATCACGAAACCGACCACCCCTTCCTCGCAGCCCAGCTTCTTCATCTTTTCGATCAGGCGCGGCAGCACGGTCTCGGTGCTGGTGGTGGCCGCCACGATGATGATCTCATCGCGCAGGTAGCCCAGCAGGCGCCACAGGCTGGCCCCGGTCCACCAGCACACCGTGCCAAGCACCAAGACGGTGAACAGCCCGCAGACCACGAAGAACTCGATGATCAGCTCGCCGAGTGACAGCAGCGAGGCGGCACCGAACTGGCCCACGGTGAAGGCGATGGCGCCGAATGCACCGATGGGCGCCACATACATGATGTAGCCGATGATCTTGAACAGCGCGCCGGAAGCACTCTCGATCACGTCCATCACCGGCTTGCCGCGTTCACCGACAGCGGCCAGTGCCACGCCGAACAGCACCGCCACGAACAGCACCTGCAGCACGTGCGCTTCGGTGAACGCACTGACCAGCGTGTTGGGAATGATGGCCATGATGTAGGCAACGATCGACTGGTCATGGGCGGTGTGCACGTAGCCCTGGATGCTGGCCATGTCGATGGTCGCCGCATCGATGTTCATGCCGGCACCGGGCTTCCACAGATCCACCGCCACCAGGCCGACGATCAGCGCCAGGATGGTGATCACCTCGAAGTAGATCAGCGACTTCAGCGCCAGCCGTCCCACGCTGCGCATGTCACGCATGCCGGCGATGCCGTGCACCACGGTGACGAAGATGATCGGCCCGATCATCATCCGGATCAGCTTGATGAAGCCATCGCCCAGCGGCTTCATCGCCGAACCCAGGTCCGGCTGCAGCCAGCCCAGCAACACGCCGATCACGGTGCCGGCCAACACCTGAAACCACAACTGGCCCAATATTCCAAAGCGGCCCGGCCGCTTCCCTACCACGGTCATAACAACCCTCCCAGGTCGCAGAGAATAGAAAGGCGTCGCCTGTTCAGTCGAACAGTTCGCCGTCGAACAGCTTCCGTGCAGTGCGCAGCATCGCCGCGCGGGCCACCTGCCCGTCCTCATTCAGTTCAATCACGCAGGCGGTCGCCCCGCTGGGGTGCTCCACCGCCAGCGTCTGCACCTGCCCACCCGGCAAGCGGGCCAGGGCGTGTGCCGGCGAACCCGGCAACAGGCAGGCCGTGGCCACCGTCACCGCGCCCAACACGCCGATGGAGGCATGGCAGCGGTGCGGGATGAACGAGCGCACGCAGATCGCGCCGCCGTCGGCCGGCGCGGCCACCAGCATCATCTTCGGCACCGATTTTTCGGCCACCTCGCCCAGGTTCATCTTCGGCCCGGCCTGCAGACGGATCGCCTCCAGCCGCGCCTTCAGTGCGTCGTCGGCATCCAGGGTGGCGCGGTCCTCATGCCCGCTGATGCCCAGATCCGATGCCTGCAGCACCACGCAGGGCATGCCGTTGTCGATCAGGGTCACCTGCACGCCGTCGATCACATCCACGGCGTTGCCGGTGGGCAGCAGCGCGCCGCAGCTGGAACCGGCCGTGTCCTCGAACGCCAGCGGCACCGGCGCGGCAGTACCCGGCACGCCGTCGATGCGCGCGTCACCGGCATAGCTCACCCGGCCTGCGGGCGTCTGCACGCTGGCGGTGGCCAGGGTGCCGGTGTTGGCCATGAAGATGCGCACCTCGGTCACCCCATCGCGTGCCGGCACCAGCCCGCGTTCAATCGCGAACGGGCCCACGCCAGCCAGCATGTTGCCGCAGTTCTGCGCATCGCTTACCAGCGCTTGGTCCACGAAGACCTGCAGGAACAGGTAATCGACATCGGCACCCTCGCGCTGCGAGGGCGATACGACCGCCACCTTCGAGGTGAGCGGGTCGCCGCCGCCCATGCCATCGATCTGCCGCACGTCCGGCGAACCATAGGCGCGCAGCAGGAAGGCATTGCGCGCGGCAGTGTCGGCCGGCAGGTCCTGGGCCAGGAAGAACCCGCCCTTGGACGTGCCACCGCGCATCCACATCGCGCGCACACCCTTACTCATAGCGCAGGCCCTTGGCTGCCAGCCGCTCACGCATCGCGTAGATGTCCAGGCCCAGTTCGCCACGGGCCAGGCGCTCGCGCTTGTCGGCCTCGCGTGCTTCGCGCGCCTGCGCCTCGGCAGCCACCCGCGCCGCCTCGGCACGCGGCACGATGCACACGCCGTCATCGTCGGCGATCACCACGTCACCCGCATTCACCAGGGCGCCACCACAGACCAGCGGCACGTTCACCGAACCCAGCGTTTCCTTCACCGTGCCCTGCGCATGGATCGCGCGGCTCCAGACCGGGAAGCCCATCGCGGTCAGCTCACGCACATCGCGCACGCCGGCATCGATCACCAGGCCGCGGCAACCGCGCGCCTGCGCCGAGGTGGCCAGCAGATCGCCGAAGTAGCCATCGCTGCAGTCGCTGGTCGGTGCCACCACCAGGATGTCGCCCTCGCCAAGCTGCTCGATGGCCACATGCATCATCCAGTTGTCGCCCGGCGGCACCGACACGGTCACTGCGCTGCCCGCAATGCGCGCGCCGTTGTAGATCGGGCGCAGCCGCGGGTGCAGCAGGCCGCTGCGGCCCTGCGCCTCGTGCACGGTGGCCACGCCGGCCTCGGCCAGTGACTGGATCAGCGCCGGTGCGGCGCGCTCGATGCGGGTGATGACGCGGGACATCCATCCATCCTTCGTTGGCGATGGCGCAGTCTGTTCCGCAGCCCACAGCCCCTCAAGATCGTTTTTCGTCCATGCCATTCACTCTTGTTATAATTGTGCCATGAACGCGCTGCCCGAGCTGAACCTGAAGCACCTGCACGCGCTGCTGGCAGTGCACACCCACGGCGGCATCAGCGCGGCGGCGCCGCACATCAATCTGTCCCAGCCGGCGCTCACCCAGGCCATCGCAAGGCTGGAGCGGCAACTGGATTCAGCGCTGTTCGACCGGCAGCCCGCTGGCATGGTCGCCACCGAGGCCACGGTGCTGCTGGTGCCACGCATCGAGCGCGCCCTGGCCTACCTGGCCCGCGGCGTGCGCGCCGCCCGTCGCGCCGCGCGGCTTCCGGCACTGGCTGCGGTCGAGCGCCGGCTGACCCTCAGCCAGCTGCGCGCACTCACTGCGGTGGACAGCGCCGGCAGCTTCACCCTGGCTGCAGCGCGCGCGGGAATCTCGCAACCGGCCATGCATCGCGCCGTGCGCGATCTGGAAGCGGTGATCGAAGTGCCACTGCTGCAGCGGCGCGGCAAGGCCTTGCTGGCCACGCCGGCCGCCACACGCCTGCTGCGCTGGGTGCGGCTGGCGCTGTCCGAACTGGCCACCGGCGTGGACGAGCTGGCCGCCCTGCGCGACCAGCATGGTGGGCGCCTGGCCATCGGGGTGATGCCGCTGGCCCGCGCACTGCTGCTGCCACAGGCACTGGCACGCTTCGCCCGGGCCTGGCCGGGCGCCACCGTGAACGTGGTGGAAGGGCCGTTCTCGGAACTGCTGTCCGACCTGCGCCAGGGCAGCCTGGACCTGCTGGTGGGCGCCATGCGTGATCTCAGCGCGGTGCCCGACGTGGTGCAGGAAGGCCTGTTCGACGATGATCCGGTGATCGTGGGCCGCGCCGGTCATCCGCTGGCGGCACAGCAGCCGTGGCGCTTTGCGCAGCTGCTCGACTACCCCTGGGTGATCCCGGCCACCGGCGCACCGGTGCGCGCACGCTGGGAACGGATGTTCCGCGACAACGGCCACGAACCGCCGGTGCTGCGCATTGAATGTGGCTCGCTGGTGATCACCCGCGGGCTGCTGCTGGAAGACGACTGGCTGACCCTGATGTCACGCGACCAGTTCCTGATCGAACGCCAGGCCGGCCTGCTGGCCGACCTGGGCCTGGCCGGTCAGGCCCTGCGCCGCCGCATCGGCCTGACCACCCGTGCCGACTGGCACCCCACGCGGCCGCAGCAGGCCTTCCTGCAGGTCTTCCGCGAGGTGTGCGCCGAACGCAGCAGCGATGGCCCTGACGCCTGGCCATTCCGCTATCGCTGAAGCCGCGTGGGGCGCCCTTGCCCACGCTCGGCTGCCCCATCGAGCCAACAAGTCGCCAAGCATCGGCCAGGCTCTACAGTGTGCTTTGATGTCAGCACTGCACAAGGAATGCCGCGCATGATCAGAAGGAACTGGAAGGCCGCGCTGGCGGCCGCACTATTGTCACTGCCCCTGGTACCGGCCAACGCCAGCGGCGATCTGTTCTACTTCGAGGCCGGACAGCGGGACGTGGTCTTTACGCTGATGCTGATCGGCCGTGAGGATCCCGGCGCGGTCGAGGTCAGCTGGAAAGGCCTGTCGATTCCGCCGCCTCCCAACGTGCAGCGCCGCTATTACATCGAATTCGACCGCGCCCGCTGCCAGGCCTATGTGCGTCCGCTCCGCCGCGACGGACTGCCATGGTTTGAAATGGACGTATCTGGAAAGCGCGGCAACGTGCTGATCGGCGGCCGTCGGCTGCAAGGCAACGCAGACTGGACCAGGCAGTAGCGGGCTCCGCGCACAAAAAACCCCCGGCTCGCACCGGGGGTTCTTCGTTTACCGCATCAACCGATCAGCAGGATCAGGCAGCGACCGTCTTGGCCACGTCCTGGTACTCCTCGATCTGGTCGAAGTTCATGTAGCGGTAGATTTCCGCACCGCTCTTGGCGATCACGCCAATATCGGCCATGTACTCTTCCTTGGTCGGGATGCGGCCCAGACGCGAGCAGATCGCGGCCAGTTCGGCCGAACCCAGGTACACGTTGGTGTTGCGGCCCAGACGGTTCGGGAAGTTGCGGGTCGAGGTCGACATCGCGGTGGAACCTTCGCGGATCTGCGCCTGGTTGCCCATGCACAGCGAGCAGCCCGGCATTTCCATGCGTGCGCCGGTGGCGCCGAAGGTGCCGTACACGCCTTCCTTGGTCAGCTCCGAAGCATCCATCTTGGTCGGCGGGGCCACCCACAGGCGGGTCGGCAGGTCACGCTTGCCGTCCAGCAGCTTGGCCGCGGCGCGGAAGTGACCGATGTTGGTCATGCACGAACCGATGAACACTTCGTCGATCTTGGCGCCGGCCACTTCGGACAGGGTCTTCACGTCGTCCGGGTCGTTCGGGCAGGCCACGATCGGCTCGTGGATGTCGGCCAGGTCGATCTCGATGACGGCAGCGTATTCGGCGTCGGCATCCGGCTCCAGCAGCTCCGGGTTGGCCAGCCACGCTTCCATCTTCTCGATACGGCGCTGCAGCGAACGCGGATCCTGGTAACCCTCGGCAATCATCCACTTCAGCAGGGTGATGTTGCTGGTCAGGTACTCGATGATCGGTTCCTTGTTCAGGCGCACCGAGCAACCGGCAGCCGAACGCTCGGCCGACGCATCGGACAGTTCGAAGGCCTGTTCGACCTTCAGTTCCGGCAGACCTTCGATTTCCAGGATGCGACCGGAGAAGATGTTCTTCTTGCCGGCCTTGGCCACGGTCAGCAGGCCCGACTTGATGGCGTACAGCGGGATCGCGTTGACCAGGTCACGCAGGGTGACGCCCGGCTGCATCTGGCCCTTGAAGCGCACCAGCACCGATTCGGGCATGTCCAGCGGCATCACGCCGGTGGCGGCGGCGAAGGCGACCAGGCCCGAGCCGGCCGGGAACGAAATGCCCACCGGGAAACGGGTGTGCGAGTCACCACCGGTACCGACGGTGTCCGGCAGCAGCATGCGGTTCAGCCAGCTGTGGATCACGCCATCGCCCGGGCGCAGCGAGATGCCGCCGCGGGTGGAGATGAACTCCGGCAGGGTGTGGTGGGTCTTCACGTCCACCGGCTTCGGGTAAGCGGCGGTGTGGCAGAACGACTGCATCACCAGGTCGGCCGAGAAGCCCAGGCAGGCCAGGTCCTTCAGCTCGTCACGGGTCATCGGGCCGGTGGTGTCCTGCGAGCCGACCGAGGTCATCTTCGGTTCGCAGTAGGTGCCCGGGCGCATGCCCTGGCCTTCGGCCAGGCCACAGGCGCGGCCGACCATCTTCTGCGCCAGCGAGAAGCCCTTGCCGGTGTCGGCCGGCTGCACCGGCAGGCGGAACAGATCGGTCGGGGCCAGGCCCAGCGCTTCACGCGCCTTGCCGGTCAGGCCGCGGCCGATGATCAGCGGAATGCGGCCACCGGCGCGCACTTCGTCGAACAGCACTTCGGACTTGACCTGGAATTCGGCAATCACTTCGCCGTTCTTCAGCGCCTTGCCTTCGTACGGACGCAGCTCGACCACATCGCCGTGCTCCATCTTCGACACGTCCAGCTCGATCGGCAGTGCACCGGCATCTTCCATGGTGTTGTAGAAGATCGGGGCGATCTTCGAACCCAGGCAGACGCCACCGGCGCGCTTGTTCGGGATGAACGGAATGTCATCGCCAGTCCACCACAGCACGCTGTTGGTGGCCGACTTGCGCGAGGAACCGGTACCGACCACGTCGCCCACGTAGGCAACCAGGTGGCCCTTGTCCTTCAGGTCCAGGATCTGCTGGATCGGGCCGCGCTTGCCGTCTTCTTCCGGGGTGAACGGCGCGTCGTCGCGCTTGTTCTTCAGCATCGCCAGGGCGTGCATCGGAATGTCCGGGCGGGTGGTTGCATCCGGCGCCGGCGACAGGTCGTCGGTGTTGGTTTCGCCCGGCACCTTGAACACGGTCACGGTCAGGCTCTGCGGCACTTCCGGGTTGTTGGTGAACCACTCGGCATCGGCCCAGCTCTGCAGCACGGACTGCGCGTTGGCGTTGCCGGCCTTGGCCTTCTCCTGCACATCGTGGAAGGCATCGAAGACCAGCAGGGTCTTCTTCAGGCCGTCAGCGGCGATGGTGCCAACGCTGGCGTCGTCCAGCAGCTGCACCAGCGGGGCCACGTTGTAACCGCCCAGCATGGTGCCCAGCAGTTCGGTGGCACGCTCGCGGCTGATCAGCGGGTTCTGCTCGCTGCCCAGCGCGATGGCGGCCAGGTACGAGGCCTTGACCTTGGCAGCGTCATCCACGCCGGCCGGCACGCGGTGGGTCAGCAGGTCGAGCAGGAACTCGGCCTCGCCCTGCGGCGGGTTCTTCAGCAGTTCGATGACATCGGCCGTCTGCTGCGCGCTCAGCGGCAGCGGCGGGATGCCAAGCGCAGCGCGCTCGGCGACGTGGTGGCGGTAGGCTTCCAACATGACAACTCCCGGGTAATGCGTAGGTTGAAAAAACAAAGTGGGCTCAGGCTTGCGGCACGATCAGCTTCAGGCCCTTGAAGTAGTCGCGGTAAAACGTGTCGTTCCAGGTGATCAGGCCATCGCATTGCAGCAATGCGTGGGCGCCGACCATGAATTCGTCCAGGCTGCGGCGGCTGCCGCTGCGCTGGCGGTGGCGGCGGTGCATCTCGCCGGCGCGCAGGGCCGATTTGGCCTCCATCGGGTTGAAGTGCACGCCCATTTCTTCCAGCGCTTCCAGCACTTCGGCACCGCCGCGCAGCGAAGCGCAGACTTCGGCCAGGGTGGCGCCGCAGACCACCACGCGGCCACCGACCAGGCTCTGCCGCAGGATGGCTTCGACCGCATCGGCCTGCGGGCCGTTGCTCAGCAGTTCCACCAGTACCGGTGAATCGACGGCAATCATCACGCCTTATTCCTCGTCGCGCACCGCGCGTACCGCCGATTCGGCCGACTCGAAGCCGTCCAGCGCGAACTTGCCGCGGGCGCGGGAGATCGCATCGTCCACGCTCTTGCGCAGGATGATACGGCTGCCGTCCAGCTCCACCTTCAACTGGGTGCCCTTGGTCAGGCCTAGGGCATCACGCACCGCCTTGGGCAGGGTGATCTGTCCGCGCTCTGCAACAGTGGCTTCCATCGGTAGGCCCTCTTCGGTATGCACAAATTATACATACTTTGCCGGGCATACTTCCACCCCGAACCCGGCCGGGCCCGCCCCGGCCCCTACAGCCGCAAAGGATCCGCCACATTCATGACATACGCCATACACCTGCCGCTGTAGTCTGGACCCGATGCCGCAGGCCGGCCCGCGCCCAGGTGAATGCGTTCATACTGGAGTGCACCGGGGCCAGCAGGCCCGCGGCGACCGCAAGCAGGCCCGTATACGCACGGGCCAGAGCAAGCCATCCGCAAGAGGAGTCATCCGCATGAGCGATTCGTTCTCCACCCGCAGCCAGCTCGATGTTGGCGGCAAGGCCTACGATTACTTCAGCCTGCCCAAGCTGGGCCAGCGCTTCGACATCTCCCACCTGCCCTATTCGATGAAGATCCTGCTGGAGAACCTGCTCCGGCACGAGGATGGTGGCGCCACCGTGGGCCCCGAGCACATCGAAGCGGTCGCCCGCTGGCAGGCCAGCGCCGAGCCGGACACCGAAATCGCCTTCATGCCCGCACGCGTGGTGCTGCAGGATTTCACCGGCGTGCCCTGCGTGGTCGACCTGGCCGCCATGCGCGACGCGGTGGTCAAGCTGGGCGGCAAGCCGGAACAGATCAACCCGCAGATTCCCTCCGAACTGGTCATCGACCACTCGGTGCAGGTGGATGTGTTCGGCAAGCCCGACGCGCTGGACCTGAACGGCAAGATCGAATTCCAGCGCAACCAGGAACGCTACGGCTTCCTGCGCTGGGGCCAGAAGGCGTTCGACAACTTCAAGGTGGTGCCGCCCAATACCGGCATCGTCCACCAGGTGAACCTGGAAAACCTGGCGCGCGTGGTGATGACCGCGCAGAAGGACGGTAAGGACGTGGCCTACCCCGATACCGTGTTCGGTACCGACAGCCACACCACCATGATCAATGGCATCGGCGTGCTCGGCTGGGGCGTGGGCGGCATCGAAGCCGAGGCGGCCATGCTCGGTCAGCCCTCGTCCATGCTGATTCCGCAGGTGGTCGGCTTCAAACTGACCGGCAAGCTGCCTGAAGGCGCTACGGCCACCGACCTGGTGCTGACCGTCACCCAGATGCTGCGCAAGCTGGGCGTGGTCGGCAAGTTCGTCGAATTCTTCGGTGACGGCCTGCAGCACCTGCCGCTGGCCGACCGCGCCACCATCGGCAACATGGCCCCCGAATACGGCGCCACCTGCGGCATCTTCCCGATCGATCACGAATCGCTGAACTACCTGCGCCTGTCCGGCCGCAGCGAAGAACAGATCAACCTGGTCGAAGCCTATGCCAAGGCGCAGGGCCTGTGGCATGAACCGGGCAGCGCGCCGGCGCAGTACAGCACCACGCTGGAACTGGACATGGGCACGGTGAAGCCGTCGCTGGCCGGCCCCAAGCGCCCGCAGGACCGCGTGCTGCTGGAAGACGTGCAGAAGAACTACCGCGAAGCCCTGGTCGGCCTGACCGCCAACCGCGACCGCAAGGACGCGGCCATTGCCAACTTCACCAATGAAGGTGGCGGCACGGCGGTCGGCAACGAGCAACTGGCCAAGGGCCAGGCCGACATCGAGATCGAAGGCCGCAAGGTGCGGCTGAAGGATGGCGCGGTGGTCATCGCCGCCATCACCTCCTGCACCAACACGTCCAACCCGGCGGTGATGATCGGTGCCGGCCTGCTGGCGCGCAACGCGGCGGCCAAGGGCCTGAACCGCCAACCGTGGGTAAAGACCTCCCTCGGCCCGGGCTCGCGCGTGGTTACCGATTACCTGGAAAAGGCCGGCGTGCTGAAGGAGCTGGAGAAGATCGGCTTCTACGTGGTTGGCTACGGCTGCACCACCTGCATCGGCAATTCCGGCCCGCTGCCGACCGAAGTCAGCGCCGGTATCGCCGCGGGCGACCTGGCGGTCACCTCGGTGCTGTCGGGCAACCGCAACTTCGAAGGCCGCGTTCACCCCGAAGTAAAGATGAACTACCTGGCCAGCCCGCCGCTGGTGGTGGCCTATGCAATCGCGGGCACCACCGACATCGACCTGACCACCGAACCGCTGGGCACCGGCAGCGATGGCCAGCCGGTGTACCTGCGCGACATCTGGCCCAGCAACAAGGAAATCGGCGATGTCATCGCCGCCACCCTGGGCCCGGACATGTTCAAGCAGAACTACGCCGACGTGTTCAAGGGCGACAGCCGCTGGAACACCATCGCCTCGCCGGACGGCAATCTGTACGAGTGGAGCGATGCTTCCACCTACATCAAGAACCCGCCCTACTTCGATGGCATGACCATGCAGACCGGCAGCATCGACGACGTGCACGGCGCACGCGTGATGGGCCTGTTCGGCGATTCGATCACCACCGACCACATCTCCCCGGCCGGCAACATCAAGAAGGACTCGCCCGCCGGCCGCTTCCTGCAGGAACGCGGCGTGCAGCCGGCCGACTTCAACAGCTACGGCAGCCGCCGCGGCAACGACGATGTGATGGTGCGCGGCACCTTCGCCAACATCCGCATCAAGAACCTGATGTTCGGTGGTGAAGAAGGCGGCAACACCCTGTACTACCCCGCCGCAGGCGGCCAGCCGGAAAAGCTGGCCATCTACGATGCGGCGATGAAGTACAAGGCCGACAAGGTGCCACTGGTGGTGCTGGCCGGCAAGGAATACGGCACCGGCTCGTCGCGTGACTGGGCGGCCAAGGGCACCCTGCTGCTGGGGGTGAAGGCGGTCGTTGCCGAAAGCTTCGAACGCATCCACCGTTCCAACCTGGTGGGCATGGGCGTGCTGCCGCTGCAGTTCCGCAACGGCGAAAACGCACAGTCGCTGGGTCTGGACGGCTCGGAAGTGATCGACATCACCGGCCTGCAGGATGGCGCCAGCAAGCGCGCCACCGTTACCGCAACCAAGGCCGACGGCACCCAGAAGACCTTCGAAGTGTCGGTGATGCTGCTGACCCCGAAGGAGGTTGAGTACTTCCGCCACGGCGGCCTGCTGCAGTACGTGCTGCGCCAGCTCGCCGGCCGGTAATGCGCCGCCCTCTGTAGAGTCGAGCCATGCTCGACTGAACCCACGTGCCAACCAAGGTTGGCACCTACCAGGGCAATGGGCCGCCGTCGGTACAGTCGATCTTGCTCGACTGATCCCAACGTGCCAACCAAGGTTGGCACCTACCGGGGCAATGGCCCGCCTTCGGTAGAGTCGAGCTTGCTCGACTGATCCCAACGTGCCAACCAAGGTTGGCACCTACCAGAATTTCAGCCGCTACGGCCGCACACCATAGATCCGCCACGGGGCCGCCGTCGGCCCCACGTCGTACACCAGCCCGCGCAGCCCCTCTTCCATCAGAGTCTCGCCATCAGCTGCGCCGGTATTGACCACCGTCACCACCATCTCGAACGCCGGGTGCGGCGCCTGGCCGATGCGCGAGCACACCACCCCACGATTCTCGTAGTGCACGACCGGAGTGAACCCGGGATCTTCGCAGTGCACGGCCACGAACCGGTAGCCCCGGTCCTCACTGCTGCCCGGCATCAGCGCATGCGCCGCGTACGACACCCGGCCCTGGCCGCCGGCGTAGGCCGGCACCTGCACCCGGAACTGGCCGGTGTCGCCGATCGCCAGCACCGGGTAATCCAACTGCTGCATCGGTGGCGGCGTCTGCGCCACGGCCAAGGCGGAACTACAGAACAGCAGGCAACTCACGGCAATGCGCATCGCACTCTCCCTCACGGAACGGCCTGTGATGGTGCAGTACGGCGGCGTATGGCGTCTTTAGGAATGGAATGAAATAGCCGCCCCTAATTTTCATATTTATCATGTTTTTCATCATTCATGAAATTCGTCCACATCCGGTGTAGGCTGGCGCCACAGGTCCCCCCTTCTGGAGCCCGCCATGCTTCACCTGCCCGTCCGCTTCGACCCCATCAACGAGCTGACCCACACCACCGCCTCGTCGGTGAAGGAACACTGGCGCAAGGTCATGCAGGAGGTCCGCGACCAGCGCATGGTGGTGGTCACCAACCATAACGAACCGCAGGCGGTCATCGTCTCCATCGAGCAGTACCGCGCCCTGCAGGCGCGCGTGGAGGCGCTGGAAGCCTCGCTTGAGGAGCTGCGCGACCAGGCCCCGGGCCTGGCTGAACTGCGCGCCGGCTTCGACCAGCGCCTGGCGGTACTGCAGCAGGCCCAGGCCGGCAGCAGCGCACGCGACCTGCTGCGCCGCCCCGCCCGCCTTGGCGGGCAGGTCAAGGCCGGCACCGGCCACTGATGGCGCGGCCTTTCCTGTACGTCCTTGCCGGCGTCAATGGCGCCGGCAAGAGTTCGGTGGGCGGCCATGTGCTGCGCGAGGCCGGGCTGAACTGGTTCAACCCCGACACCTTCGCACGCGAACTGCGCGGCATCACCGGGCTGTCGCAGGCCGAGGCCAACGCCCAGGCTTGGCAGGAAGGCGTCAACCGCATCCGCGATGCGCTGGACCGGCGCCGCAACCACGCCTTTGAAACCACCCTGGGCGGCAATTCAATCGCCGCCCTGCTGCATGAAGCCAGCCACAGCCACGATGTGCTGATGTGGTTCTGCGGCCTGTCCAGCCCGGAACAGCACATCGCCCGGGTCCAGGCCCGCGTCCGCTCGGGCGGGCACCCGATCAACGAAGCCGACATCCGACGCCGCTGGCCACTGGCGCAGCAGAACCTGATCCGGCTGATGCCGGTGCTGGCCCATCTGCAGGTCTACGACAACAGCGCCGAAGCCGCCCCCGGCGAAGCCGTGCCCGACCCCCGGCTGCTGCTGCAGATGGAAGATGGCCAGGTGCAGTTCCCGCAACCGGACGACCTGGCACAGCTTGCCGCCACCCCGGCCTGGGCCACGCCCCTGCTGGAAGCCGCATTGCGCCTGTGACCCAAGGGGTCGGATCCCTTTCCAACGGAAAGGGCCCTGACCCCGATCCCAGAAGCTCGTCGAGCAAGCTCGACGCTACCAAAGCCATCGCCAGGGGTCGGATCCCTTTCCAAAGGAAAGGGCTCTGACCCCGACCCCAAAAGCTCGTCGAGCAAGCTCAACGCTACCAGGCCGCGCTGACGCGGTCTTCACTTTTTATTGATTGGACGTTCAATCAATAACCCGCATACTGCTCGCCCTCCTCCCCAGGCCACCCGGCCCATGCCCAAGAAAGGCATCGAACCCCTGCGCCGCCAACAGCTGATCGACGCCACCTTCCAGGTCATCCACGAGATCGGCCTGGCCGACGCCACCGTAGCCACCATCGCGCGCAAGGCAGGCCTGTCCACCGGCATCGTCGCCCACTACTTCGGTGACAAGGCCGGCCTGCTCAACGCCGCCATGCGGCAGATCCTGAGCCAGCTCAAGGATGCCTTCGCCCAGCACCGCGGGCAGGCCGCCGCAGATCCGCGCTCACAACTGCGCGCACTGGTGGATGCGAACTTCGACCCCAGCCAGACCAGCGGGCCGGCCATGCGCGTCTGGCTGACCTTCTGGGCGGCCAGCATGCACCAGCCGGAACTGGCCCGACTACAGCGCATCAACGACCAGCGCCTGTATTCCAACCTGGCCTACCAGTTCCACCGCAGCCTGCCGGCCGAACCCGCCCGCGAGGCCGCCCGTGGCCTGGCCGCATTGATCGACGGCCTGTGGCTGCGCGGCAGCCTGGTCGGCGGCCAGATCAACGGCGACAACGCCCGTCACATCGCCTACGCCTACATCGACTTCCAGTTGCAGGCCAACGCGCTATAAGCGCTGCAGGACCCTGCCCCTTCCAAGGAGTACCCCCATGCCCACCCTGCCCGTTCAACAGCTCTACATCCATGGCCGCCGGGTCGACGCCACCAGCGGCAAGACCTTCCAGACCGTGAACCCGGCCAACGGCCAGGTGCTGGCCGAGGTGCAGATTGCCAGCCAGGCCGACGTGGACCGCGCCGTACGCAGCGCCAGCGAAGGCCAGCAGGCGTGGGCCGCGATGACCGCCATGGAACGCTCGCGCATCCTGCGCCGCGCGGTCGAGATCCTGCGCGAACGCAACGATGAGCTTGCCCACCTGGAAACGCTGGACACCGGCAAGGCTTTGGCCGAAACCACCACCGTGGACATCGTCACCGGCGCCGACGTGCTGGAGTACTATGCCGGCCTGGCCACGGCCATCGAAGGCATCCAGCTGCCGTTGCGCGAATCGAGCTTCTTCTACACCCGCCGCGAACCGCTGGGCGTGGTGGCCGGCATCGGCGCCTGGAACTACCCGATCCAGATCGCGCTGTGGAAATCGGCCCCGGCACTGGCCGCGGGCAACGCGATGGTGTTCAAGCCCTCCGAAGTGACCCCTCTGACGGCGCTGAAGCTGGCCGAGATCTACACCGAAGCCGGCGTCCCCGACGGCGTGTTCAACGTGCTGCAGGGCCCCGGCGGCGAGATTGGCAACTGGCTGACCGAACACCCGGTGATCGAGAAGATCTCCTTCACCGGTGGCGTCACCACCGGCAAGAAGGTGATGGCGGCCGCCGCGTCCTCGTCACTGAAGGAAGTGACCATGGAACTGGGCGGCAAGTCGCCGCTGCTGATCTGCCAGGACGCCGACCTGGACCGTGCCGCCGATATCGCGGTCATGGCCAACTTCTTCAGCTCCGGCCAGGTCTGCACCAACGGCACCCGCGTGTTCGTGCCGCGCGCCATGCTGGCAGCCTTCGAAGCGGCGGTGGTACAGCGCGTGCAGCGCATCCGCATGGGCGACCCGACCGCGCCGGACACCAACTTCGGGCCGGTGGTCAGCTTCCCGCACATGGACAACGTGCTGCGCTACATCGACAGCGGCAAGGCCGAAGGCGCCCGCCTGCTGACCGGTGGCGGCCGCGCCACCGAGGGTGCGCTGGCCAAGGGCGCGTACGTGCAGCCCACCGTGTTTTCCGACTGCCGCGACGACATGAAGATCGTGCGCGAGGAAATCTTCGGGCCGGTGATGAGCATCCTGGCCTACGACGATGAAGACGAAGCGGTGCGGCGCGCCAACGACACTCCGTTCGGCCTGGCCGCCGGCGTGGTCAGCGGCGATATCAGCCGCGCCCATCGCATCATCCACCGCCTGCAGGCCGGCATCTGCTGGATCAACACCTGGGGCGAATCGCCTGCCGAAATGCCGGTGGGCGGCTACAAGGAATCCGGCGTGGGCCGCGAGAACGGCCTGTCCACGCTGGGCCACTACACCCGCATCAAATCGGTCCAGGTGGAACTGGGCGACTTCGCCAGCGTGTTCTGAGCAGCGCGCCCCGACCGCAGGAGACAATAATGAGCACCACCAACGAGTACGACTACATCATCATCGGCGCCGGTTCGGCCGGCAACGTGCTGGCCACCCGCCTGACCGAAGACGCCGATGTACGCGTTCTGCTGCTGGAAGCCGGCGGCCCCGACTACCGGCTCGATTTCCGCACGCAGATGCCGGCCGCACTGGCCTACCCGCTGCAGGGCAAGCGCTACAACTGGGCGTACAAGACCGACCCGGAGCCCTTCATGAACAACCGGCGCATGGACTGCGGCCGCGGCAAGGGCCTGGGCGGTTCCTCGCTGATCAATGGCATGTGCTACATCCGCGGCAACGCGATGGACTATGACAACTGGGCCAGCATGCCGGGCCTGGAAGACTGGACCTACCTGGACTGCCTGCCCTACTTCCGCAAGGCCGAAACCCGCGACATCGGCGCCAACGACTACCATGGCGACCAGGGCCCGCTGCAGGTCACCACGCCCAAGGCCGGCAACAACGAACTGTTTGCCGCCATGATCGAAGCCGGCGTGCAGGCCGGCTACCCGCGCACCGATGATCTGAACGGCTACCAGCAGGAAGGCTTCGGCCCGATGGACCGCACGGTCACCGCCAAGGGCCGTCGCTCCAGCACCGCCCGTGGCTACCTGGACCTGGCCAAGCCGCGCCCGAACCTGACCATCGTCACCCACGCGCTGACCGACCGCATCCTGTTCTCGGGCAAGCGCGCGGTGGGCGTGCAGTGGCTGCACAACGACCAGCCGCAGCGCGCCACCGCCCGCCGCGAGGTGCTGCTGTGCGGCGGCGCCATTGCTTCGCCGCAGATCCTGCAGCGCTCGGGCGTGGGCCCGGCCGACCTGCTGCGCAGCCTGCATATCGACCTGGTGCACCACCTGCCCGGCGTCGGCGCCAACCTGCAGGATCACCTGGAAATGTACCTGCAGTACGAATGCAAGAAGCCGGTATCGCTGGCGCCGGCACTGAAGCTGTACAACCAGCCGGCCATCGGCGCGGAGTGGCTGTTCCTGGGCACCGGCATCGGCGCCAGCAACCAGTTCGAGGCCGGCGGCTTCATCCGCAGCGATGCCGAATTCGACTGGCCGAACCTGCAGTACCACTTCCTGCCGGTGGCCATCAATTACAACGGCTCCAACCCGATCAAGGCGCACAGCTTCCAGATGCACGTGGGCTCGATGCGCTCGCCCAGCCGCGGTCGCATCCACGTGCGTTCCAAGGACCCGCGCGAACATCCCAGCATCCTGTTCAACTACATGTCGCACGAGCAGGACTGGCGCGAGTTCCGCGCCGCCATCCGCATCACCCGCGAGATCTTCGCGCAGCCGGCGCTGGCCCCCTACAGCGGCCGCGAGATCTCGCCCGGCCGCGAGCTGCAGACCGACGCGCAGATCGATGGCTTCGTGCGCGAGCACGCCGAGACCGCCTACCACCCCTCGTGCACCAACAAGATGGGGCATGCCGACGACCCGATGGCGGTGGTCGATGGCCAGGGCCGCGTGCACGGCCTGGACGGCCTGCGCATCGTTGATGCCTCGATCATGCCGCAGGTGGTGACCGGCAACCTCAACGCACCGACCATCATGATGGCCGAGAAGCTGGCCGACGTGATCCGCGGCCGCCCCGCGCTGGCCCGCAGCACGGCCCCGTACTACCAGGCCAACGGCGCCCCGGTACGCCGCCAGCGCTGACGCGAATGCCACGCCCGTGCGCCCGGTAGGTGCCCACCTTGGTGGGCACGCGCCAACCACCCCAACGCCCGGTAGGTGCCCACCTTGGTGGGCACACGCCAACCACCCCAACACCCGATAGGTGCCCACCTTGGTGGGCACGCGCCAGCCCATCCTGCCGACCAAGGTCGGCATCTCCCAACCACCGGCGCACTGACCGTCACGCCCTCTTCGCGTTTTCCCTACGGAACGGTATGCTGCTGCGAGCGGTTCTGGCGGATACTGTCCGCGCCGCACCCATCACAACGATTCCTGGAGGGGGAATATGAGTCTGGATCGTCCCTGGCTGCAGAGCTATCCGAAAGGCGTTCCCGCCGAAATCGACGTCAACGAGTTCCATTCGGTAGCTTCGGTCTTCGACGCCTCCGTGGCGAAGTTCCGCGACCGCCCCGCCTACTCCAGTTTCGGCAAGGTGCTCACCTACGGTGAAACCGATGCCCTGGTCGAGCAGTTCGCGGCCTACCTGCTGGGCGAACTGAAGCTGAAAAAGGGTGACCGCGTTGCCCTGATGATGCCCAACTGCCTGCAGTACCCCATCGCGACCTTCGGCGTACTGCGCGCCGGCCTGACCGTGGTCAACGTCAACCCGCTGTACACCGCCCGCGAGCTGAAGCATCAGCTGGTCGACGCCGGTGTCACCGCGCTGGTGGTCGTGGACAACTTCGGCGACACCGTGCAGCAGGTCATCGCCGAGACCCAGGTCAAGCAGGTCATCACCACCGGCCTGGGCGACCTGCTCGGGGCCAAGGGTGCGATCGTCAATTTCGTGCTGAAGTACGTCAAGAAGATGGTGCCCAACTACCATCTGAAGGGCGCCATCCGCTTCAAGCAGGCGCTCAAGCTGGGCAGCCGCCACACCCTGCCCAAGGTCGAGATCGACCACGACGATGTGGCATTCCTGCAGTACACCGGCGGCACCACCGGCGTGGCCAAGGGCGCCATGCTGACCAACCGCAACCTGATCGCCAACATGCAGCAGGCCTCGGCCTGGATCGGCGCATCGGGCATCGAGCCGGGCAAGGAATGGATCATCACCGCCCTGCCGCTGTACCACATCTTCGCATTGACCGCGAACGGCCTGGTCTTCATGAAGTTCGGTGGCTGCAACCACCTGATCACCAATCCGCGCGACATGAAGGGCTTCGTCAAAGAGCTCAAGTCGGTGCGCTTCACCGCCATCACCGGCGTCAACACGCTGTTCAACGGCCTGCTGAACACCCCCGGCTTCGACACCGTGGACTTTTCCTCGCTGAAGGTCACCCTGGGCGGCGGCATGGCCGTGCAGCGTGCGGTGGCCGAGCGCTGGAAGAAGGTGACCGGGGTGACCCTGGTGGAGGCCTACGGCCTGACCGAAACCTCGCCGGCGGCCTGCATCAACCCGCTGGACCTGAAGGAATACAACGGCGCCATCGGCCTGCCGATTCCGTCCACCGATGCCTGCATCAAGGACGACAGCGGCAACACCCTGGCGCTGGGCGAAGTGGGCGAGCTGTGCATCAAGGGCCCGCAGGTGATGAAGGGCTACTGGCAGCGCCCGGACGAAACCCGCCAGGCCATCGACGCCGACGGCTGGCTGCACACCGGCGACATGGCGCGCATGGATGAGCAGGGCTTCTTCTACATCGTCGATCGCAAGAAGGACATGATCCTGGTGTCCGGCTTCAACGTGTACCCCAACGAAGTGGAAGACGTGATCGCGATGATGCCCGGCGTGCTGGAAGTGGCCGCGGTGGGCGTTCCGGACGAGAAGTCCGGCGAAGTGGTGAAGGTCGTGATCGTGAAGAAGGACCCGAACCTGACCGCCGAAATGGTCAAGGAACATGCCCGGGCCAACCTGACCGGCTACAAGCACCCCAGAATCGTAGAATTCCGAAAAGAGCTGCCGAAGACCAACGTGGGCAAGATCCTGCGTCGCGAGCTGCGCGATACGCCCACCACGTAAGGGTTTCCACTGGTTTGAACGCCGTCAGGCCCGGGTCGGAAACGCCCCGGGCCTTTTCGCATGTGAAAGGCTGCACCCGTTGTAGCATCGCCTCGTGTGTGGACCGTTCGGCCCGCCGGCCACCACGTTTTCACGCGGGCCGCCTGCCGAGGACCCTTCCATGAGCACCATCGAAAAACTGCCTACCAGCGGTTCACCGTTTGCCACCATCCGTACCGAAGACAGCGACGACGGCGCTGCCCACTGGCTGTTCATGCATGCCGATGCGTCCACGGGTATCCGCCCGTGCTGCCGCAAGGACATGCTGGACGAAATGTGGAGCTACATGAACGCCATCACCCGCAGCCCGGCGCAACGTCACAGCGGTCAGCTACGGCACTTCGTGCTGGCCTCCGATGCCATCGCCTACAACCTGGGCGGTGACCTGGACCTGTTCACCCGCCTGATCCGCGAAGGCAACCGCGACCTGCTGCTGACCTACGCCCAACGCTGCGTGGAAGGCGTGCACCACCTGCACACCGGCTTTGGCGGCGATGTGCGTTCTATCGCACTGATCCAGGGTGACGCCCTGGGCGGCGGTCTGGAAATGGCCCTGGCGTGCCACACCATCGTGGCCGAGGAAGGCAGCGGCATGGGCCTGCCGGAAGTGCTGTTCGGGCTGTTCCCGGGCATGGGCGCGTACTCGTTCCTGTGCCGCCGCGTGGCCCCGCAGCTGGCCGAGAGGATCATCCTGGACGGCCGCATCTACAGTGCCGAGGAAATGCACGCGCTGGGGGTGGTGGACGTGCTGGTGAAGAAGGGCGAAGGCCGTGCCGCCGTGCAGGAGATGATCCGCCACCAGCAGCGCCTGCCGCAGTCGTACCTGGCCATGAACGCCGCACGCAACCTGGCCCAGGCGGTGAGCTACGACGAGCTGCTGGAAATCACCAAGGTCTGGGTGGATTCGGCGCTGGCCCTGGGTGACCGCTCGCTGCGCACGATGGATCGATTGATCAAGGCACAGACGCGTCGTGCGTCGATGGATGCAGCCTGATTCCAGCCCTCCCCCTGCTGGCTTGGAGCCCGGCTGGCCACCGGGCTTTTTTTCGCGCGATCCCCAAAACGTAGAGTCGAGCTTGCTCGACTGCCGTCGATAGTCGAGCAAGCTCGACTCTACGGGGCGTCGTCGGCCGCGCCGCGGGCCTTGCGTTCGGCGCGTGCGTCCAGCGCCTGCCGGCCTTCCTTGATTGCCCCCTGCAGCACCGACAGGCGCGCCTGCCATTCGGCCTTCAACTGCCAATCGGCCATGCGCATCAACTCACCGGCACGGTTGGCCGCGCGCACCAGCCCCAGGTTGCCGGACACACCCTTGATCGCGTGCGACTGCTCGCGGAACTGGCCCCAGCGCCCGGCCTCGCCATCGGCCTCTGCCTTGCGCAGGCAGGCCTCGGCATCTTCCAGGCATTGGCGGATGAACTCACGTTCGAAGCCATCGCCCATGCCCAGCGATGCCAGTTCGTCCAGCACGCCAGTATCAAGCACGCCATCGAGCTGTACCGGCGCACGCACCACCAGGGGCGCGGCATTCTTCAGGTTCGCGTTGTTGGCGATCTCCGCCAGCGTATCCAGCAGGCGCGCGGCCACCACGGGTTTGGCCAGGAAGGCATGCGCGCCGGCCTGCGTGCAGCGCTGGATCGCTTCGGGGGTCACATCGGCACTGAGCACCATCACCGGCGTGCGCGGGCCGCCACCGGACTGCATCACCCGCAGTTCCTTCAGCATGTCCAGGCCACTCATGCCGGGCATGTGCAGGTCGACGATGGCCGCATCGAACTCACTCTCGGCCAGCGCATCGAGCACCGCTTCGCCGCCGTCCACGCACATCACCCGGTGGCCGGCCTTCTGCAGCAGGCGCTGCAGCACCATGCGATTGGCTTCGTGGTCGTCGGCCACCAGGATCTGCATGCTGCGCACGCGCGCACGGTGGCGCAGGAACGGATCGGCGAAGGCGATCACGTTGCCGCCCGGGCCGATGTCCTCGCCGGCGGCCACGCTGGGCACCAGGCCCGGCTCGACCGGCTGCGGCGGCGCGAACGGCAGTTCCACCCAGAAATGGCTGCCCTGTGGCGGGTTGTCCAGGTAGCCGATCTGCCCGTCCATGGCCTCGACCAGGCCCTTGGCGATGGTGGTGCCCAGGCCGGTGCCTTCGTGGCGGCGGGCCATGCTCACATCAGCCTGCTCGAAGGCCTCGAACAAGCGCGGGCGCATGGCCACCGGCACGCCAATGCCGGTATCGATGATGTCAAAGCGCAGCCGCACCGCACCGTGGGTGTCGGCATGCACCACGTTCACCCGGATCTCCACCCGGCCCTGGTCGGTGAACTTCACCGCGTTGCCGGCCAGGTTCAGCAGGATCTGGCGCAGGTGGCCCACGTCGCCGCGCAGGGTCTGCGGCACGGTCGCGGCCACCTTCACCCGGTAATCCAACCGCTTGGCCTTGGCCTGCGGCAACAGGATCAGGCCGATCGCCTGGATCACGTCGGACAGCACGAAATCCTCGGCCACCACGCGCAGCTTGCCGGCCTCGATGGCCGAGATGTCCAGTACTTCCTCCACCAGCGCCAGCAGGCTGCGGGAAGAGGCCTGGATGGTATTCAGGCACTCGCGCTGTTCTTCATCCAGACGCGTGGTCGCCAACACTTCGGTCATGCCATTCAATCCATTGAGTGGGGTGCGGAATTCGTGACTCATGTTGGCCAGGAAGCGGCTCTTGGCCTCACTGGCCCGGCGCGCTTCGGCCATCGCATGGGTCAACTGACGCAGCAGCGTCGAGAAATACAGCGGTACCGCCGCCAGGCCCAGCCACAGGCCGATGGCCAGGCGCAGGTTCTGCTGCCAGTACGGGGTCAGCAGCGCGGTGGCGCCGAAGCTGACCATGGCCATCGCCACGGCCACGTAAAGATAGGTATTGCCAAAGCGCATGCCGTTGCCGACGGTCACCCACATCACCACGATGTAGACCCACGACAGCGGCTCGCCCATCTGGATCATGCCAGCGGCGATCAACCCATAGTCGGCCAGCATGCCCAGCACGCGGCGCGGGTCGGAGCGGCCGGGACGCCACAGCAACCAGCCGAACGCCAGCAGCGACAGGCTCAGGCCGGTCAGCACGATGGCCAGCACGCCCACGTACTGGTCGTGCGGCAGGTCGAAACGCACGCTGGGCAGCAGCACGTAGCCCAGGATCAGGCTGATCAGCACGATACGGACGATCTGCTGCCCATGCTCGCTGTCCTGCCGGTTCGACAGGCGCTGGCGCAGCCGCGACAGCAGCCGCTTCACGTGCCCATCCCCGGCCGCGCCGAGGCGGTGGAGTGCTCGGCGCAGATCTGTTCCAGCTGATTGCGCCCGCGCAGCAGCGCATCCACGCAGCGCGGGTCGAACAGGCGCCCGCGCTGGGCGTACAGATAGGCCAGGGTCGCTTCGAAGGTCCACGCCTCTTTGTACGGACGCGGCGAAATCAGCGCGTCGAACACATCGGCCACGGCCACGATGCGCGCCTCCAGCGGAATCGCGTCGCCCACCAGGCCGTCGGGATAGCCGCTGCCGTCGTAGCGCTCGTGGTGGCGCAGCGCGATCAGCGCACCGACCTGGATGAAGCGGTTCTGGCTGCCGCTCAGCAGTTCGTGGCCGATGCGCGGGTGCCGGCGCATGATCGCCAGCTCGTCATCGGTCAGCTTGCCCTGTTTCAGCAGCACCGCATCGGGAATGGCGATCTTGCCCATGTCGTGCAGGGGCGCGGCCATCTCGATCAGCTTCACTTCGTCTTCGGGCAGGCCCAGCTGCTCGGCAATCAGCCCGGCCACGCGTGCCATGCGCTCAAGATAGGCACTGGTGCCGGCATCACGGAACTCGATCGCCCGCGCCAGCCGCGCAAGGGTTTCGCGCTCGCGCTCTTCCACCTCGTGCATGCTGGCCAGCAGGCGCTGCTCCAGCGACAAGGCGCGTTGCTTCACGTTCTCGCTCTGCTGGCGCAGCTGCAGCAGGTTGTAGCAGCGCGCGCGCAGTTCACGCGGGCGGATCGGCTTGACCAGGAAATCGATCACCCCGGCTTCCAGTGCCGCCTGGCGGATCGGTTCATCGCCCACCACGGTGATCAGGATCACCGGAATGTCGCGATGCTTGGGCAGGCGGCGGAAGCGGCGGGCGAACTCCAGCCCGTCCATTTCCGGCATGCGGTAGTCCAGCAGCAACAGATCGACCGGGTGCGCTTCGCACCAGGCCAGGGCCGTAAGCGGATCGCCAAAGTCGTACACGGACAGTTCTGGTGCGATGTCTTCAATGACATGCCGCAACATCGTCCGTGCAGAAGTCTGGTCGTCGACAATGACGATATTCAACGCGCTCTCTGCCTTCCTTCTCGACCACGCTGGAAACTCAGCCGGCGAGGATACTCCGCCGCTGTGCACACTGGCACCCTGCATCGGCCCCACTCCCGTCACGATGTCGCCGGTTCATGATCGTCATCACAATGTGAAGCCGGTCCTTCGCATTGCCTCCACCCCGGCCCCTGTTTGCCACAGGGGATGTCAAGGCGGTGCAATCACCATACGCCGTGTGCGGAAAGCGTCAATCGCGCCATCCCATTCCGGGACGGCGCGCACATACAGAGTGCGAACCCGAGCTTAGTGCTCCGGACGCATGTAAGGGAACAGCAGAACGTCACGGATCGAACTGCTGCCGGTCAGCAGCATCACCAGACGGTCCACGCCGATACCCAGGCCACCGGTCGGGGCCATACCGTACTCCAGCGCACGGATGTAGTCGGCATCGTAGTGCATGGCCTCGTCGTCGCCACCTTCCTTGGCGGCCACCTGGGCCTGGAAGCGCTGCGCCTGGTCTTCCGGGTCGTTCAGTTCGGAGAAGCCGTTGGCCAGCTCCTTGCCGTTGATGAACAGCTCGAAGCGGTCGGTGTAGCCCGGATCGTTGTCGTTGGCGCGGGCCAGCGGCGAAACCTCCACCGGGTGGTCGGTGATGAAGGTCGGCTGGATCAGAGTGTGTTCGACGGTGGCCTCGAAGATTTCCAGCAGCAGCTTGCCCCAGCCGTAAGACGGCTTGACGCGGATCTTCAAGCGCTCGCAATGACGCAGCAGGGCCTCGCGGTCAGTGCAGTCGGCCGCGGAGATTTCCGGATTGTGGTGGCGCACCGCCTCGTCCATGCGCCAGCGGCGGAACGCCGGGCCCAGGTCGATGTTGGCGCCGTCCCATTCCACCGTGGTGCCGCCGTTGACGGTCTGCGCCACATCGCGGATCACGCCCTCGGTCAGGTCCATGATCTCGTTGTACGTGGCATAGGCCTCGTACAGCTCCATCATGGTGAATTCCGGGTTGTGACGGGTGCTGACGCCTTCGTTGCGGAAGTTGCGGTTGATCTCGTAGACCCGCTCCAGGCCGCCCACGGTCAGGCGCTTGAGGTACAGCTCCGGCGCCACGCGCAGGTACAGGTCCAGGTCCAGCGCGTTGTGGTGGGTGGTGAACGGCTTGGCCGCCGCGCCGCCGGGGATGTAATGCATCATCGGCGTTTCAACTTCCAGGAAGTCGCGGTTGTCCAGCCACGCACGCATGGCGCGGATGATCTTGGAGCGCTTGATGAAGACCGCGCGCGATTCCGGGGTCACGATCAGGTCGACGTAGCGCTGGCGGTAGCGCTGTTCCACGTCGGAAAGGCCGTGCCACTTGTCCGGCAGCGGGCGCAGCGACTTGGTCAGCAGGCGGATCGTTTCGGCCTTGACCGACAGTTCACCGGTCTTGGTACGGGTCAGGCCGCCTTCCACGGCGATGATGTCACCCACGTCCCAGCCCTTGAAGGCGGTGTAGGCATCGCCCAGCACGGCGCCCTGCAGGAACAGCTGGATGCGGCCGGACTCGTCCTGGATCTGGGCGAAGCTGGCCTTGCCCATGATGCGCTTGGCCATCAGGCGGCCGGCCATCTTCACCGTGCGGCCGGTGGCTTCCAGCGCCTCGGCGGTCCACTGCTCGGCATCGGCGAACTCATCCTGCAGGCGCCCGGCGAAGTCCTGGCGACGGAAATCGTTCGGGTACGCGATGCCCTGCCCACGCAGCGCTTTGAGTTTCTCACGGCGCTCGGCGATCAACTTGTTTTCGTCGACGGGGGGGGTATCGGTAGCTTCGCTCATGGATCTGCGGGAATCGTGTAGTGAGGGGGGATGCTGCGCCGGCACAGCCGGTTGGACAGCATACCAAAACCGCCCTGCCCCGGCCCCGGCAGCGCCCGGTAGCGCCGGGCCATGCCCGGCGGTCGGTCGGCGCACGAATCCGCCGGGCGTGGCCCGGCGCTACCTCATGCATTCCCGGGAAACGCCTGCCGCAGCTCGTCCACCAGCACCCGCTGGTTTTCCGAGTAATCCACCGGCACCGATACCAGGTGCACCCCGCCCTCGTTGAAGGCCGCTTCCAGGGTCGGAATGAACTGCTCGATGGCCGTCACCTCATGGCCCTGGCAGCCATAGGCCTGCGCGTACTTCACGAAATCGGGGTTGCTGAAGGTCATACCGTAGTCGGTGAAACCATCCACCGCCTGCTTCCAGCGGATCATGCCGTAGGCCCCATCGTTGAGGATCAGCACCACCAGGTTCAGGCCCAGCCGCCGCGCGGTCTCCAGCTCCTGGCTGTTCATCATGAAGCCGCCATCGCCACACACCGCCAGCACCCGCCGCTGCGGATACAGGATCGACGCCATGATCGCCGACGGCAGGCCCGCGCCCATGGTCGCCAGCGCATTGTCCAGCAGCAGCGTATTGGCCACCTGGGTGCGGTAATTGCGCGCAAACCAGATCTTGTACATGCCGTTGTCCAGCGCCACGATGCCGTCCGGCGGCATCACCTCGCGCACGTCATGCACCAGCCGCTGCGGGGTGAAGCCTGGCTCCTCGGCACGGTCGGCCAGATGGTCCAGGATGGTCGCGCGCAGCGGCAGCAGCGCATCGGCATGTGGCACCTGGCCTTCGATGCGATCAGCCAGCTGGGTCAGCGAGCGGCCGATGTCGCCGATCACTTCCACCTGCGGGAAGTACACCTGCTCCACCGCCGCCTGCGAATAGCCGATATGAATGACCGTGGGGCCACCGGGACGCATCACGAACGGCGGCTTCTCGGTCACCTCGTGGCCGATGGTCACGATCACATCGGCCTGGTCGATGGCCATGTGCACGTAGTCGCGCTCGGTCAGCGCGGCCGTGCCCATGTACAGGCCCGAGCCGCCGGCCACCGCGCCCTTACCCATCTGCGTGGTGAAGAACGGAATGCCCGCACGCAGCACGAAGGCCGACAGCGCCTCGCTGGACTGCGGCCGCGAGGCCGCCGAGGCGATCATCAGCAGCGGCCGCTTCGCCACGCGGATGAGCTGCGCCGCCCGGTCCAGCGCTTCGGGGCTGGCAATGGGCCGATCCACCGCATGGGTGGGAATGAGCGATACCCCTTCCACCTCGGTGGCGGCGATGTCCTCGGGCAGCTCCAGCAGCACCGGGCCGGGGCGCTCTTCCTGGGCCACCCGGAAGGCCTCGCGCACGATGGTCGGGATCGTACGCGCCGACACGATCTGCCGCGCCAGCTTGGTCAGCGGCTTCATGGTGCTCACGATATCCACGATCTGGAACCGCGCCTGCTTGCTGGCCACGATGCCCTTCTGCCCGGTGATCATGATCACCGGCCATGCGCCCAGCAGCGCGTAGGCGGCGCCGGTGGTGAAGTTCAGCGCGCCCGGCCCCAGCGTGGCCAGGCACACGCCCGGCTTGCCGGTCAGGCGGCCGTAGGTGGCGGCCATGAACACCGCCGCCTGTTCGTGGCGGGTGATGACCAGCTCGATGCTGGAATGGCGCAGCGACTCGACCACGTCGAGGTTTTCTTCGCCGGGAATACCGAAAATGCGCTCGACGCCTTCGTTCTCAAGTGCGGCGACAAGCAGATCTGAACCCTTGGACATCGGAATGCCGTCCTTTCGCTGGACTGTGGGGGGAATGGTTGCAGGTGGGGTGGGAGCCGGGTGTCAACGCTTGTCGAACCAGACCGTCTGCGCGTTGACGAACTCACGGATGCCAAAGTGCGAGAGCTCGCGGCCGAAGCCACTCTTCTTCACCCCGCCAATGGGCACGCGCGGGTCGGAGGCCGAGAAGCCGTTGACGAACACGCCCCCGGTCTGCAGCCGGCGGGCCAGCTGCATGGCCCTCGCGCGGTCGCCGCTCCACAGGTTGCCGCTCAGGCCGAACTCGCTCTGGTTGGCCAGCTCCACCGCATGGTCGGCATCGCGGGCGCGGCTGATCGAAGCCACCGGGCCGAAGGTTTCGGTATCGAAGGCCTGCATGCCGGGCTCGACGTCCACCAGCACCGTCGGGGCGTAGAAGGCACCGGGGCGATCCAGCTGATGGCCACCCACCCGCAGCTGGGCACCGGCGTCCACCGACGCCTGCACCTGCGCATGCAGTTGGTCCAGCAGGTCCTGGCGGGCCATCGGGCCGATGCCGTTACCCGGCTCGCGCCCATCGCCGATGGTCAGCGCCTGCACCTTCTGGCAGAACTGCGCCACGAACCTGTCGTAGACCGCTTCTTCGACGATGATGCGCTTGCCGGCGATGCAGACCTGCCCAGTGTTCTGGAAACGTGAGGCCACGGCCGCATCAACGGCAGCGTCCAGATCGGCATCGGCCAGCACGATGAACGGGTCCGAGCCGCCCAGTTCCAGCACCACCTTCTTCAGCGCCTGCCCGGCCTGGGCAGCGATGCTGCGGCCGGCGGCCACGCTGCCGGTCAGGGTGACGGCGGCAATGCGGTCGTCGGCAATCGCGGCGCTGGTGCCGTCGCGGCTGATGTTGGCGGCGATGAACGCGCCCTCCGGCAGCCCGGCCTCACGCCAGGCGGCGTCGAGCAGCAGCGCGGTACCGACGATGCTCTCGGCCGGCTTCAGCAGGAAGCCATTGCCGCCCATCAGGATCGGCACTGCCGCGCGCATCACCTGCCAGTACGGGAAATTCCACGGCATGATGCCCAGTACCACGCCCAGCGGCAGGTAGGACACATAGGCCTGGTCGCCCGGCACCTGGGTCGGTTCATCGCGCAGGAACGGCGCGCCATGGTCGGCGTACCAGTCGCACAGCACGGCACATTTCTCGATCTCGGCCAGGGCTTCGGCCTGCACCTTGCCCATTTCGGCGGTGGCCAGCGCGGCCAGCGGTTCGCGGTCACGGCGCAGCACCGCGGCCATGGCGCGCAGCACGCCCGCGCGCTGTTCCAGGCTGTAGCCGCTCCAGGCGGCGAAGCCGGCCTGGCCGCGCTGCAGGATCGTTTCCAGTTCGGCGGTGCTGGCGAACGGGTGCTCGGCGATCACCTGGCCGGTGGCCGGGTCGCGGGAGATGGCGGTAGTGGGGGCAGCGGACATGCAGGTCTCCTGTTGTCTCGACAGCGGGCGGGCAGCCCGTGTCCTGCACAGGAATGTGGACCTGTTCGAGGGCAGCAACAAGGCGTCTGCTTATCCTGTGACCTGCACTTACCTGTATAGGGGGGGGTACGGCAGGGCTTGCAGCCCTGCACCTGCTGTAGAGTCGAGCCATGCTCGACTGAAGCAACAGCAACAGCGGGCATTCCGTGGGTTGGCGGGGCGGTGTGGGTAGGCAGGACACGCCGTTAACCCATCCATGGGGGCTCGTAGGCGCCATCCATGGCGCCTGCGGTCCTGCCTACCCACACCGCCCCGCCTTTGACAGTTCCTCGCGATCTGTCGGAACGGCATGGGGTCGGATCCCGTTGCTGCGCAACGGGCTCTGACCTCGGATCGATTTCTATGTTTGACAGATTCATCCACGCATGGCGCTCTGATCCGGTAGGTGTCGACCTTGGTCGACACGGATGAATCCATTCGATACCTGACAGATGTGTCGACCAAGGTCGACACCTACCAACAGCCGCGTGAACCTGTCGAAGGTGGGGCGGTGTCGGATTGCGGGGTGTCAGCCGCATGGATGCGGCTGCCAAGCCTACAGGGGTGAGGGCGCTTTGTTTGCGAAGCACTGCTTCGCAAGCGCCCGAACGCACAGCCGCCAGCGGCTGGGCCGGGCCCCGGAGGGGGACTTGCGGCGTCCCCGCAATCCGACATCGCCCCGCCCAACAAAGGAAACCCGCTCTGGCTTTTGACGTTGATCGCAGCAGGTGCAGGGCTGCAAGCCCTGCCGAACACCCCCTACTTCCGCGGCAGGTAGGTCACCAGCGAAAGGTCGTGCCTGCTCTCTGGCACCAGCGCCACGTACTGCAGGTCCAGCAACCCACGCACGGGGTGGTTCAACTTCTTCGCACCCTCGTCGAAACGGCGCACATCGTGCTCCGGCCACCACAGCCGGAACTCCTCGCTGTGTGCCGCAAGGTCCTCGACCAGTGCCAGGAACGGCGCCTTGTCCGGCGCCTGCGCCATCGCCGCACGGAACCCGGCCAGCAGGCCACGGGTCATTTCTTCCCAGTTGAGAATCAACGTGCGGTACGGCGCGTACAGGAACATCAGCCGCAGCGTGTTGCGCTCGTGCGGCGGAAACTGGCTGTAATCCACGAACAGCTCGGCGATGGCCGGGTTCCAGGCCAGTATGTCAAAGCGCGTATTGCGCACGTAGGCCGGGATCGGCTGCATCGCCTCCACCAGCTGGCGCAGGCCGTCGGTCACGCTTTCGTCCGGCGATTCCAGTGGCACACCATAACCGGACAGCGCAAACGCGTAGGCGCGCTCGTCATCGCTCAGGCGCAGCACCTTGGCCAGGCGCTCCAGCACTTCTGGCGAGGCCCGCACTTCGCGCCCCTGCTCAATCCAGGTGTACCAGCTCACGCTGACCCCGATGGCCAGCGCCACTTCCTCGCGCTTCAGGCCCGGGGTGCGCCGGCGCCCGGCCGGCAGGCCGAGCGTGGCGGGGTCGACACGGGCGCGGCAGGCTTTCAGGAAGCCGCCCAGTTCCTTGCATTCACCTTCGCTGCGCATCATCGCCCCCCCCGTTGCAGGAGACGATGATATCCGCGCAGGCGCGCCGATCAGGCATCGATGCGCTTGGAACCCACGGCCAGACCGGCCTTCAGGCTGGCCTCCACGAACTCGTCCAGGTCGCCGTCCAGCACCTTCTGCGTGTCCGAACGTTCGATACCGGTGCGCAGGTCCTTGATGCGGCTCTGGTCGAGCACGTAGTTGCGGATCTGGCTGCCCCAACCGATGTCAGACTTGGTGGCTTCCACCGCATCCTTTTCGGCGTTGCGCTTCTGGATCTCCAGCTCGTACAGCTTGGCGGCCAGCATCTTCATCGCGTTGTCGCGGTTCTGGTGCTGGCTGCGGCCGGTCTGGCAGGCCACAACGATGTTGGTCGGGATGTGGGTGATACGCACCGCCGACTCGGTCTTGTTCACGTGCTGACCACCGGCACCGGACGAACGGTACACGTCGGTGCGCAGATCGGCCGGGTTGATGGTGATATCGATGTTGTCATCGATTTCCGGCGACACGAACACAGAGGTGAAGCTGGTGTGGCGGCGGTTGTCCGAGTCGAACGGCGACTTGCGCACCAGGCGATGCACGCCGGTCTCGGTCTTCAGCCAGCCATAGGCGTAATCGCCTTCCACGCGCAGGGTGGCCGACTTGATGCCCGCGACGTCGCCGCCGGACACTTCCATCAGCTCGGTCTTCCAACCGCGCGATTCGCACCAGCGCAGGTACATGCGCAGCAGGATTTCGGCCCAGTCCTGGGCTTCGGTGCCACCGGCACCGGCCTGGATGTCGACGAAGGCCGCCGCATTGTCCATCTCGCCGGAGAACATGCGCTGGAATTCCAGCTTCTCCACGTGCGCCTGATGCTTGTCCAGATCGGCGACCACGGCCAGGGCGGTGTCTTCGTCCTGTTCGGATTCAGCCAGTTCCAGCAGCTCGGTCGCGTCGGTCAGGCCGTCCAGCACCGAGGCGATGCCGCCCACGGTCTTTTCCAGGCTGGAGCGCTCGCGGCCCAGGTTCTGCGCGTACTCGGCGTTGTTCCAGACGTCGGGGCTTTCCAGCTCCCGCGTTACTTCTTCAAGACGCTCTTTCTTGGCGTCGTAGTCAAAGATACCCCCTGAGCGACACCACACGATCGGTCAGATCGGCGATGCGCTGGCGGACAGGATTCAGTTCGATCATGTCGGCGGTTATGCACTAAATAGATGACTGCATATGATACCGCAGGCCGCGGTTCCCGGCATGAGGCCCGCTCCCCGCCCACTCGCGCCGACGGCGACGCCGACCCGGGTCCTGGTAGAGTCGACTGTCAGTCGACTGCTCTCCGTTCAGGTTGTGGTGGAGCCCGTGCTGTGCGCGATAGTCGACTGACAGTCGACACTACCCCCCGTGTGAAGCGCCCAGCGCCTGCCGCAGCAGCGGCAACTGCCGCCGGCTGCACGGCACCCTGGCCCCGTCTGCCATGTGCAGCAGTGCTTCGCCGCCGTCCAGCGGCTCGATCGAGCGCAGCTGGTCGCGGTGGATCAGCCAGCTTCGGTGCGGCCGCAGGAACACGGCCGGGTCCAGCCGCTGCTCCAGCGCCGCCATGGTGATCCGCAGCGGGTAGTCATGCCCGCGCACGCGCAGGTTCACATAGTTGCCGGCCGCCTGGGCGTATTCCACATCGGCCGTGGCCAGCAGGAACTCCTTGCCCAGCTTGCGTACAAGGAAATGCTGCGGACGCTCGACCGGCTCCACCGGCGGGCCTTCGTCGGGCGGCGCCAGCAGGTGTGCCTCGCCCTGCCGCTGGCGGCCGAACCAGGCCACGGCATGCACGGCGATCACCAGCAGGCTGTAGGTCTGCACGTCCTTGAAGAACTCGTAGAACCACTGCGCCGGCCAGTCACCATAGATGTAGTGCTGGCCTGACAGGGCGAAGGCCAGCTTGCGCAGCAGCACCATCGCGCTGACATGCAGCAGCCACCAGGCAATGCCGCCCAGCACATAGAAGCCGATCCGGCGCCGCCAGGTATCGGCATGCAGCGGCCACCGGCGGGCCGCCGCCTGCAGCAGCATCAGCAGCCCCAGGGTTGCCAGCGCGCTGCTGAACTCCTCGATGGAGGTGCCCAGCCCGGCGAAGGGCTGCGCGTCACGCACCGCCCGCATCCACTGCGCCAGCACGTTGCCCGCGGCGGTACACAGGAACAGCAGCGACCAGAACATCACGTCCTTGCCGGGCCTATACGCCACCTGGGCGGTTGCAGCGGCACGCGCCGCCGGATCTCCATTTTCCATGCCGCCATTGTTGCCCATCCGCCCCCGCGCGCATCGGCCATTGGTCCCTACCGCCCCGCCATTGGGCCCAGAACGCCCGCCACTGCGCCCTTTCAGCTGGTGCGGTGATGGTTGGCCAGCGAAGGTGCAGCGTCCCCCTGATGCCCATCGCCATGCACCGACGCCACGATCTGGACACCCTGCGCATCGCCGCCTTCGCGCTGTTGATCCTCTACCACGCCGCCATGGCCTACGTGGCCGGCTGGGATTTCCACCTGAAGAGCGCCTACACCGCGCAGTGGCTGCAATGGCCGATGATCGCCCTCAATCGCTGGCGGATGCCGCTGCTGTTTGCCATCAGCGGCATCGCCCTGGGCCTGTCCCTGCCCGACCGGGGGCGCCTGTCGCATACCCTGCGCCGCTGCTGGCGCCTGCTGCTGCCGCTGCTGTTCGGCATCGTGGCGGTGGTCTCGCTGCAGGCGTACTGCGAGGCACTGGACAAGGGCGACGTGGCGCCGGGGCTGGGACGGTTCCTGTGGCGCTACTGGCAGTTCCGGCCATGGCCAGGCGCGCACTTCACAGGCTCCCAGTACGGCTTCACCTGGAACCACCTGTGGTATCTGGCCTACCTGCTGCCCTACACCGTGCTGGCCGTGGTGCTGGCCAGCCTGCTGCGGCCGGCGGCCGAGGCGCTGCCGACGCTGCAGGTTCGCGACCGTCTGTTGGGGGCCGCGCTGCTGGTGCTGCCGGTGGTCTGGCTGGCCTGGGCGCTGTTGGTGCTGATGCCACGTTGGCCGCCAACCCATGCGTTGCTGGACGACGTCTACGTGCACGCCGAGTCGCTGCCGCTGTTCCTGGGCGGCTTCCTGGCCGCGCGCTGGCAGCGCGGCTGGGACCTGCTGGTGCGCGGCCGCCGCCTGACCCTTGGCCTGGCCGTGCTCGGGCTGTGCCTGGAACTGGGCATCCGCGCGCTGGTCCGACTGCCGGACGTGGGCAACGTTGATCCGTGGATTCTGGCGCTGCCATGGGCGCAGACCGAACGCGTCGGTCGCGCGCTCTACACCTGGTGCATGCTGCTGGCGCTGTTCGGCTGGGCCCGGGTGCTGTTGGCGCGCCCGTGGCCGGGCCAGGCCTATTGCCGCGAGGCGGTGTTCAGCTGGTACATCCTGCACCAGACCGTGTTGATCGTGCTGCTGTATGCGCTGCGACCGCTGCAGCTGGGCCCGTGGCTGGAACCGGCGCTGCTGGTGGCCGGCACCGTCGGCGGCTGCCTGTTGATCCACGAACTGTTGATCCGCCGCGTGCGTTGGCTGCGCCCCCTGTTCGGACTGCGCGCCCATCCGCTATCGTCGGCCACTGCACGCGCCGTACCGGCGCATTGAGGACAACGGATGTTCCAGACGCATTGGCACCTGTGGTTGCAGCAGACCTTCGACGCCAGCTGGATGCTGGCAGTGATGCAGTTCATCAGTCTGCTCGGCTACGAGCTGGGCTACACCGCGCTGATCCTGGTGTGCGCGTTCGGCGCGCGACTGCGCGCGGGCCTGTGCGTGATGCTGGCGGTGCTGCTGATGGCCTGCGCCACGCATGCGATCAAGCAGAGCGCCGCCCTGCCCCGCCCCTCCGACGTGGATGCGGCGGTACTGGACAAGGGTGAGCCTTCGCATCCGTTCGTCGTCGATGGCGGTGGCCGCACGTTCTGGTCGCTGCCCGATGCGCGGGCCACGGCGATGCTGCGCGCGCAGCCGCACGCCGACTATGGTTTCAACAGCGGCCACGTGGGCATCACCACCGCCGCCTGCGTCAGCCTGCTGCTGGCATTCGGCATTCGCCGGCGCTGGCTGCGTTGGGTGCTGGTGCTGGGTTGGCCGTTGTTGATGGCCATTTCGCGCATGTACCTGGGCCGGCACTTCCTGGCCGACGTGGTGGCCGGGTGGCTGATCGGGATCGGCGTGGCCGTGCTCGCCTGGCAGCTGATGCCAGGGCTGCGCGGGGCCCGACGCTGGCAGCTGCCCGTACTGCTGGGCTTGGGCGTGGCGCTGGCAGGGGCTTCGTTGTGGACGCATCTGGTGCCGCTGGGCGAAGCCGCACGCCTGCTGGCACTCGCTCTGCTGGTGGCGTGGCTGCAGTGGCGCGGCTGGCCGGTGGATCCACAAGGCATCGTGCAACGCGTGCTGCGGGTCCTGGGTGTGGTGGTGATCTACCTGTTGGCGCGACCGTTGATTGAATGGCTGGCGTACCGCCTTCCGTTACCCGACGCGCCGGTTACCGAAGTGTTCTGGCATACCGTTGGCACGCTGTTGATCCTCGGCGGCGGCGTGGCGCTGGCGCGGTGGATTCCGCGCCAGCGGTAGATCCACGCCGTGCGTGGATGGCCTGTTCCGGTAGCGCCGGGCCATGCCCGGCGGCTGCGGCGGATTCTGCGCAGCCACGCATGGCGTGGCTCTACCGGACATCGAACTCGCCTACCAGGATGGTTTCCGAGCGATCCTTCAGGCGCAGCGTGACCCTCTGGTCTTTCTGCTGCGGCGTGCCCCAATGGGTGGTCAGGCGCAGCATGAGCGTGGTGGCCCCGGTCACCAGTTGCTGGCGACTGCCGAAGTAGTTGGCTTCCACCTTGTATTTTCCGGACTTGGCGTTGCGCAGCGAGAACTGCTCGGGACCATAGCCGCCGGTGAAGTCCTGCGACATCTGCCCACCCTGCCAGGTCAGGCGGTTGCCGTAGTAGGCGCGCTCGCCGTTGGGGTCGGTCACCCACAGGTCCATGTCGCTGTTGTCGGCATCCCAGGCCAGTACCACGCGCAGGTCCAGCGGCATGGCCTGCAACAGGCGCGGATCGATGCCACGGGTATCCAGCGCCGGGCGGCTGCGTGCCACCAGGTTGGTCAGTTCGTCCAGTGCGATCAGGGCAACACCATTGAAGCGGCTGTCCCAGCGGCGCACCACCACCTGGTACAGCGGGTCCAGTGCCTGCTGCGGCTTGCCGGCCGCTGCCAAGGCCAGGCCCAGATCGCGGAAGCTCTGCGGCTCTTCCTGGCCCATCGCCAGCACCTGTTCGAACACCGGCACGGCCAGCGCGGGTGCATCGGCCTGCATCAGCCGATAGCCGAGCACGCGCAGCAGGTGCCGATTGTCCAGCTCCATCTCGGCCAGGTTGGACAGCACACGCAGCGCCAGTTCGCGCTGCCCCTGCGCCAGCAGCAGGTCGGCCACGTCCAGGAAGAACGCACTGCTGCCGGCGTGGCCATCGCGTTCGGCCAGGTAGCGGTCGTACAGCTGCGCGGGCGGGCCCTGGCGCAGGCGGCGAGCGACCTCTGAATCAGGCTGCCAGGCCGCCAACCGGATGCCGAGCTGGCCATCGTTGGCCGGCGCGGCGGCGTCCCCGGCATCAGCGGCCGCCACGGCTATCGCGTCCAGCGTCATTGCCTCGGCGGCCGGTGCCTGCCTGCGGGCCCGGGCCGGTGCCATCGGCGCCGGGGGCGGCGGAGGCGCTGCCGGTGCCGGTGCAGCCAGCAGGGCCATCGGCGCACTGGCCAAGGCCTCGTTCTGCGCGATTTCCTTGGCATTGCCCGCAGTGGGCGGCGCGGTCTTCGGCCAACGGCGGTTCCACCACTGCTGGCGCTCCTTCCACTGCGCGGCCACCGCATCCAGGCGGCGGCGGTCCTCGGCCTGGCGATCAACCACCTGCTTTGCGAAGCGGGCGTCATAGTCGGCACGCAGCGCACCCGCCGGACGGATGGCATAGCGCAGGTAGTCGTCCAGCGTCTCCAGCACGATCAGCGAGGTGTCCGGCCCGACCAGGCCAAACCGCTGCGACAGGCGCTGCATCGCCTCGCGGTTGCCGCGCCGGTCCAGCGCCAGCTGTTGCAGCTGCGCCTGTGCCCACAGACCCGCGAGCAGCGCGCCGTCATCACTGCGCGTACTGGCCGGCAGAGCCTGCCATGGGCCGCCGTCGATGCGCACCCGCATCGGCACGCCGTCGGCGGCCAGACGGGCGTGCAGCCACAACCAGCCCTGCGCTTCGCTGCGGCGATCGATCACCACGTCCTGCACGCCGCGCCCGGCATCGATCTGCACATCCAGCGGCGCAGACAGCAGTTCGCGCGCTGCGGCGTCCACGTCGGTGCCCACTGCCACGAAACGTCCGCCATGCGCCTGGCTCCAGCCGCGCAGGCGGGTGCTGTCGGTGCGTGCGCCCGCACTGCTGACGGCGAACAATCGCTGCCCCTCGGCCAGTGCCGGCAGGGCCTCGGGCCCATAGGTCAGCAGGCCGTCACTGACCAGCAGGTATTCCTGCACGCCCGGCTGCGGCTGCCACTGGGCCAATGCACTGGCGCCATCGGACCGCACCGCCTGCAACGCCTGCCGCAGCGCACTCCAATCGCCCTTGCGGATACGGAAGCTGCGTTCGGGCTCGGGACGGTCACGCAGCACCGTCAGCACCACCGTGCCGTCTCCCATGGCGGCGAAGTAGCGATCGAGCAGCGCGAACTCGCGTGTGCGGTCACGCTGGCCCGCCGAACCCGAGCCATCCCACAGCAGGCCGATCTTGCGCGGCAGCGTGCGCGGCGTGCTGCTTTCAGCCACCGGCAGCTGTGCCAGCAGATAATGGCCGTCCTGCCAGTTGGCCACCTGCACCTGCGCACGGCGCGTGGCAGGCAGCGTCCACTGCAGCTGCGCCGGCAATTGCGCGCCACGCCCCTGCCAGTGCAACTGACCCGCATCGATACGGAACGGTGCCGTGCCCACCGTCGCTTGGCCCGGCGCCTGCAGTTTCAGCTCAACCGATGCCGCAGCCGCGGCGAACTGCAGTGGCAGCGCCCATTGCCAGCCGTTGCCGGCGTAAGCCAGCGGCTCGCGAACAACCAGTTGCACACGGCGGCTGCCACCGGCCGGCAGTGGGTAGACACGCAGACGGAACTGGTTGCCGGCCGTCTGTTCCAGCAGGCCGGGGTCAACGCCGCGCCGGGCGATCTCTTCAAACACCTGGCGCCCCCGATCCTTGGGCACCGGCACCGCCTCGCGCAGTTCGCCATCGATATCCAAGGCAAAGCCGCTGATCTGCTGGCCATCGGCCAGTGGGAACTGCAGCTCGCCTTCCAGCACGCGACGGTTCGGGTTGTGGAATTCTAGGGTGATGCGGGTCTGCGCGATGCCGGCCTGGACCTCACCTTCGATGCGCGCCTGGCGCAGCTGGATCGGCTGTTCGGCGGCTGGAGCAACCAACAGCGGAGTGCTGGGCTGAGGGCGCGCAATGCCGGGGGACTGCGCGCCTGCGGACCAGGCCGCCAGCACCAGCAGGATGAAAGGGACGCAGCGGGCAAACGCCATGGCACGGCTCCAGTGGGATCGTACAGGGTTCAACGCACCAATAGGGCAGATGGGGTTAGCGGTCGACCGTCGATGCATCCCGCCGGGCATGGCCCGGCGAGCGCGAAGCGTGGCGCGCCGCCATCAGGCTGGCAGGCAATGCTCCACGATCAGCTGGATCGCGCTGCCGCCGCGGTAGTCATCGCAGGCAAGCCGATAGGCCAGATGCACGTGGCGACCGGGCGCGTTGCCATGCCAGCCACCGAAATGGATGGCGTTGATCGTGCCGGGCAGCCCGGGCAGGCGCAGCTCGAGTTTCAGATGCCGCTCTTTCAGCACGCGCCAGTTGGCCACTTCGAAGTGGCCGTCGAACAGCGGCTCGGGGAAGCCCTGCCCCCAGGGCCCGGCCAGGCGCAGCGCATCGGCATGCCGGTGATCGAGTTCGTCTGCGGACAATTCACCATCGCTCAGCACCTGCTGCTGCAGCGCGGCCGGATCCAGCAGTTCCTGCACGATGGCGACGAAGGCCGCCTCGAACGCGGGCAGGTGCTGCAGGCGCATGCTCAGGCCAGCGGCCATGGCGTGGCCACCGAAGCGCTCCACCAGCTCGGGATGGCGTGCATCGACCAGCGCCAGCGCGTCACGGATATGCAGGCCGGGGATGGAGCGCGCCGAACCGCGCAGGGTGTCGGCGCCGGGTTCGGCCGGTGCAAATGCAATCACCGGACGATGCAGGCGGTCCTTCATTTTCGACGCCACCAGGCCGACCACGCCGGGGTGCCACTCGGCGTCGAACAGGCATGCCGCAACCGGACGCTGGCCCTGCTCGTGCAGCACCACGCGCGACAGCGCCTGCTCGGCGTCATCGGTCATCGACTGCTGCACCGCGCGCCGCTCGGCGTTGATCTGTTCCAGGGTCTGGGCAATGTCGCGCGCCTGCCGCGGATCCTCGGTGAGCAGCAGTTCGATCCCCAGCGCCATGTCTTCCAGGCGACCGGCCGCATTGAGGCGCGGGCCCAACGCGAAGCCGATATCGGTGGAGGTCAGGCGTGCGGCGGCGCGTCCGCTGGCTTCGATCAATGCATTCAGGCCCACGCAACCCTGCCCGGCGCGGAGCCGGCGCAGGCCGGCGCTGACCAGCGCACGGTTGTTGGCATCCAGTGCGACCAGATCGGCCACGGTGCCCACGGCCACCAGGTCCAGCAGCGTGGTCAGGTCCGGGCCCTTTCCATCGGCGAACACGCCGGCTTCGCGCATGCAGCGGCGCAGGGCCATCAGCACATAGAAGATGACGCCGACACCGGCCAGCGATTTGCTGGGGAAATCATCGCCCTGCAGGTTCGGATCGACGATGACATCGGCCGGCGGCAGCTGCGGGCCGGGCAGATGGTGGTCGGTGACCAGCACCTGCCAGCCGCGCGCCTTGGCTGCGTTGACACCGGCATGGCAGGCAATGCCGTGGTCCACGGTCACCAGCAGGTCCGGCTGCAGCGCCGCCAGTTCGTCCACCAGCGACGGCGACAGGCCGTAACCATGCACCATGCGGTTGGGCACCGCGTGGAAGACGTGCTGCGCACCCAGCATGCGCAGGCCGCGCACACCCACGGCGCAGGCGGTGGCACCATCGCAGTCGAAATCGCCGACGACCAGGATGCGCTTGTCGTTGGCGATGGCATCGACCAGCAAGGCGACCGCCGCATCGATGCCGGTCAGCAGTTCGGGCGCATGCAGGTTGCCCAGTCGCGGCAGCGCCAGTTCCGGTGTGGTCGCGCCACGGCTGGCATACAGCCGGGCCAGCAGCGGCAGCGTGTCGTCGGGCCACGCACCGGGCTGCACCGGCTCGCGGCGGCGGATCAGCGGGGTATCGGACACGGGCAGCGCAGCATCGGCGGCAAGGGACATCGGCATCGCCGGGTTGCGGAAGACGTCACCATGATAACGCGGGGTCAGAGCCCTCTGCTGGCAGAGGGGTCTGACCCCATCGGGAGTATTTGGAATCGACGGCCATTTATTTCATGCTTGCCACCCCCGAAATGGAATTCACTGCATGCTGCGCATCCTGTTGCCGTCCCTGTTGGCCGCCGCCCTCGCCCCGGCCGCCCACGCCGCCACGCCCGAGCCGAAGGCCGGCGTGTCGTTCGACCACAACGACTGGTCGCTGGCCTGTGACAACACCCGCACCTGTCGCGCCGCCGGCTACAGCCCTGAAGAACCCGGCAACCTGCTCAGCCTGATGCTGGAACGTGCGGGCGGCCCCGGCGCGCCGGTAGTGGCGCGCCTGCGCAATGGTGACGACGGTGAGAGCCCCATGCCGACCGGCGCGCTGCGCCTGCGCCTGAATGGCAAGGACCTGGGCCCGGTGCGCGACACCGGTGATGGAGAGAAGATCCTGCTGCAGCAGGCCCAGACCGATGCGTTGGTCGCCGCCCTGCCCCGCCAGGCGCGCATCGAGATCGTCGATGGCAAGGGCAAGGCCTGGCCGATTTCCGACAGCGGCGCCACCGCGGTACTGCTGAAGATGGACGAGGCGCAGGGTCGGCTGGGCACGCCCGGCGCGCTGGTGCGCCGCGGTGACAAGGCCGAGGCCAGCGTGCCGGCCGCGCTGCCGATGCCGGTGGTGGTGCATGGCAAGCTGGCGCCGGCGCGCAGTGGCGATGCGGCCTTGGCCAATGCCCCGGCGCTGCGCAAGGCACTGCAGGCCAGCCTGCCGAACGCAGATGAATGCCGCCGCGTGAGCGAAGGCGAGCAGGACGAGATCGATATCGTGCGGCTGGACGGTTCGCGTGTGCTGGCCAGCACCAGCTGCTTCATGGGCGCCTACAACTTCAGCAGCGGCTACTGGGTGGTGCAGGACAAGGCGCCGTACCAGGCGCGCTTTGTTACCTCCGATGCAGAGGATTTCGACACCGACGACATGACCCTGCGCGGGCGCTTCCGTGGCCGTGGCATCGGCGATTGCTTCTCCGGCCACGATTGGGTCTGGGATGGCCAGCGTTTCGTGAAGACCAGCGCGTTCACCACCGGCCAGTGCCGTGGTGTAGCGGGTGGGCATTGGACGCTGCCGACGATCGTCAGCACGGTGAAGTGAGACCGGCAGGGCGGCGCCCTGCCCGCCCTCTGTAGAGTCGAGCCATGCTCGACTGATCCCAACGTGCCAACCAAGGTTGGCACCTACCGGGACGTGGCGTGCCAACCAAGGTTGGCACCTACCGCATCAGCGGTCAGAGCCCGTTGCGCAGCAACGGGATCCGACCCCGCTCAGTCGTGCAGCTGGCGGGGTTTCTTCCAGAACTGCCAGCGCTGGCCGCGATCGAGGCGGAACTGCAGGCCGTCTTCGAAATCCAGCACCAGCTGCTGCAGTTCGCCGCGACGCAGTGCCGCCAGCAGCGGAACAATCGCTTCGTTGCCCAACTGCTGCAGCGAGCGCAGTTGCCGCAGGTCCACCAGGGCATCCACGGCCTGCTCGCCATCCACGGCTACACCGGCGGCCTGGGCCAGGCCCTGCAGCAGGGCGTCGCGGCTGCGTACCTGCACGTGCTGGGTCGTCACCGATACCGGCATGACCCCACCGCCCCAGAACCACAGCGAATTGATCGGCTGCTGACCCTGCGCGGCACGCTGCTGGTTCCACGAGTGGTTGTGCAGCAGCACCTGCGCCTCGGTCATCAGCGCGCGCCAGCGGCGACCGGTCTGGCCTTCGGGCAGGTGCGAGAACAGATCATCGCCCAGCACATCGTCGGGGCTGTCGAAGTCGGGCAGTTCAATGTCGATGGGCAGGCGCAGGTACCAGCGCGCCGGGTCCGGTGCATCCAGCACGAAACCGGCGTCGGCAAACAGCGGCTGCAGTACCGGCAGCAACGCCAGGCTGTCGGCCAGCGTGGGCCGCAGCGTTTCGCCGTGCCCCATCATGCGTGCGCCGTGCATGTCCGGCACCATGCAGGCCGGATCGGCGCGCAGCCAGCACGCACCTCCGGCATCGCCAACATCGCGCTGGCGGGTCAGTGCGGCCACCGGCCAGTGCGGCGCGGCCACGCTGAAATGGCGTTGCAGCTGGGCGCGTTCGCCCGCATCCAGCTGCACAGTGGTGGCGCGGCCCAGGGCGCGCGCCACCTCGTCAGGCAATGCAGCCGCCGCAAAGCGGCTGCGCGCCGGCAACAACAGGGTCGCCGTTGCCACCCGGTCAGTCCAGATAGCTGACGCTGACGATTTCGTACTCGCGCTGGCCGGCCGGGGCGTCGATCACGATCGAATCGCCTTCCAGCTTGCCGATCATCGCGCGGGCCACCGGCGAGGAAATGGCGATCAGGCCCAGCTTGATGTCCGCTTCCAGGTCGCCAACGATCTGGTACTTCTTCTCTTCGTCGGTTTCCACGTCGGCCAGGGTCACGCTGGCGCCGAACACCACCTTCGAACCGGCGTTGAGCTTGCTCACGTCGATGATCTCGGCGTGCGACAGCTCACCTTCCAGCTGCTTGATGCGGCCTTCGATGAAACCCTGTTCCTCGCGCGCGGCGTGGTACTCGGCGTTTTCCTTCAGGTCGCCGTGCTCACGCGCCTCGGCAATCGCAGCGATGACCTTCGGGCGCTTGACCGACTTCAGGTGGTCCAGTTCGTCGCGCAGCTTCTGCGCGCCCTTCATGGTGATGGGGGCTCTCATGCATTCAACTCCTTGTGCAGTTCCTGCAGCGACCAGACGGGGCCGGTGCCACGGAATTCCAGTGAATCCACCAGCGCCTTGGCGCCGGCAATGGTGGTCGAGTAGGTGACGCGGTGCTGCAGCGCCTCGCGACGGATCGAGAACGAGTCGTTGATCGCCGCACGGCCTTCGGTCGTGTTGACGATGTAGACGATCTCGCCGTTCTTGATCGAATCGACGATGTGCGGACGACCTTCCACCACCTTGTTGATGATTTCGCAGTCCATGCCGTGCTGCTGCAGCCACGCGGCGGTGCCACGGGTGGCCACCAGGCTGTAGCCACGCGCCAGCAGGGCCTTGGCCACCGGCAGCACGCGCTTCTTGTCCGGGTCGCGCACCGAAACGAAGGCCTTGCCGATCGGCGGGGCCTTGATGCTGCCCGCTTCCTGCGCACGTGCGAAGGCGGCGTTGAAGGTGCGGCCCACGCCCATCACTTCACCGGTGGAACGCATTTCCGGCCCCAGGATGGGATCGACGCCCTGGAACTTGGCGAACGGGAAGATCGCTTCCTTCACCGAGTAGTAGTCCGGCACGATTTCCTTGGTGGCGCCCTGCTCTTCCAGAGTCTTGCCGGCCATGCAGCGCGCGGCGATCTTGGCCAGCGCCATGCCGGTGGCCTTGGACACGAACGGCACGGTACGCGAGGCACGCGGGTTCACTTCCAGCAGGTAGATGGTGTCATCACCGTCTTCGCTGGTCTGGATCGCGAACTGGGTGTTCATCAGGCCGACCACGTTCAGGGCCTTGGCCAGCTCCACCACCTGGCGCCGCAGCTCGGCCTGGGTCTTGGCCGACAGCGAGTACGGCGGCAGCGAGCAGGACGAGTCACCGGAGTGCACGCCGGCTTCTTCGATGTGCTCCATCACGCCGCCGATCAGGACGTTGCCATCCTTGTCGGCAATGATGTCCACGTCGCATTCCACGGCGTTGTCCAGGAAGCGGTCCAGCAGCACCGGCGAATCGTTGGACACCTTCACCGCGTCGCGCACGTAGCGGGCCAGGTCGGATTCACCGTAGACGATTTCCATCGCGCGGCCGCCCAGCACGTAGCTCGGGCGTACCACCAGCGGGTAACCGATCTCGCGGGCCAGCAGCAGGGCTTCCTGGTCGTTGCGGGCGATGCGGTTCGGCGGCTGCTTCAGGCCCAGCTTGTCCACCAGCTGCTGGAAGCGCTCGCGGTCTTCGGCCAGGTCGATCGAGTCCGGGCTGGTGCCGATCACCGGCACGCCGTTGGCTTCCAGCGCGCGCGCCAGCTTCAGCGGGGTCTGGCCGCCGTACTGCACGATCACGCCCTTGGGCTGTTCCAGTTCGACGATTTCCAGCACGTCTTCCAGGGTCAGCGGTTCGAAGTACAGGCGGTCGGAGGTGTCGTAGTCGGTCGACACGGTTTCCGGGTTGCAGTTGACCATGATGGTTTCATAACCATCCTCGCGCAGTGCCAGTGCCGCATGCACGCAGCAGTAGTCGAACTCGATGCCCTGGCCGATGCGGTTCGGGCCACCGCCCAGGATCATGATCTTGTCGCGGTTGGTCGGCGCGGCCTCGCACTCGTCCTCGTAGGTCGAGTACAGGTAGGCGGTGCCGGTGGAGAATTCACCGGCACAGGAGTCCACGCGCTTGTAGACCGGGCGCACCTTGTGCGCGCGACGCAGCGCGCGGATGGCCGCTTCGTTGGTACCGGTCAGCTGGGCCAGGCGCGCATCGGAGAAACCGGCACGCTTGAGCTTGCGCAGTCGCGCAGCGTCCAGCGCGTCGATGCCACCGGCAGCCACTTCGCCTTCGGCGGCGATGATCTCTTCGATCTGGTCCAGGAACCAATGGTCGATGAAGGACAGCGCGTAGATGTCTTCCACGCTCATGCCGGCGCGGAACGCATCGGCCACGTAGAACAGACGCTCCGGGCCCGGCGCCTTCAGCTCGCGGCGCAGGGTCTGCAGGTCGTCTTCGCTGGTCAGGTCCAGGCCGGTCGGGTCGAAGCCGACCTTGCCGGTTTCCAGGCCACGCAGGGCCTTCTGCACCGATTCCTGGAAGGTGCGGCCCATGGCCATCACTTCACCGACCGACTTCATCTGGGTGGTCAGGCGCGCATCGGCCGCCGGGAACTTCTCGAAGGCGAAACGCGGAATCTTGGTGACCACGTAGTCGATGGACGGCTCGAACGAGGCCGGGGTCAGGCCGCCGGTGATTTCGTTCTTCAGTTCGTCCAGGGTGTAACCCACGGCCAGCTTGGCGGCGACCTTGGCGATCGGGAAGCCGGTGGCCTTGGAGGCCAGCGCCGAGGAACGCGACACGCGCGGGTTCATTTCGATCACGACCACGCGGCCGGTCTTCGGATTGATGCCGAACTGCACGTTCGAACCACCGGTGTCCACGCCGATCTTGCGCAGCACGGCGATGGAGGCATCGCGCAGGCGCTGGTATTCCTTGTCGGTCAGGGTCTGTGCCGGGGCCACGGTGATCGAGTCACCGGTGTGCACGCCCATCGGGTCCAGGTTTTCGATCGAGCAGACGATGATGCAGTTGTCCGCGGTATCGCGGACCACTTCCATTTCGAATTCCTTCCAGCCCAGCACCGACTCTTCCACCAGCACTTCGGTGGTCGGCGACAGTTCCAGGCCGCGGCTGACGATCTCGACCAGCTCTTCGCGGTTGTAGGCGATGCCGCCACCGCTGCCGCCCAGGGTGAAGCTGGGGCGGATGATGGTCGGGTAGCCGACGCGGGTCTGGATCTCCAGCGCTTCGTCCAGGGTATGGGCGACGGCGGCGGTCGGGCACTCCAGGCCGATCTCACCCATGGCTACGCGGAACAGCTCGCGGTCTTCGGCCATGCGGATCGCTTCGCGCTTGGCACCGATCAGCTCGACGTTGTACTTCTCCAGCACGCCGTTGTCGGCCAGGTCCAGCGCGCAGTTCAGCGCGGTCTGGCCACCCATGGTCGGCAGCAGCGCGTCCGGCTTTTCCTTGGCGATGATCTTCTCGACCGTCTGCCAGTTGATCGGCTCGATGTAGACGGCGTCGGCCATCTCCGGGTCGGTCATGATGGTGGCCGGGTTGCTGTTGACCAGCACCACGCGGTAACCCTCGTCACGCAGGGCCTTGCAGGCCTGGGCGCCGGAATAGTCGAACTCACAGGCCTGGCCGATGACGATCGGGCCAGCACCGATGATGAGAATGGTCTTGAGGTCAGTGCGCTTGGGCATTTTCTTCTCTAAGTCAGTACAGCGTGACAAGGGGGAGTGATCGCACGCTGTCGATCAGGAATCTTGATCCGCAGCGCCGCGCCAGGGGCAGCAGCGATGCGGGGGCTTACGGTCCATCGCGACGCCACCGGCGGGCCGGCGGCGTACTGATCACGCCTTGCTCTGTTCCATCAGGGCCACGAAACGGTCAAACAGCGGGCCCACGTCGGTCGGGCCCGGCGAGGCTTCCGGATGGCCCTGGAACGAGAACGCCGGCACGTCGGTGCGGGCCACGCCCTGGTTGGTGCCGTCGAACAGCGAACGGTGGGTCACCCGCAGGGTGGCCGGCAGGGTCGCTTCATCGATGGCGAAACCGTGGTTCTGCGAGGTGATCATCACCCGGCCGTTGTCCAGGTCCTGCACCGGGTGGTTGGCGCCGTGGTGGCCGTGGCCCATCTTCATGGTCTTGGCACCCGAGGCCAGGCCCAGCAGCTGGTGGCCCAGGCAGATGCCGAAGGTCGGGATCTTCACGTCGATGAAGGTCTTGATCGCTTCGATGGCGTAGTCGCACGGTTCCGGGTCACCCGGGCCGTTGGACAGGAACACGCCGTCCGGCTTCAGCGCCAGCACGTCGGCCGCCGGGGTCTGCGCCGGCACCACGGTTACTTCGCAGCCGCGCTCGGCCAGCATGCGCAGGATGTTGGTCTTCACGCCGAAGTCGTAGGCCACGACCTTGAACCGGGCCGGCACGCTGACGAACGCGTTGGCGTCCAGGTCCAGCTGGCCTTCGGTCCAGGTGTAGGTCTTTTCGGTGGTGACCACCTTGGCCAGGTCCATGCCCTTCAGGCCCGGGAACTTGCGGGCGGCTTCCAGTGCCTTTTCCACGTCGATGTCACCGGCCATCAGCGCACCGTTCTGTGCGCCCTTCTCGCGCAGGATGCGGGTCAGCTTGCGGGTGTCGATGCCGGCGATGGCGACCACGCCGCGCTGGATCAGCCAGTCCTGCAGCGACACCTGGCTGCGCCAGTTGCTGGGACGGCGCGGCACGTCGCGCACGATCAGGCCGGCCGACCACACCTTGGACGCTTCATTGTCCTGATCGGTCATGCCGGTGTTACCGATGTGCGGATAGGTCAACGTGACCATCTGCCGGGCGTAGGACGGATCGGTCAGCACTTCCTGATAGCCGGTCATGGCGGTGTTGAACACCACCTCACCGACGGACAGGCCGGGCGCGCCTACGGATTCGCCCTCGAATACGGTGCCGTCTTCGAGGACGAGGATTGCGGCTTGGGTCACGGAATTCTCACTTTGGCTACCGAAGGGGGGGCCGAAGTCACGCCTGCGCTTCACGGAAATCCGGTTGCAAAAAAGCGCGGACGTACGGTCTGGGACCGGTCCGGCTTTCGTGATTCGGCGAGTGCGAATTGTAGCGCCGCCGGGCCGCTGGCGCCAGCGCTTACATCGCTTTATGAACAGGCGATTGCGTATTCATTTCAATCCGGCGGCGTATGTGGGCCGGAGACGGGGTCAGCGCCCTTTCCGTTGGAAAGGGATCCGACCCCGCCCGGTTCAGGCCCGCGGGGCGTCCAGCAGGTCGCGCACGCGGTAGCTGCCTGGCGCCCGGCCCTGCAGCTGGCGGGCGGCAAACAGCGCGCCGCGGGCGAAGATGTCGCGGTTGGTGGCACGGTGCACCAGTTCGATGCGCTCGCCCAGGCCGGCGAACTGCACCAGGTGCTCGCCGACGATGTCGCCGGCACGCAGGCTGGCGTAATGCGGCTGCGCCCCGCCCCGCTGCGCGGCCGCGCCCAGGGTCAGCGCCGTGCCCGAGGGCGCGTCCTTCTTCTGCGTGTGGTGGGATTCGACGATGTCGCAGTCCCAGCCGGCCAGCGCCTGCCCTGCCCGCTCCACCAGCTCGTCCAGCACCGCTACGCCCAGGCTGAAATTGGAGGCCCAGACCAGTGGAATCTGGGTGGCCGCAGCGTCAAGCGCCTGCCGCTGCGCGCTGGAAATGCCGGTGGTGCCCGACACCAGCCCGGCCCCGCGCTGCACGCACAGCGCCAGCATGGCGTCGAAGCCTTCCGGCAGGCTGAAATCAATGGCCACATCGAAGGCAGGCGCACCAGCCAGCTCACTGGCGGCGAAGAACGGCACGCCATCCACCACCCGCTGCGCCGGTGCGCGACCGGTGACGGCGGCAACGATCTGCAGCGTTTCAGGATGTTCGGCTGCCAAGCGCAACAAGGCCTGGCCCATGCGCCCGGAAGCGCCATGAATGAGCAATCTCAAGGGGGTCTGGTTCATGCAGGAAGGCTAGCGGCAGCGCCCCGACCCGTCCAGTAGATCCACGCCACGCGTGGATGCATTTCGAAATGCGTGCGAACAGCAGTCGAGCAAGCTCGACTCTACCGCTTCGTGGGGCCGCAGCTGTCGCAGCCGCCACAGGCACCACCGCCACCGCTGGCCGGCGGCGCGATCTTCCGCCCCAGCGCCTGCATCCAGCCCGGGCGTCCCGGCTTCAGCAACGCCAGCGCCACGCGGCCGCGCAGCTTGCGCGCCGCGCCCGGGAACTGCTTCTCCAGCACCACCCACGCACTGACCAGCACGGCCAGCGCGATGATGAGGTACTGGATCAGCAGCCCGGCGGCCATCAGCCGCCCCCCAGCGCCACGGTCACCTGGTAGGTGATCAGCGCCGCTACGTAGGCCGCAGCGAACAGGTACACGGTGGCAAAGCCCATCTGCTTCCACGAATTGGTTTCGCGCTTGATGGTGGCCAGGGTGGAAATGCACATGGGCGCATAGATGAACCACACCAGCAGCGACAGGCCGGTGGCCAGCGACCAGCCGTCGCTCAGCAGCGGGGTCAGTGCCTGCGCCGCGGCATCGTCATCGGCGGCCGACAGCGCATACACGGTGGCCAGCGATGACACCGCCACTTCGCGTGCGGCCATGCCCGGGATCAGCGCGATGCAGATCTGCCAGTTGAAGCCCAGCGGCGAGAAGATCGCCGTCATCGCATGGCCGATCTGCCCGGCGAAGCTGTAATCGATGGCCGGCATGGTCGCCCCTTCCGGCGCGCCGGGGAACGACAGCAGGAACCACAGCAGCACGGTCAGGGCCAGGATGATGCCGCCCACGCGCTTGAGGAAGATCATGCCGCGCTCGTACAGGCCCACGGCCAGGTCGCGCGGGTGCGGAATGCGGTAGGAAGGCAGTTCCAGCAGCAGCGGATGCTCGCTCTTGTCGCGGCGCCACTTCTTCATCACCCACGACATCACCAGCGCGCTTAGGATGCCGGCCACGTACAGGCCGAACAGCACCAGGCCCTGCTGGTTGAAGATGCCGACCTTGCCCTCGGGGATGAAGGCGCCGATCAGCAACGCGTACACCGGCAGACGCGCCGAGCAGGTCATCAGCGGCGCCACCAGGATGGTGGCCAGGCGGTCACGCGGATCCTGGATGCTGCGCGTGGCCATGATGCCGGGCACGGCGCAGGCGAAGCTGGACAGCAGCGGGATGAACGAGCGCCCCGACAGGCCGGCGGCGGCCATCATGCGGTCCAGCAGGAACGCTGCGCGCGGCAGGTAGCCCGACTCTTCCAGGGCCAGGATGAAGGCGAACAGGATCAGGATCTGCGGCAGGAACACCACCACCCCGCCCACGCCGGCAATGATGCCGTCGGTCAGCAGGCTGGTCAGCGGCCCGGCCGGCAGCGCGCCGGCGGCCAGCTCGCCCAGCCAGGCGAACCCGGCTTCAATGCCATCCATGAGTGGGGTCGCCCAGGCAAACACCGCCTGGAAGATCAGGAACATCACCACCACCAGGGTGGCCAGCCCGAACACCGGGTGCAGCAGCCAGCGGTCCAGGGTGTCATCGATTTTCGCGGTGCGCGCGGGCATGCGCACGGTCGCCGACAGGATCTGGCGCACCTTTTCGTGGTAATCGATGCCGCCTTCCACGCCGGTCAGCGGCGCATCCAGGTGCGGCACCATGGCATCCAGCCGCTCGACCAGCGCGCGCGCGCCCTGCTTGCGCACCGCCACGGTTTCCACCACCGGCACGCCGATCTCGCGCTCCAGCGCGGCCACATCGACCTGGATGCCACGACGCTGCGCGGCATCGACCATGTTCAGCGCGATCACCATCGGCTTGCCCAGCTCGCGCAGTTCCAGCGCGAAGCGCAGGTGCAGGCGCAGGTTGGTGGCGTCGATCACGCACAGCAGCACGTCCGGCGCGGCCTCGCCCGGGTAGAAACCCCGGCACAGGTCGCGGGTGATCGCCTCGTCCAGGCTGGCCGGCTGCAGGCTGTAGGCGCCGGGCAGGTCGAGCACGGCGAACTCGCGGCCGGACGGCGCGCGCAGGCGGCCCTCCTTCCTCTCGACGGTGACGCCGGTGTAGTTGGCCACCTTCTGCCGGCTGCCGGTCAGCTGGTTGAACAGCGCGGTCTTGCCGCTGTTGGGGTTACCGACCAGCGCAATGCGCAGCGGCGTGGCGGAGGCGTTGCTGGTCATGCACGGCTTTCCTGGCGGGCGGCATCGATCACGACGCGCTTGGCTTCAGAGATACGCAGGGCGAAACGGGTGAAGCCGACCTGCACCAGCAGCGGCTCGCCCCCCACAGGGCCCTTGGCCACCAGACGCACTTCCTCGCCCTTGACGAAGCCCAGCTCGCGCAAGCGGCGGGCAATGGCATCGTTGGCGTGCAGGTCCTGCACGGAATCGACCACGGCCGGGGTGTGCAGGGACAGTTCGGACAGCGTCATCTAGCGCATTCTCTGCTGGATGTAAATGGTTCTCGATTCTAACATTCCCGCGTCGCGTCATGGCCCATGACCAATGGCCCGCTATGATCCATACAGGTATGAAGTGACCCTGGATTCCCATGAACGATGCTTTGCAGATCGAGCGCACTGGCGCCACCCTGACCCTCTGGCTGAACCGGCCGACCCTGCACAACGCCTTCGACGCCGGGCTGATCGCACAGCTGACCACGGCGCTGGAGGAAGCGGGCCGCGATGACGGGGTACGGGTGGTGGTGCTGGCCGGCCATGGCGCTTCGTTCTCGGCCGGTGCCGACCTGCAGTGGATGCGCGGCATGGCCGCGGCCAGCGAAGCGGAAAACCGCGACGATGCGCTGGCCCTGGCACGGCTGATGCGCACCCTGGACGAGCTGCCCAAGCCGACCCTGGCGCGGGTGCACGGCGCCGCCTTCGGTGGCGGGGTGGGCCTAGTGGCCTGCTGCGATATCGCCCTGGCCAGCACCAGCGCCCGCTTCGGCCTGACCGAAAGCCGGCTGGGCCTTCTGCCGGCGGTCATTTCGCCCTACGTGATCCAGGCCATCGGCGCCCGCCAGGCGCGGCGCTGGTTCGCCACCGGCGAGCACTTCGACGCCGACACCGCCCTGCGCATCGGCCTGGTCCACCAGCTGGTGGAACCGGACCGCCTGAACGACGCCCTGCAGCGCCAGTTGGCCCTGCTGGACAAGGCCGGCCCGATCGCCGCGGCGTCGGCCAAGCAACTGGTCCGCCAGGTCTGCGAGAGCCGCGACCGCGACCGCCTGGACCATGACAATGCCAGCCTGATCGCCCGCCTGCGGGTATCGGCCGAAGGCCAGGAGGGCTTGGGCGCCTTCCTGGACAAACGTGCGCCACACTGGGTCACCGAAGCCTGAGCTGTTTCCTGCACGCTACCCACACCGCGTGGCCGGTCATATGGGCGGCCTGCGTATCCCCTCTGGCAGCCGGAACAACCGGCTGCCCCGTTTCCCCAGGACCCGACGTGATCCGATTCCCGCTGCCCTGCCCCATTGCTGCCGATGACACCAGCCCTGCACTGGGCACTGTCGGGGCACGCGCATGAACGATTTCGTACGCATCGTCGAAGTCGGCCCGCGCGACGGACTGCAGAACGAACAGCAGGCCGTGTCCACCGCCGACAAGATCGCCCTGATCGATCGCCTGTCGGCCACCGGCCTGCGCACCATCGAAGCCACCAGCTTCGTCAGCCCGCGCTGGGTACCGCAGCTGGCCGATGCGACCGAGGTCTTCACCGGCATCAGCCGCCGCCCCGGCGTGGCCTACCCGGTGCTAGTGCCCAACGAGCAGGGCTATGACCGTGCCGTGGCGGCGGGCGCGCAGGAAGTGGCGGTCTTCACCGCCGCATCGGAAACATTCAACCGCAAGAACACCAATGCCGGCATCGACGAATCGCTGGCCCGCTTCCAGCCGATCCTGCGCCGCGCCCAGATCGACGGCGTGCGCGTGCGCGGCTATGTGTCCACAGTGCTCGGCTGCCCCTACCAGGGCGAGGTGCCGCTGGCCGACGTGGTGTGGGTGGCCCGCGCACTGCACCGCATGGGCTGCTACGAAATCTCGCTGGGCGACACCATCGGCGTCGGCACCCCGCACAAGGCCCGCGCCATGCTGCAGGCGGTAGCCGCCGAAATTCCCATGTCCGCGCTGGCCGTGCACTTCCACGACACCTATGGCCAGGCCATCGCCAACATCGCCACCTGCCTGGAAGAAGGCGTGCGCGTGGTCGACAGCGCGGTGTCCGGCGCCGGCGGCTGCCCCTATGCCAAGGGTGCCAGCGGCAACGTGGCCAGCGAAGACGTGGTCTACCTGCTGCGCGGCCTGGGCCTGGAAAGCGGGGTGGATCTGGATGCCCTGGCCGCCACCGGCCGCTGGCTGGCCGGGCTGCTGGGCCGCACCACTGCCAGCCGCACCGGCCAGGCATTGGCGGCCACATGACCGCCCGCGGCCCGCGCGACCGTCCGGCCCTCGGCGAACCATCCGCCGCAACCGACGTCGCCCTGGCCGCACTGGACAGCGCGCTGGCCGCCACCCCGCCGCCCGCGCAGGCCGCACTGCTGAAACAGGCCCGCCAGGCCCTGCTGGACGAGCGCCAGCGCGCCCAGGACCATCAATCGCGCTACACCGCCCTGTTCGACGCGGTGCCCGACCCGGTCAGCATCCTTAGTGCCGAAGGCGTGGTGCTGGATGTGAACCGGGCCGGCATCCAGGCCTATGACCGCCCGCGCGACGCAATCGTCGGCCAGCCCATCGAACTGCTGAACCCGGACCTGCCCAGCGACCATCTGGAGCCGGTCTGGGAGGCATTGAACCGCGGTGACACCTACGTCATCGAAGTGACCAACATGCGCGGTGATGGCAGCCGCTTCCCGGTGGAAGTGCACTCGGCCGGCTTCAGCGACCGTGGCGAGCGCTGCATCGTGGCGGTGGCGCGCGACCTCAGTGGTCGCTGGCGCGCCGAATCGCGCTACCGGCTGCTGATGGAATCGATCGACAAGGGCGTGATCCTGTTTGATCGCAACCTCAACGCCCTGTCGGCCAACCCGGCCGCGCACCGCATCCTGGGCCTGGCCGGCGATGGCACCGGCCTGCATTCGCTGCTGGACCCCGAAGCGTGGATCGTGGTGGACGAACACGGCCAGCCACTGCCGGCGGCGATGTGGCCGACCAACCGCTGCTTCCAGGCCGGGCGGGTGATCCGCAGCACCGTGATCGGCCTGTACCACCGCCCGCGCGGGCGCATGTTGTGGCTGTCGTGCACCAACGTACCGGTGTTCAGCAGTGGCTGCGACGAGGCCGGGCATGTGTATGCGATGTTCAGCGACATCACCGAACTGAAGCGCAACAGCCTGCTGTTCTCACGCGCGCAGTCGCTGGCCCATATCGGCGGCTGGGAATGGGACCGCGGCCTGCAGCGCCTGTACCTGACCGACGAGGCGCGCCACATCGTCGGCCAGCCCAATGACGTGCAGGACATGCCCGACCTGCTGGACTGCCTGCGCAGCGATGACCGTGCGGCCCTGCAGCAGGCGCTGGCCGACACCATCGAGCACCGCAGCAGCTTCGGGCTGGAGCTGCAGGGGCAGCGCCGCGATGGCCATTCGTTCTGGATCCGCATGATCGGCGAGGTCTCTACCGGCGATGTCGATGCCGCTCGCATCGCCGGCACCCTGCAGGACATCACCGAGCGCAAGCAGGCCGAGGAAACCCTGCGCGTGCAGGCACGCACCGATCCGCTGACCGGCATCATGAACCGCGATGCGGTACTGAGCGACCTGGATGTGCGCATGGCCAGCCCCGGCCACGACCGGGTGGCGGTGCTGTACATCGACCTGGACCGCTTCAAGGTGGTCAACGACCTGCTGGGCCACAACGCCGGCGACGAGCTGCTGATCGAAGCCACCCAGCGCATCGCCCGTGCGATCGGCACCGAGGGCCTGCTGGCGCGGTTTGGTGGCGACGAATTCCTGGTCATCTGCGATCTGCGCGACCAGCCCGACCAGGCCGAACAACTGGCCGAGCGCATCATCACCGCCTTTGTGCCGCCCTTCCAGCTGGGCAGCGACGAGTTCCCGGTGACGGCCAGCATCGGCATTGCCTGCGCTCCGCAGGATGGCGACCGGCCGCAGCAGCTCATCCAGAATGCCGACACCGCCATGTACGAGTGCAAGCGCCGCACCCGCAACGGCTGGCAGGTGTTTTCGCAGGAACTGGCCGAGCGCCAGAACGACCGCCTGCAGATCGAAAGCCGCCTGCACAAGGCGCTGGATGGCGATGAGTTCCGCCTGGTCTACCAGCCGCAGGTGAACCTGCGCACCGGCGCCACCATTGGCTGCGAGGCGCTGATGCGCTGGCAGAACAGCCAGCTGGGGGAAATGCGCCCGGACCTGTTCATCCGCCATGCCGAACACACCGGCGACATCGTGCGCATCGGCCACTGGGCCCTGCGCGAGGCCTGCCGCCAGGTGCGGCAGTGGCGCGACGACGGCGTGGGCGTGTTGCGGGTGGCGGTGAACGTGTCCTACCGCCAGTTCACCGGCGACGACCTGGCGCGCAACGTGCGCAGCCTGCTGGACGAATTCGAACTGCCCGGCACCGCGCTGGAGCTGGAATTCACCGAGCGGGTGCTGATCGAGGATGCGCCCGACACCCTGCGCACCTTCGCCCGCCTGCGCGAGATGGGGGTGATGCTGACCATCGACGATTTTGGCGAAGGCTACAGCGCACTGAACTACCTGCGCCGGTTGCCGATCCATGGCCTCAAGCTCAGCCAGCTGTTCGTGGAAGGCATTCCACGCAACCGCTCGGACGTGGCGGTATGCGAGGCGGTCTGCGCGATCGCCCGCAGCTTGGGCCTTGGCGTGGTGGCCGAAGGCGTGGAAAACGAGGCCCAGCGCCAGTGCCTGCTCGACCTGGGGGTGACCGTCGGCCAGGGCTTCCTGTTCGCCCACGGGCTGGAGCCCAGCGAGTTCGAGCGCCACCTGGCCCGCGCATCGGCGGCTTTGTAGCGTCGAGCTTGCTCGACGGATGTTCCCGCAGCGCCGCCCGGCCACCGCCCGCCTTTGCAGCACCGCACAACAGCGCACGCCGCACCTTCCGTTAGAATCGGCGGTTCTTGAACCTGCAGGACCGTGCAATGCAGCTGTCTTCCGTACGTGCCGTGATCACTGGCGGCGTTTCCGGCCTGGGCCTGGCCGTGGCCGAACACCTGGTGGCCCACGGTGGCAAGGTCGCCCTGTTCGATCTGAACGACGATAAGGGCGCCGCCGCGGTCGCCGCGCTGGGCGCCGACAAGGCCCGCTACTTCAACGTCAATGTCAGCGATGAAGCGGCCGTGGCCGCCGCCATCGACCAGGCACATGACTTCCTGGCCGGGCTGAACCTGGCCATGAACTGCGCCGGCATCCTCGGGGCCGGCCGTGTGCTGGGCAAAGAAGCGCCGATGCCGCTGGCCAACTTCCAGGGCACGGTGATGGTCAACCTGGTGGGCAGCTTCAACGTGGCCAAGGCCGCCGCCAACCGCATGCAGCACAACCCGGCCGGCGATGACGGCGAACGCGGCCTGATCATCAACACTGCCAGCGTGGCCGCCTACGAAGGCCAGATCGGCCAGGCCGCCTACTCGGCCAGCAAGGGCGGCGTGGTCGCCATGACCCTGCCGATGGCCCGCGAACTGTCGCGCTTCGGCATCCGAGTGAACACCATCGCCCCCGGCGTGTTCTGGACGCCCATGGTGGACGGCATGCCCGAGGCCGTGCAGCAGTCGCTGGCCGCTTCGATCCCGTTCCCCTCGCGCCTGGGCAAGCCAGAAGACTTCGCCAGCCTGGTCGGCCACATCATCGGCAACACCTACCTCAACGGCGAGACCATCCGCCTGGACGGCGCTACCCGCCTCGCTCCGAAGTGATTCCCCCCGGGCGCCGGGATGGCGCCCTCCCCCAACCGACCTAGAACACCATGAAAGCCAACGACATCAAGAAGGGCAACGTCGTCGAGTACAACAACGGCGTGTACCAGATCCGCGACATCGAACGCAGCTCGCCGCAGGGCCGCGGCGGCAACGTGCGCTTCCGTTTCATCATGTACAGCGTGCCGGGCGGCAACAAGCTCGATGCCAGCTTCGATGCCGATGACAACCTGGTCGAAGTGGAACTGCTGCGCCGCCAGTCCACCTATTCGTACAAGGATGGCGATGCCTTCGTGTTCCTGGATGACGAGGATTACACCCCGTACACCCTGGATGCCGATGTGATCGGCGACGACGCCGGCTACATCACCGATGGCCTGAACGGCATCTACGTGCAGGTGATCGACGAACTGCCGGTGGCGATCCAGCTGCCGCAGAACGTGACCTTGGAAGTGGTGGAAACCCCACCGGAACTGAAGGGCGGCACCGCCACCAAGCGCCCGAAGCCGGCCAAGCTGAACACCGGCTTGGAAATCATGGTGCCGGAATACATCAGCAACGGTGAGCGCGTGCTGGTGAACACCACCACCGGCGAATTCGCCGGCCGCGCCGACTGAGCGCCCTGCGCCGGGCATGGCCCGGCGCTACCGCCGATCGTTGCGCCGGGCATGGCCGCGCGGCACCGCTTTTCGTAGCGGCGAGCTTGCTCGACTTCGCGTGCGGTAGAAGCCGTCGAGCAAGCACGACGTTACGGGGCGGGCGAGGCGAAGCGGCCGCAGCCGTGATACTGCCGGGTGCCCACGGTCAGCATCGCCGTGGCCTCGAGATCCTGCCCGCTCATGTCGTCTTGGCAGGGCGTGCGCTGGAAGCTGAGCTTGATATCGGTGCCGTCGGCAGCCTTGCCCACCCAGCCATCGGCACCTTCGGTCGGCGCCGGCACCTGGAAACGACGCTGGCCGTAATCCACTTCAACCTGCAGACCCGGCGCCGGTCCGCCGACAACGGCCAACCAGCCCGGCTCATTGCCGGTCGCGCGGAAAACAGGCTCGCTGCCCGCAGTCGTGCCCGATGCGGGCGCTTCCGGGGATGCACTGGCTTCCGGAGATGCACTGGAGGTGGGGCGCGCGGGCTGGCAGGCGGCCAGCACGGCGGAGAGGGAGACGGCCATCAAGGCGGAAACTGCACGCATGGCGTGGCTCCTTGTCGCAACTGCAGGAACCCTGACCCTACCACTGCGCTGTAAACGGGCACTGAAACCGGGTCCTGCGAACTGACGCACGGTTCAGGCAGGGTCGCCCGCAGGCGCGGCCTGCTCGCGCAGCCGCGTGGACAGCACGGCCAGGTTGGCATCGATCGCATCCATCTGCTGGCGCTGCTTCGGCGGCAGCTGCGGGCGCAGCTGCAGGCGCAGCGCCTGCCAGGCCGGCACCGATTGCGCACTGGCCTGCGCGACCTCGCGTGCCAGCGCGGCCTGTTCGTCGTCAAGCGGCAGACCATAGCCTCCCCCCGGCAGCAACGCTCCCGGACGCAGCCACTGCCCACTCTGCTGCAGCAGGCTGCGCAGGTCCGCGGTGGCCGCACTGTCAGGTGCCGCCAGCAGACGTCGCTTCAGCACGTCGCGCGCGCGCAGTTCGGCCCGGCGCTGCGCCGCTTGTTCCAGCAACAGCAGGGCGGCGGTGGCGCGCATGTCGCCACGCTGCAGCCAGTGCCCACGCTGTTCCGGCGCCAGCTTCAACCAGCCCGACACCGTGTCTGCCGGCAGATCGAGCTGCGTGGCCGCCACCGCGAACAACTGCTGGTAATGGTCGCGTGCGGATGCAAAGTAATAGCCCTGCGCCTGTGCCGACGCGCGGTCGGCCAGTACCGTTTCATCCAGCGCCTGCAAGCGCACCAGGCGCTTGCGCAGGCCACGCGGCGTCAGCTGCGCCAGGCCCGCCTGGCCCAGGCGTGGCACGCCCGACTGCAGCAGCTTTGCGGTTTCCACCGCACAGTTGTTGCTGACGAAGAAATAGCGGCCGTCGTAGCTCCAGTGCACCTGCGCGGTCCGCTCCAGCAGACTGGCGATCTCGTCGCGGTCCAGGTGCAGCGGCAGTGACTGCAGGCCGCGCAGCTCCACCTTGGTGTACTCCTCCACTACCTGCTGCAACGGCAGCACGAACAGACGCGAAGGGTAACCGCCGGTCAGCCCGCGCCAGTTGGAAATCTGCACATCCCCCACGAACGCGCGGAACGACAGCACGCGGTGGTAGGCCAGATCCAGACGGCAATCGGGGCCAAGCGCGCGGCCCGGGCGACAGATCACCAGGCGCAGCATGCTGTGGCCCCAGCGGCTCATCGGCTGCGCACTGCCCTCGGCAAACAGATAGTCCACCGCGTACACCCGCGCCGGGTCCAGGCGCAGCAGCGAGGCCGCGCCTTCTTCGTCGTCGGCCTGCATCAGTGGCAGCTGCACCGGGCACTGCGGCTCGGGCAGCGATGGCGGCACGCCGAAGTGGGCGCGATACCACTGCGCCAGCGCCGGGCGTCGGCAGCCGTAGTCTGCGTCCAGCACGAAGTATTCGGCGTTCACCGCCAGGTACTCGGCCGCGCTGTGGCGCTCGTAGGCATCCGGGCTGCGATCGGTGAACGCGTTGCCACCCCGCCCCAGGTGCCAGGGCCGCCGCTGCCAGCCGGCCAGGTCACGCCAACGCGCGCCGCGTGACCATTGCCCGTCTGTGCGATCGGCCACGTGCACCAGCTCGTGCACCAGCGCACTGCGCCGCGCGCGGCGTGCGCCCGGCGCACTGACATCCAGCAGCGCGCGGCGCAGCGCGATGCCGCCGGCAAATGCACGGCCATGCACGTGCGACGGCAGGTCGGTACGCCAGCCCACCTGCACCTGCTCTGGCAGTGCCTGCAGCAGGCCGGCGGGCAGCAAGGCCTGCACATCGTCCAGGGTCTGCTGCGCGGTGTGCTGTTGCGCGGCGGTCAGCCCGGCCGGGTCGAGTTGCAGGCGGTCGGCGGCCTGCGCGGCCGGCGCCGCCAGCCATGCCATCACGGCAATCCCGACCGCTCCCGCAGCGCGCCACAGTAGCGCCGGGCCATGCCCGGCGACGCTGGTGGCCGAGCTCATTGCGCCCGCATCAACGGGCCAGCAGTGCCCGCGCCAGTTCCAGATCGCTCTGCTGCTGCGCACCGGCATCCTGCTCGCGCAGGTGCACCAGCGCCGCCTGCAGGCGCGCACCACGGATCTGGCCATCGGTGGCCACGAAGGCCGCCGCATCATCACGCGCGGCCAGCACCACCTTGTCATCACCGGAACTGCTGCCGGACGAACCGGACGAGGCGCCAGTGGCCGAACCGGCCGAGGTGCCGGCGAAGCTGGAAGCGAAGCCGGCCAGCGGCAGGGACAGCAGGGCAAGCATCAGCGCGGATCGGATCATGGTGTGCGGTTCGCAGTGGGAATGGGTGAAGCGTAACGGCATCGTGAAGAAGATGTGCGACTCAGACGTCGAACAGCTTGCCGGGATTCAGCCGTGCTTCCGGATCGAAGGCGCGCTTGACCGCCTTCATCAGCGCGATCTCGGCCGGGCCACGGGTGCTGTCCAGGTAGCCCTTCTTGACCAGGCCAATGCCGTGCTCGGCGGAAATGCTGCCATCGAAGCGGGCCAGCACCTGCGCCAGCAGCTTGGTCACGTGCTCGCACTGCGTTACGAAATCGGCATCGCTGGTGTCATCGGGCTTGAGCACGTTGATATGCAGGTTGCCATCGCCGATATGGCCGAACCAGACCACGTCGAAATGCGGGTAGGCCTGGCCGATCAGCCCCTGGGTTTCGGCCAGGAACGCCGGCATGGCCGAAATGCGCACCGACACATCGTTCTTGTACGGCTTGTAGCGCGCCAGCGCTTCAGTGATGCCCTCGCGCAAGCGCCATAGCTGGGCCGCTTGGGCATCGCTGGCACTGATCACGCCGTCGCTGACCCAGCCATTGCCCATGCAGTCCTCGAAGGCCGCCATCGCCGCGGCTTCCTGCGCCTCGTCATTGGCCGCGAACTCGGTCACCACGTAGTACGGGTGTACTTCGTCAAACGGTGCCTGCGCCCCGTGCGCCAGCACGTGTTCCAGCGCCCGGTCGGTGAAGAATTCAAACGCCTGCAGCTGCAGGCGCGCGCGGAACGCGGCGAACACCTGCATCAGCACGTCGAAGCTGGGCACCGCCAGCAGCATCACGTTGCTGGCCGGCGGCGGGTCGGTCAGCTTCACGGTGGCTTCCACGATCACGCCCAGCGTGCCTTCCGAACCGATCAGCAGCTGGCGGAAGTCATAACCGCTGGAGTTCTTGATCAGGCCCTTGTTGAGCTCCAGCAGCTCGCCGCTGGCGGTCACCACCTTCAGGCCGGCGATCCACTCGCGGGTGTTGCCGTAACGGATCACGCGGATGCCGCCGGCATTGGTGGCGATGTTGCCGCCGATCGAGCACGAACCGCGCGCGGCAAAATCCACGGGGTAGATCAGGCCGTGTTCCAGCGCGGCGTTGTGCAGCGCTTCCAGCGGCATGCCGGCCTGCACCACCAGGGTACGGTCCACGGCATCGTAGGCCAGCGCCTTGTTCATGCGTTCCAGGCTGAGTACCAGCTCGCCGTTGGCCGCCACCGCGCCGCCGGACAGCCCCGTGCGGCCACCGGAGGGCACCACGGCCACGCCTTCGGCCGCGCTCCAGCGCATCACCGCCTGCACCTCCTCCACCGTTGCCGGCAGGGCGATGGCCAGCGGTGCCGGGATCCAGCGCCGGGTCCAGTCGCGGCCGTAATGCTCCAGGTCGGCAGGCTCGGTCTTCAGCTTCAGGCCAGGACAGGCCTGCTGCAGCGAGGCGATGCGGGAATCGGTCATGTCGGTCCAGCGCGGTGCGTGAAGAACGGGCAAGCGTGCCAGCGGTGCGGGCGGGCGTCCAGTCCCGTCGGCACGCGGCGATAGGTTCGAATGCAACCATTTCCGCACTGCACCATGGCGGCGGCGATCTGGCATAGTGGGCGGCCCCTGTCCCACTGGCCGTGCCGTCCCATGTCGCCGAAGAAGACCTCGTTCCCCAAGCAGGATATCCGCGTGCTGTTGCTGGAGGGGGTCAGCCAGACCGCCGTGGAGGTGTTCACCGCCGCCGGCTACAGCCAGATCGAGGCCCACAGCAAGGCCCTGCCCGAAGACGAACTGAAGGCGCGCATCGCCGAGGCGCACATCGTCGGCATCCGCTCGCGCACCCAGCTCAGCGCCGAGGTGCTGGCCGAGGCCAAGCGCCTGATCGCGGTGGGCTGCTTCTGCATCGGCACCAACCAGGTGGACCTGGAAGCGGCCGAGCTGGCCGGCATCCCGGTGTTCAACGCCCCCTATTCCAATACCCGCAGCGTGGCCGAACTGGTGATTGCCGAGGCGATCATGCTGACCCGCGGCATTCCGCAGAAGAACGCCGAATGCCACCGCGGCGGCTGGTCGAAGTCGGCCAGCGGCAGCCACGAGGTGCGCGGCAAGACCCTGGGCATCATCGGCTACGGCCATATCGGCACCCAGGTGGGCGTGCTGGCCGAATCGCTGGGCATGCAGGTGATCTTCCACGATGTGGAAACCAAGCTGGCGCTGGGCAATGCCCGCGCCGCGGCCAGCTTGGATGACCTGCTGGCGCGCGCCGACATCATCACCCTGCACGTGCCGGAAACCGCGTCCACGCAGTGGATGATCGGCAGCACCGAACTGGCAAAGATGCGCAAGGGCGCACACGTGATCAATGCCGCACGCGGCACCGTGGTCGATATCGATGCGCTGGATGCCGCCCTGGCCAGCGGCCACATTGGTGGCGCAGCGCTGGACGTATTCCCGGTCGAGCCGAAGGGCAACGGCGATATCTTCGAATCGCCCCTCACCCGCCACGACAACGTGATCCTGACCCCGCACGTGGGCGGCAGTACGCTGGAAGCGCAGGACAACATCGGCGTGGAAGTGGCGGCCAAGCTGGTTCGCTACAGCGACAACGGCAGCACCCTGTCGGCGGTCAACTTCCCGGAAGTGACCCTGCCCGAGCATGCCGACAGCCTGCGCCTGCTGCACATCCACCAGAACGTGCCGGGCGTGCTGTCCAAGGTGAACGAGATCTTCTCGCGCCACAACGTGAACATCGACGGCCAGTTCCTGCGTACCGACCCGAAGGTGGGCTACGTGGTGATCGACATCACCGCCAGCGAGGAACAGGCCGGTGCGGTGCGTGACGAGCTGGCTGCGATCCCGGGCACCCTGCGCACCCGCATTCTCTATTGACCCTGGCACCGCGTTATCCACGCATGGCGTGGATCTACCAGTTGCGCCGGGCCATGCCCGGCGGAATGCATCAACGTGCCAGCCAGCGGCGGGCCATGCGCTGCATCGATTCGTCCGATGCCGGATCTGCCGCCACCTCGACCACCGGCCGCCAGGCCAGCGCCAGCGATTCCTCGCTCAGCACGAAGGCTTCGCCGCCCAGCGCACGGATCACGAAACGCACGTCGTAGTGCCAATGCCCCGGCACCTCCTTGCGTTCGGGAATCCAGTGCTTGTCCAGGTCGAAGATGGCCGGGTCTTCCAGCACCAGGCCGGTCAGGCCCGACTCTTCCTCGCCTTCCTTCAGCGCTACTTGGGCCAAGTCGCGGTCACCATCGGCATGCCCGCCCAGCTGCAGCCAGCGCTGCAGCTTGCGGTGATGGGTCAGCAGCACGCGCTGGCCATCGGCGCTGACCAGCCAGCAGCTGGCGGTGAAATGCCCGGCCAGGCGCTCGCGACGGAACGGATCTTCCGGATTGTCCAGCAGTGTGCCGAATTCGGCAGCCAGTTCGCCGTGGGACGGCTCGCGGCCGGCATATTCCTGCAGCAGGCTGCGCAGCCGATCATCAAGCACGGCAAGGGATTGCACGGATTCGTTCATGAATGCGGGGCGGCCTGGAAAACATCGGCCATTATCGCCGTTCATTGTTGCGATTGCGCTTGTGCGGTGGCTTCAGCTTTGGCTAAGGTACAGCGGGCCGTTCGCACGGCCTTCACCATTCCAGGCCGCCGGCAACGTATCGGCAGCCCTCCCAATCCGATCATCAGGAAAGTTCTGCATGCTGAAAGCTCTGTTGAGGGTCAAGCCGGTACAACCGGCCGGGCACGTCGATGCTGGCGAACCCATCGAAGGCAGCCTGGACGGCGAAGCCACGTTGAAACGGACCCTCACGGCTAAACACCTCATCCTGCTGGGCGTAGGTGCGGTGATCGGCGCAGGTATCTTCGTGCTCACCGGCCAGGCCGCGGCCAACCACGCCGGCCCGGCGGTGATGCTGTCGTTCGTGCTGGCCGGCTTCGCCTGTGCCCTGGCGGGCCTGTGCTACGCCGAATTCGCCGCGATGATGCCGGTGTCCGGCAGCGCCTATTCCTATTCCTACGCCACCCTGGGCGAAGGCATGGCCTGGTTCATCGGCTGGTGCCTGGTGCTGGAATACCTGTTCGCCTCGGCCTCGGTGGCCGTGGGCTGGTCGGCCTACCTGATCAGCTTCATCACCACCACCCTGCACATGCCGTTCCCGGACCTGCTCAGCGCCGCGCCCATCGCCTGGACCGGCAGCGAATTCGTATCGTCGGGCAAGCTGTTCAACCTGCCGGCGGTGCTGATCGTGGCGGCCGTGTCGGGCCTGCTGTACGTGGGCGTGACCCAGTCCGCGTTCGTCAACGCGATCATCGTGGCGATCAAGGTCACCGTCATCTGCCTGTTCATCGGCATCGGCGCGGCCCATGTCGACCCGGCCAACTGGCAGCCGTTCATTCCGGAAAACACCGGCGTGCCGGGTGAGTTCGGCTGGAGTGGCATCTTCCGCGCGGCCACCATCGTGTTCTTCGCCTACATCGGCTTCGATGCGGTCTCCACCGCCGCCGGCGAAACCAAGGACCCGCAGCGCAACATGCCGATCGGCCTGCTCGGTTCGCTGGCCGTGTGCACCGTGGTCTACATCATCGTCTGTGCGGTGCTGACCGGCATGATGCCCTACCACCTGCTGGGCACCGACAAGCCGGTGGCTACCGCGCTGGAGCCCTACCCGACCCTGGCCTGGCTGAAGACCTTCGTCGAGATCGGCGCCATCGCCGGCCTGTCCTCGGTGGTGCTGGTGATGATGATGGGCCAGACCCGCATCGCCTACACGATCTCGCGCGACGGCCTGCTGCCGAAGTTCTTCGGCAAGGTGCATGCCCGCTTCCGCACGCCCTACTGGGCCACGATCGTGGTCGGCGTCATCGCCGCCGCGCTGGCCGGCCTGGTGCCGCTGAACGTGCTGGGCGAACTGGTGTCGATGGGCACCCTGCTGGCCTTCGCCACCGTCTGCATCGGCGTGCTGGTGCTGCGCTACAGCCGCCCGGAACTGCATCGCCCGTTCCGCGTGCCGGCGGTGTGGATCATCTGCCCGCTGGGTGCGGCCACCTGCCTGTTCCTGTTCTGGCAGGCGTTCGTGGTGCATTGGCACCTGTTCGTCGGCTGGACCGTGCTGGGCATGCTGATCTACCTGGGTTACGGCATGCGCAACAGCAAGCTGGCCAAGTCGCCCTGATCCCCCTACGGGCCGGCCCTGCGCCGGCCCGTCCGTTTTCCCCCGCGCCGCCTCGAACGGCGCTTCGACAAGACCGACACACATGTTCAAGCAACTGTGGGCCACCAAGCATCCGCATGCCGCCCATGAAGACGCCAACGGGCTGAGCCTGCGCCGCCACCTGGGCCCCTGGGGCCTGACCGCGTTGGGCATCGGCGCGGTGATCGGCGGCGGCATCTTCGTCATCACCGGCCAGGCCGCGGCCAACCACGCCGGCCCGGCCATCATGCTGTCGTTCGTGCTGGCCGCGATCTGCTGCGCGTTCTGCGCCCTGGCCTATGCCGAATTCGCCGCGATGGTGCCGGTGTCCGGCAGCGCCTACACCTACACGTACGCCACCTTCGGCGAGCTCTCGGCCTGGTTCATCGGCTGGATGCTGGTGCTGGAATACGGCGTGTCGGCCTCGGCGGTGGCGGTCAGCTGGACCGGCTACTTCCTCAGCTTCCTCAGCCAGTTCGACATCCATCTACCGGCCGCGCTGGTCAGCGCCCCACTGGATGCGCAGCTGCGGCCGACCGGTGCGATCGCCAACATTCCCGCCGCCATCCTGGTGCTGCTGCTCACCTGGCTGTGCTACGTGGGCATCAGCAAGTCCTCGGCGATGAACATGGCCATGGTCATCCTCAAGACCGGCCTGATCGTGCTGGTGATCGTGGTCGGCTGGAAGTACGTGGACACCAGCAACTGGACCCCGTTCATTCCGGCCAACGAAGGCCCGGGCAAGTACGGCATGGAAGGCGTGCTGCGCGGCGCGGCCATGGTCTTCTTCGCCTACATCGGCTTCGAGGCCGTGTCGGTGGCCGCGCAGGAATCGCACCGCCCGCAACGCGACATGCCGATCGGCATGATGCTGTCGCTGGTGATCTGCACCGTGCTGTACATCGCCATGGCCGCGGTCATGACCGGCCTGGTGCCGTTCCAGCTGCTGGGCACCGACGAACCGGTGGTGACCGCCGTGGCTGCGCATCCGCAGCTGGGCTGGCTGCGCTGGGTGGTGGAAGTGGGCGCCCTGATCGGCCTGGCCTCGGTGGTGCTGGTGATGGTGATCGGCCAGCCGCGCATCTTCATGATCATGGGCCGCGACGGCCTGCTGCCGCCGGTGTTCACCAAGATCCACCCGAAGTACCGCACCCCGCACATCAATACGGTCATCACCGGCATCGGCATCGCCCTGCTGGCGGCGCTGTTCCCGCTGGATATCCTGGGCGAGCTGACCTCGATGGGTACGCTGATTGCCTTCGCCGCGGTGTGTGCCGGCGTGCTGATCCTGCGCCGCACCCAGCCGGACCTGCCGCGCCCGTTCCGCATTCCGGCGGCCTGGCTGGTCTGCAGCCTGGGCGTGATCAGCTGCCTGGCACTGCTGTCGGCGATGACGCTGCACAACTGGATGCTGATGGGCGTGTGGACCGTAGTCGGCTTCGTGATCTATTTCGGCTACGGCTTCAAGCACAGCCGCCTGCGGGGCAAGTAAGGGGTTGTTTTGCTTGCAGGGCCTGCGGCCCTGCACCCCCGCTTGAAGCCAGAGCAACGGCAAGTGCGGGTGTGCTGGTTTGGCGGGGCGGGTTGGGTTCGCGGGGGACGCCGTGAATCCGTCCCTGGAGGCTTAGCCGCGCCATCCATGGCGCGGATACCCCCGCGAACCCAATCCGCCCCACCCCTGACAGTCTCCCGGCGCGTCCGGATGATCCACGGCATGCGTGGATGAACGCTGCCTGGGAAATGCTTCTGTGGTAGATCCGCGCCACGCGTGGATGAACTCTGTCCGGGAAATGCTTCTGTGGTAGATCCACGCCATGCGTGGATGAACTCTGTCCGGCAAACGATGCCCCTGTAGAGCCGAGCCATGCTCGGCTGCGAGCAAGCGCAGCGCCGCGACCCGCTTTCCGCTCTTCCTTCTTCACTCCGTGGCTGGCGCGCACGCAACCTGTCCGTGGCCGGGCGGTGTGGGTGGGCAGGACCGCAGGCGCCATGGGCCCGAGGCATGCCTCGGGCGGGTTGGGCAGGACGCCCAACCCCGGTCTTGCCGGGCGCGCAGGATTGCGCGCGCGAGCAAGGCGCCTACGAGCCTTATCTGACGGAAATCTGGCAGCGTAGGTGCCGAGAGCCGGCGTGGGCCGCCGTATGAGCCTGGATCTCGACGATCGCCATGGAGCTTGGCGCCCACGCCGGATTCTCCCTTGATCCGCCCGAACAGTTGCTGGAGCTGGACACTCGAAGCGATAAGACTGGGCAAGCGGGGGAGCTGTCGACCCTTCCAGACTATACGGAGTCGGGCAATGAACGGGATCGGGATTGATGTGAGCAAGCGCCGATTGGATATCGGTACGACAG